>NZ_JAQZCH010000024.1 GCF_028737325.1 Microbacterium thalli | reverse complement strand
CGTCCGGCGGCGCATGCTCGTCCGGCCGGGCATGACCGGCCTGTGGCAGATCTCCGGACGCAGCGACCTCTCGTGGGAGGACTCCGTGCGCCTCGATCTCTCCTACGTCGAGAACTGGTCGCTGACTTCGGATCTCGCCATTCTCTGGCGCACCGCGAGTGCGGTCCTGTCCCGTCGGGGCGCCTAATGACCGCCGTGCCCGCTGCTCGCACGCGGTCACCCTACGGATCGACCGTCTTCC
>NZ_JAQZCH010000023.1 GCF_028737325.1 Microbacterium thalli | reverse complement strand
CCGCGCTGTAACCGCCGGAGAACACGTGCGCGAAGTACGTCGACGAATACCGCGTCGGCACGGCGGGGTCGTCGAGCCCGATGTCTGCCAGCGCCGCGGCCTCGAACGCCGCGACGTCGTCCACGTCGTCGTCGACGAAGAGCCGATGCCAGGCCTGGTCGAGCCAGGCGGCGGCCAGATACTCGCTCGTCGCGTGTCCCTGATCGAACGTCTCGGTCGCCCGGAGGCGGTCGACGATCGCGGGGTCGAG
>NZ_JAQZCH010000011.1 GCF_028737325.1 Microbacterium thalli | reverse complement strand
GGCCCCTACGGCTACCTTGTTACGACTTCACCCCAGTCGCTGACCCTACCGTGGCCGGCTGCCTCCATTGCTGGTTAGCGCACCGTCTTCAGGTAAAGCCAACTCCCATGGTGTGACGGGCGGTGTGTACAAGGCCCGGGAACGTATTCACCGTGGCGTGCTGATCCACGATTACTAGCGATTCCAACTTCATGGGCTCGAGTTGCAGAGCCCAATCCGAACTGAGACGGCTTTTTGAGATTTGCGAAGGGTCGCCCCTTAGCATCCCATTGTCACCGCCATTGTAGCACGTGTGTAGCCCAGCCCGTAAGGGCCATGAGGACTTGACGCCATCCCCACCTTCCTCGCGGCTTATCACCGGCAGTCTCCTTAGAGTGCTCAACTAAATGGTAGCAACTAAGGACGGGGGTTGCGCTCGTTGCGGGACTTAACCCAACATCTCACGACACGAGCTGACGACAGCCATGCAGCACCTGTGTTCCAGGCTCCGAAGAGAAGGTCACATCTCTGCGACCGGTCCTGGACATGTCAAGGGCTGGTAAGG
>NZ_JAQZCH010000006.1 GCF_028737325.1 Microbacterium thalli | reverse complement strand
ACGAAAGAAGTCCGGCGGTGTCCTACTCTCCCACAGGGTCCCCCCTGCAGTACCATCGGCGCTGTGAGGCTTAGCTTCCGGGTTCGGAATGTAACCGGGCGTTTCCCTCACGCTATGGCCGCCGAAACACTATTGATGTTTCAGTCTGCACAACGATTGATCGTTATGCGGTTCTCGACCGTACATCGAGAACCACTCAGTGGACGCAAGCACCAAAAACGGTGTGTTATCAAGTCATCGGCTTATTAGTACCGGTCAGCTTCACGTGTTACCACGCTTCCACATCCGGCCTATCAACCCAGTAGTCTGGCTGGGAGCCTCTCGCCCGAAGGCATGGAAATCTCATCTTGAGGCCGGCTTCCCGCTTAGATGCTTTCAGCGGTTATCCATCCCGAACGTAGCTAACCAGCGGTGCTCCTGGCGGAACAACTGGCACACCAGAGGTTCGTCCAACCCGGTCCTCTCGTACTAGGGTCAGATCCTCTCAAATTTCCTACGCGCGCAGCGGATAGGGACCGAACTGTCTCACGACGTTCTAAACCCAGCTCGCGTACCGCTTTAATGGGCGAACAGCCCAACCCTTGGGACCTACTCCAGCCCCAGGATGCGACGAGCCGACATCGAGGTGCCAAACCATGCCGTCGATATGGACTCTTGGGCAAGATCAGCCTGTTATCCCCGAGGTACCTTTTATCCGTTGAGCGACAGCGCTTCCACAAGCCACTGCCGGATCACTAGTCCCGACTTTCGTCCCTGCTCGACCTGTCAGTCTCACAGTCAAGCTCCCTTGTGCACTTACACTCGCCACCTGATTGCCAACCAGGTTGAGGGAACCTTTGGGCGCCTCCGTTACTTTTTGGGAGGCAACCGCCCCAGTTAAACTACCCACCAGGCACTGTCCCTGAACCGGATTACGGTTCGAAGTTAGATATCCAGAGTGACCAGAGTGGTATTTCAACAATGACTCCACGGTAACTGGCGTCACCGCTTCAAAGTCTCCCACCTATCCTACACAAGCCACACCGAACACCAATACCAAGCTGTAGTAAAGGTCACGGGGTCTTTCCGTCCTGCTGCGCGTAACGAGCATCTTTACTCGTAGTGCAATTTCGCCGAGTTCGCGGTTGAGACAGTTGGGAAGTCGTTACGCCATTCGTGCAGGTCGGAACTTACCCGACAAGGAATTTCGCTACCTTAGGATGGTTATAGTTACCACCGCCGTTTACTGGGGCTTAAATTCTCAGCTTCGCCTTGCGGCTAACCGGTCCTCTTAACCTTCCAGCACCGGGCAGGCGTCAGTCCGTATACATCGTCTTGCGACTTGGCACGGACCTGTGTTTTTAGTAAACAGTCGCTACCCACTAGTCTCTGCGGCCTCCACACCCTTTCGGAGTAAATCCTAATAAGTGGAAGGCCCCCCTTCTCCCGAAGTTACGGGGGCATTTTGCCGAGTTCCTTAACCACGATTCTCTCGATCTCCTTAGTATTCTCTACCTGACCACCTGAGTCGGTTTGGGGTACGGGCAGCTAGAACCTCGCGTCGATGCTTTTCTCGGCAGCATAGGATCACCCACTTTTTATCCGCATCGTGTCTCAGCCTGTATGAGTCACGGATTTGCCTATGACTCGGCCTACGCACTTGCCCCGGGACAACCATCGCCCGGGTTGGGCTACCTTCCTGCGTCACACCTGTTAATACGCTAGCCGCACCAGCATGGGGTCGAGCGTTAGACCGGACCGTCTCACCCCGAAGGGATCAACAAGTCCGGGTTAGGACTCTTAGCACCACTGGATTAGCTTGGGCGGTTCTTCGCCGGTACGGGAATATCAACCCGTTGTCCATCGACTACGCCTGTCGGCCTCGCCTTAGGTCCCGACTTACCCAGGGAAGATTAGCTTGACCCTGGAACCCTTGGTCTTTCGGAGGACGTGTTTCTCACACGTCTTTCGCTACTCATGCCTGCATTCTCACTCGTGTAGCCTCCACGGCTGGTTCACACCGCCGCTTCGCTGGCCACACGACGCTCTCCTACCCATCAACACGGCTGGACCACGAAGGCCTACCAATAATGTCAATGCCACAACTTCGGTGGCGTGCTTGAGCCCCGTTACATTGTCGGCGCGGAATCACTTGACCAGTGAGCTATTACGCACTCTTTCAAGGGTGGCTGCTTCTAAGCCAACCTCCTGGTTGTCTAAGCAACTCCACATCCTTTCCCACTTAGCACGCGCTTTGGGACCTTAGTTGGTGGTCTGGGTTGTTTCCCTCTCGACTATGAAGCTTATCCCCCACAGTCTCACTGCTGCGCTCTCACTTACCGGCATTCGGAGTTTGGCTGACGTCAGTAACCTTGTAGGGCCCATCGGCCATCCAGTAGCTCTACCTCCGGCAAGAAACACGCAACGCTGCACCTAAATGCATTTCGGAGAGAACCAGCTATCACGAAGTTTGATTGGCCTTTCACCCCTATCCACAGCTCATCCCCTCAGTTTTCAACCTAAGTGGGTTCGGTCCTCCACGACGTCTTACCGTCGCTTCAACCTGGCCATGGATAGATCACTTCGCTTCGGGTCTAGGACACGCGACTGAATCGCCCTATTCAGACTCGCTTTCGCTACGGCTACCCCTCACGGGTTAACCTCGCCACGTATCGCTAACTCGCAGGCTCATTCTTCAAAAGGCACGCTGTCACCCCTGCTAAGGAGGCTCCAACGGTTTGTAAGCAAACGGTTTCAGGTACTATTTCACTCCCCTCCCGGGGTACTTTTCACCTTTCCCTCACGGTACTTGTCCGCTATCGGTCATCTGGGAGTATTTAGGCTTATCAGGTGGTCCTGACAGATTCACACGGGATTTCTCGGGCCCCGTGCTACTTGGGATACTCTTCACGCCAAGAGAGGCATTTCGACTACGGGGTTCGCACCCTCTATGACCAGGCATTCAAACCTGTTCGTCTATACCTTCTTGTAACGTCGACCACTCGGCAGAATGATCAGAAAAGTCCCACAACCCCCAACGTGCAACGCCTGCCGGCTATCACACACGCTAGGTTTAGCCTGATCCGGTTTCGCTCGCCACTACTAACGGAATCGCGGTTGCTTTCTCTTCCTGTGGGTACTGAGATGTTTCACTTCCCCACGTTCCCTCTACCCGCCCTATATATTCAGGCGGGAGTCACTAGGTCGGCACGCCGCCCAGCGGGGTTTCCCCATTCGGACACCCTCGGATCACAGTGTGCTTATCCACTCCCCGAGGCTTATCGCAGATTGCTACGTCCTTCTTCGGCTCCAGATGCCAAGGCATCCACCGTTTGCTCTTAAAGACTTGAAATCACATGAGTTGAATCGTCAAAAAATTGACTAATGATCTTTAAGATCATCTTCACGACACAACACCCGAAGGTGTCGCATCGAAGATGCTCGCGTCCACTGTGTAGTTCTCAAAGTACGGGCGGTACCCTCCCCCCACACTGACCAGCAGCATGAAGAAAAGGCCCAGAGGTTGCGGACTCTCATCCGGTCCCTCAGGACCCAACAGCGTGCAGGTGCGACACCCGAAAACTCCCCCGTTCCCACCGCAAGCGGCGTACTAGAAGAAACCTTCATCCTTCGCACCATGTCAAATGTTCCACCCATGAGCACCCCGCAGAGACATTCGCTCTGATCGGGGGCCTGGACACCGAAGTGCCAGATGCTCCTTAGAAAGGAGGTGATCCAGCCGCACCTTCCGGTACGGCTACCTTGTTACGACTTAGTCCTAATTACCGATCCCACCTTCGACGGCTCCCTCCACAAGGGTTGGGCCACCGGCTTCAGGTGTTACCGACTTTCATGACTTGACGGGCGGTGTGTACAAGACCCGGGAACGTATTCACCGCAGCGTTGCTGATCTGCGATTACTAGCGACTCCGACTTCATGAGGTCGAGTTGCAGACCTCAATCCGAACTGGGACCGGCTTTTTGGGATTCGCTCCACCTCGCGGTATTGCAGCCCTTTGTACCGGCCATTGTAGCATGCGTGAAGCCCAAGACATAAGGGGCATGATGATTTGACGTCATCCCCACCTTCCTCCGAGTTGACCCCGGCAGTATCCCATGAGTTCCCACCATTACGTGCTGGCAACATAGAACGAGGGTTGCGCTCGTTGCGGGACTTAACCCAACATCTCACGACACGAGCTGACGACAACCATGCACCACCTGTTTACGAGTGTCCAAAGAGTTGACCATTTCTGGCCCGTTCTCGTATATGTCAAGCCTTGGTAAGGTTCTTCGCGTTGCATCGAATTAATCCGCATGCTCCGCCGCTTGTGCGGGTCCCCGTCAATTCCTTTGAGTTTTAGCCTTGCGGCCGTACTCCCCAGGCGGGGAACTTAATGCGTTAGCTGCGTCACGGAATCCGTGGAATGGACCCCACAACTAGTTCCCAACGTTTACGGGGTGGACTACCAGGGTATCTAAGCCTGTTTGCTCCCCACCCTTTCGCTCCTCAGCGTCAGTTACGGCCCAGAGATCTGCCTTCGCCATCGGTGTTCCTCCTGATATCTGCGCATTCCACCGCTACACCAGGAATTCCAATCTCCCCTACCGCACTCTAGTCTGCCCGTACCCACTGCAGGCCCGAGGTTGAGCCTCGGGTTTTCACAGCAGACGCGACAGACCGCCTACGAGCTCTTTACGCCCAATAATTCCGGATAACGCTTGCGCCCTACGTATTACCGCGGCTGCTGGCACGTAGTTAGCCGGCGCTTTTTCTGCAGGTACCGTCACTTTCGCTTCTTCCCTGCTAAAAGAGGTTTACAACCCGAAGGCCGTCATCCCTCACGCGGCGTTGCTGCATCAGGCTTTCGCCCATTGTGCAATATTCCCCACTGCTGCCTCCCGTAGGAGTCTGGGCCGTGTCTCAGTCCCAGTGTGGCCGGTCACCCTCTCAGGCCGGCTACCCGTCGACGCCTTGGTGAGCCATTACCTCACCAACAAGCTGATAGGCCGCGAGCTCATCCCTGACCGAAATTCTTTCCAGCTACTGACCATGCGATCGCAGCTCGTATCCGGTATTAGACGCCGTTTCCAGCGCTTATCCCAGAGTCAGGGGCAGATTGCTCACGTGTTACTCACCCGTTCGCCACTGATCCACAGAGCAAGCTCTGCTTCACCGTTCGACTTGCATGTGTTAAGCACGCCGCCAGCGTTCATCCTGAGCCAGGATCAAACTCTCCGTAAAGAAAATTTGCTGCGACCAGTCGGAAAAAGACCAGAGCAGCGAGTTTGATGCTGACCAAAGAGATAAATCATTGCTGACTATCCGTTGCCTCCCCCAAAGGGAAGGTCTTTGATCCAAAGGAATCTCACCCCACCGAAGTGGAGTCGAGGTTATTTGGCATTTGACAAGTGCACGCTGTTGAGTTCTCAAGGATCGGACGCTCCCCCAACCAGCCTCACAGCCAGCCCAGAGGGCAACTTCACAACCATAC
>NZ_JAQZCH010000022.1 GCF_028737325.1 Microbacterium thalli | reverse complement strand
CACCTCGATCATGGTGCTGGTCGTCTTCCCAGTCCTGTCGGCTGGTCTGCTCGTTCTCGAGGCTGATCGGGCTCTGGGAGCCCATATCTTCGACGCTGCGAATGGTGGCCCGATCCTGTGGCAGCACCTCTTCTGGTTCTTCGGGCACCCGGAGGTGTACGTCATCGCCTTGCCGTTCTTTGGCATCATCACTGAGGTGCTGCCAGTGTTCAGTCGCAAGCCGGTGTTTGGCTATGTCGGCCTGGTATTCGCGACCCTGGC
>NZ_JAQZCH010000010.1 GCF_028737325.1 Microbacterium thalli | reverse complement strand
GCTGATCTGTTCGTGATCAAGCCGTCGGGGGTGTCGTATGACGATCTGGCTCCGGAGAACATGATCGTGTGCGATCTGGACGGCAATGTGGTGCCGGGCACGCCGGGTAGTGATCGGGCTCCGTCGAGTGATACGGCTGCTCATGCGTATGTGTATCGGAACATGCCCGAGGTGGGTGGTGTGGTGCACACGCATTCGACGTATGCGGTGGCGTGGGCGGCGCGGGGTGAGGAGATCCCGTGTGTGATCACGGCGATGGCTGATGAGTTCGGGGGTCCGGTCCCGGTGGGGCCGTTCGCGATCATCGGTGATGACTCGATCGGTCGGGGCATCGTGGAGACGTTGCGGGGGCATCGTTCTCGGGCGGTGTTGATGCGGAACCATGGGCCGTTCACGATCGGGTCGAGTGCGAAGGATGCGGTCAAGGCCGCGGTGATGGTCGAGGACGTCGCCCGCACGGTGCATATCGCCCGGCAGGCGGGTGAGGTGATCCCGATCCCGCAGGAGTCGATCGACAAGCTCTACGACCGGTACCAGAACGTTTACGGACAGACCACCGACGACCGCCGG
>NZ_JAQZCH010000005.1 GCF_028737325.1 Microbacterium thalli | reverse complement strand
AAGCTAAGCCTCACAGCGCCGATGGTACTGCAGGGGGGACCCTGTGGGAGAGTAGGACACCGCCGGACTTCTTTCGTAAGAGGGCCACCCAATGTTGGGTGGCCCTTTTTCGTGCCCGGGCGCCGGCCGTGAGGGTCGTCGCCCCGGTTCGGCAACGATTTGACCCTGACAGCTTTTTCGTGTGCAATATATTGCATGCCGCTGGCCCCTCTCGACCGCCCCGTCTCGCTGCGCGACCACGCGTACACGGCGATCCGTGACGCGATCGTCAGCGGATCGCTCGCTCCGGGGCAGCGACTGCGCGACCAGGAGCTCGAAGACTGGCTCGGCGTGAGCCGCACTCCGATCCGCGAAGCCATCGCACGGCTGGAGGTCGCGGGACTCGTACGGACGCGCCGTGCGAAGGCCACGGAGGTCGCGCCGCTCGACGAGCGCGACGCGTTCGCGGCGCAGCGTATCGCGGCATCCCTCCACGCTCTCGCCGCCCACGACGGGGTGCCGCAGCTGACAGCGAACGATGTCGAGGCCATGCGGCTCGCCAACGAGCGCTTCACCATCGCTCTCAGTGAGGGCTCGGTGGATGAGGCCCTCGCCGCGGACGACGCGTTCCACGATGTGCTGGTCGCCGCGAGCGCGAACCCGCTGCTTCCGGGGTTGCTCGAACAGGTCACGCCGCTGCTGCGGCGCCTCGAGCGCTCCCGGTTCTCCAGTCTCGCCGGTCGCGACTCCGTGGCGGCCCACGCGCGCATCATCGAACTCGCCGCGGCCGGGGATGCCGCCGGCGCCGCCGCCGCGACGCAGCAGAACTGGCTCACTCTCGAGCGGCTGCTGTCGCACCCCGATTCCACCGCGAGCTCCACCGACCTCTAGGACGATCACCATGACCCTCGCCGATTTCCCGCGCCATCCGCTCACCTTCGGTCCGAGCCCGATCCATCCGCTCGATCGCCTCTCGGCGCACCTGGGTGGCGCGCGCATCTGGGCGAAGCGCGAGGACGTGTCGAGCGGCCTCGCCTACGGCGGCAACAAGACGCGCAAACTCGAATACCTCGTGCCGGATGCTCTCGCGCAGGGCGCAGACACGCTGGTGTCGATCGGCGGCATCCAGTCGAACCACACGCGTCAGGTCGCTGCCGTCGCCGCGCACCTGGGCATGAAGGCCGTGCTGGTGCAGGAGAACTGGGTCGACTGGCCGGATGCCGTCAACGACCGCGTCGGCAACATCCTGCTCTCACGCCTTATGGGCGCGGATGTCCGGCTGTCGTCGGACGGGTTCGATATCGGGTTCCGCGATTCGTGGAAGGACGCGATCGCGGACGTCGAAGCCGCCGGCGGAACTCCTTACGCCATTCCGGCTGGCGCGAGCGACCACCGGCTCGGCGGACTGGGGTTCGCGAACTGGGCGCACGAGGTGCGGATGCAGGAGGAGCAGCTTGGAGTGTTCTTCGACACGATCATCGTGTGCACCGTCACCGGCTCGACGCACGCCGGGATGATCGCGGGGTTCGCCGACCTCGCGGAGAATTTCGGCGACCGGCCGCGGCGTGTACTGGGCATCGACGCGTCAGCGACGATCGAGAAGACGCGCGACCAGGTGACGCGGATCGCGCGACGCACGGCAGAGCTGATCGGGCTGGGCCGTGAGCTGCGCGACAACGAGGTGCAGGTGCTCGAAGGCTGGGCGGGGGAGCGCTACGGCATCCCCGTCGCCTCGACCGACGAGGCCATCTCGCTGACGGGACGGCTCGAGGGGGTCATCCTCGACCCTGTCTACGAGGGCAAGTCGATGGCGGGGCTCATCGACCTCGTCTCGACCCGTGAGATCCCCGCCGATGCGAACGTGCTCTATGCCCACCTGGGCGGTCAGCCGGCGATCAATGCGTACAGCGGCCGCTATCACTGACCCCGGCACGGGCGGCGCTCAGCGGCGCCGCGAGACCGTGACGGTGAACTTGGGGTCACGGGCGATCTGACGCGTCGGCCCCACGAGGCGTTCGAGCACGGGCCGGTATCGCAGCGCGGAGTTCCACACGCACCACAGCTCGCCGCCCGGTCGCAGCACGCGCGCCGCGTCGGCGAACAGGCGCGGGGCGACGCGATCGCTCACGGCCGAGCCGGAGTGGAACGGCGGGTTGAGCGCGATGAGCGAGGCGCTGGCGTCGGTGCGTCGGGACAGCAGGTCATCGCGCACGACGGTGACGCGATCCGCCACGCCGTTCGCGATGGCGGTGGCTCGCGCTGAGGCCACGGCGGCGGCGGACTGGTCCGACGCGTAGACGTGGACGTCCGGATGCCGTGTGGCCCAGGCGGAGGCCACGACCCCGGTCCCACATGCGAAGTCGATCCACGGGTCATCGGCCGTTCCGGCGGGGGCGTCCCCCGGAAGATGCTGCAGCAGGAGGCGCGTGCCGATGTCGATCCGCGCCCCGGCGAACGCGCCGCCGTAGGCGCGGATCTCCAGCCCGTCCACGCGGCCCGCGCGAGGCTCCGGCGGAGTGACGGCACGCGGCGTCTGGGCGATGAGCACGCGCGACTTGTCTCGCGCATGCGTCACGTCGAGACGCTCGAAGGTCGTGCGCAGCACGTCGTTCATCGCGAGGGCCATGTGCTTCACGCGCGCCCCGGCGAACACGACGACATCGGGGGCGGCGGCAGACGCCACCGTCGCGGCGATGTCGGCGAGGGCGTCGAGCGAGCGCGGCAAGCGGAGCAGCACGACTCGTGCCCCCGAGACGAGTTCGGCGTCCAGACCCATCGAGGCGAACCGAGCCTCGGGTGCCCACTGCCGGGCGTTGGCCGCCAGCGCGGCCTCCCCGCTCAGGGCGTCTTGATGCACTCGGATGCCGTCGGCCCCGTCGCTCGCGGCGCCGAGCGTCAGTGCACCGTAGGCATCACCGATGACCACCAGCTCGCCCGGTCCGATCTCGGCACGAGCGGATGCCGACTCGTCGAGGATCAGCCGGTCGGCGGCGTCAGCGGCCACGAGGCCGGGTGCCTCGACGTCAGGCCACCGTCTCAGCAGCGAGAGATCGAACGGGCCGGACACCCGGTAAGCCTAGTGCGGGCGGGACGCAACCCGGAGACGGCCGCCGGGCGGCGCCCCACAATAGAGGCATGAGAACTGCGCTGCGCTGGCTGCTCGCCGGCGGGATGATCTTCGCCGGTGTGAGCCACCTCTTCTGGGCACGACGCGACTTCCAGGCGCAAGTGCCCGACCTCGTCGTCGACAGGCTCCCCATCGACCGCGACGGCGTCGTGGTCGCGTCGGGAGCGGTGGAGGCGCTGTTCGGCGCCGCCCTGCTGGGGCTGCCGCGGGAGCGCGAGCGCGTCGGCGCCCTGCTGGCGGCGTTCTTCGTCGCGGTCTTCCCGGGGAACGTGGACCAGTGGCGCAAGCAGCGCAGCGCCTTCGGTCTCGACACCGACCGCCGGCGTTTCGTCCGCCTGTTCTTCCAGCCGGTGCTCGTCGCGTGGGCCTGGTGGTCGACGCGTCAGCCGCGCGACGCGGCGTAGCGGTGCTCCGGTCGGCCCGTCGAGCCGTACCGCAGCCGCACCTCGACGATGCCGCGCGCGGCGAGGGCGGCGAGGTGGCGCTGCGCGGTCGCGCGTGAGATGCCGCACGCGTCGGCCACCTCGCCGGCGGACGCCTCGCCGGCACCGAGGGTCGCGAGCACCAGCTGCTCGGTCGCCAATCGGGTCGTCGTCGCAGGCTCGCCGTGAGCAATGGCCAACGCGCGGTCGATGTCGTCCTGCTCGAGCTCGGCGGCATCCAGCACGTTGCGGTAGCGCGCGTACCGTTCGAGTCGCTCCCGCAGCGAACGCGCATCGAACGGCTTGACGAGATAGCCGATCGCGCCCGCCCGCAGGGCGCGACGGATGGTCGTCGCATCGGTCGCCGCCGACAACACAAGAGCGTCGACGTCGGTCGTGCGCACGAGATCCACGCCTTCGCCGTCCGGCAGGTAGTTGTCGATGAGGACGAGGTCGGGCCGCTCCGCTGCGATCGCAGCGCGTGCACCCGCGATCGATCGTTCCGGTTCGAGAGCGCGGAAACCGGGCACGGCGTCGACGGCGTCGCGGTGCAGACCGGCGACGCGGAAGTCGTCGTCGACGACGAGGACGCGCAAGGGGGAAGTCATCGGGTCGTCTCCTCGGGTGCGGTTGGGGGAGCGGTACCGCGGTCCGGTGCGGTGTGAGGGCGCAGGACGCCGGGCAGCCGCGCGGCGAACACCGCTCCGGCGCCGCTGCCGCCGGGATCGATGATCCAGACCGAGCCGGCCCGGCGCCGTGCGAGCTCACGTGAGAGAGGCAACCCGATGCCCCGCCCGCGGACGCGATCGTCGGCCGGACCGGGGGACGCGGCGAAGACATCGCGCCCCGGCGGCACTCCGGGCCCGGAGTCGGCGACGGTGACGACGAGCGCGTCGCCGTCGCTGAGCAGAGTCGTCTCGACCCAGCGGGGCTCACCGCCGTGCTGGGCCGCCGCGATGGCGTTGTCGAGTAGGTTCGCCAGGACCGCAGCGGCATCCTCCACCCGGACGAGGGAGCCCAGCAGCAGCGTCTCGGCGCCGACGCGGAGGGCGACGCCGCGCGCAGCCGCATCGGTGCCCTTCGCGAGCAGCAGCGCCTGGAGGAACGGGTCGTCGACGCGTTCGATGTCGGTGACGGTGGTCGGGACGCTGCCGCGCTGCAGCAGCTCGTCGAGGAAGGCGCGCGCCTCGTCCACGCGTGCCGCGTCGATGAGGCCGGCCGCGACGTGGAGCCGGTTCGAGAACTCGTGACGCTGCACGCGCAGCGTGCCCGTCACCGTCTGCACCGAGGCGAGTTGCTCGTTGAGCTCGGCCACGTCGGTCTGGTCGCGGACGACCACGACGTCGCCGAGCGCCCGGCCGCCGTGGCGGACCGGATGCACATCGACCGCGACGATGCGGTCACCGACCGCCACACGGAGAACCGGCAGTCCCGCAGAGATCGCCGCACGCACATCCACCGGCAGGTCGAGCGCGTCCAGGGGTCGCCCGACCGGGTCGGTCACTCCGAGCAGCCGCGCGGCCGTGTCGGAGCAGACGCGGACGACGCCGTTCTCGTCCAAAGCGAGCACGCCGTCGCCGACCCCATCGAGGACGGCGCTTTGCTGCTGCACGAGGGCCGTGAGCTCCTCGGGCTGCAAGCCGAGCGTCGCCCTCTCCCACCGCCGGCGCAGCACGGTGCCCGCGCCGATCCCGAGGGCCAGAGCGGCGACAGCAGCCACCCCGATCGCCATCAGGACGGCCGGGAGGTCGTCGAGCACGCTGCCCTCCTCGAAGCCGACGCTGACTTCGCCGACCGCCGGCCCACCCCCCGGCGGGAGCACCGGAACCTTCGCGCGTGCCGAGCGGCCGAGGGTGCCGACCTCCCAGTCGACGACCTCTTCGCCGGCCAGCACCCGGGCGAACGGCGTCGACACGGTCTGCCCGAGTCGCTCGGGGCGGGGATGGGCCAGACGGATGCCGTGGTCGTCGGTGATCACGACGAAGAGCGCATCGGTGCGTTCGGCGACCGCCGCCGCGGTGCGCTGCAGTGTGCCGTCGACGAGGGCGGCGGCATCCGGGGTTCCGGGGTCGGCGGACCAGGCGGCGACGCTCGAGCGGACGTCGGGGCTCGCGGCGACCGAGCGTGCGATGTTCAGGGCGTTCTGCTCGGCCGCGGCACGGACCTGGCCGACCGCGATGACGGCGAACGCTGCCGTGCACACGACGAGAACCGCCACGACGACGGACAGCTGGACGAGGAACAAGCGCGTGGTGAACCGCATCCGTCCTCCATCCGTCCCGCGCAGAATGCGCAGAACACACGCTACGCGCTCAAGTCGCGGGAATGCGCCCAAGCGCGCGCCGCGGTGCGCACCGGACCTACGCTCATCCGATCGGACCGCTGGCCGGTGCCCCGCCGACGAAGGAGTCGACATGACCCCCACCGCTACCCTCGTCCCCGCCGCAGCCGCGGCGGAGGAGGGCTACGAGCTCGCCTTCCTGCCGCCCGAGGGCGTGCTGGTCGCCCTCGGTTTCACCATGGTGCTGACTTTCATGGCGCTGATCATGACCCGGCGGCTCACCCCCATGGTCGCCCTCATCCTCGTGCCGACCGTCTTCGGCCTGTTCGCGGGTGCCGGACTCGGACTCGGCGACATGATCATCGACGCGATCGGCAGCATGGCGCCCACCGCGGCGCTGCTGATGTTCGCGATCATGTACTTCGGCATCATGATCGACGTCGGCCTGTTCGACCCGCTGATCCGCGCGATCACCCGGCTGCTCCGCGACGATCCCGCCAAGGTCGTCCTCGGGACGGCTGTGCTCGCGGGGGTCGTCTCGCTCGACGGCGACGGCTCGACCACCTTCATCATCACGACCTCGGCGATGCTGCCGATCTATCTGCGTCTGGGCATGAGTCCCGTCGTGCTGACATGCGTCGCGGGCCTGATGAACGGAACGATGAACATCGTGCCGTGGGGCGGGCCGACCGTGCGCGCGGCATCGGCACTCGGCCTGCAGCCCACCGATGTGTTCGTGCCGATGCTGCCCTCGCTGGCAGCGGGCATCGTCGTGTCGCTGACCTTCGCCTGGTTCCTCGGCCTGTCGGAGCGCCGTCGCCTCGCGGGCAACGTGGACACCTCCAAGCTCGGCAGCGGCGACGGCATGTTCGGCGGCCCGAAGCTGTTCCGTGGCGCCGATCCCCGCCCCGGCGCCCTCGCGACGCTGCGGACCGGCAACGTCGTGACGGTTCGCGGACGTCGGCCCGTTCCGGCGGCGCAGTGGGTCGAGGAGCGCGACACGGCCATGGCCGACACGATGCTCGACCCGAACCGGGCGACGCTGCGTCCGCGCCTGGTGTGGGTGAACCTCGTGCTCACCCTCGCGGTGATGGTGCTGCTCGTCCTGGACCTGTTCCCGCTCGCCTACGTCTTCATGGTCGGCGCGTCCCTGGCACTGCTGATCAACTTCCCGAAGCTCAAGCAGCAGGCGGACGAGATCGTCGCGCATGCCCCCTCGATCGTCGGCGTCGTGTCGATGGTGCTCGCCGCCGGCGTGCTCGTCGGCGTCCTCAACGGCACCGGGATGGTCGCGGCGATGGCCTCCTGGGTCACCGAGGTGATCCCTTCACAGCTCGGACCGCACCTCGCCGTGATCACGGGCGTGCTGTCGATCCCGTTCACGTTCTTCATGTCCAACGACGCCTTCTACTTCGGCATTCTGCCGATCCTGGCCGAGAGCGCAGCGGCCTACGGCATCGAACCGGTCGAGATGGCGCGTGCCTCGATCACCGGCCAGCCGGTGCACCTGCAGAGTCCCCTGGTGCCGGCCATCCTGCTGCTCGTGTCGCTCGCGAACGTGAACCTGGGCGACCACCACAAGAAGGTGCTGTGGCGGGCGACCGTCGTGTCGCTGGTGATGCTCGCGGTCGGGGTCGTGCTGGGCGTCGTGCCGTTCGCGGCCTGAGCGCGCAGCGGGCCTGAACGCGTGAACGGGGGCGGTGCGCCATGCACACCGCCCCCGTTCGTCGCGCTCAGCTCTCCTGCGGGTAGCGGACGCCGATCTGCGCGCGGATGTCGTCGAGCACGCCCATGATCGCGACTGTCTCGGCGATTGGCAGGATGTCGCCGTCGATCCGCCCGGCGGCGACGAGCGCCTCGGCCTCGAGCGCCTGGAACTGCATGCCTCGCCCCTGGATCTCCGTGCGGTACTCCTCGATGACCGTGCCGTCGGCGCCGGTGACGCGGAAGTCGGTCGCGCTGTACCAGACGCCGGAGATGTCGATGCGGCCGGCCGTCCCCACGATGTGAGCGGTGTTGGGCCCGGCGGCACGCGACGACGACACCGTCGTCGAGACGGCGCCGGAGGCGTGGGTCATGACGGTCGCGACCTCGCTGTCGGCGCCGGTCTCCTGCAGTCGACCGAGCGCGCGCACCTGCGTCGGGATGCCGAGCACGTCGCACGCGAACGAGACCGGGTAGATGCCGAGGTCGAGCAGTGCCCCGCCGCCGAGGGCGAGGTCGTTGAGCCGGTGGGTCGGGTCATCCGTGATGCTCTGCGTGTGGTCGGCGAAGAGCGTGCGCACCTCGCCGATGGTGCCCGACGCCACGATCTCGCGCAGGCGGACCATGTGCGGCAGGTAGCGCGTCCACATCGCCTCCATGACCAGCACCCCGGCGTCCGCCGCGAGATCGCGCAGGACGACGGCCTCGTCGCGGGTCAGCGTGAACGGCTTCTCGACCAGCACGTGCTTGCCGTGCTGGATGGCGAGAGCCGCCGCGTCGCGGTGGGCGGGATGCGGCGTCGCGACGTAGATGATGTCGACATCCGGGTCGGCGGCCAGCTGCTCGTACGAGCCGTGGGCGTGCGGGATGCCGTACTCGGCGGCGAAGCGCGACGCGGACTCGTCGCTGCGCGAGCCGACGGCGACGACGTCGCGGCCCGCGGTGACCAGGTCGCGCGTGAAGGAATGGGCGATCCCGCCCGTCGCCAGGATGCCCCAGCGCAGGCCGGCGGTGGAGTGCTCGGGGGTCGTCTGATCAGTCATACCGCGAGCCTAGCCACGCTGCGCGCGACTGATCAGACTCGCGGCGGGCGGCGCGGCGGAGTGTCGCTCACACCGGTCAGGAAGGCCACGATGGCGTCGGCTGTCGCGGTGATCTCGGGACCGCGGCCGAAGGACCATCCGGCATCCGAGGCCCGCACCGTGTGACCCGAGATCGCAGCGCGACGCGCGAAGGGAGCGGACGCCGACGCGTGCAGCGCCACCGCGCCCGAGATGTCCGAGGGGAGCGGCGCCTCCTCCGCGCCCGCGAGAGCGAGGTACGCCCGCACCGCGGCCGTGAGGTCTCGAATGGTGCGCCGCTGACCCGTTGCGATCGCGGCCGCCAGGCGGTGCAGATCCGCCTCGGCGCCGTCGTCGAGGTCACGGGCGAGGCCGGCGTCGCGAGCGAACGCGCGGGCGTCATCGGGTGCGGCTTCGGCGAGGCGACCGGCGGCGAGGCGCACGACGGCGGCGAGCTGCTCGCGGCGGTCGGACGAGACGCGCGCGTCGCCATCCGGGGTGCGTTGGCTGAGGGGCAGGAACCGGCCGAGGTCGGACATGGCGCCAGCTTAGGCTCGCCGTGCCGTGTGACGTTCGCGCGGTCGTCACATCGGGCGCCGCGCCGCGGTGTGTGACTGTCACATCGGGATTCGCGCTGCTCTGGGGACACGCCAGTGCATAATGGCTGGAGTCGATGTGAACGTGCGCATCGGCCCGGAGGAACCATGAGCGAGGACGCCACGGGCCGTCGCCCCAGCATCCGCGATGTCGCGCGGCTGGCGGGCGTGTCGCACCAGACGGTCTCGCGCGTGCTCAACAACCACCCGAGCATCCGCGCCGAGACCAAGGAACGCGTGCTCGCCGTCATGGTCGAGCTCGACTACAGCCCCAACCGGGCGGCACGGGCGCTGGTCACGAGTCGATCGCACACGATCGGGGTGTTGACCTCGTCGGCGACGCAGTACGGTCCGGCATCCTCGATTGCGGCCATCGAGGCGGCCGCGCGGGCCCGGGGCTACTGGGTGACGACCGCGAACGTGGATGCCGCCGAGCCGAGCTCCATCCAGGCGGGCCTGGCCCACCTCGTGGCCCAAGCGGTCGAGGGCCTCGTCGTCATCGCACCGCAGGTGCGGGTGATCCGCGCGATCGCGGCGCAATCGATCGGCATCCCGTACGTCACGCTGCAGTCGACGGAGGTCGATCCCGGCCACGCCATGTCGGTGGACCAGATCGCGGGGGCGCGCCTGGCCACCCGGCACCTCATCGAACTCGGACATCGGTCGATCTACCACATCGCCGGTCCGCAGGACTGGATCGAGGCCGAAGCGCGAATGCGGGGCTTCCTCGAGGAGATGAGCGATTCCGACATCCCGACAACGGCACCCGTGCTCGGGGACTGGACGGCGGAGTTCGGCTACTACGCGGGGCGTGAGCTGCTCCGGGTCCGCGATTTCACCGCGATCTTCTCGTCGAACGACCAGATGGCCCTGGGCCTGCTGCACGCCATCCGCGACGAGGGACTGGACTGTCCGCGCGACATCAGCATCGTGGGGTTCGACGACATCCCCGAGGCGGCGCACTTCTGGCCGCCGCTGACGACTGTGCGCCAGGACTTCGCGGAGCTGGGCCGGCGTTGCGTCGACCTGCTGCTCGGCCAGGGTGAAGGCGAGGTCGATCAGCCGATCCTGCTGCCCGAGCTCGTGGTCCGCTCGTCGGCCGGTCCGCGGCGCTGAGCCGCCGTTACCGATCCGAGACACGCCAGGAGTTGACAGCCCGGTCCGTGCGGTGGCTATAGTTTCGCAATGTGAACGGTCACATCGACCGCACACGATCGAGGCCCGCCGACGGTGGTGGGCGAAGGAGCACTCGAGTGGCACGCAACGCAGCGATCAGCAGCGAGTATGTCGACGGCGTCAAGGCCGAGGTCGCGGTGGCGCGGGTTCGGGCCGAGGTGGCGTCGTTGCACGCGGAGTTGGTGCGGTACGGGCTGGTCGTGTGGACCGGG
>NZ_JAQZCH010000021.1 GCF_028737325.1 Microbacterium thalli | reverse complement strand
CTCGACATGACAGCCGGCAACCTCTCCACTCATGTGCGCAAGCTCGAGGAGGCCTCCTACCTCACGGTCGAGAAGACCCATCGGGGGCGAACGCCGGTCACTTATCTGTCCCTGACGAAAGAGGGACGCCGCGCGTTCGAGGATTATACGGAGGCTCTGCGCAGCATCCTCGGTGTCTCATAGCGCGTGCGCGTTGAGCGCCCCGGCCCAGTCACCCTCGTGCGCTCGCACGTAGCGGGATGCGGCGAGCCAGTGATCGCCGTGGC
>NZ_JAQZCH010000004.1 GCF_028737325.1 Microbacterium thalli | reverse complement strand
CCGCGGCATCCGCCGCGCCGCAAACGATCTGGCATCCGCCTGGCTCGACGTCGAGCCCGACCAGGTGGCGGTCGAGGTCACCGTCGCGGCACCCGATGAGATCGTGGAACTCGTGCGCGCCAGCGACAAAGCCGAGGAAGAGGGCAACGCTGCCCGGGCGCGCGGGGCGCAGCTGCGCCGAGAGGCCGCACACGCGCTCCGGGAACAGGGATACCCCCTCGAAGCCGCAGCGGCCGTCATCGGCGTGAGCTACCAGCGAGTGCAGCAACTCGCCAGCTGAGGGCGGGACGAGACGATGCCGAACACCCCCCGGAAACGCATCATCGCCGCCCCCGTCCTCACGATCGTTCTCGCCGGATGCACCCCCGCGGCCGAGCCCGCGCCGTCAAGCGGCGACGTCGTGATGGGCCACAGCGCTGAGGTCACCGCCGTCATCGATGGCGACACCATCGAGATCTGGGCAGCCGGCGGAACTGAGCGGGTGCGGATCATCGGGATAGACACCCCCGAGATCGGCCGCGACGGCGCCGCTGACGAGTGCTACGCCCAGGAAGCGCGCGAGTACGTCAACGCGGCCCTGTACGGCCGCACCGTGACGATCTACCCCGACACCAGCCAAGATGACGTCGACAGGTACGGGCGGCTACTGCGGCATGTGCTCGTCGACGACCGCAGCATCGCTAAGGAAGCGATCGCCGCGGGCATGGGGTACGAGTACACCTACGACGAGCCCTACGGCGGCCAGGACGCCTACAAAGCCGCTCAGGAGGCGGCTGCAGCTGCAGGGGCGGGCCTATGGTCCGCGTGCAAGTGAACCCCGGACAGATGGAGGAACGATGACCGAAAACTTCGACGGGATCGCGGCAAGCAAGAGTGAGCGACGAGCCCGGTTCATCGCCGGTCTCGATCACAGCAGCCTCGAGAACCTGGCCACGTCCGCAGCGGCCGAAGAGCGCCGCGCCGCTCAGGCCGAAGAGCAGCGACGCAAGCAGGAACAAGACGATCTGCGCTCCGAGTGGGTATCGAGCTACCTCGACGCCACGCGGCCGGCGCTCACCCAGCACTTCGCGGAGACGTTCGAGATCCCCAAGGACTCACCTCTCCTGGCAGAGCTTCACTGGCGGTTCGACCCCAAGGAGCTCGGCGCACTCGTGTTCCGCGCTCAGGGAATGTCGGTCATGCCCATATCCCCCGGCGGCAACAGCACGGCTCCCCAGCTGCGCGCAGACATCGGCGCCCTCACGATCCAGGGGCAGCTGCGCGTGAACGCCGATGGCGACGTCACTGGGGCACAGTTCTCGGCTGTCCACGACCACTCCACCGTGGGGATCAAGAACCTCGAAGATCTCGGCCGGCAGATCGAATCCGCACGGCAGCGGCTCGCTGACCGATCCTGACCGTCACCGCGGCGCGGCCGCGGTGGGGGTTACCGCTGAGGCCCACACCCACGTCCGGTGCTCTACCTCTCCGACGAGGAACCGGATCGCCACGGCGTCCGCCGTCCACCGGCACGCCTGCCCATCGACCCATACCGGGGTTGCGCCGAACCGCACCCACGCGCGGACGGGCTTGGGTTTCGGGTCGATCGTCACCGGCTCGGTGTCCAGGCCGATCTCTTCACGCGAAAGAGACTGTAGGGGGCCGGCGTCCCGCGCGATGCGTTCCAGGATCTTCTGATCCATGCGCCTATCAACCGCGGCCGCGTACCGCTTGTTTGTCCCCACGGCCACACCTGCCCCTCTCGGGACCAGGGTAACCGCGTTAGAACATCTGTTCTACTCGGGCCGAAGGGAAGCGGCTCGGGCGTTCGCGCCGGCTGCGAGTGTCTCGCGTAGATCGTCGCGCAGGATGAACCAGGTTGACCCGATCTTGTAGCCGGGGATCACGCCGTCCTTGAGCCACTTGTAGACACCCGGCTTGGTCATCCCGAGTAGGTCGGCCACCTCGCCCGCGTCCAGAGTCGCCTTCAGGCCCGCGAAGAGGGCATCGAGGCTCGACACGGCGGGCTGATCAGAGTCGTCTGCGGGCACGCCCACATCGTAGAACGCTGCCGAGTCGTCCGCCGTCACAGGTCAAGCCGGATTGCGGCGGTCGCGGTTGCGCCGTCGGTATCGCAAAGCGCGCACGAGTAACACCGCGTGGGAAACCGTGATGAGCCCCCAGCCCGTAGCGACGACGATGTTCACCACCCGCGCTTCATCAGCGACCGCAACAGCGATGTAGATCACAGTCAGAATGCCGGCCCCGCAGGTCAGGCCGATGATCAGTCCGAACTGCGGGCCCGCGAGGCTCGCGACCGACCACGGCTTCTGCGACATGCGGGAACCATAGCAGCGAGCGGCGTACTGACGACGGCCCAGTACTGCTGAGCAGCTTCGAGTTGGCCAGCCAGAAACGATCGTTTCCGGCGGGCTCGTCGACGTCGACGACCAGGTGCACGACACGCCGACGATCCATCCGCCGAAACCCCCTGCCGAAACCGATTCACGCCGGAACCTCGGCAGTAGCGTTTTCGGCATGACGCACGAAGTGGGCTATGCGCGAGTGTCGAAGCGCGAGCAGAACCCGGACGCCCAGGCGGCCGAGCTACGCGCCGCCGGCTGCAGCCGCGTGTTCGTCGACCACGGCGAATCGAGCCGGGTCACAGACCGGCCCGAGTGGCGCGCCTGCCTCGACTACCTACGACCGGGGGACACCTTGAAGGTGCGCCGGCTCGATCGGCTCGCCGGCAGTGAGCGCATCCTGATCGAGACACTGCAGGATCTCGACGCCCGCCAGGTCAACATCGTGAGTCTCACGGAGCCGATGATCGACACGACGTCGCCGATGGGACGGGCGCTGTTTGGGATCGTGGCCGTGTTCGCGCAGCTGCGCGTGGACACGATCCGGGACAACACCCAACGCGGCCTCGACTACGCGCGTGAGCAGGGGCGGGTCGGTGGCCGCCCGAGCGTGATGACCCCGGAGCGCATCGCGACGGCTCGGCAGCTGCGCGCCGAACACCACAGCTGGGAGAGCATCGGCCGCGTGCTCGGCGTTGGTGCCACGAGTGTCCGACGTGCGTTGCAGCAGTGAATGAAGCCCGGCGCTTAGGACTGCTCACCTGTCCTCGCGATAGAACGCGATCATGTCCTGTGCGTAGTCGGCGATCTCACGATCAAGCTCGCCGATCAGCCCAGTCACGATGCTCGCGAGTTCGTCGTGGGGGATCAGCCCGAACACCATCGTCCGGTCGCCGGTTGAGATCGGCAAGCTCGCCTCGGGGAGAGCCCCAAGCCCGCGTTCTTGACGCCTTCCGGGCCGCGCGATCCAGTCGTCGTCAAACTCCGATTCGTCCATGTGCTCGACCGCATTGCGAAGAGCGCGTAGCTGCGGATGAGGTGCGCGCGGCTCGCGGCCGCGGTCGGTGTACAGCCTCTTGATCCACCGCTCTAGGTTGTCGGCGCTGATGACGAGGAGAGCTTCGGCGGTCCACGCTGCCTGCCAGGAAGCGGCAAGCTGATCCATGGTCACGTCGCCATCGTTGCGCTCGTATAGCTCGTCGAAGTTGTTGTAGATCGCGACGCGGTGTCGAACGTTGTGCAGCTGCTCCCGCACGGCTCCGGCCCAGGACACAGCTAGCGAAAGGATTACGTCCTCCCCGTCCGCGCTGAACGACTGCAATGGTCTGTTGGGATCGGGAGCCATGGACGAAACGTACTGGGTCTACCGGCGACGTATGCGACCGGTCGGCACCCGAGGGTGCGCGGAGGTTGCGGGGGAGGGGCCTACGGGGCGACGTTGAGCGTGCCGCTGGTGTACAGGAAGTCGATGTGCTGGTGGTGGCAGGTGTCCCAGAACTGCACGAGCGTGGGCCACGCGAGCGCGGCCGACGCGCTGCGGCAGTTGTTCTGCCCCACGCGCGTGCCCTTGGGTGCGACACCCGCGAGCAGGTCGAGCAGAGCGAACGTCTCGGGTGTGTTCCCGGTGACGGGCTGACCGCCGAGGCTGATGAAGTCCACGGCGTTGCCGCCGCCGTTGATCCAGTGCGCGTTGGTGCCGAGGTTGCTCCCGGCGCATCGTCGGTTGAGGTCCGACAGGCCGACAGATTCGAAGCGTTGGAGCGCGAGGGTGATCAGCTGCAGCACCGGAAGATCGATCAGGCAGCCCTCGGCTGCGGTTCCCGCGGCCATGTCCCGGACCTGCTTTTCATAGCGCGGTTCCTGGATCGTCAGGGTGCCGTCGTCGAGCGCGGCGGCGAGCCCCTGGGCGAGTTCCGCGGCGTCGCCGGACACGCTGCAGCCGGCGGGCACGGAGCCACCGCCAGAGAGCGATCCGAGGTAGGCCGTGATCGCGATCGCGGCGGGGCGCCACTTCACATAGTGGAAGGGGTCAGAGTTGATCTGCACGCGGTTGATGGCGATGGACGGCTCCAACGCTTCCCACCCCTGCACCGCGGCCAGGCGCTCGAAGAAGCGCGTTGCTGATGTCGTGGGGTCCATCCGTTCTTCGACGGTTCCCCATGAGCTTTGTTGCTGGAACAGACCGATGGAGTCGGCGATCGAGCCGTCAGGGTTCACGGCGTTGTCGCCGTAGTTGATGTTCACCAGCGAGGACTCACCGAGCGCTGCCTGCACCCCGAGCGACTGTGCCGCCGGGGGCAGGTTCAGCTGCGCGGCCGCGTTGATGATCGCGGCGGCGTTCACGAGTTGGTCGCGGCCATAGCCCGACACCGAGGCGTCGGCGGGAATCGCGGCCGCGTTGACCGGGCCGGCCGAGGGGGTGCAGGCGTTGGCCGGCTCGTTCCCGTCCGAGGTCAGCGCGATGACGAGTCCGAGGATCAGCGCGACGGGCAGGATGATTGCGCCGGCTAGGAGGCCGCTTCGCTTCATTCGGGGGGCGCCATTCTGTCGACCTGCCAGGGGTCCGCGTGGTCAGGGCGGGTGACGTACGCGGTGTACGTTCCGGCGTCGGTGGGCACGCTGACGAGGAACGTGAAGACACCATCGCCGGACGCGATCGAGGCGCCCCCGGTGTACGCCGTGCACGGAACCGTCGCCGGGTCCACCGTGTCGTAGGCGGTGACCGCTGCGGGGGTCAGCAGCGGGGACAGTTCGTCCATCCACTGCGCTTTCGCAACACCCGGCCTGCAGTAAGCCGTGACGGCCTCGACGGCGATTGCCACGGCCGCGTCGGGCGCTGCGGGGTCGGGCTCGTGCTCGTGATCCCCGAGCGCTTCGCTCGGCGTCGGGCTCGCTGTCGACGACGCAGACGGCTCGGGGGCGGATCGCGTGGGCGACTCACTGGGCGACGCCGCCGGGGCACAACCCGACAGCATCCCCGCGACCAGAAGGCCGCCGCCGACGAGGGCCGCGGCGTACGTCTTACGAGTGGTCATCGTTCTGCACCGCGGGAGCAGTTGCGGCCTTCGAGCCGCGCGCCTTGCGTGACCGGGCGGTGGTCGTGTTGGGAACCAAACCAAGCTTCTTCAACTCGGCTTCGGTCCAGCCCGTGCGCAGGGCGTTGGTGCGTGCGCGTGCGACGGCTGCGGTCGCTTCCTGCAGCGCGGCGTGAGCGTCAGCCTCGGCCTGAATCGCACCCGAGAGAGATTCGCCCGCGGCGATCTTCTCTTCCACCTGAGCCAGTACAGAGTCGCGAATATTCATAGTCATACCGTCAGCCTACGTTCTTCTGATTGAAGTAGCACCTGCCATTTTTGCGGGACGATTCGTGCACCTCGGGACGCATATCCGGCGAGAGATCGAGCACCAAGACCAAGGGCTGCCAAGCGATCGAGAAACCAACCTCAGAAGAGCATCTAGCGACAACAGATGGTGTGCCAAGTCCGTAAGACCAAGACTCCGTGACAGCAGCTCACGAGATCTGATTGCAGCTCTATACTCGCTAGTGCTCGAAGAGCTTTCATCAGATGCACGTATGCTACGGGCTCCGCCCATAGTACGCTGGCGCTATGCGCGGCGGACTGATCTTTTATCGAGGGATTGGCAGCGCTGCGCGCGCCTACCTCGAATCGGATCACTCGCACGCCGACGACTACTACCTCGAACACGGCGCCGCGGTTGCCGAGTGGACGGCCCTGGACAGCAGCGGCCAGGTCTTCGACCGGTCGACGCTGGACGGGGACGCCTATCAGGCGTGGGTCGACTGGCAAGACCCCCTCACGCTCAGCAAGCGCGGCAACCCGCGTGATGAGGTGCGGCTGACGAAGGACGGCGATGTCGTCGTTCGGCCGTCCTCCCCTCGGTTCGTTGAAATGACGGTCAACTGCGACAAGTCCCTGTCTGTTGCCGCCGCGATGTTCCCGGAAGTGTCCGCCGCGCTCGACGCCGCTCAGGCGCAGGCCGTCGAGGCGATGGGCGGGTACATGGCGCAGAACTCCGTTACCCGTGTCGGTGCGCGAGGCTCGCAGCGGTTCGTTCCCGTCGAGCGGCTGGAACAGGTCGCGGTGGTGCACCGCACCTCGCGCGCGGGCGACCCGCATCGGCACGTGCATGTGCAGTGGAACACGCGCGTTTTCGCCGAGGGCCAGTGGCGCGGGCTGCACACCGCGGCGACGTTGCGGCAGCAGGCGGCGCTACGCGGCGTCGGTGAGGCTGCGATCAACTCGCACGCTGAGTTGCGGGATGCGCTGGCGCGCGTGGGCCTCACGTTCGATGCCGCGACCGGCAAGGTGACGAACCTTGAAGAGCACGCGCGTGTCCTCTCCAAGCGGGCCGATCAGATCAACCGTCACGCGGCCAGGTTCGAGGCTGAGTGGCGCGCTGCGCACCCCGGCCAGGAGCCTGACCGCGCGCTGCGGCTCCGCTGGGATCAGCAGGCATGGGCGCTCGATCGGCCGCAGAAGGCGAACGCCAACATGGCCTCCGAGACGGTGTGGTTGCAGGAGATGAAGGACGCCGGTCTGCAGGTCGACGGGTTCGCACCGACCGCGCCAGCAGAGCGCGTCACAGTGGGCTCGCTTACCGCGGACGAGCTAACCGCGGAGGTGCTTACCGCCGCCGAGGCGCGCGGTTCCGCGTGGTCGATCGCGGACCTTGAAGGGCACGTCGGTCTGGCCGTCGCGGCACGCAACATCGAGTCGGACGCGGAGTCGATCAACACGTTCGTCCGAGACGCTGCACAGCAGATCGCGCGCCAGCTGCCGACGCTGGAAGTGGAGATCTCCGGTCAGATTCCGCAGTGGGTCCGCAACATCACCAGCGACCGGGTGCTGCACGTCGAGCGGACGCTACGCGACCGCTTCACGACGCGCGGCATGGAATCGGGGCTGGTGTTCCCGGGCGAGACGATCGGCACGCTGAACACGCAGCAGAGCGACGCCGCCCGCGCGATCGCTAGCCGTGCGCCGCTGGTCGTGATCGAGGGCGCGGCCGGCTCGGGAAAGACGACGATGCTCGGCGCCGCGCGCGAGCTTGCCGCCGCCGACGACTACCGTCTGTTGATCGTGGCGCCCACGCTCCGCGCTGCAGCCGAGGCGGCGTCCTCCACGGGCGCCGCGGCATCCAGCGCCCACAAGCTCGCTCACGAGTACGGCTTCCGCTGGACCGATGCCGGCGCCTGGTCGCGGCTCGCGATCGGTGACGTAGACCCGGCGACCGGCGCCATTTTCGAAGGCCCCAGCGCCGAGTTCGTGGTCGACCAGGACACTCGTATCGTCATCGACGAGGCGGGAATGATCGACCAGGATCTCGCGTACGCGGTGACGACGATCGCCGACGAAACGGGCGCCGGTGTCGGCCTCATCGGCGACCGCGCGCAGCTGCCGGCAGTCGGCCGAGGCGGCGTCCTCGACATGGCCGTGGCCGCGCACCCGCGACCCCTCGACATGTCCGAGGTGCACCGGTTCCGTCAGCCCGAGTACGCCGCGATCAGCCTCCGCATGCGCGATCGCGTCGACCCGGGCGAGACCTTCGACCAGCTGGCCGCAGCTGGGCACATCGTCCTGCACGGCAGCGACCAGGAAGTGGTTGCAGCGATCGGCGCCGACGTCGTGGCCAAGGCTGAGGCCGGCGCGACGATCGCGGTCGCGGTGCCCTCCAACGAGGCCGCGACGGAGATCAACGCGATAGTGCAGGACGCTCGTGCACGGGCCGGTCACACCCGGACCCCGGGTACCGAGGTTGCCGGCATGGACGGACTCAGCATCCGCCCCGGCGACAAGTTGATGACCCGCCGCAACGACCGCGACCTGGGCGTCGCTAACCGCGACGTCTGGGACGTCGCCCGGGTGCACCCCGACGCCTCGGTCACCGTGAAGAACGGCGCGAACAGCGTCCGCCTCCCGGCCGAATACGTGCAGGAGCACACGCACCTTGCGTACGCGACCACCGAGTACGGCGTGCAGGGCGCGACGGTCGCCTACGCCCACGGGGTGGTCACTGAGTCGTCGTCGGCGCAGGCGTTGTACGTGGCCGCCACGCGCGGCCGCGAGAACAACTCGCTGCACATCGTCGCGGCCGATCTCGACGAGGCGCGGGGCGTATTCGTCGACGCGATGGGCCGGCAGTCGGGCGATCGCGGCGTGGAAGCAGCGCGCGAGGCGATCCGCCGCGACCTCGACGGGATCGTGCTCCCGCAGGGCGGCGCCGACGAGAACGTGCAGTTGCCGGCAGAGGAGGCGAGCGTGGCCACGATCGACGAGCCGCAGGGGCGTTCCATCACGGAGGAACGCATCGCGGCCGAGGAACGTTTGTTCGCCGTGCAGCTGCGCGACTTCGAGGCGACTCGTGCCGCGTGGGAGCGCCGGCACCCGGGCGAGAACCCCGACGAGTACCGCCAGACCGTCCGCGCGGCCGAGAACGCCGCAGCTGCCGCGACGTCGGCGCGCGAGGAAGCCGAGCGCGCGGCCGAGAGAGCAGCTGTCGACGCTGGCGAGTCGACGTGGCGCCGCGACTACGACCAGGTGCAGCAGACCGCGACCGCGGCCGAAGAAGCGGGCCCGTTCCGACGTCGCGCAGCGCAGCAGGACCACGACGCCGCTGTACGTTCCTTCACCGACCGCCACCAGGCCGCTCCCACCCCCACGCCGCCGCGCGAGCTCGTCGACGGCTGGGCGCGCTCCGCGACCCGGCCAGGGGCAAACGAGACCGTGGACCGGGCTCGTCGACGCGAGGAAGAGACGCGCGATCGCGCGGCCGCATTGAAGGCCGATCCGGCACCGACGAACGCGCCCACCCGGCCCACGCGCGGCACTCCCGAGCAGGAGGCCGCGAAGGACGCTGCGTACCGTCGACGCCAGCAGAGCACGTCGCGACAGCAACGTACACAGACCGCAACCGCGGCGGTCCAGAACCGCCAGCGCAGGCCCCGACTCTGACCGCTAGAACGAGTAGCCCCGGTGCTGTTGCACCGGGGCTACTGTCAGTCGGATCCGCCGTTCCCCAGACGATGCTTCGCGCTCGCTATGAGATCTGCGAGCTCGGCCTTCGTGGTTCCCTTCCGCTTCCAGAGGCGAAGGTTGTTCGCGAAGTCTCGCGCCCAGAGGTTGGTCGGCGCGCCGGCTGCGACGATCTGGTTCACGTCTGCGTCGGTCTGAGGGTCCGTCGGGGCGAGGGCGAGCAGTCGCATGGAACGTGCGGTTTCCGCACCTCCTGCAACGATCTCGGCGTCAAACCATTGCGCCAGCTGTTCGTCTTCATTCGGCGCTGCGGCCACCAGAAGCGTCAGCGCAACTCGCAGTTCCCGCATGGGTTCTGCGAGGGGCTCGGCGCGGAGGTTGATGGTGTTGAGGGTGGCGAGTGCGGCGAGGGCGCGGGCAAACGCCTCGTTGACGCGATCCTCAGTTCGAGCGGCAGCAGCTGCTTTGCGTTCCGACCTCGCGAGGCCGACTGCGACCACGGTTGAGATGATGATCGCTGCGCTGGGCAGGGCGACGTCGGCAACGATCTGCAGCGGTCCGGGTTCCATGCACACACCGTAGGGCGCCGGCCATCACTCGTGCCGGGTTGTGGCCCGATTGCGTGTGGCGCGGCACGCGCCGGAACGTCGCACGAGAACAGCCCCGGCGCGAAAGCGCCGGGGCTGTTGCAAGGGCTTCTATGCGGAGCCCCCTCGTGTCTCTCTGCTCACGTCGAGGCGCTGGCGGGGCTTGTGCCCGTACCCGCACTCTCGGAAAGCGCCCCGCTGCTGGTCGACCAGCAGAGGCAGGTGATAGTCCAGGACGTCGCGGAGAAACGTGTGCAGCGCCGGTAGGGCGCCGTCCTCCGCCGCCGCCAGCATCAGGTTCCATTCGTCGCGGATTGCGGTCAGGCGGTGCACGGCGTCGGGGTGCTCGGCCCACTGCGGGCACCAACGAGTGTCTGCGCTCCCCGCGGGTGCGAGGAAGTCCAGCAGCGTGCCGTCGACGAACGCGATCAGTTCGGCGCTCGGCTCGGTCAGGGGCAGATCGTCAGCGTTCAACTTCGACTCCTGTCGTTGCGGTGCGGTGCACCTGTACGGGGGCTTGGTTGCCGCCGTTGATCAGACGTCGCATCTGCTTGTCCTTGAACCAAGGAACCGACTTCACCAGCACCGGCCGGCATCCCGAAGCGAGCACCACCATGCGGCCCAGGGACAGCGACGCGAGGTCGGCAATCGACATGATCCGATCCGAGGATCGGGTCCGGTTCACGTTCCGCTGACCGTTCTGATGGTTCGTGGTCGTCTCGGTGTACTCGTAGTCACCGATCCGCTCGGAGAGGTCGCGCAGGAAGCCGTTGGAGGCGTTACCGCCACCGAAAACCTGGATCGTCGACGCGCCCCACAGCTGCGCGAACCCGCGCGGGCTCCACACTTGCTCGCCCTGCTCCTGGCTCTGCAGGATCGTCGTCACGACGATGCCCCGCGAGCCGTAGTGGGTGTACTTGGCCGGCAGGTCGGGGATACGACAGATGTTGCCGGCCTCGTCGAGCACGGCCATGAACGGCACCGGGCGGCGCCCGGAGGGCTCACGCTTGGCGTCGTTCTCGGCCGCCGTGAGGACTGCGCGGGTGAGTGCGGCCACGAGAGGGCCGGCGGACGCCGGCCCTTCCTCGCTGAGCAGGTACAGCGTGTCTGACGGCGCCGCGGAGAACTCTTCGGGCTTGAACTCCGTGAGGCCGGCTGTCGGCGTCACACAGGCGCGCAGCGACTCCGAGGCCAGGAACCGCATCACACCCTGAGCGAAGCCGTACACGCCCGAGCGCGTCTCCTCGACGAGCGCCTGCGTCGACTCGATGTCATCGGCCATCGCCGGGTACCGCTCCTGCAGCACCCGTGCGGGCATCGGGTTGTCGGGGCGGCTCAGCCAGTCGAACACCACCGGCAGGTAGTTGCCGTTCACCGCGGCCGCGAACAGGTAGTTGGCCACCAGGTCGCGGCCGCTCTTGGCGAAGAAGTCGTCCTTCTTCTCGGCGTCGTACGACGCTGCAGCGAACACGTCGGCGAGTACAGCGGCGTCCTCGATCGTGCGGACGGTCGCCAGAGGGTTCCACCAGCACCGGTTGTCGGTGTGCGCTGCAGCGAGGCCCTGGGGATCGAACAGCGACACCCGGCCCATCGTGGCCCGGTGCCCGGCGGTGACCATCAGATCGGGCTTGTTGCCCGTCACCAGGAGCGACCCGGGGGCCTCGACGATCGCCGGGATGACGATAGACACCGACTTGTTGCGGCGCGGGCCGGCAATGACGGTGATGGTGTCCTCATAGGAGGCGCGCAGCGCCGTCGCGCCGATCACCGCGTACCCGACCAGGACGCCACGGAACCGGCGAACGTCCAGGCCCATCCGCTTGTGCTTCTTGGCCAGCGCCCCGGGCAGCAGCGGCGCGATCGAGCGCCCCTTGCCCATGTACGGGGCCGCACGGTCGGCCGGCGAACGGTCGCGGGACTTGCGCACCGCGACCACCACGGCGACGACGATGACCGCCAGGACGGCCACGGCGACCGCAATCGCCGCGGCCGTGTGAGTGGCCGTCCACGGCTCGCGGCCCATCACGCCGGCAACGGGGTTAACGAACTCCACCCGCCCCGTGCTCATCCACCGCGCGATCGTCCACACCGACCCTGCCCCGATCGCCGCGAACAGGGCGATCAGGGCAGCAACAGCGGCGCCAGCGCCGGCACCTGTGTTCCGGGTAACGGCGGACATCAGCCGGCCCGCCTCGTCCTGATCGTCTCGCTCTGCTTTCGGAACCGCTCATCGGTGATGTGCAGGCCCTTCTGCGTAGGCGTCTGCACCATCTGAACCGGCACACCCGGCCGGCCCTCGACCTTGAACAGCACCTTTCCTGCCCCCGGAGGCGCCGCCTGCCGGCCATCGGCCATCGGGCGGCTGCGCCAGGTCTTGGCGGCGTTGAAACCAGACACCAGGCGGATCTCTTCTGCCGTCAGCGGCTTCACCTCGCCGAGGGCTTGGAGATCCTCGCCGGTCAGTGCGAGCAGCGCGAGCACGCCCGAGCGCTCGGCGAGGCCGCGGGCCTTCATGCGGTCCTCTTCATCGCGGAGCGAGAGCATGTCCTTCGGAGAGTGCGTGATCTTCATTTCTGCCGTTCCCACAGACCGGTTGGACCGCGACAGAGCGTCCACCCGGTCGACGATCCCGGGCGTCGACCGCATCGGATACCAGAACTCATCCATCAGCGTCGTGAAGCCGGTCCAAGTCACCGCGGGAGTGTAGATCTCCCCCGCGTCGGCGGCCTCGGCCGCGATCCGCTCTTCATGCTGCGCGAGCTCCCAGTGAGCATCGATCGCATCCATGCCCATCGACCAGGACATCAGCATGGCCGTCGACAGCAGCTTGGTCGCCGTCGCGGGGATCGAGGACGTGTCGAAGCAGAACCCGCCGCGGTTGCCCGGGTCGATCTCGATCGACTCCGTGCCGCCCAGCAGCCGGCCCAGGTCGCCGCCGAGCATCGCGCGCAGCGACTCCCCCAGCCGCGCGAACCGGGCGCGGAACGACTTTGCGTCCTCGAACCCGGACACGGCGAGAACCCGCGCCGAGGGCTCATAGAACAGCGCCGACAGGTCGCTGGTGACCGGCCGGCGGTTGCGGGCGAGAATGTCCGTCACCATCGCCTCGATTACCGCGTCGTCGATGTCGTCGAGCGGCACGCCGCGGCTGACCCGCAGCGCTGCCTGTGCCTGCTGGACGACCTTCCACGTCGCCAGGCGGTTCACTTCCTCGCCGGCCTGACCACCGATGATGTCCGCCGCTCGCCCCAGCGGGCCGCGAGACAACAGGTTCAGTTGGTGCCGCGCAGTGGGCCCGAACTCGAACACCTTCCCGCCTGCCTGCTCGACAAGCGGCGTGTGCTCGCCCTTCTTCAAGGGGTTGAACACCGCCGGCACCATGCCGCGGGCCATCATCCCCAGTTGGATCGTCTGCGCCGTCGAGCTTTTGCCCACGCCGTTGATCCCGAACATGAACATCGACGGCGACGAGATCACGCCCTCCATGTACAGCGAGTGGTGATCCATCGCCACGGCCGTTCCCGTCAGTAGGTCACGACCGAGGGGAACCCCCGAGACCGGGCGGGCGGTGCCGGTCACGAACGGGTAGATCCCGCATGCCTGCACCGACGACGAGTACCACAGCGGGGCTTTCGGCACCCGGTTCCACCGTCCCCCGCCTGCACCGATAAAACCCATCCGGGCTAGGGTGCGCGGCCGCGCGCGCATCCAGGCTGCTTGACGGCTCATGCGACCTTCCCCATCACTTTCTCGATCTGCGTCTCGTAGAGCCACGGGAGGATTCCCAGCGGCAACGTCGTGTGGAACGCCGGGCCGGCGTCGTGCTCGCAGAACCGGTACGTCAGCGAGGACGCCTCGAGTAGCGACTTCAGCTTCAACGTCGCCTCCCGGTACGACCGGGTGTCGGGCTCGAACGTCACCGTCACCGCCATTCCGAACCGCGTGATCGCGGCGCCAGAGGTCACTTCCTGTTCGAGCTTCGCGGCGTGCTGCACCACGCGGTTGTCGCGCTCTGTCCGCCGCGCTTTCGCTGTGGCTACCGTCGATGCCGTCGCCCCCATCTGCTCGACCAGAGCCGTGCTCTTCGCCGCTGACACCGGGCGGTAGAACGTGGTGACGCGCTTCCGGAGGAACCGCTCGGACGGGCGGAACAGCGGGGCGAGGGTATCTTCCGTGATGTGCAGGCGCGGCGGCGCCAGCACCAGAGCCGTCATCGACGCCACCTCATCGTGGAGGCACACCCGCCGGTTGGAGTCGTCAAAGTAATCGGGGCCCGCCTCGGTCACTCGCAGAGCGTTGTGGTGGCCGCGAAGCTCATCGCTCGCGATCTCCGTCGACCGCTCAGGGCTGTACGCCACCCGCACCGCGTCGGCGATCATCCCGCTCGTGGCCGTCACAACCGCGCCGCCGCCCGCGTCGCGCAGCGCGTCGACGTGGTACGGCAGCTTGGACGCGACCTCGGCCACCGCATCCTCGATGCCCCCAGCGAGGGCCGGGACCGACCAGGAGATAGTGACCCAGGTCGACAGTTCGGCGTAGCGTTCCGGGAGCCGCTGCGCGGCCTCCATCATCGCCTGCCGCGCCACCGCGGGCGCTTGCGGGTCAATGTCGGAGGCGATCTTCTGCACCAGCGGTTCCGAGGACCGCAGCGCCGAATCAACGATCGTCACCGCTCCCGCGATCGCAGTGTCCCGCGACAGCGACGCGATGACGTTGCCGTACCAGGCGATGTCCTGATCGATCTTCGCCCGCTGCTGCAGGTCGGTGCCCTCGGGGTTGCACGCAAACACCGCCGTCACCGTCTCCACGTTCGGGTCGTACAGGAGCGTGAACGGGTCACCACGGCCATCCGTACCGTCGACCTCCCGCAGGTTCCCCAGCAGCCCCGGCAGGCCGGTGAGGTTGTCCGCCGGCAGGTTCGAGAACAGGCCCGAGTTGAACCGGGCTTCGCCCCGGTCCACACGTCGCACTCCCGACAGCGCGGTCGACAGGCGGGAGGCGATCGTCTCCCCCGTCGCGTCTCCCCCGAACCGCAGGACAAACACCAGCTCGAACAGCAGCGCGGCGCCGAACACGATGAGCCCGACCCCAAACGCTCCGCGCGTGAAGAACATCACCATCAGGATCAACCCCAGCAGCAGGATGCCCCAGCCCACCACGGTCAGCCCGCCGATGGTCGCTTTACGCACCGGTATCCAGTTCCCGAACCGGGTTCGCTCGGTCGGAGTGATCTGCTCAGTGCTCATTGAAAGTGTCCTCCACAGTCGTCGTACTGCCCTGAGGCAGCGCCCTCGCTACGTCACGCGCCGCATCCCAGCCACGGCCAGAACCAGACCCGCCACCACTGCCCGATGCGGCATCCCAACCGCCCACAGCCGATCCGCCGGCACCGCCGGCAGTGCTCGGGCCGCTCGCGCCGGTCGGCGCCGCAGCGCCGCCCCCAGCAGCCCCAGCCGTACCCGCACCGGACGCGCCGCCGCCGGCCGCGCTCGCGCTTCCCGCTGCGCCGCCAGCTGCAGCCGTGCCGCCACCCGCGGCCACCGCTCCGCCGCCTGCAGCCGCTCCACCGCCGGCAGCAGCCGCGGCACCACCGCCGGCCACGACGGGCGCAGCGGCGCCGCCCGTGGCCACGACAGCCCCAGCGGCGACACCCGCGGTCATCATCGCGCCACCAGCGCGCATCATCATCGATCCGGCGCTCGCGCTTCCCAGCGCCGCAGCCGCCGGCATCACCAGCTTCACCAGCGCCGGCAGCGCGAACAACGCCAGCAGGAAGATCGCCATACCGATCATCACTCCCGCCAGGCCATCGGCCCCCTGCCGCAGCACAATCGACATGCCGTACAACGCCGCAGCCAGCGGCGAGTACAGCAGGAATGCGATCAGCCACCCAGTCGTCTGGGTGAACATCTTCTCGTGCCGCTCGAACATCGCGCCCGACGCCGCGACCGGCCAGAACGGCACGAGCACCGTCAGCGCCACGGCCCGCAGAATCATAATCAGCCACTGGATGCCGACCACGATCAGCCCGAAAACGCCGAAGATCATCGCCATAGCGATGTTGCCGCCGAACGTCGCAACATCACCCACCAGGTTGGGGGTACTGCCGCCGCTCGCAGTCTCCAGAATCCAGCGAGACAACACGTTCGACCCGTTCAACATGACCTGCAGGAAGAACGTTCCTCCCACCGTTACCAGGATCGCGCGCAGCAGCCTCTTCGCCGCGTCTGCAGCGGGCTCGCCGCGCGCCATCAGCATCGTCCGGATACCCGCGACCATGAGACCGATCGCGAGAAGCACCGCCTGAATCGGCCCCGCCACCGCGGCGAACCACTCCGACGTCGCGCCACCGATCACAGCCTCCGGGGGCGACTGGATCCACGACGTGAAGAACCCGTTCCACAGATCGTTCGCGCCCTTGAAAAGCTCCTGAGTGAACTTCTCCATCTGCGAGCCCACCAGCCCGCCGATCGCCTGCGGCACGCACTCCCCACCGTTGAAGATGAAATCTCCCGCACCCGAGCACTCAGCCATTACTCGACCCACCTAACGAAGTCATCAGACGTGATGTCGACCGGGCTGCCCGAGCTTCCATCGTCCTTTGGCCGCATCTTCCAGTCGTCGTCCTCCCACACGACCGTCATCGGAAACCCGACGTACCCAGTCGCGTTGCGCGACGTCGTGACCACCACGTAAAGAGAAACGCGATCCACGGTGTACTCATCGATGCGGTAACCAGCGAACGTCATCCCTGCAGACGCCCAGCTTTCGGTCGCGCCCTCATTTGAGGCCGGCGCCGTACGCAGAACTTCGCTCTTGCCCGGCGATTCCGCCGTGTAGAAGTCCAGCGAGCCCACGGGAGCGCCCGATCCGACCATCGCCTCGGAGTAGAACGTGGCCGCGAACAGTCCCGCACCCGCAGGCGAGCGCTCGAAGCACGCCGGATATCCGTCACGCTCCTTCGTCGGGCCGGCCGATGACGACACCGGCCAGGTGAACCCTCGCGCGGCTTCCCACGCGAGATCGGCCGGCGGATTCACCTCGTCCGATTCGCCGGCTTGGCAGTACCCGCCGGCGACGCCTCCGGCAGCCGTCGGTGACGCGGACGGCACCCCGCCCGCGTCGTCGCCACCGCGCGGCGCGGTGAGGAGGAGGACGGCCGCGATGAGGCTGGCGACTGCCACGATGGCAACCACCAGCCCGATCCATGCGTTCTTCTTCACCGTCGAGCTCCCTATCGCTGGATGCAGTCGGTGGGGACCTGCAGGAAGATCGAGACGATGCCCGACGCCGCCGCGATGGCGACCATGCCGGCGATCCACCAGCCGAGGCGCGAGAGAATTTGTCCGCCGTCGCCGCGGTTGTGCTGGAAGAACATCCCGATACCCACCAGGATCAGCGCGATAACCGCGAGAGCGACGGCGATGATCTGCACCCAGAATCGGGCCGTGTCCAGCGCGTTCTGCGCTTCTCCGGGCAGGCAGTAGGGCGCCATCGGGACGATGTGCGTCGCGGTCGTGGCGACGTCAAGAACCAGGTTCACGGGGTTTCCCTCCATTGTTCGCGGACAACCGCAGCAACTTTTGCCGCGGCCTTCTTGATGGCTGCGTTCTCCGGGACGGAGATCATGCCCCGCAGTGCGGGGAGCCAGGGCACAGGGACGACGGGTGCCGCCCCCTGTAGAACTCGGACTGCGCGCCGCACCTCGGGCGGCAGCTTCCCCGCTGCGTCGGCGACGAGCAGGATTGCGCCGGCTTTGGCCGAGTACCGCTTAGCGGCCTCGACTCCGGCGAGGGTGGAGCGGACCACGATCAGGGCGGGGCCGTGGTCGTCGTCGACGTCGGACACCTCCACTCCCCCGAGCAGCTGCGCCCACACGCTCACGCCGGCCCCCTGATGGGCGCCGATCATCGGCAGCCGGCGGGCCGGGATGGTCCCCGCGGGCCAGATCTCTTGCGCGCCGCTTCGCAGGTAAGCGCGCACCGACCCGTCAGCGTTCACCCGGAACAGCGTCCGGCCCGAAGTTGTGTGTTCGAGCGAGATCTCCCACGGCGCCGGGGTCCGCACGTACTCCATCGCGTAGGCGAGCAGCTGCGGCACTGAGCCTTGCGTGTAGTCGGCGCCAGCGAACCGCCACGCTTGCGCGTGCATCGCAGCAACGACGGCGCTCTCATCCGCGGACCGCGATCGTCCTTCTCCTGATCGCATCATCCCGACTTCCCCATGCTGCTGCGCTCCCCCGCGTCGTCTGCGTTTTTCCGGCTCGTGCCCGCCCAGATTCTTCGCAACAAGTAGACGATATGTGTCTGACATGAGCCCTCCGATCCTTCATTTGTCCCCCAAATGGGGGACAAACCCTGAATGGAATCTTCGTATCTGCTAGCTTGATTAGCACTTACCACGAATGTAGTCCCGCTTTCGGGGCATTGCAACCGAGAGGCGGCGCGGATGAGTTGGCACAATGGGGCGGTGCCCTCCCGCCACGAGTTCTCCTCCGAGATGCCTGAGCGCGTCCGCAACGTGCTCGACGCGCTCGGGTCGAACAACCGCGTAGAGGCCTTGCTGTTCTTCTCGGCCCACCGCACCGCAAGCCGCCAGCAACTCGCGGCCGGCACGTCGATCCCGTTCGGGAGCACGAGCGTTATCACCAACGACCTGCAGCGCTTCGGCTACCTCGTGGCCAGCGACGAGGGCGGGCGCCGCGGCGCGCCCATCATGTACACGATCGACCGCAAGCGGCTGCACGATGACGTCGCCGCCCTCATGGCTCACTTCGCCAACCTCGGTGACTGATCTCTCTCCCACCTCGGACCACCCTTTCTCTGCTTTCGACGTCAGTCGATGGCTCGCCATCGGCTGATATCTGCCGCCTTGCACGCAGTGGAGGGTGCAGTGCAGGTCGCGTCGACGTTCCGGGCGTGGCGGCTTGTCCGACACGCCAGGGTTGTCGACGCCGAGCGATTCCAGCGGAATCGCGACGCCTGAACGGAGCCCGGAGCGGAGTGCAACGCCGTAAAAGGCACTGCGCCGCTCCGTCGGCGTCCACTTGGGCGACGCCCGCGCACGGCCCCGGTCCCCCGGTTTCATTCATTCGGACTACGTGACGAGCGGCTGCTTAGCGTGAAAGAGATAGCGCCCGATATCGACTGATATCGGGCGCTATCTCGTGCTATCACGCTTTGAGTGGGGCTCGCTGCACCGCCGGCGGAGACGGGAAGATCCGCAGCCCTTCGTCCTCCACGTCGAAGCGGGCATCCCGGTACACAGAGTGCACCGCCGGCAGCTTTGCGACGAACGCCGCCTTGAACTGCCGCACCTGCGCATACTGCGCGCCGAACTGCGCGTGCAGCTGCGCCCAGGTGATGAGGCTCGGGCGCTTGGCACTTGGGAGCCGGTAGTTCAGCCAGGCGAGGATATCCATCGCCATCGGGCCGTGCTTGGACATCAGCGCGACCGAGCGGAGGTCGACGGGAATCGGGGTGTCGAGAATGTCTTGGACGAACTCGGCCGACAGCACCACCGAGTTGCCCCACAGCCCATCAGCGGCCATGTCCCCCGCCGCGTCCCACCACAGCTGGTACCCGCGGGCGATCGTGTATTCGCTCGTCCGCACGCCGCGGCCGCCGCCAGCCTGGGCCGTCTCCGTGACCGAGATCCGCGCGCCAAACAGTCGCGGCACCTGGTCCATCACCAGCTTGCCCTGCCGGCCACCCCAGGCTTGCCCGAGGTCTTGCAAGAACTTCGGCAGCGATGCCGAGAATTCAAGTTGCAGCCGGCCGTCCGCTTCACGGTCGCTCTGCCGGCGGACGATCTGGGTTGTGAGCCACGGCAGGATCAGGCGCGGGTACTTGCCGAAGGGCATCTTGTACGCCGCTACGCCCGTCTCCGGATCCACGACGCGGGCGGGCTCCACAGCGAGGTTCATCGAGCCGTTGCGGCGCTCCCAGGCCCGCAGATGCGGGTCGGCGACCATCGGGTCGCGATAGGGCAGGCAGGTCTGCGTGAACACGCGACCGGTGAACCCGAGATAGCCGGCGTCATTCGCCTCGTCCTCGCCGATTGCGAGGGCGTAGTCGGCTTGCGCGAGACGATCCGAGGGGATCGTGGGCAGCAGCGGCGAAGCCGTCTGGCGGGTGGTCTTCTTCTCTACACTGGACATCGCCCAGCCCCTCTCAGAAGTAGGTGCAGTCTTCATCGATTTGGCTCTTCTGACGGGCCCGGGAAGTCAGCCCTGAGCGTTCCCGCGCTCGGGGCTGGCGCCATTTCAGGGCCACACATTGGTTCGCACACTACACGAGCGTCCCGCTCCCCCGGGACGCACCCGCCGTAGCCGGCAGGCTGTGCAGAACTCGGGTCACGAGAAGTTCTCCACGGTACTTTGGTGACGCGCGGTACTTTGGTGACGCTCGGCCGAAGAACCGCGGAATCACGCGGCAAAACGCACGGTACTTTGGTGACGCGCAGATCTGTCCACGGTACTTCTGTGACGCCTTACACGGTACTTTGGTGACGCCCACACCCCCGCGATCCCTGTCGGGAGTAGGGCGAAGTCGGGTCTGCCAGTAATAGTTCTTCCTGTAGGTCTTACCTGTAATCAGTGACCGTTTCGCTGTGGAATTGGGGACAACTCGCCCCGCACCCACGCTGAGAGCACGTCGGCAGGACCGTGAGCCCTCGCTCCATCATCGAGGGTTGCCGCTTCTTTCCCTCCGCTGCGCTCCGGGAAACAAGCGCCTTCGCAGGCGGGCTCACAGACGAGATCACCCGTCACAGCCGATAGCACTTGATATCATCTGATAGCACCCGCTAGCGTTGGATATCACCTGATAGCAATGGAGGACTGATGATCATTCTGTTCGGAGGCACCAAAGGCGGTCCCGGCAAGAGCACCGTGGCGCTGAACCTCGGCGTCGCGCTGGCAGCCGAGGGCGCACGAGTGTTGTTCATCGACGCTGACAAGCAGCGGACGTTGGCGAAGTGGCACGCCCGCCGGATCGAGGCCGGCCACGAGCCCCGCATGACCCTCGTCGAGAAGCGCGGCAACCTGCACGCCGCGATCGGAGACCTCTCCGAGAACTTCGATCACGTCCTGGTCGACGTCGCCGGCGACGACAACGAAGAAATGCGCACCGCGATGACGATCGCCGATCAGCTGATCGTCGTCCTCCGCGCCAGCCAGTTCGACGCCGAAACGCTCGAGGAATTCTCCGACGTCATCACCGCCGCGAAGAACTTCAACCCCAAGCTGGTCGCACGCGCCCTGTTCAGCCAGGTACCCACCTACAACGGCGAGACCGAGACCGAGGACGTCAGCGAGTACGTGCGCGAGTTCCCCGAACTCACCGCCCTTGAATCCGTCATCGCCTACCGCAAGATCTTCCGTGACTCCGTCGCAGACGGTCGCGGCGTCCTCGAAATGCCCTCCAAGAGCGCGTCGCAGGGCGCAGCGAAGAGCGAGCTCCGCAAGCTCGTTCAGGAGGTGATGGCGTAATGGCGATCGTCCGCAACAAGAAGAACGCACCCGCCGCAGACCAAGACGCCATCGCCGCGTTCGGCGCTGCAGCCGAGGCACGCCCCGAACCAGAGGCCACCGAGCCGGCCACCGAGCCGGCCCCCGCGCCGGCCAAGAAGGCGGCGAAGCCGACCCCCGCCGCCGAGCCCAGCGGGGGAGACGGCCCGAAGAGCACCCTCGTCCGCTGGGAAGGCTACGAGGACGTACGAGACGAGATCTACGACTACCACCGCCGCGAGCGATACACCGTCCAAACAGTCATCATCGAGGCGCTGCGCCTCGGACTTGCGCAGATGAACGATCGCTAGCACCCGCTATCACCTGATATCTGCTGCTATCACGTGAAGGGGTCGGCCCGTGTGGGGTCGGCCCCTGTCTCTCTGTCGGGAGGGCGTGGCTGGTCAGCGACCGCGAAGCCGATCGAGCCATCCACTACGCTGCGGCGGAACAGGCTGCCCGCCGCCGGCCGCGATCTCGTCCAACGCCGCCCTCACCTGGCCCCCCAGACGTTCCAGGTTCTCCGGGTCGTCAAACGCCGCACGACCGAGCCGCCCAACTGTTTCGGCCTGCCGTCCCGCGACTGCCTCCATAGCGGCCAGCGACGCCACGCCCCGCTCCGGTGTATCGATCAGGATCGGCCATTCGCTGACGACACCCGTGTGGTTGGCACCCAAGCTTGCAGGGTCTGAGTAGGAGGCAATGCCGAAAACGTGCAGCACCGTCCGGTACGAGGCGCGAAGCTCGTCCTCAACCTCGTTCGTTCCCGACGACGTGTCGAACGGGCCGTGCATCCAAGTCACCTCGGCCAGCACACAAGGCACTCCCAGCACCGCAAAAGCGCCCAAGCGATGGTTCCCGTTCATGTGCACCCGAAACACCGCGCCCAGCGGCGTCTGCCAGCCCTGCAGGTACAGCAAAGGCTGGCGCCCGGAAGGTCCCAGCAGTTCCACGAGCCCCGCCGGAGACCCCCGCTCTGCGGCGATCCGAGCCGCGAACTCAGCTTGCCCCCGCACGGGTTCCTTCCGAAATGTGCGGTTCTGCGGATCAAAGTTCCGGGACCAGTCGCCCTGATCCCGGTGGAATGACTCAATCCCCGCGAAGCTGTTGAACACGCGCGCCGGGTCCACCCAGAGCCGTTCTGGCTCGACCAACCGCGCCCGGGAACCCGGCTGCAGCGCAGGGTCCGACGGGTCGGGGAAGTCTGGCCGCGGCCGCGCGGCAAACTTCTCCACCTTCTCCATCAAGTCCGCGACACTCGGCTTGACCAGGCCAGCCAAATACGAGCGCAGCAGCGTTACACCGACCGGGAAGTACCTCTCATCCCCAAGGAGCCACCCGTCCCGAGCAAGAGCCTCCCTGCCCTTGTCGACAAACCGGCTTTCGGGTGTCAACCGATACAGATCCTCACGCGGCGTTGTCAGCCACCAATCGTCGCTACTCACGCCCGCAATCATGCACCCAGGGATCGATCGGCCGATGACCAACACCACTCACAGCTATCAGTTGATAGCACGCGATAGCCCGTGATATCTGACCCGTCCCACAGGGGGCCAGCTTTCTTGGCTGAATACGGGGGAGTAGGGGAGAGGGGAACGGGAAACGACGTCAGCAGGCGCCCAGCCGCTCCGGCAGCGTCCGCCCCGAGCCCGCCAGAGCGACCCTGCATGCGGTGACGGCCACGAGACGCGAACCCTGGGAAACGCGGGGATACCCAGCCCTTCCGAACTCCCAGCAGCCCCGGCGCTCACGACCCACAGAAAACACGATCCAAGGACTACTATTCGGGGTTGTGCCGGGAGTACAAGGCGGGGTAGAATTTAATCATGGATGAGGCGCAGGAAACCCGCGGAACGGTCACCGTTTACAGCAAGCCCCGCTGCGTTCAGTGCAACGCGACCTATCGAGCACTCGACGCCAAGGGCATCAGCTACACCATCGTGGATCTGTCCCAGGACGACAACGCCCTGGAGTACGTGAAGGATCTGGACGCCACCTACATGCAGGCCCCGATCGTCGTCGTCGACGAGCACGACCACTGGAGCGGGTTCCGCCCCGACTGCATCGACCGCATCGCGGCCGCGGGGGTGAAGTAATGGGAAACGTCAGCAGCCCGCTCGTGAAGGCCATCGAGCAGACGTGGAGCGCGATCCAGCGCCGCCACAACGACGTTCCCGAGGTCGTTGTCACCCTGGCATCCGGCACCAGCACCCGAGGCATGAAGCTCGGTCACTTCGCCGCCGATCGTTGGGTGCGCGGAGAGGCGGCCATCCACGAGCTGTTCATCGGCGGGGAAGGGCTCGCGCGTGGGGGAGTGGGCACCCTCGGAACGCTCGTGCACGAGGCCGCACACGCCGCTGCGGCAGCCCGCGGCATCCAGGACACCAGCCGGCAAGGCCGCTACCACAACAAGCGGTTCAAGGAGATTGCCGAGAGCTTCGGACTCGCCCTCGAACACGACCCCTCGATCGGGTGGAGCACCACCACCGTTCCCGACGCCACGGCCGCCCGCTACGCCGCCGAGATCCGCCGTCTCGATGCCGCGATCACCGCACACCGCCGCGCCGAGATCATCGGCGGGGGAGGGCGCGCCAAGACCAACAACGGCAAAGCCGCCGTGTGCAGCTGCGGCCGCAAGATCCGCGCCTCCCTCGCCGTCCTCGACGCCGGCCCCATCCTCTGCGGAATCTGCGGAGACGAGTTCGAAGCCGAAGCCGCATAACCAGCGCGGGGGCGCTACTAAATACCCCCAGCGCGGGGGCGCTACTAAATACCCCCAGCGCGGGGCGCCCCCAAATGACCCCAGCCACGGAGTTGACACCTAGGTGTCAAGAAAAGCACAATGCGGGGTTGTATAGACAATACAAGTCGGGATAGAATATGGTTATGACGAAGCCGCAGAACTACCGAGACGTGAGCCGCTTCCTGCGGTCGCAGGGTTGGGAGAACACGCGCACGCGGGGGAGTCACCACATCTGGCAACCCGCCGACCGCAGCCAAACCCTCTCCATCCCCGTGCATAGCGGCATCGTGAAGGCCGGCATCGTCCGCCAGGTGCAGACCGCATTCACGAACACCCCGAGCAGCTGGAACTGAGAGGAGACGGACCCGGTGAGCATGCGAATTCTCGTCACCCACAAGGGTGAAACCGGCTACCTCCACACGGAGGTCGGCGCCGACCTTCGCACCCATTACGCGCTGACCCTCGACGAGCGGAACGCGGACGCCTACAGCGACCGGCGCCGAGCCGAGAAGATGGCCACGCGAGTCCGCGGCCGATTCGAGTCGGTCGCGCTCGAAGACGCAGCAGCACCCGAGAACTAGGAAGGAAACGCCAATGACCCGCACGCTCACGGCGCACGCACACATGGACCCGGACGGGTCGTGGACGGTCGAGATTCCCGAACTCACATCGAGCACCCCCAGCGGGGCAACGATCGTCGCGACCGGCTCGGCAACGAACTTCCGCGGCATCCGCCGCGCCGCAAACGATCTGGCATCCGCCTGGCTCGACGTCGAGCCCGACCAGGTGGCGGTCGAGG
>NZ_JAQZCH010000009.1 GCF_028737325.1 Microbacterium thalli | reverse complement strand
GTGCCCAAGGAGCATGTGATCAAGCCGGTGATCCCGGAGAAGTACCTTGATGAGAAGACCATTTTCCACTTGAACCCCTCTGGCCGTTTTGTCATTGGAGGTCCTCACGGTGATGCTGGTCTCACCGGCCGCAAGATCATCATCGACACCTATGGAGGATGGGGTGCACATGGTGGTGGTGCCTTCTCTGGGAAGGATCCTACCAAGGTTGATAGGAGTGGTGCCTACATTGTGAGGCAAGCTGCAAAGAGCATTGTTGCAAATGGACTTGCTAGGAGGGCAATTGTGCAAGTTTCCTATGCCATTGGTGTGCCTGAGCCCTTGTCTGTGTTTGTTGACACTTATGGCACTGGGAAGATCCCTGACAAGGAAATCCTCAGCATTGTGAAGGAGAGTTTTGACTTCAGGCCTGGCATGATCTCCATCAACCTTGATCTCAAGAGGGGTGGAAATGGCAGGTTCTTGAAGACTGCTGCATATGGACACTTTGGCAGAGATGACCCTGACTTCACATGGGAAGTGGTCAAACCCCTCAAGTGGGAGAAGGCCTAAGTAATTCATTCCACTGCTCTATGCTGGAAGTTTTTTGAGCGTTGCCCTTATAATATGTCTAATATCCATAACTTTCCACGTCTCTTACTCTGTGTGTT
>NZ_JAQZCH010000020.1 GCF_028737325.1 Microbacterium thalli | reverse complement strand
CTGGAGTACACGATTGTTGTGGCCGCCTCGGCTTCCGAGTCCGCCGCCATGCAATACCTGGCTCCTTACTCCGGTTGCACCATGGGTGAATACTTCCGTGATCGTGGCGAAGACGCCCTGATCATTTATGACGACTTGACCAAGCAAGCTTGGGCCTACCGTCAAGTATCCCTGTTGCTGCGTCGCCCACCAGGCCGTGAAGCCTACCCTGGTGACGTGTTCTACCTGCACTCCCGTCTGCTCGAGCGCGCTGCTCGTGTGAACACCGAGTA
>NZ_JAQZCH010000003.1 GCF_028737325.1 Microbacterium thalli | reverse complement strand
GCTGTTGAGTTCTCAAGGATCGGACGCTCCCCCAACCAGCCTCACAGCCAGCCCAGAGGGCAACTTCACAACCATACTCCACCGCCGTGCGCTTCGGTCTGTCTCCGGAACGAGTGTTCCGTGCCAGTCGAAGACTGCAGTTCGGGGTGGAGTTTCCAACCTAGACGCAAGCGTCTTGTTCTCGCAAGAGGTTTGGGATGGGTTTTGTTCTCCGCTTGAGGGGGCGTAGGCCTTCCGGCCCTTCGCTCTTCCCTGTGGGGCGAACAAGTAATAAGTTACGCGGCTCCTGGCATCGTGGCAAAGCGGCGCGACATCCCGGGCGTGTCGCGTGAGCCCAGGTGGCCCGCGATCCGCGTCAGGATGCGGAAACGGCGGATGCCGCGACCCTTCGGCCGCGGCATCCGCCGTTCATGTCGAGGTCACCCCCGACTCACTCCCACTCGATGGTCCCCGGGGGCTTCGACGTCACGTCGAGCACCACGCGGTTCACGTCACGCACCTCGTTGGTGATGCGGTTCGAGATGCGCGACAGCACGTCGTACGGCAGCCGCGTCCAGTCGGCCGTCATCGCGTCCTCGCTCGACACGGGACGCAGGACGATCGGATGCCCGTACGTGCGGCCGTCACCCTGAACCCCCACGGAACGCACATCGGCGAGCAGCACCACCGGGCACTGCCAGATCTCCGCGTCGAGCCCTGCCTTGGTCAGTTCAGCCCGGGCGATGGCGTCAGCGTCACGCAGGATCTCGAGACGGTCAGCGGTGACCTCGCCCACGATGCGGATTCCGAGGCCGGGCCCCGGAAACGGTTGCCGGCCGACGATCGCCTCGGGCAGCCCGAGCTCGCGTCCGATCGCGCGGACCTCGTCCTTGAACAGGGTGCGCAGCGGTTCGATGAGCTCGAACTGCAGGTCTTCGGGCAGGCCGCCCACGTTGTGGTGGCTCTTGATGTTCGCGGTACCCGCTCCGCCGCCGGATTCGACGACATCCGGGTACAGCGTCCCCTGCACGAGGAAGCGGATCGGCTCGCCGTCCGCCGCCGCCTCGGCCATGAGGTCTCGCTCGGCCTGCTCGAACGCGCGGATGAACTCGCGCCCGATGATCTTCCGCTTCTGCTCAGGATCGCTCACACCGGCGAGTGCCTCGAGGAAGCGCTCGCGCGCGTCGACGGTGATCAAGCGCACACCGGTGGAGGCGACGTAGTCGTTCTCGACCTGCTCGCGCTCGCCCTTCCGCAACAGCCCGTGATCGACGAAGATCGCCGTCAGCTTGTCGCCGACCGCCTTGTGGACGAGGGCGGTCGAGACGGCGGAGTCCACACCACCCGACAGCGCCGAGATCACCCGGCCCGAGCCGACCTGATCACGGATGCGCTCGACCTGCTCGGCGATGACGTTGCCGCTGTTCCAGTCGGCGGGCAGGCCCGCCGCCTTGTGCAGGAAGTTCTCGAGGACGTTCTGCCCGTGGTCCGAGTGCTTCACCTCGGGATGCCACTGCACGCCGTAGAACTTCCGGACGTCATTGGCGAAGGCGGCCACCGGAGTCGCCGCGGTACGTGCGAGCACCTCGAAGCCTTCGGGGGCGCGCGACACCTGGTCGCCGTGACTCATCCACACGTTCTGCGCCGCCGGCTGCCCCTCGAGCAGCGTCCCCTCGGTCACGATCGTCGCGTCGGTTGCGCCGTACTCCCGCAGCCCGGTGTTCGCGACCTCGCCGCCGAGGGTCTGCGCCATCACCTGGAACCCGTAACAGATTCCGAGCGTCGGCACCCCCAGGTCGAACACGCCGGGATCGAGCGCAGGCGCCCCCGGCTCGTAGACCGACGACGGACCGCCCGACAGGATGATGCCCACGGGATCCTTCGCCGCGATCTCCTCCGCGGTCGCGGTGTGCGGGACGAGCTCGCTGTAGACGCCGGCCTCGCGCACGCGGCGAGCGATCAGCTGCGCGTACTGCGCACCGAAGTCGACGACGAGGACGGGCCGCTGGGACGTTTCGGTCTGGGTGGTCACCGGGTGCCTTCCGTGGCGGGGATGGATGCGGCGGCTTCCGCTGCTTCGCGCTCAGCGAGGTACGTCCGTACCTCGCGGCCGACGCGGGCCTCCATGAAGAACGACAGTGCGGGAACGATGCCGCCGAGGGCGAGCAGGATGAAGCGGGGGAAACCCCAGCGCATGAGGCTCCACACGCGGAAGCACGAGAACAGGTACACGACGTAGAACCAGCCGTGCACGACGAGGATCGCGAGCGAGATGTTGAACCCGTCGCCCGTCGAGAGCATCTCGCAGGAGTTCGTCTGCGGGAGGAACAGCGACCACCACTCGCAGTCGGCACCCGCGATGACGGGGGCGAACCAGAGCAGACCGCCCGAGCCCCCGGCGAACAGCTCGGTGTGGAGGGGGGTGTACTTGAGGATCATCTCCGCGAGCAGCAGGAGTAGACCCACGCCCGTGACGACCGAGCAGATCTGGTAGAAGCGCAGGGCGTTCCGGATCGCCGGGAAGGAGGCGAGTTTCGGGGCGCGAGGCATGGGATCCAGTCTAATCGCGGGACGAGGGTGCGCTTTCCGCGGCCACGGCGCCATCGCGCGCCGGAGCATCGCCCGGGTCCTGGCCGCCGGCGGCGTCCTCGAGGTCCTCGAGCTCCTTCTCCCAGGCGTCCTTCGCGAGGCGGTACCACATGTAGAACGCGAAGCCCGCGAACACCGCCCACTCGACGGCGTAGAAGATGTTGAGCCAGTTGACGTTCGAGCGTTCGTCGGGGGCGGGCGAATCGATCGCCGTCAGCCCTCCGAACGATTCCGCCGACGTGACGTACCCGCGGTAGACGTCGAGGCCTGCGGTGTCGCTCCATCGCGACAGCAGCGCCGCCGACGACATCCGGGTCATCTCCTGCGGGTCGGCTCCACGCGGGGGCAGAGCCGGGCCCTCGTCGGAGATGATGCGACCGGTCACGGTCACGTCGCGCGCGGGGTCGGCATCGAGAGCGGATGCCGCCGCCTCGGCCTCGGCGCGATCGTCGGTCCAGCCGACGGCGACGGCGAGCGAGGTGGGGTCGGTCGATCCGATGTCGCCGGGGTCGATGCGCAGCTGCCCCGTCACCCAGAAGCCCTCGATACCCCGGTCGAAGCGCGACGAGACGACATCGAAGTCGCCGGGCACAAAGGACCCCCGGACCTCGACGCGCTGCCCGACCAGTGGTTCGGGCAGATACTCCCCCGGTTCGACCACGTCGGCCAGCGGCCGCACCTGCTCGGTCTGCCCGGGCGCCGGCGGCGAGGTGTCGACGGCACGCGAGAGCTGCCATTGGCCGAGCCACGCGAACACCGCCGCCACGAGCAGAGCGAACGCGAGCATGCCGATCCACCATGGGCGCAGCATGACCTCGCGCAGCGTCGGCGCGAACGTCGTCGACGCGGAGGGAACGGGGGGAACAGCGCTCATGTCATCGCACGCTGTACGGCGCGACGACGACCTCCACGCGCTGGAACTCCTTCAGGTCGGAGTAGCCGGTGGTGGCCATCGACTTCTTCAGCGCACCGATGAGGTTCGCCGTGCCGTCGGCGACGGGAGCCGGGCCGTAGAGCACCTCTTCGAGGGGCGCGACCTGGTCGACGGCGACCCGGCGACCGCGCGGCAGCAGGGAGTGGTGCGCTTCGGGCCCCCAATGAAAGCCCTGGCCGGGTGCATCGGTCGCGCGGGCGAGCGCAACGCCGAGCATGACGGCATCCGCTCCCATGGCGAGTGCTTTGACGATGTCGCCGGAGGTTCCGACGCCGCCGTCGGCGATGACGTGGACGTAACGTCCGCCGGACTCGTCGAGGTAGTCGCGGCGTGCCCCGGCGACGTCGGCCACGGCCGTCGCCATCGGCGCGTGCAGGCCGAGGGTGGCGCGCGTGGTCGAGGCCGCGCCGCCGCCGAAGCCGACGAGAACACCGGCTGCGCCCGTGCGCATGAGGTGCAGCGCCGCGGTGTAGGTGGCGGCCCCGCCGACGATGACCGGCACGTCGAGGTCGTAGATGAAGCGCTTGAGGTTCAGGGGCTCGTCGACGCTCGAGACGTGCTCGGCCGAGACGGTCGTGCCCCGGATGACGAAAAGGTCGACGCCCGCCGCGACGACGGTCTCGTACAGCTCCTGCGTGCGCTGCGGGGTGAGCGAGCCGGCGACGGTGACACCGCTGGCGCGGATCTCGGCGAGGCGGTCGCGCACCAGTTCGGGCTTGATCGGCTCGGCGTACAGCTCCTGCATGCGACGCGTCGCGGACGCCTCGGGCAGCGCCGCGATCTCGGCGAGCAGGGGCTCGGGGTCGTCGTAGCGGGTCCACAGTCCCTCGAGGTCGAGGACCCCGAGGCCGCCCAGCTGGCCGAGCATGATCGCCGTCCGCGGGCTCGTGACCGAGTCCATCGGAGCACCGAGCACGGGGATGGAGAACTGGAACGCGTCGATCGACCAGGCGGTCGACACGTCCTCGGGGTTGCGGGTGCGCCGCGAGGGCACGACCGCGATGTCGTCGAACGCGTAGGCCCGACGGGCGCGCTTGGCGCGGCCGAGCTCGATCTCCATGGTCACCCCCTCAGCCTACCGGCCGGTCCGGACGCGGCATCCGGCGACCGGATGGGATGCTGGCGGGATGACACGCATCGTGATCGTCGGCGGCGGCATCATGGGGCTCGCGACGGCCTGGTCCCTGACCCGCCGCGGGGAACAGCCCATCGTGCTCGAGCGCTTCGAACGCGGACACACGCACGGCGCCTCGCACGGCGCGACGCGCAACTTCAACAACGCCTACGCCGACGACCACTACCTCGACCTGCTGCAGCGGGCGCGCGAAGGCTGGGATCTGCTGGGAGAGGTCGACGGCGAGCCGCTGCTGCGCCGACACGGCCTCGTGACCCACGGGGCCGGCAGCGACCTCGGCGGCGGCGGGGACGACGACCCGTCCACGGCGGACGGCGGGCTCGCGACGATCGCGCGTCGACTCGGCGCACGCGGCATCCCGGCTCAGCTGCTCTCGGGGACCGACGCGGCCGCGCGGTGGCCCGGCATGCGGTTCGAGGACGAGGTGCTGTACTCGCCGGATGCCGGCGTGGCCCGAGCATCGGCGGCGGTGCTCGAACTCGAGCGGCGGATCCTCGCGGCCGGCGGCGAGGTCCGATGGAGCTCGCCGGTGCGCGTCATCGACGACCTCGGCGAGCGCGGCGCCCGCGTGACGCTGGCGAACGGGAACCGGCTCGAGGCGGATGTCGTGGTCGCGACGCTCGGAGCCTGGACCGAGGCCCTGCTGCCCGGCATCCGGCTGCCCCGCCTCATCGTCACCGAGGAGTCCCCCGCCCACTTCGCGCCGACCACCGGCCCGTGGCCCTCGTTCAATCACCGGCTCGATCCCGCGCGCTGGCCCGCGCCGGTCTACGGCATGCCGACGCCGGGTGAGGGCGTGAAGGTCGGATTCCATCGGGTGGGCGACGTGGTCGATCCCGACGAGCGCCCGCACCGGACGACGCACCACGACACCCTGGTCGACTACGTGCGCGAATGGATGCCGGGCCTCGACCCCGCCTCGGCCGTCCACTTCTCGTGCACCTACACCTCGACCGATGACAGCGCCTTCGTGCTCGACCGCGCCGGCTCGATCGTCGTGGGCGCGGGCTTCTCGGGGCACGGCTTCAAGTTCGCGCCGGGCGTGGGCGCGACCCTCGCCGACCTCGCGCTCGACCGCTCCGCACGTGCCGCCGCTCCCTTCCGCCTGCCGGCCGCCTGAGCACGGCGGGGAGGCGGGGTCGGGCTCGGGCTCGGGCTCGGGCTCGACGTAGCGGAGGAGATCTGCACATGAGAGGAGGCCTCGCATGTCGAAGGTCCTCCGTCATGCAGAACTCCTCCCGAGCGCGGGCGCTGGAGTAGCGGAAGCTGCGAAGTAGCGGATGCTGCGGAGTGGCGCAGGCTTCACAGCAGCGTGGCATCGCAGAACGGAGGAGATTCGCACAGCGGAGGCGGCTCCCGTGCCGGCTCTCCTCCCCCGCGCGGAACTCCTCCCACGAGGGCGGACCCAAGCCCCCCCCCCCCCCCCCCCCAGGGGAGGGCACATCGCTCCTCCCCAGGGCGTGCCCGCGGGTACTCGCCCCCAGATCCGTCCCCTGCCCCAGCGCCAGAAGACCCGCGGCACCGAGCATCGTTGTCATGGACGAGGGGCGAATCGCGTCGTGGATGCGGCGAACCGGCGGTGTCGCTCGGACCACCGCACTCCTCGATGCCGGGGCGTCGCGGTACCGGATACAGACCGCGATCGAGACGGGCACTCTGCGCCGAGTGCGCCGCGGGTGGGTCGCTCTCCCGGACGCCGACGCGGAGCTCGTCGCCGCCGCACGCCACGGCGTGGTGATCGCGTGCGTCAGCGCCGCGCGGCGGCTCGGCCTGTGGGTCCTCGCCGAAGACCGACCCCACGTCGCCGCGCGGCCCCACGCGGGTCGAGCCCCGACACAGCGTGCAACCGTCCACTGGCACGAGCCGGTCGTGCCGCGGCATCCGGATGCTCTCGTCGACACGATCGAGAACGTCCTGGTGACCGTGGCGCGTTGTCAGCCTCTCGAACCGGCTCTCGCGATCTGGGAGTCAGCGTTGCGGTTGCAGCTCACCTCGCGGGAGGTCCTCGGTCGCCTCGATCTGCCACCCGCCGCGCGGCAGCTGTGGGCACGGGCAGCACCGTTCTCGGACTCGGGCCTCGAGACGATCCTCCCGTTGCGGTTGCGTTGGCTCGGCGTGCCGTTGCAGCAACAGGTCTGGCTGCTCGGGCGGCCGGTCGACCTGCTCATCGGCGAGCGCCTCGTCGTGCAGATCGACGGCGGACACCACGTCGGGCGACAACGCACAGCCGACATCGAGCACGACGCGCAGCTCATGCTGCACGGCTATCACGTCATCCGCGTCACCTACGCGCAGGTCATCGACGACTGGCCGCGGGTGCACGGACTCATCGCGACCGCCGTCGCTCAGGGGCTGCACCGTGCGCGCTGACTCGGCGTGCGGGCCTGGCCGGACACACAGCCTGACGCGCAGAAGGAGATCTGCGCTTCGGAGGGTGGCCGCCTCTCGGCGGTCCTCCGGTGCACAGATCTCCTCCGCTCACGCTGGTGCGATGCGCGCCGTCCCGGGCGGGCTGCGCCGCGCGAGGTCAGCGCTTGTAGTTGGGCGCCTCGACGACGATCTGAACGTCGTGCGGGTGCGACTCCTTGAGCCCGGCCGAGGTGATGCGGACGAACTTGCCGCGCGCCTTCAGCTCTTCGACCGTGCGGGCGCCGACGTAGAACATCGACTGACGCAGGCCGCCGATGAGCTGGTACGCCACCGCCGAGACGGGACCGCGGTAGGCGACCTGTCCCTCGATGCCCTCGGGGATGAGCTTGTCGTCGCTCGGGACGTCCGCCTGGAAGTAGCGGTCCTTCGAGTACGAGGTCTTCTTGCCGCGGGTCTGCAGCGCACCCAGCGAACCCATGCCGCGGTACTGCTTGAACTGCTTGCCGCCCTGGAAGACGATCTCGCCCGGCGACTCGTCGGTTCCCGCGAGCAGCGACCCGAGCATGACCGAGTCCGCACCGGCGACGAGAGCCTTGGCGATGTCGCCCGAGTACTGCAGACCACCGTCGGCGATGATCGGGATGCCGGCTTCGCGAGCGGCCAGCGACGCCTCGTAGATCGCGGTGACCTGGGGCACGCCCACACCGGCAACGACACGCGTGGTGCAGATCGAGCCCGGTCCGACGCCCACCTTGACGGCGTCGACGCCGGCGTCGATGAGAGCCTGGGCGCCTTCGCGCGTGGCGACGTTGCCGCCGATGACGTCGATGTGCTCGAAGGATGCATCCGCCTTGAGGCGCTTGACCATGTCGATGACGCCCGCGGACTGACCGTTCGCCGTATCGACGACGATCACATCGACACCGGCGTCGCGCAGGGCCTCGGCCCGCTGCCACGCGTCGCCGAAGAAGCCGATGGCGGCGCCGACGCGCAGGCGGCCCTGGTCGTCCTTAGTGGCGAGGGGGTACTTCTCGCTCTTGTCGAAGTCCTTGATCGTGATGAGGCCGGCGAGCTTGCCGTCGTCATCGAGGAGGGGCAGCTTCTCGACCCGGTGGTGCGCGAAGAGGGCGATGACCTCGTTGGCGCCGATGCCGACGCGGCCGGTGACGAGGTTCTCGCTCGTCATGACGTCGCGCACCTTGGTCGTCTGGCGCTCGAAGCCCGAGACGAAGCGCATGTCGCGGTTGGTGACGATGCCGAGCAGGTGCCCCTCGTCGTCGACGACCGGCAGACCCGAGATGCGGTACTGACCGCACAGGGCGTCGACCTCTTCGATCGTCGCATCCGGCGTCGTCGTGATCGGGTCGGTGATCATGCCCGACTCGCTGCGCTTGACGCGGTCGACCATCGCGGCCTGCTCCTCGATGGAGAGGTTGCGGTGGATGATGCCGATGCCGCCCTCGCGCGCGATGGCGATCGCCAGTCGCGCCTCGGTCACGGTGTCCATCGCCGCCGAGAGCAGCGGTGTGGCCACCGTGATCCGCCGCGTCACCCGCGACGAGGTGTCCGCCTCGGACGGGATGACGTCGGTGTGCCCCGGGAGGAGGAGGACGTCGTCGTACGTGAGGCCGACGAATCCGAACGGGTCGTTGTAGTCGCTCATGCGCGCTCCTTGAAGTCTCGACGATTCTAAGCGTCGGGAGGCCCCGCTGAATTCCCGTCGCAGATCCCGGATACGACACACCGCGACCGAAGTTGCGCACCCGAAACACGCAGGCAACAATCAGCGCATACGTTCAGGTGTCGCCGAAGCCACCGAACCGGTACCTCTCGGCGCGTTCGACCACTTATCTCAGGAGGTGCCAGTGGCGATCACCCCGATGACGCGCGCTGCTCGTCGCCCGAGGCGCATGTTCTCGACGTTGATCGCCGGCCTCCTGGCTGCCGTGACACTTCTGGGCATCGCCTCCCCCGCCATGGCCGCAGGAGACGACGCCGAGTCGTTACCGTTCACGATCGCGGGCAACGTCCGCACCGGTGGTGAGCCCGTCGAGGGCGCGACCGTCGTCGTGACCGGCGGCGACTTCGAAGCCGAAGGCGAGACGAACGAGAGAGGCAGCTTCTCGATCGGCGTTCCGACCAAAGATGTCGCCTACACGGTCGAGCTCGTCGAAGACAGCCTCCCCTCGGGGGTGTCGGTTCCCGACGGCTTCGAGTCGACCATCGAGGTCGAGTTCGGTGCGACGAGCACCATCACCCGCAACTTCACGCTCGAGGCCGCCGAACGGCAAACCACGAGCTTCGTCGACCAGCTGCTCTCGCGCGCGGTCAACGGCCTCAACTTCGGCCTCATGCTGGCTCTCGCCGCGATCGGCCTCTCGCTCGTGTTCGGCACGACCGGCCTGTCGAACTTCGCGCACGGAGAGATGGTGACCTTCGGGGCGCTGTCGGCACTGCTGTTCTCGGCCGGGCTGGGGCTGCCCATCTGGGTGGCGATCCCCCTGGCGGTGGGCGTCTCGGCACTGTTCGGATTGACGATGGATGCCGGGCTCTGGCGCCCCCTGCGCCGCCGCGGCCTCGGCACCGTGCAGCTCATGATCGTCTCCATCGGTCTCTCGCTCGCCCTCCGCTACATCTTCCAGATGTTCGTCGGCGGTGGCACGGCGCAGCTGCCCGGCGGTTCGACCTCGGTCATCCCCGGTCTCGGCCCCATCCGCCTGACGGTCACCGACCTCGTGAGCATGGGCGTCTCGCTCGTCGTGATCGCCGGGTTCGCGTGGTGGCTGATGCGCACGCGCATCGGTCGCGCGACCCGCGCCGTCTCGGACAACCCGTCGCTCGCGGCCGCCAGCGGCATCGATGTCGACGGCGTGGTCCGGGTGGTCTGGGTCGTCGCGGCGGCGCTGGCCGGCCTGTCGGGTGTGCTCTGGGCCTACTTCCGCCCGGGCATCAAGTGGGACATGGGCACCAGCATCCTGCTGCTGATCTTCGCCGCAGTCACGCTCGGCGGGCTCGGCACCGCTTTCGGCGCGCTGCTGGGCTCCCTCATCGTCGGACTGCTCGTCGAGGTCTCGACGCTGTGGATCCCGTCCGACCTCAAGTACGTCGGCGCGCTGGTCGTGCTGATCGTCATCCTGCTGTTCCGCCCGCAGGGTCTCCTCGGGCGCCGAGAGCGAATCGGATAGGCATCGTGAACATCCTCCAGATCCTCAGCAACACGGCGGCGCAGATCCTCGCGCCCGCCACGCTCGGGTACGTCCTCGCGGCCATCGGCCTCTCGGTGCACTTCGGCTTCGCCGGACTGCTCAACATGGGTGTCGCCGGCTTCATGGCGATCGGCGCCTACGGCTTCGCGATCTCGATCCTGACCTTCGGTGTCGCCTGGCCCGTCGCCGCGCTCATCGGCCTCATCGCGGCGGTCCTGTTCGCGCTGGTGATGGGCATCCCGACCCTGCGCTTGCGCGGGGACTACCTCGCGATCGTCACCATCGCCGCCGCCGAGGTGCTGCGCCTGCTGTTCCTCACCTCGGCCTTCCGCAACCAGACCGGATCCGCCGACGGCCTCTCCGGGTTCCAGGCCGGCTTCCGCGCGAGCAACCCGCTCCCGCCGGGCCGCTGGGGCTTCGGCCCGTGGACCTACCAGTCCGACCAGTGGTGGGTCATCATCGTCGGCATCATCACGATCGCGATCGTCATGACCCTCGTGTGGCTGCTCATGCGCAGCCCGTGGGGACGCGTCATCCGCGGCATCCGGGAAGACGAGGACGCCGTGCGTTCGCTCGGCAAGAACGTCTTCGCGTTCAAGATGCAGGCCCTCATCGTCGGCGGCGTGATCATCGCGGCCGGCGGCATCGTCACCGCGATGGGCACGAACGTGAATCCCAACGTCTACGTCACCTCGCAGACGTTCTACGTCTGGACCGCGCTGCTGCTCGGCGGCGCGGCGACCATCTTCGGCCCGCTGCTCGGCGCCGTGCTGTTCTGGGTCGTCCGGGCGTTCCTGTCGAACCTGCTGCCGGCACTCGTGGAGATCGGATGGCTGCCGTTCCTGACGACCGAGCAGAGCCAGATGCTCGTGTTCGTGCTCGTCGGCGTGGCCCTGATGCTGCTGGTGATCTTCCGCCCGCAGGGCATCCTCGGAAGCAAGAAGGAGCTGACCTTTGTCCGCTGATGTCGTACCCCCGACGCCGCGCCCCAAGGCGACCGGCCTGCACAAAGACGACGGCAGCGGCGAGATCCGCCCCGGCGTCGCCAAGGTCGACCCGATCATCGTCGTCGACGGCGTCACGCGCGTCTTCGGCGGCCTGACCGCTGTCGACGTCGAGCACCTCGAGATCCCGCGCGGCGCCATCACCGCGCTCATCGGCCCGAACGGCGCCGGCAAGACGACGCTGTTCAATCTGCTGACCGGCTTCGACAAGCCGAACGCGGGGTCGTGGTCGTTCGACGGCAACAACCTCGCCGGCATCCCCGCCTACAAGACGGCGCGGATGGGCCAGGTGCGCACGTTCCAGCTGACGAAGTCGCTGGGACTGCTGACCGTGCTCGAGAACATGAAGCTCGGTGCGCCCAAGCAGACCGGTGAGGGCATGCTCGCCGGCATCCTGCCGTTCCTGTGGCGCAAGCAGGAGAACGAGATCGACGAGAAGGCCCGCGGCCTGCTCAAGCGGTTCAAGCTCGACGCCAAAGAGAAGGACTTCGCCGCGTCGCTCTCGGGCGGTCAGCGCAAGCTCCTCGAGATGGCGCGCGCCCTCATGAGCGACCCGGTTCTCGTCATGCTCGACGAGCCGATGGCCGGGGTGAACCCGGCCCTGACCCAGTCGCTGCTCGACCACATCCTCGATCTGAAGGACCTCGGCATGACCGTCGTGTTCGTCGAGCACGACATGCACATGGTGCGCCACATCGCCGACTGGGTCGTCGTCATGGCGGAAGGCCGCGTCGTCGCCGAAGGGGCGCCCGACACGGTCATGCAGAACCCGGCGGTCATCGACGCCTACCTCGGCGCCCACCAGGACGTCGACCTCGGCGTCGTCACCGGGCGCCACGCCGGCGACCTGCCGCCCGAGGCGGGCGATCTCGTCGAGACGATGCACGAGCTCGACCAGGCGATCGACGAGGCACCGGCCACGGACGGGCTCTCGGGTCCGACCTCCGGCACGGCCGCCGACCAGAAGGCTGAGGACCAGAAGTGACCGAGAACGTCGTCGAGCTGACCGACGTCCACGCCGGCTACCTGCCCGGAGTCAATATCCTCAACGGCGCGAACCTCACCGCCGCGAAGGGCGAACTCGTCGGGATCATCGGCCCCAACGGCGCCGGCAAGTCCACGATGCTCAAGGCGATCTTCGGCCAGGTGAAGGTGCGGTCCGGGTCGGTCAAGCTCAACGGCGACGAGATCACGGGCCTGCGCGCCAACCGGCTCGTCGCCAAGGGCGTCGGGTTCGTCCCGCAGACGAACAACGTGTTCCCGAGCCTCACGATCGCCGAGAACCTGCAGATGGGCGCCTACCAGCGACCCAAGGTCGTCGCCGAGCGCACGGACTTCGTGACCTCGATCTTCCCCGACCTCGCCAAGCGCCTGCAGCAGCGGGCCGGATCGCTGTCGGGCGGCGAGCGCCAGATGGTCGCGATGGGCCGCGCGCTGATGATGGACCCGTACGTGCTGCTGCTCGACGAGCCGTCGGCCGGACTGTCGCCGTCTCGCCAGGACGAGGCGTTCCTGCGCGTCTCCGAGATCAACAAGGCCGGCGTCACGACGATCATGGTCGAGCAGAACGCGCGCCGCTGCCTGCAGATCTGCGACCGCGGATACGTCCTCGACCAGGGCCGGGACGCCTACACCGGCACCGGCCGGGAGCTGCTCAACGACCCCAAGGTCATCGGCCTGTACCTCGGCACCCTCGGGACCTGAACCCGGCCCCCTCCGGACGGCGCTGGGCTCGGGCTGGGCCTGGGCGCCGACTTCGAGTGGGCTTCGCGTGGCAGGTGTTGCCCTCATCCACGATGGATGGGGGCAACACCTGTTTGGCGACGAGGTATGGCGCCGGGTTGGCGTGAGAGCTGGTGCCCCGGCCGGGGGAGTCATGCGGCGGGAGCTGCCACACGAGAGGGCAGCAGCGGGGTGCGCCACGTCCCCCCCGCACGTGGAGCGCGGATGTTGCGCACACCTCGCACTGCCGCTCCCCCGCGCCGCGGGGCCGGCCGCGACGATCGAGGGATGCCGCGACCTCCCGAGCCCCTGGCTCCCACCCTGGGCGATGCGTTCTCGTGCTCGGCGGCATCCGCTCTGGGGGTCTTGGCGAAGCGGCTGCGGGCGTCCGACCTCAAGACGCCGTTCCGCGGTGTCCGCCGCAGACACGCGGAGGATGTCGTGGACACGGAGCCCCTCGCCGACGACCGCAGGGCCCGGCGCTGTGTCCTGGCCGATGCAGAAGCATACGCACGCGTCATGTCGGACGGTGCCTTCCTCTGCGGCCGCACGGCCGCGGTTCTCTGGGGAGCGGGGCTGACGCCGCACGTCGAGCTCGATGTCGGGGTCATGGCGCCGCAGCGCGCACCCCGCCGCCGCGGCATCCGGGGTCATCAGTTCGCTCCGACCCACGTTGGCGTCACCTCGCTCGACGGTGTCCGGCTGTCCGACCCGGCGTCGACGTGGGCGATGCTCGGACGGGATGCCGACGTGCGCGAACTCGTCAGGACGGGAGACGCGCTCCACCCCGCGAAGCGGCACCACCTGCCAACCCAGCCCCAACCCCAGCCCAGCCCAGGCCCCGGCCCAGGCATGCCGAAGGGCCCCGGTCGTGCGACCGGGGCCCTTCGGGTGCAGCGGGGATCAGCCGACGCGGACGAACTCGTAGTTGTTGTCGTCGCCGTACTCGAAGACACCGATCGATGCCTCCGTGGGGTCGCCCACCTCGTTGAAGGTGATGGGACCCGAGACACCGTCGTAGTCGGCGGCCTCACCGGCGATGATCAGGTCGGCGCACTCGGCGAACGTCGTGCACTTCGTGCCCTCGTCCGCACCGCCCGACACCGACTGCAGGTTCGCTGCGACGTCGGGGCCCGCCGTCGAGCCGGCCTGCAGCGCCGCGAGGGCGAGCAGGACGACCGCGTCGTAGGACTCGGGCGCGTAGGTGAAGTCCTGCAGCTCGGCGTTGCCGGCACCGGTCCAGAACGTCTGCAGCTCGTCGCGGAACGACGAGATCGTCGCCGGGTCGACCGCCGGGTAGGTGCCCTTCGCGCCGGCGAGGGTGCCGGGCTCGAAGTCGTCGGTGAAGTTCGCGAGGTTTCCGTCGACGAAGTAGAGCTTCTCGGGAGCCACGTCGGCACCGATGAGCTCGGGGATGATCGTCTTGACCTCTTCGAACGTGATCAGCGCGATGGCGTCGGCGCCGGCGGCCAGCACGTCCTCAACCTGAGCCGAGAAGTTGGTGTCACCGGTGTTGTACAGCGAGGTCGCGACGACCTCGCCGCCCGCAGCCTCGAAGGCCGCCTTCGTGAAGCACGCGAGACCGGTGCCGTACGAGTCGTTCAGCACGATCATGCCGAGCGTCTCGTTGCCGTCGGCGCCGATCAGGTTTCCGAGCACCTCGCCCTGCAGGACGTCGGAGGGGGCGGTGCGCCAGTACAGACCCTTGTCCTCGTAGCCCGTGAAGGCAGCCGAGGTGTTGGCGGGCGAGAACTGGATGGCGTTGGCCGCGATGACCTGGTCGATGAACTGCAGCGACGTGCCCGAGGAGGCCGCACCGACGATCGCCGTGGCACCTTCGCCCAGCAGTCGCGGAATCTCGGTCTCGTAGGCCTTGTTGTCGGTGTCGCCCGAGTCGCCCTGCTTGAGGTCGATCGTGATGCCCTTGCCGGCCGCGTTGATCTGCGACGCCGCGTACTCCGTGGCCGAGATCTCGGGCGGGCCGAGGAAGGCGAGGTTGCCGGTCTGGGGCAGCGCGGTGCCGATGGTGTACGTGAGGTCGGTGCCGGGGCCTGTCGACGTCGAGCTGTACTCGGGCGTGTAGGACGCGGGCTCGGCCGCAGCGCAGTCGATCGGGAAGTCGGCTGCGTCGCCGCCGGCGTCGCCCGAGGCAGCCGGCTCGCTGCCGCCGGCGCATCCGGCCAGGACGAGTGCACTCGCGCCGATCACGGCGATGCCGCCGATGACCTTCGCGGTACGGGAACGGGTGAGAACGCCCATTGTGCTCCTTGATGAGTGGGACCGCGGGGCCGAAGCTCCGCGAGGTTGGGTCAAACCTAGTGGCGCCGCTGCATCGGGGATGTTGCGATGTGTTAACGGTCTGTTACGCGACCGAATCGTTACTTCCGGCCCGCCGCGTCCCGCGCGATGACGCGGGTGGGACCGGTGCCACGTCAGACGACGGGGGCGACGTCGTCGGCGTCGTTCCTGCGGCGCGGACGGCGCGCGGCACGAAGCGAGTCGACGCTGAGCACGACGAGCGCGAGCCAGACGAGGCTGAAACCGATCCAGCGCTCGAGGGGCATCGGCTCGCCGAGGATCCACGCACCGGTGATGAACTGCAGGATCGGCGCGACGAACTGCAGCAGTCCGATCACCGTGAGGCTGCTGCGGCGGGCGCCGGCGGCGAAGAACAGCAGCGGCACGGCGGTGACGACGCCGGCGAGGGCCACGAGCGCGGTGTGGCCGGGGCTGACCGTGCCGAGTACGAGCCCGCCGGTCACGGCGACGACGATGGCCTGCACGATCGCGATGGGGGCGAGCCACAGCGACTCGAGCGTCAGCCCGCTGACGGCGTCGACGGACGGGCCGATCTGCTTCTTGACGAGACCGTACGTGCCGAAGCTCGCGGCCAATGTCAGCGCGATCCAGGGGAACGAGCCGTAGCCGACGACGATGACGCCCACCGCGATGACGGCGATGCCGATGGCGACCCACTGCGCCGCGCGCAGACGCTCCTTCAGCACCAGCACCCCGAGCAGGACGGTGACGATCGGGTTGATGAAGTACCCGAGGCTGCCCTCGATCACGTGTCCGGTGAGAGTGCTGATCAGGAAGACCTGCCAGTTGATGTAGATCAGGATGCCGGCGACGATCGTCCAGAGCACGAGTCGAGGTGTGCGCAGGATCGCGATCAGCTTGCGCCAAGTGCGCAGCACCGTGAGCAGCACGGCGCAGAAGATCAGCGAGAACAGGATGCGCCACGACACCACCTCGAAGGGCCCCATCGGCGCGAGCAGCAGGAAGTACAGGGGCATGAAGCCCCACAGGACGTAGGCGGCGAAAGCGTAGACCCCGCCGAGCGTGCGTTCACGGGCGGGGTCGAGGGGTGTCACGGGCCAACTCTAGTTCGGTCATGACACGCGCGTCGCGCCCACGACTGCCATCGAGCGTCGCCCGCCTGCCACGACGAAGGCCCGGGTGCGGTGTGCACCCGGGCCCTCGGAGAAGAGCTGCGCGTCAGCGGACGACGACGGCGAGGACGTCGCGCGCCGAGAGGACGAGGAACTCGTCCGCGCCGAACTTGACCTCGGTGCCGCCGTACTTGCTGTAGATCACCCGGTCGCCGACGGCGACGTCGAGCGGAACGCGGTTGCCGTTGTCATCGATGCGGCCGGGGCCCACGGCCACGACCTCGCCCTCCTGGGGCTTCTCCTTGGCGGTGTCGGGGATGACCAGACCACTCGCGGTGGTCTGCTCGGCCTCGACCTGCTTGATGACGATGCGGTCCTCGAGCGGCTTGATGGAAACCGACACGGTCTACCTCTTTCTTCGACAAGACTCGTTGGCAATCTCACCCTGAGAGTGCCAGCTCCGAGTCTAGGGGGACGTTGGCACTCACGCAACGCGAGTGCCAATCGGGCAGGGCGCGGGGCGTAGGCTGACCGGGTGGATCACGCCGAGCTCGCCGCCCTGCTGACCCCCGAGGGGCTGCGGCTCGTCGATTCCCTGCACATCAGGTCGACGACGGATGCCGCCGCCGCGGTGTCCCGCTTGCGGCGCGAGGGCCTCTCGCCCGACCTGGTCTCGGCGGCCGTCGGCCAGGCGCGCCTGCGCGAGCGGGCCCGCGCGAAGTTCGGACCGTTCGCCGAGCGGATGCTGTTCACGCGCGCGGGGCTCGAGCAGGCGACGCGGCTGGCTGTCGCCGCGCGTCACGCGGGACGCTTCCGCGACGCCGGCATCCGCCACGTCGCCGACCTGGGCTGCGGCATCGGCGGCGACGCGCTCGGTCTCGCCGGCATCGGCCTGGAGGTGCTCGCGGTCGACGCGGACGAGATCACCGCCGCGATCGCCGCGTACAACCTGGCGCCGTTCGGCGACGCGGCACGGGTGCGCCACGGGCGCGCCGAAGAGACGCCCCTCGACGGCATCGACGGCGTCTGGCTCGACCCCGCCCGCCGCACCGCCGGGCACGGCGAGACGCGGCGGCTGACGGCATCCGACTACACGCCTGCGCTGCCGTGGGCCTTCGACCTGGCCCGGCGCGTACCCACCGGCATCAAACTGGGCCCCGCATTCGACCGTGACGAGATCCCCGACGACGTCGAGGCGCAGTGGATCAGCGCCGACGGGTCGACGATCGAGCTCGTGCTGTGGTCGGGGGCTGTGGCCCGGCCCGGCATCCGTCGCGCCGCCCTCGTGCTGCGGGGCGACTCCGCCGCCGAGCTCACCGCGGCCGCCGACGCCCCCGACGCCGAGGAACGACCCCTCGGCGCCTACCTGCACGAGCCCGACGGCGCGGTCATCCGCGCGCGCCTCATCGGCGAGGTCGCCCGGACGCTGGATGCCGGCATGCTCGCCGGCGGCACGGCGTACATGACCTCGGACGACGCGAATCCCACGCCGTTCGCGGCGTCCTTCCGCGTGCGCGAGGTGCTGCCGCTGAAGACGCGCGACATCGATGCGGTGCTGCGGCGCGAGGGCATCGGCACGCTCGAGATCAAGAAGCGGGGCGTGGATGTGGACCCCGCGCAGTTCCGTAAGAAGCTGGCGCTCTCCGGCTCGGGCGCGGCGACGCTGTTCCTCACGCGTCTCGGTGACCGGCGGGCCGCTGTCCTCGCGGATCGGCTGTAGCCGGGGCCTCAGCCGATGAGGCCCGCCTGCATCGCGCCCCACACGAGCCAGCCAGCGCTGTAGACGAGCGACAACGCGCCGAGACAGAGCGCCCAGACGCCGACCGCGCGACTCTCCCACGGACGCCGCAACGCGAGGATGGCCAGGACGACCGCCGCGATGCCCAGCGGAAACGCCCAGCCCACGAGCAGCGACAGCCCGAGTCCGACGATCGCGAGGGTGAGGGCCCAGCCGCCGGACCGCGGCAGCACCTGCGGCTCGGGCGCCCACTCGACGCGCGGCAGCACCGGGTCGGTCATCTCCGGACCTGGATCTCGGTGACCGGCAGGGTCGAGTCGGCACCGAAAGCGAGCGTCGACGGCGCGGCGCCCCCGGCGATCAGCTCGGCGGCGAGGGCGGCGATCATCGCACCGTTGTCGGTGCACAGGCTCAGCGGCGGGATCCGCACGGCGACGCCCGCCGCGGCCGCCCGTTCGAGGGCGACCTCGCGCAGGCGCCGGTTGGCGACGACGCCGCCGCCGAGCAGCAGGCGGGGCACCCCGTGCTGCGCGCACGCGTCGAGCGCCTTGGTCACCAGCACGTCGACGACCGCCTCGCGGAACGATGCGGCGACGTCGGCGACCGGCACCGGCTCGCCCGCAGCCTCGCGCTGCTCGATCCAGCGGGCGACGGCGGTCTTCAGCCCCGAGAACGAGAAGTCGTAGCGGTGCGCCGCCATGTCGGACGCTCGCGACATGCCCCGCGGGAAGCGGATGGCGTTCGGGTCGCCCGTGGCGGCGGCCCGGTCGATCTCCGGCCCGCCGGGGTAGGGCAGGCCGAGGATGCGCGCGATCTTGTCGAAGGCCTCGCCCGCGGCGTCATCCATCGTCTCGCCGAGCATCTCGACGTCCGAGACCAGGTCGCGCACGAGGAGGAGCGACGTGTGTCCGCCGCTGACCAGCAGGGCGACCGTGGGGTACTCGACGTCGTCGCCCGTCAGGATGTCGGCGGCGATGTGCCCCACGAGGTGGTTCACCGCGTACAGCGGCTTGTCGAGCGCGACGGCGAGGGACTTCGCGGCACCCACGCCGACCATGAGGGCGCCGGCGAGCCCGGGACCGCTCGTCACGGCGACGGCATCGAGATCGTTCAACGAGACGCCGGCCTCGGCGACCGCCGCCTCGATCGCCGGCTGCAGCGCCTCGAGGTGCGCGCGCGCCGCGACCTCGGGCACGACGCCGCCGTAGCGGGCGTGCTCTGCCATCGAGCTGGCGATGGTGTTCGACAGCAGCGTGCGGCCGCGGACGATGCCGATGCCCGTCTCGTCGCAGCTCGTCTCGATGCCGAGCACGAGCGGCTCGTCGCGGCGGATCGCGGCGCTCATCGGTCGACCTTCCCGTCGGCTCCCGGCTCGGGGAGGTTCAGCTGCATGATGATCGCGTCGACGTCATCGGGCTGGTAGTACCGGGGGCGCCGCGCGATCTCGACGAAGCCCTCGGACGCGTAGAGGCGCTGCGCGACCGGGTTGTCGGCGCGCACCTCGAGGAAGACCTGGTGGGCCCGACGGGCGCGGGCTTCGTCGAGCAGGGCGCGCAGCAGCGCCCGGCCGCGGCCCGCGCCGCGCACGTCGGCCTCGAGCGCGATGGTCTGGATGTCGGCGTCGCCGGCGCCCACGACGGCGCGGACTCCCCCGTAGCCCACCACGCGGCCCGACTCGTCATCGACGAGGTATCGGCCGTGGGGCGAGGCGATCTCGGCGGCCATGGCGGTGCGGCTCCAGGCGTCGGTCGGGAACGCCGACTCCTCGAGCGCCATGATCGCGTCGAGGTCGTCGCGCGTCGCCGCGCGCAGCGTCACGAGCCGACCTTCTTCGGGCCGGCGGGGAGGGTCACATCGGGAGCGCGGAGGTAGAGCGGCTCGACGGCGGCGTCACCGGGGTCGCCCGCACGCAATCGCGACGCCGCGACGCGGGCGAGGGCAACGGCGCTGATGCGCGTCGTCTCGTCGAGCTCGGCGGCGGGCGCGCCGAACAGCGGGACGACCTCGGTCGAGGCGCGTGCCACGAGGTGCGGATCGATGATGCGCACCGGCAGCCCGCCCTCGACCCGGTAGACCGAGACGGCGAGCTCGCGCCGGCGGGCGTCGGTGACGATGGCGATCGGCTCGCCCTCGAGCGGCGCCGCGAAGCCGGAACCGGGACGCATCCGCGCCAGGGCGGCGGCGTCGTGGCTGGCGACCGGGACGAGCGGGATGCCGCGACCGAGCGCGAACGCGCGGGCGGCGGCGATACCTACCCGCAGCCCCGTGAACGGGCCCGGACCCATCCCCGCGGCGACCGCGGTGATGTCGCTGCCGCGGACTCCGGCCGCCGACAGGGCGCGCACGATCAGCTCGCCGATGACCTCAGCGTGACCGCGACTGTCGGCGCTCTCCGCCTCGGCCCGAACGGCGCCGTCCGGGTCGACGATCGCGACGGCCGTGCCGATCGAGGTGTCGATGCCCAGAATCACGTCATCCAGGGTAGTCGGCCCCGGACGGGCCCGCGCTCGTCAGGGGTGTCGGGTGACGGTGACGATGCGCGGAGCGGCATCCGCCATCTCGGCCGCAGCGGGTCCGCTCGTACCGCACGCATTGTCGAGACCCGTGCCGCTCCAGCCGCGCTCGAGCTCGATCTCCCACCAGCTGTCGCGCAGTCCGTCGACCATGCCGCGACCCCACTCGACGATCGTCACGCTCGCGTCGAGGTCGAGATCGAGGTCGGTCAGCTCGGCCGGCGAGCCGAGGCGGTAGGCGTCGACGTGCACGAGCGGCGGGCCGTCGACGAGCGAGGGGTGCGTCCGCGCGATCACGAAGGTCGGGCTCTGGATCGGGCCGCGGACGCCGAGGCCCGCGCCGATGCCGCGCGTCAGCGTCGTCTTGCCGGCGCCGAGCGGACCGGTGAGCACGACGAGATCGCCCGCGCGCAGGCGTTCGCCGATCTCGCGGCCCCACGCCTCCATGTCCTCGGCCGAGGTCACCTCGCGCTGTCCGAGGTATTCGTCCAATCCGCTCATCGTCGGTCCTCCCCTTCCTCTGCCGTCACCGTGGTCCGGTGCACGCGGGCACCGATCCGCGTCACGATCTCGTAGTCGATCGTCTCGGCAGCGTCGGCCCAGTCGGCCGCGCTCGGCTCGCCGAGGGTCGGGTCGCCGAACAGGACGACCTCGTCTCCGACGGCGACGTCGGCGTCGCCCACATCGACGACGAACTGATCCATGGCGATGCGGCCGGCGACGGTGAACCGGCGCCCGCCGATCACGACAGGTCCGCGCCCCGATGCATGGCGTGGCACCCCGTCGGCGTATCCCAGGGGCACGAGCGCCAGCGTCGTCTCGGCGGCGGCACGGTGCGTGTAGCCGTATGACACGCCTTGGCCCGCCGGCACCCGCCGGACCGCCGCGACCGCCGTACGCAGGGTCATCGCCGGGCGCAGCCCGAGATCCGCCGATTCCCGTCCCGCGATCGGCGACAGCCCGTACACCGCGATGCCCAGACGGACGCAGTTCAGCCGCGCCTCCGGCAGGGCGATCGCCGCGTGCGAGGCCGCGATGTGGCGCAGCGGCGGCGTGACGCCGACCGCGGCCGCCTCGGCCAGGGCCTCGTGGAACCGGGCGAGCGCGGCACGGTCGTCGTCGGCGGTCGTGTTCGACAGGTGGCTGAACACCCCGACCACCCTCAGCCGCCCGACGCGTTCGAGCCGCGCCGCCTCAGCGCACACGCGTCGCCACTCGCGCGGCTCGACGCCGTTGCGCCCGAGCCCCGTCTCGACCTTGAGATGCACCCCCACCGGCTGATCACCGGATGCCGCGGCCGCGGCGGCCTGCAGCTGCGCGAAGCTCGAGATGCCGAGCTCGATGCCGTGCTCGGCCGCCGCGCGGAAATCCTCGTCGGGAGCGTGCAGCCACGCCACGACCGGGGCCGTGATGCCCGCCGCCCGCAGCGCGAGAGCCTCGCCGATGTCGGCGACGCCGAGCCGTGACGCGCCACCGGCGAGCGCGGCCTCCGCGGCGCGCACCGCGCCGTGGCCGTACCCGTCGGCCTTCACGACGGCGATGACCTCCGTCTGCATGAGCCGGCGCAGGTGACGGACGTTGTGCTCGATCGCGTCGATGTCGATGAGCGCTTCGCGCAGCGGCCGGCGGCGGCCCGTCGCACTCACGCCGCAGCCTCGGCGACGACGTAGGCGGTGGCGAGGTTCGCGTCGTGCGACAGCGACAGATGCAGCGCGGTGACGCCGCGGTCCGTCACGGTGCGGGCCGTCTCGCCGCTCAGTGCGAACACGGGCCGACCGGATGCCTCGGAGGTCACCTCGATGTCCACCCAGTGCACGCCCTCCGACCCGCCCAGGGCCTTGATGAGGGCCTCTTTGGCGGCGTAGCGCGCCGCGAGCGAGCGCGGCTTGAGCACGCGTTCGCCCGGCGAGAAGAGCCGGTCGAGCAGGCGCGGAGTGCGCACGAGCGAACGCTCGAAGCGCGGCACGTCGACGAGGTCGACGCCGATGCCCACGATCACGGCATCCCCCTCCGCCGCTCCCGGCTCACTCGACCGTGACCGACTTCGCCAGGTTGCGCGGCTGGTCGACGTCGAGGCCCTTCGCGGTGGCGAGTCCCATCGCGAAGATGTGCAGCGGCACGACCGCCAGCAGCGGCTCGAACAGCGGCTCGGCGAGCGGGATGCGCAGCACCTCGTCGGCGAACGGGAGCACAGCGGCATCCCCCTCTTCGGCGACCGCGATGATGCGGGCGCCGCGCGCACGGATCTCCTGGATGTTCGAGACGACCTTGGCGTGCAGCAGCGGCGAGCTGCTGGGCGAGGGCACCATGACGAACACCGGCTGCCCCGGCTCGATGAGGGCGATGGGTCCGTGCTTGAGCTCACCGGCGGCGAAGCCCTCGGCGTGGATGTACGAGATCTCCTTGAGCTTGAGCGCACCCTCGAGGGCGATCGGGTAGCCGACGTGACGGCCGAGGAAGATCACTGAGCGCGTGTCGGCCATCCAGTGCGCGAACTGCTCGATGTGCTCCTGCTCGGTCGCCAGCACGCGGGCGATCTTCTCGGGCACGGCCTCGAGCTGCGCCACCTGCGCCGCGATCGTCTCGGCGTCGAGCGCACCGCGCACGCGGCCCACGTGCAGAGCGAGCAGGTACAGCGCGGTGATCTGGGCGACGAAGGCCTTCGTCGAGGCGACGGCGACCTCGGGACCGGCGTGCGTGTAGACGATCGCATCCGACTCGCGCGGGATGGTGGCGCCCTGGGTGTTGCAGATCGACAGGGTCTTCGCGCCGGCCTCGCGCGCGAACTTGACCGCCATGAGCGTGTCCATGGTCTCGCCCGACTGGCTGATGGACACCACGAGGGTGCGCGCGCCGATCACGGGGTCGCGGTAACGGAACTCGTGCGCGAGCTCGACGTCGACGGGCACCCGGGCCCACTGCTCGAGCGCGTACTTTCCGACCATCCCGGCGTAGGCGGCGGTGCCGCAGGCGATGACGATGATGCGGTCGATGTCGGTGAACAACTCATCGAGGCCGTCGAGCTCGGGGATCTCGACGATCCCGTCGTGGACGCGCCCGCGGATCGTGTTGGCGACGGCCTCGGGCTCCTCCGAGACCTCCTTGGCCATGAACGACGACCAGCCGCCCTTGTCGGCCGCGGCGGCGTCCCACACGACCTCGAACGGCTCGACGTCGACGGCGTCGCCCGAGAAGTCGGTGACGGTGACCTCGTCGGGGGTGATCGCGACGATCTCGTCCTGGCCGATCGCGAGGGCGTGGCGGGTGTGCTCGACGAACGCGGCGACGTCGGAGCCGAGGAAGTTCTCGCCGTCGCCGAGACCGATCACGAGCGGCGAGTTGCGGCGGGCGCCGACGACGAGGCCCGGCTGGTCGCGGTGCAGGGCGAGCAGCGTGAACGCGCCCTCGAGACGCGAGACGGTCGCGCGGAAAGCCTCGACGAGGTCTCCGGATGCCGCATACTCGCGGCCGAGCAGAGCGGCGGCCACCTCGGTGTCGGTCTCGCTGCGGAACGTGTGGCCCGCGTCGACCAGCTCGGCCTTCAGGTCGGCGAAGTTCTCGATGATGCCGTTGTGGATGACGGCGAGCTTGTCGTCGTCGGCCAGGTGCGGGTGCGCGTTCGCGTCGGTCGGGCCGCCGTGCGTCGCCCAGCGGGTGTGGCCGATGCCGGTCGTGCCGTCGGCGAGCGGGTGGGCGGCGAGATCGTCGCGGAGCACCTGCAGCTTGCCCGCGCGCTTGCGGGTGCCGAGGCTTCCCTCGCCGTCGATGACGGCGATGCCGGCGGAGTCGTAACCGCGGTACTCGAGACGGGCCAGGCCCGAGATCAGGATGTCCTGCGAGGGCCGGGGGCCCACGTAGCCGATGATTCCGCACATGGGGTCCATCCTAGATCGCGGCGAGCACGGCGCTCGGCGGCCCGGGTGAGCGCTAGCCTCTCGCCGGCTCGGGCGCGTGGCCCAGCGCGCTCAGCACCGCGTCGACGACCTCGAGGTTGGCGAAGATGGCGTCGTGCCCGCACGCCCCGCCGAACGGCGGCGCGGCCACCTCGCCCGACAGCACGCTGCCCACGCCCGCCAGTCCGGGCGCGAGCTCGGTGCGGCATGTCACGACCGTGACCTCGTCGGCGTCCGCGACAGCGGATGCCTCGGCGACGAGCCCGTCGCCGAGCGCGACATCCCAGGTGGCGTCGCGTCCGAGAGGCAAGGAGACGATGGCGCTGCCGGCGACGGCGTGCACCCGCAGACCGGGCGGCCAGTCGGGGAGGTCGGCGAGGTCGGACGATCCGGCCCGCAGTGCCGTGCCGCCGGGTCCGAGCGCCGCGATGCCCGTCCGGATCACGGGCGGCAGGTCGCAGCCGTCCAGCGCGTCGCTCGCGAGCTGGCTGTTGCAGACGGCGCCGACCCACGGCAGCAGGAGGTTCTGCAGCACCGGCAAGGTCGACATCGTCGTGCGGATCACGGCGGCGATGTCGACGGCGACGTTGGCGATGTCCGAGCCCTGCGTCGGCGTGCCGACGGTGACGACCTGGCCCACGAGCGCCGCGACGTCGGGCGCCTCGCGCAGCGCGTATCGCAGCGCGAGGCCGCCCATCGAGTGGGTGACGATGTCGACGGGTCCGTGCACGGATGCCGCGATGGTCCGGATCGCACCGGCGAGGTTGTCGGCCGAGCCGTTGGCGCCGACCCAGCCCGCCGAGTTCGCCGAGTAGTCGAACGCGTAGACGGCGGTGCCGGGGATGGCCTCGAGGCGCTGCTGCAGCGAGGCCGACATGCCCCGTCCACTGCGCGCCCCCGAGCCGTCGCGCCACTGCACCGGGCGGGCGAACGGCGAGCGCGCGAACGCCCCCGCGCCGACGGCCGTCGGCAGGGTCGTGCTCAGCCAGCCGTGCACGAGCAGGACGGCTCGGGCATCGGTGTCGACGGCATCCGAGAAGCGGATGACGCGGTCTCCGGCGGCCGCCGAGACAGGGCCGCTCGCGGGCGCGAACGCCGACGACGCGGCGGCCGGGGCGAGGGTCGCGGTGCTCGCGAGGACGGCGACGGTGGCCAGCGCGACGGCGAGCCGCCAGCGGGATGCGCGGGTGCGCCGCGAGAACCGCTCACGCGCAGCGACGAACGCGCGCGGAAGCGCGCGTCGACGAGGCCCCGAACCCATGCTTCATACCTAGCAGGTCGCGATGACGGGCGCGTAACGGAAACGAACTCCCGCGGGCGTTTCACACCTTGCGCAGCAGCACCCGTTCGACGGCGTGCGACGCACCCTTGTGCAAGATGAGCGTGGCCCGGTGCTTGGTCGGCAGGACGTTCTCGACCAGGTTCGGCAGGTTGATGTCGTTCCAGAAGGTGCGGGCCATCGCGATCGCCTCGTCGTCGCCGAGGTCGGCGAACGTCTTGAAGTACGACGACGGGTTGTTGAACGCGCCGGCCTTGAGCGCCATGAAGCGGTCGATGTACCAGCGGCTGATGTGCTCGGCATCCGCGTCGACGTAGATGGAGAAGTCGAACAGGTCGCTCACCGCGACCTCGTGCGGCGCCGGCGGCGGCGCGAGCACGTTCAACCCCTCGACGATGACGACATCCGGCCGCCGCACGGTGATCTGCGCATCGGGCACGATGTCGTACCGCATGTGCGAGTAAAAGGGCGCGTGCACCTCGGCGGCGCCCGATTTCACCTCAGTGAGGAACGCCAGCAGTGCGCGGCGGTCGTACGACTCGGGGAAGCCCTTGCGCGCCATGAGACCGCGGCGCTCGAGCTCGGCGTTGGGGTAGAGGAACCCGTCGGTGGTGACCAGCTCGACGCGCGGCGTTCCCGGCCACCGGCTCATGAGCTCGCGCAGCAGACGCGCGACGGTCGACTTGCCGACCGCGACCGACCCGGCGACGCCGACGACGAAGGGGGTCGTGCTGTCCTCTTCGCCGAGGAACGTGTCGGTGTCGGCCCCCAGCCGGCGCGTCGCGCTGGCGTACAGCGACAGCAGGCGGCTGAGCGGCAGGTAGACCTGGGCGACCTCGCCGAGGTCCATCCGGTCGCCGAGGCCGCGCATCTGCACGATCTCGGTCTCGGTCAGGGGCTGCTCGACCCCGGCCGCGAGGCGCGACCAGTCGGCGCGATCGATCTCGCGGTACAGCGACGGGGCGAGCGGCGCCAGCGCCTGCATCTCTTCAGGGGACATCGCGCTCATCGTAGCTTCCCGCCGCAGGCCGGGCCCGACACGGCCGGTACTGTGATGCTGTGCGCCTGGGAGTCCTCGACATCGGTTCGAACACGGTCCACCTGCTCGTCGCCGACGTCCGCCCCGGCGGGCGCCCACAGGCCCGAACGAGCAAGCGGACCGTGCTGCGTCTCATGCGCTACCTCGAGCCCGACGGCTCGATCAGCGACGACGGCGTGCGCGCGCTGGTGTCGGCGGTGACCGAGGCGGTCGCGGTGTCGCGCACCGAGAACGTCGTCGAGCTGCTGGCGACGGCCACGAGCGCGGTCCGCGACGCGACGAACGGCGCCGCCGTCATCGCCGCGATCGAAGAGGCGCTGGGCCAGGACCTGCAGGTGCTCGGCGGCGAGTCCGAGGCGCGCTTCACCTTCCTCGCGGTCCGCCGCTGGTTCGGCTGGTCGGCGGGACAGATCCTGCTGTTCGACATCGGCGGCGGTTCGCTCGAGGTCGCCGCCGGCAGCGACGAGCTGCCCGACGTGGCGGCATCCGTGCCCCTGGGCGCCGGGCGGATGACGGTGCAGTTCCTCAGCGACGACCCGCCAGGCGAGGGCGCGGTCGAGCGGCTGCGCGAGCACGCCCGCGAGACGCTGCGTCCGATCGTGAAGGGCATGTCCGGCGCGCCGCGCCCCGATCACGTCGTCGGGTCGTCGAAGGCCATCCGCTCGCTCGCCAAGCTCGCCGGCTACCCGGTGCCCGGCTGGTCGGGCATCGAGCGGATGACGCTGCCGCGCGCCGCGCTCGGCTCGTGGATCCCGCGCCTGGCACGCATCCCCGCGTCGGCCCGGCAGGAGCTTCCCGGCATCACCGCCGACCGCACGTTCCAGATCGTCGCGGGGGCTGTCGTGCTGCACGAGGCGATGCGCGCCTTCGACGTCGACGAGCTCGAGGTCTCGCCGTGGGCGCTGCGCGAGGGCGTGCTGCTGCGCTACATCGAGTCGCTGTCCTGGAGCGCACCGACCGCGTGAGGGGTGTCGGCGAGTCGCTGCACGACCGGGATGACCGCCTCGAGCACGACCTCGCCGTCCCGCTGGAACACCCGCGCCGAGGGCCCGAGCAGGCTCACGCCGAGTCCGCCCGCCAATTGCGCGTCGGCGCGGAGCTGGCCGGGGCTGCTCACGGTGACGTGCAGGGTGCTGTCTTCGGGTAGGGCCACGACCGCGACGGCGGCGTGCGGCGACGCGGCGTGCTTCACGGCATTGACGAGCCCTTCGGCCACGACCGACACCACGCGGAGCGAGACCGACGGGTCCTCGAGGGCGCGCTCCGACGGTGCGTCGACGGCGGTCGAGACGGCGATGACCGGCTGCCACACCGCGACGGTCTCGGCGAGCCCGACGTTCGTCTCGGCAGCATCGGTCGGATCGAGCACGGCGACCAGCGCCGCGTCCACCGACCGCTCGAAGCGCGCGAGCGCGTCGGACGTGGCCGGTTCGTCGTCGACCTGAGCGGCGAAGATCACGCATGTGCCCTGCACCCGACCGTGCAGGGTGTCGGCCGCATGCATGAGCGCCTGACGCGCCCCGGCCGCTCGGACGGCGGTGGCCCGGGCGACGTCGCGCAGCGCCCGTCCCAATCGCCGCGCCTCGATCCGGCCGCGGTGCACGGCGTCGGCGCACAACGCGGCGAGGACCGCGAGGCCGGGTACGGCGAGCGCGGGGATGGCCGGGACGAGGCTGCCCGGGACGAGCACGGCACCGATCCCGCTGACGATCAGCCCGGCGAGCGTCCAGACGCCCAGGACGACGGCTCCGCGGCTGCGCGGGTCGAGGCGGCGGGAGAGGCGACGGGTGAGCAGGTCTGTGCCCAGACCCACGCCGACCACGCCCGCCACGACGATGAACAGCAGGCCCCATCCCCCGGCGTTGTAAGCGAACGGCATGCTGCCGGCCGCGAAGATGACCCCCACGAGGAACAGGGGCGGTGGGCGCAGCCGCTCGACGAATCGCCGGTGAGGCACGGCTGTCAGCCCGGCGGTGGGATCGGCCGCCGAAGCGACGGCGAGGTCGACGGCCGCCTGCAGCTGCAGTCGGTGGCTCGCAGACCGGACCTCGTCAGCGAACTCCCGGACCGCGTCGAAGTCGACCGGCGACAGCCGCAGCCGCGCGAGCGCTGCGCGCAGTGCCGCGACCTCGGCGTCGAGCAGGTCGCGACTGTCACGGTCGTATCGGTAGGCACGGCGCTGCTCGTCGGTCACGGTGCGCAACGCGCCGGCCAACCGCTCGCGGGCCTCGCGCGAGCTCGCGTACAGCTGCTCGGTGATGGCGACGAGCGAGAGCAGGGCCGTCCAGGCGACGATGTTCGTCACGATGCGGGTGGCCCACATGGTGTCGGGCTCGAGCCCGAAGACCCCGACCGCGAGCGCGTCGTTGAGGAACGGCCGGGCGACACTCACGGCGAGCACCGCACCCAGGACGAGCGCGGCCCGCGTGACCGGTGTCCGCAGGCGTCGCTCGAGCAGCGCGACCGGCAACAGCACGACCATGAGCACGGCGACCGCGACGGCGGCGGATGCCTCGGCCGCGATGACCTCGAAGACGGTATCGGCCGATTGATACGGCGCGAGCACGATGACCGCCAACGGGACGGCGACGACGATGCTCCATGCCGTGAAGAAGCGCCCGCTGCTGACAGCGGCCCACCAGATGGCGGCACCGCGTCACAGGCGCGCGATCGCGTGCGCCACATCCCCCCGGCTCACATCCGCCCCCTCGAACGACGGGCCGACTCGTCGCTGGCGGCCATGATAGCGAACCGCGATGTCGCGGTGATCACGCGCCCCACACACGTGATCCCGACCGGGTGCCGCATCGGCACTCAGTCGGAGCTGATCGAATTCTGATCAATTACTCAGCGTCTGTCAATCACCTGGTGGAGCACGCGAACCGCCTCTTACGTTTCCCGCGAAACGAGTCGGCCCGACGATGGGCTCTCGTTCACCACGTGGCAGTGGTCGCGTGGCTCCGTTCAATGACGAGGGGGACCCGGTGGTCGAGGCGAGCACGGGCAGGACGATGCGGACGAAGGCACGGCGAGGGGGGCGCGCACCGGATCGACCACCGCGCCGCTGGCTACCGCTGATCGCGGCGGGCACGAGCCTGGGCCTCGCGGCCGGTTCGTTCGGCGCGGGGGCCGCGTTCGCGGCACCGACCGATCGAGCCGAGTCCGAGGCGGTCTTCCTCTCGAGCAGCGGAGCGCTCGACCTCGACGGCGTCGCCGCGCTGGCGGGCACCTACGGTGCGTTCCCGCCCGCGACGGAGACGTCGAATGCCCTGGACGTGTCGCTGCTCAGCGCGATCGACATCGGACTCGGGCTGCAGTTGTTCGGCCCGAACAGCGTCATCTCGCTCGGCGCGGTCGAGCAGTACCAGCGCAGCGCCGCAGGCGAGGCCTACGCGGCGACCGGGCTGCTCACCGCCGACGGCGCCATCGCGGTCGGCGACGGCGGCGCGGGCCAGAACACGACGCTGAACCTCACTTCCGTCCTCGAAGCCGTCGGAGCCGACGGGCTCCTCAGCCAGCTGTCGATCGAGCTCGGCGCCGTGTCGGCGTCGGCGCTGGCGACACGAGCGGCGGACGGCGTGACGACCTCGGGCGACTACCAGATCGCAAGCGGCCTGATCACGGCCAACGCGCCCGCTCTTGCGACGCTCGCCGCCGCCCTGGATGCCGATCTCACGACCGCCGGCGACACCGTCACCGCGCTCGGCGTGGCCGGCGGCGCGATCGACACGACGGTGGGCGGACTGCTCGGCGGGATCGACACCGTGCTCGAAACCGCGCTCGGCGGCCTCGTCGACCTCGAAGACCCCGCCGTCACCACGGCGCTGGCCCTCGACCTCAGCGGCGTGCTCGAGACCGCGACCGCAACCCCCTTCGTCTCGGGTCCGGTGACCATCACGCTCTCGGACGGCGAGATCCTCATCGACCTCGACGAGGTGTACGAGTTGAACAACCTCGCCCCCGGCACCGAGATCATCGACGCCGCGACGCTCAACGGCGAGGTCACGGCCGCCATCAGCGACATCCTCACCACGCAGCTGCCGGCGCGCGTCGGCACCGCCCTCACCGCGGCGGTGAACGGCGCGGACCTCGACATCACGATCGACAGCGGCGTCGCCGTCGAGCTGCCGCTCCTGCCGCCGAGCGTCGGCGACCTGACGATCGAGGTCGACGGCACCGTCGGCGGCCTGCTCGGCACGCCGGGCTCCGCCGCACCGGTCGTGACGGCCGACGGCACGATCCTCGGCGCACCTCTCGGCCCGCTCGCCGACCCGATCGTGGGAGTCGTCGTCGACACGATCCTCCCCGCGGTCGGCGACCTCATCGAGACGGTGTTCAGCACCGACGCGGTCGAGACGTTCGTCACCACCGCCGCGACGGGAGCCGTCACGACGCTCGCCCCGCTCGTGGACGTCCTCGGCGACGTCGTCTCGCTCACCGTCAACGTGCAGGAGACCCCGGGCGACTTCCGCGACCCGCGGGGCTTCGACGAAGGATCGTTCACGCAGCGCGCACTGGTGGTCGGGGTCGCCCCGGCACTGCTGGGCGTCGAGCTGAACCTCGCGTCCGCCACCGTGCGGGCCGTGCCCCTCGCCCTTCCCGCCGACCTGGCCATCGACCCCACGCGGGGGCCGGTGACCGGCGGCACCGAGACCACGATCTCGGGCACCGGACTCGACTCCGTCACCGCCGTCGAGTTCGGTGGCGTGCCGGCGACGTCGTTCACGATCAACGCCGACGGCACGATCACGGCCGTCACGCCCCCGCAGGCTGCGGCCGGCGTGGTGCCGGTCGCCGTCACCAACATCGACGGCACCGACGCGTCGCTGACGTTCGAGTACTTCGACGTCACCGCCGTCGACGCGATCGCGCCGGAATCGGGCACGACCCTCGGCGGTGACACCGTCACGATCACCGGCACGTGCCTCACCGGCACGACCGCCGTCCTGTTCGACGGCGTCGCGGGCGAGGACCTCACCATCGTCAGCGACACCGAGCTCACGGTGACCACGCCGGCGGGAATCGCGGGCGCCGTCGACGTCGAGATCGTCAACCCGACCGAGTGCGGCGGAACCGTCGTCGAGGACGGGTTCGTCTACGTCGAGCCCGGCGCACCGACGCTGACCTCGATCGTGCCGGAGCGCGGCACCGAGCTCGGCGGCACGGTCGTGACGATCACCGGCGAGGACTTCACCGGCACGACCGCGGTCACCTTCGACGGCGTCGACGCGGCCGAGTTCACCGTGATCAGCGACACCGTCATCGAGGCGACGACGCCCCCGCACGCCCCCGGCGTCGTCGACGTCGTGGTCACGAACGAGGCGGGCGCCTCGGCTCCGCTGGACTTCACGTACGTCGACGTGGCCGAGATCGACGAGGTCTCTCCCGGCAGCGGACCGGAGGCAGGCGGGAACACCGTGGTGATCACGGGCGACTGCTTCACCGGCGCAACCGGCGTGACCTTCGGCGGCATCCCGGCGACGAGCTTCACCGTCGACAGCGCGACCCAGATCACGGCGGTGGTGCCCGCGGGCACCGCCGGGGCCGTGGATGTCGCGGTCATCGGCGCGGGCGACTGCGGCACGGCGGAGATCCCCGACGGGTACGAGTACGTCGCTCCCCCGGTCGTCACCGATCTCGACCCGGTGACGGGCCCGGAGACCGGCGGCACCGTCGTCACGATCATCGGCGACGGCTTCACGGGCACCACGGGTGTCAGCTTCGGCGACGCCGAGGGCACCGGCCTCGAGGTCATCAGCGACACCGAGATCCGCGTCACGACGCCTCCGGGCACGCCCGGTACGGTTCCCGTCACGATCGCGCACCCCGGCGGCGAGGTCGTCGCGGGCGACTTCGAGTACCTCGACGTCCCCGCCATCACGTCGATCGAGCCGAGCAGCGGCCCCGAAGACGGCGGGACGGTCGTCACGATCGTCGGCGAGGGCTTCCTCGGCGCCACCGACGTGACGTTCGACGGAGTCGCGGGCACCGGCCTCGAGGTCGTCAGCGACACCGAGATCCGCGTCACGACGCCCGCGCACGCACCGGCCCTGGTCGATGTCGTGGTGGTGCACCCGAACGGCGACAGCGCACCGTTCGACTTCACCTTCGTCGCCGGCACCGAGGTCGACGCGGTGACGCCTCCGGGCGGTCCCGAGGCCGGCGGCAACACCGTCGTCATCACGGGCTCGTGCTTCACGGGAGCAACCGCGGTGCTCTTCGGCGGCGTGCCGGCGACGAGCTTCACCGTCGAGAGCGACACGCGCATCACCGCGGTCGTTCCCGCCGGCACCGGCGTCGTCGACGTCGAGGTCGTCGGGTCGGCGGCCTGCGGAGCCGAGACGCTGCCGGACGGCTACGAGTACACCGACGAGCCGGTCATCGGGACGATCGACCCGGTCCGCGGTCCCGAGACCGGCGGCACCGTCGTCACCATCACGGGGTCGAACTTCACCGGCGTGACGTCGGTGACCTTCGACGGCCGCCCCGGCTCGGCCCTCACGGTCGTCTCCGACACCGAGCTGCGCGTCACCACGCCCGCCGGCGCGGTCGGCGACGCCGACGTCGTGGTCACCGGCCCCGCGGGGTCGAGCGACGCCGGGGTGTTCGCCTACTACCGGGTCGCCGACATCGGCGGCGCGACGCCCGGCACGGGTCCGATCGCCGGTGGCACGGTCGTCACGATCACGGGGCAGTGCTTCACCGGTGCCACGCAGGTGCTGTTCGGCGAGGTGCCCGCGCAGTACGTGGTCGTGAGCGACAGCGTCATCCGTGCCATCGCGCCGTCCGCGGCGACGACGGGTGCGGTGTCGATCACGGTCGTCGGGGCCGGTGAATGCGGGACGGCGGTCGAGTCCGGCGCCTTCACGTACACGGCGGCGGGCTCTGCGACCGGCAACGGGACCGGGGCGCTCGCCGCCACCGGCGGCAGCGGCCTCGGCACGCTCGCCGCGACGGCGCTGCTGCTGATGCTGGGCGGTGCGATCGCGATCGCGCGACGCCGGACCGCCTGATCCGGCGTGACCGCGTCACCGTAGCGTGACACCAGCGGCCCCCTTCGTCCTCGGACGGAGGGGGCCGCTCGGCGCAGCGAGGGTCAGAGCGCGAGGCGCTCGCGGACGACGTCTGCGAGCTGCTCGGCGACCTCGTGCGCCTCGGCCTCGCTCTCGGCTTCGACCATGACCCGGACGAGCGGCTCGGTGCCCGAGGCCCGCAGCAGCACGCGGCCGGAGTCGCCCAGGCGCGCGGTCGCCGCGGCAACGGCATCCTGCACGCCCGCGTCGTCGTTCACCCGGTCGCGGTCGACGCCGCGCACGTTGATCAGCACCTGCGGGTACACCGTCATCACGGCGGCCAGCTCGGCCGCGGTCTTGCCCTGGCGGGCCATCTCGGCCGCGAGGTGCAGTCCCGTCAGCAGTCCATCGCCGGTCGTGGCGTAACGGCTCATGATGACGTGTCCGCTCTGCTCGCCGCCCAGGCCGAAGCGGCCCTGATTCATCCGCTCGAGCACGTAGCGGTCGCCGACGGCCGTCTGCTCGACGGTGATGCCGTGGTCCGCCATTGCGCGGTGCAGGCCGAGGTTGCTCATGACGGTGGCGACGAGGGTGTTGAAGGGCAGACGTCCCCGCTGCTTCATCGCGACCGCGAGGATCGCCATGATCTGGTCGCCGTCGATGACGCGGCCTTCGGCGTCGACGGCGAGGCACCGGTCGGCGTCGCCGTCGTGGGCGATGCCGATGTCGGCGCCGGTGCGGACGACCTCCGCCGCGACTCGGTCGAGGTGCGTCGAACCGACGCCGTCGTTGATGTTCATGCCGTCGGGGTCGGCCCCGATGACGGTGACCTTCGCGCCGGCGTCACGGAACGTCTGCGGCGACACGCCCGCGGCCGCGCCGTGGGCGCAGTCGAGCACGACGTGCACGCCGTCGAGGGTGTGCGGCAGCGACCCGAGCAGGTGGACGACGTAGCGGTCCTCGGCGTCGGCGAAGACCCGGATGCGGCCGACGTCGGCGCCCGTGGGCTGCAGCTTCGGCCCCGTGAGCGCGGCCTCGATGCGCCGCTCGACCTCGTCGGGCAGCTTGACGCCCCCGCGCGCGAAGATCTTGATGCCGTTGTCGGGCGCCGGGTTGTGCGACGCCGACACCATCACGCCGAAGTCGGCGTCGATGTCGCCGATGAGGAACGCGGCCGCGGGCGTCGGCACGACGCCCGCGTCCAGGACGTCAACGCCGGACGAGGCGAGCCCGGCGGCGACAGCCGCGGAGAGGAACTCGCCGGAGACGCGGGGATCACGCGCGACGACGGCGGTGAGCCGCTTGCCCGCGGCCTTCCGCGCCTCGGCGATACGGCCCTGGCCCAGGACGACGGCAGTCGCCTGGGCCAGGGTGAGTGCGAGTTCGGCGGTGAGGGGGCCGTTGGCCAGCCCCCGAACACCGTCCGTACCGAACAGCGCCACGGAGCTTAACGCTTCGAGTACTGAGGTGCCTTACGGGCCTTCTTGAGACCAGCCTTCTTGCGCTCCTTGACGCGAGCGTCGCGCGAGAGGAAGCCGGCCTTCTTCAGGGTCGGGCGGTTGTTCTCGGCGTCGATCTCGTTCAGCGCACGGGCGATGCCGAGGCGCAGCGCGCCGGCCTGGCCCGAGGGGCCGCCGCCCGAGATACGGGCGATCACGTCGTACGAGCCGGCGAGCTCGAGCACCGTGAACGGGTCGTTGATGAGCTGCTGGTGCAGCTTGTTCGGGAAGTAGTCCTCGAGCGTGCGGCCGTTGACCGTGATGGTGCCCGAGCCGGGGATCAGACGCACGCGGGCGATGGCCTGCTTGCGACGACCGACGGCAGCGCCGGGGACGGACAGCACCGGACGGGGAGCGGCGGCGGCGGTGTCAGCCTCCGACGCGGGCGTCTCGGTCGAGTAGTTCTGGGGGGTCTCCTCGAGGGAGTCAGCGATCTTCGCCATCAGTGTTTCCTTGAGTGTTTTCGCGGCGCTTACTGGGCGACCTGGTCGAAGGTGTAGGTGGTGGGCTGCTGCGCAGCGTGCGGGTGCTCGGCACCGGCGTAGACCTTCAGCTTCGACAGCTGCTGACGGCCCAGGCTGTTCTTCGGAAGCATGCCGCGGATGGCCTTCTCGACCGCGCGGACAGGGTTCTTCTCGAGCAGCTCGGCGTACGAGACGGACTTGAGGCCGCCCGGGTAGCCCGAGTGGCGGTAGGCCATCTTCTTCTGGAGCTTCTGGCCGGTCAGGGCCACCTTGTCGGCGTTGACGACGATGACGAAGTCACCGGTGTCGACGTGGGGGGCGAACGACGCCTTGTGCTTGCCGCGGAGAAGGACCGCGGCGTGCGAGGCGAGGCGGCCGAGAACGACGTCGGTAGCGTCGATGACCAGCCACTCGCGCTGGATCTCGCCAGCCTTGGGGGTGAAAGTGCGCGTCACAGTAGTGCTGCTTTCTTGATTCGAACGGAGGAGTTCGTGAATCCCGCTCCGGGGTGGTTCTCCGCAGAGAACACGCCAGTGGAGGGCTCACGTTCGTGGCGCCAGGCCTGTTGGCAGCAGGCACCAAAGAGACAGCGTACGCTATCGGCTGACGTTATCAAAGCCGCACCTCATTCCCCCGGGGCTGCTCTTCGATCTCGGATACACCGACCGGACCGGAGAGGAAGACCCATGCCGCTGTTCCAGATGGCGCGCGCACGCCGAGGGCGCCTCCGCGTCTTCATGCGCGCGCAGCTGCCGTTCATCATCGGCACGCTGCTGGTGTTCACCGGCCTCGCCATCGCGGTGCCGGACGCGCTGTCGGCGCCCCTCGTCGTCATCGCGGCACTGCTGATCCTCACGGCATCCATCGCGGCGGTCTTCATCCCCTGGGAGCGCTTCTCGCCGACGTGGCTGATCGTCGTCGCGGTCGTCGACATCGTGGCCGTCGCGCTGCTGCGCACGGAGCTGCGCGCGCTGCTGCCCGCCGTCACGATGCTCGCCATCTTCCCGATCCTGTGGATCGCGTACGCCTTCCCACCGGTGGCGTTCATCGCCGCGGTGGGCGGCGCCGCCCTCATGACCTCGCTTCCGTTCCTCGTGCGCGGCTCGTGGCCCGAGACCGCGTTGGACTGGGTCAACGTCGTCACGCTTCCCGGCCTCATCCTCGCCATCGCGGTGATCGTCAACCTCGCCGCGCAGCACCTGCGCCGCAACGCCGCGCGCCTCCGGGCAGCGCATGACGCCCGCGCCCGCGCCCTGGCCCGCGCCCACGACAACGAGCTCGTGCTGCGCACCGTCCTCGACACGGTGCGCAGCGGCGTGGTGCTCTACGACGGCCGGGGACGCCTGCTGCTGGCGAACCGCACCGCCGAAGAGCTGTCGCAGGCCATGGGCTTCTCGCTCGACGAGCCGCCGTACGCCGGTGACGCTGTGCTGGCCGCCGACCGGATGACCCCGGTGCCGCCGCACGATCAGCTCATCCCGCGGGCCCTGCGCGGCGACCGGATCAGCAACGCGGTCGAGTGGGTGGGTCCCCCGGCGATGCAGCGGGCCATCATCGCCGACGCCGACAGCGTCCGCCGCGCGGACGGGACCCTGCTGGGCACCCTCGTCGCGGCCTACGACGTCACCGAGATGGCGGATGCCGCGCAGATCCGGCAGGACTTCCTGCGCACGGTGTCGCACGAGCTGCGCACGCCGCTCACGAGCGTCACGGGCTACCTCGACCTGCTCACCGAGCACGTCGGCGGCGCCGACCCGGCCGCGGCGCGATACCTGTCGATGATCGAGCGGAACGTGCTGGTGCTGCGCGACCGGATGAACGAGCTGCTCGCGGCGGCCTCGTCCGAGAGCCCGATCTCACCGCGCGACGTGGTGCTGAGCGACATCATCGGCTCGGCGGTGCGCGCGGTGACGCCGCGGGCGGAACGACGCGGCAGCTCGATCCAGCAGATCGGCACGACGGCCGATCGGGTCGTGCTCGATCCCGTCCGCATCCGGCAGACGCTCGAGGAGCTGCTCGTCAACGCCGTGAAGTTCAGCCCGCCCTCATCGGCGGTCGTGGTGGGCCAACGCATCGACGACAGCGGCATCCACATCGCCGTCAGCGACAGCGGACCGGGCCTGACCGCCGCGGAGCGCTCCCGGATCTTCGACCCCTTCTACCGCACCGATTTCGCCCGCGAGAACGCCATCCAGGGGTTCGGCATCGGGCTGTCCGTCGTCCGGAACGCCGTAGTCGCCCACGGCGGCAAGATCCGCGTCGGCGCCTCGGCGGCGGGCGGTACGGCCATGACGGTCTCGCTGCCTCTCCGCCTACCCGGCGACCTGTCCGAGCCGGCCGCGGGACAGGCGGATGCCGTCGGCTGAGGCCGTCACGCCGAGCCGTTGACGCCCGCCAAGCGCGGACCGATGAGCTCGCGAGAGCCGACCTCGAGCTTTCGCATGATGCGGTAGACGTGGCTCTCGACCGTCCGCACGCTCACGACGAGCGTCGAGGCGATCTCCTGGTTGTTCATCCCTGCCGCGACGAGGTCGGCCACCTGCCGCTCTCGCTTGGTGAGCCGCGTCGCGTCCGCCGCGAAGCGAATGGCGTTCACCGGCCGGTTCCCGCGCCGGGTGACCACCCCGCGCTCGAGGCGCGCCGCCTCGGCCTCGGCCGCCCGGTCTTGATCCTCCGCCGCCCAGCCGCCGAGGGTGCGGTAGGCAGCCACGGCCATGCCGAAACGCCCATAACGCTCGAGCGCCACCCCCGCGTCGCGCAACGCCGACGCATCCCGGTTCGCGACGGCGACGTGGTAGTCGGCCTGAGCTCGGAGGACGACGGTGTCGGGGGCCTCGTCCAGGACGCGCTGCGCCTCAGCCAACCGCTCGGGCGTCGGCGATATCTCGGTCGCCGCAAGCATCCCGAGCTGCGCGGCGAAGAGGGCGCCCCGGCGCCGTAACGAGAGGGCGTCGTCCCAGAGCAGGGCTGCGCCATCCTCGGGCCGCCCCTCGAGGGTGGCCATGGCGGCGTCGATCCAGGCGAGCGACTGCCCGGGGAATGCGCCGCCCACAACGCTCTCCTGCCGCGCCAGGGTCCGGTACTTCGCGCACAGCGCCACCTGCCCTCGACCGGCCGCGAGCATCGCCCCGGCCACGAGGATCATCGCGCGTCCGCCGGGCGGCAGCGGCGCGAGCGCACCCGTCGAGAGGGCCACGTCGATGAGGTCCCCCAGCTCCTGCGTGTCTCCGGCGTGGAGGCGTGCATAGGCGGCGCCGCAGGAGAACGCCCGGAAGGCGTCGAGATCGAGAGCGCCGCGCGCCTCGTCGAGTCCGTTGAGCAGGTCGCGGTATCCGGTCTCGAACGCGCCGCTCGCCAACTGCGCGACGCTCGCGAGGATACGGGCCTCGAAGCGTTCCCGGTGGGGGTCGAGCCGACGCAGCTCGCGGAACGCCCCCTGCGCTTCCCGCAGGCGACCGACGAGGGTGAGCACATGCACCTGCGCCTCGAGCAGGGCGAGCTGCACGGGGATCGGCAGTCCGTCCGCGACGTCGAGCTCGGCCTCGAACCCGGTCGGCACCGACCGCAGGTCGGCGAGGATCGAGATGCGGGTGGCGTCGAGGATGCGGCCGAAACTCGACAGCTCCGCGGCCTCGGAGTCCAGGAGGGCGATCGCCCCGTCGACATCGCCGAGGCCGTACGCCGTCCACCGTGCCCGTAGCCGGCAGTACTCCGCGCGCGAGGCGACATCGCCGCTGTGCGCATCGGTCTCCGCGAGCACGCGGGCGATCGTCGCCGCCGACTGCTTCTGGCCCGATTGCGACAGCACCGCGATGTAGCCGGTCGCGGTGCGCACGGTCGGGTTCTTCTCCCATTCGTACGCCGCCACGAGGCGGCGGGTGGCGGCGTTCTCGCGAAGCATGCCCGCGAAGAGCGCGTCGCGCGTCTCGGAAACCTGCGCGCCACCCCACTCGCCCAGCCCCTCCGCGGACTCGAACCCGTCGCCGAGCGTGGCGGCGATCCTCTCGGTGAGGCGGATGCGGCGCGCGGTGAGCGGCTCGTGTCGGAAGTAGCTCACGAAGAGCGGGGGGATGACCGAGACGAGGTTGCTCGGTACGGCGCGCACGAAGGCGATCATCGCGCGCTCCTCGAGGAACTCCAGGGTCTCCCAGTCGACGAGCCGTCGCACGGTCTCGAGGTCGGGGTTGCCGATGATCGCGATGATCTCGACCGCATCGCGTGCCTCCGACCCGAGGTCTTCGAGATGCATCTCGACGACCGACCGCAGAGCGGGGCTCCAGAGTTCTCCGACGGCTGTCCACACGTCGCCGTCCAGCTTGTTGAGCCGCCCGTCCCGGACCGTCGCGTCGACGATCGCCAGCGCGAGACCGACGTTTCCTCCCGACTTCGCGTAGATCCGCCGCGAGGTGGCGGCATCGACCGGACCCCCGAGGTACGCGCGGATGACGTCGTCGAGGTCTTCGAAGCGCAACGGCAGCATGTCGATGGCAGACGTATGAGCCATCGTCGAGGCCGACAGCCCACTGGGCGTCTGGCGCGCACGCAGCCCCAGCAGTCGAGAGATCACGACGGGCACTCCGGTGACCCCCCGGACGTACTCGATGACACCCCACGATGACTCGTCGAGATCGTTCCAGTCGTCGAGGAAGATCACGGCGCGCTGGTCGCGGACCCTCTCGATCAGCTGATGCGCGACCCGCTCGGCGACGCCGTCCATGCGCGACGGCGGCGGTGTCTGAACGACGCCCGCGAGCGCGATCGCTGCGAACGGACTCGCACGCAGGGAAGCGACACCCCGAATGAACAGAACGCTCCACCCGCGCTCGCTCATCTGCGTGCTGAGCGCCGTGAAGAATGCGCTGCGGCCGCTGCCCCGGGCGCCGACCACGTCGATGCTGCGCCCCGACTCGATCAGGCCGATGGCCTTCGCGAGGCTGCGTTCCCGTCCTCTCATGCGCACCCCTTCCTCGTGCGGTGCGAGCACAGCCAAAACCTCACGTTAGCAGCGGGGTTCGGCCGCATTCTGCGCCACTTTCGTCCTCAGATCATGACCGCGTCGCGCGCGCACTCGACGCACAGCACGTCCGTCCGGCGGTCCGGCGCGCGCACCGTGATCGTCGGCTCGTCCGAGCGGATGGACCGGTCGCAGTCGCCGCACCGCGAGTTGCGGCGACGGGCGGCGAGAAGGAGCAGTCCGACAAGGGTGAGCGCGACGGCGGCCGCGACGGCGGCGAGGGCGAGCTGCCCTCCGCTGACAGCGAGTCCGGGCGGTCGGGGACCGGCCGCAGCCTCGCCGCGCATCTCGACCCCCACGTCGAAGCGCAGGAGAGTGGACGCGGCGTCGAGGGAGCGCGACCCCTCGGTCTCGCGAGGCATCTCGAATCCGACGGTGATCTGCGCCGACTCGGCGCGGTCGAGGGCGAGTTCGGCGATCTCGACGCGTCGGTCGGCGGCGAGGGTGGAGAAGTTCTGCCGTCCGGTGACGCCGGCGACCTCCCAGAAGATGGTGATGTCGTCGCCCAGGCGCGGATTGTTCGCTCCCGCGGGGATGTGTTCGTCGAAGTCCATCGTGACGGTCATGATTCCGGCGGCGGGACCGGCGTTGACGACATCCAGGGTCCGCACGGTCCGGTCGCCGGGGACGGCGACCCGGTCGCCGATGAAGCTGGTCTCCGCGCGGGCGTAGGGGACGCCGCGCCAATCGAGGTGGATGGCGGGACCGTCCCAGCGCGCCTCGATCACCGGTGTCCCCTGCCCGCCACTGGCGATGGGCTCAGCGCCCCGCGGCTCGGCGGTGGGCGCTGCCCCGCCGTCGCCGGCTGCCACGGTCGCGCGGGCGCCGAGGGTCGGCAGCGCGCCGGCGGCAGCGGCACCGGCGGTCGCGGCCAGCAGGAGCGCTGCGGCGAGCAGGGCGGCGATCACCCGCCCGCGAGGGCTGAGCCCGTCGGAGGCGATCGGTATCGGGGGCTCGACGCGAGCCGGGGCAGGAACACGGGAGGCGGTCATTGCTCGCTCCAAAGTCGGGTCGGGGAGGAAGACGAGGCGGTCGCGTCCGGTGCGGCGCCGCGAAGCAGCTGTTCGATCGCGTCGACGGTGGGGGCGTCAACGTCGCCGGCGGCGAAGCCGTGCGTCGGCGATGGCCCCACTGGCACGCCGAGCCGGTGCCGGGCGAGCTCGAGTTCGCGCTCGCGCAGCTCGAGCTCGCGCTCACGGAGGGCGATCTCCCGCTCGCGCAGGGCCGTGTCGACAGCTGTCTCGGCCACGCTCGGAACCGGTGGCGTGCGGTCACGCTCGGATCCCGCGGGCCGCGGCACGGTGATGACGGTGGAGCGGGAACGGCGTGGCGCGAACAGCATCCATCCGATCACGACGGCACCGATGCCCGCGGCGAAGATGAGGGGGTTGTCGGCGACCCAGTGGCGGGCCCAGCCGAGCCCGGGCACCCCGAAGAGGAACACACCCCGCACCTGCTGTGGTGACACGGGAGCATCGGCGGAACTGTTGGCATCACCCTGCGTGATGAGGCGGCAGTCGGTGCCGTCCTCGAAGCTGCCGATGGTCTTGCCGATGACCCGGTGGGTGATGAGAGTGGGGTCGTTCGGCTCGGGGAAGAAGGTGACGATCGACCCGATCGAGACGGCGGAACACACGTCGCGCTCGTCGATGCCTTTCACGACGATGACGTCACCCGCCGAGAACGTCGGCTCCATCGAGCCGGACAGCACGGTCAACGAATCCCCGCCGGTCAGGCGTGGCACGGCCACGAGCGCGACCAGGGCGGTCAGGACGACGACGATCGCGGCCGAGGAGAGGGCCCGCGCGGCGATCCGCCAGGGCGAGTCGTACCAGGGCGTCGCGGTCGGTGCCCGTCGCATGCTGCGACGCCGTCGGGTGCGAAGCTCGGCGGCCATCATTCCTCCTCTCGCGGATCGAGTGCCGGTCATCGGCCGGGGCCGCGCAGCCCGCCGTCGGGCACGGCGGGCTGCGCGGGGTCGAATGCGACCCGGAGCGCGTCGGTTCAGCTGAACTGAGCGCCCGCGTCACGCACCTGCGTCAGGTTGAGCGTCAGATCGGCGATCGTGTCGCTGACCGTCACGTCGGTGCGGTCGGTCACCGTGATGTCGGTGTCGGAGTAACGGAAGTCACCGTCGACGTCCTCGTAGAACGAGGCGTAGACGACGATGTTCAGGTCCGCGGTCGTCCCGGGCATACCGAACACCGCGGTCTGGGCCGCGACGCCGTCCACGGCCTCCGCCGTGTCGCCCAGGATGCCGTTCGTCGCATCGTCGAGGCCGCTCGCCTGTCCCGCGGTGGGCGCGGCGAGGTACAGCAGCGGCGCGTCGGCGCCCGTCGGCAGGACCGTCTCGTTCACCAGCAGCTCGCCGCCGTAGTAGACCTCGTAGCTGTAGAACATGCCCGAGATGTTGGACTCGAGCTGGTCGAGTCCGTCGAGGCCCACGCGGGCGACCAGGTTGTCGCCCTCGAGCGTGACCGTGGTCTCGAACGACGCCGCGAGCTTGTCGCCCGGAGCGATGCGCCAGGTGTCGACATCGTCGATCTGGTGACCGGGCTGCGATCCGTTGGTCGCGCCCACCACCTCGGTGGCATCCGCGCGGTCGTTCGAGACGTCCCAGAACGAGGTGTCCTGCAGCTGCGCGATGTTCAGATCGCCCGCGGTGATCATGCCGCCCGAGAAGGTGTCGGAGGCCGACCAGAGGGCGAAGGTCGAGCCGCCGAGCAGCAGCGCGGAGGCACCCGCCGCCACCCAGACGACACCGCGGCGGCGCTTCTTGTCCTCGGCCACCACGATGATCTGATCGTTGTTCGTCATGATTGTTGTCTCTCCTTGGTGATGAGCGCGGGATAGATCGGCGGGTCGGCGCTCGTCGACGCCGCCGAGGGCGGGATTCCGTCAGTCGCCGGCGGCGACATCCGGAGAAGGACTGGTGACGGCGGGCTGGAGTGCGATGACGATGTCCGGCTCGCCGAACGGATCGGGATAGAGGTCGGCGTACCACTCCCCCTCAGCGCGAACGCGGGCTCCGTTCTCGCCGCTGCCGTCCGCCGCGGCTCGTCCCAGATACGTGCCGGCCATCTCGAGGGCCGGCGGGACGCCGACGACGGCGTGCCACGCGGCGATCCCGTTGTTCACGCTTCCGTTCTCGCCCACGCCGCTGACGGTGACGTCGTTTCGGTATCGCCCGTCGTCGGCGTGATTCCACTCGACGACGGCGCACCACTCGTGCGTCGTCATCGCTCCCGGGACACCGGCGCCGGGGTCCTGCAGACGCACGTCCTCACCGTCGAAGACATGCACGTTCCGGGGAGCCTCACCCTCGTTCGGGGGCGGGGTCTCCGGGATGGCCGAGCAGTCGCCGCCCAGGCCCGCACGGAACACTTTCATCGTCGAGCCGGCGAGGACGGTGCCGGGCAATGCATGCCCCGACGACAGGTCGTGCGTGGCACCGTCGTCGAGCTGCTCCCGGACCGACACGTCGTAATCCATTCCGGCGATCCCCGGCGTCGACCCTTGGGCGGTGAAGCGCCAGACGACGGGCTTGCTCGTGCCCTCCGGAGGCTCGATGATCTCCGCGAGCAACGCACCCGGGATGCGCAGCGACACAGCCTCTCCGTCCTCCGAGGACTGCGGTGCGTCCGGGCGATCGCTCGGGAACGCGGCGAATGCCACCGACCCCACGGGGAACACGGGAACCGAGGTGCGCAGCGCGGCGCCCCACAGCGCCTGGGCGGCCAGGGCGCCGCCGAGGCAGAGCACAGCGGCCCCCGCAGTCAGCGCTGTCACACGACGGAGGTTCTTCATCGCGATTCCCCCGCGGCTGCGACCTCGACCCCGCGCACCTGATCGAGCGAGATCACGAAGTCGTCGAGCGTCCAGTGCTGCGGCCCGGCGGCGGACTCGGGCGCCCACGCGTACGGTCCACCGACGCGCACCGTCACGATGACGTCCCAGTCGGCCCGCGCGCCTTCGTTGCTGCCCGTGAGGCCCGGGAGGGTGACCGCGTGTCCGAGGGCGACGTCCGACGATGAGAGTGACGCATCGGCACTCTGCACGCGGTACGTCGCAACGATCGCGTCGGACGGCATGTCGCTCGCGAGCGACGTTCCGGCCTCGACCGTCATGGCGGCCTGCAGGTTGTCGCCACGCAGATAGGTACTCACCGGCACGGTGATCTCGACCACGTCCCCCGGCATCGTGATCAGGTCACCGGGCCCGTCCGCGAGCGCACCGGCAGCCGGTGTCGGAACGCCCGGGGTGACCTGCCGCCAGGTGCCCTCGCCACGTGAGATCTGCAGGTCGCCCGCGGTCACCGGCCCCCCGGCGAAGACAGCGGACTCCGCCCACAGCGCCCACGTCGTCGCGCCTGCCCCGATGAGGAGAGCGCCGATCCCGCCGGCGGCCACGAGGGCGACGGTGGGCCGGCTGCCGGCGGCCCAGCGTCGGGGCTCCCGGGGCGCCTCGGCGCTCGGGTCGTGCAGCGCCGTCACGAGAGACCGCCGACGGTGGTGTCGATCGGGATCAGCGACGTGCATGCCGACAGGCGAGCGCTCTGCCCGATCTCGATCTTCCCGATCGTCCCGATGACACCGTCGTCACCCAGACGCCGGTCGGTGTCGGTCACGACGACATCGGCGAGAACGGTCGTCCAGTCGTCGGACGAGATGTTCGTCACGGTGTAGACGAAGCACACGGCCTGGCCATCGGTGAGGCGCGTGCCGCTGAAGGCCTCGGTTCCCGTGGCCATGATGGCCTCGGGGGACGACGTATCGGTGACATCCACGAAGGCGCGCTTGTCGATGCGGATCGCGGGGTCCGTCGAGAACAGACGCACGGTGACGGGCTGCACGACGAGCTGGTCGTAGTTCGCGTCCTCCGAGCGCAGCGTGGTCGTGATCGACACCGGGGTGTTCGCCGCGACGTCCCCGGCCTCGGCGACGACTCGGACGGCTTCCGACCGGGCTTCGCCCACGGCGATCGTCGGATCGGTCTGCGAGATGGAGACGCCGTGGTTGACGCCGTCCTGATCCAACTCCGAGGAGAAGAGCAGCGGCGATGCCACGGCGGGGGCTCCCACCCGCAGGTCGAACACGTACTGCTGGCCGGTCGGGTCCCCGGTGACGAGGGTGAAGTCGCTCGGACGCACCGCGATCGGGTTGATGAAGACGATCGCGTCGTCCTCGCCGGTCGCGGCGGCGTGGTTGGGCAATCCGCCGACGCTGGTCACGCGTTCAGCGGGAATGGCGGCCTCCACGCGCGCGGAGTCGTCCACGCGAGCGACCACGAGGAACTCGCGGTTCTCGCTGCCGTCCACGGCGGTCACCGATGTCACGCGCGGGTTGAGTCGTTCCGCATCGATCGTCTCGTCCACCGGGGACGCGGCGAGGTCGAGCGAGGCGGCCGAGACCGACGCGGGATCGAGCGGAAGCGACGACGTCACCGTGAAGTGGAGGTCGCGGGCCAGGGTCGGATCGTTTTGGCCCTCAGCCTGTTCGATGGTGAGCGCGGGCATGCAGTTCCCGCTGAACCCGACGATGCGCGAGTACTGCGAGGTCTGGCCCGTCGCGGAACGGGTCTGCAGTCGGATGTACCCGCTGGCCGCTCCGGTCTGGTCGTCGACGATCGTGACCTGCTGCGAGCCTCCGACCTCGGTGGTCGGAAAGGTCTGCGGTCCCACCGGCAGCCGCAGCTCGATCTGCGCGGAGCCACCGGTGACGGCTTCCGCACGTCCGAGGTACACCTCCGCGGTCCGGTCACCCGTCCAGTACGCGTCGAGGTCCACGGGCCCGGCGGGGATGTTGCCGCTCGTGGGTGCGCTGACCTCGAGCGTGGCCAGGCAGACGGGCACACCGTCGCCCAGGGGCGAAACCGTCGGGATCAGCCCGGACGGCGCCGCGCCGGTCAGAACCGCGGCGTCGGAGGTCGGGAACCACGTGCCGATCTGGCCGTTGGCATTGGTGTTGTTGACCACGAGAGTTGTGGCAGCGGTGCGCGTCTCCTCTGTGATCGCCGGCCGCGCCTGGCTCGCGCTTCGCGCACCGAAGGTGTTCTTCTCGACCGTGACATCGCCGGTGTTGGTCAGCGACACCGAGGTCGCGCTGTACCCGTCGAAGTAGTTCTCGGCGATGCGCAGGTTGCCGGCGCTGCCCGAGGTGGTGGTGCCGTTCCACGAGATCGCGAAGGTCTGTCCGCTGGTCGCGCGCACGAACTCGTTGCCGACGATGCGGTTCTCTCCCGCCATCGGACCGAACGGCAGGGTGATGAAGGCGTTGTTGACCCCGGTCCCCGAGCCCTGTGCGTTGATGAAGCTGTTGTTCGAGATGTCGATGTTCTAGGCCGTGACGCTGGTGGCGGCGGTGCCTCGCGAGAAGGGGAACGCGTCTCGGTTCGTCAGGTTCGACACGAACGAGTTCGTGAAGGTGAACCCGTCCAGGACGACATTGCGATTGCGGGGCAGGAACTGCACGATGTCCGTCCGGCATCCCGAACCGTTCGAGGCGTTGCAGGTGGTGGCGGTGGGATACGCGATCTGCACGTTCTCGATGCGGACGTTGCGAATCGGGGTGTTGTTCTGTGCGTTGACGTAGAAGATGCCGGTGGCGTTCGCCGCGTGATAGAAGCCCTGGATGCGGTAGTTGCGCACGGTGATGTCACTCGCGCCCTCGCGGATGACCATGAAACGCTCGGGGAAGTAGTTGCGCTCGGTCGAGGTCTCCCCACCGTCGAGCAGGAATCCGCGGGTCTGCGGTCCCGTGACGATCGACGTCTCGCCGGAGAGGATCTGCCGCATGTTGCGGAACTCGACGTCGGGCCCGTTGACGTGGAACAGCGCGGCCGCCGTGTCGGCGCTCGTCTGCATCGTCACCCGGTTGTCGAGATCGATGATGACCGGTGCCGTGATCTCGAAATGGGCCGCGGCGTCCTGGTTCGACACACGCGAGTTCTGCATGCGCGCAGCCGCGGCGTTGAGGGCGTCGATGTTGCCGGTGAGTCCATCGGCGACGGTGATGGTCACCGAGCCTTTCGGCAGGTTCAGCGCGTTCGCCTCTTCGATCGCCGCGCGCATGGTGCACGTCCCCGCGGTCGTCTCGCAGACCCCGTTGCCGACGTTGACGCCCGCCGCGGACGCGGACCCGTCGAGCGAGTCGACGAAGAAGGTGTGGGTCGCCGCCTGGGCGCTCGCCGCGACGACGAGCGAGCCGCCGACGACCGCCGCTGCGGTCGTGATGGCGGCGGCGAGACGCCGCCATCTGTGCGGTGCGGAGCCGCGCGAGCGGGACGTGGCGTCCGCGTTCTTATCGCGTCGTTTCATGGCCGATCCTCCGGGTTCCCGTGTTGCACCTGGGATCCAGCCTCGGAGGCAGGGACGTGCGCACACGCGAGAAGAGGCGGGGTTCAGTGGTCAGACCACTGAGGTGCCGCGCAGGAACGCGTGACCTCCGTAGCCGACGCGCGCCACCTCCGTAGTGGGCAGCGGCACCGTCCCCTCGTCGGTGCGGCGCGTCAGGACCGCGGTGCGGCGGGCGCGACGGCATCCGCGACAGTGATCTCGAAGACCACGTCGTCGCCGTCGGAGAAGATCCGGATGCCGGGCTGACGGGTCCCGAGGCCCGACCGGCGCGAGGACGCCAGGCGTCCGGGCGACGTCACCCGCACCCGCAGTCCGCCTGCGGGCGCCCGGTCGACGCGGACGACCGCCGTCCGAGCGCCGGAATGCTTCACGGCGTTGACGAGCGCCTCGTTCACCGCCGTGACGAGGCGATCGGATGCCGCGAGCGCCGCGAGCATCGCGGCGGCGTCGGGCTCGACGTGGCACGAGACGGCAACGGCGGAGCGCCACGCGTCCACGAGCCCGTCGAGGGCATCGCGGGCGGTCGCCGTGTCGGTCTCGGGCGGATGGAGCAGCGCGTCGAAGGCCGCCTCGGTCCGGCCGCGGAAGTCCGCCACCTCGTCCGGCGTCGGCTCACGGTCATCGACCCGCGCGGCGAACACGACGCACGCGCCCTGCGCCCGGCCATGGAGGATGTCGACCGCGCGGCGAACGGGCGCCTGCGCGCGCACGTCGGCGGCGGCCGCGTCGCGCGCGGCGTCGGCCAGTCCGGTCGTGGCACGGCGCTCGTCGGAGCGTGCCCGGGCGAGGGCGTCGCGACAGAGGCTGACGAGCGCGGCGACGAGCGGCACCGCGAGCACCGGGACGAGCCCGAGCGTACCGATGGCGGGCAGGAACGCGTAGGTCACGCCCGCCATGCCGACGCCGGCGACGAGCCAGACGGCGACGAACACCGCAGCACCCCGGGGTGGGGCCGCCCAGCGTCGGGTGGCGAGTCCGGCGAGGAGGTCGACGAGGATGCCGCCGGCGAGGCCGCCCAGCCCCACCCCGACGCCCCCGGCCGCCACCGCGAACGGGAAGCAGGCCAGCGCGTACAGCGGCGCCACGCTGAACCAGGGCGGCGCGACGAGGCGGTGCGATACGGACGGTGCCGGCTCGGGCGGCCGTCCCGGCGCCGCCCGCCGGGGCACCGGCGTCTCGGCGCGCTCGCGGAGCCCCCGGTCGAGCGAGTGACTGACGGCGCGCACCCGCTCGGCGAACCCCCGCACCGCGTCGAAGTCGACGAGCCCGGCGAGCATCCGCTCCCGGGCGTCTCGCAGATCCGCCACGGCTCGCGAGATCTCAGCGGCGGCGTCGCGCGCACGCTGCTCGCTGCGGACCCGGGCCACCTCGACGCGGTCGAGCGCGTCGCGCAGGCGCTGGGCGGCAGCGCGCGCGGCGGCGTGGCGCGAGGTGATGACCGCGACGATCGACAGCAGCGCGAACGCCGTCACGAGGTTCGTCGCGATGCGGGCCCCCGGCATGCCGTGGGGCGCGAGGCCGAAGAGGGCGACACTGACGGCGTCGTTCACGCTCGACCGACACGTCGCCACGGCGACGAGCGACCCGAGCACCGCGACGGCGCGGGCGGATCGCGCACGCAGCATGCGTTCGGCGACGGCCGCCGGCACGAGCGCGGCCGCCAGCACGGCCCAGCCGAGGGCGGCGACGACGACGCCGCGCAGATAGTCCTCGGGCCCGGTGCCGCCGATCGAGGGGACGGAGAACACGCTCGCGACGAGCAGCGACAGCACGGCGCTCCAGCGGGTGTAGAACGCCCCACCGGTGACCGCGTTCCACCAGATCCTCATCGCCGGCAGCGCATTCCCCTGAACGACTCAGCCGTCGGGTACGCCTGATGTCGGCGCGATGCTACCAGCGCGCCGCCGGGCTCCGTGGACGCGTTACGCGGCGAAGGTGCCGATCAGCACGAGGCCGACCCCGGCGAGGTTGTAGACGACGTGCGCGAGGACGGCGGGCCAGATGCGCCCGGTGACGAGCACGAGCAGCGCGCACACGACCCCGACCAGGCCGATCGACAGTACCGCGTCGGCTCCGAGGCTGCCGTCGACCAGATGCACGACGACGAAGACCGCCGACGAGACGAGCAGCGCCGCCAGTCCGGCGACGACATGACCCGCGGGACGCCGCAGCACCGTGTAGATCGCCACGAGCAGGACGACACGGAAGAAGAACTCCTCGATGACCGGACCCACGACGCCCGCCGCGAGGGCATCGGTGAACCACCAGGTCACGGGCAGCCGGCCATCCATGAGCACCATGCCCGGGAACGCGGCCTCGCCCGTGACCGCCTGCTGGATGAGCCCCTGGCACAAGCGCAGGATGGCCCCGAACCCGATGCCGAGCAGCACGTCCGACGCCCGGAAGCGCAGCAGTCCCGCGGGGCGCGAACGCCGCAACGCGATGACGATGGGCACGAGCATCCCGAGCCAGAGCAGCCCCGTCGCGGCCCATCCCGCCCAGGCTGCGGTGGGCTGCAGGGTGACGACGAGGTACCCGGCGAGCACGCCGGCACCGAGGCCGAGCACCGCCCAGGCCAGTAGCATCTCGCGCCACGTCCGGACGGTGGAGCCGCCCTCGCGCCAATCGGTGCGACGACGGCGGCGCCCCGAGGTGCGCCCCGGCTCCTCCGCCGCGACGGGGGCCAGAACCGGCTCGCTAGGGTGGGTGTGCACGCGCCCACGTTACCCGGCAGTCCGGAACCGGCGCCCCGTCTTCGGAGGTCCCCTTGGTCGAGATCGTCACGATCTGCACGGGAAACATCTGCCGCTCGCCGCTGGCCGCACTCGCGCTGCGCACGCGGCTCGCCGATCTGGGCGTGTCGGTCGTCAGCGCCGGCACCCGCGGCCTCGCCGACCACGCGATGACCGACGAGGCGCAGCGACTGGCCGCTGCACGCGGCATCCCGGCCGCCGCCGCCGCTGAGCACCGGGCACGGTTCCTCACCGAAGCGCATCTGGCCTCGGCTGATCTCGTGCTCGCGATGGCGCGCGACCACCGGCGCGCGGTCGCCGAGTTGGCCCCCGCGCGCTCGCGCGTGGCCTTCACCATCCGCGAGTTCGCCCGCCTCGCCGGATCCCTGTCGGATGCCGCCGTGCTCACGGCCGCGGCGGCGGCGCCGGAGCAGGATGCCGCGGGGCGCCTGCGCGGCGCTCTGGCCGCGGTGTCGGGGCAGCGGGGTCTCGTCCTGCCGCCGGCCGATCCCGCCGACGACGACGTCATCGACCCGTACCGGCGGTCGTGGGCGACGTACGAGCTGTCGGGCGCGCAGCTCGACCCCGCGCTCGACGCGGTCGCGCGGGTGGTCCGCCTCGCGGTGGCGCAGACACCGGCCTGATCCGCACGGCGACGTCTGACGCAGACCGGAAACATGCCTGTGGCAGACTGATCCGAGTTTCCGCCGTCGCCCCCCGGGCGCGCACCGAAGGGCAGCATGGAGCTCTCCGACTACATCCGCATTCTCCGGAAGAACTGGATCGTGATCCTGGCGGTGACGCTCGTGGGCGTCGGCGCCGCGGCCGCGTACTCGCTCACCCGGACTCCGACCTACGAATCCTCGAGCACCGTCTTCGTCTCGACGCAGACCTCCGGCAGTGTCGCCGAGCTGCAGCAGGGGTCGACGTTCGCCCAGGCGCGCATCAACACGTACGTCGGGCTCGTGTCGACGCCGATCGTCATGAACCCGGTCATCGCCGAGCTCGGCCTCGGGATCACGGCGGGCCAGCTGGCCGAGAAGGTCAACGCCAGCACCGCGCTGAACACGACGCTCATCACGATCAGCGTCGAAGACACCGACCCGGTCGCCGCGGCGGACATCGCCAACGCGCTCGCGGCCAGCCTGTCGGCCGCGGTCCCCGCGATCGAGCCGGCCAGCGACTCGGGCGCGAGCCCCATCCAGCTCTCCCGCGTTCGCGACGCCCAGCCCGCGCTGACCCCCTCGAGCCCCAATGTGCCGCTGAACCTCGCTCTCGGCCTGCTCGTCGGCCTCGCGCTGGGCGTCGGCATCGCCGTGCTGCGGACCGTCCTCGACACCCGCATCCGCAACTCGCGCGATGTGGAGCAGGTCACCGAGTCGCCCCTGATCGGCGCGATCGCGTTCGACCCGAAGGCCAAGGAGCGGCCGCTCATCGTGCACGCCGACCCGCTGAGTCCGCGGGCCGAGTCGTTCCGGGCGCTGCGCACCAACCTGCAGTTCCTCGACATGGGCGGCCGCGCGAGCTTCGTCGTGACGAGCTCGGTGCCCAGCGAGGGCAAGTCGACCACGACGATCAACCTCGCGATCGCCCTGGCCGACGCGGGCAAGAAGGTCGCGCTGCTCGACACCGACCTGCGCAAGCCGAAGGTCGACGAGTACCTCGGCCTCGAGGGTGGCGCGGGCCTGACCGACGTGCTCATCGGACGGGCGCGTCTCGGCGATGTCATGCAGCCGTGGGGTGGCCGCAGCCTGTACGTCCTGCCGTCGGGCAAGATTCCGCCGAACCCGAGCGAGCTGCTCGCCTCACCGCAGATGCACAAGCTGCTCGAGGTGCTCGAGCGCGACTTTGACGTCGTGCTCTGCGACGCTCCCCCGCTGCTGCCGGTCACCGACGCCGCGATCCTCGCACGCGCCACGAGCGGCGCGATCGTCGGTGTCGCCTCGGGCCGGACGACGCGTCACCAGCTCAAGGGCGCGGTCGATGCACTGCAGACCGTCGACGCGAAGGTCGCCGGCATCGTCCTGACGATGGTCCCCACTCGCGGCCCCGACGCCTACTACGGCGGGTACGGGTACGGCTACGGCTATACGGAGCGTGAGAACGAGGAGCGAGCCGCACGTCGGAGCGCCCCCGCCACGCAGACGAAGAAGGCCAAGAAGGCCAAGCCGCCGCGCGGTCGACGCGGGTCCGCCGCGTCCGCTCCGGTGGCGACCGAGCCGGCACCGACGTTGAGCGACCTCGGCTTCCGCAGCCGCGCCGCGAACGACCCCGGCCGTGCGGGAACGTCCGAGGGATGACGCGTCATGGCGCGGCCTGACCTGAGCGCCTCGCCGGCGGCGCGCGCGCTGGCGGTCGTCGCCGTGGTCGGGCTCGCGCTCGCCGTCGTCGCGCTCACGGTGCTCGCGCTGCAGCGCGACACCAGCCTCGACCCGGCCGCCGCCACGCCGGCTCCGGTGCCGAGCTTCTCGTTCCGCGGGTCCGACACCCCGCCCCCGTCCGCGACGCCGAGCGATGCGCCGCCGCTGCCGGCGACCTCCGGCGCGGGTGAACGGTTCCTCGCCCAATCCTCCGAGGGCACCTTGTGGCGCGCCACCGCCGGCGCCTGCGACGGGGAGGAACCGCTCGTCGAGCGCTCCGACGATGCCGGGCAGACCTGGGCCGATGTGACGCCGCGCTACCGCGGCATCGAGCGCGTCCGCGCGCTCTACGGGTTCTCGGGGACGGAGGCCGAGATGGTCGTCGACCTCGCGGGGTGCGAGGCGGAGTGGCTGCGCACCTTCACGCAGGGGAACTTCTGGGAGCTCTACCCCGAGCTGCTCGAGCAGGCGACGTATCCCTCGCTGGACGCTCCCGCCGTGCTGGTGACGCCCGGCGGCGACGTGCCGTTGCCGTGCCCCGCACCGAGCAGCATCCGCATCGGCTCGCAGCAGACCGCTCTCGTGTGCGACGGCGTACCGCAGGTGCGCGTCGGGTCGGCCCCGTGGACGCCGCTGCCCGTCGATCAGGTCGTCGCCGTCGACGTGCTGGGCCGATCGACCGCTGTCGCCCGCGTCGACCCCGAGGCCTGCGCCGACGGTCTCGCGCTGGCGTGGATCGACGACGACGACGCCGTCACCCCGGCGGGATGCCTCGACGCGGCCGATCCCGCCGTCCCGACCGCGGTCGCCGCGCTCGACGACATCCTGATCGTCTGGTCGGGCGACCGGGTCGAGACCTTCACCCGCTGAAGCGTTCCCGCAGGGCGGCGAGCAGGCGGGTCGCGCGTTCGCCGAGGAAGGCGCGCTGGTCCTGTGCGATCTCGTGGATGTACAACCGGTCGAACCCGGCATCGACGAGGTCGCCGAGGCGGTCGGCGAGCGCGGCGATGCCTTCGGCCGATTCCTCGGCGATCATGACGTGCTCGGCGAGCTCGGCGTCGGTCGGGTTGCCCGCCCGCGCCGCGAACTCCTCGGGCTGCGCGATGTCCCACGCCTCGGGCGGGGCGACGACGCCGTGCACCCACTGGTCCCGGGCGACGGCGATCGCCTCGTCGACCGACCCGGCGAGCGAGATGTGCACCTGCAGACAGGTCGGCCCGAGCCCGCCGGCATCCAGGTAGGCGTCGACGATCTCGGCGACCTGCGCGCGTTCGGTCCCCACGGTGACGAGGCCATCGGCCCAGCCGGCGGCCCACCGCGCGGTCTCGGGCGACGCGGCCGTCGCCATCAGGGTCGTCGGTCCGGCGGGCAGGCTCCACAGCCGCGCCTCGTGCACACGGACGCGTCCCTCGTGCGTGACCGTCTCTCCGGCGAGCAGTCCCCGCATGACCTCGACGCATTCCCCGAGTCGGGCGGTGCGCTCGTCCTTGGACGGCCACGGGTCGCCGGTGACGTGCTCGTTGAGCAGCTCACCGCTGCCGAGGGCGGCGAAGTACCGTCCGGGGAACATCTCGCACAGCGTCGCGATGGCGTGCGCGCTGAGGACGGGGTGGTGGAGCTGTCCGGGCGTGGCGACCGAGCCGATCGGGAATCGCGTCGACGCGAGGGCCGCGCCGAGCCAGGCGATGACGTTCCCGGAATGCCCCTGCTGCGGTGTCCACGGCGAGATGTGATCGGCGCTGAACGCGCCGTCGAACCCCACCCGTTCGGCAGCGATCACGGCATCCAGCAGCGCGCTGGGCGCGAGTTGTTCGTGCGAAGCGTGGTATCCGATGAAGGCCATACTCCAGTGTTCCCGAGCGGCAGTCGCGGGCGCCGCCCGCTTGCCTCGGGCAGCGGTGGTGCGGTATCGCGGGCGCCGTCACCCCCGCACACGCAGAACACCCCGGGTCGAGATGACCCGGGGTGTTCGCGCGAAGGAGCGTCTTACTTGAAGGCGTCCTTGACGTTCTCGCCGGCCTGCTTGACGTTGGCGGCGGTCTGGTCCTTGTGACCTTCGGCTTCGAGACGCTCGTTGTCGGTCGACTTGCCGGTGGCTTCCTTCGCCTTGCCGGCAACGTCCTGAGCGGCGTTCTTGATCTTGTCGTCGAGTCCCATAATCGGCCCCTTCCCTCGATCTGCGTCCGGGGCTGTATGCCCGGATGCCGGGACGGTTCATCCCGGTCATCACACGGTAGATCGCGTCGATCCGCGCGTGCACCCACTCGCGTTCCCGCGGCGAATGAGGTAGACGCGCGCGGCCAGTCCACCCGCAACGGTGCGCGTGAGCGCCGTGTGAGCGCTCACCTCGCGAGCGGTTCCTCGCGCGTCGCGATGCACTGCCGGGCCCGCCGTTGCCCATTCGTGATACGGAGAACTCTTGACAGCACCGGGAATGTGAGCGCTAACATTCGAGCGTCGCCGCAAGGCAGACACGCATCAGAGATCCGGCGACGTTGCCGGACGAAACGAGGAGGTTTCCGATGTCCCAGGTGAAGTCCGTCATCACCGCTGTCGCCATGCTCGGCGTGGTCGCGCTGAGCGCCACCGCGTGCGCGAGCTCCAGCTCACCCGGCGGCTCGGGCGGTGACGACGTCATCACGGTCGGGTTCGCACAGACCGGCTCCGAGAGCGGCTGGCGCAGCGCCAACACCGAGTCCATGAAAGAGGCTTTCTCGGCCGAGAACGGTTTCGACCTGATCTTCAACGCCGCCGACAACAAGCCTGAAGCGCAGATCGCCGCCGTCCGCAGCTTCATCAACCAGGGCGTCGACGCGATCGTCCTGGCACCCATCGTCAGCGACGGATGGGACGACGTGCTGAAGGAGGCCAAGGATGCCGGCATCCCCGTCATCCTGGAGGACCGCACCGTGTCGGCGTCGGAGGACCTCTACGCCAGCTGGGTCGGCCTCGACTTCGAGCAGGAGGGCAAGACCGCGGGCGAATGGGTCGCCGAGACCGTCGGCGCCGAGCCGGCCAACCTCGTGATCCTCGAGGGCACCACCGGCTCGTCCGCAGCGACCGACCGGCAGACCGGGTTCGACGCCGCCATCGCGAGCAGCGACATCACGGTGCTCGACTCGCAGACCGGCAACTTCACCCGCGCCGAGGGCAAGACGGTGATGGAGGGCTTCCTGCAGAAGTTCGGCTCCGACATCGACATGCTCTTCGCCCACAACGACGACATGGGCCTCGGCGCACTCGACGCGATCAAGGCGGCGGGCATGACGCCCGGGACCGACATCCAGATCGTCACCATCGACGCCGTCAAGGACGGCATGACCGCCCTGGCCGACGGCGAGTTCAACTTCATCGTCGAATGCAACCCGCTGCTGGGCGAGAAGACCGCGGAGGTCGTGAAGTCGGTGCTGGCCGGAGAGACGGTCGACAAGCAGTACATCGTCGAAGACCAGAGCTTCACGCAGGAGCAGGCCAAGGAAGTCCTCGACAGCCGCCCCTACTGATCCGACACCGGGTGGCGGCCGGAGCAACGGCCGCCACCCCCACTCCAGAAAGCGGGTCGATGATGACCACTGAACGCCCGGTCGCGGTCGCGATGCGCGGGATCACCATCCAGTTTCCGGGGGTGAAAGCCCTCGACGCCGTCGACCTCACCCTCTACGGGGGCGAGGTCCACTCCCTGATGGGCGAGAACGGCGCCGGCAAGTCCACGCTGATCAAGGCCCTCACCGGCGTGTACGCCATCGACGACGGCACCATCGTCGTCGCGGGCGAGGAGCGCTCGTTCCGCAGCACCGCCGACGCGCAAGCCGCCGGCATCTCCACCGTCTACCAAGAGGTCAACCTCTGCGCCAACCTCTCGGTCGCCGAGAACGTGATGCTGGGACACGAGGTCCGCCGCGGCGGCCGCATCGACTGGGCCGCCACGCACACGGCCGCGGCGGGTCACCTCGCCGAGCTCGGCGTCGACATCGACACTCGATCCGTCCTGGCGAGCCACTCCATCGCGGTGCAGCAGCTGGTCGCCATCAGCCGCTCGATGGTCATCGACACGCGCGTGCTCATCCTCGACGAGCCGACGTCGAGCCTGGACCGCGGCGAGGTCGAGCAGCTCTTCGCCGTCATGCGACGGCTCCGCGACCGCGGCGTCGCGATCCTGTTCGTCTCGCACTTCCTCGACCAGATCTACGAGGTCTCCGATCGCCTCACGGTGCTCCGCAACGGCGGGCTCGTCGGCGAGTACCCGATCGCCGAGCTCGGCCGCGAGGCGCTGGTGGCCCGCATGATCGGGCGCGAGCTCAGCGCGCTCGACGCACTCTCGTCCACCGCCGAACGCGAGATCGATCGCACCGCGGTGCCGGTCCTGCGGGCCACCGGCATCGGACGCCGCGGCGTGATCGAGGCCGCCGATCTCGATGTCCACGCCGGTGAGATCGTCGGCCTCGCCGGCCTGCTGGGCTCGGGACGGACGGAGTTGGCACGGCTGCTCGCCGGCGCGGACCGATCGGATGCCGGCACGATCGAGGTCAACGGAGCACCGACGCGCCTCACCACGCCCCGCCTCGCACTCGATCGCGGCATCGCGTTCTCGTCGGAGGACCGCCGCTCCGAGGGTGTCGTCGGCGACCTCACCGTCGCCGAGAACATCGTGTTGGGCGTGCAAGCCCGACGCGGCGCCCTCCGCCGCGTTCCGCAGAGCGAACGCGACGCCATCGTCAGCGAATACCTCACCGCCCTGGGCGTGCGGCCGGCCGATCCCCATGCACTCGTCCGCAACCTCTCGGGCGGGAATCAGCAGAAGGTCCTGCTGGCGCGCTGGCTCGCCACGGCGCCCGAGCTGCTGATCCTCGACGAGCCCACGCGCGGCATCGATGTCGGTGCGAAGGCCGACATCCAGCGCAAGGTGGCCGAGCTCGCCGCGCAGGGGCTGGCGGTCGTCTTCATCTCGTCCGAGCTCGAAGAGGTCCTGCGCATCGCGCAACGCGTCGCCGTGCTGCGCGATCGCCGCAAGATCGGCGAGCTCATGACGCAGGATGTGGACGTCGACACGTTGGTCGCCTTCATCGCCGAAGGCGACTCCGAGAATTCCTCGGGTAAGGAGAAGATCGCGTGAAGAAGCTGATCACCCACCGGCTCGTCTGGCCGATCCTCGCCCTGGTGGCGCTGATCGCCGTGAACACGGTGTCGCGACCATCGTTCCTGAGCGTCACGGTGCAGAACGGGCAGCTCTACGGCTCGCTCATCGACATCCTGCGCAACAGCGCGCCGCTCATGCTCGTCGCCCTCGGCATGACGCTCGTCATCGCCACGCGCGGCATCGATCTCTCGGTCGGCGCCATCATGGCCGTCTCGGGAGCCGTGGCGTTGACGATCATCGAGGCCTCACCCGAGCCCGGCAGCCTCGGCGTCGTCGCCCTGGCGATCGCGGCCGCTGTCGGCACCTCGTTGGTCCTGGGAGTCTGGAACGGCTTCCTCGTCGCCGTCCTCGGCATCCAACCGATCATCGCCACCCTCGTGCTCATGCTCGCAGGGCGCGGCGTCGCGCTGTTGATCACGGGCGGCTTCATCACGACGATCAACAGTGAGCCCTACCAGTTCATGGCGCAGGGCTACGTGTTCGGCCTGCCGTTCGCCTTCTGCGTCTCGCTCGCGGCCATCGCGGTGGTCGCGCTGGCCCAGCGCCGCACCGCCCTGGGGATGCTCACCGAGGCGGTGGGCATCAACCCGGAGGCGAGCCGCCTTGCGGGGGTCCGCTCACGCGGCATCATCTGGGGCACGTACGTCGCGAGCGGCACGCTCGCCGGCGTGGCCGGCATCCTGTACAGCTCGAACATCATGGCGGCGGACGCCAATGCCGCCGGCATGTACATCGAGCTCGACGCCATCCTCGCGGTCGTCCTCGGCGGCACCTCGCTGGCGGGCGGCAAGTTCACCCTCGCCGGCACCGTCGTGGGCGTGTTCACCATCCAGACCCTCAAGACGACCATCACCTTCCTGGGTGTGCCGCCGGCGGTGAGCCCGGTGTTCATGGCCGCGGCCGTGCTGGTCGTCGTCCTGCTGCAGTCGCGCCGCGTGCGCGGCTGGTTCGCCGCCGGCGCTCGCTCCTCGGCGCGATCGACCTCGCCCCGCTCCGACGCAAAGGTGCTCTCATGACCTCGCTGACCGCCCCGCCCCGCGCACACGAGCGCACGCTCAGCCCCTGGCACCGCTTCCTGTCGCGCCACGTCGCCCTCGTGCCGGTGTTCGCGGCCGCCGCGATCCTCGTCGTGATGATCGTCGGCGCGATGATCAACTTCCCGAACTTCCAGCTGCCGCGCATCCTGTCGTCGATCCTGCTCGACAACGCGTACCTGCTCGTCCTCGCCGTCGGGATGACCTTCGTCATCCTGACCGGAGGCATCGACCTCTCGGTCGGCGCGGTGATGGCCTTCACCGGCATCCTGTGCGCCCGTCTGCTGTCGGAGGGGATCCCCGTCGCGGTCGCGGTTCCCGCCATGATCGCCATCGGCGGGACGATCGGGCTGCTGATCGGGGTGCTGGTGCAGTTCTTCGACGTCCAGCCGTTCATCGCCTCGCTCATCGGGATGTTCCTGGCCCGGGGTCTCGCCTTCGTGGTCAGCTTGGAGTCGATCAAGGTCGAGGACGACGGGCTGCTGTGGCTGCAGTCGACGCGCCTCGCCGTGGGCGACTGGTACATCACACCCACCGGCATCCTGGCGCTGCTCACCGTCCTGCTGGCGGCGCTCGTGCTGCGCTACACCCGGTTCGGACGCACGGTGTACGCGATCGGCGGCAGTGAGCAGTCGGCGCGGCTCATGGGTCTGCCCGTTGTGCGCACCCGGCTGCTGGTCTACGTGATCAGCGGAGTGTGCGCCGGCGTCGCCGGCATCGTGCTGACGGCTTACTCGGGGGCGGGGTACCCGCTCAACGGCATCGGCACCGAGCTCGACACGATCGCCGCCGTCGTCATCGGCGGCACGCTGTTGACGGGCGGGAGCGGATTCGTCGCCGGGTCGCTCATCGGCGTCTTCGTGTACGGCCTCATCCGGACGATCATCTCCTTCCTCGGCGCAGAGCAGTCGTGGACCCGCATCTCGGTGGGCGCGCTGCTGCTCGTGTTCGTCGTGGTGCAGCGCCTGATCGTCGGCCGGTCCGCCACCCGGCGGTGACGACCGTCTCGACCGTGTTCACGGGTCGGCCGCGCCCCCATCCGGCGCGGCCGACCCGGGGCGGTGGCGGCGGGACGGCATGATGGTGCGCATGGATCCCGAGGCGGTGCCGACGCTCGAGGTGCGCGGCGCCGAGGTGCGCTTCGGGCCCGAGCAGGCGCTGGCCGACGTGCATCTGCGCCTGTACCCGGGCGAGGTGCACTCGCTGATGGGCGAGAACGGAGCCGGCAAGTCGACGCTCATCAAGGCCATCACCGGCGCGCTGCGGCTCGACGCGGGCGAGATCCTCATCGGCGGCGAGCCGGCACGCCTCGGACGCCCCGCGGATGCCATCGCCGCCGGGATCTCGACCGTCTATCAGGAGATCGACCTCCTCCCCAACCTCACGGTCGCCGAGAACGTCTCGCTCGGCCGCGAGCCGCGGCGCTTCGGGCTGATCGACCACGCCGAGATGCAGCGCCGCGCCGCGACGGTGCTCGCGTCACTCGGCCTCGCGATCGACCCCGGTTCCCTGTTGTCGTCGCACTCGCTCGCGGTGCAGCAGCTGGTCGCCATCGCGCGGGCGGTGTCCGGACCGGCGCTGCGGGTGCTGGTGCTCGACGAGCCGACCTCGAGCCTCGATGCCGACGAGGTGGCCGAGCTGTTCCGCGTCGTCCGCGAGCTCACCGCCGGCGGAACCGCGGTGCTGTTCGTGTCTCATTTCCTCGACCAGGTCTACGAACTGTGCGACCGGATCACCGTCTTGCGCGGCGGCCGCTTCGTCGGCGAGTACTCCACCACGGAACTGCTCCGCGTCGATCTCGTCGAGAAGATGCTCGGCGAGTCGGCGGCACGGCTCGCGGCGATCGATCACGACGCGGCTCCCCCGGCCGATGGCCCGCTGGTCCTGTCGGCTCGAGCCGCCCGGACCAGTCGCATCCGCCACGCGTTCGACCTCGATGTCGCCGAGGGCGAGGTGATCGGCTTCGCGGGGCTGTTGGGCTCCGGCCGCACCGAGATCGCCCGGGCGCTCTCGGGTGTCGACACCGTGGACGAGGGGCGCGTCTTCCTCGACGGGGCTCCGCTCGGGGGCGGGGGCGCACGGGATGCCATCGGGCGCGGAATCGTGTACTCCTCCGAGAATCGTCGCAGCGAGGGCGTGCTGGGTGATCTCACCGTGCTCGAGAACATCACCCTCGCCCTGCAGGTGCAGCGCGGCATCCTGCGGCCGGTCGGCGCGGCACGAGCGCGGGAGCTCGCCCGCAGCTGGGTCGAGGCGCTCAGCATCCGCCCCGCCGACATCGATCGGCCGGTGCGGGAGCTGTCGGGCGGCAACCAGCAGAAGGTGCTGCTGGCTCGTCTGCTCGCCCTCTCGCCGCGCGTCGTCGTGCTCGATGAGCCCACCCGCGGGATCGATGTGGGGGCGAAAGCCGAGGTCCAACGCCTGGTGGGCGAGCTCGCCGACAACGGCGTCGCGGTCGTCTACATCTCGGCGGAGCTCGACGAGGTCCTGCGGGTCTCGCACACGGTCGCCGTGGTGCGCGATGGACGCATCGCCCACGTCATCCCGAGCGCCGATCTCACGACCGACGGCCTCATCGCTCTCGTCGCCCGCGCCGACGACGACGACGACCGGGACGATGGGGCTGGGGGCACGGATGACTGACGCGCGCACGCCCCGTTCCGCCAACATCTTCGACGTCGCCCGCCTCGCCGGGGTCTCGCATCAGACCGTCTCACGCGTCCTGAACGACATGCCCAACGTGCGACCGGCCACGCGGGAGCGGGTCGAGAAGGCCATCGCACAGCTGCGGTACAGCCCCTCCCCCGCCGCCCGTGCTCTCGTGACGCGCCGCACCCGCACGATCGGGCTGATCACGCCGGGAACCGTTCAGTACGGTCCGACGTCCGTCGCGACGCACTTCAACTTCGCTGCGCGCTCGGAGCGCTACAACGTCGACGCCATCAGCTCGCCCGAGAGCGACGTCGCCGCGGTGCGCGCAGCCATCGACGGGCTGCTGCGCCAGCGCGTCGACGCGATCGTGCTCATCGTCGTCGACCTCGACGTGCTCGCGGCCGTGCAGGGGCTCGAGCTCGACGTGCCGCTGGTCGCGGTGGCCGCCACCAGCCGCCCGCATCCGCAGCTCGTCGCGATCGATCAGTACCACGGCGCGCGGAGCGCCGTACGGCATCTGGCCGAGAGCGGCCATCGACGCATCCACCACATCGCGGGGCCGGTGCGCAATCCCGACGCCGCCGAGCGCATCCGCGGGTGGCGCGACGAGCTCGTCGCACGCCGACTCGACGTGCCGTCGCTCGTCCACGGGGATTGGTCGGCCGCGAGCGGTTTCGCGATCGCCGTCGAGAGCGAGATCGCTCCGGGCGACGCCATCTTCGTCGGAAACGACCACATGGCGATCGGCGTGCTGTCCGCCCTACGCGAGCGGGGACTGCGGGTCCCGGAGGACGTCGGGATCGTCGGTTTCGACAATGTGCCCGAGGCGGCGTTCCTCTACCCGGCGCTGACGACGGTCGAGCAGGACTTCCCCGCGCTGGGTGCGCTCATCATGCAGAAGGTGCTGCTCGTGGTCGAGCAGCCCGACGTCGTGACCGAGGCGACTCCGCTGCCGACGCGATTGATCGTCCGGCAGTCCACCGCCGCCGGCCGCTGATGTCACTCAGCGGCGAGGCGGACCGTCCCCGCCGCGTCCGCCGCGGCGTCCACCGCGCAGGCGGATGACGCCCACCACGACGAAGAGCGCCGCCGCGATGAGGTTCAGCGCGCCCGTCCCGGTGGATCCGTTCGCGAGCGACAGGATGCCGGCGAGCGCGAACAGCACGGCTGCGGCGAAGGCGAGGATCATCACGGTTCTGTTCGTCATCGGTGCCCCGTTCTCGATGGGCCCCTGAGCGGCCACGGCGCCACGCTACGGCATCCGGTCGCTCCCAGGTTTCTCGGGCGCGCGTACGCGACGATCGATGCATGGCCGCGCGATCCGGGATGCAACGACGACGTCGGCGCATCGCGATCATCGCGACGCTCATCGCGGTGCCGGCGCTGCTTGTGACCCTCATCGTCGCGATCGGAGTCACGGCTGCCAGCGTGCTGTCGTCGCCCGGTCTCGGCGCGACGCCGCTGCTCGGCGAGGAACCGCGCGCCCTGCCGCCCAACGCCGGCCAGATCGAGCCCGGGAACCTCATCGACGACGAGCTCTTCTTCGATCGCGACGCCCTGTCGGCCGAGCAGATCCAGCGCTTCCTCGACGAGAAGATCGGGGACTGTGCCAACGGGCAGTGTCTGGACGTCGCGACCGCCGGCATCTCGTCGCGCGAGGAGCGGGTGTCCGAGCGCACCGGCGAGGTGATCTGCCGGGCGATCGAGGGCGGCGAGCTGCCGGTCTCGGAGATCATCTACCGCGTGCAGCAAGCGTGCGACATCTCGGCGCGGGTGATCCTGGTGACGCTGCAGAAGGAGCAGTCGCTCGTCGAGGGCCGCGCGGCGCGGGCGCCCTCGGAGGCGCGGCTGCGTGCGGCGATGGGTGCAAGCTGCCCCGACACCGCTCCGTGCGACCCGCAGTACGAGGGCGTCGGCGCGCAGATCGTCGCCGGCACCACCGACCTCGCCTCGTACCGGGCGTCGAACTTCATGCGCCAGCCCGGCACGCACTTCATCGCCTACCACCCGAACAGCGACTGCGGCGGCACGGATGTCGCGATCGAGAACGACGCGACGGCGGCGCTGTACAACTACACGCCCTACCAGCCGGACGCTGCGGCGCTCGAGTCCGGCTGGGCGAGCGGCGGCCCGTGCTCGTCGTACGGCAACCGCAACTTCGCGTACTACTTCGCCCTCTGGTTCGGTTCCGTCCGCGCGTCGTGACGGCTAGGGCCGCGCGGCCGTCAGGTCGTCCGCGTGCGCGGGCGGCCAGACGACGGCGAAGCGCTCGAACACGATCTCCTCGTCCTCCGACCATTCCGCGCCGCGCGCTGCGGCGACCCGTGTCCAATACCGTCGGTGCTCACGCCGCCAGCTCTCGAGCGTGCCGTCGTCCTCGCCCTCGTCGGCGGCGAACGGGGCGTCGGCACTGGCGAAGTCGCCGAGCCGCAGCTCGGTCGTCCGGATGATGAGGCGCGGCGCGCCGGAGCTGTCACACGCGATCCAGTGCGACCCGATGCGGGGCACGAGATCGCCGCGGCTCACGAAGTCGGCGACCAGCTCAGCGGTGGCGCGTTTGCGTCCCGACAGCACGATCTCAAGCAGTTCGTCCGCGAGCCGCGCGGAGTCGCCGAAGTGTTCGACGGTGTACTCCGGCGCTGCCCGGACGGCCTCGGGATGTACTGACCGGTACTGCTCCCACATCACCGCGGCCGCGTCGACGTCGAGCGGCAGTGCTTGCGAAGACAGGCCGGGTTCACTCACTCTCCGATCCTGCCACTCGGCTGCGACGCCCGCGGGTGCCCGCTCCCCTTCAGCGCCGGCGCAGCAGCGAGACCGCGCCCGCGACGACGCCGCTCGCGGCGGCCGCGGCAGCGGCGTACAGCGGCGTGCGGTGCCGGATGGCCCAGGTCTGGATGCTGCCCGAACGCGCGCGATCGTCGAACGCGCCGTGCGCGCCGTGGTCACCCGGCACCGGCTCGTACAGGTTCGGCGCCGCGCCCGACGGTGTCGAATCCGGGGCGAACTGGCCCTCCCACGCATTCTTCGCGAGGTACCAGTCGAGGAAACGTCCCGCGACGCGCGTGCCGAGGATGAGGCCGACGGTCGACTCCCCCACCCAGGTGCGCCGGCGGGGCTTGTCGGCCACGTCGGCGACGGCGCGGGCGCCCACCTCGGGCTGGTAGATCGGGGGCACCGGCTGCGGGTGGTGCGGGAAGTCGGACTTCACCCAGCCGAACTGCGTCGTGTTCAGGGCGGGCATGTCGACGATCGAGACGGCCACCTGGCTGCCCTCGTGCGTGAGCTCCGAGACGACCGAGTCGGTGAAGCCGTGGACGGCGTGCTTCGCCCCGCAGTACGCGGCCTGCAGCGGGATGCCGCGGTGCGCGAGCGCCGAGCCGATCTGGATGATGTGACCGCGGTCGCGGGCTCGCATGCGGCGCAGGGCCGCGCGGGTGCCGTTGACGGCCCCGAGGTAGGTGACGGCGGTCGCGCGGTCGAAATCGTCAGCCGAGGTGTCGAGGAAGGTCGAGATCGCTCCCGACATGACGTTGTTCACCCAGAGGTCGATCGGTCCGAGACCGCGCTCGACCTCGTCGGCAGCGCGCTCGACCGCGTCGTTGTCCGACACGTCGACCGAGACGCCGAGGCCCCGACGACCGGCGGCCTGGACCTCGGCGACCGCGGCGTCGACGCCGTCGCGGCCGCGGGCCAGCACAGCGACATCCCATCCGCGGTCCGCGAGCTCGCGCACGATGGCGCGTCCCAGTCCCGCGCTTCCGCCGGTGACGACGGCGACGCCGCGTCCTTCTGCCTGAGCCATGACGATTCCCTCCACCGAGATATCCACGGTGGACACTCGCGATCTCGCGACCATTGTTGGTCGCCGCGAGCGCGACGAGGGACCGGTTGCACCTCGACCGTCGATGGTCTAGGTGCGGGCGGGCAGGAACGCGCTCAGCGCATCCCCGACATGCGGTCCCATTCGATCGACTTGAACTGCAGGAAGGTGCAGAGGTTCGCAGCCAGGGCCACTTCGGCAGCAAGGCCCGACATCTGCTGCGGTTTGAGCGTGAGGTCGTCCGTGCGCGCCGTCAGGGTCGCCTCCCACTCGAGCTCGTCGATCCCGCGCGGCTGCATGTAGACCTCGGCCGGCGCATTGCGCAGATGCATGATCACGAGGCCGGTGTCGAGGCCCTCGGAGCCGTCCTGGATCGCGACCTTCACCGACAACTCCTGCGTCTGCTCCTGCGCAAGGAACTCCGACACCCACTCCTCGAGCAGTGTCTTGGTCCTCACCGGAACCCGTGGCGCGTCGTCACTCATCGAGACGAATATGCCACATCAGGCGGGTGGTCAGGGCAGCGCGGATGCGGCAATTCTGACGTCGTCGAACGGAACGACCTCGTCGCCGACAAGGCGCGAGGTCTCGTGCCCTTTCCCGGCGATCAGGACGGTGTCGTCGGGACCGGCGGCGGCGATGGCGTCACGGATGGCGGACGCCCGGTCGCGGTCGACATGCACGGCATCCGCCCGCCGGAATCCGGCGAGCACGTCGGCGATGATGGCGTCGCCGTCCTCGTGGTGCACGTCGTCGTCCGTGAGCACCACGAGGTCGGCGCCGACCTCGGCGATCCGCGCCATCTCGGGTCGCTTGCCACGATCGCGATCGCCGCGGCAGCCGAAGACCAGCACGAGCCGGCCGGCCCGTGACGCGAACGCGGCGAGCGCCTGCTGCAGCCCGTCGGGCGTGTGCGCGTAGTCGACGACGACCCGGGGCGCGCCGTCGCCTCCGGCATGGACGACCTGCATGCGTCCGGGCACGCGAGCGATGTCGCCGACCGCCGTCGCGATGTCCGCGGCACGCGCTCCGTGGGCGTGGAGAATCGCGGCCGTCATCGCGATGTTGTCGACGTTGAAGCGACCGATCAGCGGCGAGCGCACCTCGATTCGTTCGCCGTCGATGTCGAGCGTGAAGTCGGCGCCGTCGCCGCGGAGCCGGATGTCGCCGGCGCTGACCTCGGCGGCACCGCGTCTCATCGTCGACACTCCGACCCGTCGCACCCCCGCGGGCGGCACGAGCGAACCGACGAATGGATCGTCGAGGTTGAGCACGGCCGCTCGGATGCCGCGCAGCGTAAGGATCCGACGCTTGACGGCGGCGTATTCATCCATCGACCCGTGATAGTCGAGGTGGTCGCGGGTGAGGTTGGTGAACGCGGCGATGTCGAAGCGGCATCCGTTCCCCCGCCCTTGCGCGAGCGCGTGCGAACTCAGCTCGATGCCGACGGCGCGGGCTCCTGCGGCTCGCAGGTCGGCGAGCAGCTCGTGCATCTCGACCACCGACGGCGTGGTGAGGGCGGTCCGCACGAGGGCTCCGTGCAGACCGGCGCCGAGGGTGCCGATGCTCGCGGCCGTGATGCCGAGGCGGTCCCAGCTCTGCGCGAGCAGCTGCACCGTCGAGGTCTTGCCGTTGGTGCCCGTCACGCCCACGAGCGTCATATCCGCAGACGGGCGGCCGGTGTAGTCGTCGGCGAGCGCCCCGATGACGTCACGGAGTCCCCGGACGCCGCGAACGCGCGGGTCGCCGCTCGCGCCGCCGGTCTCCACGACCTCGAGGTCGACGAGCACGACTGCTGCGCCGCGGTCGAGCGCCTGCGCGATGTGCGTGCCGACCCGGTCGCCGCGCCCGAGGGCGACGAACACGTCACCGGCGTCGACGGCACGACTGTCGCTGCGCAGCCGCCGGCCCAGCACACGTTCGCCGGCGGCCGCTGCCGCCCAGCGTCCCAGATCGAGCGTTCGGTTCTCGCCGACGTTCACCATGCACCACCCCATCGACGTTCTCCATCGATGGTGCACGCCCGCCGGTCAAGGCACGGTCGATATGTGGCCCGAACGGGGCATGTGCGGCCGAAATTGGCCGGATGGCGCGGGGCGCGGGGCGATCAGCCCTGGGGCTCGGGCACCATCCGCAAGCCGTCGGCACTGTTCGCCGACTCCATCAGGGCGTCGATCCAGCGCGGGTTGATCTGCGGTTGCCGGCTGCCGGCGAACTGGAACTGCACCGAGATCGTCGGGTGCAGCCAGAAGTCGCGACGACTCGTGCCGTGGGGAGAAGTCGTCTCGAACATGAGGGGCTCGCCGCGGCGCAGCTTCGTCATGATGACCAAGCGCAGATGCGCGAGCGCGCGGTCGTCCATCTCGACCGAGTTGGTCGCGTTGTCGTAGAAGAATCTGCCCACCGGGCCAGCCTAGGCGGCGTCTGGCGGGCCGGGGCAGGTCGAATATGATGCGCGGTCTCGAATTGGGCTATACCATTGCGCCAGGCTCCATCATCGTCCGCACCCGCTCCGACGTCAGGGGAAGCATGCCCACCTTCGAGGACCTCGTCGAGGTCATCACGAACAATCTCTTCGGCCAAGTCGCCGTCCTCATCGGGATCATCGCGATCGTCGGCTTGGCGCTGCAGCGAAAGCCCGTCGAACAGGTCATCGCCGGCGGCCTGCGAGCGACGATCGGCGTCGTCGTGCTGAACATCGGCGTCGAGATCTTCACCGGGGGCCTCGCGAGCTTCCAGGTGATCGTCGCGAGCGCCCTCGGCCTCGACCCGCCGACGTCGGATGCGACGCTCTCCGACTTCACGGCCGGCCAGGGCTCCGTCGTGCCGCTCATCATCGCGGGCGGCTTCGTCGTGCATCTCGTCCTCGTGCGGATCTTCCGGGCCGCACGGTTCGTGTACCTGACGGGCCACCTCATGTACTGGATGAGCGTCGTGATCGCCGCGAGCCTCGTCGAGGCGTTCGGTGACGTCAACCGCTGGGTGCTCGCCGGTGTCGGGTCGCTGCTGATCGGCTGCTACTGGGTGCTCCAGCCCCTGTGGACGGCGCCCCTCATGCGGCGCGTCATGGGCGACGACGAGGTGGGCCTCGCGCACACCGACTCGACGATCGCGATCGCGGCCGGGTACGGCGCGCGCGCGCTGCGACTGGGCGACCCGAAGAAGCACGACTCCGAGAACCTGAAGCTGCCCCGTGCCCTGTCGTTCTTCAAGGACATCAACGTCTCGACGGCGTTCGTCATCGGCGTCATCATGCTGATCGCCATCGTGTTCGCCGATCAGGGGATCGTCGCCGAGCAGATGGGCGACGCGACCGTGCTCCCCGGCGTCTGGGCCCTGTTGCAGGCGCTGCGCTTCGCCGCCGGAATCGCGATCCTCCTGTTCGGCGTGCGCATGTTCCTCTCCGAGATCGTCCCCGCCTTCAAGGGACTCTCCGAGCGGGCACTGCCGGGCGCGAAGCCCGCCCTCGACCTGCCGGTGACCTTCACGCGAGCGCCGACGTCCGTCATGATCGGCTTCCTCGCGTCGACCGGAACGTTCCTCGCCCTCATGATGCTGTTCGCCGGGGCCGGGTGGTTCGTGCTCGTTCCGCCGATGATCATGCTGTTCTTCGGCGGCGGCGCCGGCGGCGTGTTCGGCAACGCGGTGGCGGGCTGGCGCGGCGCCGTGTTCGGCGGCGTCCTCAACGGCGTCGTGCTCGCGTTCGGTCAATGGATCGGGTGGGGCGTCTGGGGCGGCACGGCCCCCGAGCTGGCGACGCTCGCCGATGCCGACTGGTTCGTCGTCGGGTGGACCCTGCGCGGGCTGGGCGGCCTGCTCGCTCCGCTGGGCACGACCGCGGCGCTATGGATCCTCGCGGCGATCGTGGTCGCCGCGACGGTCGCCGTCCTCCTGGTCCTCGGACGCCGCTCGCGGCAGACGCCCGGCAGGGCATCCATCGACGCGTCCGACGTGCCGGTCACCGCGGGTGACGTGCCCGGCACAGCGACCGCGTCCCGTCCGTCCACCGCCGGCGAGTCCGCACCGACGCCCGCCGCGACGCGCGTGACCGACCGCCCCGAGACCCTGACGGTGCTCGCGGTCTGCGGCGCAGGCATGGGGTCGAGCCTCATCCTGCGCACGACGACGCAGCGCGCGTTCGAGCAGCTCGGCGTGACGGCATCCGTCGACAACACCGACATCGGCTCGGCGCGCGGCCAACGACCGGATGTCGTGATCGGGCAGACGTCGTATCTTTCCGAGGTCGGCGACATCGCGCCCGTGACGGTCGCGATCACCCACTTCGTGGACGTCGCTCATGTGCGCGAGCAGCTTCGCGCAGGACTCGAGAAGAAGGGATGGCTGTGATGACCAGCCTCGGAGAGTTCGTCGACGGCGTCGGCGAACGCAACGCCGCGCAGATCGATCAGGCGGCGCGAGCGATCGCCGACACCGCCGCCGCCGGCGGCCTCGTCCGTCCCACGGGCGCGGGTCACTCGTTGGCCGCGGTGCTCGAGACGTTCTTCCGCGCCGGCGGACTCGCGTTCGTACGGCCGATCTGGCACCCGCGCATCCTGCCGCTGACGGGAGCGGCCGCCGCCACCTCTGCCGAGCGCGAGGTGGGCCTCGGGGCCGAGGCGGCGCGCGCCGCGGGCATCGAGGCGCGCGACACCGTCGTCGTGTTCTCGAACTCGGGCACGAACCCGTTCCCCGTCGAGGTCGCCGAGGCGGGTCGGGCGGCCGGCGCTACCGTGATCGCGGTCACGTCCCGCCGTTCGAACGAGGCGGCGCCCCGCCGCGCCGCGCACCGTCTCATCGACGTGGCCGACATCGTCATCGACACGGCGGTACCCCCGGGCGACGCGACGTGGCCGCCCGAGGCCCCGGTGACGGCGCCGGTGTCGAGCCTGGCGACGAACACCGTGTGGACGCTCGTGCTCCGCCGGGTCTACGAGCTCGCGCCCGAGGCGCCGCGGTGGCGCAGCGCCAATGTGCCGGGCAACGACGAGGTCAACCGCGAACTCTCAGCGCGCTTCGCGGGGCGGATCCCCGAGCTGTGATCGGCGCGAGCTGCGCCGACAGCTCGAACCGCGCCGCCGAGTAGGTCGACACGGTCCGCTCGACGACGACGCCCTGCGACTCGGAGGTCCGGATGAGCTCGAGCACGGGTGCGCCGGCGGCCAGGCGCAGGGTGGCCGCGTCGTCGTCGCGCACGATGCCGGCGCGGATCACCTGCTCGCCGGCGTCGAATCGCACGTCGTACTCCTCGAGCAGCACCCGGTACAGCGAGTCGGCGGCGAAGTCGTAGCGTTCGAGGCCCGGCACGACGTCGGCGCGCAGGTGGGTGCGCTCGATCGCCATGGGCGTACCGTCGGCCAGGCGCAGGCGGACGAGCACGAGCACCGGATCGCCCGGCGCCATCCCGAAGACCGCGGCCTCGGCGGCATCCGCGTCGACGGTCTCGAGTCGCAGCACGGTGCTCGACGGCTCGTGTCCGCGTGCCCGCATGTCTTCGGTGAAGCTCGTCAGCTGCAGCGGCATCGAGACGGCGGGGCGCGAGACGAAGGTGCCTCGGCCGACCTCGCGGGTGAGCAGCCCCTGACGCACGAGCTCGTCGATCGCGCGGCGGGCGGTCATGCGCGAGACGCCGGTCTCGTCGGCGAGCTGGCGCTCACTGGGCACGGGCGCGCCGATCGCGGACGTGCCGATGCGCTCGAGGAGCATGTCGGCCAGCTCGCGGTATTTGGGCGCGGTCACGCCTCGATCTTCCCACCCGCTCGCACGCGCACCCTGGACGCGCCCCCGGCCCCGCTGGTGGCGCGGGTTCAGTGCCCGCCGACGGCGCCGGTGAGGCGTCCGTGCAGAGCGGATGCCGCGGGGTTCAGGCCCGCGATCGTCACGGTCTTGCCGAGCCGCTCGTATTTGCTCACCACGGCGTCGAGCGCGGCGACGGTCGAGGCGTCCCAGACGTGCGACCGGCTCATGTCGATGACGACGCGCTCGGGGTCGGCGGCGTAGTCGAACTGCGTGGTGAGGTCGTTGCTCGACGCGAAGAACAGCTCGCCGTCGACGACGTAGTGCGCCGTCGACCCGTCCGCGTCGACGGCGACCGACCGCGTGACGGTGACGAAGTGGGCGACCCGACGGGCGAACATCACCATCGCGGCGACGACACCGAGCACGACGCCGATGGCGAGGTTGTGCGTCCACACCGTCGCGATGACCGTGATCAGCATGACGGCGGTCTCGCTCTTCGGCATCCGGCGCAGGGTGCTCGGGCGCACGCTGTGCCAGTCGAACGTCGCGACCGTCACCATCACCATCACCGCGACGAGAGCCGCCATCGGGATGATCGCGACGACATCGCCGAGCACGAGCACGAGGATCAGCAGGAAGACCCCCGCGAGGAAGGTCGAGATACGCGTGCGCGCACCCGACGCCTTGACGTTGATCATCGTCTGGCCGATCATCGCGCAGCCGCCCATGCCGCCGAACGCGCCCGAGAGGATGTTCGCCGCACCCTGACCGAGGGCCTCGCGCGTCTTGCGCGAGCGGGTGTCGGTGATCTCGTCGACGAGCTTGGCGGTCATGAGCGACTCGAGCAGCCCGACCACCGCCATCGCGAGGGCGTAGGGAGCGATGATCTGCAGCGTCTCGAGCGTCAGCGGCACGTCGGGGAACAGCAGCGCGGGCAGGCTGTCGGGCAGCTCGCCCTGGTCGCCCACGGTCGGCACCCGCCATCCGAATGCCACGACCGCGGCGGTGAGCAGCACGATCGTGACGAGCGGGGCGGGCACCACGCGGGTCAGACGTGGCATGAACACGAGAATCAGCAGACCGACGGCCACGAGCGGCCAGACGAGCCACGGGATGCCGTCGCCGAACAGCTGCGGCAGCTGCGCCGTGAAGATGAGGATGGCGAGCGCGTTGACGAAGCCGACCATGACGGAGCGCGGGATGAACCGCATGAGCTTCGCGACGCTGAGCACCGCCAGGACGATCTGGATGAGCCCGCCGAGGATGACGGTGGCGATGAGGTAGTCGACGCCGTGCTCGCGCGCGACGGGGGCGATGACGAGGGCGATCGCTCCGGTCGCCGCGGTGATCATGGCGGGCCGGCCGCCGAGGAAGGCGATGGCGACCGCCATGACGAACGACGAGAAGAGCCCGAGGCGCGGGTCGACCCCGGCGATGATCGAGAACGCGATGGCCTCGGGGATCAGCGCGATCGCGACGACGAGGCCGGCGAGCACCTCGCGGGTGAGCAGGCGGGGGCTGCGCAGCGCCTGCAATACGGTCGGCTCGATGCGAGAGCGGGCGGCGGCGTCACGGCCGGGGATGACAGCAGACACGGGGCCTCCAGGCGGGCGCGGATGCCGTCCGCGGGCGGGGAGAATGAAGGGGGCGCGAGAACCGCGCCGAGAGCAAATGTTACGTAACGTGAGGTTTGCTGTCGAATCCGGGAGGACGTCGCGTGACCGAGGAACGCACGATGCGCATCGGAGAGGTGACCGAGCGCACCGAGCTGTCGTTCCGCACGCTCCGCCACTACGACGAGATCGGCCTCGTCACCCCCTCCGCCCGCACCAACGGCGGGTTCCGGCTGTACACCGAGAGCGACGTCAGCCGCATCCTGCTCATCCGTCGGATGAAGCCGCTCGGCTACAGCCTCGACGAGATGCGCGAGCTGCTGGATGTCGTCGACGCGCTCGCTGCGCGCCCCGGCGACGACGAGCTGCGGGCGCGACTCGAGACGATTCGCACCGAGGCCGCCGAGCGTCGCGCGAAGCTGACCCGTCAGGTGGCGATGGCCGACGAGTTCCTCGAGCAGCTCACCGGCATCTGACGCTCGCGCTCACGCATAGGCGCGGTGGACGTGCCACCCGCCCTCGCCGCAGTAGACATCGAAGACGAACGAGCAGCCCTCGGGATCGGTGCCCTGGAACCGCCACCCGTACAGTCCGCGGCGACGGTCGTCGGCGACGTCGAGCGACCACACCGAGTCGCGCAGCCGCGTCGGGGTGTCACTGACCGTCCAGCGACGACCGCCGTAGAACATGCGGGCGGGGATGTCGTCGACGAGCCAGAGGGTCACGTCGTGAGAGCTCGTCGTATCGGTCATGGCATCCGAGAATAGAACAAATCTTCGATTCTCTCTACCGCCGTGTTCTCATCCTCGCGGGGTAGACGGCCCCCGGAAGATACCTCCCGTGGGGGCCGCGAGCCGCCGACGCCCGTCGATAGCGTCGGAGCGCACGATCGCCCCCTTGAGAACAGGACAACACCGCGAATGCCCTTCTTCACCACGTCCGACGGCATCGAGATCTACTACACCGAGCAGGGCACCGGTCAGCCGGTGCTGCTCAGCCACGGATGGCCGCTGAGCTCGGATGCCTGGCAGGTCGAGCTCAAGGTGCTCTCCGATGCCGGCTACCGGGCCATCGCCCACGACCGCCGCGGACACGGCCGTTCCGAGAAGACCGCGTCGGGCCACGACATGGACACCTATGCCCGCGACCTCGCCGAGCTCGTCGCCGCCCTCGACCTGCGCGACCTCGTGCTGATCGGCCACTCGACCGGTGGGGGCGAGGTCGTCCGGTACGCGGCCCAGCACGGCGTCGGCCGCGTCTCCAAGGTGATCACGATCGGTGCCGTGCCGCCGATCATGGTCGCCGGCGACACCAATCCCGATGGGCTGCCGATCGAGGTCTTCGACGGCATCCGGGCGGGTGTGCTGCAGGATGCCTCCCAGTTCTACCGCGACCTGACGGAGTCGTTCTTCGGGGCGAACCGCGATGGCTCGTCCGTCTCGCAGGGCGCGAAGGACGACTTCTGGCGACAGGGCATGCTGGTCAACCTCTCCGCCGCCTACGACTGCATCGCCGCGTTCTCCGAGACCGACTTCACCGACGACCTCGTCGCACTCGACGTGCCGATCCTCCTCGCACATGGCGACGACGACCAGATCGTGCCTCTCGGCGCGGCATCGGCGAAGGCAGCCGAGCTCGTCACGCACGGCACCCTGAAGGTCTACCCCGGTGCTCCCCACGGGATCTCGGGGTCGTTCCGGGCGGCCCTGCACGCCGACATCCTCGAGTTCATCGCGCACTGATGGGCACCGTCACTGCACGCCTGGCAGAGCTCGGCATCGCCATCCCGCACCGCTCGCCGTCACCGGCCGGAACCTACGTTCCGGCCGTGCTCAGCGGCAACCAGGTGATCACCGCCGGGCAGCTGCCCTTCGTCGACGGCGTCCTGCCCGTCACCGGCAAGGTCGGCGCCGCCGTGAGCCTCGATGAGGCCGCTGCGTGCGCGCGCACCAGCGCCCTCAATGCCCTGTCGGCGATCGCCGAGGTGCTCGGCTCGCTCGATCGGGTGACCCGCATCGTCAAGGTCACGGGCTTCGTCGCCTCCGACCCGGACTTCACAGCTCAGCCGAGCGTGCTCGACGGCGCATCCGCAGTCCTGGGCGCCATCTTCGAAGACGCCGGCGTCCACGCTCGCAGCGCCGTGGGTGTCGCCGTGCTCCCTCTCGACGCGCCCGTCGAGGTCGAGCTCACCGTCGAATTCGCCTGACGCCCACCCTTCGCCTGATCCCCACACAAGGAGAACATCCATGTCCACTCCCATCACCGTCGTCCTCGTCCACGGCGCCTTCGCCGAGTCCGCGAGCTGGTCGGGCGTCATCCCGCGGCTGACGGATGCCGGCATCCCCGTCATCGCCACACCGAACCCTCTGCGCAGCGTGGCCACCGATGCCGAGAACGTCCGCCGGACGGTCGCGGGCGTCGAGGGGCCCGTGCTGCTCGTCGGCCACTCCTACGGCGGGGCCGTCATCACCGAGGCGGCCGTCGAGAACCCGGACGTCGTCGGGCTCGTCTACGTCGCCGCGTTCGCCCCCGACCACGGTGAGAACGCGCTCGAGCTGACCGCGAAGTTCCCGGGCAGCACGCTCGGCGAGACGGTTCGCGCCTACCCGCTCGGCGACGGCACGAACGACCTGTACGTCGACCGTGCGCTGTTCCCGAACCAGTTCGCCGCCGACGTCGCGCCCGACGAGGCCGCGGTCCAGGCGCGCACGCAGCGCCCGATCCGTGACGCGGCCCTGGGCGAGCCGCAGCCCGCCGCAACACCCGCGTGGAAGACACTGCCGTCGTGGTTCGTCTTCGGCGACGCCGACAAGAACATCCCGGTCGAGGGTCTGCGGTTCATGGCGCAGCGCGCCGGCGGTCTGACCGTCACCGAGGTTCCCGGCGCGTCGCACTCCGTCATGGTCTCGCAGCCTGACGCGGTGGTCGCCGTCATCACCGAGGCGCTGGCGCACCTGGCCCGATAACACCGCGCCCGGGCGATGCCCAGCCGGCGTTCCGGCGTCCTCTTCGAGACGCCGGGGCGCCGGCCTCGTCGCACAGGGCGGGGCTCACCGCCCCACGACACCCGTCTCGTACGCGAGCACCACCGCCTGCACCCGGTCACGCAGCCCCAGCTTGCGCAACACGTGAGCCACATGGGTCTTGACCGTCGCTTCCGACAGCACGAAGCGCGCCGCGATCTCCGCGTTGCTGAGCCCCAGGCCCAGCGCCCCGAAGATGTCCGCCTCTCGGGGGGTGAGCAGCCCCAGGCGGGGGTCGGATGTGGCGGCCTCGGCCCCGTCCGCGTCGGGAAGCTGCCGCGCGAACAGCTCGAGCATGCGCCGGGTCACCCGCGGCGCCACCACGGCGTCGCCGCGGGCGACCGCTCGTACGGCGTCGACGAGCTCGGCGGCTTGCGCGTCCTTCACGAGGAACCCGCTCGCGCCGGCGCGGAGCGCGGCGAAGGCGTACTCGTCGATGTCGAAGGTCGTCAGGATGATCACGCGGCATGTCGGAGCGTCCTGCGCGAGCCGGGCGGTGGCGGCGATGCCGTCCATCCCGGGCATCCGCACATCCATGAGCACGACGTCGGGGTGCAGCGCTTTCGCGAGAGCGATGCCGGCGGCACCGTCGCCGGCTTCGCCCACGACGGTGATGCCATCCTCCGCGTCGAGCACCAGCCGGAACCCCAGCCGCAGCATGGGTTGGTCATCGACGATCAGCACGCGAATCGGCTGCTCAGTCATCCTGCGGTGTCCTCCGTGTGATCGTCGAGGCGCAATGTCGCGTGCACACGCCAGCCGTCGCCGTCGGGCCCGGCGGTGAGGGTCCCGCCGTGCATCGCCGCGCGTTCTCGCATTCCGATGATGCCGCGTCCGGTGCCGAGCCCTCGGCGCGGGGGCCGGGCGCGCGGCGAGCCGTGGTCGGCGATGACGACGTCGAGCCAGTCCTGCCCGCCGGCCTCGCGCTCGCCGCGGCGGCGCAGCTCGACGATGACGGCCTCGGCCTCGGGGGCGTAACGCAGCGTGTTGGTGAGGGCCTCCTGCACGATGCGGTCGGCTGCAGCCCGCGCGGGCATCGACGGCGGCGGCACGTCCCCGCGCGCGATCACGCGCACCGGCAGCCCGGCGGCACGGAACTGGTCCGCCAGGTCATCGAGCACGATCGCGCGCGCCGGTGCCGGCGCTGATTCCGGCTCGTCCGAATCGCGCAGCACGCCGAGCACTCGGCGCATGTCGCCGAGCGCGGAGCGGCCGGTCGCCGTCAGGGCGACGAGCGCATCGTGCGAACGGGCCGGGTCTGCGGCCGACGCGGCGCGTGCCCCCTCCGCGAGCGCCACCATGACCGTCAACGAGTGGGCGACGACATCGTGCATCTCGTGGGCGATACGTTCCCGTTCAGCGGCGACGGCCAGCCGCGAGCGGTGTTCGCGGTCTCGCGCGAGGGCGTTGGCTCGGGCGACGAGGTCGGCGACGTGCTGGCGTCGACCGCGAACCCCCGTGCCCACGGCGATCGCGATGAGCTGGCCCAGGATCAGCACCGAGCTGAACGGACCGAACGAGGTCGACGAGTCGAACTCGACGGGACGCGCCGACGGTACCGGGATGTCCGACAGGAAGAGCGTCGCGGCGCCGAGCATCGCGATGGCTTGCGCGCCGAGCACCGACCACGCGAGCCACCCGGGGCGCGTCGCTGCGACGGCGTAGACGGTGAACGCCGCCGCAAGCTCAAGGCTGCTGGAATCGCGCAGCAGCGCCATCGACGCGACCCCCAGCAGCGTGATGCCCGACGCGACGAGAAGCGGCGCCTGTCGCCGGCGCAGCAGCAGCGCTCCCGCTGCGAGGGTCACGACGACGAATGCCCACCCGCGCCACGCTGTTCCCGTGGTGTCGCCGGCGACGACGAGCAGCGCGTTCGTCATCGAGGGAGCCACAAACCACAGCGCGATCGCCACATCGGCGACCTGCGGGTGCTGTGCGAGGTACCGGCGAATCGGCATTCGACGATGAGAGTCGACCGCGCTGAAGGGGCTCGTCGGTGTCGGATCGACCTGCGCCGCCCCCAGCCTTCGGGTGCGTGACGGCGCCTGTTCTGCGACGCGGTCGATCATCGGGCAGGTCTCCTTCTTGCCAAGTAGGCATCGCTACGCTACTTCACGCCATGGTCGAGCGATGCACCGCCGTCACACGGCTCCACAAGTGAGGTTCACCTTCCCCGCCATATCAGGTGAGCGCTCTCACGGATAGAGGTGCCCTTCGCACCCCCGCTCGGTCAGACTGTGACACTAGGGCGCAAGCGCAGGGGGATCCATGGCAGTGCAAGACGAAACGTCATCGGCGGCAGCCATTCTGAGCGCACTGTCCGCGTACGAGGCCGCCGAGGGAGCGGTCCGTGGTCGCTTGCGCGACTCGATGCTCGTCTGCGAGAACGACCTGCTGGCGCTCGAGCAGCTGATCGAGGCGCAGGATCACCACGTCACGCTCACCCCGTCGAACATCACGCAGGAGCTCGGCATCTCGTCGGCGAGCACGACCGCGATGCTCGACCGCCTCGAGCGGTCCGGATACCTGCGACGCCAACCGCATCCGTCCGATCGCCGCAAGGTGTTCGTCACTCTCGGCGATCGTCCCATCGAGCACCTGCGCCGCTCGGGGACCGATGCGCACCATCGCGTCGAGACCGTGATCGCCGACATGCCGGACGGCTCGGCCACCCTGCTGGTCGACTTCCTGTCGCGTCTGCGCGTCGCCGCCGAAGCCGTCTGACCCGGCCGCCCGTCGGGTCGGGCTCAGCCCGCCGCGACGCGCGCGTACGGAGCCACCCGTGCCACAGGCGCCCACCCGAACAACAGCAGCGCGACGGCGATGCTGAGCGGCCCGATGAGGTCGAAGACCAGCGACAGCGCAGACACCTGGGTGCCGGTGGTGGCGAAGGAGTCGGCGATCGACATCCCGATCCCGAAGCCCGAGAAGAGACGCAGGAACAGCGCCGCCCCGATCACCGACAGATACAGGATGCCGAGCCGGCGCGGCGTCAGCGCGTCCCCGCGCGGTGCGAGCGCCAGGACGGTCACGGCGACCGCGACGGCGAACCACACCCCTCCCCACACGCGACGAAGCCGACGGCGGTCGCCGGGTCGAACCCGTCGCGCGCGATCATCGCGGCGTAGATCGCGTCGAGGGTCCAGCCGGGCACCTTCGCGAGCGGGTTCCAGACCAGTGTGTCGATGCCGCCGAGCACGAGCAGCACGGTCACGGCAGTGAGCCCGGCGAGCGCGATCGGCCGCCGCCGATGGAGCGGTGCGGAGCGCCGCTCGAGAACGAGGGGCATCGCGCGCCAGGCCGCCGCGAGTCCCACCGCGGCGCCGGCGAGCGTCAACCCGACGACCGCGGCGGTCACCTCGGCGGCGAGCGGGCGGGCCCAGCCGAAGGTCAGCACCGCGACACCGACCCCGGTGACGCCGAACGCGATCCGCGCGGCCACCGAGCGCGACAGCACCGCTGCGCCCACGAACAGTGTGACGGCGAGAAGCGCGCCGGCGAAGGCGAGCACCCCGAGTGTCGAATGTGCCGCCGTCAGCACCAGCTCGAGCGTGGAGGGGATGCCGCTCCCCGAGCTGTCGGCGTTCCCGGTCAGCCAGCGTGCGACCACCACCGCGACGATCGCGGCGATCAGCGCGACGCCCCTCCGGCTGAGGCGACGGGGAGCGGTGCCGCGCGGCTCGCCGGTGAGCACGGGGGCGTCGCGGTCGGCGGAGAGCGCCACCGCGATCGCACCGCGGACGACGTCGCTCGGCCGCATCCCGGCTTCGTCGGCGCCGGCGACATCCGCCCGCCACTGCTCGAGGTGCCGCGAGCGCGCGGCGGTCGGCATCGTCCGGCTCACGGCGCGCAGTACGAGGTCGACGTTCATGCGAGCACGCCCGTCGCGTCGCCTCGGCCGGGCGCGGGTCTCGTGTGGACCGCGCTCCCCCGGCGGCGCTGCATCCGGACCGCGTGCGCGTCAATCGCGGCGCGGGCCGCCCCGAGGCCGTCGGGTGTCAGCCGGTAGAGCCGTCGCCGGGGGCCGGTGCGCCGCGCATCGACCTCCCACTCGGAGGTCACCCACTCGATCGACTCCAGCCGCTCGAGGATCGGGTAGACGCTCCCGGCGGGCCGACCGGTGCTGCTGACTACGAGCAGCCCCCACACCGGCTCGGCTGCCTCGACCAGCGCGACGAGGACGTCGACGGTCGCCGGGGTCACGCGTTTCAACGACTGCATACCGCAGACCCTATCTCTATATAGCTAGAGATAGCACGGACGTCACGACGCGCGCGGCGCCCCGTCAGGGCCGGACGCCGAGCACGCGGGCGATCTCGCGACGGGTCGAGACTCCGAGCCGGCGCATAATGTTGGCGACGTGGTAGTCGACGGTCCGCTTCGACAGGTGCAGCAGCCCCGCGATCTCACCGCTCGTGTAGCCCTGGCCGACGGCGTCGGCGACTTTTCGCTGCTGGTCGGTCAGGCGCGCCGCGGGGTCTTCGCCCGGCGAGACGCGCACCACCGCGGTCGTGGTCGCGGCGACGGCCTCGTCGTAGCGGCGTGCGAGCCCACCGGCACCGAGTTCCGTCAGCTCGGCGCTGGCGTCTTCGTAGACGACGAGCGCGCGCAGAGGGTCGGGTTGGCCGTGTGCGCCGAAGCGGCTGTAGTGGATGCCGGCGACCACCCGCACCCACGCACGCCCGAGGGGGTCGTTGTCGAGCGAGAGCAGCCCGAGGGCACGGTCGACGGCGCGGGTCGCTTCGGCGTACCGCCCGTCGTGCTCGGCGAGGATCGAGACGAAGGCCCAGCAATAGGCGCTCTCGTCGGCTGCAGACTCCGCCTCCCACGCGAGCACGCCGCTGCGGAACTCGTCGATGCTCCTGAGGTGCCATGCCGCGAGCAGGGTCAGCATCCGCCATTCGTCGACGCGGTACGGGTGCCGATACCCCGGCTCCGTGGCGTCGTCGAGGGCGCGCTGCAGCGCCGGCCAGTCGCTCAGCGAGATGGCAGCCATGATGCGCGCGTGGGTGAGCACCATCTGCGCGAGGAACGAGGGGGTGTGACGGCACAGCAGCGCGACCCGCTCGAGCACGGGCCGGCTCGCGTCGAAATCGCCGCGGAGGGCGAGCAGCAGTCCGTGCACCGCGAGGGCCGGGGGCTCGAGCCAGTCGTGCTCGATCGACCCTACTCGGGCGGTCGTGGTCCGCACACCTTCGGCGGCGTCGCGCCACCGGCCCTGCCGGATGCGCACCAGCGCGAGTTCGACCTCGCCGTGCAGCCGCACGCCGGGTCGCCAGGCGGGCGTCAGGCGGATCCCCCGCGCGAGGTTGAGCGCCGCCTCCCCCAGCCGCCCCGAGACGTGCTCGACGCTGCCGAGGCTCACCAGCGCGAGCGCGTGCGCCGACGTGAGGCTGTTGCGCAGCCGCAACGGCGCGAGGGTCTCGACGAGGGCCCGGTGCGCGGCATCCCCCGCTCCCGTGTGCCGTTCGACGACCGCCTCGAGGCCGAGCAAGTCGAAGGGCACGTGCTCGGGCGGCGGAGCACCGTCGATACCGGATGCCGCGGCCATGACGGCCCGCGCGGCATCGATGCACTGGCGCGCCCGCACCCACGACGCCGACACGACGCAGCCGGCCGCCAGCGACGCGAGCAGCAGGGGCAGCAGCATCCCCTCGTCCTCGAGCGGATCCCGCTGCGGGTCGGCGGCCGCGTCGGCGAGCGCGACGAGCCGCGCGACCGCGCCGTCGAGGTCACCGTGCCCGACCTGCAGCATCGCGAGCACGCCGTCCCGCGGTGCTCCCGCCGGCGAGGCGGCGATCTCGTTGCGGTGTGCCCCGAGCAGGTCGGCGCGGTAACCCCGCAGCGCGATCGAGCACGCGAGCGCGAGGCCGTCGTCATCACCGGCTGCGTGTGCGGCGAGTGCCGCTCGGACGGCGGTCTCGGTCTCCTGACGTCGCCACGCGGAGCGGGCCTCGTCGAGAAGCGGGTGTCGTCGCATCCGCCGCCCTTCTGTCGGCGTTCAGTCTGCCAGGTGCGGCGGGCTCACCCGCCCGCGCGAGGGTGTCACGGTGCGGAGCATGCGCGGGAGGAGAACCCCGCCGCCTGCCAGAAGGAGCAGGAGCGCCGCTGCCACCGGCCCCGTCGGCGCCTCGGCTCCGGTGCGCGCGAGGCGACCGCTGGGTGTCGCGTCCGCGCGCACGGTTCCCGGACCCGCGACGCTGCCCCCGCCCGAGACGTTCGGGACGCCGGGGACCCCGGGCTGGTCCGGGACTCCGGGCACGCCCGGCTGCTCTGTCCCGGTCGCCCCGGTCTCGACGCGCAGCGAACGCTCCGGCGAGACGTTGCCCGCGACGTCGGTCGCGCGGAACACCACGTCGACCGCGCCGCCACCGCGCGGCAGCCGCAGCGCATCGTCGGGGGATGCCAGCGCCGTGCCGTCTCGCGCGACGCGCAGGTCGCCGCCGCGTACGGGCACCCAGGCATCACCGGAACGCACCTCGATGAGGTCGACCCCGGAACCGTCATCGGTGGCCTGCAGATCGACGAGGAAACCCTGCTCGTCCTCGCTCACCGAGCCCCGCACCTCCGGGGCGACCGTGTCGATCCGCACCGTCACCGCGACGCGGTCGGAGACGTTGCCCGCCGCATCGACGGCTTCGGCCTCGACGAGATGGATGCCGTCATCGGCCGCCACGACGTCATCCGACAACGGCTGCCACGCGTGGCCATCGACCCGAACACGCACCGCCGGTGCCGCATCCGCGTCGTCCACCGCGACTGCGGCGAAGCGCACCGGTGCCCGGAACCAGCCCGAGGCCGGCGCCGCGTCGACGGTGTCGAAGCTCAGAGTGGGCGCCGTCGTGTCGACCGGCTGCGGCGCCTCGGCGGTCCATGCCTCGAACTCGTGCGCCGCCGCGGATCCCCCCGCTTCGGCCGCGCCCCACGACTGCATCAGCGCGCGCAGCGCGGTGGTCTCGACCGCAGCGAAGCGCACCTCGTTGCGGTCGGTCGTCGACCGCCCGTAGGCGTCGTCGGTCGCGACGTCGCGCCACGTCCCGCTGGCGTCGCGGTACTGCAGCACCCACGAGCGCGGCGGGATGAGGCCGGCGTTCTGCTCGTCGGCGGCATCCCGCGCGAACACCATGGCCGCCCGGTCGAGGGTGACGGCGCGGTCCCAGGCCAGCTGCAGCCACTGCTCGCCGACACGCGGCCAGGTGCCCCACGACGCCCCATCGAGGGCACCGTCCACGACGGCGTCGACGGGCGCCCACGGCGACGCGTACGAGGCGGTCACCGCGGCGAACGGTGCGACGTTGCCCGTCAGCGGGGCATCCGGCGAGCGCGGGATCGTCACCGGCACCGGCATCGACACGTTGCCCGCGACGTCGGTCCCGCGAAGGTAGACAACGTGGCGCTCGAGATCGGGCGCGGCGATCGGGGCGCCGTATAGTTGCCACCCCGTCGGCTCGCCGATCGCATACTCGAGGCTCGCCAGCCCCGATCCCGCATCCGTCGCGGTCGCGGCGACCGTGCGCGCCTGCGCGTCGACGACGCCCGTCGCCACGGGAGCGGTGCGGTCGACGCGCACCGAGACCGTCTGCTCGGCGGAGACGTTGCCCGCAGCATCCGTCGCCCGCGCCGAGACGGTATGGGTGCCGTCGGTCTCGATCGTCGTGTCGATGCGCCGGACGTCCGGCGTCGCCGTCCAGGCGCCGTCGTCCACCGACACGGCGATGCTCGAGCGGACATCGCGGTCGTCGGTCGCCTCGGCGCGCATCGTCACGGTGCCGACGAACCAGCCGTCAGCGCCCTCGGGGCCGCGGGCTGTCAGCTGCAGCGCAGGCGCGGTCACGTCGGGCTCGCCGGCGTCGCCCGGGTCGACGACGGTGACCGTGACCTCGACGCGCGCAGCGGCATAGCCCGTGGCCACGCCGCTCACGACGAATGTGCCCGGCTGCGCGTATGCCGCCGGGTCGACGGCATCCCAGCGCACCGGAGCGGGCACGCGCTCGTCTCCGTACCGCAGCTCGACGGTCTCGGGCAGCTCCGGCGCCTCGCCGACGGCGGTGCGGGTCGCGGCGGGGCTGTAGCCGTCGGCGGTGACGGCGCCCACCGACCATTCCTCCACCGCGAGGGCCGAGTATCGCGGCGTCGCGCCCGTTCCCGGTGCAGCGTCGAGCACGGCCCGCAGGCGCGTCGTCGTGACGGGGGTGAAGGTCACCTCGATCGGTGTGCGCGTAGCCGTGGGGTATCCGCTCGCTCCGGCGACATCCCGCCACCCGCCGTTCTGCCAGTACTGCAGCTTCCAGGCTCGGGGGGCCGAGACGCCGTCGCCGCTGCCGGGCGCGCGGTCGCTCCAGAACTGGATCGTCGACCGGTCGATGCGTACCGGCTCGGTCCAGTCGTACTGGATCCACTCCGTCGCGGCACGGTCGCCGTCGTACGAGCCCCACATGTCCGGCGGCAGCGGGTTCGGACGGACGATTCCGTCGTTCAGCGCAGCGATCCAGTACTGCGCGGGGATCGGCTCGTTCGATGCCGAGGCCGTCGCGTGCGGAGCGACGTTCGCACTCGGGGTCTCGACCTGCTCGGCACCGAGGGTCGGCACGACCGGCAGGATGCGGGCGGGGCTGACCGAGTCGTCCCAGCGCAGGGCGTCGACGGCCACCGACCGGCGGAAGTGGTTGCCGCCCTCGGCGTCAGCCGTGTGGTACGCCATGTACCACTCCCCCTGGAACTCCGTGATCGCCGGGTGGCTCGTCGTCGATGAGACCGGCGCGAGGATGCGGCCCTGCGACGTCCACGGACCGAGGGGGCCAGGCGCCGTCGAGTACGCGATGCACGCGTGGTAGACCGCGGGCGTGCACCAGCTGTCGGGGCCGGCCGTGTTGGCGGCGTACGCGAGGTAGTAGGTGCCGGCGCGCTCGAAGAGCCACGCCGCCTCGAAGAACCCGTCGACGCCGCTCGTGATGGCGGTGGGTGCACCGACGAGGCTGGTCATGTCGGCGCCGAGCTCGATGGCGAACAGCCGGCTGAAGCTGCCCCAGTACATCCACACGCGCCCGTCGCTCGCGACGTACACGGTCGGGTCGATGTTGTGCGCGTCGTTGCCGAGGATCTCCTGCGACACGATGGGTGCTCCCACCGCGTCGGTCCAGGGGCCGAGGGGCGTGTCCGACACCGCGACGCCGATCCCGAAGGGGTCCGGCGAGTCGCTGCCGGCTTCGTGCACGGGCACGTACCAGTAGAAGCGGCCGTCGGCGCCCTCGACCACCTGTCCGGCGTAGGCGCGTCCGGGTGTCGCCCAGTCGAACACCTGCTCGGGGCGCATGAGCGCGGGATGCCGTTCCCACTCTCCCCCCGCGACGTCGGCGGTCGAGAAGGCCTGCCACTCGTTCATGATGAAGTCGTTCGTCGTCGGGTCCGCCTCGTCGCGCCCCGCGTAGACGTAGAGGGTGTCGTCGACGACGAGGGTGGCGGGGTCCGCCGAGTACACCGAGCCGTCGCCGAGGATCGGGTTGTCGAGCGCGACGGCCGCGGGGGGCGGCGCCACGGCGGCGAGGCCCGCGACGACGGCGCCCGCGAGGAGGGCGGCCGATGCGCGGCGGGGAAGCGAGCGGGGCATGACGGTCTCCTTCGACCAAAGCAACGGATGCCGCGGCGGGAACGGGGAAAGGGAGAGGGGCCGGGGGTGCGAACCCCCGGCCCCTCGGCGTCACGCCGCCCGGCGGCGGCGGATGATGCCGATGGCGACCAGCGCGAGTCCGAGCAGGACCACGCCCGCGCCGATGCCGATGGTGTTCGCGACGACGCCGGCCTCCTGGCCCGTGGCGGAAAGACCCGTCACGGTGGGAGACGTCGCGCCGGGTGTGACCACCGTCACCTGCGCCGTCAGCTCATCGCCCGGCACCACCAGTGCCACGGTGTGCACGCCGGCCTCGGCGTAGGCGGGAACGGTGAACACACCGGATGCCGTCCCGTCGGCGCCCACGGTGAGGGTGCCGAGGCGTACCGGGGTCGACCGGAACTCCACCGCGAACACCGTGCCCGGCGTGGCGCCCGAGACGCTCACCGGCAGCTGCCCGCCGGGGGCGACCTGCGAGACGCCGAGGCGCAGCACTTCGTCGCCCGTCAGCGAACCGCTCGGCTCGCCGCCCGGGGCGGTGCCCGGTCCCGTTCCGGGGTCGGTGCCCGGCCCCGTTCCGGGGTCGGTGCCCGGTCCCGTTCCGGGGTCGGTGCCCGGACCCGTTCCGGGGTCCGTCCCCGGGTCGGTGCCGCCGGTCGCCTTGGCCGGCACCGCCGCCTCGGCGACGGCGGAGACGTTGCCGGCGACATCCGTCACCCGCACCTGAGCGGTCGTTGCGGCGTCACCGGCGGGGATCGCCCCGCCCGTCGCCGTCAACCACGCGCCCTCCCCGAACCGGTACTCGACGAGCGCCACTCCCGAAAGGGCGTCCGCCCCGGTGGGGGTGATGGTGCGGGACGCGGCGTTCCAACCGACACTCGCCTCGGGCGCCGCCGCGTCGCGCTTGACCTCGACCGAGCCGGGCTCGGAGGTGTTGCCTGCGGCATCCGTGGCACGGAACCACACGGTCGTCGTTCCGTCCGCAGCGACCTCGACGGGCGCCGTGTACGTCGCCCAGGCCCCGTCGCCGACGCGGACCTCGATCGCCGGCGTGTCGTCGCGATCGTCGATCGCCGTCGCGCTGACGCTCACTGTGCCGGTGTGCCAACCGCTTGCCGGCGCCGCCGGCGACACGGCGTCCGTGACCACGGGGGCCTGCGTGTCGGGGACGACCACCTCGGGCTGCTCCCAGACCTGCCATTCCTTGATGCCGACGCTGCCCTTGCCCGACTCCGTCCCGACCGGGGTGAGGTTCAGGCGCAGACGCGTCGTCTCGACCGGCGCGAAGTCGACCGTGTTGTAGGCGTCCTTCGCGACACCGTAGTCACCGGTCGCCTCGACGGGAGCCCAGGCTTCGGCATCCGCGTCCCAGTACTCCGCCGCCCAGGCCTTCGGCACGTCGATGCCGAGCCCCTGTGCGTCGAGGTTCGAGACGAAGTAGGCCCCGAGCGAGTTGATGCGCACCGGTTCGGTCCACTCGTACTGCACCCACTGCGGTGAGACCTCGGGCCACACACCCCATACGTTGGCGTTGTCGTTGGGGGTGACATCGCCCGATGAGGTCGGCTGGACGTTGTCGTTCAGACCGTCGACCGTGTTCCAGCCTGCCGTCCCCGACGCGGTCGGCGTCGCCAGCAGCGCCACGTTGCGGCGCTGCTCGCCATCGGCCCGGGGAACCGTGCGCTCCACGACCTCAGAGACGTTGCCCGCGGTGTCGGTTGCCCGCACCGCGACCCGCGTCTCGTCGAGACCGACGAGCACACTGCCCGTCAGCGGCGTCCACGCCTGGTCGTCGTTCAGCCGGTACTCGACCGAGTCGACCCCGGATGCGGCATCCGTGGCCGTCGCCTTCACCGTCCGTGAGACGGCGTCGGCGGTGACCTCCACGACCGGGGCGGTGGTGTCGATGCGCACGGGCTGCTCAGCGACCGCCGACTGGTTGCCGGCGGCATCCGTCGACCGCGCCTGCACGACGTGGCTGCCGTCGGCCTCGACCGAGACCGCCGCGGTGTATGCCGCCCAGGCACCTTCGCCCACGCGCACCTCGGTGCGGGGGGCGGAGTCCTGGTCGTCGGTCGCGGCGACGGCCACGGTCACCGCCTGCGTGTGCCAGCCCGAGTCCGGCGCGGCGGGCGAGACCTCGAAGGTGACGGTCGGCGCCGTGGTGTCGTCTCCACCGCCCCCGACGGTCACGGCAGCCGATGCGGCCTTCGTGCCCGGCAGATCGCTCTGCACCGTCCCGGCGACGGTGAAGTCGCCGGCCTGAGCGTACGAAGCGGGCTCGACCGCGTCCCAGTTCACCGGGAGGTCCTGCCGCGAGCCGTCGTTGAACAGCACGCCGACGGTCTTCGGCAGCACCGGCGCCACCCCCACGAGGGTGCGCGTCGTGACCGTGTCGACCTGGTTGATCTGGCCGGGGGCGGTGGCACGCACCCAGACCGTCGCCTTCGCCGGCAGCGGCGACCCGGGAACGATGCCCGAGAGCGGGAAGCTGCCCTCGCCCGCGACCTGCTCCTCGGAGACGGGAGCCCACGAGACCGGGAGGTCGGCGTGGCTGCCGTCGGAGTACGTCGCGTCCACCGTCGCCGGCAGCTGCGGGAGGGTGCCCACGGCCGTCCGGACGTCGATCGGCTCGATCGCCGTCGGAGCGTCGGCGTAGACCTCCAGCTCGCTGACGGCCACGGCTGCGCGCGCCGAGCCGGTGCCGGCTGCCTCGAGCACGACCCGCAGGCGCGTCGTGGTCACGGCGTCGAAGGTGACGGTGTTCGCAGAGGTGCGGGCGATGCCGTACTCCGAGGCACCGGTCACATCCGCCCACGCCGAACCCGTCCAGTACTGCGCCTTCCAGCCCTTCGGAACGTTCACGCCGCTCGTCGAGGCCGGGTCGGCCTGGTCGCTCCAGAAGCTGATCTCGGCACCGGCGATGCGCTGGGGCGACGCCCATTCGTACTGCAGCCAGCGGGTCGCCGGGTGGTTGCCCGACCAGGTGCCCCAGATGTCGCTCTGGCTGCCGCCCGAGAACAGCACCTTGCCGTCGTTGACCGCGCGCACGTTGTTCCACGACGCGGTGTACTCGGCCGTCGGCACCGCGTCGGGGGCGACGTTGGCTCCGGCCGTGGCCGGCTCGCCCTGCACGGTGACATCGGCCTGCGACGTCTTCTCGCCGTCGGTGGCGGTCAGGCGCAGCACGTATTCGCCTTCATCCGAGAACCGGGCCGTCGTCGAGGCCGAGGAGGCGTCGTCGAACAGCACCGTGGCGCCTTCGGGCGCGCTCTGCACCGTCCACTGCGAGCTCAGCTCGCCGCTGGGCAGTCCGTCGTCCTTGACCGAGCCGACGAGCGCGGCGGCTCCGCCGACCGACGCTTGTCGGTTCTCCCACGCCGTCACGAGGGGCGCCTGGTTCGTCGACTCCGGCGCCGCGAGACCGGTGCGGAACACCTGCAGCTCCTTGACACCCGTCTTGGCTCCGGCCGCGTGGGTGACCGTCAGCCGCACGGCGTCGCCGGTGACCTCGGGGAACTGCACGTGGTTGTAGTTGGCGCGCGGGTAGGCGGGCATGCGCGCCTGCTGCGGGATCGGCGTCCATTGACCGTTGCGCCGCACCTCGAGCGTGTAGACCGACGGCTCGGCGTAGCCTGCCGCCGTCGCCGACGACGAGCTGTCGTAGAAGTACACGCGCGCGTCGTCGAAGGTCTGCTCTCCGCCGAGCTCGACGGTCAGCGCGTCCGTGTCGTTGGGCGAACCGGCCGTGCCCCAGAAGGGCTCGTTGATCGTCGTGCCGTTGACGGCGCCCGCGGGCTCGCGCCCGGGAGCCGAGAAGGTCGCGGTCGCCGACTCGGCGAGGTTCGCGCTGCCCGTGCTGGCGGTGCGGATGTCGGCCCCGGCCTTGGCGAACAGGTCGACGATACGCGCGTCGTCGGCGAATCGAACCTCCTGCGGCGTCTGGATGGCGGATGCCGTGGCCGTCACGACCTCGGCGTCGCCCTCGAGGACCTCGACGTCGCCGGTGGCGGGGTCGTACACGACGTGCGCGAGGTCGTCGACGGTGAATGCGAGCTCGCCGTCGAGGAAGACGGAGTAGCCCTCGGGGACGTCGTCGCCGTAGTGACGCTCGCCGCCCGGCTGGTCCCACGTGACGGTGAGGTCGCGGTCGCGGTAGCGGATGTTGTTGGCCGTGAAGTGATCCCAGCCGATCGCGATCGGGTCGAGCTCGATCTTGGCGTCGCTGCGGGTGCGCACGCCCATCGCATCCTCGATCATCGTGAAGTTCGTCGCGCCGAGGATGGTGTGGTGGATCCACGAGCGGTAGTCGATCTTCTGCGGGTCGGCCGATCCGTTCGCCCAGAACTCGTTCTGGTCGGGCAGTCGGTTGTCGCCGCCGTTCTGGTAGTGGGCCCAGGCGTTCCAGTAGAGGAGCTTCTTGTACCAATCGGCGTTGATGGCGTCGGTGGGGTACTCGCGCAGCACGGTGGAGAGCATCCGGAACGTCACCGTCGAGTTGATCACCGAGAAGTTGTTGCTGCCCTGCCCGCCGGTCGCGTTGTACGCGGCCTGGTCCGCCTGGTTGGCGGTGAAGAACGGGAAGATCGGGTACTCCTTGTCGTCGGCGAACAGCCGGAGCGCCTCGACGTAGTCGTCGTCGTAGTCGGCGTCACCGGGTTTGGGCACGAGCCCGACGGTGAAGGGGTAGTAGTTGTTGATCTCCTTCCAGGGCACGTGCTCGCCGTTGTTCGCCATCGCGTGCTCGAGGAGCTTGCGGTCGGGGTTCCACAGCACGTCCATGACCTGGGTCTTGATGTTCTGCGCGAAGGCGTCCATCTCGTCGGCCTTGGCGGTGTCGCCCGCGACGCGGTAGGCCTCCGCCGCGGCGAGCGCGTTGGAGTACAGGTAGGCGTTCTCGGCGCGGTCCTGGAACCCGCCCTTCCAGTGGAACGACACCGCATCCGCGTCGTTGCCGGTCATCGCGCCCCAGTCGTACTCGATGAGGCCGTTGCCGTTGTGGTCGTAGGCGTCGACGAGTCCCTTGACGTCGTACTCGGCGTACTCGGCGAGGTTCTGCGCGATGGGGGTCGGACCGCCGTGCAGCTCGTAGGCGCGCCAGGCCGCCTCGGAGATGTACTGCGTGTAGCTGTTGGACCAGTTCGCCGGGTCGCCGGGGTTGTCGACGAACTTGTAGCTCTTGCTCGTCTCTCCCGCCGAGACCCACGGACCGTACGAATAGATCGGGTCGCGGAAGTACTTCAGGTCGTCGATGAACATGCCCGTGGTGAGCACGATCGCGTTGTTGTAGCCGAGCACGCCCTCCATCGAGGTCGGGAACTGGTAGGTGTTGCCCGGCATGTCGGCGTCGAGGAAGTTGTAACGCATCAGCCACCAGCGGTAGTAGAGCGTCTTGTCGATGTTGTCCTCGGGGGTGTCGAGGTAGGGCACGTTCTCGGCCCACCACCGGTTGTAGAGCGTCACGTGAGCGGTGTACGCCGCGGCCGATGTCGCCTCGCGGATGGCGTCGTAGTCGGTGCGCGAGTCGGTGATCTCGTCGGTCACGAGGCCGAGCTGCACCTTCGTCGATGCTGTTCCGCCCGCGGGCACGGCGAGGGTGCGCACGAGAGTCTCGCCGGCGGGGGCGAACTGGTCTCCCGACAGGCGCGGCGAGAGTTTCGTCAGGTCGTTCAGTGCCTGGACATGACCGACGAGCTCGTCGCCCTCGGCCGTGGTGGCGTAGGGCGACGTCACGATGAGCTCGACGTCGACGGCGCCGCCTGTGGCGCGCACGTCGAGGTTCGTCACGAGCACGTTCGCGTCGGTGATGAACTTCGTCTGCACGACCTCGATGCCGGTGCCCGCGTCGGTGTGCACGCTCTGCCAGTAGCTCGGGGTCTGCTTGCGCTTGGTCGTGTCCTCGGTGAGGGCGATGTCGGCGCCCCCCACGCGAGCCGTGATCGTGTAGGCGCTCCGGCCGTCGATCGCTTCCCAGTACGCCAGCTGCCCGGCGAAGCCGAGGATCGCGGGGTTGTGTTCCTTCATGAACGCCGCGCGGCCGCGCGTGAAGAGCCACTGGTTGTTGTCGCCGAAGCTGCCGGCCGTACCGGTGCGGGCGAGCATCTCGTCCATCCAGAAGTCGTTCTGGGCGTTGCTCCCCGCGCCCGCAGCGACGTCGGCGTCGAAGATCCGCATGAGCTGGTTGCCGGGGGTGTATGTCACCCCCGTCTCCGGCACGGGGTTGGGGCTGCCCGTGAAGGTCGGATAGCCGATGTCTGTGTTGGCGGCGTAGGCGGGCGCGACCGCGAAGGTCGTCGCGAGCACAGCGGTGACCGCTGCGGTAGCGATCGCGGTTCGCCCGAGCCGACCGGAGGTCGTCGGAGTGCAGTCCACGGTGATTGATTCCTCTCGGCGCCGCTCACCGATGAGCGACGCGTGCGTGCCAGGACGCTACCGAGGACGGATCCGTTCCCGCAATCCTTTTCGGTCTTTTCGCTGCGCTCCGAAAACACCGGCCATCGTGAAGGTCAGCGGTGGGCGATCGTCGACCCGCGGATCACGAGCCGCACCGGCAGCTGGCGCGTGCCCGAATCCGTCGCCACACCGTCGATGGCCTCGAACAGGCGTTGCGCCGCTTGCCGCCCGAGCTGCTGCAGGTTGGCGTCGATGCTCGTGAGGGGCGGCCGCGCGTTGGCAGCGACGATCTCCCAGTTGTCGTAGCCGATCACGGCGAGGTCGCCCGGCACGTCTCGGCCGAAGTCTCGCGCGGTGTCGAGCACACCGCGAGCGATCTGATCGGATCCGCAGAAGACCGCGTCGATGTCGGGATGCCGCTCGAGCAGCATCGCTGCGGCGTCCCGGCCCCAGTGCTCGGTCCACGCCGCGAAGAGCGGCTCGCCGACGAAGTCGAGGCCGGCGTCGGCGAGCGCGGCCCGCGCACCGGCGACGCGGTCTTGGGCGGCGGCATACGTCGGGTCGCCGGAGATGTGGGCGATGCGGGTGCGCCCGCACGCGAGCAGGTGCTCGATCGCGAGGCGCCCGCCCGCTTGGTTGTCGGGCGTGAGCGACACGTCGCGCGGGTCGTCCGATGGCGAGTACGCGTAGACGACCGGCACCGGCAGCTCTTGGCCGAGCGAGGGACGCGGGTCGGTCTGGCGCCCCACGACGATGATGCCGTCGACGCGACGGCTGAGCAGCGCGCGCAGATGATGCTGCTCGCGGATGGCGTCGCCGCGGGCGTCGCACAGGAAGACGTTGACCTGCCCCGCACCGAACGCGTCCTCGGCGCCCATGAGGATCGGCAGCACGAATCGGCCTTCGAGGTCGCTCGTGAGCAGCCCGACGGTACCGGTCCGCCCCGCCAGCAGACCCCGGGCCATCGCGTTGGGCGTGAAGGTGAGCTCCTCCGCGGCGGCCATCACGCGCCGGCGCGTACCGGGGGCGACATCGCCCCGCCCGTTCAGCGCTTTGGATGCCGTGGCGATCGACACCCCCGCGCGCTGAGCGACGTCGCTGAGGGTGGCGGCGCGGGCCGGGTCGGTCGGGGGCATCCTGATCCGTTTCTTCATCGTTACCCAGGGACGTCTTGACGACGACCTACACACACGTTACCTTCCCGAAAGGGATTTCGGTTCTTTCGGTATCCCGCCCACCGGCGGCGCCCGCCCGAACGGCGCAGCCGCTCAATGAAGAGCAAGAGGAGACTGCAATGACCCCATTCCGGCGCCGCCCGGCGTTCCGGGCCGCGACCGCCGCGCTCGTCGCCGGCGTCCTCGTCGGCGGCCTCGCCGCGTGTTCGAGCAACGGTGGCGGCAACACCGCCGCACCGGCCGACATCCCCGCCGAGGGAACCGATGACGGCACCACGCTGACGCTCTGGACGCGTGCACCGCTCGAGCGTCAGGCCAAGCTGCTCGTCGAGGCGTACAACGCCAGCCACGAGAACCAGGTCGAACTCACCGTCGTCCCCAACGACGACTACGTCGCCAAGGTCGGTGCCGCCGCCGGCTCGGGCGGCCTGCCCGACCTGTTCGCGGCCGACATCGTCTACGTGCCGAACTGGGTCGAGCAGGGTCTCTTCCAGGACATCACGGCGCAGATCGACGGCCTCGACTACAAGGACGACATCAACCAGGGCCACCTCTCGGCCGGAACAGTGGATGGCCAGGAGCACGTGCTGCCGTTCGTGCTCGACCTGTCGATGCTCATGTGGAACAAGGAGCTCTTCGCCGAGGCCGGGCTCGACCCCGAGAAGGCTCCCGCGACGCTGTCGGAGTTCGCCGACGCGGCTCAGGCGGTGCAGGACCTCGGCAAGCCCGGCGTCTCGGGCACCTCGACGGGCCTCAACTGCGGCGGCTGCCTCGTGTTCACGTGGTTCCCGTCGGTCTGGGCCTCGGGCGAAGAGGTTCTGAGCGAAGACGGCACCGAGTCGCTCCTCGCCGGCGACGCCGCGCAGGAAATCTACAAGACCTGGAAGGGCCTCGAGGATGCCGGCGCTGTCGCTCCCGGCTCGGCCGACGAGACCGGCGCGACGTGGGTCGCGGGCTTCCAGGAGGGCAACGTCGGCGTCATGCCGTTCCCGGCCACGCTGCTGTCGGGCCTCGACTTCGAGGCCGGGGTCGCCGGTATCCCCGGTGTCGACGGCGGCGCTTCGACGTTCGTCGGTGGCGACGGCGTGGGCATCTCGAAGGACTCGAAGCAGTCCGCGCAGGCGTGGAACTTCCTCTCGTGGATGATGTCCGAGGAGGCGCAGGTCGAGGTGCTCGCGAAGGACGGCAACGCCGTCTCGCGCGGCGACCTCGCCGAGAACAGCTACGCGTCGGAGGACCCCCGCCAGGTGACCATCAACCAGGTCGCCGCCGAGGGCCAGACGCCGGTGGCGCTGAACTTCCAGCAGGCGTTCAACGCCCCGGGCAGCCCGTGGCTGACCCTCGTGCGCAACGCCGTGCTCGAAGGAACGTCGACGGTGGACGCCGACAACGACGAGATCAGCGCGATCCTCGGTCAGTGACACACCCGGGGGCGTCGCCGCGCGGCGGCGCCCCCACCCTCCGAAAGGAATGACGTGGCACTCACCACATCACCGCGCCGCACCCGATACCGGCGCACCGCCCTCGGCGGGCCGGTCCAGGGCTGGCTCTACGCCGCCCCGACCGCGCTCTTCGTCATCGCCCTGTTCCTCATCCCGCTCGTGCTCGTGCTGCAGATGTCCGGCTCGGACTGGCCGCTGCTGCGGGGCAACATGGGCCCGAACTTCCCGACGAACTTCGTCGAGGCGCTCGACCACCGTCTCTTCTGGGATTCGGTGCGGTTCACGCTGGTCTACACCGCGATCACGACCGTTCTCCTGATCGGTCTGGGGCTCGGGCTCGCCCTGCTCGTGCAGGAGTCCACGGCGTGGAAGGGGTTCCTCCGCACGGCGTTCCTGCTGCCGAGCGCTCTCGGCCTCGCCTCGGCATCCCTCCTCTTCTATGTCCTCTACTCCCCCATCGCGGGCCCCTTCGCGGGGCTGATGGAGTCGTGGGGAATCACGTTCCTGGGCACACCCGACGGCGCCCTCTGGTCGACGGTCTTCCTCATCGTCTGGCGCTACGCCGGCTTCTACATGCTGCTGCTGCTCGTGGGCTTGCAGGGCATCCCCGAAGACGTCTACGAGGCCGCCCGTATCGACGGGGCCTCGCGGTGGCAGATCTTCCGTGACATCACGGTGCCGCTCCTGCGGCCGACGTTCGCGCTGACGACCGTCATGTGCGTCACCGGCTCGCTGCTGGCATTCGACCAGTTCTACATCCTGACCAAGGGCGGCCCGGACAACAGCACGATGACCGTCGTCCAGCTCATCTACAACATCGCGTTCCAGGGACAGAACAGCCTCGGCGTCGCCGCGGCCCTGTCGGTGATCATCCTGCTCGCCCTGGTCGTCATCAACGTCGTGCAGCTGCGCGCGTTCCGTCGCCCCGAGGAGGCCTGACATGGCTCTGACCGACGCCCCCGCGGGCTCCGTCCCGCCCGCCGCTCCCGACACCACCCGCACGATCGTCGTCCCGAAGGGGCGGCCGCGCGCCCGCCGCCGGCCGACGGGGCGCCTGCTGTGGGGCATCCCGTCGACCGTGTTCACCGGCGCGCTGGCGATCATCTTCCTGTACCCGCTCGTGTGGACCGGTGTCGCCTCGGTGAGCCCGCAGGCCGGAACCAGCCAGTCCGACGGGTGGGGGTTCGGTAACTACGTGACCCTGGCGAACTTCCAGTCGGGCATCTGGGTCTACCTCGGCAACTCGCTCTTCGTGTCGCTGCTGACCGTGGCCCTCACGCTGCTGACCTCGTTCTTCGGCGGCTACGCGTTCGCTCGCTTCCATTTCCCGGGCAAGAACCTGCTGTTCCTGCTGGTGCTGGCGATCCTGATGGTGCCGTACGCGACGCTGCTCATCCCGCTGTACGTCATCCTCAACGCCGTCGGGCTGCAGAACTCGCTCGTGGGTGTCGCGCTCGTGCTGACGATGTTCCAGCTGCCGTTCTCGATGTTCATGATGCGCATCTCGTTCGAGTCGGTGCCGCGCGAGCTCGACGAGGCTGCACTGGTCGACGGATGCACCAGCCTGACGGCCCTGTGGCGCGTGCTGCTCCCCGCGGTCAAGCCTGGCCTCGTCACCGTGGGCCTGTTCGCGTTCCTCACCGCGTGGAACGACTTCATCGCGCCCTTGATCCTCATCAACGACTCGTCGCGCATCACGCTGCCCCTCGCGGTGGCGAACCTGCGCGGCCAGACGATGGGCGTCATCGATTACGGGGTCACCGAGGCCGGCGTCGTCGTCCTCGCGTTGCCCTGCATCGTTCTGTTCCTGATCCTTCAACGTCACTACGTGCGCGGCTTCATGTCGGGCGCATTCAAGGGATGACCATGTCGACTACCTTCCCCGCACGCTCGCTCGGCTCCGCGGCATCCGCCGCCGCCGCCCCCGTCGTGCCCGCCCATTCGCGGCTGCGTCCGCTCGGCCTGCACGAGGTGCGGATCACCGGAGGCTTCTGGGGCGAGCGCCAGCGCATCAACGCGGCGCACACGCTCGGCCACGTGCTCGGTCGCCTCGAGTCCGAGGGCTGGCTGCCCAATTTCGACCGCGCCGCCGCGGGCACCCTGCCTGCCGGGCGCCGCGGGCGCGAGTTCTCCGATTCGGAGGTCTACAAGTACCTCGAGGCCGCGGCCTGGGAGATCGGGCGCAGCGACGACGCTCAGCTCGAAGCGACGCTGCGCTCGGTCGTCGCCCGGGTCGCCGCCGCGCAGGAGCCCGACGGCTACCTCAACACCCGGTTCGGCCGGCCCGGTCAGCAACCGCGCTGGTCCGACCTCGAGTGGGGGCACGAGCTGTACTGCCTCGGTCACCTGTTCCAGGCGGCCGTGGCCCGCGAGCGCACGCGCCCTGGAGCGGATGACGGACTCCTCGGCATCGCGCGCCGTGCCGCCGATCTCGTATGCGAGGTCTTCGGGCCCGGCGGCATCCCGGCCGTCTGCGGGCACCCCGAGGTCGAGACCGCGCTGGCCGAGCTCGCGCGCGTGACCGGCGACGAGCGGTACCGGGCACAGGCGGAGCTGTTCATCGAGCGGCGGGGACACGAGACGCTCCGCGACATCGAGTTCGGGCGCACGTACTTCCAGGATGACGTGCCCGTTCGCGACGCCGATGCTCTCGCGGGGCACGCTGTGCGCGCGAACTATCTCGCGGCGGGGGCGGTCGACGTCGCCGTCGACGCGGGAGACGACGAGCTGCTCGGTGCCCTGCGCGGGCAGTGGGCCCGCACCCGCGGCCGCCGCACCTACATCACGGGTGGTCAGGGGTCGCACCACCAGGACGAGGCGTTCGGTGACGACTGGGAGCTGCCGCCCGACCGCGCCTACTCCGAGACCTGCGCCGGCATCGCCTCGATCATGTTCTCGTGGCGCCTGTTGCTCGCCGAGGGGGATGCCGCGTACGCCGACCTCATCGAACGCACGCTTTACAACGTTGTAGCCACCTCGCCCGCGGCTGACGGCCGCAGCTTCTTCTACGCCAACACGCTGCACCAGCGCGTGCCCGGTGTCGAGGCAGACCCCGACGGGACGTCGCCGCGAGCCTCGTCGTCGCTGCGGGCACCGTGGTTCGAGGTGTCGTGCTGCCCGCCGAACGTGGCGCGCACGCTCGCGAGCCTCGACGCCTACGTCGCGACAGCCGATGGCGACGGCGTGCAGCTGCACCAGTACGCGCCGGCCGAGATCCGCACGGTCCTTCCCGACGGCCGGGTCGCATCGCTCGACGTGGGCACGGCCTACCCTGCGGACGGGCTCGTGCGCGTGGTGGTGGCAGAGGATGCCGGTGGCGCGTGGACCCTGTCGCTGCGCGTGCCCGAGTGGGCCGAGGGCGCGCGCCTGCGCGTGCGGGATGCCGCGGGCACGGTCCTCGACGACGACGCCGTCTCGCCGGGTCGCGTCGAGGTGCGCCGCGACTTCCGCGCGGGCGAGGTCGTCGAGCTCGAGCTGCCGATGGCGCCGCGTCTCGTCGCGCCCGATCCGCGCATCGATGCCGTCCGCGGGTGCGTCGCCGTCGAGCGCGGCCCCGAGGTGCTGGCGCTCGAGTCGACCGACCTGCCCGGCGGTGCCGACGTCGGTCGGGTGGCCATCGCCGACGACGCGGAACCCGTCGAGCGCGACGGCCGGGTCTGGCTGCGCGTGGGCCTGCGCCCCGACGACTCGGACGGGTGGCCGTACGGCGATCGCCACGGCCACGGTGCGGTAGCGGCTGACACCGGCGAGCTCGTCCCGCTCGTGGCGTATCACGACTGGGCCAACCGCGGCCCCTCGACCATGCGGGTCTGGTTGCCGGTGGAGTGACGGCGGCGGCTCGTGCGGCGGCGGACGCCGCACGAGCCGTGCCCGTTGCGACCGGATGCAGCAGGCGACACCCCTGGTACGAAATACGAGTGCCGCGCATCGGCTGAGTCGGGCCGGACGCCACCTGACCGGGGATTTTCCTCACTTGTCCCCCAGATGGCCGACACCGCTGACGCCCGGGGCGCGATTACCATCGGCGTGGGGGAAGAGAAGCGGCGTTCGGCGATCCCTACGTCACATATCCGACACATCTGGCAGGTATTCTCTCCCCGCACCACCCCAAAACAGCAGCGAGGGAGGACGTCATGCCGTACGACTTCTCCGCTGCGACCGAGTGGCCGTCGACGGCATCCCGCGACTCGTCCGAGGCTCCGCGCCCGGCGCTGGTCCAGCGTCCCGCGGCATCCCCCTCGCCCACGGCGTTCCGCGGTCCGCGCGACTGGCGTCGCCGCTATGCGACTCTGCTGCGGGTCACCGATCTGCTCGTCCTGGTGTGGGTCGTCTACGGAACGCAGATCGCCTGGTTCGGGTTCGGCAACGCGCAGGTCGCGATCCGCGAGGACTCGCGCATCACCGACATCTCGTACTGGCTCTTCTCCGCCGGACTCATCGCCGTCTGGATGTGGACGCTCAGCCTCGCCGACACCCGCGATCACCGCATCATCGGCGCCGGCGCCGAAGAGTATGCGCGCATCGCACGGGCGAGCCTGTCGCTGTTCGGCGTCATCGCGATCATCGCCTTCCTCACCCGCGTCGACGTCGCGCGTGGATTCCTGCTTCTCAGCCTTCCGTTCGGCGTCGGCCTGCTGCTGCTCTCGCGGTGGCTGTGTCGCCAATGGCTCGTCGCGAAGCGCTCGGCCGGCGAGTACTCGGCTCGGGTGCTGCTCGTCGGGTCCGAGGCATCCGTCACGCACCTCGCTCGCGAACTGCAGCGCACCCCCGGATCGGGCTACCGCGTCGTCGGCGCCTGCGTACCGTCGGGTCGCGTCGCCGGCACCGTGCACGGAACCGACATCCCGATCATGGGCAGCGTGGATGCCGTGCCGCAGGCCCTCGCCGCGACGGATGCCGACACCGTCGCCGTCACGAGCACCGACGAGCTGCCGCCCGACAAGGTGAAGCAGATCTCATGGGGCCTCGAGGCAGGCCGTCAGCACCTCGTGCTCGCGCCGAGCATCGTCGACATCGCCGGACCTCGCATCCAGACGCGACCGGTCGCCGGCGTGCCGCTGATGCACGTCGAGACCCCGCGTTTCAGCCGCGGCCAGCTCTTCCTCAAGCGCACCGTCGACATCGTCGCCAGCACCGCGGGCGTCATCGTCCTGAGCCCGCTGCTGCTGGCTCTCGCGATCACGGTGCGCCTGTCGAGCCAGGGACCGGTGTTCTTCCGCCAGAAGCGCGTGGGCCTGCGCGGCCGCGAGTTCACGATGCTGAAGTTCCGCTCGATGGTCGTCGACGCCGAAGACATGCTCGCGCAGCTTGCCAAACAGCAACGAGACTCGGGCAATGAGGTTCTCTTCAAGATGAAGAACGACCCTCGCGTCACGCCGGTCGGCCGCATCATGCGCAAGTACAGCCTCGACGAGCTCCCCCAGCTGTTCAACGTCATCGGCGGCTCGATGTCGCTCGTCGGCCCCCGCCCGCCGCTGCCCTCCGAGGTCGAGCGCTACGCGGACCACGTGCACCGCCGGTTCCTCGTGAAGCCCGGCATCACCGGCCTGTGGCAGGTCAGCGGCCGGTCCAGCCTGTCGTGGGAGGAGTCCGTCAGGCTAGACCTGTCGTACGTTGAGAACTGGTCGCTACTCGGCGACTTCGTCATCTTGACCAGAACAGCTCGCGCAGCCCTCATCCCGGGAGAAACCGCCGCTTGAGAGGCGGCGTAATGATCTCGCATGAGCAACAGGCAACGTTCCCGCAATCGCGTTCACGGCCGATTGCCGCAGATCGTGCCCCTAACAGAGATCGGACTATGGCGCCTCAGACCGAACTGAATCACACCCACAGCATCCAAAATGTTGTGGAAAACAATGTCTGTGTCGGATGCGGCGCATGCGGCGTCGTAACTAACGGGAGGATCCCCGTCACGATACGTCCGCGGGGTTATTATCAGGCCGACCTCACCGGCGCTTCCGACGCAGATCTCGCCATCGGAAGCCGCGTATGCCCTTTCGCTGACGAGTCGAAGAACGAGGACGAAGTAGCCGATCTGCACTACCCTGACCTTCCGCATGACGACCGCATCGGACGCTACCGATCACTTTTCGCCGGTCGCATTCGGGACGATGCCCAGATTCCCTACAGTAGCTCCGGCGGGCTCACCAGCTGGACCCTCATTCAGCTACTCGACCGTGGCCTCATCGACGGCGTCATTCACGTACGCGACTTCGACCAGCCGATGTTCGGCTACACGGTCTCGACGACTCGCGAGGAACTCCTCGCGGGCCGGAAGTCCAAGTACTATCCCGCCACCTTCGACGAAGCACTGCGCTCCATTCGCGGAGACTCGGGCCGATACGCTTTCGTCGGGATCCCATGTGCAATCAAGGCGGCTCGACATGTCGCCGCTGAGGATCCCGTGCTGCGAGACCAGATCGCTTTCTTCATCGGGATCGTATGCGGACATCTCAAGACTTCCGCATACGCAGAATCATTTGCTTGGCAACTCGGGATCGAACCCGACCGGCTCGACACTGTCGACTTCCGGATCAAAGATCCTGCATTGACGTCGCGACAGTACAGTTTTGGCGCCCGCGCCGCGGGGTCGACGGAATGGTCGCAGGCCCAGACGCTGTCGTTGGTGGGCGGGAGCTGGGGGCACGCCGTTTTCCAACTCAACGCGTGCAACTATTGCGACGACGTCTTTGCAGAGACGGCCGACGTTGTATTCGGTGACGCGTGGCTGTCGAAGTACGAGATCGATTGGCGTGGCACAAACGTGGTCCTCACCCGTAATGAGACGATCGACCAAATACTGCGCGAAGGTGCAGCAACGGGCGCCATCGTGAAAGACGAACTCGATCCAGACGCGGTTGCAAAGACGCAGGCCGGAAACTACCGGCACCGTCGCGATGGCCTAGCGGTGCGGCTCGCAGACGACGAGAAGACGGCTCGCTGGGCGCCGCGCAAGCGCGTGGCTCCTGGGTATGACCATGTAACGCCGGAGCGCGTGAAGCTCATCCGCAATCGGCGCGAGATTTCGGAGGTGAGCCAAGCGGCTTTCGAGGACGCAAAGGCACGAAACGACCTGCAGGTCTACATGAACGCCATCCAACCTCTCATCGCCGCGTACCAAAATGAGACCAAGTTGTCTCTCACCACGCGCGTGCGTAACAAGCTGCAAAGAGAAACGTGGAAGCTCGTCGGGCGCTTCACAAAGCGATGAAACTACAGGGAGCATCTGTGCAGGACGTGTTCGTGATTTTGACCGGAGTCAGCGGAAACCTCGGTGACGCGGTCATCCGTCGTCGTGTGCTCGAGTGGAGCAGGCCGGCCGGTCGCATACACGCATACCTTGGGCGAACGTCATCCGGATGGGTTGAGCAAATGGGTCTTCGCGACGGCGAGACGCCCTATCCCGCCTCCCAGCGCAAGCTATGGCTCCGACGCCTACTGTTCGGGCGCGGCAAGCGGGTTCTGGTCTTCGACCCGGGCGAAGTCCCTCTTGGACGGGAGCACCTGAAATCGGAGATCATGTTCTTCGCCATCGTGCTCGGCCTTCGACTGCGGGGCGCTCAGGTCATCCGGCCGCCACGCGCCGTTGGCGGGTACGACCTAGTCACCGCGTTTTTCTATCGCGCGTCAGCACGGCTTTCGAATGTCGTGCTGTGGCGGGATCGCCCCTCTCTTGACCGGATGGGTGTCGGAGAGCTCGCTCCTGACACCGCATTTGCCGAGCCGGCTGTCGCCGGGCTCCCTCACACCGAACGCCGCACGCTGCTTGTCACCATGCGCGGGAAACGCCCTCTTCCGTCCGATGCGTGGTTCGAGGGCATTGCAGCTTTTGCCCGGGATCAGAACCTCCGAATCGTGACTATGGCACAGGTAGACGAAGACGAGAAGCGGTGCGCGGAAATCGCCGCCCGCCTCGCCGACGCCGAGCACCTCCCCTGGGGAAAACGCAGCGACCTGGAGCAAGAGGTCGCAGTCCGGTTGTTATACGAAGAATGTGCCTTCGCGGTCAGCGATCGTCTGCACGTCTTGATCCTGGCCGCTAAGGCGGGCGTGACGCCTGTCGAGATTGCGCCATCCCCGGCTGCGAAGATCCGTACGCACTTCGCGACAGTTGGATACGTCGACGTGAGCTTTGATTCCGCCACAGCATCCGCCAACGATGTCCGGGCCTTCCTAACAGCGCAAACAGGCCGCAACGATGACCTGCGCGCGAAGCTCCTGGCTGCGCAGACGAGACTCGATCGAAGGATCGAGCGGGCGCTCACGTCGCGATGACTGACCGACGCGCGCTCGTCAGCGTTGTGCTTCCTATTCACAATGCGAGCGATTACCTTGACCGGACATTGGAGCAGCTCGTCGCACTGAACACGAGCGTGGACTACGAGTTTGTTCTCGTTGACGACCATTCTGTGGACGATTCGCGCTCCCGGATCGAACAATGGCGCACGTGCCTGCCAGGCGACGTAAAGATCCTCGACGCTGCGGAAAGAGGGGTAGCCCACGCACGCAATCATGCGCTAAGCGCGTGTACGGGAGAGTTTGTGTGGCTCACCGACGCCGACGACGAGTGGTCGCCATCAATCGTGAGCGAGCAGGTGACCGCCGCGCGTGAGTCGAACGCCGACATTGTCGTGTGCAATGCAGTGAAGCGCGCACCGGACGGCACCAAGGTGGGCGATATCACGGACGCTACGGTTGAGGAACACTTTGGGGGAGCGGAGGCTCTCACGCGCCTCCTTGAGGGACGCCTCCAAGGCCACCTTTGGAACAAGCTCTTTCGCCGTGCTGTCCTTGGCGCAGACCCCTTTCCCCCTCAGCGTGCGCACTCCGATCTCGGGGGTGTTCTTCGCGTATTGCCGAAGGCGCGCATCGTAAGCACCCTCCCCCGGACGCTCTACACATACTTCCAAAATCCGGGCTCGATCCTGAACGGTCGCTTATATGACTTCAGCGACCTGCGGAGTTGCCTCGCGATCGCCCACGATCGGGCCAACGGCGGAATGGGCGCACGGACGGACGATGCGCTGCGTTATTTCACTTATCGGAACGTCGTGATGCCGTCCCTAAACGAGATCGCCCGCAGGCGGAGCACTATGTCACCAGCAACCGCCCGCGCAGAGGCAGCTCAAGTACGAAGCTTGATGCGCTGGGTGGATTCCGCCCGCCTCCTACGGAGCAAACGCCCCCGTCTAGCGCTGCAGGCCGCGCTAGCTCTTGCTAATCCCACCGCCTACATGGGGTTGTATCGTCAGGCCTCCAACGTGGTCCGCCACCTCCCGGGCATGAGATGACTTCGTCCAGGCCCGCACCGGATGCAGTTACTGTAGACAGGCGAGCGCTTCGGATGATGGCCCGGCGCAAGACCGCGATGTATGCACGTGGGACGGAGTGAAGCATGGACACGCCGTCAACCATCGTTCCCTGGCTGACTCTCTGTCTCAGCATCGCCGGAGTCGTGCTCGTCACCGGCCTACGGCGCGGCTCCCTTGTGTCTCCGATGTCGGTTACGCTGCTGATGCTCACGGCAATCTTCGGTGTTCGTCCGATCATGATGGTCGCCCATGATCGTTACAACTTCTACGGGGGCAACACCGTCCGTAACGGCTTTGAGACCGCCGCATGGGTCGGGCTCCTCTCGGTCGCCTTTCTGCTGTTCGGGTACTTCATGGGGCGCATAACAATGTCACGGCGCCAACGCGACACTGTCTCTCCTCCAGGGGGTGCCCCGCGGCTCGCTCTGACAATTCCCACCGCCGCCGTGTTCAGCGTCGGTGTGCTTCTGGCCTGGCTCGTTCTGATGGCGGCGACGGGGGGCGGCTTTGCATACGTGTTGCTCATGTTCCAAGGACGCGGCGCCGGAAGCGAGACTGCTCTCGCGGGTATGCCCGCTGTCGTCCCCGCACTGCCGGTGATAGCAGGGCTGCTGATGGCATTCGCGCGGATCACGACTCAACGCACACGCCGAATCCGCCCGGGCGAGAATCTCGCATACTGGATCGTCATCGTCCTGACCATCATCCCTCCCTCAGCGCTGGGGTCGCGCCGATTCCTGCTGCCCTCTGCCCTCGCAGCAGTGTTGGGCGCCTTGCCCCCACAGTGGTATCGGCTCATCACTTGGCGGATGGTGACGTTGGCTCTCGCGGGGTTCTTGGCGCTCTCGATCATTCCCTTCGTCCGCAGCTCGGGCTCGCGGACCGGCAGGACCGATCTGCTCGGCGCGATGGGTGACTATTTCGGCACTCAGGGCCTTGGCGGCACGCTCGAGAACTTTTTCCTGTCCTATGACACTGAGATGTTCAGCTACATCGCGTTCTTGTCGACCAGACTTGGAGCCACCATTGAGTACGGCCTGGGGCGCGGGACAATAGGCGAAGCACTAGTGACCCCTGCCCCCTCAGCTTTCTCACTCGGCGAGCGATGGAGCAATGAGATACTGATCCAGGCATTTGGGGGTCCGTGTGGCGTCTCGTACTGCCCCGTACCTAGCACGAGCGGGATCTTCTTCTACGATTTCGGTCTTCCGGGTGTCGTATTGGGGATGATTCTGGTCGGGATATTGCTGTCCCGATTTGAGGAGAACTTTCTTCGCGCGGAGGGCGTCTCTCTTCTCGCGCTCCTCACGCTCGCCGCGTTCGTGCCGCAAGTCGTGCGTGGCAACTCGATCGCGCAACTATGGATCGCTGCCCAAGTGATTATCGTGCTCGTGGTAGTGTGCTGGCTCGCAACTCGAATCGGACGAGTCCCACACCGCGATTCGACGGCAAAGGATTTGCGCGCGGCCGACCGCATCGGGCAGTCAAAGATCAGCCTCGCGCCAGTGCCCTCGACACGCGGGCTCGAACAGAGCTGAGTCGATCCGCCGCTTCTGCCATCGCCGCAGTCATCGGCCCCTGGGCACGTGCAGCGTCGAGTTGACCCATGACCTCGGCCTGGTCAGCTGTGCCTTCGATGGAAACAATTCGCATTACACCGTCGGCCGCGTCCGCGATCTTACTGGGCTTTCCTGGCGCGGTCATAGCCACCGGAATCGCGCCGCCGAGAGCGCCAAGCAACGCAGCGTGCAAACGATCCGTCACGACGACTGCCGAGTGCGCATAGGCCTGCTCTACGGCTCCCATCTGCTGCCGATGGGTACGGTCGCCCCAAGCGACGTGCTCCGCACCATGCAATGCTGCGAGCTCCGCGTGTCGTCTCTCGTCGCGTCGAACCTGCGTAACGAAAACCGGCGTCAAATTACTCTCACGCGCCCACCGAACAACTGCGTCGAGAAATTGCTCCGCTACCGGGCGGTCATAACGGAGGGAGATCGCTACAAAACGGGACTCCTGCGGCGGCGCGGGAGGCGAAAGCAGGGAAAGGTCGGGCTCGGCCGCCACGGGCAAGCTCAGCGTACTTGCGCTGCGTCGATCTCGGGCGACGTAAATGTTGGACAGACGAAAAAGAACCCGCTCAATCTGCACCGCAGCGCGATGCGTCCCGCGAACGGATTTTCCGACGGTGATCGACGGCCCTCCGCCGGCGCGCGCGAGGAGCGTGCCCGCGATACTGGCAGCACCACGCACCGCCGCGCGGGTCGAGGTTAGCGGGTAGGGGCCAGGCGGAAGAAGCAGCGCGCTTCGACCGCGCACGCTCGCCCAAAAGAACGCCGCCGCGAAGCCTGTCGACGAGCGATAGATGCGAGCGTTTAGGGGTAGATCGAAGGCTGCGAGATACTCATCAGGCATCGAGCCTGCACTGATGTGCAAGTCGTGGTGCTGATCAACGAGGTCCAGCATCCTCTGCCGGATCACGATGTCCCCCAAGTTGTCGTGTTGCGCCGCGATCGTACAAAAGACGCTCCGCCCACGATTAGATTTGCTCATTTCGAGCCGCTCCCATTCCAGACATGCCTCATGAACCCGACTGCGATCGCGACCGCTTGCGCAAAGAAGTTGACGGTCAGCGCAAGCGCTGCTCCCGCCGCACCCCACAACCACGCTCCTGTCGCGACCATCCCCAAGCACACGATGACCGAGACGGTAGACACCGTCGCAACGTAGTGCTTGTGGCCATGGCCCTGCAGAATCGATGACAGCAGCGAGATGAGGGCAGCAAATGGGAGCCCGGCCACCACTATCTGAACTGCTGGCACAGAATGCGCGTAGTCCGCGCCGAGCAGGAGCGGGACGAACCACGGCGCAGTCACGACCAGCACTAAGTACAGCACCGTAGTCGCCCCCCACGCGATGCCCGCGAGTTTGAGAAGGCTAAGAGTCTCGCGCCGGGAACCTACGGACTTCGCCGCGTTGGGCAGGAGAACGCTAGACAGAGTCGTAGGTAGGATCCGCAACGGGCTCGTCAGCCGGCTGGCAACGGAGAAAAGCCCAGCTTGGGTGGCACCCGCGAATCCCGCGGTGATCGTCGAATCCAGATTCCGGGCTTGGGTCGCTACAGAATTCAACCAATAGGGCCAACTCGCCCGCAGGAGATCCCGGTAGGTCATGTCGGGCTTCGCGTTGACCCGCCCGCGCACGTAGACGCGCGCAAACACCGAGGAGCCGATGGCTGCTAGCGCGACGGCAATCGAGTAAGACAGAAGCGCTTCCACGTCGACCATGACGAGCGGTAGGAAAAGGGCGATGGCTGCCGCCCGACGGGTTATGAGATTGATGGCGTTGCCGCGGACGTCGCCGTCAGCGAACGCGATTGTCAAACGCACGTCAGCGGTGCGCTCGGCGCTGATGCAGATAGCGAGTGGAAGCATGAAGAAGAACGACGAGTTGAGCGTCCAACCAGCCACCGCTATCACAATCGCACCCACCACAGCCAGCAGTACCGACGTGCGGGCGTTGAAACGCAGTGCAGTAGCTACCGCGCCGACATCGCCATGCGCCGCGCGCTCCCGAGTCGCGAAGGTCTGAACACCCATGTCAAACGTCGTCTGAAGGAGTGTCGTGATACCGAGCATCGCCGCGAGGAGACCGAACTCGCGAGGATCGAGGGCGCGCGCAGCTAGGACGAACAGCAGCGCCTGCAAAAGCGCGGCGCCGACGCGACTTGAGGACGCCCACGCGAACTGCCCGGCGATTCTGCGCGAGTTAGCCACGCCGGTTGTCCAGATGCGTCATGACTCCAGACCCGCAAGGATCCCAGCTACGAAGCGAGCGGCGCTGGACTCAACTGAGAAGCTAGCGCCGCTGTGTTCGGCCCCGGCCCGCAGCGACTGGAGTCGGGCAGCGTCGCCGAGCAACTCAGTCACACCCTCTGCGTAAGCGGTGACTTCGAACTCGGTCCACACCGAATCGACCCCATCCGTGAGGTAAGCCGCCTCTGGGGCGTGCCATGGGTACCTCGTGGTAACAATGGGCAAGCCAAGGCCCAGAGCATCGACTGCTACGAGACCGACTCGGCCCGGCATCACGAGAAGGTCCGTGATGGTAGAGAACCGCGCCAACTCTGACGCCTCTAGTCGTCCTACTACCTGAGCATAGTGACGCGCCGCGACGAACTGCTCGACCTCGCTTGCCTCCGGGCCTGCACCGGCGAGAACGAGAGTTACGTCGTCGTGAACGGCGGTCACCTGATCCATCGCGTGGAACAAGAACGGCAGCTGCTTTGGTTCATCGAACGCGCCGACGAAGAGCGCCACACGGCGCCCCTTGAGCCCGTGGGCTGCGCGCAGTTCTTCCGACTCTTGCGGGGTGACCGCAGCGCGTTCCGCACGAAGCCTGCGGGTGTCGGTGGCGTTCACTACCACCGTGACCTTATCGTCCGGTGCCCCCTGCGCTACGACGTGGCTCTTCCCCTCGTCGGTGTAAGTGAGAACGTGCGCCGACCGTCGCGCCAGCCATGCCTCGATACGCGTGTCGATTGTGTTATTTGATGCAGTGAAATTCCGCCCGTGGCCCCAAAGCATAAGGCGCACATGCGGGTCGAGCGCGAGAGCATAAGTCTCGATGTTCGTGCTGGCCAGCCCGGCGACGACCGCTCGTACGCGCCGCGCCTCCCCCAGCACACCTCGGTAGGTGATGTTGCGCCGACCGAGCGACACGCGGCGCTGACGGATTGGCACCGACCATTCTCCCGAAGCCGCGTTCCCTCTGGCCGCCACACGCCCCTTCGGGGAATCGTGCCATACCTCAAGCCGAAGTCCCCTCAGTCGCAGCTCCGCATCGATAGCATCGAAAAGCGGTCGCCGGTATCCGGGCACGAAGGGCTGAATGACGGCGATGACGTCTTTTCGCAGGCCACTCATGTGCTCAACTCCTCAATGGCTCCGTAGGTATCGAGGAGTTCGGCTACGACCCTGTCGATGCCCAGTTCCTCCGTAACATAGGTTCGCGCTCCCGTCCGCAGCTCGTGCGCACGCTCACTGCTTGCAAGCACCGCTGAGACGGCGTCCGCTAGCGCGGATATCGACCCGTCGGTAACCGCGGCGGCGTCATAACCGCGGCACGCAGCGGCAATGCCGAGCGAGTCCGTCGTCACCACGGGAGTTCCAGCGGCGAACGCCTCAAGGATGGCCATCGGGAAGATCTCACCTGTGGATGGCAGCACGAACACGCGTACACGTCGTAGCAGAGCGTCGGTCAGTGCCGGGTCGACCGGCCCGATCCAGCGGATGCGCTCGGGAGCGGGCGAGCGGCGTATCGCAGCACGGACGCCTTCCCCGTCGCCCTCATCAGGTCCAGCGAGAGTGAAGGTGGCAGTCTCACCGCGGGCGATCAACTCACTCGCCATCTCCACGAAAGCCACGGCACGCTTGCGCGGATGCAGGCGAGCGAGGAAAAGCACCTCGTTGGCCCGCCCTTCATAGTCCGGCACGTCCGCGACGACGATGCCGTTACCAATACTTCGAACCCTAGCGGTGGGGACGATCGCGCGGATGTCGCGCTGTTCCTGGTCGGTCAGCGTAAGCACCGTCGACGCCGCCCGAAGCGCCGGACGGACCTCCCAGGCGTCGACAGGAACTGCTAGAGGATTGGTGGACCTGTCGATCATCCCATGCGGCTGAACGATGAGACGCACACCCGCCTTCCGCGCAGCGCGAGCCGCGGGCAATGTCACCAGGTCTCGGGCCAGGTGCACGTGCACCACATCGATCGCATGAATCTCGGCCTTCAGCGCCCGCGTGAGCCCAGGCGCAAACATCCCAGCGAAACCTAGGGCGCGGTGCAACCGCCGGGCAGGAAACATTCGGAGGCGATAGCCGTCTTGGCGGACGGTCCTCGGCACGGCGTCAGGTGACGCGCCGTACACCGTGACGTCGTGGCCGCGCGCGGCGAGTGCAGCGGCTTGGCTGAGGGCGACCCGAACCGGGCCACCGAACGACCCGTCGTTCGAAATGTAGGTGACTACGTGGGCAATTCTCATGCGAATCGCTTCGCGAGCCAACCGCTCTGATCCCAGACGGAGTTGGGCTCGACGTCGTCGTCGATGCGGGTGAGCGGCTTGATCAAGGCGGAACGCCCGATCGTCACCCCGCCGAGGATGAGGCATCGGCTCGTCACCCACACCCCCGGCTCGATGGTGATCGGGCGCGTAACGAGCGCCATATCCTTACGGTGTCGATGGCTCCCTGTCGTGAGGAACGTCTCCTGCGAGATGACGACGTCGTGGCCGATCCAGATGTGGTCTTGATTGTGGAACCAGACACCTTCTCCGATCCAGCTGCGGTCTCCAATGTGGAGCTTCCACGGGAACTTCACGCGTGTCCGCGGCCGGAACACCACCCCTCGCCCAATCTCGGCGCCGAAGACGCGGAGCATACGGGTCCGAATGCTAGAGCTGATCTGCCACGGGTTCGTAACGAACAGCAGTTCGGTGACCGCCCACAGGTACACCTTCCATCGCGGCTGATCCCACGCCGCGCGTTCGCCTGGCGCCTTCGAGAGGTCGATCACCGGGATGTCATCCAACGTGCGCCCTCCGTAACGACTGCGAAACGCTGTCCGCTATATGGTCAGGAGTATGCCGAAGGATGCCCCTGCTGTCACTGTAGTCGGGATCAACTATCCTCCTGAGCCGACGGGCATCGCTCCGTACACCGGGGCGCTGACACGGGGCCTGGCCGCTCGCGGAATGCGCGTGCGCGCGGTCACAGCACACCCTCATTATCCGGACTGGGAGCTGGCCCCAGGTTACGGGCAGTGGTCGCGCAAGGAACGGCTTGCCGCGGTTCAGGTGCATCGCGTTCGGCATTACATTCCGCGTCCGCCCACCGGAGTGCGCCGGCTGCTGTCCGAGCTAACGTTCGGCTTGCGGTCCGCAACCGTACCCTGGGGATCCCCGGACGCCCTCGTCCTCGTTTCGCCTGCCCTATTCAGCGCGTGCGTCGCGATGGCCCGAGCCAAGCTCTTCCACCGTCGCACGCCAGTAGTCGTCTGGGTGCAAGACCTCTACACGCTCGGACTGACGGAGACTGGCCAGGGCTCCGGAATCGTTGCGAGGATCATGCGGGTGCTGGAGGGCAGCCTCCTCCGAGCCGCGGACAGCGTTGTCGTGATCCACGATCGATTCGCGCAGCGCATCGCGCACGACCTCCGCGTGCAGTCGGACCGCATCACGGTGGTGCGCAATTGGACTCACCTTCCCCCCTCCCCCGACATTGATCGGGCGGAGGCACGCCGTGCGCTCGGGTGGGGTGACGAGACCGTTGTGCTGCACGCCGGCAACATGGGCCTGAAGCAAGGACTCGACAACGTCATCGCGGCCGCTCGCCGCTCTGCCGACGAAGGCGCGCGAGTGCGATTCGTGCTGCTGGGGAACGGCGGAGAGCGCGCGAAGCTCGAGAAATTGGCCGAGGGTATCCCCCACCTTGACTTCGTCGATCCGCTGCCCGATGAGCAGTTCGCGCAAGCACTTGTCGCCGCTGACGTTCTGCTCGTGAACGAGAAGCCCGGTGTCTCCGAGATGGCGGTGCCGAGCAAGCTCACGTCCTACTTCTCGACCGGCCGACCAGTCCTCGCTGCCACCGACGAGACCGGGATCACCGCTGACGAAATTCGGGCTGCGCGGGCAGGAACCGTGGTGCCGGCGGGCTCGCCATCGGAACTTCTCACAGCCGCGATCACACTTGGTCGCGACAGGGCGCGCGCCGATGCGCTCGGCGCCAGCGGGCGGCGATACCGCGAGACGGTGCTCGACGAATCGTTCGCGATCGAACGATTCGCTAATCTGCTCTCGCTGCTTATCAACAGGAAACGTAAGCCGCCCGAAGCTACAACACCTTCGTCATAGTTTCCGATCGGAGCCATCAGTTGTCCAAGCGCGCACTCATCACCGGCATCACGGGGCAGGATGGCTCCTATCTCGCGGAGCTGTTGCTGTCGAAGGGTTACGAGGTGCACGGGCTCATTCGCCGTGCGTCGACCTTCAACACTCACCGCATCGATCACCTTTACGTCGACCCGCACGACCCAAGCGCGAAGCTCTTCCTGCACTACGGCGATCTCTCTGATGGTGCGCGCATGGTCACGCTAATGTCTGAGATCAACCCCGACGAGGTGTACAACCTCGCTGCGCAGTCGCACGTGCGTGTGTCGTTCGATGAGCCCGAGCACACCGCCGACACCACTGGCACGGGCACGATCCGTCTGCTCGAAGCGGTCCGCCTCTCCGGCATCACGACGCGCTTCTACCAAGCGTCGACCTCCGAGCTGTACGGCGCGACTCCCCCGCCGCAGAACGAGGAGACGCCGTTCTACCCCCGCTCGCCCTACGGCGTCGCGAAGCTGTACTCGTACTGGATCACGAAGAACTACCGCGAGGCGTACGACATGTTCGCGGTCAACGGCATTCTGTTCAACCACGAATCGCCCCGCCGCGGTGAGACGTTCGTCACCCGCAAGATCACGCGGGCGGTCGCACGCATCAAGGCCGGCACTCAGAAGGACATCTACCTCGGCAACCTCGACTCCGTCCGCGACTGGGGTTACGCCGCCGAGTACGTCGAAGGCATGTGGCGCATGCTGCAGGTCGACGAGCCGGAAGACTTCGTGCTCGCCACCGGTGTCGGCTACACGATCCGCGACTTCCTGGAGACGGCCTTCGGCCACGTCGGCCTCGACTGGCAGGAGTACGTCAAGTTCGACGAGCGGTACCTGCGCCCCACGGAAGTGGATGCCCTCATCGGCGAACCTGCCAAGGCGGCGGAGAGGCTCGGCTGGGTTCCCACTATCGACGGGAAGGAACTCGCGAAGTTGATGGTTGACGCCGACGTGCAAGCACTGGAACAAGGCCCGGACTGGATCGACACCGTCAAGCTCGCCTCGTGGGGCCACAAGTGACCGCGAGCGACGGGCTGACCTACACCCCCGGCGAGCTCGACCGCGACGCGACGTTCTACGTTGCCGGCCACCGTGGCCTGGTCGGGTCGGCGATCGTCCGCAGACTCGAGGCTGCGGGATTCTCTAACGTCGTCGGCAAGACGTCGAAAGAGCTCGACCTCAAGGATCGCGACGATGTGTTCGCCTATCTCGGCGAAGTCAAGCCGCGGTACATCGTTCTCGCGGCGGCGAAGGTCGGCGGCATCCTCGCCAACAGCACGTACCCGGTCGACTTCCTGAGCGACAACATGCGCATCCAGACGAACGTGCTGGATGCCGCTGTCGCGAATGACGTCGAGCGCGTCGCGTTCCTCGGGTCCTCGTGCATCTACCCGAAGTTCGCGGATCAGCCGATCCGCGAGGACTCGCTGCTCACCGGCCACCTCGAGCCGACGAACGACGCATACGCGATCGCCAAGATCGCCGGCATCCTGCACACCCAGGCCGTGCGCCGTCAGTACGGGCTGCCCTGGATCTCGGCCATGCCGACGAACCTTTACGGCCCCAACGACAACTTCTCGCCGAAGGGGTCGCATGTGCTGCCGGCGCTGATACGCCGGTACGACGAAGCCGCACGGTCCGGCGCCAGCTCGGTGACGAACTGGGGCACGGGCACCCCTCGCCGGGAGTTCCTGCACGCCGACGACATGGCGGACGCCGTTCTCCACCTGATGGAGCACTACGACGGGCCTGAGCAGGTCAACGTGGGCACCGGATCTGACGTAACAATTCGCGAGATCGCAGAGACGATTGGCGAGGTCGTCGGGTTCGAGGGCGAGACGGAGTGGGACACGTCGAAGCCCGATGGCACACCGCAGAAGTTGCTCGATGTCTCCAAGCTCGCCGAGGCGGGCTGGACCGCGCAGATCTCGCTGCAGGAGGGCCTGGAGCGGACGGTGGCCTGGTACCACGACAACGTGGACCGAGTGCGAGAGTAACGGTGTACCGCCACATCGTGCTCTTCCGCATTCACGATGGGGTGGCACGAGAACGAGTGACCGGGGCGACTGAATCGCTTCGGTCACTCGCCGTTCTTCCGGGCGTCGCGTCGTGGCGAATCGATCATTCGCTCGACACGCGTAAGGGGCTGGTTTTGGTCGAGGACGCCACCTTCGCGGATCGCTCGGCGTTCGAGGCGTTCCGGGCCGATCCGCGCCACGAAACGGTCGCCCAGCAGATGTCGGAGATCTCGGACTGGTGGATCGGGGACTACGAAACCTGACCCAGAAGTCGGCGGACCAGTTCGGCACTTCCGGGCCAGCTGTTCTCGGGCAAGCGGTCTGTCTCGAACCATTCGAATGCGAGCGCCTCTCCTTGAGGCGACGGATCGCCGAGCAAGCGCACGACGTACGACAACCCGATCGAGTGCTTTCGCTCATCGTTGCCGAACTGCGTGCCATCGTTCGGAGCGACAGCTGACGGGAACCACTCGTACACGTAGACCGGCTGCGCGTTGGGGGCGACGTCCGTCTCCACCCCCACGGTCTCGCGCGCATGCCGCTGCAGTCCCTGGACAATCGTCTCGCCACGACGGATGCGCCCGCCGAGGTGGCACCAGACTCGGCCATACGGCGACTCGCGCGAGATGAGACCTACCTGCCTACCGTCACCGACCTGACGCACGGGGACGAAATCGATACACGCGATCGGCATCGTCTGCTCGACCTGACGGTAGAACTCGTAGGGAAGAAGACTCACCCCGACATTGTCGCGCCGATCTCCCGCACACGACGCCACCCCGGCGTCCGGCGACTACTCGCAGCCGATACCGTCCCCGTCACGGTCGAGGTGGCGCCCGTAACCCGGGTCGCCCGAGCGGATCGGGGCGGCTCCAGCGTTGCGCACCGCTGTGCAGTTGTCGAACGACACGATCGCCGGGGCAGCGGGCGCCGGCGCAGGCGCTGAGACGGGCGCGGTCTGAGCCGAGACCTGTCCCTCCAGCTCGGCGATACGCGCGGCGCGAGCATCGAGCTCACCCTGGTTTGCGGTCGCGGCACCCTCAAGCTCGACGACCTTGGCTGCGGCGAGCGTGAGGGCCTCGGTGGTCTCGGTGAGCTCGGCGACCGCGGCATCCCGATCCGCCTGAGCGTCCGCGAGTGCCGCGTCGCTGTCTGCAGCGACCACCTCCGCCTCGCCGATGTCGCTTTCGAGCGCGGTCACCTTCTCTTTCAGCGACGACAGTTCGGCAACGGCACCCGAGCCGCCGATCGACGACCCGAGCAGAATCCCCACCGCGAGTGTGGATGCCGACGCGATCAGACCCATCTTCCGCGACATCCCTCGCTGCAGGAACGACGGCTGCTTCTCGGGCTCCACATCGTGCTCGGTCCAGGCGGCGCCGTCCCAGTAGCGCGACTGCCCCGCGGCGTGCGGTGCGGGATACCATCCGGCGGGCGGCAGGCTCGACTCGGTCATCTCTTTCCCCCATCCGGGCGGCACCGCTGCCGCCCGTAACTCGTGCGCGTCGCGCTCCCCGGCGCGATCCCCTGCGCCATCTTGGCGGAAAAGTCGGGAGCCCGCATCACCCGCGCATTCCGGATAGCGGGCCATCTCACGGGACGGCATCCGCGTCGCGCCCTCCCCTAACCTGACGGCATGAGCGCGAGCGAGCTACGGTTTCAGACGACCATCGGGGTCGCCATCAAAGGCGAGACATGGAGCTGCGTCGAGATCCCCGGCTCGGCCGAGTTCTTCGGCACGGGCAAAACGGTCCGCGTCGACGCGACGGTCGACGGCATCCTGCTCGAGAACGTCGGCGCCATGGTGGCCGGCACCGGCGGGCACATGGTGTCGCTCAACGCGAAGGTGCGCACAGCGCTCGGCAAGACGTCGGTGATGTCGTCGACGTCGTCATCGCCCCGCGCTAGCGGATGCCGTTGTCGGGATGCTGCGCGTCGTACGCCTGTCGCGCGTCCGCGATGCCGTCGCGGTTCTCGAGCGACCAGTCGGCGAGCGCCTTCACGAGGTGTGTCAGGCTCGCGCCGGTCTCGGTGAGGCGGTAGTCGACCTGGGCCGGAACGGTCGGGTAGACGGTCCGGATGACCAGGCCGTCGCGCTCGAGCCGGCGCACGGTGAGCGTCAGCATGCGCTGCGAGATGCCGTCGATCGCGCGCTGCAGCTCGCGGAAGCGACGCGCCCCGCTCGCCAGCTCGACGATCACGAGCACCGACCACTTGTCGCCGACGCGGTCGAGCACATCGCGGATCCCGCAGTCGGGATGGTCCGGCTGCCCGCACGGGTCGAGCTCCGCCGCTCCCGCGGTTACCTCCGTGTGCGTCACTGACATAGAACTGCCTCCTTGTGGCCCGGCCGCGACCGGTCGAAGCTCATCGTAGTTACTGATGAGAACCACCCAAGAGGACCCACAGCGATGATCATGGTCACCGGCGCGAACGGACAGCTCGCATCACTCACCCTCCACGAGCTGGCCGCTCGCGACATACCCACCATCGGCGGAACGCGCACGCCGACCGAGAGGCAACGGTTCATCGACTTCGACGATCCCGCCCGCCTCGACCTCACGGGCATCTCGACGCTGGTACTCATCTCGGCGGGCTACGCCGAGGACGATCACGTCATCACCCGGCACCGGACGATCCTGGATGCCGCTGCCCGCGACGGCGTCGCCCACGTCATCTACACGAGCCTGACGCGCGCCGGCGACCACCTCGGCTTCGCGCTCGCCCACCGCGTCACCGAGCAACTGATCCGCACCAGCGGCCTGCCGTGGACCATCCTGCGCAACGGTCTCTACGCCGAGCTGTTCGGAGCCCTGCTGACGTGGACGCCCGCCGGCCTCGAGTCCGCGTTCGGCGACGGCGCCCCTGCGGCGGTCGCGCGCGCCGACCTTGCCGCCGCCGCAGCGGTCGTCGCCAGCGACCCGCCTGCCCACCGCGGTGCCACCTACGACCTCGTCGGTGAGCCGATCACGGCATCCGGCGTCGCCGCGCGTCTCGGCGTCACCCACAGGACGATCGGGCTTTCCGAGTACCGCTCCCGACTCCTCGCGGACGACACACTTCTGGCGTTCCAACCGCCGATGCTGGCCTCGATCGCCAGCAGCATCCGTCATGGCCTGCTGCGCGACACGGGTTCCGACCTTGGACGCCTGCTCGACCGGCCGCTCACCGATGCCCTCGGTGTCGCAACCGACACCGCCGCCGCGATGCGGCCGAACGGGATGTGACCGCGCGTCCGGCGGGGCGACTCCTCCCCGACTGGCACCGTCGACGAGTTCTCCCCCATCGCGCGGATGTTCGGCTGCAGTGTCGTACCCACTTGGCAAGATGGGTACATGCAGGCGACAGGCGATGAGTTCGACGACCGGGATGCCGCGTCGTCCGAGTCGCCGTACGCGAGCATCATCGACCGGTTGACCGCGGCCGACGACGTCCTCCACGCCGCCCAGATCGAGCTGACCCGCGTGCTCGCCGACGCGGGTCGCACGGCGTTGGAGCGTGCGGCGGCGGCCACGTCGCGTCCCCGCGGCATGAACTCCGACATGGAGATGCGGTCGATCGCGGCCGAGATCGCGGGCCTGCGTCGCTCACACGATCGCCGCGCGCAGAACGAGATCGACCACGCCCTGACCATCGTCGACGACTACCCCGCGGTCTTCGACGCGTGGCGGGCCCGGCGGGTCACCCGCGAGCACGTCGACCTGGTCGTACGGACGGGATGCGGCATCGCCGACGACCTCCGCCCCGAGTACGAACAGGCCGCGATCGCGATCTGCGAGCGAGACATCGCATCGCGCGTGCGCGAGCCCCTGCGCAACCTCGCCGCCCGCCTGCGCCCCGACTCGTTCGCCGAGCGCCACCTCGCCGCATCCGCCAAGCGGGGCGTGTGGGTCACCCACGGCGACGACGGCATGTCCGAGCTCACCGCGACGCTGCCGGTGCTCATCGCCACCGGCATCCACGACCGCCTGACCGCCATGGCCCAGTCTGTCAAGGACGCCCGTCAGACCGCGTCGACCCGACCGGATGCCGCCGGCGAAGCCTTCGGGCTACCCACGTCCGCTCCCGGCGACGAAGCCGGCGGACCCGACCTCCGCACGATGGACCAGCTCCGCGCCGACGCGTTCGGCGACCTGCTGCTGGGCGGCGCCCCGGTCGTCGATCCCACGTACGGCACCGACGCGCCCGGACCCCTCGGGGCGATCCGCGCGCGGGTGCAGGTCGTGGTCACGGCTGACACGCTCACCGGCGTCGACAATGCGCCTGCCGAAGCCGCGGGCGCGTCGCTCATCGACGCCGACTCCGCGCGCGAGGTCGCCGCGCGCAGCGCCACGTGGGACCGCCTCTTCGTCGACCCGGTCACCCGCACCCCCGTCGAGACCGACACCTACCGGCCCACCGCCTCGATGCGACGGCTGCTGCAAGCGCGCGACCAGCACTGCCGGTTCCCCGGATGCCGCCGCGCCGCGATCCGCTGCGAGATCGACCACACCATCGACCACGCCCTCGGCGGACACACGCACATCTTCAACCTCGCCCACCTCTGCCAACGGCACCACTCGATGAAGCAGTTCACGAAGTGGCAGGTCCGGCAGGTCGGCGGCGGCGTTCTCGAGTGGACGTCACCCCGGGGTCGGGTCTATCGCGAAGACGTTCCCGTCCCCAGCGTGTGCTTCGTCCCCGAGCCGGTCTCAGCACCACCCGGACGACCGGGCGATCCCGGCGGACCGCCGGACGACCCGCCACCCTTCTGACACGCACCGCCCTGGGCCCGACGCCCGAGGATTCACGCCGCCCGGATGCGCTCCGCCTCGGCCAGCACGACCGGATCGACGCACCCGCGCGAGAACCCGGCGATCCGACGGTCGATGTCACGCTGCAGCAGCAACGCCCCCACCCGTTCCGCGATCGGCGCCAGCCACCGCGGACGACACGTGAAGTTGTAGCGCCACACCGCGAGCGTGCTCGACGCATCGCCCTCGACCGCACTGAACCGCCACCCGCCACCCATGCGCTCGAAGAACCACGACCCGCGCGTCATCTTCATCCCCACGTTGGTCGGCGGGTTGTACGAGACGTACTCGCTCTCCATCCGCAGACCGAACCGCTGCACCGTGAACGTCCGCACACCCTTCGCCGGCCGCTCCGCATCGATCAGGTGCTGCCGGCGGATGAACGGATCCCATCGCTTTCGCACCTCACCCTGCGTCTGCGACACCGCGAACGCGACCTCGACGGGAACGGGAACGACGCAACGCGACTCGACGACCGGCACGCGCCCATCGTGGCACGGACCGCCCGCGACCGAGCGGCCCCTCACCCGGGCAGCTGCCGCGATACTGAGAACGAACCGGCACCGGAACCCCACCGGAACCGAGCCCGCCCTGAGTCAACGGAGAATCATGCGCCACGTCCCCCTCGGTCGAAGCAACATCCAGGTCCCCAACGTCGTCGCCGGCATGATGCGCATCGAGGAGCTCTCCGACGACGACATCCGCGCCCTCTACGACAGCTCGCGCGCGGTGGGTGTCGACTTCTTCGACCACGCCGACATCTACGGCTCCACCCGCCACGCCTGCGAGCGACGCTTCACCGAAGCGCTGAAGCTCAGCGCTTCCGAGCGCGACGAGATCACGCTGCAGACCAAGACCGGCATCATGACCGACGAGTGGCACTTCGACCACTCCTACGAGCACATCGTCGCCTCGGCAGAAGAGTCGCTCGAAGCGCTCGGCACCGACCGCATCGACGTCCTGCTGCTGCACCGCCCCGACGCGCTCGTCGAGCCCGACGAGGTCGCCCGCGCGTTCGACCACCTCGAGTCATCCGGCAAGGTCCGCGCCTTCGGCGTCTCGAACCACACGCCCCGCCAGATCGACCTGCTCAAGACGGCCGTGACGCAGCCGCTCGTCGCCAACCAGGTGCAGCTGTCGATCACCCACTCGACGATCATCGCGCAGGGCCTCGCCTCGAACATGGCCGGCGAAGACGACTCGATCACCCGCGACGGCGGCGGCCTCGTCGACTACTCCCGCATCAACGGCATCACCCTGCAGGCGTGGTCGCCGTTCCAGAAGGGCTTCTTCGACGGCGTCATCTTCGGCGCCGAGGAGTACCCCGAACTCAACGCCAAGCTCGACGAGCTCGCCGCGAAGTACGGCGTCACACCCACCGCGATCGCCACCGCCTGGATCACCCGTCACCCCGCCGGCATGCAGGTGGTGCTCGGCACCACGAACCCGCAGCGCGTCGCGGATGCCGCCGCAGGCAGCGAGATCCCGCTCACGCGCGCCGAGTGGTACGGGCTCATCCAGGCCGCCGGACACATGGTGCCCTGAGCCGCAGGGTCAGCGTCCGAACAGGTCACCCAGGTTCGGCAGCTCGAAGTTCGACAGCTGCTCGCCGAACCCGGAGACGTGATCGGCCGCGCCTGACACCTGCTCGCCCAGGCCGCCGGTCAGCGCCTCGGCGTCGAAGCCCGACACCAGGGTCTCGGGATCGATGCCCGACGCGATCGCATCGAAATCGACCAGGCCCGCGGCCTGCTCGAGCAGCGGCGCCGCGACCGCGCTGACCACGGCACCACCCGCGACAGCCGCCAGCAGACCACCCGCCGCGGCGCCCCCGACACCGGCACCCACGCCGGCGAGCGCACCCGACCGCGCGCCACCACCACCACCGCCACCAGCGCCGACACCGCCGCGCACCCGCGCGAGCACGCCACGCAGCGACCCGGGCCGCATCATCTCGGCGCGCGTCGCCGCGCGAGCGAGGTGGTCCGGCTCCGACGAGCGAGGCCGCTCATGCGGCGGAAGATCGCCGGCGAGACGCTGCTCGACCTCGGCGCGCTGCGTCGGCGTCAGCCGAGCGAAGGCCTCGCGGTGGATCTGCTCGAGCTGCGTCGGGTCCGCCGTCTTCACGAGGTAGTCGTACCGGGCGATCGCCGCGCGATCCGCGTCCGTCACGCCACCGCGGGCCGCGCTGCGCGAACCCGCACCGGCACCAGCGCCCCCACCGGCACCGGCGCCAGCCCGGGGAGGCGTGAGCCCGACCGACCCGCGCCCCGGCGCAGCGGCCCCGGCCCCGGCACCCGCTCCAGCGCCCGGCCGCGATTCATCACGGGTGTCCCGCGCGTCACCGGTCAGCGCATCCGCCGCGCTCCGCACGACCGACCGGCAGTCCGACCCGCCGGCACCCGCCGAACCGGAACCGTTCTTGTCGCCGAGCGCCTTCGAGGCCATACCGATCAGACGATTGAGCTTGCTCATCCCGGCACCGTAGACGACCAGCTGATGAGGCCTCTGAGAGCCCGACCTCAGGTGCCGCAGAACGTCCGGTACCCGGCGATGAAGTCCGCCGTCGCCGGCTCCGCGTACCGCTGCGCCCCCGACCGCTCGGTGAACGGCGTCGACAGCACCATCGTCAGCCAGCGCAGCGGCTCGAGATCACCGGATGTCGCCGCCGCGAGCGCCTCTTCGACGAGGTGGTTCCGCGGAATGTAGATCGGGTTCGCGGCATCCATCACCTCGGCGTCCGGCCCGAAGGACCGCCACCGCTCGACCCACGCGTCGAGCCCGTCCGACACACCCACCGCCTGCTCGAGCGCCGCCGCATCTCCCCGCGCGGCGCTCGACAGGGCCCGGAACGACGACGTGTAGTCCGCGCGCGTCCACGCCAGCAGATCGTGGAACTCACCGGCGAGCGCCTCGGCGTCTGCATCGCTCGCCGAGGCCGCGCCCGCACCGGCGCCCACCAGCCCGAGCTTCCGCCGCATCCCCGCCGCCCGCGCCGCGCCGAACAGCGGCCGGAACTCTGCGAGCGCCTCCTGCGCCAGCTCGACGCCCCGCTCGAGCTCGTCGTCGAACAGCGGCAGCATCGCCTCGGCGAGCCGCGCGAGGTTCCACTCGGCGATGTAGGGCTGGTTCCCGTACGCGTACCGACCCTGCGTGTCGATCGAGCTGAACACGGTCGCCGGGTCGTAGGCATCCATGAACGCGCACGGTCCGTAGTCGATCGTCTCGCCCGACAGCGTCATGTTGTCGGTGTTCATCACGCCGTGCACGAACCCGACGAGCATCCACCGCGCCACGAGGTCCGCCTGCGCCGCGACCACCGCGCGGAACAGCCCGAGCGCCGGCACCGCGCCATCCGCGGCCTCGGGGTGATGCCGCGCGATCGCGTAGTCGACCACCGCCCGCAGCACCTCGATGTCGCCCGTCCCGCGCGCGAAGTCCACGCTGCCCACCCGCAGGTGACTCGCGGCCACCCGTGCGAGCACCGCGCCCGGCAGCGCCGACTCGCGCTGCACGTCGCGCCCCGTCGCGACGACCGCGAGCGAGCGCGTCGTCGGGATCCCCAGCGCGTGCATCGCCTCGCTCATCACGTATTCGCGCAGCATCGGCCCCACCGCCGCCAGCCCGTCGCCCGCGCGAGCGAACGGCGTCGGCCCCGACCCCTTCAGGTGCAGGTCGCGCAGCGAACCGTCCGGCGCCCGCAGCTCGCCCAGCAGCAACGCCCGGCCATCGCCGAGCCGCGGTGAGAACCCACCGAACTGGTGCCCCGAGTACGCCTGCGCCACCGGCGTCGCGCCGGGCGGCACCGCGACACCGACGAGCGTCCGCACCCCGAGTTCGCTCCGCAAGAAAGCCACGTCGAGCCCCAGCTCATCGGCCAGCGACTCGTTCAGCACGAGCAGCCGCGGATCCGGCGCGGCATCCGCCGGCCACCGCACCGCCAGGGCCGGCAGCGCGTCGGCGAACTCGTGCGACAGCGACAGCGACACAGACGGCTCCGACATGCATCGAGGCTACGCGCGCACCACACTTCGAGGGCCGGATGCCGCAACACAGCGCCTCCCGGATCACCTACAGTGGGCGGTGAGTTCCAGGACACGCCGCCGTGAGCACCTGGGACTTTCGCTTTTTCAGAGGGGGACACCATGATGGCCAGTCGTCGACGCCGCCGCCGTCGCGTGAACGCCGCGCCCTCGCGTCCACCCGGCTCGAGCTCGCGCTGGGTCTACGTGGGCGTCGCGCTGGTGGCGCTGGGCGCGATCGCCCTCGTGACCGCCGCGCTCCTCACCCGCTGATCACACCCGCACTCCATGGCACGCCGCGCCCCTCGTTTACACGCCGGTCGCATGAAATTGGTATGAAGGAACGTCGGCCCTTCCCGGGTTCACGGAAAGAGAGCGCCATGCGTCTGTCGGTTATCGGTTGCGGTTACCTCGGAGCGGTCCACGCCGCAGCGATGGCCTCCATCGGCCACGAGGTCGTCGGCATCGACGTCGACGAGCGCAAGATCGCCTCGCTCTCGCGCGGTGAAGCGCCGTTCTTCGAGCCGGGGCTGCAAGAGATCCTGAGCGAGGGTCTCGCGTCCGGCCGCCTGCGCTTCTCGACCGACATGGCGGATGCCGCCGGCGCGAAGGTCCACTTCGTCGGCGTCGGCACCCCGCAGCAGAAGGACGGGTACGCCGCCGACCTCACCTACGTCAACGCCGCCGTCGACGCCCTCATCCCCCACCTCGCCGAGGGCGACATCGTCGCCGGCAAGTCCACGGTCCCGGTCGGCACCGCCGCGACCCTCGCCGAGCGCGTGACCCCCACCGGCGCGACCCTCGTCTGGAACCCGGAGTTCCTGCGCGAGGGCTGGGCCGTGCAGGACACCATCGACCCCGACCGCCTCGTCGCGGGCGTCCCCGCGGGCGCCGAGGGCGAGCGCGCCGCCGACGTCCTGCGCGAGGTGTACCACCCCTCGGTCGCCAAGAACACGCCGTTCATCGTCACCGACCTCGCCACCGCCGAGCTCGTCAAGGTCGCCGCCAACGCGTTCCTCGCGACGAAGATCAGCTTCATCAACGCGATGGCCGAGATCGCCGAGGTCACCGGCGCCGACGTCACGACCCTCGCCGACGCGATCGGCCACGACGCCCGCATCGGCCGCCGCTTCCTCGGCGCCGGCATCGGCTTCGGCGGCGGCTGCCTGCCCAAGGACATCCGCGCGTTCTCGGCCCGCGCCGAAGAGCTCGGCCGCGGCGAGTCGGTCGCGTTCCTCCGAGAGATCGACGCCATCAACATGCGCCGCCGCGACCGCGCCGTCGACCTCGTCGTCAGTGCGCTCGGCGGCTCGGTGTACAAGAAGAACGTCACGGTGCTCGGTGCCGCGTTCAAGCCGCACAGCGACGACATCCGCGACTCCCCCGCGCTCGACGTCGCCGTGCGCCTCCACGGCCTCGGCGCCTGGGTCACCGTCACCGACCCCGAGGCGATCGAGAACGCCCGCCGCATCCACCCGCAGCTGAACTACGTCGAGGACCGCGACGAGGCCCTCCGCGCCGCCGACGCGGTCATCGTCGTGACCGAATGGGACGAGTACCGTCGCCAGCTCGACCCCGAGCACGCCTCGTCACTCGCGACCGGCCGCGTCATCGTCGACGGCCGCAACTGCCTGGATGCCGCCGCCTGGCGCGCCGCCGGGTGGGACTACTACGGCATGGGACGCCCCTGACATACACCACGGCGCCGGTTTGAGCACTCGGAACCGAAGGGCCGGCGCCACAGGCGATGATGAAACGGTGCCCGCTGATCGCGACCCGAGACCCGCTCACCTCCTGACGGACGAGCCGCTCGCAGACGGCGTCATCTCCCGCGCGCTCGATGCCGCCTCCCGCGTCGACGGGTTCGGGACGGACACCGCCGCCACCCTCGCGTGGGCGGTCGCGGTCGGCGCCGATCGACCGGCCCATCGCCCGGTCGTCGACGACTGGTCGCTCCTCGCCGCGGTCGCGAGCCGCGACGTCGCCGCCGCGCGCATCCTCGAACCGCACCTCGACGCACTCGACATCCTCGATCAAGCGGCTCGCGACGGGTTCGACCTCGACCTCGCACCGATCGGGGCGACCGCCGCGTCGTCGTGGGGCGTCTTCGCCGCCGAAGGGGCCGGCATGCGACTCGAAGCCCAGCACGCCGGCGACGGCTGGCGCCTCTCGGGCACGAAGCCGTGGTGCTCGCTCGCCGAGCACCTCTCGCACGCGCTCGTCACCGCGTGGGTGGGCGACACCCGCCGACTCTTCGCCGTCGCCCTGCGCACCCCCCAGGTGTCTGCCCGTCGCGGCCCGTGGCATGCCCGCGGACTCGCGCAGGTCGTGAGCGCCCCGGTCGATTTCGCCGGGGCCACCGCGGTCCCTGTCGGCCAGGCGGGCTGGTACCTGCGCCGCCCCGGATTCGCCCGCGGCGGCATCGGCGTCGCCTCGTGCTGGTGGGGCGCAGCCGTGCGCCTGCGCGGTGCCCTGCTCGAGGCCGCCCAGCGCCCCGAGGCCGATCAGTTGTCTCGCGTGCACCTCGGCCGCGTCGACACCGCCCTGTGGAATGCACGGCTGACGCTGCAGACCGCCGCGGCGACCATCGACGCCGATCCCGACCCGGCACTGCTCGCCGGCCGCGTCCGCGCGGTCGTGGTGGATGCCGTCGAGACGACGCTCGCCGAGTCCGCTCGCGCTCTCGGCCCTCTGCCGCTCGTGGCAGACGAGACCTACGCGCGCCGCGTCGCCGACCTGCAGATCTACGTCCGCCAGCACCACGGCGAACGCGACCTCGCCCGCCTCGGCGCGAGCGTCAGCGAGGGACGCGGCGCATGGTGAGCTTCAGCCACCGCGACCCCGGCACCGCCGAAGCGACATGGGCCGCCGCCTTCGCGGACCGCTCACTGCCGGCACTGCCCGAGGACTTCGACCACCTCGTCGTCGTCGCGGCACATCCCGATGACGAGACCCTCGGCGTCGCCGGCCTCATGGCGCGCACGGTTCGGCGCGGTGGGACGGTCGCGGTCCTCATCGCGACCGACGGCGAGGGGTCGCATCCCGATTCGCCGACCCACACCCCGATCGACCTGGCCCGCCTGCGCCGCGATGAGGCCGAGCGCGCGCTCGACCGCCTGTCCCCCCGCATCCGGCGACGATTCCTCGGCCTTCCCGACGGCGGCACCGACACCCACCGCGACGAGATCGCCACCGCACTCCGCGACACGCTGATCAGTGGCCGGACGCTCGTGGTCTCGACCTGGACGGGCGACGGCCACCGCGACCACCGCGTCGTGGGCGAGGTCGTCGGGCAGGTGTGCGGCGAGCGCGACATCCCCTGGCGGTCCTACCCGATCTGGCTCTGGCACTGGGGCACGCCCGACGATGCTCCCTGGGACGACCTCGACGTCGTGACACTCGACGAGGACGCGGTCGAGGCGAAGCGCGCCGCCACCCGCCTCCACCGCTCGCAAGTCGAGCCGCTCTCGCCCGCCGCGGGCGACGAGGAGATGCTCCACGCGGGGATGCAGCAGCACTTCGAGCGCCCCTTCGAGGTCTTCGTCCGTCCCCCGCGCGACAGCGGCAGCCTCACGCGCGACTTCTTCGACGCGTTCTACCACCGCAACGGCGACGACCCCTGGGGCTTCGACTCGCGGTGGTACGAACAGCGCAAGCGGGCGGTCACGGTGGCGAGCCTGCCCCGCGCGCGTTACCGGTCGGCTCTCGAACTCGGCTGCTCGACGGGTGCGCTCACCGCTCTCCTCGCCGACCGCTGCGACACCGTGCTCGCGCTCGACATCGCCGAGGTCCCGCTCGCCGTCGCCGCGCGGCGCCTCGGCGAACGCCCGGGCGTCCGCTTCGCCCGCGCCGGGCTGCCCGCGCAGTGGCCCGCGGGCACGTTCGATCTCATCGTCCTGTCCGAGGTCGGCTACTACTGGGACCGCGCCGACCTCACCCGGGCGGTCGCGCGGATCGCCGCATCCCTGACCCCCGACGGCCACCTCATCGCCTGCCATTGGCGGCATCCGGTGGCGGAGTACCCCCTCTCCGGCGACGAGGTCCACGCCGCGCTCGATGCCGAGCAGGTGCTGGGCCGCCTCCTCCGGCACGAGGAGGAGGACTTCGTCCTCGAGGTGTTCGGCAGCAGCCAGGCCCGGTCGGTCGCGGCCGAGACCGGCCTCGTCCCGTGACGCCGCTCGCTGTGGCCGTCGTCGTGCCCGTGCACGATGAAGCCGCCCTGCTGGACGCCTGCCTCGCCGCCCTCACCGCGGCGCTCGATCACACGCGTCGAACACATCCGGGCATCAGGATCGCGCCCGTCGTCGTCCTCGACGCCTGCACCGACGCCTCCGAGCGCATCGCGCGCTCGTGGCCCGTGAGCATCCTGCGCATCGACGCGCGCCGCGTCGGCACCGCACGTCGCCGGGGAGTCGCGGCGGCCCTCGCCGAACTCGGCGACCCCGCACCCGACGAGACCTGGATCGCGACGACCGACGGCGACTCCACCGTCCCCCTCACCTGGCTCGACCACCAGCTCGACCTCCGCGCCGCGGGCGCCCAGGTCGTGCTCGGAACCGTGCGCCCGGATTTCGCCGACCTCACCCCCGCCCACGCCACGCACTGGCTCGACACCCATCCCCGCGGCGAGCCCGCCGGCAACGTCCACGGGGCGAACCTCGGGATGAGCGGCGCCGTCCATCTGGCGGCGGGAGGCTTCCCCGACCTCGACGAGCACGAGGACGTCGAGATCGTTCGCGCCGCACGCGCGGCGGGCGCCCGAGTCGTGGCGACCGACCGCAACGAGGTCACGACCTCGGGACGGTTCGAGGGGCGCACTCCCGGGGGCTATGCGGCCTTCGTGCACGCCACCCACGAGCGCATCTCGGGCCGGGCGGGCCGGTGATCAGGGCAGCCGCACCGAATCGGTGCGGGGGTGCTCGCGCGGCATCCGGTCACGGTCGTACGTGATCGCGGAGTAGCCGTGCGGGATCGGCTGCCCCTCCTCGTCGACGCTCACGAACACGAGCCGCTCGATCGAGAGGATGCGCTTGCGCGTGATCATGTTGCGCACCACCGCGCGCATCGTCAGCGACGTCCGGCCGAAGTGCGTCGCGGTCAGCCCCATCTCGACCAGGTCGCCCTGCACCGCCGACGACTCGAAGTTGATCTCCGAGATGAGCTTCGTCACGACGCGGTAGTTGCCGAGCTGGATGATCGCGTAGATCGCCGCCTCTTCGTCGATCCACCGCAGCAGGCTGCCGCCGAACAGCGTCCCGTTCGCGTTGAGGTCTTCCGGACGCACCCACTTGCGGGTGTGGAAGTTGATGCCGTCCTCCGACCAGTACCACTCGGGCTTCGCGGTATCGGGATTCGCGGTGTCGGGGTTCGCTGCGTCGGGGTTCGCGTTGTCGGTCACGTTCATCCAGCGTAGCCGCGCGAATCATCGCACGCCGGGCCCGTCCGCGCGAGAGCTGTTGCGGCACGGCGGATCGACCGAGGATGTCGGCATGGACAAGCCCACGAGAGACTACGACGCCGCCGAGCTGGTCGACGAGGTCACCGGTCGCGTCAGCAAGCGCCTACCCGACGTCGACGGCGACCTCATCCGCCGCGAGGCCGAGGCGTCGGTCGAGAGCCACGCCGACGCCCGCGTCACCGACTTCCTGGGCATCATCGCCGAGCGCGAGACCCGCGAGCGCCTGTCAGGGGTGGCCGAGGCCGGGGCCGACATCGACACCAGCGTCCCGCCCCCGAGCTGACCACACCCGCTCGATCCGCGCGATGCGGCCCTCGAGCGCGTCGAGCGAGCCCGCCACGTCGACGGCGGGGCTGATCGCGTGCACCTCGAGCCGGTCGCCGTCGAGCCGCGCCGTCAGGCTCCCGGGCATGAGGTTCGCGACCAGCGCGAGGGCGCCGCGCGCGGTCGGCGTCGCCAACGCGGTCGTGTACGCGAACCATTCCGGAGCGATGTCGGGGCGCGGCAGCCACAGCGCCCGGCGCGCGACATCGAGCCCGCCCACCACCGAGCGCCACAGCACCCACCCGGCCAGTTCGACGCACCACAGGATGCCGCGCGCGCGGCGTCCGACGCCGATGCGGCCGCCGCGCGGACGCCCGGTCAGGACGTACGACGCCGCGACGACGAGCGGCACCGCCACCGCACCGTAGCCGAGCGCGTCGAGCGACGCCTCGGTCGCGGCGAGCCACACCCCGGTGAGGACGACCACCCGCCCGACCACCGACCCGATCAGTAACCCGAGCACCGATCCGCTCACGGCATCCCTCCCCCGTTCGCGAACACCGCGGCGCACAGAACCACGGCGAGCGCGATCACCAGCACGACGCCCGAGCCGCGCCAGCTTCCGATCGCCCGCTGCACCCGTTCGACGACCGGTCCCGGCTTCGGGCCTGCGACGAGGCGGGCGACGGCGGCGCCGCGCACGCGACCCAGCGCCTCCGACCCGGCGGTCAGCGCGCGCACCAGCCCGCGCGCCGCGCGCTCCTCGAGAACGACGATGTCGCCGGGCGGCACGCTCGGTACCGGCCGCGACGAGCGCCGCGCCGAACGCCACGCCACGACGGCGAGCGCGAGCCCGAGCAGCAGCGGCCACGACTGAGCCCACAGCGCCGACGGATCGAACCACCCCGGCAGGCTGAGCGGCGGCTGCCGCGCCGCCGCGAGCACCGCGACCGGCACGACCGCCCCGGCTGCCAGCGCCGCCCACGCGACCGCCCGCGTCCGCGGGGTCTGCTTCGGGGCGCGCTCGCGACGCAGCAGCACGACCGCGAACCGCGCCAGCAGCAGCGTCGACCCGACGCCGAACCACGGCAGCACGTCCGCGACACCCATGCCGGCGGCCACACCGACGGCCTCAGGATGCACACGAGCAGCACCGCGGCGGCGGCGGTCAGCGCGATCGGCACGGCAGCCATGGCGTCCCCCCTCTGACGTCAAGCTCCAGGCTATCCAGAATACGAAGGTTCGCCTGTGCCGACGCTGACCGCCCGGGACGGGCTACCGCAGCGCTCCGGTGCGGGGCTGCCGGCGGTCGTCGGTGGTCTGTCCGTAAACGTTCTGGTACCGGTCGTAGAGCTTGTCGATCGACTCCTGCGGGATCG
>NZ_JAQZCH010000018.1 GCF_028737325.1 Microbacterium thalli | reverse complement strand
ATCGAGTACTCGCCTGGGGTGCCGTTCAGGTTGGCGATGTGCGCGTACAGCGGCAGGTCCTGGTCCTGGGCAGCTGCTTTGGCGGCAGCCAGGGAAACAGCCAGGATGGCGTTGGCGCCCAGCTTGGCCTTGTTCTCGGTACCGTCCAGTTCGATCATGGCGCGGTCCAGAGCCTTCTGGTCGGAAGGGTCCTTGCCCAGCAGCAGGTCACGGATCGGGCCGTTGATGTTGGCGACGGCCTTCAGCACGCCCTTGCCCATATAACGGCTCTTGTCGCC
>NZ_JAQZCH010000017.1 GCF_028737325.1 Microbacterium thalli | reverse complement strand
ATGTTGCTGTAGACGTCGATGCGGTCGGCGTCGGGGCGCTCGGCCGCGAGGGTGGGGTAGTCGACGCCGTAGTACGGCCGGTCGGCGCGCGGGAACGCGGTGATCGCGCGGCGCGCGTGGTCGGCGACGTAGCTCACGTCGTCGGGGAAGAACGACTGGTACTGCTCGTGCGACCGGGCGGCGACGTTCGCCCACCACAGGAAGGTCTGCGGCACGTCGGTGCGGTTGTGGAGGCGCACGTCGAGCTCGATGAGCGATGATCCCGGGCGCAGTCGCACGCCGTGGAC
>NZ_JAQZCH010000016.1 GCF_028737325.1 Microbacterium thalli | reverse complement strand
GAAGGCGATCATGTCCGACAGGGAGTTCATCGAGCCGCGTCACGCGACGCGTGGGCGCGACACCACCCGCGAGGCGGTCGTGGAGGCGTTGACGGTCGCCAACGAGGAGTCCGGATTCGGGCGCCGCGCGATGATCCGCAACTCGCTGTTCGCCGCTCTCGTCGCCTCGGTCGTGCCCGGCGTCGTCCTCTTCCGCGGACTCGCACCCGAGTCGAGCCCGGAGAACCCCTACGCGGGCGACCCGGTGCACCTGCTCAGCAACACGATGTGGAAGAAGGGCATGCGCC
>NZ_JAQZCH010000002.1 GCF_028737325.1 Microbacterium thalli | reverse complement strand
AAGCTAAGCCTCACAGCGCCGATGGTACTGCAGGGGGGACCCTGTGGGAGAGTAGGACACCGCCGGACTTCTTTCGTGAATTGGCCACCCAGTGTTGGGTGGCCTTTTCTCGTTTCCGGACGAAAGGAACGTCGTGACTGAAGAAGACCGCCCGAGATCAGAGCGCAAGCCCCGATACAACGCCGCGGATTCCAGCGCACGGCGCGCACGTCGCGACGACGGCTCCCGTCCGGAGGGCGCGAACGATTCTCGTCCGCGCCGCGACAACAACGAGCGCCCCCGCCGAGACGGCGATGAGCGTCCGCGTCGCGATGGGGATTCGCGTCCACGTCGAGATGGGGATCGTCCGTCGTACCCGCGTCGGGATGGTGACGCGCGCCCCGCTCGCGATGGCGATTCGCGGCCCCGTCGCGACGGCGACCGGCCTTCGTACCCGCGCCGTGACGGTGACCGTCCCTCGTACCCGCGTCGCGACGGTGACGCGCGCCCCGCTCGTGATGGTGAATCGCGCCCCCGTAGTGACGGTGATCGTCCGTCGTACCCGCGCCGCGATGGTGACCGTCCCTCGTACCCGCGTCGCGATGGTGATCGTCCGTCGTACCCACGTCGCGACGGTGACGCGCGCCCCGCTCGTGATGGTGAATCGCGCCCCCGTCGTGACGGTGATCGTCCCTCGTACCCGCGTCGCGATGGTGACCGTCCCTCGTACCCGCGTCGCGATGGTGACCGTCCCTCGTACCCGCGTCGTGACGGTGATGCGCGCCCCGCTCGTGATGGTGAATCGCGCCCCCGTCGTGACGGTGATCGTCCGTCGTACCCGCGTCGTGACGGTGATCGTCCGTCGTACCCGCGTCGCGATGGTGACCGTTCCTCGTACCCGCGTCGCGATGGCGATCGTCCGCGCCGCGACGGCGACCGGCCCGCCTACTCGCGCCGCGATGACCGCGACGGGGGCGAGCGCGCCTCGCGTCCGCCGCAGGGCTCGGAGCGCCGTGACATCCCTCGTGGTCCCGAGATCCCAGACAGCGTCACCGCTCGTGATCTGCCCGGTGCCGCGCGCAACGAGTTGAAGACCCTGAGCAAGGAGAATGCGGAGCAGGTCGCTCGTCACCTCGCGATGGTCGCGCAGCTGATCGAGGACGAGCCGGAGCTGGCGCATGAGCACGCGCTGGCGGCATCCCGTCGCGCCGGCCGCGTCGGCGTCGTGCGCGAGACCGTCGCCATCACCGCCTACGCCGTGGGTGACTACGCACTCGCGCTGCGCGAACTGCGGACCTACCGGCGGATCTCCGGCAGCGACGACCAGATCGCACTCATGGTCGACAGCGAGCGGGGCGTTGGTCGACCCGATCGTGCGCTCGAGGTCGGGCGCGCAGTGGACCGTTCGACGCTGCCGGTCGAGGTCCGCGTCGAGCTTGCCATCGCGATGTCGGGTGCGCGACTCGACCGCGGCGAGACCGAGCGCGCGCTGCAGGAGCTCGACATCCCCGAGCTCGATCCCGACCGGGCGTTCTCGTGGAGCCCCGCGCTGTTCGCCGCTCGTGCCGCCGTGCTCGAAGACCTGGGCCGCAGCGGCGAGGCCGCTGTCTGGCAGCGCCGCGCGTTGGTGGCCGAAGAGGCGCTCGGCGCCAGCGAGGCGGACCGGGAGCTGATCGTCGTCGACGACATCGACGAGTCGGACGGCGAAGACGAGGTGCCCTCCGAGAATTCGTCGGACACCGACCACGCGTCGGACACGGAAGACGCCTCGGACGCCGAGCACGACGCCGATGCGGAGAACGCTCCGGACGCTGATGACGACGCCGATGCGGAGAACGCGCCCGACGCCGAGGAGGCGCCGGCCGCCGGCATCCACGAGTCGGATGCCGCAGACGAGTCGGATGCCGAGGAGGGTGAGTCTTCGGCGCCCGAGGAAGGGGAAAACCGCTGATGGGACTGTTCTCGCGCTCCGGAGCGACGCCGCTCGACGGCGTCGACGCTGTGCTCGCGGACCTGGACGGTGTCGTGTACGCCGGGCCGGGCGCGCTGCCGCATGCGGTCGAGAGCCTGAATCGCGCGGGGGAGTCCCGCCGGTTGGGATACATCACCAATAACGCGTCGCGTCGCGATGCCGTCGTCGCCGAGCACCTGCAGCAGCTGGGTCTCACCGGCACGCGACCCGATGATGTCATCACGAGCCCGCAGGCGGCGATGCGACTGCTCCGCGAGCGGGTGCCGGCCGGCGCGACGATCCTCGTCGTCGGCGGCGACGGCCTCGTCCACGAGCTCGAGAAGGCGGGCTACGTTCCGACGCGATCTGCTGAAGACGCGCCGGCCGCGGTCGTGCAGGGCTTCGCGCCCGAGGTGGGCTGGGCGCAGCTCGCCGAGGCCGCTTATGCCCTGGCCCTGCCGGAGGATGAGGGCGGGATTCCCTGGATCGCGACGAACACCGACTGGACGATCCCGCAGGCACGCGGGATCGCTCCGGGCAACGGCACACTCGTGTCCGCGGTCCACACGGCGGTCGGTCGTCTCGCGACCGTGGCGGGCAAGCCCGAGCGGCCCATCTTCGACGAGGCCGTCGCGCGCTTCGGCGCCGCGAACGCGCTGTTCATCGGCGATCGGCTCGATACCGACATCGCGGGCGCGCAGGCTGCCGGTCTGCAGTCCGCGCTCGTGCTGACGGGCATCGACCGACCCAAGCACGTGCTCGCAGCCCCGGCGAACTCGCGGCCGACGTACATCCTCAGCGATCTGCGCGAGCTGCACGAGCCGTACCCCGAGACCCGAACGAAGGGTGACACGACGACCGTGGGTCGGGCGTCGGTGCGGATCGACGGCGCTGACATCGTCGTGCTCGACGAGGGGGATCGTCCGATCGACCTCGTGCGCGCGGGTGCCGCCGCGATCTGGGCGACGGGGCGAGCCATCTACGGCTTCCGGGTACCGGAGCGGCTGTACGCCGATCCGTTCCACCGGCCCTGATCCGTTCCGCCGGCGCCGGCGCCGCGTATCGTGGGAGTCATGTCGATGGATGCCGCTGACCCCGCCGACGGCGCTGCACGTTCCGCCGACACGTCGACCGAGGCGATCGCGGAGCAGTGGCGCGACGACCTCGTGTCGGCTCTCGACGTGATCGAGGACCAGCCGCTGAGCGAGCGTGCCGCGTCGTACGCAGCGCTGCACGACGAGCTCGCCCGACGCCTCGACTCCGGTCCGACCGGAGCCGCGTGACCTCGCGACTCGACGCCGCGCTGGCCGCTCGCGGCCTCGCACGCTCGCGTACCCATGCCGCAGGCCTCATCACTGCGGGGCTCGTCTCGGTCGACGGGCGCGCGGTGGTCAAAGCGTCCGCCCCGGTCCGCGACGACGCCGAGATCACGGTCGCCGGCGCCGACCACTACGTCAGCCGCGCCGCGCACAAGCTGATCGCGGGGCTCGACGCTTTCCACATCGCCGTGGACGGGCGGCGTGCCCTCGACATGGGCGCTTCGACGGGCGGTTTCACGCAGGTGCTGCGCGAGCGCGGCGCGCGGCCGGTCGTCGCGGTCGACGTCGGTCACGGTCAGCTGGCAGCCGAGATCGCGGCCGACCCCGAGGTCGTCGCGGTCGAGGGGTTCAACGTGCGCAGCCTCAGCCCGGTCACCCTCGCGGAGCTGTCGGGCAGCGATGAGCGCCCCGGCATCGTCACGGGCGACCTATCGTTCATCTCGCTCGGTCATGTGCTCGCTCCGGTGGCGAGCGTGTGCGCCGCCGACACCGACGTCGTGTTGCTGGTGAAGCCGCAGTTCGAGGTCGGGCGCACGGCGGTCAAGGGCGGCCTCGTGACCGACCCCGGGCTGCGTGCGGACGCGGTCGCCGGCGTGCTGTGGACGGCCTGGGACGAGGGGCTCGGCACTCATGGCGTCGTCTCCTCCCCCCTCCCCGGAACACACGGCAATCAGGAGTACGTCATCCACCTGCGACCTCGCGTCGACGACGCGGGCAATCCGACAGAATGGATGCGAACCGTGGACGAATTGGCGGGAGCCCGATGATCGACGCGCAGCGCAACATCCTCGTCGTCGCGCACGCGCGCCGACCGCATACGGTCGCCGCCGCCGAGCGGGTGCTCGGCGCCCTGATCGCCGCCGGAGCGACCCCGGTGCTCGCGGCCGACGACCGCGACGAGCTGGTCGCCGCGCTCGGTGAGCTGGAAGGCGTGCTGACGCTCGACCGCGATGTGACGGTCGCGCAGCTGGAGCTCGCGATCGTCCTCGGCGGCGACGGCACGATCCTGCGCGCCGTCGACCTCGTCCGCGGCGGCACCGCGCCCGTGCTCGGCATCAACATGGGACACGTCGGCTTCCTCGCCGAGATCGAGGCGGACGACATGGACGACGCCGTGCGCCGGGTGATCGCCCGCGACTACGAGGTCGAGGAGCGGATGGCGCTGTCGGTGCGGGTGAAGGACGAGACCGGCGCCGTCGTCTACGAGACCTGGGCGCTCAACGAGGCGACCGTCGAGAAGGCGAGCCGCGAACGCATGCTCGAGGTCGTGCTCGAGGTGGACCGGCGGCCGCTGTCGGCCTTCGGCTGCGACGGCGTGGTCATCGCGACCCCGACCGGCTCGACCGCGTACAACTTCTCCGCCGGCGGCCCCGTCATCTGGCCGACGGTCGAGGCGGTCGCTGTCGTCCCCTTGTCGGCCCATGCCCTCTTCGCACGGCCGCTCGTGATCAGCCCCGAAGCATCCGTGGCGATCGAGGTCGTCGCCGGCACCAACGGCACCGGCATCCTGTGGGCGGACGGACGGCGCTCGCGCGACCTGCCGCCGGGCGCCCGCGTCGTGGTGCGCCGCTCCAGCACCCCCGTGCGCCTCGCGCGGCTGCATCCGGCGGCGTTCACCGACCGCCTCGTGCAGAAGTTCCGGCTGCCCGTCGTGGGCTGGCGTGGACCGGCCATCGAGCAGCGCGAGGGTTCGTCGTGATCGAGGAGATGCGCCTGCGCGGTCTCGGCGTGATCGCCGAGGCCACGCTTCCGATGGGCCCCGGTTTCACGGCCATCACGGGCGAGACCGGCGCCGGCAAGACCATGGTCGTGACCGGGCTCGGGCTGCTGCTCGGCCAGCGCGCCGACTCGGGTGCGGTGCGGGCGGGGGCGGCGCAGGCCTCGGTCGACGGCGTCTGGATCGTCGACGAGAACGGGCCCGTGGCCGAGCGCGTGCGCGAAGCCGGGGGAGACGTCGAGCCCATCGGCGGCGGACGCTCGGAGCTCTACCTCGGCCGCGTGCTCTCGAGCGAGGGCCGCAGCCGCGCGAGCGTCGGCGGTCGTCCGGCGCCCGCCGCGGTGCTGGCCGATCTCGCCGAGCAGCTCATCGTCGTGCACGGTCAGTCGGATCAGCTGCGGCTGAAGTCGGCGGTGGCCCAGCGGGACGCGCTCGACCGGTTCGGCGGCGCCGACCTGGTCGCCGTGCGCGAGCGCTACCGCGCGGCCTTCGACGCGTGGCGGGCCGTCGACGCCGAGCTGTCGCAACTGACGGCCGACCGCGACGCCCGGCGCCGCGAGGCCGACGAGCTGCGCGCTCGCATCGCCGACATCGAAGAGGTCGCCCCGCAGCCGGGCGAAGACCTGGCGCTCGCCGAGCGCGCCGAGAAACTCGCGAACGTCGAGGGGCTGCGCGCGGCGGCGGCCACCGCGCACGACGCGCTGTCGAACGACGACGACCTGCCCGACGCGGTGTCGTTGCTCGCCGAGGCGCGGCGGGCCATCGAGCGTGCCTCGACAAGCGACCCCGCGCTGGCGGAGTTCGTCGAACCGCTCGCCGACCTCGGCTACCGAGCCGCCGACCTCATGACCGGCCTGAGCGCCTACCTCGCCGATCTCGATGAGGGCGGTCCGCAGGAGCTCGCCGCGGTGGAGGAGCGGCGTGCCGCCCTCGGTGGGCTGCTGCGCGTGCACGGCACGCTCGACGAGGCCCTCGCCCTGCTCGAATCGGGCTCGGCGCGGCTCGTCGAGCTCGACGACGACGGCGACCGGATCGACCGCCTGACCGCGCGGCGCGACGAGCTGGCCGCCGAACTCGACGCTGCAGCCGGCGCCCTCACCGCAGCGCGCACCGCCGCGGCGGAGAGCCTCGGCACCGCGGTCACCGCCGAGCTGCGCGAGCTCGCGCTGCCGGATGCCCGTCTCGTCGTGCGCGTGGAGCCCGGCACCCCCACGGCCGCGGGGCGCGACGACGTCACGATTCTGCTGGCACCCCACCCCGGCGCCGACCCGCGCCCGGTGGCACGCGGCGCGTCGGGCGGAGAGCTCAGTCGCGTGATGCTCGCGATCGAGGTCGTGATCGCGGGCACCGACCCCGTCCCGACGTTCGTGTTCGACGAGGTGGATGCCGGTATCGGCGGCGCCGCCGCGATCGAGGTCGGTCGTCGGCTGGCCCGGCTCGCCGAGACGAGCCAGGTCATCGTCGTGACCCACCTGGCGCAGGTCGCCGCCTTCGCCTCGAACCACCTGACGGTCGTGAAGTCGAACGACGGCTCGGTGACGGCATCCAGTGTCCGCCGGCTGGAGGGCGCCGATCGCGAGGCCGAGATGGCCCGGTTGCTGTCGGGTCTGCCGGATTCGGATGCCGCGATCGAGCATGCGCGCGAACTGCTCGGCCTCGCCCGCTCCTGACTGATAGAATAGAAGCCCGTGACGGACACTCATCGCGCGGCCTCTTCCCAGAACACCACCAAGCAGATCTTCGTGACCGGTGGTGTGGTCTCTTCTCTCGGTAAGGGACTGACAGCCGCCAGCCTCGGCAACCTGCTCACCGCCCGCGGTCTGCGCGTGGTCATGCAGAAGCTCGACCCGTATCTCAACGTCGATCCGGGCACGATGAACCCCTTCCAGCACGGTGAGGTCTTCGTCACCGACGACGGCGCCGAGACCGACCTCGACATCGGTCACTACGAGCGCTTCCTCGACATCGAGTTGAGCCAGGCCGCGAACGTGACGACCGGGCAGATCTACTCGCAGGTCATCGCGAAGGAACGTCGCGGCGAGTACCTCGGCGACACCGTGCAGGTCATCCCGCACATCACCGACGAGATCAAGCGCCGCATGCGCTTGCAGGCGACCGAGGAGCCCCGCCCCGACGTCATCATCACCGAGGTCGGCGGCACCGTCGGCGACATCGAGTCGCAGCCCTTCCTCGAGGCCGCGCGGCAGCTGCGGCACGAGCTCGGCCGCGACGCCGTCTTCTTCGTCCACGTCTCGCTCGTGCCGTTCATGGGCGCCTCGGGTGAGCAGAAGACGAAGCCGACGCAGCACTCCGTCGCCGCCCTCCGCCAGGTCGGCATCCAGCCCGACGCCCTCGTGCTGCGCAGCGACCGGCCGGTCAGCGAGAGCAACCGCAACAAGATCGCGCTGATGTGCGACGTCGACGTCGAGGGTGTCGTCAACACCGTCGACCTGCCGAGCATCTACGACATCCCCTCCACGCTGAACGACCAGGGCCTCGACGCGTACATCGCCCGTCGCCTGGGTCTGGCCGAGAAGGCCGAGGAGGTCGACTGGACGCGTTGGAGTAAGGTGCTCGACGCCGTCCACAACCCCAAGCACGAGGTCACGATCGGCCTGGTCGGCAAGTACATCGATCTGCCCGACGCGTACCTGTCGGTGACCGAGGCCCTCAAGGCCGGCGGTTTCGCGCAGGAGACCAAGGTCAACGTCACCTGGATTCCGTCGGACCTGTGCGAGACGCCCGAGGGCGCCGCGAAGGCGCTGGCCGTCGTCGACGGCATCGTGGTCCCCGGCGGGTTCGGCATCCGCGGCATCGAGGGCAAGCTCGGTGCGCTGAAGTTCGCGCGCGAGCAGGGCATCCCCACCCTCGGCATCTGCCTCGGCCTGCAGTGCATGGTCATCGAGTACGCCCGCAACATGGCCGGCCTCGCCGGCGCGTCCTCGAGCGAGTTCGACCCCGAGACGGAGTTCCCGGTCATCGCGACGATGGCCGAGCAGGTCGACATCATCGCCGGCGGCGACCTCGGCGGCACGATGCGTCTGGGGCTGTACGAGGCCGACCTGGCCGAGGGGTCGCTCGCGGCCGAGGTCTACGGCGCCACGAAAGCGTCGGAGCGTCACCGCCACCGCTACGAGGTCAACAACCGGTACCGCGACCAGATCGCCGAGGCGGGCCTGGTGTTCTCGGGCCTGTCGCCCGACCGCAACCTCGTCGAGTACGTCGAGCTGCCGCGCGAGGTGCACCCGTACTACATCGCCACGCAGGCGCACCCCGAGCTGCGGTCGCGCCCGACCGAGGCGAACCCGCTGTTCCGCGGGCTCATCGCCGCCGCCCTGGACCGGCACCGCGCAAGCGAGCTGTTCGAGGTCGAGGATGACTGAGCTGCGTGACGAACCGGTCGACCCGGACGTCGTCTCGAGCGAGCTCGTCTACTCGGGCCACGTCTGGGACGTGCGCAGCGAGACGGTGCGCTTCGGCGAGGGGGAGATCACCCGGCAGTTCGTCGACCACCCGGGCGCTGCGGCGGTCGTGGCGATCGACGACGACGAGCGCGTCGTGCTCATCCAGCAGTACCGCCACCCCATCCGGCACCGCGACTGGGAGATCCCGGCGGGGCTGCTCGATGTGGCCGGCGAGCCGCCGATCGAGACGGCTCGCCGCGAGCTGGCCGAAGAGGTCGACCTCGTCGCCGCGTCGATCGAGCCGCTGCTGAGCATCTACACGACCCCCGGCGGCAACGACGAGATCATCCACATCTTCCTCGCGCGCGGACTGAGCCCCGCTCCGGACGCATACGAGCGCGAGGACGAAGAAGCCGACATGCGGGTCGAACGGGTGCCGCTGACCGAGGTCATCGACGGCGTGCTGGCCGGCCGCCTGCGCAACGGCATCCTGGCCTCCGGCGTGCTGGCTGCGGCCGAACGGCTGCGTCGGGGCTGAGGTGCGCCTCGAGCGTGCCGTCACGGCGTACCTGCGCCACATCTCCGTCGAACGGGGGCTGTCGGCGCACACGGTCGCGGCGTACCGGCGCGATCTCGACGCCTACACGACCTGGCTCGGTGAGCAGGGTATCGACGACGTCGCGGCCGTGACCATCGAGGTCGTGACGCGGTTCGCCGAGCAGGCTGCGGCGGCCGATCCGCCTCCCGCCGCCACGTCGCTCGCGCGCCTGCAGTCGTCGCTGCGCGGCCTGCACCGGTTCCTCGCCCGCGAGGGGCTGGCCGAGGGCGACCCGACGCAGCGGTTGCGGCCCCCGAAGACGCCGCGCCGACTGCCGAAGGCGCTGACGATCGATCAGGTGGAACGGCTGCTGGATGCCGCGGGCCCGGCGCCCGGCGATGCCGTCGACACCGATCTCGCGGGCCTGCGCGACCGGGCCCTGCTCGAGCTGCTCTACGCGACCGGGGCGCGGGTGTCGGAGATCGTGCAGCTCGACGTCGACGACCTCGCCCTCGGCGACGTCCTGCGCGTGCGCGGCAAGGGGGCGAAGGAGCGCGTCGTGCCGGTCGGGTCGTACGCGCGGGCCTCGGTCGACGCGTACCTCGCGCGGGCACGCCCGGAGCTCTCGCGCCGCGGCCGCGCGACGCCGCGTCTCTTCCTCGGCGTGCGCGGGGCGCCGCTGTCGCGCCAGAGCGCGTGGCTCATCATCCAGCGGGCGGCCGAGGGCGCCGGCCTGACCGCCCACGTGTCGCCGCACACCCTGCGCCACTCGTTCGCGACCCACCTGCTGCAGGGAGGCGCCGACGTCCGCGTCGTGCAGGAGCTGCTCGGCCACGCCTCGGTCGCGACGACGCAGATCTACACGCACGTGACCGTCGACGCTCTGCGCGAGATCTACGCGACATCCCACCCGCGAGCGCGCTGAGGTCGCCCGGCGCGCTGACGGAGCCACCCCGGACGCGCTGTCCTGCGGGGTTCCTCCGGGGCCGGTTTTTCCCGGTGATCGGGCGGATGCCGCCGGAGCGCCGCGACGGAGGATGGCAGCATGACCCCCGGCCGCGCGGTGCGCCCCGGTCGTGCGCTCGCGATCGGGTGGACCGTGGCGGGCGTGCTCGGGTGGGTCGTGTCGTTCTTGCTCTACCACGAGTACATCGGCCAGCTCAGCGGCGCGGACGCGCTGATCGCATGCGACATCAGCCCCATCGTCACGTGCGGGCCGAACCTCCTCAGCCCCGGCGGAAACCTCCTGGGCTTCAGCAACGCGATCATCGGCATCGTGCTGTTCCCGGGCGCCGTGTTCGCCGGCGTCTCGGCTCTCGCTGCACCGACGGGCCTGCGCCCCTGGTACTGGCGGGTGTACGGGGTGTTCGTCGCGGGCGCGTTCGTCTTCGTGCATGTGCTCGCGTTCCGCAGCATCGTCGAGTACGGCTCGCTCTGCCCGTGGTGCATGGTCGTGTGGCTCGTCACCATCCCGCTGTTCTGGTCGACCTTCGGCTGGAGTCTGCGCGAGGGGCTGTGGGGAAGCGCCGTCGAACGCGCCGGTGCCGTGCTGCTGGCGTGGACGCCGCTCGTCGTCGTCGTCGACTACCTTGCGATCGCCGTGGCGGCGCAACTGCGCCTCGATGTGCTGGGGAGCCTCTGATGCTCGGGGGACGCCTGCGCCGCCGCGCCGATCCGCAGCCGCCGCGGGCGCTGCCGGATGCCGCTGGTGCACGCGCATCCGCGCGGCGCGAGGGGTTCGCTCACGTGCCAGCGACCCGGCTGGCGTTCGACTCCGCGTGTCAGACGCTGCGTCCGCAGCCCGTGCTCGACGCCGTCCTCGCGCACGACCGTGACGGCGGCGCGTGCGGCGGCCGCGTGCAGTACGACGCCGGGCGCCGCGTCGACGCCGAGATCGCCGACGTCCGCCGTGCGGTGCTCGACGCGTTCGCCCTGTCGCCGCGCCGGTACGCGTGCGCCTTCACGGCCAACACCACCGCCGGCCTCAACGCCCTGCTGCACCAGCTGCCCGCCGGTCGTTTCACCCGCGTCATCACGACGCACACCGAGCACAACGCCGTGTTCCTCTCGACGATGACCTTCGCGCGTCGCGCCGGCATCCCGCGGATCGTCGTCGACCGGGCGTCCGATGGGTCACCGGTCATCGGCGACATCGACCTGACGGACGCCCTCCTCGTCGTGTCGGCGATGGACAACGTCGACGGCACCGTCGCGGCGGGGCTCGCCGACCTCGTCGAGCGCGCGCATCGCCGGGGCGGGGTCGTCATCGTGGATGCCGCGCAGGCGGCGCCCCACGCGCTCTCTCGCCTGCGCGGGGTCGCGGCCGACGCGTTCTGCTTCTCGTCGCACAAGATGTACGGCCCGACGCTCGGGCTCGTCGTCGCGACATCCGCGCTGCTCGACACGCTCGAGCCGATGTTCCTCGGTGGCGGACAGGTCGCCCGCGTGGGCGAGGACGACTACGAGCTGCTGCCCGACCTGCACACCCGCCTCGAGCCCGGATCGCTGCCCGGCAGCGCGATCGTCGGGTTCGGCGCTGCGCTGCGGTGGTTCCTGCCACAGCTGTCGGCGATCGAGGCCGACGAACGGGCGCTCGCCGAACGGCTCGCCGCCGGTCTGGAACGGATGCCGAACCTGACGCTCGAAAGCCCCGCTCCATCGCCCGTGATGTCGGTGCGGCCCCACCGTGTCGACGCCCACCGGCTCGCGGTGTTCCTCTCGCGTGCGGGGGTCGAGGTGCGCAGCGGCCACTTCTGCGCGCACCACTGGCTCGCCGAGCGCCGCGGGCTGCCGCCGCTCGTCCGCTTCAGCCTCGGCGCGCACAACACCGCCGACGATGTGGACGCCGCCCTCGCCGCGCTCGAGCCGATGATGCGGGGTCTGTGACGTGGTCTGCATCGTCGCGTTCGTGGTCGTGCTCCTGGGCTCGGCGGTCTCGGCGCGATACCGGCGCCTGCTGCGCCGCGCCTGGGGCTGCACGTGGCGGCGCGTGACGTTCCGGGCGTGCGACACGACGTTCCGCGACGACGTGAAGTCGTCGATCCTCGCGCCGCTCGCGACCCGGGCGCCGCGGCTCGTGCGCCCTGCGAGCATCGCGATCGAGGTGGTCGCGTGGCTGCTCGTCCTGTCGATGATCCTCAGCGTCTATCTGCTCGGCCGCAGCGGCCTGAACCTCTACGTCTACGGCACGTGCGACAAGCAGAGCGCGCAGTCGTGCTCGCTCGCCGCCGAGATGTGCTCGATCGACACCGCGCCCGGCTTCGCCGAACTGCTCGGCCGCGGCGACGTGATCGGGGCGGTGGGGGCCGAGGTCTCGTCGCTCGCCGAGACGATCGCCGCGGTGCCGAGCCGGCTGCGGACCTGGGATGCCGCCGACTTCACGCCCGTCGCGCCGACGTACCTCGGGGGCTACCGCGCCGGTCTGCCGACCGCCGTCGAGATCATGGACCCCGGATGCCGCTTCTGCGCGCAGCTGCTCGAGAACGTCCACGCATCGGGGTTCACCGAGGCCAACAACCTGACCTACCTCGTGTATCCGATCGAATCCGAGACCGGCCCGCGGTTCGCGAACTCGCCGCTCGTCGCGCGGGTGCTCACCGCGGTTCGGCTGCACGAGCAGGACCGGGCGGCCCTCGTTGCGGCAGCGGCATCCGTTCAGACCCCCGACTGGTTCGTGATCGAACGCCTCTTCACCGGCACCGTCGCGGACGGGACCGCCGCGCAGACCTGGATGAACGCCGCCGACCCGGTCGCAGCGCAGCGCCAGCTCGACGCCTGGCTCGTCGAGGCCGGCTACACGCCCGACGATCTCGCCGCCGTGCACGCCCTCGCCGACTCGCCGGCCGTCGCCGCCGAGCTCGAGCGGGTGCGGGACGTGGTCGAGAACGACATCCGCACGCTCGCGATCCCGAGCCTCATCGCCGGCGGTTCGCTGCGCTCGGGGCTCGTGGACGTCGACACCCTGCGCGGCATCCGGTAACGCCGCGCCCGGAAGGTCTCCCCGCGGGGCGTGCATGCCTGTGCGAGAATCGATCGCACGCTACGGAAAGCAGGAGTCTCGGTGACGGACAAGTCGCGGAAGGCCGGGAAGGCCCCCACGGAAGACACCCCGATCGGACCCACCGGTCGCCCCTACCGGGGTTTCCCGACCCCGCCGAAGCTCAACGGTCACGGTCCGGCGCGCATCATCGCGCTGTGCAACCAGAAGGGCGGCGTCGGCAAGACCACGACGACGATCAACCTCGCCGCCGCGCTCGCCGACTACGGGCGCCGTGTGCTCGCCGTCGACTTCGACCCGCAGGGCGCGCTGTCGGCGGGTCTGGGCATCGCGACCCACGACGTGCCGACGATCTACGACCTGCTGCTGGACACCAAGCGCGACCCGCACGAGGTGATCGTGTCGACCTCGGTGCCCGGGCTCGACGTCATCCCCGCGAACATCGATCTCTCGGCCGCCGAGGTGCATCTGGTCAACGAGGTCGCGCGCGAGACGATCCTCTCGCGCGTGCTGCGCAACGTCTCGGCGGACTACGACGTGATCCTCGTCGACTGCCAGCCGTCGCTCGGACTGCTGACCGTGAACGCGCTGACGGCGAGCCACGGCGTGCTCATCCCGCTCGAGTGCGAGTTCTTCGCGCTGCGCGGCGTCGCGTTGCTCATCGAGACGATCGACAAGGTGCGCGACCGACTGAACCCGTCGATCGAGCTCGACGGCGTCCTCGCGACGATGTACGACCCGCGCACCCTGCACTCGCGCGAGGTGCTCGAGCGCGTCGTCGAGGCCTTCGGTGACGACGTCCTCGAGACGGTCATCGGCCGCACCGTCAAGTTCCCCGACGCGTCGGTCGCCGGCGTGCCGATCATCACCTTCGCGCCGGAGCATCAGGCCGCGCAGGCCTACCTGCGCCTCGCGCGGGAGCTCGTCGCCCGTGGCGCCGTCGCCTGACGGATTCGCCGACGCGGTCGCCCCGACCGAGCCCGACCCGACCCGCGCCGATCGGAACGACGCTGCTCGGAACGACGCCGAACGGATCAACGCCGGCGCGGAGGCTTCCGGGGCGGATGGCGTCGCCCCGACCGAGCCCGACACGATCGAGCCTGACACGACCGAGCCTGACACGACCGAGGCGAACGGGCCGGGGTTCCGCGTCTCGCTGACGAACTTCGACGGGCCGTTCGACCTCCTCCTGAACCTCATCGGCAAGCACGAGGTCGACATCACCGAGGTCTCGCTCAGCAGGGTCACCGACGAGTTCATCGGGTATCTCCGCGGGCTGGAGCCCGAAGAGCTCGACGCGGCGTCGGAGTTCCTCGTCGTCGCCGCCACGCTGCTCGACATGAAGGTCGCGGGGCTGCTGCCGCAGGGCGAGCTCATCGACGCCGAGTCGGTGGCGCTGCTCGAGGCACGCGACCTGCTGTTCGCCCGCCTGCTGCAGTACCGCGCGTTCAAGCAGGTCGCCGGGTGGTTCGCGGAGCGCGTGGTGGCCGAGGACCGGCGCCACACCCGCTCGGTCCGCCTCGACGAGAAGTACCGGGCCGCCGTGCCCGAGCTGAAGTGGACGCTCACCGCCGACGACTTCGCCGCTCTCGCGATGATGGCCTTCGCCCCGAAGGAGATCCCCGTCGTGGGGCTCGATCACCTGCATGCGCCGCTCGTGTCGATCCGCGAGCAGGCGGCCGTCGTCGTGACGCTGCTGCGAGGCGCGGGTACCCTGAACTTCCGCGAGCTCGTCGCCGGGGTCGCGCAGCCCGGCATCGTCGTGGCCCGTTTCCTCGCCGTCCTCGAGCTGTACCGGCACGCGGCGCTGTCGTTCGAGCAGCTCGAGCCGCTCGGCGAGCTGACGCTGCGCTGGACCGCCGAACGCTGGTCCGAGGAGAACCTCGCCACCCTGGGAGCCGACTATGACCGATGACACGACGTTCGCCGTCGCCGACGTGGCGCGACGCCTCGAGGCGATCCTGCTCATCGTCGACGAACCGCAGAGCCTCGTCGCCCTCGCCGCCGCCGTCGGCGCGCCGGTCGCGGCGGTGCGTCAGGCCGTCGCCGGTCTCGTCGCCGACTACGACGGCGAGGCGGGCGGACCGCGTCGCGGGTTCGAGCTGCGCGAGGTGGGCGGCGGATGGCGCATGTACGTGCGCGGCGAACACGACGCGCTCGTGAGCGAGTTCGTCAACACGCAGGCGCCGTCGCGACTGTCGCAGGCAGCGCTCGAGACGCTCGCGGTCATCGCGTACAAGCAGCCGGTGTCGCGCGGCCAGGTCGCGTCGATCCGCGCCGTCAACGTCGACTCCGTCGTACGCACGCTGCTCTCGCGCGGCCTCGTGACCGAGGTCGGCCAGGACTCCGAGACCGGAGCGATCCTGTACGGCACGACCGACGCGCTGCTGGTCAATCTCGGCATCAACTCGCTCGACGAGCTGCCGCCGATCTCGCCGTTGCTCGACGACGGCACCGCTGGGTTCGAAGGAGAGGGAGTCCGATGACGGATGCCGAGGGCGTACGCCTGCAGAAGGTGTTGGCGAACGCGGGGGTCGCGTCGCGACGGGTGTGCGAGCAGCTGATCGTCGAGGGACGCGTGCGGGTCAACGGCACGGTCGTGACCGAGCTGGGCAGCCGCATCGACCCGGAGAACGACCGGGTCGACGTCGACGGCACCGCGGTGCAGCTGGACACGACCAAGCGCTACGTCATGCTCAACAAGCCGACCGGCGTCGTCAGTTCGATGAAGGACGAGAAGGGCCGGGCCGATCTCCGCCGGTTCACCACGGACTGGGACGAGCGCCTCTACAACGTCGGGCGGCTCGATGCCGAGACGAGCGGTCTGCTCGTGCTCACCAACGACGGCGAACTCGCGCACGTGCTCGCGCACCCCTCGTTCGGTGTCACCAAGGTCTACATCGCCAAGGTGCGCGGCCGCGTCACCCCGCAGACGATCGCTCGGCTGACGAAGGGGGTCGACCTGGAGGACGGCCCGATCGCGGCCGATAAGGCGCGGCTGCTCGACACCTCGGGCGACACCAGCCTCGTCGAGCTGACGCTGCATTCGGGGCGCAACCGCATCGTGCGGCGCATGATGGCCGAGGTGGGGCATCCGGTGCTCGAGCTCGTGCGTCGGCAGTTCGGGCCGCTGCACCTGGGAACCCTCCCGGCCGGCCGGGCACGCGAGTTGACTACAGTGGAGCGAGGTGCGCTGCTGACGCTTTCGCGCAGCGCCGATGGTGCCGCCCCGCACCCGACTTCTCCGGAGACCCCGTGACCGATCTTTCGCCCGCGCCCGTGCGCCCCGGCCGTGCTGCGCGCACGGCCGGCACCGTGCGCATCGTGGGCGCGGGTCTGCTCGGCTCGAGCATCGGCCACGCGCTGCGCCTGCTGGGCGTCGACGTCGTGCTCGACGACGCCTCCCCGGCGCAGCTGCGGCTCGCGGTCGACTACGGCGCCGGTCGGCTACCCGCCGGCGACGATCGGCCCGTGCTCGTCGTCGTCGCCGTGCCACCGGATGTCACCGCCGACGTCATCGAGCGCGAGCTGGCGGCTCACCCGGGCGTCGTGGTGACGGATGTCGCGAGCGTCAAGCTCGAGCCGTACCGCGAGCTGCGTGCGCGCGGCGTCGACCTCACGCACTACATCGGCTCGCATCCCCTCGCGGGCCGTGAGCGCGGCGGCGCCATCTCGGCGCGCGCCGATATCTTCGTCGGGCGCCCCTGGGTGGTCTGCCGCGACGACGAGACCCTGTCCTCCGACCTCGCGATCGTCGAGGGCCTCGCGCTCGACCTCGGTGCGATGCCGCTGGAGATGACGCCGCAGGAGCACGACGAGGCCGTCGCGCTGACCTCGCACGTACCGCAGCTCGTCGCGAGTCTGCTCGCCGGCCGTTTCGTCGCCGCCCCCGAGGGCTCGCTGCGGCTGACGGGTCAGGGCGTGCGCGACACGACGCGCATCGCGGCATCCGCCCCCGAACTGTGGGTGCAGATCCTCGGTGCCAACGCGGCCCCGGTCGTCGCTGTGCTCGACGCGCTCGCCGACGATCTGCGCTCCGTCTCGGACGCTCTGCGCGAGCCGGGTGCGCCGGGAGCCCGACGGGCCGTGGCCGACACCATCCGCCGCGGGAACGAGGGCGTGGAGCGGCTGCCGGGCAAGCACGGACAGAACCGCCGCTTCGAGCAGGTCGTCGTCCGCGTCGACGACACCGCGGGCCAGCTCGGACGCCTGTTCGGCGACCTCGGCGAGCTCGCCGTGAACGTCGAGGACTTCCGTCTGGAGCATTCACCGGGAGCACAGTTCGGGCTGGCCGAGCTGAGCGTCGATCCCGGGGTCGTCCACCAAGCCGTCGCCGGGCTCGAGCAGCGCGGCTGGAAGATCGCGAGCGTGCCGCATGCCTGATACCCCGTTCGCCGAGACCGGCGTGCCCACGACCGAGGCCCCGGTCACCGTCGCGATCGACGGTCCCGCCGGCAGCGGCAAGTCGAGTGTCTCGAAGCAGGCGGCGCGCGTGCTCGGCTACGGCTTCCTCGACACCGGTGCGGCCTACCGCGCCCTGGCCTGGCGCGTGCTCGAGCAGGACCGCGACACGGCGGACGCCGACGCGGTCGTCGCTGCGCTCGACGGCTTCGATTACGCGATCTCGCTCGACCCCGACGACCACTGGGTGCGCGTGGGCGACACCTTCGTCACCGATCAGATCCGCGAGCCGCGCGTCTCGGCCGCTGTCAGCGGCGTCGCGCGCGTGCCCGCGGTGCGCGAGCGGGTGAACCTGCTCTTCCGCGCGCTCGTCGCGGCGTCCGGCGCGGCGGGGGTCATCGTCGAGGGGCGCGACATCACCACCGTGGTCTTCCCGGATGCGCCCGTGCGCATCCTGCTGACCGCCAGTCCCGAGGTGCGCGCCGCGCGCCGCAGCGCCGAGCTCACGGGAGAGGATGCCGCGGCTGTCGCCGAGGCGCTTCACCGCCGTGACGCGTCGGACTCGCAGGTCGTCGACTTCCTCACCGCCGCGCCGGGCGTCGTGGTGGTCGACTCGACGGATTTGGACTTCGATCGGACCGTGGACGCCGTCATCGACGTCGTCCGCACCGCGACAGGAGAGAACTGATGGCTACGACCGAAGACGAGTACGAGGGCGGTCCCGACCAGCTCGAGGAGAAGCTCGCGAATCTCGACGAGGAGCTCGCCGACCAGCGGGCCGCCGCGCTGCGCGCGACGCTCGCCGACTACGAGCTCGACGATGAGGACGCCCACCTGCTCGCGGGCCTGACCGCGGGTGGGGAGGTCGTCGAGGTGCTGCCGGCGCTGCCGGTCGTCGCCATCGTGGGGCGCCCGAACGTCGGCAAGTCGGCGCTGGTCAACCGCATCCTGGGGCGGCGCGAAGCCGTCGTCGAGGACACCCCGGGTGTCACGCGCGACCGCGTCAGCTACAAGGCCGAGTGGATGGACCGCCGCTTCACGCTCGTCGACACCGGCGGCTGGGAGCCCGACGCGCGGGGCATCGACCGTTCGGTCGCCGCGCAGGCGGAGGTCGCGATCGACCTCGCCGACGTCGTGCTCTTCGTCGTCGACGCCATGGTCGGTGCCACGGCGACCGATGAGGCCGTCGTCCGGCTGCTGCGCAAGACGAGCAAGCCCGTCTTCCTCGTCGCGAACAAGATCGACGACGCGCGCCAGGAGCCCGAGGCTGCTGCGCTGTGGAACCTCGGTCTCGGTGAACCGCATCCGGTGTCGGCCATCCACGGACGTGGCGTCGCCGACCTGCTCGACGCCATCATGGAGATCCTGCCGGAGATCTCGGCAGTCGCGAAGAACGAGCTCGGCGGTCCGCGCCGGGTCGCGATCCTCGGTCGACCGAACGTCGGCAAGTCGTCGCTGCTGAACAAGGCGGCCGGCGAGGAGCGCGTCGTCGTCAACGATCTGGCCGGCACGACCCGCGACCCCGTCGATGAGGTCGTCGAGCTGGGTGGCAAGCTGTGGCGACTGGTCGACACCGCCGGCATCCGTCGCCGCGTGCACCTGCAGCAGGGCGCGGACTTCTACGCGTCGCTGCGCACGTCGGCCGCCCTCGAAAAGGCCGAGGTCGCCGTCGTCGTCCTCGACGTCACCGAGTCGATCAGCGTGCAGGACCTCAACATCATCGACCTGGTGTTGGAGTCGGGCCGCGCTCTGGTGCTGGCGTTCAACAAGTGGGATCGCCTCAACGACGTCGACATGGACAACGCCGACCGTCGTCGGTACCTCGAGCGCGAGATCGAGCAGGACCTGGCGCACGTCACGTGGGCGCCGCGGGTGAACCTGTCGGCACGCACCGGGCGGCACCTCGACAAGCTGGTGCCCGCGCTCGAGACGGCGCTGGAGTCGTGGGATCAGCGCATCCCGACCGGCAAGTTCAACGCGTTCCTCGCCGAGCTCGTCGCGGAGCACCCGCACCCGCTGCGCGGCGGTAAGCAGCCCCGCATCCTGTTCGGCACCCAGGCGTCGACGCGTCCGCCGACATTCGTGCTGTTCACGACCGGCTTCCTCGACCCGGGCTACCGGCGCTTCATCCAGCGGCGCCTGCGCGAGATCTTCGGGTTCGAGGGCACGCCGATCGTCACGAACATGCGCGTGCGCGAGAAGCGCCAGCGCTGATTCGGCCGCCGGCGGCGGCGATCCCGTCGCCGCCGGGTCCTGCCACCGCCGGGTCGTGCCTGGGTGTCGGTCGCGCCTCGGCGCCGGTCATGCCCCGCGGGATCGCGGCGTCGTCGGTGTCACCTCGTCGCGCTGGCGTCGATGGTCGGCTTCGATCGTCGGCTTCGCCCGTGCGCGGGCGGGCGACGCCGGTGCGATCCGGCGATCAACGTGCGGGCGGACGAAAGCGTCAGAACGGCGGCGACTCGTCTGGTGGTGCAGCGCCGGATGGGCCGGCTACGGTGAAGGCGACCACGGGCGGTGGCGCGTCTTCGCGGTAGACCCTCCCGGTGGGGGAGGTCCACACGAGCAGTCCTCCTGCCAGCTGTCTGACGCGCCAGCGGGTGTGGTGTTTGACGTCGTGGTGGCGTTTGCAGAGGTGGGCGAGGTTGCCGACGCAGGTGGGTCCGCCGTCGGATGCCGCGTGGGTGTGGTCTATCTCGCAGCGGATGGCGGGCTGCCGGCATCCGGGGAACCGGCAGTGCCGGTCCCGTGCCCGGAGCAGGCGTCTCATTGCGGCGGTGGGTTGGTAGGCGTCGCACTCCAGCACCGTCCCGGTGACGGGGTGGGTGAGGAGTCGGTCCCAGGCGGTGTTGTCACCGGCGAGTTCGCGGGCGGTGGCGGCGTCGATGGGGGAGCGGCCCACGAGGTCGGCGGGCCCGTCGTCCTGACCGGTGAGGGTGAGTGCCGAGACGACGACCTGTACCTTCGCGCGGATCGCCCCGAGCGCACCATTGCCATCACCGTCAGCGGTGGGGTCGAGCGCGGGTGCCCCGGCGAGGAGGAGGTCGGCGAACACGTCGGCGCGGACCTGGTCCATCGTGCGGGTGTCCGCCGCGAACGACGAGCCGTGCGGCGCGTCTGCGTCTGCGTCGGCTTCCGCTCCCGCCGCGTCCGCCTGCGGGCGGGCGTCGATGATCTCGCGTGCCTGTCGCGTCAGCCGGTCGACCACGCCCTCGGCGATCACGGTCGGGAGCGTCGCGATCAGGTCCGACATCCCGTCCGGCCCCGGTTGCACGCGCACGCACCGCCCCGCGGCCGCCTGCTCGTGCCGTTCGCTGAACGAGCGCGGATGCAGTCTCGCCGCGAGATGCACCAGCGCATCCCGCACCCGGTTCGGCGTCTCACCGTCGCACCGCTCGATCGCGACCCGCTCGAACTCGCCCCGCACCTCGGCCGGCACGACGCATCCGGTGTCCTGAATCACCCGGACGTGCCCTCGCGCGATGCGCCCCGCTTCCCAAGCGTCCATCGTCGCGGGGTAGTGCTCGACCAGGTCTCGCGCTTCGTCGATGCGGCGTTGCAGCGTCCGGTCCGTCGTGACGAATACCCCCGCGAGCTCGGCCGCGATGCTCCGCAGCGTCATCTCGCGGGCCGTGACCCGCTCGTCCGCCCTCGCCGACTGCTGCTCCGCCAGCCGCCCCGCCGCGGCGAGCACGCGCACCTCGTGGATCTGCGCGGCGCGCGCGGCATCCGTCGCCCGCTCGGCGTCGGCGACGAGTTGCGCGAGCGCGGCGACATCCGCGTCGCTCCCGCTCCCGACCCCGCCACCAACCGCGCCATTCGAAGACATGTTCGAATAATGTCACGGACCTCCGACATGGCGCCGCGACCATCCACAGCCCGGCGAACTCAGCGCTTGTCGGGCGCAGCGCGGCGCACCATGGCAGTCTCGTCCGGCGTCTCGAAGCCGAACTCGGCGTACAGGCTGTGCGCGTCGCGGGTGAACAGCGTCCAGCGGAAGTCGTGTCCCGGTCCCTCGTCGATCATCCGTCGCAGGATGCGCCGCGCGACCCCGTGGCCCTGGTGTTCGGCGACGACGAAGACGTCGGCGAGGTAGGCGAAGCTCGCCCCGTCCGATGCGGCACGCGCGAATCCGACCTGCTCCCCGGTGTCGACGCGGTACGCCCCGACGAGACGCCAGGCCGCGTCGAGTTGCGCCTCGAGCACGGCGCGCTCGCGCCAGCGCCCCCAGTACGCCTCGGACGACAGCCAGCGCCACACCACCTCGCGTTGGATGCGGGCGGGGGCGTCGTCGATCTCGTACTCCACATGCCCAGTGTGAGGGCGATCCATCCACAGCCCCGCTGGTAACACGATGCCAATCACGGCCGCGTGGACCCGGGCTATGTCAGGCTGTGGGGATGACCGATCCCGCCTCCGCCGCACCGCGCCCGCCACATGGCCCGCGCGATCCCGGTGACGCCTGGGTCGTCGCGCCGACGGGCGAGCGGTACTGGGGGCGCTTCGGCGCCGCGGGTCTGCTGGCCGTCGATGCCGAGCGGGGGATCCTGCTGCAGCACCGCGTGTCGTGGAGCCACTTCGGCAACACCTGGGGGCTGCCCGGCGGTGCGCGCCACGCGGGGGAGTCCGCTCGTGACGGCGCCCTGCGCGAGTCGGCCGAGGAAGCCGGTGTGCCCGCCGACGCCGTCACACCTCGCTTGTTGAGCATCCTCGACGTCGGTGTCTGGACGTACGGCACGCTCGTCGCCGATGTCACGACGCCGTTCGAGCCGGTGATCAGCGATCCCGAAAGCCGCGAGCTCGCGTGGGTGCCGCTCGACGACGTCGATGCGTATCCGCTGCACCCCGGGTTCGCTGCCTCGTGGCCGCGCCTGCGCGGGCTGCTCTCGGTGCGCCCGACCGTCGTCGTCGACGTGGCGAACGTCGTCGGGTCGGTCCCCGATGGATGGTGGCGCGATCGCGCCGGTGCATCGTCGCGCCTGCTCTCCGAGCTGGCCGCGCTCGCCGCGGAGGGAGTGGATGCCGCGGGGCTCGGGCTCGACGAAGACATCTGGTTCCCGCGGTTCGTCGCCGTCGTCGAGGGTCAGGCCCGAGGGGTCGACGACGTCGATGCCGTCGGCCTCGTCCGGGCGACCGGGTCGGGCGACGACGCGATCGTCGCCGAGGTCGCGCGGGCCGTCGCCGCGGGCGAGCGCGTGAGCGTCGTGACGGCCGACCGCGAGCTGCGCGCGCGGATCGAGGCGCTCGGCGCCGCATCCCTGCCGCCCTCGTGGCTTCGCGACCGGCTGTGAGAGCGCACTCCACCGGCCGGCCCGTTCCCTCGCCCACGCGGCGTCGTGTCGCGGCGCTGATCGCGGCCGCGGTCACGGTCGCCGCGGGCCTTCTCGTCCATCGTGCACTGCCCGACTCGGCGGCATCCGACATCGCCGGCGACGCCCTCTACGCCCTGCTCATCTACGCGCTCGCCGTCGGGGTGGCGCCGCGGGCGCGGGTGGGGGTCGTCGCTGCCGCCGCGATCGGCTGGTGCGTCGCCGTCGAACTGCTGCAGCTGACCGGCATCCCCGAGCGTGCGGGGGCGGTGTTCCCGCCCGCGATGCTCGTGCTCGGCACGGCCTTCGACCCGCGTGACCTCGCCGTGTACGCCGTGACGGTGGTCGCCGCGGCAGGAGCGGATGCCGCGCAGCGCAGCATCCGCTCGCGGTTCACCGCACGACGACCTCGCTGAACCGGTCGCGGGGCACCGCGTCGAGGTTCGGCGGCTCGGCTCGGGCGGGGCCGCACCGGGTGCCGGTGGCGCGGAAGCGTTGCAGCGCCCACCGGCGCACCCCGCGCTCGGCGAGCAGGTCGCCGAGGGTCGCGAGGCGCGCCTCGTCGATGAGGTCGGGGTGGACGGTCGTCCGCACCTCGACGTCGAGTGGGTGCGCCGTCGTCGCTCGGCGTCGCTGCTCGGCGAGCACGAGGTCGAGCGAGCGCAGCGCGCCCGCGCCACTCGGGCCGCGGCCGGTGACCTCCTCGTAGTCTTCGGGCAGGGCCTTGATGTCGAGCCCGATCCACGACAGCCCGGGCAGCAGCGGAGCGAGCAGCGTCGGGTAGGCGCCTCCGGTGTGCAGCCCCACTGCGAAGCCGAGCCCGCTCACCCGCGCGATCGCGCCGGCGAGGCCGCGCTGCATCGTCGGCTCTCCGCCCGAGAACACCACACCGTCGAGCAGTCCGACCCGGCCGCGCAGGAACGCCGCGACCTCGTCCCACGCGATCCGCCCGGGCTCGCGCGGATCGATGAGCGCGGGGTTGTGGCAGTAATGGCACTCCCACGGGCAGCCCTGCAGGAAAACGGTGGCCGCGAGGCGCCCCGGCCAGTCCACCGCCGAGAACCGTGAGAGTCCCGCGATGCGCAGCTCCTCCGGCGGATGCGGCCGGGTCGCCGCGCCCATCAGACCGCGCCCATCAGACCGTGACCGGCTCGGACCGGCCGTACGAGAAGGGCACGCGCTCGGCGGCTTCGCCCTTCTTGCCGATGTTGAACGACGCGACGGGGCGGAAGTACCCCATGACCCGCGTCCAGACCTCGCACTCCGCGCGGCACTGCGGGCACAGGGTGTGGTCGCCGGAGAGGTAGCCGTGCTGCGGGCAGATGGAGAAGGTCGGCGTGATGGTGATGTACGGGATGCGGTAGCCCGCGAGCGATCGCCGCACGAGCGCTTTGCACGCCGCGGCCGAGGGGGCTGCCTCGCCCATGTACAGGTGCAGCACGGTGCCGCCGGTGTATTTCTGCTGCAGCGGCTCCTGCAGGCCCATCGCCTCGAACGGGTCGTCGGTGAACGCGACCGGCAGCTGCGACGAGTTCGTGTAGTACGGGTTCGCGCTCGTGCCGGCATGCCGGATGCCGTTCCCGTCGCCGTTGCGCTCGCCGAACCGAGCGATGTCGCTGCGGGCGAAGCGGTAGGTCGCCGATTCGGCCGGGGTCGCCTCGAGGTTGTACAGGTGCCCGGTCTGCTCCTGGAACTCGACCATGCGGGCGCGCACGTGGTCGAGCAGGTCGGCGGCCAGCCGCATCCCCTCGTCCGAGGTGATGTCGTGCCGGTCGTCGGTGAAGTTGCGCACCGCCTCGTTGAGCCCGTTCACCCCGATCGTGGAGAAGTGGTTCGCGAGCGTGCCGAGGTAGCGCCGGCTGTAGGGGAAGAGCCCGGCGTCGAGATGCCAGCCGATGACCGCGCGCTTGGCCTCGAGACTGTCGCGGGCGATCTCGAGCAGGCGGTCGAGCTCGGCGTACATGCCCGCGCGGTCGCCCGCGTGCACGAATCCTAGTCGGGCGCAGTTGATCGTCACGACGCCGATCGAGCCGGTCTGTTCTGCCGAGCCGAACAGGCCGTTGCCGCGTTTGAGCAGCTCGGTCAGATCCAGCTGCAGGCGGCAGCACATCGAGCGGATCATGCCCGGGTCGAGGTCGGAGTTCACGAAGTTCTGGAAGTACGGCAGGCCGTACTTCGCGGTCATCTCGAAGAGCGCGTCGACCTCGGGGGTGTCCCAGTCGAAGTCCTTCGTGATGTTGTAGGTCGGGATCGGGAAGGTGAACGCGCGGCCGTCCGCGTCGCCCTCGGTCATCACCGCCAGGAACGCCCGGTTGATCATCGCCATCTCGGGCGCGAGGTCGCCGTAGGTGAAGTCGGCGATGCGTCCGCCGACGAGGGGGCGCTGGTCGGCGAGATCGTCGGGGCAGGTCCAGTCGAAGGTGAGGTTGGTGAACGGCGTCTGCGTGCCCCAGCGCGACGGCACGTTGAGATTGAAGACGAGCTCCTGGATGCCCTGACGCACGGCCGCGTCGTCGAGTCCGTCGAGGCGTACGAACGGTGCCAGGTAGGTGTCGAACGAGCTGAACGCCTGCGCCCCGGCCCATTCGTTCTGCAGCGTGCCGAGGAAGTTCACGATCTGGCCGAGCGCGCTCGAGAAGTGTTTCGGCGGACGCGACGCGATGGCCCCGGGAACGCCGTTGAAGCCCTGCTCGAGCAGCGTGCGCAGAGACCATCCCGCACAGTAGCCGGCGAAGACGTCGAGGTCGTGGATGTGGATGTCGCCGTCGCGATGCGCCGCGCCCGCCTCGGGCGCGTAGACCTCGTCGAGCCAGTAGTTGGCGATGAGCTTGCCGGAGGCGTTGAGGATGAGCCCGCCGAGGCTGTAGCCCTGGTTCGCGTTGGCGTTGACGCGCCAGTCGCGGCGCTGCAGGTATTCGTCGACGGTCGCGGCGACGGGGATGGACCGGGCGGGGGTGGGGGTGGTCATTCATGTCCTCTCGAGTCGTCACCAGATGTTGTGGTGTGAACTCGATTCAGGCACTACATGCTGTACGGCCCGCCCCCGCCGCGCCGGAATTAATGCGTGCTCAGCGAGCGAAGCGAGCGCCGCCAACCGGTCGGCGAGGCCGTGACACGACGAAGGCCCGCCCGGCGAACCGGGCGGGCCTTCGTGAATGACAGGTGGCGTCAGTTGTTGCCGCGCAGGATCGCGATGATCCGCAGGATCTCGACGTACAGCCACACGACCGTGACCATGATGCCGAACGCGCCGACCCAGCCGAAGACGCGGGGAGCGCCGTTGCGGACACCCTGCTGCACCTGGTCGAAGTCGAGCACGAGCGAGTAGGCCGCCATGATGACGACGAGGACACCGATGATCAGACCGAGCGGGATGCCGGCGATCGTGGCGCTGTGCAGACCGAACATCATGTTGCCCGGGATGACGTTGAACAGCATGAGGCCGACGTTCAGCAGCGAGAAGACGAGGTAGCCGACCATCGCGATCATGAAGATCTTGGTGGCCTTGGCCGACGCGCGAACCTTGCCGCTGGCGAAGAGGGCGAGCGTCACGCCGACCACCGAGACGGTGGCGAGCGTCGCCTGCATCACGATGCCGGGCCAGATGAACTCGAAGTAGGCCGAGATGCCGCCGACGAAGAGGCCCTCGAAGGCCGCGTAGGCGAAGATCAGACCGGGGCGGACCTTCTTGCGCGAGGTGAAGATGACGGCCATCGCGAGGACGAAACCGCCCAGGCCGCCGATGATCCACGGCATCATCGTCGGGTTGGGGTTGGCGACCGACACCGGCGAGAGCGTCCAGATCCAGCCGACCACCGCGGTGGCGAGGAGGATCGCGAACAGGCTCAGCGTCTTGACGACGGTGTCTTCGGTCGTCATGCGGTCGGTCTGGTGGGCGCCGGCTGCCGGGGCCGCGTACAGGCCCTCGAGCTGAGCCTGCGTCGCGGCATCCATCGACGCGTGCTGCGCCGATGCGGTCTGGGCACCGGCGGGCGGCGGCGTCAGACCCGGCCGCTGCTCCTTGAAGGCCGGGCTGTCGAATGCGGGGTTATTGAGGGCCACTGCTCTCACACTCCAAGTCGAGGGGTCGACACAGCTAGATGCCGTGTCTCCCCAGCCTACGGGAACCGGTTCCTCGCGGGTATGCGCGGCGCTGTGAGCAGACTATGAAGGCGATCGCCCTCAGCGGAATCTCCCCGCTCGGCCCTAGCCTGAGGGGCGTGACTCGCCCCCTCGTGATCGGTCACCGGGGTGCGCCCGGCTATCGCCCGGAGCACACCCGGTCGTCGTACCTGCTCGCGCTCGACGCGGGGGCGGATGCCGTCGAGCCCGACATCGTGTTCAGCCGCGACGGCGTCGCCATCGTGCGGCACGAGAACGAGATCGGTTCCACCACCGACGTCGCCGAACACGAGCGGTTCCGCGAACGCCGCACGACGAAGACGATCGACGGCGTCGCCGTGACGGGCTGGTTCGCGGAGGACTTCACGTGGGACGAGCTCGCGCAGCTGCGCTGCCGTGAGCGCGTGCCGCAGCTGCGCCCCGACAGCGCCCGCCACGACGGTGCCGAGCCGATGCTGCGGCTGCGCGACGTGCTCGATCTCGTGGCGCACGAGCGGGAGCGGACCGGACGCGCGGTCGGCGTCGTCCTCGAGATCAAGCATGCGACCTTCCTCGCGAGCGTCGGCTTCGACGTCGCGGCCCTCGTCGCCGCAGAGCTGCGCGACGCCGGGTGGGACGCCGGGCAGCACCCGCTGTGGATCGAGTCGTTCGAGCTCGACATCCTCGACCGGCTCGGCGCGTCGGGCGTCGCCGGCACCCGCGTCTTCCTGCTCGAGGCCACCGGCGCGCCATTCGACCGCGTCGCGGCGGACGGGGCGCAGGCCCGCACATACGACGACTGGGCGTCCCCCGCCGGCCTGGCCGAGCTGCACGGCCGTGTGGACGGGATCAGCGTCGACAAGCGGATGATCCTCGCGCCCGGCCGATCGCGGCAGGGTGGATCGGTCGTCGCGGACGCGCACGCGCGGGGCCTCTCGGCCTTCACGTGGACTGCGCGCCCGGAGAACGCCTTCCTCGTCCGCCGCCATCGCCGGGCGGGCGGTCCGGCCGCCTGGGGAGACTACGCCAGCGAGTGGGCCGAGCTGGCGGCATCCGGGATCGACGGCGTCTTCGTCGACCACCCCGACCTCGGCGTCGCGGTCTTCGGTCGAGAGGCCTGAGGCGAAATGCTCAGCAGACCCCAGATCCAGCCGTACGCCCAGTTCCTGATGGGAGCGTCGGCCGGGATGATCACGGCCACCGTGGCCATCGTCGAGCCCGCGCGGATCACGCCGGCCTACCTCGTCGGCTTCGCGGTGATCGTGGTCAGCTGCGTCGTCATGGCGCTCGTCTGGCGGGCGCAGCCGACGGTCGCGACGGAGTGGATCTGCATCGTCCCGCTCGTGACGATCCTCGCGTGCGCGCCGCTGCGCAGCAACGCCATCGACGTGCTGCCGGTCACGGGGATGCTCGTGATCTTCCCCGTCGCCTGGCTCGCCTTCGCCTTCCCCCCGGCGGTCGCGGCGCTCGGGGTCGTGGTCGCGGGCTCGCTTCCGCTCGCGACGTCGCTGCCGCGCACGCCGGGGGAGTGGATGGCCCTGCTCACGGTGCCGGCGCTGCTGGGCATGTTCGCCGCCGCGAGCCGTTTCGTGGCGGTCGACCTCGGACGCAATCGCAACCGGGCGCAACGTGCGTCGCACCGCCTCGCCGCGGCGCTCGACTCCTCGACGCGAACGGATGCCGCCCTGCGGCAGCTGCTCGACACGACGCCCGAGGCCGTCGTCGTGTTCGGCGACGACGACGCCGTGCTGCTCGCGAACGCCCCGGCGCGCGAGATCGCCCGCCGCGGCGGCATCCGCATCTCGCTCGAGCAGGACGGCACGACGCACGTCTACGGCGAGGATCGGGTCACGCCCGTCGCGGTCGGGCCGGGTCTGCGCGACGCCACCGTGGCGGGCGCCTTCGCCGAGCCGCGGCGCGTGTGGGTGGGCGAGCCCGGCGACCAGGTGGCCCTGCGGTTCGTCGCGCGCCCGATCGTGCTCGACGACGAGCCCATCGGCGTCATGGTCGTGGCGCAGGACGTCACCGAGCTCGTCGACGCCGTGGACGTGCGCGACCGCTTCCTCGACACGGTGGGTCACGAGCTGCGCACGCCCCTGACCGTCATCCTCGGCAACGCCGAGCTCGCCGTCGCCGGCGCGATGCCCGAGCACCGCGAACGGTGGGAGACGGTGCAGCGCGCCGCCGAGCGGCTCGAGCACACCGTCGAGTTGATGCTCGCGACCGGCCGCGCACACCTCACACCCCGCCCCGGCCGCAGCGATGTCCGGGCTGTCGTCGACGAGGCGGTGGCCGGGCTCGAGGACGACCGCGGCGTCTCGATCTCCGTGACCGGCGATGCGGCCGCCGTCGAGGTCGCACGCGACGACCTGCACGCGGTCGTCGCCGAGCTCGTGCGCAATGCCGTCCAGGCCTCGCCCGACGGCGGTGCCGTGTCCGTCGACATCCGGAGCTCCGCGGATGCGGTCGAGATCGCCGTCACCGACTCGGGCCCGGGCATGACCGCGGCCGAGCGTCGCCAGGCCTTCGACCGCTTCTACCGCACGGCGCGCGCGCGACGCGGCGCGGTGCAGGGGCTCGGGCTCGGCCTCGCCCTCGCTCGGGCCCTCGTCGAGGCGCACGGCGGCACCGTGCAGCTTCACCCGCACGCACCCGGCGGGACGAGCGCGATCGTCGCGCTGCCCCGGGCGACGACCCTCCCCTAGGGTGTGGGCATGGTCCCCGCAGGTATCGCCGCCGTCGACGTCCGCCGATCCTTCGGGGGCGTGCACGCGGTCCGCGGCGTGACCCTCGAGGCCCCGGCCGGAGCGGTGACGGGGCTGGTCGGTCCCAACGGCGCCGGCAAGACCACGCTGCTGTTGATGCTGGCGTCGCTGCTCGCGCCGGACGGCGGCAGCATCCGCATCGCGGGCGTCGATCCGGTGGCCGATCCTGCGGGCGCGCGTTCCCGCCTGGGCTGGATGCCCGACAGCCTCGGCGCCTGGCCGTCGCTCAGCGTCCGCGAGACGCTCGAGACCACGGGCCGGCTGTACGACCTCGATCGCGCGGCCGCCGCCCGTCGTGCGGAGGAGCTCATCGACGAGGTCGGGCTGCGCGATCTGGCGGACGCGCACGCGCGCGTGCTCTCGCGCGGTCAGAAGCAACGTCTCGGGCTCGCGCGCGCGCTCGTGCACGAACCGTCCGTGCTGCTGCTCGACGAGCCGGCATCGGGCCTCGACCCGCAGGCGCGCGTCGACCTGCGCGTGCTGCTGCGCCGCTACGCCGCGGCCGGCAAGACGGTGCTCATCTCCAGTCACGTCCTCGCCGAACTCGAGGAGGTCGTCGACGACGCGGTGTACATCGTCGCGGGTGCCACCGTGAGCGCTGACCGTGTGGCGATGGCCGCGGGGCGCCGGCGGCCGTGGCGCATCCGGGTCGCCGACCTCGACGCCCGTGCGGTCGCGCTGCCGGTGGCGACGGCCCTCGGACTCGACGTCGCCGGGGTCGGCGTCGATCGCCGCGACGTGCTCGTGCCCTTCGCCAGCGAGAGCGACGCCGCCGCAGGGCTGCGCGCGCTCGTGGACGCCGGCATCGCGGTCGCGGAGTTCTCCGCCGCGACCGGACTGCTCGAGCACACCTTCCTCGATCTCGGCACGTCGGACGGAGCCCGCTCGTGAACATGGCCCGGCTCTGGACGGTCGCCCGTCTCGAACTCCTGCAGCGCATCCGCACCGTCTCGTGGTACGTCCTGCTGGGAGTCTTCGCCGTCGTTCTCATCGGTGTCACGGCGCTCGCCTTCCCCGCGTTCGGAGGCGTCGTGTCCGACTCCGGTCAGCGCGGGTCGGGCATCTACTCCACGATCGTGGTGATCACGCTGCTGCTGGTCGTGCTGGTGTCGCCGACGCTCAGCGGCAACTCGATCAACGGCGATCGGGATGCCGCGACCCTCGCTCCCGTGCAGGTCACGCTCGCCCGCACCTCCGAGATCCTCCTGGGCAAGGTGCTGGCGGGGTGGATCACCGGACTCGCGTTCGCGGCGGTCGCCGCCCCGTTCCTCGTGATCGCGACGTTCGCGGGCGGTGTGGATGCCGCCGTGGTCGTGGTCTCGCTCGTCGTGCTCGTCATCGAGATCGGGGTCATCGCGGCCGTCGGCGTCGGGCTCAGCGGCATCCTCGCCCGCCCCCTGTTCTCGGTGGCCGCGACATATCTCGTCGTCGCGGCGCTGGTGTTCGGGACGCTCATCGCCTTCGGCCTGGGCGGCGCCGCGCTCTCGAGCGAGACGACGACGACCTATCGCGGGCTGCAGTACAACGTCGACGGGACGCCGGAGTGCCGGGGCGGCTCGTCGGACTGCGCGAACGACCCGAGCCGGATCGCGTGCGCCGAGCCGGTCGTGACGACGAACACCGTGCCGCGCTTCGATCGCGTCTGGTGGATCCTCGCGGCGAACCCCTTCGTCATCCTGGCCGACGCCACGCCGGCCGAGTACGACCGCAACGGCTATCCCGTCGACCTGTTCGGGCAGATCACGGCCGGCGTCCGCGCCGCGCAGATCGCACCGGACCTGGAGACGTCCTACGACGACTGCGACGGGTCCGCGATGACCTACGACGGCGGGCCCACCGCCCAGGAGATCCGCGCCCAGACGGTGCCGAGCTGGTTCGTCGGCCTCGGAGTGCAGCTCGTGCTCGCGGCGCTGCTGCTGGTCGCCGCCGGATCGCGCACGCGGACGCCCGCACGAGCCCTGCCCCCGGGAACCCGGATAGCGTGAGAGGACCATGGTCTCTCAGCTCGACATCACCCGCCGCGAAGCCATCGACGCGTACCACGTCATCGGCGAGGCTCCCGCACCCGACCTGCAGGGCATCGTCCGCCTGGCCGCGACCGTCTGCGGCGTCGACACCGCGGTCATCAACATCATCGACGACCGCTCGCAGCACCAGATCGCGGCCGTCGGCATCGAGCCGGCCGTCTGCTCGCGCGAGGACTCGATGTGCGCGGCGGTCATCGCCCGCCCCGGTCGGGTCGTCGTCCCGGACGCGCGCCTCGACGAACGGTTCGCGCAGAACCCGTTCGTGACCGGCGAGATCGCCCACGTCCGGTTCTACGCTTCGAGCCCCCTCATCACGCCGTCGGGCGTCGCGATCGGCACGCTGTGCGTGTTCGACGAGGCGGTCGGCGACCTCGACGAGTCCAAGCGTGAGGCTCTCGACCTGCTCGCGCACCAGATCGTCGACTTGCTCGAGCTGCGCCGCATCGGTCGTGCGCTGAGCGCGTCGAACGACCAGCTGTCGCGGTTCGCGGGGCAGATCAGCCATGATCTGCGGAACCCCCTGACCGCGCTGACCGGGTTCCTCGAGCTCGCGATCGACAGCCCCGACATGGCGAACGCCCCCGACGCCGCCCGCGTGCTCGCACGCGCCGAGTCCGCGGCGGAGCGCATGGATGACATGATCTCCGACATCCTGGCGTATGCCCGCGCCGGTGGTGCCCGGCCGCAGCAGGCCCGCGTCGACCTCGCCGCGGTGATGAGCGCGGTCACCGACGACCTCGACGCGCAGATCACCGCCTCGGGCGCCGACATCCGCTCCGACGTCGACATCGAGCCGGTCGGCGACCCCACGCTGCTGCGCGCGGTGCTGCAGAACGTCGTCGCGAACGCGCTGAAGTTCACCGCGGTCGCCGACCGCGCGCCCGAGGTGCACGTCGACGCCCACGCCGTACCCGGCGGCTGGCGCATCACCGTCGACGACAACGGCCCGGGTGTGCCCGAAGCCGACCGCGAACGCGTCTTCCGGCTGATGGAGCGCGGGAACTCGGATGCCGACGGCCTGGGCATCGGGCTCTCGACCTGCCGTCGGGCGGTCGAGGCGCACGGCGGGCGCATCGGGATCGACGAGTCGCCGAGCGGCGGCACGCGCGTCTGGATCCTGTTGCCCGATCCGGCGGCGGCCGGCCTCGACGACTGACCCGGGGAACGGCATCCGCCGCCGCGTGCGTCAGCGGCGCAGGGTGTGCGACGGGTGCTCGCCGTACATCGCCGCGTACAGCTGAGCGAAGCGGCCGGTGTGGGCGAAGCCCCAGCGCTGGGCGACGTCCCGCACCGTCGTCGAACCAGGGTGCGCGGCACGCAGCTCGTGGTGCGCACCCTCGATGCGCAGGCGTCGGAGGTACGTGCTCGGCGGGATCTCGTACGCCTTGTGGAAGGCGCTCTGCAGCGCCCGCACGGAGGTGCCCGCGGCGACGGCGATGTCGGTGATGCTGATGGGGTTGCCGACGTTCTCCTCCATGAACGTCACCGCTCGCCGCACGGTGCGCGCGGTGGGACGCCGCTGATCGGTGTCGTCGACGTCGATGATCGGAAACGCCGTGATGAGCGAGGCGATCGCCTGATGCATCAGTTGCGTGCGCATGAGCGGCGAGGCGGCGACCGACTCGTCGGCGAGCACTGTGGCCTCGAGGAACCGCAGCGTCTCGGCGATCAGGCGGGGGTTGCCCGCGCGTCGGTTCAGGCCTGAGAACTGCAGCCGGCGGGGCTCGTCGCCGAGCAGCGCTCGAACGACATGGTCGATCGTCTCGGTCGCGACACTGAAGGTGCGCAGGTGCAAGTGCCCGAACTCGGCCACGAACTCGGTGTCCGGGGGGACGACGAAAGGCGTGCGCCCGTCGCCGGACTCGCTGCCCACCTGCCACCGGTGCTGGCCCTGTGCGGCGTGCGCCACGATTAGCCGCGGGAAGGAGCGGGCGGTCGAGCGCATCGTGCCCGTGAAGCGCACCGCGGCAGCTGCCGCCGCGGGGTGGGCGACGGCCGCCATCTCGTACTTGAAGGTCGTCGGCGAGTCGACCGACAGCGACATCGGTGTCTCGTACAGCGAGCTGACCGACTCCTCCGCGCGGCGGGGGTCGTCGGTCCGCAACCCTCGCCGGACCGGCTGGCTATTCAATAACCAGCTTGTCGGTCGGGGACTCCGCGGGCTCGGGGACGACGTACAGTCCGGTGGGCGAGTTGGCGGTGTACATCAACGCTTCGAGCCAGGCGCGGTTGATCGCGGGCGTGCGGCTGCCGTGGAACGTGAACACGAGGGACGCGCCGGCGTGCATCCACACGGTGGTGCGTCCCTTGCCCACGCTCACGTCGTCCTTCCACGTGAAGAAGAACGCCTCACCGCGACGGAGCTTGGCCCCGATCGTCATCTGGAGGTGTGCGAGCGTACGGTCCTCGATCTCCAGCCGATTGCTGCCGTCGTAAACGAACCTGCCCAACATTCCTCCTCGCGCCCTGACACAGGCGATCACCAGCCTCTGCGATCCGATCGCGGGCCCGCGCGGAAGAGTCCGTTCCGCGCGCGGACGATCCGCGACGCGCACAGCCGTGCTGTGCTTCGGCAGGATCGAGCGAGTGATTCAGGTTGGGGAGGGGGTTGACTTTGTGGCGTAGTTCCGATCCCTCCGGCTCTCAGCCCTCCGGGAGAGCCGCCAGAGTGACATCGACGCCGTGCGTGATCAGCAGCTCGGTGCCCTGCGCGACGCCTTCGCCGTCATTGACCGACAGCCATCCGTGGCCCGACTCGAGTGCGTCGGCGATCTCAGCGCGTACGTCCTCGAGGTCACGACCACCGATGGTGTACGCCCGCCCGCCGTAGAAGACGTCGATCCGTTTGGCCATGGCGTTCGCCCCTTCGTCGCACAGACGCGGCCGCGTCCTGCGCAGCGACACTACCCGCCGTGCGCGGACGCGCAAGGGCTTAAGGAAAGCGCTGAGCTTCACTAGAGTCGCCACGGAGCAAGGGGAGGACCCATGGGTCGGTTCATCTATGAGAATCAGGTGCGCGCGGACTTCGAGGACCGGACGCTCGCGCACCTCCAGACCGTCATCACCGCCAAGCTGCGCCGCGGCGAATCGTTCACGCTGACATGGAAGGACGACGTCACGATCGGCGATGGCCGCACCACGGTGTGGCTGCATCCCGGATGCGGGCTCGTCTTCAAGTTCTACGGCAGCCGCCAGCCCGCGCTGAATCGCGCCTGGCTGGAAGCTCTGACGTACACCGCCAACTCACCGACCGGGCTCTACGTGGTGCCCGAGCCACCCGACGTGCCGCGCCCGAGTCCCGTGCTCGACGGCGTTCACGAGGGCTGACACCTGACCATCGGCTGAGCGAAACCCTTGCATCGTCCGTGCAGTCGGTCATATGCGCCCAGGGTGATCCGAGCCTCCGTAGTGTGAGCCACAGCGAGCGGTGATCACCGCTAGCTTCCGGCCCCCGGGCCTCGACCGAACAGCAGGTACTCCCATCGCTTCAACCGCTGTCGAGCCGCGTCTCGGCCCCGTCCGCACCACCTATGCCGGGACCGCCGACTTCCCGCCGATGACAAAGGCGTTCACCGACGTCTCGCGGGTCGTCCGGGAATCCGGGCTGCTGCGCCGCACCCCGTGGTTCTACAGTCTCGTCGGCCTCGCCCTGATCCTCGCGATCGGCGGCTGCGTCACCGGGTTCGTGCTGCTCGGCGACAGCTGGTTCCAGCTGCTCATCGCCGCGGCCCTCGGCATCGTGTTCACCCAGGTCGCGTTCCTCGCACACGAGGCAGACCACCGCCAGGTGCTCGCCTCCGGCCCCGGCAACGACCGCCTGGCGCGCTTCCTCGCGGTCGGCGTCGTCGGCATGAGCCTGTCGTGGTGGACCTCGAAGCACGCCCGGCACCACTCGAACCCGAACAAGGTGGGCAAGGACCCCGATATCGAGATCGACACGATCTCGTTCATCGAAGAGGACGCAGCCACCGCCCGCGGCATCCGTCGCTTCATCACGCAGCGGCAGGGATGGCTGTTCTTCCCGCTGCTGCTGCTCGAAGGCCTGAACCTGCACGCCCTGTCGGTGCGACACCTCGTCAGCCGCGGCCCGGTCAAGAAGCGCGCGCTGGAGATCACCCTCATCCTGGCTCGGTTCGCGATCTTCGTCGCCCCGGTCTTCATCTTCCTGCCGATCGGCATGGCCTTCGCGTTCTTCGGCGTGCAGGTCGCCGTGTTCGGTCTGTACATGGGCGCGTCGTTCGCTCCCAACCACAAGGGCATGGCGATCATCGCGCCCGACGCGAAGATCGACTTCTTCAGCAAGCAGGTGCGCACGTCGCGCAACATCGGCGGCGGCTGGTGGGCGACGTGGCTCATGGGCGGCCTGAACTACCAGATCGAGCACCACCTGTTCCCCAACATGCCGCGCCCTGCGCTGGCCCGCGCCCGCGAGATCGTCAAGGAGCAGTGCGCGTCGCTGAACGTGCCGTACACCGAGACGAGCCTGTGGCGCTCGTACGCCATCGTCATCGACTACCTCAACCGCGTCGGCCTCGCGGCCCGCGACCCGTTCGACTGCCCCATGGTGTCGGAGTATCGCCGGGCCTGACCCGCGTATCCGTCCACATCGGCTACGGCTCATACTGAGTCCGTGGCCGATGTCGATTCCGAGCGCTGGCTCGTCATCGACGGGCGCCGCTGGCGGCGTACCGACCCGTCGCTTCCAGCCGAGCTGGTCGCGGCCCTGAAGTCGCATCTCGGGCGCGGGCGTTCGGCGGTGGGCGCGGCGAAGCGACGCGCGGACGACGACGCCGTCGCGGCGGCACGCGAGCGCGTGGGCCTGGCCAAGCACGGGCTGGGCGAGCGGGGGCCCTACTGGTGGGACGAGCCCGAGGCGGATCGCCTCGCGCGCGCCGAGGACGCGCTGCGCCGACTCGACGAGCTCGACGCGGGCTGAGCCGGCAGCGACGACTCGAGGGTGGACGCGACGGCGGGAGTCGAACCCGCAACGCACTCGGGTATGAACCGATGCCCGGGACCGCCCGGATCGCCGCGATGACCTCACGCTACGGGCCGCATCGGCCGGACGCGATGACTGTGAAGGCACGGGTCGCCGTGCTACCGCGTGTGACGCTTCGGCGTCACGAGAGGTCGCGCGGACCGGTGTCGGTGGGCGAACGTAGAATCGTCAGGTCATGCCAGACCCCATCAAGCCCGTCATCGTCGGCTCCGCCGCATCCGTGCGCCCCGGCGCCCCCGCAGGCGAGCGTCCCGACGCCGACCTGCTCGAGGGGCTCAACCGGCCCCAGCTCGAGGCGGTCACCTACCGGGGCCCCGCTCTGCTCATCGTCGCGGGCGCCGGTTCCGGCAAGACCCGCGTGCTCACGCATCGCATCGCGTCGCTGCTGCGCACGCGCGAGGCGTACCCGAGCCAGATCCTCGCGATCACCTTCACCAACAAGGCCGCCGGCGAGATGCGCGAACGCGTGCAGCACCTCATCGGCGACAGCGCGCAGGGCATGTGGATCTCGACCTTCCACTCCGCCTGCGTGCGCATCCTCCGCCGCGAGGCGCAGCAGTTCGGGTTCACGAAGAGCTTCACGATCTACGACTCGGGCGACTCTCGCGCGCTCATCAAGCGGCTCGTCAAGGAGCACGAGGCGGATGCCTTCGGCCTGACGCCCGCGGGTGTGCAGAGCCGCATCTCGAAGCTCAAGAACGAGCTCGCCGACGCCGACTCCTACGCGCGGCAGGCGAACATGTCCGACCCCGCCGAACGGGTCTTCGTCGAGATCTTCGGCGCCTACCAGTCGGCGCTGCAGCGGGCGAACGCCTTCGACTTCGATGACCTCATCGCGCAGACGGTCTACCTGTTCCGCGCGTTCCCGCACGTCGCCGACGTCTACCGCAAGCGGTTCCGCCACATCCTGGTCGACGAGTACCAAGACACCAACCACGCCCAGTACGCGCTCATCCACGAACTCACGCGTCCGGTGCAGGGAGGGGGCGGCGATTCGTTCTCGTCCGGCGGCATGATGATCTTCGAGCCCGAGACCACGCCCGAGATCGCGGGCGCCTCGCTCACGGTGGTCGGCGACTCCGACCAGTCGATCTACGCCTTCCGCGGCGCCGACATCCGCAACATCACGGAGTTCGAGCGCGACTATCCCGGCGCGAAGGTCGTGCTGCTCGAGCAGAACTACCGCTCGACGCAGACCATCCTCTCGGCCGCGAACGCCGTCATCGCCAACAACTTCGACCGCAAAGACAAGAAGCTGTGGACGGATGTCGGTGCGGGCGAGGCGATCGTCGGGTTCACCGGCTACTCGCAGCACGACGAGGCCCAGTTCGTCGCCGACGAGATCGAGGCGCTGCACCGCGCCTCGGTGCCGTACTCGCAGATGGCCGTGTTCTACCGCACCAACTCGCAGTCGCGCGCGCTGGAGGAGATCTTCATCCGCGCGGCCATCCCCTACAAGATCATGGGCGGCACGAAGTTCTACGACCGTGCCGAGATCAAGGATGCGCTCGCCTACGTCGTCGCCGTCGCGAACCCTGCCGACGAGCTCGCGGTGCGCCGCATCCTGAATCGTCCGCGCCGGGGGATCGGTGACGTCACCGAGACCTCCATCGCCCGCTTCGCCGCCGAGCGGGAGATCACCTTCCGCGACGCGCTCGGCCACGCGCCCGAGCTGGGCGTCGGGCCGAAGATCCAGGCGGCGATCGCGCAGCTCGACGCCGTCCTGACCGAGGCGACCGAGATCATGCTGCCGAGCTCGGGCGAGATCGCCCCGCCCACCTCGGTCACCGAGGGACTCAGCCTGCTGCTGAACAAGTCGGGCTACATGGATGCGCTGCGCATGAGCCGCGATCCGCAGGACGAGGCGCGGCTCGAGAACCTCGACGAGCTCATCGCCGTCACGCGAGAGTTCGCGCGCAACAACCCCGACGGCACGATCCTCGACTTCCTCACCGAAGTGGCGCTCGTCGCCGATGCCGACGACCTCGACGACGCGTCGGGCACCGTATCGCTCATGACGATGCACACGGCGAAGGGCCTCGAGTACGACGCGGTGTTCGTCACCGGCGTCGAGGAAGACCTCATCCCGCACCGCATCTCGGCCAACGAGCCGGGCGGGCCGCAGGAGGAGCGACGACTGTTCTACGTCGCCCTCACGCGGGCGCGCAAGCGCCTGCACCTGTCGCTCGCCATGACGCGGGCACAGTTCGGCGAAGTCTCGGCGGCGATGCCCAGCCGGTTCCTGCAGGAGATCCCGCACGACCTCATCGACTGGCGGCAGTCGCCCGGCGACGTCAACTCGCGTGGCGGCATGCAGTCGCGGGCGCTCAACTCGCGGCGGCCGGGTGGCGGACCCGGTGGCTCGGGCAAGCGCTACGGTGACGACCTCGTTCCGCTGCCGCGCCGCGAGAAGACGGGCGACATCGCGAAATTCGCCAACCGCATCCCGGCGAAGGTCCGCGACAACGGCGACCTCGTGCTGGCTCCCGGTGATCGCATCCGGCACGACGACTTCGGCGAGGGACGCATCGACGCAGTGACCGGCGAGGGCGCCAAGCGCGTCGCGCATGTCCGCTTCGACTCCGCCGGTGCGAAGAAGCTCCTCATCAAGATCGCTCCGATCGTCAAGCTCTGAGATCGGCCCGCCCGGCGGCGGGCGTGCGGGTTAGGCTCGACGCATGGCGATCTTCAAGCGCTCTGCGCGAGACACCACGAGCCAGCCCGCGGAATCCGGCCCGGTCGACGACGAGGTCGCCGGCGCCACGGAGTCGGATGCCGTCGCGTCGGGGGATGCCGCTGCGACGACGGACGCCGCCGCGCCCGTGCCCCACGTGGGCATCTCGGTGTCGACCTTCGGAGCCTCGGCGCCCGCCGCCGCTCAGCCCGCCGCCGCCCAGCCGGGGCGCGCGGTCACGCGGCCGCCGGCGGAGGCGCCCGAACGCACCGAGACGGTCGCCGGCATGCCTGACAACACCCTCGTGCAGGCGGCGCTCGCGTCACTTCCCGAGAAGCCCGGCAACGTCGACGTCATGAACGTCATGCGGCAGAGCATGCAGGGCACGATGTACGTGCGGGTCCGCGGCGACGCGCGTGCGCTGACGGCCGAGGGCAAGCCCCTCACGCTCGCGGTGTCTCAGGTCGACGGTGCCCGGTTCCTTCTCGCCTTCACCGGCGGAGCGTCGCTGCGCGCCAGCGTCGAGTCCGACGGCGACCGCGACACCTCGGCGCTCGGCCTGCCCATGGTGAACGTGTTCCGCAACGCGATCGAGGGTCCGTACGAGGGCCTCATCATCGACCACGCGGTGCCCGGTTCGCGCATCGTGCTTCCCGCGCCGCTCATCAAGAAGGCCTTCGAAGAGGGCGATCCCGCGTTCGCGATCAAGAACCTGCTGGCCGGCCCCCGCGACGAAGACACGGCGGCCGCGGTCGGCGCGGCGCTCGCGACGGCGCCGCTGTGGGTTGCTGCCGGTCCCGCGGGCGACGGCGGTCAGCTCGGCCTCGCCGAGTCGCGTACGACGTCGGGTGAGCGCCGGCTCGAGGTGTATTCGCACCCGCTCGAGGTCCTCGTGCTGCAGCGCGGCGACCGGCCGGTGCCGGTGACCGCGGCGCAGATCGCGCGGGCGCTGGTGGCGAACCCCGCGCTGACGGGCGTCATCGTCGACCCGGGCGGCCCCTGGATCCACGTCGACCGCGCCGACCTCGGCCCGGTGCTGGCGCGGGCCGACGAGCCCGACGACGCGGCCCCGGCGGCAGCTGCCACCGCCACCGACGCCGACGGCGATGCCGGAACCGAGGCGGCACCGGCATCCTGACGGCCTCGCCGTCGTCCCGGTCGCGCCGGACGATCCGGCGGGTTGTCCAGGGGCTGTGCGATCGGGGCGCCGCGCCCTAGGGTCGGGGCATGGCGAGCGAGCGCATCACCCTGACCGTTGCCGGACCGGACGGCGACCGCGAGGTCGGTCTGTCGAGCCCGAACCGGGTGCTGTGGCCCGAGCTCGGGATCACCAAGCGCGAGTACGCCGATTACATGCTCGCCGTCAGCGATCCCTTCCTGCGGGCGAACGGCCACCGCCCCATCTCGCTCGAGCGGTTCCCCGACACCGTCGAGGGGGAGCGCTTCTTCTCGAAGAACCCGCCCAAGGGGGCTCCCGGCTTCGTGGGGCAGGTCGTCTGCACCTACAACAGTGGTCGGCGGCATCCGCAGGTCGTGCTGGATGAAGCAGCCGCGCTCGTCTGGGCGGTGCAGATGAACACGGTCGTGTTCCACCCGTGGGCATCGCTCGCGCAGAACACCGACAATCCCGTCGAGCTGCGCATCGACCTCGACCCGCAGCCGGGCACCGACTTCGGGGACGCCGCCGAGGTCGCGCCGGTGCTGCGCGACATCCTCGCCGAGGCGGGGCTGACCGCCTTCCTCAAGACGAGCGGCAACCGCGGGCTGCACGTGTTCTGCCCGATCGAGCCCACCCACGAGTTCCTCGACGTCCGTCACGCCGTCATCGCCGCCGCCCGCGAGCTCGAGCGACGTCTGCCCGAGCGCGTCACGACGAACTGGTGGAAGGAGGAGCGGGGCGAGCGGGTCTTCGTCGACTTCAACCAGGCCAACCGAGACCGCACGATGGCCGGGGCCTACAGTGCCCGCGCGCTGCCGGCTGCCACGGTCGCGACGCCGATCACGTGGGACGAGCTGGATGCCGGCGTCGACCCGGGATCGTTCACCGTCCGGACGGTGCCGCGGCGTCTGGCGGACGTCGGTGACCCCTGGGCCGACCTGCAGGCAGCACCGGGCCGCATCGACACCCTGCTCGAGTGGTGGCAGCGCGACCTCGACGCCGGTCTCGGCGAGCTGCCGTTCCCGCCCGAGTTCCCCAAGATGCCGGGCGAGCCGCCCCGCGTGCAGCCGAGCCGCGCGCGGCATCCCGAGGACTGAGCGCCCGGGTCAGCGTGCCGAGGGGCGCTGCCACTCCCGCTCGGTGACGACGCGGGCGACGGTCAGACCGACCGCGAGCGCGACCACGACGAAGACCGCTGTGACGCCGTACTGCACGGCGCTGATCGTGTCGCCCTCGATCGTCCCGACGATCGCGCGGTAGGCGGAGGCACCCGGCACCATGATGAGGACGGCCGGCACCGTCAGCGTGATGCGCGGCGACCGGACGAACCGTGACACGGCGAACGCGCCGAACCCGACCGCGACGCCGGCGGCGGCTGCGGCCACGGGCTGCATCGCACCCTGGTCGATCATCAGCAGTCGGCCGACGTTGGCGATCGTCCCGATCGCGGCCGCCGCCAGCGCGGTGCGCCACGGTGTCGAGAACAGCAAGGCGAAGCCCATCACGCCGACGAATCCGGCGATGAGGCGTCCGAGCGACAGCAGCGGTTCGGCGAGGGCGGGTGCGGCGACGGCGACCGCGCTCGTCTGGAAGATCGCCGCGACCGCCCAGACCGCGCACCCGGTCGACAGCAGCACGAGCCCGGCGTAGACGACGCGGTTCACGCCCGCGTTGAGGTCGAGGCGGGCGAGGTCGAGGGCGCCGGTGACGAGCGGGAAGCCGGGCACGAGGTACAGCACGGCGCTCGTCAGAGCTGCACCGTACTGCGGCGACGGGGCGCCGAGCAGCTCGATCAGGTGCGAGACCCCGAGGAAGGTCAGCAGCGCCGTCGCGGCCGACAGGAACACGAGCAGGAACTCGTTGACCTGCAGGCGCGCGCCGCGGATCCGCACGTACTGGCCGAGCGCCACCGCGATGGCGACGCTCAGGCATTCGGCCCAGCCGCCGTTGTTGAGGAACGCGAACGCGGTGCACGCGGCAGCAGCGGCAGCCACGCGCACGGCGGCGGGGTAGCGCGGCGGCATCCGTTCGATGCGGTCGAGCTCGCGCTGCAGTTCGTCGGCGGTGACCCCGTCGGCCACCCGGTGCGACAGGTGCATGACCTCGGCGATGCGCTCGGAGTTCACGACCGGATGCCGCACCTCGGCCACACGGGTGCGGAACAGCTGCCCGCGCTGGGCCGTGATGACGATGTCGGTCATTCCGACGCGCGACTCGAGCCGTTCGAGGCCGAGGGCCCGCGCGGTGCGGTCCATCGTGTCGCGTACGCGCGCGGAGGATGCCCCCGCTCCGAGCATGAGAGTGCCGAGCCGCAGCACCGCGTCGGTCCGGGCGATGAAACGGACCGGTTCGAGGTGCAGCTCGGCGGTGCCGTCGGGCACGGCTTCGCGGGGATCGTCGTGCATGCTTCGATCCTCCCACCCGGACGCCGGGCCCGGGCGGGAGGTCGCGCCGGACGAATCGCCGGCGCGCCGAGGCGTCAGCGCCGCGCGGGCCGGCGCGAGAGGAGCACGACGCTGCCGCCGGCGGCCAGCAGGAAGCCGCCGATGAGCAGGCCGGTGGGCGATTCCTCACCGCCCGTGCGGGCAAGGCGCTGGGCCGTCGCGCTCGGAGCGGGAACCGCACCGGGCAGGGTGCCGGGCGCGGTGCCGGGCTCAGCGGGCACGACCGGCGGCTCGGCGCCGACCGGCGGCTCGACCGGGGCGGCGGCGGGGACGAGGTACACGCCGTCGGCGCGGTAGTCGAGCGCCCCGGCGAACCCGGCGGCGGCGTCGACGATCTCGACGCTCGAGAAGGTCGATCCCGCCTCGGTCGCGCCGACGGCGATGAGGCGCTGCGGGGCGTCGGGTGCCGCGCCGCCCAGGTCGACGCGCAGGGTGCCGCCGAAGGTCGCCGAACCCGCGACGGTGAGCGCGGGGGCGTCGCCCTCGACGGACAGCTCGAGCGTCGCGCCCGCCTTCTGCGCGAAGTCACCGCCGACGAGCAGGCCCTCGGTGGTCTCGACGAGCGCGCCGGCCGCAAGGGTGACGTCGCCCGTTCCCAGGGCTGCGGGGGTCGCGGCGACGAGGGCGCCGCCGTCTACGACGGTGCCGCCGGCGTACGCGTTGTCGCCGGCGAGGGTGAGGGCGCCCGAACCCGCCTTCGTCAGCGAGCCCGCGCCGTCGATGTCGTTGCGCCACGTGTCCGCGGCCGAGGCGCCGCCGGCGGCGGCATCCATCGTCACGGTGACATCGGTGTCGAAGGCGCCGTACCCGTTCGAGGCCTCGAACAGGTTCAGCCGGCCCCAGCCCTCGGCGTCGTCGAGCACGGCGTGACCCGAGGCGATCGCCGTCGAGTGCAGCACCCACCGTCGCTGCTGCGCGTCGAGGTAGGGCAGCCGGTGCTCGAGCAGCACCTCGGCGCCGGCGGGCACGCGCGCCGGCCGCGTGGTGTCGCCGGTCGCGGGCAGGCCGTAGGTCATGCGCTCGCGGTACGCGGCGGCGAGCGCGTCGTAGTCCTGCTCGCTCGGGGCGGGAAGCGTGGCGAGCAGCCCCTGCGCCTGCGAGAACGCGCTGTCGCGCAGTGCCGCGTTGGCGGGGTCGTTCAGCGCCGCGGCAGCGAGGGCCGTCGCGAGCACCCGGCCGCCGATCACGTCGAGCGGCGAGTGCATGCCGGCGACGATGCGGCTGTCGCCGATCTCAGCGGCGTTCGCGATGAGCTGCGCCTGATACTGCGGAGCGGCGTCGGCGAGGGCGAACGAGGCCAGGAACGCCGCGTTGGTGTGGCCGCTGGGGAAGCCGCCGTCGCTCGCGGCCTCGGCGTCGGGCTTTCGCACCGGCAGCAGCGACGGCACGATGATCGCGTCGTCGACCCAGCGGAACGGGCGCTTGTAGGCGTAGAAGTTCTTGGACGGGTTGGAGGATGCCGCCGGCCCGCGCACCGCGTCGACGAGCCCGACGACCGCGCCGAGCGCAGACCCGGCGTCGGCCCAGCGCCCCGCAGCGTTGCCGCCGTCGTCGTACTTCACGGTCGTGGCGTCGGCGGGAACGACGTCGGGGATCGTCGTGCCGGCGTTCATCGCGTCGCGGAAGGCGGGGGCGGCGGCGCCGAGGCCGTCGATCGCGCTGTAGCTCTGGTGGCGGCGGTCGAAGACCCACGCCGCGGTCTCGTCGGCCGCGGTGCGAGCCTCGGCGACGCGGACGTTGTGGGCGATGTTGGCCTCGAGCACGGCGGCCCCCTCGGCCGTCGCCTGACCGGAGTCCCACGTGGCGCCGGGCTGCCACAGGTCGAGCATCCCCGACAGCACGCCGATGCCCGGGTTGGTCGTGGGCGAGGTGTTCGACGAGGTGTTCGCCGTGTACGTGTCGATGAACCTGCCGTAGGCGGCCGTCGGGGGAGCGATCGCGCTGTCGTCGAGCAGAGCGTCGCCCGGCGCGGCGGCGGCGGGCGCGGCGGCACCGAACCCGGCGGCACCGACAGCGATCGTGACGGCCGTCAGGGCGGCCAGCGCAGCGGTCGGGACGACGGGACGTCGGCGAGACGGGCGGGAGCAGGGGGCAGCGGCGGGCATGCGCGTCCTTCGAGTGGGGGAGGGATGTCGCGCACCGGCGGGGGCAGGGGTCCACCCCGCGATGCGACCTCCGAACGCTAAGAAGGCACGAGCAACGGCTCGTGTCCGCGACGTGAACGCGGGGTGTCGGCCTGCGGGTCAGTCGAGGACGTCGGCGAGGTCGTACGCCGCGACCGTCTCGAGCTGCCCGAAGGTGCACGAGCGGGCGTCGCGGTCGGGGCGCCACCGCTCGAACTGCACCGTGTGACGGAAACGCCGGCCCTCGAGCTGGTCGTAGCGAACCTCGAGCACGAGCTCGGGCCGCAGCTTCACGAACGAGACGTCCTTCGACGCCGCGAAGCGCGAGCGGTCGGACTCACCGGTGACGGCGGCGCCCGCGGCGTCGCGCTCGACGAGCGGCTCCAGCTCGGCGACGAGTTCCTGCCGGCGCTTGTCGCTCCACGCCGCGACGCCGCCGACACCGTGCAGTTCTCCGTCGTCGTCGTAGAGCCCGACCAGCAACGAGCCGACGCCCGAACCGGACTTGTGGATGCGGTACCCGAGCGCCACGACGTCCGCCGTGCGGGCGTGCTTGATCTTGAACATCGTCCGTTTGCCCGGCGCGTAGGGCTGCGCGAGGGGCTTGGCGACGACACCGTCGAGGCCCGCGCCCTCGAACTCGGCGAGCCAGCGACGGGCGGTGTCGACGTCGTCGGTCGCGCGTGTCACGTGAACCGGGTCGGGGACGCCCTGCAACAGGTCGACCAGCTCGGCTCGACGCGCCGCGAACGGTTCGTCGCGCAGATCCCGCTCGCCCCGCGCGAGCAGATCGAACGCGATGAACATCGCCGGCGTCTGTTCGCTGAGCAGAGCCACCCGCGACGCCGCGGGGTGGATGCGCTGCGACAGGGCCTCCCATTGCAGGCGCTGGCCGTCACCGGCATCGGTGGCCACGACGATCTCGCCGTCGATCAGGCACGGCTCGGGCAGCAGCCGCGAGAACGCGTCGACCAGCTCGGGGAAGTACCGCGTCAGCGGCTTCGAGCCGCGGCTGCCGATCACGACATCCGCGCCATCCCACGACACGAGCGCGCGGAAGCCGTCCCACTTGGGTTCGAACGACAGCCCGCCCGGCGTGCGGGCCGGATCGGGGACCGCGGACACCGACTTCGCGAGCATCGGGGCGGGGATGTCGTAGGACATGGTGCTCCGCTCAGGCGTCCTGCAGCCGCTCGTCCGGCTGGACGACCGCCCGGCGGGGTCGCGCCCAGCGGGCCGGCAGGTTCGGTCCGTCCCAGACCTGCACGATGCCCCAGGCCACGGCCGTGACGGGAACGGCGAGCAGGGTGCCCAGGATGCCGCCGATCGCGGTGCCGGCGGCGAGGGCGACCAGCACGACGAACGAGTGCAGCTTCATCGTGCGACCCATGAGCACCGGCTGCAGGAAGTTGCCCTCCAGCTGGTTGACCAGCACGACCGCGCCGACGACGAAGAGGGCATTGACCGGCCCGTTCGCGACGAGCGCGACGAGGGCGGCGAGGATGCCGGCCAGCGTCGCACCCACGATCGGGATGAATGCCAGCAGGAACACCAGGACCGCGAGCGGGATGGCGAGGGGCACCTGGAAGATCAGCAGGAAGATGTAGATGCCGATCGCGTCGACGGCGGCGACGGTCGCGGTGCCGCGGATGTACGAGCCGAGGACGACGACCGTCTTGTCGCCGATGCGGCGTGCGCGCCGCTCGTCGTCGCCGCGGAAGGGGCGCAGGAGGAACTCCCACATGCGCGGGCCGTCCTTGAGGAAGAAGAACAGAATGACGACCATCAGCACGGCGCCGGTGATGAAGGTCGCGACGGCGCTCACGCCGGCGAGCGCGCCCGAGCCGAACTGGGCGCTCGTGACGAAGTCGCCGAGGGCCGCGAGCCACTCGTCGATCTGAGCCTGATCGATCGCGAACGGCAGCGTCTGGGCCCAGGTGAGCAGCTGCTGGAAGCCCTCTTCCGCCTGCGAGTACAGGTCGTCCCACTGGTCGCGGACCGCCCACACGATGAGCCACGACAGCCCGGTCAGCAGCACGACGATCGTCAGCAGGGTGATGATCGTCGCCAGCACCGACGGAACCCCGTGTCGCCGCATCGCGTTCATCGCGGGGGCGAACGCGCACGCGAAGATCAGCGCGAGGATCAGCGGGATGGCGACGACCGACACCTGGCGCAGGACGTAGACGACGCCGATCGCGACGATCACCAGGATGATGATCTGCATCGACCGGATCGCGAGGCGGCCGAAGCCGTCGGCCCACAGATTCGTCGGGGGGCGCTCGGCGTCCCGCTGCACGGCGGCGGCCAGGACGGTCTCGGGCGCAGGACGGCGGCGGAACAGGCTCATGCTCCGACGGTAGCGGACGCGCCTGTTTCCAGACGGGGGTTGCGCTCGGAGGTCCGGGCGGCAATGCCTCGGTGCGGCGGCTCGCGTCACCGGGGTGCTCGCGGCCGTTCACCGACGCGTTTCCTGCCGGTCGCGGCGTCGTCACCGAGGGCGGCGAGCGTGGAAGGGCCGCTGGCTCAGCGGCATCCGATCGATCCCCCCCCCGATACGAAAGAGGATTCTCCATGCCTCGGAGAGCACACGCGCGCGCCTGCGCACTGACGGCCACGAGCGTCGTCGCCGGACTGGTCGTCGCCGCGGTTCCCGCCGTCGCGGCCACCGCCGCCGACGACGCCCCGGCCACCCCGAAGAACGTCATCCTGCTCATCTCGGACGGCGCCGGCTACAACCAGTTCGATGCCGCCAGCCTGTACGAGAGCGGCACCAGCGCGCATCAGGTGAGCGTCGACCCCGCCACCGGCGGCGTCGCCCACGCTCCGGCGACGCCCGGCCAGGTGTACGAGACCTGGCCGGTGCAGGTCGCCCAGTCGCACTACTCGGCCTCGGGGCGGGCGGAGTACGTCACCGAGAAGGCGTGGGGCGACTTCGGGTGGGTGGCCTCCGGTGCGACCGACTCCGCCGCCGCCGGCACCGCGCTCGGCACCGGCGTGAAGACGAACAACGGCATGCTCGGCATCACCCCGGGCGGCGACGAACTGCTCACCGTCGGACAGCAGGCGCAGGCCGTCGGCAAGAAGGTCGGCCTGGTCACCTCCGTGCCGTTCAACCACGCCACCCCTGCCGGCTTCATCGCCCACAACGCCGACCGCAACGACTATCAGGGTCTGGCGACCGAGATGATCGACAGCGGCGTGGACGTGCTCATGGGCGGCGGGCACCCGCTCTACACCGACGCGCACCAGCCCCGCGAGGCGAACTGGACCTGGATCTCGCAGCACGACTACGAGCGGGTCTCGACCGGCGCCACGCCCTACAGCTTCGTCGACGACACGGCCGACTTCGAGGCGCTCGCCGCCGGCACGGCCGTTCCCGACAAGGTGTTCGGGCTCGCGCAGGTGGCCGAGACGCTGCAGTACAACCGCCCCGGCCTCGCCAACGACGAGGTGCTCCCGCACACCGACCCCGCCAACGACGTCGCCGACCTCGACACGCTCGCGCTCGGCGCCCTCAACGTGCTCGACAAGGGCGACGAGGGCTTCTTCCTCATGGTCGAGGGCGGCGCGGTCGACTGGGCCGGGCACGCCAACCAGACGACGCGCCTCATCGAGGAGCAGATGGCCTTCAACGAGTCGGTCGAGGCCGTCGAGGCCTGGGTCGAGAAGAACAGCAGTTGGGACGAGACGCTCGTCATCGTCACCGCCGACCACGAGACCGGCTACCTCGCCGGCGCCGGCGCGGGACCCGAGGTCGGCTGGACGCCGATGACGGGCACCGCGGGTCAGCTTCCCGACCTCACCTGGCACTCGGGCGGCCACACCAACGCCCTCGTGCCGGTGTTCGCGAAGGGGGCGGGCGCCGAGGTCCTCGACGCGCGCGCCGACCAGTGGGACCTCGTGCGTGGCGCCTACCTCGACAACACCGCCATCGGCGAGACGCTCTTCGACTTCCTCGGTCATGGCGAGCGCAGCTCGGCGGATGCCGTCGCCCTCGAGGCCACGGTCGCGGGGCAGCAGGCCGACGGTGCGCTGAGCCTGAGCGTCGCGCACTCGGGTGAGCGGGTGGCCTTCGCCGGGTCGGGCGCCGACCTCGACGCGACCCTCCCGCTCGTGACGGTGGCCGACACCCGCAACGAGGTGCGTGCGCAGGGTCGAGGCTGGACGCTGGCCGGATCGGCGAGCGAGTTCGTCGCCGGCAACCGCACGCTCGAGGCGAAGAACCTCGCCTGGACGCCGCGCATCGTGCGCTCGGAGTCCGGCGCCGCCGCGGGCGGACGCGCGACGCTCGAGGGTCCGGCGACGCTCGCCGCAGCCGACCGCATCTCGCGCCTGGGGTCGACCGTCGTTGGGGCCGACCTCGACCTGTCGATCCCGGCCGAAGCGGCCGGCGGTCGTTACGGCAGCGAGATCACCCTCACCTTGTTCGCGCAGGACTGACGTACCGATGGGGGCGGGCCGCCGTGCCCGCCCCCATCCTCGACTCGGAGATCCCCCCATGTTCCGCTCTCGTTCCCGTCGCGCCGTGCTGCCCGCAGCCGGCGCTCTCGCCCTCCTGGCCGCGCTCGTCGTCGGCGAGGCGGCCCTGCCTTCCGCGGCGGCCGTCGCGGCGCCGGCATCCCTCATCCTCGCTGCGGCCCCCGCGTCGTCTGCCGCTGTGGTCACCGAGGCGGTCGAGCCGCCCGCCGTCGAGTGGGGCGTCGTCCCGGCCGACGACGCCGGACCCGACGGGCGCGTGTCGCTGCGGCACGTCGTCGACCCCGGCACGAGCGTGCGCGACGCCATCGCGGTGACGAACCACTCCGCCGAGGACGCCGCCTTCGCCGTCGCGACCGGGGACGGTGTCGTGGGCACCGACGGCGCCTTCGACGTCCGCACCGACGACCCCGCCGCGGGTGGAGCCTGGCTGCAGGTCGACGGCCTCGACGGCGGGGCGCTGACGCTCGCGTCGGGCGAGACCCGGGTGCTGCCGGTGACCATCGCCGTGCCCGCCGACGCGACGCCGGGCGATCATCCCGCCGGCATCGTCGTCGCGCTCTCGACCGAGGACGCCGGGGTGACGCTGACGCACCGGGTCGGCGTGCGCGTGCACCTGCAGGTCGCCGGCGAGATCGCCCCCGCGCTGCGCGTCGACGCGGCGACCGCGAGCTACTCGCCGTCGTGGGTTCCGTTCGCCCCGGGCACACTGACGGTGGAGTACCGCGTGACCAACACCGGCAACGTGCGGTTCGGCGCGAGCGCCGCCGCCGACGCATCGGGTCCGCTGGGGCTGATGCCCGGCGCGGGAACCGGCGAGGCGTTCGAGGTGCTGCCCGGCGGCACGGCGACGCAGCGCATCGAGGTGCCGCTCGCGCCGATGTTCTTCGCCGCCGGCGAGGTCACCGTCACCCCCGTGTCGCTCGGCGACGACCGGGTGCCGTTGCCCGAAGCGGCATCCGCGGGGTTCTCGACTCCGGCCGTGCCGTGGTCATCGCTCGCCGTCGTCATGCTCGGTGCGGGAATCGCCGCGCTCGTGGCGATGCTCGTCGTGCGCGGGCGAGGCCGCACGCAGCGCCGCATCGACGCGGCCGTCGCCGCTGACCGCGCCGGTCGCTGACGCGATCGGGCGCGGCTCAGGTGAACGCGCCGACGCCGGTGATGTCGCGGCCCAGCAGCAGGGCCTGCACGCTCTCGGTGCCCTCGTAGGTGTGGATCGCCTCGATATCGGCCATGTGCTGCATCACCCCGTTCTCGAGCAGGATGCCGTTGCCGCCGAGCAGGTCGCGCGCGGTCTGGGCGATCCGTCGCGCGGCGCGGGTGTTGTGGTACTTCGCCAGCGAGGCCTGGGTCGGCCGGAGTCCGCCGGAGGTCTCGAGCTCGGCGAGGCGGCGGCAGTACAGCTGCATCGCGGTGAGTTCGTCGAGCATCTGGGCCAGCCGCTCCTGCACCATCTGCGAGCGCGCCAGCGGACGACCGAACTGCACCCGCTGCATCGCGTACTGCAGCGCGGCCTCGTAGCAGGCGGTGGCGTGGCCGAGCGCCGACCACGCCACTCCCGAGCGGGTGGCGTAGAGCACGGTCGACGCGTCGCGGAACGAGCGGGTGCCCTCGAGCACCGCGTCGAGCGGCAGGCGGACATCCCGCAGGGCGATGTGGGCCTGATGGATGCCGCGCAGCGACGCCTTGCCCGTGATCACGGTGCCGGTGTATCCGGGGCGATCCTGCTCGACGAGGAAGCAGCGCACCGCGCCGTGCAGCTCGTCGCCGTCGTCGTCGACGCGCGCCCACACGAATGTGATGCCGCCCGAGGCGCCGTTGCCGATCCACTTCTTCGTCCCGCGCAGCACCCACTCGTCGCCCTCGCGCCGGGCGACGGTCTCGAGCGAGACCGAGTCGGAGCCGTGGTCGGGTTCGGTGAGGGCGAAGCTGCCGAGCACCTCGCCGGTCGCGAGCGGTCGCAGCCATCGCTTCTGCTGCGCGGGCGAGCCGTACAGCGCGAGCGTGCGCACCGAGAGGCCGCCCTGCACCGCGAGGATCGTGCCGAGCGAACCGTCGCCGCGCGAGATCTCCATGTTCACCAGGCCCGCCCCGAGCGGCGAGATGCGCGTCAGCGCGGGGTGATCGACGCCGTCGACGTAGAGGTCGAGTTCGCCCATCCGGCGCACCAGGTCGACCGGGTACGTCGCGGTGTCCCAGGCGTGCTGCATCCGGGTGTCGACCTCGTCGACGAAGGCGCGTGCGCGATCCCACGCCGCCCGGTCGGCGGCGGGCACGTCCGCGAAGATGCCGTAGTAGTCGGTGTCGCGACGGCCGGTGACGTCGTACGACGCCACGCTCTCGCCGGGCAGGAGGTCATCACGGTGGGCATCGGTGCTCATGACATCCAGTATCACCCGCGGCGACACCCAGTGTCACCGGTTTCACGATGCCGATCAGGGCAGGTCGTCGCGCAATCGGCGGGCGACCTCGGCGAGCGGCATCCGGCGGGGGAAGACCGCCACGACGAGGTCGTCGGCGGCCGGCGGTTCGCCGTCCGGGTGCACGCCGAACCGGTGCAGCAGGTCGTCGAGCGCGCGGGCGAGGGTTGTGCGCGAGACGCCCGGCTCGTCGCGGATCAGCCGGCGCAGCACGTGGTTGTGCACGGCGGTCACGGCGGCCCCGAACGCGACGGCGTCGACCGGTTCGAGCCCGGGGGCGCGTTCGCGCAGGTGATCGGCGAAGAGGCGCTCGTACCGGAACACCGTCACGATCTCGCGGTCGCGCAGCGCCGGGATGCCGCGCACGACGCGGTATCGGCGGCGGGCCAGGTCGAGGTCGCCCGCGAAGTGGTCGAACGCCGCGAGCGCCGCCGCGCACACCGCACGCCATGGGCTGTCGTGCGGTGCATCGAACACGGCGCGCAGCGCGCCGAGCACGACCTCGTGGTCGGCGAAGACCACGTCGTCCTTGCCGCCGTACTGCCGGAAGAAGGTCGAGCGCGAGACCCCGGCTGCGCGTGCGATGTCGTCGACCGAGGTCTGGTCGTACCCCCGCTCGTCGAACAGCGCGACCGCTGCCGCGACGACCGCGTCTCCGGCGGTGCGGGAAGCGTCGGTCATGGGCACCGAGCCTAGTGTCAAGTCGTTGTCGCGCCGGGTGCGGACGCGTTGACTGCGGAGCATGACGCCCCTCTGGAAGACCGACTCGCCCGCCGTCGCCGGAATGCCGCTCGAGGCCGGGCGTCGTCACGACGTCGTCATCGTGGGCGCCGGGCTCACCGGTCTGGCGACGGCCCTCGAACTCGTCCGCGCGGGAATGGATGTCGCCATCGTCGAGCGCGGCGGCATCGGCGAGCTCGCCTCGGGGTCGAACACGGGCAAGATCTCGCTGCTGCAGGGCACGACGCTCTCGTCGCTGCGGCGGCACCACCCCGCGTCGCTCGTGCAGGCCTACGTCGAGGCCAACCGCGACGGATTCGAGTGGGTGACGAGCGCCGCCGACGAGCTCGGCGTCGCCACGACCGAACGCACCGCGTACACCCACGCCGCCGGCGCCGACGGTGTCGCCGCTGTGACCGAGGAGTACCGGGCGGCCCGGGAGGCGGGCCTCGACGTGCGGCTGGCCGACGCCGACGAGCTCGCCGCCGGTCCCGTCCGCATGACCAGCGCCGTCGCGCTGGACCGGCAGCGCGCGATCGATCCGATGAGCCTGTTGACGGCACTGGCAGGAGCCTTCGTCGCGGCCGGCGGGCGCCTGCACCTGCACACCGCCGTGAGTCGCGTGCGCGTGCTGCCCCGTGCCCGCGTCGACACCGACGCCGGCCCTCTCTTCGCCGACCGGGTCGTCCTGGCGACCGGCACCCCGATCCTCGACCGCGGACTGTCGTTCGCGAAGGTCAGCGGAATGCGCTCCGCCTGCGTGTCGTTCGACCTCGAGGGTGCGGTACCGGGCGGGATGTACCTCTCGGCCGACAGCCCGACTCGTTCGGTGCGCACCGTGAGCGCCGCCGACGGCCCCGCGGGACGACCGCAGCTGATCGTCGGGGGAGCCGGGCACCCCGTCGGGCGGGCCGACAGCGAGCGGGCCATGCTCGACGAACTCGTAGCCTGGGCCCGCGAGACGTTCCCCATCGGTGCCGAGACCCACCGGTGGTCGGCGCAGGACTACACCTCGCACAACCTCGTGCCCTTCATCGGAGCCATGCCGCGCTCCCTGGGGCGGGTGCGCTTCGCGACCGGGTACGCCAAGTGGGGGCTCACCAACGCGCCCGCTGCCGCGCTGCGCATCGCGAGCGAGCTGCGCGGCGAGAAGTCGCGCGAGAAGCCGACGTGGATGACGGTGATCGGGACGCGACTCACGGTTCCCGCCGACCTCGCGCGGGGTGCGGTCGAGAACGCCAAGGTCGGCGCCGTCGCGGCGCGCGGCTGGGCCGGCGCGCTCACCCGCTCGACGCCGGTGCCCCGGCCCGCGGAGGGCGCCGGCACCGTGGCCCGCAGTCACGGGCTGCCCGTCGGGGTGTCGACGGTGGGCGGCGAGACCCGTGCCGTCAGTGCCGTCTGTCCGCACCTGGGCGGGGTGCTCGAGTGGAACGACCTCGAGTGCACGTGGGACTGCCCGCTGCACGCATCGCGATTCGCTCCCGACGGCGCGCGCATCGAAGGCCCCGCCTCGACCGGGCTGCGACGTCTGGGCTGATCCGGATCAGTCGGCGAGCAGCTGCTCGCGCACCTGGCGGCGCAGCACCTTGCCGATGAGCGAGCGCGGCAGCTCGTCGACGGCGACGATCCGGCGCGGCACCTTGTACGCGGCGAGACGCGTGCGACAGAAGTCGCGCAGGCCTTCGACGTCGAGCTCGGCGCCATCGCGCAGCACGACGGCGGCGACGACCTCCTCGCCGCCCGAGCTGCGCGGAGCGGCCACGACGGCCGCACCCTCGACATCCGGGTGGGCGTGAAGGGTGTCCTCGACCTCGCTCGGCGAGACGTTGAAGCCGCCGGTGATGATGAGCTCCTTGAGGCGATCCACGATCGTGACGAATCCGTCGGGGGAGACCACCGCGATGTCGCCCGTGCGCAGCCAACCGTCCGGAAGCAGCACGTCGGCCGTCTCGGTCGGTCGTCGCCAGTAGCCCGAGAAGACCTGGGGACCGCGCAGCAGCAGCTCGCCCTCCTCACCCGGTCCGCGGTCGACGGAGGGGTCGTCGGGATCGACGACGCGGATCTCGGTGCTCGGGAACGGCACGCCGACCGTACCCGGGCGCCGCGACGGTCCGATGGGGTTGCCGAGCGCGACGGGCGAGGACTCCGTCATCCCGTAGCCCTCGACGAGCAGGCCGCCGGTGGCCTCCTCCCAGCGCGCGACCGTCGCAACGGGCAGGCTCATCGCACCCGAGATCGCGAACCGGGTGCGGGACAGGTCGATCGTGCCGCGCGCGGCAGCCCGGGCGAGCTGGTCGTAGATCGGCGGCACGGCCGGCAGGAAGGTCGGCGGGCTCGTGCGGGCGGCATCGGCGAGCAGGCCGACGTCGAACTTCGGGAACAGCACGAGCTTGGCCCCGATGCTCATCGCGAACGTCAGGCACAGCGTCATGCCGTAGGCGTGGAACAGCGGCAGCACACCGTAGAAGGTCTCGTCGCCCGGGGTCAGACCGGGCACCCACGCCCGCCCCTGCATCGCGTTCGCGCGCAGGTTGCGATGCGTCAGGACGGCACCCTTGGGCAGCCCCGTCGTGCCGCTGGTGTACTGCAGCAACGCGGTGTCGTCGAGGCTCGGACCGGCGACACGGTCGGAGATGCGGCGCCGGTCGAGCAGCTTCGACCAGGGCAGGGCGTCCTTCGTGCGGGGCTTCGCCGTCAGCTGCGCACGCGAGGCGCGGGCCTTCGCGATCGGCAGACGCAGCAGCATCCGCTTGCCGCGGGGCAGCGCCTCGGTGACGTCGACGCTGATGATGCGCTCGACCCGCAGATCGGTGGGGAAATCGGCGATCGTGTCGACGATCTTGTCCCAGACGATCGCGAAGCGGGCGCCGTGGTCTTCGAACTGGTGACGCAGCTCGCGTGCCGTGTAGAGCGGGTTGTGCTCGACGACGATCGCGCCCAGCCGCAGCGCCGCGTAGAAGGCGACGACGTGCTGCGGGCAGTTCGGCAGCACGATCGCGACGCGGTCGCCGGGGGCCACGCCGATCCGGCGCAGCCCCTCGGCGGCTCGGTCGATGCTCTCGCCGAGCTCGCGGTAGGTCGTGGTGGCACCGAAGAACTCGAGGGCGACGCGCGGACCATGCTCGGAGACGCTCGCGGCGATCATCTCGGGCAGGGTCTGGGTCACCTCGTCGATCTCGGCGGGGACACCGTCGGCATAGGCCGACAGCCACGGGCGGGACTCGAGCGCGCTCATGCACCCATCCTGCATCCCGTGGCATGCCGGCCGCCGAATACGGCGCGGGGGTTGCGCTCAGAGGGCGATGTAGAGCACACCCGTGATGAATAGGGTGATGAGGGTCGTCCACAGGACGATCGCCGCGCCCTGCCACGCGAGCACGCGACGCGGCGGCACCCCGGTCGCCGTCAGCGCCGCCGCGGTGAACTGCGTGGGCAGCAGTAGCGGTCCGAGCAGGCTCACTCCGGGTGTGCCGTACCGGTGGTAGGCCTTCTGGAACTTCTCGTTGCGCGCGGACTTCGGCTTCTCGGCGGCGCCGCCGCGGGTGGTCACGGCGGTGCGCACGCGCGAGGCCACGAGCACGACGACCGCGACGCACAGGAAGTTGCCGATCGCGCCGGCGACGGCGGCGACGGCCGGATGAATGCCGCCGACGATGCCGATCGCGGCGGCGCCCTCGCCCTCGATGAAGGGGACGGCGCCGGCGAGGGCGACGATCACGGGGCGGAGAAGGTCGGGCATCTGCGTGACGAGGTCTTGGAAGCCGAGGACGAGGTCGGAGAAGGGATTGGACATGACTCCATCCCAGCGCCGGGGCGCGGCTCGCGGCAGTGTCGCGACGTCACCCGTGGACGGGAGCTTCCGCGGGCCGGGGCATGACAAACGTCATGGCCGTACTCTGGCGGCGTGAACAACCCCGAGCCCCGCCCCGCGTCGGTGTCGAGCCCCGCCGTGCTCGCCCGCGAGGTCGTGGCCACCTCGTGGTACATCGCCGTCTCGATCGTCTTCTTCACGGCATCCGCCCTCGCCGTCTGGGGTCTGTGGGTGCTCGTGATGACCCGGCGCCTCGACCAGCCGCTGCTCGCGGCGGGTTACGCCGTGGGCGCCGCCGTGGTGCTCGTCGCGACGATCGTGCTGCTCGCGCGCTATCGGCGAGACGGCGACGTCAGCGACGCCGACCGCGTGCCCCGCCTGCGCCGTTTCGCATCGTGGCCCGTGGCCCTCGGGATCGTCGGGTCGGTCGTGCTGAGCGTCACGACGATGTCGTTCCTCTTCGGCGCCGCGGTGCTGGCGACCGTGCTGTGCCTCGTGCGCTGGGGGCCGGGCGTGCGCTGGCGGGGCGTCGTGCTCGTCGAGATCGCCCTCGTCGTGCTCTGGTTCGCCGAGCGGGCGCGGCTCGACGCGGCCGTGCCCGGGGGCGCTTCCATGGGGTTCGCGCTCGCGACCTTCAGCATCGCCCTGCCGGGCGCGATCGCGCTGTCGCTGTGGTCGTGGGACGTGGTGCTCGAACTCAACCGCGCCCGCGCCGTCGAGTCCCGTCTCGCGGCGACGCAGGAACGCTTACGCCTCGCCGGCGAGCTGCACGACCTGCAGGGCCATCACCTGCAGGTGATCGCGCTGCAGCTCGAGCTGGCCGAGCGCATGCTTCCGCGCGATCCGGATGCCGCGGCCGAGCAGATCCGCCTCGCCCGGGCATCCGTCGACGCGGCGCGGACCGGCACGCGCGAGCTCGCCGGGAGGTTCCGCGGTGTGCCCCTGCCCGACGAGCTCGCCAACGCCGCCGACCTGCTGCGCGCCGCGGGACTGCGCGTGCGCCTGGACGTCGCCGCCGACGCGGTGCTCGCGCCCGCCGACATCCTCGGTCCCGTCGTGCGCGAGTGCACGACGAACGTGCTCAAGCACGGCGGCGGGACGTGGGCCGAGCTGAGCCTGGGGCGGGACGGCGGATTCTGGCGGATGAGCGTCGCCAACGACCGCGGCGCGGAGTCGGCGCTCGGCTCCGGAGCCGGTCTCGAGGGCATCGCCCACCGCATCGGCGCCGTCGGCGGCAACCTCACGACCCGCCGCGACCCCGACCGCTTCACCGTGGTCGTGACCGTCCCCGCGGCTCCGGCGCGCGACGGCGGCGCATCCGCGGACACCACCGCCGAGGGGATGCCGCGATGATCCGGGTGCTGATCGCCGACGACGAGGACATGATCCGCTCGGCCCTCGCGGCGCTGCTGCGGCTCGAAGAGGACCTCGACGTCATCGCCGAGTGCCGGGACGGCGAGAGCGCGGTGGAGCAGGCCCTCGCCCTGCGCCCGGACGTCTGCCTGCTCGACCTCGAGATGCCGGGCATCGACGGGGTCGAGGCGGCCGCCCGCATCCGCCAGCGCGTGGCGTCGCGGTGCGTCGTCGTCACGCGGCACGCCCGGCCCGGGGTCCTGCGCCGCGCGCTGAGCGCGGGAGTGGACGGCTTCGTGCCGAAGTCCCGCCGCGCCGACGACGTCGCCGCCGTCATCCGCGAAGTCGCGGCGGGACGGCGCTACGTCGACCCCGAGATCGCCGCCGACGCGCTGAGCGATGAGCGCAGCCCCCTCACCGACCGCGAGCTCGACGTGCTGCGCGCCGGCGCCCGCGGGGAGACGATCGCCGAGATCGCGGCATCCCTGCACCTGTCGGCCGGGACCGTGCGCAACCACGTCTCGTCGGTGCTCGGCAAGCTCGGCCTGGCGACGCGGCAGCAGGCGGCGATCATGGCGCGCGAGCGCGGCTGGATCTGATCCGGACCCCTCCATCCGGCGGGATCCGGGCACGGGCCCGTCAGGCGCGGGTAGTAGGCTTTCCGATCGGGCGATATCTCGACATCGAGATTGTTCCCGCCCCTCACCCACCGTCGCCCAGCGAAGGATTGCAGTGGATCTTTACGAGTACCAGGCCCGAGACCTGTTCGAGAAGTACGAGGTGCCGGTACTCGCCGGCATCATCGCCGACACCCCTGAGGAGGCGAAGGCGGCTGCCGAGAAGATCGGCGGTGTCGTGGTCGTCAAGGCTCAGGTCAAGACCGGAGGCCGCGGCAAGGCCGGCGGCGTCAAGGTCGCCAAGACCCCCGACGAGGCTTACGCCGCTGCCGAGGCCATCCTGGGCCTCGACATCAAGGGTCACGTCGTCCAGCGCGTCATGGTCGCCCAGGGCGCCGACATCGCCGAGGAGTTCTACTTCTCGGTGCTGCTCGACCGCGCCAACCGCTCCTACCTGAGCCTGTGCTCGGTCGAGGGCGGCATGGAGATCGAAGAGCTCGCCGTCGAGCGTCCCGAGGCGCTCGCGCGCGTCGAGGTCGACCCGCTGCAGGGCATCGACAAGGCGAAGGCCGTCGAGATCGCCCGTGCGGCGAACTTCCCCGACGACCTCGTCGAGAAGGTCTCGGACGTGTTCGTCAAGCTCTACGCCGTCTACACCGGCGAGGGCGCCACCCTCGTCGAGGTGAACCCCCTCGTCCGCACCGGCGCCGGCGACATCGTCGCGCTCGACGGCAAGGTCTCGCTCGACGAGAACGCCAGCGAGGTGCGTCACCCCGAGCACGAGGAGCTCGAGGACAAGGGCGCCGCCGATCCGCTCGAGGCCAAGGCCAAGGCATCCGGTCTGAACTACGTCAAGCTCGACGGCCAGGTCGGCGTCATCGGCAACGGTGCGGGACTGGTCATGTCGACGCTCGACGTCGTTGCCTACGCGGGTGAGAAGCACGGCGGCGTCAAGCCCGCCAACTTCCTCGACATCGGCGGTGGGGCGAACGCGCAGGTCATGGCCTCGGGCCTGGACGTCATCCTCGGCGACGAGCAGGTCAAGAGCGTCTTCGTCAACGTCTTCGGCGGCATCACGTCGTGCGTTGCCGTCGCGGAGGGCATCGTCAAGGCGCTCGAGATCCTCGGCGACTCGGCCACGAAGCCGCTCGTCGTGCGCCTCGACGGCAACCAGGTCGACGAGGGCCGCGCGATCCTCGCCGACGCGAACCACCCGCTCGTCACGCTCGCCGCCGGTATGGACGAGGGCGCCGACAAGGCCGCCGAGCTGGCCAACGCCTGAGCCCCGGACGCGAAAAGGACCAACGACATGTCTATCTACCTCAACAAGGACTCCAAGGTCATCGTCCAGGGCATCACGGGCGGTGAGGGCACCAAGCACACCGCGCTGATGCTCAAGGCGGGCACCAACATCGTCGGCGGCGTCAACGCGCGCAAGGCCGGCACCACGGTCTCGCACACGGATGCCTCCGGCAACACCGTCGAGCTGCCCGTCTTCGGCTCGGTCGCCGAGGCCATCGAGAAGACCGGCGCGGACGTGTCGGTCGCGTTCGTGCCGCCGGCCTTCACGAAGGACGCCATGGTCGAGGCCATCGACGCCGAGATCCCGCTGCTCGTCGTCATCACCGAGGGCGTGCCCGTCGGCGAGTCGGCCGAGGCGTGGGCCTACGCGAAGTCGAAGGGCAACAAGACCCGCATTATCGGGCCGAACTGCCCCGGCATCATCACCCCAGGTGAGGCGCTCGCGGGCATCACTCCCGCCAACATCACCGGCAAGGGACCGATCGGCCTCGTGTCGAAGTCGGGCACCCTGACCTACCAGATGATGTTCGAGCTGCGCGACCTGGGCTTCTCGACCGCCATCGGCATCGGCGGCGACCCCGTCATCGGCACGACGCACATCGACGCCCTGGCGGCGTTCGAGGCCGACCCCGAGACGAAGGCCATCGTCATGATCGGCGAGATCGGCGGCGACGCCGAGGAGCGCGCGGCCGAGTACATCAAGGCGCACGTCACCAAGCCGGTCGTCGGCTACGTCGCGGGCTTCACCGCGCCGGAGGGCAAGACGATGGGCCACGCCGGCGCGATCGTCTCGGGCTCCGCCGGAACCGCGCAGGCGAAGAAGGAGGCCCTCGAGGCCGCCGGCGTGAAGGTCGGCAAGACCCCGAGCGAGACCGCCGCGCTCATGCGCGAGATCATCGAGAAGCTCTGACGCTTCCCGGACACGACGGAGGGGCGGATGCTGCGGCATCCGCCCCTCCGCTGTATCGGGAGCTGCGCGGGCGGCGTCAGACGCCCAGCAGCGCCTCGAGCGGACCGCGCGCGAAGAACACCACGAAGCCGGCCGCGACGACCCACAGCAGCGGGCTGATCTGCTTCGCCCGGCCCGACAGCGCGTTCACGAGCACCCAGGCGATGAAGCCCGCGCCGATGCCGTTGGCGATCGAGTAGGTCAGCGGCATGACGGTCGCGGTGAGGAAGACCGGCAGCAGCACGCGGAAGTCGGTCAGGTCGATGTGCGCGATCTGCGACAGCATCATCGCACCGACGATGACGAGCGCCGCGGCGGCGACCTCGGTCGGGACGATGGACGTCAGCGGCGTGAAGAACATCGCCAGCAGGAACACCAGACCGGTCACGACGTTGGCGAGGCCCGTGCGGGCGCCCTCTCCGATGCCCGATCCCGACTCGACGAAGACGGTGGCCGACGACGAGCTCGTCGCACCGCCGGCGATCGCGCCGACGCCCTCGACGATCAGGGCCGACTTGATGCGCGGGAAGTCGCCCTTCTCGTCGGCGAGGTTCGCCTCTTTCGCAAGGCCCGTCATCGTGCCCATCGCGTCGAAGAAGTTCGAGAAGACGAGCGTGAACACCAGCATGACGAGCGTCACGATGCTGACCTTGCCGAGGTCGAAGCCGAAGTCCACGGCGCCGATGAGGCTGAGGTCGGGGACGCTCACCGGCGATCCGGTGAGCGCGGGCACCGTCAGGCCCCAGCCGCCGGCGTTGTCGGTCGCCGGGCCGAGGTGCCAGATCGCCTCGACGACGACCGACAGCACGGTGCCGGCGACGATGCCGATGAGCATGCCGCCCTTGACCTTGCGCGCGACGAGGATGCCGGTCAGCAGCAGGGTGATGACGAACATGAGGGTCGGCACCGAGGCGACCGATCCGCCCACGCCGAGGCCCACCGGGGGCGAGGCCTGGCCGGTGGCGGTGACGAAGCCGGAGTTGACGAAGCCGATGAAGGCGATGAAGAAGCCGATGGCGACGGTGATCGCGAGCTTGAGCTGCACCGGCACGGCGTCGAAGATCAGCTTGCGCAGGCCCGTGGCCGCCAGCAGCACGATGATGACGCCGTTGATCATGACCAGCGCCATCGCCTCGGCCCACGTGACCTCGCCGACGACGCCGAACGCGACGAAGGCGTTGATGCCGAGGCCGGCCGCGAAGGCGAAGGGCAGGCGGGTGATGAGGCCGAACAGGATCGTCATGACACCGGCGGTCAGGGCCGTCGCCGCGCTGACGGCGGCGAACCCGAGCGTCGTGCCGTCCACGTCGGGCTTACCCGACAGGATGATCGGGTTCAGGATGACGATGTAGGCCATCGTCACGAAGGTGACGAGACCTCCCCGCACCTCGGTGCCGATGGTCGAGCCGCGACGGCTGATGTCGAAGAAGCGGTCGATGGCACCCTGCGGCGCGCGGTCGTGCGTAGTGTTCACAAAATCCTCCGAGAAGACGGTAGCGCCCCGCGCGCGTCCCGTCCGACACGCACAGGCTCGCTGGGTAGGGTCGATCAGGCATGAATCGCCTGCTTGTCGCCCTCCTCTCCGCCGTCGACGCCCTCGTCGCGGTGGCCGTCGGCGTTGTCGCCGCGCTCGCTCCGCTCACCGTGCTGTGGGCCGTCGCCTTCGGGGCGGGAGCGGACTGGTCCGCGCTGTGGCCGGCTGCCGTGCGCCTCTGGCAGTTCGGCAACCTCGTCCCGCTCGAGATCACGCTGCCGCAGGAGTACACGGTGGCCACGGGCATCGCGCCCGACGCCGTCACGATGCCCCTCTCGCTCGCTCCGCTCGCCGTCGCGGGCCTCATCGCGATGTTCGCCGCGCGTTCGGGCGGCCGGGCCGCCGCGTCGGGAGCGGGGTTCACGGGCGTCGCCGTCGGAGCCATCACCGTCGCCGCGCTGTCGGCTGTGCTCGCGACGACCGCCCGCACCCCGTTCGCCGCGGTGATGCCCTGGCAGGCGGTGCTCTTCCCGGTGCTCGTCTTCGCGGTGCCGGCCCTCATCGGCGCGCTGGTACGAGCGTGGCGCGACGGCGACGACGGACCGGTCGACTCCCTCTTCGTCCGTCTCGACCGCAGCGGATACGCCGCCGCGGTGTCGGCAGCCGGTCGCGCCCTCGCCATCAGCGCCCTCGGGTTCGCGGCGGTCGGCGCGCTGCTGGTGGGCGTCGCGGTGCTCGCCCGCGGCGGCGCCATCATCTCGCTCTTCCAGGCGGCCAACGTCGACGCGCTCGGCGCGACGGCGTTCACCATCGCGCAGTTGGCCTACCTGCCCACCCTCATCGTCTGGGGCGCGGCCTTCGCCGCCGGGCCGGGGTTCGTCGTCGGTGCGGGGTCGACCGTCGCGGCATCCGGGACGCAGCTCGGCGTCATCCCGAGCATCCCGGTCCTCGCCGCGATCCCGCCCGCGACGCCGTCCTTCGCCCTGCTGCTCGCCCTGCTCTTCGTCGCGGTCGGCTTCGTCGCGGGGCTGGCGGCGCGACGCCGTCTGCCCGCTCCGGCCTCGCCTCTCGCCGCCGAGCCGTTCGGACCGCGGCTCGCCGCTCTCGCCGGCCTGGTCGTGACCAGCGGGCTCGTCGCGGCGTCGCTCTCGGCGCTCGCCTCCGGCGCGCTCGGTCCCGATCGGTTGACGCAGGTGGGTCCGGCCGCCGGTGCGGTCGGTCTCGCCTTCGCCCTCGAGATCGGCGTGGGGGCGGCGATCGCGCTGCTCGGCCCGCGTGCGTCGCGGTCGACCGATGACGTCGAAGCCGACGACCGTGACCGCGAACGCGCGGGGGCTCGGGACGCCGATGCGCCGTGGGTAGAGTAGGACGGTGCTGACGGTCGCGGTCCTCATCTCCGGTGGCGGCTCCAATCTGCGGGCGCTGCTGGATGCCGCGGCCGAGCCCGACTTCCCGGCCCGCATCGTCGTTGTCGGTGCCGACCGTCCGGCCGACGGGCTCGCCCACGCCGACGCTTACAACATCCCGACGTTCGCGGTGCCGTACCGCGAGTACGCGACACGCGAGGAGTGGGGCGAGGAGCTCGCCCGTCAGCTCACGGCGTGGCGTCCCGACCTGATCGTCCTCAGCGGCTTGATGCGTCTGCTGCCGGCCGCCGTCGTCGCGGCGTTCGCGCCCCGCATCATCAACACCCACCCGGCCTACCTGCCGGAGTTCCCGGGTGCCCACGGCGTCCGCGACGCCCTCGCTGCCGGAGCCGCGCAGACCGGTGCGAGCGTCATCGTCGTCGACGACGGCGTCGACACGGGGCCGATCCTCGCCCAGGAGCGGGTGCCGGTCCTGCCCGGTGACGACGAGTCGTCGCTGCACGATCGCATCAAGCCCGTCGAGCGCCGCCTGCTGATCGACGTCGTCCGCCGCATCGCCGACGGCGAGCTCGACCTCGCCGCCCCCGCATCCTCGACCCCACCCGCTGCCACCGCCTGACCCGCACCACAGGCCCACACCCGCACCAGGAGTATCGACATGGCCGGACCGAGCCACGACCCCGCCCTCTACCGTTCGCGCGACCTCGTGGGCGTGCGCCGCGCGCTCATCTCGGTGAGCGACAAGACCGACCTGCTGCCGCTCGCGCAGGCGCTGGCCGGGGCCGGCGTCGAGATCGTCTCGACCGGCGGCTCGGCCGCGCTGCTGCGAGACGCGGGCCTGACCGTCACCGACGTCTCGGAGGTCACCGGCTTCCCCGAGTCGCTCGACGGCCGTGTCAAGACGCTGCATCCCGCGGTCCACGCCGGTCTGCTCGCCGACCTCCGGCTCGAGAGCCACGAGAGCCAGCTTGGCGACCTCGGCATCGCGGCGTTCGACCTCGTCGTGGTGAACCTGTACCCGTTCGTCGAGACCGTGGCCTCGGGCGCGACCGGCGACGACGTCGTCGAGCAGATCGACATCGGCGGTCCCGCGATGGTGCGGGCGTCGGCGAAGAACTTCGCGAACGTCGCGATCGTCGTCTCGCCGACGTCGTACCCGGCGATCATCGAGGCGGTGCAGGCGGGCGGCACGACGCTCGCGCAGCGCCGCGACCTCGCGGCTCGCGCCTTCGCCCACACCGCCGAGTACGACCGGGCCGTGGCGACCTGGTTCGCCGAGTCGACGCTCGAAGGCGACGAGCTGCCGCAGCACCTCACCATCCGCGCGGAGCGCCTGGCGACGCTGCGCTACGGCGAGAACTCGCACCAGCGTGCCGCGATCTACACGCGCGCGGGTGGCCGCGGCATCGCTCAGGCCGAGCAGCTGCAGGGCAAGGAGATGTCGTACAACAACTACGTCGACGCCGATGCCGCGCTGCGCGCCGCGTTCGACATGGTCAAGCCCGCCGTGGCGATCATCAAGCACGCCAACCCCTGTGGCATCGCCGTCACGGCTCCCCAGGCGCTCGACCCCATCGCGTCGGCGCACCTGCGCGCCCACGAGTGCGACCCCGTGTCGGCCTTCGGCGGCGTGATCGCGGCCAACCGCACCGTCACGCTGAAGATGGCCGAGAACCTCCGCGACATCTTCACCGAGGTGATCGTCGCGCCCGACTTCGAGCCCGAGGCGCTCGAGGTGTTCAAGCTGAAGAAGAACCTGCGTGTGCTGCGCCTGCCCGCCGACTGGCGACAGGAGCGCATGGACGTCCGGCTCGTGTCGGGCGGACTGCTGCTGCAGGATGCCGACCGGTTCCCCGACGACATCGAGTCGGTCGCCACCAACTGGCAGCTCGTCTCGGGCGAACGCCCCGACCCCTCCGAGCTCGAGGGCATGATCTTCGCGTGGAAGTCATGCCGCGCCGTCAAGTCGAACGCGATCGTCCTCGCGCAGGGGTCGGCCACGGTCGGCATCGGCATGGGACAGGTCAACCGTGTCGACTCGTGCCGCCTCGCCGTCGAGCGGGCCGGCGATCGCGCGGCCGGATCGGTCGCGGCATCCGATGCGTTCTTCCCGTTCGCCGACGGTCCGCAGGTGCTCATCGACGCCGGGATCAAGACGATCATCCAGCCCGGCGGATCAGTGCGCGACCAGGAGGTCATCGACGCGGCGCGAGCGGCCGGAGTCACGATGTTCTTCACCGGCGAGCGTCACTTCTTCCACTGAGGCAGCGCGTGTCCCGGCGGGGCGGCTGCGAGCGATAGGGTCGCTTCGGGGAACAGCCGGTTCGGGGAGGAACGTGTGATCTGGGAGATCGATGAGCGCGCTCGTACGATCGAGGGGCTCGACGGTGCCGGGCGACCGAGGCCGGAGTACGCCGCCTCTCTCGGCCTGATCCGCGCTCCGTACGGCCGGCGCGTGCTCGCGACTGTCATCGAGGCGCTCGTTCTGCTGCTCGTGCAGCTGCCGATGCTCCTCGTCGTCCTGCCGGCGGTCACCGGCGCAGCCCTCGACGCCGATCCCGTCGCAGCCCTCGCCGGCCGCGACGACCTCGTGCTGCTGATCGTCCTGGGGGCCGCGAGCTCGGTGCTGTCGACGGCCTTCGTGCTCGTGCAGCTCATCCTGCTCGGGCGTCGCGGCGTCACCCTCGGCAAGGCCCTCACCGGCCTGCGCACGGTCAACGTCCGCACCCTCGAGCGCCCCGGATTCTGGCGGGGCGCCGTGGTGCGATACCTCGTGATGGGGGCGAGCATGCTGGTGCCGGCCGTCGGCCCGCTCCTCGTGATCGCCCTCTCGCCGCTGTTCGACCCGGCCCGCCGGGGACGCAGCTGGGCCGACCTCGCCGCCGCGACGTGGCTCGTCGACGCGCGGCGCGGGCTCAACCCCTACGACGAGAAGCGCATGCGCATCGCGCGCAAGACGGTCGCCACCGACCTGCTCGACGTCAAGACCGAGCTGCCCTCGCTCGCGACCCCGGTCGCCCCGACGGGGGCCGGCGCCTACGTGCCGCTCGCGCGCAATAAGGGCGGCGTTCTCGGAGCGGTCCGCTCGACCCCCGGCAACGTCGTCATCGGCGAGACGGATGCCGCCGACGACGAGCCCCGTTCCGGCATCCCGACCATGGTCGCCCCGGCGCCCTTCGCCACTCCCGACCCGGCGCCCGCGGCCGAGCCGCCGCTGCCGGCCGGCGTGCCCGCGCCCGCGGCCGTCGCCCCGGGAGCGATCGTGGCTCCGGCCGCCGGTGCCGCCGCGTGGTCGCCGCCGCCGCTGCTCGAAGAGCCCGCCGCTGCGCCGCCCGCGCCGGTGGCCCCGGCGGCGCCGCAGGCTGCGGCATCCGTCCCGCCGATGGCCACACCCCCGACGGCCTCGGATGCCGTCGCGCTCACGCTCGACTCCGGCGACACGATCGCCGTCTCGGGCGGCGGGGTCGTGCTCGGTCGTGCTCCCGCCACCGGGCCCGGCGACGTCGACGTGCTGCCGGTGCCGGTCGTCGACCCGACCCGCTCGATCTCGAAAACGCACTGGGCGCTGCTGCGGCAGGACGGGCGCGTCGTCGCGCTCGAACGCGGCTCGACCAACGGCAGTGTCCTCGTCCGCGGCGGCGCGGAGCAGGCGCTCGAGCCGGGTCGCCCCGTCGAGGTCCGCGACGGTGACACCATCCGCTTCGGCGACCGCCACGCGGTCGTCGCCATCCGCTGACGCCGGCACACCCGCTGACAGGAGCCCTCGTTGAGACTCAAGCTGACCCTCCAGCGCCGTGACCACACCGGCACCGACATCGTCGTCACGTCGGACTCGACCGCCACCGTGCAGGACGTCGCCCGGCGCATCGTCGACAGCGACCCGCGGCGCGAAGTCGCCGCCGGACCGAACGACGTGCTGACGCTCACCGTCGCGCCGCCGACCTCGCCCGACTTCGTGATGCTCGACCCGCACATGCTGGTGGGCGATGCACCGGTCGGGTCGGGCTTCGTCGCGTCCGTCACGAACCTCGGTGCCGACTACGTCTCGAGCCGGGGCGCCGGTGGCCCGGTCGCCGCGCTGCTGCACGTCGTGGGCGGCCCGCTCGCCGGGCGCGAGTTCTCGCTGCCGCAGGGCCACTTCACGATCGGGCGGTCGCAGGGCAACGACATCGTGCTCGACGACCGTCTGGTGTCGAAGCGCCACGCTCGCATCGAGATCGGCGCGTCGGTCGAGCTCGTCGACCTCAACTCCGCCAACGGCATCGTGATCGACGGCGGCCTGGTGCAGCGCCTGCGCGTCATCCCCGGGCAGCGCTTCCAGCTCGGTGACACCGAACTGGTCATCTCGATGGCCGAGAGCTTCGCGCCCGTCGAGCAGGACCCCGTGCTCGAGCGCGGCGGCAGCCTGCTGTTCAACCGCAGCCCGCGCGTCGAGGCGCGGTACGTCGGCGAGGAGCTCGACGAGCCGCGGATGCCGAAGGACCCGGTGTCGCGGCTCTTCCCCTGGCCGATGCTCGTCGCGCCCCTCATCCTGGGCATCGCGCTGTTCTCCATGACCAATCAGCCGCGCACGCTGCTCATCGTCTTCATGACGCCGATGATGCTCCTCGGCAACTTCATCTCGCAGCGCACCCAGCTCGGGCAGAAGCAGCGCAAGGAAACCGAGATCTTCGAGCGCACCTTCGAGGAGCTCGAAGAGAAGCTGTACCGGCTGCGACCGCGCGAGCGCGAGGTGCGCAACGCCGAGGTGCCGCCGGTCGCCGTGGTGTTCGAGCAGTCGATGCAGCTCGGCCCGATGCTCTGGACGCGGCGACCCGAGCACTGGAACTTCCTCGCGGTGCGGATGGGAACCTCCGAGGCGCCCTCACGGACGAGCGTCAAGCGGGCCGAGAATCCGGACGCCCTGCAGGAGTACGTCGAGCGCGTCGACCGGTTGCGCGACCGCTACCGGATGATCGACGGCGTCCCCGTCCTCGAGTCGCTGCAGAGCGTGGGCGTCATCGGTGTCGCCGGCGGCGCCCGCGAGGCCGCGGATGCGCTGCGCGGTCTGGCCGTGCAGCTGTTCGGGCTGCACTCGCCGAACGACCTCGCCGCCGTCGCCCTCACCGAGCCGGAGTGGGCCAAAGAGCTCGAGTGGCTCAAGTGGCTGCCGCACACCTCGAGCGAGCGCAGCCCGTTCCGCGAGATGCCGCTGTCGGACTCCGCGTCCACCGGTGCCGCGATGCTGTCGGGCCTCGAAGAGCTCGTCATGCGCCGGTCGAAGGCGGCGGCGGCCCCGCGGCTTCCCTTCGACGACGACTGGGACCCGATGCGTTACGGCACCGATGTGCGTCGCGCCGCCGAAGAGGCGACGTTCCCCGGGCAGACCGCGGTGCTCGTCATCGTCACCTCCGATGCGCCCGTCGACCGTGCGCGCCTGACCCAGGTGCTCGAGCGCGGCGCGGACGTCGGCGTCTACGGCATCTTCGTCGCTCCCGTCGTCGACGCGCTGCCGGCGGTCTGCCGCACCTTCGTCGACGTCACCGACGGTCTCGACCGCGCGCGCGTGGGCACCGTCCGCAGCGGTGTCGAGTACGCCACGACGGAGGTCGAGGGCGTGTCGAACGAGCTCATGACCGTCCTGTCGAAGCGGCTCGCGCCGGTCGCCGATGCCAGCACGATCATCGAGGACTCGTCCGACATCCCGAACTCGGTCATGTTCCTCTCGCTCGTGGGCTCGGAGCTGGCCGCCGATCCGTCGTTCGCGATCGACCGCTGGCGCGAGAACAACACGATCCTCGACCGCAGCGGGGGAGCACTACCGCGCCTGAAGAAGGCCGGCAACCTGCGCGCGATCGTGGGTCAGGGCGCGACCGACGCCATGACGCTCGACCTGCGCACGCAGGGTCCGCACGCCCTCGTCGGCGGTACCACGGGCGCCGGCAAGTCGGAGTTCCTGCAGGCGTGGGTGCTCGGCATGGCGGCGGCGCACAGCCCCGACCGCGTCACGTTCCTCTTCGTCGACTACAAGGGCGGATCGGCATTCGCCGACTGCGTGGAGCTGCCGCACACCGTCGGGCTCGTGACCGACCTCAGCCCGCACCTCGTGCGCCGCGCGCTGACGAGCCTGCGCGCCGAGCTGCACCACCGCGAGCACCTCTTCAACCGCAAGAAGGCGAAAGACCTGCTCGAGCTCGAGAAGCGTCGCGACCCCGAGACGCCGCCCGCCCTCGTGCTCGTCATCGACGAGTTCGCCGCGCTCGCCGGCGAGGTGCCCGAGTTCGTCGACGGCGTCGTCGACATCGCCCAGCGCGGTCGCTCGCTCGGCATCCACCTGATCATGGCGACGCAGCGTCCCGCCGGCGTCATCAAAGACAACCTCCGCGCCAACACGAACCTCCGTGTCGCGCTCCGCATGGCCGACGAGTCGGACTCGAAGGATGTCGTCGACGATCCCGTGGCGGCTCGGTTCGATCCCAGCATCCCCGGCCGCGGTATCGCGAAGACAGGGCCGGGCCGTCTGGTTCCCTTCCAGTCCGCGTACGCCGGTGGCTGGAGCAGCGACGAGGTCATCGCCGCGGATGTGAGCGTGGCGGAGCTGCGGTTCGGATCGGTGCAGCGCTGGGAGGTCGACGAGCAGCCCGAGGATCCGGCCGCCGAGGTCGACCCGGGGCCGAACGACCAGAAGCGCATCGTGGCGACCCTCGTCGCGGCGGCGAACCAGGCGCGCATCCCCGAGCCCCGCCGGCCGTGGCTCGACGACCTCGAGACCACCGTCGACATCCGGTCGCTGCCGTCCGGCCGGGCCGGCGCCATCCTCATCGGCAAGAGCGACATCCCCGAGCGGCAGCTGCAGGAAGCCGTCTACTTCGAGCCCGACCGCGACGGGTCGCTGCTCGTGTACGGCACGAGCGGTTCCGGCAAGTCGACCGTTCTGCGGACCATCGCGATCGCGGCGGCCACGACCGGTCGGCGCGCCGAGAACATCGAGGTCTACGGGCTCGACTTCGGGTCGGGGTCGCTCAAGAGCCTCGAGATCCTGCCGCACGTCGGCTCGGTGATCCCCGGCGACGACGCCGAACGCGTGCAGCGCATCATGCGCTCGCTCGGAAAGGTGCTCGACGACCGCGGCAAGCGCTTCAGCGCCGCCAACGCCTCGACGATCGGGGAGTACCGCGAGCTGACCGGCCGCGACGAGGCGCGCATCGTGCTGCTGCTCGACGGGCTGCCGCAGTTCCGGGCCGAGTGGGAATCGACCACGGCGCGGATGCCGTTCTACCAGGCCTTCATGCGGATCCTCGGCGAGGGTCGCCCGCTCGGCGTCCACGTCGTCGCGACCGCCGACCGCTCCGGCTCGGTTCCGACGGCGGTCAGCTCGAACATCTCGCGCCGGGTCGTCCTGCGCCTCTCGGACGAGAACGCCTACGGCCTGCTGAACGCGCCGAAGGACGTCCTCGACGAGCGCTCCGCGCCCGGACGCGCCATCGTCGACGGCTTCGAGACGCAGATCGCCGTCCTCGGCGGAACGCCCAACGTCGCCGAACAGACCAAGCTGCTCGGTCAGCTCGCCGACGAGCTGCGCTCGCGCGGTGTGCGCGAGGTCGCCGAGATCGGTTCGCTGCCCACACGTCTCGCCCACGCGGACCTTCCCGACCGGATCGGCGAGTTCCCGGTGCTCGGTGTCGCGGAGGACACCCTGGCCGCGCGCGAGTTCGACCCCGTGGGGACCTTCGTCGTGGCAGGCCCGCCGATGGCCGGCAAGACCACCGCGATGAAGGCCCTCATCACGTCGATGACGCGCCTCGACCCCGAGGTGACGCTGTTCCACTTCGGCGGGCGCCGGTCGCAGCTGCGCGAGTTCGCGCCCTGGGTGCGCAGCGCCACGACGCCCGACGACGCGAAGGAGCTCGCCACCGAGCTCGCCGAGCTCGTCACGGACGAGACGCTGGGGCGCCGCATCCTCATCGTCGTCGAGGATGTGCCGCAGTTCGCCGACTCGCCGGCGGAGCGTCCGCTGAAGGCTCTGTTCCAGGCGGTCAACCGCAGCGACCACCTGCTCATCGGCGACGCCGACGTCACTCAGGTGACCAGCGGATTCGGCCTCGTGGGCGACTTCAAGGGCGGTCGCAAGGGCATCATCCTCAAACCGGATGCCTTCGACGGCGACGCCGTGTTCAAGGTGCCGTTCCCGAAGGTCAAGCGCAGCGACTTCCCCGAGGGCCGCGGCATCTTCGTGCAAGCGGGTCGCGCCGTCACGGTGCAGATGCCGCTCGTCGAGTCCGAGACCGTCGCGGCATCTGTTCCTGCCGCGGCCAGCGCCGCGGAGGCCGTGTCGACCGACACCGTCACCGAGACCATTCGCTGAGCGGGATGTCGTCGGGGCGAGGGCGTGCCTCGCGGGCCACTGCGGGCGGGCAGTGGTGGGCCTGGGTCGCGGGCATCGGGATGTCTTCCGCGGTGGTCTCGGCTGCGGTCATGTACCCGCCGCTCCGCGGCTTTGCAGACGGAACACCCCGGACGGTGATCGACCAGCAGATCGTCGCCCGCTGCCCCGCTCACGCCCTAGGTTGCATGAGATGGTGGACGCCACCGGGGAGGACGTCGCGGCATCCTCGCTCGTCCGGGCGTCCGTGAGGAGAAGCACGTGAGCACACGCACCGTTCGGCTGGCAGGTGACGATACCGCGGTCGTCGCCGTGGCGCGGGCCGCCCGCGATGCAATCGCCGTGGATCGCAATCTGTCGAATCGACTCGTGCCCGCGGTCATGCGCCTCGCTCGGGATCGGCAGGCGTTCATCGCCGTCCCGCCTGACGCCGCGGAGAGCCGTCCCTCGCCGAAAGCGACGGGCTCCGCCAGCGGGGATTCCTCTCGTGAGGTGTGGCCGTGGATTCTCGGCGTCGGCCTGCTCGCCGTGAGCGCATCCGCATCGATGTTCCTCCCACCCGTGCGCGGGGTGGTGGTCGAGGTGGAGATTGCCCTGCCTATTGTCGTGGTCGCCACGTCGCTCGCTGTGGTGCTCCTTCCGGTCGCCGCGTTGCTCGCGCGACGAGCCAGAACATACCCCGCGTATGTCGGAATGGTGATATCGGCGATCGTGGCCACCATCCTGGCGGCGATGGCGGTCTATCGGATGATCGTCGGCACGGCGTCGCGCGGGGTGCCGTTCTCGGAAGAGCAGCTGCGTCTGTGGTTCATCGCCGCGGGTGTCATGCTCATCGAACTCGTCGTGCTGATCGTTGTGCTCCGGCGCCGTCACGCGGCCGGCGCGGTACGCACTCGCCCCCGTGCAATCGTGGCCGGTCGTCGCCGGACGGACATCGAGTTGCGTCGAGAGGCCGCACGACTGGCCTCGATGACCCCTCGCACCGCGGCGGACGCCGCCGCGGTCGAACGTCATTGGCTCGACGCGATCGCGGCCATCGCTCCGCCGCCGGAGACCCTCGAGCAAGCGCGCCGTCTGGGGCCCGTAGCCTGGTTCGTCTGGACGCACTTCGACGGCGACATCGACGTCGCGGCGTTGCGCGGTGGGTGACGGGGGCCGCGGCCGGGGACGAAGAGGGGAGACGGGGCCGGCGGCGCGGTACGCGGCCACGCGGCGCACGTGGGAGCCGATCGACTGGTGGCGTCTCGAGGCGCGTGCTTGGCAGGAGGCGCCCGCGGTGCGACGGGTTCTTGCTCGGTTCGCGCCGACGGCGGTCTTTCGCGAGCTCGCCGGCCGCTCCGGGCGGAACCCGGTGGTGACGGTGTTTCTGCTGGTCTGGAACCTCATCGGGCTCGGCGCTCCCGTCTTCGGTGCCGCGATGTTGCTCGGCTGGGTGTTCGGGCGAGCGGATGCAGCGGCTGTCGGTGCCGCGGGGATCGCCTTCGCGGCCGGCGCGGTCGTCGCCGGCGCCGGCCTCGTGACAAGCGGTCGTGATGCCGGTCGTGTCGACGCCGGGTCCGCGCACGCGATCGGATGGGTTCATGTGCTGGCTGCCGGAGCTGCGTTGGTCGTGTCGATACTTGCCGTGCTCCAGAGTCAGGCGACGGGTGCTTGGGGCTGGGGTTCATCGTGCTCGATCTTGTCGTGGGTGCGCTGTACTTCGTGGTCTTCCGGCGGAAGCCGACCGACGGTTCGAAGCGTTGGAGGCGAGCGGTGGATCAGCTGGCAGCCGCCGTGTCGGCGCTCGACGACGACACCCGCGCCCGCATCCTGGCCGACATCGGCGACGCTATCGATGAGCTCGAGACCGCCGGTCGCATCCCGGAGTCCGTGGCCGCCGAGGCCCGGCAGGCACCGCCCGGTATGCTCGGCGCCCGCTTCGCCCCGCGCGAAGCCTGACGCCTACCGGAGAGCGGTTGCCTGGCAGATTCCGAGATGGGGAGTTCCTCCCATCTCCTTTCCCGCGACTCGGAGTCATTCCGTAAATTTGCGAGCATCGTGGCGAATGGTGAGGTGCTGCAGTGAGCATGCGGAGAAGTCTGTTCGGTGCGACGGCGGCCGCGTTCGCGGTCACCGTTCTGACGGGATGTGGGGCGACGGTGGCAGAACCGACAGGTGAGGAACTGTTCGAGCGGGCGGAGAGCCTGTATCTGGATTTCCGGGAGACGACGAACGGAGTGCTTGCGGCGGTCCACGACGGGCCCTGGGAGGTGGGGACGTACGGGATGCTGCCGTCGGGAGTCGGGTGCGGCGACGGGTGGAAGTTCGATCTGACCCGGACGGTGAGCATCGATCCGGCGGAGATCCTGGGCAAACGGGAGGCGGTGTCTCAGCATCTGGTCGAGGCAGGTTTCGAGGTCGAGGGTATGGATCTCGCGTCCGGGACGGTGTCGTCGGGTGATGTGATCGTGCGCAAGCAGGGGGTGTACTCGCTGTTGACGGTGACGTTGATCGACAACGGCAACGTGGTGCTGACCGCGACCTCGCCCTGCCAGCCCGGCGACATCGAGGAATTGGATCGGATGATGTATGGCGACGATCCGATTCCGGATTGGCCGGTCCCAAAGCAGGAGGCGCCCTCCGACCCGATTTTCTTCGGCATCGCCGATGGTGAGCCGCGGCTGCCCTCTTCCCCGCCGCCCGCAGACTGAGCGGGCCTCCGAGGCCCGCGGCACCCGTCTGTGTTCGCCCCGGCCGTCGTTCTGACGGAGAGCGATTGCGTAGCAGATTCCGAGATGGGGAGTTCTCCCCATCGCCCTAGACCTCAGGGTTCAGTAAGTTCTTCAGTGTCGGCTCCGGAGGGGGGTCGGGAAGCGAATTCTTGGGAGGGCCGTCATGGCTGATTTCGGTGCGTCTTATGGCGAGATGGAGCAGGTTGCGAGCTCGCTGTCGCAGGCTCGTGATGACATTCAGGGGCAGCTGGACACCCTGAAGTCGCAGGTCGACACGCTGCTGGGTGATGACTTCAAGACGCAGCACGCGTCGGGCAAGTTCGGTGAGGGGTACTCCGAGCTGACGACGGGTCTGAAGAACGCCGTCGATGGCATCAACGACATGTCCGAGTCGCTGCTGGGCATGATGCGCGCGATCCAGGACCTCGACCAGCAGCTCGCCGGCAGCTGATTCACATTCGAGGCGTGGCGGATACGGCATCCGCCACGCCTCGATCATGATCAGGTCGAATCCGGAGGAGGGGAATCATGGGTAACGGGGTCAAGGTCAACTACAGCGAGCTGGAGCCGCTGACGGTCGCTCTGGACGACATCATCGAGGAGTTCAACCGCGCGGGCAGCCGCAGTGACGCGCTCCGCGACGGAGTGGCACGTCCATACGGGTTGAGCGACCTGTACGACGCTGCAGACAACTTCGAGGGTCGGTGGGACGACCGTCGTAATCGTCTGATGGGCAACTGCCAGAAGGTCCGCGATCACGCTCAAACCGTGATCGACGGTTTCCAGGAATTCGACAGCGAGGCGTCAGCCTCATTCGAAGAAGCGTCCTGAAGGGACCCGCCACATGAGCATGATGATGCCTTCGTCTCCGCGAGGACGCGAGATCGACTATCTCGACGGCAACCCCGGCGACGTTCTGGCGCGAGGATCGGAACTGACCTCGCTTGCTGAGGCCATGGCTACCTCCGCGGACTTGCTGGACCGCTTGGCCACTGATGGATCTGACATGGAGGGCGACGCGATCGACAAGCTTCGCGAGCTCTCGGAAGAGGTCTACTCGGAGCTGCGGCGCGCAGCTAATCTCTACCAGGCAGTCGGGCCTCATATCTCTGCCTACGGGTCGCAGCTTGAGTCATCGCAGCCGCGCATCCGCGACCTGGTCGACGAGCTCGAAGAACTGTGGGCCGCCTACACGCAGGCACAGCAGTCTGCGGATCAAGTCGCTGGATCTACTCCCTCGTACCCCCGAGGCGAGGACGCGGACGACCCTGTTCTTCGGCAACAGGCCGAGGACGCATACGAGAGCGATCGGGCCTCAGCGGCCGCCGCAGCGGCGAATGCGCGTGGCGATTGGGACGCTCGAGCAGCGGACTTCGACGCCGAGTACGACACGTGGTACGACGCCTTCTCGTCAGCGGCAGCCGGTATCCGCGAGGACACGAGTGACGCGATCGAGGACACGTGGGACGACAACGTCCGCGGGTTCCTTGAGACGGCATCGGCCGTGCTCGCCGTCGCCGGCATGGTTCTCGCGGTCCTCGCCATCGTCGTCGGTGGGCCGATCATCGCGCTCATCGGAACGATTGTCGCAGTGGCAGCTCTCGTCGTGACCATCGCCCAGATGACGTACGGCGATGCCGACGGGTGGGACCTGGCCTTCGCAATCATCGGAGTGATTCCCTTCGGGTCCATTCTCGGCAAGTTCTCCGGCGCAGCCGGGGAGAGCATGACCTTCGCTCAGGACGCAGCGCGCTGGAGCGGTCGCGGCGCAACGAACGCGGGCGAGTATTTCGCGGGACTGAACGCGTTCCACGGCATGTCGTTCGTCGAAGGCGCTGGCAACTTCGCCTCGCAGCTTCTGAGTGGCAAGACAATCGACGAATGGTCCCGTGTACCGGGCACCGCAATCGGCGCCGTCGACACGCTTGTGAGTACGGCGCATGCCCAGTACACCGTCGTGTCCGACGTCGTGGGATGGGCAAGCGGCTCACACGTCAGCACCATCAAAGACGCGACCGATTGGCACCGTCTATTCTCGTGAGTGCGCGTATCAACAGTGATGACGATGAGTACGACGGAGGCTGATGTGGTGGGGCTGCGGTCAGCGATTCTCGGCGAGGTCGAGAGCGGTCGACGGTTCAGGATGATGCTTCCCCCGGGATGGGAGACACATGACCTGAGCGAGAAAGCGCGGGATGCATTGCTCGAGCGCGCCGGCGCGCGTTTCGCCCGACATCACCGACCGGACTTGTTCGCGTCTCTCAGTGCGCAGGTCGAACGGGCCGTCGAGGAGATGCGCTCGCAGCAGGCGGTGGCATTGGCGTTCGCCGGCGACGAGTCGCCGACCTGGTCGCTCGGAACCGCCAGTCTGCTGGGTACGGTGCGTGTTGGTACGCCCGAGATGCCGCTCGACAGCATCGTGCGTCGCGCGATTGACCGGGGCGGGGTCGCGATCGACGAAGACTTCCGCATCGTCCGGTGGACGGAGCGACGTGCGGTCTCCATGGATGGCGTGGATCTCGACACGACGATGGTGAACTACCTGATCCCGGTGCCCGGCACGCAACGCGGCAAAGCCGTGCAATGGACCCTCACTATCCCGCATGAACAGGACCTTCCGGTGGATGACCCGCGGCTCGAGATGTGGGTGGAATTGATGGATGCTCACGTTGCCACATTCCAATGGGACGCCAAACAATGAACGTTCGATACCGCTACGACCGCGATCGAGTGATCCCCGTGGCGGTTAAAGGTGAGGACGACGAGGCGCGGCGTTCCTGGGCTTTGAACGCTGCCGCATCGTACGCCGAGCACATTCGCACCGAGGTGGACCTCGATGCGACGGCGGTCGCGCGGGTAGCGGACCTGGCCGCGGAGCTGGCTCGTGTCGCGGGGGGCTCGCGCGCAGCAGCGCTTCTGTTTCTGCCGGAACCGCAGATTGCCGCGCCGATGACGATCATGTTCTCGCCGGAGCAGCCGACGAAAGCGGACCAGGAGGATTTCCTCTGGCCTCGCTCCTCTCTGCTACGTCCCACTCACCGGAAGATCTCGACGGATGGTCTCGGCGCGGGCTCGACCGTGGCGATCGTTCACCGTGAGCACCATCGCGCCGTGGCCGAGCGCCGCTGGCTGTTCCTCGGTGAACACGGGTCCGTGGCGGTCGCCCTGGGACCGATGGCGGTTCCGTTCCTGGCTCTCGTCGAGCCGGTGAGCGATCTGATCATCGACTCGCTGTCCATCGACGGGTACGTCGCGGACCCGAGCGGCCGCGCCGCGACCGAGATCGCCGACGCCTTCCAACAAGACGAGGAAAGATGGGCGGTATGACGGCACGTCCTCTCGAACCTCTGATCGATGAAGCGACCACGTGGGACGCGGTGCTTTGGTGGCGCTTGGAATTGCGGTCTTTGGATGACGCCCCCTTCACGCAGCGCACCGTTGCGGTGCTGGGTCCGAAGGGTGCGTGGGAGAAGGAGTACGGGCGGCCGTCTGTGGGCGGGTGTCTGCAGACCCTGCTCTACGTTCTTTCTCTGGCCGCTCCGACGGCGGGCGCGGGGTGGATGCTGCTGTGGGCGCTCGGGGGCGGGGGCGGGGAGGCGCCTGTTGATGTCGCCGGTGTCGCGTCGCTGTTGAGCGTCGTGATCACTGTCGTTTCGGAGTTTGTGTACCGGAATCGTCCGCGGGCGACCGCGATGGCCGCGGTTCGGAAGGTCTACTTGGCTCACATCGTGCCGGGTCTCATCACGATCGGCATCGCCGTTTCGGGGTCGCTTGCCGACCCGGAGGTGGGCGGGTCGTTGTGGTGGTTGATCCCGGTTGTCGCCGATGTTCTCGTGCACGTCGCGCTGTGGGTGAGGCGTGTCACGGTCAAGACCGGCCCGCGCAACCCGATCGAGAACGTGGAGCAGTCCGTCCGAGAGCTGACGCCGGCGGTGCGAGAGCGAGTGCTCGCGAGCAGGAACGCCGCCGTGGATCGTCTACTGGGGCAGGGCAAGATCGACGCAGAAACGGCGTCGCGTGCCAAGCTCAGCGCTCTCGGGATGATGTCGTTGACGGTCGCCGGAGAGGCGCGTTCGTCGTACTACCCGGAAGCGCACGAAGGTATAGATCCTCGCTGATGCAGAACCGCACCGATCGAACACGATGGGTCGCATGAGCGATCGGACGGTGCGCGCGCTGCTGGATGAGTCCGGCGAGTGGGACGCGGTGAAGTGGTGGCGGCTCGAGCAGAGGGCGTTCGCCCGGGAGCCCTTCGTGCATGCTTCGATCGCGACCCTGGGGCCGCAGGAGGCACGGCGCCCGGAGACGCGGGTCACTCTCGGCAGCTTCCTGAAGAGCCTCGCCATCCTGCTCAGCATCGCGCTGCCGACACTCGCCGCCGGGATGATGATCCAGTGGGCCACCCGGGGGCAGAGCCCGTGGGACATGCCGCTCGGCTACGCCGGGCCGATACTCGCCTTCGCCTTCGTCGTCAGTCTCTTCGGAGCGTTCGAGTCTCTGCGGCGCCGCCGCGCGAGCGCCTGGGGTTCGCTCATCGTCATTGCCATTGTCAACATCGTTCCCGCCGCGATCGTCCTCATCATCGGTCTCACGGCTGCCGCCCCCTACCTGGAGGGCACCGGATACTGGCTGGCCGTGGCCGCGGCTCACATAGCCCTGCATGTGTTCCTGCTCGCGCGCGGTCCGATTCCGCGGGGTGGCCCGCGCAACGAGGTCGAGAACGTGGATCAGGCCCTGACGGAAGTCCCCGAGACTCGCCGTGAGGAAGCGCGGGCGGAGCGGGATGCGGCGATCCGGGAGCTGGTCGCGCGCGGTTCGATCTCGCCCGATGAAGCGGAGCGCGCCTCGGCGGCTCCGCTCGGAAAGCTCGGGATGACGATGGCGCCGGAGGCCATGTCGCCTCGGGCGAAGGCCGCGCTCGCGGGCGTCGGCCACCTCAGCTGAGGCGGCCGACCGTCAGGATGGTCGATGTGGGTGATCGGTCCGTGCGAGCTCTCCTCGACGAGTAGGGCGACTGGGACGGCGTGAAGTGGTGGCGACTGGAGCTGCGCACGCTGGTAGACGCCGCGCCCGCTCAGGCGAAGGTCGCACTGGTGGGTCCGCGCGAGGCTTGGCGCGCAGAGGTGCCCAAGTTCGCGGCGGGGAGTTGCTTGCAGAGTCTCGCCTTCATGCTCGCGCTGGCGCTGCCGACGCTGTCGGCGGCGACGATGGTTCAATGGCTGGTGATTCAGGGCGCTAGCCGCTGGGACATGCCATTGATGTATGCCGGCCCACTGACAGCGTTTGCGCTGCTGGTGAACGCACACGGCGAGGTGCAGGAGCTCAGGACTCCGCGGTACCCCGGTGCGACCATCACGTGGACCCTCGCGCTGTGGAACATCATCCCGGGCGTGCTGGTCTTGGGTATCGGTCTGACTGCTGCGCGGCCGTTCTGGGATGGGAGCGAGGTGTGGCTGTGGGCGGTCGCCGCGAATGTCGCTCTCGCGGTGTGGACGGTGATTCGCTTGTCGTGAGCAAGAGCGGGCCGCAGGACGACCTCCAGAATGTCGACCAGGCGGTCAGCGAGATGCGCCCCGATGCCCGCGCGACGGCGTTGCAGGAACGGGATGCCGCGATTCGCGAGCTCCTCGCTCAGGGCCGCATCACGCCCGAGGCCGGCGAGATGGCGCTCGCGGCCCCGTTGGGCCATCTCGGGCGCACGGTTGCGCCCGAGATGATGTCTCCCTTCGGTCAGCGCGCCGTGTCACAGGCCGGGTCGGGGCGAGCCTGACGCGTCGGGCTCGTAGCATCCTGTCCATGGCGTTCGCTTTCATTCGGGCCGCGTCCCGCCCGCTTCTCACCGCAGGCGAGGCGGGGGAGCCAGCGGCATCTGTTCCGCCCGCTGAGGCCGATCGTGCCGCGGCCGCGTTGCGCGCCGACTACGAGCGGTGGTCGCGCTGGGCACTCGGTGTCGTCGGTTTCGTCGCCGCCGCGGGGGCAGGCTTCGTCGCCGCGGGAATGGTCGCGGCGATGGCCGCCGCCGGATGGGTAGGCACCGTCGATGTGATTGCGACCCTGATCGCCATCGTGATCGCACTGGCGGGTTCGACGTTGCTTGTCGCCCTGTGGCGGACCGGTCGCGCGCTCACGCGCGCCGCCTCGTTCTGGCTCCGCGCCCCCTACGCCAACGGCCGGCGCAGCCCGCGTGCCGCCGGCTGGGTACAGGCGCGCACCGTCAACCTCGAACCGCGCATTCTCGTCCGCCTGATCACGGCATCCCTCGCCCTGCTGGTCGCCGTGGGCGGACTCGCGCTGTTCATGCGCGATCTCGATGCCGGCGTCACCATCTTCACGGCGCCATCCCTGGTCGTCGGTGTGTGCGGCGCCCTCAGCGGTATCGGTCAGATCGGCGGCGTTCTGCGCATCGTCAGTGGTCTGAGCGCGGGGGACCCGCTGAGGTCGAGGCTGACGCGCTCAGCACGCGCTCGGTGACGCGGCTACCCCCGTGCTGCGTACGCTGAGCCCGTGATTCTGCTCGGCGGTATCGCCGAACCGCGTGCACGCGATCGTCACGCGTGCCTCTGCGATCGGCGCTGTGCTTCTGCTGGAGCAAGGCAAGATCGACGCCGAGACGGCGTCGCGCGCCAAGCTCAGCGCCCTCGGGATGATGTCGTCAACGGTCGCCGGAGGAGCGCGTTCGTCGTACCGCCTCGAAGCGCACGAAAGTATCGCTCCCCGCTGAGCTCGTCGACGTTGGTCTGAGCTGTTGTGAAGTGGGGAGTTCTCCCCATCGACCTCGGGTGGTGCTGGTCGATAGGTTCTGTGTGTCGGCTCCGGAAGGGAGTCGGAACACCAACTTTCAGGAGGGCCGTCATGGCTGATTTCGGTGCGTCTTATGGCGAGATGGAGCAGGTTGCGAGCTCGCTGTCGCAGGCTCGTGATGACATTCAGGGGCAGCTGGACACCCTGAAGTCGCAGGTCGACACGCTGCTGGGTGATGACTTCAAGACGCAGCATGCGTCGGGCAAGTTCGGTGAGGGGTACTCGGAGCTGACGACGGGTCTGAAGAACGCGGTCGATGGCATCAACGACATGTCCGAGTCGCTTTTGGGCATGATGCGCGCGATCCAGGACCTCGACCAGCAGCTCGCTGGCAGCTGATCGCACTGGAGACATTCCCGGGGACTGTGGCGCCGGCGGTGAGGATGAAGCTGCATCCTTCTCTGCCGGCCCATCCCCGGGGAGAAGCCGCGCCCCCCCCGGGACGGTTCCTCCTCGACGCCGAGCGGCACGCGTGGCGCAGCGGGCGAGGCGATCTCCGGGTCAGGTGGTCGGGCGGCCGTAGGTCTCGAGGAAGCGCAGCCAGATCTCGCTGAGCGTCGGGTAGGACGGCACCGCGTGCCACAGCCGGGCGAGCGGAACCTCACCGACGACCGCGATCGTGGCGGCGTGCAGGAGCTCGCCGACATCCGCCCCGACAAAGGTCGCCCCGATGAGGATGCCGCGATCCTCGTCGACGATCGCGCGCGCCTGACCGGTGTACGCGTCCGAACGCGTGGACGCTCCGGCGACCGCCGAGAGGTCGTAATCGAGGACCCGGATGCTGCGCCCCGCAGCGCGTGCCGACGCCTCGGTCTCGCCGATCGACGCGACCTCGGGATCCGTGAAGGTCACCTGCGGCACGGCGGCGTGGTCGGCGGTCGCGACGTGCGCGCCCCAGGGAGCATCGTCGACGGTGCCGCCGGTTGCGCGTGCGACGATGACGTCGCCCGCAGCCCGCGCTTGGTACTTGCCCTGGTGGGTCAGGAGTGCGCGGTGATTGACATCGCCGACCGCATACAGCCAGTCGGAACCGCGCACGAGCATGGTGTCGTCGACGTCCAACCAGGAGCCGGGCTCGAGGCCGACGGCATCCAGTCCGAGATCCTCCGTGCGGGGCACGCGGCCGGTCGCGACGAGCACCTCGTCGGCGCGGACGTGCGTGCCGTTCGACAGCTCGAGCTCGACCTGGCCGTCATCGACCCGTCGCGCCGAGACAAGGTCGGTGTGCAGCAGCACCCGCGCGCCGTGGTCGGTGAGCGATTGCCCGACGAGGTCGCCGGCGAAGGGCTCCATCGGTCCGAGCAGCCGGCTGCGCGCGATGAGCGTCACGTCGCTGCCGAGATCGACGAACGCCGTGGCCATCTCGGCCGCGACGACACCGCCGCCGACGATCGCGAGCGAGCCCGGGACTTCTTGCACAGCGGTGGCCTCGCGACTCGTCCACGGCGACACGTCCGCCAGGCCGGGAACGCCGGGCAACAGGGCCGCCGAGCCGGTGCACACCGCGACGGCGTGACGCGCGATGAGCGTGGTGACCACGCCATCGGCATCCGTGACGCTCACGCGCTTCTCACCGGCGAGGCGTCCGTGTCCGCGCACGAGGTCGACTCCGGCGCCCTGCAGCCACTCCACCTGTGACGCGTCGTTCCAGTCCGACGTCAGCGTGTCGCGGCGGCGCAGCACACCCGCGACGTCGATGTCGCCGGTGACGGCTTGCTTCGCGCCGTCGACGGCCTTCGCCGCCCGGATCGCCGCACCCGCCCGCAACAGCCCCTTCGACGGCATGCATGCCCAATACGAGCACTCGCCGCCGACCAGCTCGCTCTCGACGATCGCGACGCTCAGGCCGCCCTGCACAGCTCGGTCGGCGACGTTCTCTCCGACGGGACCGGCTCCGATGACGACGAGGTCGTAGGTGCGTTCGCTCATGCCGCGACGCTAACCCGGCGAGGGGCGCGGACGCCAGCGCTTGCGCGGCAGGGGAGGGGAGATCTCCCCATCGACGCGGCGGTGGCGCCCTCGATAGCGTGTCACCGTCGGCCGGAGCGAGTCGGCTTTCGAGAGAGGGCGTCATGTCGGATGTCGAGATCTACTACCACGCGCTCACGAGCGCGGCGGATGCCATTCAGACGCGCGTGTCGAGCGCGGTGATGGACAACGCCGACATCCAGGGCGACGACACCGGTGTCGAGAACCCCGCGCACCGCGTGGCGCTGCGCCTCGAGATCAACCGGCGTCTGACCGGCCTGCATCAGGCCGTGCTGGACCGCACGGGCGCGGCATCCGGGGTCGGAGCGTCCCTGTCGGAGATCGCGGCGCGCTACTCGGATCTCGATGTCGAGCTGACGGGCAGGAACCAGCCGTGAGCCTCACCTCGCCCAACCGGGGCTATCCGCTCGAGCGCCTCGAAGGCAGCGCCGGGTCGATGAGCTGGTGGAGCGGCGCTTTCAGCCGCGTGGCCGGCTCGCTCGGCGACCTTCGCACCACGGTCCAGTCCGCGACCGACCTCGACGGTGTCGGCGCCGCGATCACCGCGGCCCGTGCCGACGCGCAAGAGGTCGCCAACGGGCTCGCTGCGGAGATCGCCGAGGCCGAGCTGCTCGCCGGGGTGCTGCAGCGCTATGCCGACGCGTTCTCGTCGTCCGCGGAGGCGGCGAACCGGCTCATCGACGACATCGAGTCCGCCCATGCGGCGTGGAGCTCAGCGGCCGCGGACGCAGAGGAAGCTGCGCTGAGCGCGCTGTCGACCTCTCGCTCGGGTGAGCCGGCCGACGTCCGCCGCGCGAACGACGCGGCGCAGGATGCCGTAGCCACACGGGATGCCGCCGCCGGCGACCTCGCGGATCTGTGGGAGCAGTTCGAGAACCACTACTCCGCCTGGGACACCGCCTACGACGCCGCGCTCGCCGAGCTCGCCGGCGGAGCGGGGCCGGCGCTGACATCGGAGGCGCGGAGTCTGCTCGATCAGCTGCTCGCGGCGGATACCCCGCAGGCGGTGCTGGAGCTGTGGCTCGCGCATCCCGAACTGCACGACGAGATCGCCCGCGCGCACCCGGACATCATCGGCAACCTCGACGGCATCCCGTACGACGTGCGCGCGCGGGTCAACCGGGAACGCCTCGAAGCGCTGCGCGCCACGAACCCGGGCGGCGCGCTCGGCGACGACGTCGCGGCGCTCTGGGAGGAGCTGACGGACGGTCCTCCCTTCCCGCTCCTGATCTCGTTTGACCCCGGCGGTTCGGCGCAGACCACCGCAGCGCTGGCGTACGGCGATCTCGCTTCTGCAACGGACATCAACGTGCTCGTTCCCGGTATGAATTCATCCGTCGCGGGCATCGGCGAATGGGGAGACTCGGCTCGCGCGCTCAACAACGCTGGACCGGGCCTGGCGACGATCGCATGGTTCGGCTACGACTCTCCCAACGAGCTCGAAGAGCCCGGGATGGACAGGGCGCGCCACGGCGCGGCAGCGCTCCGCTCGTTCCTGCTCGGCATCGACGCGGTGCACCCTACCGCGGAGAAAGCCGTCATCGCGCACTCCTACGGCAGCACGACCGCTGCCCTCGCGATCGGGTCCCGCCCGGACGCGCTCGGCGTCGACCAGTTCATCGCGGTGGGCTCGGCTGGCTTCCCGAGCGATCCGCAGGTGCTGTCAAACCTCCAGAACGCCGACGACCTGCGCATGTACGCGACGCTGTCGGAGAACGACGCATGGGCCCGCATCGGCCGTGACACGAGCTGGGGAGGCGCGCACGGCACCGTGCCCGAGACGCTCCCGGGGGTGACCGAGTTCGGCAGCGACGGCGGTTACGCGGGCGGCGAGCAGCTTGCGCCCACGCCCGGACACGGCGCTCACGAGGGCGGCAACGGGCCGCTTCCATCGGGGGACGGGGAAGGGTACCTCGTGCAAGGATCGGAATCGTTCTACAACATCCAGCAGATCATCCTGACCGGCGAGCCCGGGACCGAAATGGACGGCGACGGCAGTGAGCGCGGCTTCTGGGACCTGCCCGATTGGCTGGAATGGCTTCCCGTTGACCCCTACCGGACGTGACTGATGAGATCGACCTCGCGGATGACAATGACGGCCTTCGCCGTCGGATTGGTGTTGATGATGAGTTCGTGTGCGGCGACGCCGGGTGACGAACAGCCGGCCGCGGATCAGTACACCGAGGCGCGGGAGCAGTTCGCGGCAATGGCCGACGAGTTGCATACGGTGATCATGGCGATCGAGCCGACCGACTGGCGGGTCGACCAGGGACAGTACGGAGCCCGCCCGAGCGGATGTCAGCTGGGCGTCAGCGCGGACACGGGGTATTCGTTCACGGCAGTGCGCGCAATCGAGCTGCCGGGACGGGATGCCGGGGAGATCGCGGCTGCGGCATCCGAGGGTTTCACCGAGCTCGGAATAGACGCGGAGACCGTGCAGCGGGGCTCCGGGGAGGCAAGGGAGGTTACCGTCGTGGGTGAGAGCGAGGCTGCCCGCACCGTGGTGGTCATCCGTCCCGTCGATGGCCGTGTGCTCGTCTCCAGCGAGACCGCCTGCACGGCCGGGTCGAGTTCAGACATCCTCACCGCGATGTTCGGTGAGGAGCTGTACCCGGATGATGTCTGGCGACGGCTCCCCGCGACGGAAGGCCCGTCGTCCGTGCCGCAGTTCTACTTCCCGCCCGACGGCCCTGTCTACTACAACGAAGACGGGACGCCGGTCCAGCCCCAGCCGCTCGTGACGGACGCGCCGGTCCCGCCTCGGTGAGTCCCGACCCGCGCGCAGATGATTCGGAGGACGAGCACCGGCCGTCTCGGCTTCGCCGCCGGCGCGCTCCTGATGATCCCGCTGCTGCTGGTGAGCGGATGCGGAGACCCGGGCAGGCTCGGTGACGGCGAGACGTACGCGCAGGCGCGGGAGCGCTTCTCCGCATTTGCGGCCGGTGTGCACTCGGTGATCATGGCCATCGAGCCGACCGAGTGGAGCGTCGTCGACGGGGCCTACGGCGCGCACCCGACCGGATGCCAGCTGGGGCTCAGCGAGGAAGGCGGGTACCGTCTCGTCGCCGTCCGCGGTCTCGAGCTGCCCGGTCGCGATCCGCTGGATGTCGCCGCCGCGGCGTCGGAGGCGCTCGCCTCGCTCGGTATCGAGAGCGACACGACGGAGCGGGGTCAGGCGGACGCGCGCGAGGTGACCGTCGTCGCCGAGGGCGGCGTCGCCGAACGCACCGTCGTGACCATCCGTCCCGCGACGGGGCAGGTGCGCGTCTCGTCCGAGACGGAGTGCGCGCCCGGCTCGGCCCACGACCTCGCCACCGAGGTGTTCGCCGAGGAGCGGCTGCCCGCGGACATCTGGCGCCGGCTCCCCGCCACCGAGGGGCCGTCGTCGGTGCCGCAGTTCTTCTTCCCGCCCGACGGCCCGGTCTACTACGACGAGACCGGCGTTCCCGTTCAGCCACAGCCGCTCGTGACCGACCCTCCGATGCCGGCCGGCTGATCGCGGCATCGTCGAGTCTCCGGAATCTAGGGACCTGGGAGGGGCGGCATCGGCGCCACGCGGCGAGTCGACCGGGGGAGGACAGCCGGGCAGAGTCGTGTCCGATTTCCGCGAGCCGGTGTCGGTGGGGCGTGTCAGGGTGGAGGCATGACGATCGCTGCGATGGGCTTCGACGAGCGCTACCGCGCCATCGACGCCCGCGACACCCGTTTCGACGGGCAGTTCGTCACCGCCGTGCGTTCAACCGGGATCTACTGCCGGCCGAGCTGCCCGGCCCGCACGCCCAAACCCGCGAACGTCACGTTCTATCCGACGAGCGCGGCCGCGCACGAGGCCGGTTACCGCGCGTGCAAGCGCTGCCTGCCCGAAGCGACGCCCGGATCGCCGCAGTGGAACCTCCGCGGCGACCTCGCCGCGCGGGCGATGCGCCTCATCGCCGACGGCGTCGTCGACCGCGACGGGGTGCCCGGACTGGCATCCCGTCTCGGCTACTCGTCGCGGCACCTCACCCGGCTGCTGACGGCCGAGCTCGGCGCGGGACCGCTCGCCCTCGCGCGAGCCCATCGAGCGCACACCGCGCGCACCCTGCTCGTCGAGACCGACCTGCCGATCGCCGACGTCGCCTTCGCATCGGGCTTCGCGAGCGTGCGGCAGTTCAACGAGACGATCGGCGAGGTCTTCGCGCTGCCTCCCGGCCAGCTGCGCGCACGCCGGCAGACGGGGGAGCGCGCGCCCGGCCGCATCGACCTCGTGCTGCCGGTGCGCGAACCGTTCGACGCCGCGGGCCTGTTCGGCTGGATGCGGGCCCACGCGATCCCCGGGGTCGAGTCGGGCGACGAGCGGTCGTTCGCACGCGTGATCCGTCTCGCCGGGGGACCGGCCTGGTTCGAGGTGCGCCTGGATGACGCGGGCCGCGTGCGGCTGCGCGCCGAGCTCGCCGCGCTGTCGGATCTCTCTGCCCTCATCACGCGGGTGCGGAGGCTGTTCGACCTCGACGCCGACCCGACCGCGATCGATGAGGCGCTCGCCCAGCATCCCGAGCTCGCGCCGCTTGTCGCGCGGATCCCCGGGGTGCGGCTTCCCGCCGCCATCGACCCCGATGAGATGCTCATCCGCGCCATGATCGGGCAGCAGATCAGCGTCGCCTCGGCCCGCACCGTGCAGGGGCGGCTGACCGCCGAGCTCGGTGACCCCGTCGAGACGGCGGCAGGCCCGGCCACGCTCTTCCCGACGATGCCGGCGATCGCCGAGCACGGCGCCGACGTCCTGCGCGGCCCCGGCGCACGAATCCGTGCGATCGTCGGGGCCGCCACCGCGCTGGCCGACGGATCGCTGCGCCTGTCGCCCGGCGACGACACCCACGAGCAGCGCGCCGCCCTGCTCGCCCTGCCCGGCATCGGCCCGTGGACCGCCGACTACGTGCGGATGCGGGTGCTCGGCGACCCCGACATCCTGCTGCCCGGCGATGTCGCGGCGCGAGCGGGGGCTGCCGCCGCCGGCATCCCCGCCGGGCCCGCCGAGCTCGTCGCGTGGGCCGAGCGCGCGGCGCCGTGGCGCAGCTACCTCATGGCGCACCTCTGGTACGCCGCCCCCGTCACGCAGGCCTGGCGCGAAAGCGCGACCGAGCCGACCCTCACTCCGCCGCGAAAGGCCCGAGCATGACCGACATCGTCGACGTTCCCCCCGTGACCGGCACAGCCCTCATCGAGACCGTGACCACCCCCGACGGCCCATTCACGATCCTCGAGGCGAACGGTGCGGTGCTCGCTTCGGGCTGGACCTCCGACCCCGCCGCGATCCTCGACCGCCTACGCCCCGCGGCCCGTCCCACGCGCGTCATCGACGGACGTACGGATGCCGCCGCGGCCGTCACCGCGTACTACGCCGGCGACCTCGCCGCGATCGAGGCCGTCCCGGTGCGCCAGACCGGTACGGCGATGCAGAGCGCCGGTTGGCAGGCCCTGCGGCGCATCGCGCCCGGCGAGCCGCTGACCTACACCGGCTTCGCAGCGGCACTCGGGTCGCCCGGAGCCGTCCGCGCGGCGGCATCCGTCTGTGCCCGCAATGCCGCCGCGCTCTTCGTGCCCTGCCACCGGGTTCTCCGCACGGGTGGGGCGCTCGGCGGCTTCGCGTGGGGGACCGAGGTGAAGCAGAGCCTGCTGGCGCGTGAGGCCGAGCTGCGCGGATGACGCTGCCATTGCTCTTGCACTCAGCGAAATCTCAGGTATAGCCTGGAGGGCTCCCGTGCGTGCAGGGGGCGCTCTTTCCTCCCCTCGGGCCCCGGCCCACCTCGACGCGCTCGCGCGCGTCCCGCGCCGCGCCACCGCGGCATCCGCTCGACACACCTCAGGATCATGACCTCCTCGACGCCTCCCCGTCTGTCCACGCCGCGCGCGCTCGCGCGACTGCTTCCCTTCGCCAAGCCCGTCCTGCCGCGCCTGAGCCTCGGGTTCGTCAGCGCGCTCATCGCGAGCCTGCTCGCGCTCGGCATCCCGCTCGTGCTCGAGGTGATCGTCGGCCCCGAGGGCCCGATCAACTCCGGCGACCCGTGGCTCATCGTGCTCGGCGCCGGCGCCGTGCTCGCGCTCGGTCTCTTCGAAGCGCTCATGGTCTGGGCCCGCCGCTGGTTCGTGCTCGCGCCCGCGACGAAGGTCGAGTACGAGCTGCGCACCGACTTCTACGCGCGCCTGCAGCGCCTGCCCGTCGCCTTCCACGACCGGTGGCAGTCGGGGCAGCTCCTCAGCCGCATGATGCAGGACATCAGCCTCATCCGGCGGTGGCTCGCCTTCGGCATCGTGCTGCTGGTCGTCAACATGGTGACGATCGTCGTCGGCTCGATCATCCTCTTCCGCTGGCACTGGCTGCTCGGCACGATCTTCGTCGTCGTGTCGGCGCCGCTGTGGATCGCCGGCTTCGTCTTCGAGAAGCGCTACGGGATGCTGTCGCGCCAGAGCCAGGACCAGGCGGGCGACCTCGCCACCGCCGTCGAGGAGTCGGTTCACGGCATCCGTGTACTCAAGGCGTTCGGTCGGGGCGGTCACGCGCTGCAGAAGTTCGCCCGCCAGGCCGAGACGCTGCGCGAGACCGAAGTGCAGAAGGCGCGCGCCGTCGGTTGGATCTGGTTCTGGCTCGTGCTGCTGCCCGACATCGCCTTCGCGCTGTGCCTCGGCGCCGGCATCTACCTCGTGCAGGCGGGGGAGCTGGGCGTCGACTCGCTCATCGCGTTCTTTGCGATGGCCACGATCCTGCGCTGGCCGGTCGAGTCGATCGGGTTCCTCTTCTCGTTCCTCGTCGATGCGCGCACCGCGACCGACCGCATCTTCGAGGTCTTCGACGAGCAGAACACCATCGTCGACCCCGAGAACCCGACGACCATCGCGCAGCCGCGCGGCGAGCTCGTCTTCGCGGGCGCGCGCTTCCGCTACCAGGACGCTCCCGAGACCGAGCGTGACCTGCTCGACGGCATCGACCTGGCCCTGCGGCCCGGCGAGACGATGGCGCTGGTGGGTCTGACCGGCTCGGGCAAGACCACGCTGACGACGCTGCCCGGCCGCCTATACGACGTCACGGGCGGCGCGGTGCTGCTCGACGGCGTCGACGTGCGGGAGCTGCGGCTGAGCGAACTGCGCCGTCACGTCGGCATGGCCTTCGAAGACGCGACGCTGTTCTCGCAGACCGTGCGCGAGAACATCCTGCTCGGACGCGAAGACCTCGACCGCGGCAGCGCCGAAGCCGAGCGGGTCCTGCGCGAGGCGCTCGCGGTGGCTCAGGCGAGCTTCGTCGACGACCTGCCGAACGGCGTCGACACCGTGATCGGCGAAGAGGGACTGAGCCTCTCGGGCGGTCAGCGCCAGCGCCTGGCACTCGCGCGTGCCGTGGCTGCCCGCCCGGCGGTGCTCGTCCTCGACGACCCCCTGTCGGCCCTCGACGTCGACACCGAGGCGCTCGTCGAAGACGCGCTGCGCGAGGTGCTCGCCGACACGACCGCGCTGATCGTGGCGCACCGCCCCTCGACGGTGACGTTGGCCGACCGCGTCGCGCTGCTCGAAGACGGCCGCGTCACGGCGGTGGGTACGCACTCCGAGCTGCTGCGCACGAGCGAGCACTACCGACACGTCATCTCGAGCCTCGAAGACGAAAACGAACGACGCGACGAAAGGGAGGTGACCCTGTGAGCACCGTCACCGGGACGAGCGGCGAGGACCGCTCCGACTACACCCGCGACGAGAGCCGCGAGATCCGGCGCCGTTCGCTGCGCCTGCTCGGGTCGCTCGTGACGCCGCTGCGCATGCAGTTGGCGCTCGCCGCCGTCGTGCTCGTCATCTCGACGGCGCTGCGCGTGGCCGGTCCCGCGCTCGTCGGCTGGGGCATCGCCAACGCGCTCCCGGCCGTTCAAGCCGAGGCCGACTGGATGCCGACGATCCTCGTGGTCGCCGTCTTCCTCGCCACCGGCATCGGCGGCGCGGCGCTCATCGGCTGGTACGCCGTCGTCGCGGCGCGCCTGACGCAGGCGGTCATGATCGACCTGCGCAAGCGCATCTTCCGCCACACGCAGCGCCTGAGTCTCGAGTTCCACGAGTCCTACACCTCGGGCCGCATCATCTCGCGGCAGACGAGCGACCTCGACACGATCCGCGAGCTGCTCGACGGCGGTCTGAACGAACTGGTCTCGGGCCTGCTGTACGGCGGGTTCACGCTCGTCGCGCTGCTGCTGCTGGACTGGCAGTCGGGCCTCATCCTCGCGGTCATGGGGCTGCCGCTGTTCCTCCTCATGCGCTGGTTCTACCTGCGCTCGCAGGTCGTCTATCGCGAGTCGCGTGTGATCAGCGCGAAGGTGATCGTCAAGTTCGTCGAGTCGATGACCGGCATCCGCGCCGTCAAGGCATTCCGCAAGGAGCCGGCGAACGACGAGGAGTTCGGCGTCCTGTCGAGCGACTACCGCGACGTCAACATGCGCTCGATCCGCCTGTTCGGCACCTTCGAGCCGGCGCTCATGGCCGTGGCATCCGTCTCTCTTGCCCTCGTACTGGCGTGGGGCGGCTTCCGGGTGGTCGAGGGGTCGCTGAGTCTCGGCTTCCTGCTGTCGGCGGTGCTGTACGTGCGGAACTTCTTCGCGCCTATGCAGGAGGTCGCGTTCTTCCTGAACTCGTACCAGTCGGCCACCGCCGCACTCGAGAAGGTGTCGGGCGTGCTGGAGGAGGAGCCGACGGTTCCCGACCCCGACGACCCCATCGAGCTGCGCGACGCCCGCGGCCACCTGCGGTTCGAGGACGTCACGTTCGGGTACTCGGACGACCGCGTCATCCTGCCGGACTTCGCCCTCGACATGCCGGCGGGGCAGACGATCGCGCTGGTCGGCACCACGGGTGCGGGCAAGTCGACGCTGGCGAAGCTCGTCGCCCGGTTCTACGACCCCACGCGAGGCCGAGTCACCCTCGACGGCGTCGACCTGCGGCGCCTCGACCCGCGGGATCTGCGCCGCGCGATCGTCATGGTCACGCAGGAGGCGTACCTGTTCAGTGGGACCGTCGCCGACAACATCGCCCTCGGCAAGCCCGACGCGACGATGGACGAGATCCGGTCCGCCGCGCAGGCCGTCGGTGCCCACGAGTTCATCGAGCGCCTGCCGGACGGGTACGCCACCGACGTCAACAAGCGCGGCGGCCGGGTCTCGGCAGGACAGCGTCAGCTGATCTCGTTCGCCCGCGCCTTCCTCGCCGACCCCGCGGTGCTCATCCTCGACGAGGCGACGGCGTCGCTCGACATCCCGAGCGAACGGCAGATCCAGCAGGCGCTGGGGACGCTCCTCGCCGACCGTACGGCCATCATCATCGCGCACCGTCTGTCGACGGTGGCGATCGCCGACCGGGTGCTCGTGATGGAGCACGGCCGCATCATCGAGGATGACACCCCCGCCGCCCTCATCGCCGGCACCGGCAAGTTCGCGCAGCTGCACGCCGCCTGGCGCGAGTCGCTCGTCTGAGGCGGGCTAGCCGCCGAGAACGCACCGACGGTGCGCTCTCGGCGGCTGCCCTCAGCCGGTGACGTCGGCGAGGTCGACCGTGAAGGTCTCGGTGCGGCCCTCCGGGGTCGTGACGGTGACGTCGCGCGTGCCGGAGCCGCCGGCGAACACCCGCAGCGTCAGGCCGTCGAGATAGTCGTAGTCCGGGCGGTCGGCGCGGGCGCCCCACGGGATGACCGCGCCGGGTCGGGCGTACAGCGGCAGCGAGAAGACGTCGTGGGTCTCGCGCCGCCAGCTGCCGCCCTCGACCGTCTCACCCGTCAGCAGGCTCGTCCATATTCCGGTGGGCAGGTAGAACTCGACCTCGCCATCGGCGGACATCACCGGGGCGACCATCAGTTCGGACCCCAGCATGAATTGGCGATCGAGGTAGGCGGTCGCGCGGTCGTGGGGGAACTCGAGCTGCACCGGCCGGAAGACCGGGATGCCGGTGGCCGCGGCGTCGCGCCCGGCCTGGTACAGGTAGGGCATCAGCTGCAGCTTCACCTGCGTGAATCGGCGGGTGACCGCCACCGCCTCGTCGTCGAAGTTCCACGGGACGCGATACGAGCTCGACCCGTGCAGACGGCTGTGGGTGCTCAGCAGGCCGAACGCGGTCCAGCGCTTGTAGACGAGCGGGTCGGGCGTGCCCTCGAACCCGCCGATGTCATGGCTCCAGTGGGCGAACCCGCTGAAGGCGAGTGACAGGCCACCGCGCAAGGTCTCGGCCATCGACGGGAACGTCGAGGTGTTGTCGCCGCCCCAGTGGACGGGCATCTGCTGGCCCCCCGCCGTCGCCGATCGGGCGAACAGCACCGCCTCGCCCGCGCCGCGCGCAGCCACGAGCACGTCGTGCACCGCCCGGTTGTAGAGCTGCGTGTAGAGGTTGTGCATCCGCTCGGGGTCCGAGCCGTCGGCCCAGGCCACGTCGACGGGGATGCGCTCGCCGAAGTCGGTCTTGAAGCAGTCGACGCCCTGATCGACGAGGGCACGCAGTTTGCCCTGGTACCAGCCGGTGGCATCCGGGTTCGTGAAGTCCACCAGCCCCATTCCCGCCTGCCATTTGTCCCACTGCCACACCGTGCCGTCGGGGCGCCGCACAAGGTATCCGGCCTCGGCCGCCTCGGCGAACAGCGGCGACCGCTGGGCGATGTAGGGGTTGATCCAGACGCTGACCCGCAGATCCTTGGCGTGCAGACGCTCGAGCATGCCGTCGGGGTCGGGGAAGACCCGCGGGTCCCACTCGAAATCGCACCAATTGAACTCGCGCATCCAGAAGCAGTCGAAGTGGAAGACCGAGACGGGCAGCTCGCGCCGCGCCATCTCGTCGATGAACGAGGTCACCGTCGCCTCGTCGTAGTCGGTCGTGAACGACGTCGACAGCCACAGGCCGTACGACCAGGCCGGCACGATCGCGGCGCGCCCGGTGAGCTCGGTGTACCGGGCCAGAACGTCCTTCGGCGTCGGGCCCGCGAACACGAAGTACTCGAGCGCCTCGCCCGACACGGCGAACTGCACGCGCTCGACCGCTTCCGAGCCGACCTCGAACGAGACGTGCCCGGGGTCGTTCACGAGCACGCCGTAACCGCTGCTCGTCAGATAGAACGGGATGTTCTTGTAGGCCTGCTCGCTCGAGGTGCCGCCGTCGGCGTTCCAGATGTCGACGGTCTGTCCATTCTTCACGAGCGGTCCGAACCGCTCGCCGAGCCCGTAGACGAGTTCGCCGACACCCAAGTCGAGCTGTTCGCGCACGTAGCTCGCCGCGCGGGGCAGGTTCATGCCGCTGACGGTCTCGCCCGGCATCCCGGGGTCGACCTGTGCGTCGTCTGCGATGCCGAACCACGCCGGCGCGCGGAAGCCGCTGCCGGTGATGCGTCGCCCGTCGACGTCGAAGTCGAGGCTCCACGGTGCGCCTCGGCGGATGCGGGCCCTGAGCGGTCCGCTCTGCAGCATGCCGTCATCGCGGGTGACGGACGCCGCACCGGCGCCGCCGGAGACGGCTCCCGGCAGCGCGAAGCCGTCGTGCCGACGCCCGCCGACGTGACGCTCGATGCGCACCCGGACCACCCCCTCGAGGGGAGAGGACAGCGTCACGGTGAGCACGGGCCGGTTGAGGGTGTCGCCGCGCTGGCCGATGATCGCCGTCGTCGCCGAGACGACGACGGCCTCACCGTCGGTCGGATGCGAGCCGGGGTCGATGTCGTAGGCCTCTTGCGCGTAGAGCGGGCTGACGCCCGGACGCAGCTGCCAGAAACCATCGGTGAACTTCATTACTTGACTGCTCCTGCGGTGATGCCCCGGGTGAGGGTGCGTTGGAAGACGAGGAAGAAGATGAGCGTCGGGATGATGCCGAGCAGCGCCGACGCGCTGGTTGTCGTCACATCCATCAAGCGGTCGCCCTGCAGCACGCTGATCGCCACGGGAACCGTCTGGTTCGCGTTCGAGGCGAGGAAGGTCAGCGGGATGAGGAACTCGTTCCACGTCCAGATGAAGAAGAAGATCAGCAGCACCGACAGGGTAGGGCGGCTGATCGGGAAGATCACCCGCCACAGGATCTGCCACCGGCTCGCGCCGTCGAGGGATGCCGCTTCGAGCACCTCTTTCGGAAAGGTGCCGTACACCGCGCTCAGCAGGTACGTGCCGAACGCCGCCTGCACCACGACGAAGATGATGATGACCGACCACACGTTGTCGTAGAGGCCGACCTCCTTGAACATGTAGTAGAGCGGGTACAGCAGCGCCTCCTGCGGCAGCAGGTTCGCGAGCAGGAACAGCAGCACGATCGAGGTGCGGTACTTCACGCGGCCGATGCCGATCGCGAAGGCGTTCAGCATCGAGATGAGCACAGCCAGGACGGCGACCACACCCGAGATGAAGATCGAGTTCCAGACCTTCTCGGGGAAGTTCACCCGCTCCCAGAACCGGCCGAGCCCGGTGAAGTCGAGCGCTTGCGGCAGCGCGAGCGCGCCCGAGGTGGCGTAGTCGGTGGGGGACTTGAAGGAGTTCACGACGACGAGGTAGAACGGCGCGAGCACCGCGAGGGCGCCGAGCCCCACGAGGGCGACGACGATCCAGTCGCGTCCGCGGGGCTTCGTCATCCCGCCACGGGGGCGCGTCCGCCGCGGTGCGGTGCGTGTCGCGGCCGGGGGAAGCAGAGTGGAGGTCGCCATCACAGGCCCGCCCTTTCTTTGCGCTCGAGCGAGTTCTGCACGCGCACGAAGATGATCGACACGATCACGACGAGGATCGTGAGCACGGTGGCGATCGTCGCGCCGTAGCCGACGTCTCGCTTGGTGAAGAACTCCTGGTAGGCGTAGTACGCCGGCACGAGCGTCGAGCCGGCCGGTCCGCCGCGGGTGATGACGTAGACCGGGCCGAACACCTTCAACGCCGCGATCGTGCACGTGAGGGTGACCACGAAGATCTCGGGCCGGATGATGCTCATCGTGATCGCGACGAAGCGCTGGCCCCAGTTCGCGCCGTCGAGCTCGGCGGCCTCATAGAGCTCGGGGTCGACGCGTTGCAGTGCGGCCATGAACACCACGACGGGGTAGCCGATCTGCACCCAGACGAGCACGACCATGAGCACGATCAGCGCGGAGGGCATCTGCCCGAGCCAGTCGATCGGCCCGATGCCGACGGCCCCGAGGATCTGGTTCAGGGCCCCGTCGCCGCCGGGTCGGACGATCCAGCCGATGACGATGCCGGCGACGGCTGCCGGAAGGATCTGCGGCAGGTAGTAGGTGGCGCGGAGGAAGCTCGCGACCTTGCCGCCGAACTTGCGTCCGATGACGTCGAACAGCGCGGCGGCGACGAAGAGGCCGACGACGGTGGGCACCACGACCATCGCCAGCACCATCCACACGGAGTTGGCGAACGAGGTCCAGAAGTCCTCGTCGACGAGGATGGCCGCCCAGTTCTCGAGACCGATGAACTCGGGGGTGCCGACGCCGCGCCAGTCGGTGAAGGTGAGCACCAGGTTCCAGACGAGCGGGACGATGATGATGACGATGAGCAGGGCGAAACCGGGCAGCAGGTACGGCCAGTAGCCGCCGCGGCCCGAGCCGCGCTGGGGGATGGACGGCTCCTCGGGCGGGAGCGCCGTGCGCAGAGCGCGCGTTTCGGTGACGGTCATGAGTGACTCCGGGGTCGGGGGAGGGACGGATGCGGCATCCGTCCCTCCCGATCGGATCAGCGGTAGTCCGCCGTGCCTTCGTCGTACTGTTCGCCGAGGTTGGTCGCGGTGGTCGCGGCATCCTGGGCGCCGGTCACGAGCCCCTGGAGCTCCTGAACGAGGACGTCGTAGAAGCCGGGCGCGGGCCAGTCGGGGTAGAACGAGAGGCCGTCGTCGTCGAGGATGCCGTTGAAGGTCTCGATCAGTGCCGCACTCTTCTCGTCGGTGATGTCGGCCGCGTCCGCCGCCACCGGGACACCGCCGTTGTTGCCGATGATCGCCTGGATCTCGGGGCGCATCGTGATGTCGATGAACTCGTAGGCGAGCTCGGCGTTAGCAGCGTTGGCCGGGACGACCCACAGGTTGCCCGACGACCCGAGCGAGAGCTGCGACTCGGGGAACGACTCCAGCGACCAGTCGAATGCGCTCGCCTCGCTGACGAAGCGGCCGTACCACCACGAGCCCGACACGAAGATGGGAGACGTGCCGTTGATGAACGAAACGCCCGCGTCTTCGGCGACGACGGAGGAGACGTCCTTCGCGATGTAGCCCTTGTCGACGTACTCCGCGAGGGTCTCGGTCGCGTAGGTGACCTCGGGGCCCGACCAATCGACAGGGTTCTCGTAGAGCTGGTAGTCGTCGACGAACGACCGGTCTGCCTGCGACAGCGCCAGTTGGTACCAGAGCTGTCCGAGCGGGTATTCGGCCCCGGCTTCGGCGAGGGGCGTCACGCCGCGCGCGACGAATGCGTCGAGCACGCTGACGAACTCGTCGTAGGTGGTGGGGACCTCGAGCCCCGCCTCGGCGAACATGTCGAGGTTGTAGTACACGCCCACGAACTCGCCGTAGTTCGGGATGCCGTACCAGGCGTCGCCGCCCATCACGCCGTCCTCGGTGTACTTCGCGGTCGTCTGCAGCGAGGGCGCGAGCTTGTCGGCCCAGCCGTACTCGTCGACCGCGTCGGAGATGTCGGAGATCAGCCCCGTGCTGGCGAGGAACCCCGCTGTCGCGTTGCCCTTGTTGAACTCCATGAGGTCGGGCGCCGCGTCGGTGTCGAGCACCTGGCTGGCGGTCTTCTGGATCTGCTCGAAGGACTTCTCCTCGAACTCGACGGTGGCGCCGGTCTCCTCTTCGAAGATGCGGATCGCCTCGTCCCAGGCTTTGCCCATCGCGCTGTCGGCGCTCTCGTAGTGCCAGAGGCGCAGGGTGTCGCCGTCGCCTCCGGCGTCGCCGCCGCCGCCGCTGCAGCCCGCCAGCGCGAGGCCGGCGGTGGAGAGGGCGGCGACCGCGGAGAGGGTCGCGGCGCGTCGTGTCGTGCGTGCCATCGTTGGCACTCCTTTCTCGGTGACCAGGACGGTCGGTACTTCGGATGGGTGGTGCAGGGGGTCAACGGATCCACGCCATGGTCGAAGCGCTTCGACGATGGGCGTGAAAGAGCAGCCGCCGTGCGGGCCGTCAGGCGGGTGCGGGAGCGACGGATCCCGCCGAGCGGTACTCCGGTGGGATCAGGTGGAGGACGGGAGCGCGACTCGCGTCGTGCAGTCGCGCGATGGCGAGGTCGACGGCGGCGTCGCAGGACACCGCCGGCACCAGGGGGATCGTGTCGAGCGGAGTCGACAGTCGAGTGGCGTCGAAGACCGACGCCACGGAGACGAGCGAGACGTCGCGGCCGATGACGAGCCCGCGCTCGGCGATGGTCTCGAGGACGACCTCGTGGGCGTCTTCTGCGGCGTGCAGCACGAATGCGGTCGTGCCCTCGTCGAGCGCACGCGCGGTCGCGGCGCGGACGACGGCCGGTTCGGTGGCCGTCGCACCCGCTGCCGTGAATGCGAGACGGATGCCGCGGGCTGCGGCGCGGGCGGCGGCTGCCGCCCGGACGCGCGGCGGGAAGTTCGACGCGCGGTAGGCGATCTGGCTCTGCCCGATCATCGCGACGTGGCGGTGGTCCGCATCCGCGAGGCGGTCGACGGCGAGCTCGGCCGCGGCTTCGAAGTCGAGGTCGACGCAGTCGAGGCCGGCGTGGTCGTCGGGGATGCCGATGAACACCGTGGGGATGCGGATCGACCGTGCGATCGCGACCCGCGCGTCGTCGGGGGCGACGTCGAGCACGAGGATGGCGTCGACCAGATCGCTCGCGGCGACGCGGCGCATTCCCGTCGAGGCCTCCTCGTCGGTCAGGAGCAGGATGTCGTAGTCGCGGCGACGCGCCGCCACCGACGCGGCGAGCACGAAGGCCATGTGCGTCGGCGCGTGGGTGTCGGCACGCAACGGCTCGGTGAGCGCGAAGATCTGCGTCCGGCGTCCGGCCAGCGCCCGGGCGCCGGCGTGGGGCTCGTAGCCGAGTTCGCGCGCGGCCTCTTCGACCCGGCGCCGCGTCTCGGCCGAGATCGACCGCTTGCCGCTGAGCGCATAGGACACGGTCGAGATCGACACGCGGGCAGCGGCTGCCACCTCGTCGATACGAGCCATGTCCACCTCTTCGTCGATCGCGGATCAGAACGCCGAGCCCATTCTCGAAGCGTTTCGACAGCGAGTGTACGTCCGCGCTTTCGGTTACCGCAAGCTTTTTGTCGTCGCCTTCAACAAACGGCGGCGCATACCGGAAACGCGGTGCGATCTCGGCGTCGTCAGCGGGCGAGCCCGGCCCGGTGCACGAGGGCGCCGAGCGGGTGGGTGTCGGTGAGATCCGCGAGGGCGACAACGCCGTCGATGCCGACGCCGACCGGGTCGACGAGGCGGACGGAGTCGTCGCTGCCGTGCAGGTCGGCGACGAAGTCGGCGTGCAGCAGGGGCGACCCGAAGACGCCGCCGAGGGCGCAGACGGGGAAGGTCGCCTCATCCGTGCGCACCTGCGCAATCGATGCGCGCACGCTTCCGGCGAGTTCGTGCGCCGCCCGCGCCGTGATGCCGCGGGCGACGGCGTCGTCGGCAGCCGCGGCGCGCGCCACGACGGCGGCGAAGCTCGCCACGATGCGCACGCGATCGGGGTCGGCCTGCAGGCTCATATACGCCTGCGACAGATCAGGCCACCGATCGGATGCCGCGGCCGTGAGCATCGTGCTCGGCCCACGGCCGTCGTACGCCCGCATGATCGCGTCGAGCGCCTCGCGCCCGATCCAGTAGCCGCTGCCGGCGTCGCCCATGATCCAGCCCCAGCCGTCGACGCGCGCGGTCGTCTCGGCGCCGACGGCCAGGATGACGGAGCCGGTGCCGGCCGCCACGACCGCTCCGGCGCGATCGCCCAGCGCGCCGAGGAACGAGGTCGTCGCGTCGTGCGCGAGCAGCACGTCGCGGACGCCGAGGTCGCGGACGAGGTCGAGCATCGCCGCGGCATCCGCGTTCGCGTCGGTCAGCCCCGAGATGCCCGCCGCGACCGTGTCGACCGGGGTGCCGGTGCGCTCGCGCGTGGCCGCGACGACGGCCGCGAGCTGGGGGAGCAGCGGCTCCCCGGTGCGGATGCCGTCGAAGACGAGGTCGTCGCCGCGGACGCCGTGCGGCAGGCGCACCTTGATGCCGCTCTGGCCGGCATCGATCGCGAGGACCGCCGGGGTGCTCATGCGGACACCTCTGCGGCGGCGTCGCGCTCGAGCAGGCGTGCCAGGAAGGCGGCCTGCACCTGCCATTGATGTCCGAGCCCGCCCTCGTGCTCGTTGAAGGGGTAGACCGTGATCGCCTTGTCGGGCCCCGTGTACGCGTTGAATGCCGCGTACACGGTCGAGGGCGGGCACACCGGGTCGAGCAGTCCGACCGAGAAGAGCGCCGGCGCGGTCGCGCGGCGCGCGAACGAGACGCCGTCGAAGTACGACAGCGTCTCGAAGACCTGGTCCTCGGCGCCGCGATGCACCGCGAGGTAGCGCACGACCTCCTGGTACGGGTCGCTGCCGGTGAGACCGATCGCGCGCTCGAAGTGACAGAGGAAGGGGACGTCCGGCATGACCGCGACGAGGTCGTCGCTCAAGGCCGCCGCCGCCAACGCGATGCCGCCGCCCTGGCTGCCGCCGCACACCGCGACGCGGTGGGCGTCGATCTCGGGCAGTCCGCGGACGGCATCGATCGCGCGGACGGCATCCGTGAACACCCGCCGGTAGTAGTAGGTCTCGGGGGAGTCGATGCCCCGGGTGAGGAACCCCGGCACCGCCGGACCCGAGCCGTGCGGATCGGGGGTCTCGCCGCCGCTGCCCCACACGCTGCCCTGGCCGCGCGTGTCCATGACGAACGAGGCGTACCCGGCGGCCGCCCACGAGAGGCGCTCGGCGGGCAGTCCGCGCCCGCCGCCGTAGCCGATGAACTCCACGACCGCGGGCAGCGGCCCCTCACGGTGGGCCGGCAGGATGAGCCAGGCCTTGACCGGCTCGCCTCCGAACCCGGGGAAGGTGACGTCGTGGACGTGCACCGTCGAGAACAGCTCGGATGCCGCCGACACGGTCACCTCGCCGGCCGCCTGCCGCGAGCCGGCGAGCGTGGCAGCCCAAAAATCGTCGAAGTCACGGGGTTCGCTCACCGTCGGGCGATAGGCCTCGAGTTCGGCGAGCGGCAGGTCGAAGCGCGGCACGCGCTCACCCTAGCGCGAAGGATCGTGACCCCGAGAGATATCTCGACATCGAGAGATATGCCCCCGTGCGATACGCTGAGCACCGACCCTCGACGCGCTTTTTGGAGAGACGACACGTGCCCGACTCGACCATCATCTACACGTACACCGACGAGGCGCCGGCACTGGCCACAGCCTCCTTCCTGCCGATCGTCGAGGCCTACGCGGGCAAAGCCGGCGTGGCCATCGAGACCCGCGACATCTCGCTCGCGGGCCGCATCCTCTCGGCTTTCCCCCAGAACCTGACGCCCGAGCAGCAGGTGGGCGACGCCCTCGCCGAGCTCGGCGGCCTCGCGACCCTCCCCGAGGCGAACATCATCAAGCTGCCGAACATCTCGGCGTCGATCCCGCAGCTGAAGGCCGCGATCGCCGAGCTGCAGGCCGCCGGCTACGACATCCCGGACTACCCGGACGAGCCGCAGAGCGACGCCGACACGGATGTCCGCGCCCGCTACGACCGCATCAAGGGCTCCGCCGTGAACCCGGTGCTGCGCGAGGGCAACAGCGACCGCCGCGCGCCCCTGTCGGTGAAGAACTACGCCCGCAAGCACCCGCACCGCAACAAGCCGTTCGCCGACGGGTCGAAGACCCGCGTCGCGACACTCGGACACGACGACTTCAGGTCGAACGAGGTCTCGACGGTCATCGGTTCGGACGACGTCCTGTCGATCCGTTTCACGGCCGAGGACGGTGCGACCACCGAGCTGAAGTCCGGCCTGAAGGTGCTGCCCGGCGAGGTCGTCGACGCGACCTTCCTCTCGGCTGCCGCGCTCGACGCCTTCCTCGCCGACACCGTGGCGCAGGCCGCTGAGGAGGACGTGCTCTACTCGGTCCACCTCAAGGCGACGATGATGAAGGTCAGCGACCCGATCATCTTCGGTCACGTCGTGCGTGCGTTCTTCGCCGACGTCTTCGCCCGGTTCGGCGACGACCTCGCCGCGGCGGGCCTGACCTCGAACGACGGGCTCGGCGCGATCCTCGCGGGTCTGCCGCAGCTCGAGCGCGGCGACGAGATCCGGGCCGCCTTCGAGGCCGCGATCGCCGCCGGCCCGCGCCTGTCGTACGTCAACTCCGACAAGGGCATCACGAACCTGCACGTGCCGTCGGACGTCATCGTCGACGCGTCGATGCCCGCACTGATCCGCAACGGCGGCAAGCTGTGGGGCGCCGACGGCGGCGAGGCCGACACGATCGCCGTCATCCCCGACTCGTCGTACGCCGGGGTCTACCAGGCCACGATCGACGACGTCATCGCCCACGGTCCGCTCGACCCGGCGACGATCGGCTCGGTGCCGAACGTCGGCCTCATGGCGCAGGCGGCCGAGGAGTACGGCTCGCACGACAAGACGTTCGAGATCGCCGCGGCCGGCACCGTCGAGGTCGTCGACTCGTCGGGTTCGGTCCTGCTGTCGCACCGGGTGCAGCCCGGTGACATCTGGCGCGCGACGCAGACGAAGGACGTCGCGGTGCGCGACTGGGTCAAGCTCGCCGTGACCCGCGCCCGCGCCACCGGTGTGCCCGCCGTGTTCTGGCTCGACGAGAACCGAGCGCACGACGCGAACCTCATCGCGAAGGTGCGCGAGTACCTTGCCGAGCACGACACCGACGGGCTCACGATCGAGATCCTCGCCCCGGCCGACGCCACGCGCTACTCGCTCGAGCGCATCCGTCGCGGCGAAGACACCATCTCGGTCACCGGCAACGTCCTGCGCGACTACCTGACCGACCTGTTCCCGATCCTCGAGGTCGGCACGAGCGCCAAGATGCTCTCGATCGTTCCGCTGCTCGCCGGCGGTGGACTGTTCGAGACCGGCGCCGGGGGATCGGCTCCCAAGCACGTGCAGCAGCTGGTGGCCGAGAACTACCTGCGCTGGGACTCGCTGGGCGAGTTCTTCGCCCTCGCGGCCTCGTTCGAGCACCTTGGCGACTACACCGGCAACGCCCACGCGAAGGTCCTCGCCGACACGCTGGATGCCGCGACCGGCACCTTCCTCGAGCAGGACAAGTCGCCGGGCCGCGCACTCGGCACGATCGACAACCGCGGCAGCCACTTCTACCTGGCGCTGTACTGGGCCCAGGAGCTCGCGGCGCAGACGGTCGACGCCGACCTCGCCGCTGCGTTCGCCCCGATCGCCGAGGCGCTTGCCGCGAGCGAGACGACGATCGTCGACGAGCTCATCGCGGTGCAGGGATCGCCGGCCGAGATCGGCGGCTACTACCGACCGGACGCCGCCCTCGTGGCATCCGTCATGCGTCCCTCCGCGACGCTGAACGGCATCATCGACGGGATCTGACGCCCCGCACGACGAACGCCCCGGCCGCTCGCGCGGTCGGGGCGTTCGTGCGTGCAGAGCGGGGTGTCAGAAGCGGATCTCGGCGATGACCTCGCCGTACTCCGTCTCGCCCACGGGCGTGAAGCCCACGCGCGTGAAGAAGGCCTCGGGGCCGCCCTCGCCCGCCTCGTAGATGACGTCGAGGCAATCGAAGCCATGCGTCCGGGCCTGCTCGACGAGCTTCTCGACGGCGAACCGTCCGACGCCGCGGCCCTGGTCGTCGGCGTCGACGTTGATACGCCACAGCACGGAGCGGAAGTGCTCCACCGGAGCCTCGGGGTCGAACCCGGCGCTGACGAAGCCGACGACCTCCTCGCCGTCGAGGATCACGCGCTGCCACGTCGTCGCGGGGTTGACGACGGTCGCGGCGATCGCGTAGCTCTCGGGCACGACGAAGCGTTCCTGGCCCGGCTTGAGCGACAGGTTGTTCACGGCGACGATCGTCGACGCCGACAGTTCTTCTACGCGGAGGTCAGCCATGGTCACAGGCTAACGGTCGCGCATCCGGAACGCACGGGTCGATCCGCGAGGCGTCAACGACCCGCCGCGCGCGCGAACCGCGAGCTCAGGAGTGGACCCACACGTCGGTGCCGGCGACAGCCCATTCGTAGATCTGCGCCGCGCGCGAGTCGGGCATGCCGACGCAGCCCGCGCTCATCCGGGTGCCCCAGTTGCTGTGCCAGTAGACACCGTGGAAGGCCTGGTCGCCGTTGAAGTACATCGCCCACTTCACGTCGGGCTGGACGTAGGCGACACCCGAGTCGGGGGCCGTGCCGCGCATGTTCTGGCGGGGCGTCTTCCAGCCGATCGTGTAGCGGCCGGTCTGGGTGTCGGCGCCGGGGCGGCCGGTCGAGACGAGCCACGAGTCCACGGTGACGCCGTTCTCCTTGAGGTAGAGACGCTGCTCGCTGAGGTTGACCTCGAGAAGGCGCGTGATGGTCTCGGTCGTCACCGGCACGACGTCGACGGGCAGCCGGTAGGCGGCATCCCCGTTCGCGAGCTGCTCGGCGAAGCCGGCCGCGATGCCATCGGTGGACGGCAGCGCGCGTCCTTCGACGCCCGCGTCGGAGTCGTCGATGATCGTGCCCGCGGCGTTGGCGAAGACGACGCCGTTGACGGGTGCGCGGTTGACCAGGTCGGGCAGCGTGTCGACGACGGGCTGGATCAGCGCCGGGTCGGCGGCGACCGAGAACGACCCGTCCTCGGCGGTGGTCACCGTCATCCAGCTCGCGGCGACCGCGCGGTCGACGGGCACGGTGCGCTCGTCGCCGACGTAGAAGCCGACCCATTCGAGCATGCCGTTGAGCGAGGCGGCCGTCTCTTCGGCGGCCGCGGTCGTCGTCGCGGAGGTCACGGGCGCGATCTGCGGCTCGATGACGGCATCCGTCTCGCCGGAGTCGAAAGCACTCTGCAGGGCGCTGCGCGTCGCCTCGACGTCGATGCCCGAGCCGGGCACGTCGGGCGTGACGACGAAGTTCGAGCCGTCGAAGGCGATCGACGATGCGACCGGCTCGACGTAGAGGTCGGGCGCTGCGTCCCGAAGCGCCGAGGCGGCCCCGGCGTCATCGACGGTGACCGGCGCCGCGATGGGGTCGCCGAACCACTGGGTGACGTTCCACGCCGGGCGGGCGTCGAACGCGGATGCCGCGAGGGCGGTGCCATCGACCTGGGCGCCGAGGTCGGCTCCCGACACGCGGGCGCCACCGTCGCCGAAGGTCACCGTCGTGTCGTCGAGGCGGTCCTGCACGGCGGCGGCCGCGGCGCCGGGGGTGAGGAAGCCGACGGGAACGCCGCCGATGGTCGTTCCCGGAGCGATCAGGAAGAGCGAAGCTGCGGCGGCTCCGAGGGCGACGAGACCGACGGGGATGCCGATCCACAAGCCGAGGCGCCGCTTCTTGCGCGCCGGCTCGGTCGGAGCCCATTCGACCCGCTGGTCGGCGTCGGCCGACGGCGCAGCCTGCTCGGCCGCGCTCGCGTGATCGTGCTTCGAAGCGACATCCGTCACCGCTCTACCCCCGTCTGTGCGCGTGCGCACTCGCGGTTCATGGTACGCGACCCATCGCCGGGAGCGGCCTGAGTGAAATCAGAGCGTTATCTCCGGCGCGATTCGGCTCGCGAACGTCGGATCAGTTGCCGCCGCAGAGCTCCGTGTAGCTCTCGATGCTGCCCTGGACGTCGGTGAGCGCCGTGTTCAGCTCGGTCGCGCGCTCGGTGTCGCCGGCTGCGACGGCCTCCATCGACTCGGCGGCGGACGAGAACGCGGTCTGCAGATCGGGCAGGATGCCGGAGACCTCGGCGTTGGTGACCTCGCCCGCAGCGTCGCCCATGCCCTCGGCGATGGTGCGCAGGGCCTCCGCCGCGGTCGCGGGGTCGGAGGGGTCGATCTCCTGCAGGCCGGCGGTCGCCTCGGTCATGACGTCGTCGACCTGCGTGCACGCGTCCTCGACGGACTGGTTGCTGGCGGCGGCGTCGCCGCCGTCGGCGCCGCCCGCCGTGCAGCCGGTCAGGGCGAACAGGGCGACCGCGGTCACGGTCAGGGTCAGGGCGGTCAGGCGGCGGTTCATGGTGGTCTCCTCGGTGCGACGACGCTCCCCACCTTAGGAGAGGCGGCGCCGGCACGTTCGCCCTTGACAGCGAGCGCTGTCCGGTCGTGACCGTGTAACGAGTTTGTAAACACTGCTTGCAAAACCCGATCCGAGTCTTGTCGAGATACGGTTCGTAAGGTCTACTAACAAACATGACGAGCACCGAGACCGACGGCGGTCGCCGCGCGATCCGCACGCGACGCCCGGGGGCGAAGATCCTCCCCGAGCATGCTCGCGCCCACAATCGGTCGCTCGTCCTGCAGAGCCTCTTCCACGGGGGCGCCATGAGCCGTGCCGACCTCGCCCGCGAGACGGCGCTGACCCGCGTGACGATCTCCGACCTCGTGTCCGAGCTCATCGCCGACGGCTTCGTCGCCGAGCAGGGTGTGCGCGAGGCGTCAGGCCCGGGCAAGCCGGCCATCCTCGTCGATCTCGCGCGCGACGGCCACCGGATCGTCGGGCTCGATCTCTCGGGCAGCGAGAGCTTCACGGGCGCGGTCCTCACGCTCGACGGCGACATCGTCGCGCGTCACGACATCGCGGTGCCGGCCGAGCCCGGTGGCATCCTCGAGGCGGTCATCGGTCTCGCGCGGGTCCTCATCGCCGACGCGCACGCCCCGGTCCTCGGTGTCGGCGTCGGCACGCCCGGTGTCGTCGACGACGCGGGCGTCGTGCTGGCCGCTCCCGGACTCGGCTGGGAGCACCTCGACCTGAGCGGCATCCTCGGCGACGCACTGGGCGTCCCCGTACTCGTGGCCAATGACGCCAACGCGGCGGTGCTCGCCGAGCACACCTTCGGCGGCGCCGGCGATGACATCATTCTCGTCAAGGTCGGTCGCGGCGTCGGCGCCGGTCTGCTCACCGGCGGCGAGCCGCTGCGCGGAGCACGATCGGCCGCCGGTGAGATCGGTCACGTGACGGTCGGGACCGACGGTGGCCCCGTCTGCGCCTGCGGCAAGATCGGATGCCTCGAGGCCTGGCTGTCGATCCCGTCGCTGTCGTCGCGGATCGACAGCGGTGCGGTGGCCGACCGCGAGGGGCTGCTGCGCGACGCCGGCGAGCGACTGGGCATCGCCCTCGCTCCGATCGTCGGCGCCCTCGACCTGTCGGAGGTCGTGCTCTCCGGCCCTTCAGAACTTCTCGACGGCACGCTCGCGAGCGCCGCCGCCGAGACGGTGCGCACGCGCACGCTCGCCACGTTCCACGACGAGCTGCAGGTGCGGATGACGGAGCAGGGCCAGGACATCGTCCTGCGCGGTGCGGCCGTCATGGTCCTGTCGGGACGCCTCGGCGTCTCCTGACGAAGCTCCACAGCTCCACAGCTCCACAGCTCCACAGCTCCACCGCTCCCACCCGACCGAGCCATCCGACTCGTCGACACCAGAGAAGAAGGAATGACCATGAAGAAGAGCCTCGGAGCACTGTCGCTCCTCGGTGTCTCCGCCCTCGTGCTCGCCGGCTGTGCGAGCGGGGAAGCGGGACAGTCCTCGGCCACCGGTGACCTCACCGTGTGGCTGGTCGGCACCGACACCCCGCAGGATGCACGCGACTACCTCGTCGAGACGTTCGAAGCCGAGAACGAGGGCTGGACGCTGACGATCGAGGAGAAGACCTGGGCCGACACCGCAGACAACTACGTCGCCGCGCTGTCGTCGAACGATGCCCCGGATGTCGTCGAGATCGGAAACACCCAGTCCGCCGGCTTCATCGCGCAGGGTCTGTTCTCGGACCTGTCGGGCATCGAGTCCGAGCTGGGCGGCGACGAGATGCTGCAGAGCTTCGTCGAGCTCGGCTCGGAGGACGGCACGCTCTACGCCGCTCCGTACTACGCGGGCTCCCGCATCGTGTTCTACTCGCCCGCGTCGTACAGCGGCGCGGTGCCGACGACGCTGGAGGAGTACGTGGCAGCCGGGGTCGCCGCGACCACGCCCACCAAGTCCGGCATCTACGCCCCGGGCAAGGACTGGTACAACGCCCTGCCCTACGTCTGGGCCAACGGCGGCGAGATCGCGACGCAGGAGGGCGGCACGTGGACGGGCGGCTTCTCGAGCCCCGGCGGCATCGCGGGCCTCGAGATGCTGCAGGACGTCTACGAGAACGCCACGATCGCGCCGGCCGACGCCGACGAGACCGACCCGCAGGTCCCCTTCTGCGCTGGAGAGGTCGGGTTCCTCTCGGCGCCCGCCTGGGTCAAGTGGTCGATCCTCGCGCCCGCGGATGCCGCCGAGGCACCCGGATGCCCCGACACCGTCGGCGCCGACCTCAAGGCGTTCGCGCTGCCCGGCATGACCGCCGGCGAGGTCGCGCCCGTGTTCGCCGGGGGATCGAACATCGCCGTGGCGGCGAAGTCGGACGCGCCCGACAAGGCGGAGGCCGCCCTGAAGATCATCCTGTCGGAGGGATACCAGAAGATCCTCGCCGAGAACGGCCTGATCCCCGCCCTCACCTCGTTCGCCGACTACCTGCCGGACGACGAGATCACGACCGAGGCCGCCAAGGCCGTCGCCTCGTCGAAGGCCGTGCCCGCGAGCCCGCAGTGGTCCGAGGTCGAGTCGTCGGGGGTCATCAAGGACGCCCTCGTGAAGATCGCGCAGGGCGGCGACGTGACCGAGATCGCGACGGAGCTCGACGGTCAGATCGAGGCCATCCTCAACAAGTAGTCGTCGGGTGGAGCGCGGGGTCACTGCCCCGCGCTCCACCGCGACGCAGAGAGGACAGGACGATGACAGACCTCCTCACGCGGGAGCCGCGGCAGCACCGTCGGCCCGACCGGCCCGCACTCACCGCGCGCGAACGCTCGCGCCGCCGGCGCGACGGCGGCAGCGCCCTGACCCTGCTCGCCCCCTCGCTGATCATCCTCGGGGTCATGGTGCTCTACCCGGCCGTGTCGATGCTGGTGCAGTCGTTCACCGACTACTCGATCCGCAACAAGGTGCAGGGCACGCTGCCGAACCTCGTCGGGATCGAGAACTACCTCGAGGTCTTCACCCAGTCCGACTTCCCGGCCGTGCTCGTGCGCAGCCTCGGGCTCATGGTCGCCATGACCGTGCTCATCGTCGGACTCGGAGCGCTCATCGCGGTGCTCATGACGCGGCTGCGACGCGGCTGGCGCATGCTCGTCTCGCTGGGGCTGCTGCTCGCCTGGGCCATGCCGCCGCTGGCCGCGACGACCGTGTGGGGCTGGATCTTCGATTCGCAGTACGGGATCGTCAACTGGGCGCTCAACACCGTCTCCGGCTCGGGCGACTGGACCAATCACTCCTGGCTCGCCAACCCGTGGTCGTTCTTCTTCGTCCTGACCGTCATCGTGGTGTGGCAGGGCATCCCGTTCGCGGCCTTCACGCTGTACGCCGCGCTCGGCCAGGTGCCCGGCGAGGTGCTCGAGGCGGCCTCGCTCGACGGCGCCGTCGGATGGGCGCGGTTCCGGCTCGTCGTCTTCCCGTACCTGCGTAACGTCGTGACGGTCGTCGTGGTGCTGCAGGTCATCTGGAACCTGCGCATCTTCACCCAGGTCTACGCGCTCCAGCAGCGCGGCGGCCTCGTATCCGAGACGAACGTGCTGGGCACGTACATCTTCCGGCAGGGGCCCGGTGAGTTCGGCGTCACCAGCGCCATCGGCGTGCTCACCGTGGCGCTGCTGCTGGCGCTGTCGTGGGGGTACATCCGCACGACCCTCAAGGAGGAGGAGCTGTGAGCACCCAGGTCACCCCGGCCGTCCAGCTCGGCACCGTCGGTGTCGAAGAGGTCGTCGGCGACGGCGGCCGGCTGCCGCGTCCGCGCCCGCGCTCGCTCGCGGCCCGGCGGCCGCCGCGGCGACGGCTGTTCTCCCGCGCCGCGCTCAACCTCGCGGCTCTGATCGTCTTCGTCTGCTCGGTGTTCCCGGTGTACTGGATGCTGAACATGTCGTTCACGCGCGGCGAGAGCATCATCAGCCGGACGCCGAGCTTCCTGCCGTTCGACTTCACGCTCGGCAACTACGCGACCGCGTGGACGCGCGAGGCGGCGCCCGGGCAGACGGACTTCGTGCACGGGCTGGTGTCGTCGACGCTCGTGACCGTCGGCGTGCTGGTGGTGACGCTGCTGTTCGCGTTCTTCGCGTCGATCGCCGTCGCCCGGATCCGGTTCCGCGGGCGCCGCTCGTTCATCGTCGCGGTGCTGATCGTGCAGATGGTGCCCGGCGAGGCCATGATGTTCACGATCTACGGGATGATCGACGACTGGCGTCTGATGAACACCCTGCTCGGACTCGGCATCGTCTACGTCGCCGCCGTCATCCCGTTCACGATCTGGACGTTGCGCGGCTTCGTCGCCGGCGTTCCCGCCGACCTCGAGGAGGCGGCGATGATCGACGGCTGCACCCGTACGCAGGCCTTCTGGCGGGTGACCTTCCCGCTGCTGGCGCCGGGCCTGGTCGCGACCGGCATCTTCGCGTTCATCCAGTCGTGGAATGAATTCACCATGGCTCTGCTGCTGATGAAGGGGTACAACCTCACGCTGCCGCCGTGGCTGCTGTCGTTCCAGTCGGCGACCGCCGCGACGAACTGGGGCGCCGTGATGGCCGCCTCGACGCTCATCTCCATCCCGGTGGTCATCTTCTTCCTGATCGTGCAGGGGCGGATGTCGGGCGGCCTCGTGGCCGGCGCGGTGAAGGGATGACGCTGCGCATCGGCGTCGACGTGGGCGGCACCAAGATTCTGGGTGTCGCCGTCGACGAGACGGGGCGCGAGACCGCGAGCGTCCGACGCCCGACCGGCTGGGGCCCGGATGCCGTCGCCGACGGGATCGCGGTCGTCATCGACGAGCTCGCCGCTTCGGCCGGCAGCGTCAGCGTCGGGATCGGCGTACCCGGACAGATCCTGCCGGGAAGCGGTGTCGTCGAGCACGCCCTGAACCTGGGGATCGAACGGAGCGATCTCGCCGCCGCGGTCGCCGCGCGCACCGGCATCCGTCCCGCCATCGACAACGACGTGCGCTGTGCGGCCGTCGGTGCGCGCGCCCTGCTGCCGGCGCTCGGGTCGCTCGCGTACCTCAACCTCGGGACCGGGATCGCCGCCGGCATCGTCGACGCCGCCGGCCCCCGCCGCGGAGCCCGCGGTGCAGCGGGTGAGATCGGCCACGTCTCGATCGATCCGGCCGGACCGTCGTGCCGCTGCGGCCAGCGCGGGTGCATCGAGGCGCTCGCCGGTGGTGGCGCTGTCGCGCAGCGATGGGGGCGCCCCGCCGACCTGCCCGTGCGCGACGTCTTCGACGCCGCCGACGGCGGTGACGTCTGCGCTGTCGCGCTGCGCGCGGACCTCGTGCGCGGTGTCGCGGGCGCCGTGCAGCTGCTCGTGCTGACCACCGACGTCGACGCCGTCGTCCTCGGCGGGGGTGTGGCCGGACTCGGCGACCGGCTGCTGGCGCCCGTACGGACCGCGCTCGCCGCGTCGGCGGCCGCTTCGCCGTTCCTGCGGTCGTTGCGCCTCGCCGACCGCGCGGTGCTCGTCCCGGCCGGGGCTGCCGTGGGCGCGCTGGGGGCGGCCCTCACCCCGGATGCCGTACCGCACGACCTCGCCGCACGCCGCGCCGCGGTGGGCTGACCCGCGCGGTGACGCGAGCGACCGCGTGGCTGCGTCAGCGCCAGGCGAGGGGCAGCAGGTGCTCGGTGCTCAGTGGCGCAAGCGGCAGCTGAGCGGCCTCGTCGGCGGTGAGCCAGCGGGCCTCGGCGATCTCGGCCGCCGCCTCGACGCCTGACGGATCGAGGCGGACCGCGAACGCCTCGGCGACGACCCGGAAGCCCGGCTCGTTCGCCGCCTCGGACTCGAATCGTCCGAGGTAGTCCAGGTCGGATGCCGCGACGTCGACTCCGAGTTCCTCGTGCAGCTCGCGTGCCAGAGCCTCCGCGGCGGTCTCGCCCGGCTCGGGCTTGCCGCCGGGCGCCATGAAGCGCTCGGTGCCCCGCTTGCGGACGAGCAGCGTGCGCCCCGAGCCGTCGGTCACGACCGCGGCGCTGACGTAGACGATGCGCGGCTGCGCCGGAACGGTCACGGGGCGAACACCTTTCCCGGGTTCAGGATGCCGGCGGGATCGAAGACGCGCGCGATCCGGCGCTGCAGCTCCCACTGGTCCTCGCCGAGCTCATCGGCCAGCCACCGCCGCTTGAGCACCCCGACGCCGTGCTCGCCCGTCAGGGTGCCGCCGAGACGGAGCGCCGACTGGAAGAGATCCTCGGCGGCATCCCAGACGAGATCGGGCACCTCGGTGCCGTCGAAGACGAAGTTGGGATGCAGGTTGCCGTCGCCCGCGTGACAGACGGTCGGGATCGTCAGGCCGAAGCGCTGCTCGATCCGCGCGATCTCGTCGAACATGGCCGGCAGCGCGCTGCGCGGCACCGACACGTCCTCGATGAGGGTCGTTCCGAGCGTCTCCATCGCCGGGTGCATCGACCGGCGGACCGTCCACAGCTGCTGCGCCTCGGCGTCGTCGGCCGCCAGACGCACCGTGCCGCCGGCCTCGGTGAGGACGGCGACGATCGCCTCGGCCTCCGCGTGCGCCGCGGGGCCGTCGGTCTGCACCGTCAGCTGCGCAGCCCCGGGAGTGGGCGCGGGCAGCCCGAGCAACCGGTGCGCCGCCGCGAGCGAGGTCGCGTCCATCAGCTCCATGATCGCCGGCTGCACGCCGGCCGCGGTCACCGCCGACGCCGCGACGGCGGCCGCGCGGACGTCGCCGAACGTGGCGGCGATCGTGCGGGTGTCGCCCGGAACGAGCCGGCGCAGCTTGAGGGTCGCGCCGACGACGACGCCGAGGACGCCCTCCGAGCCGATGACGAGCGACGTCAGGTCGAGCCCCGTGACCCCCTTCACCGTGCGATGCCCCAGGCGCAGCAGACGCCCGTCGGCCAGGACCAGGTCGACGCCGAGCACCGCGTCGCGCACGACGCCGTACTTCGCGCACAGCAGACCGCCGGCGCCGGTGGCGATGTTGCCGCCGACGGTCGAGATGTCGCGGCTGGCGGGATCGGGCGCCCACCACAGGCCGTGCGGGGCGAGGGCGGCGTTGAGGTCGGCGTTGAGGATGCCCGGCTCGACGACGGCGATCAGGTCATCGGGGCGCACCTCGAGGATGCGGTCCATCGCTCGCAGTGACAGCGCGATCTCACCGGCGCCGGTGTTGGCGCCGCCGGCCAGACCCGTGCCGGCTCCGCGCGGGACGACCGGGGTGCCCGTCTCGGATGCGATGCGCATCGTCGCCTGCACGTCGGCCGTCGAGCGGGCCGTCACGACCGCGAGCGGAGACCCGGATGCCGCGTGGCCCGACTTGTCGGCGCGGACCGCCGTGCGAGCGGCATCCGACACGTCGACGCGATCGCCGAGCTCGGCGACGAGGCGCGCGACGACGTCGGGATCGGTCATGCCAGGCGGCGGCGTCCGGAGAGCAGGCCGAAGGTCACCGCGACGACCCCGAAGACGAGGCCGATCCATGCCTGGCCCATGCTCCACCACGCGATGGTGGCCGAGGCGTAGACGAGGAGCTCGACGAGCGCCCGCACGAACGGGTGCACGACGAACACGGCACGCGGCGAGACGAACAGCGCCCACAGCAGGATCGCGGCGACCGGCGCGGCGATGCCGGCGACGATGTTGCCGGGGAAATCCCAGGCCGCGAAGCCCCAGATCGCGAAGGTCACGAACGCGAAGAGCTGGCAGACGAAGGCGAGCAGCTCGATCGCCGACAGGGCGGGCCGCGTGCCGGGCGCCTGCTGCGGCGCTTCGGGCTGAGCGGGACGCACGTTCGGCAGATCGGACATGACTCCGATTCTAGGCGCCCGCCGGCGCCGTCCCGGCGGCGGTCAGGCTCGCCCGGTCCAGACCCGGCTCACCCGCAGCGCCTCGTCCAGCAGCACGGCGTCGGCGGGGGCGCCGGGCTGCAGCGAGCCCAGGTCGGGGCGGCCGATCGCGCGCGCCGGCGTCGCGGTGAGCGCGCGGACCGCCTCGGGCAGGGGTACGCCCGCGGCGACCGCAGTGCGCAAGGCGGCATCCTGGGTCAGGGTCGAGCCGGCAATCGTGCCGTCCGCCAGGCGGGCGACGGTGTTCTCGACCTGCACGCGCAGCGCGCCGAGCAGGTACTCGCCGTCGGCCGATCCGGCCGCCGCCATCGCGTCGGTCACGAGCGCGACGCGGCCGGGGGCTGCGGCGAACACGATCCGCAGGATGTCGGGGTGCAGGTGCACCCCGTCGGCGATGACCTCGACCGTGACCCGGGGGTCGCCGGTGGCCGCGCCGACGGGACCGGGTGCACGGTGGTGCAGCCCGGGCATCGCGTTGAAGGCGTGCGTGAGGATCGTGGCGCCGGCGTCGAAGGCGCGTCGGGTGACGTCGGCGTCGGCGTCGGTGTGGCCGACCGCGGCCGCCGCGCCCGCCGTCGTGATCCGCTCGATCGCCGCGAGCGCGCCCGGCAGCTCCGGGGCGATCGTCACCTGCCGCACGGTGCCGCGCCCGGCCTCGAGCAGGCGGCCGACGGCGTCGGGCGCCGGGGCGGCGAGCAGATCGGGATCATGCGCGCCGTGGTGGCCGGGATCGAGGAACGGGCCCTCGAGATGCGACCCGAGCACGCCGGGGTCCGTCTCGATGAGGTCGGCGATCATCGCCACGCGGCGCGCGAGGTCGTCGAGCGACGCGGTGACGAGCGAGACGACCGCGCGGGTCGTGCCGTGCGCCCGATGCAGAGCCCGCGCGGTGCGGATCGCCTCGGCACCGTCGTCGTACGCGGCGCCGCCGCCACCGTGACCGTGGATGTCGACGAACCCGGGGGCCAGCACGGCGCGCGGGCCGGCCGCCGCGGCGGCATCCGTGATCTCATCGGCCGCGGTGACGTGGGCGCGCCACCCGTCACCGGTGCCGCGCTCGGCGACACGGCCGTCCCGGACGAGCAGCCACGCGTCGGCGATCTCGTGCCCGTCGTCGACGAGCCGGGCCGAGTGGACGAGGTGGTTCACAGGGTCCACGAGACCTCCGGGGAAGCGGGGAAGCGGATGTCGAGCGTCGTCCACAGCGGGCCGAGTCCGCCCACACGCGAGCGGAACGAGTCCCACGTGCGACCCGGCGCAGCACCCGACCGCGGCGACCAGGCCGCCTCGGCCGCGGCGGCGATGCGCGGGAACATCAAGGCGTCGATGTCGTCGAGCGTGCGCACGGTCTCGGTCCACAGCGGCGCCTCGACTCCGAGGATGTCGTCCTCCGACAGGCCATCGATGACGTCGGCGGGCTCCCAGCGGTAGGCGCGCTCGAGGATCGTCGGCCCGTTCGCCCACGTCAGGCCGAGCGTGGCCGTCTCGTCGGGCTTCATGTCGAGGTAGACGGCATCGGCGGGGGAGAGGATGACGCGTCCCCCGGCGGCCGTGAACGCGCGGGTCTTCTCGGCGGCGCCCTCGGCGGGGCGGACGAAGCTCCAGTACTGCCCGACGGTGCCGCGCGCGAGGCCGCCCGCCGCGCCGGCCTCGTGCCAGGCGACCGGAGTCTTGCCGAGGCGCGCGATCAGCGCCGAGGTGCGCTCGACGAACGCGGCGAAGTCGGCCGGGGCTGTGCCGTGCGCCTCGTCGCCCCCGAAGTGCAGGTACGGGCCGGGGGTCAGGGTCGCGAGCTCGGTGAAGACGTCCGCAACGAAAGCGTCGGTCGCCGCGTCGCCGATTCGCAGCGACGAGAAGCCGACGCCGATGCCGGTGTAGGGCTCGCCGGCGACGGGCGTCGGGCCGCCCGCGTTATCCCATTCCTCGAGCGCCGGGGCCGCGGCGACCGCGGGGTACGCGATCCCGACCGCGTGGGTGTGCCCGGGCATATCGAACTCGGGCACGACCGTCACGTGGTGCGCCGCGGCGTGGTCGATAATCCGGCGGTAGTCGTCCTGCGTGTAGAAACCGCCCGGGTCGCCGCCGACAGCGTTCGCCGCGGTGCGGGCTGTGAGCTCGGGCCGGCTGCGCAGCTCGAGCCGCCAGGCCTGGTCGTCGCTCAGATGCAGATGCAGCACGTTGAACTTCAGGCTCGCCGCGCGCTCGAGGAACGCCGTCACGGTCCCGACATCGTGGAAGTGCCGGGCGACGTCGAGCATGACGCCGCGGTAGGCGAAGCGGGGAGCGTCGTCGATGTCAGCCGCGGGCACGGTCCAGCCCGTGGCGGATCCGGCGACGAGCTGGCCGAGCGTCTGGATGCCGTAGAAGAGGCCGGCCGCGTCGGCGGCGCGGACCTCGATGCCGTCATGCCGCACCGCGAGCCGGTACGACTCCGCGGGGCCGGAACCGTCGACGGTGAGCGCGATGCGAGCGGCATCCGGTGCGGCGCCGTCGTCGGCGTGACCGAGATGCAGTCCCGTGCGGGTCGCGACGAGGCGGCGCAGGACCCCGGCGGCCACCGCGTCGCCGCCGATGCGGACGTCGGCGTCCAAGACGAACGGCGGACCACCCGGGGCGCCGACAGCGGCGGGCAGAGGCACGAGCGGCAATGTCGTCATGGCGTACCCATCTGTAAGGAAACCTAACAAACTGATTCGGGCCAGCGTACCAGCGCGGCATCCGTTATGCTCGGACGCGTCGCGACTGGCGTTGAGGTGGGCCACCACCGGGGAGCGACCGACACGGCATTCGACCGCACGCCTGGGCCGATGCGGAACCTTCTCTGCTTGTGAAATCCGTCCCGAAAGCCGTCGTCTGGAGATCGTCATGACCGATTCGTACTTCAACGCCCCGCTCGCCGAGGTCGACCCCGAGATCGCCCAGGTGCTCGAGCGTGAGCTCGACCGCCAGCGCGGTTACCTCGAGATGATCGCCTCCGAGAACTTCGTGCCCGTCTCGGTGCTGCAGTCGCAGGGCTCGGTGCTCACGAACAAGTACGCCGAGGGCTACCCCGGCCGTCGCTACTACGGCGGCTGCGAGGAAGTCGACGTCGCCGAAGAGCTGGCGATCTCGCGGGCGAAGGCGCTGTTCGGCTCGGAGTTCGCGAACGTCCAGCCCCACTCGGGTGCGACCGCCAACGCCGCGGTGCTGCACGCGATCGCCCGTCCCGGCGACACGCTGCTCGGCCTCTCGCTCGACCACGGTGGTCACCTCACCCACGGCATGAAGATCAACTTCTCGGGCCGGCTGTACGACATCGTCGCCTACGGCGTCGACGCCGAGACCTCGCTCATCGACATGGACGAGGTGCGCCGCCTCGCGCTCGAGCACAAGCCGAAGGTCATCATCGCCGGCTGGTCGGCCTACCCCCGCCAGCTCGACTTCGCCGCGTTCCGCGCGATCGCCGACGAGGTCGGCGCGTACCTGTGGGTCGACATGGCGCACTTCGCCGGCCTCGTCGCCGCGGGCGTGCACCCCTCGCCGGTGCCCCACGCGCACGTCGTCTCGTCGACGGTGCACAAGACCATCGGCGGCCCGCGCTCGGGCATCATCCTGACCAACGACGCCGATCTGGCGAAGAAGATCAACACCGCGGTCTTCCCCGGCCAGCAGGGCGGCCCGCTCATGCACGTCATCGCCGCCAAGGCGACGGCGTTCAAGCTCGCCGCGACGCCCGAGTTCAAGGAACGCCAGGAGCGCACCGTCCGCGGCGCGTCGATCATCGCCGAGCGCCTGACGCAGCAGGATGTCGCGGATGCCGGCATCGCCGTCCGCTCGGGCGGCACCGACGTGCACCTCGTGCTGGTCGACCTGCGCGACGCCGAGCTCGACGGCAAGCAGGCCGAAGACCTGCTGCACGAGATCCACATCACGGTCAACCGCAACGCGGTTCCCAACGACCCGCGCCCGCCCATGGTCACCTCGGGTCTGCGCATCGGCACGCCCGCTCTCGCCACGCGCGGTTTCGGCGACGCCGAGTTCACCGAGGTCGCCGAGATCATCGCCCTCGCGCTGCAGCCGGGCGCCGACCTCGAGGCTCTGCGCGCCCGTGTCGCGACGCTGGCCGACGCCTTCCCGCTCTACCCCGACCTGCAGCAGTAACCCGGCCGTCGCCGGTCGCCGAGCGCGCACCCTCGCCGCGAGCACGCACCCCGAACGGCGCGTGCCCGCGAGAGCCCTGCGTTCTCGGCGACCGCGATCCCCTCGAACGGAGAACGACATGACCGCGCAGAAGCTCGACGGGCGGGCCACCGCCGCTGCCATCAAGACCGAACTGGCCGAGCGCGTCGCCGCGTTGACGGCGAAGGGCGTGACCCCCGGCATCGCGACGGTGCTGGTGGGAGCCGACCCGGCATCCCAGCTGTACGTGGGGATGAAGCACCGCGAGTCCGAGGCGATCGGCATGAACTCGATCCAGATCGAGCTGCCGGCCGAGTCGACGCAGGCCGAGGTCGAGGAGGTCATCGACCGCCTCAACGCCGACCCGACGTGCCACGGCTACATCGTGCAGCTGCCGCTGCCGAAGCACCTCGACACCGACCGCATCCTCGAGCGCATCGATCCCGCGAAGGATGCCGACGGCCTGCACCCCGTCAACCTCGGACGCCTCGTGCTCAACGTCAACGACCCGATCACGACGCCGCTGCCCTGCACGCCGCGCGCCGTCATCGAGCTGCTGCAGCGCAACGGCTACGACCTCGCCGGCAAGAACGTCGTCGTCGTGGGCCGCGGCGTCACGATCGGCCGGTCGATCGGCCTGCTGCTGACCCGCCGCGAGATCAACGCCACGGTGACCCTGACCCACACCGGCACCGCCGACCTCGGCGCGCACCTGCGCGAGGCCGACGTCATCGTCGGAGCGGCGGGTGTGAAGCACCTCGTCACGGCCGCCGACGTCAAGCCCGGCGCCGCCGTCCTCGACGTGGGCGTCACACGCGAGAGCGACCCCGAGACCGGCAAGTCGAAGGTCTACGGCGACATCGCACCGGATGTCGCCGAGGTGGCGGGCTTCCTCTCCCCGAACCCCGGCGGCGTCGGCCCGATGACCGTCGCCCTGCTGATGACCAACGTCGTCGAGGCCGCCGAGCGCGCGACGGCCTGACCCCGCGCCTCGCCTCGGCGAATCGGCGGAGGCTCAGAGGAAGCGGGAGAGGAACGCCCGGGTGCGGGCCTCGCGCGGGGCGCCGAACACCTCAACCGAGCGGCCCTCCTCGACGATTGTGCCCTGATCGAGGAAGACGACACGGTCGGCGACATCCCGGGCGAACGCCATCTCGTGCGTCGCCATCAGGATCGTCGACCCGCCCTCGGCCAGGTCGCGCACGAGCTCGAGCACTTCGCCGACGAGCTCGGGGTCGAGCGCCGAGGTGATCTCGTCGAGCAGCAGCACCTCGGGGTCGGTCGCGATCGCGCGGATGATGGCCGCGCGCTGCTGCTGTCCGCCCGACAGACGGTCGGGGTGCTCGCCGGCCTTGTCGGCCAGCCCGATACGTGCGAGCAGCTCGCGCGCCCGAGCCTCGGCCTCGCGCCGCGGAACGCGGTGCACGACCCGCGAGGCGAGGGTCACGTTGTCGAGAACCGACAGGTGCGGGAAGAGGTTGTAGCTCTGGAACACCGCTCCCAGGCGCGCGCGCACGGCGTTCGCGTCGACCCGGGGATCGGAGATGTCGTCGCCGGCGAGCAGGATCTGGCCGTCGTCGATGGGCTCGAGCAGACCAAGGCAGCGCAGGAGCGTCGACTTGCCCGAACCGCTCGCCCCGATCAGCGCGACGACCTGGTGCCGGGCGAGCGACACGTCGACCCCGCGCAGCACCTCTTTGTCGCCGAAGGACTTGCGGATGCCGCTGGCCCGCAGGACATGGCCGGGGACGGTGCCGCGCTCGTCGGTGCTCACAGGATCGATCCCGTCTGCTCGCGGCGTCGGAGCCTCGCGGTGTACCAGTCCGTCAGGCGGATCGTCGGGATCGCGAGCAGCACGAAGAGCACGCCCGCCACGACGTAGGGCGTGAAGTTGTAGGTCGTCGCGACGACCCCCTTGGCCTCGGCGATCGCGTCGAACGCGGCGAGGATCGAGATGAGACCGACATCCTTCTGCATCGAGATGAAGTCGTTCATGAGCGGGGGCGTCATCTTGCGCAGCGCCTGCGGCAGCACCACGCGGCCGAGCGTCTGCGGGTAGCTCAGCCCCAGCGCCCGCGCGGCGAGCCGCTGCGAGGGATGCACCGACTCGATGCCCGCGCGCACGACCTCGGCGACGTAGGCCGAGTAGGTGAGCGTGATGGCGAGCACGCCGAGCACGACGGGGTCGATGCGGGTGTTCAGGATCGTCGGCAGCCCGAACCCGACGAGGTACAGCACGATGACGAACGGCAGTCCGCGGAAGAGGTCGGTGTAGGCGGCGGCGATCAGCCGCAGCGGGAAGAACACCGGTCCGCGGAGGGTGCGCAGCAACGCCAGCACCAGGGCCGCCGCGCTGACGGTGACGACCGAGAACGCGAGCACGCGCAGGTTGACCAGGAAGCCCTTCCACACCTCGGGGAGCGCCTGCAGGGCGACCTCGGGGTCGAAGAAGCCCTGCTGGACGGTCGCCCACCCCTCGGTGTTGATGACGGTCACCCAGACGACCGCCGCGAACGCGATCGTCGAGGCGACGGCGATCAGCACGGATCGGCGTTCCCGGCCGCGCCGGTAGGCGCGGCGTTCGAGCTCGAGCGCGCTCGGAGTGAAGGTGGTCACGGATAGACGCTAGCCCGCTCTCACTGGAGGAGCGTCACGCCCTCCGTCAGCCCCGACAGCCACTCCTTCTCGAGCTCGGCCAGGGTGCCGTCGGCGCGCAGTTCGTCGACGGCTTCGGTCACGGCGGGGGTGAGCGGCGAGTCCTTCGCCAGCAGCAGACCCCATTCGTCCTGGATGCCGGCCGGGGGCAGCTCGCCGACGAAGAACGAGTTCTCGATGTAAAAGTTCACCGCGAGGTAGGCCGTCGGGGTGTCGAGCACGATGGCGTCGATCTGACCGGCGCCGAGGGCGGCGACGGCATCCTCGTTGGAGTTGTACAGACGTTCCTCGGCGTCGGGGGCGACCTGCTCGAGGGTCTGGGCGCTCGTGGAGTTCGCCATCGCGCCGATCGTGAGGTCGGCGAGGCCTGCGATGTCGCTGACGCCGTCGGCGGCACCGCCCTTCAGTGCGACGACGGACTGGCTCGCGGAGTAGTACGGCGACGAGAAGTCGACGCCCTGCTTGCGCTCGTCGGTGATCGTGTACTGCTGGATGTTGACGTCGAAGCTCTTCGGTCCCGGTGCGATCGCGGCCTCGAAGCTCGTCCGGACCCACTCGACGTCCTCGGCCGCGAACCCGAGCTTCTCGGCGACGGCGTACGCCACGGCGGCCTCGAAGCCCTCGCCGGACTCGGGGTCGTCGTCGATGAAGTACGGCTCGTACGCGGTCTCGCCGGTGGCGATGGTGAACGTGCCCGGCGTGACGTAGTCCTCGGCGGCGGGCCCGCCGGCGGCGTCGCCCGAGGCGGCGGGTGCGGGTGAAGACGAGCAGCCGGCGAGGACGAACGCGAGGGCGGCGACACCGACCGAAGCGGCGCGGACGAGGGAGCGGGACATCGGGGACCTCCGGGTGCGGATGCCGCACATCGGCGTGCTGTCACCGGCGGCTGCATCCATTCTCTCCCGGTCCGGATGACGATCGTGTTGCGCGTCCCCGTGTTACGGGTGACCGATGCCGCGACGCGGGCCCCGCTATGCGGCTCGGCGATGCGGCAGGATGAGCGGCATGCCGACGGTGGAGTTCGCAGCGCAGCGGATGCGTTCGCACCTGCTCGGCGAGCCCGCGCCGACGCTGGCCGGTGCCGCCGGGCACATGCTCGCCGTGCAGGCTCAGGAGTTCTGGGCCGGTCGCTGGGCGCTGGCCGTGCGCACCGCGGGCGATCCGGTGCTGCGCGAGGTCGACGCGGCCTTCGAGGACGGCACGCTCGTGCGGTCGTGGACGCAGCGCGGAACGCTGCACATCGTGCGCTCGACCGACCTGCCGGCGCTGCTCGCGGTCACCGCCGACCGTCAGCAGCGCGCGGCGGCCGGCATCCTGCGCGGGCTCGCGGTCGACGACGCGGTGCTCGCGCGGGCCGAACGCGCCGCACGGAGCGCCCTGTGCGGCGGCGGCCGGCTGACCCGCGAGGCGTTCGCCGACGTCCTGCGGGGTGCGGGCATCGACCCGGCGGCGTCGCGCGGCAACCACATCCTCTCGGCGCTCGCGGTGCGCGGCGTGCTCGCGTTCGGGCCCGTCGTGCCCCGGGCGGGTGGACCCACCCGCGAGCAGTTCCTCGTCGCAGTCGACGAGCTGCCCGCGGCGCGAGGCGTGGCGGATCCGCTGGCCGACATTTTCGCGGGCTACGTCCGTTCGCACGGGCCCGCGCGGGTCGAGGACTTCCGGTGGTGGGCGGGCCTGCCGATCGGTCTGTCGCGCCGGGCGGCGGAGACCGCGGGGGACCGCGTGGTCGAGCTCGAGCCCGGGCTCTTCGCCGCACGCGAGCCCGCGGCAGAGGTGCCGGTTCCCCGCCCGTCCGCCATCGTCGCGCTGCCGCCGTTCGACGAGTACTACCTCTCGTACGCCGACCGCACGACGCTCTGTACCCGCGAGCTCGCGCAGCGCATCGGTCCGACGCTGAACGGACAGGTCGCGCCGGTCCTCGTCGCCGGGGGCCGGGTCGTGGGTGTCTGGCGTCACTCCGTCGCCCTCGGCCGGCACCATCTGCCGCCCGAGCCGGTGGTGGTGACCGATCCGGAGGTCGCGGCATCCGAGGTCGCAGCCGCGCTGGCCCGCGTCTCCCGCTTCCTGACCGGCTGAGCCCCGGCCTGCCGGGCTCACCCGGCGGCGTGGCGGTCGAGGAAGGCGTAGACCTCGCTGTCATCGACGCCGGGGAAGGCGCCGCGGGGGAGCGGGGAGAACATCTGCATGTGCACGCGGGCGCTGGGCCAGGCCTTGCCTTCCCACCGCGCCGTCAGGTCGCGGTCGGGGCGGCGGCAGCACGCTTCGTCGGGGCAGGTCGACACGGCGCGCTTCTGCGTCTCACGGCCGCGGAACCAGCGGGCGTCGTCGAACGGCACCCCGACGGTGATGGAGAACTCGCCCTCGGCGGTCGTCCCGGTCTGGCTCGAGCACCAGAAGGTGCCGCCGGGGGTGTCGGTGTACTGGTAGTGCTCGACCGTGCGGTTCTGCTCTTCGAACGCCGAGCGCGCCGAGAACGCGCGGCACACGATCTGCCCCTCGACGCTGCCGGTGACATCCATGGGCAGGGGCAGGCCGTCGTTCTCGTAGACGCGGGTGATCGCCCCGGCGCCGTCGACGCGCAGGAAGTGCAGCGGGATGCCGAGGTGGGTCGTCACGAGATTGGTCATGCGCATCGCGGCGGCCTCGTGGGTGACGCCGAACGCGTCGCGGAAGTCCTCCACGGCGAGGTTGCGGTCTCTCTTCGCCTGCGACAGGAACGCCACGGACGCCGTCTCGGGCATGAGGCAGCACGCGGCGTAGTAGTTGATCTCGAGGCGCTGCTGCAGAAAGTCGGCGTAGTCGCTCGGGGGCGTGTGGCCGAGCAGCCGGTGCGCCATGGCCTGCAACGCCATGGACCGCAGGCCGTGGCCGCCGGGGATCGAGGCGGGCGGAAGGTAGATGCGGCCGTTCTCGAGGTCGATCACCGATCGGGCGGAGTGCGGCAGATCGGCGACGTACAGCAGCTCGAAGCCGAGCTGCTCGGCCATGATGCTGACCGTCCGGTGGGTCAGGGCACCCGAGGTGTGGCCCGCCGCCTTCAGCTGCTTCTCGGCGAGGCGCTCGATCTCGGGCAGGTAGTTGTCGGCGTCGCGCATCCGCAACCGCAGCTCGGTGTTGGCGCGGCGGGCCTCTTCGGGCGTGGCGATGGCCTCGCGTTCGCGGCGCTGCAGCTCACGGTGCAGCCCGAGGATCGACTCGAGGGTCTCGTCGCTCATCGTCTTGCCCGCTCGCACGGGAGCGATCCCGAGGCGCCGGAACACCGAGCTGGCCTGCGCCCGCTCGAGTTCGAGCTCGAGGGCGGCACGCCTGTTCGGCGGCTCGGGCGAGAGAAGATCGGCGACGTCGGTGCCCGTCGCCGAGGCGATCGCCTGCAGCAGGGAGAGCTTGGGCTCGCGCCGGCCGTTCTCGATCAGGCTGAGCTGGCTGCCGGCGACGCCGACCCGCGCGCCGAGCTCGTCGAGCGTGAACCCGCGGGCCAGGCGGTGGTGGCGGATGCGATGCCCCAGCGTCGCGAGTTCGATTCCGGATGCGGCCATTCCTTCACCATACGAAAAGATTCGGTCTTCTTGAAGACCCGGATGCCCACAAGAGGCGGGTTTCGTGCGATGGAATCGGAAAACGAACCGACCTCACCGCCGACGGAGGAGACCGACATGGCCATCGCCGACCTGTTCACCCGCCCCGCTGCGGGCAGCGCGCCCGCCCGCCCCGCCCGCCCCGCCCGTGCCGCTCACGGGACACCGCCCGCGCCGACCGGAGCGCTCGCCGACCTCGTCGCCTGGGTGGACAAGATCGCCGCGCTCACGCGGCCCGACCGCGTCCACTGGGTCGACGGCTCGGCGGCCGAGAACGACGAGCTGCTGCGGCAGATGGTCGACGAGGGCAAGCTCATCAAGCTCAACCCCGAGTGGCGGCCGGGCTCGTACCTCGCGCGCTCGCATCCGAGCGATGTGGCGCGCACGGAAGCGCGCACCTTCATCGCCTCGCGCGACGAAGCGGATGCCGGTCCGACGAACAACTGGGCCGACCCCGACGACATCCGAGCGACGATCACCCCGCTGTTCGCCGGCTCGATGCGCGGGCGGACGATGTACGTCGTGCCGTTCTCGATGGGGGCGGTCGGCGGTCCTCTCTCGCACATCGGCGTGCAGGTCACCGACAGCGCGTACGCGGTGGCATCCATCGGGATCATGACCCGCGTCGACTCGGCGGTGCTCGACGAGATCGCGGCGGGCAAGCCGTGGGTCAAGACCGTGCACTCCGTCGGAGCGCCGCTCGAGGCGGGCGAGGCCGACGTCGCGTGGCCGTGCAACGACGAGAAGTACATCGTGCACTTCCCCGACACCCTCGAGGTGTGGTCGTTCGGATCGGGCTACGGCGGCAACGCGATCCTCGCCAAGAAGTGCTTCGCGCTGCGCATCGCCTCGGTCATCGGACGCGACGAGGGATGGCTGGCCGAGCACATGCTGCTCATCCGGGTCATCGACCCGCGGGGCCGGGCCTACCACGTGGCGGCGGCGTTCCCCTCGGCCTGCGGCAAGACCAACCTCGCGATGCTGCGCCCGACGCTGCCGGGCTGGCGCGTCGAGACCCTCGGCGACGACATCGCGTGGCTGCGTCCCGGAACGGACGGGCGGCTGTGGGCCATCAACCCCGAGGCCGGCTTCTTCGGCGTCGCACCGGGAACCGGTGAGTCGACGAACGTCACCGCTGTCGAGACCCTGTGGGGCAACACGATCTTCACGAACGTGGCACTGCGTCCCGACGGCGACGTCTGGTGGGAGGGCCTCACCGACGAGGCGCCCGCCGAGCTCATCGACTGGCGGGGCGAACCGTGGACGCCGGAGTCGGGCCGGCCCGCGGCGCACCCGAACTCGCGTTTCACCGTGCGCGCCGCCCAGTGCCCGCAGATCGCGCCGGACTGGGATGCCGCCGAGGGCGTGCCCCTCGACGCGATCCTCTTCGGCGGAAGGCGCGCGACCAACGTGCCGCTCGTGGTCGAGGCGACCGACTGGACCCACGGTGTCTTCATCGGGTCGAACATCTCCTCCGAGCGGACGGCCGCCGCCGAGGGGACCGTCGGGGAGCTCCGCCGCGACCCCTTCGCGATGCTGCCGTTCTGCGGCTACAACATGGGCGACTACTTCGCGCACTGGTTGAAGGTGGGCCAGAAGCTGCGGTTCGACCGCGCGCCCCGGGTGTTCCAGGTCAACTGGTTCCGCAAGGGCGCCGACGGGCGGTTCCTGTGGCCCGGGTTCGGCGACAACGCGCGCGTGATCGACTGGATCGTCCGGCGCCTGAACGGGGAGGCGGGGGCCATCGACACTCCGATCGGCCGGGTGCCGCGCACCGACGAGCTCGACCTCACCGGCCTCGACCTCCCGCAGCGCGACCTCGACGAGCTGTTCGCCGTCGACCCGCAGTCGTGGCTGCGCGAGGCCGACCTCACCGAGGAGTTCTACGGCACCTTCGGCGATCGCTTGCCGGCCGCGCTGCGTGCCGAGCTCGAGGCGCTGCGCTACCGGCTCGGGCGCCGCGGCTGAGGCTGGCCGGCGGGTGGCCGAGCGGCGCGGCGGGGTCAGACGAGCAGCTGGTGCTTCGCGAGGTCGCGGTACAGCGGCACGGATGCCACGAGCTCGGAGTGCGTGCCCTGACCGACGACCCGGCCGTGGTCGAGCACGACGATCACGTCGCTGTCGACGACCGTCGACAGGCGGTGGGCGATCACCACGAGCGTGCGACCTGTCGCCACGGCGTCGATCGCCTCGCGCATGCGCTGCTCATTGAGCCCGTCGAGCGACGAGGTCGACTCGTCGAGCAGCAGGATCGGCGGGGCGGCCAGCAGGGCACGGGCGATCGCGAGCCGCTGACGCTCGCCGCCCGAGAGCATGACGCCGGCCTCGCCGACGGGCGCCTGCAGGCCCAGCTCGCTGCGCTCGAGCACGTCGCCGAGGTTGACGGCGCGCAGCACGCGCTCGCATTCGGCATCGGTGGCGTCGGGCGAGGCGAGGCGCAGGTTGTCGGCGATGGTGCCCGCGAGGGTCGGGGCGTCCTGCTCGACGTAGCCGAGCCGGGCGCGCAGGTCGGCGCGGGGGATCGACCGGATGTCGCTGCCGTCGACCAGCACGCCGCCGCCGGTGACGTCGTAGAAGCGCTCGATGAGCGCGAGGGTCGTCGACTTGCCGGCCCCCGACGGGCCGACGAGCGCGACACGCGCCCCGCGCGGCACCCGGAAGCTGACCCCGCGCAGCACCTCGCCGTCGGCCGCGACAGCGGTGGGGTCGTCGACGGCGGCGTCCATCCGGGCGTCGGCGAGGGTGCGCTGCGCCTCGTCCGATGCGGATCGACGGGCGGCGACGACGGCTTCGGGATAGCGGAAGCGCACGTCGCGGAACTCGATCGCGGCGTCCGTGTCGCCGGCGCCGGTCGCCGCCGTAGCGGCATCCGTGTCGAGCGCGTCCTCGGTGGGGAGGTCGAGCACCTCCTGAATACGGCCGAGGGCACCGAGAGCCTGGTTGACCGACGTCACGGCGCCGAGGAACGACGCGAGCGGCTGCACGAGGAAGAACAGGAACATCACGAACGTCACGAGGCTCGCGATCGAGATCGCGCCCGCCGCGACGCGGTATCCGCCGACGCCGAGGACGACGAGCAGCGACAGCTGCAACGCGATGCCGGCGACGGGCACCACGAGCGCCGACGCCTTCGCGACGCGCACGCCCGCGTCGTAGGCCGCGCGCGCGGACCCGGCGACCGCCGCTTCCTCACGCTCGGTCGCCCCCGCGGCGCGGATGGTGCGGATCGAACCGATCGCGCGCTCGACGCCCGACGCGAGCTCGCCGACGCGCTCCTGCTGTTCGCGGGTCGCCCGGCGGATGCGGGTGCTGAGGGCCACCACGACGGCGACCGAGGCGCCGATGACGATGACGATCAGCAGCAGCAGAAGCGGGTCGATGAACAGCATCGCGACGATGGCGCCGACGAAGATCAGGGCGTTGCCGACCGAGTCGGCCAGGCCCTGGGTCAGCACGGCGTACAGCAGCGTCGTGTCGGTGCCCACGCGCGAGACGAGGTCGCCGGTGCGGCGCGCGTCGAACTCCGAGATCGGCAGCCGCAGCAGGCGGGCGATGAGCCGGCGGCGGCTCGAGAGCACGACGGCGGTGCCGGTGCGCTGCAGCAGGTAGTGCTGGAAGGCGCCGATGGCCGACGAGACGACGACGAGGATGACGAGCGCCCAGACGAGGATGCCGAGGGTGTCGCCGGCCTGCACCCGCTCGATGACCTGCCCGACGACGAGCGGCTGGCCGAGCGTCGCGACGGCCTCGATCACGCTGAGCACCGCGACGGCCACGAGGACGCCCTTGTGCTCGAAGAGGTAGGGGAGCAGCTGCGACAGTCGCGCGCGCGGCCCCTCCTCGGTGCGGCGGCGTCCGCGCGAGCGCGTGCGGGTGTCGGACATGCGGTCCCCTCGGTTCTGCGATGGTGTCACCTTCGACGGTACTTCGTCCGAGCGGTGCCCCCGCGCGGCGGCCGGAGTCAGGCGCCCGTGTCGACGGGCCGGTCGGGATGCTGCGACCACTGGCTCCACGAGCCGGGGTAGAGCACCGGCTCGTACCCGGCGAGGCTGAGGGCGATGGCCTCGTGCGCGGCAGTGACCCCGGACCCGCAGTACACACCGACCGCCGCGCCGGGCTGTGCGCCGAGGGCGGCGAAGCGGGCGCGCAGCTCGCCGGGGCTGCGGAAGCGCCCGGCGTCGTCGAGGTTGCCGGCGGTGGGCGCCGAGACGGCGCCCGGGATGTGGCCGGCGCGCGGGTCGATCGGCTCGACCTCGCCGCGGAACCGCTCGGCGGCGCGTGCGTCGAGCATCAGACCGTCGCGGGCGTGGTCCAGAACATCGTCGATGCCGAGCGCGGGCAGCGTGCCGGGAGAGACGACCGCGGAGCCGGGGCGGACGGTATCCCCGTCGCCCTGTTCGAGGGCGAAACCGGCGTCGGTCCACGCCGCGAGGGCCCCGTCGAGGACGCGCACGTCGGCGATGCCGGCATCCCGCAGCACCCACCAGGCGCGGGCGCTCGAGAGGTTGTTCACGTCGTCGTAGACCACGACCGTGTCGCCCGCGTCGATGCCCCACTCGCGTACCGCGGCCTGCAGCCGCGAAGCCGAGGGGAGCGGATGCCGCCCGGCAGTGGCTTCGCCGTGCTGGGCGAGCTGCGTGTCGAGGTCGGCGTAGCGGGCCCCGGGGATGTGTCCCGCCCGGAACGCGGGGCGCCCGTCGGGTCGATCGAGCCGCCACCGCACATCGAGGACGCGCACGGGGCCGCCGTCGGGGTAGCGTCCCGCCCCGAGGGCGGCGTGCAGGGCGGCGGCAGTGGTGAGGATCGAGGCCATGCCCCGATTCTGCCGCGGGCAGCACCCGGACGCGGCGCCGGAAACGACGGATGCCGCGAGCCCGAGGGCCCGCGGCATCCGTTCGTCCGGCGTCGGGATCAGCGCGAGAGCGCCGCGTCGCCGACGTTGGTCTCGTACTCGGTGTCCTTCGTCTCCTTCGACAGCCACAGGGCGATGAAGGTCAGGACGGCCGAGCCCGTGAGGTACACGCCGACGAGCCAGGTCGAGCCGTCCGCGAGCGCCCACAGGGTGGTCGCGATGCTGGGCGCGACGGCGGCGCCGAGGATCGAGGCGACGTTGTACGAGATCGCCGAGCCGGTGTAGCGGACGTTCGTCGGGAACAGCTCGGGCAGCAGCGCACCCATCGGCCCGAACGTGGCGCCCATCAGCATGAAGCCGAGCACCAGGAAGGCCTGGACGAGCGCGCCGGTGAACTTCGGGTCGAGCTGCGGCGAGAGGAAGACGGCGAAGAGCAGGCCGAACACCGCGATGACCCCCGTGACCCACAGCAGCAGCTTGCGGCGGCCGATCGAGTCGGCGACGGGACCCGAGAGCAGCGTGAAGATGCCGAAGAAGACGACGCCGACGATCTGCATGATGACGAAGTCGGTGAAGCCGAACCCGAGGCCGGGCACATACGCGGCGGCGTCGAAGGGGGCGCCGGTCGACTCGGCGGTCGCCTGCGCCGCCTCGAGCGTCGGCTTGGTGCCGTAGGCGAGCGTGAAGCTCGTCATCAGGTAGAAGAGCACGTAGGTCGCGAGCATGATGAACGTGCCCAGGATCAGCGCGCGCCAGTGTCCGCGGATGACCGATCCGAGCGGGAACTTGCGGATGGCGCCGGTCTTCTCGGCCTTCGAGAAGGTCTCGCTCTCGACGAGCTTGAGTCGCACCCACAGGCCGACGATGACCATGACAGCCGAGAACAGGAACGGCACGCGCCAGCCCCAGGCGAGGAACTCCTCGGAGCGCTGGGCGGGACCGTCCGGATGCGGCAGCGCGAAGTAGATCGCGAGGAACACCGAGTTGGCGATGATGAAGCCGATCGGAGCGCCCAGCTGCGGGAACGTGCCGTACCAGGCGCGCTTGCCCTTGGGGGCATTCTCGGTGGCGACGAGCGCCGCGCCCGACCACTCGCCACCGAGGGCGAAGCCCTGCGCGAGGCGGAGGACGAGCAGCAGGAGGGCTGCCCACCAGCCGATGTCGTTGAAGGTGGGGAGGCAGCCGATGAGGACGGTCGCGATGCCCATCGTCAGCAGCGACGCGACGAGGGTCGCCTTGCGGCCGAACTTGTCGCCGAAGTGCCCGAACACGACGGCGCCGATGGGGCGGGCGATCATGGCCGCGCCGAAGACGGCGAACGACGCCAGCAGCGACGCGGTGTCGTCGTCGCTGGGGAAGAAGAGGATCGGGAAGACCAGCACCGCGGCGGTCGCGTAGACGTAGAAGTCGTAGAACTCGATCGTGGTGCCGATGAGGCTGGCGGTGATGACGCGGGAGCGGGGGTTCGCGGGCGCGGCGGGCGCCGCGGTGGCGGAGGACATTGCGAAGGGGTGCCTGTCTGGGAAAACGGGGAGCGCCCTCGTGGGAGCGCGCCGGTGGGCGGGCGTCCGGGGCGGGGGTGGTGCGGCGGGCGTCCTGCGCGGGTGATTCACCGGCGGCGTCGGCGGTGTCGACGACGCACGATCGTCCATCCTACGCGCGGATGCCGCGGCCCGATGTTCCGAGCCGCGGCATCCGCGTGGAGGGAGTCGTCGAGATCAGCGCCAGAGGACGGCGATGGCGACGTTCGCGACGGTCGCGGCTCCGATGAGCCAGAAGATGGCCGCGGGCAGCGTCTTCGTGCGCTTCTGGCGCGCCGACCCGATCCCGAGCAGGGCGCCGATGGCGAGCAGCACGATGAGCTTGACCGCGATCTTCGCGTAGTTCAGATCGTGGTCGATGCCCCACGGCGCGGCCAGGGCGAGGCCGGCCACCCCCGCGACGAGCAGTCCCCAGCTCATGATGCGGGTGATGCGACGGGCGCCGAGAGCTTCGACCGCCCAGGCGCCGAAGAGCACAGCGAACCCGATGAGGTGGACGATCAGGACGATTCCGCGCAGTGTTTCCATACCCTCAGCCTAACTGAAGGTGTGGAATCCGTCAGCCGCGCAGCGAGCGGAGAGTCAGCGCGGTGCGCAGCGCCGCGTCGGCGGCCTCGGCCCCCTTGTCCTCCTTCGACCCGGGCAGCCCGGCGCGGTGGATGCCCTGCGCCTCGTCGTCGAGCGTGAGCACACCGAACCCGACGGGCTTGCCGGTGTCGAGCGCGACGCGGGTGAGCCCGTCCGTCGCCGCCGCCGAGACGAAGTCGAAGTGGGGCGTTCCGCCGCGGATGATCACCCCGAGGGCGACGACCGCGTCGGCGCCGGCGTCGAGCGCCGCCTTGGCCACGACGGGCAGCTCGAACGAGCCGGGGACGCGCACCAGCCGCCACGCGGCGCCGGACTCCTCGAGCACGCGCTCCGCGCCGGCGATCAAGCCATCGGTGATGACGTCGTGCCACTCGCCCGCGACGACGACGACCTTCAGGTCGCCGGCGTCGATGCGCTGCCGATCGGGGGCTCCGTGTCCGCTCATGCGATGTTCTCCGAGTTCTGTCGGTCGTCGGTGGTGTGGTCGTCGGCTACCGCGCCGCGGGCGAGGGCGGCGTCGAGCGCGGCCTCGTCGATGATGTGCCCCATGCGGGCGCGCTTGGTGGCGAGGTACTGGTGGTTGTTCGCACCCACACCGACCAGCAGCGGCACCTGCTCGGCGATGTCGAGCCCGAGCGCGCGCAGCTGCGACACCTTGTCGGAGTTGTTCGTCAGCAGCCGGATGCTGTCGACGCCGAGATCGGCGAGGATGCCGGCGGCGGCCGCGTAGTCGCGGGCGTCGGCGGGCAGGCCCAGCGCGAGGTTCGCGTCGAGCGTGTCGAGGCCGCGCTCCTGCAGCTGGTACGCGCGCAGCTTGTTGATCAGGCCGATGCCGCGGCCCTCGTGTCCGCGCATGTAGATCACGATGCCGCCGTCGCGGTCGATCGCGTCGAGCGCCGCATCGAGCTGCGGGCCGCACTCGCACTTGAGCGACCCGAAGGCCTCGCCGGTGAGGCACTCGGAGTGCACGCGCACGAGCGGGGCGTCGCCCGTGAGATCGCCCGAGACGACGGCGATGTGGTCGGTGCCGGTGACGCGGTCCTTGTACGCGAGGAAGCGGAACGTGCCGTGGGACGTGGGCACCTGGGCTTCGGCGCGCAGGCTCACGCGCCGGCGGTGCACCGCCTCGGCGCTCGTCGGCCGGGGGTCGACCTCGTTCAGGTGCGCGATGAGCTGTTCGATCGTGATCACCGGGATGCCGTCGCGCGCGCCGAGCTCGAGCAGGCCCGGCATCCGCATCATCGAGCCGTCCTCGGCGACGATCTCGGCGATCGCACCGACCGGCTCGAGGCCCGCCAGCTGCATGAGCTCGACCGCGGCCTCGGTGTGGCCGCTGCGCTCGCGGACGCCGCCGTCGACGGCTCGCAGCGGCAGGATGTGGCCGGGGCGGAGGACGCTGCTCGGCGTCGAGGCCGGGTCGGCCAGGACCGTCAGCGTCCGCGCGCGGTCGGCGGCGCTGATGCCCGTCGTCACGCCCTCGGCGGCGTCGACCGACACCGTGTATGCGGTGCCGCGGGCATCCTCGTTCGTCTCGACCATCGGCGGCAGGTCGAGGCGATCGGCCCACTCGGCGGGCATGGGCGCGCAGATGAAGCCGCTCGAGTGCCGCACGGTCCAGGCGATCCACTCGGGGGTCGCGAGAGCGGCCGAGAGGATGACGTCGCCTTCGTTCTCGCGGTTCTCATCGTCCGCGACGATGATCGGCTTGCCGGCCCGCAGCGCGTCGAGCGCGTCGGAGAGGGGAGAAAGGCTCATCGCGAGCCTCCTTCGTTCGAAACGGGTGAGGTGAATGCCAGCAGTCGCTGGACGTGACGGGCGAGGATGTCGGTCTCGAGGTTCACCGTGTCGCCGGCGGCACGGTCGCCGAGGGTCGTCGCGGCGAGGGTCTCGGGGATGAGCGACACCTCGAACCACTGCTCGGGGGCGTCGGCGGGGCTGACCGCGCTGACGGTCAGCGAGACCCCGTCGACGGTGATGGAGCCCTTGTCGACGACCAGCGGCGCCAGGTCGGCGGGCAGCGAGACGCGCAGCACACGCCACTGCTCGCCGGGACGGACCTCGAGCACGCGGCCGAGTCCGTCGACATGTCCCTGCACGATGTGGCCGCCCAGGCGGGTGTGCGCGGCGAGGGCACGCTCGAGGTTCACCGCCCGGCCGGGTGCGACGCCGGCGAGGCTCGAGACATCGAGCGTCTGACGCATGACGTCGGCGGTGAACCAGTCCGCACCCTGGTCGACGACGGTCAGGCAGACGCCGCTGACGGCGATGGAGTCGCCGTGGGCGGCATCCGACACCGCCTTCGGCGCGCGCACGGTGATCCGCACGCCGTCGCCGGACGGGTCGGTGGCGATGACCTCGCCGAGCTCTTCGATGATTCCGGTGAACATCAGGCGTCTCCTTCTGCCGGGGATGTCGCGGGGGTGGCGACGATCAGCAGATCATCGCCGAGCGTCTGGACGGATGCCACGCGCAAGCGGCGCTGCTGCGCGATCGTCTGCACGCCGAGTGAGCGCAGAGCGGGACGGTCGGTGCCGTCGGGGCCGAACCCGAGCAGGGTCGGCGCGACGTAGGCGAGGATCTCGTCGGCGAGTCCCGCGCGCAGGAACGCGCTCGCGATCGTCGGGCCGCCCTCGACGAACACGCGCTGCACGCCGGCGTCGCGCAGTTCGGTCATGAGCGACGGGGCGTTCGGGCTCTCTCCGCCGAGGTTCTCGCCGTCGCGGTGCAGGAGGGGGCGCGGATGCCGTCGCACGAGCGCATCGTCGGGGATGCCGCGGGCTCCGAGCACGACCGGCATCGGCTGGTCATCGTAGAGCGAGCCGTCGGGGCGCCGCGCCGTAAGGGCGGGATCGTCCGAGAGCAGGGTGCCCGTGCCCACGACGATGGCGTCGGCCTCGCTGCGCCGCCGGTGCACGTCGGCGCGGGCGGCAGGACCGGTGATCCACTGGCTCGTGCCGTCTGCGGCCGCGGCCCGGCCGTCGAGCGACTGCGCCCACTTGACCGTCACGTGCGGCCGCCCGAGGCGCTGCACCGTGAGCCACCCGTCGATGAGCGCCAGGCCCGCGGCTTCGAGGGCGCCGCCGACGACGTCGACTCCGGCCTCGCGCAGGCGGCGGGCGCCGCCCGACGACGCGTCGCCCGGATCCGACACGGCGTAGACGACGCGCGCGATGCCCGCCTCGAGAAGGGCGACGGCGCACGGGCCGGTGCGGCCGGTGTGGTTGCAGGGTTCGAGGCTCACCACGGCGGTCGCGCCACGGGCGTCGCCGGGCGCGATGCGTGAGAGCGCGTCGACCTCGGCGTGCGCGGTGCCGGCGCCCCGGTGCCAGCCCTCCGCGAGCACGGTGCCGTCCGCGCGCAGCAGCACGGCGCCGACCTGCGGGTTCACGCCGCGGGGACCGCGCCGCGCGAGCTCGAACGCACGCTGCATCGCCGCGGCCTCGCGATCGGTGATGCCCGGCATCCTTCGTCCTTCGGTCAGTCTCCGGGGACGCGGGCGGGCGCGCGCAGCGCGAACGCTGCCGTGCTGCCTCTCATCCGGACTCGCGACTCGCGTCGCATCACCGTCGGTCCCGGAATTTCACCGGATCAACCTCTCGGCCCGAGGGCCTGGAGGGTCGCGGACTCTCACCGCCGGTTCGGATTCTCACCGACCCCGGAGCACGTTCAATACTCCGATCGTACTCAACGCGGCGGGGTCGGCCGCATTCCCGACTTCCGCCGCTCACTTGAGCAGGCGCGACAGGCGGCGGTCGGCGAGCAGCTTGCCGCCGGTCTGGCAGGTGGGGCAGTACTCGAGGCTGTTGTCGGCGAAGAAGACGCTGCGCACCTCGTCGCCGCAGACCGGGCACGCCTCGCCGCGGCGCCCGTGCACGCGCATGCCGCGACGCTTGGCGTCCTTCAGATCCGCGGGGGGCTTGCCGGATGCTGCAGCGACGGCCTCGGCCAGAGTGGCCGAGAGCGCGGCATACAGGCGGTCGATCTCGCCGTCGTCGAGGTTCGCCGCCAGCGCGTACGGCGACATCTTCGCGGCGTGGAGGATCTCGTCCGAGTAGGCGTTGCCGATGCCCGCGATGACCGACTGATCGCGGAGCACGCCCTTGATCTGGGTGCGGCGGCCGGACAGCAGCCCCGCGAAGGCCGCACGGTCGAAGGCCGGGTCGAGCGGGTCGGGTCCGAGGCGGGCGATGCCCGGCACCTCGGTGATGTCGCGGACGACGTACACGGCGAGTGACTTCTTCGTGCCGGCCTCGGTGAGGTCGAAGCCGGAGTCGTCGTCGAAGCCGATCCGCAACGCGATCGGGGTCTTTCCGGGGCGGATGACGGTCGCCGGCAGCGCGTCGTACCAGCGCAGCCAACCCGCCTTGGCGAGGTGGAACACGAGGTGCGTGCCGGCGTCGGTGGTCAGGTCGACGAATTTGCCGTGCCGGGAGGCCGCGACGACCGTCGCGCCCTCGAGCGACTCGATCGGCGGGTCGTAGGTCTTCAACGCCGAGATGGCGCTGACGCGGGCCTTCGTGATGCGGCGACCGGCGAGGCGCTCGCCCAGGTAGTCGACCAGTCCCTGCACTTCCGGCATCTCGGGCATGGCGTCATCCTGTCACGCGCCGCCCCCGCGCGGCACCGGGCTTGCATCGTCGCACCAGACCAGCCACGGCTGCGGGACACGGTCATCGGAGCGGAGGATCGCGGCGATCCAGCCGTCGTGGCGCCCCCGCGCATCCGACAAGCCCTGGCGGAGCAGGCCCTCGTAGCGGAAGCCCAGGGCGCGCGCCGTCCGCGCGGACGCGACGTTGCCGACGATCGCACGCCATTCGATGCGCGCGAGCGACAACGGCTCGGCGAACCCGAACGCGATCACCGCGCGAGCAGCCTCGGTCACGTAGCCGCGACCTCGCGCTGCGGCATCCAGCCAGAACCCGATCTCCGCGGCCCCACCCGGGGTCGCCGCGTGCAATCCGATCATGCCGACCCAGGCTCCGTTCGCGCGGATGCCCCACGTCAGCTCCCTCTGTTCCTCCCACCCGGTCGCCGCTTTCGCGATGAACTCCTCGGCATGTGAACGGTGGTAGGGCGAGGGCAGGGTCGTCCAGCGCGGCACCTCGGGGTCCTGCGCGGCCGCCGTGATCGCGTCGACGTCGGCGCTCGTCGGGATCGAGAGCTCGAGCCGGGCGGTTCGCAGGGTCGCCGGTTGCATGTGCCGACCCTATCGAGCCGGGGGATGCCGGTCAGGCGGGGTTCCGCTGTGGCAGGCGCCGGGTGTGCCGTCCGCAGGCTCAGCGCCCGATCAGGGCGGGAGGTTCGGTGGCGGGTGGCGTCGATGGTCGTCGGCCGAGCTGCGCGCTGACGGCCTACGGAACCGCGACATCGCCGAGGCGTTCGCCGCGGGGCGGCTCCTCCGTCCGCGTCGCGGGTCGTACGTGACCGCTGACATCCCGGAGCCCGTGGCTGCGGCCGTCTCGCTCGGAGCTGTGCCGTGCACAGGCTCAACGCGGCGTAGGCGCCGCAACGGGCGACCAGTCGGGCGCTCAGCCTGTTGGCGGGACATCTCCGTTCGGGCACAGCACCACGACCGACCCTCTCGAGCCGGGGGATGCCGGTCAGGCGGGGTTCTGCGAGATGTAGACGGCCATCGCCGCGAGGTTCGCCAGCGGAGCCATGGCACCGTTGCTGGGCGCGTCGAAGACCATCGCCTCGACGCCGGACTCGGCATACGAGGCGACCCACGCGGCGGCGCCCGGCAGCGGGACGGCGAGCATCCGCGCGGCCTCGTCCTCGGGCAGGCCGAACTCGAGCGCGGCGGCGTGAGCGCGGTCGGCGGTCGAGAACGCGAAGATGACGGCGCCCTCGTCGGTGCGCAGCGCGAACGGCGTGGGCTCGTCGTCGGAACCGCGCGCGAGGAACAACCACCGATCCAGCGCGAAGGCCGCGCGCCAGAGACGCTCCTGCACCGCGGCGTCGGACGGCGCGCTCTTCGACGCCGCGGCGGCCGCGTCGAGCTCGGCGACAAGCTCCGGCGCGGGCTCGGCCGGAGGCGCGACGACCTGGGGTTCGACAGGCTCGAACGTCCCGGACTCGGATGCGGCGGACGCGGATGCCTCGGGCTCAGACACGGCGCAGGAGTCCCATCTTGTCGTAGACGTCGGCGAGGGTGCGGTCGGCCACCGCGTCGGCACGGGCGGCGTTGGTCGCGAGGACGCGGTCGAGCTCGGCGGGGTCGTCGAGCAGCTCGAGCGCGCGTTCGCGTACGGGGCCGAACTCGGCGACGACGACCTCGGCGAGGCCCTTCTTGAAGTCGCCGTACCCGCGGCCGGCGTACTCGTCCTCGATGGCGGGGATCTGCCGGCCGGTCAGGGCGGCGTAGATGACGAGGAGGTTCGAGACTCCCGGCTTGTTCTCACGGTCGTAGCGCACCGAGCCCTCGGAGTCGGTCACGGCGCGCATGATCTTCTTCGCCGACACCTTCGGGTCATCGAGCAGCCACAGCACGCCGGCATCCGACTCGGCGGACTTCGACATCTTCGACGTCGGGTTCTGCAGGTCGTAGATGCGGGCGGTGTCCTGCTGGATGACCGGCATCGGCACGTGGAAGGTCTCGCCGTAGCGGGCGTTGAATCGCTCGGCGAGCGTGCGGGTCAGCTCGACGTGCTGCTTCTGGTCGTCGCCGACCGGGACGATATCGGTCTGGTAGAGCAGGATGTCGGCGGCCATCAGCACCGGGTAGGTGAACAGGCCCACCGATGTCGCCTCGGCGCCGTAGCGCTGCGACTTGTCCTTGAACTGGGTCATGCGGCCGGCCTCGCCGAATCCGGTGAGCGTCGACAGGATCCAGGCCAGCTCGGCGTGCGCGCGCACGTGCGACTGCACGTACAGCGTCGACCGCGACGGCTCGATGCCCGCGGCGATGTACTGCGCCGCCGTACGACGGGTCTTCGCGCGGAGCTCGGCGGGGTCGTTCGGCTGGGTGAGGGCGTGCAGGTCGACGACCGAGAAGAACGCGTCGTAGGTCTGCTGCAGGTCGCGCCACTGCATGAGAGCCCCGATGTAGTTGCCGATCTGGAGCGAATCGGCGGACGGCTGCATTCCGGAGTACAGGCGGGGCTTGGTCACCACACGAGTCTACGGGCGGGCCGGGCGGCTGCGGGGCGGGCCGGGAGCCGGCGCGCTCGGCCGGTGCGGGCCGTCAGCCCGGGAAGACGTAGTCCGCGACGACGGGAGCGTGATCGCTCCATCGCGTGTCCCACGAGGGTGCGCGCACGACGCGGTAGTCGGCCACGCGCTCAGCCAGGGCGGGAGTCGCGAGGTGGTAGTCGATCCGCCAGCCGGTGTCGGTGTCGAACGCCTTGCCGCGGTTCGACCACCACGTATACGGACCGTCGACTTCGCCGGCGAACCGACGGCCGACGTCGATCCAGCCCAGGCCCGTCCCGGTCTCGCCGTCGACCGTCGCGACCGGCTCGCCCGCCGGTCCTGTGAACCGGTCGAAGTACGCGCGCTCGCGCGGCAGGAACCCGGCCTTCTTGCGGTTGCCGCGCCAGTTGCGGATGTCGAACTCGCGATGCCCGACGTTCAGGTCGCCCGTGATGACGGCGAGCGGGCCGAGGTGCGGCATCCGGCTCTCCATCGCGTCGAGGAACGCGTACTTCGCCACCTGCTTGTCGGTGTCGGCCTCGCCTGTGAACACGTAAGCGCTCACCACGGTGAGGTGCTCGCCCGCGACCTCGATGTCGGCCTCGACCCAGCGTCCCTTGGAGTCGAGGTCGTCGTCGCCGAGCTCGATGCGCCAGACGTCGAGAGGTTCGCGGGCGGCGATCGCGACACCCGCGCGGCCCTTGGCGAGGGCCTCATCGGCGACGAAGTGCCAGCCGGGCAGCGCCGCGGCGAGGTCGGAGGCCTGCGCCCGGACCTCCTGCAGCGTCAGGATGTCGACGTCGGCCGTCTCGAGCCACTCGTGCATGCCTTTGCGGGCGGCGGCGCGGATGCCGTTGACGTTGACGGAGGCGATGCGGAGCTGGCGAGACACGCGTGTCAGCGTATCCGGGGCCGGCGACACCGCCGATTCCGGCGCCTCAGCCGGGCGTGCCCGCTTCGTGCTCGTCGAGCCGCGCGAGCAGGGCGCGAGCCTGGCGGACGGCACGGCGGGCCGACGCGCGTCGCCACCACCGGGCGTCCGCGAGTGCGCGCTCGGCGTCGCGCACCTGTGCCTCGGCGATCAGTCGCAGCGCGCGGCGTTCATCGGCCCGCCGTTCCGCGTCCGTCTTGATGACGAGCGGGATGCCGTCGTCGGCCGCCGACACGGCCACCCACGACGCCGCGACGAGCATGACGATGCCCGCCAGCCGCAGCCACAGGAGGAAACCGATCAGCACCGAGAACGTCGCCAGCAGCGGATTGGTGGGGGAGTAGACGGCGAGAAAGCCGGCACCGAGCTGCAGGAGGCTCAGCGCCACGCCGCCGAAGAGGGATCCCGGCATGATCGTGCGCCACGGCAGCGACGTCCCGGTGAGGAACCGGATGAGCCCGGTGAGAGCCGCGGCGTTGAGGACGATCGCGACCAGCACCGACGCCAGTCGGCTCAGGACGTCGATCGTGGTCGACTCGTACGGCACGTCGAAGAAGTCGAAGAGCTCGCGGACGACACCACCGGCGACCAGACCCAGCGCAGCGCCCAGGACGAGCGCGAGACCGAAGAGGATCGCGGCGCCGAAGTCTCCCAGCTTCAGCAGGACGTAGTTGCGCGTGTCGAACGGCAGCCCGAAGATGTCGCGCACCGCCCGGCGGGTGAACGTGACGAACCCGATCGTGGTCCAGATCGCGACCGCGAGCGCCACCGCACCGGTGACGGCGAGCACATTGCCGCTGTCGCGCGCGATCGCGGCGACGTCGTCGGGCGAGACGGGACCGCCGGTCGAGATCAGCTCGGGGATGTAGGAGTTGACGACGCGGATGAGTGCATCGATGGCCATCGACGAGCCGCCGAGCCAGAGGCCCACGACCGCGAAGGCGGAGTACAGCGTCGCGAAGAGCGCGAACAGCGACTGATAGCTGATGCTCGCGGCGAGCAGGAACCCGTTGTGGCGCAGGAAATGCCGCCAGACACGGATCGGGAACCAGCCGAGCGTGCGACGGGTGATCGTCGTCGCACGCTCGATCGGCTGGTCGAGGCGCTCGCGCAGCCGCGAGGAGTCCCACCGGTCACGCAGCGCTTCTGCGCTCGGTGGATCGGTGGTCACACCTCGAATGTACCGGCCGCGAGGCGCGGCGACGGGTGGCCTCGATGGGCCGGGCCCGTCACCGGCCGCGCAGAACCGCCTGCTTGACCTCGGCGATGGCCTTGGTCACCTCGATGCCGCGGGGGCATGCCTCGGTGCAGTTGAAGGTCGTGCGGCAGCGCCAGACGCCTTCCTTGTCGTTCAGGATGTCGAGACGCACATCGCCCGCATCGTCGCGCGAGTCGAAGATGAAACGGTGCGCGTTGACGATCGCGGCGGGTCCGAAGTACTGCCCGTCGGTCCAGAACACGGGGCACGACGACGTGCACGCAGCGCACAGGATGCACTTGGTCGTGTCGTCGAAGATCTCGCGGTCGGCGATCGTCTGGATGCGCTCCTTGCCCGCCTCGGGCTTGGAGTTCGCGATGAGGAAGGGCTGGACGTCGCGGTAGGAGGCGAAGAACGGCTCCATGTCGACGACGAGGTCCTTCTCGAGCGGCAGGCCCTTGATCGCCTCGACGTAGATCGGCTGCGAGATGTCGAGATCCTTGATCAGGGTCTTGCACGCGAGCCGGTTGCGGCCGTTGATGCGCATCGCGTCCGAGCCGCAGATGCCGTGCGCGCACGAGCGGCGGAAGGTCAGCGAGCCGTCGACCTCCCACTTGATCTTGTGGAGCGCGTCGAGCACGCGGTCGGTCGAGTACAGCTCGACGTCGTAGTCGACCCAGCGCGGCTCGCTATCGACCTCGGGGTCGAAGCGACGGATGATGAAGGTGACGAGGAACGACTGGATGCCGGTGTCGTTCGTGACTTCCGTCTCGGAGGCGACGAGGGTCATCAGTACTTCCTTTCCAGCGGCGGGTAGCGCAACTCGCCCGCCTCGTTCTTGGTGAAGACGACGGGCTTCCAATCCAGACGGATGTGGTCCTCGGCGTGCGACGAGTGCGGGTCGCCCGAGAGGTAGGCCATCGTGTGCTGCATGTAGTTCTCGTCGTCGCGCGAGGGGAAGTCGTCGCGCATGTGACCGCCGCGGCTCTCCTTGCGGTTGCGCGCGGCGACGACGACGACCTCGGCGATGTCGAGCAGGAAGCCCAGCTCGACGGCCTCGAGCAGGTCGGTGTTGAACCGCTTGCCCTTGTCGTCGACGTGGATGTTCTTGAACCGCTCGCGCAGGTCGGCGATGACGTCCATGACGTGCAGCAGCGACTCCTCGGTGCGGAAGACCTGCGCGCCCTTGTCCATCTCGTCCTGCAGCGTCTTACGCAGCACGGCGATGCGCTCGGTGCCCGCGTTGTTGCGCACGCCCTCGATGAGGTCGCGCACGCCCGCCGCGGGGTTCTCGGGAAGCGGCACGAAGTCGGCCGTCTTGACGTACTCGACCGCGTTGCGGCCGGCGCGCTTGCCGAAGACGTTGATGTCGAGCAGCGAGTTGGTGCCGAGGCGGTTCGAGCCGTGCACCGACACGCAGGCGCATTCGCCGGCGGCGTACAGGCCGGGAACGACCGTGGTGTTGTCGGAGAGGACCTCGGCCTTGACGTTGGTCGGGATGCCGCCCATGGCGTAGTGCGCCGTGGGCATCACCGGCACCGGCTCGACGACGGGGTCGACGCCGAGGTAGGTGCGGGCGAACTCGGTGATGTCGGGGAGCTTCGTCTCGAGCACCTCGGCACCCAGGTGGGTGCAGTCCAGCAGCACGTAATCGCGGTGCGGGCCGGCGCCGCGCCCCTCGGCGACCTCCTGCTGCATGCAGCGCGAGACGATGTCGCGCGGCGCGAGGTCCTTGATGGTCGGGGCGTAGCGCTCCATGAAGCGCTCTCCCGAGGCGTTGCGCAGGATCGCGCCCTCGCCGCGCGCGCCCTCGGTGAGGAGGATGCCGAGTCCGGCGAGGCCGGTCGGGTGGAACTGGAAGAACTCCATGTCCTCGAGCGGGAGGCCCTTGCGCCAGACGATGCCGACGCCGTCGCCCGTGAGGGTGTGGGCGTTCGAGGTCGTCTTGTAGATCTTGCCGAACCCGCCTGTGGCGAAGATGACGGCCTTCGAGTGGAACACGTGCAGGTCGCCGGTGGCGAGGTCGTATGCGACCACACCGGCCGTCTGCGTGCTGCCGTCAGGGGCGGTCACGGTGATCAGGTCGAGCACGTAGTACTCGTTGAAGAAGTTGATCCCGAGCTTGACGCAGTTCTGGAAGAGCGTCTGCAGGATCATGTGGCCCGTGCGGTCGGCCGCGTAGCAGGCGCGGCGGACGGGGGACTTGCCGTGGTCGGCGGTGTGTCCGCCGAAGCGACGCTGGTCGATCTTGCCCTCGGGCGTGCGGTTGAACGGCAGGCCCATGTTCTCGAGGTCGATGACCGCGTCGATCGCCTCTTTCGCGAGGATCTCCGCAGCGTCCTGGTCGACGAGGTAGTCGCCGCCCTTGACGGTGTCGAAGGTGTGCCACTCCCACGAGTCCTCTTCGACGTTGGCCAGCGCCGCCGCCATGCCGCCCTGCGCCGCACCGGTGTGCGATCGCGTCGGGTACAGCTTCGAGATCACCGCGGTGCGGGCGCCCGGACCGGCCTCGATCGCGGCACGCATGCCGGCGCCGCCGGCGCCGACGATCACGATGTCGAACTGGTGGTAGTGGATGCCGTCCTTGACGACGACCTCAGGGGTCTCGGTGCTCACTCGGCGAGCCTTTCGTTGCTGTGATTCACGTCGTCGGTGCGCGGGCTCAGCCCTGGCACATCTCCCAGAGCATGCTGTCCGCGGTGACGCCCAGGCAGGGGTCGAAGGTGAACACGACGAGCGTGCCCAGCAGGATCAGCAGCGCGGCGGAGAGCCCGATGGCCCAGACGAGGACCTTGCGGGCGGTCGCGCCCGTGACGTAGTCGTTGACGATCGTCCGCATGCCGTTGGCGCCGTGGATGAGGGCGAGCCACAGCATCAGCACATCCCACCACTGCCAGAAGGGGCTGGCGAACTTGCCGGCGACGAACGCGAAGTCGATGCCCTTGATGCCCTCGCCGAGCATCAGGTTGACGAACAGGTGTCCGAAGATCAGGACGACCAGCAGCACGCCGGAGGCGCGCATGTAGACCCAGCCCCACTTCTCGAGGTTGGTGCCCTTCTTGCGGACCTGCGGGCTGCGCGGTGCGGCCAGGGTGTCGGCGGTCATCAGTGACCCCCTCCAATCTCCGAGAGAACGATCGGCACGTGGCGAGCAGCGAAGCCGAGGACCGTGACGGCCCATACCGCGAGCACGCCCCACCACAGCTGACGCTGGTGACGGGTCGCCCACGGCCACAGGTCGACCGCGATGATGCGGAGGCCGTTGAACGCGTGGTAGACGATGGCGGCGACGAGCGCGACCTCGCCGAGACCCATGATCGGGTTCTTGTAGGTGCCGATGACGGCGTCGTAGGCCTCGGGCGACACACGGATCAGCGCGGTGTCGAGCACGTGGACCAAGAGGAAGAAGAAGATGGCGACGCCGGTGATGCGGTGAAGCACCCACGACCACATGCCCTCGTTGCCGCGGTAGAGCGTGCCGCGCGGCGTCTTGGAGGTGGTCTGAGCCACCGACGGTGTGACGCGTGCTGGTGCAGACACGGTCGTCCTCCCTGGATCGAACACGGTTCGTTGGGGGCGATCGATGCCCCGGTGGGGTTGTGGCAACCCCCGGCGTCACATGGGCGCACCTCGATTCTAGGCCGGGAAAATCGAGGGGGGCGACGAAGGGCACCCTAAAGAAACGAGGTTCTTGCGCCGGGGGTCGCTCGCGCGCGCCGGTACTCTCGGAGCATGGTCGATGAGATTCAGGACTTCTATGCCGTCATCCCCGCCGGTGGAGTGGGCAGTCGGCTGTGGCCGCTTTCGCGCGCCGACGCCCCGAAGTTCCTGCACGACCTCACCGGGTCGGGTCACTCGCTGCTGCGCGACACATGGGACCGTCTCGCCCCGCTGGCCGGTCCCGACCGCATCGCCGTGGTCACCGGCCGTGCGCACCGCGCGGCCGTCGAGGCGCAGCTGCCCGGCATCCCCGACAAGAACGTCTTCCTCGAATCCGAGCCCCGCGACTCCGCCGCCGCGATCGGTCTGGCCGCCGCGATCCTGCACCGCCGGCATCCCGACGTCATCATCGGCTCGTTCGCGGCCGACCACGTCATCCGCGGCAGCCGGGTGTTCGAGTTCGCGGTCCGCGACGCGGTCGAGGTCGCGCGCGAGGGCTACATCTGCACGATCGGGATCACCCCCTCCGAGCCCGCGGTCGGCTTCGGCTACATCAAGCGCGGCGGCGAGCTGATCGTCGAGGGCGCCCGTGACGCCTCTCTCGTGGAACGCTTCGTCGAGAAGCCCGACCTCGAGACCGCACGCGCATACGTCTCCGACCGGTCGTACCTCTGGAACGCGGGCATGTTCATCTCGCGCGCCGACGTCCTGCTGGCCGAGATCGAGGCCAACAGCCCCGAGCTGCACGCCGGCCTGCTCGAGCTCGCCGAAGCGTGGGACGACCGGGACCGCCGCGGCCCCGTCGTCGACCGCATCTGGCCGAAGCTGAAGAAGATCGCGATCGACTACGTCGTCGCCGAGCCGGCCGCGGAGAAGGGCAAGCTCGCCGTCGTCCCGGGGCACTTCGACTGGGATGACGTCGGCGACTTCGCCAGCCTCGCCAAGCTCAACTCCAACGGCCGCAAGAACGACCTCGCGATCCTGGGCGAGAACGCACGCATCCTCTCCGATGCCGCGAGCGGCATCGTCGTCAGTCACACCTCGCGCGTCATCAGCCTCATCGGGGTCAAGGACATCGTCGTCGTCGACACCCCCGATGCGCTCCTGGTGACCACGAGCGAGAACGCGCAGCGGGTCAAGCACGTCGTCGACGCCCTCAAGCTGACCGGTCGCGGCGACGTTCTGTGACGCGCACATTGCGTCTTTGTAACCATTCGCAAGGCGGAGGCCCTCGGAGGTACGCCCTCGGCGAAACACTGGGTAACTTCATTGCAGCCGCCGCGAAGTCCGCGGCGCCTTCAATGTGGAGGCTGCATTGACTCTCTCGACCCCTCAGAAGCTCGTCGGCATCACCGCCGCCGCGGGCCTTCTCGTCGCTCTCGCCGGATGCGGATCCGCACCCGAGGCGAGTTCGACCGGCGACGCCGCCGGCGAAGCCGTCGACGGCTTCACCCCCTGCCTGATCTCGGATGAGGGCGGCTGGAACGACAAGTCGTTCAACCAGTCGGCCAAGGCCGGTATGGATGCCGCTCTGGAAGAGCTCGGCGTCGAGGGCATCGAACTCGAGTCGACCACCCCCAACGACTACGCGCCGAACCTCGAGCAGCTCGTCGCCGAGGGTTGCACGTTCATCGTGTCGGTCGGCTTCAACCTCTCGGCCGCCACGGTCGCGTCGGCACTGGCGAACCCCGAGATCGACTACGCGATCATCGACGACCTCGCCGACAACGACTTCGACGGCGAGACCGATGCCCCGAACATCAAGCCCCTCGTGTTCAACACGGCCGAGGCGGCATACCTCGGTGGCTACGCCGCCGCCGCATGGTCGGAGCAGAGCGGTGTGAACAAGGTCGGCACCTTCGGCGGCATGCAGATCCCGTCGGTCGCCGTGTTCATGGACGGCTTCCAGCTCGGCGTCGAGAAGTACAACGAGGACAAGGGCGGCTCCGTCGAGGTCCTCGGTTGGGACATGGGCACCGAAGAGGGCCTGTTCACCGGTGGCTTCGCGGCCAACGACACGGCGAAGCAGACGGCGCAGAACCTGCTCGACCAGGGCGCGGACGTCATCCTGCCCGTCGGCGGCCCCGTCTACCAGAGCGCGGCCGCGGCCATCACCGACGGTGGCACCGACACCCTCATGCTCGGTGTCGACACCGACCTGGCCGTCGCCGACGAGACCGTCGCCGACCTGGTGCTCGTCTCGATCATGAAGGCCATCGACGTCGCCGTGCGCGACGCCACCATCGAGGCCGCCGGTGGCGACTTCGAGGTCGAGCCCTACGTCGGAACCCTCGAGAACGAGGGCGTGAAGCTCTCCAGCTTCCACGACTTCGAGTCGCAGCTGCCCGAGGGCCTGGCCGACGAGCTCACCGCGCTGCAGGAGTCCATCGTCTCCGGTGACATCACCGTGGAGTCGCCGAACTCCCCGTGATCCGGTTCTGAGGTCGGGGCCGGGAGACGATCGTCTCCCGGCCCCGATTCCTGTCCGCGGTACTCCCAACGTCGCATAGATTGGCGAACATGAAGCTCGAACTCCGGGGCATCACCAAGCGCTTCGGCACCCTCGTCGCGAACGACCACATCGACCTCGTGGTCCGCCCCGGCGAGATCCACGCCCTGCTGGGCGAGAACGGCGCGGGCAAGTCGACCCTGATGAACGTCCTCTACGGCCTGTACCAGGCCGACGAGGGTCAGATCCTGCTCGACGACGCCCCCCAGAACTTCCGCGGCCCCGGCGACGCCATGGCCGCCGGCATCGGCATGGTGCACCAGCACTTCATGCTCATCCCCGTCTTCACCGTCGCCGAGAACGTCATGCTCGGGCACGAGGACACGAAGGGCATCGGCGCCCTCGACCTCGCCAAGGCGCGCCGTCACGTCCGCGAGGTCGCGGACCGCTTCGGCTTCCAGATCGACCCCGACGCCGTCGTCGGCGACCTTCCCGTCGGCGTGCAGCAGCGCGTCGAGATCATCAAGGCGCTCTCGCGCGACGCGAAGGTGCTCGTGTTCGACGAGCCGACCGCCGTGCTGACCCCGCAGGAGACCGACGAGCTCATGGCGATCATGCGCCAGCTGCGCGACGAGGGCACGTCGATCGTGTTCATCACGCACAAGCTGCGCGAGGTCCGCGAGGTCGCGGACCGCATCACCGTCATTCGCCTGGGCAAGGTCGTCGGCGAGGCCTCGCCGACCGCGACCAACGCGGAGCTCGCCTCGCTGATGGTCGGACGCGCCGTCGAGCTCACCGTCCGCAAGGACGCGCCGCGGCTGCGCGAGGGCGGCCTCGCCGTGCGCGACCTGCGGGTGCTGACCCCCGGTGACGCCGTCGTCGTCGACGGCGTGAGCTTCGACGTGCGACCGGGCGAGATCCTGGGCGTCGCCGGCGTGCAGGGCAACGGACAGACGGAGCTGGTCGAGGCCATCGTCGGGCTCGCGAGCAAGATCGAGGGCTCCATCCGCCTCGGCGACACCGAGCTGGTCGGGCGCAGCGTGCGCGGCATCCTCGATGCGGGTGTCGGTTTCGTGCCGGAAGACCGCAAGGAGGACGGCCTCGTCGGCGGATTCTCCGTCGCCGAGAACCTCATCCTCGACCGTTCGAGCGACCCCGCGTTCGTGCGCGGCGGCACCGTCCGGCGCGCCGCGCTCGAGTCCTTCGCCCGCGACCGCATCGCCGAGTACGACATCCGCACGCAGGGGCCGCACACGCCCGCGGGGACCCTCTCGGGCGGCAACCAGCAGAAGGTCGTCATCGCTCGCGAGATGAGCCGCGAGCTGCGTCTGTTCGTCGCGGCGCAGCCCACCCGCGGCGTCGACGTCGGCTCGATCGAGTTCATCCACAAGCGCATCGTCGAGACGCGGGACGCCGGCGTGCCCGTCGTGGTCGTCTCGACCGAGCTCGACGAGGTCACCGCCCTCGCCGACCGCATCGCGGTGATGTACCGCGGCACGATCATCGGCATCGTCCCCGCCGACACTCCCCGCGACATCCTCGGCCTCATGATGGCCGGCGAACCCCACCCGGAGGTGGCCGCATGAGCGACTCGACACCCGGAGCGCACGAGAACGCCCGCAGCGGCGCTCCCGAGCAGCTGCCCGCCGCGTCGGGCCCGCTGACCGGACAGCCCGAGGTGGCCCCGCCGCCGCGCTCGAACGTCTTCCTCAAAGAGCTGCTGCGCGGCAGCACCGTCACCACGATCCTGGCGATCGTGCTCGCGATGATCGCCGGTGGTGTGCTCATCGCCTTCACCGACGACGACGTGCAAGAGGCGGCCGGCTACTTCTTCGCGCGTCCCGGTGACACCCTCGCGGCGATCTGGACCGCCGTCTCGGGCGGCTACGAGGCGCTCTTCCGCGGTGCTGTGTTCAACCCCCGCGGCGACTCCTTCGCCGCGCAGATCCGGCCCCTGACGAACTCGCTCGGCTTCGCCGCGCCGCTCATCGCGGCCGGCCTCGGCGTCGCCCTGGCCTTCCGTGTCGGCCTGTTCAACATCGGTGCGCGCGGGCAGATCCTCGTCGGAGCCGGCTTCGCCGCGTTCGTCGCCTTCGGGCTCGACCTGCCGATGTGGATCCACCTGCCGCTGACGCTCCTCGCCGGCATCGCGGGCGGTGCGCTCTGGGGCGGCATCGTCGGTGTGCTCAAGGCGCGCACCGGCGCGCACGAGGTCATCCTCACGATCATGCTCAACTACGTCGCCTTCTACTTCGTCACGTGGATGATCCGCACCCCGGGCCTGCTGCAGAAGCCGGGCACCAACCAGCCGATCACCTCCGAGACGCCGGCATCGGCGCAGTTCCCCGAGCTGCTGGGGGCGGGCTTCCCGTCGCTGGACTGGGGCTTCGTCATCGTCATCGCCGCGACCGTGCTGGTGTGGTGGATCATCGAGCGCTCCAGCCTCGGTCTGCGGATGCGAGCGGTGGGTGAGAACCCGCACGCGGCGCGCGCCGCGGGCATCGGCGTCGAGCGCATCTACGTGTACGCCATGCTGTTCGCGGGCGGGCTCGCCGGCCTCGCGGCCATGAACCAGATCCAGGGCTCGATCACCACCGGCTTCAGCAACACCATCGACGCCGGCATCGGCTTCGACGCCATCACGGTGGCGCTCCTCGGGCGCAGCCGCGCGTGGGGCGTCTTCGCCGCCGGCATCCTGTTCGGCGCCCTCAAGGCGGGCTCGTTCTCGATGCAGGCGCAGGGCATCCCGGTCGACATCGTGCTCGTGGTCCAGGCCCTGATCGTGCTCTTCATCGCGGCGCCGCCGCTGCTGCGCACGGTGTTCTTCCTTCCCAAGACCGACCTCGAGAAGGCGGCGAAAGCGCGAGCCAAGGCCGCGAAGAAGGCGGTGACGGCATGACGACCCTCAGCCCCACGGCATCCGACGACGGAACCATCCACCTGGCCACCGTGAAGCAGCGGCACCTCAAGGTTCCGATCACGCTCGCGGTCGTCACGCTGCTGCTCGCGGCGCTGTTCGTCTTCGCGCCGCGCGACGGCGAGAGCACCTTCCGCCTCGGCGACGCCTCCGCGGCGGTCGGGCTGCCCGACGTCTCGGTGCCGACCGCTTTCACGGCGTGGACGGTGCTCGTGCTCATCGCGCTGCTCGCGGCCACCGCCTCCTGGCTCGCCTGGAACTATCGCGCCGTGCCGCTGTGGCTGACGCTGGTGTTCGGCATCCTGGGCGTCTTCGCTTTCCTCACGTGGGCTGCCGCCGGCGGCCTCGTGCCTGTCACGGGCCTGCTCTTCGGCGCCGTGTCGCTGTCGGTGCCGCTCGTGTTCGGCGCGCTCGGCGGCGTCATCGGCGAGCGGGTCGGCGTCGTGAACGTCGCAATCGAGGGGCAGCTGCTGCTCGGCGCGTTCTCGGCCGCGCTGCTGTCGAGCATCACCGGCAACCCGTTCGTCGGTCTGATCGGCGCGATGATCGGCGGCGTCCTGGTGTCGTTCGTGCTCGCCGCGTTCGCGATCAAGTACCTCGTCGAACAGGTCATCGTCGGCGTCGTGCTGAACGTCCTCGTCACCGGCCTCACCGGATTCCTTTACGGCGCCCTGCTGGTGCCCAACGAGAGCGAGCTGAACCGCCCGGTGCGGTTCACCCGGCTGGAGATCCCGGTGCTCGGCGACATCCCGATCATCGGTCCGGTGCTGTTCAACCAGACGATCATCGTGTACCTCATGTTCGTCACGGTGGCCGTCGTCACGTGGGCGCTGTACCGCACGCGGTGGGGCCTGCGCCTCCGCGCCGTCGGCGAGCACCCCCAGGCCGCCGACACGGTGGGCATCAACGTCAACCGCACGCGGTTCTGGAATGTCTCGCTCGCCGGCGCCATCGCCGGCATCGGCGGCGCCTACTTCACGCTCGTCTCGGTGCCGCAGTTCGGCAAGGAGATGACCGCCGGCCTCGGCTTCATCGCGCTGGCCGCCGTCATCTTCGGTCGCTGGGACCCGCTGCGCGCGGCCCTCGCGGGGCTGCTGTTCGGGTTCGCCACGAACCTGCAGAACCTGCTCACCGTGCTGCGGACGCCGATCCCCAGCGAATTCATGCTCATGCTCCCGTACGTGGTGACGATCCTCGCGGTGGCCGGCTTCGCCGGTCAGATCCGTGGACCGGCCGCGGCGGGCAAACCGTACATCAAGGGATGACCACCGACGTGACCGATATCGACTGGGACGAGCTGCGCGCCGTCGCCACCGACGCCATGACCCGCGCCTACGCGCCGTACTCCCGTTACAAGGTGGGAGCGGCGGCTCTCGTCAGCGACGGCCGCATCGTCTCGGGATGCAACGTCGAGAACGCCTCGTACGGGGTCGGGCTCTGCGCCGAGTGCGCCCTCGTCGGCGACCTGCACATGTCGGGCGGCGGACAGCTCGTCGCCTTCGTGTGCGTCAACAACGACGGGCAGACCATCATGCCGTGCGGCCGGTGCCGGCAGCTGCTGAACGAGTTCGCCCTGCCCGGGATGCTGCTCGAGACTGTCTCGGGCATCCGTACCATCGATGAGGTGCTGCCCGACGCCTTCGGGCCCCGCGACCTCGAGGAGACCGTCCGATGAGCGCCGAATCCGCCGTATCCGCATCCGCCGTCGAGGCGTTCGACGCCGTCGACGTCATCCGCACCAAGCGCGACGGTGGCGCCGTCCCCGAGGACGCCCTGCGCTGGATGATCGACGCATACACCCGCGAGTACGTCGCCGACTCGCAGATGGCCGCGTTCGCGATGGCCGTGCTGCTCAACGGCATGGAGCGCGACGAGATCCGGGTCATGACCGACGCGATGATCGCCTCGGGCGAGCGGATGAGCTTCTCCGGGCTCGGCAAGCGCACCGTCGACAAACACTCCACCGGCGGTGTCGGCGACAAGATCACCCTGCCCCTCGCGCCCCTCGTCGCGGCGTTCGGCGTCGCCGTGCCGCAGCTGTCGGGCCGCGGCCTGGGGCACACCGGCGGCACGCTCGACAAGCTCGAGTCGATCCCCGGCTGGCGCGCCGCGCTGTCGAACGACGAGATGTTCGCGCAGCTGCGGGACGTCGGCGCCGTGATCTGCGCCGCCGGCTCGGGCCTCGCCCCCGCCGACAAGCGCCTCTACGCGCTGCGCGATGTCACCGGCACCGTCGAGGCCATCCCGCTCATCGCCTCGAGCATCATGTCGAAGAAGATCGCCGAGGGCACCGAGTCGCTCGTGCTCGATGTGAAGTTCGGCTCGGGCGCGTTCATGAAGGATGTCGACAAGGCGCGCGAGCTCGCTCGTACGATGGTCGCGCTCGGCGCCGACTCGGGCGTGGCGACCACCGCCCTGCTCACCGACATGAACGCCCCGCTCGGCCTCGCGATCGGAAACGCCAACGAGGTGCGCGAGTCCGTCGAGGTGCTCGCCGGCGGCGGCCCCGCCGACGTGGTCGAGCTGACCGTGGCGCTCGCCCGCGAGATGCTCGCGCTCGCGGGCCAGCCCGACGCCGACGTCGAGGCAGCACTGGCCGACGGACGGGCCATGGACGTCTGGCGCCGCATGATCCAGGCGCAGGGCGGAGACCCGGATGCCGCGCTGCCGACGCCCCGCGAGACCCACACCGTCACGGCGCCGACCGCGGGTGTGCTCTCGCGCCTCGAAGCCCTGCCCTTCGGCATCGCCGCGTGGCGGCTCGGGGCCGGCCGGGCCCGCGCCCAGGATCCCGTGATCCACGCCGCGGGCATCGACCTGCACGTCAAGCCCGGCGACGAGGTCGCGGCCGGTCAGCCGCTGTTCACCCTGCTGGCCGATGATGGTGCCCGGTTCGACCGCGCCCTCGACGCGCTGCACGGCGCGTGGGAGATCGACGACGACGCGCCGGCCGCGGGCCCGCTGGTCCTCGAACGCATCACCGCCTGACGCCCACCGGCACCCGTCCTCCGCCACCGCGACACATCAGCCCCGCCCGCACGACCCGAAGGAGCCGCCATGCCGATCGAACAGCACGCCGACACGAAGCTGCAGGGCGTCTCGGTGCGCTCGCTGCCGAAGGTGTCGTTGCACGACCACCTCGACGGCGGCGTGCGCCCCGCGACGATCGTCGAGCTGGCGGATGAGATCGGGTACGCGCCGCCCGAGGCCGATGCGGACGACCTCGCCGACTGGTTCGAGGAGCAGAGCGACTCCGGTTCGCTCGTCGACTACATCGAGACGTTCGAGGTGGCGTTGGCCGTCATGCAGACGCGTGACGGGCTCCGCCGGATCGCGCGCGAGTTCGTCACCGACCTCGCCGCCGACGGCGTCGTCTACGGCGAGGTGCGTTGGGCGCCCGAACAGCACCTGCGGAGCGGAGTGTCGCTGCAGGACGCCGTCGACGCTGTGCAGGAAGGCATCGAAGAGGGCGAGGATGCCGCGGAGTCCGACGGCCACGACATCCGAGTCGGGCAGATCCTCTCGGCGATGCGGCAGGAGGGGCGCTCGCTCGAGATCGCGCAGCTGGCCGTCGCCAACCGCGCGAACGGCGTCTCGGGCTTCGACATCGCCGGGCCCGAGGACGGGTTCCTGCCCGCGCAGCACCGCGCCGCGTTCGACTACCTCGCGTCGGAGTTCTTCCCGGTGACGGTCCACGCCGGCGAGGCGGCGGGCCTCGACTCGATCCGCTCCGCCATCATCGACGGCCGGGCCCTGCGCCTCGGGCACGGGGTACGCATCGCCTCGGACCTCAACGTCGTCTCGCGCGCGGGCGAAGAGGTGCTGGTGCAGTTCGGCGACCTCGCTCGCTGGGTGCGCGACCGCGAGATCCCGCTCGAGCTGTCGCCCTCGTCGAACCTGCAGACCGGCGCCATCGAGGCCTGGGGCACGCAGTGGGAGGACCACCCGTTCGACCTGCTCTATCAGCTCGGGTTCTCGGTCACCGTGAACGTCGACAACCGCACGCAGAGCCGCACCTCGCTCACCCGCGAACTCGCGACGCTGGCCCAGACGTTCGAGTACGATCTCGACGATCTGCAGGCCTTCCAGCTCAACGCCGCCGCCGGCGCGTTCCTCTCCGTCGAGGAGCGCGAGGAGCTGATCGAGATCATCGCCGAGGGCTTCGCCCGCTGACCGCCGGCACCGGTGCGGGGCGCCCGCCTACTCGGGGGCACGCCGCGGCTGTCGGCCGGTGGCGAGCCGATGCTCGGTCTCTCGGCAGCGCCAACTCCTCAGAAACCGACGGCCGAAGCCCGTATGCCGCCCGATTGGCGGCGACTCCCTGGGGATTTGAGGAGTTGGTGCCGGCGCGAGCCACCGCCCGGGCTCAGGCCGCCACCGCCCGGGCTCAGCGGGGCAGAGTGGCGACCAGGTCGGCGAGGGCGGCGGTGACGTCGGCGCGCATGTCGGCGTCCGAGATCGTCGGGGTGCCGTCTCCGGCCTGGGGACCGTAGTCGCCGAACGACGCGTGGCTGGCGCCGGGGATCTCGATCAGCGCGGCGTCCGCCGGAAGCAGGCCGCGGTTGTCGTCGACCTTCTGCGGCGTGGTCAGGCCGTCCTCGGAGCCCGAGAGGCTGAGAACGGGCAGATCCGCTTCGGCGAGGTCGTTCGCGCAGTACGACGCGAACAGCACCAGGCCGTCGGCGTCGGGGGCCAGCTGGCAGGCCCGCACACCGCCGAGGGAGTGCCCGCCGACGAGCCAGGTCGACACGTCCGGCACGAGGTCGGTGAACGACGTCAGCGGTCGCGGGTCGAAGAACGCGAGGTTCAGCCACGGGCGGGCGATGACGACGGTCACGCCCTCGTCCGCGACGACGCCCGCCAGGATCGCGGCATAGGCCTCGGCTTCGACCTTCGCGCCGGGCACGAACACCAGCCCGACCCCCGACGTCTCGGCCGCGGGCGTGATGACGATGCTGCCGTCGACCTCGGACATCGCGACGCGGTCGTCGCTGCGCACGTCGTCGAGAGGTCCGGGCTCGGCCGACATGACGCCGACCTGACTCCAGATCAGGATGCCGATGATGCCGGCCAGCAGCAGACCGACCACCACGCTGAGCGCGATGAGGAGCAGCCGGCGCGCACGCGGGCGACGCCGGGTCTCCGCCGTCGAACCGGCGTCACCGGTCGCGGGGGAGCCCGGCGTCGCGTCGCTCATCGAGCGTCGGTGCCCATCGCGGTCTGCCGCGCGGTGACGGCGGCCTCGACGCGGGCGAACAGCGGGTGATGCGGCTCGAGACCCGTGACGGATGCCGTGAGGGTCGCGGCATCCTCCGTCCGCAGGCGTTCCTGCAGCTCGACGGACTGCGGGTCCTCGGGCTCGTCGAACGCGAGCGCGGCGCCCACGGCTGCCACCAGGGCGTCGACGGAGAGGCCGAGCTCGGCTGCTTCGGCCGCCGGTCCGATGAAGCGTTCGTGTCGCGAGAGCTTGCGCAGCGGCTGGCGTCCGACGCGGCCGACGGTGTCGGGCAGCTCGGGGTTCGCGAAGCGGCGGAGGATCGTGGCCCGGTACGCGGCGAGCTCGGCGGGGTCGAGGCCGTGCTTGCGCTCGAGCAGCGCCGAGGTCTCCTCCAGCGCAGCGGCGACGGAGGCGGCGATCTCGGGCACCGCGAGCGACTCGGCGATGGTGCTCGTGCCGGCCTGCGCGCCGAAGTACGCGGTGGTGGCGTGCCCGGTGTTGACGGTGAACAGCTTGCGCTCGATGTAGGGCTCGAGGTCGTCGACGAAGTGCGCGCCGGGGATGCGCGGCAGTGCGTCGCCGAACGGTCCCGCCTCGATGGCCCACTCGAAGAACGGCTCGACGGTCACGTCGACGCCGCCGTCCGCAGGCTGGGCGGGGACGATGCGGTCGACCGCGGTGTTGGCGAAGACAGCCCGGCCCGAGACGGCCTCCCATGCGTCGCCGGCTTGAGCCCGGATCTCGTCGCGCAGCAGGTCGGTCGCGCCGATGGCGTTCTCGCACGCCATGACCGCGAGGGGAGCGGCGGCGGGGTCGCGCAGCGCGAGCCCGGCGAGGATGTGCGGGGCGATGAACTTCAGGACCGTGGGACCGACGGCGGTGGTCACCACGTCGGCGGTGGCGACGGCGTCTGCCACGGCTTGGGGGTCGGCCGCGCTGTTGAGCGCGCGGAACCCGGTCACGACCTTGTCGACACCTCCGTCGCCGACCTCGTGCACCGTGTACTCCGACGCGGCGTTGATCGCGTCGACGAGGGGAGCGGCGACGTCGGAGAAGACGAGGTCGTAGCCGCCCTCGTGCAGCAGCAGGCCGACGAAGCCGCGCCCGATGTTGCCCGCGCCGAAGTGGACCGCGGTGCTCACTGGTTCACCGACGAGAGGAGGTCGAACAGCTCTTCGGGGGTCTGCGCGGCCTTGAGGCGCGCGACGTCGTCCTCCTCCGAGAAGAGCAGGGCGATCTGCGACAGGATGTCGAGGTGCTCGTCGCCCTTGCCGGCGATGCCGACCACGAAGGTCACGGCCTCGCCGTTCCAGTCGACCCCGCCGTCGTAGCGGACGAACGACAGTGCCGAGTCGAGGATCGCGTCCTTCGTCTCGTTGGTGCCGTGGGGGATGGCCAGCTCGTTCCCCATGTACGTGGAGACCGTCAGCTCGCGCTGCTGCATGGCGTCGAAGTACGCCGAGGTGACCGCGCCGGCGGACTCGAGGATGTCGGCCGCCTCCTGCATCGCCTCCTCGCGGGTGGCGCTTCCGGAGTGGATGCGGATCTGACCGATGTTCAGGACCTCACGTGCCATGTCTGTCTCCTCTGAGGGGTGGTGCTGGGGGGTATGACTCGGGGCCGGAGCGGACGGACCGCTCCGGCCCCGAGTCTGGGGTTCGAGCCTACGCGTCGGCGTCGTGCTGCTTGCGGACCATCTCCACGACCTCGTCGTACTTCGGCGAGTTCATGAAGTTGTCCACCGACACGTGAACCGCTGCGGGGTTCTGCGCCTTGGCGCGGTCGGTCAGCTGCTGCTGCGTGATGACCAGGTCGGCGGTGCCATCGAGGTTCGCGATCGCCTTGTTGACGACCGTGACGTCCTCGATGCCGGCCTTCTTGAACTTGTTGCGCAGGACGCTCGCGCCCATCGCCGACGAGCCCATGCCCGCGTCGCACGCGAACACGATCGACTGGATCGGCTTGGTCGCCGTCGTGGTGCCGGTGCCGGTCTCGGCGGCCGCGCCGGTGGCGGCGGCGGCGCCCGATGCGCGCAGACCCGAGAGGGCCTCCGAGCTCTTGCCCTTGTTGGCCTCGGTGCGTGCGATGGCGTCCTGGAAGTTGCCTTCACCAGCCTGCTCGCGAGCGAGGTCGCGCTTACGGCTGGCCAGCAGGATCGCCGCCGAGACGGCGAAGGTCACACCGGCCGAGATGATCACCGAGAGGATGACGCCGAGGTGGCTGCCCGGCGCGGTCTGGATGAGCACCGCGAAGATCGATCCCGGCGAGGCCGCCGCGACCAGGCCGGAGCCGAAGATGGCGTTGGTGGCCACACCACTGGCGCCACCGGCGATGAGCGCGACGATCAGGATGGGCTTCGCCAGCACGTACGGGAAGTACACCTCGTGGATGCCGCCGAAGAACTGGATGATGAACGCACCCGGTGCGGTGCCGCGCGCGATGCCCACGCCGAAGACGGAGATCGCGAGCAGGAGGCCGGCACCCGGGCCGGGGTTCGCCTCGACGAGGAAGAGCAGGCTCTTCCCGGTCTCGAGCGACTCCTGGGTTCCGAGCGGGGTGAACACGCCGTGGTTGATGGCGTTGTTGAGGAACAGCACCTTCGCGGGCTCGACGATGATGCTCGCCAGCGGGATCAGGCCGCGGTCGACGAGGAAGCCGACGGCGCCGCCGAGCACGTCGGTGACGAACTTCATCACCGGGGCGAGCCAGAAGAAGGCTGCCAGTGCCGCGAAGAACGCCACGAAGCCGGCGCTGAAGTTGTCGACGAGCATCTCGAAGCCGGCGCGGACCTTGCCCGCCCAGAGCTTCTCGATCCACTTCAGTGCCAGGGCGGTCAGGGGACCTGCGACCATGGCGCCGAGGAACATGATCGTCCCCGAGGCGCCCACGATGACGCCCATGGCCGCGACTGCGCCGACGACGCCGCCGCGGACGCCGAAGACCATGCGGCCACCGGTGTATGCGATCAGCGTGGGGAGCAGGTAGGTGATGATCGGACCGACGAGGCCGGTCCACTCGGTGCCGTCGGGGGTGATCCCGCCGCCGAGCATGCGGGAGTCGGCCCACTGCCAGGCCCCGATGGGGCCGTCCTGGCCGACCCACCCGGTGTCGATGAACAGGGCGGTGATCAGACCCCACGCGATGAAGGCCGCGATGTTGGGCATGACCATTCCCGAGAGGAAGGTTCCGAACCGCTGAACGCGGACCCGGACCCCACCTCCCGAGGTTGACGTTGACGTCGTTGTCATTTCTGGTTTCTCCTTCTGGTGCGGGTCAGATGCCGGCGGCCTGCTGGGCGGCCGCTCGTGCGGATGCCGCGTCGGTCGCGGTCAGAGCCGCTTCGGCGATGCGTCGGGCGTCGTCGAGGCTGTGGTTGAGCAGGGTGGCGCGGACGTCGGCGAGCGCGGTGGGCGCCATCGACAGGCTCGTGGCGCCGAGGCCCACGAGCACGACGGCCAGCAGCGGGTCGGCTGCGGCTTCGCCGCAGATGCCCACGGGCTTGCCGTTGGCCTGGCCCGCCTTGCCGGTCTCGTGGATGAGGCGCAGCACGGCCGGGTGCCAGGGGTCCTGGAACGACGACACCGAACCGAGCAGCCGGTCGGCGGCGAGGGTGTACTGGGTGAGGTCGTTGGTGCCGATCGAGGCGAAGTCGGCGATCTTGAGGACGTGGTCGGCCAGCAGCGCCGACGAGGGCACCTCGACCATCACACCGGCGGTCTTGACGCCGTACTCGCGGGCGATCGAGACGAAGTACTCGGTCTCCTCGACCGTCGACACCATCGGCGCCATGACCCACAGGTCGGCGTCGGTCGCGGCGTCGGCTTCGGCAAGGGCGGTCAGCTGCTCGCGCAGGATGTCCTCGCTGGCGCGCAGGGCGCGCAGGCCGCGGAGGCCGAGCGCGGGGTTCTCCTCGTGCGCGTCGTTGAGGAACGCGAGGGGCTTGTCGGCACCGGCATCCAGGGCGCGGACGACGACCTTCTGGCCGGGGAACGCCTGCAGCAGCTTCGTGTACGCCTCGCGCTGCTGCGCAACGGTGGGCGCCTGCGACGAGCTGAGGAAGAGGAACTCGGTGCGGAAGAGGCCGACGCCCTCGGCGCCGAGCTCGACGGCCTGCGCCGCGCCCTCGGGCTTGCCGAGGTTGGCCAGCAGCGGGATGGCGGTGCCGTCCGACAGCGCGCCGGGAGTGATGGGCGCGGATGCCGCCGACTTGCGCTCGTCGGCGCGGTTCTGCGCCTGCGCGAGCTCGTCGTCGCTGGGGTCGGTGGTGACGACACCCTTGGCGGCGTCGACGATGACGGTCTGTCCGTCGGCGAGCGCGGCGGCTTCGGTGACGCCGACGACGGCGACGATCGACTTCTCGCGGGCGAGGATCGCGGTGTGCGAGGTGGGGCCGCCCTCGGAGGTGACGAGCGCGAGGACCATGTCGAGGTCCAGCAGCGCGGTATCGGCGGGGGCGAGGTCCTTGGCCACCAGGACGAAGGGGTGGCCGGGCTCGGGCACGCCAGGGGCGGGGACGCCGCGCAGGTGGGCGATGACGCGCTGAGCGACATCGTCGAGGTCGGCGGCGCGCTCGCCGAGGTAGCCGCCCATGGCGGAGAGGGTGTCGCGGAACGAGGCGAAGGCGTCGTAGACGGCGAACTCGCCGGTCTTGCCGGCCTGCAGGCGCGAGGCGACCTCGGCTTCGAGGCTCGGGTCCTCGGCCATCATGGCCTGGGCCTCGAGGACGTCGCGGGCGGCTCCGCCGGCCTGCGCGCCACGCTGTTCGAGTTCCCGTGCCACGGCGGCGACGGCATCCTTGACGCGCGTCGTCTCCTCGTCGAGGGTCCGGGTGGATGCCTCGTCCTTCGGCGCCGGAAGCGGCTCCGCCATCCGCGCGATCGGTCCCTGTGCGACACCCAGGCCGATGCCCACTCCGCGAAGCTCACTCATTGCTCGATCTCCTTCGTCTCGTCCGTTTTCGTATCAGTAGTCGTTCGTCGTCACTCGTCGTGGTCGGTGGCGAGCAGATCGGCGAGTTCGTCCAGGACGTTCTCGGCGTTCTCGCCACCGGCGGTCAGGGTCACGTAGTCGCCGTACTCGACGCCGAGTGCGATGACCCCGAGGATGCTCGCCGCGTTGACGGGCGAGCCGGATCCCTTGGCGATCGTGACATCCGCGCCGGACTGCTTGACCGCCTGCGCGAACAGCTTGGCAGGTCGGGCGTGCAGCCCGTTGGACGATCCGATGCGGACGGTGCGCGATGCCTCGCTCATGAGGAGGTCCTCTCCGTTGAAGGGATGTCGGTGCTGGAACGGGGGTGAGGAGGAGCCGGCTCGGTGACCAGCGCGAGCGTCCGGGTGCCGTCGAGATCTCGGAAGATGTCGCTGGGCATCAGGATGACGCGCGTTCCGCGAGCAGCCGCGGCCTCGGTGATCCGGTCCAGCTTCGGGATGAGCTGGGGTCCGACGAGAACGACATCCGCCGCGTCGAGATCGATCGGCAGTGACTGCTCGGTTCCGGCGGTGGCGGTGATGTCGAGGCCGCTCGCCTGCGCCGCATGGCGAACCCGCTGTGCGACGAAGGTACTCGACGCACCAGCGCCGCATACGACCAGGATCCTCATCGACCCGCCTCCTCCTCCGACAATTCTTGTGAGAGACCTGGGAGGAGACAACCCATTCCTGCTTCCGCGGGGGCGGAAGACAGGCCCGGCCATGATGGAATGGGAGCGTGACCAGGAGCCGGCAGGATCGCGTACTCGCGATCCTCGTGCGCGACGGCGATTGGGTGACCGCTTCGGGGCTCGCCGACGCGATCGGGGTGACCCCGCGATCGATCCGCAGCTACGTCACGGCGCTCAACGCACGGGTGCCCGACGGTGTCGTCGTGGAGTCGGGGCCGCAGGGGTATCGCGCCGGCCCTGACAGCGGTTCGGCGGTGCACGTCGGCGACGGCGGCACGCCCCGCGAGCGGCTGCACCGGCTCGTGCGCTCGCTGCTCGATGCGCCCGACGGTATCGACGTGTTCGAGACCGCGGATGCCTTCTTCGTGAGCCCCGCGACGATCGACGCCGACCTCGGACGCGTGCGCGGCCTGCTGGGCGGCACCGAGCTCAGCCTTGAGCGCACCGCGTCGCGGGCTCGCCTGCGAGGTACGGAGACGGCGCAGCGGCGGCTGCTCAGCCGCCTCGCCCACGAGGAGACCGACGACGGCTCGTTCGACCTCGACAGTCTGCGCCGCACCCTCGGCGAGAGATCGGTCGGCGCGGTGGCCTTCGGGCCGTTCAAGGACGACCTCGTCGCCGAGCTGACCGAGCTCGGCTACTTCGTCAACGAGTTCGGCATCGGCGACGTCGTCATGCACATCGCGATCGCGGCCGACCGGATCACGCGGGGTCGCGCGCTCGACGTCGCCGAGGCCGACGATGCCGCGTTCCGGGCCGAGGTCGGCGACATCCTCGACCGCCTCACCCGTCGTCACCTGGGCGTCGTGCTCGGCTCGGGCGACCGTCAGCACCTCGCCGCGCTCGTGCTCACCCGGGTCGTCGCACCCGGCGCGACCGAGCCCGCCGCCCTCATCCGCGAGCGGATCGATTCCGATGTCGCGACCGCGGTGCGCGACGTCGTCCGCCGCGCGGCCGCGGAGTTCCTCGTCGACATCGACCAGGAGGACTTCGTGCTGCGCCTGTCGCTGCACGTGCAGAACCTGCGACACCGCGCACGCGAGCAGGCGTGGTCGCGCAACCCCCTGACTCGTTCGCTCAAGACGACCTACCCGATGATCTTCGAGGTGGCGGTGTACATCGCCGACGCGTTGCGCGGACTGCTCGGCATCCCGTTGCTCGACGACGAGATCGCCTACATCGCCATGCACGTCGGCGGGCGCCTCGAGCGCAGCCGGCTCTCGGCGCAGGCGCTGACGGCGACGATCGTGTGCCCCGGGTACTACGAGCTCCACGAGCTGCTGCGCTCGAGCGTCGACCGCTCGCTCGGGCAGGCCCTCGACGTCGTCGGCGTCGAGACCCGGGTCGACCCCGACTGGGCCTCGATCGACACCGACCTGATCCTCTCCACGATCGCGCCGCCGGTGATGAGCGATCGCATCGTGCACATCCAGCCGTTCCTCACCGACGCCGACATCGACCGCGTACAGGCGGCGGCCGGCCGGGTGCGCCGGGCGCGGCGCCTCGCACGCCTGCGGGCCGAGCTCGAGCGCTACTTCGACCCCGCGGCATTCGTGCGCGGTCTCGACGGCGCCGGCGGCGAGGACGCGGTCATCCGGCAGCTCGGCTCGCTCCTCGTCGACGGCGGCATCATCGACGACGACTACATCGAGCGCACCATCGAGCGCGAGAAGCTCTCGTCGACGGCGTTCACCGACGCCCTCGCGGTGCCGCACGCGATCGGCATGACCGCGACCCGCACCGCGATCTCGCTCGGGATCGCCGACCCCTCGATCGCGTGGGGCGACGGCCGCGTGCAGGTCGTCGCGATGGTCGCGTTCTCGGAGTCCGATCGCGCGGCGTTCCAGACCGTGTTCGAGCAGCTGGTCGAGGTCTTCAGCGAGCGCGAGAGCGTGCAGCGGCTCGTCCGCCGCGGCACGAGCTTCGGGGCGTTCCTGGACGAGCTCGCCGCCGTCGTCGACGGCTGACGCGAGCCGGCCCGGGTCAGCCGGCGAGGCGCGCGTCGAGCCCCAGCTTCACCGCGGGCCACTCGTGCGGGAGGATCGAATAGACGACGGTGTCGCGCAGCGTCCCGTTCGGCCCGATCCGGTGGTTGCGCAGGACGCCGTCCTGCTTCGCCCCGAGTCGCTCGATAGCCGCGCGCGACTGCCGGTTGTGCCACGACGTGCGGAACTCCACGGCGATGGCGTCGCAGGCCTCGAAGGCGTGCCCGAGCAGCAGACGCTTGGCCGCCGTGTTGACCGCTGTCCGCTGGACGGTGGGCGAGAGCCACGTGTGACCGATCTCGACGCGGCGATGGGACTGATCGATGTTGCAGAACGTCGTCATCCCGACGGCGACACCGTCGCGCACGACCGCGAACGGGTTCATGTGCCCCTCGTCGCGCCAGGCGAGTCGCTGCGCGATGTCGTCGGGCACGGACGCGGGGGCCGACGTGTACCAGGCGTACTCCAGCCCGACGGTGGCCCGAGCGAGGTCGTCGGCGTGCTCGGCCGCGAGCGGCACCAGGCGCACGTGGTCGTCGGCCAGCTCGATCGGGTCGGTCAGCAGCATCCCCGCAGCCTAGCGGCGCCCGACGGCCGAGCCGGGCGCCGTCCGGCTCAGCCGATCGCGGCGAGTAGCTCGCGGACGCCCGCCTCGAGGGCAGCGAGACGGGATGCCGCATCAGCCGGTGACGCCCCGCGGACGTCGAGGTACAGCTTGAGCTTGGGCTCGGTGCCGCTCGGGCGGACGAGGATGCGGGCGTCGCCGGCGACCTGCAGGCGCAGGATGTCGCCGACCGGCGGGCCGTCGACGGGAGCTGCGAGGTCTTCGAACGACACGACGTCGGCCTCGCCGATCCGCACCGGGGGAGCGGCGCGCAACGCGGTCATCACGCGCCCGATGACGGCGAGGTCGTCCACGCGCACCGACACCTGGCCGCTCGCGAAGCTGCCGAACTCCGCGTCGAAGTCCGCGAGGAGGTCGCCGAGGGTACGGCCCTGCTCGCGAGCCTCGGCTGCCAGCCCGAGGATCGCGACGGCGGCGGAGATCCCGTCCTTGTCCTTCACGGTCTCGGGGTTCACGAGGTAGCCGAGCGCCTCTTCGAACCCGAACACGAGGTTCGGCGCGCGCGAGATCCACTTGAAGCCGGTGAGTGTGGCGTGGAAGGCGAGGCCGTATCGCTCGGCGACGACCTGCAGCGCCGGCGACGACACGAGCGAGCACGCGAGGGACGACTCCGCGGCCACGCCCTGTTCCGCCGCGCGGCGGGCGGCGCGCCAGCCGAGCAGCAGGCCGATCTGGTTGCCGGTGAGGCGGCGCCAGCCGCCGTCGGCAGCAACATCCGGGATCGCCACGGCCAGCCGGTCGGCGTCGGGGTCGTTCGCGAGGATGAACTCGGCGTCGTGGGCCCGTGCCGTCTCGAAGGCCAGGTCCATCGCGCCCGGCTCTTCCGGGTTGGGGAACGCCACGGTCGGGAACCGGCCGTCGGGCTCGGCCTGCGCGGCCACCGGCACGGGGTGGGGATAGCCCGCCGTGTCGAGGATGCGCAGCAGCGTCTCGGTGCCCACGCCGTGCATCGCGGTGTAGACCCAGCGCATGCCGTTCGCTCCCCCGGGGGCGGGGGCCACCGTCGCCGTCGCCGAGACATACGCCTCGACGACCGCGTCGTCGGCGGTCTCGTACGCCTCGGAGCGGGGGAGCGCGGCGATGTCGCCGACGTCGGCGACGCGCTGGATGTGGGCGGCGATCTCGCCGTCGGCGGGGGGAACGATCTGCGAGCCGTCGTCGGCGCCGCCGAGGTACACCTTGTACCCGTTGTCGTCGGGCGGGTTGTGGCTTGCGGTGACCATCACACCGGCGTCGGCGCCGAGGTGGCGCACGGCGAAGGCGAGCACGGGGGTCGGCAGCAGCCGCGGCAGCAGGATGGCGCGCAGGCCCGCTCCCGCGAAGACCTCGGCGGAGTCGCGCGCGAAGCGCTCGGAACCGCGTCGACCGTCGTAGCCGATGACGACGACGGGAGGGGCGTCGGGGCCGGCCTTCTCGAGCAGGTAGCCGGCCAGGCCTGCAGCGGCCTGGGTCACGAGGACGCGGTTCATGCGGTTGCTGCCGGCGCCGAGGCGCCCGCGCAGACCCGCGGTGCCGAAGGCCAGGCGCGTGGCGAAGCGATCGACGAGGTCGGCCTCGGCCGCCGGGTCGCCCGACTCGGCCGCCGCGATGACCGCGCTCAGCTCGTCGCGGGTGTCGGGGTCGGGGTCCTGCGCGAGCCAGGTCCGCGCGGCCTCGAACGGCACGACCGGCGCCGGAGCCTGTGCCGAGATCTCCGGCCCGCGGTCACCGTCGGGAGCCGACCCGGTCGGCTGTCCCACGTCGCCGCTCACAGCGCCTCGATCACGCGGGCGAGCAGGGCCGAGATGACGGGCTCAGCGTCGCGGCCGGCCTCGATGACCTCCGCGTGGCTGAGGGGCGTCTCCTGGATGCCGGCGGCGAGGTTCGTGATGAGCGAGAAACCGAGGATCTCCATGCCTGCCTCGCGGGCCGCGATGGCCTCGAGCGCCGTCGACATCCCGACGATGTCGCCACCCAGGGCGCGCGCCATGCGCACCTCGGCGGGCGTCTCGTAGTGCGGGCCGCGGAACTGCGTGTACACGCCCTCGTCGAGGCTCGGGTCGATCGACCGCGCGATGTCGCGCAGCCGCGACGAGTACAGGTCGGTGAGGTCGATGAACGTCGCGCCCTCGAGCGGCGAGTCGGCCGTCAGATTCAGGTGGTCGCTGATCAGGACCGGCTGACCGGGGTGCCAGGTCGGCTTGACGCCGCCCGCGCCGTTGGTCAGCACCATGATCTTCGCGCCGGTCGCGGCGGCGGTGCGAACGCTGTGGACGACCCGCCGCACGCCGTGGCCTTCGTAGTAGTGCGTGCGGGCGCCGATCACGAGGATGCGCTTGCCCTCGGGGGTGAGGATGCTGCGCAGGGTGCCCACGTGTCCCTCGAGCGCCGGCTTGCTGAAGCCGGTGACGTCGGTGGCGGGGATCGTGGCCGTCGTCTCGCCGATGAGCTCGGCGGCGCGACCCCAGCCGCTGCCGAGGGTGAGGGCGATGTCGTGGCGCTCGACGCCGCTGATGCGGGCGATGTCGGCCGCGGCCTGCTGGGCGACCTCGAAGGGGTCGGCAGCGGGGTCGTCGAGCGGGTGCGCGGAGGTGTCGGACATTCCTCCACTCTAGGACGCGGCGAGCCCGCCGCCACAGGCGTGCGCGCGGCCCGCGGACCTGAGCAAGAATGGAGATCATGTCGCCTCTCAGCTTCGAGCGCACCCAAAGCGTCGCCGTCCTCGGCGGCGGTCCCGGCGGATACGAGGCGGCCCTGGCCGCCGCGCAACAGGGCGCCGAGGTGACGCTCGTCGAACGAGCCGGCGTCGGCGGTTCGGCCGTCATCACCGACGTCGTCCCCTCGAAGTCGCTCATCGCCACGGCCGACGCGGCGGTGGCCATCAGCGAGGCGTCCGACCTCGGCGTGCAGCTGTTCGCGCGCTCCGACTCGGGCACGCCGCTCAAGCCCGAGGTCGCAATCAACCTCGCCGCCGTCAACCGTCGGCTGCTCGCGCTCGCGCGGCAGCAGTCCGACGACATGCGGGCCCAGCTGATCGAGGCGGGCGTGCGCATCATCTCCGGTCACGGTCGCCTCGACGGCCCCCACGCGATCATCGCGGCCACCGGCCCCGGCGGCACGGACTTCGACCGCGTCGAGGCCGACACCCTCGTGGTCTCGGTCGGTGCGTCGCCGCGCGAGCTGCCGAGCGCCAAGCCCGACGGCCAGCGCATCCTCACGTGGACCCAGCTGTACGACATGAAGTCGCTGCCCGAGCACCTCATCGTCGTGGGCTCGGGTGTCACGGGGGCCGAGTTCGCCTCGGCGTACATGAACCTCGGCGCCAAGGTCACGCTCATCTCGAGCCGCGACCAGGTGCTGCCGGGTGAGGACGCCGACGCAGCGGCCGTCATCGAGAAGGTGTTCAAGCGCGGCGGGATGACGGTGCTGTCGAAGTGCCGCGCCGAGAAGGTCGAGCGCACCGACGACGGCGTCGTGGCGACCCTGTCGGACGGACGCACGGTCGAGGGCAGCCACTGCCTGCTGGCGGTGGGATCGATCCCGAACACCGCGGACATCGGTCTCGAGGAGGCCGGCATCCAGCTGACCGAGTCGGGGCACATCCAGGTGAACCGCGTGGCCCGCACCTCGGTGCCGAACATCTACGCGGCGGGCGACTGCACCACCTTCGTCCCCCTCGCCTCGGTCGCCGCGATGCAGGGGCGCCAAGCCGTCTTCCACGCGCTGGGCGACACCGTCATCCCGCTCGAGCGGCGTCGCATCACCGCGAACATCTTCACCGCGCCCGAGATCGCGACCGTCGGCCAGCAGCAGAAGGACATCGAGTCCGGGCTGGTCAACGGATACGTCCACAAACTGCCGCTCGCCGCGAACCCGCGCGCCAAGATGATGGGCGTCAAGGACGGCTTCGTGAAGATCATCGCGCGCGAGGGCTCGGGCACCGTCATCGGCGGCGTCATCGTCGCCCCGCGTGCGTCGGAGCTCATCTACCCCATCGCGATCGCCGTCGAGCGCCGCCTGACCGTTGACCAGGTCTCGCGTGTGTTCGCCGTGTACCCCTCGCTGACCGGCAGCATCACGGATGCCGCTCGCGCGATGCACCTCGTCCAGCGCGACGAGGACCCGCTGGCCTGAGCCGCGCCCCGCGGCATCCGCTCGGCTGAGCCGTGATGCGGTGCCGCGGAGCGGGCCTGGAGGGCGCTGTCGTCAGGAGATCGTCAGCAGGGCGTGGCCCGCGCCGACGGTCGTGCCGGGGGCTGCGTCGATCGCTCCGACGACGCCGTCCTTGTGCGCCTGGATCGGCTGCTCCATCTTCATCGCCTCGAGCACGACCACGAGGTCGCCCTTGACGACCTGCTGGCCCGCCTCGACGGCGACCTTGACGACCGTGGCCTGCATGGGCGACTTCACCGCGTCGCCGGATGCCGCGGCGCTCGCCGTCGCCGCGTGCGAACGACGCGACGGCGGCACCTGGGCCGGGCGCCCCACGGCCACCGGGGCCGAGGCGACGCGGTCGGGCAGGCTGACTTCGAGGCGCTTGCCCGAGACCTCGACGACGACCGTGTGGCGGCCGGCGGGCTCGGCGGGGGCTTCGAGCTCGCCGTCCCAGGCGGGGATGTCGTTGACGAACTCGGTCTCGATCCAGCGGGTGTAGACGCCGAAGGTTCCATCCGCAGCGGTGAAGGCGGGCTCGCGCACGACCTTGCGGTGGAAGGGGAGCACGGTGGGCATGCCCGCGACCTCGAACTCGTCGAGGGCGCGACGCGAGCGCTCGAGGGCCTCTTCGCGCGTGCGACCCGTCACGATGATCTTCCCGAGCATCGAGTCGAAGGCGCCCGAGACCGAGTCGCCGGCGGTGACGCCGGAGTCCAACCGGATGCCGGGGCCGCCGAAGGTCTTGAAGACGTGGATGTTGCCGGGCTGCGGCAGGAAGTTGCGGCCCGGGTCCTCGCCGTTGATGCGGAACTCGATCGAGTGACCGACCGGGGTCGGGTCGTCGTAGTCGAGGACGCCTCCTTCGGCGAGACGGAACTGCTCGCGGACCAGGTCGATCCCGGTGACCTCCTCGGAGACGGGGTGCTCGACCTGCAGGCGCGTGTTGACCTCGAGGAACGAGATCGTGCCGTCGGCGCCGATGAGGAACTCGCACGTGCCCGCGCCGACGTACCCGACCTCGCGCAGGATCGCCTTCGACGCCGAGTAGAGGATGTCGTTCTGCTCGGGGGTCAGGAAGGGGGCGGGTGCCTCTTCGACGAGCTTCTGGTGGCGTCGCTGCAGCGAGCAGTCACGGGTCGAGACGATGACGACGTTGCCCTCGGCATCGGCGAGGCACTGCGTCTCGACGTGGCGCGGCTTGTCGAGGTACTTCTCGACGAAGCACTCGCCGCGCCCGAAGGCCGCGATGGCCTCACGGGTGGCGGACTCGAACAGCTCGGCGACCTCGTCGAGCTCGCGCGCGACCTTGAGGCCCCGGCCGCCGCCGCCGTAGGCGGCCTTGATGGCGATCGGCAGGCCGTACTCCTGCGCGAAGGCGATGACCTCGTCGGCGCCCTGGACCGGGCCGGGGGTTCCCGGGGCGAGGGGTGCGCCGACCTTCTCGGCGACGTGCCGCGCGGTCACCTTGTCGCCCAGCGCCTCGATCGCCGCGGGGGAGGGGCCGATCCAGGTCAGCCCCGCCGCGATGACCGCGCGGGCGAAGTCGGCGTTCTCGGCGAGGAAGCCGTAGCCGGGGTGCACGGCGTCGGCACCGGAGCGCCGGGCGACCGAGAGGATCTTCTCGATCGACAGGTACGTGTCGGCGCTCGTGGCGCCGTCGAGGGCGTACGCCTCGTCGGCGAGGCGGGTGTGCAGCGCGTCGCGGTCCTGGTCGGCGTAGACGGCGACGGACGCCTTCCCGCTGTCACGGGCGGCGCGCACGATACGGACGGCGATCTCGCCGCGGTTCGCGATCAGGACCTTGGCGATCTCAGGCATGACTGCCAGCCTAGCGAGCCGAGGGCCGCCGCTTTTGGATCTCCCGCACAAACTGAGCAGCGGAACGTCGGTGAAAGGCTACGAAACGAGCTCGCGGTTCCAGAGATCGGTCCACTCCACGCCGAGTTCGCGCACGAGCCGGCGCAGGGTCGACAGCGACATCCCGACCACCGTCGAGGGGTCGCCCTCGACGCGCGTGATGAACGCCCCGCCGAGGCTGTCGACCGTGAACGCCCCGGCGACGTGCAGCGGTTCGCCCGACGCGACGTACGCCGCGATCTCGGCCGCCGTCACGTCGTCGGCGAACGTGACGGCCGCCTGGGCGACTGCGTGCGCTTCGCGCGCGTCCTGTCCGGGAGCGACGCGGTACACCGAATGGCCCGAGTGCAGGATGCCGGTGCCGCCGCGCATGTCTTCCCAGCGGGCGGTTGCGACGGCGGGCTCGAGCGGCTTGCCGAGCACCTCGCCGCCGAAGGCGAACATCGAGTCGCCGCCGATCACGATGCCGTCGAAGTCCGGCTCGAGCTGCGCGAGGGTCGCGACGACGTCGGCGGCCTTGCGGCGGGCCAGCAGCAGGACGTGCTCGTCGGGAGGCAGCATCCGTCCCTCGGTCGCCTCGACGGCGGCGACGACGGCCTCTTCGTCGACCTGCGGCGAACGGGTCACGGGTTCGATGCCGGCCTGTCGCAGCAGCATGAGGCGGGCGGGGGAGGTCGAGGCGAGGCACACGCGCATGCCGCTCACGCTACCGGGGCACCGCCGTCGCGCGTCCCGGCGTATGGGACCATCGAAGGATGCAGCCCGGCGACACCATCGACCTCGACGTCACCGACGTCGCCCACGGCGGCGTGTTCGTCGCGCGCCACGAAGGACGCGTCGTGTTCGTCCCCGACGCCATCCCGGGCGAGCGGGTGCGGGCGCGCCTGACCGACACGTCGAAGTCCTCGTTCTGGCGGGCCGAGGCCCTCGAGGTCCTCGACGCCTCGCCGCACCGCCGGCCCCACGTCTGGGCGCCCGCCGACATCGGCACGCCCCCCGAGCGTCGCCCGGGCGGCGCCGACCTCGGTCACATCGAGCTCGGGCACCAGCGCGAGCTGAAGTCGCGTGTCATCACCGACGCGCTGCACCGCTTCGGCGGCCTCGACACGACGGTCTCGGTCGAGCCGGCCGGAGCCGACGAGACGGCCGACGGCACGGGATGGCGCACGCGCGTGAGCCTGCACGTCGATGACGACGGGCGCGTGGGCCCGTTCGCCGCCCGCTCGCACCGGGTCGTCGAGGTCGACCACCACCCCCTCGCGACGCCCGCGATCGCCGAGGCCATCGCCCGCGGCCGCTCCGCGGCGCCGGGGCGGCTCGACCTCGTCCAGCCCGCCGACGGCCGCGTGCGCGTCCTGCCCCGCGCCGAGACGGCGCGCCGGAACGCTCGGGGTCGCGGACGGCCGCGCACCGCGCCCGATCCCGCGCTGCGCGAGGTCATCGTCGAACGGGTGGGCGACCGGGAGTTCCGCGTCGACGCCGGCGGGTTCTGGCAGGTGCACCGCCTGGCGGCGGCAGCGCTGACGGATGCCGTGCACCGCGGGCTGCGCGATGCGGGACGGGCCGAGCTCGATCCCGAGGCGTGGCATCTTGACCTCTACGGCGGCGTCGGCCTCCTCGCCGCGTCGCTCGGCGAGCTCGGCGGACCGGCCACGCGCGTCACGAGCGTCGAGTCCGACGAGCGGGCGACCGACCACGCGGGCGAGAACCTCGCCGAGTGGGTCGGGGCGCGTGCCGAGACCGGCCGTGTCGATCGGTGGCTGACCCACCTCGAGCAGTCGGCGTCACCGGCCGAGCGCGCGCGGCTGCGCTCCGGCGTCACCGTCCTCGACCCGCCCCGCTCGGGTGCCGGGCGCGAGGTCGTCGATGCGCTCCTGCGTCTGCAGCCCGCAACCCTCGTCTACGTCGCCTGCGACCCGGTTGCGCTCGCCCGGGACGTTGCGCAGCTGCGCTCGGGCGGGTACGAGCCGCTGTCGCTGCGCGGCATCGACCTGTTCCCGAACTCGCACCACATCGAGACCGTCGCGGTACTGACCGCCCCGGGTGCCCTGTCCTAGGCTGAGCCCATGACGCGGGTGGCTCTCATCGACGATCACGAGTCCGTGCGGCTCGGGCTCGCCGCGGCCTGCGCGCGTTCGGGTGTCGGCGAGGTCGTCTTCGCGGGCAGCACCGTGGCGGAGTACCTGCGGTGGCGCGGCGATTCCGGCGAGCCGCCGGCGGATGTCGTCGTGCTCGACCTCATGCTGGGCGACGGAGCGACGGTGTCCGAGAACGTCTCTCGCCTGGTCTGGAACGGCTCGCAGGTCATCATCCACAGCGTCGCCGACCGGCCCGCCGCCGTCCGCGAGGCGCTGGCGGCGGGAGCACTCGGTGTCATCAGCAAGTCGGCGCGGACGGATGACGTCGTCGCCGCGATCGCGACGGTCGCGCGGGGCGAGCATCTCGACAACGTCGAGTGGGCGAGTGCCGTCGACGGCGATCGCGCGTTCGCCGACGCGCAGCTCTCGGCGCGCGAGCGCGATGTGCTCCGGCTCTACGCGGCCGGGCTCCCGCTGAAGTCGGTCGCGGAGCAGCTGGGCATCGCCTACTCGACCGCCAAAGAGAACATCACGCGTGTCCGCGTGAAGTACGTCGAGGTGGGGCGGCCCGCGCCGACGAAGGTCGACCTGCTTCGCCGCGCGATGGAGGACGGCCTCGTCTCAGAGACGTCCGATGCCCGCTGAACCCGCGGGGCCCGCCGTCACCCGACCGCGCGGGCCCGCCGAGTTCCGCGAGGCCCTCGCGCAGACGCAACGCTTCACGCAGTCGCGCATCGACCGCATCCTCGGTCTCGTCGTCGGATCGGGCAGCGCCATCATCGGTGTGCAGTCGCTCGTCGGCGCGCTCAGCGCCCCCGTGGGCGATCCTTTCTGGAACACCGTGCTGCTGGTCGTGGTCCTCGGGTCTCTCCTGATGATGTGCGTGGCGCTGCTCACCTCGCGCGGCGTGCGCGCCTTCTCGGGGCTCGTCGCGGGCGTCTTCCCGGTCGCCATCGTGCTGTGGCCCCTCGCCGCGGGGGACACCACGACGCTGGATCAGCAGCCGTGGCTGTGGTTCCTCATCAACATCGGCACCGTCGCGGCCGTGTTCTGCTTCCCGCTGCCGCTGCAGATCGTGTGGGCGTTCCTGCTGCCCGTGCTCTACGGCGTCGTGCGCCTCGTGCTCCTCGGCCTGCACCGGGCGACCCTCGTGGACGTCGCACTCGACACGGTGTTCGCGATCATCCTCGCGAGCGTCCTCATCGTCGTCGGCTGGATCCTCCGCTCGCTCGCGGCGAGCATCGACGCGGGTCGCGAGAGCGCGGTCCGCTCATTCGCCCAGGCGGCATCGGCCGAAGCCGTCGAGAAGGAGCGCGTCGCCGTCGCAGCGCTCATGCACGACAGCGTCCTGGCCGCCCTCATCGCCGCGGAGCGCGCCGAGACCGATCGCGAGCGGGCGCTCGCGGTATCGATGGCCCGCGACGCGCTCACCCGCCTGGCGAACGTCGATCAGGAGGCGGGCGAAGGACCCGATACGCCCATCCCGGCCGAGGTGATCGCCGCGGATCTCGCCGCGACGACGGAGCGCCTGCATCCCGCGGCGCAGTACACCAGCCGTATCGATCCGGGTGCCGGCGCGGTGCCGGGTCGGGTTGCCCGGGCCCTGCAGCTGGCGGCGGCGCAGGCGGTGACCAACGCGGTCGAGCACGCGGGCGGAGCCGACGTGCGGGTGTCGTTCCGCGCGGGCCTCCGGGGTGTCGAGATCCGGGTCCAGGACGACGGCCCCGGCTTCGAGGCCGATCGTGTCGCCGAGGACCGGCTCGGCATCCGCGCCTCGATCGTGGCCCGGGTCGCGGCGGTCGCCGGCACGGCGACGGTGACGTCGGGACCGACCGGCACGACCGTGGCCATCGTGTGGGAGGAAGCGTCGTGAACCGCTCGGTCCGGTGGGTCCTCTCCGCGCTCGGCGTCGCCTTCACCGCCTACCTCGCCGTCGGCGGAATGTTCTGGACGCGGCCGGTCGATGCGCCGGTGGTCCTCGTGCTCACCCTCGTCGTCTACCTCGCCGTCGCCGGTCTCTGCATCTTCTGGCCCACGCGGCCGATGGCCGCCACGCCCGCCCGCCCCGCGGCCGGCGGAACGGCGACAGCCATGAGCGCCGTGACGGCCGGGCTGAGCCGCCCGGCACCGCTGCCGCTGTGGATCGCCCTGCTCGCACTCGCCGTCACGGCCGTCATCCCCTCGGCGACGTGGTGGGCCGCCGGCGAGGAGGGGCGGCTGCAGACGTTCGCGACCTGGAGCCTGGGCGGTCTCGGCGCGCTGCTGGCGATCCTGGTCGTGCGCCGCCGTTCGCTCATCGCCTGGACCGGGGTGGCGGTGATGTTCCTCGGGTCGGTGCTCTGGATCGGCATCGGACCGACGCTGTCGCTCGGAGCCGTGGGGTCGGCGATCTGGGTCGGCGGGGCGCAGATCATCGTGCTGCTGATCGACCGCGCCGCCGTCGAGACGGCCGAGCTGACGAAGCTGCAGCGGGATGCGTCGGAGTGGCTCGCGACGCAGGAGGGGCGCCGCCGCGAGCGTCGCGTGCGGGTGCAGCGAGCGCTGGCGGTGGCCGGTCCTGTTCTCTCGCGCACGATCGCTGCCGGGGGAGCGCTCGACGACGACGAACGCCTGCAGGCCCGTCTGGCCGAGGGACGGCTGCGCGATGAGCTGCGCGGTCCCCGGCTGCTCGACGACGCGGTCCGTCGCGTGCTCGAGGATGTGCGCCGCACGGGTTCGCACGTCACCTTCCTCGACGAGGGCGGCCTCGATGGACTGGACGAGCGCGAGCTCGCCGCCATTCGCGCCGAGCTGGCCGGCATCCTGGACGGAGCGCGATCGGAACGTCTCTACATCCGCACGTCGACGCATCCCGACACCGCCGTGACGGTGGTCGGGCGGTCGCGCCACGGCGACGCGGACGAAGAGACCGTCGACCTGTGGCGCGAGATCGCCCGGCCGAGGAAGTAGCGGACCGAGCCGCTCGCTGGGGGCGAGGGGCGGCGAAGCCGCCCGCCCCTCGCCATGCGAGTGGTTACCCGAAAACCGACCCGCAGCAGTCGCCGGCGTTGAAGCTCGGGCGACCGAACGCAGAAGCGTTCCAGCGGTCCTAGTCTGCTCGACGTGTGTCGCGGCTGTCTGTAGGTATTTCGGGGGACACCGTTACCCGGTGAATCGGCCCCACCCGTAGCCGCGGCGCAGGGGCGTGCGCAGCGCCCGCGCCGATCGGCGCCAGGCCGACTCGGCCGGAGCGTCGTCCGCGATCGCCTCGGCCGCCTCCTGCGCGTACGACTCGCTGACCACGGCGACCACCGCCGCGAGCTCCTCGGGGGTGGGATCGCCCCGGCGCACGTCGATGCGCACGGGCTCGCTGTCGTCGCTGCTCACAGCGGGATGTTCCCGTGCTTCTTGGCCGGCAGCTCCGCCCGCTTCCCGCGTAGCGCTCGCAGCGACTTGGCGATGTAGACGCGCGTCTGGGCGGGCTCGATGATGCCGTCGAGCTCGCCGCGCTCGGCCGCGAGGAACGGTGAGGCGACGTTGTAGGTGTACTCGGACGCGAGGCGCGAGCGCACCGCGGCGACATCCTCACCCGCCTCTTCCGCGCGCTTGATCTCGCCGCGGTAGAGGATGTTGACCGCTCCTTGACCGCCCATGACGGCGATCTCGGCGGTGGGCCACGCGAGGTTGACGTCGGCGCCCAGCTGCTTCGAGCCCATCACGATGTAGGCGCCGCCGTAGGCCTTGCGCAGGATGACGGTGACGAGCGGCACGGTGGCCTCGGCGTAGGCGTACAGCAGCTTCGCGCCGCGGCGGATGACGCCGGTCCACTCCTGATCGGTTCCCGGAAGGTACCCGGGGACATCGACGAGCGTGACGATAGGCACCGAGAACGCGTCGCAGAACCGCACGAACCGGCTCGCCTTCTCGCCCGCGTCGATGTTCAGCGTGCCGGCCATCTGCGACGGCTGGTTGGCGATGATGCCGACCGTGCGGCCTTCGACGCGGCCGAATCCGATCACGATGTTCGGGGCGAACAGCGGCTGGACCTCGAGGAACTCGCCCTCGTCGACGATGCCGGCGATCACCTGGTGGATGTCGTACGGCTGGTTGGGCGAGTCGGGGATGATCGTGTTGAGCGTGCGATCGCCGTCCGTCGTCTCCCACTCGAAACCGGTCTCGTACACGGGCGCGTCCGACATGTTGTTGTCGGGCAGGAAACCCAGCAGCGAGCGGGCGTAGTCGATCGCATCGTCCTCGTCCTCGGCGAGGTAGTGGGCGACACCCGAACGCGTGTTGTGGGTGTGCGCGCCGCCGAGCTCCTCCATGCCGACATCCTCGCCGGTCACGGTCTTGATGACGTCGGGACCGGTGACGAACATCTGGCTGGTCTTGTCGACCATGATGACGAAGTCGGTGAGAGCGGGGGAGTAGACCGCGCCGCCCGCGGCGGGACCCATGATGAGCGAGATCTGGGGGATGACGCCGGACGCGGCCGTGTTCAGGCGGAAGATCTCGCCGTACTTGCCGAGCGCGACCACGCCCTCCTGGATGCGGGCGCCGCCCGAGTCCAGGATGCCGATGACGGGCATGCCGCCGCGCAGGGCGAGCTCCATGACCTTGATGATCTTGTCGCCCGCCGACTCCCCGAGCGAGCCGCCGAAGGTCGTGAAGTCCTGGGAGTACACCGCCACGGTGCGGCCGTGGATCGTGCCGACGCCCGCGACGACCGAGTCGCCGTAGGGGCGCGAGCGGTCCATGCCGAACGCCGTCGTGCGATGACGCACATACTCGTCGAGCTCGACGAACGACCCCGGGTCGACGAGCATCTCGATGCGTTCGCGGGCGGTCAGCTTGCCCTTCTTGTGCTGCTTCTCGCGCGCGACGGTCTCGGCGTCGACGACGGCCGTCTGGTAGCGGGCGCGCAGGTCGGCGATCTTGCCGGCGGTCGTGGACAGGTCGGGCTGGTCGGTCACGCGTTCCACCCTATCCAGCACGGTGGCGCAGCCGTTGGAGCCCGGCCACAACGAGGAGCGGGATCGTCTGTCGGATTCCGTTGATGCAAGCCCTCGCCCATGACGGATGCCGCGCCGTAGAGTGCCGGCATGACGATCCCCGAGAGCGGCTACCCGCGCGCCGCAGCCGTGACGCCCCGCCTGCACGTCGTCGAGCAGAGCGACTCGACCAACGCTCAGCTGCGACGCGACGTCGAAGCCGACCCGCAGGGGCATCCGCACCTGTCGGTGCTCCTCACTCGGGACCAGCGGGCCGGTCGTGGTCGGCTCGACCGCAGCTGGACGACCCCGCCGGGCACCGCGCTCGCCGTCTCGGTGCTGCTGCAGGTCGCGGCGGTGCCGGTGGCGGCGCGGGGCTGGATCCCGCTGATCGCCGGGGTCGCCATGAGCGAGGCCGTCGCCGCACAGCTGCCGAAGTCGGACGTCGGGTTGAAGTGGCCGAACGATGTGCTCGTCGACGGCCGGAAGATCAGCGGCATCCTGGCGGAGGTCCTGCCGGGCGAGGCGGGGGACGTCGTCCTGGGCGCCGGGGTCAACACGACGATGGCGGAGGTCGACCTGCCGGTCTCGACCGCGACGTCCTTCGCCGCGATCGGCACCGACGTCGACGAGGACCGGCTGCTCGCGGACTTCCTCACCGGCCTGCGCGACGGCATCGCCGAGCTCGCGGTCGAGGGGGCCGCGCCCCGACTGCGCGAACGCGTGTCGGCCGCCTGTCGCACGCTGGGAGAGCGGGTCACCGTGTCGCTGCCCGGCGGAGAGCTTCTCGCCGGCACCGCCCGACGCCTCGACGAGGACGGACGGCTCGTGGTCGACACGGGCGCGAACGAGGTCGCGGTCGGCGCCGGCGACGTCGTGCACGTCCGGCGCGTCGACTGAGCTCGACGCGCGCGAGAACTCTCGCGGGCGTGCCGTCGCCGGGTTGCGCCGGCGGCGGGTGAAGATGGAGTCGTGAGTCAGCCCGCGGCATCCTTCGGCCGCCCCGTCGCGCCCGCGCCGGGGGCAGCCGCTCCCGAGCTGCGCATCGCCCGCGTGCGCCCGCAGGCGAGGGGCATGGTGTGGCCGGCGGTCTTGCTGATCGCGCTGGCCGGTGCCGTGGGGTACTTCTCGGGCAACCTCCCCGAGCCGTTCACCGACCTGATGCTGTGGTCGGCGGCGGGGATCGTCGTGCTGCTGCTCGTGGTGCTGCCCTACCTGCGGTGGCTCGCGCACGCGTACACGATCACGACGCGCCGGGTCATCGAGACCTCGGGGCTGCTGGTGCGGCGCCGCGGCGAGCTCAGCCACATCCGCGGCTACGTCATCAGCGAGACGCGTGGACCCCTGCAGCGCATGGGGCGCAGCGGCACGCTGACGCTCTCGAACGGGGTCGACCCCTCGTTGCGCCTGCGCAACATCCCGAACGTCTCGCTCGTGCACGAGGTGCTCGCCGACCAGGTCGAGGTCAGTCAGATCCTCGCTCACCGCGACTCGCACAGCATGCCGACGATCCCGCCCGAGTCCTGAACCGGCGCGTGAATCGCTCGCGCATGCGCGCGGCGGCGCGCGTGCGCGAAGATGGAAGGCGAAACCCGGAGGAGGCGCCATGTCGTTGCGAGTCGGAATCGTCGGCGGAGGGCAGCTCGCCCGCATGATGATCGCCCCCGCGGTCGAGCTGGGCCTCGACGTGCGGGTGCTGGCTGAGGAGCCCGGCATGGCGGCGGGGCTCGCCGCCACCGCCACGGGCGACTACCGCGACCTCGAGACCGTGCGCGCCTTCGCCCGTGACGTCGACGTCATCACCTTCGACCACGAGCACGTGCCGCAGGACGTCCTGCGTGCCCTCGTCGCGGACGGGATCGCCGTTCACCCCGGCCCGGACGCCCTCTTCTATGCGCAGGACAAGCTGCGGATGCGCGCCAAGCTCGCCGAGCTCGGCATGCCCCAGCCCGAGTGGGCCGCGATCTCGGATGCCACCGGGCTGCAGGCCTTCCTCGACGCCAACGGCGGCCGGGCCGTGGTGAAGACCCCGCGGGGCGGTTACGACGGCAAGGGCGTGCGGGTCGTGTCGACGGCCGCCGACGCCGTCGATTGGATCGACGCGCTCGAGCCGGGCGGCCAGCTGCTCGTCGAGGAGCTCGTCGACTTCACCCGCGAGCTCGCGCAGCAGGTCGCCCGTCGCCCGTCGGGGTCGTGGCGCGCCTACCCGGTCGTCGAGACCGTGCAGCGCGGTGGCGTCTGCGCCGAGGTCATCGCGCCGGCGCCGCGGGCCGGCCAGCGACTGACGGATGTCGCCGAGGGCATCGGCGTCGCGATCGCCGAGGGTCTGGGGGTGACGGGCATGCTCGCCGTCGAGCTGTTCGAGACCGCCGACGAGCGCCTGCTGGTGAACGAGCTGGCGATGCGCCCGCACAACAGCGGCCACTGGAGCCAGGACGGCGCGGTGACCGGACAGTTCGAGCAGCACCTGCGCGCTGTGCTCGACCTGCCGCTCGGCGACACCGAGCCGCGGGCGCCGTGGTCGGTCATGATCAACATCCTCGGGGGGCCGGTCTCCGACAGTCTCGAGTCGCGCATCCCCGGCGCCCTCACGGGGCACCCCGGCGCGAAGGTGCACACCTACGGCAAGGCGCCGCGGCCCGGCCGCAAGGTCGGTCACGTGAACCTCACGGGGTCGGATCTGGATGCCGTCGTCTCGGACGCACGCGGAGTGGCCGCCCACTTCGACGACTGAGGCTGTCGGCCCCGTGCCGCTCCGGGGTTTCCCCAGGCTCCCCGCCTAACCTGGGTCGGTGACATCCTCGCCGCTGCATTCGTCGGACGCGCCCCTCGTCGGCGTCGTCATGGGTTCGGACTCCGATTGGCGCGTGATGAGCGACGCCTCGCAGGCGCTCACCGAGCTCGGCATCCCGCACGAGGTCGAGGTCGTCTCGGCGCACCGCACTCCCGACAAGCTGCTGCGCTACGGGCGAGAGGCGCGTAGCCGCGGCCTGCGGGTCATCGTCGCCGGCGCCGGGGGAGCGGCGCACCTGCCGGGCATGCTCGCCTCGCTCACGCCGCTGCCGGTTGTGGGCGTCCCCGTCCAGCTCGCGACGCTCGACGGCCTGGACTCGCTGTTGAGCATCGTGCAGATGCCCGGCGGCATCCCGGTGGCGACGGTGTCGATCAACGGCGCCAAGAACGCCGGCCTGCTCGCCGCACGGATCATCGGCGTCGCCGACCCGCAGGTCGCCGACCGGCTCGAGGACTACGCGCGCGAGCTCGAGCAGCAGGTCGACGAGAAGAACCGCCGGTTGAAGGAGTCCCTGTGAGCCTGACCGCGCCGCCGCGCGGGTCCGCGCGCCCGCGCGGTCGCAACCTCGTCGAAGAGCGGCCGCTGCGGCATCCCGACGCGTCGTCGCCCGAGATGATGGGTCGCCGGGGCTGGTGGCTCGTCGTCATGAACTTCCTGCTGCCGGGGTCGGCACAGGTGCTCGCCGGCAACCGTCGCCTCGGTCGTTTCGGCCTCGGCGCGACGATCGTGATGTGGCTGCTCGTGCTCGTCACCGTGCTGACCGGCCTGCTGTGGCGCCCGCTGCTGCTCTCGCTGGCGACGAACTGGTTCGTGCTGCTGCTCGTGCAGGGCGTCATCGCGTTCTACGCCGTGCTGTGGATCGTGCTGACCGTCGACACGCTGCGCCTGGTCAGACTCGTGCGGGCCGGCACGATGGCGCGCATCGGCGTGCCGCTGCTCGCCATCGTGCTCGCGATCGCCTCGACCTCGGCCGCCGCCTGGACCTTCGACCGCGTCAACTCGGTGCGCGAGACGCTCAGCAGCGTCTTCGGCGCCAGTGGCCCGAGCGTTCCGCCGTCGGACGGCTACTACAACATCCTTCTGCTGGGCGCCGACAGCGGCGACGGCCGCGACTCGATGCGTTTCGACTCGATCTCGGTCGTGTCGGTCAACGCCGAGACCGGTGCCACCACGATCACCGGCATCCCGCGCGACATGGGCCACTTCCCGTTCGCCGAGGGACCGATGCGCGACCTCTACCCCGACGTGCACGAAGGCCGCGTCGACCCCGACTGCGGGTGGAACAGCGGCATCAACCAGCTGCGCACCGAGGTCGAGGTCTGCCGCGACGGTGATGCGCTGTACCCCGACGCCGTCGCCGGCGGGTCATCGCCGGGTGTCGAGGCCACGAAGGATGCCGCCGAGGGGATCCTCGGCATCACGATCCCGTACTACGTCTTCCTCGACATGAAGGGCTTCGCCGACCTCGTCGATGCCCTCGGCGGCGTGGACATCAACGTGATCGAACGCCTGCCCAAGGGCGGCGGTCCCCAGTACGAGGGCCAGAGCGCCGAGGACTGGGCCGAGGGATGGATCGAAGCCGGGCAGCAGCACATGGACGGCGATACCGCCCAGTGGTACGCCCGCTCGCGCTACACCACGAGCGACTTCGACCGCATGCGCCGCCAGCGCGAGCTGCAGCAGGCGATCCTCGCGCAGATGACGCCGCAGAACGTGCTCGACCGATTCACCGAGATCGCCGACGCCGGCCAGGTGCTCGTGCAGACCGACATCCCCGCCGATCTGCTGCCGTTCCTCGCCGACATCGCGATGAAGGCCAAGGAACAGCCCGTCACCACGATCGAGCTCACGCCCGAGAACGGCATCGAGGAGCGCGAGCCCGACTTCGCCCTCGTTCAGGAGATGGTGCGCAACGCCCTGCACCCGCCCACCCCGGAACCGGAGGCCGAGGGATGACCACCGTCCTCAAGCTCGTGCTCGACCAGCTCGCCGACGTCAGCGACGCCGACACGGCGGAGGCGTCGCTCGAGGTGGCGCGGGCGCTCATCGCCACCGCCCCCGCACGCTGCGAGGTGGCCGGCGTCATCGCCTCCGACGCGGGGGGCGCCGCCGCCGGCATCGCCGGTCTGGCGCAGACCATCCGCGCGCCGTTCCCGCGCACGGGACTGCTCGCCTCGTGGCCGATGGGCATCACGGGGGGAGTGGCCGGCGGACTGCTGCACGCCCCCACGATCCTGGCCCCGCTCGTCAAGCACGACCGTGCTCACGATCTCGAGCAGACCGTCGTGACGGTCTGGGACCTCGCCGCGTGGGAGACGCCCGCCCTGCTGCCCAAGGCCGCGGTGCTGGCCCAGCGCGCACTGCTCAAGCGCGCTGAGAAGCACGCGGATGCCGTCGTCGTCCCGACGCACGCGCTCGCCGACCGCCTCGCCGAGATCGCCCCGCGGCTGGGCGCACGCGTGCGCGTCATCCCGGGCGCCGCGCCCGAGGGCTTCCGTGTGCCCACCGACGCGATCGGTCGCCGCCGCGAGCTCGGGGTGCCCGACCGGGTCGCGGTCGTCGCCGGCGGCACCGAGGACCGCCTGCGTGCCGTGCTGACATCGATCGCGGGGGAAGAGACCGTCAGCGTGGTGATCTTCGACGAACCGGCCGATATCGCCGGCGTGATCGAGCAGGCGGGGATCTCCCGCGACCGCGTGATCATCCCCGGACGATTGGATGCCGCCGACCGTGCGGCCGTCCTCGACGCCGCGGTGCTGCTGATCGCGCTCTCCGAGCAGTCGGCGTTCCCCTGGCGCGCGGTCGAGGCGATGGTGCTGGGCGTTCCGGTCGTCGCGGCCGACTCGTCGGTGCACCGCGAGGTGCTGCTCGACGGGGCGCGCATCGCACCGTTCGCCGAGCTGCGCGACGCCGCGGGCGAGGTGCTGGCCACCCCCGACGAGCTGCACCGTTGGGCGGTGCGGGCCGGCGATCGCGGGCGGGCGTTCTCGTGGCGTGATCACGCCGAACGCGTCTGGGCCCTCCACGCCGAGCTGTGACGCGGTGTCCGATCGCTCCTCCTAGGGTGGACCTATGCCCGCACGCGTAGGAGTCGTCATCCGCACGGCTGATCGGCCCGAGCTCCTCGCCCGGGCGCTCGCCGACGTCGCCGCCCAGACCTTCGGCGATCGGCGAATCATCGTGGTCAACGATGGCAGTGATCGGGCCGCCGTCGATGCGGTGGTGGCGGCGTCGGCCGTCGCCGACACCGTGACAGCGCTCGACTCACGAGCGCCGGGCGGCCGGTGCGCCGCAGCGAACACGGGCGTCGACGCTCTGGACACCGAGTTCATCGTCCTCCATGACGATGACGATCTCTGGGCGCCGGAGTTCCTCGAGCGCACCGTCGCCTTCCTCGACGAGCACCCGGACGACTCTGGGGTCGGGGTCGCGACGGCGATCGTCTACGAGGAGAAGCGCGCCGGACGCTGGGTCGAGACGGGACGTGCGCCTTTCTGGGCGGATCTGACGGCACTCCGCTTCATCGATCTGCTCGAGGTCAACCGTGCGGTCCCCATTTCGCTGCTCTACCGCCGCGCGCTGCACGAGCGGGTCGGCCCCTACGACGAGTCGCTCGAAGCCGTCGAGGACTGGGAGTTCTACCTCCGCGTCCTCGCGGTTGGGACGCTCGGCTTCATCGCGGGCACGCCGTTGGCCTTCTGGACTCAGCGTCCGAGCGCGTCGGGTGCCGAGGGGAACAGCATGTTCGCGCTCGAGCACCTCCATGACCGCGACGACATGATCGTTCGCGACCGCGAGCTCCGTTCCTGGGTGGCGGACAACGGTGCCGGGCTGCCGCTCTACCTGGGCGCCATGGAGCGTCGCATCGTCGCGGAGCTGCGGAGCGAGGTCGAGTCGCTGCGGCGCGAACAGCGCGAGCAGCGAGCCGCCATCCGCGCCGACATCGACGCGCATCAGCCGATCTGGTCGAGGCTGCGCCGTCTGCGCCGCCGCATGTCGCGCTGACCACCGCTGTAACGGACGGATGACGAATCGGCGTGGAGTCTGTGTGACCGGAGCGATGGCAGCAGAATGATTGCGTGACCTCTCCCCGTGCGCGCAGAACAACGACCTCGATAACTGCGACGAGCTTCCGCCTCTTCGGCGGTCTCGTCGTCGGGATGCTGGCCCTGAGCTCTTGCGCCACCCCCGCCGGCGGTGCCATGACCCCGACCCCGACGGCGACACTCGAGACGCCGACACCTGAGCCGACGCCGGAGTCGACCCCGACGCCCGAGGACACCGCCACCCCGGACGTGCCGACCCCCACCGAGACGGTAGAGGTCGACACGCCCTATAACGGCGAGGTGCTGATCGTCACCGCGGAGCAGCGGGGTGCGACGCTCGAGGTAACGGCGATGATCCCGGGCGTCAGTGAAGACGACGGTACCTGCACGCTCCGCATCGACGGCGTCGGTGCGGCGACCATCACCAGCACGGCCGGCAACGGCGTGACGTACTGCGGCCTCATGTCGGCCGCTGTCGCATCAGACTCGGCGGCAACGGGCTTCGATGTGCAGTACGAGTCCTCGTCGACGCGGGCGCGTTCCGCCGACTCGAGCGTCGAGTCGAGCCAGTGAGCGCGCGCCGCAGCATCCGCTCGTCCGTCGCGGTCCTCGCCGCATGGGTGTGCGCCGTCGCCCTGCTCGTCGCTGCACCGGTGGCGCTGTCGTCGTCGATCGCTCCGGCTCCCGCCGCCGCGGCCGCATCGGGCTCGGACTTCAATCCCGGCAACATCATCAGCGACGCCGCGTTCTACGACTCCAACGCGATGGGCTCACCCGAGATCCAGGCCTTCATGGAGCGCCAGGTGCGGTCGTGCTCCTCGGGCTACACGTGTCTGAAGGACTACCGACAGAACACCGACAACCGTCCGTCCGACCGCTACTGCAACGGGTACGAGGGTCGCGGCAACGAGAGCGCGTCCACGATCATCGATCGCGTCGCCCGCTCGTGCGGCATCAGCCAGAAGGTCATCCTGGTGCTGCTCGAGAAGGAGCAGTCGCTCGTCACGTCGACTGCGCCTTCCGCGGGAGCGTATGCCGCGGCAACGGGGCAGGGATGTCCCGACACGGCTCCGTGTGATTCCGCGACGCTGGGCTTCTTCTACCAGGTCTATTACGCGGCCCGGCAGTACAAGATCTACAAGGCCTTCCCGCAGGACTTCGGCTACCAGGCCGGCCGGTGGAACAACATCCTCTACTCGCCGTACGCCGATCGGAACTGCGGCACGCAGCGGGTGTTCATCGAGAACCAGGCGACCGCTGGCCTGTACATCTACACGCCCTACGTGCCGAACAAGGCTGCGCTGGACAATCTCTACGGAACGGGTGACCGTTGTTCCGCCTACGGCAACCGCAACTTCTGGCGGCTCTACACCGACTGGTTCGGCTCGACGCAGCCTCCCGCGAACCCGTCCGGACCGTTCGGCAGCGTTGACGCCGTACAGGCGCGGCCGGGGTCCTTCCAGGTCTCGGGCTGGGTTGCAGACCCCGACACCAGCAATCCCATCGCAGTCCACGTGTACGTGAACGGCGTCGGTCACGCCTTCACCGCAGATGCCGAGCGTCCCGACGTCGGCGCTGCGCTTCCTCACCTCGGTTCCCGTCACGGGTTCTCCGTGACGGTTCCGGCGGCGGCAACGGGCGTCAACGACGTGTGTGTCTACGGCATCAACGTGGGACCAGGGGGAAATGCTCAGATCGGGTGCTCGAAGGTCACTGCTCTGACGGGGTCTCCGAACGGGAACCTCGAGGCGGTCACCGCGACCGCGGGCGGTGTGTCCGTCGGCGGCTGGGCACTGGATCCCGACACCCGCGATCCCATCGACGTGCACGTCTACGTGGGCTCGACGGGAACGGCTCTGCGCGCCGATGCCAACCGACCTGACATCGCCTCCGCCTATCCGCTCTACGGCGCTGCCCATGGTTTCGGAGCGACCTTGCCCGCCGCCCCAGGCACCTACGACGTGTGCGCTTACGCCATCAACACCGGCTTCGGCGGCAACGTCCTTCTCGGGTGTCGTAACGTCACCGTCACGGCACCTAGTGACCAGGGACGGGCGCCGTTCGGCGTCTACGAGGGCCTCTCGGCGGAGGGCCGGACATTGACGGTGAGCGGCTGGGCTATCGACCCGGACACGATCGCGCCGATTCGCGTCCGGGTGGATGCCGGAGGCGTGGTCACGACTGTCACCGCCGACAACGCACGAGCGGACGTGGGAGCGGCGTATCCCTCATCCGGCGCGCGGCACGGGTTCGTCGCGAAGTTGGAGGTGCCGGTCGGAGAGACGCGTGTGTGCGTCACCGCGTTGAACAATGGACGCGGCGGTGACACTTCGCTCGGTTGCAAGACCATCACGGCACGGTTGCCCGATCTCGGACGTGCGCCGGTCGGCGTTCTCGAGGGCGTGACGGTGCGCGGCACCACCGTTGCTGTGAGCGGATGGGCCTTGGATGAGGACACCTCGGACCCGATCTCGGTGCACCTGTACGTTGGGTCTCGGGGTGTGGCATACAACGCTGACCTGCCCCGCGCTGACGTCGGCGCTGTGTATCCGGCTCAGGGACCGAATCACGGCTTCTCGCAAGTCATGGACGCACCGCCGGGGCGCTCGGAGGTGTGCGCCTATGCCATCAACAACGGGGCGGGCGGGAATAGCTTGCTGGGCTGCAAGACGATCGTCGTGGGGACGAACGAGAAGCCGCCCTTTGGCAATCTCGAAGCGGTGACGGCGACGGGAAGGAACATCGTCGTCGATGGATGGGCCATCGACCCGGACACTCCTGACCCCATCGCGGTTCATGTCTACATCAGCGGAGTCGGGACTGCGCACACGGCCGACCGAACCCGTGCCGACGTCGCCGGTGCCTACCCCGGGCTGGGAGCCCAGCACGGATTCTCAATCAACAGGCCGGTCTCACCTGGGACGTATGACGCCTGCGTCTACGCCATCAACAACAACGGCAGCGGGCCCCACACGCTCTTGGGATGCCGTCAGGTGCGAGTACCGTGATGACGGCGCTGATCACCTGTGGGTGGTCAGCGCCGCCAACGGTTCAACCGCGGAGGTATCGGTTGAGAGCTGCGCGCCAGTCGTCGCCCGATAGCGCAGGGTCCTCCTGCAAGGTCCCGTTCAGAGGGCGTGGCGAGACGGCAGCCGCCGCGTCGGCGAAGTACTCCGCCGTGGTCACGGCGGACACGCGATCCGCCTCGTGTCCCGTCAGCGTGAACACCGCCGCGGCGACCTCGCGCCAACTCGCCGGAGTGCCGCTCGACGTGACATGGTGAACGCCGTAAGGGGCACCGCTTCCGAGGAGGTGCCGGATGCCGCGGGCGATGTCGTCGGTGAACGTCAGGCGCCCGATCTGATCGTTGACGACCTTCGGATCGATGCCACGCTCGGCGAGCGAGGCCATCGTGCGGACGAAGTTGTCGCCGTCGCCGATCACCCAGCTGGTGCGGACGATGTAGTGCCGGGGAACGACCGACACGACGGCATCCCCAGCCGCCTTCGTCTGCCCGTACACGCCGAGCGGTGACACGGGATCGTTCTCGGTGTAGGCGCCGTCCTTCGTTCCGTCGAACACGTAGTCGCTCGAGACATGAACGAGCGTGATGCCGTTCGCCGTCGCGATGCGTGCCAGGGCGGCTACAGCGGTCACGTTGGCGGCCCAGGCCTGTGCGCGGCCCTCGGGCGTCTCGGCGAGGTCGACCTTCGTGTACGCGGCCGCGTTGATGATTGTGCTGTAGTCGCGCCACCGGCGTGCGGAGGTCAGGTCGGGCGACGTCAGGTCGAGGTCGTCTCGCCCGGTGTACTCGATCCACGGCTGGTCGCCGTACTCGGCGCGTAGCGCCCGGCCGAGCTGCCCGTTCGCGCCGGTCACCAGGATGCGCTTCGGCGGCATCGGAACCACCTCGGAAAGACGCGGGTGGTTCTTATCCTTCTCGCTGATCTCGACCTGATCGAGCGGGATCGGCCACTCGATCGCGGCGGTCTCGTCGGCGAGGTTCAGGAACGTGTAGGTCGCGTCGGGCGACCAGTGGTCGTTCACGAGGTACGTGTAAGCGGTGTCGGGCTCGAGCGTCTGATACGAATTCCCGACGCCCCGCGGGACGAAGATCGCGCGAGAGGGATCGAGCTCGGCGGTGTAGACGGCGCCGAACGTCGGACCCTCGCGGAGGTCGACCCAGGCACCGAAGATGCGACCCGTGGCGACCGAGACGTACTTGTCCCAGGGCTCGGCGTGGATGCCGCGGGTCGTGCCGACCGCGTCGTTGAACGAGATGTTGTTTTGCACCGGGCCGAAATCGGGCAGGTCGATGCCTGGCGCGGTCATCTTCTCGCGCTGCCAGTTCTCCTTGAACCAGCCGCGTGAGTCACCGTGCACGGGCAGGTCGAGGACGATGAGTCCCGGGATCGGGGTCTCGGTGACCGTGAGCGCCTTACCGAAATCGATCGACACGGGTCACTGCCCCTTCGAGGCGTAGAAGGCCTCGACGCCGTCCTTCGCGGGCGCCCACCAGTGCTCGTTCTCGCGGTACCAGTCGATGGTCGCCTTCAGGCCGGCCTCGAAGTCCTGGTAGCGAGGCGTCCAGCCGAGTTCCGTGCGGAGCTTGGTGGAGTCGATCGCGTAGCGCATGTCATGGCCGGGGCGGTCGGTGACGTGATCGTACGCGTCGGTCGGGTTGCCGGTGACAGCGAGGATGAGTTCGACGACGGTCTTGTTGTCCTTCTCGCCGTCGGCGCCGATGAGGTAGGTCTCACCGATCACGCCCTTGTCGAGGATGGTGAGGACAGCGGAGGAGTGGTCGTCCGCGTGGATCCAGTCGCGGACGTTCTCGCCCTTGCCGTAGAGCTTGGGGCGGATGCCGCGTAGGACGTTGGTGATCTGGCGGGGGATGAACTTCTCGACGTGCTGGTACGGCCCGTAGTTGTTCGAGCAGTTGCTGATCGTCGCCTTCACCCCGAACGAGCGCACCCACGCACGCACGAGCAGGTCGGAGCCGGCCTTCGTGCTGCTGTAGGGCGAGGAGGGGTTGTACGGCGTTGACTCGGTGAACCGTGCCGGGTCGTCGAGTTCGAGGTCGCCGTACACCTCGTCGGTGGAGATGTGGTGGAACCGCTTGTCGTGCTTCCGCGCGGCCTCGAGCAGCGTGTAGGTGCCAACGATGTTCGTGTCGAGGAAGGGGCGCGGGTCGTGCAGCGAGTTGTCGTTGTGCGACTCGGCCGCGTAGTGAACGACGGCGTCGACCTGGCCGAACAGCTCGTCCACGAGCGCCGAGTCGGCGATGTCGCCCTGCACCAGCCGCACCCGGTCTTCAGGCAGGCCCGCGAGGGACGCGGCGTTGCCCGCATAGGTGAGCTTGTCGAGCACGATCACCGAGTGATCGGTGTTGCCGATGACGTGGTGAACGAAATTCGAACCGATGAACCCGGCGCCGCCGGTCACAAGAAGCGTGGACACGCCTTCAAGGCTAATGGGCGGGCGCGTGGTTTGGCGGGCCGGACAGCGTGGGGGAAACTTGTCCCATGCGCGGCATCATTCTGGCAGGCGGCACGGGGTCACGTCTGCACCCGATCACCCAGGGCGTCTCGAAGCAGCTCGTGCCGGTGTACGACAAACCGATGATCTACTACCCGCTGTCGACGCTCATCCTCGCGGGCATCCGAGACATCCTCATCATCACCACTCCCGACGACGCTCCGCAGTTCGCTCGCCTCTTGGGCGACGGCTCGGCGTTCGGTGTCTCCATCACCTACGCGCAGCAACCCCAGCCCGACGGGCTTGCGCAGGCTTTCGTTCTCGGCGCGGACCACATCGGCGGCGACTCCGTCGCGCTCGTTCTGGGCGACAACATCTTCTACGGTCAGGGGATGGGCACACGCCTTCGTCAGTACAACGACGTTCGCGGAGGGGTGGTCTTCGGCTACTGGGTCGACGATCCCTCCGCTTACGGTGTCGTCGAGTTCGATGACACCGGCCGGGCGATCTCCTTGGAGGAGAAGCCCGAGTCGCCGCGAAGCAACTACGCCGTTCCCGGTCTCTATTTCTATGACAACGACGTGGTGGCCATTGCCCGCGACCTCCGTCCCTCCCCGCGAGGGGAGCTGGAGATCACCGACGTCAACAGGACCTACCTCGAAGCCGGACGTCTCACTGTCGAGATCCTCCCGCGAGGCACGGCATGGCTGGATACGGGAACGTTCGATTCGCTCAGCGAAGCCACAGAGTTCATTCGGACCGTCGAGAAGCGACAAGGACTCTCGATCGGGTGTCCCGAGGAAGTCGCGTGGCGGATGGGGTTTCTGTCGGACGATGAACTGCGTGACCGGGCGTCGAAGCTCGCGAAGAGCGGTTACGGCGCATACCTGCTCAAAGCGCTCGCACAGGGAACAGGTGCCCCGCATTGAGCCGCGCAAGTGTTCCGGCCGCGTTTCCGGTCGGCGGCAGGCGCGGCGTCGTCTACAGTGTCCCTGCTCGGCGAGGACGGATCGCGGAAGCTGCGGTCTACGCCCTAGAACGCCTGCGCCGCGAGTCAGATGAGATCATCCTGGTTACGGGACGACTCGACGATGACGCGCGAGCGCGCGTGAGAACCCTCGTTGACGACGTCGTGGAGGACACCGGCCCCGTCACGGGCTTCTGGGGCGCGCGGGTCGGCCTCGCCCGGTGGGGCCGCCGCGTGGAGGATTTCGACGAGATCATCGTGACAGGCGACCGTTGGTTCGGTCCCGTGGGCGACCTCGGTCCGACTTTCGAGCGCATGGATCGGCGCGCGCTCGACGTCTGGTCGATCACCGACCGTCGCGATCCTCGGCGATCCGACCGCTCGGAGGGGCGGGACGGCATCGTCGAACTGAGCACTTACTGGCTCGCCGTTCGCCGCCGAGCGCTGAACTCCTCCGTGTGGCGCTCGTTCTGGGATACCTTGCCAGCGATGCCCGAGACGTCTCACGATGCTCGTCGTGTCGAGTCGGGACTGTCGCACCTTCTCACGAGGTCGGGGTTCCGCGGGGGCGCCGCGTTCCCGAGCGACGACTATCCCGCCGAGCATCCTGAGATGTTCAACGCCGAGCTGTTGATCGCCGACGGTTGTCCCGCTGTGGTCCGGGATGTCTTCGACGGCTATCCCCTGTTCTTCGATCAGCACGCCATCGTCGGAAGGCGTATCGCGGCAGCGATGGCCGACCACGGCTATCCCCTGCACCTGCTGTGGCAAGACCTGGTGCGCACCATGCCGCCGAAGTCGCTGCACACCCAAGCGGCGATGATGGAGGTCCTGCCGGAATCCAATTCGAACGCCGAGCCCTCGGAGCTCGCGGTCGTCGGCGTCGTGCAGGTGGTAGAGACCGCCGGGCTCGCCGAGATATTCAGCCGTCTTGCTCCGGTGCCAGGCCTTCGGCGCATCGTGTGCAGTTCTCCGGACGAGGCGGCCGCCCGGGCGATCGACGAGGCGTGGCGAGTCCACGGAGTCGACGGGGTGATTCTGACGGTCGTGCCGGCGCCGGGACGTGTGTTCGATGACGTTTCTGTCGTCTTCGACCTTTGTCGAGAAGACGTGTTCAACGGCGAGGCGGACGTCGTCATCGCGCTGCACACCGGGAGTCGCGCCGAGCACGCGATGAACGTACGGCGCTATCTCCGTATGCAGCAGCTCGACTGCCTCGTGGCCGGGCCGGCCTACGTGCGGAACGTGCTCGATCTTTTCCGCCGGGAGCCAGGGCTGGGGATGGTCTTCCCGCCGACTCCGCACATCGGCGTCTCGAGCCTCGGGTCAGGTTGGCTCGGCCTTCGCGACGGAGCGCGGCGTCAGCTCCGCGACATGGGCGTCGATGTGCCGCTCGACTGGGCCTCGCCCCATGCGCCGCTGGGCGGCATGTGGGTCGGGCGGCCGGACGCCCTGCGGCGCCTGGCGGGTCGCCCCTGGATCTCGGGGCAGGATGGGAGCGACCTCCATCGGAGGATGCTGACTTACGTAGCCGCCGAAGCGGGCTACCACACTCGTACCGTCGCCACGGCCGAACACGCGGGACTCAGCCACGGGTCGTTGGAGTACGTCGCGGATCAGATGGCGACGACCTCCTACGGATATCCGGCTGGCTACACCTCGATGCTCCACCGGGCCGGGGACGTCGGCGCGGGTCGGGGACGCGACTTCGCCCGGATGTATCTTCGCTATCGAGCACCGCGGATGCTGACGCTGGTTCATCTCGCGGGACGAGTGTTGCGCCCGGCCCGACCGATCGTGCGCGCGATGCGGCAGAAGATGAGGAGAAACTCGTGACGGATGTGGCTGAGCCGCCGAGCGTGCCGACGCGATTCCTCGACGGTGATCGACGCGCGGTCGTGTACGTGATCTACGACAAGCGCGGGCGCGTCGACGACTTCGTTCTTTATGCGCTGCGGGCCCTGCGCGAGCACGCGCACTACATCGTCGCCGTCGTCAACGGGGAACTGCTCGCCGAGGCTCGCGCGGCGCTCATGGATGTCGCGGACGACGTTCTGCAGCGCGAGAACACCGGGCTCGATATCTGGGGGCAGAAGGCGGGACTCGACCTGCTCGGCGATCGCCTCGCGGAGTTCGGGGAAGTCGTGCTGACCAACGACACCTGGTTTGGTCCGGTTCGGCCGTTCGCTCCGATCTTCGAGCGTATGGACGCCACCGCGGTCGACTTCTGGGGCCTCACCGATCACCCTCGGGTCGAGGTCGATGCGTCGTGGACGGGCGAGGTGATCCCTTACCACCTCCAGTCGTTCTGGATCGCTGTCAGGCGACGCATGTTCTCGTCCGGAGCGTGGCAGGGATACTGGCGCGACCTTCCCGTCCTCGACGATTGGCGGGAGGCCGTCACCCGACACGAAGTGACTTTCACCGAGCACTTCGCATCGCGTGGATTCACGCATGAGGTCGGGTTCCCGTACGCCGACTACGACACCGAGAATCCCTCGATCTTCAACGCCGCCGCGATGCTCGATGCAGGGTGCCCGGTGGTCAAGCGCAAGCCGTTCTTCTTCTGGCCGATCACCATGGACCACAACGCTTCCATAGGGCGGTGGGCTCTGGAGAAGGTGGAGCAGTACGGATACCCGCGGGAACTGATCCTCCCGAATCTCGCCCGGAACTCGCCCCCTCGGGACCTGGCGACCGACATCGGGGCCTTGGAGATCCTGCCGGATCAGGCCGTGCTGCACGACGAGTCGTCCTCCCTCAGGCTGGCCGTCGTCGCGCACATCTATTACGTGGACATGGCAGAGGACATGCTGCGGCGCGCGGACCTGATGCCGGGCCCGTACGATCTCATCGTCACCACTCCGGACGCGGGCCGCGCTGACGCGATCGCCGCCGTCATCGCCAAGTTCCCGCGGGAGGGGCGTCGCGTCGACATCCGTGTCCTGCCCTCGAACAACGGTCGTGATCAGAGCGCGTTCCTCATCGCCTGTCGTGACGTCATCATGGATGACAGGTACGACGTCCTGGTGAAGATCCACACCAAGCGGACGCCGCAACAGGGCTACGCCGTCGGCCAGCACTTCGCGTCTCAGCAGCTCGACAATCTGCTCCCGAACGCCGGCTACGTGTCGAACCTCATCGGCCTGTTCCAGCGCGAACCGACCTTGGGCCTTGTCTACCCGCCGATGATCCACATCGGTCACGGCACCCTCGGCCATGCCTGGTGGGGGAACCGTGAAAGGTTCAGCGAGGTCGCCGAACAGCTCGATATGCGCGTTCCGCTCGACAACGGATCGCCGCTTGCCCCGTTCGGATCGATGTACGCTGCTCGTCCCCGCGCACTCAGGAGATTGGCCGAGCACCCCTGGCGCTACGAAGACTTCGGGGGAAAGGACGCGTACCGGGATGGCGGTCTGGCACATGTGCTGGAGCGCATGCCGTCTTACGTCGCGGCCGAGGACGGGTATCACACACGCCACGCGCTGACGGCCGAGTATGCGGCGCTGAGTCACACGTCGCTCGAGTTCAAAGTGGACGAGATGGCTGCGACGATTCCCGGCTCGCTGCGAGACAAGGTGATCTTCCTCCACCGCGCGGGTTGGATGGGAACCGGCCGACTCAGCGACTTCATCGCGATGTACCGGCGATACCACGGTCTTGATCGCGACCCCGAGACGGGACGACTTCGACGGCTCGACCGCGTTCTGCGCTGGCTGAGCGACCGCGCCATTCGCTCAGCCGAAGCCGCGTAGAATCTGAAGCTCCCGAAGGGCGAAGGCAGTTTGGATACATCGGCTAGATTCGCGCGCTTGACCGCGCTTCCGTTCGCCACCGTCACGGCGAACGGCATGACCGTCCCGGGCCGAGGTGGGAAGATCCGCGAGGTGCTCGCGCGGCGGGACCTGCTGTTCCTCCTCGTACGCCGTGACCTGCAGGTTCGTTACCGCGACAGCTTCCTCGGCTTTCTGTGGACCGTGATTCGTCCCCTCATCCAGTTCCTGATGTACTTCATCGTGCTGGGGCAGTTCCTGCGTGCCGCCGAGGGCATCCCGAACTTCGCGGTCTATCTATTCGCGGGCCTCACGCTGTACATGTTCTTCAACGACACCGTTTCGGGTGCCACAGGCTCCATCCTCGCGAACGGTGGCCTGGTCAAGAAGATCTACCTTCCGCGCGAGATCTTTCCGTTGGCCAGCGTCGGGGGCGCGGGGTTCATGTTCTTCGTGCAGCTCGCCGTTCTCCTGACCGCAGCAGTCTTGTTCCGTGCACTGCCGGCGCCGGTCGAGATGCTCTGGTTCTTCCCTTCGTTCGCCTTGGTACTCCTCTATGCCACCGCGGTGGGGTTGCTGCTGTCGGCGATCAACGTCTATCTGCGCGACATCCAGTACCTCACCGAGGTGGTGCTGATGCTCGCCATGTGGGCGTCGCCCATCGTCTATTCGTGGCGGATGGTGAGCGATGTCATCAGTCGCTTCTCTCTCCCGTCCTGGGGGATCGAGCTCTACCTCGCGAACCCGCTGACGATCGCGATCCTCGGGTTCCACAAGGCTTTCTGGGGTGCCGGAGCGCCAACCGACTATCCTGCGAACCTCGAACTCAGGATGCTCATCGCGGCCGCCGTCGGAGCGGTGCTGCTTCTCGTCGCCCACCGGGTCTTCACCCGCTTGCAGGGCAACTTCGCCCAGGAGATCTGATGCCAGGCACCGATACCCCGCCTGCTGTCGTACGCGTCAACAGCGTGCGTAAGCGCTTTCGAGTCCGACGCGACAACAACCTGAAGGATCGCATCGTTCATTTCGGGCGGCAGGGCAAGCAGCATCGCGAGGACTTCGTCGCCGTCAAGGATGTGACGTTCGAGATCGAAGCGGGAACCACCGTGGCGCTCATGGGCGCCAATGGGTCGGGCAAGAGCACTTTGCTCAAGCTCATCGGCGGCATCGTGTCGCCGTCGAGCGGATCCGTGGAGACGCGCGGCCGTATGGCGGCTCTCCTGGAGCTCGGCGCGGGTTTCCACCCGGACCTGAGCGGGCGGGAGAACATCTACCTCAACGCCTCCATCCTCGGTCTCACTCGCGCGGAGATCGACGATCGATTCGACGACATCGTCGAGTTCAGCGGTATCGGCGATTTCATCGAGACTGCTGTGAAGTTCTACTCGTCCGGGATGTACGTGCGCCTCGCCTTCTCGGTCGCCATCCACACTGACCCGGACATTCTCCTGGTGGATGAAGTCCTTGCTGTGGGTGACGAGGCGTTTCAGCGCAAGTGCATGGACCGCATAGCGCGGTTCCGTGCGGAGGGCTGCACGATCATCCTGGTGAGTCATTCAGCACAACAGGTGGCGGAGCTTTGCGACCGTGGCATCGTCTTGCGCCAGGGTGCTGTGGTGCACGACGGCGATGTGGACGAAGCGATCGGCGTTCTCCGCGATGTGTTGGACGGACGCGACGCCGCCACCGTCGCGGAGTCTGCGGAGTCCGCGCCGATCACGGTGGCGAGTGTGGAGGTCCTCGACGCCGATGGTTCCCGCCGTCGCGCTTTCGCCTCGGCCGAGACGATCACGGTGAGGCTCGAGCTACAGGCCGGACATGAGATCGATCTGTGGGCGGCGGGCTTCAGCGTCAACACGCCCCTGGGGCACATGGTGTTCGCGTCGAACACCGACCTCCTTCGCTCCGAGCTTCCGACCCTGTCCGGAGCGGCGACGGTGGACTTCCGGGTTGAGGCTTTGCATCTCGGAGCGGGCACCTATCACGTGCACGGAAACGCTGTGGCGCCCGACGAGGGTGGGGTCCACGGGATCGCACACGGAGCAACGTTCACCGTTCACACCGAGCAGCAGACGCTCGGCACGACGACGGCCGACGTGGCGGTCGTCGTGCGGACTCACTGACGCAGTTCGATCGCTGTCCGCAGCAGCGTGCGCGCGCGGGCATCGAACGAATGGTGCACGCGCACCTGCGATGCAACCTCGCGAAGCCTTTCGGGCGACGGGAAGATCGTGTCGAGATCAGTGCGTAGCAATGAAATCAGTTCGGGAACGGACTCGTATGTCACGACCGCGCCGCCGAACAAGTCATCGATGCCGGCGACGGTATCACTGACCGCGCGTCCCCCAGCGGCGACCACGTCGAAGAGGCGGTTCGAGACGAAGCCGTGACGCTGCATCGCGGGCCAATGATCGTTCATCACCGCACGCGCGCTCTCATAGAGCGGCGGCAGCGCGGAGTTCGGAACGCCGGTAGCGACGATGGAGGCGGCGGGGATGTAGCCACGCCAGTCGGGACCATAGACATCGATGGGGATGCCGGCGCGAATGGGCTCGACGACGGACGGTCGGGCGATACCGCGAGCGGTCCCGATGAAGACAAGGCGGTCGGTTCGGGGGAGCCCGGCGGGAAGGAAGCGGCGGGCGTCTGTGCACTGGAGCAGTGGGGTCACAGTCACCCCGAAGCGCCGCTCGGTGTTCCGCGCCCAGGCCTCCGACGCCGCGAACACCTTGTCGAAGCTCGACAATTCGTCGTACTCGATCTCGTCAGGATGACTGATGACCCAGAGGAGTGACAGAGCGCCCCTTTGCCCGCGAAAGGGCTCAGGACCGCGGAGCGCGAGGACCACGTCGTCGAGGTACCCCGTCGAGCGCATCCGCGCGTCATATGCGTCGATGACCACTTCCTGACCGAGCCTACGGAGAGCCTCCGCGAGACCCCGAGCGAAGTGCGTGTCTCCCCAAGACTCGCCGGGCTTGCCGGGGGGAGCAGCTATCTTGATGGCCCAGCGAAGGCATGGGACGGTCTCCCCGTCCTCCGTCTCGGCCGTTCGTGGCGCGCGGGACAGCGTGGGAGATCCAGCCGTACCCGGCTCGACGCGGAGCCCGGCTCGCGCAACGAGGGTAGCCATGTCTGCGCCCCCCGCCACGGCGCTCGACTCGACAACGCCGGTGCGGATGACCGGCGCCCGAACCACGACGCCGGTCAGCGTGCGGGCACCCGACGCGGGTGACGTCGCCGGTGCGGCGTAGGTCTCGCCGGCGACGCTCGCGACGTCCAACACAGCCCCCAGGGCGAGCGCGTCTTCGGCCGGATGGTCGCGGAGCAGGTGTTGCGGGCGGCCTTCGTGCACCACGACGCCTGCGGACGCGACGGTTCCGTCCCACCCGAGCCACAGAGGCGCAACGGGCCCGTTCCTGCCCTCGTCGGCCAGAGTAGCCAGAGCCTCCGCATCGATCTCGGCATGAGGTCCGCGGACGACCACCGTGGCGGCGCGGGACCGAGCGATGCGATCAAGAAGATGGGGCTGGTCTCGCACGATCTGCGTCCGCGGCAGCCACAGCGCGAGGATGCACGATGCGATCCGCGCTTCGCCGCCCGCCGAGTTCAGCGCGATCACGGTAGCGACGTCTGGCTCCTCCGCGAGCTTCGCGGCCTCCATGAGGGGGCGTGCAGGGATACCCTCATCGTCGGCGAGACGGCAGACATACACGATGCGCGTGTCGCTGAGCGCGGGCTCGGCCGCCGGCGCGCAGCGTGCCGCGGTGAGCACGTCGCTCCAGGCGACGCGTTGCTGCAGGGCCGGAGACGACCCGAGCATGACGGAGCCCTCCGCGCGGGCCGCCCGCCACGCGTGCCCGAGGGGGCCGCCAGGCTCATCGGCCGATTCGGGGTGCCGCTCGACGTACCCAGGCGCGTCCCAATTCACGCTCACCGCGACCGAGCGAGGGTCGTTGACGAGGTAAGCGTAGAGGGCGGGGACGCGTCCCGCGTCCGGAAGCTGCGATGCGACGAGACGTTCCATGAAAAGCGGGTTCAACGACATACCATCGCGGAAGCCGGCGCGCACGTACCGGCGGACGGCGCGGCGGACCGAAGCGGGACCACCCTGGCCGACGACGAAGTCGATGTCGACGACGTGGGCGCGCCGGATGGTGTGAGCCCACCACGCGCGGTCCACCGCTTCCATGACCGGCCGTACGGCGGAGGCGCGGCGCATGCCCCGCCAGACGGCTCGAGCGTGTCTCAGCATCGTCCGATTATATGAAGTCGCTTTCGGCCCCGTCGGGAGCCCAGACCTCTGCGCGATACACTTGAGGCGCCATGTCGGACTTGAGTGAACGCGTCCTCGTCATCGTGCCCGCGTGGAACGAGGAACGGAACGTCGCCCACACGGTTCGCGAGATCCTCGCCGCCGACGCGCACTACGACGTGGTGGTGGTAGACGACGGATCGACCGATGCGACCGCCTCCGAGGCGCGGGCGGCGGGAGCAGAGGTGCTCCAGCTTCCCTTCAACCTCGGTGTCGGCGGAGCCATGCGTACCGGATTCACCTTCGCCCAGCGTCGCGGGTACGCCCGCGCGATCCAGGTGGACGCGGACGGGCAGCACAACCCTGAGAATATCGCCGCGGTTCTGCGCGGACTCGAGACCGCCGACATCGCCATCGGCGCACGCTTCGCGGACGCGGGTAATTATGTCGTGCGCGGCCCTCGACGGTGGGCGATGGTCTTTCTCGCCGCCGTTGTCTCGCGAGTGGCACACGTGAAGCTCACCGATGTGACGAGCGGATTCCGGGCCGCCAATCAGCGAGCCATTGCGCAGTACGTGCGCTACTACCCCGCGGAGTACCTGGGGGATACGCTCGACTCTCTCGTCGAAGCACTCCACGCGGGTCTGCGGGTGGTCCAGGTCCCCGTCGCGATGCGTCCGCGGATGCACGGAAGACCCAGTCAGGGTGTCGTCGGATCCACCGTTTATCTCGTCAGGTCCGTATTCGCGATTTCGCTCGCGCTCATGCGCGGCGCGCTCCGAAGGAGGCCCCGCGCATGATCGTCCCGATCGGCATCGCGTTCGCCGTTGTGATCCTCGCCATCATCGTGACGATGCTCATGCGGCGTCACCTGCGCGAGAAGTATGCCGTGATGTGGCTCGTCATCGGAGTGGCGATGCTCGCACTCGCCCTGTTTCCCGACCTGCTCGGTGCCCTTGCCGGGGTCCTGGGCGTGATCGTTCCGTCGAATCTCCTGTTTGCGCTCGCGGTTGCGCTTCTCATCGGTGTGGCTCTGCATCTCTCGTGGGAGCTGTCTCGTGCCGAGGAGGAGATCCGCCGCATAGCCGAGGAGGTCGCGATCCTGCGCGTGGAACTCGACGAGTTGCGCCTCGCCCAGCGCTCCGATCTCGCACCGGGGGAGAAGCGGAACGCTGGAGCTGCTTCGTGGGATGACTCTGACGACGCGGTCTGATCAGGCGGTGCCGTGGCCGCGGTTGATGAGGTCCTCCACGATGATGTCGGAGGGTGAAGCGGACTGATCGTCGGCTGCAGCGCGGAGCGAGTCGGCCTCGAGGAAGAACCGGCGGAGAACTTCCGGGTCCCACTTCGACAGAACGGCGCTAGTGCCGAGCCCCTCGTTCCGTTCCGTTGCCATGCGATGGATCAACGTAGGGATGCCGAAAACGGCAGACTCCTCTTGCACGCCCCCGGAATCAGTCACGACGAGCTGCGCGCGTCGCAACGTCTCGACGAAGATCGAATGCTCCTGTTTCGGCATGATTGTGAGACGTTCGAGGCGCATCGACCGGATCACACTTTCGATCGCGTCCCGCGAATACGTGTCGACCATCACACGCAGGTCTACAGGGCTGAACTCATTGAGCGCAGACAACGTGCTGCGCACGAGTGACGGGTTCGAGATGAACTCGAAGCGGTGGAGGAGGACGAGACCATACTTCTCCGCCGACGCGTTCTCGGCGTCCACCGAGACCGAGGCTCCGTCGCGCACGGCATCCTTCACCGTGTTGCCGTGGGTCACCACCACGTTGCGTCGGCCGGCGAGATTGGCCGCGGTCTCAGCGGTGGGGGCGTAGTGCACTTCAGCAAGGCGCCCGACGATCCTCCGGTCGAGTTCCTCGGGGAACGGGTGACGCCAGTCCCCTGAGCGAAGCCCCGCCTCGACGTGAGCGACCGGCACACCCGCGAGACGGCCGATGATGGTGCCGAGCACAGTCGTCATCGTGTCACCGTGAACGATCACCACGCTCGACCGAGGGGCCCGGCGCAGGGAGCGCATGTTCTTCAGCGTCCAGCATCCGACCGACACCATCCACCCGAGCATGTGAACAGGCTTCTTGAGCGGTTTGCCCCGCCAGCCGTTCGCGATAACCCGGTCGGGTTCGCGCAGACCGAGCTGAGGCATTGCCTTGCGCAGTGCGTCGGTGTGCTGGAAGGTGACCCACTGCTGGTAGCGCATACCCCGAGCATCGAGCCGCCGCATGACCGGCGCTAGTTTGATGGCCTCGGCCGTCGTTCCATAGATGAACACGATCATGAGCTCACTCCTTGCAAAACGACATCGAGAAAGACCGGCGGTGCACGATGACACCACGGACGAGCCCGGCCCAGAACGGACCGACGAACGGGAGAAAGTAAAGAAGGTAGGCGAGGGCGGATCGGCGCGACGCTCCTCGCGCTAGCGCAGCGGGAGCCGAAGCAGCGGCCAGAGCGGCCGCGATGATACCGAGCGCTTGAACGCCGCGACCTCGTCCGAGGAGGACGCTGATGATTCCGACGGTTACGGCGGGAGCAGCAGCGAGCGCCAGCAGCACGATCGACCGGGTAGGAGAGGTGCCCGCGTAGGAATCGACGAAAAGCGTTCCGCGATCGAAGGCGTGCCGGAGGAACGCCTTGACGGTCGTGCGCGGGCGGTAGAGGGCCCGGAAAGCCGGATCCAGCTGAATGCCCTCTTGCTCGGCAACCCAGCGAAGGATCTTGGTGTCATCCGACACAAGCTGCGAAGCGACCGTCGGCCTCGCATGGGAGAACGCCGCCATCAGAACGGAGCGCGGTGCGAGCAGCATCGTCGTCCCCTTGGGGCCGGAGTCGAAGTTCCGAGACGTGAGAACGAGTGGGCGAGGACGACGGAGGTAGCCCCCCCAGAAGAGACGTGTGGGTACCTCCCAGAACTGCCCGACCAGCGGGGCGGTGGGGTCGGTATCGATGTGGCCGTTCCACACGGGTGTGGAAGAGGAGTTTCGCCGGGGCCACACATGCGCGAGGCTGCCCGGGTCGATCAGCACGCGGGAGTCCAGTAGGAGCACCGTCTCGCAGGATGCTGCCTCGAGCCCGCGGAGCCGGGCGGCGAAGCGCCCCGAATTGGGCTGCCGAATCAGGTCGACCGTGCCCGGGAAGCGCACCGACGCTGCACTCACAACCGCGGCCGTGTCGTCCGTCGAGCCATCGTCGACCACGATGAGCTCGGCCCGGAGTCCGCCCTTCTCGAGCGCGACACCGAGAGCCGCCACGGTCGACGAGAGCCACGGGGCGGAGTTATAGGACGGGATCACCACCGTTAGATCGGAACCGGACGCGACCGACGACGTCGTCATGGCAGAGCTGGACCTCCGAGGGGGTGGATGGTGCTCCCAGGATCACGACCCGGTGCCGGATAGCATGATCGGGTGGGGCGGGACACTCGTCCAGAATAGTCCGTGCCGCGCGGCCCCCCTTTCGGTGGAGCCGCTCGAGTGTCTCGACCGAGGAGCCTGGATTGAACGATTTGCGTCACGCCGCACGGTTCGCGCGCCCGATTGCTATCCTCGCCGCGCTGGTGATAGCCCTCCTGAGCTGGGCGGTTTCCTCGCCCCCCGGATCGAGTCCGGATGACGACTACCACATGGCGAGTATCTGGTGCGGTACTGCCGCGCCGACGGATCTGTGCGCCGAGACGGGGTCGCCGGAGGAGCGAGTACTCCCGGCGGATGTCCTGGACGCAGCGAGCTGCTTCGCCTTCGATCCCGACGCTGCCGCGTCGTGCGCCCTCGATGAGGACGGGACTCGCGTGAGCACTCGCGGCAACTGGAACGGCGAGGCTTACCCACCCGTCTACTACGCCGTCACTCACCTGCTCGCGGGAGGCGATCTCTCGGTCTCGGTCGTCCTCATCCGCGCGGTCAACGTCCTGATCTACGTCGGCTCTCTGGCCGCCCTGTTCGTGCTCACCCCTCGAGCCGGTCGGAGCCCTTTGATCTGGGGCGCTCTCATCACGTCGATTCCGCTGGGCATGTTCATCGTCGCGAGCGTCAATCCGAGCTCGTGGGCTGTGACATCTGCGTCGACGCTCTGGATCGCGGTCTGGGGCTTCCACTCGCAACGGGGGGTGCGAAAAGTCCTTCTTGCTGTGCTCACGGTCGTCTTGGTGGTCCTCGGCGCCGGTGCTCGAGGAGACTCCGCGGCCTATGCCGTCCTCGCCCTCATCGCGGGGAGCGTGCTCGCGTTCCGTCGCGACAAGAGGTACCTGCTCGAGCTCCTCCTGCCGGTGGGACTCATTGCAGCGTCGGCGGCGCTGTTCCTCAGCGCGGGGCAATCGGCTGTCGTCGGCGGCGCGACCGTCGTCGAGAATCAGACCTACACCTTCACCGAGCTCCTCTTCATCAACCTCAAGCAACTGCCCCAACTGCTCGTCGGTTTCCTGGGGACCTGGGGCCTCGGCTGGCTCGATACCTACATGCCCGGGATCGTCTGGGTCCTCGCGATGACCGTGTTCGGCGGCGTCCTGTTCTGGGGGCTCGGGCGTGGCGACGGGAGGAAGTGGCTCGCGCTCGCCGGAGTCGGCGCGGGCGTCATCGCCGTGCCGCTCTACATCCTGATGCACGACGGAGTCGTCGTCGGCAATGGGGTTCAGCCCCGGTACGTCTTCCCGCTGATCATCATGTTCGCCGGCATCGCTGTCTTCGGCCATCGGGAGCCATCGCTCGGACTCAACCGACTGCAGCTGACGGTGGTGGCGATCTCGCTGGCCGTTGCGAACAGCGTCGCTCTGCATGTCAACCTGCGACGGTACGTCACGGGTCTGGACGTCGTCGGAATCAATCTCGACCGCGATGTGGAGTGGTGGTGGAACGCGCCCATCTCACCTCTGGGCCTGTGGGTGCTCGGAAGTGTGGCTTTTGCTGCGCTGCTCGGACTTCTGTTGTCCCTTGCCTGGCCGCGCCGCCGAGCAATCGCTCTCGAAGAGGCGGACGATGAGTACGCCGCGCCCGCACCGGCGCGGGCGACGGAGGTCGAGAGGTGAGGGCCGCGGCGGGCGGGCATTTCAGAACGCACGCAATGGCCCTCAGCGCAGTGGCGGTGGCAAGCGCTGTCGGTGCGGTCGCCGCATTCGTCTTCCAGATCGTCACGGCCCGTTCGCTCGGAACCGCAGACTTCGGCCTGCTCGCCGCGTTCTTCTCCATCGTCAACGTGGCTGCCATCGGCAGCTCGGCGATGCAGAACTCGGTTGCGGTCGAGACCGCCGCGGCTCCCCGGCCTGACGCGACGAGAACCCGCCGTCGGATTCCCACCGATGCGCTCGTGATAGGCGTCGGCGGCGGCCTCGTCGTCGCGGCGCTCGCGCCGTGGATCGCGGACGCTCTCGGCGCGAACCCGGGCATCGTGTTGATGGCAGCCGGGACGATCCCGCTGAGCTTCCTTTTCGCGTCTTTCGTGGGTCGCATTCAGGGGTCGGGCCGTGCGGACGTGGCGGTGGGCTGGTCGACGGCGTCGCTTCTTCTGCGGGTTCTGTTCGTCGCGCCGCTGATGGCGCTCGGAGTCGGGGTCGGTGGCGCCGCGGGTGCGGTGCTCGCCGCTACCTGCCTTGCGACGATCGGGGCCGCACTCGCCGCACGGAGCGTGCCCGGGCCCGCCCGGACGATCTTCACACTCGACGGCGCGACCATCGTCACGATCACTGTCGCCCTTGCGTGGCTCACCAGCGCGGATGTCTTCTTCTTGAGGATGCTGGCGCCCGCGGATATCGCCGGGTCGTACGCCTCGGTAGCCGTGCTCGTGAAAGCCGCCTTCATCCTCCCTTCGACCTTGTCGCTCTACCTCCTTCCGAGGTTCGCCCGCAATCGTGGCCGCTCGCGGCTGACATGGCTTGGCGTGGGTGTGTCCGTGCTCGCGTCCGCCGGCGTCGCTGTCCTGCTGCTGGGCGTCTTCGCTGTAGCGGGAGGGCCGATCATCAATCTCCTCTACGGCCCCGCCTACGCGAGAGCAGCGTCTCTCCTCGTTCCCGTCGTCGCGGCGTACGTGCCGTGGATCATCCTGCAGGGACTGCTCATCCAGCTCATCGCCGACGCCTCGCGTCTCGCTGCGATCAGTCTGAGCGTCGCGGTGATCGTCCAGGCTGTCCTGTTCGTCTGGTTCCTGCCGGATGTCGCCGCCGCGCTGATCGCATTCGGTGTGCTCGGATGCGTCCTGTGCGTCGTCCTCATCACCGTGGTCGTCGCCAAAATCAATCGGAGCGGAAGGAGCGTCATTGATGAACAGTCGTCGTGACGGCATCACTGGGTACATCGCGGGCGGACTGGGCAATCAGCTGTTCATCCTCGGGGCCGCCTGGGAACAGGCCGAACGGCTCAGGTGCCCGTTGTATCTGGATGCCTCGCATTTCCGAGTGGAGGGAACGCGCGGCTTCGAGATCGACGCGCTCGCGACGCCGGCGCGCATACTCGATCCCTCGGAGAGCTGGCGTTCGCTGCGGATCAACAGCGAGCGGGTGCTGCCGTTGCCCAACCGTCTCGGCCGCGTCTATCTCGAGCGTGACGCCGACCGCTTTACGGAAACCATCGATCAGGTTCGTTCTGGCACGACCTTGGTCGGCTACTTTCAGTCGCGCAAGTACTTCCCTACCATCGCACCGCGGCTCATCGACGCCATGCTCGAGATGCCGGAGACGGCGCAGGAGTCGCGTATTCTCGACCGTTTGCGCGCAGAACCTGCGATCACGCTCCACCTGCGGCGTGGTGACTACCTCGCGGTGCCCACCGAGCGTCAGTTCATCGCGTCCGTCGACTACGCCAAACGGGCACTCGCGCTGACGCGCAGCCTGGGTCTTGATCTGCCGGTCCGAGTCTTCTCGGACTCCGTCGACCTCGTTCGCGATGAGCTGGCGGGCGTGGAGGCTCCCATCCAGTTCATGGAGGACGACGGGTCTCTGAGTATCTGGAACACGCTCAAGGCCATGGCCGCGGGAACAGCGATGATCATGAGCAATTCGAGCTTCAGTTGGTGGGCGGCGACCCTCATGGCGCACCGCGCGCAGACGCGGCCGGTCGTCATCGGTCCGCGTCCGTGGACCTCGAGCGGAACGGCGAAAGCCGATCTGCTCGAGGCCGAATGGATCACCCTCGACGCGAGGTGAGGGGCGAAGCTCGCCCGCGGTGTCACATCAGCGCTGCGCGGTGCGCAGCCCTCAGACGGCGAGCACGCCGCGGAAGTAGTCGATCGTCCGCTCGAGACCCGCGGTGAGCGCGACCGACGGCTTCCAACCGAGCTCGCGCTGGGCGATGTCGATATTGGGCTGCCGTTGCTTCGGGTCGTCCTGCGGGAGCGGGCGGTGCTCGATCTCGGAGGTGCTTCCCGTGATGCGCAGCACCTCGTTGGCGAGCTCGAGCATCGTGAACTCGCCCGGGTTGCCGACGTTGATCGGCCCCGTGACCCCGTGGTCGGTGTTCATCAGGCGCACCATGCCGTCGACCAGATCATCGACGTAGCAGAACGATCGGGTCTGCGATCCATCACCGTAAATGGTGATGGGCTCGCCGCGGAGGGCCTGGACGATGAAGTTCGACACGACCCGGCCGTCGTTCGGGTGCATCCGAGGCCCGTACGTGTTGAAGATGCGGATGACCTTGATCGACAGGTCGTGTTGACGGCGGTAGTCGAAGAACAGGGTCTCGGCGGCGCGCTTGCCCTCGTCGTAGCAGGAACGGGGCCCGATGGGGTTGACGTTTCCCCAGTAGTCCTCGGTCTGCGGGTGGATCGCAGGGTCGCCGTAGACCTCCGACGTCGACGCCTGGAGGATCGGCACGCGCAGGCGCTTCGCGAGACCGAGCATGTTGATGGCGCCCATGACGCTCGTCTTCGTCGTCTGCACCGGGTCGTGCTGATAGTGCACCGGCGACGCGGGGCACGCGAGGTTGTAGATCTTGTCGACCTCGAGGTACAGCGGGAAGGTCACGTCGTGGCGGATGACCTCGAAACGCGGGTTGTCGAAGAGGTGCTCGACGTTGCGGCGCGATCCGGTGAAGAAGTTGTCGACGCAGATGACCTCATCGCCCTCGGCGAGAAGGCGCTCGGACAGGTGGGACCCGATGAACCCGGCTCCGCCGGTGATGAGAACTCTCGATGACACTTCGGAAGCCTATCAGCGCGGCATCCTGCGACTCAGCGGGTTGTCGAGACCATCCGTGCCTGGCCGAAGGTGCGACCGAGCTGACCTTCGAGGCGTCCGACGAACATCGGCCAGCCGTCGCCGATGGTGATGGGTGCGGGATTGCGCACTCCGTAGAGCAGCCCGGCGCCCGTGAAGGCGAACCGCCACCACAACGGGTAGCCGTGCACCCCGAGAATGCGGGCGGTGCCGCGGCCGTAGGCCCGGAGCTTGCGGCGTCGTTCGGCGGTGGTCAGTCCGAAGCCGGTCGAGATGCCGTCGACGTGGACGTCCGCAGGCAGCCAGCGGAAGTCGTGCGTCAGGCGCGGCTCATGCGCGAGCGCTCGCAGGAGGAGGTCGGTGCCCTCGGCGACCTGCCACGGGGTGGCGGCGCCCGGGCCGAGCCGCTCGTCGAAGCCGCCGACGGCGTCGAAGAGCGATCGGCGCATGAGGATGCCCATCTCGATGACGGCCCAGACGTTGAACCGGTCGAGGGGCGTCCCCGGCGCGGGCAGCGTGGTCTTCGGGCCCCGCTCGTCCCACGACGTGAAACCGCCGGCGAGGAAGTCGTCTCTGTCGACCGCGGCGTGCAGCGCGTCCACCGTCCCTGCCGGGTAGACCGTGTTGTCGTTGGGGAACGTCACGACCCGTTCGCCCGGGGGCAGTGCCGCCACGCCGGTGTTCCGGCCGAGTGAGGCGCCACGGGCGGAGGTGGCGGCGGTCACGGCCATCCCGCGGCCCGCGTATTCGGCGACGAGGGTGGCGACCTCGTCCTGTTCGCCCTGAGCAACGATGGCGACCGCGTCACCGTCGCTCAGTTGCGGCTCGAGGGAGTCGAGCAGGGTACGGAGCGGGCCGAGGCGGCCCAGGGTCGTCACGACGAAGCCGAGGTTCACGCTTCCGATTGTCTCCTGTCGGCGGGGTCGATACGCAATCCCACCGAGCTCAGCTCCGGTTCTCGTCCAGCAACGCGTTCCACGCGGTCGTCGTGGACGCCCAGGTGAATCGTTCTGCGTTGCGTCGGCTGCGTTCGCGCAGGTCGGTCCGACGGGCAGGGTCCCGAACGAGTTCCATCATGAGCGCGCCGAGGGCGGCAGGCTCGGCGGCGGGGAAGTAGAGGGCCGAGTCCTGCAGGATCTCGCGGTTGATGGGGATGTCGGAGGCGACGACGGGAGCTCCATAGCTCTGCGCTTCAAGAGGCGGCAGCCCGAACCCCTCGTGGAAGGACGGCCACACGAACCCGTCGGCGTCGGCGAAGACTCCCGCGAGTTCGGAGTCGGACACCGGGCCGCGCCAGCGGATGCGCTGCGGCGGGATGCCCTTCTCAGCCGCGTAGGGTTCGAGGTCAGGATCGAGCCTGCCGACGAACTCGACGACGATCGGTGCATCGTCATCGACGTGGCTGAGCGCGTCGATGACGGCGCGGGTGTTCTTCGCGGCGCCGTGGCGTCCGAAGGCGACGAAGCGGAGCTCGGCGTCGTCGGGCCTCGGGCGCGTCGCATCCGGCGATCCCAGACTGTCAGCTCCCTCGTAGACCACATCGATCGTCTCGGGCGGCACGCGGAACCGTCCGGCGATCTCGCGCTGCGACGCATGACTCACCGTCACGAGCCGCTGGCCTCGGCGCAGCATCCCGAAACGCACGGCGAGGTGCCATTGCGCCCGGAAGAGGAACGTGAAGTCCTGGGGGCGAATCGTCGGGGCGATGTCGTGGAGGACCGTGAACTGGTTCCGATACGCCACGGGGGCGATGTTCGCCAGGTTCAGCAGGACGGGGGAACCGTGCCGGCGAAGCCAGCGGGGGAGTTCGAGCTGTTCCCAGACGGGTCCTGCCGATCGGCCAACGGTCTCGATGCGGACGCCGTCGATGCCCGAGACATCGGCCGACGCGGGAACCAGCAGCACGACATCGTCGCGTGACTGCGCAAGATGCTCGGTGAGCTCCGTGGCGAAGCGGCGCACGCCGCCGAATGAGTCGATGAGGAAGCGGCCGTTAACGGCGATGGTCATCGTGCGGTCCTTTCGGATGAAGCCGCGCGAGCGGCGCTCACGGCGCCGGCTCGAGGGGAGTGTGGCGAAGATCGCGCAGAACGTTCAGGCACCGGCGGATGAGGAGAGCTGCGGCCGCTCCCTCGGTGACGGCGTAGCCCAGTGCCGCGCCGACCGGGCCCCAGGCGATGCCGAGCCCGATCATCAGCGGGATCCCGAGGGCGGTGGCGATCAACGTTGCGCGCATGACCGCGCCCGCCTGCCCGGCGGGGAAGAGCACCAGGCGAGCCACGGCCGTGCGGATCGAGAAGAAGAAGAACACAGCGCCCAGCACGACGAGAATCTCGAACGGTGCCGGTGCGTTGGGCAGGTACACGCTCGTCAGCCAGGGGCCGACCAATGCGAGGCCAGCCCATCCGGCGATACCTGTGGCGGTCGCCAAGCCGATCGCAATCGTCATCCGGCGGCCCCGATCGCTGCCATGCGCCTCGCCGACCCACGCCTGCAGAGCATTCGCCAGCGTCATCGGGATGAACTGTCCGAGCTTCATCATCTTGTCGCCCGTGGCGTAACCAGCCGCGGCGACGGGCGCCGCCGTGACGTTGACGATCGGGGCCGGGACGCTCGAGTAGCCGCTCAGCCCCGCATCGTTGAGAGCGACGGACAGGTTCGAGCGCAGGAGGCGCGGCAGATCTCGGGGTCGCGGCCAGGGACCGGGATGCCTGCGGAGCAGCCGAACCGTGAAGATGGAGGTGCCGACCAGCGTGACGAGGATGCCCGCGAGGGGATAGAGCACCACAGTGCCCGTCGAGAGCACGAGGCCGGCCGCCGCGAGGTTCGCGAGCAGGCGTGGTGCCGCGTCGTAGACGACGATGGTGCGAGGGTCCCCCACCCCGGCGCAGAACCAAGTGAAGGACAGGGCGATAAGCGCACCCTGCATCCCCATCAGGATCGTGAGCCATTCGGAGCCCGGCGTCGCGATCAGCCAGCAGATGACCGCCAGGGCGGGCAGAGCCAGGATCGAGATCGACAGGCGCACCGCGATCGACTCGCGATAGAGCTTGGCGCGCTCGTCGTCGCCCGCCGCGACCGAGATCAACGCGGGGCCGATCGTGGCCCACCCCCACCCGATAGCGATGGCGGCGAACGTGCCGATGGACTCGCCCGCGATCGCGCTCGCCCACCCGCCGGGCCCCGCGATCGTGGTGACGGCCGGAAGGGCGATGATCGGAGAGAGGGCGGCGATCGCCGGCACGAGAAGGAAGCCGAGCAGACGGCGCTTCATCGAGGGCGCAGCACTCACCGTGAGGTCCCCGCGAGAGTCGCCTCGAGGACGGCGGCCGTCGCGTCCGCCGCATCGTCCCACGTGAATCGTGCGGCCCATCCCTTCGCGGCCGCGCGTGCGGCGGCGTCCGCGGGCTCGTTGAGGGCCCTGGTGATCGCGGTGCCGAACTGCTCCGGACTCGTTGCGTCTGCATATCGGGCGGCATCGCCGCCGACCTCGCGCAGCACCGGTACGTCGTTGGCGAGGACAGGGACATCACGTCTCAACGCATCGATCACCGGCAACCCGAATCCTTCGACAAGGGAGGCGCAGACGTAGAGGTCGGCGACTTGGAACAGTGCTTCGAGCTGGTTGTCGCTTACCCACCCCGGCAGGAGGACGTCGCCGTCGAGCCCGAGTCGCGAGACGTCGTCCGTAAGCGGGTCGGGGAGCCGGCTTCCGGCGATCACGGTCAGCGGACGCGCCTGGGCGGGAAGCGTCGCAAGCGCCTCCAGCAGTCCGACGAAGTTCTTGTGCGGCATCCGATTGCCAACGCTCAGAATGACCGGTCGGTTCTTCGGGAGGTCGAGTGCGATCAAGGCGGCCCGCGGGTCGTCGACGGGGCGCGGATCGGTGCTGCCGTTATGGACCACGGCGATGCGCTCGGGGGCGACCCCGAGATGGCGTTCGATGCTCGCGGCTGCAGCATGAGACACCGTCAGCACGCGGTCGGCCGTCTGTGCGGATCGGCGCATGAGCGTCGACGTGACCGTGCGTTGCGCGCGCTGCACGAAAGTGCCCGGCACCTCGTCGTAGATGGCGTCGTGCACCGTGACCAGGCGCGGCGCCCCGCGGAAGATCGGGCCGAAGTTCGCCGGGGCCCACACGAGGTCGGCGCGCCCACGGCGTGCGACGACCGCAGTCGCCGCGACAGCCCCCAGTGCCCAGGTGCCGGGGTCGGGACCGACCCAGGTGAGGGACTGCACGTGCCCGGGGAAGAATCCGCGGACCTTGTCGGCTCCGACCCGTCCGGTCAGCGCGGCGAACCGAACGTGGGGGAGGCGCTCGGCCAGTCGAGGTGTGAGTTCACGCACGTACGTCTCGGTGCCGCCGCGCGACCCGGTGAACCCCAGCAGGTCGACGAGCACCCTCCGCGGCGGCATCAGCTCTCGATGACGGCTTCGGGGCGCTGTTCGCGCCGCGGGGTCGTCAGAACGCCCGAGAAAAAGCTCATCATCATGGTCTGGAAACCGAGGATGATCGTCAGCGCGCTCGGCACGGCGATCCGGACCGCCTGCGCGGCATCCTGCTGGCCGAAGTCGGCGCTGCCCCACACACTGACCTGCACGATTCCGATGACGATCCCGAGCAGGAACAGTGCGACGCCGGTGAGTAGGCCGCGTTCGGCCGACCATTTCGCGACGATTCGCCGGTACCGTTCGCTGGTCGGGAGGAAGCCCTCCTGTGTCGCATACAGCTTCGTCAGCCAGAAGAACAGCAGCGCCTGGAAACCCGTCACACACAGCGCGCTCGCATAGACCATCGTGGTGACGTCGAAGCCGATCCCTCCGATCTCCACGCCCCCGAAGGCGAGGACCGCGACGGCGATGGCGCCGAGGAAGAAAGCTACCAGGCCGGGGTACACGAAAAGCCAGCGCGGTGCAAAAAGGAGGAGAAACCGCAGGTGACGCCAGCCGTCGTGCCAGCTGCGCAGGTGCGGCGGACGAGATCGCCCGTCCTTCTTCAGAGTCGTCGGTACTTCTTCGATGCGGTACTTCGCGAGCGAGGACTTCACCACCATCTCGGACGCGAATTCCATGCCCGTCGTCTGCAGATCCAGCGCGCGCATCCGGTCGCGGTTGAAGCCGCGGAGACCGCAGTGGAAGTCGCGGACGTTGGGGCGGAAGAAGAGCTGACCGATGGTCGACAGCACCGGGTTGCCCAGGTATTTGTGCAGCGGAGGCATGGCTCCCGGCGCGATGCCTCCGGCGAAACGGTTGCCCATCACGAGGTCGGCCCCCGCTCTGAGCCGCTCGACGAACGGCTCAAGATTCTCGAAGTCGTAGCTGTCGTCGGCGTCGCCCATGATGATGTAGCGCCCGCGGGCGTTGTCGATGCCGTTGATGAGCGCTGCGCCGTAGCCGCGGCGACTGGCCGACGATACGCGGGCGCCGAGGCGGAGCGCGATCTCCTGCGAACCGTCCGTGCTGCCGTTGTCCGAGATGAGGACCTCGCCGGAGATGCCGGTTCGGGCGAGGAAGCCCTGGGCCTTGCGGATGCAGACCTCGAGCGTCTCGGCCTCGTTGAGGCACGGCATGAGGATCGTCAGTTCGACCTCGGTGGACGGGGATGCAGCAGTCACGGAGTGTCTTCTTTCGTGGTCCGGGCGATGCGCCCCGGGGGTTCGAGGGCTTCGAGGATTCCCTCGACGGTACGGCGGATTGTTCGGTTCTCGATGGCGGAGTCGTACCAAGCGCGCGCGTTGCGACGGAGCTCGTCGCCCCCGTCCGCGACGGCGCGGATGGCGGAGGACAGGTCTCCCGCCGACGCAGAGTCGGCGACCACGCCGTTGACCCCTGCTTCGACGAGCTCGGTAGCGGCATTGCCGGGGTCGGCGACGAGGACGACCGGTGTGCCGTGTGCGTTGGCCTCGACCACGACGAGGCCGTATCCCTCGCGGCGCGACGGATTGACGACGCACAGGGCGCCGTGCATCAGTTCGGCGAGACGTTCCTCGTCCACGAATCCCGGGAACGCAGTCCACTCGTCGCCATGGGACTCCGCAACGGCAGCACGGACCGCATCGCCGCTCGGGCCTCGCCCGAGCACGACCAGGCGCAGACCGGCGACGTGTTGACGCGCCGCGGCAACCGCAGCCGGGAGGGTCTCGACCCGCTTATCGGGGATGTGGCGCCCCACGTAGAGGACGTAAGGCGGCTGCGACGCCGAGGCGACCGGCCCCGCGTCCACCGTGGCGTCGATCAAGCCCGGGCTGACCACCGGCATCGAGCGCAACCCCTCGCTTCGCAGCCGGGTAGCGCTGAGCTGAGAGTGGCAAGTCGCCAGCGGGGTCATCGCGATCGCGGCGCGTTGGAGCACCCAGGCGATGGTGCCGGTGACGGTCCCCGAGTACTCGACCCATTGGTGCCGCGGCCAGACCTCGAGGTAGTCGACGACCACACGCGTGCCCGATCCGAGCAGGGCGAGGCGAGCCGCGAACACGTTGAAGATCGGTAGCCCGCTCACGATGACCGCGCTGTATCGCCGGCGCCGGCTCACGAGGGCTCGGAACAGGCCGGCGGCGAACCGGAGGGCTGCGGGTATGCGCCGCACGCCATCGCGCGAGTACAGGGACAGACGTCCGGTGACGGGAATCACGGCGAAGGACTCCGGCAGCTTCTCGTCGTCGTCCCACTGACGCGCCGTGAGGTAGTCCACGTCGTACCCGAGCTTCACGATCTCACGCGCGAACGCGGCATATTGACGTTCCCCGCCTCCGGTCGTGAAGGGGAAGAGGCAGTCGTAGGCGACCGCGAGAGGCCGGCGCGACGCCACGCTCAGCATCCTTCGATGCGGAACAGGCGTGCGTCAGGACCTTCCGAGTCCACGAGCACGAGATGGCGACCCGGGGTCAGGTCTTGGACGCCGTCGTACGTGACGGCCTGCTCCTGGTCCATGACGTCTTGGCGCCCGAAGTCCAGCACATAGTCGATTCCGAGGTCGTCGACGGTCGAGCAGACGTCCGGATCGCTATCGATGTTGCGCAGGTGGGAGTTGAGGTAGACGAGTTCGGGAGCGGGCGACCCGAAGATGTGGCGCTGGGTCACTTCGCGATCGGACAGAGCGAGCGCCAGCGACGCGCCGGTCCGCGGGCTCCCGATGATGAGCGCGTCCTCGTCGGTCTTTTCCGGGAGCCGGTCGAGCAGGGCTCGTTCGTCCGAGGTGAGAAGGCTTGCGTCGTCGGTGTACGCATATGCCTCTCGAACCTGCGAGAGCGAGATGCGGGTGTTCGGCCCGATGGCTACGGAGAAGACCGTCATCGTCGCGATGACGAGCGCCGCGATGCGTGTCCAACGCGGCGCGGAGAGCCGCGTTGAAAAGCGCCGTCCCGCGTCGTAGATCCCGAGGGCGCCGAGGACGGCGACCGGGATGGCGGCCATCGGGAGCAGAGCGGCAAGACGGTTCGAGTCGTTGTACCAGGGGTTGGTGAGGAACTCGCGCAGCGGGTGATCGATCCGCAGACCCGAGGCCACGACGAACAGCAGCACGGCCACGGCGAAGGGAGCGAGCAGGGGGAGCGCCCTCGGTCGTCGCACGGCCACGACTGCTCCCGCCACGAGAAGGACCGCGATCACAATGGTCGGTGTGTATCCCCGCGGCGAGGCCAGCGCAGCTTCCCCGAACGCTTGCGCGAGATTCTGCCAGGGCTTCCATCCGGAGTGCTCCGCCGATGTCCGGAAGACCGACCACGTCACGACGCAGACCAGCGCGAAGCCCGCCGCGCTCGCCGCGAGCGTCCACCAGTCGCGCCGTGTCCGTCGAGCGATTGCGCGAGCGAGAAGCGTGCTCAGCACTGTCGCCGCGGAGAAAGCGAGGAGGGCCAGGAAGGCGTTCGGATGTCCGAGGAAGACACCGCCCGCCAGGAGCGCCACGAGAAGCACGCCGCGGACGATCCCCGCGGGCCGGCTCTCGCCGAGCGCGAGGACGACGGCGGCAAGCCCAGCGGGCACCATGGCGTAACCGACGAGGTTGGGGTACAGCACTCCCCAGTTGAGGAAGAGCGCGGGGAACGCGCCGAAGCCCATCGACAGGGCCGCCGCGACGACGTAAGCGGCTCTGCGGCGGTGGAACATCGCGCCGACGAGGACCATGATCGAAGCCGGCCACAAGATGGCGACGAAGCCAAGGTTCGCAGCGTTGATCCCCGCGGGCACGGAGGCGCCTGTCAACTCCACGACGAGCGTGGTGATGGCATGCCATGCATTGGGGTAGCCGCCGATGTCCGAGGTGGCACCGATCTGGAACGGCGAGGCGTTGCCGTTCTTCACAGCGAGGGCGATCGCATTCAGGTGAACGATGTTGTCGAACCGCTGAGCGATGTTCTCAGGACCGCCGAAAGCTCGCGCGAACAGGATGCCGAGTCCGCCCGCCGCCGCGATCAGCGCGCCGACTGCAGCGAGCAACGTGCCTCGGGACGACGACGCGTCGTCGGTTCCGGCGAAGCGTCGCAGCACGAGGCCGATGCCCGCGACGATCGCCGTGACGATCGCGAGCGGGACCAGCCCCCAGCGCAGACCGACGAGCGGAGCGATCGTCGCGGCGACGGCGGCGATCGTGACGGAGACAGCCGGAGCGAGGAGCCAGCGAGAAGGGTTACGCGTGCTCCAGCCGGCGGCCATCACAATGCCGCCTGGGATGAGCAGGAGGAGCGTCGCGACGAGGATCGACGGAAATGTGCTGATCCAGCTGTCCATTCGATCCCGACTCCGTCACTGCGACAATTCGACATGTCATCGTAGCCGACGCCCTCATCGGGCTTTCCCACGGTTTCCTCAGGCCCGCGAAACGCGTCGCGTAGGATCGATGACGCCCCGTGCGGGGGCGCCCACTTCGCTTGTCCCGAAACGAAAGCCTTCGCCCATGGACCTCCTCATCGTCGGCTCCGGCTTCTTCGGCCTCACGATCGCCGAGCGTGCCGCGGCATCCGGTCGCAAGGTGACCGTCATCGACCGCCGTCATCACATCGGCGGCAACGCCTACACCGAGAACGAGCCGACCACCGGCATCGAGGTTCACAAGTACGGGGCCCACCTGTTCCACACCTCGAACGCGACCGTGTGGGAGTACGTCAACCGCTTCACGCAGTTCACGAGCTACGTCCACCGCGTCTACACGACGCACAAGGGCGTCGTGTACCCGCTTCCGATCAACCTCGGCACGATCAACCAGTTCTTCCAGGCCGCCTACACGCCCGGCGAGGCACGAGATCTCATCCACGAGCTCGCTGGCGAGTTCGACCCGAAGCAGGCGGGCAACCTCGAGGAGCGTGCCATCGGCCTGATCGGGCGTCCGCTATACGAGGCCTTCATCCGCGATTACACCGCGAAGCAGTGGCAGACGGACCCCAGGGAACTCCCGGCCGAGATCATCTCGCGGCTTCCGGTGCGCTACACCTACGACAACCGTTACTTCAACGACACGTGGGAGGGTCTCCCCGTCGATGGCTACACGGCCTGGCTCGAGCGTATGGCCGATCACCCGAACATCGACGTGAAGCTCGACACCGACTTCTTCGACGAGTCCCAGCCCCTCAACAAGAAGACGACCGTCGGTCAGCTGCCGATCGTCTACACCGGTCCCGTCGACCGCTACTTCGACTACACCGAGGGTGAGCTGTCGTGGCGCACGCTCGATTTCGAGCAGGACGTCCTCGACATCCCGGATTTCCAGGGAACGAGCGTCATGAACTACGCCGACGCCGATGCGCCGTACACCCGCATCCACGAGTTCAAGCACTTCCACCCGGAGCGTGCGGACCGCTATCCCACCGACAAGACCGTCATCGTACGGGAGTACTCGCGCTTCGCGACCCGCGCCGACGAGCCGTACTACCCCGTGAACACGGCCGACGATCGTGCCGGTCTGCTGGCGTACCGCGACCTCGCCAAGGGCGAGCAGGACGTGCACTTCGGCGGGCGACTGGGCACCTACCAGTACCTCGACATGCACATGGCCATCGGCTCTGCGCTGTCGATGTGGAACAACCAGCTCGCGTGATGAGGTCGCCGTGGGTTCGGTGACGACGCGCCTGCGTAGCAGCGGTCGCCCGGCGACGGATGCGGACCGCTGGGGGTATCGCGCCGACATCGACGGCCTCCGCGCCGTCGCCATCCTGCTCGTCGTGACTTACCACGTCTGGCTGGGGCGGGTTTCGGGTGGCGTCGACGTCTTCCTGATGCTGTCCGCCTTCTTCCTCACGCGCACGTTCCTGCACCGTATCCACACCGGTGCCTCACCGGCTATCGCGCGTCGGCTCGTCGGCACGTTCCGGCGCCTTCTCCCCGCCGCGGCGGTGACGCTCCTGCTGGTCCTCCTGCTGGCCCGCGTGTTCTACCCGGGCACGATGTGGCGGTCCATCTGGGAGCAGACCTGGGCGTCCTTGCTCTATGTCCAGAACTGGATTCTGGCCGCCGACGCGGTGGATTACTACAACCGCGGCGAAGCGCCCAGCCCGCTGCAGCATTTCTGGTCGCTTTCGGTGCAGGGGCAGGCCTTCGTGCTGTGGGCCGCGCTCTTCACCATCTGCCTTCTGATTGTCAGGCGATCCCGGCGGTCGCCGGACGCCGTCGTCGCGATGGTCTTCGGAACGGTCTTCGTCGTCTCGTTGGGGTACTCCATCATCCGGACGGATGCCGCCCAGCAGCTGGCGTACTTCGACACGGGCGCTCGGCTCTGGGAGTTCGCTGCGGGATCGCTGCTGGTCGTCGCGCTCCCTCACCTGCGGCTCGGGCCGATCCTGAGCGCGGTCCTCGGCTGGGCGGGCATCGCCGGGCTTCTCGCGTGCGGCGTCGTGCTCGACGTCGAGGGCGGATTCCCCGGGTACCTCGCGCTGTGGCCGGTGGCCTGCGCGGCGATGATCGTCCTCTCGGGAACCGGCGACAAGGGTTTCGGACCCGCCCGATTCCTCGCGTCGCGCCCGCTCCGGCTCGCCGGACGCGACGCCTACGGTCTCTACCTCGTGCACTGGCCGATCCTCGTCACGTGGCTCGTCGTTCGCGAGCGCACCGAAGTCGGCCTGATGGGCGGCCTCGTGATCGTCGTCGCCTCCGCGGTCTGCGCGCGACTGCTGACGTTCGCCGTGGACCACCCCGTGCGACAGTGGCGGCGGGCCGAACGAGGCGTTATGCCGTCGGTCGCCGTCGTCGCCATCGCGGCGCTTGTCGTCATCGTCCCGCTCGCGTCGTGGCAGGGCCTGACCGCGCACCGTGAGCAGACCGTCGCGGAGCAGCAGCGGATCGCGAACCCGGGGGCGCAGGTGCTCTTCGACGAGGATGTATCCGAGCCCGATCCGGCACTTCCCATGATCCCGCTCGCGACCGCCATCGAGGACGAGTGGCTGCAGCTCGAACTCGAGTGCAGCGGCCCGCGGGCCATCACCGACGACATCCTGCACGGCTCGTGCTCTGAGATGCCCGGCACCCAGCGCGCGACCGAGGTCATCGCCGTGATCGGGGATTCGCATGCGCAGCAGATGACGGCGGCCCTCGTGCCGATCGCGGAGCAGCGCGGCTGGGGGGTCATCACGCTCGTGCGCGGCGGCTGCGCCATGGGCCTCGACGATCCCGGTTTCGACCCCGACTTCTGCCCGCAGTGGCGGGAAGCGGCCATCCGCCACGTGGAAGCGATTCAACCGTCCGCGGTCATGACCATCGTCACCGCCGCGGACGCGGGCGACGAGGACGAGCGCCTCCGACCGGGCATCGAGCGGTTCATCGACCGTATGGACGCAGCGGACATCCCGATCATCGCCGTGCGCGACAATCCGCGATTCGGCTACGACATGTTCGGTTGCGTCATCGAGTCGGACGACCCCGACGGTTGCTCCATGCCGCGAGGCAGCTCGTTGGCGGACGCGAACCCGGCACGCATGTTGCAGCGCGAGAGCATCACTCATGTGGACCTGACGGAGTGGATCTGCCCGGATGACGTCTGCCCCGCCGTCGTCGGTAACGTCGCCGTCTATCGCGACGACAACCACCTTTCCAGCTCCTACGCGCGCACGCTCGCGCCGGTGCTGGAACGTCAGCTCGCGCGTCTGCCGTGACGTCCGGGACAGAGTCCGACTCTCACGGGACCGTAGGATCGAACGCGTGAGTCCCGCCGTCGTCGGCGCCCCCGGATCGCCGCGGCGCTACCTCCACTCGCTGTGGCTGCTATCGGCGCGCGACCTGAGGGTGCGCTACTCCACGAGCGCTCTCGGCTACCTGTGGTCGGTCCTCGACCCGCTCGTCATGAGCGGCATCTACTGGTTCGTGTTCACCCAGGTGTTCCACCGTGATGTCGGCGAGAACCCGTACATCGTCTTCCTCATCACCGCGCTGCTGCCCTGGGTGTGGTTCAACTCGGCCGTGACGGATTTCACGCGCGCGTTCAATAAGGACGCGCGACTCGTCCGCTCGACGTCCATCCCGCGCTCGATCTGGGTGGGCCGCATCGTCCTGAGCAAGGGGATCGAGTTCCTCTTCTCGCTCCCGGTGCTCGCGGCGTTCGCGATCTTCGGTGGAGCGACGGTGAATTGGGCGCTGTTGTTCTTCCCCGTCGCGGTGCTTCTGCAGATCATCCTGCTGTTGGGACTCGGGCTCATCGTCGCTCCTCTCTGCGTCCTGTGGGGCGACCTCGAACGCACGACCCGGCTGATACTCCGTGCCCTCTTCTACGCGTCGCCCATCATCTACGGCGTCGCCGATCTCCCGGGCGCGTTCAAGGAAATCGGCGCTTTCAATCCGCTGGCGGGCGTCTTCACGCTCTACCGCGTCGGGTTCTTCCCCGACCAGTGGGACACGCTGTCGGTGATCGTCGGAGCCGTCACCAGCATCCTGATCTTCGGGGTCGGCCTGCTCGTCTTCTCACGCCTCGAGCGTCCGGTGCTGAAGGAGTTGTGATGAACGGACTTGCGATCGAGGTGCGCGACCTGGGCGTCCGCTTTCGCCGCAACAGGCGTGGCCGACGCAGCCTTAAGGATCTGTTCGGCGGCGCTTCCCGCCGTAGCAGACCGGGCGAATTCTGGGCGCTTCGCAACGTCTCGTTCTCCGTTGAGCCGGGCGAGTCGATCGGCGTCGTCGGGCGCAACGGGCAGGGCAAGTCCACGCTCCTCAAGCTCGTCGCCGGCGTCCTGCTGCCGGACGAAGGTCGTGTCGTGGTGCACGGCGGGGTGGCGCCGCTGATCGAGATCACGGGCGGCTTCGTGGGCGACCTGACGGTGCGGGAGAACGTACGTTTGACGGCGGGTCTGCACGGGATGTCGAAGGCCGAGGTCAACCGGCGCTTCGACGACATCATCGATTTCGCCGAGATCGCGGACTTCGTCGACACCCCCTACAAGCACCTTTCGAACGGCATGAAAGTGCGACTGGCGTTCTCTGTGGTGTCGCAGCTCGACGAGCCGATCCTTCTCGTCGACGAAGTGCTCGCCGTCGGCGACCGCGCATTCCGCGCGAAGTGCTACAAGCGCATCGACGAACTGCTCGCCGAGGGCCGGACGCTGTTCTTCGTGAGCCACAACGAGAAGGACCTGCGCCGTTTCTGCACGCGGGGCCTGTACCTCGACAAGGGTGGGCTCGTCCTTGATGGAGCGATCGGTGACGTACTCGACCGCTACAACGAGGACCACAACGGCGGCGCCTGAAGGTCAGCGCTTCGCGGGATCGAAGATGCGCTCCCACGACTCCGGGGAGGTCAGCTGCCCCATAGCGCGACGATAGCCCCGCGACAGCTTGGGCCAATCGCGCTTGAGTCGCGCGTGAAGACGCACGCTCTCGAGCAGCATCCGGCGGTACGCAGCCCGATCACGGGTGTAGATGTTCTTGCCCGAACCGTCGGCGGCGCTCACCAGAGCGCTGTCGTAGCGCGGGACGCGCCACCAGTTGGCGTCGCCCTTGCCGAACTCGACCTCGGGCTGCGCGACGTTCTCGGGCTTCGGGGCGTGAAGCCAGTGCGACACGAGCGTCGACAGCGTGAACCAGCGGAGCGCGAGGCCGGTCGGGCTGTCGAAGGTGTGACGCGCGAGACGCTTGAAGACCTGCCGGCCCTTGCGTGAGCGTAGCGGGACGCCGGTGTCGCGGTGCACGATGGTCTCGGGGAACTCCTTCTGCAGGGCGCGCGCGGCCGGCATGGCCGTCGCGATGCCCGCTGCCATGTGCGCGGGCCCGGAGAGGACGTCGCGCAGGGCGCGATGGCGCAGTTCCACGGGGTAGTACTGCATCATCATGAGGTGCTTGAGGTCGAGCCGTCGGCTGTGGCGCAGCAGGGTGCCAGCCCGCGGGCTGTTCGAGTGCAGCAGCGCGGCGACGATGCGATTGCGTGCGTGGAAGTAGGCCTGCCAGTCGATGGAGTCGTCCTTGCCGACCCACGACACGTGCCACAGCGCGACCCCGGGCATCGAGACGGTCGGGAACCCCGCGTCGCGGGCTCGCAAGCAGTATTCGGCGTCGTCCCACTTGATGAAGGCGGGCAAGGAGAGGCCCACCTGACGGATGACCTCCACGGGGATGAGGCACATCCACCACCCGTTGTAGTCGGCGTCGAGCCGCATGTGCAGCTCGGGGGACTGCCGGAGGTTCGCGACTGAGAAGTCGTGCGGCATCTTCTCCTGTTGCAACGTGCGCCACATGAACGGCTCGTCGTCGACGACCTCGGCCCAGGCATGCAGCTTCGGGCGATCGAGCAGGTCGAACATGTGGGCGCCGACGATCGTCGGTGTCGTCGCGTACCGACCGAAGACGATCGACCGGCGCAGCGACTCGGGCTCGATGCGCACGTCGTCGTCGAGGAGCTGTACGAAGTCGCTCTCGGGACGCTGCAGGGTCTCGTGCATGGCGCGCGCGAAGCCGCCCGACCCGCCGAGGTTGGGCTGCGTCACGATCCGGAGCGTCTCGCCCAGGCTTTCGGCGACCTCGGCGAAGTCGTGCTGTGCGTCGACGCGATCGGTGCCCTGGTCGATCAGGAAGATGCGATCGACCAGCTCGAGCACGTCGGGCGCTGCGTCGAGGGCACGCAGAGTCGCGACGCAATAGTCGGGCTTGTTGTAGGTCGTGATGCCGAGCGACGCCTTGCCTGATCGGGCCGGCTCCTGCTCCGTCGTCCATTCCGCCCCCAGGAACCGGGCGTCTTCGCGGTCCGCGGCGATGTCGAACCAGATCCATCCGCCGTCGCTGTACTGGTTGAGGGCGAGTTCGAACGTGCTCGTCGCCTCACCGGTGACCTCGCGGGTCTCCAGCCGCTGGCGGGTCCCGCCGCCGTTCGATCGGTAAACGAGGACCGTGGCCGGGCCATCGGTGCGCACCGTGAGGGTCACCTGTCGCACGGGCGTCCAATGCTGCCAGTACGACGCCGGGAAGGCGTTGAAGTAGGTGCCGAAGGACACCCGACGACCACCGACGATCCGGGCTTCCGACCGGCCGAGGATGTTCGACAGCTGAGCGCGCGACGAGACGCGCACGGGCTCTTCGTCGATCTCGGTCCACGTCTCGGGGTCGACGTAGAGCGGAAGGAGGTCGGGGTCGTGCTCGAGGGGGAGGACGGCGCGCTGCAGAAGATGAGGCATGGTCTGTCTTTCGTCGATTACGCGGCCGGCTGGTCGATCAGCGGCTGCATCGGCTGCCACGACCGGTCACGGGCGATGCGACGCCCGTCGCGCAGGCCGCGGAAGAGGTGCGAGGTCCCGCGGACGGTGCGCTCGACGGCGAGGAGGCGGATGAGCTCCTTGCCGAAGGTCAGCGTCGTGCCCAGACCGAACAGCACCGGGTTGTAGGAATCCTTCGCCCGGTAGTACTGCTTGATGTGCGCGCGGTTTCGCATGATGTAGTACCGGTAGGCATCGCTCGATGCGTTCATGTGGCGGATGCCCATGTCCCACTGCCGGATCTCGCGCGTGCGCCGCAGCACGAACTCGTCGACGATCACCGACGTGGTGATGCGCGAGGCGAGCCAGCCGTACAGCTGATCGTCCCAGTAGATGAAGAAGCGCGGGTCGGGCAGACCGATGCGGGCGACGATGTCGCGATGGATGAACATGCCCTCGAAGCACCCGGAGTTCATCTCCTTGTACCCCGAGGCGTCGAAACCGGCGGGGGCGAACGGGATGGGGATGCCCATGCGCTCGGCGATGCGGTACTGCCAGTAGAACTCGCTGCCGTCGTAGTCGTACCGGCGGCCCTGGATGCTGCGGAAGCGTGGCGCCCAGCGCCCCATCTTGGCGAGTCCGTCGGGGATGACCTCGACGTCGTCGTCCATGAGCCAGATCCACTCGGAGCCCAGTTCGTAGGCGACGCGGACGCCTTCGCTGAATCCGCCGGACCCGCCCGTGTTGGTCTCGAGGCGCCGGTACACGAGCTCGGTTCCCAGGCGCTCGCGGAAGGACTCGACGACTTCGGTGGTGTCGTCGATCGAGGCGTTGTCGATGACGATGACGCGCCCGGGCCGGGGCTCCATGCCGATGACGCTCTCGAGCAGCCGCGACAGGAGCGCGGAGCGGTTGTAGGTGACGACGACGATGGCTGCCGAAGTCGGGTCGAAAACCTGCGCGCTCACCGGCCCGATCCTACCGTGCGATGCGGTGAGTTCCCGTCGCGGTGTCGTCCGGGCCGCCCGCCGCGGCGCCCGGCGAGCGCGGCACGTCGCCGATGCGCTCGCGCCACGACTTCGATTGACCGGCGCGCAGGGCGCAGAGCACGAGCATGAGCCAGCCGTAGCCGTGCAGCGTGAAGCTCTCGAAGAGCGAGTCCACGAGCAGCGTCACCAGGATCAACGGCGTCCAGGCGTAGAGGATGGAGCGGCGCTCGCTGGCGACCAGCCACGCCCGGCCGAGCGCGAGACCGGCGAAGACGATGAAGATCAGCAGGCCGACCCATCCGAGCTGCAGGACGACGTCGACGTAGGCGCTGAGCGCCGACGTGTGCCGATCGTTGAGGGCGTAGTTGACGGCGTTGAACGGGAAGTCGACGCGGGACCAGGGACCGAACCAGCCCCAGCCGCGCACGGGTTCGAACCGGACGAAGGATGCCACCTGCGCCCACAGCTCGGCGCGGATCGAGAAGTCGGTGCCCGCCCCGATCCACGCGATGATGCGTTCGCGCAGCAGATAGCCGGCCATCGCGCCGACGACGACGGTCGCGCCGAGCGCGAGCTGCACCGAGCGGCGGACGCGGCGCGGTGCGCGTCGGACGGCGCCGAGCGCGGCGGTCGCGACGGCGGTCGCCACGGCGAGCACGAGGACGGTGGGGGAGTCCGAGAAAGCCGCGAGGAGCGCCGCGAGTCCGGCCGAGTACAACGACAGTCCCGGGCGCACCGACACGGTGCGCCACTCGACGTAGAAGGTGATGAGCGCGAGGACGGCGATGAATCCGAGCGCGTTGCGGGTGCCGAAGATGCCCTGCACGGGTCCGAAGAAGGCGATGTTGCCCTGGATGCCGAGGAAGGTGAAGGGGATGTCGAAGAAGATCCCCGACAGCAACTCGAGGCCGAGCGAGAGGGTCAGCAGCATCCGGAACACGTCGGCGAGCGCGCGCACGGTCTGCAGGGTGTCGCGGGTGTTGCCGATCACGACGGCGAGGAAGGCGATCGCGGCGAGCTCGATCCAGCCGCCGAGGGTGCCGCGTGTGTCGGTGCTCCAGGTGACACTGGCGAGCGCCCAGCCGAGGAAGAGCAGCAGCGTCGTGGGCGCGACCCGCACGAGCGTGAGCTCGCGGCGGCGCACGACGAGCACCGCCGCCCCGATGAGGCAGAGCCCGGTGACGACGGCGAGGTAGGTGACCCGGCCGGCGGTGCGCTCGATGAGGTGCTCCGCGAAGACGGCGGCCAGAGCGGCGTGGGCGAACGACTGCGCGAAGGCCGCGGAGTCGAGCGTCCGCACGAGCCACGAGCCCGAGAGCGCCGGCGGTGTGCTCACGACCGGGTCTCGCCGGCCGCGACGGAGTCGAGCGACACGGCGCCTTCGAGCGGCCAGGCCGCCGCGAGCGTCGAGCGTCGCCGCGGCGGGGTGCCGCGCACCGATGCCGGGGCCTGCTTGATCGCGAAGGCCAGCATGACGAGCAGGAACCAGCCCCAGTTCAGCAGCGGCGAGGACTCGGTGATGCTCTGGACGAGCAGGATCGTGGCGACGAGGGCGGGGATCAGCAGCAGGCGCGAGCGGGGCTCCGGGCTGTCGCCGGGCTTCGGCACACGCCCGAGAGCGAGGAACCACGCGCGCCAGGTGAACACCCCGAGGGCGACGGCGAAGAAGAGCAGGCCGACCACGCCGAGCTGCATCGCGACGTCGTACCACGTGCTGTGGGCCTGCATGACGGTCACTCCACGATCGATGATCCACCCGTCGAAGAACGGATCGGTGGGCACCCACGGTACCGAGTAGCCCCAGCCGATGAGGGGGCTCTCGGCGAATCGGGCGCCGACGGTGGCCCAGATCTCCTTCCGACCGCTCAGATCGGACGAGCGGCCGAGGAGTTCGAAGAGGTCGTCGCGGAGCACCCATAGGGTCGCGATGATCGCGGCTCCCGAGAAGGTGAAGACGACGTAGAGGATGCGTCGCGTCCGCGCGGTGCGCGCCCGGCGCATGAGCAGCACGACGACGATGACGATCACGATCGCGAGCGCGCACATCGCGGCGGTGGCCGACGAGCCGCGCCAGAAGCAGAACGCCGCGACGGCGGTCCAGCCCAGCAGGGGTCCGCGCCGGGCGGCGCGGGTGTTGAGTTGCAGACCGAACACCACGATGCCGAGCAGGGCGATGTAGGCGAGCGAGTTCGCGTTCCCAAAGATGCCCTGGATGCGGTCGTCGGTGAACAGCTTGTCGCGCGACCAGAACATGATCGGGTCGCCGTCGAAGTCGGGCCCCGGCCGCACGAAGTGCGGGAGGATCGGGCCGCTCCAGACGAGCGACACCCACAGCTCGAAGGCGACCGACAGCCCCAGCATCCATTTCACCGCGGTGGCGATCGCCTCGATGATCTGGCGTCCCGTCAGCACCGATGCCACGAACAGCGCCTGAGCCGTCGTCGCCAGCAACAGGGCGAGGGTCGTGAGGGTCGCCGCCGGCCATTCGGTCCAGAGCAGCGACGCGACGGCCCAGGCGACGTACGCGAGGGCGAACCACGGCAGTCGACGCCAGGGGCGGCGGGGATGCAGCACAGCCCACATGCCCGCCGATACGAGCGTCGTCGCAGCGACGACGAGAGCGGAGCCCGTGACGCCGACAGCCATGAGCCACGCGGTGCCGGCCATGGAGGCGGCGATGAGGAAGGCGCACCATGCCCGTACGACGCGCACGGGGATGCGGCGTCGCGGTGCGGGAGGGAACACGTCGGCCCCGGCCCGCGAATGCGTGTGAGAGGCCATGATGCTTTCAGGGTAGCCGTGCGGTCGCCGCAAGCCCGCTGGGTGCGGTCTCAGGAGGAACGCTCGGGGAAGCCGTCGCCCTGCTCCATGTCGAGACGCTGCTCGGCGGGGCCGCGTCCGACGAGCGGGGCCTGCTTGATCTTGAAGGCGAACAGGACGATGAGGAACCAGCCCCAGTTCAGCAGGGGCGCAGACTCGGCGATTCCCTGCACGAGCAGGACCGTCGCGACCAGCGACGGCACGAGGGTGAGCGCGGAGTACGGGCGGTCGGCGACGAGGTCCCACCGCGGCCGGTCGACCGCGAAGAACCACGAGCGCCAGATGTAGGCCAGCACGGTCAGCGCGACGAGCGCGACACCGACGGAACCGAGTTGCAGCGCGACATCGAGCCACATGTTGTGGGCCTGCATGACGCTGACCCCGTGATCGACGATCCAGCCGTCGAACGCCGGATCCGAGGGCACCCAGGGTGTGGAGTAACCCCAGCCGATGATCGGGCGCTCGGCGATGCGCTCGCCGACGGCATCCCAGATCCGCTGACGACCGGTGAGGTCGGACGTGCGTCCGAGCATCTCGAAGACGGTGTCGCGCCCGAGCCACAGCACCGCGCCGCCGAGCCCCGCGACCGCGGCGTACATGACGTAGAAGCGGGTGCGCTCGCCCGGCCGCCGCGCCGTGCGCATGAGCAGGATCGTGACGAGGACGACGCCGACGGCGACGGCGCAGACGAGGGCGGTCGCGGATGCCGCACGCCAGAACAGGAAAACCGCCAGCGCGGTCCACAGCGTCAGCAGGAACTTCCGTGGCGCCCCGGAGGCGAGGCGCACGAGGAAGACGATGATCGCGAGGAGCGCGACGTAGGCGAGCGGGTTCGCGTTGCCGAAGATCCCCTGCAGCCGCCCACCGGTGAAGAGGTTGTCGCGCGACCACAGGGTGATGGGGTGCCCGTCGTAAGACGGGTCGGGGCGGACGAAGCCGGGCAGCATGTCGCCGCGCCAGATGAGCGAGACGAAGAGCTCGAACAGGATCGACAGGCCCAGCATCCACTTCAACGCCGCTGCCAGGACGCGAAGGATCTCGCGCCAGGTGAGCACAGCTCCGATGAACATCGCCTGCACGGTCGTCGACACCAGCAGCAGAAGGGTCAGCTCCGTCGCTCCGAGCCATTGCGACCAGAGCATCGACGCGATCGCCCAGACGACGTAGGCGAGGGCGAACCAGGGGAGGCGCCGCCACTGCACGCGCGGGCGCAGCACGACCCACAGGATCGTCGAGACGACTCCCGTGCCGACGACGACGGCCGCCGAGCCGACGGGGCCGACGGCCATGAGCCAGCTCGTCCCGGCGATGGACGCCGCGACGACGAACACGCACCAGGCCCGCAGCAGGAGGTGGCCGGTGGACTCCCGCACGGGGGCCGAGGGCGGCGCCGAGACGGGGTGACGGGAGTGGACGGCCATGGTGCAGACAGGCTATCGCGCGGGGTCCGCCTTCCCGGGGCGCTCCCGGCATCCGCGGGGTCGGGCGTCCTAGGCTGGTGGCGTGCTGATTCCGATCTCGAACTCCGCCCGGGACTACGCCTGGGGTTCCGACACGCTCATCGCCGAGCTGCAGGGGCGCGAGCCCTCGGGCACCCCCGAGGCGGAGATCTGGTTCGGTGACCACCCCGGCAGCCCGTCGCGCGTCGACGACGGCACCGGGCGGCCGCTCGACCGCGCGCTCGCCGAGGTCGGCGTCGAGCCGCTCCCTTACCTGCTCAAGCTGCTGGCGGCCGGGATGTCGCTGTCGATCCAGGCCCATCCCTCGCGCGACCAGGCTGCCGAAGGGTTCGCCCGTGAAGAGCAGGCGGGCGTTCCCCGGGATGCCGCCGAGCGTCTCTATAAGGACGAGAACCACAAGCCCGAGATCATCGTCGCGCTTTCGGAGCGGTTCCGCGCGCTGGTCGGGCTCCGCCCCCTTGCCGAGACACGTCGCCTGCTGTCCTCGCTGCCGGGTCGGCCCGGCGTGCGAGCGCTCGCGGCGGCGTTGGACGAGATCGACGACGAGGATGACGCCGCCGTGCTGCATCGCGTCATGGGGTGGGTGCTCTCGGGCGAGGCGACCGAGGTCGTGGACGACCTCGCCGCGGCACTCACCGGCGCAGACGCGGACGACGCGGCATCCGGTTTCGCCGCGGAGCGCGCCGTGCTGCGCCGCATCGCCGAGCAGTTCCCCGCCGACGCCGGCCTGGTCGTGGCGACACTCATGAACCTCGTCGAGCTCTCACGCGGAGAGGCGCTGTTCGCCCCCGCGGGCGTGCTGCACGCCTACCAGGACGGACTCGGCGTCGAGCTCATGGCCGCGAGCGACAACGTCCTGCGCGGTGGTCTCACCCCGAAGCACATCGACGTCCCCGAGCTCATGCGCATCGTCGACACGGGCACGGGTCCCGCCCCGATCGTCGAGCCGGAGGAGATCGCGCCGGGCGTCTTTTCGTACGACGCCGGGGTGCCGGACTTCCGGCTCGTGCGCGTCGAGGCGACCTTCGAGGCCGTCACCGAGATCCCGCTCACCGGACCCGCGATCGTGCTCGCGACGACCGGCGATGTCGTCGTCGAGGCCGGCGGCGACCGCGTCGAGCTCGTGCCGGGAACCGCTGCCGTCGTCATCGCCGCGTCGGTCGCGATCGGGGGAGCCGGCGAGGCGTTCGTCGCCCAGCCGGGGCGCCGCTGATATCCGCGACACGCCGACGAGCGCTCGCAAAGGTTAAACACCCGCTTGAGGGTTTACGATCCGCGACTTGACCGGAGCGAATCACACGGGTGTAATTAATGCGAGACACGCGGTCCGCGTGCCGGCCGACGAGGAGGGAACACGATATGACGGCATACCGTTCGGGCGTTCCCGACAACTGGTTCGTCGATCCGGTCAACCTGGGTGTTCCGGGCGTTCGCCGCGCCGACCCCACCGACGACGACAACGCGCTCGGGTGGCAGAGCGATGCGCTGTGCGCCCAGACCGACCCCGAGGCGTTCTTCCCCGAGAAGGGCGGCTCGACCCGCGACGCCAAGCGGATCTGCACCTCGTGCGATGTCCGGGGCGAGTGCCTCGAGTACGCCCTGCAGAACGACGAGCGTTTCGGCATCTGGGGTGGCCTGAGCGAGCGCGAGCGTCGCAAGCTCAAGCGTCGCGCGGTCTGACGACAGCGGGCGCCGCCGGCGGTCTTTCTCGACGAACCGCGCGCTCACTGTCCCCGACCCGCAGGTGGTCGGCTTAGGCTGGGGCCCGTCATGCCCGCCCGAGTACACGCGCTTCTTGTCGTGCGTCCCGATGGACGCGCACCCGCGGCCTACCATCTCTCGCGCACGCTCGCCGCGCTGCGCGAGCAGACGCGCGCCGTCGACGCGCTGACGATCGTGCTGTGCGGCGCCGACGACCGGCTGCGCACGCTCGCCGAGGAATCGGGCGCAGAAGCGGTCATCGCGGCTCCGGCCCGCACAGGATTCGCCGCTGCGCTGCGGATGGCATCGCGCCGCATCGACGGCGACGCCATATGGCTTCTCGCGCAGGATGTCGCACCGGAGGCGCCCGCCCTCGAGCGCCTCGTCGCCGCGCTCGAGACGGCGCCGTCGGTGGCCGTCGCCGTCCCCAAGCTCGTCGAATGGGATGACCGCAGCCGCATCGTCTCGCTCGGTCGGTCGCTCACGCGGCTCGGAGCCGCCGTGGGCCTCGCCGACGGCGAGCACGACCAGGGCCAGCACGATGCCGCGGACGACGTCCTCGGCGGAGACGTCCGCGGTCTGCTCGTGCACACGGCGGCGTGGCGCGAGCTGGAGGGCGTCGACGACGCGCTCGGCGGCGCCGACGAAGGCCTCGATCTCGGCGTCCGGGTGCGTCTCGCGGGCGGTCGCGTCGTGCTCGCCCCCGGCGCCCGCATCGCCGTCGCCCACGACGGCGTCGCGGGCGCGCCTGCGCCGCACTCGACGCGTGCTCGCGCCCGCGCGGCGCACGCGGCCCGCGTCGCCCAACTGCACCGCCGGCTGGTCTATGCCGCGCCGCCACTGGTGCCGCTGCACTGGCTGTCGCTGCTGCCGCTGGCGCTGTGGCGCTCGATCCTCCACCTCGTGGGCAAGCGTCCCGCTCGCATCGGCCCGGAATGGTCCGCGGCGTTCACCGTGCTCGTGAGCCTCGTTCCGGTCGTGCGCGCCCGCTCGCGCATCGCCCGTCACCGACGGGCCTCGTGGGCGCAACTCGCCCCGCTGCGGGTGAACACGCGCATCATGCGCCAGCGCCTGATCGAGGACGAGCCCGCCGGCACCGGGCCGCGGCGCACGGACCTCGGCTTCTTCTCCGGCGGCGGGGCGTGGGCGGTGCTCGCCGCGCTCGTCGTCTCGATCGCGGCCATGCCGGCCGCCCTCAGCTGGCCGTCGATCGGCGGGGGAGCGCTCGCCCCGCTCGCCGCCACCGTCGGACGGCTGTGGGACGAGGCCACGGGCGCCCAGCGGCCACTCGGGTGGGACACGGTCGGGCCGGCAGACCCGTTCAGCGCCGTCGTCGCCGTCCTCGGCACGTTCTCGCCGGGGGATCCGTCGCGGGCGCTCGTCGTCCTCTGGATCCTCGCGCTGCCGCTCGCCGTCCTGGGCGGCTGGTTCGCCGCCACCCGCCTGACGGAGCGCCCGGCGCTCCGCATCGTCGGCGCGGTGCTCTGGGCGCTCGCGCCGGCGTTCCTCGTCGCGCTCGGCGACGGCCGGCCGACGGCCGTCATCGTGCACCTCGTGCTGCCCTGGCTCGCCTTCACCGCCGCGGCGGCGCACCGCTCCTGGGGCAACGCGGGAACGGCATCCATCCTCCTGGCCGCCGTGCTGGCGTGCTCACCCGTGCTCGCGGCGCCGGTCGCGGTGATCTGGGTGTGCGCGGTGGTGCTGGCCCTGGCGCTGCGCGGCCGCCGCGCCGCCTTCCGGTGGCTGTGGATCCTCGTGCCCTCGCTCGCCCTGTCGGCACCGCTCGTGGTGACGCGGCTGCTCGCTCGCGACCCGTGGTCGCTGCTCGCCGACCCCGGCGTGCCGTGGAACGGCCCGCGCGTCGGCGACGACGTCGGCGGCCGCGTGCTGCTGGCCGCCGGCTTCCCCGCCGATGCCGGATGGTCAGCGTTCACGGGCGCGGGCGGCACGATGTGGTGGCTGCTGCTGCTCACCGCCCCCATCGTCGTGCTGGCGCTCGCCGCCGGCGCCTCGTCACGCCGTTTCGTGGGCGTCGTGCTGCTCGTGGTCGCGGGGCTCGGCGTCGTCACCGCGATCGTGACGACCGGTGTGTCGGTCTCGATCGACACGACCACGCCGATCTCGCTCTGGCCCGGAACGGCTGTGAGCCTCGCCTGGGTGGGGCTGGCCGGAGGCGCGCTGCTCGCGCTCGACAGCGTGGTTCCGGTGCGCGCGATCCGAACGGTCGCGGCGAGCATCGCCGTCGTGGGCCTCGTGGTCGCGGCGGTGCCGACGCTGCTCGGGCAGGCGCGCGACATCGCGATCGTCAGCCGCGGCGAGACGAGCACGCTGCCCGCGTTCGTCGCCGCCGAGGGCGCCGGACGGCCGGGCCTGGGCACGATCATCCTGACGCCGACGAGCGGTGGTGTGGCCGTCGACGTCGTCTGGGGCGGCAGCGCGACCCTCGGCGGGCAGTCGACGCTCGTGACCGCGCGCACGCAGCTGACCGAAGGCGACGAGGCGGCCGCACAGATCGCGGCCGATCTGGTCACCGACACCGCGAACGACGTCGTCGGCGAGCTCCGCGAGCACGGGGTAGCGTTCATCCTCGTCGCCCCCGAAGTCGCCGGCGAGTCTCCGGACGCGCGCACGACGCGCCTGGCCGCAGCGACCGCGCTGAACAGTCGGGACGGATTGGATGCCGTCGGCGCGACCGATCGCGGCGAGCTCTGGCGTCTGTCGGGCGACGTCCCCCCGCGTTCCGAGGCCCCGGCGTCGGCGCGGACGGTCTCGAATACGGCGTGGACCGGCATCGCGGCAGTCTTCGCGATCGCGCTGCTGCTGGCGTTGCCCACCCGGGGGAGCCGCTCCGCCTCGCGGGCCGTGCCGCGTGTTGTCGGGACGCGGGATCTTCGAGGGAGAGAGCGATGAGCGTACGTCTGACCGTGACCCGCTCGGTCGTCGGCGCGGCTGCGGCCGTGGTCGTGGCCGGCGGCATCGGGCTCGCCGTCGTCGGCCCCTGGCCGACGACGGCGCGCGAGCCGATCGGGCTCGACGTCGTCCCCGAGGCGGCCCGGTCGGTCGCCGCGTGCGACGGACCGTTGCTGGTACTCGGACGTGACGAGAGCGCGCCGGGGGCGATCACCGAGGCGGCGGCCGCCACCGTCGTGTCGGCCTCCGCCGGCGCCGCGCCTACCGAGACATCGCTCGCGACGCCCGACCGCGCCGACACGGGAACCGCTCCGTCCGCCTTCGTCGCCGAGCCGTCCGACGGGCGCCCGACCGACCTCGCGGCGGCATCCGCTTCCGTCCTCGATGCGGCCGACCTGCGCGGCCTGAGCGTATCGGCCTGCACCCGGCCCGCCATGGAGTCCTGGCTCGTGGCCGGCTCGGCGGCAACGGGCGCGAGCGACATCGTGCTGCTGACCAACCCCGGCGACGTCCCCGCGACGGTCGACCTGCGGGTCTACGGAGCCGAGGGCGCCGAGGACCCTGTGGCGGGGCAGTCGGTCGTCGTGGCCGCGCGCACGCAGCGCGCCGTGCCGCTCGCCGCCCTCCGACGCGGCGAGGAGAGCCCGGTCGTCCGCGTCACGGCCGCCGGTGCGCCGGTACGCGCGTCGCTGCAGTCCGCCCTGACTCGCACGCTCATCGCGGGCGGCGTCGACCAGGTCTCGGCGGCGGCGCCGCCGGCGACCACTCAGATCATCCCGGCCGTCGATGTGACGGTGGCGCCCGATTCCGGCTCGTCCGCCGGGGGCCTGTCGGTGCGCCTGCTCGCGACGGCCGCCGACACGACCGCGAGCGTCGTCGTGCGCTCCGTCGCCGACGGCTCCGTGGTGTCGCAGCAGGACGACATCGCGTTGACCGCCGAACAACCGCTCGAGCTCGAGGTGACGGGCATGCCGATCGGCGACTACACCGTCACCGCGACCGCCGCGCAGCCGCTCGTGGCGTCGGCGTGGACGTCGACCGACATCTCCGCGCCCGCCGATTTCGCGTGGGCCGTCGGAGCGCCGGCGATCGATGCGCCGACGCTCGTCGCGGTGGCGCAGGCCCCCGGGCCCACCCTCACCCTCGCCGCCGCTTCCGACGCCACGGTGACGGTCACGCCGCTCGCGGGCGGCGATGCGCAGACGCTCGAGCTAAGGGCGGGGGAGTCGCGGACGGTCACCGTCGCCGCCGGCCAGACCTATCGCGTCGATCCCGGCTCGGGCATCGTGCACGGATCCGTGGGCTTCGCAGCGGCCGGGCAGATCGGCACGTATCCGGTCTTCGGCTCGGCGGCCGCCGCGGCGGAGCTGACCGTCTACCCCTGAGCGGGCGTGGGGTCAGAGGAAGCGGAAGCGGTCCGGGCCGAGGTCCCAGGGATCGCGGTCGAGGTACTCCGCCGCGGCCCGGAAGACGCAGCTCTCGACCATCATGCGTCGGTGCAGATCGTCGTTGCGGTGCAGGTGATTGAGTCGCTCGATCGGCAGCCGGTACAGGATGATGCGCTTCTCGTCCGACAGCACGCGCCACCGCGGGATGCCGTCCTCGTCGCTCGCCGCGGGCATCCCCGCGACCTCGAAGCGGACGTCGCGCAGTTCGGGCCACGCGCTGCGGAGGAACTCGGCAGCGGTGCCGACCGAGAGGTCGAAGCGCTCCGCCCGCGTCTCGAGCGCCGGCAACGGCGGACGGACGACCGGGCTGCGGTCGTCGCGGCCGTGACGACCGTGCCGCGAGGGCCGGCTCCGGCGAGGCGGAATCGGGCGGGAACGGCGCCGGATCATGACGCCCATCCTATGCGCGCCGGCGCGATGCGGACGGCGCGGGCCGCACCGCGCGGCGCGGCATCCCGTCGTCGTCGCATCGCGGGTCTACCGTGGAGCAAATGCGCGAGAGACTGTGTTCGAAGGTGGGCTGCGCCCGCGAGGCCGTGACGACCCTGACCTTCGACTACGGCGACCAGATGGCGGCGCTCGGTCCGCTCGGCGGCGGCACCGACCCCCACGCGCACGACCTCTGCGCGATCCACACCGACCGGTTGTCGGTGCCCAAGGGATGGGTCGTCATCCGGCACGAGACGCTGCGCGTCTGAGCGTCCCGGTCTCGGCGGTCATTCCGGCGGAGTGACCGAGCCCCGCACGGGAAAGCCCCGCGGCGTCTCTCCCGCGGCGTTCGCGAGGGCCGAGGCGCGCTCGTCGATGCGGCGCAGTGCGGCGTACTCCCGATCGCGGCGCAGCGCCACCACCGCCCGGACGAAGGTCTCGGGGTCGGCGGCCGGCACGGGCGACACGAACGGACGCACCTCCGCCGCGACCGCTCCCGCCGCACGCACGCGCGCAGCAGGGTCCATGGCGGCGGCCGACCGGGCGAACTGTCCGGCGCGGCGAGCGACGCGGTCGGGCAGACGGGCGACGTCGGCGACAGCCGCCCATTCCTCGAGCTCTGCGGGTACCGGGCCGGCGGGCGCGGGCAGCTTCGGCGCGCGCGTGCGCTCGCAGTACGTGCCGGCGACCATGTCGCCGAGTCGCGTCGAGCGCGGGGTGAAGGTCGCGACGACGCCGGCGAGAGCCCCGAAGGTGAACCAGACCTCGAGGACGCCCAGCAGAGCCCGGATGAACGCCTGACGGAACCCGGTGGCGCCGCCGTCGTCCCGGACAATGCGGCCGCCGACGGCGAGCTTGCCGAGGCTGCGACCCCGCGAGAACGTCTCGACCGCCGTCGGGATCACCACGAGCACGAGGACGAGCATCGTGATCGTCACGATCGGCGAGAGCGCATCGAGCTGCAGACCCCCGACGATCCGGTCGCCGACGAGGAAGAAGAGCACCAGCAGGGCGATGCCGCACAGCACATCGATGAGCGCGCCGAGGGCGCGCAGGAAGAATCCCAGCGGCTGGACATCGAGCGCGACCGCCTCGCCCGTGAGGATCTCGTCCTGGCGGATCTCGACCGTGGCCGCGGGCGTCGTCATGGGTACAGTTAAGCAAATGGACCTCGACGCCCTGGTCGCCGCCCGCCGCGCCGAATGGGACCGGCTCGACGCACTGAGCCGCACCCGGCGTCTGACGAGCGATGACGTCGACGAGCTCGTGGCCCGCTACCGCGCGGCATCCGCGGATCTCGCCGACATCAAGACCTCGGCCGGCCGAAGCGTCGAGGGAGATCGGCTGTCGATGATCCTGTCGCGGGCTCGTCTGCGACTGACCGGGGCGCCCGAGAACGTGCTGCGGCAGATCCCGCGCTTCTTCCTGCAGCAGCTGCCGGCGGCGCTGTACCGCGTGCGGTGGACGACCCTCGTCGTCGCGCTCGTGTTCATCGTGATCGCGACCCTCGTGGCCTTCTGGGTCTCGGGCGACCCGGCGGCCGTCGCCGCCCTCGGATCCCAGGCGCAGCTCGAGCAGTACGCCGAGAACGACTTCACCGCCTACTACAGCGAGAATCCGGCGGCTGTGTTCGCCGGCACCGTCTGGACGAACAACGCGTGGATCGCGGCGCAGTGCGTCCTGTTCGGCATCACCGGCCTGTGGCCGGCGATGGTGCTGATGCAGAACGCCGTGAGCATCGGGCAGGCCGCCGCCATCCTGATCTCATTCGACCGGGGCGACGTGTTCCTCCTGCACATCGCGCCCCACGGCCTGCTGGAGCTGACGTGCATCTTCGTGGCCGGTGCCACGGGATTCCACATCTTCTGGGCGTGGATCGCTCCGGGCCGGCGCAGCAGGGGAGAGGCGCTCGCCGCGGCGGGTCGCTCGCTCGCGACGGTGGCGATCGGGCTGATCATCGCGCTCGCGCTGGCGGGACTCGTCGAGGGGTTCGTGACGGCGCAGCCGTGGCCGTGGCCGGTGAAGATCGGCATCGGCGCGCTCGCGCTGGGCGTGTTCCTGGCCTACATGCTGGGCCTCGGCCGCGTCGCCGCGCGCAGCGGCGAGACCGGTGATCTCACCGAGTACGAGGCCGGCACGCCGCGTCTCGTCGTCGGCTGACGGGATGCCGCATCCGGCCCTTTCCCTGGCTTCGTTTTGAGCGAATCAAAATAAGCCGCTAGGCTGGGGGCATGACGATCGCGACCGCTTCCGAGGCCATCCGCGCCTCCGGGCTGCGTGTGACCGATTCCCGCACCGCGGTGTACGGCGCCCTGCGCTCGCGTCCCCACGCCAGTGCCGACGAGATCTTCGCGGACGTCGCCGGCGACCTGCCGCACGCCAGCCGCCAGTCGGTCTACAACGCGTTGAACGATTTCGCCGACGCAGGTCTCGCGCGGCGCATCGAACCGGCCGGACGCTCCATGCTGTTCGAGCTGCGCGTGGGCGACAACCACCATCACCTCGTGTGCACCGGATGCGGCCGCGTCGAGGACGTCGACTGCGCGGTGGGCCACGCCCCCTGCCTGCATCCCTCCGACGGCCACGGCTTCGAGCTCGTCTCGGCCGAGGTGACCTACTGGGGACGCTGCGCCGACTGCGCAGCGGCATCCCGCGCCTCCTGACTCCGGTCGACCGACCGATCCCGACCTGACCCGACCCTCTCTCCCGAAACCCCTACGGAAGGATCTCCATGAGCGATCGCGACCCGCAGTCCGCACCGATCGGTGCGGACGTGACCGAGACCGATCAGGCCGTCACGCCGATCGATACCCCCGTCGACGAGCGCGCCGACGGTGAGACCCGTCCGCGCCCCAACGACGCCGGCGGCTGCCCCGTCATCCACGGCGGCGCGGAGCAGGGCTCCGGGCACGGCTCGCACGGCGGCCAGCCGCACCCCACGGTGGGCAACGCCAACCACGTGTGGTGGCCGAACCAGCTCAACCTGCGCATCCTCAAGAAGAACCCCGCCGTCGGCAACCCCGTCGGTGAGGACTTCGACTACGCGGCCGCCTTCGAGTCCCTCGATCTGGCCGCGGTCAAGAAGGACATCGAGGAGGTCATGACCACCTCGCAGGACTGGTGGCCGGCCGACTTCGGGCACTACGGCCCGCTCATGATCCGCATGGCCTGGCACTCCGCCGGCACCTATCGCGTCACCGACGGCCGCGGCGGCGGCGGCGCCGGACAGCAGCGCTTCGCGCCGCTGAACAGCTGGCCCGACAACGTCAACCTCGACAAGGCCCGGCGTCTGCTGTGGCCGGTCAAGAAGAAGTACGGCCAGTCCATCTCGTGGGCCGACCTCATGATCCTCGCGGGCAACGTCGCGCTGGAGTCGATGGGCTTCTCGACCTTCGGCTTCGCCGGCGGTCGCCCCGACGTCTGGGAGCCCGACGACGACGTGTACTGGGGCCCCGAGACCACGTGGCTGGCCGACGAGCGCTACTCGGGCGACCGCGACCTCGAGAAGCCCCTCGCCGCCGTGCAGATGGGCCTCATCTACGTCAACCCCGAGGGCCCGAACGGCGAGCCCGACCCGCTGAAGTCGGCACGCGACATCCGTGAGACGTTCGGTCGCATGGGCATGAACGACGAAGAGACCGTCGCTCTGATCGCCGGTGGACACACCTTCGGCAAGACCCACGGCGCCGCACCCGACTCGAACCTCGAGGACAACCCCGAGGCCGCGGGTGTCGAGATGCAGGGCCTCGGCTGGAAGAACAACCACGGCACCGGCCACGGCGACGACACCATCACGTCGGGCCTCGAGGTGACGTGGACCTACCACCCCACCCGGTGGGACAACGAGTTCTTCCACATCCTCTACGCCTACGAGTGGGAGCTCATGCGCAGCCCGGGCGGCGGCCACCAGTGGCGTCCCATCAACGGGGGCGGCGCCGACATGGTGCCGATGGCGCACTCGAACGGCCGTCGCGAGCCGCGCATGCTCACGAGCGACCTGGCGCTGCGCATGGACCCCGCCTACGACGAGGTCTCGCGCCGCTTCAAGGACGACCCGGTCGCCTTCGGCGACGCGTTCGCCCGCGCGTGGTTCAAGCTGACCCACCGCGACATGGGCCCCATCGCCCGCTACCTCGGCCCCGAGGTCCCGCAGGAGGAGCTCATCTGGCAGGACCCGGTGCCCGCCGTCGACCACGAGCTGATCGATGACGCGGATGCCGCTGAGCTGAAGTCGCGCATCCTCGCGACCGAGCTCACCGTCAGCGAGCTCGTCGCCACCACGTGGGCTGCGGCCTCGACCTTCCGTGGCAGTGACAAGCGCGGTGGCGTCAACGGCGCCCGCATCCGTCTGGCTCCGCAGAAGGACTGGGAGGCCAACAACCCCGCCCAGCTGCAGCGCGTGCTCGGCGTGCTCGAGCGGGTGCAGGCATCGTTCAACGACGCACGCACCGACGGCAAGAAGGTCTCGCTGGCCGACCTGCTCGTGCTCGCGGGCAACGCCGGGGTCGAGAAGGCCGCGCGCGACGGCGGCGTCGAGGTGACGGTTCCGTTCCGTCCCGGGCGCACCGACGCCACGGCCGACCAGACGGACGAGCGCTCGTTCAGCCACCTCGAGCCGGTGGCCGACGGGTTCCGCAACTACTACGGCCCCAACGCCGTGCTGCCCGCGGAGCACCACCTCATCGACAAGGCCAACCTGCTGACCCTCAGCGCACCCGAGATGACGGTGCTCGTGGGTGGTCTGCGCGCCCTCGGCGCGAACTACGACGGATCGGCCTTCGGTGTGTTCACCGACCGACCGGGTGTGCTCACGAACGACGTGTTCGTCCGCCTGCTCGACCTCGGTGCCACCTGGAAGCCGCTCGACCCCGGCGCGCACGCGTTCCGCGGTGTGAACGCCGACGGGTCCGAGATCGGCATCGGCACGCGCGTCGACCTGCTGTTCAGCTCGAACTCCGAGCTGCGCGCCATCGCCGAGGTCTACGCCTCCGACGACGCGAGCGAGAAGTTCGTGCGCGACTTCGTCGCCGCCTGGACCAAGGTCACCGAGCTCGACCGGTTCGACCTGCGCTGAGCCCCGCGGCATCCGTGTGAAGGCCCGTCCCCTCGTGGGGCGGGCCTTCCTCGTTCCCGCGGAGCGGTGGGGCGGGGACGAGGGTGCGGTGGGTCGGGTGGGCAGGTGCCGCCGCTTCGCGCGGATTCGGGGGCGCGGGGTGCCCGGTGAGTGGTGGGGGCTGAGCCTTGGCTGGCAGGTGGTGCCGCGTCCAGCTCCGTGTGCGGGCGCGAGCTGCCAGGTGACGGCCCGTGCTGCCAGGCGAAGGCCCAGCGCCAGGTGACGGCCCCGCACGGCGACAGGCAGAGGTCCGGCCCGGCGCCATGTGAAGGCCCGGGGCCGGGGCGGGGTCAGAGCCGGCCGGCGGCCTTGAGTGCCAGGTAATGGTCGGCGATCGCGGGAGGAAGCGCCTCGGGCGTCGCGGTGAGGGCCTCGCCGCCGGCACGCCGCACCGCTGAGGCCACGCGCTCGGCGTCGCGATCGGCGTGGGCGATGGCCGCCTCGCGGTAGACGTCCTCGGCGAGACGACGCGCGGGGCCAGAATCCGGCACGTCGCGGGCGGCACCCACGAGCACCGTGGTCCGCTCGGTCAGCGAGGGCAGCGCGCCGAGGAAGCCTCGAGCCGCCTCGGGCGAGTCCTGCGCGGTGAGCAGCACCACCAGCGAGGGGCGCGAGGTGAGCGCGCGCACCTCGGTGACGACCGCGCTCCAGTCGGTGTCGATGAGCGTCGGCTCGACGGGCGCCATCGCGTCGACCAGTGCCGGCAGCAGCCGGGCGCCGGCCACGCCGGTGACGCGGGCGCGGCGGGCTCGGTCGAAGATGACGAGGTGCACGTGATCACCCGCTCGCGCCCCGAGCGCGCTCAGCAGCAGAGCGGACTCCATCGCGGCATCCAGGCGCACGCCGTCGCCCACGCGGGAGGCGCTGGTTCGGCCGGAGTCGATGACGATGACGACGTGACGGTCTCGTTCGGGGCGCCAGGTGCGCAGCATGGTGGTGCCGGCCCGGGCGGTGGCGCGCCAGTCGATGGAGCGCACGTCGTCGCCGCGGACGTACTCGCGCAGGCTGTCGAACTCGGTGCCGCGGCCGCGCACCTGCACGCTCGTGTTGCCGTCGAGCTCGCGCAGGCGAGCGAGGCGCGAGGGCAGGTGTCGTCGCGAGGCGAAGGGCGGCAGCACGCGCACCGCCCCCAGTGCGGGGACCACCCGTTGCCGGCCGGCGAGCCCCAGCGGACCGCGGCTGCGGATCGCGACGAAGCCCGAGCGCAGTTCGCCACGACGACGGGGGAGCAGCGGGATCGGGATGCCGCGGCGTTCGCCGGCCGGCACATCGAGGTCCGCCCGCGCCTCACCCGCGCCGGCCGTGGGCTGCCAGCCGTCACGCAGACGGCCCCGGATGCCGCGGGGTCCGCCGTTGTGGATGAGCACGGTCGTCGCGACAGGTTCGCCCAGGCGCGCCCGGGCCGGGATGCGGCGCTCCACCGTCACCCGGTGCAGCGGGCCGGCGGCGAGCACGTCGACGACGGCGACCACGATGCACAGTGCCGCCCACGCGAGCGCGGTCCACGCGGCATCCCATCCGGCGGCCGGGGCGAGGACGACCGGCACGATGCCGGCCGCGACGAGCAGGGCGAACAGACCCGACAGATACACGGGAGCTCAGATCGGGACGCGGGTCTGCTGCAGCACGGACGTGAGGATCGTGTCGGCGGAGACGCCCTCGATCTCAGCATCCGGGCGCAGCTGCAGGCGGTGCCGCCACGTCGGGACGAGCATCGTCTGAACGTGGTCGGGGGTGATGGCGGGATAGCCGCCGAGCCAGGCCCAGGCCTTGGCCGCGGCGAGCAGCGCCGTGGCGGCGCGCGGGCTGGCGCCCAGCTGCACCGACGGCGACTCGCGGGTGGCGCGGGCGAGGTCGACGACGTAGCCGAGCACGTCGTCAGAGACCTCCACCGCGGCCGCGGCCTGCTGAGCCGCGCGGATCTCGGCAGCGGTGACGACGGCGGCGAGGCCGGCCGTCTCGAGCGAGCCGGGGCGGAAGCCGTCGGCGTGGCGGCGGAGCACGGCGACCTCGTCGTCGCGGCCGGGCACATCGATCAGCAGCTTCAGCAGGAAGCGGTCGAGCTGCGCCTCCGGCAGTGTGTAGGTGCCCTCGTGCTCGACGGGGTTCTGCGTCGCGGCGACGAGGAACGGGTCGGGCAGCGGGCGCGAGACGCCGTCGGCCGAGACCTGGCGCTCCTCCATCGCCTCGAGCAGCGCCGCCTGCGTCTTCGGCGGGGTGCGGTTGATCTCGTCGGCCAGCAGCACGTTCGTGAACACCGGGCCGGCGCGGAACTCGAACTCGCCCGCGCGGGCGTCGTACACGAGCGAGCCGGTGACATCGCCCGGCATCAGGTCGGGCGTGAACTGGATGCGGGTCGTGTCGAGCCCGACCGCGCGGCTGAACGCACGCACGAGCAGGGTCTTGGCGACACCGGGCACGCCTTCGAGCAGCACGTGGCCGCGGCCGAGCAGGGCGATGAGCAGGCCCGTAACGGCCCCGTCCTGTCCGACGACGGCCTTGCCGACCTCGACGCGGACGCGGTTCATCGCCTCGCGGAGGTCGCCGGTTGCGGTCTCGCTCATGGGGTGTTCCTTTCGGGACGGACGGTTCGGTGCACGGCCGTTTCGAGCTCGCGCAGGCGGTCGGCGGCGTCGACCAGCTCGCGGTCGGTTCGCGGCAGGTCGTCGAGCAGGATGCCGCGCACGCGGGCGCGGTCGGTATCGAGTCGGGCGGCCGCGGCGTCGGCGATCGCGGCGGCATCTGCTGCACCGAGACCCAGCAGTCGGGCGAGGCGACGCAAGGTGTCGCGTCGCAGCTGGTCGAGGGCATGGACGGGCTCCGCGGCCGCGGCGTAGAGCCGTGCGCGCCCCTCCGTCGTCTCGGACGCGCGCACGGTGACCGGCAGGTTCTCCGCCACGAGCGGGCCGAAGCGCCGTCCGCGCCACAGGCCCGCGGCGACGACCGAGCCCAGCAGCAGCAGGATCGCGGGTGTCACCCACGGCGGGGTGAGCTCGCCGAGGCTCGGCACCGCCGTCAGCGAACCGTCGCCGAGCGCGGGCAGATACCAGACGACGCGCCCGGTGCCGCCCAGCAGGTTCAGACCGAGCGCGGCGTGGCCGTCCTCGGCGAGGTGGCGGTTGACCAGCACGGATGTCGCATCGAGGGCGACGACCCGGTCGGGGCCGGAGCCCGTTCCGACGAGACCGAAGCCTTCGCCGGCGGGGTAGCACGCGATCTCGAGTCCGTCGGCGGTGAAGACCTCGCCCGGGCGCGCAGAGCCGCTGACGGCGGCATCCGGGAATGCGCAGTCGGGCGCGACGAGCTCGTCGGCGAATCCGGCGGACTGCGCGCCGCCGAGCAGCAGGCGGAGATCGCGCGTCCGGGGCTCGAGCAGGATGGTGCCCGCGGACGCCGACGCGAGCTCCGTGAGGTCATCGTCGTCGAGCGGGGCGGTGTCGGCGATCGCCAGCGTCGCGTCGCCGTCGCCGAGCGCGGCGAGAGCGCTGGTGCGGTCGCGCGCGACGTCGACCTCGACCCCGCGATCGCGGAGCACCTCGACAAGGGCGCGGGATCCTTCGGGCCCCGCGGCTTCCGGGTCGAGCAGGCCCTGCGCGGGCATCGTGCCGATCCCCGAGATGGCCGCGACGCCGAGCCCCGCGGCGAGCACGCCGGCGGTGATGCCGGCCCAGCCGAGCACCGACCGGGTGCGCCCGGTGCGTGCAGTGACGGTCGTCACGAGGCGAACACCTCCGCGCGGGCCGAGGCGAGCCGCTGATCGAGCGAACGGACGGCGGCGTATGCCTCCGCGGATCCGGGCCGCCGCAGGTAGCGGACGTCGTCGAAGCTGCGCGCGACGGCGGCGAGGTCGTCGCGGGCGGCGGGGAAGGCGCGTGCGGCATCCGCGGCGAACCGGTGCACGGTCGCTCCCGGCTGCGGGTCGACGATCGTCCGCTCGGCGAGCCCGCGCGCGAGGGCCCGCACGCGCAGCACGATCGCGGCGTCCCAGTCCGATCGGGCTGCGGCCGCCTCGGCGTCCGCGCGCAGTTCGTCAGCGGTACGGGCCTCGTCCTCGCCGAACAGGGCGATCGGTGCGCGGGAGCGCGCCGCGCGGCGCGGCCGACCCCAGATGAGGATCGCGATCAGGATGAGCACGACGACGACGGCGATCGCACCGGCGGCGAGCCAGGGTCCGAGCGTCTCGGGCACCTGTCCGGTGAAGATCGACCCGAGGAACTCGGCGACACCGCGCGCGAAGCGGTCGATCGGCGTCGGCTCGGCCTCGCGGTAGAGCGCGCCCGACAGCTCCTCCTCGGCCCAGCGGCGGGCCTCGTCGGGATCGGGCGCGATCGGCGCGGCGAGGATCGTCATGGACGCGGCGAACCCGGCGCGGTCCAGTCCGTCGCGGACGGCGGTGCCGCCGGCGGAGCAGCGGGCTGATCGGAGGGCGCGGCGTCGCCGGGCTGCGGAGCGGCCGCGGGCGCGGCGAATCCGCCGGGGGCCGGAGGACCGTACCCGCCGGCCACGGGAGCGCCGTACGCGCCGGGGGCGGGCGGGCCGTCACCACCGGGAGTCGCGGGCGCATACCCGCCGGGGACGGGGTATCCGCCGGGGACGGGGTATCCGGCGGGGACGGGGTATCCGGCCGGTATCCCGTACGCCGGCGGCTGCTGCCACCGCGCCGCCAGGTCGCGGCCGATGTGCTGGCGGTACGGGTCGGGCAGGTCGCGCTCGCCGGCGTCGCGCCGGTCGACGTAGGACGACAGATCCAGGTCGAGGCCTTCGTGACGCATGCGGCAGTCGACGTACACGAGCGCGCCCGCGGTCGACTGCACGATCACCGCGATCGTCTGGATGAGGGTGACGAACGCCTGAGCGAGCAGTGTGCCCGCCAGCAGCGCGATGATCTCGCCCGGCTCGGGGTCGCCGGTGGGGGTGATCACCGAGGTGAGCCCCATCGTGACGAACGAGAACGGGATGCTGACGACCTGCGCCAGGACGCTGAAGCTCAGCGAGATGACGACGATGATGCCGAGCGTCGGCCAGAACCGCCCGCGCGTCAGTCGCCACGAGCGGGCGACCGCACCGAACACGGTCGCCCGCTCGAGCACGATGGCCGACGTCACGAGCAGGAGTTTCGTGCTCAGCCACAGGCTGAGGGGGATGGCCGAGAGCACGAGGAGGATGGTGAGCACGATGGCGAGCGGCGCCACGCTCAGCGCGAGCAGGACGATGCCGGTGGCGAGCACACCGAGGACGACGGTGACGATGAGCGAGACGAGCGCGGTGTATCCGATCAGGCGCCAGGCCACGGGCTTGACCCGTGCCCAGAGCGTGCCCAGTGTGTGCTTCTCGGCCACGACCGCCTGGGCCACCTCGCTGACGACGATGCCCTGAACCAGCACCCCGAGCGCCCCGGCGGCGAGCGAGAGCACGAGGGCGGTGACGCCGCTGATGGCGATCGACCCGGCCAGCACCGTCTCGAACTCCTCGGTGCCGGGACGCAGCGACGCCAGTCGGCCGAACGTCGCGAACCCGACGGCGACCACGCCCGCGGTCGTCACCAGGATGGCGAGGGTCTGCACGACGAGCGCGAACCCCAGCAGCACCCGGGGGTTCTGGCGCAATGCCGAGAACGAGCGGCCGAGGATGACGCCGAACGACAGCGGATGCAGCGGGATGATTCCGGGCCGCGGGGCGGGGGTCCACGAGGGGTAGGCCGTCACGATGCACTCCTGGAACAGTCGGCTCGGTCCACCCCATCGTGTCACACGTGCACGGCGGCATCCGGAGTCGAGCGCTCGGGCGTCCGGTACGGTGAATACGCGCACGTCGCGCGCGAGCCCGAGCCGAAAGACGAACGCCGCCCATGACTTCTCGCATCCTGGTGGTCGATGACGACACCGCGCTAGCGGAGATGATCGGCATCGTGCTGCGCACCGAGGGATTCGACACCGCCTTCTGCGCCGATGGCGCAGCGGCCGTCGAAGCCTGGCGCGTCGAGAAGCCCGACCTGATCCTGCTCGACCTGATGCTGCCCGGCGTCGACGGCATCGAGATCTGCACGCAGATCCGCGCGGAATCCGGCATCCCGATCATCATGCTGACCGCCCGCACCGACACGGCCGATGTCGTGCGCGGGCTCGAGTCGGGGGCGGACGACTACATCGTGAAGCCCTTCAACCCGAAGGAGCTCGTCGCGCGCATCCGCACCCGTCTGCGGCCCGCGGTCGCCGCGGCCTCGGATTCGCTGCGGATCGGCGACCTGGTCGTCGACGTCGAAGGGCACGAGGTGCGCCGGGGGAGCGACATCATCGGCCTGACCCCGCTCGAGTTCGAACTGCTCGTCGCGCTGGCGTCCAAGCCGCAGCAGGTCTTCTCGCGCGAGATGCTGCTCGAGCAGGTGTGGGGCTACCACTACAAGGCCGACACGCGCCTGGTCAACGTGCACGTGCAGCGGCTGCGCGCCAAGGTCGAGATCGACCCGGACAACCCGCGGATCGTCACGACCGTGCGCGGCGTCGGCTACCGCGCCGGCGCCGTGATCTGACGCCACCATGCCGATCCGCACCGTCACGACGGCGACGGTCGCGACGCGGGGTCTGCGGTCGTGGCCGCGGCGCGTCTCCCGCGCCTGGCGCCGCTCGTTGCGATTCCGCACGGTCGCGGTGACGCTGGGCGCGACAGCGCTGACCATCACGGTGGCGCTGGTGTGGATGTCGCTGGCGATCCAGAACGACATCTTCGACTCGCGCACGTCGCAGCTCATGGCCGAGGCCCAGCGCGCCACGCTGTCGGCACAGTCGACGCTCGATGCGGCGGAGGTGGGCGGCGATGTGGTGGCGATCGACAACCTCATGGAGAGCGTGCGCACGTCGGTGCAGCGGCAGTCCTCGACCGAGCGCATCGCCGCGTTCCGTATCTCGTCCGATCCCTCGCCCATCGCGCCGCAGGACTTCGATTCCGCGGGGCTTCCGGCCGACCTCATCAGTGACGAGCTGCGCGAACAGGTGCAGAGCGATACCGAGCTGCAGTGGTGGCAGCCCGTCGGGTTCATGGAGCCGGGCGGCGGCGAGGAACCGGGCATCGTCGTCGGCCAGCAGATCATCCTGCCCGAGGTCGGCGCCTACGAGCTGTACCTCGGATACGACCTCTCGAGCGAAGCGCAGACCCTGCGCTTCGTGCAGATCACCCTCTGGATCGTCGGCGTCGGGCTCGTCATCCTCATCGGCGCGATCTCGTGGATCGTGCTGCGGTCGGTGACCGAGCCCATCGCGCAGGCCGCCGAGAGCAGCTCCCGGCTCGCGGCCGGAGACCTGGCCGTGCGCCTGCAGGTGCGCGGCGAGGACGAGTTCGCGACCCTCGGTCGATCCTTCAACGCGATGGCCGACAGCATCGAGGCGCAGATCAAGGAGCTCGCCGAGCTGTCGCAGGTGCAGCAGCGGTTCGTCTCGGACGTCTCGCATGAGCTGCGGACCCCGCTCACGACGATCCGGCTCGCATCCGACATGCTCAACGATCGGCGCGATGAGTTCGACCCGGTCGCGGGCCGCGCGGCGGAGCTGCTGCACGACCAGGTCCACCGCTTCGAGGTGCTGCTGACCGACCTGCTCGAGATCAGCCGCTACGACGCGGGCTCGGTGCAGCTCGAGAACGAGCCGACGAGCATGACCCAGTTGGCCGAAGACGTCATCGCCTCGATGGCGCAGCTGGCCGAGCAGCACGGCAGCGATGTGCGGCTCGTGGCGCCGGGCGGATACTCGCCCGTCGAGATGGATCCCCGTCGCGTGCGGCGCATCGTGCGCAACCTGCTCGGCAACGCCATCGAGCACGGCGAAGGGCGGCCGATCGTCGTCACGGTCGACAGCGACGCCCGTGCCGTCGCGCTGGGCGTGCGCGACTACGGCCTGGGCATGCGACCCGAGGATGCCGAGCGGGTGTTCGACCGGTTCTGGCGGGCCGACCCGTCGCGCAAACGCACTATCGGCGGCACGGGCCTCGGCCTTTCGATCGCCCTCGGCGATGCGCGACTGCATGGCGGCACCCTCGCGGTCTGGTCCGAGCTGGGGCGGGGCACGAACTTCGTGTTGACGATCCCGCGCCGCAGTGAGCCGCTGGCCGGCCATTCGCCGGTCCCGGTCGATCCCGGGGATGATGGCGTACCCTTCGACGACCTGGGCCTGACCCAGCCGATCTCGCTGCCCCGCTCGTCGAAAGGCGCATCGTGACCCGCTTGCGTTCCATCGCCGCCCTGCTCGGGCTCGCGCTGGCCGTGCTGCTGGCCGGCTGCACCGGGCTGCCGACATCCGGTCCGGTGGTCGCGGGGGAACGCATCGACGAGCAGGCGGGCTCCGTCGACTTCTCCTTCCTCCCCGACGACCCGCCCCCTGGTGCGACACCCGAGCAGATCGTGTCGGGCTTCCTCGCGGCCGGTTCGGGCCCGCGGGACGACTGGGGCACGGCGCGGCAGTTCCTCGCGCCCGACTTCCGCGCGCAATGGCAGCCGACGGCCCGAGCGACCGTCGACCTGCCGGGCGAGCGTGTCTTCTCGTCGGCCGCCGACGGGTCGGTGTCCGTCTCGGTGACGCCCGAGGCGACCGTCGACGCGACCGGCGCGCTGTCGATGGCCGACGGCGGATCGATGCCGCTGGATTTCCGACTCGTCCAGGTCGAGGGGGAGTGGCGCATCTCCGAAGCGCCCGACGGTGTCGTGCTCGATCGAGCGCGCTTCCGGGCGGTCTTCCGCGAGTACTCGGTGATGTACTTCGACCCGTCGTGGTCGTACCGGGTCCCCGACCGGCGGTGGTTCCCCGCGACGAACGCGGCGACCCACATCACCGAGGCGCTCGTCGACGGCGAGCCCAGTCCCTGGCTGGCGGGCTCGGTCGTGACGGCGTTCCCGAACAGCCTCGAGCTGGCCACGCGTGCCGTGCCGCTCGAGGCGGGTGTCGCGCAGGTGCCGCTCTCGCAGTCGGCGCTGGCGATCGTTCCCGACACGCGCAATCGGATGCAGGCGCAGCTCGAGGCGAGCCTCCAGTCGGCCGGCATCCTCGGCGCGCAGATGTCGGTGGACGGCGAACCCGTCGCGGCGCAGGCCGTCGACGTCCGGACGATCCGCGTCGACGTCCGCCCCGTCGTGCTCGTCGACGACGCCTTCGGGTTCCTCTCGGGATCCGAGATCGAGCCGCTGCCGGGACTGTCCGCATCGGTCTCCAACCTCGATCCCGTCTCGGTGCAGGTGGCAGCCGACCGCACCGCCGCCGCCCTGCGCACCGCGACGGGAGCGGTCGTGCGCGTGCGCGCCGACGGCACGTTCGAGGTCGTCGACGAGCGGCCCGGTCTCGTCGACCCGACGATCGATCCGAACGGTTTCATCTGGACCGTGCCGGCGGGGGCGCCCTCGCAGCTCACGGCCACCGGGCCCGAGGGGACGGCCGTCGCGCTGACGGACGCGTGGCCGGGGGCGTCGCAGATATCCACTCTCGAGGTGTCACGCGACGGCACCCGACTCGCCGCGCTCGTGCGGGACGGCTCGCGCCCCGCGCTGTGGGTCGCCGGCATCCTGCGTGACGAGGCCGGCGTGCCCGTGGGGCTCGGCGACCGCGAGATCGTGGCGGCTCTGCCGGGCACGGGCCTCGACGCGAGCTGGGTCGACGGCTCGACGATCGCCGTCCTGGCCGAGGACGGCGACGGCGAAGTGGTGATCTCGCAGTCCGTCGGCGGCTTCGGCGAGACGATCGCGGCCCCGGCCGGCGCGCGTGCGATCGCTGCAGCGAATCAGCTGCAGGCGGTGCACCTTGTCGACGACGACGGCACGCTCTTCACGCAGAAGGGCCAGACGTGGCCGACCGTGGCGCGTGGCGTCCGGCTGCTCGCGACCCAACAGGGCTCGCCGCGCTGACTCCTCCCCAGTGGCGTACCCGCGCGATGTCTTCCCGGCCAGGTGCTGACGACGCCGCGCTCGCCGGGCCGAGCGGAAGGCTGACGGCATGGAGGAGTCCTCGTCTGCATGGTCGTCGTGGAGCGATGCGTTCGCTGATGCGCTGTCGTTGCTGCTTCCGGTCTGGTGCGCCGGGTGCGACAGGCCCGATCGGGCGCTGTGCTCCGTGTGCGTCGCCGCGTTCGACGGGCCGTACCGTCGCCCGCTCGCGCCGGGGCTGACGCTGTGGAGCGCCGGACGTCACGACGGCTCCAACGCGCGGGCGATCCGCGCGCTGAAAGAGGAAGGGCGAACCGGCATCGCGGGCCCGCTCGGTCGCCGACTCGCGAGTGCGCTGGATGCCGCGGGTTGGGGTGAGGCGTCCCTGGTCCCGGTCCCGACGTCCCGGGCGGCGCTGCGTCGACGGGGATATGCCGTACCCGAGCTCCTCGCGTCTCGCACGGGGCACCCCGTCCACCGCATGCTGCGTGTCAGCGGTCGCGCCGCCGACCAGCGCGACCTGGGGCGACGCGAACGCGAGCGCAACGTCGCCGGGACCCTCGCCGCCCGGCCGGCACGACACGCCCGGGTGCCGACGGCGGTCGTGCTCATCGACGACGTCGCGACGACGGGGGCGACGTTGCGCGAAGCGCACCGTGTTCTCGCGGCCACCGGGGTGGTGGTCCTCGGCGCCGTCAGTGCGACCGACACGCCGCGGCGTGCTTCCCCGGCGCTTCCTGGGTGACTTTCAGCAGCAGCGGCGCTAGCGTGAGGGAGACCAAGGTGAACGAAGGTCCGCCCTTGAACCGGGCGGACCGGAGCAAGGAGGTCAGGATGGAAACCAGCATCGTCGGCGTGGGAGTCGGGATCACGGATCGCTTCCGCACGGTGGCTGAAGAGAAGTCCACTCGTATCGAGACATTCGCGCCACGCGCGCTGCGTCTGGACATCAAGGTCACGCATCGCGCGTATCGAAACGGCCGGATGGATGACGAGACCGTCGAGCTCACGCTCACCGGCAAGGGACCGTTGGTCCGTGCCGAGGCCACGGAGGCCGACAAGTTCGTCGCCCTCGATCAGGCGGTCGACAAGCTCGTCGAGCAGCTGCGCCGGGCCAAGGAGAAGCGCGTCGACGCGCGGAACCACCCGCGCGGTGCGAAGCTCGACAAGGGCACCGGCTCACTGGCCGGTATCGACGTCGAGCCCGCCTCGGTCGACGTGCTCCGCGCGGTCGCCACGGGCGAGGTGCCTGTCGTCGGGGAGTCCGTTGAAGAAGAGGAGTACACGCCCGTCGTCATCCGCACCAAGGAGTTCGGTGCGGAGTGGATGACGGTCGAAGAGGCCGTCGACCGGATGGAACTGGTCGGACACGACTTCTTCCTCTTCATCAACGCCCGCACCGACCACCCGAGCGTCGTGTACCGCCGCAAGGGATGGGACTACGGTGTGATCTCCCTGGCGGCGGCCGCGCCGCCCGAGGCCGAGCTGGCGTCATGATCTGACGACGAGGGGCGGATGCCGTAACAGCATCCGCCCCTCGTCATGTCCGGGTGGTCAGTCGAACATGCCGTCGAGCATGCTGCCGATGACGAGGCCGCCGAGGATGCCGCCGACCATGTTGCCGCCGCTGCTGCGTCCGCCCCAGCCGCCGCCGCCGTATCCTCCGGGTCCGCCCCAGCCGTCGTTCGGACGCGAGCCGTCGATGTCGCGCTGAGCGAGCTGCAGCGCCTCGCCCGCGAGGGCGGCGCAGCGTCGTGCGTCGGCGAGAGCCTTCTCCCGATCGTCTTCGTCGATCGGGCCGCTCGGTGCCAGTCCGAGGCGCAGGCTCTCGGCTTCGGCGAGGCGGGTGCGGGCATCCGCACCGATCCAGCCCCGGTGACCCGCGATGACGCTGCGGGCGACCGCGAGCTGGCGGTCGGCGTCGTCGATGGCGTGACGCACGTGCGACTCGGGCGGCACGGGACGCGCGGCCCGCTCGCGGGCCTTGTCGACGGCGACATCCAGTGCGGCGTTCTTCTCGCGCAGCATCGACAGCTCGGCGAAGGGGTCGCTCTTCGATCCGGCCGGGCTGACACGGCCGAGCGCCTGCTGCAGCTGGGCCATCGCGGTCGTGACGGCGGGTGTCTGCGGCGCGGTGCGCGCGGTGACGAGGTCGTCGCGCGAGTCGGCGACGACGTCGGCGAGCGTCGACTGTGCGCGCAGGGCCTCGACCTCGAAGTCGTCGACGGCGTCGAGCAGGGTGCGGGCGCGGCGGACGGCCTCGGTCGCGGTCTCGAGCGCGATGTTCGCGGGGCCGCGCTCGCCGGCGGCGCGGCGGCGCTCGGCGACATCCGATCCGTGCTGGGCGAACTCGAGCAGTCCGCCCGCCTCGTCGGCATTGCCGCTGATGCGTCCCACGGCGTCGGGGTGATAGCGACCCGAGACCCGATCGATGACGGCCCGTGCGGTCGGCAGGCGCTGCTGCAGCGTCTCGACCTCGGCCCGGATGCCGCTGAGGATCTCGGGAGCGCGCCGCGCACGCTCGATCGCCGCAGCGAGGGCGGAGGTGCGATCATCGAGCAGCTCCTCGGCCCACTCGCACAGCTGAACGATGCGCGCGTTGCGCGTGCGCACCTCGTCGGGGGTGTCGGGGATCTCGTCGTGGTTCAGCTGCTTGAGGTGGAACGCCTCGCCGAGGTGGTGGCGCACCGCGTCGACCGCCTCACGCAACGGCGCCGTGGCCTCTTCGCCGAGCTCGGCTTCGGCGAACGCCATCTCGTCGTTGGTGACCCGCAGTCGCTCGTCGGCGCCGACGAGGGCGATGTCGGCCTCTCGGGCGAGGTTCGCATCCGCTTCCGCGACTTCCTGCTGTTCCCGCTTGCGCTTGCCCCAGAATCCCGCCATGTCTTGATCCTAGGTCTCGCCGCGCCGGCCGGGAGCGGCAATGACGGCCACTCGCAGGCGACGCAAAGGTCACGGCCCGATAACATGGCTCCGTATGCCCGTGCGTCGCGCGCGGGCGCGGCCGGCGGTGGCGTCGGCGCACCCGACAGATGGAGATCCTCCGTGGCCAATCCTCTCGAGAAACTGCTCCGCGCCGGAGAGGGCCGCGTGCTGCGTCGCCTCCAGCAGGTCGTGAAGGCCGTGGGCGCTCTGGAAGAGGACTACGCCCACCTCTCCGACGACGAGCTGCGCGGCGAGACGGCGGAGCTGCGCGCCCGTCACGAGGCGGGCGAGACCCTCGACCGGCTCATGCCCGAAGCCTTCGCCGCCGTTCGCGAGGCAGCGAAGCGCACGCTCGGACAGCGCCCCTACGACGTCCAGGTCATGGGTGGTGCGGCCCTGCACCTCGGGAACATCGCCGAGATGAAGACCGGTGAGGGTAAGACCCTGACGGCGACGTTCGCTGCATACCTCAACGCGATCGCGGGCCAGGGCGTGCACGTCATCACCGTCAACGACTTCCTCGCCTCGTACCAGGCCGAGCTCATGGGGCGCGTCTACCGAGCGCTCGGCATGACCACCGGCACGATCGTGTCGGGGCAGACGCCCGAGGTCCGCCGCGAGCAGTACGCCGCCGACATCACCTACGGAACGAACAACGAGTTCGGCTTCGACTATCTGCGCGACAACATGGCCTGGCGCCGCGAAGACCTCGTCCAGCGCGGTCACTTCTTCGCCGTCGTCGACGAGGTCGACTCGATCCTCATCGACGAGGCGCGGACGCCGCTGATCATCTCCGGCCCGTCCTCGGGGGAGGCGAACCGCTGGTTCGTCGAGTTCGCGCGCGTCGCCACGACGCTCGAGCCCGGCGTCGACTACGAGGTCGACGAGAAGAAGCGCACCGTCGGTGTGCTCGAGCCCGGCATCGAGAAGGTCGAGGACTACCTCGGCATCGACAATCTCTACGAGTCGGCGAACACCCCGCTCATCTCGTTCCTGAATAACTCGATCAAGGCGCGCGCCCTGTTCAAGCGCGACACCGACTACGTCGTCATGAACGACGAGGTCATGATCGTCGACGAGCACACCGGCCGCATCCTGGTCGGACGCCGCTACAACGAGGGCATCCACCAGGCCATCGAGGCGAAGGAGGGCGTCCCGGTCAAGGCCGAGAACCAGACCCTCGCGACGGTCACGCTGCAGAACTACTTCCGCCTGTACGACAAGCTCTCGGGCATGACCGGTACCGCCGAGACCGAGGCGGCCGAGTTCATGTCGACCTACAAGCTCGGCGTCATCCCGATTCCGACGAACAAGCCCATGGTCCGGAAGGACCAGCCCGACCTCGTCTACAAGAACGAGACGGCGAAGTTCGCGCAGGTCGTCGAAGACATCGTCGAGCGCCACGCGAGCGGGCAGCCGGTGCTCGTGGGAACGACGAGCGTCGAGAAGAGTGAATACCTCTCGCGTCTGCTCGCCAAGAAGGGCGTCAAGCACGAGGTGCTCAACGCCAAGAACCACGCGCGCGAGGCCGAGGTCGTGGCCCGTGCCGGCCGCCTCGGTGCCGTGACGGTCGCCACGAACATGGCCGGTCGCGGTACCGACGTCATGCTCGGCGGCAACGCCGAGTTCCTCGCGGTGCAGGAGATGAAATCGCGTGGTCTCGACCCGGTCGAGACGCCCGAGGAGTACGAAGCAGCGTGGGACGAAGTCTTCGGTGCTGTGCGTGAGACCGTGGCAGAAGAGGCGGCGAAGGTCGTCGAGGCCGGCGGACTCTACGTGCTCGGCACCGAGCGTCACGAGTCGCGTCGTATCGACAACCAGCTGCGCGGACGATCGGGACGCCAGGGCGACCCCGGTGAGAGCCGGTTCTACCTGTCGCTGACCGACGACCTCATGCGCCTGTTCCAGTCCGGTGCCGCCGAGGCCATCCTCGCCCGCACGAACTTCCCCGAGGACGTCGCGATCGAATCGTCGATGGTGTCGCGCGCGATCAAGAGCGCACAGGCGCAGGTCGAGGCGCGCAACGCCGAGATCCGCAAGAACGTCCTGAAGTACGACGACGTGCTCAACCGTCAGCGCGAGGCCATCTACGCCGACCGCCGCCAGGTGCTGCACGGCGACGACCTCTCCGAGCGCGTCCAGCACTTCATCGAGGACGCCGTCAGCGCCGTGATCGATGACCACACGTCGTCCGGTCACACCGAGAGCTGGGACTTCGACGCGCTCTGGACCGAGCTGAAGACGCTGTACCCCGTCGGGGTCACGATCGACGAGGTCGTCGCCGAAGCCGGGAACAAGGGCCGCATCACCGCCGAGGTTCTCAAGCGCGAGCTGCTCTCGGACGCGAAGATCGCGTACCGGCAGCGCGAGGAGACCCTCGGCGAGCCGGCGATGCGCGAGCTCGAGCGGCGCGTCGTGCTGCAGGTGCTTGACCGCCGCTGGCGCGACCACCTCTACGAGATGGACTACCTCAAGGACGGCATCGGCCTGCGTGCGATGGCCCAGCGCGACCCGCTCATCGAGTACCAGCGCGAGGGCTACGAGATGTTCCAGTCGATGATGTCGCAGATCAAGGAGGAGTCGGTCGGCTTCCTCTACAACCTCGAGGTCGAGGTGCGCTCCGCCGAGACCGGCGACGTCGACGCCAAGGGCCTCGGGCCCGCGCCGGTCGAGAACCAGAAGCTCGAATACTCCGCGCCCAGCGACACCGGATCGGGCGAGGTCGAGGTGCGCAACGACCGCGGTCAGGTGCAGAAGGCCGCGACGGCCAAGGCGCGTCAGCAGTCGGCCGAGCAGGAGGCGCCGGCGGATGCTGCGCGCGGAGCGTTCGGTCAGACGGTCGGGGCCGGCGACGGTGCCGCCGCGGGAAACCGGGCCGAGCGCCGCGCTGCGGGCAAGAAGAAGTGACGACCCGAGCGGGCCACGCATCGTCGATCGGCCCGCTCGGCCCCCGGATATCCTGATCGGATGAAGCGCCGTACCCTCGATCAGTCATCCAAGCTCAAGGACGTCCTCTACGAGATCCGTGGCAGCGCCCTGGCCGAGGCCGACCGACTCGAGGCCGACGGTCACCGCGTCCTCAAGCTCAACACCGGCAACCCCGCGATCTTCGGGTTCGAGGCGCCGTTCCAGATCGTCCGCGACATGATCGAGTCGGTGCCGCATGCGCACGGGTACAGCGACAGTCGCGGCATCCTCTCTGCGCGGCGCGCGGTCGTGTCGCGCTACGAAGAGGTTCCGGGCTTCCCCCACGTCGACCCCGACGACGTCTACCTGGGCAACGGCGTCTCCGAGCTCATCACGATGACGATGCAGGCACTGCTCGACGAGGGCGACGAGGTGCTCATCCCCGCGCCGGACTACCCGCTGTGGACGGCCATGACCAGCCTCGGCGGCGGCAAGCCGGTGCACTACCTCTGCGACAGCGATCAGGGCTGGGAGCCCGACCTTGACGACATCCGGGCCAAGATCACCCCGCAGACCAAGGCGATCGTCGTCATCAACCCCAACAACCCCACGGGCGCGGTGTACAGCCGCGAGGTTCTGCAGGGCATCGTCGAGATCGCCCGCGAGCACTCGCTGCTGCTGCTCTCGGACGAGATCTACGACCGGATCCTCTACGACGAGGCGACCCACATCCCGCTCGCGACGCTCGCGCCCGACCTGCTGTGCCTGACCTTCAACGGCCTGTCGAAGACCTACCGCGTCGCGGGGTATCGGTCGGGCTGGCTTGTCATCACGGGGCCGAAGGCCCACGCGAAGGGCTTCCTCGAAGGCATCCAGCTGCTCGCCTCGACGCGTCTGTGCCCGAACGTCCCGGCCCAGTACGCCGTGCAGGCCGCGTTGTCGGGCGTGCAGTCGATCGAGGGGCTCATCGCCCCGACGGGTCGGTTGCACGAACAGCGGGATGCCGCCTGGCGCGGGCTCGAGAGCATTCCCGGGGTCACGTGTCACAAGCCCGCGGGCGCGCTCTACGCCTTTCCGCGGCTCGATCCCGAGGTGTACGAGATCCACGACGACGGCAAGCTCGTCTACGACTTCCTCGTCGCGGAGCACGTGCTGCTGGTGCAGGGGACCGGGTTCAACTGGCCCGACCCCGACCACCTGCGCATCGTCACCCTGCCCGAGGCGCGCGTGCTGAGCGAGGCGATCGAGCGCCTCGGCAACTTCCTCGCCTCGTACAAGCAGTAGGTCGCGGGCTCCGGAAGCCTCACAGCAGCGCGAGCGAGGTCGCGCGCCAGCGACCGTCACGACCCTCGAGCCGGACGGCCACGGCCCGGGTGCGGGTGGGCGTCGTGACGACGACGGCCGACTCGACGACGCCGTCGGCGGGCTCGCACATGCGCACCGAGACGATCGAGTACACCGGTCGCGCCGGCGCGACCTGCCGGGCGCTGCGAGCGCGGGCCGAGAGGTTCGCCCGGGTGACCAGCACCCGGTAGGCGTCCTCGCTGAGCCACCGCGCGAGCTGCTCGATCTCGCGCACCCCGGCCAGTACCTCGAGGACCCCGCGCGTCAGGTTGCGCACGAGGGGCTCCGGGTCGGGCAGGTCGGCGGTCGCCGTCGGCTGTGGGGCGAAGTACTCGGCGATATCGAGCGACGAGGTGATGCGACGGAACCGGTGGTTGTCGCGGGCGGGGATCGACGTCATCGCGCGCTCCTCCTCTCGTCAGGTCTGTCGACGCCGATGAGTGAAGCACACTGCCGAATGTGGCCGGATGAGAATCCTCCAACATGTGGATAGACCCGGCCGCATCCCCGCCCGATCGCTAACCTCGCTGCGTGCGGTGGGAGAGACTCTTCGAAGACCTGGAGCACCAGCTCGACTCGGAGTGGGAGGCCGAGCGCGCCGCCCTCGACAGCGAGGCCGAACGCCTGCGGATGTCGCGGCTCACGCTCCGCGACCGCCTCACCGTTCTCGCGGACCAATCCGACGAGGTCGCCATCGATCTCGTCGGCCCGACGGCGACGCTGCGAGGGCGCCTCACCGGCGCGGGCGCGGATTGGTGCTCGGTCGAGCTCGGTGCCGATGCCCACGTCGCGCTCATCCCGCTCGAGGCGATCGCGGCGCTCGGCGCAGCCCGACCCGCCCTGGCACGAAGCGTCCGCCCGGGCGGACCGCAGCGGATCTCCGACCGGATGACGCTCGGGTTCGTGCTTCGCGATGCCGCTCGTCGGCGCGGCGGCGTCCGGGTGCATACGATCATCGGCGGCGTGCACATCGGCACGATCGATCGCGCCGGCGCAGATCATCTCGACCTCGCGTTGCACGAGGCCGACGTCCCGCGTCGAGAGGCGGCGGTGGCCGGCATCCGCCTCATCCCGTTCCACGCCGTGAGCTGGGTGCAGCTCCTCGGCACCTGACACCGCGTGACCGCCCGTTCGGGGGACACGGGCGCTCAGCGCTCGGGTGGTCGCTGCCCCCAGAGCTCGGGGAAGCTCGCGAGCTGCGACTCCTGCCACAGCGCCGATCGACGAGCGTCCTCGACCTGTGCGGCGAGGTAGTCCTCGATGCTCGCCGCTTCGATCCGCCAGCGTGGCGGCGACCCCACGCGCGCACCGCTGAGGCGGCCTTCGACGACGAGGGCGACGACTTCGTCGACCTCGATCTGGAGCATCTCGGCGACCTGCGAGGGCGCGAGGAAGCGCGCTCGGTCGGAGGAGGCGGGCATGCGCCCATTATCGAGGGAGGGAGGCGTGCCCGACAGTGCTCTTGACAGCCTGTGGACAACGATTCCCGCCTCTGTGGCGAGAGGGGCAGCATGAGGCCCATGACCTTCGCAGCCGTCGCACGTCCGCGGGCCTTCTGGGCCGACATCCGCTTCCTCCTCGGCGTCGTGCTCGTGATCGTCTCGATCGTCGGTGTCTGGCTCGTCGTCGATGCCGCACGACACACCGTCCCGGTCCTCGCGGCGGACCGCACGATCGTGGTCGGCGAACCGCTGCGGGCCGATGACCTCCGCGTGGTCGACGTCGCGCTCGGGTCGCAGGTCGAGGCTTACGTCCCCCCGGGCTCGCTGGCGCCGGGCGCGGTCGCGGCCCGCACGATCGGCGACGGCGAGCTCCTGCCCGCCGCGGCCGTGGCGGCTCCGGACGATCTCGGCGTGACCACGATCGTGGTGACCGTGACTCAAGGACTACCGGCGGCGCTCGCCGAGGGGGCGAGCGTCGAGGTCTGGCATGCACCGCAGAGCGAGAGCGGGGTCTTCGACAATCCCCGCGTGCTCGTCGGCGAGGCGACGGTGCGTGCCGTTCATGAACCGGAGGGCGTGATGGCCGCGGGCTCGGCCTCGGTCGAGCTGGTGCTCGACCGAGGCGACGTCGCCGCCGCCCTCGGGGCGATCGCCCGTGGCGACAGCATCTCGGTCGTCCCCACGGGTGCCCTGTGATGCGCGTCGCCTTGGCGCTGCCGGACGCACAGCGCGTCGCTCAGCGGTTGCGCTCCGCCGGTGTCGAAGTGGTGTTCGCCGCGGGACCGCGCGCTGCGGCGCTCGTCGCGGCCGACGCCGCCGCCTCGGGGCACGACCTGACCCGGGCCGACGTGCTCCTCGTGTCGGGCGACCGCGACAGCCTGACCTCCGACCTCGTGACGATGTGCGACCGTTCGGGCACACGGATCGTGGCGCGGTGCCGACGTGATCTCGATCGGCGCTTCGCCGAGTCGCTCGGTGTCGCCACGGTCGACGCCGACGCCGATCCCGTCGACGCTCTCCATGCCACGCCGGCGCTGCCGGGCCCGCTCACGCGCGGGCGGGCAATCGTCGTCTGGGGACCGCACGGCGCTCCCGGGCGCACCACCGTATCGATCGAGCTGGCCTACACGCTCGCCCGCGGCGACCGCCGCGTCGCGCTGGCCGATGCCGACACCCACGCGCCGTCGGTGGCGCTCGCGCTGGGCGTGCCCGACGAAGGTCCGGGCCTGGCGGCGGCCTGCCGTCAGGCGGCGCGAGGCGTGCTGACGCCGGCGGAACTGACCCGCATCGCCGTGCCGGTCGAGGACGTCGAGGTGCTCACCGGCATCAACCGGCCGAACCGCTGGCCCGAGCTGAGCGCGGATCGCGTCACCGGCGCCCTCGAGGCCGAGCGGGACTGGGTCGACGATCTCGTGGTCGACGTCGCCGCCGGGCTCGAACGCGACGAAGAGATCGTCAGCGACCTGGACGGCCCGCGGCGCAACGCCGCCGCGCTCGCCGCGCTCGCGACGGCCGATCTCGTCGTAGGCGTCGTGGCCGCCGACCCGGTCGGGGTGTCGCGCTTCGTGCGCGCCTACCCTGAGCTGCGGGCCGCCGCCGGCGACGCCCCGATCCGCGTTCTGGTCACGAAGCTTCGCGGTGGCCCGCTCGGCATCGACGCCCGCGGACAGGTGCGGCGCACGCTCGAGCGCTACACCGGAGCCGATCGGAGCTGGTTTCTGCCGTGGGAGCCTCGGGCGACGGATGCCGCGCTCCTTGCGGCACGCCCCCTCGCGCGCCTCGCCCCGCGCGGCCCCCTTCCGGCGGCGATGCGGCGCTTCGTCGACGAGGCCGTGGCCCCCGACCCCGCGAGACGCCGCGGTCGTTCCGCGCGCACCGCGGTGGCGGCATCCGCCCCCTAGTCTGGGAACGTGTCGACCCTCAGCGATCTCGTCTATGCCCAGGGGCTGTCCTCGGACGCCGACGTCGAGTGGCTGCACCGTCTCGCCGGCGACGGTCAGCTGCTGGCCGACCTCGCGTTCGCCGACATCGTGATCTGGGTGCCGACCTCCGACGACTCGTTCATCGCCGTCGCGCACACGCGTCCGGGCGGAGCGGCGACGCTCTTCTACCGCGACATCGTCGGTGACCGCGTCCGGCCGCAATGGCGCACGCAGGTCAACGATGCGTTCACGCAGGCCCGCATCGTCGACTCGGCCTCACCGGACTGGTTCGAAGAGACGCCCACGCGCGTGCGCGCGGTCCCGATCGTCCGCGAGCGCGCGGGGGAGGGGCGCCCGGCGCGCGTCGTGGGGGTGCTGACCCGTCACACGAACCTGGGCGAGGCGCGCACCCCGTCTCGTCAGCAGATCACGTTCAACGACTGCGCCGACGACCTTTTCGGCATGGTGGCGTCGTCGGACTTCCCGGACCTGAACGCCCCGACCGCACCGCGTCGCGGCGCGCCCCGTGCGTCTGATGGACTCATCCGCCTGGATGTCGACGGCATGACCACCTTCGCGAGCCCCAACGCTCTCTCGGCCTTCAACCGGCTGGGGTTCGAGGACGAGCTCGAGGGCGAGCCGCTCATCGATGTCGCCACCGCGATCCTGCCGACCAAACGCGAGTTCGACGAGTCGCTGCCGATCGTGATGGCCGGCCGGGCGCCGTGGCGCGCCGACATCGAGGCGCGCGGAGTGACGGTCTCGCTGCGCACCATCCCGCTGCGAGACCACGGCACACGCATCGGTGCGATCGTGCTGTGCCGCGATGTCAGCGAGATCCGCCACCAGGAGCAGGAACTCATCACCAAGGACGCGACGATCCGCGAGATCCACCACCGCGTGAAGAACAACCTGCAGACCGTGGCCTCGTTGCTGCGGATCCAGGCGCGCCGCACGCACTCGGAAGAGGCGCGCGACGCGCTCACCCAGGCGATGCGCCGGGTCTCGGCGATCGCCGTCGTCCACGACACCCTCTCGGAGGGGCTCGCGCAGAACGTCAATTTCGACGAAGTGTTCGCCCGGGTGCTCAAGCTCGTCGCCGAGGTCGCGGCCGCGCCGAACACGCGGGCGCGCACGCGGTCGTCGGGGGAGTTCGGCACTCTGCCCAGCGAGTACGCGACCCCACTGGCGCTCGCGTTGACCGAGCTCGTCACGAACGCGGTCGAGCATGGTCTGGCGGGCACCGAGGGGGATGTCGAGATCGTCGCCGATCGCTCCGACGAACGTCTCGAAGTGAAGGTCCGCGATTCCGGTATCGGCCTGCCGGAGGGTCAGGTCGGTCGCGGGCTCGGCACCCAGATCGTACGCACCCTCATCCAGGGTGAACTCAGCGGCACGATCGACTGGCACACGCTGGTCGGCAGCGGCACCGAGGTGACGATCGAGATCCCGCTGCGCTACATCGAGCGCGAGGCAGGCTGAGCCGGAGCCGGCTCAGCCGCGGCTCACGAGGCGCGGCGGGCGCGGGCGGCGCGGCGCTTCAGCGCGCGGCGCTCGTCTTCGGACAATCCGCCCCACACGCCCGAGTCCTGGCCGGTCTCGAGGGCGTACTGCAGGCAGATCTCGGTGACGGTGCAGCGGGCGCAGACGGCCTTGGCCTTCTCGATCTGATCGACGGCCGGACCGGTGTTCCCGACGGGGAAGAAGAGTTCGGGGTCGACGGTCAGGCAGGCAGACTTGTCGCGCCAATCCATGTGGTGCTCCTTGAGGGGTGGTGATTCTGTCGGGCCGGACTCGGGTCGTCCGGTACCCTGGTTAAGTGTGCGAGCGCAAGCTCGCCCCACTTCGCTGTGGGAGCACACGGCTTGATCTATCGTCCCATAGCCCTGACAGATGAATCAAGGGTGAACTGTGGATTCGCTCGCGGGTCGGCCGTGGAAAAGAACCGCGACGCGTCGCCCGAGCAGAAAGCCGCACGCCATGGCGTCCTCCACCGTCGAACGATTCGCCGGCGCCGTCCTGGCCGCCGAAGCCTTGACACTGCTGATCGTCCTCGGCTGGCAGGTCGTTGCGCTCATCGGTGGTGACACGCTCGATGTGCCGAGTTCCCTCGCCCTCATCGTGCTCACCGCGATCGCCGTCGCTGCGCTGGCTGCTTTCGCGGTCGCGGTGTGGCGCCGCGTGTCGTGGGGTCGGTCGGGCGGCATCGTGGCTCAGCTGCTGATCCTCGCCGTCGCACTGGGAGCGGCGACCGGCCAGTACGGCGAGCCGGGCACGGCCGTGCTCATCGCCGTGCCCGGGCTCGCCGGCTTCATCCTGCTGCTGGCCGCCACGCGCCGCGCCGCGCCCGATCGCGACGACCGCTGACGCGGGCTGCGCCCGTCGGGCCTCAGCCGAGGCCGAGCAGCGTGCGCACGCGGGCGACGTGCCCCGTGGCCTTGACGTTGTAGAGCGCGTGCTCGATGCGGCCGTCCGCGCCGATGACGAAGGTCGAACGGATGACGCCCTCGACCGTCTTGCCGTAGTTCATCTTCTCGCCCCACGCGCCGTACGCCTCGTGGACCGAATGGTCGGGGTCGCTGAGCAGCGGGTAGGTGAGACCCTCCTGCTCGCGGAAGCGCTGCAGCTTCGCCGCGTCATCGCGCGAGACGCCCAGCACATCGAACCCGGCGGCGCGCAGGCTCTCGACACTGTCGCGGAAGTCGCAGGCCTCGCGGGTGCAGCCCGGGGTCATGGCGGCGGGGTAGAAGAACAGCACGACCCGCCGACCGCGCAGCTGGGTGAGCGAGACCGCCGCGCCGTCCTGATCGTCGAGGGTGAAATCGGGAGCGAGGGAGCCGGGCTCGAGACGGGTCATGTCACCAGCCTACGGCCCGGGCCGGCGGCATCCGGTGTCAGGCGAAGGTGCTGAGCAGACGCTGGAGCGAATCGAGGCGCGCCGCGCCCCGCTCGCCCAGGCGGCCGTCGGCGACGGCTTCGACGATGGCGCAATCGGGCGCGTCGGGCAGGTGGGTGCACCCGCGTGGGCACTCCTCGGCGACGGCGGCGAGGTCGGTGAAGGCCGCGAGGATGTTCTGCGGCTGCACGTGGCCGAGGCCGAAGGAACGCACACCCGGGGTGTCGATGACCCAACCGCGCCCCTCCGCACTCACGTAGCGCAGCGACACCGTCGAACTCGACGTGTGGCGACCGCGCCCGGTGACCTCGTTGACGTGACCGGTGGCACGTGCCGCGGTGGGCACGAGGGCGTTCACGAGCGTCGACTTGCCGACGCCGGAGTGGCCGACGAACACGCTCGCGTGCCCCACCAGCTTCGCGCCGAGTTCGTCGACGGGCATCTGTCCGCGCCCGCTCAGCAGCACATCGAGGTCATCGACGCCCTCGAAGTGCGCGAGGAACTCCGCCGGATCGGCGAGGTCGGTCTTGGTCACCACGAGCAGCGGACGGATGCCGGCATCGAGCGCGGCGATGAGGTAGCGGTCGACCAGTCGGGGGCGCGGTTCGGGATCCGCCGCGGCGACGACGATGACCATCTGGTCGGCATTAGCGACGACGATGCGTTCGACCTGGTCGGTGTCGTCTGCGCTGCGCCGGAGCAGCGTCGTGCGGGGCTCGATGCCGACGATGCGGCCCAGCGTGCCTTCGTCGCCCGACACGTCGCCGACGACGCGGGCACGGTCGCCCGTGACGATCGGCTGGCGTCGCAGCTCGCGCGCGCGGACCGCGAGCGTGGAGTGCTCGTCGGGTCCGTCCTCGTCGATCAGGACGGTGTAGCGGCCGCGGTCAACGCCGAGCACGCGAGCGATGCGCGCGTCGGCGTGCGCCGGGCGGCGCTTGGTGCGGGGACGGTTCGCCTTGGGGTTCGGGCGGGTCCGGAAGTCGGCCTCGTCGTACTGCTCGTCGAGCTCGTCGTCGCCTCCGTCGAGCCAGCTCACCCGGCATCCCGGACGTCGGCGCCGAGCATTTCGTCCCAGAGGCGGGGGAACTCGGGCATCGTCTTCGCCGTCGTGCCGATGTCGTCGACCTCGACGCCCGGGACGCGCAGACCGATGATCGCACCGGCAGTGGCCATCCGGTGGTCGTGGTGGGCGCGCCAGAGGCCGCCGCGCAGGGGCACCGGGGTGATGCGGATGCCGTCCTCGAGCTCTTCGGCCTCGCCGCCGAGTGCGCGGAGGTTGCCGACGAGCGCCGCGATGCGGTCGGTCTCGTGGCCGCGGATGTGTCCGATGCCGTGCAGCGTGCTCGGAGCGTCGGCGAAGGCCGCCAGGGCGAACAGCGACGGGGTGAGCTCGCTCGCGGCTGTCAGATCGAGGTCGACGCCTCGGATCTCACCGGTGCCGGTGACCGACAAGACGCCGCTGCGACGCGTCACGCGGGCGCCGATCTCGGTGAGGATGTCGGCCAGCAGGGCTCCGGGCTGCGTCGAGTGGACGGGCCAGTGCGGGATCGACACGCGCCCGCCGGTGAGCACCGCGGCGGCGAGGAAGGGGGCGGCATTGGACAGATCGGGCTCGATCGTCAGCTCCTTGCCGCGCAGCGGACCGGCCGGCACGAGCCACTCCCGCTCGCTCGGACGCTCGACGTGCACGCCGCGGTGCGCGAGGGCTTCGACCGTCATGTCGATGTGCGGCAGGCTCGGCAGACGCCGTCCCTCGTGCACGAGTCGCAGGCCGACGTCGAACCGCGGTGCCGCGAGGAGCAGGCCCGAGACGAACTGGCTCGACGCGCTGGCGTCGATCGTGACCTCGCCACCGCGCACATGGCCGTGGCCGTGCACGAGGAAGGGCAGCATCCATCGTCCGCCGTCGTCGATGTCGACGCCGAGCTCGCGCAGGCTGCGGATCATCTCGCCCATCGGGCGGTGCAGGGCGCTCTCGTGCGCCGTGACGGTGACCTCGCCGCGGGCCAGACCCGCCAGCGGGGTGACGAAGCGCATGACCGTGCCGGCCTGGCCGCAGTCGACGACCGCGTCGGCGGCGTCACCGGAGAGCGGGGTGACCACCAGGTCGGGACCGAATGGGCCGTCGCCGGGCACCGCCTCAATCTGCGCTCCCAGGGCGCGCAGCGCGTCGATCATGCGTGCGGAGTCGTCGGAGTGCAGGGGCCCGACGAGCCGCGACGGCGACTCGGCGAGGGCGGACAGCACGAGCTCGCGGTTCGTCAGGGACTTCGATCCGGGCACCGAGACCTCGGCGCGAACCGGACCGTCGGCCACCGGCGCGCGCCACGTTTCGCCGTCGGCGACGGAACCAGGGGAATACGCGGCGGGGCTCATCGGTTCCCACAGTATCGAACGCGTTCGCCGTCTGTGAGGAAAGGAGCCCATGATCGCCACGATCGAGCCCGTGATAGCCCCCTGGGACGCCGACGTAGACTGGCCGCTGATGGAAGAGCAAGCGGTCACGGATCCGAGTGTCCAGTTCGAGGAGCAAGCGCTCCCGTTCATGGACCAGCTGTACGCGGCTGCCATGCGCATGACGCGCAATCCGGCCGACGCCGCCGACCTGGTCCAAGAGACCTTCGTCAAGGCGTTCGCCTCGTGGTCGTCCTTCACCCAGGGCACCAACCTCAAGGCGTGGCTGTACCGGATTCTCACGAACACGTACATCAACACCTATCGGAAGAAGCAGCGCGAGCCCTATCAGGGCACGATCGACGACCTCGAAGACTGGCAGCTGGGCGGTGCGGAGTCCACCACCGCGTCGAGCAGCCGGTCGGCCGAAGCCGAAGCGATCGACCACATGCCGGCATCCGCCGTCAAGGACGCGCTGCAGTCGATTCCCGAGGATTTCCGGCTGGCGGTGTACCTCGCCGACGTCGAGGGCTTCGCCTACCAGGAGATCGCCGACATCATGAAGACCCCGATCGGCACGGTCATGAGCCGTCTGCACCGTGGCAGGCGGCTGCTGCGTGACCTGCTGGCCGACTATGCGAAAGAGCGCGGCATCGCGATGCCCGCCACGAGGAGCAAGAAATGAGCGACTGCGGCTGCGACAAAGCACGACGCGACCTGGAGGAGTACCTGCGCGACGAGGTCTGCAAGACCGAGCACGCTGAGATCCGCGAACACCTCGAATCATGCCCGGCCTGCCGTGACGAGGCACTCGTGTCGCGCACGCTGACCGAGGTCGTCGCCCGGGCTTGCCGTGAGACGGCGCCCGAGGAGCTGCGCGATCAGGTCCTCGCACGGCTGCGTGCGGCGCAAAGCGCGGCGCACGCCTGACGCCCGTTCCTCTCGCGGCTCGATGAGCCGCCGGCGACGCGGAGAACGCGGAAGGGCCGGATGCACGGCATCCGGCCCTTCCGCGTTCCGCGGCGACGTCAGAGCGTCAGCGCCTGCTCCATGAGCTTGGCCTGCTCGGCAGCATGCACCTTCGGCGAACCGGTGGCCGTCGACGCGGCCGCCGACCGCGCGACGGTGCGCACGCCGCGACCCTGCAGCTGCGGGGCGACCTCGAGCGCGAAGAACGGCCACGCGCCCTGGTTCTCGGGCTCGTCCTGCACCCAGACCAGCTCGGCGTTCGGGTAGCTCGCGATGACGCGGTTGAGCTCGTCGACCGGCGCCGGGTAGAACTGCTCGAGGCGCACGAGGGCGATCGCGGGGTTGGGCTTCTTGTCGAGCTCGGCCTTGAGATCCCAGTGGACCTTGCCCGAGTGCAGCAGCACACGCTTGACGGCAGCCTTGTCGGCGATCGTGCGGTCGTCGAGCACGGGCTCGAAGCGACCGGTCTGGAAGTCCGCCACGGGGCTGGTCGCCCCGCGCAGACGTAGCATCGCCTTCGGCGTGAACACCACGAGCGGGCGCCGCGGGCGCGCGTACGCCTGACGACGCAGCAGGTGGAAGTACGACGCCGGGGTCGACGGGCGCGCCACGGTCATGTTGTCCTGCGCGCACATCTGCAGGTAGCGCTCGATGCGAGCCGACGAGTGGTCGGGGCCCTGGCCCTCGTAGCCGTGGGGGAGCAGGAGCACGACGCCCGACTGCTGCGCCCACTTCTGCTCGGCCGACGAGATGAACTCGTCGATGACGGACTGGGCGCCGTTGGCGAAGTCGCCGAACTGCGCCTCCCACAGCACGAGGGAGTCGGCGCGTTCGACGGAGTAGCCGTACTCGAACGCCATCGCCGCGTACTCGCTGAGCAGCGAGTCGTAGACGTAGAAGCGGCCCTGGTTCTCCGACAGGTTCGCCAGCGGCAGCCACTCCTGGCCGTTCGCGCGATCGTGCAGCACGGAGTGGCGCTGCACGAACGTGCCGCGTCGGGCATCCTGACCGGCCAGGCGGACGTTGGTGCCCTCCATCAGCAGCGACCCGAACGCGAACAGCTCGCCCATGGCCCAGTCGATGTTGCCGTTGCGGCTCATGTCGTGACGCTTGTCGAGCAGCTGCTTGAGCTTGCCGTGCACCGTGAACTGGTCGGGAGCGTTGACGAACGCGTCACCGATCTGGTGGATGACGTCCTCGCCGACACCGGTGGTCTCGGGTGTGCCGACGGCCTGATCGATCGGGCCGGAGAGACCGACCGGGCCCGACGCGCCGGTCTCGGCGGCGTGGGTCTCGGCGAACGCCACCTCGAGGCGGTCCTGGAAGTCGCGCTTGGCCTGCTCGTACTCTTCCTCGGTGATGTCGCCGCGGCCGACGAGCGACTCGGTGTACAGGCGGCGCACGGAGCGCTTCGCCTCGATGAGGTTGGTCATGAGCGGCTGCGTCATCGACGGGTCGTCGCCCTCGTTGTGACCGCGGCGGCGGTAGCAGACGAGGTCGATGACGACGTCGCGCTTGAACTCCTGGCGGTAGCGGAACGCGAGCTGCGCGACGTGGACGACGGCCTCGGGGTCATCGCCGTTGACGTGGAAGATCGGCGCCTGGATCGTCTTGGCCACGTCGGTGGCGTAGACGGAGGAGCGCGCGTCGAGCGGGAGCGTCGTGAAGCCGACCTGGTTGTTGACCACGACGTGCACGGTGCCACCGGTGCGGTAGCCGCGCAGCTGCGACATCTGCAGCGTCTCGACGACGACGCCCTGGCCGGCGAAGGCGGCGTCGCCGTGGACGAGGATCGGCAGCCAGGCGAACGACCCGATCGGGCCGCGGTCCTGCTTGGCGCGCACGATGCCCTCGAGCACGCCGTCGACCGTCTCGAGGTGGGACGGGTTCGCCGCCAGGTAGACGGGAAGCTCGTCGCCCTCGTCGCCGACGAAGGTGCCCTCGGTGCCGAGGTGGTACTTCACGTCGCCCGAGCCGCTCTTCGAGCCGATCGCGACGGAGCCCTCGAACTCGCGGAACACCTGGCCGTAGGTCTTACCGGCGATGTTGGTCAGCACGTTCAGGCGGCCGCGGTGCGCCATGCCGATCGCGGCGCCCTCGAGCCCGGTGCGCGCCGCGCCCTGCAGCACCTCGTCGAGCAGCGGGATGAGCGACTCGCCGCCTTCGAGGCTGAAGCGCTTCTGGCCCACGTACTTGGTCTGGAGGAACGTCTCGAAGGCCTCGGCCTGGTTGAGCTTGCCGAGGATGCGCAGCTGCTCGTCGTGCCCGGGCTTCTGGTACTTGACCTCGACGTTGTCCTGGAACCACTTGCGCTGCTCGGGGTCCTGGATGTGCATGTACTCGATGCCGATCGTGCGGCAGTACGAGTCGCGCAGAACGCCCAGGATCTCGCGCAGCTTCATGACGCGCTTGCTGCCGAAGCCGCCCGTGACGAACTCGCGATCGAGGTCCCAGAAGGTCAGCCCGTGCTGCTCGATCTCGAGGTCGGGGTGGGTGCGCTGACGGTACTCGAGCGGGTCGATGTCGGCCATGAGGTGGCCGCGCACGCGGTACGAGTTGATGAGCTCCTGCACGCGGGCGGTCTTGTCCACGCGCTCCGCGAGGTCGACGTTGATGTCCGTCGACCACTGAATCGGGGCGTACGGGATGCGCAGCGCGGCGAAGATGTCGTCGTAGAAGCCGTTCTTGCCGATCAGCAGCTCGTGGACGGTCTTGAGGAACTCGCCCGACCCGGCACCCTGGATGACGCGGTGGTCGTAGGTGCTCGTCAGGGTGATCGTCTTGCCGATACCGAGGTTGACGAGCGTCTTCTCGCTCGAGCCCTGGAACTCCGCCGGGTAGTCGAGGGCGCCGGCGCCGATGATCGACCCTTGTCCCTTCATGAGGCGCGGGACCGAGTGCACGGTGCCGATGCCGCCGGGGTTGGTCAGCGAGATCGTGGTGCCCTGGAAGTCGGCGGCCGTGAGCTTGTTCTTCCGCGCCCGAGACACGAGGTCTTCGTAGGCGGCGAGGTACTCGCCGAACGACAGTGACTCGGCGCGCTTGATGCTCGGCACCATGAGCGCGCGGGTGCCGTCGGGCTTGGGCAGGTCGATGGCGATGCCGAGACCCACGTGCGCATGCGCGATGACCGACGGCTTGCCGTCGACCTCGGCGTACGAGACGTTCTGACTGGGGAAGGCCTTCAGCGCCTGGATGAGCGCCCAACCGATGAGGTGAGTGAAGCTGATCTTGCCGCCGCGGGTGCGCGACATGTGGTTGTTGATGACGATGCGGTTGTCGATCATCAGCTTCGCCGGGATCGTCCGCACGCTCGTCGCGGTGGGCACGGTGAGCGAATCGTCCATGTTCGCGGCGAGGGTCTTCGGCATGCCGCGCAGCGGCGTGACGACGTCCTCGCGCTGCTCGACCTCGGCCGACGGGGCGGTGGGGGCCTGAGCCGGGACGGGCTGCGCGGCGGCGGGACGCGCGGTCGTGCGAGCCACCGGCTGTGCGCCGACCGTGGGGATCGGGGCCGTCACGGGATGCTGCGGAGCAGAGGCCGGCGCGGGCTTGTCAGCGGCGGGTGCGGCAGCAGGCTGCGCCGGCTGCGCGGCAGCGGCATCCGTGCTTCCGCCGATGTGGGTGGCGTAGGCCTCGAGCGTGGGCCACCACTCCTTGTCCACCGAGTTCCGGTCTTCGCGGAACTGTTCGTACAGTTCCGCGACGAGCCATTCGTTCGCTCCGAACTCTCCGTCGTTCGAGGTTCCGATTCCGGTCGCCTGGCTGGACACGGCAGATCGCCTGCTTTCATCGGTGAAGATCAGTTCTCACGGCGATGGTCAGCCGCCGTGCACAGTCTCCTAGGGTAGCCCAGATCACCGGACCGGATGCCGCCTTGCGCGGCCCCCGCGTGAGGGTGCAGTGTCACCGCGATGATCCCCGCGCGCGCTCGGAGCCGGGCGCACGCGGGCGGCGTAGCGTGAGGGTCATGCGTTTCTCCGGTGCCCAGCCCACGGTCGATCTGACGTACTCCGACGTCTTCCTCGTCCCCCGCCGGTCGGCGATCACGAGCCGGCTCGACGTCGACTTGTCGCCCGGCGACGGCACCACGGCGACGATCCCGATCGTCTCGGCGAACATGAACTCGGTCACGGGGCCGCGACTGGCGGCGACGCTCGCCCGCCGCGGCGGACTGGGCGTGCTGCCCCAGGACATGCCGCTCCAGGACCTCGATGCGGCGATCCGGTGGGTCAAGGATCAGCCGGTGGCCTGGGACACGCCGATCGTCCTCTCGCCCGACACCACCGCGGCCGAGGCATCGCGCATCCTCCCCGCGCTCGACGGGCACGGCATCGTCGTCGCGGACGCGAGCAGCGCCGCGCTGCGCTTCGACGACATCGTCGGGATCGTGCCGGCCGGACGTCTCGCGACGGCGCTGCCCGACGCCCGCCTCGGCGATCTCGTCCGGGGCCGTGCCACCGCGATCGACGCCGACGACGTGCCCGACCCCCGTGCCGCGTTCGACCTCATCGACGCCGCGGGCGTCCCCGTGGTGGCCGTCCTGCACCAGGGCGCCCTCGTCGGCACGCTCTCGCGACGCAGCGCGCTGCGCACCGCGATCTATCGGCCCGCGGTCGATGCCGACGGGCGCCTCATCGTCGCGGCGGCCGTTGGCATCAACGGCGACGTCGCGGCGAAGGCCCGAGCGCTGGCATCCGCCGGTGTCGACGTGCTCGTCGTCGACACCGCTCACGGACACCAGGAGGGGATGCTGCGCGCCCTGCGCGAGGTGTCCGCGCTCGACCTCGGACTGCCGATCGTCGCGGGCAACATCGTCACCGCCGACGGCGTCGCGGACCTCGTCGACGCGGGCGCCACGATCCTCAAGGTCGGCGTGGGACCGGGCGCGATGTGCACGACCCGCATGATGACCGCGGTGGGGCGGCCGCAGTTCTCCGCCGTGCTCGAGACCGCGCAGGCCGCCGCGGAGCGGGGAGCCCACGTCTGGGCCGACGGCGGGGTGCGCTACCCGCGGGACGTCGCGCTGGCGTTGGCCGCCGGTGCGGCATCCGTCATGATCGGCTCGTGGTTCGCCGGCACGATCGAGTCGCCCGGCGAGGTGCAGGTCGATGACGAGGGCCGGGTGTTCAAGGAATCGTGGGGGATGGCCTCGACGAAGGCGGTCGTCGGCCGGTTCGGCCGGCTCGACGCTTACGAGCGGGCCCGCAAGGAGCTGTTCGCCGAGGGGATCTCGTCGTCGCGCATCTACCTCGACCCGCTGCGTCCCGGTGTCGAGGACCTGCTCGACATGATCACCTCGGGCGTGCGGTCGTCGTTCACCTACGCGGGTGCCGCGACCGTCGCCGAGTTCCACGACCGTGCGACCGTGGGTCTGCAGTCCGCAGCCGGGTACGAAGAGGGCAAGGCTCTGCCCGTCAGCTGGTAGGAGCGGCGTCATCCGGCCGTCCCCGGGGTGGTGTCGGGCGCAGTTCGGGCGATGGCGCGGTTCGAACTGCGCTGGATCAATGAAGCGTGGGGGCGGGGAAGCCGAGCCGGTCGATGAGCACACGGCTCTCGGACTCGCGGACGCTGTCGGCGAGGTCAGTGTCGATCAGGGTGAGTCAGCGCCGCCCACACCTCCGCCGGTGCGTACGGGGCCTGCCCGTTCGATGTCGACGGTGCACGTCGGACGCAGTTCTCCGCGTGCAGCGCGGTTCGAACTGCGCGCGGTGCGCCGAAGTGCGCGCGAAGCGGCGCCATCCGGCCCCCGGCCCAGCGTCGGACAGGCGTAAGATCGACCGCACGATGGACGACCCTCCCAGTTGCCGACCCTCGCCCCGCCGACCCCGTGGAAACGGGGGTGACGCCTGATGGATTACGTCATGCTGGGCGTGGGGCTCCTGCTGACCGTCGGCACCGGTCTGTTCGTTGCGAGCGAGTTCGCGCTGGTCAACCTCGACCGCGCCGACCTCGAAGCGCGTGAGGCCGCGGGTGAGTCGCGCCTGTCGATGACGATCGCCGCGCTGCGCATCACCTCGACCCATCTCTCGAGCGCGCAGCTGGGCATCACGCTCACGACGCTGCTGACCGGTTACACGATGGAGCCGGCGATCTCGAACCTGCTGGCGCCCGTCTTCAACGGGTGGGGGTGGCCCGAGACGGTGTCTCGCCCCGTCGCCGCCGTCGTCGGCGTCTCGGTGGCGACGGTGTTCTCGATGATCCTGGGCGAGCTCGTGCCCAAGAACTTCGCGCTCGCGATCCCGCGTCAGACCGCGAAGCTCGTGATCCCGTTCCAGTCGCTGTTCACGACGGTGTTCCGTCCCGCGATCATGGTGCTCAACGGCAGTGCGAACGGTGTGCTGCGTGCGATGGGCGTCGAGCCGAAGGAGGAGCTCTCGGGCGCTCGCTCGGCCGAGGAGCTGTCGAGCCTCGTGCGCCGTTCGGCCAGCGCCGGCGTGCTCGAGAAGGACACCGCGTCGCTGCTCGACCGATCGCTCACTTTCGCGCGTCTCACGACCGCCGACGTGATGACCCCGCGCCCCAGCCTGCATGCGGTCGCGGCCGGAGACAGCGTCGAAGATGTCGTCCAGCTCGCCCGCCGCACGGGCCACAGCCGGTTCCCCGTCTACGACGAGTCGATGGACGACATCACCGGCATCGTGCACGTCAAGCAGGCCGTGAGCGTGCCGCGCGAGCGACGCTTGGACGTGCCGGCCGCCGCCATCGCCGAAGAGCCGCTGCGCGTGCCCGAGGCGGTGCACCTCGATGCCGTCCTCGCCGAGCTGCGCGCCCGCGGCTACCAGATGGCCATCGTCGTCGACGAGTACGGCGGCACTGCCGGCGTGGTGACGCTCGAGGACCTCGTCGAAGAGATCGTCGGCGAGGTGCTGGACGAGCACGACCGCAGCCGCGCCGGCGTCCTCCGCGTGGCCGGCGGCATCGTCTTCCCCGCAGAACTGCGCCCCGACGAGGTGCGCGACCGCACCGGCATCCGGGTTCCCGAGGGCGACGTCTACGACACCGTCGGAGGTTTCATGATGAGCGTCCTCGAACGCATCCCGGTCGTGGGTGACACCGTCGAGGTCGAGGACGGCACGTTGACCGTGCAGCGCATGGACGGACGCCGTGTCGACCGCGTCCGCTTCGAGCCCACGCCCCTGCCCGAGTCCGCTACGGCGGACGCGGGTGCGGCGGCCGGGGCCGACCGCCGCGACGGGGGTGAGCGTCGATGAACGATTGGGCTGGACTGGCTTGGCTGGTCGTTCTGCTGGCGTTCAACGCCTTCTTCGTCGGCAGCGAGTTCGCGGTCATCTCGGCGCGTCGCTCGCAGATCGAGCCCCTCGCTGAGAAGGGCTCCCGCCCCGCCAAGACGGCGCTGTGGGCCATGGAGCACGCGACGCTCATGCTCGCGACCTGTCAGCTGGGCATCACGATCTGCTCGCTGGTGATCCTGAACGTCTCCGAGCCGGCCATTCACCACCTGCTGGCCGTGCCGCTGGGGCTGACGGGATGGGGCGAGGCGGCCGTCGACGTCGTCGCCTTCATCGTCGCGCTGATCATCGTGTCGTACCTGCACGTCGTGTTCGGCGAGATGGTGCCGAAGAACCTCGCGTTCTCGCTGCCCGACCGAGCCGTGCTGCTGCTCGCGACCCCGCTCATGTGGGTGTCGCGGCTGTTCTACCCGGTGATCGTCGTGCTCAACTGGATCGCCAATCACGTCGTGCGGCTGTTCCGCGTCGAGCCGAAGGATGAGGCGACCTCGACCTACACGCTCGATGAGGTCGCCACGATCGTCGCGACCTCGCGCATCGAGGGCGTGCTCGACGACGCGTCGGGCACCGTGGCGGCGGTCATGGAGTTCACCGACAAGAAGGCGAAGGACGTGGCCGTGCCGCTGGGCGACCTCGTCACGCTGCCCGAGACGGCGACCCCCGAGGATGTCGAGCGCGCCGTGGCGCGCCACGGCTTCTCGCGCTACGTGATCGTCGACGACACCGCCCAGCCCGTCGGGTACGTGCACCTGAAGGACGTGCTGCGCGAGGCCGAGGTCGACGACGACGCCGCGTCGCGCCCGATCAAGGCCAAGCGCATCCACCTCATGGTGCCCGTCGCCGAGACGACCGATCTCGAGGACGCGCTCGCGTTGATGCGGCGCTCGAGCCGTCACCTCGCCCAGGTGCGCGACGCCGAGGGGCGTACGACCGCGGTGCTGTTCCTCGAGGACATCATCGAGGAGCTCATCGGCGAGGTCCACGACGCGACGCGTCGTGGACCGCACGGCCGCCCCGGCCGCTGAGACCACGAATGCCGGACGCGCAGCCCCGAGGGGACGGCGCGTCCGGCATTCGTCGCGGGATCAGCGTCGGCGTGCGCGCACGTACTGCGGCGGCCAGATCGCGGCGTCCTCGCCGAGCTCGACCGAGGCGCGCAGCCCGAAGTGCGGGTCGCGCAGCCACTCCCGACCGGCCATGATCGCGTCGGCGTGCGCGGCGGCGAGGATCTCCTCGGCCTGCGTGCCCGTCGTGATCTCGCCCACGGCGCTGACGGGAACGCCGGTCGTGTCGCGCACCTCGCGGGCGAACGGCACCTGGTAGCCCGGACCGGTCGTGATGCTCTGGTGCGCGACGTTGCCGCCGCTGGAGATGTCGACGAGGTCGACGCCGCGCTCGGCGACCCAGGTGGTGACCGTCGCGGTGTCGGCGACATCCCAGCCGCCCTCGGCCCAGTCGGTGGCTGAGAAGCGGACGAAGAGCGGGGCGTCGGGGGCGACGGCGCGAACCGCCTCGACGATGCGCAGCAGCACGCGCGCGCGGTTCTCGAGCGATCCGCCGTACTCGTCGGTGCGGAGGTTCGACAGGGGCGAGAGGAACTCGTGCAGCAGGTAGCCGTGCGCGGCGTGGATCTCGAGCACCTCGAAGCCCGCGTCGAGCGACCGCTCGGCCGCCGCGGCGAAGGCCGCCACCAGCTCGTCGATCTGCGCGAGGTCGAGCGCCGCGGGTCGGGCGTATCCGTCATAGGCCTCGGCGGAGGGGGCGAGGGCCTGCCAGCCGCCCTCGCTCGCCGGCACGGTGCCGTTGGCATCCGCGAACGGCGACCAGGTCGAGGCCTTGCGTCCGGCGTGCGCGAGCTGGATCGCGGGCACGGCGCCGCGTGCGCGGATCGAGGCGACGATGGGCTTCCAGGCGTCGCGCTGCTCGTCGTTCCAGATGCCGGTGTCGTCGGGGGTGATGCGCCCTTCGGGCACGACGGCGGTGGCCTCGGCCATGACGAGCCCGGCGCCCCCGGAGGCGAACTGGGCGAGGTGCACGTGGTGCCAGTCGTTGGGCATGCCGTCGACCGCCGAGTACTGGCACATGGGCGCGACCCACAGGCGGTTGGGCACCTCGACGGCGCGGATGGTCAGGGGGCTGAACAGCTGGCTCACGCCGGGCTCCTTATCGGCGCCGATAGGGTGGCGCCATGGTCGAGATCCACGAGTGGGATGCGGGCGACACGGCCGCGCTCCTGCGGGAGCCAACTGCCGAGGACCACAAGTATTCCCGGGGAGTGCTCGGTGTCCGCACCGGCTCGCAGGAATATCCCGGAGCCGCTGTCCTGGGCGTCGAGGCGGCGTGGCGCACCGGGCTCGGCATGGTGCGCTACCTCGGGCCCGATCGGGCGTCCGATCTCGTGCTGCAGCGCCGGCCCGAGACGGTGACGATGCCGGGCCGGGTGCAGGCCTGGCTGATCGGATCCGGCACGGATGCCGCGACGCGGCCGCCCGCCGAGACGGCGCGCCTGCAGGAGCTCATGCGCGGAGAGGTGCCCGTGGTCGTCGACGCCGGGGCGCTCGACCTCGTCGCCGGCGCCACAGCCCCGACCGTCGTCACCCCGCACCAGAGCGAGCACGCCCGGCTGCGCGAGCTGCTCGGGTTGCCCGAGCGCACCGCGACGACGCTCGACGAGCGTGCGGATGCCGCGCGCGACACGGCACGCTCGAGCGGGACGACCGTGCTGCTCAAGGGTGCCGAGACGATCGTGGCCGCGCCGGACGGCTGGACCGCGGTGGTGCGGGCCGGCACCGGATGGCTGGCCACCGCGGGCACGGGAGACGTGCTCGGCGGCATCCTCGGTGCGATCGTCGCCGCGCGTGGCGCCGACCACGACCTGGATGCCGCCGCGCTCGCGCCTCTCGCCGCGGCCGCCGCTTTCGTGCACGGGCACGCCGGGCGGGCTGCCGGCGCCGGCCCGCGCACGGCGCTCGATGTCGCCGAAGCCGTACCGGGTGTCGTGGCAGCCTTGCTGGCCGGAGACCACGCCGCATTCTGACCCCGCGAAGGGCCGGTCGTAGGATGTGACGGTGTCGAGACGGGGAACGCTGTGGATCGCGTTCGCGCTCGTGCATCTGCTCGTCTCGGTGCTCGGTTTCGTCCTGCCCAACCAGCCGATGGGCGATGTCTACCTCGTCTACGAACCGTGGTCGCGGGCCGCGCTGAGCGGCGGCGAGATCGTCGGTATCGACCAGGACTGGGTCTACCCGCAGCTGGCCCTCGTGCCGATGGTGCTCGCTCACGGGTTCGCCTGGATCGCGGGCTACACGGTCGGATGGGCGGTCCTCGTCGCGGTGGTGGACGCCATCGCCTTCGCCGTGCTCATCGGTGACGCGCGCTCGCGCGGGCGTGTGACGGCGGCAGGGTTCTGGCTCGCCGCCATCATCCTGCTCGGCCCGGTCGGGCTGTACCGCCTCGACGCGATCACCGTCGCGCTCGCCGTGATGGGGTGCGTGTGGCTGCGCGGCCGGCCCGGGCTCGCCGGCATCCTGCTCGCCGTCGCGACGTGGATCAAGGTCTGGCCCGCCGCGCTCATCGGGGCCGCCGTCATCGTGCTGCGTCGGCGCGGTGCCCTCATCGTGTCGGGCCTGGTGGTCTCGGCGGCGACCCTGGCGGTCGTCATCGCCGCCGGCGGTGCCGCCCACGCGCTCGGCTTCGTCGGCGATCAGACCTCGCGCGGACTGCAGGTCGAGGCGCCGGTGAGCACGTTCTACGTGTGGGGCACCATGCTCGGCATCCCCGGCTTCTCGGTGTACTACGCCAGCGACATCCTCACCTTCCAGGTCACCGGCTCCGACATCGACCCGGTCATCGCGATCATGACGCCCGTGCTCATCGCGGGCGTCGCGGCCGTCGCGGGGCTCGCCGCCGTGCAGACCTGGCGCGGAGCGGCCGTGCGCCACGTTCTGCCGACGGCGGCGATGGCGCTCGTCGTGACCTTCGTCGCCCTCAACAAGGTCGGGTCGCCGCAGTACCTGTGCTGGCTGGTGCCTGCGGTGGTGCTCGGTCTGGTGCTCGACCGGCGGGCGTGGTCGCGACCGGCGGTCGCCGTGCTCGTGCTGAGCGGCCTGACCCAGCTCATCTACCCGGTGCTCTACAACGACGTCCTGACCGCCCAGCCGCTCGGCGTCGCGGTGCTCACCGTCCGCAATGTCCTGCTCGTCGCGCTGGGGGTGTGGATGGTCGTGCGCCTCGCGCGCGTGCCCGTGCCCCGGCCGGCATCCGTTCCCGCCTGATTCGGAGGCTCCCATGCTCGTCGCTTTCTCCGTCGCTCCCAGCGGCACCGGTCGGTCGGACGGTTCGGTCCACGACGCTGTGGCCGCCGCCGTCGCCGTCGTGCGGGCCTCGGGCCTGCCGAACCGGACGACGTCGATGTTCACCGAGATCGAGGGGGAGTGGGACGAGGTGATGGATGTCGTCAAACGAGCGACCGACGCGGTGCTGCCGTTCGGATCGCGGGTGTCGCTCGTGCTGAAGGCCGACATCCGCCCGGGCTACACCGGTGAGCTCGACGCGAAGATCGACCGGCTCGAGCGGGCGATCGACGACGACGGCGCCTGAGAGCGTCGCACCGCCTCGCCAACCGACCGGTCGGTCGGTTGATCGGCTAGGGTCGGATCATGCGCGAACGGATCCTGGCCGAGGCTCGTCGACTGACCCTGCAATCCGGAGCGGTCCCGTCGCTGAACGCGGTGGCCGCTGCGGCCGAGGTGTCCAAGGGCGGCCTGATGCACCATTTCGCCTCGCGCTCAGCGCTCGTGTCGGGGCTCGCTCGGCAGGCGCTCGACGAGGTGGATGCGGTAATGGCGGATGTCGTCGCGCGGGGGAATGCGGCCGAGACCTGGCTGCGCCTGTCGGCAGCCGACGCGGACGAGCGGGGCCTGCTCCGCGCTTTGGCGGGAGGCTTCCGACCCGAGGCGGGCGAGGCGTCGGCGCTCCTCGCCGATGCGCGTGACGCCCTCGCGCGGTGGGAGCGCGCCATCGCGTCCGAGGTGGGCGACCCCGTCCGGGCGCGTGTCATCCGGCTCGTCGGCGACGCGCTGGTCGCGAACGCGATCGCCGGAGTCGAGGCAGCGGACGGCATCGACGACCTCGTGCGCCACCTCGTACCCGAATCCGGCGCGACGCGATGAGCGGGGCGCTGCTGCTCGGCATCGCGGGCCTCGCGCTGCTCGACTCGTTGAACCCGGCGACGATCGTCGCCGTGACGCTGATCCTGGTGGCGGCGCCGCGGCATCCGGGTCTGCTCGCCGGCGCGGCCGTGGCGGGTGCCGCAGCCACGGTCTTCGTCGTCGGAGCGGCCCTGTTCCTCACGGCAGGGGCTGCCGCGGGTGCGGTGACCGGTATCAGCGTCGCGCTCCGTTTCGTCGCGTTCGGCGCGGCGGGTGTCGCGCTCGCCGTGGCGGGACTGCGGCGGTTCCGCGAACGGCCGCGGCGGGCCATCGTGCTGCCGCCGTGGTTCACCGTCTGGACCGCCGTCCCCTTCGGCGTGCTCCTGACCGCGGCCGACCTGCCGAACGCGTTCCCGTATTTCGTCGCGATCGAGCGGCTGGTGTCCTTCGGCGTGGGAATCGGGACCGGGCTGGCCGTGCTCGCCGGATACGCGGTGGTCTACTGCCTGCCGTGTCTGGTCCTGCTGGTGGCGGGCATGGTGGCGCGGGACCGGATTCGCCTACGCCTCGAATCCCTCGTCACACGGCTCGGTACGGGCGTGGTCGCCCGCTCGGTTCCGATCGCCCTCATCCTCATCGCTCTCGGCATCACCGTGGCGTCGGTGCCGTTCTGGCTCGCGTGACCGCCCGTATCCACTCCGGTTCGAATCGATTCGACCCGGCGGCGGCGCAGGGTTAGGCTCGCTCGGTGACCACCCCCGCGCTGCCCCGCTCCGCTGCCCGCTGGGCGCTGTTCGCCCTCGCGATCGGCAGCTTCGGCATCGGGATGACCGAGTTCGTCGTCATGGGGCTGCTTCCCGAGATCGCACGCGAGCTCACCCCCGGCGTCTACGCGGACGACCCCGAGGCGGCCATCGCCCAGGCGGGGTGGCTGATCACGCTCTACGCGGCGGGAGTCGTCGTCGGAGCGCCGACGATCGCGGGAACCGTCGCGAAGTATCCGCGGCACCGGGTGATGGTGTTCCTGGCCCTGGCGCTCACGGTGTTCACCGCCCTCACGCTCGTGCTTCCCACGTTCGAGCTCGTCGCCGTCTCGCGCTTCCTCGCCGGGCTGCCGCACGGAGCTTACTTCGGCATCGGCGCGCTGGTCGCGGCGGACGTCCTCGGCCCGGGCAAGCGCGCGCAGGGCGTGGCGTTCGTGCTGACCGGCCTGACGATCGCGAATGTCGTCGGCGTGCCCTTGGGCACCTTCCTCGGCCAGCAGTTCGGCTGGCGAGCGGCCTTCCTCGTGGTCGCCGTCATCTTCGCCGCCGCGACGATCGCGATCGCGGCGACGGTGCCGCACCACGCCGGGGAGCCCTCGCGCACCCTCCGCGCCGAGCTGCGTGTGTTCCGCATCGGGCAGGTGTGGTTCGCGCTGGGCATCGGCGCCGTCGGGTTCGGCGGGTTCTTCGCCGTGTACAGCTACATCGCCACACTCGTGACCGAGGCGGCGGGCTCGCCGCAGTGGGTCGTGCCGATCGTGCTCGTCGTCGCCGGGCTCGGGATGACGACGGGCAATCTCGTGGGCGGACGGCTGGCCGACCGCGATCTGCGCCGCAGTCTGGTGGGCGGGCTCGTCGCGCTCGCCGTCGTACAGGCGCTGCTGGCGCTCACCGCGGGGTCGATCATCGCCGTCGGCATCTTCGTCTTCCTCGTGGGGTTCTTCTCGGCCGCTCTCAGCCCCACGATCCAGACGCGGTTGATGGATGTCGCCGGCGACAACCAGTCGATCGCCGCAGCGCTGAACCATTCGGCCCTGAACATGGGCAATGCGATGGGCGCCGCCCTCGGTGGTGCCGTGATCGCGGCGGGACTCGGGTTCGTCGCTCCGGTCTGGGTGGGGGTCGTCCTGGCCCTCGGTGGTCTGGTGATCGCTGTCGCGAGCTTCTCGGTCGAGACCCGGGTCGGTCGCCGCAGCTCGGCGACGGCGCGCTGAGCGTCAGAAGGCGAGCAGACGGCGCAGGTGCGCGCCGACGAGAGCGGTCTCGATGAGGAAGGCGTCGTGCCCGAAATCGCTCGAGATCACGACGGCCTCGTCATCGATGGTCGAACGGATGCCGCGCGCGATGCGGCGCTGTCCCTCGACCGGGAACAGCCGGTCGGAGTCGACGCCGAGCACGAGGGTGCGCGCCGTCACCCGACCGAGCGCATCCTCGACCCCGCCGCGGTCGCGACCGACGTCGTGGGAGTTCATCGCCTCGACGAGGGTGATGTAGCTGTTGGCGTCGAAGCGCCTCGTGAACTTGTTGCCGTGGAAGTCGAGGTAGCTCTCGACGGCGAAGCGGCCGCCGTGGCCGATGGGGCTCTTGCCCGACTGCCAGGTGCGCTGGAAGCGCAGATTGAGTTCCGTCGGGCTGCGGTAGTTCAGCAGCGCCATCCGCCGCGCGAGTGCCAGCCCGCGGTGCGGTCCGTCGCCGTCGCCGGCGTCGTAGTAGTCGCCGTCCTGGAAACGGGGGTCCATGCGGATCGCCTCGACCTGGACGGAGTTGAGCGCGATCTGGTCGGCGGTGTTGACCGGCGGCGCCGCCAGCACGGCGAGTCGCTCGAGCCGGTCGGGAAGGCCGACGCCCCATTCCAAGGCGTGCATGCCTCCCATCGATCCTCCGACGACGGCCGCCCACACGTCGATCCCGAGGGCGTCGGCGAGCCGCGCCTGCGCGGCCACCTGGTCGCGGATGGTCAGGTGAGGGAAGCGCCCGCCCCATTCCGAGCCGTCCGCGGCGATCGATGACGGTCCCGTCGACCCTTGACACCCGCCGAGCATGTTCGGGGCGACGACGAACCAGCGGTCGGTGTCGATCGGCGCGCCGGGGCCGACGATGTCGTCCCACCAGCCCGCGGTGGCGTGGCCCGGGCCCGCGTCGCCGCGCACGTGGCTGTCGCCGGTGAGGGCGTGCAGCAGGAGGATCGCGTTGTCGCGGGCAGGGGAGAGCTCGCCCCACGTCTCGTAGGCGAGGCGGAAGGCCGGCAGGTCGCGGCCGCTCTCCGTGGGCAGTGCGCCGAACGTCGCGAAGCGCCGGTGGCCGACGGGATCGCCGTCGCGCCACGCCCCGGTCGCGGGCGGCCGAGCGCGCAGCAGCCGGGCGTCAGCCTCCGTGATCGGCGCGCTGGGCACCGTGTCTTCGGAGGTCTGCCAGTCCATGTCAGACATTCTCCCGCGGGTCGGGCGCCGCCGACGGACTGTTACGCCATCGGGGCGTGACGCCAGCTCGTCCACGCTAGTGCTTCGGTCGCCGACGGGCGGACCGAGGGGCCGTCAAAATCCCGTAAGATACCGCGAAGCAAGGGGAGTACTTCCGCCTGCGGCGATCTCGTCATTACGAACCCGACGTTGAGTTCCGGGACGCCGGTCCCTCCGGGGATGAAGGAGACCTGGCCGTTCGCTTCCGTCGACCCCTTGGAGACCTTCTTGGATATCACTCCGCTCGTCTGGCTCATCACCATCGCGGTGACGATCGCCTTCTTCGTGTACGAGTTCTTCGCGCACGTGCGCACCCCGCACGAGCCCACGATTGCCGAATCGGCGCGCTGGTCCGCGTTCTACATCGGCCTCGCCCTGATCTTCGGCGTCGTCATCGGGCTCGTGCCCGGCTGGGGCTGGGTGTTCGCGGGCGAGTACTTCGCCGGATACCTGACCGAGAAGGCGCTGTCGATCGACAACCTCTTCGTGTTCCTCATCATCATGACCGGCTTCGCGGTGCCCAAGAAGTACCAGCAGAAGGTGCTGATGATCGGCATCGTGATCGCGCTCATCATGCGTGGCGCGTTCATCGCCATCGGCGCCGCGCTCATCGACAACTTCTCGTGGATCTTCTACATCTTCGGTGCGCTGCTGCTGTTCCTCGCGTACCGCCAGGCGTTCGCGCACGGCGACTCCGATCCGGCCAACGGCAAGTTCATGCGCTTCGTGCGCCGGCACCTGCCCGTCTCGGACGAGTACAACGGCGACAAGCTGACGGTGAAGAAGAACGGCAAGCGCTTCGTCACGCCGATGCTGCTGGTGATCATCGCGATCGGCTTCATCGACCTGGTCTTCGCGGTCGACTCGATCCCGGCCATCTACGGCCTGACCAACGAGGCGTACATCGTCTTCACCGCCAACGCGTTCGCCCTGATGGGTCTGCGTCAGCTCTTCTTCCTCATCGGCGGGCTGCTCGAGCGCCTCGTGTACCTTGCACAGGGTCTCGCGGTGATCCTCGCGTTCATCGGTGTGAAGCTCGTCTTCCACGCGCTGCACGTCAACGAGCTGCCCTTCATCAACGGCGGCGAACCGCTGCTGTGGGTGCCCGAGATCCCGATCTGGTTCTCGCTGCTCTTCATCGCGGCGACGGTCGCCGTCGCGACCGTCGCGAGCCTCGCCAAGACGCGCGGCGACAAGCAGAAGAACGACCGCGACCAGGTCCAGGGCGAAGAGATCACGACGGCCGCCGACGCCGACTGACCTCCCCGGCTGCGCCGCAACGACGGATGCCCCGGCCCCACCGATCGGTGGGCCGGGGCATCCGTCGTCCTGAGGAGGGATCGTTACGCGCGCGCGGCCTCCGCTACGGCACGGGCGGCGGCGAGAGCCTGCTCGAGGTCGGCCTTGAGGTCGTCGATGCTCTCGAGCCCGACCGACAGGCGCACGAGGCCCGGTGTGACACCCGTCGTGAGCTGCTGCTCGGGCGTCAGCTGCGAGTGCGTCGTCGAGGCGGGGTGGATGACCAACGAGCGGACGTCGCCGATGTTGGCGAGGTGGCTGAACAGCTCGAGTGCGTCGACGAACGCGCGGCCGGCGGCGACGCCGCCCTTGAGCTCGAACGACAGCACTGCGCCGACGCCCTTCGGGGCGTAGCGGTTGGCCGCGGCGTACCAGGGCGACGTCGGCAGGCCGGAGTAGTTCACCGACGCGATGTCGTCGTGGTTCTCGAGCCACTCCGCGATCTCCTGCGCGTTCTGCACGTGCCGCTCGATGCGCAGCGACAGGGTCTCGATGCCCTGGATGAGCAGCCATGCGCTCTGCGGCGAGATGGCGGCGCCGAGGTCGCGCAACAGCTGCACCCGCGCCTTGATGACGTAGGCGAGGCCGTCGCCGACTGCTTGCGTGTAGACGGCTCCGTGGTACGACGGATCGGGGGTCGTCAGGCCCGGGAACCGCTCGGAGTGCTCCGACCAGGCGAAGCGTCCGCCGTCGACGATCACGCCGCCGATGACCGTGCCGTGACCGCCGAGGAACTTCGTCGCGGAGTGCACGACGATGTCGGCGCCGTGCTCGAAGGGACGGATGAGGTAAGGGGTGGCGATCGTGTTGTCGACGATGAGCGGCACCCCGGCCTCGTGCGCGACATCGGCGACGCCGCGGATGTCGAGAACGTTGATCTGCGGGTTGCCGATGGTCTCAGCGAAGAACAGCTTCGTGTTCGGGCGCACCGCACGGCGCCACTCCTCGAGGTCATCCTGGTTCTCGACGAACGTCACCTCGATGCCGAGCTTGGCGAGCGTGTACTTGAAGAGGTTGTAGGTGCCGCCGTAGATCGAGCTCGAGGCGACGAAGTGGTCTCCGGCCTCGGCGATGTTCAGGATCGCGAACGTCTCGGCTGCCTGACCCGAGGCGACGAGCAGGGCACCCGTGCCGCCCTCGAGAGCGGCGAGGCGCTGTTCGACGACATCCTGGGTCGGGTTCTGGATCCGCGTGTAGATGTTGCCGAACTCGGCCAGGGCGAAGAGGTTGGCCGCGTGGTCGGAGCTGTCGAACACGTACGACGTCGTCTGGTAGATCGGCGTCGCGCGGGCCTTCGTGACCGGGTCCGGTGCGGCACCGGTGTGGATCTGCTTGGTCTCGAAGCGCCAGTTCTCGGATGCGGACATGCGGGCCTCCATCGGGTCGGACGGCGGGCGGCAGGCGCCGTCCCCGGATCGAGCGTACGGAGGGTGTCCGCGGCCGACAACGCGCGGGACATGCGACGTAACCTCCCGGCAGCGCCGCCGCCGCCGTCGCTGCCGGGCGGAGGGCGCGCGGCGGCTACGGTGGGACCATGACGCGACGGGCAGTGGTGACGGGTGCGAGTTCCGGTATCGGCGAGGCCACGGTGCGCGTGCTGCGCAGCCGCGGCTGGGATGTCGTCGGGGTCGCGCGCCGCGCGGACCGGCTCGAGGCCCTCGACGCCGAGGTCGGCTCGACCTCCTTCGCCGCCGACCTGAGCCGCGAGGCCGATGTCGCCGCTCTCGCGGCGCACCTCCAGGCTTCCGGCGGCGTCGACGCCCTGGTGCACGTCGCGGGCGGAGCTCGCGGAAGTGACCGTGTCGAGGACGGACGGCCCGAGGACTGGCGCTGGATGTTCGAGGTCAACGTGCTGTCGGCGCAGCTGCTCACCGCCGCCGTGCTGCCGCTGCTGCGCGAGCGCATCCGCGCGGGCGCGGGCCACGCCGACACGGTCTTCGTGACCTCGACGGCGGCCCAGACCGCCTATCCCGGTGGAGCCGGCTACAACGCCGCGAAGGCGGGGGAGTCGATGCTCGTGCACGCCCTGCGCCTCGAACTCAACGGCGAGCCGATCCGCGTGGTCGAGATCGCCCCCGGCATGGTCCACACCGAGGAGTTCTCACTCAATCGGCTCGGCGGTGACCGCGGCGCCGCGGACGCCCTCTACGCCGACGTCGAGAACCCGCTGACCGCGGCCGACGTCGCCGACGTGATCGCGTACGCGATGGACGCCCCCGGCCACGTCAATATCGACCTCGTCACGATGCGACCCGTGGCGCAGTCGGCGCAGCATCTGCTCGCGCGCGGACCGCTGCGTCCGCGGCCGACCGCGAGCTGACCCGCTCCGCGAGCCCCGACCGGCGCCGCCTACGCTGGAGACGTGACTGCTCGCTCGCTTCCCGAACTGGCCGCGGACGGACGGATGGCTCCGGACTGGGCCGACGCGCTCGCACCCGTCGCCGATGACATCGCCGCGATGGGCGAGCGGCTGCGCGCGGAGACCGCGGCCGGCCGCGGCTACCTGCCGGCCGGAGACCATGTGCTCCGGGCGTTCGAACGGCCGCTCGCCGATGTGCGCGTGCTCATCGTCGGTCAGGACCCGTACCCGACCCCGGGGCACCCGATCGGGCTGTCGTTCGCGGTGGACGCCGACGTGCGCCCCGTGCCGCGGAGCCTGGCCAACATCTACCTCGAGCTCGAGGCCGACCTCGGCATCGCGCCGGCCGTCCACGGCGACCTGTCGGCGTGGAGCGACCAGGGCGTGCTGCTGCTGAACCGAGTGCTGACGGTGTCGCCCGGGGCACCGGCATCCCATCGCGGGTGGGGGTGGGAACGCGTCACCGAGCACGCCATCCGCGCGGTCGTCGCGCGCCGCCGCCCGCTCGTGGCGATCCTGTGGGGCCGGGATGCCGCGACGCTGCAGCCGCTGCTCGGCGACACGCCCGTCGTCGCGTCGGCGCACCCGTCCCCCCTGTCCGCGAGCCGCGGTTTCTTCGGCTCGCGGCCGTTCTCGCGCGCCAACGCCCTGCTGCAGGAGCGGGGCGGCGAGCCGGTGGACTGGCGGGTGCCCCCGGTCGGCTGAGCCGGTGCGTCACGGGGTGGAAACGTCCGCCGCGTAGAGTTGCGGCATGCTCGAGGAGGACCTCAACCGCGATCGCCGGCGTCTGCCACGACACCTGCGACGCGCCCCCGACACGGAGCGTCCGTTCACGTTCGAGATCCGGCCGGCGCGGGCGGGCGACCTGCCCGACATCCGCGAGATCTACAACTACTACGTCACGAACTCGGTCGTCACCTTCGATGAGAAGAAGTGGTCGCAGGCGCAATGGCGCGAGAAGTACGACTACCTCACCAAGCTCAAACTGCCCTTCCTCGTGGCGGTGTCGCCGTCGGGCCAGATCCTCGGCTACGCGCTCGCCTCGCCCTGGAACGGCAAGACGGGGTTCCGCTACACCGTCGAGAGCTCGATCTACCTCGGCCAGGCGGCCACCGGCAAGGGCCTGGGGCGCGCGCTGCTGTCGGCGCTGATCGAGGCCTGCCAGCAGCTCGGCCTGCGCGAGATCGTCGCGGTCGTCAGTGACAAGGGTGCCGAGGCATCCATCGCCTTGCACGAGCGGTTCGGCTTCGTCGAGGTGGGTCGCATGGGCCGGGTCGGGCACAAGTTCGGGCGCTGGCTCGGCACCATCTATCTGCAGAAGTCGCTCGAACACGAGAAGAAGGGGCTGCGCAAGCTTTTCGCGCAGCGCTCGGACTGATTCAGCGCGTCGTGCGCCGGCCCGGAGCGGCGGGCGCTCGCCCCGCGCGCACGGCGTCGATCAGCGCACGCCACGACGGCGCGAGGTCGTCGCCCAGCTCGGCGTGCCGGGTCGATGCGGCAGCCTCGACCGTGACCCGCCACTGGAACCGGTCGGCGCCGCCGGTCGCCCGGGGTGGCGCCGCGTCGTTCCACGGGCATCCCTCGACGAGGTCGAACCAGGCGGAGCGATCGGCCGGTGCGGGCTCGACGCGCCACGTCCGGGTGAGCCCGGCGAAGCCCCCGCTGCGCTCGACCACGATGAGCAGTTGCCCCGTGGTCGAGGCGTCATCGTCCGGTCGTGGCATCCTCGAGCACGCCGACGTCGCGCCAGGCGGCGCTCACCGCGTCGGCTTCCTCCGACCTCTCACCGTACTCCTCGGCGGCTGCGGATGCCGTGGCCCGGGCGAAGGCCGTGAAGTCGGCGGTGGGCGAGAGCGTGCCCGCGGTGAGCGTGCGGTACCAGATGAGACCAGCGCGTTCCCACGCGTAGCCGCCCAACCGCATTGCGGCGAGGTGGAACGCGCGATTGGGGATGCCGGAGTTGATGTGCACACCGCCGTTGTCGCTCGTCGTGTCGACGTAGTCGCGCATGTGTCCCGGCTGGGGGTCGCGTCCGAGCACGTCGTCGTCGTAGGCCGTGCCCGGGGCGGCGAGGGATCGTAGCGCGCGGCCCTGCACGCCGGCGGCGAAGATTCCCGCGCCGATGAGCCATGACGCCTCGTCGGCGCGCTGCCGTCGCTGGTGCTGCTCGGTCAGCGCGCCGAAGACATCGGAGAGCGACTCGTTGAGTGCGCCGGACTGACCCGCGTACTCGAGCCCGCCCGAGAACTCCGTGACCCCGTGGGCCAGCTCGTGCGCGATGACGGTGAGCGATCGTGTGAAGCCGGTGAAGACCTCGCCGTCGCCGTCGCCGAAGACCATGCGATCGCCGTTCCAGAACGCGTTGTCGTAGTCGACGCCGTAGTGGACGGTGGCGGCCAGCGGACCGCCGCGACCGTCGATCGAGGCGCGACCGAAGGCTTCGAAGAAGAAGGCGAACGTCGCACCCAGGCCCGCGAACGCCTCGTCGACCGCGCGATCGCCGGTCGGCGGGTCATCCTCGGCGCGCACGAGGGTGCCGGGCAGCTCTTCGCGCTGCTCGGCGTCGGACACCGCACGGTCGGGCGCCGGGACGCGCTCGGCGACCAGGGTGTCGCCGCCCTCGATCGTCAGCCGCAGCTGCGAGCGGCCCGCGAGGTCAGCCGGACGCGCCGCCAGGGTGGCGCGTGCGGCGACCGCGGCGCGCGCCAGGTGCGGCTCGCGCGCCGAGGCGACGCGGGCGAGGATGTACGGGGGGATGATCGCGCGCATGGCCTCACGGTAACGCCGGGTGCCGACACCGGCCAAGGAATCGGCGCCGACGCGTCAGTCCGCGGCGCGGTGGGGATCGATGACCGGCACCGAGGCGAGCAGCCGGCGCGTGTACGCCGCCTGCGGCTGCAGCAGCACCTTCTCGGTCGGACCCTCTTCGACGATCCGTCCCTCGGTCATCACGACGACCTCGTCGCACAGGTTCTGCACCACGCCGATGTCGTGCGAGACGAGCAGCAGCGTCATCCGGTGGCGTTCGCGCAGCTCGCGCAGCACGTCGAGGATCTGCGCGCGCACCGTCACATCGAGCGCCGACAGGGGCTCGTCGCCGACGAGGATGTCGGGGCCGTGCACGATCGCGCGGGCCAGGGCGATTCGCTGCCGCTGTCCGCCCGAGAACTCGTGCGGGTAGCGGTCGGCGGCCTCGGGGTCGAGCCCGACGTCGGTCAGCACCTCGCGCACGCGCGCACGTCGGTCGCCGTCTACCCCGAGCGCCCACAGCGGCTCGCCGACGATGCGGCCGACGGACATGCGGGGATCCAGCGACGCGTAGGGGTCCTGGAAGACGATGCCCGTCCGCCGGCGCAGCCAGTGGAGGCTGCGGGCGGACGCGCGGGCGTCGACGGAGCGGCCGTCGATCGTGACGCTTCCGGCGCTGGGGGTGTCGAGCCCGAGCAGCAGACGCACGAGCGTGGACTTGCCCGACCCCGACTCGCCGATGATCCCGAGCGCCGACCCGGGTCGCACGTCGACGTCCACGTCGTCGAGCGCGACGGTCTCGCGGCGGGGCGCCCACGGGCCCGAGCCGCGGGTGCGGTAGCGGCGCGTCAGCCCGCGGGCCGTGATGAGCGGTTCCGTCGTCATGACCGTCCCTCCGGCCGCCACACCGTCGCCGTCGCGTCGCGCAGCAGCGCGCGCGTGACGGGCGAGCGCGGAGCGGTCAGCAACTGCGTCACGGGGGCGGCTTCGACCACCCGGCCGCGTTCGAGCACGACGGCATCCGTCGCCACCTGCGACAGCACCGCCAGGTCGTGGGTGATGAACAGCAGCGACATGCCGTCGTCGTCGACGAGCTCGCCGAGCAGATCGAGGATCTCGGCCTGGATGGTCACATCGAGGGCGGTCGTCGGCTCGTCGGCGATGAGCAGGCGCGGCCGGGCGGCGATGGCCATCGCGATCGCGACGCGTTGCCGCTGTCCGCCCGACAGTTGGTGCGGGTACCGGCGCAGCGCCCCCTCGGGCAGCCGCACCCGGTCGGCATCGGCCTGGGCACGCGCGAGCGCCTCGCGCCGGCCGGCCTGGGCGTGGATGCGCAGCGGTTCGGCGATCTGCCGCCCGACGGTGCGCAGGGGATTGAGCGCCGTCTGCGGCTCCTGGAAGACGATGCCGATCGCATCGCCGCGCAGCGACGCGAGGTCGCGGTCGCGGCGCCCGATGAGCTCCGTCCCGTCCCAGCGGATGCTGCCGGAGACCTCGGCACCGTCGGGCAGCAGGCCGAGCACGGCCAGCGCGGTGAGCGACTTGCCCGACCCCGACTCGCCGATCAGTCCCATACGCGCGCCGTCGGGCACCGCGAACGAGACACCGTCGACGACGCGGCGTCCGTCGAGGTCGATCGTCAGGTCGGTCACCTCGAGACTCATGCGACCACCGCCGGTGTGTGGGATGCCGCGGGGGAGCGGCGTCGCGACAGGGTCGGGTCGGTCGCCTCGCGCAGCCCGTCGCCGAGCATGTTGAGCCCGAGCACGGTGATGGTGATCGCCGCGCCCGGCCACACCACGCTGAGCGGGTGGGCGGTGAGGTAGGTCTGCAGCTCGCTGAGCAACAGCCCCCACGAGGGCTGCGTGGTCGGTGCGCCGAAACCGAGGTAGCTCAGTCCCGCCTCCGCCAGGACGGCGACCGCCATGCCCCATGACAGCTGCACGATGAACACCGGCGCGACGTTGGGCAGGAGATGCCGGATCGCCGTCTGCACGGGCGTCAGGCCGCTGGCGCGCGCCGCGAGGACGAAGTCGCTGTGCAGGATCCGCCGCAGCTCGGGCCGGGTGACCCGCGCGATGTTGACCCCGAACCCGATCCCCACCGAGATGATGACGACCCAGAGCGACCCGCCCCACACCGCGGAGATCATCATGGCGATCAGCAGCACGGGGAAGGCGATGAGGATGTCGACGAGCACCGCCACGACCTCGCGCGTCCACCGCCCGGTGAGAGCGCCGAGGCACGCCAGCGCTATGCCGAGCAGCGTGGCCACGGCGCCCGCGCCCAGGGCGACCAGCACGGTCGTGCGGGACCCGGCGATGAGGAGCGAGAGGATGTCGCGCCCCGACGCGTCGGTGCCGAGCAGGTGCGGCCACCCGGGCGGCGACCAGCGCGCGGGGATGTCGACCCGCTGCGGGTCGAAGGGCGTCCACACCAGCGAGACCGTCGCGATGACGGCGATCGCGACGACGACGATCAGGCCGAACCGGCCGGTGGGCAGCGCCCAGAGTCGGCGCAGCCACGACGGACGTCCGGTCATGATGCCTCCCGCTGACGGGGGTCGAGTCCGCGGTGCACGAGGTCGACGACGAAGCCCACGACCAGGACCACGGCGGTCAGCGCCAGGAGCTCGCCCTGCACCTTGGGCAGATCGCGCAGTCCGACGTCGGCGACGAGCATCCGCCCGATGCCGGGCAGCGTGAACAGCTGCTCGATCACCACGGCACCGACGACGATGCCGGCTACCTGCAGACCGAGGACGCTGATGATCGACAGGCCGACGGTGGGAAGTCCGTGCCGCAGCAGCGCCGCACGCCGGGTCAGGCCCTTCGCTGCGGCGGTGCGCACGAAGTCCTGGCCCATCGCGGCGAGCGTGGCGCTGCGCACGAACCGCATGAGCATCGCCCCCTCGACCACGCCGATGGTCACGGCGGGCAGGATGAGGGCGGCGAAGGCCCGCCCCGGATCCCGCCAGCCATCACGGGGGAATCCCTGAGCGGGGAGGAGGTCGAGCCAGACCGCGAAGACCACGACGAGCATCATCCCGGCCCACACGACGGGAACCGCGGCGATGGCCTGCGCGCCGAACGAGAGGATGGTGCCGTCAGCACGGCCGCGTCGCAGGGCCGCGAGGATGCCGAACGGCAGCGCGATCAGCACCGCGACGAGCATCGACATGAGCCCCAGAGGGACGGTGATCTGCGCCTTGGCGGCGAGCTCCTCGGCGACGGGCGTCCCGGTGACGAGCGAGGTGCCCAGGTCGCCGCGGAGCAGGCCGCCGATCCACTCGGCGTACTGGACCGGCAGCGGGACGTCGAGCCCCAGCTGTTCGCGGATCGCCGCGACCCGCTGCGGAGTCGAGTTGGTGCCGGCGATCTGCTGCGCGACATCCCCGGGCAGCACCCGCAGGGTGAGGAAGATCAGCACGCTGGCCACGACCAGCCCCAGCAGCAGCAGGGCCAGTCGCGTCAGCGCGTAACGGATCACCCGTCGCTCTTGGCGATCTCGGCCAGGTTGATGCGCGCGTTCACGTTGTCGACGGGCATGCCCGAGACGTTCGTGGCGACGGCGATGACCGAGGCCCAGTTGTACAGCCAGTCGGCGGGGTGGTCCTCCGACACGATGCGCGCGGCCTGTCGCAGCAGCTCGGCGGCCGCGGCGTCGTCGGTCGCGGTGAGCGACTGCGCGTAGAGGCTCTGCACCTCCGGGTTGTCGTACGTGAAGTAGTAGTCGGGGTCGGCCCAGTTCTCGAAGTCGCGGGGCTCGGCGTGGTTCACGACGCTGAGCTCGTAGTCCTTGTTGGTGTAGACATCGCTCAGCCAGGTGCCGAAGTCGACCCGGTCCACCTTGAGGTCGATGCCGACGTCGTTCAGGTTCGACACGAGGATCTGCGAGAGCGTGGTGCTGTATGCCGACGGGATGGTCAGGGTGAGCGACAGCTCCTCGACCCCGGCCTCGCCGAGCAGCGCCCGCGCGGCCGCGGGGTCGTAGGAGACGACATCCGAGAGGTCTTCGTAGCCGGGATCCGACTCGGGGATCGGGCCGTACAGCGTCTGGCCCGCGCCGATGGCCTCGACGATCGCGTCGTGGTCGATCGCGGTGCGGATGGCCTCGCGCACGCGCACATCGGCCAGCGGGCCGGTGGTGGAGTTCATCGCCAGCACGCTCTTGTCGGTCGCGCTGCCCGTCTCGACGACGAAGTCGCCGCTGCCCTCGACCTGGTCGGTCATATTCGCGTCGAAGCCGACCAGGACGTCGACCTCGCCGGCGAGGGCCGCGTTGATGGCCGCCTGGTTGTCGGGGATGAAGTCGAAGGTCACGTCGGCGACCTGCGCCGCGTCGCCCCAGTACTCGTCGTTGCGCTCGAGGGTGAGGCTCGCGCCCTGCCGCCAGTTCGCGACGCGGAACGGGCCGGTGCCGTTGGCCGCCGTGTTGTAGTCGACCGCGTCACCCTCCTTGACGATGATCCCGGCGCGGCCGGTGAGGTTCCACAGCAGGCTCGAGTCCGGCTGCGTCAGAGTCAGGGTGATCGTCTGCCCCTCGGCGGCGATGGATGCCACGTTCGCGAGTCGCTCGGAGTCGGCCCATTCGGGCGTCGCCTTCCGCGTCGTGAGGGAGGCGACGACATCCTGCGGCGTCAGCGGCTGGCCGTCGTGGAACACCACGCCCTCACGCAGGGTGAAGGTGTAGGTCAGGCCGTCGGTCGAGACCTCGTGCGCGCTCGCGAGCGCGTCGACGATCTCGCCCGCGGCGCTGCGCGCCACGAGCCCCTGGTACACGTTGTCGATCAGCGTCTGGTCGAGCGAGATGCCGGCCGTCTGCCGGATGTCGAGATTCGACGGCTCGAGGACGAGGCGGATGTTGACGCTCGCGTCGGGGTTGGGCTCGCCTGCGCTGGCGGAGGTCGACGGGTCGGACGCGCCCGAGCAGCCGGCGAGGATCAGCGTGCCGGCGGTGACCAGCGCGGCAGCGGAGAATGCGGTGCGGCGAAGCATGTGGAGGAGGTTCCTTTCGCAAGGGCGGGGCATCGTTGCTGTCCGATGCGGTTCCGCGAACTCAGTGCGGCATACAGCCTAGGGTCCGCGATGACCCCGGGGCGCATCCGGGGCCGCGACGCGGCGCGCGGCGTCTCATCGGTCAGCCCTGTTCACGTCCTGCAAGGCCCGCGTCCCGGACTAGGCGGGCGAGCTCCGCGGGCAGCTCCTCCTGCACGTTGTGGCCGCTGTCGACCTCGACGATGCGCGCGTGCGGCAGCCGAGTGCGGTAGGCCTCGAGGTCCGCCGGCGCTAGGTAGCCCCGCTCTCCTCTGACGAGCGTGATCGGAGCCGTGACCGCCGCGAGATCGTCCCAGCCGGATGCCGCGAGCACGGCGGCCAGCGCATCCTGGCGCTCATCGGCGACGGCCGCGGCGTCCGGATCGGCGGCCAACGCATTGGCGATGCGCGCGAAGTGGTGCTTCCATTCCACGCGGCCGTCGGCGCGGACGCGGGAGTTCAGCAGCACACCGCGCTCGGCCGCGGTGCGGTCGCCGCCCAGACCGAAGGCGAGGGCGCGATCGACGAGCTCCGCCCGCGACGACCAATCGGTGGGGCCGGCGAAGAAGCGCCGGATCTGAGCGGCGCCGCCGGCGGGATCGAGTCCCGGCGCGATGTCGACGATCACGAGCGCCCGCACCAGGTCCGGTCGCTCGGCCGCGATCGCCGCGGCGGTGAGGCCGCCCAGCGACTGCCCGACGAGCACCTGCGGTTCGGAGGTCCACTGCTCGAGCGCCGGGATGAGGTCGGCGGCGAGCGTGCGTGCGGTGTAGTCGGCGTCGGCGCGCCAGCCGGAGTCGCCGTGACCGGGGAGGTCGACCGACAGGGCCGGGCGTCCCAGGGCCAGCACGGTGCGATCCCAGGTGTGGGCGTTCAGTCCGGCGCCGTGCAGCAGCGTCACCTCGGGCGCCTCCGTTCCGAAGCGCAGTGCGCTGAGGTCGCGGCCGTCCGCGGTGCCCGCGCCGAGGCGTTCGGCAGCGGGGACGGGGACCCCGATTTCGGCGGCTTGGACGGGCAGAAACGAGAACTCGTCGAACGGGGCGGCGGTCACGGGTGTCCTTCGGTCGGGGTGCCTCTCATTCTCACCCGCCTTCCGGAGGCCGTGGGTAGTGTGAAGCCATGAGTCCGGAGCACCGCATCCACCTGTCGAAAGCGGCTCGCCCGGCGTACGACGCCCTCGACGCGTTCGCGCGCACGGTCGGTCGTCTCGCCGCCGATGCGGGCATCGGCGAGCGCCTCAAGGAGCTCGCGCTCATCCACAGCTCTCAGCTCAACGGCTGCGCATACTGCGTGCGCGTGCACGTCGACCGCGCCGTCCGCGTCGGGGTCACCGCTGACGAGATCGCGCAGCTGGCGACCTGGCGCGACTCCGGCGTCTTCGACGAGCGCGAGCGCGCGGCCCTCGAACTCGGGGAAGCGTACGTGCACATCTCCGACGAGGGCGTCTCGGATGAGCTCTACGATCACGTCGGCGGCGTCTTCTCCGAAGAGGAGTACGTCGCGCTGAGCTGGCTGTTCGTGTCGATCAACGCCTTCAACCGCATCACGATCGCCGGCCGCTATCCGGTTCCGCCCCTGCCGAAGCGCGACGCGTGAGCGACGACATCCCCCTCGTCGTCTCGGGCGCCGTGAACTTCCGCGACACCGGGGGACTGCCCGCCGGTGACCGCGTCACCCGCTCGGGTGTGCTCTTCCGCTCGGGCAACCTCTTCCGCGTCGACGAGGCCGGACGCGAGGCGCTGCGGCGGGTCGGGCTGCGACGCATCATCGACCTGCGCGATGATGACGAGGTCCGCTCCGAGCCCACCGTGCTCGACGGGTTCGGGCATCAGACCCAGCGCGTGCCGCTGCTGCTGGGTTCCGTGGCCTCCCTCTTCCGCGCCGACATGTCGCTGGCCTCGATGTACCGCGCGATCGTGGACGAGTCGGGGCCGCGCGTCCTCGAGGTCGTCCGGGGCGTCCTGGCCGACCAGCCGGTGCTCGTCCACTGCACGATCGGCAAAGACCGCACCGGCGTCACCGTCGCCCTGATGCTGGCCGCGGCCGGCGTCGACGATGACGCGGTGGTCGCCGACTACGCGCGCACCGAGACGTTGCTGCCCGCCGAGCGGAACGCGCCGATCGTCGCCTACCTGCAGGCCCACCACCCGGATGCCCCGCACCTCGTGGATCTCGCGACGCGTTCGCCGGCGCCGGTGATGCGCTCGCTGCTCGACGACCTGCGAGAGCGATACGGCTCACCCGTCGACTACCTGCGGGCACAGGGGCTGGGCGACGACGAGATCGTGGAGCTCCGCCGCATCCTGGTCGGGTGACTGCTCCCCGGTATAGGTAAGGCATGCCTACACCGGGGTATAGTGGAGTCATCATGACCGTCCACAGTGACTCCGCGTGCCGTGCCTCGAAGCACGCCCGCGTGCAGCAGCTGATCACCGCCGACGAGAACTCGCTCGCCGAGCTCGGCGCCCTCGTCGCGACGCTGCCGCTGTGCTCGACGGGCCGCCTCTTCATCGAGGTCCCCGACGCGACCTGGATCGGTTCCGTGGCGGTCCCCGCGCGCATGATCGTCACCTGGCTCGACCGGTCGGCGCGCACCGGCGCGGCGGGTTCCGGCCGGGCCTGCGCATCGGGCGAGGCGCTCGCCCGCGCGGTCACGGCGTGGGCCGACGAGATGCTGTGCACGGATGCCGCGCGCTCGACGCGCGTGCACCTGCTCGGGGGCTTCCTGGGCACGGCCGACATCGTCGACCACCTCACCGGTCGGCTCGGGATGGCCGCCGACGCGATCCACACGCCGGAGCGTTTCGGTCTCGCGACCGCCCGCTGACCCGGATCAGTCCCGGTCGCCCCGCCGCGGGATGTAGTTGCCGTCGGCCAGGCCCGCCTCGATCTCGAAACGATTGCGCAGCGGGTCGCGGCCGGCGATGAGGTAGAGCACCGGCATCAGCAGCCCGTACCGGCGCCACTGCTGCGCGTGGACCGCCTCGTGCGCCAGCACGCGTTCGTCGGGTTCGCGCTCCCCGGTGAGGAAGCACGAGCCCACACAGACGCCGCCGCGACCGAAGGTCCATGCGGGCATGCCGGTGAACACCCACAGTCCTGAGCGGCGGCGCACGCGCCCCGTCGACCACAGCGTGCCCCACACGAGACCGAAGGCCGTGCCGGCGACCGCGCCGAGGCGGCTGAACGGCGAATCGAGTAGCGGCGCGGGAATCCAGCGGTCGAGGGCCGCGCCGCGACGCACGGCTCGGTCGGCGCGTTCGCGCCAGCCCGTCGGCGGTGTCGCGGGGCTCACGCGACGGCCCCGATGATCCGGAGTACCGAACCCATGTCGTCGACGGCGGCGTCGGGGTGCGCGGGGGCGAAGCCCGAGATGGATGCCCCGACCAGAGGGATCCGCTCGCGCAGCGCACCGATCGCGGCGGTGAGGGCGGGGACGTCGAGGCCGAACGGCACGGGCGCGCCGACCCCGGTGATCGCCGCCGGGTCGAGGACGTCGAGGTCGACGTGCACGTAGACCGAGCCGGCGCCGGTCGCGGCGACCGCATCGGCCAGGGCGGCCGGGTCGGCGAGGTCGTCGACGCTCACGGTGCGCAGGTCGACCGTATCGATGAGCTCGGCTTCGGCGTCGTCGAACTCCCGCGCGCCGGCCAGGATGACCCGGTCGGCCGAGACAGCGGCATCCGTCGTCAGCGGACCGCGGCCGAAGACCGCCTGCAACGCCATGCCCGCGAAGGCGCCGGACGGCGACGAGGCCGGCGTGTGCAGGTCGGCGTGGGCGTCGAACCAGACGACGGCCAGATCCGGGTGCGCGGATGCCGCGTGAGCCACCGCCGGGACGGCGACGCCGCAGTCGCCGCCGATCACGACCGTGGGGGAGGTCTGCGCCGCGGCGGGCGCGGACGGCTCGGCCGAACCCGCCAACGCGTCCGCGATGAGGTCGCGGGTGCGCTGCAGCGAACTGAAACGACGGATGCCGGTGTCGAGTGCCTCGCCCGCCTCGACCGGCACATCGACCCGCACGGTCGCGCTGCGCGGCAGGTCGCCGGCGATCGCTTCGGCGCCGTCGATCAAGGTCATCGAGCGGGCGGAGGGAGAGCCCTGCCACTGCGGCACCACGATGAAGCGGGTCATGTCGTCATCCTTCGTTCACGCGAAACGAACAGCGACGTCCGGGCGGCATCGCCGGCCCGGACGTCGCTGATCGTGATCAGACCGGTCTCAGCGCTCGATCGCGCCGGCAGCGCCGCCGGACTTCAGGGCGGCGAGGCGCGCCTCGACCTCGGTCAGCTGACCGACGTCCTCGAGGCTCTCGAACTGCGCGTCGAGGCTCGACGCGGCGAGCTCCTGCTTGCCGGCGGCCAGTGCCTCCTGACGGCGCACCTTGTCTTCGAAGCGGCCGAGCTCGCTCGTGGGGTCGAGCACGTCGATCGACTTGACGGCGTCGTGCACGCGGCTCTGCGCCTCGGCGGTCTTCGCGCGCGCGAGCAGCTCGGAGCGCTTGGCCCGCAGCTGGTCGAGCTTGACCTTCATGCCGTTGAGCCCGTCCTTGAGCTTCTCGACGACCTCGGTCTGGGTCGCGATGGTCGGCGCGATCGTGCGGGCCTCGTTCTCCTCGCTGATCTGACGCTGCAGCGCGACCTTCGCCAGGTTGTCGAACTTGTCGGCGTCGGCCGTGTTGCCCACGCCGCGCAGCTCGTCTGCCTTGCGGCTCGCCGCGAGCGCCTTGTTGCCCCACTCGGCGGCGGCCTGCACGTCCTCCTGGTGGTCGCGCTCGAGCAGGCGCAGGTTGCCGATCGTCTCGGCGATCGCCGACTCGGCGTCGGCGATCGAGTTGGTGTAGTCCCGCACGAGCTGGTCGAGCATCTTCTGCGGGTCCTCGGCCTGATCCAGAAGCGCGTTGATGTTCGCCTTCATGAGGGTGGAGATACGACCGAAGATGGACTGCTTTGCCATCGGGGTTCCTTTCATGGGTGGTCTGGGTAGGAGTTCTGAGTCAGAAGCGGCCGCCGCCGCGGCGCGAACGACCGCCGCCGCCGAAGCCGCCGCCGCCGCTGCGGCCGCGGGAGCCGCCGCCGAAACCGCCGCCGAAGCCGCCGCGCGAGGGGCCGGCGAATCCGCCGAACCCGCTTCCGCCGAAGCCGGAGGAGCGTCGGCCGGAGGACCCGCCGCCCAGGAGCGAGTTGAGCACCATGCCGCCGATCATGGCACCCATCATGCCGTTCGACCCCGAACCGGGGGCGGACTGTGCGAAACCGCCGACGTCGCCGCGGGCGGCCTCGACGGCGAGTGCGCCGAGCTGCGCCGCGCGGGTCGCATCAGCGAGGGCCCGCTCGGGGTCGATCTGCGCCGTGGCCTCCGCGCGGTCGAGCGAGGCGCGGGCTTCGGCGACGCGGGTGCGTGCGGTCGCGCCGACCGCGCCGCGCCGGGTGGCGATGTAGTCCTCGGCGGCCGAGACCTGCGCGCGCGCCTGCTGCAGCTGCTGGCCGAGCGTCTGACGCGCACGTTCCGCGCGCTGCGCCGCGCCGCGCGCGCCGGCGAGAGCGGCGTCGATCGCCGCGTTCGCACCGAGCAGCACCGACAGGGCCGCCTGCGGGCGGCGCTGTGCTCCCGTGAGCTGTGCCCGAGCGGCGTCGATCTGCTGGCGAGTGGCGGCGACGACACCGGCGAGGGCGCCGTCCGCATCGGGCACCCCGACCGCGCCCGCGAGGTCGCCCTCGAGGTCTGCCAGGAGGGCAGCTGCGTCGCGCTCCGCGGTGGCGAGGGTGGCGGCGACCTTGTCGACGGATGCCTCGAGCTGAGCGGCCTGCGCGATCGCGCTCTCGGCCGCGCGGAGCGCAACGGCGGCCTCCGCCCCGTCGCCGGCGGCGATCGCGCGCTGCGCGGCGGCCAACTGCTCGTCGGCAAAGGCGAGGCGCGAGCGCGCCTGGTCGGGATTGTCGTCGACCGTCGCGAGCTCTTCGGCGGCGTACACGGCTGTCAGACGTTCCAGCGAGGTGGTGGCGGCATCCAGACCGGATGCGGCCGCCGCGCGCTCCTGCTGGATGCGCACGAGGGCCTCGGGTGCGTTCTGCTCCAGTGCGCGCAGCCCGTCGAATTCCTCGGTGCGCGCGTCGAGCTCGGCGTCGGCGTGAGCGCAAAGCTCGAGGATCCGCGTGTGGATCGCACGCACCTCATCGTCGGAGTCGGCCTGGTCGTCGTCGAGTCGCTGCTGCAGCCCGAACGCCTCGTCGAGGTCGCGCCGCGCCTGGGCGAGAGTGTCGGCGAAAGCGCTCGCCGCCGCATCGCCGAACTGCGCCGTCGCGAACCCGAGCTCCTGCTCGCTCGTGCGGATAGCGTCATCGGCGGCGACGAGAGCGGCGGCGGAGCGACGGGCGAGCTGCTCGATCGGCTCCCCGGCCGGAGCTGCGCCCCCGCGGGTCCCGCCGGCTCCAGTGCGCCGACGTCGCATCACGACGACGATCACGGCGATGACGGCACCGACAGCCACCAGCCCGAGCACGATCGTGAGGCCCGAGAAGCCGCCGCCCGCGGCGCCGGGCTGGCTCGGAGAACCGCCGCCAACGGCATCCGCCATGGCTCCGGCCGCGGCGAAGGCCGCGCCGCTCCAGTCGCCGGCCTGCAGCTCGGGGAGGATGTTCTGCGTCTCGATGCGGCCGAGGGTGTCGGCGTCGATCGGACCCGCCGTGTCGCCCGAGAGGTAGAAGTTGCGCTGCTCCGTCGCGACGGCGAGGACGTACTGGTTGACGCCGAGCCCGCCGCGGTCGGCGACGGCGTTCGCCCAGTCGGCGGCATCGGACGGGTTCGAGAACGCGTCGACGTAGACGACCCACAGGTCGACACCCGCCTCACCGCTGAGCGCAGTCAGCCGTTCGTCGAGGGCGCGTTCCTCTCCGGCCGAGAGCGCCCCGGCCCCGTCGACGACCCGACCGGCGCCCAGGTCGACCGGTTCTGTGGCGACAGCCGCGGCGGAGCCGCCCACGACGAGGGCGAGGCTCGCCACGATCGAGAGCGTCAGTGCTCGGAGCGCGCGCATCCGTTCCCCTTCCGAGGACGGAGGACCGGCCTCGGTCCCACTCTATTGAGGGGCCCGGGTGCGAGCCTATGCGGCGACTGAGAATCAGCGGGCAGCGGAATCGCGGCGCAGATGCCGTGCGTCGCGCCCCGCGCCGCTTATGCTGACCGGCGGTCCGAGGGGTCGCGACGCGGGAGGTTCGATGGACGACAGGTACGGCACCGACGTGCTCGCTGCGGGATGGCGCGATGTCGGGCGCAAGGTGGTCCCCGAGGTGCCCGCCGATCCCGGCCTGGTCGTCGAGGTCGCCGCCGACGGGTACTGCGGTGCGGTCGTCGCGGTGCGCGGCGGGAACGTGGAGCTCGAGGACCGCCTCGGAAAGGTCCGTCTCTTCCCGCTCGGCGGCGGGTTCCTCGTCGACGGCGAGCCCGTGCGGCTCGTCGCGCCGAAGGCTGCCGCTCCGCAGGGTCGGCTGCGCACGGCATCCGGATCGTTCGTCGCGCCGCAGCAGCGTGCCCGCGTGGCCCGAGCCTCGCGCATCCTCGTCGAGGGGCGGCATGACGCCGAGCTCGTCGAGAAGGTGTGGGGCGCCGACCTGCGGGTGGAGGGCGTCGTGGTGGAGTACCTGCAGGGCATCGACCTGCTCGACGACCTGCTGCGCGACGAGCCGCCCTCGGCGGAGCGCCGCTACGGGGTGCTCGTCGACCACCTCGTCACCGGCTCGAAGGAGACGCGGATCGCGCAGCAGATCCTGCGCGGACCGCACGGCAAGCACCTGAAGATCGTCGGGCACCCGCACATCGACGTGTGGCAGTGCGTGAGGCCCGAGGCCGTCGGGATCGCCGCCTGGCCGCAGGTGCCGCGCGGAATCGACTGGAAGACGGGCGTCTTGCAGGCACTCGGCTGGCCGGCCGACGACCAGGCCGACATCGCGCACGCATGGCAGCGCATCCTCGGGTCGGTGCGGACCTACCGCGACCTCGACCCCGCGTTGCTGGGGCGCGTCGAAGAGCTCATCGACTTCGTCACGACCTGACCCGTCCGGCGCGGGGCGGGAAGCGACGCCGGGGCTCGATACCCTGGAGACATGCAGAACGACGTGCCCGACACCGGCGACGAGCCGCGCTACCGCGACCGGCCCGTGTCGTTCGCTCGTCGCAGCGGGCGCATGAGCGACGGGCAGGAACGCGCATGGAATGAGCTCGGCTCGTTCTACCTCGTACCGGTCGAGCGCGATCAGGCCGTCCTCAGCGTCCGCCCGGGGTCGGCCGTCGACACCGAGACCCTGTTCGGCCGCTCGGCGCCCGTCATCGTCGAGATCGGTTCGGGACAGGGCCACGCCATCGTCTCGGCGGCGCAGAACGCCCCCGAGGTCGACTTCCTGGCCGTCGAGGTGTTCCGGGCCGGGCTGGCCCGCACCATGCTCGACGCCCACCGGGCCGGGGCCCGAAACCTGCGGCTCGTCGAGGCGAACGCGCCCGAGGTGCTCGAGCACCTGCTGCCGGCGGCATCCGTCGACGAGCTGTGGATCTTCTTCTCCGACCCCTGGCACAAGAACCGCCACACCAAGCGGCGTCTCATCTCGCCGGACTTCACCCCGCTCGCGGCGCGCGTGCTCAAGCCCGGCGGCGTCGTGCGGCTCGCGACGGACTGGGAGGACTACGCCCTCCAGATGCGCGAGGTGATGACGGATGCCGCGGGCTTCGAGCCCGGCTTCGACGGGGCCTGGGCGCCGCGCTTCGAGGGGCGCGTGATGACCGCCTTCGAGCGCAAGGGCATCGCCAAGGGGCGCGACATCCGCGATCTCGTCTACGTCCGCACCGACGACGCGCGCTGACGCCATGAAGCCGCACGCCGAACTCGGGAGCCGTCCGTACCTCTCGGTCAGCACGCTGCCGGCGCTGCTCGTGTGCCTCGCCGCCCCGGCGTTCTTCGTGCTCCTGCAACCTTGGTTGGGCTGGGTGCTGCTGATCGTCGGGCTGGTGATCGCCCTCGGCGTGGACCGCTGGCGGGTGAGCGAGGCGCGCCCGTCGCTGACCCGAGACCTCTCGCTCATCGCGCTCGGCATGGTCGTGGTGAGTCTCATCGACCTGAAGGCGGAGCTCGACAACCTGGCGATGCTGCGGTTCACGCTCGCCCTCGGCGGCGCCGTCGTGCTGCCCTACCTCGTGTCGCGATACGTCTACCGTGACCACGCCATCCGCTTCCCGTGGCGCGGGGGAGGGCGGTGGTCGACCTTCCAGTGGGTGTGGCTCGCTGCCGTCCTGGTGCTCGGCTGGCTGATCCTGCCGTTCTACTTCATCACCTCGGGCGTGTACACGAACTGGCCGGTGGTCGACACTCCCGAGCTCATCGTGCGCCTCTTCATCGGCGTCGGCGCAGTCGGCATCTGGGACGAGCTGTTCTTCATCTGCACGTGCTTCGCGCTGCTGCGCCGCCACTTCGCGGACGTCTCGGCGAACGTCCTGCAGACGATCGTGTTCGTGTCGTTCCTGTGGGAGCTCGGGTACCGGGCGTGGGGGCCCGCGCTCACCATCCCCTTCGCCCTGCTGCAGGGCTACATCTTCCTGCGCACCCGCTCGCTGGCCTACGTCGTGACCGTTCACCTGCTCTTCGACGCCGTGGTGTTCGGTGTTCTCGTGCACGCCCACAACCCGGGCCTCATCGACGCACTGTTCCTCGTCCCGTCGCCCTGACCGTCCGCCCGGCCGGCCGAGTGCCGGACGACGCGGCTAGGGTGGATGCGGGGCCCGACGGCGGGCCCGCGGACGAGGGAGCAGTACCCGCACACGACAAGACTGACTCAGACAGGTCTGTCATGGCATGGGTCATTCTGATCGTCTCGGGGATGCTCGAGGCGGTGTGGGCCGCCGCGCTCGCGGCATCCGACGGGTTCACGCGGAAGCGGCCCGCGATCCTGTTCGTCGTCGCGCTCGCCGCCAGCATGGCGGGCCTCGCCATCGCGATGACCGAGCTGCCGACCGGTACGGCGTACGCGGTGTGGGTCGGCGTCGGCGCGACCTTAACAGTGGTCTGGGCGATGGTGACGCGACAGGAGCGGGCATCGATGGCGCGGATCCTTCTCATCCTGCTGCTCGTGGCTTCGGTCATCGGGCTGAAGGCGGTGAGCTGAGTGGCGTGGATCGTGCTGCTGCTCAGCGCCGTCTGCGAAGCGGTGTGGGCGACCGCCCTCGGACAATCCGCCGGCTTGACCGCGCCCGTACCGACCGCGGTGTTCGCCGTCGGATTGACCCTCAGCATGCTCGGACTCGGCTGGGCCGTGAAGCAGATCCCCATCGGCACGGCGTACGCGGTGTGGGTCGGTGTCGGAGCTGCGCTGACGGTCACCTGGGCGATCCTCAGCGGCGCCGAGGCGTTCTCGGCCGGAAAGGTCGTGTTCATCGCCGGCATCGTGGTGGCGGTCATCGGGCTGAAGCTCGTTCCTCATACGCCGACGGATGTCGCGAAGCGCCCCGACGATCCCGCGACGTCAGCCCAGCCGTGACAGCAGCGCCGAGCCGAAGGTCAGGGCTGCGGCGACGGGGACGACGAGGGCGGCGAGAACGACGACGCCGAGGATGACGATGTTGCCGGCGATCGCCCCGACGACGGCGGATGCGCGGTCCGCGGCGGAGCGAAGACGGTGCGGTGCGGAAAGCGGTGCGGTGGTCATAGCTCGACGCTAGGGACGGGGTGGCCCGCACCGCGTCGGCCCGGCGGCGGACGTCGATCCGTCTCGGGGATGATTCCCCGCTCGCGTGTGTCAATGCCCTGGGGAGCCGTCCGGGGCGGGCGTAGCGTCGCGTACTCCACGAACGAGGAGGACTGCACGATGAGCGATCCCGACAACCACGCATCGCACGACGACGTCGACGTCCCGGGTAACGACGTCGAAACCGGCACCGCGACCGGCGGCGCGTCCGCGTTCCCGGGCGCGCCCAGCGCCGCCCCCGCCGATGACGGCGACCCTGAGACGACGACCGACGACGAGGGTCTGCCGCTCGACAACCCGTCGGGTGGGTGAGCGCGAACCCCGCACTGTCAAGTGAGCGCGGCGAGAGCCCGCGCGGTGCGACGGTGGACCCACGCGTCGCACGGACGTGAACCACGACAAGGAGAGACGATGAGCGACGACAACGAAGACCCCCGCAAGACCCTCGCCGAGCTTCTGCCGGACTTCCGGTTCGCGATGGTGACCTCCGTCGACCCCGACGGCAAGCTGACGTCCCGTCCGCTCACCGTGCAGGAGGCGGAATTCGACGGCGACCTGTGGTTCGTCATCAGTCGCGACAGCTCCATCGCGGCGCACATCGCGTCGCGTCCGGGCGTCGGTGTCTCGCTCAGCAGCTCCGACGCATGGGTGTCGCTGGCCGGCACGGCGACGATCGTCGATGACCGCGCCCGGCTCGAGGAGTACTGGTCGAGCACGCTCGAGGCGTGGTTCCCGGACGGCCCCGACGACCCGCGCGTGACGCTGCTGCGCATCGACGCGATCTCGGGGGAGTACTGGAGCAGCGCGGGCGGCCGCATCGCGACGGCCATCGGCCTCATCAAGTCGAAGATCACGGGTGAGACGTACGACGGGAAGAACGAGAAGCTCGACCTCTGACCGTTCGCGAACGCGCACAGGGCCGCCTCGTTTCGACGAGGCGGCCCTGTGCGCGTGTGGCGGGTTACGTGTCGAGGAAGGTCAGCAGCGCCTCATTGAACTCGCGAGCATGGCTGACGTTCAGCCCGTGGGGGGCGTCCTCGATCACGACGAGCTCGCTTCCCGGCAGCGCCTCGTGCGTGCGCTTGCCCGATCCCTCGAACGGGACGGTCGCGTCGCTGTCGCCGTGGATGATGAGCGCGGGGACCGTGACCGCCGCGAGGTCGCGACGGAAGTCCGTCGTGCCGAAGGCTTCCATCGCCTTCAACGCCGCGTGGTGATCAGCCTGGCGCGTGAGGGCGATGGCCTGCTGCCGCTGCTCTTCCGTCACCTTCAGCTCGCCGTTCGCGGAGAAGAACTGGGTCGTGAAGCCGTCGTAGAAGGTCGACTCATCGTCGCGGAGGCCACGCTCCATGTCATCCGCCGCCTCCTGCGTCAGGGGGCCCTCGGGGTTGTCGGGCGTCTGGGCGAGATACGGCGGCACCGCGGCGGCGAAGACGACGCTGCGCAGTCGGTCCTGCCCGTGGTTCGCGATGTAGCGGGCGACCTCGCCGCCGCCCATCGAGAAGCCGACGAGGGTCGCGTCGCGCAGGTCCAGGGTGTCGAGCACCGCCGCGAGGTCCGTCGCGAACGTGTTGTAGTCGTAGCCCGAGCGCGGCTTGTCGCTGCGCCCGAACCCGCGGCGGTCGTACGCCACGACGCGATACCCCGCCGCGGTGAGCGCGGGGATCTGCTCCGACCACGACTCGGCCGCCAGCGGCCATCCGTGGATCAGGACGACGGGGCGACCCGACCCGCCGGTGTCGTCGACGTGCAGCTCGATGTCGTTGAAGAGGCCCTTGTGTGCGGTGATCTCGCTCATGCGGCCATGATCGCCGCAGGCCGGGACGATCTCGAACGGTTGACGGATGACGGGCCGCGGTCTAGAGGCCGCAGGCAGACTGGGGGCATGACGATCGCACGCGAGGAGCAAGACGCGGATGCCCGAGGGTGACAGTGTCTTCCGCCTCGCGGCGCGCTTGCGGCGAGAGGTGTCGGGGCGGTCGATCGTCGACGGTGAGCTGCGGTCCGGAGCCGCAGCGGGAACGTCTCTCGCGGGCTGGACGCTCAGCGGGTTCGAGACCCACGGCAAGCACCTGGTGACGCAGCTGTCACCGGGATGGGCGCTGCACACCCACTTGCTGATGCAGGGCTCGTGGTCGATCACCGGTCCGGGGCGGCGGCTGCCGGCATCCGTCGCCGCTCGCGCGCGCGTGCGAGCGCAGCTCGACGACGAGCGGACGCTCTGGGGGATCGACATGCCGATCGTCGAGCTGATGCGAGAGACGGACGTCGCCGGGGCCCTCGCGTACCTCGGGCCGGATCCGCTGCGGCCGGACTGGGATGCCGCCGAGGCGGTCGCCCGGCTCGGGCAGCATCCCGATCGCACCGTCGTGGCGGCCCTTCTGGATCAGCGCAATGTCGCCGGCCTGGGCAATCTGTGGGTCAACGAGCTCGCCTTCCTCTCGGGCGCGCACCCGTTCGCCCCCATTGGTTCGGTGGATGCGGGCGCGCTGGTCTCGCGCGCGGCCCGAGCCCTCCGTCTCTCCGCCACGGTGCCGGGGATGTACCAGGTCACGACCGGCGATGCGCGACGCGGCCGCTCGCATTGGGTCGCCGGCCGGGCGGGGAAGCCCTGTCTTCGCTGCGGCACCTCGATCCGGGTGCGCGCGGAGGTCGTCGACGATCCGGAGCGCCGCCGGACGTGGTGGTGCCCGCGGTGTCAGCCGCCGGTTCGGTGAGACCCGTTTGGTGACATCGCCTCAGCGGCGGAGTACGGAGGCGGGCTCGACCGAGTCGACAGCTTCCTGCATGCGTGTGAGGAAGTCGATGACCGCTTCCGTCGCTTCCGGCGACGTTTCGGCTGCGACCTGGTGCATCCGGTCGTGCATCGTCGACAGCGTCGCCCGCACTTCGTCGTCGGCGCGTTCCGTCGGCTCGAGATAGACGCTGCGCCGGTCGCTCGGGTGCGGGACGCGGCGGAGGTAGCCGGCGCTCTCGAGACGATCGAGCAGGCTGGTCGTGCTTGCGGTCGAGATGCCCAGGTACTTTGCAACATCGCCGGGTTTCACCTGCTGCCCGCGCGACTGGGCCCGAAGCAGCTGTCGGACGACGAGCAGTTCGTTCTCGCCCATCGACATGGACTCTCGTGTCCGGCGTCGCATCGCGGCTTCCGCCGCCTGATACAAGCGCAGAGCTTCGAGCGCGCTGGTCGCACGCTGACGGTCGTCGTCGTAAAAGAACCCGGTCATGAATGCACCTCCGCTGTTTTCGCGATGTTCATACCTTACCAGATATCTAACTTGACGAGATACTTTCACAACTAGTAGCGTTGCGAACAAGTCATCCAGCGTCTTTGAGGAGTCACCATGGGCCAGCTGTTCTACGGCAACGCGTCCGAGTCGATCGAAATCCCCGACCGGCTGCTTGCACACATCAAGGTGCTCGCGGCGACGAAGCTGCGCCGTTCCGAGAGCTTCACGCTGACGTGGAAGCACCCGGCGGGGGAGGCATCCGGCCGCTCCACCATCTGGCTGCAGCCGTCCATCCCGCTGCGGTTCGTCTTCGACTCCGCCGAGTCCGAGAAGCTGGACTCGGCGCTCCTGACAGAGATGGCGAAGTCGGCCAGCTCGTCGGCCGGGCTCGTCGTCGACCTCGAGCACACGGCTGCCGTCACCCCTGTAGCGGCGCCCGTCCGTGCGACGCGCACGCTGGCTGCAGCAGCATGACCTCCGTCATGGAGGCGCCCGCGGCGCCTCGCGTCCTCACCGCGCGACGGATCACCTGGTCCACCGTCGCGCCCGGCTTCTACGTTGCCTCCACCGACGGTGAGTTCATCGGTTCGATCGACACCTCGTCGGACGGTCACTTCATCGCCCTCGACGGTCACGCGACGCCGATCGGCCGCTACGCGACGCTCAAGGAGGCTCAGCACTCGCTGCTGACCACCGACGCGCCGGGCAATCGTGCACGCAAGAGCGTGATCCGTCGCAACATCCGGACGGCGGCTACCGCATCCGGTGCCCTGGCGGGAGCCCTCGCGCTCACGGCGGGTGCTCTGGCACCCTTCATCTGACCGGACGGCGCATACGCCGTCACTCACCGAGGAGAGGAATGACATGACCTCGAACGAATCGCACCGCGACACCGACGACAACGCCTACGAGGGCCCGGACGTCGAGGTCCCCATCGGCGAGGACGACAGTGAGGGCACGCGCGAGCCCGGCGGTCTGGGCAAGGACGGCACGATCCCCGCCGCTCCCGACGGTGTCGCCGCCGGTCACACCGGCACCGCATCGACCTTCGAGCCGGAAGAGGACGAAAAGTCCTCCTGAGCCCGACGTACCGGCTCGCAGCCGGATGACTGCAGAGACGCCCGAGACGAGTTGTCGTCCCGGGCGTCTCTGTGTGTTCGAGCGGGTCAGGGACCCTGCTCAGGCTCCGTAGCCGTGGCCCACTGGTCGAAGTCGTCGACCTCGGGTGCCACTCGAGCCCAGGTCGAGTCCAACGCGAGGTCCGAGGTGAGGAGGCAGGCATACTCCACGCGGAGATCGACTGTCGGGTCGCTGATCGGTACGACGACATAAAGAAGGTCGTCCGGGCGTAGCGCGGATCGTGCTTCGGAGCGAAGAACAGTAGAACGGCTCAGCTGTTGGGCGGCAGCGTCATTCGTGGCGACGATCTCGAGGCATGCGTCCAGCAGTGCGGCGGTCGAGGGCGACGAAGCTTCCACCGCGGGATCCGGGGTTGCTTCGCGCCCGGGTGTCGGTGTGGGACTGGAGGGCGACTCCGAGGGAGAGGTCGCTGCAAGGGGTGTTGGAGCCAGCGCGCCAGGCGCGGTCGTCGCGCACCCGGCAAGAATCAGGGCGACCGCCCCGCCGAGGAGCGGCATGAACGCTTCCCGGCGGCGAGCAGGAGAAATCGCTGTCATGATCGGGGCTCCATCTCGCTGTTCATGAGGCGACACCGCTCGCTGGAACGCGGAAATTGTCGCCTTCGTACTGCCAAACGTCGGGCCAGCGGGACATCACGCCATCTCGCTCGGCTGCGCTCGCAGTGTAGAAGTGGTGCCGCGTCGAAGCGCTCCAGAATCGCGCGACGGTCACGGTGTTCGCGATGACTGCGTCTACCGGGTACACGTAGTACGCGACTCCCTCGTATGACCAGATGTCTGGCCAACGCGCGATGACTGCATCTCGTTCATCAGCACCCGTTGTGTAGAAGTGGCTGTTGTACTGGGCGCTCCAGAACCGGTAGAGCGGCACCGTTCCAGCGACCTGGGTTGCGAAGGCGGTGTAAGCCTGGCCCTCGTAGGACCAGATGTGGGGCCATCGTGCGGCGACGGCATCGCGCTCCTCGGCGCTTGCGGTGTAGAAGTGGCCCGCATATGTGGCGCTCCAGAACCGATACACCGGAGTTGGCTGAGTCGGTGATGTCGTGGGAAGCGGAGCGCCTTCGATGAGCCACGCCGGGTTCCAGACTGTTCCGGTTCGGTGGGGTCCCGAGAAAATGGCGAGGTGCAGGTGGGCATTCGCAACTGTGCGTGGGCGCACATCGCCGGTGTTTCCGGTCAGTCCGAGCGGTGTCCAACGGAAGACGCGCTGCCCGACGCTCACTCGCGGGCTTCCTCGCTGCATGTGCAGGTACTCCGACCGCACGCCGGCGGCGTGCTGGACGACGACGAACACACCTCGGCTCACGTCGCCGTCATCGCCAACTGCCGTCACCGTGCCGTCCGCGACAGCGAGGATGGGGGTCCCGATGCGCGGATCGACGTAGTAGTCCGCGCCGATGTGCCCGCCATATGTGGGGCCAGGGTATCCATCCACACCCGAGCCGCGGTTTGCACGCACCGCGAACGGGTATCCCCACGTAATAGGGAGGGCGGCGTGCTCGGCGGGCGTCTTGACGGAGTATGTGAGCGCATGTGCGGTCTTCGAACTCGCGAGGACGAGGCAGCCGGCTGCGAGGGAACCGAGAAGGATCGACCGTCGGCTCAGAGCGGCCGATGGCTCCGGGGTACGTTCGCGATCGGTCGACACGAGAGAAACCTAACAGGCCGTGGAGCTCGAGCCGAGGCTCGGGTGGCGTCCCACCACCTCCTGACAAACTACCATTGGTAACTTGACGGGGAGGTCGGGTGGACGATACGACGCAACGGCGACGGATGCCGCGCAGTGAACGGCGCGCGCAGCTCTTGGCGGTGGCGCGCGAGCTGATCCGCGAAGCGGGGACGGACGAGTTCGCCCTGGGACGCCTCGCCGAGCGCGCCGGCGTGACCAAGCCCGTCGTCTACGACCACTTCGGCGACCGGGCGGGCGCTCTTGCCGAGCTCTACCGAGCGTTCGAGGAGCAGCAGCGATCGACCCTCATCGCCGCGCTCGCCGACACCGATCCCGACCTGGACGGCGTGTGCCGAGCCGTCGCGGGCGCGTACATCGACTGCTCGCTCGCCGAGGGGCGCGAACTGGCCGATGTCGTCTCGGCGCTCGACGGCTCGGCGACGCTAGTGGAGGTGCGGCGCGAGGCCGAGGCCGCTTACCTCGCGCTCTGCGACGAGGCCCTCGCGAGTTGCGGCGCGCGACTCGACGGCGCCGGGGCGCAGGCGCTCGTCGGCGCCGGCGACTCCCTGTCGCGAGCCGCCCTCGACGGGCGCATCAGCGCCACATCCGCTCGAGCCGTTCTCACGCGCGTGCTGCAGGCCCTGACCGATCCGACAATCACCCGACCGGAGGCATCATGACCATCTCGCACGAGCCGACGCCGAACACCGCCCACTGGGTGTTCGCGCACCCGCGTTCGACCTCGTTCAACGCCCGCCTGTTCGGTGAAGGTGTGACCGAGCTGACGCGGACGCACCGCGTCGCGACATCCGATCTGTACGCGCAGGGCTTCTCGCCCGTGCTCCCGGACGCTGAGCTCGACGTCACGCTCGGGACCGCGTCGGGCCCGGCGGGAGGCGCGTACGGGCGCGTCCCGTTCCCGGACGACGTACTCGAGGAGCAGCGCAAGCTCGCTGCCGCCGAGCTGCTCGTGCTGCAGTTCCCGCTGTGGTGGTACGGGCCGCCCGCGATCCTCAAGGGCTGGATCGACCGTGTGTTCACCAACGGCTTCGCGTACGGCGACATGGATCCCGAGCTCGGCGTTCCGCGGCGCTACGGCGACGGCGGACTCTCCGGCCGTCGCGCGCTCGTCGTCGTGACGGTGGGGGAGGACGAGCGCTCGATCGGGGAGCGCGGCATCAGCGGCGACCTCGACTCGCTCCTGTTCCCGCTGACTCACGGCGCGCTCTGGTACGTGGGCATCGAGACGCTCGATCTGCACGTGGTGTACGACGCCGACGGATTGGATGCCGCGGGCGTCGACCGCGAGGCCGAGCGGTTGCGTACGCGCATCGCGGGGCTGAGCGACGAGACGCCGCGCCGCTACCGCGCCCTCCGCGACGGCGACTACCGCGGAACCCGCGCGCTGCGCAGCGACATCCATCCCGGCCGGACGGACCTCGGCATCCACCTCGCCGGCTGAAAGCGGGCGGGTATGCCGAAGGGGCAGTCGATCACTCGACTGCCCCTTCGGCGTATGGGTGCCCCCGACTGGAATCGAACCAGCGACCTTTGGTACCGGAAACCAACGCTCTATCCCCTGAGCTACGGAGGCGTGCCGATCGAGACTATCACCGCGCGGCGCGCGGACTCGACCATCCCGGTCAGGGGACGAGGGGCTGCGGCGCGGGCTCGGCGGCCACGGCCGGGGCCTCGGTGATCGCGGCGAGGTCCGCCGCGAGACGGTCGGCGAGGTAGGCGTGTCCCGCGGTCGAGGGGTGGTCGCGGCCCGTGGCGCTCGTGTCGATGACGTCGCGGTAGTTGGCGTCGGTGATCCACTGCTCCGCGATGGGGGAGAGGTACCACCAGCCGCGCGCGGCGGCGAGGTCGGCGAGGTCGCGGTCGATGCGGGCTGTTTCGGCCTCGATCGGCAGCACCTGCGGCGCCGGGCCGAGGATGACGATCCGGGCCTCGGGATAGGTGGTGGCCAGGTCGTCCCACGCCGCGTCGACGGCATCCCGATAGCCGGCGGCGCCTTGCTTGCGGTCGTTGATGGAGCCCTGCACGATCACGAGGTCGGGGTCCAGCGCCGGGTCGAGCGCGGCGATGCGGTCGCCGAACGACGGGCCGTCGATGCCGGGCTTGAGGTAGCCGCTGCCACGGACGCCGTTGACGATGGTGGTCCAGCCCGTGCGTTCGGCCAGGACGTAGGCATAGCCCTCGGTCGGGGTGTTCGCGGCGGAGCCGTAGGTCCACGAGTCGCCGAAGACGAGGACGCGCGCACCCGCGGGCAGGCTCAGCGGTGCGGCATCCGTTGCGACGACCGCCGATCCGGCGGCAGCCGCAGGGGCGGCGGGAGCCGGTGCGGGGCGCCACACGGCGGCGAGAGCGATCGCGACGGCGGCGACCGCGACAGCCGTGACGGCCCACGTCAGACGGCGGCGGGGGAGTGCGATTCGGGTGTGCACACGCTGAGGGTACGTCATGCGGGCGCGGTGCAGCTCGGGCCCGGTCGAACCGGGTCGTACGCGTGCGAGGATTGCCCGGTGCAGCGCATCCTGACGGCCGAGCTCGATCTCCAGATGACCGGTCCCGTCGACGTCATCCTGCAGGTCGCGGCCGCGCGCGCGGTGCCCTTCGCCGAGGAGAGCCTGACGGTTACGCTCGGCGGCCGCGAGCTCGCGACCACCGAGATCATCGATCCTGCCGGATCCGCCGGCGGCAGCCGCATCCACCGTCTCGCGGGTGAGGCGGGCACGGTGTCGGTGCGGTACCGCGCGGTGGTCGCCGGGACGGCCGCCCCGGCGCCGACCAGCGAGCTCGAGACCATCGCGTACTTGCGGCCCAGCCGCTACGCGCAGTCCGACGAAGTGTTCGCGCAGGCTCGGCGGCAGTTCCGCGGGCTGCACGGGCGAGAACTGATCACGGCGGTCAGCGACTTCGTGGCGACGAACACCACCTACGCGCCCGGGCTGAGCCTGGGCACCGACTCGGCGGTCACGACCCTCGCCAGCGGGCAGGGCGTATGTCGCGACTACGCGCACCTCGTGATCGCGCTGCTGCGGGCGATGGACGTTCCCGCGCGGTACGTCGCTTGCTATGCGCCCGGCCTGCGACCGATGGACTTCCACGCGGTGGCCGAGGCCTATGTCGACGGCTCCTGGTACGTCGTCGACGCGACCCGGTTGTCGAACCGGCGCGGTCTCGTGCGTATCGCGACGGGTCGAGACGCCGCCGACTGCGCCTTCCTCAGCTACTACGGCGGCAACATCGCGCTGACCCATCTGCGGGTCGACGCCGCCATCGCGGACGGAGACGGCTCGGTCGCGGATCCCGTGGCCGACGATCACGTCGCGTTCGTCTCGATCGCCTGATCCGCACGGACGGCGATCACCGGCGGCCCGCCTAGAATCGGAGGGCTATGAATCCCGATGCCCTCGCCGAAGCGCTCCTGTCCGTCGTCGCCCCGCTCGCCGAGGCGCGACGCCCCGGGTCGAGCGAGGGACTGACCGCCGCCGACTTCGTGTTCGAGCGGCCCAAGAACCGCGACCACGGCGACTGGGCGTCGAACGCGGCGATGAAGCTGGCCAAGCGCGTCGGTGCCAACCCGCGCGAGTTCGCCGTCGAGATCGCCGCGGCGCTCGCCGAGACCCCCGGCGTTGCCTCGGTCGAAGTGGCCGGTCCCGGGTTCATCAACATCCGACTGGATGCCGCCGCCGCCGGCGCCCTCGCGCGCCGGATCGTCGAGGCGGGCGAGGCGTTCGGTCGCAACGACAGCCAGGCCGGCAACAGCATCAACCTCGAGTTCGTCAGTGCGAACCCCACCGGCCCGATGCACATCGGCCACACGCGGTGGGCCGCGCTCGGCGACGCCATCGCGCGCCTGCTGCTGGCCAGCGGTGCCGAGCTGGTGCGCGAGTTCTACATCAACGACGCCGGCGCGCAGATGCAGCGCTTCGGGCGTTCGGTCCTCGCCAGCGCGAAGGGCGAGCCCACGCCCGAGGACGGCTACCCGGGGGCGTACATCGACGACCTCGCCCAGCGCGTGCTCGGCGCCCGTCCCGACCTGCTCGAGCTGTCGCCGGACGAGCAGGAGCAGGTCGCCCTCGACCTCGGGTACGAGCTGCAGATGGCCGACCTGAAGCAGTCGCTCGAGAAGTTCAACGTGCACTTCGACGTGTACTTCAGCGAGCGCCTGCTGCACGCCACCCCCGCGGACGGAGGGCCGAGCCTCGTCGATCAGGCCGTCGACCGGCTGCGCGCGCAGGGGCATGTCTTCGATCAGGACGACGCCGTGTGGGTGCGCACGACCGACTTCGGCGACGACAAGGACCGCGTCATCCGCCGCTCCAACGGCGAGTACACCTACTTCGCCGCCGACGCCGCGTACTACCTCAACAAGGGCGACCGCGGTTTCGCGCACAAGATCTACCTGCTGGGCGCCGACCACCACGGCTACGTGCACCGTCTCAAGGCGCTCGCGGGTGCGGCCGGTGACGACCCCGAGAAGGACATCGAGGTGCTCATCGGACAGCTCGTGTCGGTCAACGGTGCGCGTCTGTCGAAGCGGGCCGGCAACATCATCGAGCTCGACGATCTGCGCGACTGGCTGGGAACGGACGCGCTGCGCTACTCGCTCGCGCGCTATCCCGCCGACTCGCCGCTGACGCTCGACCCCGAGATCCTGCAGAAGCGCACGAACGACAACCCCGTCTTCTACGTGCAGTACGCCCATGCCCGCACCCACAACGTCGCGCGCAACGCCGCCGACTCGGGTGTCACCCGCGACGCGTTCGCGCCGGAGCTGCTCGACCACGAGACCGAGTCGGCTCTCCTCGGGGCGCTGCAGGAGTTCCCGCGCGTCGTCGCCTTCGCCGCGGAGCTGCGCGAGCCGCACCGCGTCGCGCGGTACCTCGAGGAGCTCGCGAGCCTCTACCACCGCTGGTACGACAACTGCCGGGTGACCCCGCTCGGCGACGAGGCGGTCACCGACCTGCACCGCACCCGCCTGTGGCTCAACGACGCCACGGGACAGGTGCTGCGCAATGGGCTCGACCTGCTCGGCGTCAGCGCTCCCGAGCGGATGTGACCCGGTGAGCGGCGAGACGCAGCCCACGCTGCCGTTGCCCGAGGCGACGGCGTCCGCTCCTGCGCCGAGCCGTCGCCGTCGCCGTCGTCGGGCCCTGCCCTGGATCATCGCCGCGGTCGTGGTGATCGGACTCGCGATCACCGCGTGGTTCGTCGCCGAGCACATCACGCGCGAGATCGTCACGAGCACGGTGCGCCAGCAGGTCATCACGCAGCTCGCCCTGCCCGAGGACCAGCAGGTGGATGTCGGTGTCGACGAGCCGGTGCTGCCGCAGGTGCTCGGCGGAACGCTCGACCGGCTCGACGTATCGAGCGCCGACGTCCCGCTCGGCGATGTCGTCGCCGATGTGTCGGTGCGCGCCCGCGAGGTCCCGATCCGCACGGACGGGGGCGACATCGGTTCAGCCGAGGCCACCGTCGTGTTCTCGGAGGACCAGCTGCAGACCCTGCTCGCCCAGGTCGAGGGCGTGCCCGACACCGGCATCGTGCTCGCCCCGCCCGACGTGCAGGTGGAGGTCGAGCTGTCCCTTTTCGCGCTGACGGTGCCGCTCGGCCTCGACCTGCGACCGAGCGTGACCGACGGAGACATCGTGCTCTCACCCGAGGCCGTGCGCCTGGGCGGCGCCGAGCTGACGGGCGATGCGCTGCGCGAGCGGTTCGGCTCGGCCGCTGACGCGGTGCTGCGGTCGTATCCGATCTGCGTGCGCGACCGCCTGCCCGCGGGCCTGACGGTGCGCGAAGTGCGCGTCGAACCGGGTGCCCTCGTGGCGGAGGTCGACGTCGACGGCGCGATCATCCGCGATCCCGCCCTGCAGGCCAACGGGACCTGCGCCTGACCGCGCCGAGTCGGGGGATGGGATGACCGAGGATGCCGCGACGCCGGCCGAGCCGTTGATCGTCGCCGACGCCGCCGCGTGGCGCGCCTGGCTCGACGCTCACGAAGACACCTCGGACGGCGTGCAGCTCGTGCTCGCCAAGAAGGGCGTCACCGCGCCGACGTCGCTGACCTACGCGGAAGCGCTCGACGAGGCGCTGTGCAGCGGATGGATCGACGGCCGGCGCAACGCCCGCGACGACGCGACGTTCCTGCAGCTGTACACGCCGCGACGTGCGCGGTCGGTCTGGTCGCAGCGCAACGTCGAGATCGTCGCACGCCTCATCGCCGACGGCCGGATGCGGCCGCGCGGCCACGCCGAGATCGACCGGGCGCGCGCGGACGGCCGGTGGGAGCGGGCCTACGCCGGACAAGCCGCCGCAGCCGTTCCGGACGACCTCGCCGCCGCCCTCGCCGCATCGCCGGCAGCGGCGGCGGCGTTCGCCAGCCTGCGGGCCGCCGAAAGGTACTCCGTGCTGCATCCGATCCTCACGGCGGCACCGGGCGCGACCCGGTCGGCACGCATCCGCCGCGCGGTAGAGCGCCTGACGACCGCGCCCGCCGACGAGGGCTGAGCGGCTGAGCGCAGCGGCACCCGACCCGACGCCGGGCGTCATGCGAACGGGGGCGTATGGGCTGTGTCCTAGACTGGCGGCACCGTCGCGGCCCCGTCTGCCGCACGGTCAACGCTCCTCCCGATTGGTGTTCCCGTGTCCGCGTCCGACGTCCGCCCCGCCGTGCCGGAATGGCTCCACGCTCCCACTGATGCGAACGAGCTCGTCGCGGCGATCTGGCCGCCCGCTGCGGACCGCACCGCCGAGGGCGTTCTGACCGTCGGCGGGGTGCCGGCCACCGACCTCGCCGAGCAGTTCGGCACGCCCCTGTACGTGCTCGACCAGGATGCCGTCGTGGCGCAGGCTCGCCGCGTGCGGCAGGCGTTCGACGCGGCGACCGCGCGGCACGGCACGACGGCACGCGTCTACTACGCCGGCAAGGCGTTCCTCAGCACCGAGGTCGTGCGCTGGGTGACCGGAGAAGGGCTGGCGGTCGACGTCGCGACCGGCGGCGAGCTCGCCGTCGCCCTTGCCGCCGGTGCCGACCCCGCTCGCCTCGGCCTGCACGGCAACAACAAGTCGCCGCTCGAACTGGCCCGTGCCGTCGAGCTCGGCGTCGGCTCGGTCATCGTCGACAGCCTCATCGAGATCGACCGGCTCGCCGACATCGCTGCCGCGCGCGGCGCGGTGCAGCCTGTCCTGGTGCGGGTCAACAGCGGCGTGCACGCCGAAACCCACGACTTCCTCGCGACCGCCCACGAGGACCAGAAGTTCGGGTTCGCCCTCGCCGACGCCGAACGCGTCGTCGCGCGCATCCGCGAGCTGCCGTCGCTGCGCTTCCTCGGGCTGCACTGCCACATCGGATCGCAGATCTTCGGCACCGCCGGGTTCGCCGAGTCGGCCTCGCGCCTGGTCGACGTGCACGCGCGCCTGCTCGCCGGGGGAGACGTGCCGCTGATGAACCTCGGCGGCGGCTTCGGCATCGCGTACACGAGCGTCGACGACCCGACCGACATCGAAGAGCTCGCCGACGGCATCGTCGGTGCCGTCGCGCGGGAGTGCGGCGCACGCGGCATCCCGCTGCCCGCCCTCGCTTTCGAGCCGGGGCGTTCGATCGTCGGCCGCGCCGGCGTCACGCTCTACGAGGTCGGCACCACCAAACCCGTCCGGGTCAGCGACGAGCTCGAGCGTCTCTACGTGAGCGTCGACGGGGGGATGAGCGACAACGCCCGCCCGGCGCTGTACGGCGCCTCATACTCGGCCCGCGTCGCCAGCCGCACGAGCGACGCCGCGCCGACCCTGGCCCGTGTGGTCGGTCGCCACTGCGAGTCCGGCGACATCGTCGTCGACGCCGAGTATCTGCCCGGCGACGTCGCTCCGGGCGACCTGCTCGCCGTGGCCGCGACCGGCGCCTACTGCTTCTCTCTCGCGAGCAACTACAACTACGTCCCGCGCCCGCCCGTGGTCGCCGTCTCGAACGGTGCGGCCCGGGTCATCGTGCGCGGCGAGACGATCGACGATCTTCTCGCCCGCGACGCGGGCATCCCCATCGAAGGAGCCGAATGACGGACTACCGCCGCCTGCGCGTGGCCCTGCTCGGAGCCGGCGCCGTCGGCTCGCAGGTCGCCGCGCTGCTGCTCAAGCACGGAGACGAGCTGGCCGATCGCGCCGGAGCCGCCCTCGACCTCGTCGGCATCTCGGTACGCGACCTCGACGCGCCCCGCGACGTCGACCTGCCGCGCGAGCTGCTGACGACCGATCCCGAGCCGCTGCTCGTCGGGTCCGACATCGTCATCGAGCTCATGGGCGGCATCGAGCCCGCGCGCACCAGCATCCTGCAGGCCATCGGGGCCGGCGCCGACATCGTCACCGCCAACAAGGCGCTGCTGGCCACGCACGGCCCCGAGCTGTTCGAAGCGGCCGACCAGGTGGGTGCCTCGATCTACTACGAGGCGGCGGCGGCCGGCGCCATCCCGATCATCCGCCCGCTGCGCGACTCGCTCGCCGGCGACCGCGTGCAGCGGATCATGGGCATCGTCAACGGCACGACCAACTACATCCTCGACCGGATGGACCGTGAGGGCTCCGACTTCGCCGACGTGCTCGCCGACGCTCAGGCCCTCGGTTACGCCGAGGCCGACCCGACCGCGGATGTCGAAGGGTACGACGCGGCGCAGAAGGCGGCCATCCTCGCTTCGCTCGCGTTCCACACCGCCGTCCCGCTGAACGCGGTGCACCGCGAGGGCATCACCCAGATCGACGCCGACATGATGGATGCCGCCCGCAAGGCCGGCTACGTCATCAAGCTGTTGGCGGTGTGCGAGCGCCTGTCCGACACCGAGGTCTCGCCGTCGGGCGAGACGATCTCGGTGCGCGTCTACCCGGCGCTCGTTCCGCGCGATCACCCGCTCGCGAGCGTGCACGGCGCCAACAACGCCGTCTTCGTGCAGGCCGAGGCGGCGGGCGACCTGATGTTCTACGGCGCCGGCGCCGGCGGCGTGCAGACCGCCTCCGCCGTGCTCGGCGACGTCGTCTCGGCGGCCCGCCGCCACATCGCCGGTGGCGTCGGGGTGGGGGAGTCCACCCGGGCGAACCTCCCGGTGGTGCCGATCGGGCACGTGACGACGCGCTACCAGATCACCCTCGAGGTCGAAGACCGTCCCGGCGTGCTCGCCGCGGTCGCCGGCCTCCTCAGCGACGGGCGCGTCTCGATTGCGACCCTCGAACAGACCATCGTCACCGGGGACGACGTGCACACCGCACGCCTGGTGATCGGAACGCACACGGCACGCGAGCAGGACCTCAGCGACACCGTCGGCACGCTCAGCGCGAGCGGCGTCGTCACCCGGGTCGTCTCGGTGCTGCGGGTAGAAGGAGACTGACATGGCACATGTTTGGCAGGGAGTCCTGCGCGAGTTCGCCGACCGGCTCGACGTCACGGACGCATCGACGGTCGTGACCCTGGGTGAGGGGGGCACGCCGCTCGTGCCCGCACGAGAGCTGTCGCGATTGACCGGCGCCGACGTGTGGGTCAAGTTCGAGGGAATGAACCCCACCGGTTCGTTCAAGGACCGCGGGATGACGGTGGCGCTCTCGCGCGCCGTCGAGCACGGCGCGAAGGCCGTCATCTGCGCGTCGACCGGCAACACCTCGGCATCCGCCGCGGCCTACGCCGCCCACGCCGGCATCACCGCCGCCGTCCTGGTGCCCGAGGGCAAGATCGCGATGGGCAAGCTCAGCCAGGCCGTCGCGCACGGCGGAACGCTCATCCAGATCCGCGGCAACTTCGATGACTGCCTCGAGATCGCCCGCGAGCTGGCGGACCACTACCCGGTCCACCTCGTGAACTCGGTCAACCCCGACCGCATCGACGGTCAGAAGACGGCGGCCTACGAGGTCGTGTCGCAGCTGGGCGACGCCCCGGACTTCCACTTCATCCCCGTCGGCAACGCGGGCAACTACACGGCGTACTCCCGCGGCTACCGCGAGGAGGCCGCCCGCGGCGTCGCGACCCGGGTGCCGCGCATGTTCGGCTTCCAGGCCGCCGGCTCGGCCCCGCTCGTCCGCGGCGAGGTCGTGAAGAACCCCGACACCATCGCCACCGCCATCCGCATCGGGAACCCGGCGTCGTGGGACCTCGCGCTCGAGGCTCGCGATGCCACGGACGGCTGGTTCGGCGCCATCGACGACGACCGCATCCTCGCCGCGCAGAAGCTGCTGGCCAGCACCGCCGGCGTGTTCGTGGAGCCGGCTTCGGCGATCTCGGTCGCGGGCCTGCTCGATCGTGCCGAGGCGGGGGCCATCCCGGCCGGGGCGCGCGTCGTCCTGACGGTCACCGGCCACGGTCTCAAAGACCCGCAGTGGGCGCTGCGCAACCCCGACGGCACCGACGCCGAGCCCATCGTCGTCGATGCGACGACGAGCGAGGTCGCCTCGGTGCTCGACCTGGCGCCGCAGGCGTCCGCGTGACCCGATCGGTCGCGGTCCGGGTTCCCGCCACGAGCGCGAACCTCGGGCCGGGGTTCGACACGCTCGGGCTCGCCCTCAGCGTCTACGACGAGCTCGTCGTGACGGAGCTCCCGGGTCCCGGACTCGAGATCTCGGTCTCGGGCGAGGGCGCTGCCGACGTCCCCACCGACGCATCGCACCTCGTCGTGCGTGCGATGGCGTACGCGTACGAGGCTTTCGGACGGACGATGCCGGGCGTCCGGCTCGAGGCGGTCAACGCGATCCCGCACGGTCGGGGGATGGGCTCATCCGGCGCGGCCGTCGTCGCCGGCCTGCTGGCCGCGAAGGGACTGCTGGCTGGCGACGTCGAGATCGGCGAGGACGCGCTGCTGCGGCTGGCCACCGAGCTCGAGGGGCATCCCGACAATGTCGCCCCCGCGCTCTTCGGCGGCCTGACGATCGCGTGGGTCGACGAACGCGGCGGCCCGCAGCACAAGAAGCTTCTCGTGCACCGCGGCGTCGCGCCCCTGGTCTTCGTGCCGCAGTTCACGATGTCGACCTCGGTGGCGCGCGGCCTCGATCCGCTGCAGGTGCCGCGCGAGGACGCCGTCTTCAACCTGTCGCGCTCGGCGCTGCTCGTCGCAGCGCTCACGCAGAGCCCCGATCTGCTGCTCGCAGCGACCGAAGACAAGCTGCATCAGGCGTACCGGGCGCCGGCGATGCTCGAGACCGACAAGCTCGTGCGTGCGCTGCGCGCCGAAGGCTTCGCCGCCGTGATCTCGGGTGCGGGACCGAGCGTGCTCGTCCTCGCGGACGGCCCGGGGCGCCGCCTCGAGGCGGCGAAGATCGCCGCCGTTACCACAGACACCCCGTGGGATGCCCGGATGCTGGCCGTCGATGTGCGTGGTGGTATGGTGAGGGACCATACGGAGGGTTCCACAGCCACTGTGATCTGAGCCTCCGTCGCGATTCTGCGAATCACCGCGAACACCCCTGATCCACGCCCCGCGCCGCCGGCCGGAAGAGCGTGTCAGGTGGAGGGCGCCCGCCGTGGACGGCGTCGGATGCGGTTCTGTCATATCCACCGTGTAAGAGGAGAGCTCGTGGAGTCCAACTCCGAGAACCTGACCATCGACGAGAGCGTCGAGAGCGTCACCGACATCACCACCGACCCGCAGACGGCCGTCGACGACGCGACCGTCGAGGAGACGCCGGTCGCCGAGCCCGAGGCTGCGCCCGCCGCCGAGGTCGAGCCGGAGGCCGTGGCCGAGCCCGCCGCCGCGCCGGCAGCGGGCTCGGCACCGGCAGACGCCGCGCCGGTCGTCGCCGACGAGAAGCCCGTCAAGGCGCCGCGCAAGCGTGCGCCGCGCCGCGCGAAGAGCACCGACGTTCCCGCCGTGCCCGCGGAGAACGCCCCGGCCACCGCCCCCGAGGCCGCCGCCCCCGAGGCTGCAACCGCCGAGGCTGCTACCCCCGAGGCGCCGGTCGAGGCCGCCTCCGAGGCCCCCGCTGCCGAGGTCGCTGAGCCCGCAGACGAGAATGCTCCGGCCGCCGACACCACCGACGGTGCCGAGGCCACCCCCGAGGCTCCCGCCGCCGACGAGGCGCCGAAGAAGCCCGCTCGTGGCCGTGGCCGCGGCCGCGGTGCGAAGAAGGACGTCGCCGACGAGCCGTCGGCCGAAACCGCGCCGGGCACCCCCGCAGCCGGCGAGAAGGATGCCGCGGATGCCGCAGACGCGCAGCCGGCGGCATCCGACGACACCGCCGAGGGCACCGACGCCGACGACTCGGCCAAGTCCGAGTCCGGCGACGCCGAGGGCGAGTCGACCGGCCGCAGCCGCAGCCGGAGCCGCAACCGCAACCGCAATCGCAACAAGGAGAACGGCGCGAACGGCAACGGTCAGGCCAACGACCAGAACGCCAACGGGAACCAGAACGCGAACGCGAACCGGAACGCGCCCGCCGCGGCGAGCCCGTCCGAGGACGACGACAGCGCCGCGGGCCAGAACGGCCGGGGGCGTCAGCGCAACAACAAGCGCCGCGGCCAGGCCGGTGGCGGCGACGAGTTCGAGACGGAGATCGGTGAGGACGACATCCTCATCCCGATCGCGGGCGTGCTCGACGTCCTCGACAACTACGCCTTCGTCCGCACGACGGGCTACCTGCCCGGCACGCAGGACGTGTACGTCTCGCTCGGACAGGTCAAGAAGTACAACCTCCGCAAGGGCGACGCGGTCGTCGGCGCGATCAAGCAGCCGCGTGAGGGCGAGCAGTCGAGCCGCCAGAAGTACAACGCGCTCGTGAAGGTCGACTCCATCAACGGTCTGTCGGTCGAAGACGCCGCCACGCGCGTCGAGTTCGGCAAGCTGACGCCGCTGTACCCGCAGGAGCGCCTGCGCCTCGAGACCGGTCCCGAGAAGCTGACGCAGCGGATCATCGACCTCGTCGCCCCCATCGGCAAGGGTCAGCGCGGCCTCATCGTCGCCCCGCCCAAGGCCGGCAAGACGATCGTGCTGCAGCAGATCGCCAACGCCATCGCGCAGAACAACCCCGAGGTGCACCTCATGGTCGTGCTCGTCGACGAGCGGCCCGAAGAGGTCACCGACATGCAGCGCACGGTCAAGGGCGAGGTCATCGCCTCGACGTTCGACCGTCCCGCCGAGGACCACACCACCGTCGCCGAGCTCGCGATCGAGCGCGCCAAGCGTCTCGTCGAGCTCGGTCGCGACGTCGTCGTGCTGCTCGACTCGATCACCCGTCTCGGCCGGGCCTACAACCTGTCGGCGCCGACCTCGGGTCGCGTCCTCACCGGTGGCGTCGACGCCTCGGCCCTCTACCCGCCCAAGCGCTTCTTCGGCGCGGCTCGGAACATCGAGAACGGCGGCTCGCTGACCATCCTCGCGACCGCGCTCGTCGAGACGGGGTCGAAGATGGACGAGGTCATCTTCGAGGAGTTCAAGGGCACCGGCAACAGCGAGCTGCGCCTCTCGCGCCAGCTCGCCGACAAGCGCATCTTCCCCGCCGTCGACGTCAATGCGTCCTCGACGCGGCGCGAGGAGATGCTGCTCTCGTCCGACGAAGTCAAGATCACCTGGAAGCTGCGCCGCGCACTCGCCGGTCTCGACCAGCAGCACGCGCTCGGCGTCATCCTCGACAAGCTCAAGGAGACGCAGTCCAACGTCGAGTTCCTCGTGCAGATGCAGAAGTCGATCCCGGCGCCCGGCGGGCACAGCAACGGGCACGAGAACAGCATTCGCTGATCGTGTTCGAGTCCGTCCGTGGGCTGATCGACGAGCACCGCGCGGTGCAGGAGGAACTCTCCGATCCCGCGGTGCACGCCGACGCGGCGCGTGCCAAACGGGTGAACCGGCGCTACGCCGAGCTGTCGCGGATCGTCGCGGCCCACGACGCGTGGGTCGCGGCCTCCGACGACCTCGAGGCGGCGCGGGAGCTCGCTCGCGAGGATGACGCGTTCGCCGCGGAGGTGCCCGCGCTCGAAGAGCAGCTGCACGCGACGCAGGAGCGGCTGCGGAGGCTGCTGATCCCGCGCGACCCCGACGACGCCCGCGATGTGATCATGGAGATCAAGCAGGGCGAGGGGGGAGCGGAGTCGGCGCTCTTCGCGGCCGACCTGCTGCGCATGTACCTCCAGTACGCCGCGTCGCAAGGCTGGAAGACCGAGCTGCTCGAACGCAACGAGTCAGACCTCGGCGGCTACAAGGATGTCCAGGTCGCGATCAAGGGGTCGTCCACCGACCCGTCGCAGGGAGTGTGGGCGCACCTCAAGTACGAGGGCGGCGTGCACCGGGTGCAGCGCGTGCCCGCGACGGAGTCGCAGGGACGGATCCACACGTCCACGACGGGCGTGCTGGTCTTCCCCGAGGTCGATGAGCCCGAAGAGATCCACATCGATCCCAACGACCTCAAGATCGACGTCTTCCGCTCGTCCGGCCCCGGCGGGCAGTCCGTCAACACGACCGACTCGGCGGTGCGCATCACGCACGTCCCGACGGGCATCGTCGTGTCGATGCAGAACGAGAAGAGCCAGCTGCAGAACCGCGAGGCGGGCATGCGCGTGCTGCGCGCGCGACTGCTCGCCAAGCAGCAGGAGGAGCGGGATGCCGCGGCATCCGATGCCCGTCGCTCGCAGATCCGGGGCATGGACCGCTCCGAGCGGATCCGCACCTACAACTTCCCTGAGAACCGCATCGCCGACCACCGCACCGGCTACAAGGCGTACAACCTCGACCAGGTCATGGACGGCGCGCTCGGCCCCATCATCGCGTCCGCCATCGCCGCGGACGAGGAAGCCCAGCTCGCCGCTCTCGGCCAGGACTGACTCCTACCGGTCCGCTCGCTACGATTCGCGGGTGCGAGCGGCCCGGTGTCCGCGCTTTCCGGTGACTCGACGCCCGGGGCGGGGGCCGTCAGATGTGGTACTCGGGGGCGGTCAGCACGGCGCGGGTGTCTTCGCCGGCGTGGCGGGCACGCGGGCGCGCGGGGACGCCGACGAGGATCGAGTCGGCCGGAGCGTCCTTCGTCACGACCGCGTTCGCTCCGACCACGCTGTGCGCGCCGATCGTGATCGGGCCCAGGATCTTCGCGCCCGCGCCGACGGCGACGCCGTCCTCGAGCGTGGGATGCCGCTTGCCGGCGTGACGCGTACGGCCGCCGAGCGTCACCCCGTGATAGAGCATGACGTCATCGCCGACGACGGCGGTCTCGCCGATGACGACCCCCATGCCGTGATCGATGAAGAAGCGACGGCCGATCCGCGCACCGGGATGGATCTCGATGCCGGTGAGCATGCGGGTCAGCTGCGACCCGGCGCGCGCGAGGAAGCGCGCGCGCCGGAGCCACAGTCGATGCATGATGCGGTGAGACCACACCGCGTGCAGCCCCGGGTACAGCAGCGCGATCTCGAGGCCGCTGCGCGCCGCGGGGTCGCGGAGCTTCGCGGCGGCCAGGTCTTCGCGCAGGCGTGCTCGGAGCCGGGTCATCAGTCCTCGTGCAGGTCGGCGAACAGCGGCGTCGAGAGGTAGCGCTCACCGAACGACGGGATGATCACGACGATGTTCTTGCCCTCGGCCTCGGGACGCGCAGCGACCTGCAGCGCCGCCCAGACCGCCGCACCGGACGAGATGCCGACGAGGATGCCTTCTTTCGACGCGACCTCGCGGGCGACGCGCACGGCATCGTCGAAGGTCACGTCCTGCACCTCGTCGATGACGCTCTGGTCGAGGATCGGGGGGATGAAGTTCGGTCCGATGCCCTGGATCTTGTGCGGGCCGGGCTTGCCCTCGGTCAGCAGCGGCGAGTCCTTCGGCTCGACGGCCACGACGCGGACATCGGCGACGCGCTCCTTCAGCACCTGGCCGACACCGGTGATCGTGCCGCCCGTGCCGATGCCGGCGACGAAGTAGCCGATCTCGCCGTCGGTGTCGCGCAGGATCTCCTCGGCCGTGGTGCGCCGGTGCACGTCGGGGTTGGCCTCGTTGGCGAACTGCTTCGCGAGGACCGCGCCGGGCGTCTCGGCGGCGATCTTCTCGGCCTCCGACACGGCGCCCTTCATGCCGAGCGACGGGTCGGTCAGCACGAGCTCTGCGCCGTAGGCCTTCAGCAGCAGTCGACGCTCGGTCGACATCGAGGATGGCATCGTGAGGATGACGCGGTAGCCGCGGGCGGCGCCGATCATCGCGAGGGCGATGCCGGTGTTGCCGCTCGTGCCCTCGACGATCGTGCCGCCGGGCTGCAGCGCGCCGGCCTTCTCGGCGGCGTCGACGATGGCGATGCCGAGGCGGTCCTTGACCGACGATGCGGGGTTGTAGAACTCGAGCTTGGCCAGCACGGTGCCGGGCAGGCCTTCGCTCACACGGTTCAGGCGCACGAGAGGGGTGTTGCCGTACGCGGTGGTGATGTCGGGATGGATGCCGTGGGTGACCGGGTCGGACATGTCTGCCTTTCGAGATTCGAACGGATGCCGCGACGCGGCGGAGTCGTCGCCCAGCCTATTCTCGCGGCCCGAGCCCGGCTCGGAATGTGACGAATCGGAACGCCTGGCTAGGCTGGTCCGCGGCCATGAGCACCTCACCCGCACCCGCATCCGCGCCGCGTCTCGACGAGACCCTGCGCGCCGCGGCGATGCAGCTCGCCGCGGCATCCGTCCCGACGCCGCAGGTCGACGCCGAGCTGCTCGCGGCGCACGTGCTGGGTATCGGCCGGGGAGAGCTCTCGGCGGCCGTGTTCCGCGGCGCCGCCTTCCCCGCCGACGCCGCGGCCCGCTTCGCCGAGCTCGTCGCCCGCCGCGCCGCGCGGGAGCCGCTCCAGCATCTGACCGGCTCCGCGCCCTTCCGGCACCTCGACCTGCGCGTCGGGCCCGGCGTCTTCGTTCCGCGGCCCGAGACCGAGACGGTGGCGCAGATCGCCATCGACCTCCTCCGCGCCGCCGCGAGTCCCGAGCCCGTCGCGGTCGACCTCGGCACCGGATCCGGGGCGATCGCCCTCGCCCTGGCCACCGAGGTGCCGCACGCACGCGTGCACGCGGCGGAGAACTCCGTGGACGCCTTCCTGTGGACGAAGGAGAACTTCGCCCTCGTGGGGGCGCCCAACGCCCGCCTGGCCTTCATCGATCTCGAGCGCGCATTCCCCGAGCTCGACGGCACCGTCTCCGTGCTCGTTTCCAACCCGCCGTACGTGCCCGATGACGCGATCCCGCGCGATCCCGAGGTGCGGCACTGGGATCCGCCGGCTGCGCTGTACGGGGGACCGGATGGGCTCGACGTCGTCCGGACGCTTTCGCGCGTAGGGCTGCGTCTGGTGCACCCGGGCGGCAGCATCGTGATCGAGCACGGCGAGCTGCAGGGAGCCGCGATCCGCGACATCCTCGCGGCGGACGGGTGGTCGGCCACGGCGACGCACCCCGATCTGACGATGCGCGACCGGACGACCACCGCCGTCCGCTCCTGAGCGCTCAGCCTGTCCGCCGTAGACTGGACCGGTCATGTCTCCCGTATTCGACTGCCGCGATGAGACCCAGGTTCTCCCCGGCATGCGTCAGGCGCGTCAGGCCATCGGTCGCGGCGACCTCATCGTCATGCCCACCGACACCGTCTACGGCGTCGCCGCCGACGCGTTCAGCGCTTCAGCGGTCGCGAAACTGCTGGCGGCGAAAGGCCGGGGCCGGCAGTCGCCGCCACCGGTCCTCGTCGCGGGGATCGCGACGATGCGTGCGCTCGTCGCGGAGGTACCCGAGCCCGTCGAGCGTCTGGTCGAGGCCTTCTGGCCGGGCGGCCTGACCATCGTGCTGCCCGCCCAGCCGTCGCTGTCCTGGGATCTGGGCGAGACACGGGGCACGGTCGCGGTGCGGATGCCCGCTGACCGCATCGCCCTCGAGCTGCTCGAGGAATGCGGACCGCTCGCCGTCTCGAGCGCCAACCTGACGAAGAAGCCGGCGGCCGTCTCCATCGACGACGCCCTCGGGATGCTGGGCGACAGCGTCGCGGTGTACCTCGACGGGGGACCGGCGGCGACCGGCGTGGCCTCGACGATCGTCGATGCCACGGCGCTCGTGGGCGCCGAGCCCGGTCCGGTGCGGGTCCTGCGCGACGGCGCGGTCAGCCGCGAAGCGCTGCGCGCCATCCTCGGCGACCTGCTCGAGCCCGACACCGAGCCCGAGCACGCCGAGGCGGCGAACCGCACGCCGATGGAGCAGGGCTCCGGGGGCGATCCCGACGCGCCTGCCGGCGGCAGCGGCGCGTGAGGCTGTACCTGGCCACGTTCGTGGTCACGGCGCTCCTGACCTTCGGCCTGACCTGGCTGGTCTGGAAGCTGAGCCTGCGCTACAAGCTGTACCCCGCGATCCGTGAGCGCGACGTGCACAAGACCCCGACGCCCCGGCTGGGCGGCGTGGGCATGTTCCTCGGCGCGGCGGCAGTCATCCTCACTTCCTCGCAGATCCCGTTCTTCTCGATCTTCTGGGCCAAGCCCGAGCCCATCTGGGCGATCCTGGGCGCCACGGCCCTGATCGTGGTGGTCGGCGTCGCTGATGACCTGTGGGATCTCGATTGGCTCATCAAGCTGGGCGCCCAGTTCCTGGCCGCCGGCATCGTGGTCGGGTTCGGCGGGGTGCAGCTGTACTCCCTCCCGCTCGGCGGGCAGACCGTCGTCTCGAGCGCCGCGAGCTTCACGATCTCGGTGTTCTCGATCGTGGTGGTCATGAACGCGGTCAACTTCATCGACGGGCTCGACGGGCTCGTCGCCGGTGTCGCACTGATCGCCAACGGCGTGTTCTTCACGTACACCTACCTGCTGGGTCGCGACTTCGGCGCGAGCAGCTACGCCAACCTCGCCTCCTTCCTGGCCGTTGTGCTGCTGGGCGTGTGCGCGGGCTTCCTGCCGCTGAACTGGAACCCCGCAAAGTTGTTCATGGGCGACTCGGGAGCCCTCATGATCGGGCTGCTCATGGCGTGCTCGGCGATCCTCGTGACCGGCAGCCTCGTGCCGCCCACGGGCGACAACGACGTGTTCGGCCGCTCGCAGCTGCTCGGTGCGTTCATCCCGATCCTGCTGCCCGTCGTCGTCGTGCTGCTGCCACTGCTGGACTTCGGCATGGCGGTCATCCGGCGGATGTCGCGCGGCAAGTCGCCCTTCTCCCCGGATCGCAAGCACCTGCACCACCGCATGCTCGACATGGGCCACAGCGACCGCGACGCCGTCCTGGTGTTCTACTCGTGGACGACGATCGTCAGCTTCTCGGTGCTGCTGATGTACATCGGCACCACAGCCGCCTGGCCGGGGGATTACCTCTTCGGCCTCGTCTTCCTCATCCTCGGCGTCGCCGCGTGCCTCGTCGTCACCTTCATCCCCGCCCGACCGTCGCGCCCCGCCGCACCCCAGAAAGAGCTCTCCCTGTGACCGCGAACACCCCCGACCCGACCGCTCGCCGCCGCATCTCGAGCACCCCCGTGCTGCGAGCCGCCCTCGTGTGGGGCCTGCTGGTCGGCCTGCTCGTGGCGGGCGTGTTCGCGCTCGTCGGCGGCCTCCTCGCCGGAGCGGACGGAGCGTGGAGCGGTGTGCTCGGCGCGCTCGTCGGCATCGTCTTCCCGGCGTTCACGGCGCTCAGCATCCTGCTCGGCAACCGCTGGTACGGCCACCCGCAGTGGCTGCAGATCTTCTTCGCCGTCGTCCTCGGAACCTGGCTGCTGAAGTTCGTGCTGGTGATCATCGCCCTGCTGCTGCTGTTCCAGGTGGAGTGGCTCGACCGCGGCATCTTCGCCCTCGCCGTCATCGTCGCCGCGGTGGCATCCCTCGTCGTCGATCTCGTCGTGCTGAGCCGGATGCGGCTGCCGGGAGCCTCGGACGTCGAACTGCCGACCGCGGACTCGATCGACGATTAGGTCGAGGCGGAACCTTTGGTAGTGTGGGTCTACACTCTGCGGCCGGTGTGCAGTGGCGACACTGAGGCCCCGCTGGAGTTGTTCCCCTTCTGACCCTCACCGAGCTAGTCCAGGCTGGCCCGAGAAGCTGGAGCCAATACGTTGACTCAAGCGACGACGATTGTCGCAGCGGCGGCATCGGACAATGAGTTCCACCCGCCGTCCATCTCCGACTTCTTCCCGCCTGCTCTGCTGTTCGAAGGCACGCCCTTCGAATTCACGCGGATCAGCATGGTTCAGGTCATCGCCACCGTGCTGCTGGTACTCTTCCTCGTGTTGGGAACGCGCCGACTCTCGGTCGTCCCCGGACGCTTCCAGAGCATCGTCGAGTTCGGTTTCGGGTTCGTCCGCAACCAGGTCGTGTACCAGGTGCTCGGCGAGAAGGACGGTCGCCGGTTCCTCCCGCTGCTGACGGCGATGTTCTTCACGATCCTGTTCATGAACCTCACGGGCGTGATCCCCGGCATGAACATCGCGGGAACCTCCGTGGCCGGTGCGCCGCTGGTGTTCGCCCTCGTGGCGTACGTCATGTTCATCTACGCCGGCATCAAGCGCCACGGCGTGGGGCACTTCCTGAAGAACTCGCTCGTTCCGAGCGGCGTTCCGGTGTACCTGCTGCCGATCATCGCGCTCGTGGAGCTCATCTCGACCTTCATCGCCCGGCCGGTGTCGCTCTTCCTGCGACTTCTGCTGAACATGATGGTCGGGCATCTCATGCTCGTGCTGTTCTTCGCGGCGACGCAGTTCTTCCTGCTCGGGCTCAACGCCTTCACGCCGCTCGCCGCGGGCACGCTCGCGATGGGCTTCGCCTTCACCCTCTTCGAGATCTTCGTCTCGATCCTCCAGGCTTACGTCTTCACGATCCTCACCGCGGTCTACATCCAGCTCGCGGTCGCGGAAGAGCACTGACGAGCAGCTGACCGGCTGCTCGCCCTACGAAAGGAATACAACCAGTGGACGCAACGACGGTTCTCGCCCAGGTCACCGGCAACATCGCGACCGTGGGTTACGGCCTCGCGGCCATCGGCCCCGCCATCGGCCTCGGCATCATGATCGGCAAGACCATCGAGTCGACCGCCCGTCAGCCCGAGCTCGCCGGCCGCCTGCAGAGCACCATGTTCATCGGTGTCGCCTTCATCGAGATCCTCGCGCTGATCGGCATCGTCACGCCGTTCATCTTCAACGCGCTCTGATCCCGAACGCGACCCACAGATAAGGAGACAGGATGCTGAACGCTCTTGTCACGCTTGCGGCGGAGGAGGGATCCAACCAGGTCCCGATCCTCCCGGCCGTCTACGACATCATCTGGTCGGCCGTCTGCTTCGTCGTCATCATCTTCGTCGTGGTCCGCTACGCGATGCCGCGACTCAACACGGTGCTCGACGCGCGCAGCGCGGCCATCGAGGGCAACATCGCGAAGGCCGACGAGGCTCAGCGCAAGGCCGAGGCGGCACTCGAGGAGTACAGCGCCCAGCTGGCCGAGGCCCGCAAGGAGGCCGGCGAGATCCGCGATGCCGCCCGCGAGGACGGACGCAAGATCGTCAGCGAGGCCAAGCAGAACGCAGTGACCGAGGCCGAGCGTCTCACGGCCGCCGCGCACACGCAGATCGAAGCGGAGCGTCAGGCTGCCGCCGTCTCGCTGCGCGGAGAGGTCGGCACACTCGCGCTCGACCTCGCCGGTGGCGTCATCGGCGAGACCCTGTCGGACGACGAGAAGGCGAAGGCCGTCGTGGATCGCTTCCTCAGCGAGCTCGAGGCCTCCGAGAAGGCGTCGAACTGATGGGCAGCGCGACCACTCAGGCACTCGCTGCGACGACGGCGGCCATCGCACAGACGCCCGGGCTCACGCTCGACGTGTCGGGCGAGCTGTTCGTCGCCGCGCGGGCTCTGGCGGACTCGCCGCATCTGAGCGGCGCGCTGACGGACAACGCCGCGTCGCAGCAGTCTCGCGACCGGGTCGTCACCCAGGTCTTCGGCTCGACCTTCGCGCCGCAGACCGTGGCGCTGCTGCAGGTAGCCGCCGAGCAGCGCTGGTCGTCGGCCGACGACTTCGTCGATGCGGTCGAGGAGATCGCGATCCGCGTCGCAGCCGTCTCGGACACTGGCGACATCGAGAACGAGCTGTTCGGTGTGCTGCACGCCATCGCGGGCAACCCCGAGCTCGAGCTCGCGCTCGGCAGTCGCCTCGGCGAAGCGTCCGCGAAGGGCGCGCTCGTGGACCGTCTGCTCGAGGGGCGCGCGGGCGCCGGCGCACGTCTCGTGGCATCGGCGATCGTGCAGCGTCCGCGCGAGCGTCGCGTGCGCCAGCTGCTCGAGCGTGCGATCCGCATCGTCTCGAGCCAGCGCGGCCGCGTCGTCGCGAGCGTGCGCACGGCGACGACGCTGAACGACCAGCAGCGCTCGCGTCTCGCCGAGACGCTCTCCAGCCGCTACGGCACGCCCGTCTCGCTCAACCTCATCGTCGACCCGGCGGTCGTCGGCGGGCTGCGCATCGAGATCGGCGACGACGTGATCGATGCGACCGTCGCCTCCCGTCTCTCCGATCTCCGCCAGCGCCTGGCGGGCTGACCCACCTCACCGCCCGCAGGGGCGTACCGGCCGGACGCATCCGGACCCACAGACTCAGGACCGAAGGAACACCATGGCAGAACTGTCCATCAGCCCGGATGTCATCCGTGACGCGCTGAAAGACTTCGTCGCCGCGTACGAGCCCACCGGGGCCGCCGCGACCGAGGTCGGCACCGTCGTCGACGCGGCCGACGGCATCGCCCACGTCGAGGGTCTGCCCGGCGTCATGGCGAACGAGCTCGTCCGCTTCGAGAACGGCGTCGAGGGCCTCGCACAGAACCTCGACGAGCACGAGATCGGTGTGGTCGTCCTCGGTGACTTCGCCGGGATCCAGGCCGGTCAGAAGGTCACCCGCACCGGTGAGGTTCTGTCGGTCGGCGTCGGCGAAGGCTACCTCGGCCGCGTCGTCGACCCGCTGGGCAACCCGATCGACGGTCTCGGCGAGATCGCCACGACCGGCCGTCGTGCCCTCGAGCTGCAGGCGCCCGGCGTCATGCAGCGTAAGAGCGTGCACGAGCCGATGCAGACCGGTATCAAGGCCATCGACGCCATGATCCCCGTCGGGCGCGGCCAGCGCCAGCTGATCATCGGCGACCGCCAGACCGGCAAGACGGCGATCGCGATCGACACGATCATCAACCAGAAGTCCAACTGGGACTCGGGCGACGTCAACAAGCAGGTCCGCTGCATCTACGTCGCGATCGGTCAGAAGGGCTCGACCATCGCCTCGGTGAAGGGCGCGCTCGAGGACGCCGGCGCGATGGAGTACACGACGATCGTCGCCGCTCCGGCATCCGACCCCGCGGGCTTCAAGTACCTCGCTCCGTACACCGGCTCGGCCATCGGTCAGCACTGGATGTACGAGGGCAAGCACGTCCTGATCATCTTCGACGACCTGTCGAAGCAGGCCGAGGCCTACCGCGCCGTTTCGCTGCTGCTGCGCCGCCCGCCGGGCCGCGAGGCGTACCCCGGCGACGTGTTCTACCTGCACTCGCGTCTGCTCGAGCGTTGCGCGAAGCTGTCGGACGAGCTCGGCGCAGGTTCGATGACGGGTCTGCCGATCATCGAGACCAAGGCGAACGACGTCTCGGCGTACATCCCGACCAACGTCATCTCGATCACGGACGGCCAGATCTTCCTGCAGTCCGACCTGTTCAACGCGAACCAGCGTCCCGCGGTCGACGTCGGCATCTCGGTGTCGCGCGTCGGTGGTGACGCTCAGGTCAAGTCCATCAAGAAGGTGTCGGGAACGCTCAAGCTCGAGCTGGCCCAGTACCGCTCGCTCGAGGCGTTCGCGATGTTCGCGTCGGACCTCGATGCCGCGTCGCGTCGCCAGCTGGCCCGTGGTGCGCGTCTGACCGAGCTGCTCAAGCAGCCGCAGTACTCGCCCTACCCGGTCGAGGAGCAGGTCGTCTCGATCTGGGCCGGTACGAACGGCAAGCTCGACACGATCGAGGTCGAGGACGTGCTCACGTTCGAGCGCGATCTGCTCGACTACCTCAAGCGGAACACCTCGATCCTCGACACGCTGCGCGAGACGAACGTGCTGGGCGATGACACCGTCGCCGAGCTCGAGAAGGTCGTCGACGCCTTCGTGCTCGAGTTCCGGGGCGGAAAGGGTCAGGCCATCAACAAGCCCGGCCACGAGGAGACCGCAGCAGCCGCCGCCGACGACGTGAACCAGGAGCAGATCGTCAAGGGCCGCCGCGGCTGACGCGGAGGACGACACACTTATGGGCGCACAACTCCGGGTCTACAAGCAGAAGATCAGCTCTGCTCAGACGACCAAGAAGATCACGAAGGCGATGGAGCTCATCGCGGCTTCGCGCATCCAGAAGGCGATGGGACGCGTTCGCGCGTCCTCTCCCTTCGCGCGGGCCGTGACGCGCGCCGTCTCCGCGGTCGCGACCCACTCCGACATCGAGCACCCGCTCACGACCGAGCGAGAGACGATCCGCCGCTCCGCGGTGGTCATCTTCGCCTCCGATCGCGGCCTCGCCGGCGCGTTCAACTCGCAGATCCTCCGTGAGGGTCTCGAGCTGGCCGAGCTGCTGCGGTCGCAGGGCAAGGAAGTGGACTACTACCTCGTCGGCCGCAAGGCCGTCGGGTACTTCCAGTTCCGTCGTATGCGGGCTGCGGGGGAGTGGACGGGTGACACCGACACGCCGCACTTCAGCACGGCCGAGCAGATCGCCGGCGCGCTTCTCGACGCCTACGCGCAGGGTGGCGAGGACGATGGCGTGGACGAGATCCACCTCGTCTTCAACCGCTTCGTCAGCATGATGACGCAGACTCCCGAGTCGGTCCGTCTGCTGCCGCTCGAGGTCGTCGAGGCCGACGTCGCCGGAGCCGACCAGGCGCCGGTGTACCCGCTGTACGAGTTCGAGCCCGACGCCGAGACGGTGCTCGATGCTCTGCTGCCGGTGTACGTCCAGAGTCGCGTGTTCAACGCGCTGCTCCAGTCGTCGGCCGCGAAGCACGCCGCGACCCAGAAGGCGATGAAGTCGGCCAGCGACAACGCCGACAAGCTCATCACCGACTACACCCGCCTGCGCAACAACGCTCGCCAGGCCGAGATCACTCAGCAGATCGCCGAGATCGTCGGCGGCGCCGACGCTCTGGCGTCGGGCAAGTAAGACCAACCGAAAGAGACAGACATGACTAACGTCACTGCCGAAGCCACGTCGGTCGTCGGCCGCGTTGCGCGCGTCACCGGCCCCGTCGTCGACATCGAGTTCCCGCACGACTCGATCCCCGACATCTACAACGCGCTCAAGACCACGATCACGGTCGACGGCGAGTCCACCGAGATCACCCTCGAGGTCGCGCAGCACCTCGGCGACGACCTCGTCCGCGCCATCTCGCTGAAGCCGACCGACGGCATGGTCCGCGGCCAGGAGGTGCGCGACACCGGCGGCCCCATCACGGTCCCCGTCGGCGACGTCACCAAGGGCAAGGTCTTCAACGTCACCGGCGACGTGCTGAACGCAGCCGAGGGCGAGACCATCGAGGTCACCGAGCGCTGGGGCATCCACCGCCAGGCGCCGAGCTTCGACCAGCTCGAGTCGAAGACCCAGATGTTCGAGACCGGTATCAAGGTCATCGACCTGCTGACCCCCTATGTCCTGGGCGGCAAGATCGGGCTCTTCGGTGGTGCCGGTGTCGGTAAGACCGTCCTGATCCAGGAGATGATCCAGCGCGTGGCGCAGGACCACGGTGGTGTGTCGGTGTTCGCCGGTGTCGGTGAGCGCACGCGTGAGGGCAACGACCTCATCGGCGAGATGGAAGAGGCGGGCGTCTTCGACAAGACCGCCCTCGTCTTCGGCCAGATGGATGAGCCGCCGGGGACGCGTCTGCGCGTCGCCCTGTCGGCCCTGACGATGGCGGAGTACTTCCGCGACGTGCAGAAGCAGGACGTGCTGCTGTTCATCGACAACATCTTCCGCTTCACGCAGGCGGGTTCCGAGGTGTCGACGCTGCTCGGCCGCATGCCCTCCGCGGTGGGTTACCAGCCGAACCTCGCCGACGAGATGGGTGTGCTCCAGGAGCGCATCACCTCGACCCGTGGCCACTCGATCACCTCGCTGCAGGCGATCTACGTCCCCGCCGACGACTACACCGACCCGGCGCCGGCGACCACGTTCGCGCACCTCGATGCCACCACGGAGCTCTCGCGCGAGATCGCGTCGAAGGGTCTGTACCCGGCCGTCGACCCGCTGAGCTCGACCAGCCGCATCCTCGACCCGCGCTACATCGGTGAGGACCACTACCGCGTGGCCACCGCCGTGAAGCAGATCCTGCAGAAGAACAAGGAACTGCAGGAGATCATCGCGATCCTCGGTGTCGACGAGCTCTCCGAAGAGGACAAGATCGTCGTGTCGCGTGCACGTCGCATCCAGCAGTTCCTCTCGCAGAACACCTACATGGCCAAGAAGTTCACCGGCGTCGAGGGCTCCACGGTCCCGATCAAGGAGACGATCGAGTCGTTCGACGCGATCGTCAAGGGTGACTTCGACCACGTCGCCGAGCAGGCGTTCTTCAACGTCGGTGGCATCTCCGACGTCGAAGAGAAGTGGGCCAAGATCCAGAAGGAGAACAGCTGACATGGCTCTGACGGTCACGCTCGTCTCCGCCGAGGCGGAGGTCTGGTCCGGCGAGGCGACCCTCGTCGTGGCCAAGACCGTCGAGGGCGAGATCGGCTTCATGGCTGGTCACGAGCCGGTCCTGGCGATCCTCGCCGAGGGACAGGTCCGCATCACCCGGCCGGGCGGCGAGAAGATCGTCGCCAATGCGCAGGACGGCTTCCTGTCGATGGAGGGCGATGAGCTCACCATCGTCGCCGGAAACGCCGCCCTGGCCTGACACAGAACGATCCAGAGACCACACCCCGTCCGGGGCCGCGCACGTCGCGGCATCCCGGACCGGGTGTGGTCTCTCGCATGAAGGGGACGATCCGGATGCTGGTGCTGCTGCCGCCCTCCGAGACGAAGCGCGCCGGCGGCACCGGCGCGCCGCTCGACCTCGGCACGCTCGCGCTGCCGCAGCTGACTGACGAGCGCCGCGCGGCGGTCGCGGCTCTGGTCGCGCTGTCGGCCGATCCCGAGGCTGCCACGCGGGTGCTCAAGCTGAGCGTCAGGCAGGCCGGTGAAGTCGCCGTCAACGCGGCGTTGTCGACGGCGCCGACGATGCCCGCGATCGATCGCTACACCGGCGTTCTCTACGACGCCCTCGACGCGGCGACACTCGAGCCGGCCGCACGCGGCTGGACCGGCGAACACGTCCTGATCCAGTCGGCCCCGTTCGGCCCGGTCGGTGCGCTCGACGCCGTTCCCGCTTACCGGCTGGCAGCCGGCACCGCTCTGCCCGGCATCCCGCCCCTGCGGCGGCATTGGGCAGCGCCGTCGACGGCGGCTCTCGCGGCGACCGACGCCCCGTTCGTGCTCGACCTGCGTTCGGAGGCGTACGTGGCGCTCGCGCCGGTGCCGGCATCCATCCCCTCGGCGTTCGTGCGGGTCGTCACGGCGGGAGTCGACGGCACGGTGCGGGCGCTCAATCACTTCAACAAGCACGCCAAGGGGCAACTCGTCCGGGCGATGGCGCGCTCCGTCGCCGAGATGACCTCGCGTGCGGACTTCTTCGCCTGGGCGGCCGACGCGGGTTGGGACGCGCGCGACGGCGCGGTCGCGGGGGAGCTGCAGATCGTCGTGTGACCGGGCCGGGCACACCGCTGCCGGATGCCGCTGCAGAATGCCGCACGCGGCAGGGCGGTCTTCGCTAGCATGAGCGGCGACCGTCGGCGCGAGCGCGCCGGATCAGGTCACGACTGAGGAGGTCGTTCATGCCGGATACCTACGACGGCGGTGGTGCGGGCGTCGGCGCGTTCCTCGCCTTCTTCTTCCTGATCCTGCCGATCATCCTGATCCTCGCCCTTGCGGGGTACCTGATCAGCTCGTTCTTCTACATGAAGATCTTCGAGAAGGCCGGTGTGCAGGGTAAGTGGCGCGCCTGGGTGCCGGTGTACCGCGAGCTGGTGTTCGCCAAGCTCGGCGACCTGTCGCCGTGGGTCATGCTCGGTGCGTTCCTCGTGACCGCGGTGCTCAGCAACATCCCGGTGATCGGTCCGATCCTCGGCTACGTGGCGATCGTCGCCCTCGCGCTGGCGAGCTGGCGCGTCGGCCTGAAGCTCGGCAAAGACTGGCCGCTCGTGCTGCTGTACATCATCCCCGGCATCGGCGGACTGATCTGGCTCGGCATCGTGGCGTTCTCGAACGCGCCCTGGAACCCGAACGTGCAGCCTTCGCCGTGGCGCACCTCCTTCCTGCGCGACACCACCGTCTGGCGCGGCGTCCCCGTCCAGCCCGACGGGGGCGCAGCACCCGCAGCCGGCTACGGGGCACCGGGTGCGGGCTATGTCCCGCCGGCCGGCGGCACCCCGTCCTCGCCTGCAGGCGCCTACCCGCCGCCGACGACGCAGACCCCGCCGCCGTCGACCGAACCGCCGGCACCGGGCGCACCGCGTCCCTGACCGATCCGGAGCCCTCGCCCTCGTGGCGGGGGCTCCGTCGTCGTTTCCGGGTTAGCGTGGGGGGATGGTCGAAGCAGTGCCCACGCGCAGACTCGGTTCCTCCGGACTCCTCGTCTCGGCCGTCGGGCTGGGATGCAACAACTTCGGGCGTCGGGGCACCGCGACCGAGAGCATCGACGGAACGGTCGCCGTCATCGACGCCGCGCTCGACGCCGGCGTGACGTTCTTCGACACCGCCGATATCTACGGCGGCGAACCCGGCCTCTCCGAGACGCTCATGGGCGAGGCGCTGCGGGGTCGCCGTGACCGGGTCGTGCTCGCGACGAAGTTCGGACACAGCGCGGTGGACCTCGGTCTTCCCGGGGCGAAGGGATCCCGAGCGTACATCCGCCGCGCCGTCGAAGCCTCGCTCGAACGGCTGCAGACCGACTGGATCGACCTCTATCAGCTGCATACGCCCGACCCCGGGACGCCCATCGAAGAGACCCTCGACGCGCTCACCGAGCTCGTGCGCGAGGGCAAGGTGCGCTACATCGGGCACTCGAACCTCTCCGGCTGGCAGATCGCCGAGGCGGAGGCCGTCGCGCAAGCGCGCGGAGACGTGCCGTTCGTGTCGGCTCAGAACCACTACAGCCTCCTGGCCCGCGCCGCGGAGCGCGAGGTGCTCCCCGCGGTCCGGCGGTACGACCGCGGCTTCCTGCCCTACTTCCCGCTGCACAACGGCCTGCTCACGGGCAAGTTCACGCGCGATCACGTGCCGGCGGACTCGCGTGTCGCCCGCGAGCGGCGCCACCTCTGGGAGAAGGCGCCCTGGGACGCGCTCGACGCCTACCGCGCCTTCTGCGACGAGCGTTCGATCACGATGCTCGAGGCGACGATGGCCTGGCTGCTGGCCCAGCCGGCGCTGAGCAGTGTCATCGCGGGTGCGACCTCACCGGAGCAGGTGCGGACGAATGCGGCGGCGGCATCCGTGTGGCGTCCCACGCCGGCCGAGCTCGACGCTATCGACGGCTTCTTCCCGCTGCCGGTCGACCCCGCTGCGGGCTGACGAACCCCGCGTATCGGGCGCGTCTACTAGAGTGTGACACGCCGACCCGTCGACGAAGGAAGAGTGACAGCGTGCCCGAACCCACGACCCAATCCCGGATCGTGGACGCCCCGTCCGGTGCGATCGAGCTCCGTTGGGCGGCTGCGACCGACACCGGACGCCGTCGAGACAGCAACCAGGATGCCGTCCTCGCGGAGTATCCGCTCTTCATCGTGGCCGACGGCATGGGCGGCCACATCGGTGGCGAGATCGCCAGTGCGAGTGCCGTCGACCGGCTGCGGGCCGTCGCCGAGCGCGGCGTCGTGACGCCCGAGGACATCGAAGAGGCGCTCGAACGCGCGGTGGGCGATATCGCCGACCACCCCGAGACGACCGATGACGGCACCGGTACGACGGTCACGGGCGTGTACCTCGACATCGTCGACGGTGAGCCGCAGTGGATCACCCTGAACATCGGTGACTCCCGCGTGTACCTGCTTCGCGACGAGGCGATCGCGCAGGTCACGACGGATCACTCCGTCGTGCAGGAGCTCGTCGCGGCTGGACGCCTGAGCCCGGAAGAAGCCGAGCAGCATCCCTACGGCAACGTCATCACGCGCGCGGTCGGCCCGAGCGACGGCGTCACGCCCGACTACGTGCGCCTCGATGTCGTCGACGGTGATCGTTTCGTCATCTGCAGTGACGGGCTCACCAAGGAGCTCACCGACTACGGCATCCTGCACTTCCTGCTCGAGAACGCCGACCCCGCCGCCGCGGTGACCGCGATGATGCACGCGGCGCTCGAGAACGGCGGACGCGACAACGTCACGGTCATCGTGCTCGACGCGCACTTCGCCGCGTCCGCGGGCGCGTCCTCCGAGGGTGAGGCCGCGGCCGCGGCATCCGGCGAGTCCTCCCCAATCGCGGACTGACGGCGTTCGTCCACGGCTGCGCCGCAGGGCGCAGGTCCGCGGTGGTATCGGCGGTTGAGTGGATGCCGTGCAAACGACGGCTGAGCTCGATGACCCCATCCGCCTGCCCGCGCCCGCGCCCGAGCCTGCGCGCCCCGGGTTCCCGCTCTGGGCCGCGCTCGTGCCCGCCGTGGGAGCCGCCGTCCTCTGGCAGGTGACCGGTTCACCGACCGCGCTGTGGTTCGCCGCGATCGGACCGCTCGCGGCCGTCGCGGCCGTGCTCGACGCCGCGCGGGTGCGGCGCCGTCACCGCCGCACCGCGCGGCGAGAGACCGCGTCGGCGCTCGCGGCAGCTCGGGCCGATGTGGCGCGGCGGCACGCGATCGAGCGCGCCGCGCGCTGGCGAGTCACGCCGGACGTGGCGGGGTACCTCGCCCGCCCCGCCGAGATCTGGCGCCCGGTGCCGGGGCGGGGCAGCGTGGTCGTCGTCGGTTCGGGAATCGCGCCCTCGACCATCCGCATCGACGGCGAGTCCGAGCCCGCGCGCGACCTCCGCCGCGAGGCGGCACGGCTCGACGACGCCCCCGTCGGTGTGCCGTTGACAGCGGGGATCGCCGTGGTCGGTCCCGGGGTCGCGGCCGCCGCCGTCGCGCGAGCCCTGATCGCGCAGGTGTGCCTCACGCATCCTCCCGACCGCATGCGGGTCGATGGTGCGCCCGAAGACGAAGCGGCCCGGATGCCGCACGCGGGCGGCCGCGGAGATCTCCGCCTGTGGGCCGGTGCCGCGTCGGCGATCCCCGCCGACGCGGACGCTCCGATCGTGTGCATCGACGCGGGAGCACCGCCTCCGCGCTGCGCGGCCGTCATCCGGCTTCAGGCTGCCGACGACGCCGTGCTCGAGTACGACGGCGCGGCCGTGCCGCTTCGTCCAGAGGTCCTCGGGCGGGATGCCGCCGACGCGGTGTACGCGCTGATGCGCGAGCAGCAGGCGGCGCTGACCGCCCCTCCGGCGGGGCCGGCCAACTTCGGCGACCTTGCCGCGGCTCCGTCGGGCGGACTGCGCGTCGCGCTCGGATCGGGGGTGACGGGGCTTGCCACGGTCGATCTGGTCGACGACGGGCCGCACGCGATCGTCGTCGGCGTCACGGGGTCGGGCAAGAGCGAACTCCTGGTGACGTGGGTCGCGGCGCTCGCGGCCCGGTTCGGTCCCGACCGCGTGGTCTTCCTGCTGGTGGACTTCAAGGGCGGCAGGTCCTTCGACCCGCTGACGCGCCTGCCGCACGTGACGGGCGTCGTCACCGACCTCGACGAGTCGGCCGCGCTGCGCGCCATCGACAGTCTGACGGCCGAGGTGCGGCATCGCGAGCGCCTGCTCGCGGAGCACGGTGCACGCGACGTGAGCGAGACCGACGGGGCGATGCCGCGGCTGGTGGTCGTCGTCGACGAGTATGCGGCGCTCACGACCGCGCATCCCGCCCTGCATGCCGTCTTCGCCGACATCGCCGCCCGGGGCCGTGCGCTCGGGATCCATCTCGTGCTGGCGACGCAGCGTGCCGCGGGCTTCCGCGAGGCGGTACTCGCCAACGCTCCGCTGCGCATCGCGCTGCGGGTCAGCGACCCCGGCGAGTCGCGCGCCGTGATCGGCTGCATCGATGCGGCGGCCATCCCCGGAGGTCCGTCCGACCGGGGCACCGCGCTCGTCCGCGGCGCGGCAGACAGCGAGCCCCGGCTGCTGCGCGTGACGCGCTGCCCCGGCGAGGCGATCGACGAGATCGCGACCGTGACGCGCGCCGCCGGGTACGCCGAGGTGCGTCGCCCCTGGCTCCCACCGCTCCCGAGTACGGTGCCGCTCGAGCAGATCGGACAGCCGGGGCGGATCGTGCTCGGTCTCGCGGACGAGCCGGCCGAGCAACGCCAGCGCGTCGTTGTGCTCGACGATGATGCGCCGGGTCTCGTGGTCGTCGGGCGCTCCGGTGCCGGACGGTCATCCATCCTGCGGGCTGTCGCGTCGCAAGTCTCGCCCGAGCGACGCTGCTGGGTGCCGGCGGACCCCGAGAGCGCGTGGGATGCCGTGACCGCCCTGGCTGGCGCTGACCCCGGCACGGTCGTCGCCATCGACGACCTCGACCTGCTTCTCTCCCGGCTGCCGGGGGACCACGCCGCCGAGGTCGCCGCCCGTCTCGAGCGTCTCGCCCGCGAGGCCCGCGGGCGCGGCATCCGGCTGGTCTGCTCTGCTCAGCGCGTGAGCGCGGCGGTCGGGCGCATCATCGACCACATCCCGGACCGGGCCGTGCTGGCCGCCGCGTCGCGGGCCGAGTACGTGTCTCTCGGCGGCGAAGCGCAGCATCACTACGTCCGTCTCCCGCCCGGTCGGGGAAGGTGGGGCGGCAGCCTCGTGCAGTTCGCCCGCACGAGCGCCGAGGACGGGGTCGTGCCGGCATCGCCCGATCAGCCGGTCACATTCTGGCCCCGGCATGCGACGGGCTTCGTGGCACCCGCCGTCGACCGCACCTTCGCCGCCCTCGAGGCCTGGCGCCGTCGCGGCGCGGAAGTCGTCGAGCTCGGCGCGGCCACACCGCTGCGTGCCGGATGCGTCGTGTGGGGGACGCCGGACGCCTGGGTCGGACGCTGGCGGGGCGCGGGCTCCGACGGAGCGCGTCGGCAGCTCGTCGTCGACGCCGCGTGCGGGCCCGATGTCCGCTTGATCACAGGCAGCCGAGAGCTGCCACCCTATGCGGCACCGGGAAGGTCGCGGGCGTGGCTGTTCGACACCCGGAGCGAACGGGTGCGCCGCGTCGTCCTTCCCTGTGCGCAGCAGACGTGACGGCGTCAGACGAGGACGTCGGCGGTGTCGGTCAGGTCGATACCGTGAGCGGTCGCGACGCCGTCGTTGACGACGCGGCCGGCCGTGGTGTTCAGGCCCGCCGCCAGAGCCGCGTCGGCGCGCAGAGCATCGCGCCAGCCGCGCCGGGCGATCTGCCGAATGTACGGCAGGGTCGCGTTGGTGAGGGCTGCGGTCGAGGTGTTCGGCACAGCGCCGGGCATGTTCGCGACGCAGTAGAAGACCGTGTCGTGCACGGTGAAGGTCGGATCGGCATGGGTCGTCGCCCGGGTGTCCTCGAAGCAGCCGCCCTGGTCGACCGCGATGTCGACCAGCACCGAACCCGGGCGCATGCGTGCGACCGTCTCGTTCCGGACCAGCTTGGGGGCCTTCGCCCCCGGTATCAGGACCGACCCGATGACCAGGTCCGAGCCGACGACTGCGCGGTCGAGGTCGAGCGGGTTCGACGCCGCGGTTTTCACGCGACCCTGGAAGTGGTCGTCGAGGAAGCGCAGTCGCTGGATGTTCGTGTCGAAAACGGTGACATCGGCGCCCATGCCCGCGGCCACGTACGCCGCGTTCGCACCGGCGACGCCGCCGCCGATCACGGTGACGGTCGCGGGACGCGTGCCCGGCACTCCCGACATGAGCAGCCCGCGCCCGCCCGCGGAACGCAGCAGCGTCGAGGCCCCCACCATGGGCGCCAGGCGCCCGGCGACCTCGCTCATCGGCGCGAGCAGTGGCAGCCCGCCGCCCGCGACCTGCACCGTCTCGTAGGCGATCGCGGTCACCCCGTCGGCGACGAGTCGCTCGGTCAGGGCGCGGTCGGCGGCGAGGTGCAGATACGTGAAGATCACGAGGTCGTCGCGGAAGCGGTGATACTCGCTGGCGATGGGCTCCTTCACCTTGAGCAGCAGCTCGGCACGGGCCCAGACCTCGTCGGCGTCGTCGAGGAGCACGGCCCCGGCCTCGACGTACTCGGTGTCGGGCAGCGAGGAGCCCGCTCCCGCTCCGCGCTGGACATAGACCTCGTGACCGGCGGCGACCAGGTCGTGCACGCCGGCGGGCGTGAGGGCGACCCGGTACTCGTTGTTCTTGACCTCGCTGGGAACGCTGATGCGCATGGCAGTCCTTTCCGCGCTCCCTCGTGAGGAGCGGCTACACCGTCGGCCGGATGATGCCGACATCCTGTCCGCCGCCGAACACCGTCAGCGGAAGCTTCGCGATCACCGGTGCGACCTGGGCGGCCTCGAGGGCGCCCGCCCGCACGAGCAGGGTCAGCGCGATCGCGCTCGCAGCGCGGCCGTTGCCGTCGAGCACCTTCAACGCGGCGGTCGTCCCATCGGGTGCGACCATCACCATCACGCCTTCGGCGCCGGTCTTGGTGAACACACCCAGCCGCTCGATCGCGACGGTGTCGGGGCGGCCGGGGCCGTCGATCGTCCAGGGGTTCTCCCGCACCGCGCGCACGAGCGCTCCCGCCATGCGGTGCAGCGCGAAGGGCGAGCGCTCGCTCGCCGTGCCGATGCGCTGGATCGCGCGTCCGAGCGCGACCAGGCTCATCGCGTAAACCGGTGCACCGCATCCGTCGATCGCCATGGCTGCGGCCTTCGCGCCGGTGAGGCGCTCGATGACGTCGCGCGTGTGCACCTGCAACGGGTGGTCCGGAGACAGGTAGGTGGCGGTGTCCCAACCGCTTGCGACGCACGCCGCGAGCATGGCCGCGTGCTTGCCGGAGCAGTTCATGCGAATACGGGTGGGGGAGCCCAGCTCGCGAACGAGCTCGTCGCGCGTCGCCGTGTCACCGGGCCACGCCGGCGGGCAGCCGAGGTCGTCCTCACCGAGTCCGACGGAGTTGAGGATGTCGCGCACGACGGCCACGTGACGGTCTGTGCCGGAGTGGCTGGCCGTCGCAAGACCCAGGCTCTCGCCCTCGAGCACGGCGCCGGCGGTCAGGCTGGCGAGCGCTTGCAGCGGCTTCAGCGTCGAGCGCGGCAGGATCGGCGCATCGACATCGCCGAGCGTGCGCAGCAGCGCACCGTCGGGGCCGAGTACGACGGCGGCCCCGGCGTGACGCGACTCGATGAAACCGCTGCGCTCCACGACCGCGAGTTCGACAGCGGCGGAAACGGGGAGGGTCTGCGGCACCCCGCCAGCCTACCGTCGGCGGGCGGCGATCGCCGCGTGTCAGACTGTGCGCATGTGGGGTGAGCACCGGTACGCCGTCCGTGCCGAATGGACCGGAAGCCGCGGCGCCGGCACGAGCGGATACCGCGACTACGACCGGTCCGTCACCCTCAGCATCGCGGGCAAGCCCGATCTCGCCGCCTCGAGCGACAAGCCGTTCCGGGGCGACCCCGCGCGGTGGAACCCCGAAGACCTGCTGGTGTCGGCGCTCGCCGAGTGCCACCTCCTCTCCTACCTACACGCGTGCGTGTCGGCCGGCGTCGTGGTCGTCGGCTACAGCGACGACGCGACGGGTGTGATGCGCGAGGACGGTCGCGGCGGCGGTGCCTTCGTCGAGGTCGTGCTGCGTCCCCGCGTCGTCGTCGCCGACGCATCGATGGTGGATGCCGCGCAGCGCGCGCACGCGCAGGCGCACGAATGGTGCTTCATCGCGAACTCGGTGAACTTCCCGGTCCGGCACGAGCCCACGATCGTCGTCGCCGGCTCGGAGTGATGTCGACGCGCCGCGTTCAGCGGCGCTCGTGGGGGAGTGCCTGCTTGATGCGTTCGACGGCGTTCTGCGGCGGAGCCTCGTTGTAGGTGCCCGCCAGCTCCTGGCCCGACAGGGCGTGGATCGCCGCCATGATCTCGTCGGTCGCGCCGCGGCGGGCTCGCCCCGAGTCAGCGGAACCGTGGTGGCTGAGGTCCAGGGGCGCGCCGAAGCGGACCGTCACGCGGGGCCGCAGCCGGGGGAACTTCGCGCCGACGGGCATGATCTCGCTCGTGCCGATGAGGCCGACCGGGATGACGGGCGCGCCGGTCTGCAGGGCCAGGAAGGCCACGCCGGTGCGTCCCTTGTAGAGACGACCGTCGAGCGAGCGCGTCCCCTCCGGGTACAGCGCCGTCGACCAGCCGGCATCCAGCATCTTCTTCTGCTGGTCGAGGGCGTCGAGGGCGGCCTGGCCGGCGCCGCGACGCACGGGGAAGGCGCCCGCGGCGAAGAAGAACTCGCGCGAGAGCCAGCCGCGGAAACCCGTGCCGTCGAAGTAGCTCGACTTGGCCAGGAACCGGACGGGGCGGGGCGAGGCCATCGGGATGACGAACGAGTCGATGAACGACAGGTGGTTGCTGGCCAGAATGACGGCGCCCTTGCGCGGGAAGTTCTCGCGTCCTTCGATGCGCGGGCGGTAGAGCATGCGCGCCAGCGGAGCCAGCACCCAGCGGCCGATGACGTAGGTCAGGCCGATGCCCGGAACCGTCTCGACCGCGTCGTGCTCGCTGTCGACGGGCTCGTCGCTCTTCGGCTCGGTTGCGTCGGAGTTCACCAGACGAGGCTACTGCGCTTTCCATAACCGGTCCGACATGTCCGGTGCCGACGACGGGCCGACCAGACCGGAGAAAACAGCCTCTCGGTGGTGGGCGCGGACTCGCGCGCGAGGCCGTCACTGATAGGCTGGTGCAGGTTGCCGTCCGGCATCCGCTCAATTACACACTGAGCTCATGGAGCGGATCCGGCAGGAAGCTGGTCCCCTGTGGTGGGTTCCCATCCCGGTCGGGTCTCGACCGCGGAGATGGTGATCTTCGACTGGTGACCAGCGCAGGCGGTTCTCGCGGCTCTGACCGCGCGCCCATATCTGCCCCGCTCCTTTGCACGATCTCGTGCGCGAAACGCGCGTGCGAGTCTAAACAAAGAAGGAGAGACCTCTTGGAAGGTCCAGAAATCACCGCAGCCGAAGCCGTCCTCGACAACGGCCGCTTCGGCACCCGCACCGTCCGGTTCGAGACCGGACGTCTGGCACAGCAGGCGCAGGGCGCCGTTGCCGCCTACCTCGACGAGGAGACGATGCTCCTCTCGGCCACCAGCGCCGGCAAGCACCCGCGCGAAGGCTTCGACTTCTTCCCGCTGACCGTCGACGTCGAGGAGCGCTCGTACGCCGCCGGCAAGATCCCCGGTTCGTTCTTCCGCCGCGAGGGACGGCCCTCGACCGAGGCGATCCTCGTCTGCCGTCTCATCGACCGCCCGCTGCGCCCGTCGTTCGTCGACGGTCTGCGCAACGAGGTCCAGATCGTCATCACGGTCCTCTCGATCGCTCCCGGCGAGTACTACGACGCTCTCGCGATCAACGCCGCATCGGCGTCGACCCAGATCTCGGGCCTGCCGTTCTCCGGCCCCATCGCCGGCGTGCGCCTCGCGCTCGTCCCGGGTCATGGCCAGCACGAGGACCAGTGGGTCGTCTTCCCGAACCAGAAGACCGTCGAGGAGTCCGTCTTCGACCTCACCGTCGCCGGCCGTGTGCTGCCCGACGGTGAAGTGGCCATCATGATGGTCGAGGCCGAGGCGACCGAAGGCAGCTGGGACCTCATCAAGGGCGGCGCCGTCAAGCCGAGCGAAGAGATCGTCGCGCAGGGCCTCGAGGCGTCGAAGCCCTTCATCAAGCAGCTCGTCGAGGCGCAGGCCTCGATGGCCGCGTCCGCGTCGCGTGAGCCGGGCGTCTACCCCGTCTTCCCGCCGTACGCTCCCGAGGTCTACGACTTCGTCGCCGAGCGCGCCTACGGTGAGCTGTCCGGGGTCTACCAGATCGCCGACAAGCAGGAGCGCCAGAACGCCGACGACGCCATCAAGGAGCGCGTGAAGGGCGAGGTCGCCGCTGCGGTCGAGGCCGAGCAGCTGCCCGCCTCGGCGCTGGCCGAGTTCTCCGCGGCGTACAAGTCGGTGACGAAGAAGATCGTGCGCGGCCGCATCCTCAGCGAGGGCGTGCGCATCGACGGTCGCGGTCTGGCCGACATCCGTCCGCTCGACGCCGAGGTGCAGGTCATCCCGCGCGTCCACGGCTCGGCGATCTTCCAGCGCGGTGAGACCCAGATCATGGGCGTCACCACGCTGAACATGCTCAAGATGGAGCAGCAGATCGACTCGCTGTCGCCCACGACGAGCAAGCGCTACATGCACCACTACAACTTCCCGCCCTACTCGACCGGTGAGACCGGTCGTGTCGGCAGCCCGAAGCGTCGCGAGATCGGGCACGGCTTCCTGGCCGAGCGCGCGCTCGTGCCGGTGCTGCCCAGCCGCGAGGAGTTCCCGTACGCGATCCGTCAGGTCTCCGAGGCCCTCGGGTCCAACGGCTCGACCTCGATGGGTTCGGTCTGCGCCTCGACCCTGTCGCTGCTGAACGCCGGTGTGCCGCTGCGCGCACCCGTCGCCGGCATCGCGATGGGCCTGGTCACCGATCAGGTGGACGGCGAGACGCGTTACGCGGCTCTGACCGACATCCTCGGTGCCGAGGACGCGCTCGGTGACATGGACTTCAAGGTCGCCGGAACGAGCGAGTTCGTCACGGCGATCCAGCTCGACACGAAGCTCGACGGCATCCCGTCGTCGGTGCTCACGGCTGCGCTGACCCAGGCCAAGGAGGCGCGTCTGACGATCCTCGGTGTTCTGAACGCCGCGATCGACAGCCCCGACGAGATGGCGCCGACCGCGCCGCGCGTCATCAGCGTCCAGATCCCGGTCGACAAGATCGGCGAGCTGATCGGCCCCAAGGGCAAGACGATCAACTCGATCCAGGACGAGACCGGCGCGCAGATCTCGATCGAGGACGACGGCACCGTGTACATCGGTGCGGTCGACGGACCCTCGGCCGAGGCGGCTCGCGCGCAGGTGAACGCGATCGCCAACCCGACCAACCCCGAGGTGGGCGAGCAGTTCCTCGGAACCGTCGTCAAGATCGCGACCTTCGGCGCGTTCGTCTCGCTGCTGCCCGGCAAGGACGGCCTGCTGCACGTCAGCGAGGTCCGCAAGCTCGCCGGCGGCAAGCGCGTCGAGAACGTCGAGGACGTCCTGGGTGTCGGCCAGAAGATCCTCGTGCGCATCACGAAGATCGACGACCGCGGCAAGCTGTCGCTCGAGCCGGTCGTCGAAGAGGCCGCAGCCCCGGCTGGCGAGGCCACGGAGGCTCCCGCCGAGGCTTGAGACGCCCGAACGGCCGGATGCCCGTCCCCGACTGGGGGCGGGCATCCGTCGTATCCGCCGCCGTGTCGAAGAGGGCGGCGCGCCGTGATGAAACAGTTATGCGATATTCACGGCGCGTTCCCGGGAATCCGCACTGACCGGCACGCCGTGACTTAATCTCGTAGTGCGCGCCGAGGTTCACTGACTCGACATCTCGGCGCCGACGCGGAGGTGTGCGATGGCGGGGGAGCGGGTGACTCAGGTCGCTCCCGGCACTGCGCCCGACATGCACCCGTCGAGTCCCATCCCGGTGCATGGTCGCCCGCTCGGGTCGCAGGTGCGTGTCGCCGTCGGCGAGACCGGGATGCGGATCTTCCCCCTGATCCTCGGCGGCGCAGAATTCGGCTGGACGATCGACCTCGCGGCCAGCCATGCGGTGCTCGACGCTTATCGGCAGCGCGGCGGCAACGCCGTCCACACCGCCGACGGTTACGCCTCGGGCCGCAGCGAGCACATCATCGGGCGGTGGCTCGCCAGTCGCGGCATCCGTGACGACGTCGTCCTCGCTGTTCGCATCGGCGGTCATCCCGACAACCCGGGGCTCGGGTCGGTGAACCTCGTCCGTTCGGTCGAGGCATCGCTCCAGCGGCTGGGAACCGACCGCATCGACGTGCTGTACCTGGATGCCGCCACCGACGGCACGACCGCGCTCGAAGACACGCTGGCGACGGCGGAATGGCTCGTCGACAGCGGCAAGGTCCGCGCCCTCGGGGCCAGCGGCTACACCGCGATGCAGCTCGTCGAGGCACGGATCCTTTCGTCGGCGGGCTACCCCCGGCTCGCGGCGCTCGACGTGCCCTACAACCTGTTGCACCGCTCGGACTTCGACGGCGACCTGCGCCTCATCGCCGGAGCGCAGGGCCTCGCGGTCACGCCGTCGCAGGCGCTCGAACACGGCTATCTCACGGGCGCTCATCGCGACCGCACCGGGCTGTCGGCGAGCGTGCGGGGCTCGCAGCTTGCGGCCCGCATGAACCGCCGCGGCACCCGTGTCCTGAAGGCACTCGACCGCATCACCGACGAGCTGTCGGTGCCGACCTCCGCCGTCGCGGTGGCCTGGCTGCTGGCGCAGCGCATCGTCACGGCACCGATCGTCAACGCGAGCCTGCCCGGCCACGTCGATCAGCTCGCTCAGGGCGTGGGGGTCAAGCTCGGCCGCTCGCACCTCGCCGACATCGCTCGCGCCGTGGAGTGACACGCGCTCGACGTGACGGCCCGTGACCGCGGGTTCCGGACCATCGGGCCGCCTGTCAGGACCGTGTCGTAGGGTGGATCACGCCCTGTTCATCGTTTCGAATCGAGCTTCTGTGACGCAGTATCTCTACCTCGTGCGCCACGGAGAGCATCAGGACGCCGAGCACGGACTCGAGGACGGCCCGCTCTCTCCGCGTGGCCGCCGCCAGGCCGAACTCCTCGCCGACCGTATCTCCGGGGTGCCGCTCGACGCCGTCTGGCACTCGCCCCTCGAGCGGGCGCAAGAAACCGCGCGCGCCGTCGCCAAGCGACTTCCCGCGCTCTCGCCGCAGGCTTCGTCGCTGCTGTTCGACTGCGTGCCGACCGGGATGACGCCCGACACCCCGCCGGCCTACGAGTCGTTCTTCGGCTCGTACACCGAGGCGGAGATCGAGGCCGGCGCCGCGCAGATGTCCGATGCGGTAGGTGAATTCCTCGCGCGCAAGCCCGAGACGCATGAGCTCCTCATCACCCACAACTTCGTCATCGCCTGGTTCGTGCGCGAGGTGCTCCAGGCACCCGACTGGCGCTGGCTGACGATCAACCAGGCCCACTGCGGACTGACGGTGCTCGCGCAGCGCCCGGGCCGGCCCTGGACGCTGGTGTCGCACAACGACCTCGCCCACCTTCCGGTCGAGCTGCGCACCGGTCTGCCCGACATCCTGCTCGTCTGACCCGCGTGACCTCGGGTCCGGACAACCCCGCGCGGCTCTCGCCGCACGATCCCACGTGGGCTGAGACAGCGCAGTCGCGGCTCGACGATGTCAGTCGGGCCCTTGCGGGCCTGCCGGGCGCCGACCGAGCTCACTTCGACCACATCGGGTCGACGGCCGTGGCCGACCTCGATGCCAAGCCGATCATCGATCTTCAGGTCCGCATCGTGCCGTTGCCGTCCGAGGAGGAGCTGAGCTTACGGCTCGGTGCCGCAGGCTTCCGGCGCGCTTGGGGCTCCCGGCCCGACTCGCCGGGGGTCTTCCGAGACATCCCGCGCGGGGGCGAACCCGTTCCCGACGAGGTCTGGGAGAAGCGGCTGTTCGTGTCGGACGGCGGCGGCGTGATCCTCCATATCCGTCGCGCCGATTCGCCGTGGGGTCGGGCGACCGTATCGTTCCGAGACCGCCTGCGTGCGGACCCCGTCGCCCGCGAGCGTTATCAGCAGCTGAAGCGGCGCCTTTCCGTCGAGAACGCCGGCAAAGCGGACTACGACGACTACACGCGCGCCAAGACCCGTTTCTTCGACGACCTCGGCGCGTAGCGCGGGACATCGCGCACCGGATCGGCGGATTGGACGGGGAGGCGCCCGAGCCGGAGAATCGACCGGTGTTCGATGGTCCCCTCCTCGCCGACTGGCTGCCGGTCTCGGTCTCCGCGCTCGTCTTCCTGGTCGTCGCAGCGGGGGTCGCCGGGTGGGTCGACGCCGTGGTCGGCGGGGGAGGGCTCATCCAGCTCCCCGCCCTCGTGATCGGTGTTCCCCGGGACGTGGCGACGCCGTTCATCCTCGGAACGAACAAGCTGTCGTCCTTCGCGGGCACTCTGTCGGCCAGCTGGGTGTACCTGCGCCGCATCCGCGTGCAGCTCGTGCTGCTCCTGCCGCTCGTGGGCGGCGCATTCGGCGGGTCGGCGGTCGGAGCGGCGCTGTCGCGCTACGTCCCGCGCGAGCTGCTGACCCCGATCGTGCTGGTGGCGGTCGTCGCCGTCGCGATCTACACCTTGCTCAAACCCAAGATGGGCCTGACGCACGAGCCGCGCCACGAGAGGCGCGGGGCGATCATCGGGCGCTCGAGCCTCATCGGAGTGAGCGTCGGGTTCTACGACGGCATCCTCGGTCCCGGTACGGGATCGTTCTTCGTGATCCTGCTCGTGGCGGTGCTCGGGTACGGGTTCCTGCAGGCGAGCGTCAACGCCAAGATCGCGAACCTCACCACCAATCTCGCCGCGCTGCTGGTGTACGGCGTGCACGGCGAGATCCTGCTGGTGCTCGCGCTGGTGATGGCGGCGGCGAACATGACGGGCGGGTTCATCGGGGCGCGCATGGCCACGAAGAACGGCAGCGGTTTCGTCCGGATCGTGTTCCTCGTCGTGCTGTCCATCCTCGTCGTCAAGCTCGCCTGGGACACGGTCGTCCAGTTCGCTCCGGCGTAGGCTGAGAGCCATGACCACGCGCGTGGCCCTGGTGGGCGGAACCGGAAAGCTCGGCGGCATCATCCGCGATGTGATCGACCGCTCCGACGGCTTCGAAGTCACCGCTGTGCTGACGAGCCGCAGCGGGCTCGATGAGCTCGACGGCGCCGACCTCGTCGTGGACGCGTCCACGCCCGCCGTCTCGGTCGACGTCGTCCGGGCGGCGATCGAGCGCGGCATCAACGTGCTCGTGGGCACCTCGGGCTGGTCCGAGGAACGCATCGCGCAGGTGCGTCCGCTGGTGGATGCCACCGGCACCGGCGTCGTCTTCATCCCGAACTTTTCGCTGGGCTCCGTCGTGGGCAGCGCCATCGCGGCCGCGTCGGCGTCGTTCTTCCCCTCGATCGAGATCATCGAGGCGCACCGCGACACGAAGGTGGACTCGCCGAGCGGCACGGCCGTGCGGACCGCTGAGCTGATCGCCGCCGCGCGCGCCGATGTGGGCCCCGTCGAATCGCCCCACGCCGATCAGCGTGCCCGCGGTCAGAAGGTCGCGAGCGTGCCGATCCACTCGCTGCGCCGCCCGGGCGTCATCGCGCGGCAGGAGACGATCCTGTCGGGTCCCGGCGAGTCGCTGTCGATCGTCCACGACACCATCGAGCCGGCCCGGGCCTACGAGCCCGGCATCCGCATCGCGCTCGATGCCGCGCGGGAGGCGCACGGCATCGTCGTCGGGCTCGACAGCTTCATCGACATCGGCATCAGCCGCACCGTTCCCGTCGCCGAGATCGGCGGTACGGACGAGAACGACGTCACCGGCCAGGTCGCGCGCGTCACCGGCGCATGAGCGCGCGCATCCTCGCCGTCGTGATGTCGGTGCTGCTGGCGCTGTACATCGTCCTGATCGCGCAGCGCGCCGTGCTGCTGCTGACCTCGGGCGACCCCGTCGGCGTCACGATGGGGGCCGCGCTCGTGGTGCTCCCGGCCATCGCGACCTGGGCGCTGTGGCGCGAGCTCAGCTTCGGGGTAGGCGCGTCGCGTCTCGCGAAGCGGCTCGAGGCCGAGGCCGACCTTCCGAGCGAACAGATCGACCTGGCTCCCAGCGGGCGCCCTGACCGTGCCGAGGCGGACGCGCTCTTCCCGCGCTACCGCGACGCCGTCGAGCAGGCGCCCGAGGACTGGCGTGCCTGGTTCCGATTGGGCCTCGCGTACGACGGCGCCGGCGATCGACGACGCGCCCGCCAGGCCGTCCGCACCGCGATCGGGCTCGAACGCGCCGAGCGACGCGCCTGACCGCGTCCCGCTGACCGAGTCCCGCCGTCACCGCGGCGGGACGACCGCCGCGATCGCGTCCTGCACGCGGGTGTGGGTGAACGAGAACCCCGACCGCTCGAGGACGGCCGGTGCCACGTCCGTGTCGTTCGTCAGCAGCGCGTCCGTCGCATCGCGGCCGAGGACGAGGCGCAGGCCCCACTCGGGGGCGCGCACGAGGTAGGGCCGGTTCATCCGCAGGGCGAGGCTGAACCCGACATCGTTGGCCGTGGCGCGCGTCGGCCCGGTGAGGTTCACCGGCCCCGCGACATCCGTCTCGATGAGGTGACGGATGGCGGCGACCTCGTCGACGAGAGAGATCCAGGGCCAGACCTGCGTGCCGCGTCCGATCGGACCGGCCAGGCCCGCCCGGGTCAGCAGGATGAGTGGTTTGAGGACCGCCTCGGGATGCACCACCGGTGCGGTGCGCAGCAGCATGACCCGGGCGTGATCCCGAGCGGTGAGCGCCGCGGTCTCCCATTCGCCGCACAGATCGGCCAGGAAGGTGTCGCCGCGCGGGGCGGTCTCGGTCATCCGGACGCCCGGACGTGAGGGGTAGTACCCGACGGCCGACGACGACAGGAAGGCGGGGGCGTCGGAGCCGAGTGCGCGGATGGCGCGGGCGAGCGTCTCGGTGGGCAGCAGCCGCGACCACACCAGCTCGTGCTTGTACGAACGCGTCCACGGGAAACGGCCGATGCTCGCGCCGTTCAGGCCGACGACGGCGCGGGCTCCCGCGAGCACGTCGGGGTCGAGGGGGCGCTCGCCGGGGGACCATTGCACCTCATCGGGCGCGGCGGCCGGGCGGCGCACGAGTCGCGTGACGGCGATGCCGTCCGCACGCAGGCTGTCGACCAGGGCACGTCCGATCAGGCCGGACGCGCCCGCGACGACGACTCGTCCGGGTGCGGCTGCGTCAGCCAAGCGTCGCCTCGAGGGTGATCTCGATGCCCGCGAGTGCTGCCGAGACGGGGCAGCCGCTCTTGGCCTCCTGGGCGAGGCGGTCGAAGTCCTCGGCTGACAGGCCCGGAACCACGGCGTTGACGTTCAGGTGGGAGCCCGTGATGCCGGTGCCCGGGATGAACGTCACCGATGCGGTGGTCTCGACCGACTCCGGCGGGGTTCCGTTCTCGGTGAGCGCGTGCGACAGCGCCATCGAGAAGCAGGACGAGTGCGCGGCAGCGATCAGCTCTTCCGGCGTGGTGACGGCGCTCGACCCCTCGCTGCGGGCCTTCCAGTTGACCTCGAACGGGCCCTGGTTGGAGCTCTCCAGGGCGATCTGCCCGGATCCCTCGGCGAGACTGCCCTTCCAGCTGGTGGTTGCTTCGCTCGTGACGCTCATGACTCTCCTCCTCGCGGGACGGCGCGGTGTGCGCTCGCCGATGAGCCTAGATCGCGTCGTCGTGGACCGGAACGCCTTGACAGCGTGGAGACCGCAGGGGTCAGACTGCGGCCGTCTCGGAGCGCAGTCGGAGGATCTCGAGCTGTACGACATCCCGGCGCGGCGCGCCGCCGAAGCGCGTGCGGACCACGCCGCGCCCGTCGAGGACGAGCGTCGTCGGGGTCTGCGCGATCTGAAAGCGCCGGGCGATGTCGGGGCGGTCGGTCACGTCGATGTCGAGGTGCACGACGTCGTCGCAGGCATCCGCGACCGCCGCGAGGGTCCGGTGGGCGCCGGGGCAGCGGTGGCACGTCTCGGTGCTGAACTGCAGCAACGTTGCGGTGCGGCCGAGCGCATCAGGCTGCGCGCCGAGTCGGCGGGGATCGACGACGTCGAACCGTGGCGCGGGGTAGGGGCGCGAGGCGCGCCATCGCAGCGCGAGGCCGATCGCGCCTGTTACCGCTAACAGCACGGCCAAGACGACGGCCACCGCCAGGAGTTCCACAAGACCCCAGGTTAGACCCATCCCGACGGCCCGGCGCTCGCGCCTGCCCGAGGTAATCTGAAGCCGTGAGCGACGCCGAGCAGACCCCGACCACGCCCGAGATCGAGTTCCGCAGTGATGTGACGGTCGAACTGATCCGCTCCAGCGCCGCCGACGCCGACGTCTTGTTCGCGGCCCGCGTCTCGACGCAGGGCGAGCAGACGCTCGATGCGGCGGCAGCGGGCACCGAGGCATCGAGCCGTGACCGCGGGCTGATCAACTACCTCATGCGCGACCGCCACGGGTCGCCGTTCGAGCACAACTCGATGACCTTCTACGTGCAGGCGCCGATCTTCGTGTTCCGCGAATTCATGCGACACCGCATGGCCTCGTACAACGAGGAGTCGGGCCGCTACCGCGAGCTGCGTCCGGTGTTCTACGTCCCCGCCCGGGAGCGCAACCTGAACCAGGTGGGCAAGCCCGGCGCCTACGAGTTCCTGCCCGGCACCGACGAGCAGTTCGCGCTCGTCGACGAGAGCACCCGCGCGGCATCCACCCAGGCGTACGACGCCTACCAGCGGATGCTCGCGGCGGGCGTCGCCCGCGAGGTCGCGCGGATCGTTCTGCCGCTGAACATCTACTCGTCGATGTACGTCACGATGAACGCCCGCGCGCTGATGAACTTCCTCTCACTGCGCACCAAGGTCGAGGGCACGCACTTCCCCTCGTTCCCGCAGCGCGAGATCGAGATGTGCGCCGAGAAGATGGAGACGGCCTGGCGCGAGCTCATGCCGCTCACTCACGCGGCGTTCAACGCGAACGGCCGCGTCGCCCCCTGACGACGTCGCGCCCGGCCGGCGTCTCGATCAAGCGAACCGGCCGAGGCGGATGCCTGCGTAGGCGAGGGCCGCGACGGTCTCACCGTCGGTGATCTCGCCGGCGGCGACCTGGCGCAGAGCTTCGGCGAACGGCATCCAGAGCACCCGTTCGATCCCCTCTTCGCCCTGCGAATCAGAGGCGTCCTCGGCGGGGGAGAGCCCCCGCGCGAGGAAGACGTGCTCCGGTGCGACGGCGATGCCGTTCAAGGCATTCATCGTGCCGATGTGCTCCCACGTCTGCGCGACGAGTCCCGTCTCTTCGCGCAGCTCGCGCCGCGCCGCGACGAGGGCCTCCTCGCCGTCGCTGCCGCCGGCGGGCACCTCGATCGAGCGGCCCGTCGTGTAGCGGTCGACCTCGACGAAGCAGATGCGGTCGGCATCATCGAGCGCGACGACGAACACGGCCGGATGCCGCATCTCGACGACCCCGTAGATGCCGTCGCCCGCCGGTCCGGTGACCTCGTCCTCGCGCACCGAGATCCACGGGTTGTCGTACACCGCGCGGGTGCTTCGGGTCGTCCACGCCATGGCGCCACCCTACGTCGGAGACGACACGGCGCCGAGGCGGAACCGATACCCTGAGACCATGACGCACACGGGCAATCCCTTCGGACAGGTCCTCGTCGCGCTGGTCACTCCGATGACCGCCGACGGTGAAGTCGACTGGCCCGCCGTCGAGAAGCACATAGACGACGTCATCACCGCCGGTGCGGACGGCGTCGTCGTGACCGGCACCACGGGCGAGACCAGCACCCTGACCGACCCCGAGAAGCTGCGGCTCGTCGAGGTCGGCAAGTCCGTGTCGGCCGGCCGCGCCAAGATCATCACGGGCGGCGGGTCGAACGAGACCGCGCACGCGATCGAGCTGTACAAGGCCAGCGAGAAGGCCGGCGCCGACGGCATCATGATCGTCACGCCGTACTACAACAAGCCCACTCAGGCCGGCATCCTGACGCACTTCCGGTTGGTCGCGGACGCGACCGACCTGCCCGTCATCCTGTACGACATCCCGGGCCGTACCGGCGTGCCGATCAAGTACGAGACGATCCTGCGTCTCGCGAAGCACCCGAACATCCTCGCCATCAAGGACGCCAAGGGCGACTTCAGCGAGGTCAGCCGCGTCCTGAACCAGACCGACCTCATGTACTTCTCGGGCGACGACGCCAACGTCCTGCCCCACCTCTCGATCGGGGCGAGCGGCCTGATCGGTGTCACGGCGAACATCACCGCGACGCCGTATCGCACGATCGTGGATGCCGTGAACCGCGGCGATCTCGCCGCCGCGACCGCCGCGCACAAGAGCCTCGAGCCCCTCGTCCGTGCGGTCATGACGCACGTGCCCGGCACCGTGAGCGCGAAGTACATCCTCCACGGCCTCGGCCGCATCTCCAGCCCGCGCGTGCGTCTGCCGCTCGTGGGGCCGGAGGAGTGGGAGGCCGCGATCATCGAGGACGAGCTCGCCCTCGTCTCGGGCGTGCCCGGGGCCGACTTCTCCAACTTCCGTCCCGACCGAAACGCCGCCGCCGGCGGTGCGCTGCCCAAGGTGCACGGGACGACCCGCTAGACGACAACGATGAGGATGCCGCACACGCGGGCATCCCGAGGAAGCGTGCCAATGCCCACGAACGTCTTCAGCCCGCCCGCTCTCGAACCCGGGACGCTGCGGGTGTACCCGCTCGGTGGCCTCGGCGAGGTCGGTCGCAACATGACCGTCTTCGAATACGACGGCAAGCTGCTCGTCGTCGACTGCGGTGTGCTGTTCCCCGAGGAGCACCAGCCCGGTGTCGACCTCATCCTCCCCGACTTCGAGCCGATCCGTCACCGCCTCGACGACATCGTGGGCGTCGTGCTCACGCACGGCCACGAGGACCACATCGGAGCCGTCCCCTACCTTCTCAAGCTCAAGCGCGACATCCCCCTCATCGGGTCGGGGCTCACGCTCGCCCTCATCGAGGCGAAGCTCAAGGAGCACCGCATCCGTCCGTTCACCCTCACGGTGACCGAGGGGCAGCGCGAACAGGTCGGTCCGTTCGACCTCGAGTTCATCGCGGTGAACCACTCGATCCCCGACGCGCTCGCCGTCGCGGTGCGCACCCCCGCCGGCCTCGTGCTGGCGACCGGTGACTTCAAGATGGACCAGCTGCCGCTCGACGGGCGCATCACCGACCTCCGCGCCTTCTCGCGCCTGGGCGAGGAGGGCGTCGACCTGTTCCTGGTCGACTCCACCAACGCCGACGTCCCGGGGTTCACCCCGACCGAGCGCGGCATCGGGCCGGTGCTCGACCAGGTCATCAGCAAGTCGCCGCGCCGCGTCATCGTCGCGAGCTTCTCGAGTCACGTCCACCGTGTGCAGCAGGTCGTGGATGCCGCCGCCGCGAACGGTCGCCGCGTCGCCTTCCTCGGCCGCAGCATGGTGCGCAACATGACCATCGCCGAGAACCTCGGCTACCTGAACGTGCCCGACGGCGTGCTCATCGACTACAAGAAGGCCCAGGACCTGCCGGACGACCGGATCGTCTACATGTCGACCGGTTCGCAGGGCGAGCCCATGGCCGTGCTCTCGCGCATGGCCAACCTCGAGCACGCGATCGAGCCGGGGGAGGGCGACACCGTCATCCTCGCGTCGAGCCAGATCCCGGGCAACGAGAACGCCATCTACCGCGTGATCGACGGGCTCACCAAGCTCGGTGCGAACGTCGTGCACAAGGGCAACGCGAAGGTGCACGTCTCTGGCCACGCCGCCGCCGGTGAGCTGCTGTACTGCTACAACATCCTGCGCCCCCGCAACGTTCTGCCCGTGCACGGCGAGTACCGCCACCTGATGGCCAACGCCAAGCTGGCCCAGGACACAGGCATCCCTGCCGAGCGCACGATCCTCGCCGAGAACGGCACCGTCGTCGACCTCAAGAACGGGGTCGCCGAGGTCGTCGGTCAGCTCGACATCGGGTTCGTCTACGTCGATGGCTCGACCGTCGGCGAGATCACCGACGCCGACCTGAAGGATCGTCGCATCCTGGGCGAGGAGGGCTTCATCTCGGTCATCGTCGTCGTCGACGGCAAGACCGGGCGGGTCGTCAGCGGCCCCGACATCCATGCGCGCGGCGTCGCCGAGGACGACTCGGTGTTCGAAGGCGTCAAGCCGAAGATCGCGGCAGCGCTGGCCGAGGCCGTGCAGTCGGGCACGCGCGACAACCACGCCCTGTCCCAGGTCGTCCGCCGCACCATCGGACGCTGGGTCAACCAGTCGTTGCGGCGCCGGCCGATGATCGTGCCGGTCGTCATCGAGGCCTGACCCGCGTCGTTCCGCGGGAATGGGGTCACCCCCGCGTACCGTGGAGCGTATGGCCAGGAGCACGAACGCGCCCTCCGGACGCCGCGCACCGGCGAAGACCCCGACCTCGCGCGCCCGCAAGAGCGAACCCACCCCCAAGCGGTACGTCGACGAGGCGGAGCACCCGCCGGTGCTCGCGCGTGCCTGGATGGGCCTCGCGCACGCGACGGGCGGGATGTTCCGCGCCTTCGGGCCGGAGACCCTCGAGAAGGATCAGCGCCGCGACGGCCTGCCCTTCCTCCTCGTGCTGCTCGCCATCGCAGGCGCGGCGGTCGAGTGGTTCCTCATCGGCACCGAGGCGGGCACGCTCGTCAGCGCCTACACGGTCGGGTTCCTCATCGGCCGTGAGGCGTTCATCATGCCGGTGCTGCTGCTCTTCCTCGCCGGCTGGCTCTTCCGTCACCCGGCCTCGGTCAACGACAACGGTCGCATCGGGATCGGCTTCGGCCTGTTCGTGCTGTCGATCGCCGGCTTCTGCCACGTCTTCGGCGGCCGACCCGAGCCGAAGGCCGGTGCCGTCCAGCTCAGTGCCGCCGGTGGTCTGTTCGGCTGGGCCGTCGGCGAGCCGCTGACGATCCTGACGTCGTACGGCGCGGCTGCCGTGCTGGGCCTGGTCGCTGCGCTGAGCGTGCTCATCCTGACCAAGACCCCGCCCAACCGGATCGGCGCCCGTCTGGGTGATCTGTACGCGTGGATGTTCGGCGCCGAGCGTGCCGTCGCCGACCCCGATGGCGAGGCCCCGACGGTCGCCTTCACGCCGAAGAAGGGCAAGAAGGCCGCTCCCGCCGACGACGAGACCGACGAGGACGACGACGACGTCCTTCCCTGGTGGCGTCGCAACAAGAGCGGACGCGAGGAGGATCCCGACGACGGCATCGGATCGCAGGACCTCACCGAGTTGCTCGGCCCGTCGATCGACGGCGGCTTCGAGCAGGCGGTCGCGCCGCCGCCTCCGCTGCCCGAGGCGCAGACCGAGGTCATCGACCCGTCCGTCATCGAACGCGCGGCGACGGCCGTCCGCGCGAGCCGCCCCGCCGACACCGCCGTGCGCGACGACAGCGACACGGGCGAGATAGAAGAGCTGCCCGGCTTGACCGGCCTCGGCGGCGACTCGCACGGCCAGCCGCCGACGACTCCGTACCGTCTGCCTGCCGTCGCGGCGCTCGGCGCCGGCACCCCGGCCAAGACACGGTCCGAAGCGAACGATGCCATCGTGCGCGCCATCACCGGCGTCTTCGAGCAGTTCTCGATCGACGCGAAGGTCACGGGGTTCTCCCGTGGCCCGACGGTGACGCAGTACGAGATCGAGGTGGGACCGGGAACCAAGGTCGAGAAGATCACCGCGCTGACGAACAACATCGCCTACGCGGTTGCCTCGAACGAGGTCCGCATCCTCGCGCCCATACCCGGCAAGAGCGCCATCGGCGTCGAGATCCCGAACACGGATCGCGAGATCGTCACGCTCGGAGACGTGCTGCGTTCCAACGCGGCGACGTCGTCGACGCACCCCATGACGATCGGCGTCGGCAAGGACGTTGGCGGCGGGTTCGTCGTGGCGAACCTCGCGAAGATGCCTCACCTCCTGGTGGCCGGCTCGACCGGTTCCGGTAAGTCGAGCTTCGTCAACTCGATGATCACGAGCCTGCTGATGCGCGCTAAGCCGACCGACGTGCGCATGGTCCTGATCGACCCCAAGCGCGTCGAGCTCACGAGCTACGCCGGCGTGCCGCACCTCATCACGCCGATCATCACGAACCCGAAGAAGGCGGCCGAGGCGCTGCAGTGGGTCGTCAAAGAGATGGACATGCGCTACGACGACCTCGCGTCGTTCGGCTTCCGTCACATCGACGACTTCAACAAGGCGGTCGTCGCCGGCGAGATCCAGCTCCCGGCCGGCAGCGAGCGCGTGCTGAAGCCCTACCCCTACCTGCTCGTGGTCGTCGACGAGCTCGCCGACCTGATGATGGTCGCCCCCCGAGACGTCGAGGACTCGATCGTCCGCATCACCCAGCTCGCCCGCGCGAGCGGCATCCACCTCGTCCTGGCGACGCAGCGACCGTCGGTCGACGTCGTCACGGGTCTGATCAAGGCCAACGTGCCCTCCCGCCTCGCCTTCGCGGTGACGAGCGTCACCGACTCGCGGGTCATCCTCGACCAGCCCGGCGCCGACCGGCTCATCGGGCAGGGCGACGCGCTGTTCCTGCCGATGGGCACCTCGAAGGCCATCCGCGTGCAGGGCGCCTGGGTCGCGGAGTCCGAGATCGAGAAGGTCGTCTCGCACGTCAAGGGCCAGGCTCAGCCCGAGTACCGGTCGGATGTCGCGGCGGTGGCGGAGAAGAAGGAGATCGACGCCGACATCGGAGACGACCTCGAGCTGCTGCTGGCTGCCGCCGAGCAGATCGTGTCGACCCAGTTCGGCTCGACGTCGATGCTCCAGCGCAAGCTGCGCGTCGGCTTCGCGAAGGCGGGCCGGCTGATGGACCTGCTCGAGTCGCGCGAGATCGTCGGGCCGTCGGAGGGCTCGAAGGCCCGCGACGTGCTGGTCACCCCCGAGCAGCTGCCCGCGGTGCTGGCCCGTCTGCGCGGAGAGGACCCGCCGACCTCGGCGCCCGCCGCACCGGCCGCCGACCCGGTCGAGGCTCAGTTCGACGGACTCGAGGTCGTCGACGGCGACAACGGTTCCGAGGACGCCTGGGGCCTCACGGGCCGGGACTGACGGTTAGGCTCGCTCCGTGGCGATCCCCAGGCAACTGCCCAACACCATCACGATCGTGCGCATCCTGTGCGCACCGGTCTTCCTGTGGATGCTGCTGGCGGATGCCGGTGCCGACGGCGCTCTGCGCTGGTGGGCGGCCGTGCTGTTCATCGTCGCGATCGCGACCGACGGCATCGACGGCTACCTCGCGCGTCGCTACCGCATCGTCACCGACCTGGGGAAACTGCTCGACCCGATCGCCGACAAGGTCCTGACGGGTCTGGCGTTCGTGGGGCTGTCGATCCTCGGCGAGCTGCCCTGGCTCGTGACGATCGTCGTGCTCGTTCGTGAGCTCGGCATCACGGTGCACCGGCTGATGGTGGCGGGTGACCACGTCGTGGCCGCGGCGTGGATGGGGAAGCTCAAGACCGTCGCCCAGGCGGTCGCGCTCTCGTTGGCGCTGCTGCCGCTGTGGACGGTCTTCGGCGACGGCATCCACGTCGTCAACGCCGTCGCGATGTGGATCGCCGTTCTGCTGACGGTCGCGAGCGGCATCGACTACGTCATCACGGCGATCCGCGGCGCCCGGCGGGATCGGAGCGCATCGTGACCGCGCGGGAGTACGTGCACGAGCTGCCGGACGAGGTGGAATCCACGCTCGTGTCGTCGGGGCGCCGGACGGATGCCGAACGTCTCGTCGAACGACTGAGCGAGCTGGGCTGGACCGTCGGCGTCGCCGAGTCGCTCACCGGCGGGCTCGTCGTGTCCGAGCTGGTCGCCGTCTCGGGAGCGTCGGCAGTGGTCCGCGGCGGGATCGTCGCGTACGCCACGGAGATCAAGCAGCGGTTGCTCAACGTGGATGCCGCCCTGCTGGAAGCCCACGGTGCGGTGCACCCGCGCGTGGCCCGCCAGATGGCGGAGGGCGCGCGTGAGGCTCTGGGGCCCGGGGCCGCTGCAGCCGATGTCGGCATCGCGACGACGGGCATCGCGGGCCCGGAGTCGCCCGATGGGCAGCCGGTCGGCACGGTGCACATCGCCGTGTCCACCGCACTCGGTGTGCGCACCGAAAGTCTCGTGCTCGAGGGTGATCGAGCCCAGATCCGTGCGGAGGCGACGGCTCGCGCGATTCGTCTCGCGATCGACGCCCTCTGAGGGAATAGCCGCGCGCGACGCTGGGTTGTTGCCATCGTGCGCCACGCATGTCAACTCTCATCCGACCCACAGCGCGGCCGGGTTAGTGTGACGTGCTGATGAGATACCGTTGTCCACCCAGGACGGGTGCGCACCATGACGAAGGAGGGGGTCCGAGATGATCTTGGTTCGACAGGAGATCGGCGACGTTCTGCGTGACCTCCGCCTGCAGAAGGGGCGCACGCTGCGCCAGGTCGCGAGCCGCGCCAGCGTCGCTCTCGGGTATCTGAGCGAGGTCGAGCGCGGTCAGAAGGAAGCGTCGAGCGAGATCCTCGCTGCCGTCGCCGAAGCGCTCGATGTGCCGATCTCGACGATCATGCGCGAGGTCGGCGACCGCATCTCCGTGCTCGAGGGTCTTCCGGTGCTTTCGGATGTCGTCCCCGACGACATCGCGGGTCTGGACGACGACCTCGTCACGCCCGAGCTCTCGCTGCGCTGACCGCGTCCGTTCTGCATGCGACGAAGTGAGTTCGACCGCGCCGTCGACGCCGAGTTCGGTGTGCTCGGATCCGCGCTGATCGACGACCTCGGTCTGCCGCGGCTGGGCAATCGCACGGCTCGGCAGGCGCTACGCGACGGCGAGCCGCCGCGCGACGTCTGGATCGCGCTCTGCATCGAAGCGGATGTGCCCGAGGCGCGGCGCTATGGCGTGGGACGGCTCGACCCGCGCGACCGGTGATCTGCGGCGCGACGCGCGGCGTGTCGTCGAATATCCGTTCGAACGGCGCGTAGGCTCCTGCACAGGTGGTCGATTCCGGACTCACCTCACGAGAACGGGAACGTCTCCGGCCGATGTCGGAGGCCCTCCGTAGCGTGAGGGGAGTCGGAAGACACCCCATGCCTTGTCGCAGCATCCCGGCACCGAGTCGGGAGCGCGACAGCCTACAGGCGTCGGAAACGCGAGCATAAGGAGCACGCCATGCCATCACCCGCTGACCGCGAGAAGGCCCTCGAATCGGCCCTCGCCCAGATCGACCGGCAGTTCGGAAAGGGCTCGGTCATGCGCCTGGGCTCCGACGAGCGCGCACCCGTCGAGGTCGTCCCGACGGGCAGCATTGCCCTCGACGTCGCCCTCGGCATCGGCGGACTCCCGCGCGGCCGCATCATCGAGATCTACGGTCCCGAGTCCTCGGGTAAGACGACGCTCACGCTCCACGCGATCGCCAACGCCCAGCGCGCCGGCGGCATCGCCGCGTTCATCGACGCCGAGCACGCGCTCGATCCCTCGTACGCAGAGAAGCTCGGTGTCGACATCGACGCCCTCCTGGTGTCGCAGCCCGACACCGGCGAGCAGGCGCTCGAGATCGCCGACATGCTTATCCGTTCCGGCGCGATCGACCTCGTCGTCATCGACTCGGTGGCCGCGCTCGTGCCCGAGGCTGAGATCAAGGGCGAGATGGGCGACTCGCACGTCGGTCTGCAGGCGCGACTCATGTCGCAGGCGCTGCGAAAGCTCACCGGTGGGCTGAACCAGACCAAGACGACCGCGATCTTCATCAACCAGCTGCGCGAGAAGATCGGCGTGTTCTTCGGCTCGCCCGAGACGACGGCGGGCGGTAAGGCCCTGAAGTTCTATGCGTCGGTCCGCCTCGACATCCGCCGTATCGAGACTCTGAAGGACGGCACCGACGCCGTGGGTAACCGCACCCGCGTCAAGGTCGTGAAGAACAAGATGGCGCCGCCGTTCAAGCAGGCCGAGTTCGACATCCTGTACGGCGTGGGCATCTCCCGCGAGGGAAGTCTCATCGACTTCGGCGTCGAGCACGGCATCGTCAAGAAGTCGGGCGCCTGGTACACCTACGACGGCGAGCAGCTCGGTCAGGGTAAAGAGAACGCCCGTAACTTCCTGATCAAGAACGCCGACATGGCTGCCGACATCGAGAACAAGATCAAGCAGAAGCTCGGCATCGGCCAGCCCGCTGCGCCCGCCGCGGCCGAGAGCGATGAGCTCGCCGCCCGTCGGCCCGCGTGACCGTGAGTTCTGACGACGGGGGCGAGGCCGACCGCCTCGCCCCCGTGATTCCGCTCTTCGGCGGAGGGGCGCGGCCCGCCGGTCCGTCGCGAGAGGCGCCGTCCGATGAACCGGTTCGCTTTCGCGACGGGTGGACGGCAGCGGGCGGGAGAGCCGACGCCGGTGCGCGAGGTGACACCGCTGCCGAAAATGGCGGGCGCGCGGAGCGCGATGCATCGCAGCGGTGGCACACGACCTGGACGGGCGACACCGCGCGGGGCTCGGCCGGGAGCCACCGGTCCGACGCCCCGGTGTCTCTGCGCCCGACGTCAGCACCGCGCAACGGGGACGTCGCGGGTCCCGGTGACCGGGACGGCTCCGGCGACGGGGACGATGACCGCCGCGACCGGGCGGAACGGATGCTGCTGCGGAAGCTGCGGACGAGGTCTCTTTCGATTCGCGAGGCGCGAACCGCGCTGCGCGACGCGGAGGTGGACGGCGACGTCGCGGAGCAGGTCATCGCCGCCTTCGAGCAGAACGGTTACCTCGACGACGCACGCCTGGCTGAGCAGCTGCTCGACGGCGCGCTCGGACGCAAGGCGCAGGGCGCCACCGCGATCGCGCAGACCCTCTCGCGTCGCGGGCTCGATCGCGAGGTCATCGACATCGCGCTGGCCTCGCTGCCCGACGACGAGGCCGAGCGGGCCGAGGAGTTCGCCCGTCAGCGGGCGCGGGGGATGTCCGGTCTCGACCGTGACGTGGCCCTGCGTCGTCTGCATGGTCAACTCGCGCGGCGCGGGTTCTCCGGGACGGTCGCGCGAGACGCCGCGCGGCGGGCGCTCGACGAAGCTGCCGACTGACCGCTGGCGAACGGCGATGCGCGGCGGCGCGGTGCGTGTCGTGACAGCGGTCGGAACGGCGGGGGCGATCGTAGAATGAGGGGATCATGTCGACTCCTTCGAGCGCTCCCACTCTGATCGCGCCGTCCACCGCCGCGCTGTCGGCCGACGGCCGCTCGCGCACGTACGAGGTGCGCACCTTCGGTTGCCAGATGAACGTGCACGACTCCGAGCGCCTGTCGGGATCCCTCGAGAGCGCGGGCTACCTGCCCGTCGAGCCCGGGGGCGAAGCGGACGTCATCGTCATCAACACGTGCGCCGTGCGCGACAACGCCTCGGGCAAGCTCTACGGCACGCTCGGGCACCTGAAGTCACGCAAAGACAAGCACGACGGCATGCAGATCGCCGTCGGCGGATGCCTCGCCCAGATGGATCAGGCGGCGGTCCAGCAGAAGGCCCCGTGGGTCGACGTCGTCTTCGGGACGCACAACATGGGGTCCCTTCCCGGCCTGCTCGAGCGCGCGCGCCACAACGGCGAAGCCGAGCTCGAGATCCTCGAAGCGCTCGAGACCTTCCCCTCAACCCTGCCGACCAAGCGCGACTCGGTCTCGAGCGGGTGGGTGTCGATCTCGGTCGGCTGCAACAACACCTGCACCTTCTGCATCGTCCCGCACCTGCGCGGCAAGGAGAAGGACCGTCGCCCCGGCGACATCCTGAACGAGATCCGGCTGCTCGTCGACGACGGAGCCGTCGAAGTCACCCTCCTCGGCCAGAACGTCAACAGCTACGGGGTCGAGTTCGGGGACCGACAGGCCTTCGGCAAGTTGCTGCGCGCCGCGGGGGAGATCCCGGGGCTCGAGCGCATCCGCTTCACCAGCCCTCACCCCGCCGCCTTCACCGACGACGTCATCGACGCCATGGCCGAAACACCCGCGGTGATGCCGCAGCTGCACATGCCGTTGCAGTCCGGCTCGGACCGTGTCTTGAAGGCGATGCGCCGGTCGTACCGCAGCTCGAAGTTCCTCGGCATCCTCGACCGGGTGCGCGAGCGGATCCCGCACGCCGCGATCTCGACCGACATCATCGTCGGGTTCCCCGGCGAGACCGACGAGGACTTCGAAGACACGCTGCGCGTCGTGGAGCAGGCCCGGTTCGCCAGTGCGTTCACGTTCCAGTACTCGATCCGCGCGGGAACGCCCGCGGCGACGATGCCCGATCAAATCCCGAAGGCCGTCGTCCAGGAACGGTACGAGCGCCTGGTCGCGCTGCAGGACCGCATCGCGCTCGAAGAGAACCAGAAGCAGCTCGGGCGCGAGGTCCAGGTGCTGGTGTCGTCGTCCGAGGGCAAGAAGAACGCCGAGACGCACCGGCTGACCGGGCGCGCCGAAGACAACCGGCTCGTCCACTTCGAGGTCCCGGCGGGCTCCGCTGCCCCCCGCCCCGGAGACGTGGTCACGGTGCGGGTGACCCACGCCGCCCCGTTCCACCTGCTCGCCGACAGCCTCGACGGCGCGCCCTTGCGCATGCGGCGGACGCGGGCCGGGGATGCCTGGGACCGCTCGCAGGCCGAGTCGTGCGGCGTCCCCGCCTCCGCCGGCTCGGACGGTCCCCGCGCCGTGTCGCTCGGCCTGCCTACCCTGCGCATCGGGGTGTGACCACCGTCGACGGGTCCGGCGGCCCGCCGCCGACGCTGTGGGCGGTGGTCGGCGCGACAGGAACCGGCAAGACCGGGCTCTCGCTCGACCTGGCCGACGTCCTCGCGGTGCGCGGACGACCCGCCGAAATCGTCAATGTCGATGCGATGCAGCTGTACCGCGGCATGGACATCGGAACCGCCAAGCTTCCCGAGGCGCAGCGGCGCGGCATCCCGCATCACCTGTTCGATGCGCTCGCCGTGACCGACGAGGCGGCGGTCGCCTGGTACCAGGATGCCGCCCGGCGCACGATCGGTGAGATCCACGAACGCGGTGCCGACGCGATCCTCGTCGGTGGCTCGGGGCTCTACGCTTCGAGCGTCCTGTTCGATTTCCGGTTCCCTCCGCGCGACGAGGGGCTGCGCGCGCAGCTCGAGGACGAGCTCGAGCGCGACGGCGCCGCCGCGCTGTTCTCGCGCCTTCGGGCCGCAGATCCCGTTGCGGCCGAACGGATCGACCCGCGCAACGGTCGGCGGATCGTCCGGGCCCTCGAGGTGCTCGCACAGGGCGGCGCGACGCACGGCGGGGCCCTGCCCGATTCGCCTGTGCTGTGGGATCCGTCGACGCGCATCATCGGCACCACGATCGCGCGGGACGAGCTCGTGCCGCTGCTGGATGAACGCGTCGAATCGATGTGGCGAAACGGCCTGGTCGACGAGGCCGCAGCGTTGCGCCGCGTGGGCCTCGAGCGCGGGCCGACGGCCGGCCGCGCGATCGGCTACGCCCAAGCACTCGCCCAGCTGCGTGGCGAGTTGACGTCCAGCGAGGCGATCGCCGAGACTCAGGCCCTCACCCGGCGTTACGCGCGCCGGCAGGTGTCGTGGTTCAAGCGCTACGAGCACGTGCAGTGGGTCGACGTGCGCGAGACCGATCCCTCATGGCTGGTCGACGCTCACGCCCCCGACGATGCCGAGGACGGACGATGACGATCGTCCTGCGCGGGTACGCGCCCGGCGACGAGGACGCGGTCGTCGCTCTCTGGCACGAGACCGGACTGACGCGGCCGTGGAATGATCCGCGTGCCGACATCAGGCGGAAGCTCACCGTGCAACCTGAACTGTTCCTCGTCGCCGTCGAGCAGCCTGTGGACGGGACGGCGGAAACGGTCGTCGGTACGGTCATGGCCGGCTACGACGGTCATCGCGGCTGGCTGTACTACCTTGCTTCGGCCCCGTCGCACCGCGGGCTCGGCGTCGGGCGCATGCTCGTGACGGAGGCCGAGCGTCTGCTCGAGGCGATGGGCTGTCCGAAGGTGCAGCTCATGGTGCGGCCCGAGAACGAAGCGGTGCGCGGCTTCTACGACGAGCTCGGCTACGAGCCGTTCACGGCGTGGACCGCGGGCAAGCGCCTCATCGTCGATGGCCCCGGCAGCCCCGCTTAAGCTGGGCTCATGGCGACTCTCGCGTTCACCAAGGGACACGGCACCGGCAACGACTTCGTGATCCTGGCCGACCCGGATGGCGCGCTCGAGCTCAGCGACGCTCAGATCGCCGCACTCTGCGACCGTCACGTCGGCATCGGTGCCGACGGTCTGCTGCGGGTCGTGCGCTCGTCCGCGATCCCCGAAGGGGCGGATGCCGCTTCCGCCGGGGCCGAGTGGTTCATGGACTACCGCAACGCCGACGGCTCGAAGGCCGAGATGTGCGGCAACGGCACGCGCGTGTTCGCCCGCTACCTCGCCGACGCCGGGCTCGCCTCGCTCGACGCGGGTCTGCGGATCGGCACGCGCGCGGGCGTCAAGACGATCACCCGCGCCGAGAACGGCTTCGAGGTCGACCTCGGACTCTGGCGTGCCGAGGACGGCGACGTCCTCGTCCGGGCGCGCGGGCTCGGTGTCGCTCGCCCCGGACAGGGGATCGACGTCGGAAACCCGCACGTCGTGGTCGCCCTCGCCGGCGAGGCCGAGCTCGAAGGCCTGGACCTCTCGGTGCAGCCGGTGCTCGAGCCGCAGCCGGCCGCGGGGGCGAACGTGGAGTTCGTCGTACCGGCCGAGCCGCTCGTGCAGGCGGGGACCGGAGTGCTCCGCATGCGTGTCTTCGAGCGCGGGGTGGGGGAGACGCTTTCGTGCGGGACCGGCGTGGCCGCGTCGGCGCTCGCGGTGCGGCACTGGGCCGGAGCCGCCGCCCCGGATCGCTGGACCGTCGACGTCCCCGGCGGCCGCCTCGGGGTGCGTGTCGTGGCGCAGGCGGACGGCGAGCACGTCCTGCTGTCGGGCCCGGCGACCCTGGTGTTCTCGGGACAGGTCACCCTCGCCGACTGACGGCGGCCGACGCGGTGCGGGTCAGGGCAGCTCGATGGCTCCCGTGGGCGGCACGCCGTGCTTGCGCACCCGCAGGACGCGGAAGCCCCGGCCGGTGGCGGCCCGCGAAACGGCGTAGCCCCGGTCGAACGACGCCGCGAGCCAGCGCTGCAGCGAGTCCGATCCGAGGTTGCGCTGCACGACGAGCCACGCGTCGCTGCGCTCCGACAGGCGCGGGATCCATCGGCGCAGCATCCCGTGCAGCTCGTTCTTGCCGACGCGGATCGGCGGGTTCGAGCGGATGGTCCGGAATGCGACGTCGTCGGGAACATCGTCGGGCAGTACGGCGTTGATGTTGTCGAGTCCCAATTCAGCGGCGTTGCGTCGCACCAGGTCGAGAGCCCGCTCGTTCACATCCACGGCCCAGACGGTGGCGCGGGGCGACTCCATCGCCAGCGACAACGAGATCGGTCCCCAGCCGCAGCCGAGGTCGAGGAAATCCCCACCGGACGGTGCCGGCGGGGTATTGGCCAGCAGAACACCCGTGCCCGAGTCCACGTGGTCAGGGCTGAACACCCCGCCCGCGGTCATGACTTCGACGTCGCGGCCCGCGAGGGTCACGCGGATGCGGCGGAGGTTCTGTTCGCTGGACGGGGACGCGCTGAAATAGTGATCGTTCCCCATGCATCCGAGCGTATCGGAGCCGGACGTACCGGCGGGAGACTAGAATTCACGGATGCTCGGGCACGGGCATCCCGGGAAGAGAAGGTATGACGCACACCACCACCCCCGACGGCGACGACGACATCGCGGTGGACCCGATCGATCGCGTTCTCGCGAGCGCGGAGGCACGCTCCGGCGTCCGGGTCTTCGGTTCGGCGCAAGCGCTGCAGGACGCTTCGACGGTCGCGTACGGCGACACCGACGGCGACCAGTGGGACCGCGAGGAGCGTGCCGCACTGCGGCGTGTGCCGGGACTGTCCACGGAGCTCGAAGACGTCACCGAGGTCGAGTACCGCCAGCTGCGACTCGAGAACGTCGTGCTCGTCGGCGTGTACCCCCAGGGTTCGCAGGAGGACGCGGAGAACTCGCTGCGCGAGTTGGCCGCGCTCGCCGAGACGGCCGGCGCGGTCGTGCTCGACGGCGTGCTCCAGCGCCGCCCGCACCCCGACCCGGCGACCTACATCGGCCGGGGTAAGGCCGCCGAGCTGCGCGACCTCGTCGCCGCGGTGGGCGCCGACACGGTGATCGCCGACACGGAGCTGGCACCGAGCCAGCGACGCGCTCTCGAGGATGTCGCGAAGGTCAAGGTGATCGATCGCACCACGGTCATCCTCGACATCTTCAGCCAGCACGCCAAGAGCCGCGAGGGCAAGGCGCAGGTCGAGCTCGCGCAGCTCGAGTACCTGCTGCCGCGCCTGCGCGGCTGGGGCGAGTCCATGAGCCGTCAGGCCGGTGGCCAGGTCGGCGCCGGCGGCGCGGGCATGGGGTCGCGCGGACCGGGTGAGACGAAGATCGAGCTCGATCGTCGGCGCATCCGCACGCGCATGGCGCTGCTGCGCAAGCAGATCCGCGAGTTCGCCCCGTCGCGCGAGGCCAAGCGCGCCGAGCGCCGTCGCAACACGATCCCCTCGGTCGCGATCGCCGGCTACACCAACGCCGGCAAGTCGAGCCTGCTCAACCGCCTGACCAGCGCCGGCGTGCTCGTCGAGAACGCCCTGTTCGCGACGCTCGACGCCACGGTACGCCGCGCCGAGGCAGCCGACGGCCGCGTCTACACGCTGACCGACACCGTCGGGTTCGTGCGCAACCTGCCGCATCAGCTCGTCGAGGCGTTCCGGTCGACCCTGGAAGAGGTCTCGGGCGCCGACGTCATCGTGCACGTGGTCGACGGATCGCACCCCGACCCGGCGGCACAGCTCGCGACGGTCCGCGATGTGATGGGCGATGTCGGCGCGCGCGCCACGCGCGAGCTGGTCGTCTTCAACAAGGCCGACCTGGTCGACGACGATGCTCGCCTGCTGCTGCGCGGTCTCGAGCCGACGGCGCACTTCGTGTCGTCGCGCACGGGCGAGGGCGTCGACGAACTGCGAGCCGCGATCGAGGACGCCCTCCCGCTGCCCGCGGTCGAGGTGCGGGCACTCGTGCCGTACGACCGCGGTGACCTCGTGGCTGCCGTCCACGAGAGCGGGCACATCGTCGCCACATCGCACGAAGAGGCGGGCACCGCGGTGCACGCTCACGTCTCGGAGCGCCTCGCGGCCGAGCTCGCGCCCTTCGCCGTCTGAGCCCCGCCGACGGTCGGTTCCCCCGATCGTCGGCGGCAGCTCGCTCAGTCGAGCGTGATCGGCGCGACACCCGGGGTGTCGAACCCGAACACTTGGCCGAGGAAGGCCAGCTCGGCCTCGAGCGCGTGCACGATGGTCTCGCTCCGGCGGAAGCCGTGCCCTTCGCCCGCGTACAGCACGTAGGCGTGGGGCACGTTCTGCGCGACCAGGGCGTCGCGGATCGCCTCGGCCTGCGCGGGTGGCACGACGGCGTCCTCGTCACCCTGCAGCAGCAGCAGCGGCACGCGGAAGCGCTCGCGGCGACTGAGCGGCGAACGCTCGATGTATACCTGCTCGGCCTCGGGCAGCGGGCCGATCAGGCCGTCGAGGTAGCGCGCCTCGAAGTCGTGCGTGTCGGCGGCCAGGGCGCGCGCGTCGCCGACGCCGTAGCGCGACACACCGGCCCCGAAGACGTCGGTGCCCACCAGTGCGGCCAGCACGGTCCATCCGCCGGCCGAGCCCCCCTCGATGGCCAGGCGGCGGCTGTCCGCGAGCCCGTCGTCGACGAGACCGCGGGCTGCGGCGGCGACGTCGTCGACGTCCACGACGCCCCACTGGCCCTTCAGGCGTTCGCGGTAGGAGCGACCGTAGCCCGTCGATCCGCCGTAGTTGACATCGAGCACGCCGATGCCCCGGCTGGTGAAGAAGGCGACCTTGCTGTCTGCCGTGCCGCCGACGTGAGCGGTGGGTCCGCCGTGCACCCAGACGAGGTACGGCGGGAGCTCTCCCGCGGGCGCCGTCACCTCGGGGTGCGTCGGAGCGTACGCGAACGCGTGCACGGGGCCGTGGGGTCCCTCGACGGTGAGCTGGCGCGCGTGCGGGATCCACACATCGTCGACATCCGGCATGCCGCCTCGCACCGCGGTCACCTCGCCGTCGGCGACATCCACGATCCACAGACCCGAGGCGCCCGGGGCCGCACCACTGACCAGGGCGCGTCCGGCGCGGACGTCCTCGATCTGCAGCCGGGCGGTCGCGGGGAACGGGAGCGGGATGCCGCCGCCCTCACGGTCGACGAGCACGAGCTGGTCCGCGCCGTGCGTGCGTACCGCGAGGATGCGGCCGTCGTCCAGCGGCGCGTACCATCGCGACCCGAGCACCCAGAGCCCGCCGCCGGTGTCGGCGTCGGCGGGAGCGATCGGTTGCGGCGGGGTCGGCGCGGTGGGATCCGCGCGGTGGAGGTTCCAGCGGCCCGTGGGCTCGTCGATCAGCAGAAGCTCGCCCGAGGGCAGCCACTCGGGCTGGAGCGCGGCCGTCGAGCCGTCTGTGACGTCGAGGACGTGCGAGGGGTCCGCGACGCGCGTCACCCGGATGCGGGTGCGGTCCCAGGGCATGTCGGGGTGGTCCCACGCGACCCAGGCGAGCTGTTCGCCGTCGGGTGAGATCGCCGGCTGTGCGACGAAGTCGCTGCCGCCGGCGAGCACGGTGATGCGATCCGCCGACGCGTCTCCGCCCGGGGCATGGTCGATGCGCACGATGTGACGCTCCGGGGTCGCGCCCGCCCGTGCGCGCTCACGCACGGCCAGCAGCGTCCCGTGCTGCCAGCGCAGACCGCCGTAGCTCGTGTCGTCGTCCTCCGGGGTCAGCGCCTCGGGTGCGCCGCGGTGCAGCCGACGCACACGCTGATCGCCCTTGTCGACGAAGAACAGGATGCCGTCGTCCGTGACCGTCCACGCACCGCCGCCGTACTCGTGCACACGCGAACGGGCGTTCCACGGGCTCGGCAGCATCGTCTCGACCTCGCCGGCTGCCGTGCGGCGCAGCACGGCGACGCGCCCGCCCTCGTCGGGCAGCGACTCTCCCCACCAGATCTCGTCACCGACGAAGGCGGCACCGTCGAGCCGGAGCGACGACGCGCTCGCCCATGCGGCGGTGAGCGGCGAGGGCCAGGAACCGTACGGCAGCTGCGAGGACATGAGGCCACCGTACGCGAGCACCACCGGGGCGGGCGCGGCGGGAGAGGGTCGCCCCGCCACAGTCATGGACACCCCGCCGGCGGTGGCCTCAGACGGCTCGCAGGACCGCAACGACCTTGCCGAGGACGACGGCGTCGTCGCCCAGGATCGGCTCGAACGCCGAGTTGCGGGGGAGCAGCCAGGTGTGGCCGTCGCGCTGGCGGAGCGTCTTGACCGTGGCCTCGCCGTCGAGCATCGCCGCGACGATCTCGCCGTTGTCGGCCGTGGCCTGCGACCGCACGACCACCCAGTCGCCGTCGCAGATGGCGGCGTCGATCATCGAGTCGCCGACGACATTGAGCATGAACAGGTCGCCCTTGCCCACGAGCTGGCGGGGGAGGGGGAAGATCTCTTCGACCTGCTGGTCGGCCGTGATCGGCACGCCCGCCGCGATGCGGCCGACAAGGGGCACCAGTGCTGCGTCGCCGAGGGCGGGCGCAGCGTCGGCGGGATTCTCGGCCGCGGTGCCGGGCAGGTCGATCAACACCTCCATGGCGCGGGTCTTGCCGGGGTCGCGGCGGAGGTAACCGCTCAGCTCGAGCTGGTTCAGCTGGTGCGTGACGCTCGACAGGGACTTGAGGCCGACGGCATCGCCGATCTCTCGCATGCTGGGCGGGTACCCGTTGCGGGCGATGGCGCGCTGGATCACCTCGAGGATCGCGAGCTGCTTGTCGCTCAGATTCTTGCGTCTTCGCGTCTGCGGTTTCTCGCTCATACCGCCGGTCTCCTGTCGTCGCGCCTCGTCCCCGACCCGATGTCGGAGGTTCGTGGTGGGCTCTCGCTGTCGAAAACGTAGCCCGATACGCAGCAGACGCCGCGGAACCGTCCGCGTGTCTCTTCGATCGGTCTCCGATTTCGACGAGTGGTTGACACCACACAATATCGAAGATACGTTCGGAAACGAAGTTCGCACCCGGCCCTCCCGGCCGAGGGTCGGGCGCGAATCTTCTTACCGCTCCGGAGGAGAGACCATGACCACCATCGATGTCCGCCCCACGCCGTCACCCCGTACGCGCCTGCGTCTGACGCGGCGCGGCCGCCGCGCGCTCGCCTCGGTCACCGCATTGCCGGCCGTCGTCGCCGTCAGCATCGCGGTCATCTCCGGCGGCGGTGCGCTCGCATCCTCCGAGGCTGGAGCGCCCCAGGGGTCGTTCACCTCTGTCACGGTCATGTCCGGTGACTCGCTGTGGACGATCGCCGAAGAGGTGGCCCCGCAGGCCGACCCGCGCGACGTCGTCGACGCGATCATCCGCCTCAACGCTCTCGGGTCGGGCCAGCTCGACGCCGGGCAGACGCTCGCGATCCCGGCGGAGTACGCCACCGAGAGCTGACCGAGCGCAGATGACCGCGCGGAGCGATGGAGCGATGGAGCGATGGAGCGATGACATGACGCTGAGGTCGCCGCTTGTCCCGAATGCCCCGAATGACGACGGGGCGTCACCTCTCTGCGCTGCCGCCTAGCATGGGTGGGATGAGCCCGAGTCTGGATGATCTGCCCCTCAGAGACGATCTGCGGGGCCTCACCCCCTACGGCGCGCCGCAGGCTCCGCTGCCGGTCGCGCTGAATGTGAATGAGAACACCCACCCGGTTCCCGAAGAGGTCGCGGACGACATCCTGGACGCGATCGCGCGGGCTCTGCGCGAGGTGAACCGCTATCCCGACCGGGAGTTCACGCACCTGCGGGAGGCGTTCGCCGAATACCTCGGCCACGGCCTCACCGCCGATCGCATCTGGGCGGCCAACGGCTCGAACGAGGTGCTCCAGCACCTGCTGCAGGCTTTCGGTGGACCCGGCCGCACGGCGATGGGGTTCGGCCCGACGTACTCGATGTACCCGCTCCTCACGCGCGCGACGGGTGCCCGCTACCTCACCGGCACGCGCGGCCCCGACTTCGCGCTCGACCCGGCATCCGCCGCGGCCCAGGTCGCCGAGATGCGGCCCGACGTCGTGTTCCTGTGCGCACCGAACAACCCCACCGGCACGCCCCTCAGCCTCGATGTGATCGAAGCGGTGTACGCCGCCAGCGACGGCATCGTCATCGTCGACGAGGCCTATCAGGAGTTCGCGCCCCGCGAATCACCCTCGGCCATCACGCTCCTCGGCGGGCGTCCGCGGCTCGTGGTCTCGCGCACGATGAGCAAGGCCTTCGCCTTCGCCGGCGCGCGCGTCGGCTATCTGGCGGGCGACCCGACCCTGATCGACGCGCTGCGCCTCGTGCGCCTGCCCTACCACCTGAGCGCACTCACGCAGGCGGCGGCGACTGCCGCGCTCTCGCACTCGTCGACGATGCTGCGCATGGTCGACGAAATCGTCTCGCAGCGCGACCGGATGTCGGCGACGCTCGATGCGCTCGGCTACCGGGCGTACGAGAGCTGGACCAACTTCGTGCTCTTCGACGGCGTCGACGATCCTGCCGCGACGTGGCAGGCGCTCTACGACCGCGGCATCCTCATCCGCGACGTCGGCATCCCGCACTCGCTGCGTGTGACGGCGGGCACGGAGGACGAAACGACCGCGTTCCTCGAGGCCCTGGCCTCGATAGACTCGAGGGCATGACCAGCTCCCGAACGGCCCGTATCCGTCGCGCGACGAGCGAGTCGTCGGTCGAGCTCGACCTCGACCTCGACGGCACCGGCGTCAGCACGATCGAGACGACCGTTCCGTTCTTCGACCACCTCCTCACCGCGTTCGCGAAGCACTCGCTGACCGACCTCACGGTGCGCGCGACGGGCGACACGCACATCGACGCGCACCACACCGTCGAGGACGTCGCGATCGTGCTCGGTCAGGCGCTGCGCACGGCCCTCGGCGACAAGTCGGGCATCTCGCGGTACGGCGACGCGCTCATCCCGCTCGACGAGGCGCTCGCGCAGGCCGTCGTCGACATCTCGGGTCGGCCTTACCTCGTGCACACGGGTGAGCCCGAAGGGTACGAGTACCACCTGATCGGTGGGCACTTCACCGGCTCGCTCGTGCGTCACACTTTCGAGGCGATCGCCTTCAACGCGGGGCTGACGATGCATGTCCGCGTGCTCGGCGGTCGCGACCCGCACCACATCGCCGAGGCCGAGTACAAGGCGTTCGCTCGCGCGTTCCGCCAGGCCAAGGCCCTCGACCCGCTCGTGCAGGGCATCCCCAGTACGAAGGGCGCGCTGTGACCGAGGCGTCGGACGACGGTCGCACCGCACCGCTGGTGGCCGTTCTCGACTACGGCTCGGGCAACGTCCACTCGGCGGTCAAGGCGCTCTCGGCCGCGGGAGCGGACGTCCGGCTGACCTCCGACCGCGGTCTCATCCAGGATGCCGATGGGCTGCTCGTCCCCGGCGTCGGGGCCTTCAGTGCGGTGATGTCGGCGCTGCGCGCGAGTCGGGGTGACGAGCTCATCGAGCGGCGCCTCGCCGGCGGTCGTCCGGTCCTGGGGATCTGCGTCGGGATGCAGGTGATGTTCGAGCTCGGCGTCGAGCGCGGGCACGACGCCGAGGGCCTCGGCCAGTGGCCGGGCGCGGTGACCGAGCTCGACGCGCCCGTGCTGCCCCACATGGGATGGAACACCGTCCGGGCGGGGGAGGGCTCCACCCTGTTCGCCGGCCTCGAGGACGAGCGCTTCTACTTCGTCCACTCGTACGCCGCGCAGCAGTGGAGCCTCGAGGTGATGAAGCCCTTCGCCGAACCGGTCGTGACGTGGTGCGACTACGGCACGCCGTTCCTCGCCGCGGTCGAGAACGGCCCCCTGTCGGCGACCCAGTTCCACCCCGAGAAGTCGGGGGACGCCGGCATCCGTCTGCTCTCCAATTGGATCGGCGCCCTGCCGCGCCACTAGTCTCCTCCGTGGCGTCCTCGCACGGACGAGTGCGCTTCCCCTCACCATCTGGAATGTGATGAACGACTTCGCGTCCACCCCCGAACTGATCCTCCTCCCCGCTGTCGACGTCGCCGGCGGCAAGGCCGTACGCCTGACCCAGGGCGAGGCCGGCAGCGAGACCACCTACGGCGACCCGGTCGAAGCCGCGCTGGCATGGGCGAAGCAGGGGGCGCAGTGGATCCACCTGGTCGACCTCGACGCCGCCTTCGGCCGCGGTAACAACACCGCGGTGCTGCGCAAGGTCATCAAGCAGATCAAGGGCGTCCAGATCGAGCTGTCGGGCGGCATCCGCGACGACGCGACCCTCGAGGCCGCGCTCGAGAGCGGTGCCTCGCGCATCAACCTCGGCACCGCCGCTCTCGAGAACCCGGAGTGGGCCGCCGACGTCATCGGCCGGTACGGTGATGCGATCGCGGTCGGTCTCGACGTGCGCGGCACGACCCTCGCGGCGCGCGGCTGGACCCGCGACGGCGGCGACCTGTGGGACGTCCTCGAGCGCCTCGAGGACGCCGGGTGCACCCGATACGTCGTCACCGACGTCACGAAGGACGGCACCCTGCAGGGCCCCAACCTCGACCTGCTGCGCGAGATCACCTCGCGCACCCCGAAGCCGGTCGTCGCCTCGGGCGGCATCTCGAGCCTCGACGACATCGCCGCGCTGCGCGAGCTTGTGCCGCTGGGCGTCGAGGGGGCCATCGTGGGCAAGGCGCTCTACGCCGGCGCCTTCACACTGGCCGAGGCGCTGGATGTCGCCGGAGACTGACGACGGCAGCGGCCACGCCGCCGACTCGGCCGGCGTCCCGTGGGAGGGCCGGAGCTTCGAGTCCAACCCCCACTCGGGTGACGACGGCTCTGCCGACCCCGCGCTGCTCGCTGCGCTCCGCGCCTTCCGGTCGGGATCGGGCGACGCCGTCGCGGTCGTCGAGGCTTACCGTTCCGCGCGTCTGCTGATCCCGCTCGTGCCCGAGAAGGGCGACGAGGGCGTGGGTCCGACGGGGCTGCGTGTCGACAAGACGCAGGAGCTGTCGATCGTCACCGTCGCGGCGCCCGACGGTCGGCGCGTGCTGCCGGTGTTCACGTCGGTCGAGACGCTGGCGCGCTGGGATGCCGTCGCCCGCCCGGTGCCTGCCGACGGTGTGCGAACGGCCATGGCCGCGGCATCCGACGACACCGACCTCATCGTCATCGACCCCGGGTCGGAGACCGAGTTCGTGCTGCGCCGGCCCGCGGTCTGGGCGATCGGCCAGGGGCAGGCGTGGGAGCCGGCACCGACGTCGCCCGAGGTGTTCACGGCGCTGCAGGCGAGCATCGGGGGAGAGCTGGCGGTCCTCGACCTGTCGGTCGCGGCCGGCGACCCCGACGCCCGCATGCGCGGGCCCGAGCTGATCGTACGGCTGCACCTCATCGACGGACTGGATGCCGCTCAGCTCGACGCCGTGCTGTCGCGGCTCGCCGCCCGCTGGGCCGCGGACGACCGCATCGCCGTGCTCGTGGATTCGCTGACGGTCAAGCTGGTCCGCGGCTCCTGACCCGGCTCAGGTGACGGGGCCGGTGAACTTCTCGCCGGGGCCCTTGCCGATCGGGTCGGGGATGGTCGACGCCTCGCGGAAAGCGAGCTGGAGCGAGCGCAGGCCGTCGCGCAGCGAGCGCGCGTGCATGTCGCTGATCTCGGGAGCGCCGGCGGTGATGAGCCCAGCGAGCGCGTTGATGAGCTTGCGCGCCTCGTCGAGGTCGATCTGCATCGTGGGATCGTCGGCGAGGCCCACTTTGACGGCGGCGGCGCTCATCAGGTGCACGGCGGCGGTGGTGATGACCTCGACGGCGGGCACGTCGGCGATGTCGCGCGTCGCGGCGGAGGCGGCGCGCTCCTGCTCCTCCCACCGCTGGCGGCGGGCCTCGTCGTCGGTGTACGTGCTGTTGTCGGCGGGGTTGGTGTCCACGTGTCGCTCTCTGCTAGACTGTGCGGGCACCGGAGTGTTCTACTCCGGATCGAAAGAGGATCACATCCCACCCGCGCTTGCCGTTCCAGGCTACCGGGTCATGCACTCCGCTCCGTCCGTTTCACCGCGGTCGGGGTAGCCAGGGTGTAGAACACGAAAGCCGGCGCTCACGCGTCGTGCGGGGTGGATGCGATGCTCTTCCGCCCGGGTCGCGTCCTCGCGTCCCGGTGGCCACCACCGCACGAACAGGAGTTCCGCACATCAGCGATCCCCGCACCAACGACCGCATCCGCGTCCCCGAGGTTCGCCTCGTCGGCCCCGCTGGAGAGCAGGTCGGCGTCGTCCGTATCGAGGTCGCCCTGCGTCTGGCGCAGGAGGCCGAACTCGACCTCGTCGAGGTCGCCCCGAACTCGAAGCCGCCCGTGGTCAAGATCATGGACTACGGCAAGTTCAAGTACGAAGCGGCTCAGAAGGCGAAGGAAACGCGTCGCAACCAGGCCAACACGGTCCTCAAGGAGGTCCGTTTCCGTCTGAAGATCGAGGCGCACGACTACATCACCAAGCTCAAGCGCGCCGAGGGCTTCCTCCAGGCGGGCGACAAGGTCAAGGCGATGATCCTGTTCCGCGGTCGCGAGCAGTCGCGTCCCGAGCAGGGTGTGCGCCTGCTCCGTAAGTTCGCCGAGGATGTCGCCGAGCTCGGCACCGTCGAGTCGAACCCGACCATCGACGGCCGCAACATGGTGATGGTCATCGCGCCGCACAAGAACAAGTCCGAGGTGAAGACCGAGCAGAACGCGCAGCGTGCCGCCAACAAGGAAGCGGCGCGTCAGGCCCGCTCCGGCGCCGATGCTGACGCGGACGCTCCCGACACCGAAGACGCCGCTCCCGCCGCCGCGGAGTAGCCCACAGACTCCCGCCTCGCGGGATACACAACGAAGGAAGAGACATGCCGAAGCAGAAGACCCACTCGGGTGCCAAGAAGCGCTTCAAGGTCACCGGCAGCGGAAAGATCAAGAAGCAGCAGGCGAACCTCCGCCACAACTTCGAAGGCAAGCCCACCAAGCGCACGCGCCGCCTGTCGGCCGACAAGATCCTGGCTCCCGGCGACGCAAAGGTCGCCAAGAAGCTCCTCGGCATCTGAGCGCTGCTGCGCACGAATAGGAAACAAACGAAATGGCTAGAGTCAAGCGGGCAGTAAACGCCCACAAGAAGCGTCGCGTCATCCTCGAGCGCGCCTCCGGTTACCGCGGACAGCGTTCGCGTCTGTACCGGAAGGCGAAGGAGCAGGTCACCCACTCGCTCGTCTACGCGTACCGCGACCGTCGCAAGCGCAAGGGCGACTTCCGTCGTCTGTGGATCCAGCGCATCAACGCCGCTGCCCGTCAGAACGGCATCACGTACAACCGCTTCATCCAGGGCCTCGGCCTCGCGGGGGTGCAGGTCGACCGGCGCATGCTCGCCGAGCTCGCCGTGAACGAGCCCGCGGTCTTCGCGTCGCTCGTGGCGACGGCCAAGGGCGCTCTGCCGGCCGACGTCAACGCTCCCAAGGCCTGACCGGTCCGCAGCGTTCCACGCACCGCACGAAGGGGCGTCCTCCGCAGGGAGGGCGCCCCTTCGCCGTATGCTGAAACGGTGCTGGAGAACCCCCGATCACCGCGCGTCCGCGCCGTCGCCAAGCTGACCAAACGCAGCGCACGCCACGAATCGGGGCTGTTCCTCCTCGAGGGTCCGCAAGCGGCGCGCGAGGCACTGGCCTACCGCCCCGACACGCTCGTCGAGGTCTTCGCGACCCCGGCCGCGGTGGAGCGGCATCCCGAGCTGCGCGCCGCCGCCGAAGACGCCGGCCTCGACATCGTGTTCGCGAGCGAGGCCGTCCTCGGCGCGATGGCCGACACGGTCACACCGCAGGGGATCGTCGCGGTCGCCCGCCAGTCGGCGACCTCGGTGCGCGACGTCTTCGCGGGTGCGCCGCGCCTCATCGCGATCTGCGAGGAGGTGCGCGATCCCGGCAACCTGGGCACGATCATCCGGGCCGCGGATGCCGCCGGCGCCGACGCCATCGTGCTCACGGGCCGCACCGTCGACCCCTACAACCCGAAGGTCGTGCGCTCCACCACGGGGTCGCTGTTCCACCTGCCCGTGGCCGTGGGAGTCGAGCTGGAGACCGCGATCGAGCGGGCGCATGCCGCAGGCATGCGCGTGGTCGCGGCCGACGTGAAGGGCGAAGACTTCCTCGAGCATCGCGCGACGCTGTCGGAGCCGACGGCGTGGCTGTTCGGCAACGAGGCGCACGGCCTCGACGACGACGCGCTGTCGCGCGCCGATCTGGCTCTCCGCCTGCCGATCTACGGCGCCGCGGAGTCGCTGAACCTCGCGACCGCCGCGAGCGTCTGTCTCTACGAGACGGCGTTCGCTCAGCGCGCCGGCTGAGGTGCCCCGCGCTCCACGCCGCGCCGTGTATTCCGATTCTGTTACAGATCGGAGACTTGACGCCGATTGGCGGGCGCGAGCGGGGGAGTGCTCTTAGTGTGACTTCCTATGACCACTCCCGAAAACCCGGCGCCGCCGACGTCGAACATCAGCGTGCGTCGCGGTGACCCGCTCGTCGTTATCGAGGGCGTGCAGAAGCACTACGGCTCGTTCCAGGCGCTGAAGGACATCGACCTCACGGTGAACCGCGGCGAGGTCGTCGTGGTCATCGGCCCCTCGGGCTCGGGCAAGTCGACGCTGTGCCGCACGATCAACCGGCTCGAGACCATCAGCGAGGGCACCATCTCGATCGACGGCGAGAAGCTGCCGTCCGAGGGCAAGGCGCTCGCCGCCCTGCGCGCCGATGTGGGCATGGTCTTCCAGTCGTTCAACCTCTTCTCGCATCTGACGATCCTCGAGAACGTCACCCTCGGCCCCATCAAGGTCAAGGGACTGAAGAAGGCCGAGGCCGAGAAGCTCGCGCGTGAGCTCCTCGACCGGGTCGGCGTCGGACACCAGGCCGACAAGCTGCCCGCGCAGCTCTCCGGCGGTCAGCAGCAGCGCGTCGCCATCGCGCGCGCTCTCGCGATGAAGCCCAAGGTCATGCTGTTCGACGAGCCCACCAGTGCGCTCGACCCCGAGATGATCAACGAGGTGCTCGACGTCATGGTCGGCCTCGCCCAGGACGGTATGACGATGATCGTCGTCACGCACGAGATGGGCTTCGCCCGCAAGGCCGCCGACCGCGTCGTGTTCATGGCCGACGGCCAGATCGTCGAAGAAGCCGTTCCCGAGCAGTTCTTCACCTCGCCGCGCAGCGACCGGGCGAAGGACTTCCTCTCGAAGCTGATCACCCACTGACATCACTGCTTCCGCACCCTGCACCGGGCGCGGATGACCCCCAAACCCAGGAGGACCACATGCGCAAGACCCGCATCACCGGCGCGTTCGCCGGTGTCGCCATCGCTGCGATCGCCCTGACCGGCTGCAACAGCGGTTCGCCCACGTCGCCCGGCGCCGCCGGCGGCGGCGAAGAGGAGAGCACCGGCGCTCTCTGGGAGGTCGCCTCCGACGTGTCGCTCGAGGGCAGCCCCACGTTCGACGCCATCTCCGAGCGTGACAAGGTCATCGTCGGTGTGAAGGAGGACCAGCCCGGTCTCGGCTTCCTCGACGCCACCACGAACGAGCGCACCGGTTTCGACGTCGACATCGCGCGCTGGATCGCCGCCTCGCTCGGCTACGACGAAGACAAGATCGAGTACAAGGCGATCGCCTCGGCGAACCGCGAGCAGGCGATCGTGAACGGTGACGTCGACTACTACGTCGGCACCTACTCGATCAACGATGCGCGCAAGCAGCAGATCGACTTCGCCGGCCCGTACTTCATCACCGGTCAGGGCCTGCTCGTCGCCGCCGACAGCGAGATCGCCAGCGAGGAAGACCTCAACGCCGACACCCGCGTGTGCTCGGCGACGGGTTCGACCCCGATCCAGAACATCAAGGCGAACTACCCCGAGGTCCCGACCGAGGAGTTCGACCTGTACTCGGCTTGTGTCGACGCGCTCATCAACGGCACCGTCGACGCCGTCACCACCGACCAGGCGATCCTGATCGGCTACGCCGCCCAGTACCCGGACGACATCAAGGTCGTCGGCGAGCCCTTCAGCGAGGAGCGCTACGGCGTCGGCCTGGCCAAGGGCGATGACGCGCTCCGCGCGCACATCAACGAGCTGCTGACGGACGGCGGCGACGTGTGGCAGGGGATCTTCGACAAGAACCTCGGCGAGTCGGGCATCACGGTCGAGCAGCCGGCCGTCGACGCCTACTGAGTCGCACTGACACCATGACCACGGGGCGGGGGCGCAAGCGCTCCCGCCCCGAACCAGCCAAGGAGACCATGTGGGCGTCATCACCGACAACCTCGACCTATGGGGCGAGGCGCTCGGCAACACCCTGTTGCTGTTCTTCGCCGGAGGAGCGATCGCCCTCGTCCTCGGCACCCTCGTGGGTGCCATGCGCGTGTCGCCGATCCCCGTGGCCCGGGCCTTCGGCACGGTCTACGTCAACACGATCCGCAACACCCCGCTGACCCTCGTCTTCTTCTTCTTCGCCTTCGGCTACCCGCAGCTCGATCTGCCGAACCCGGGCTTCACGGTGCTCGGCATCTGGGCACTCGGCATCTACACCGCGACCTACGTCGCCGAGGTGATCCGCGCCGGCATCAACACCGTCCCGGTCGGCCAGGCCGAAGCCGCCCGTGCGATCGGCCTGCCCTTCGGCCAGGTCATGACTCTCGTGATCATGCCGCAGGCCTTCCGCTCGGTCGTGCCGCCCATGATGAGCGTGTTCATCGCCCTGCTGAAGAACACGACCGTCGCCGCCGGGTTCTCCGTCGCCGAGCTCGGCGTCATCCGCTCCAACCTCAGCGAGCGCGGCGAGAACGCCCTCATCGTCCTGCTCTGGGTGGCCCTGGTCTTCGTCGTCCTGGTGCTCCTGCTGAGCGCGCTGCAGCGCCGCCTCGAGAACAAGTGGAGGATCGCACGATGACTTCCGTCCTGTACGACGTCCCGGGTCCGCGCGCGATTCTGCGCAACCGCATCCTCGGGGTCGTCACGATCCTGCTCGTCGCGGCCGCGATCGGCTTCGTCGTCTACCGCTTCGCCGTCAGCGGTCAGTTCTCGGCCGACAAGTGGTACGTCTTCAGCTTCGGCAACGTGTGGCTCGGCATCATGCGGGCGCTCGGCAACACGCTCGCCGCCTTCGGACTCGCCGCCATCGGATCGCTCGCTCTCGGATTCATCCTCGCGATCGGCCGCCTGTCGGACCACGCCTGGGTGCGCGTGCCGTTCGGCGTCGTCATCGAGGCCTTCCGTGCGGTCCCCGTCCTCATCTTCATGATGCTCATGTACTACGGCCTGCCGACCCTCGGCATCCGGATGGAGCCGTACTGGGCCGTCGTCATCGCGCTCGTCGCCTACAACGGGTCGGTGCTCGCCGAGGCGCTGCGTGCCGGCATCGAGTCGCTGCCGCGTGGACAGAAGGAGGCCGGCTACGCGGTCGGTCTGCGTAAGAGCGGCGTGATGCGCCTCATCCTGCTGCCGCAGGCGGTGCGGGCCATGCTGCCCGTCATCGTCGCGCAGCTCGTGGTCACCCTCAAGGACACCGCGCTCGGCTTCATCATCACCTACCCCGAGCTGCTGTACTACGCGAAGCAGCTCACCTCGCAGCCCGGGCGTCCGATCCTGCAGGCCGGCATCGTCATCGGCGCGATCTACATCGTGATGTGCCTGCTGCTGTCGTGGTTCGCGAACTTCCTCGAGAAGCGCCTCTCGCGTTCGCCGCGCACCACCGGGACCGCCGGCGGGGCCGCAGCCGTCGATCCGCTGCACCACCCGGTGGCCCCGACTACCGACACCGAGCTCATCGCTCTGCAGAAGGGGATCGGGAAGCACGATTCCACCAGCGGCGCAGGCGGCGTCTGACGCGCCAGCACGATACCGACGGGCCCCTCACGCGGAAGCGGAGGGGCCCGGTCTGTTGTGTAGGTGACATTCACTAGACTCGACTCCCGTGTCCGACGCACCCGAGATCACCCCCGACGCGGTCGCCGCGGCGGTGGATGCGGCCCTCGCCGCCATCGCCGCCGCCTCCTCGACCGCGGACCTGAAGTCCGCCCGCAACGCCCACACCGCCGAGGGGTCGCCGCTCGCGCGCCTCAACGCGCAGCTGCGGTCGGTGCCCAATGAGAAGAAGGCCGAGTTCGGCAAGCTCGTCGGGCAGGCGCGAGGCCGGGTCAACCAGGCGCTCGCCGCTCGCGAGCAGGAGCTCGCCGCCGCTGAGACGGCTGCGAAGCTCGAGGCGGAGGCGCTCGACGTCACCGCCATCGCCCCGCGGGCGCGCGTCGGCGCGCGGCATCCGATCTCGCTCCTGCAGGAGGAGGTCGCCGACCTCTTCGTCGGGATGGGGTGGGAGATCGCCGAAGGCCCCGAGCTCGAGCACGAGTGGTTCAACTTCGACGCGCTGAACTTCGATGTCGACCACCCGGCGCGCCAGATGCAGGACACGTTCTTCGTCGATCCCGTGGCGCGCCACCTCGTGATGCGCACCCAGACGAGCCCCGTGCAGATGCGCTCGATGCTCGAGCGCGACATCCCGATCTACGTGCTCTCGCCGGGACGGGTGTTCCGCACCGACGAGTACGACGCGACCCACCTGCCGGTGTTCACGCAGTTCGAGGGCCTCGTCGTCGACAAGGGCATCACGATGGCTCACCTCAAGGGCACGCTCGACCACGCGGCGCGTGAGCTGTTCGGTCCCGAGGCGAAGACGCGTTTCCGCACCAACTACTTCCCGTTCACCGAGCCGAGCGCCGAGCTCGACCTGTGGCACCCGACCTTCGCCGGCGGTGCCCGCTGGATCGAGTGGGGCGGCTGCGGCATGGTGAACCCCAACGTGCTGCGCGCCGCCGGCATCGACCCCGAGGTCTACTCCGGGTTCGCCTTCGGCATGGGCATCGAGCGGACGCTGATGTTCCGCTCCGACGTGAAGGACATGCGCGACATGGCCGAAGGCGATGTGCGCTTCAGCGAGCAGTTCGGGATGGTGGTCTGATGCGCGTTCCGCTGTCGTGGTTGCGTGAGTACGTCGATGTGCCGGCGGATGCCGCACCCGAAGACATCCTCGCGGCGCTGGTGTCGGTCGGCTTCGAAGAGGAGGACGTCCACGGTTTCGACCTGACGGGCCCGATCGTCGTCGGCCGCGTGGTCTCCTTCGAGCCCGAGCCGCAGTCCAACGGCAAGACCATCCGCTGGTGCCAGGTCGACGTGGGCGAGGCCAACGGCGGCGTGCGCGGCATCGTCTGCGGTGCCGGCAACTTCTTCGAGGGCGACAAGGTGGTCGTGACGCTCCCGGGCGCCGTGCTGCCCGGGCCGTTCCCGATCGCTGCGCGCAAGACGTACGGGCACGTGTCGGACGGCATGATCGCCTCGGCGAAGGAGCTCGGCCTCGGTGACGAGCACAACGGCATCCTGCGCCTGACCGAGCTGGGCCTCGACCCCGAGGTCGGCACCGACGCCATCGCGCTGCTGGGCCTCGACGACGCCGCGATCGAGGTCAACGTCACGCCCGACCGCGGCTACGCGCTGTCGGTGCGCGGCATCGCCCGCGAGTACTCGCACGCCACTGGCGCGGCGTTCCGTGACCCGGCGCTGCGCGACTTCGACGAGCTCGAGCACCCCGCGGCGGGCTTCGACGTCGCGGTTGACGACCGGGCGCCGATCCGCGGCCGCGTCGGCGCGACGGAGTTCGCGGTGCGTGCCGTGTCGGGCGTCGACCCGTCGCGGCCGACGCCGCCGTGGATGGTCGCGCGCCTGACCCTCGCCGGCATCCGTTCGCTCGGCATCCTGATCGACATCACCAACTACGTGATGCTCGAGCTCGGCAACCCGATCCACGGCTACGATCTCGATACGCTCACCGGTGGCATCACGGTGCGCCGCGCGACACCGGGCGAGAAGCTGACGACGCTCGACGGCAAGGAGCGCACGCTCGACAGCGAAGACCTGCTCATCACCGATGCGTCGGGCCCCATCGGTCTCGCCGGCGTCATGGGCGGCGGAACCACCGAGATGACCGATGCGACCCGCAACGTGCTCATCGAGGCCGCCGTCTTCGACACCGTCACGATCGCCCGCACCGCCCGCCGGCACAAGCTTCCCAGCGAGGCCTCGCGTCGCTTCGAGCGCGGTGTCGACCCGCTGCTGCCGTTCGTGGCCGCCCGCCGCGTCGCCGACCTCATGGTCGAGCTCGCCGGGGGCACGCTCGAGCCGGTCGGCGGTGCCCTCTTCAGCGAGGTCTTCCTCGAGGCCATCGATCTGCCCCGCGGTTTCGTCTCGGGGCTCATCGGCATCGACTACACCGACGACGAGGTGTCGTCCGCCCTCGAGACGATCGGCGCCGAGGTGACCGACACGGATGCCGGCTGGGAGGTCATTCCGCCCTCGTGGCGGCCCGACCTGACGGACAAGTGGACCTTGGCCGAAGAGGTGGCTCGCATCCACGGGCTCGACCGCGTGCCGTCGGTGCTGCCGACGGCGCCGTCGGGCCGCGGACTCACCGAGGAGCAGAAGGGGCGTCGGCGCGTCTCGAACGCGCTCGCCGCCGCCGGTTTCGTCGAAACGCCGTCGTTCCCGTTCACGACGAGCGAGCGCAACGACCTGCACGGCTCGCCGTCCGGCGAGTCGCTGCCCTCCGTCAAGATCGCGAACCCGCTCGACGGCCAGGCGCCGTACCTGCGCCGCTCGCTGATCCCGGGGCTGCTGCAGGTCGCGCACCGGAACGTCTCGCGCGGCCTCACCGACCTCGCCCTGTTCGAGGTCGGCGCCGTGTTCCTGCCCGAGGCGGGGGTCAGCTACGGCACCGCGGCGGTCCCGCCGCTCGCAGTGCGGCCCGACGACGACACGCTCGCGGCGCTGCACGCCTCGATCCCGCCGCAGCCCCGCCACGTCGCGGTGCTCGTCGCCGGCAACGCCACCCCGAAGACGCCGGGTCACCCGGCCGTCCCGGCCGACCTGAGCGACGTCCTGAGCGCGGTGCAGGTCGTCGCGGCCGCCGCTGGCGTCCAGATCTCGGTCGCCCAGACGCGCCGCGCGGCGCTGCACCCGGGGCGCGCCGCCGCGCTGACCGTCGGCGGTGTCGAGATCGGGTACGCCGGCGAGCTGCATCCCGAGGTGTCCGCGGCAGCCGACCTCGCCGGTCGGGTGCTGGTCGCCGAGCTCGACCTCGACGCGCTCCTGACCGGCGCGGCCGATCGCGTCGTCGTGGCCTCGCTGTCGGGGTACCCCGCGGCGACGCAGGACGTCTCGCTGGTCGTTCCCGCCGACGTCACCGCGGGAGCGCTCGCCGCGGCGCTCGCGGAGGGCGCCGGAGAGCTGCTCGAGTCGCTGCGCCTCGTCGATGACTACCGCGGTGCGGGTCTTCCCGAGGGCGCGACGAGCCTGACGTTCGCGCTGCGGTTCCGTGCGGGCGACCGCACGCTGACGGCCGCCGAGGCGAGCGAGGCCAAGCTCGCGGGAGTCGCCGTCGCGACGGAGCGCTTCGGCGCCAGCATCCGCGACTGATCCTCGCCATCGGGCGCAGTTCTGACCGTCGATCGCAGCAACACCTGCGCTCGACGTCCGGAACTGCGCCCGACGCGTTCCCCGGGGCGGTCGGCGTCAGCGCGAGCCCCAGTTCCAGGCCGGCACGTCGAGGAACCCCTGGCCGTCGACGACGGTCTCGGCCTCCGAGCGCCGCAGCTCGACGCGCGCCGAGTCGGGAAGCGCCGAGACCAGGTCGTCGGCGTGCGACACCGTGATCACCTGCGTGCGCTCCGACGCGACGCGCACGAGCCGGGCGAGCGGCCCCAGGAGCGACGGATGCAGGCTCGCCTCGGGCTCGTTCAGCACCAGCAACGGAGCCGGGCGGGCGGGCAGCAGTGCCGCGCACAGCAGCAGGTAGCGCAGCGTGCCGTCCGACAGCTCGGCGGCCTCGAGCGGTCGCAGCAGTCCGGGCTGCTGGATCGTCAACCGGAACAGACCGTCGGATGCCGTGATGCGCACGCGGCTGCCGGGGAACGCCTCATCGACGGCGCGGTCGAGCGCGTCGCCCTGCCCCGCCTCGACGATCGTCGCCCACGTCGCGGCGAGGTCGGCGCCATCGTGCGCGAGGGTGTGGCTGCGCGTGCCGACCTGCGGCATCCGCGCCGGTGCGTCGAGATCGACGCGGAAGTGATCGTAGAAGCGCCAGGCGTCCATGGTGCGGCGCAGCGTCAGCAGCTCGGGCGCCGCGTCGCCGTCGACGAGGTCGGTCACGATGCTCTCGTCGGGGGAGAGGCGCTGGTCGAGCACCGTCCACGCGTCGTCTCGCACGCGCGTGCTCTGCCGCGTGCGGTCGATGAGCAGCGTCGACGGCTTGGCGACCCGTCCGGCGAAGACCTGCTCGCGCTTGATCTCGGGGTCACGGGCGAACATGCTCTCCTGGCTCGCCTGCGGGATGCCGAGGTCGACGAGGTACCCGAGCTCGTCCGAGGCGTAGCCGAGCTGAACGGCGAGGGGTCGGCGTCGGACGGTGCCCTGCATGCCGCCGCCGTCCTCGGGTCCGGCCCACAGCACCGACGGCAGTCCGCCCTCGCGGGCCAGCGTGCCGATGACGTCGCCGCGCGAGGTCGCCGCGAGCAGGCGCAGAGCCCGATAGAGGTTCGACTTGCCCGAGCCGTTCGGGCCGGTGACGACGGTGAGTTCGCCCAGCGGCACGACGACGTCGCGAAGTGAGCGGTACCCGGAGACGGCCAAGGTGCGCAGCATGCCCCCACTGTCGCAGGTCCGTCCGACACGGCGGCATCCGTTCCCGATAGGGTCGGGCCGTGAGCGAGATCCCTGCCAGCGTGACCCCGGTGCGCGAACCCACCGCCGTGCCCGCCCTCGAGCTGTCCGGGCTGGTGAAGCGATTCGGTCAGAAGACCGCGGTGGACGGTATCGACCTCACGGTCCCGTCGGGGTCGTTCTACGGGCTCGTCGGCCCCAACGGCGCCGGCAAGACCACGACGCTGTCGATGGCGACCGGCTTGCTGCGGCCCGACGCCGGCGGCGCGCGCGTGCACGGCATCGACGTCTGGCGCGACCCCGTCGCCGCCAAACGCACGATCGGCAACCTCGCCGACGGCGTGCGGCTGTTCGACCGCCTCACCGGCGAGCAGCTGATCACCTACACGGCGATGATGTTCGGCCTGCCGCGCCCCGAGATCGCGCCGCGCGTGTCGGACTTGCTCGACCTCATGGACCTGCGCGGAGCCGCGGGTACGATCGTCGCCGATTACTCCGCGGGCATGACCAAGAAGGTCGCCCTGGCGTGCGCGCTCGTCCACGCGCCGCGTCTGCTGGTGCTCGACGAGCCGTTCGAGTCGGTCGACCCGGTGTCGGCGGCCAACATCGAGGATGTGCTGCGCAGCTACACCGTCTCGGGCGGATCGGTCATCGTCTCGAGCCACTCGATGGACCTCGTGCAGCGGATGTGCGACCACGTCGCCGTCATCGCCGCCGGAAAGGTGCTCGCCGCCGGCACGATCGACGAGGTCCGCGCGGGTGAGAGCCTGCAGGACCGCTTCGTCTCGCTCGTCGGTGGCCGCCACCAGTCGGAGGGACCGCAGTGGTTGCGACAGTCCTGAAGCTCCGGTACCGCGTCCTCGGCAACACCCTCGCCCGCCGCCCCTGGCAGCTGGTTGGCTTCATCCTCAGCTCGCTGTGGGGCCTCGGCGTCCTCGGCGGTCTCGTCGCGGGGTTCATCGCGCTCGCCGTCTTCCAGGACCTCGAGGCCGCGACCGTCGTCGCCGTGCTGGGCGGCTCGCTGCTCATCCTCGGCTGGCTCGTCGGACCGATCATCATCGCCGGCGTCGACAGCACCGTCGACGCGACGCGCCTCGCTCCGTTCCCGCTCACCCGCCGGCAGGTCATGCTCGCCCTCGCCGGGACCGGGCTGACCGGCATCCCCGGGATCGTCACGACGATCGCCGCCCTCGCGACGCTCATCGTGTGGGCGCGATGGCCCCTCGCCGCGGTCATCGCCGTGCCGGCCGTGCTGGCCGGCGTGCTGACGTGCGTGCTCGCGTCGCGGCTCATGGCGGAGCTGTCGGGTGGAATGGGCGGACGACGCTCGCGCGAGATCATCGGCACCGCCGTGCTGATCGTGCTCATCATGACCGGCCCGATCCTCACCGGCATCGTCGCGCTGCTCGACCAGGCCGGCGGCGACCTGTGGACGCGGCTCCAGCAGGCGGCGGACATCCTCGCCTGGACTCCGCTCGGAGCCGCGTGGGCGGTGGCGCCGAGCGTTGCGGCGGGCGATGCGTGGGCCGCACTCACGAGCGCTGGGATCGCGATCGCGACTCTCGTCGTGCTGTGGGTGGTCTGGGATCGTGTCCTCGAGGCGGCGGTCTCGTCGCCTCGCCAGCGAGCGACGCGCGCGGTGGCCGCCGGCAAGCTGGGGCTGTTCGGCGTGATGCCGACCGGCGGCGTCGGCGCGACGTGGGCGCGGTCGCTCTCCGCGTGGCTGCGCGACCCGCGGTATCTGCGCCAGCTCATCGTCATCCCGCTCTTCCCTGTGCTCTTCGCCTTCACCGGCGGCACCGACGGCTTCATGTTCCTGGTGTCGCCCGTCCTCGCCGCATTGGTGATGGCGGCGGTCGGCTACGCCGACGTGTCGTTCGACGGCACCGCGTTCGGCACCACCCTGGCCACGGGTATCTCCGGACGCGCGGATCGCCTCGGCCGCCTGCTCGGCGCCGCGTGTGTCGGCATCCCGCTCATCGTGCTGATCGCGGTAGCGACCGCGGTGTTCTCCGGTGACGCGGCGCACCTGCCGGCCGTGCTGGGCGCCTCGCTGGGCGTGCTGCTGGCCGGATACGGTGCATGCGCCGTCTCGTCGGCCCTCATCGTCACGCCCGTGCCGTCGCCGGGCGACAGCCCCTTCAAGAGCACTCCCGGTCAGAACTCCATCGTGGGTCTGCTCGTCTTCGTCGTGTGGGCCGTGGTGCTCGTGCTCTCGCTTCCCGCGATCGTCCCGGCGATCGTGAATGCGGTGACGGGTGAGCAGATGTGGGGCTGGATCGCGCTGGCTGCCGGCGTCGTCTTCGGTGCGGTCGTCGTGGTCGTCGGCATCCTCGTCGGAGGTCGCACGCTCGAACGGACAGGTCCCGACCTGCTCGTTCGCATCAAGTCGTTCCCGACCTGATCAGCGGTAGCGGCGGCCCTCGTCGCGGCATCCCGTCACCGGGATTTGCCGGATGCCGTGCGGGGCCGCTACTGTCGGCGCATGTCCTCGGCCCCGCAGCGCACCGTCACGGTGTTCCGCGCGCGCCGACGTCTGGGCGACCGCCGACGTTAGGCGACCCCGTGCGCTCCCGCTTCCCGCGGTCGAGCGCGTGGTGTCGCCGCCGCCGGTCCCCGTTGCCGAAGAGGCGACGCCATCCCAGACAATAAGGTGGAACCCATGCCCCTCTCCGTCGCCGTCTCCGGCGCTTCCGGCTACGCGGGAGGCGAGATCCTGCGCTTGCTCGCCGCCCACCCCGAGGTCGAGATCCGCACGGTCACCGCGCACTCCAACGCCGGTCAGCCGCTCATCGACCATCAGCCGCACCTGCGGTCGCTGCGGCACCTGACGCTGCAGCCCTCGACGCCCGAGGTGCTCGCGGGCCACGACATCGTCTTCCTGGCGCTGCCGCACGGACAGTCGGGCCAGTACACCGAAGCGCTCGCCGACACCGCCCTCGTCATCGACGCGGGCGCGGACCACCGGCTGACCTCGTCCGAGGACTGGGATGCCTTCTACGGCGGCGACTTCCACGAGCCCTGGGCCTACGGCGTGCCCGAGCTGCTGATCGGCTCCGACGGTGGCAAGCAGCGCGACAAGCTCGTCGGCGCATCGCGGATCGCGGCCCCCGGCTGCAACGCCTCGACGGTGGCGCTCAGCCTCGCGCCGGGTGTGGCCGCGGGCGTGATCGATCCGGGTGACATCGTCACCGTGCTGGCGGTCGGCCCCTCGGGTGCGGGCAAGAGCCTCAAGACGAATCTGCTCGCCGCCGAGATCCTCGGGTCGGCGAACCCGTACGCCATCGGCGGCTCGCACCGCCACATCCCCGAGATCCGCCAGGCGTTGCGCGGAGCGGGCGCGTCCGGCGACATCCGCATCTCGTTCACCCCGGTGCTCGTGCCGATGTCGCGGGGGATCCTCGCCACCTCGACGGCGCCGATCGCCGCCGGTGTCACCGATGCGCAGATCCGCGAGGCATGGCAGGCCGCCTACGCCGACGAGACGTTCGTGCAGCTGCTGCCCGAGGGTTCCTTCCCCCGCACGGCCGACGTGGTCGGGGCGAACACGGCCCTCATGGGGCTCGCGATCGACCGGGCGGCGGGCCGGGTCGTCGTCGTCACCGCGGTCGACAACCTCGCCAAGGGCACCGCCGGCGCCGCCATCCAATCGATGAACATCGCCCTCGGTTTCGCCGAGACCACGGGCCTGAGCGTGAACGGAGTCGCCCCGTGAGCGTCACCGCCCCCCAGGGTTTCGAAGCCGCCGGCGTCGCCGCGGGACTGAAGTCGACCGGAAAGCCCGACGTCGCCGTCGTCGTCAACCGCGGCCCGCTCAAGGTCGGCGCGGCGGTCTTCACGTCGAACCGCGCGAAGGCGAACCCGATCATGTGGTCGCAGCAGGCAATCGCCGACGGCGTCGTCGAGGCCGTCGTCCTCAACTCCGGCGGCGCGAACTGCTTCACCGGCAGCTTCGGATTCCAGACGACGCATCAGACCGCCGAGAAGGTTGGCGAGCTGCTCGACGTCAGCTCCGGCGACGTGCTCGTGTGCTCGACGGGTCTCATCGGAACCGGCGACGAGGTCTTCCGCGCGAAGGTGCTCGAGGGCACGGCCGCTGCGGTCGGATCGCTCAGCGCCGACGGCGGCGAGGACGCCTCGCTGGCCATCATGACGACGGACTCGCGTCCCAAGCGTGCCGTCGTGTCGCGGAACGGGTGGACGGTCGGCGGCATGGCCAAGGGTGCGGGCATGCTCGCGCCGGGTCTGGCGACGATGCTCGTCGTCATCACCACCGACGCCGTCCTCGACAGCGCCCAGGCGGACGCCGCTCTGCGCGCGGCCACCCGGGTGAGCTTCGACCGCCTCGACTCCGACGGCTGCATGTCGACCAACGACCAGGTGACCCTCATGGTCAGCGGCGCCTCGGGCGTCACCCCCGACGCCGACGACTTCGTCGCCGCGCTCGCCGAGATCTGCCGCGACCTCGCCGAACAGCTGCAGGGCGACGCCGAGGGGGCGAGCCACGACATCGCGATCGAGGTGGTCGGTGCGGCATCCGAGGAGGACGCGGTCGTCGTCGGACGCTCGGTCGCCCGCAACAACCTCTTCAAGGCCGCGATCTTCGGCAACGACCCCAACTGGGGCCGGGTGCTCGCGGCGATCGGCACCACCGACGCGGCCTTCGACCCCTACGACGTGGATGTGTCGTTCAACGGCGTCCGGGTGTGCACGGCGGGCGGGCCCGACCGTCCGCGCGAGGAGGTCGATCTGACGCCGCGCGCCACCCGCATCCTCATCGACCTGAAGTCGGGCGACGCGACGGCGACGATCCTGACCAACGACCTGACGCACGACTACGTCCACGAGAACAGCGCTTACTCCTCATGAACGACATCGACCTCCAGCACACGACCCCCGAAGAGGCGGCGGCCAAGGCCGGCGTCCTCATCGAGTCGCTGCCGTGGCTGCAGCGTTTCCGCGACCAGATCATCGTCATCAAATACGGCGGCAACGCGATGGTTTCTGAGGAGTTGCAGGAGTCGTTCGCCCAGGACATCGCGTACCTGCGCTTCGTCGGCGTCAAGCCCGTCGTCGTCCACGGCGGCGGCCCGCAGATCTCGCGGATGCTCGACCGCCTCTCGATCGACAGCGAGTTCAAGGGCGGCTACCGCGTCACGAGCACCGAGGCGATCGACGTCGTCCGGATGGTGCTGACGGGTCAGATCAACCCGCAGCTCGTGGCCCGCATCAACGCGTACGGACCGTTCGCAACGGGGCTGTCGGGCGAGGATGCCGGCCTGTTCGGCGGTCGGCGCCGCGGTGTGGTCATCGACGGCACCGAGCACGACCTCGGTCATGTCGGCGACGTCGTCGAGGTCGACCCGCAGCCGGTGCACGATCAGCTCGACGCCGGCCGCATCCCGGTCATCTCGTCGATCGCACCGGATCTCGACAACCCCGGGCACTCGCTCAACGTCAACGCGGACGCCGCAGCCGCCGCCCTTGCGACGGCGCTCGGGGCGACGAAGCTCGTCGTGCTGACGGACGTACCGGGGCTCTTCGCCGACTGGCCGAACCGCGACTCGCTCGTCTCGCACCTGACCTCGACGGATCTCCGCGCGATGCTGCCCTCGCTCGAGTCGGGCATGATCCCCAAGATGCAGGCGTGCCTCGATGCGGTCGACGGGGGAGTGGAGACCGCCGCGATCATCGACGGACGGCAGCCCCACTCGGTGCTCGTCGAGGTCTTCACAGCTCAGGGAATCGGCACGGAGGTGGTGGCGGGATGACGAACCCGACGATCCAGCAGACAGCGCCCGCGTGGGCGGACGACGTCGATCGCGATCTGGTGCGCAGCGCCGGCGCGCGCCTGGCGCTGCTCGAGCGCGGCGAGGGGGCGTACGTCTGGGATGCCGACGGCAAGCGGTACCTCGACTTCCTCGCGGGCATCGCCGTGAACTCGCTCGGCCACGCCCACCCGGTGTTCGTCGAGGCGATCACGCGTCAGGCGGCGACGCTCTCGCACGTGTCGAACTACTTCGCCACCCCGCCGCAGCTCGCGCTCGCCGCGCAGCTCAAGCGGCTCGCAGGCACCGGCGAGGGCGGCCGCGTGTACTTCGGCAACTCCGGCGCCGAGGCAAACGAGGCCGCCTTCAAGCTCGCGCGGCTGCACGGCGGCGCCGAGCGCCCCCGCATCCTGGCGCTCAAGGACGCCTTCCACGGGCGCACGATGGGAACCCTCGCGCTGACGGGCAAGCCGCACATGCAGCAGCCCTTCGAGCCGATGGTGCCCGGCGTCGAAAGCATCGACTCGACCGTCGAGGCGCTCGAGGCGGCCATGGACGACCGCGTCGCGGCACTGTTCGTCGAGCCCATCAAGGGCGAGGCGGGCGTCGTGCCGCTGCCCGAGGGCTACCTCGAGGCAGCACGCGAGATCACCGCCCGCCACGGTGCGCTGCTCATCATCGACGAGATCCAGACGGGTGCCGGGCGCACCGGTGCGTGGTTCGCCTTTCAGCACGCGGGCATCGAGCCCGACGCGATCACGGTGGCCAAGGGCATCGGCGGCGGGTTCCCCATCGGGGCGCTCATCACCTTCCCCGCCGCGAGCGATCTGTTCTACCCGGGCACGCACGGCTCGACCTTCGGCGGCAACCCGCTCGGCACCGCCGTGGCGGCGGCCGTGCTCGGCGAGATCGAGAACGGCGGCCTCGTCGAGGCTGCGGCCACCCACGGGGAACGCCTGCGTCAGGTGCTGGAGGGTCTCGACTCGACCCTCATCGAGGGCGTGCGCGGCCGCGGCCTGCTGCTGGGCGTCGCGCTGCGGCATCCGGTCGCCGGCGCCGTCGTCGCCGCGGCTCAGGAGCACGGCCTCATCGTCAATGCGGCCAACGACCGCACGGTGCGCATCGCGCCGCCCCTGACCATCGGCGACGTCGAGATCGACGAGTTCGCCGACCTGTTCGCCGCCGCTCTGCACACCGTCGAGTCGGCCCTGCTGCTCGAAAACACGACCACGGAGGAATCCGCATGACCCGCCACCTGCTCCGCGACGACGACCTGAGCCCGGCCGAGCAGGCCGAGGTGCTCGAGCTGGCGCTCGAGCTGAAGAAGGACCGTTGGAAGCTGAAGCCCCTCGAGGGCCCGCAGACCGTCGCGGTCATCTTCGACAAGTCCTCGACCCGCACGCGGGTCTCGTTCGCGGTGGGCATCGCCGACCTGGGCGGCTCGCCGCTGATCATCTCGACGGCCAACAGTCAGCTCGGCGGTAAAGAGACGCCGTCCGACACGGCGCGGGTGCTCGAGCGTCAGGTCGCCGCGATCGTCTGGCGCACCTACGCCCAGGCCGGTCTCGAAGAGATGGCGCGCGGCACCCGGGTGCCCGTCGTCAACGCGCTGAGCGACGACTTCCACCCGTGCCAGCTGCTCGCCGACCTGCTCACCATCCGCGAACACAAGGGCGAGCTCGCCGGGCTGACGCTGTCGTTCTTCGGCGATGGCCGGTCGAACATGGGTCACTCGTACGTGCTCGCCGGCGTCACGGCCGGCATGCACGTCCGGGTCGCCGCGCCCGAGGGCTACGGCCCGCGCGAAGATGTCGTCGCCGATGCGCAGCGCATCGCGGCGCAGACCGGCGGATCGGTCACGATCCTCGTCGACCCGCTCGAGGCCGCCGCCGACGCCGACGTCGTCGTGACCGACACCTGGGTCTCGATGGGCAAGGAAGAAGAGAAGCTCGCGCGCATCCGCGACCTGGGTGCGTACAAGGTGACGCAGCAGACGATGGATGCCGCCGCCGACGGCGCCATCTTCATCCACTGCCTCCCCGCCGACCGCGGCTACGAGGTCGACGCCGACGTCATCGACGGACCGCAGAGCGTCGTGTGGGATGAGGCCGAGAACCGTCTGCACGCTCAGAAGGCGCTCCTGGTCTGGCTGCTACGGCAGCAGTGACGACGCGGTGACGGCGGGGTGAGGGCAGCGTGACGAGGTCAACGGGCGGCGCCCCGCGGAGCGCCGGTGTCCGCGGCTTCGTGCGGCGGCGGTCGCTGTTCGCTCCGTCGCGCATCGACGGCGTCGACCTCGCCCGCGGCATCGCGGTCATCGGGATGCTCGCGGCGCACCTGCTGGTGATCCCCGACCTCGACTGGACCGATCCCTCGACCTACGACGGCCTCGTGCACGGTCGCTCCTCGATCCTGTTCGCCACGCTCGCGGGCGTGTCGATCGGGCTCGTCAGCGGCGGCCGCACGCCGGTGCGGGGTCCGCGGCTCGAGACGGTGCGGTCACGTCTGCTCGTGCGCGCCGGCGCCGTCTGGGTCATCGGGGTGCTGCTGCTGTTCCTCGCCGTGCCGGTCTACGTGATCCTCCCCGCGTACGCGATCCTCTTCGTCCTCGCCGCCGCCGTTCTCCCACTGCGCGCCCGCACGCTGTTCATCGTCGCGGCGGCGGTCGGACTGATCGCGCCGTTCCCGCAGGCGGCGATCGACGCACTGACGTTCTGGTCGACGCCCGTGGGGGCCGACCTGGCGAACGCGATCGGGTGGCACTACCCCTTCCTCACCTGGTTCGCCTTCGTGCTCGCGGGCATGGGCGCCGCGCGCCTCGACCTGCGGGCGCGCGCCACACCGGTACTGCTGGCGCTCGTCGGCGCCGTGCTCGCCGCCTTCGGCACTGCCCTCGACCTCGTCTTCGGGCAGTCGGAGCAGTTCGGGCAGACGCCCTGGACGGGTGAGGCCCATTCGTCGGGGCTGTTCGAGGTGATCGGCTCGGGCGGCTTCGCCCTGCTGGTCATCGGGCTGTGCGTGCTGTTGTGCCGGACGCCGCTGACCTGGGTCGCACTGCCGCTGCGGGCGGTCGGGTCGATGCCGCTGACGGCCTACTCCGCGCAGATCGTGGTGTGGGCGCTGACGCGGCCCGCAGCGGAGCCCGGTACGTTCGAGCTGGACGTCTACCGCGGCCTCGAGCCCTTCTGGCCGATGACGCTCGGCATCATCGGAGCCTGCACCGTCTGGGCACTGCTCGTGGGACGCGGCCCCCTCGAAGCGGCTGTCGATGCGCTGGCCCGCGTCGCCGTGCGCGGCGCCCCGACCGATGCCGACGGTGCGCCGGCCGCCCCGGGCGCGGGAGAGCGCCCCGATAGGCTGGAGCGATGAACGCAGACACGTCAGGCGGCACGAACTCCGGGGCGCTTTGGGGAGCCCGCTTCGCGTCGGGCCCCGCGCCCGAGCTGGCCCGCCTGAGTCGTTCGACCCATTTCGACTGGGCGCTCGCCGGCTATGACATCGCCGGTTCGCACGCGCACGCCAAGGCGCTCGCCGCCGCCGGGTACCTCGACGCCGACGAAGAGGCCCGGATGCACGCGGGCCTGGATGCGGTGCTCGCCGCGGTCCAGGACGGCTCGCTGCAGCCCGCTGAGTCCGACGAAGACGTGCACGGCGCGCTCGAGGCCGCGCTCATCGCGACCGTGGGCGCCGAGCTCGGCGGCAAGCTGCGCGCAGGGCGCAGCCGCAATGACCAGATCGCGACGCTCGTCCGCCTGTACCTGCTCGATCACGCAGCCGTCATCGCCCGCGACATCCTGCGGGTCATCGACGCGATCGTCGGCCAGGCCGAGGCGCATTCGCGCGCCATCATGCCCGGCCGCACGCACCTGCAGCACGCGCAGCCCGTGCTGCTGGCCCACCACCTGCAGGCGCACGCGTGGCCGCTGCAGCGCGACCTCGAGCGGCTGGCCGACTGGTCCAAGCGTGCGCGCGTCTCGCCGTACGGCGGGGGAGCGCTCGCCGGCGCCACGCTCGGGCTCGACCCGCAGCTGGTCGCGAGCGAGCTCGGACTCGAGCGCCCCGCCGAGAACTCCATCGACGGCACCGCGTCGCGCGACGTCGTCGCGGAGTTCGCGTTCATCACGGCGATGATCGCCGTCGACATCTCTCGCTTCGCCGAAGACGTCATCATCTGGAACACCCGTGAGTTCGGGTTCGTCACCCTCGACGACGGCTACTCGACCGGGTCGAGCATCATGCCGCAGAAGAAGAACCCCGACATCGCCGAGCTCGCGCGCGGCAAGGCCGGTCGAGTGATCGGCAACCTGTCGGGTCTGCTCGCGACGCTCAAGGCGCTGCCGCTGGCCTACAACCGTGACCTGCAGGAAGACAAGGAGCCGGTCTTCGACTCGATCGAGACGCTCGAGGTCGTGCTCCCCGCCTTCGCCGGCATGATCGCGACGCTGCGCTTCGACCTCGACCGGATGGCCGAGCTCGCCCCACAGGGTTTCTCGCTCGCGACGGACGTCGCCGAATGGCTCGTCAAGCGAGGCGTGCCTTTCCGTGAGGCGCACGAGATCTCGGGCTCCCTCGTGCGACTGTGCGAGCAGCGCGGAATCGAGCTGCACGAGGCATCCGATGACGATCTGGCATCCGTGTCGGCTCACCTCGAGCCCGCCGTGCGCGAGGTGCTTTCGCCCGAGGGGTCGGTCGCAAGCCGTGACGGCGTCGGCGGCACCGCGCCCGTTCGCGTCGACGAGCAGCGCGTGGAGCTCATCGCGCGAGCGCAGCAGGCCATCGCGATCTGGCAGCGCTGAGATCAGCTGTCGACTTATCCTTCGATTTCATCAGCCTGAGACTTATATCGTTCGAATATCAGTGATAGGCTGATCGGCATGACGGTCGCCGTGATCGCGGACATCGTCGGGTCGCGCCGACTCGACGACCGCAGCCGCACGCAGCGGCAAATCGAGGAGACCGTCGAACAGGTCGACGCCGTGCTCCCCGTCGCGGTCTCGCCGATGCGGGCAACGTTCGCGGATGAGTTCCAGGCGGTCTTCGACGACCTCGACGACACGCTCGCGTGGCTGCTGCTGCTGCAGCTCGGTTTGCCCGAGGGCGTGGCGTTGCGCTTCGGCGTGGGCGTCGGCGAGGTCGGCGAGGTCGACTCGGCGACGGCGGCGATCGCGGACGGCCCGGGGTGGTGGCGGGCACGCGAGGCGATCGACGAGGTGCACGCGCTGCAGGATCGCGCGGTGCCGCGCGCGCGTACCCGGATTGTCGGTGGCCACGACGAGGATGTCGCCATGGCCGACCGCATCCGCTTCGCCAACGCGTACCTGCTGGCCCGCGACGAGCTGGTGGGCGCCATGTCCGAGCGCGCACGCCGACTGACCTACGGGCGCTGCCTCGGCCGCACCCAGGGCTCGCTCGCCGCCGACGAGGGCATCACACAGTCCGCGGTGTCGCAGCTGCTCGCCTCATCGGGGGCACCGTCGATCATCGCCGGCTACACCGCGCTGACCGAGGCATCGCGGTGATCGCCGCGGGGCTCATCCTCCTCGCCGTCGGCGCGCTCGACCTCGCGCGGAGCCGCCTGACCGGCGTCCGGCTCGGCATCGCGCTGGTGCTCCTCGGCGGCGCGCTGCTGCCGCTCGCGGCGTGGGCCGGCGCCGCTGCCTGGTGGTTCGCCGCCGTCGGCGCAGCCGCCGTGTGGGCGGCGACGACTTCGATCCGTGAGCCCACGCGGTGGGGTCTGTGGCCGGCTGCCCTGCTCGGGCTCGTGACGGCCGTGGCCGTAGCGCTGATCGGCGTGCGCGAGGGGCAGGGTCCGCTCGAACGCATCTGGCCGATCGAGTCGCCGCTCGGGGTCGTCAGCCTCGACCTCGCCGTCGCCCTCGTCGGGTCGCTCGTGTTCCTCGTCGAGTCGGGCAACGTCATCGTCCGCGCGTCGTTGCGCGGCGGTGTCGTGGCCGCCGCGGCGACGAATGCCCTTCGGGGCGGCCGGCTGATCGGGCCGCTCGAGCGCATCCTCGTCTTCGCCCTCACGCTGACCGGCGCCTTCACGCTGCTGGCGGCGGTGCTCGCGGCGAAGGGCATCGTGCGGTTCCCCGAGATCTCACGCGATGATGAGGGCGGCGACCGCGCCGAGTATTTCCTCGTCGGCAGCCTCGTCAGCTGGGTCGTCGCCCTGGCGGCGGCATTCCTGGTGTGGTGGGGAAGCGCCGCCTGACCCTTGTTCCGTCCGCGTCGGTGCGTCATGCTCGCCGCATGGCGAAGATGGAGAACTTCGAGATCCCGGCCGACGACATCGAGCGCGCGCGGGCCTTCTACCGATCGGTCCTCGGGTTCGAGTACGAGCCGTGGGGCGACGAGATGGGCATGCTGCGGCAGCCCGACGGCGACGGCGTGGACGGCGATCTGCACGTGAGGGGTCCGGTGCCGCATCCGACCGTGGTCTTCACCGTCGAGAGCATCGAAGACACCGTCGCGGCGGCCGTCGCTGCCGGGGGTGAGCAGGTCGGCGACATCCAGCCGCTCGGCGAGGCAACGCGGTGGGTGTACCTGCGCGATTCCGAGGGCAACGTCATCGGTCTGTTCGATGAGGGCGGCACCGCAGCCTGACCGTCATGAACGCGGGGCGCCCGGCGGGCCGCTGATAGCCTGGAGCGCGTGTCTGATCAAGCCCTGACGACCGCCCCCGTGGCGCTCGACCCCGCGTTCGAGAACGTGTGGGACGAGCTGGTGTGGCGCGGTCTCGTGCACGTGTCCACCGACCAGGAAGCGCTGCGTGAAGCGCTCGGCGGCGACCCGATCACGTATTACTGCGGCTTCGACCCGACGGCGGCATCCCTGCACCTCGGTCACCTCGTGCAGCTGCTCACGCTTCGCCGACTGCAGCTGGCCGGACACAAGCCGCTCGGCCTGGTCGGCGGCTCGACGGGTCTCATCGGCGACCCCCGGCCTACCGCCGAGCGCACGCTCAACTCGCGCGAGACGGTCTCGGAGTGGGTCGACCGCCTGCGCGGTCAGATCGAGAAGTACCTCAGCTTCGAGGGCGAGAACGCCGCCCGCATGGTCAACAACCTCGACTGGACGGCGCCGCTGTCGGCGATCGACTTCCTGCGCGAGATCGGAAAGCACTACCGCGTCGGCACGATGCTGAAGAAGGATGCCGTCGCCGCGCGCCTGAACTCCGACGCCGGCATCAGCTACACCGAGTTCAGCTACCAGATCCTGCAGGGGCTCGACTTCCTCGAGCTGTACCGTCAGTACGGGTGCACGCTGCAGACCGGCGGATCGGACCAGTGGGGCAACCTCACCAGCGGCACTGACCTGATCCACCGCGTCGAGGGCACCTCGGTGCATGCGTTCGGCACGCCGCTGATCACCAACAGCGACGGCACGAAGTTCGGCAAGAGCGAGGGCAACGCGATCTGGATCGACGCGGAGCTCACGAGCCCGTACGCGTTCTACCAGTTCTGGCTCTCGACGGCGGATGCCGATGTCGCCGAGCGCCTGAAGGTGTTCACGTTCCTCTCGCGCGACGAGATCGCCGAGTACCAGCGCCTCGTCGCCGACGAGCCGTTCCGCCGCGCGGCGCAGAAGCGACTCGCGTTCGAGGTCACCGCGACGGTGCACGGTGTTGACGCGACGGCGAAGGTCGTGGCGGCATCCGAGGCTCTGTTCGGCCAAGGCGACCTGACCGCGCTGGATGCCGCGACGTTGCGTTCGGCCCTCGTCGAGCTGCCCCACGCGTCGGTGCCGAGCGGCACCGGGGTCGTGCAGCTGCTTGTCGACACAGGCCTGGTCGGCAGCTTGTCCGAGGCGCGGCGAGCGATCGCGCAGGGCGGGGTGTCGGTCGACGGCGAGAAGGTCGCCGACGAGTCGGCCGTCGTGACCGGCGGTCTGCCCGGGCGTGTGTCGGTGCTGCGACGCGGCAAGAAGACGCTCGCCGGCGTCCTCATCGAGGACTGACCGGTACCGGATGCCGTTCACCCCGAGCCATGCGGTCGTCGCGCTGGCTGTCGTGCGGACGCCGCTCGTGCCCGCGGCGGTCGCCGTCGGGGCGATGGCACCCGACCTGCCGCTGTTCGTTCGCGGGATCGGCATCAGCTACGCGCAGACGCACGCGTATCCGTGGCTGACCGTGGTGATCGCCGGCGTGCTGCTGCTCGCGTGGTGGCTGCTGCTGCGGCCCGCGGTGCGCGAGCTCGCGCCGGGATGGGTCGCCGGCCGGCTGCCGTCGGAGTGGGATGCCACCGGCGGTGGCGCGCTGCGGACGGTGCAGCGGATCTCCGGTCGGCGCCGGTCGGTGGCGTTGACGGTCGCGCTGGTCGTGGTGTCGCTGGCGATCGGGGTGCTGAGCCATATCGCGTGGGACGCGTTTACGCACGAGGGCCGGTGGGGTGTCGAGCTGATCCCGGCGCTGGCGGAGCGGTGGGGTCCGCTGCACGGCTACCGCTGGTTCCAGTACGCGTCGAGCATGTTGGGTCTGTTGGGGCTGGCCGTCGCCGGCGCGGTGTGGCTGCGCGGACGTGCCCGCGGCCCGGTGCGTCGGGTGCTGCCCGGGCTCGTGCGGGTGGTGTGGTGGGCGTCGCTGCCGCTCGTGCTCGTCGTCGCGACGGTGTTCGGTCTGGTCGTCTACGGCCCGCTGACCCCCGAGTGGACGGCGCAGCACCTCGCGTATCGCGTGCTGCCGCCGGCGTGCGCGATCTGGGGCGTGGCGACGGTGGTGCTGTGCGTCATCGTGCAGGTCGCGCGGCGACGCACCACGCGCTGAGCTCACGGCTGGGGCTGTAGCCGCTGGCTGAGGCGCGGGTGGTCAGTCGAAGCCGCGAAGGCGGTCAATCTCGCGACGTTCGCGCTTGGTCGGTCTGCCCGCGCCGCGGTCGCGGACGGCCAGCATCGCTGTCGGTTCGCGCGGGGGAGTGCGGTCTTCGAGGGCCGTCGCGGCGACCGGAGCACCGACCCGCTTCGTGAGCGTCTGTCGCACGACGAGGATGCGGTCGAAGCCCGCGATCCGCACGCGCAGTTCGTCACCCGGCTTCACCGACTGCGATGCCTTGACCTTCTCGCCGTTGACCCGGACGTGCCCGGCACGGCAGGCCGTAGTCGCCGCCGAGCGCGTCTTGTAGATACGCACCGCCCACAGCCACGAATCCACGCGAACGGGGGCGACGGATGCGGTCATGCGTTCCATTCTCTCCGACGCGTCAGGACGGGTCTCCGGCGGAAGATCGGTTCGACCCGGCGAGGTCGAGCGAGACGAGAGCCACGTGCGGCTTCGGCCGCGACACCTCGCGGAAGCCCGCGGCCAGGAACGTCGAGAGGGCCCCGTGGTACAGCTCGTTCGAGGTGACTTTGCGCCCCGCGTCGGGATCGACCGGATACGCCTCGACGACCCGAGCCCCGTTCTCGCGAGCGAAGGTGATGGCCGCGTCGAGCAGCGCCGCGTTCAACCCGGTGCGGCGGTGTTCTTTGCGCACGGCGAAGCAGCTGACGGCCCAGACGTCCGCGTCATCCCAGGGCTCTTCGGTCGCTCCGGCGTACGCGCGCGTCTTGCCGAGCCTCACCTGGCGTGTGCGCGGACCGACGCGAACCCAGCCGGCCGCGTCACCGTCGACGTACGCGACGAGGCCCGGCGAGGGTGCGGCATCCACTTCGCTGCGGAATGCCGCTGCCCGGCCCTCGACGTCGGTCCGCTGGAACTCGGCGTTCGTCATCGTCCACCATTGGCATTGACACTCACGTCCATCACCGCCGCCGCTCATCGCATGCTGGGCGTCGCTGAAGCTGCCAGGCGTCACCGGCACGATCGTCGTCTCGGTCATGGGCCGACCGTAGCGCTCGCCACCGACACGGGCAACGCGCCCGGGTGCACCGGTTCGCGAGCGGGCCGCGGACCCGTTAGGATAGGGGAGTTGTCCGCGTGCGGACAGCGGACCGGGATGTGGCGCAGCTTGGTAGCGCACTTGACTGGGGGTCAAGGGGTCGCAGGTTCAAATCCTGTCATCCCGACGGTTCGAAGCCCTCCGCGGAGACGCGGGGGGCTTCTTCTGTTCCGCCTCAGGCGGCGTCGGCTACCGTCGGACTCTGCCGTAAGAGAGGGACGACGACATGACGATCATCGAGCGCACGACGCACTTCGAGAAGCAGTTCACCGTCAGTGGCTACGTCGTGAACGGGGCCGGAGACAGGGTGCTGCTCGTTCACCATCGGAAGCTCCTGAAGTGGCTTCCTCCCGGGGGTCATGTCGATCCGGACGAGACGCCTCAGGTGGCAGTCGTTCGAGAGGTGCGTGAGGAGACGGGGATCCGCGCCGCGCTCAGGCCGCGCCCGGGCATCGATCTCGAGGTGGATGGCACGAAAGAAGCTCAGCTCGACCTGCCCCTCAGCATGAGCTACCAGCTGATCCCGGAGCGGCCGGGTGAACCGGCGCACATCCACATGGACATGGCTTTCGCGCTCGACGTCGTGGGCGACGAGACCATCGACGCCGCCGAGGCCGAGGTCCACGCGGCCGGGTGGTTCTCCCTCGACGAGCTGCAGGAACTCGACACCTTCCCCTCGGTGCGGGCGATCGTCCGTTCTCTGATCGGTGACCGCGTCCCGATCCGCGGGTAGCGTCCGACTCCGATCCAGCTCGCGCCGCCCATTACCTGGGTCGAACGCGCGAGGTTCGCGTCAGGGAATCAGGCGTTCGGCGCGGTAGCGGTCGAAGAGGTCGGCGAAGGCCCGCTCTGTGCGCCGGTAGGCGAGGAACCCGGCATCCCGACTCTTGCCCATGTCGGTGACGACCTCCATGTCGCGGCCGAGGTCCGCGTCGGTGTGCCACCACGAGGCGATGCGGCTCAGGTCGGACTCGGCGAGCCCGTACTTGCGGGCGATGTCGGGCCAGGCCCCCTCGTGCGCAGCCATCTGCTGCTCGAGCGGTCGCGGTGCACCCTCGTACCCCTTGACGCGATCCGGGTCGACGCCGAGGTGCTCGGCCAGACGCGGCCACATCCAGCGCCACCGGAAGACGTCTCCGTTGACGATGTTGAACGCCTCGTCGGCGCCTGCCGGATCCGTCGCGGCCCACACCATCTGCTCGGCGAGGACACCGGCGTCCGTCATGTCGGTCAATCCGTTCCACTGCGTCTCGCTGCCGGGGAAGACGAAGTCGAGGTCGAGCTCCTTCGCGATCGTCGCCTGCGCGGCGATCGTCAGCCCCATGTTCATCGCGTTGCCGACGGCGTACCCGATGACGGTGTGCGAACGGTGCACCGACCAAGTGAAGCCCTGCGCCGCTGCCGCGGCGAACAGCTCGTCCTCCTGCGCATAGTAGAAGTTCGGGGTGTCGAGTCGCTCCTCCTCCTCGTGGAACGGGGTGTCGGGCATCTCACCCGCGGCGTACGCCTCGAACGGACCCAGGTAGTGCTTTAATCCGGTCACCAGAGCGACGTGCTCGAGGGGCGCGTGGGTGAGCGCCGCGAGGAGATCGCGCACCATCGCGCCGTTGACCGCGATGTTCTCCGCCTCGGTCGCCTGTCGCTGCCAGGCCGTGAAGAACACGTGGGTGGGATGCTCGTCGGCGAGGGCGGCCGTGAGGCTGCTCGGGTCACGCAGATCGGCCGCGATGCCTCGCACCCCTCCGTCGGTCGACGCGCGCCGCGAAAGAGCGAGCACCTCCCATCCGTCCTTCACCAGCTGGTCGACGAGCGCCGATCCGGTGATGCCCGAGGCGCCGACGACGAGAGCGCGGCGGATGGGGGAGTCGGGGGCCTGCGTCGAAGTGGTCATCCTGACGACAACACCTCACGCCCAGCGGCATTCCTCACGTCGCCGGGGTGGCCAGACGCCGGGGTGGCCAGACGCCGTGCGAGGTAGGGCGCGGTCCGGCTCTCCGCCACCTGCGTCACGTCCTCCGGCGTCCCCGCCGCGACCACGCGTCCGCCGGCGTTCCCTCCCGAGGGCCCGAGGTCGATGACCCAGTCGGCGGAGGCGACGACATCCATGTCGTGTTCGACGACGACCACGGTGTTGCCGGCGTCGACGAGCGCGTGCAGCTGCGTGAGCAGCAGGCGCACGTCGGCCGGATGCAGCCCGGTGGTGGGCTCGTCGAGCAGGTACAAGGTGTGGCCCCGCCGGGCCCGCTGCAGCTCGGTCGCGAGCTTGATGCGCTGCGCCTCGCCGCCCGACAGCTCCGTCGCGGGCTGCCCCAGTCGCAGATACCCGAGGCCGACCTCGCGCAGGGTGCGCAGGCTGCGGGATGCCGCGGGCACCGGCTCGAGGAAGTCGGCGGCCTCTTCGACGGTGAGGGCGAGCACCTCAGCGATGTTCTTGCCGCGGTAGGTCACCTCGAGCGTGTTGTCGTTGTAGCGTGCGCCGTGGCACGTCGGGCACTTTCCGTAGCTGCCGGGCAGGAAGAGCAGCTCGACCGAGACGTAGCCCTCTCCCAGGCACGTCTCGCAGCGACCTCCCGCGACGTTGAACGAGAAACGTCCGGCGGTGTAGCCGCGCTCGCGAGCCAGGTCGGTGCCGGCGAACACCGCGCGCACGGCATCGAACAGGCCGGTGTAGGTCGCGAGATTCGAGCGCGGGGTGCGGCCGATCGGCTTCTGGTCGACGCGCACGAGCCGGTCGATGTGCTCGAGGCCCGCGACCGTCCGCACGGTGAGGGCACCGGCTCGCGCGTCGGGGAGCGTCGCTTCGGCCAGCCCCGCGGCATCCGCCGTCTCGTCGGCCGGCTCGTCCGCGGCGTCGCCTCCGCGCAGGTAGCCGCGCACCACGTCGCGCAACACACCGCCGACGAGCGACGACTTGCCCGACCCCGACACCCCCGTCACCGCGACGAACGTCCCGAGCGGGAACGCCGCGCCCACATCCGCGAGGTTGTGCAGTGATGCGCCTTCGAGCGTCAGCCACTCCGTCGGGGCCCGCACAGCGCGCGGTGCCGCTGCGTCGGCGTCGGCGTCGGGGAACAGGAAGGGTCGCGTCACCGACTCCGCGACCTCGGCGAGCCCGTCGACCGCTCCGCTGTACAGCACGTCGCCGCCGCCCTCGCCCGCTCCAGGGCCCACGTCGACGATCCAGTCCGCACCGCGCACGACGTCCATGTTGTGCTCGACGACGAACACCGAGTTGCCCGCCGCGGTCAGCTGCTCAAGCACCTCCAGCAGCGGTTCCACGTCGGCGGGATGCAGGCCTGCCGACGGTTCGTCGAGCACGTAGACCACGCCGAACAGGCCCGAACGCAGCTGGGTGGCCAGGCGCAGACGCTGCATCTCGCCGGGGGAGAGGGTGGTGGTGACGCGACCGAGCCCGAGGTAGCCGAGACCCAGGTCGACGAGCACCTCGATGCGGGCGACGAGGTCGGTCGCGATCGCCACGGCGACATCCGTGCGTTCGCCGGATGCCGAGGTGGGCAGTGCGGGCGCGGCATCCGTCAGCTCCGTTGTGGGGCGCAGGATGTCGGCGAGCTCGCTCATCGGCAGGGCGTTGAGCTCCGCGATGGTGCGGCCGGCGAAGGTGACGGCGAGCGCTTCACGGCGCAGCCCCGAGCCGCCGCACAGCGGACAGACCCCCGTGCGGACGAACTGCAGCACCCGTTCGCGCATCTTCGCGCTCGCCGAGTCGGCGAGGGTGTGGAAGACATACTTCTTCGCGCTCCAGAACATGCCCTTGTAAGGCTTGGCGACGCGGTCGCGCTGCGGCGTGATCTCGACGACGGGCTGTTCGTCGGTGAAGAGGATCCACTCGCGGTCGGCGGGGTCGAGGTCGCGCCAGGGGCGGTCGACGTCGTATCCGAGGGCGATGGTGATGTCGCGCAGGTTCTTCGCCTGCCAGGCACCGGGCCACGCCGCGATCGCGCCGTCGCGGATGCTGAGCGACGGGTCGGGGACGAGCGTCTCTTCCGTGACGGTGTGCGCGACGCCGATGCCGTGGCATTCGGGGCACGCTCCGGCGGCGGTGTTGGGGGAGAAGGCGTCGGAGTCGAGTCGGGTGGTGAAACCGTCGGGAAAGGTGCCGGCGCGCGAGAACAGCATCCGCAGCGAGTTCGACAGCGTCGTGACGGTGCCGACGCTCGAGCGCGAGCTGGGCGCGCCACGGCGCTGCTGCAGCGCGACCGCCGGCGGGAGCCCCGAGATGGACTCGACGTGCGGGTTGTGGCCCTGCTGGATGAGGCGCCGCGCGTAGGGGGCGACCGACTCGAGGTACCGGCGCTGCGCCTCGGTGAAGATCGTGCCGAACGCCAGCGACGACTTGCCCGACCCCGACACCCCGGTGAAAGCGACGATGACGTCGCGCGGCACGTCGACGTCGACGTTGCGGAGGTTGTTCTCGTTCGCTCCGCGCACACGCACGAAGGCATCGGGGGTCGTGCGGCGGGTTTCGGGCATCGTGCCAGCCTAGGCGTCGGTGAGGGAGTCGGCCGCGATTCCTAGCACGAGCCAGGGGTGTACCGAGAGTGACTGCCCGGCCCGCGGGAGTCCGTCTAGCGTGGACACCGCCCACGGGCACACCCCGCCTCACGTCACACCCGGCTCAGCTGAGCCGAGGAAAGGAGCGCCATGCTCACCGTCAACGCCTTCGCCGCGACCTCTGCCGACGAGCCCCTCGTCAAGACGACGATCGAGCGCCGCGATCTCGGTCCGAACGATGTGCTGATCGACATCGCCTACGCGGGCATCTGCCACTCCGACATCCACACCGTGCGCGGCGAATGGGGACCGATCGCCTATCCGCAGGTCGTCGGTCACGAGATCGTCGGCCACGTCACCGAGGTCGGCTCGGCGGTCACCAAGCACCGCGTCGGCGACCGCGTCGGTGTCGGCTGCATGGTCAACTCCTGCGGCGAGTGCGTTCAGTGCGTCGCCGGCAAGGAGCAGTACTGCTTGAAGGGGAACATCCAGACCTACGGCGGTGTCGACCCCGCCGACGGGACCATCACCCAGGGCGGGTACTCGGAGGCCGTCGTCGTGAACGAGGACTTCGTGCTGCGCGTCGCCGAGAATCTCGACATCGAGAAGGTCGCACCACTGCTGTGTGCGGGGATCACGACCTACTCGCCGCTTCACCGTTTCCACGCGGGCCCCGGCACCCAGGTCGCCGTCGTCGGCATGGGCGGCCTCGGGCACATGGCCGTCAAGATCGCGGTGGCGATGGGCGCCGACGTCACCGTCCTCTCGCAGACGACCTCGAAGCAGGACGACTCGCTGCGCTTCGGCGCGAAGGCGCACTACGCCACGAAGGATGCCGACACCTTCCGCAAGCTCGCGGGCTCGTTCGACCTGATCATCAACACCGTCTCGGCCAAGATCAACGTCGGCGACTACCTCGGCCTGCTGCAGGCGGAGGGCGCGATGGTCAATGTCGGCGCGCCGTCCGAGCCGCTCGAGGTTCCCGCCTTCGCGCTCATCGCCGGCGGCCGCACCTGGGCCGGATCGATGATCGGCGGCATCGCCGAGACGCAGGAGATGCTCGACTTCTGCGCGGAGCACGGCATCCTGCCCGAGATCGAGCTCATCTCCGCCGAGCAGATCAACGAGGCCTACGAGCGCGTGCTCGCCTCCGACGTCCGCTACCGCTTCGTGATCGACGCCAAGACGTTCGCCTGACGCCGGATGACGGGTGGGGCGGCGCAGACGCAGCGCCGTCCCACCCCGCCGGGGCGGGCCGCAGATCGATGTCGCCGCCGCGCCCTAGGCTCGTGCGGTGGGTATCGCAGAGTGGGTTGCGCCGCGCCGGTTGGGGCGCGACTTCCGGTGGCTGTTCGCCTCGTCGGTGACGAGCAACATCGGCGACGGCATCGCGCTCGCCGCGGCCCCGCTGCTGATCGCCTCGATGACGGACTCGCCGGTCCTCGTCGCCTCCGGCGCCATCATGCAGTACCTGCCGTGGCTGCTGTTCGGACTGCACGCCGGTGCCATCGCCGACCGGGTCGACCGCCGCCTGCTGATCATGGTGGCCAACGGCATCCGGGCGCTCGTCCTGATCGGACTGTGCGTCTTCCTCGTCACCGGCATCGCCAGCATCTGGATGGTGCTGATCGTGGCGTTCCTCTACGGCACCGCCGAAGTGTTCGTCGACACCACCAGCAGCACGCTGCTGCCGATGATGGTGCGCACGTCCGATCTCGGCATCGGCAACGCCCGTCTGCAGGCGGGGTTCCTCGTGGCGAACCAGCTCGGCGGGCCGCCGCTGGGCGCCTTCCTCTTCGCGCTCGGCTCGTTCTGGCCCTTCGCGGTGCAGGGGCTGTGTGTCGCCCTGGCGATCGTCCTCATCTCGCGGATCACCGCGACCCGTCGCATCGAGCTGGCGGACGGCCCACGCGAGCGGACGCCGGTGCACACCGACATCCTCAGCGGTATCCGGTGGCTGTGGCGCAACCCGCCGGTGCGGACGCTCGTGATCATCATCCTCGCGTTCAACGTGACGTGGGCGGCGCCGTGGGGCGTGCTCGTCCTGTACGCGACGGACTACCTGCAGATGGGGCCTGTCGGCTACGGCGCCCTGACCACGGCGTCCGCGATCGGTGGGCTGGCGGCGACCCTGCTGTTCGGACGGCTCGAACGGCGGTTCTCGTTCGCAACGCTCATGCGCGTGTGCCTGTCGGCCGAAGTGCTCATGCACCTCGCCTTCGCGCTCACGACGACCGGCACCGTCGCGTTCGTCATCATGATCGCGTTCGGCGCGTACGCCTTTGTGTGGGCGACGATCTCGACGACCGTCCGCCAGCGCCTCGTGCCGCACGAGCTGCAGGGCCGCATCGCCTCGGTGAACATGGTCGGTGTCTTCGGCGGCCTCGTCATCGGTCAGGCCCTCGGCGGCGTGATCGCACAGGTGTGGGGTCCGACCGGTCCGTGGTGGTTCGCCTTCGTCGGGGCGGCGATCACGCTGGTGCTCGTCTGGCGCCCGATCACCCACATCGCCGCCGCGAAGCCGGTCGACGACGACGAGGACGCCGCTGCCGCCTGACGGCCTGCGCCTTTAGGTGGAGATCGCGAAGTGCCCTCGTTCGGACGTCGAGCCGGATGCCGCCGCCTTCCTACAGTCGACGACGACCCCGTTCCCCGGGGCTCGACGACAACGGAAGGAATCACGCATGTCTGCCATTCGTGAAGGCACCAGCTCGCACGCCGGGATCGCCGGAGTGATCCGTCGCCGACCGCTCGTGTCGTTCTTCGTGCTGGCCCTCGGCCTCAGCTGGGTGGCCTGGACCCCCTGGATCCTCTCCCGCGACGGCCTCGGCGTCTGGGACTACGCCTTCCCGCAGATCTTCGGGACGTCGCAGTTCACCGGCATGCTCTTCGGCGCCTACGTGGGGCCGCTCGGGGCGGCCTTCATCGTCACCGCGCTGACGGGCGGCCGCGCGGGCCTGCGCGTCTGGGTGGGGCGCCTGCTGCGCTGGCGGGTCGCGCCCCGGTGGTACGCGGTCGCGCTGCTCGCCGTGCCGATCGCAGTGCTGCTGCTGGGCACGATCGCATCCGGCGGGCAGGTGCAGGCGCCGAGTCTCGTCGCCCTCGCGCTGTACGTCCCCGCGCTGCTGCTGCAGATGCTGACCACGGGTCTCGCCGAAGAGCCGGGCTGGCGCGACTTCGCGCTGCCGCCGCTGCAGGAACGCTTCGGGCCTCTCGGCGCCGCGGCGATTCTCGGACCGCTGTGGGGTATCTGGCACCTGCCTCTCTTCCTCACCGAGTGGGGCTCGTGGCCCGACGTCACGTGGCTGAACGTCGTCGAGTTCGTCGCCTTCAGCGCGTTGTTCAACGTCGTCATCATGTGGCTGTTCAACCGGTCGGGCCAGAGCCTGCCGATCGTGATGCTGTTCCACGTCAGCCTCAACAACACCGTCACCGTGTTCTGGTCCGAGATGTTCCCCACGGTCGGGGCGGATCAGCTGCAGCACGTGCTGCTGATCGGTGCGACGGTGGCCGCCGCGATCACGATCGCACTCACCCGCGGACGCCTCGGCCTGCCGCGCACGACACCCCTCGTCGGACGCCCCGCCCCGGAAGCCGCGAAGATAGCGGCATGAGTTCCCCACGGCGGATGCCGAGCGTCACGGATGTCGTCGTGGCGCTCGGCACGGGCGCGGCGACCCTCGCGGCGCTGATCGCGGCCCCTCAGCTGTTCGCCGGCGATGCGACCGTGACGGTCGACATCGCTGCCTGGTGGATATCGGGCGCGGTGCTCGCGTCCCAGGCGATCGCCCTGTGCTTCGCCCGGCGCGCGCCGGTCTCCGTCCTGTTCGGCACCTCCGTCGGGGCCCTGCTGGTCGGGGTTCTCGCGCCGACGGGGCTCGGCAGCCTGGCGGATGCCGCGGTGCTGGTCGCCGTGCTCCGCACCACCCTGCTCGTGCCGCCGCGTCGGCTGAAGGTGCTGCTGCCGCTCGCCGGAGTGCTCGTGGCGGGCGGCCAGACGGCGGACATCCTGGGGTCGAGCGCCGTCACGGTGCCGGGCGCGCTCGGTGCCGCTCTGCTGCAGGCCGTGGCGATCGTCGCCCTGCCCGCGGCGGGAGTGCTGGCCGTGACGGCGCGGCGCGACGCGCACCGGGCCCGGGTGGGGGAGACCGAGGCGATGCGCCGCGAGCGCGCCGCCGTCGTCGAGGCCGCCGTTGCGCGCGAGCGCACCGCGATGGCCCGTGAGCTGCACGACATCGCCGCCCACCACGTGTCGAGCATCGCGCTCATGGCCGGTGTCATCGAGCGCCAGATCGCGACCGACCCCGATGCCGCACGGGTCGCCGTCCGCCAGGTGCGCGAGCAGAGCCGGGTGCTGCTCGACGACCTCCGCCAACTCGTCGGGCTGCTGCGCCGCGACGGCGATGAGCGCGATGCCGTCGAGACGCTCGAGACCGTGACCGCCCTCGTCGAGTCGGCCCGAGCCACGGGCCGGGTGGTCGACCTGACGACGGCAGTCGGCGGTGGCCAGGTCGGGCCGCTCGGGCAGCTCGTGATCTATCGCATGGTGCAAGAGGCGCTGGCGAACGCGGCGCGCCACGCACCCGGAGCGTCGTGCGAGGTGCACCTGGACGGCACCCGACCCGACGTCTTCATCGCGACCGTGCGCAACGCGCCTGCGGCATCCAGCATCCCGTCGTCCGACGACATCCCGGCGCGTGAGGGCTTCGGTCTGCTCGGGATGCGTGAGCGCGCCGGTCTGGTGGGTGGCACGCTGGAGGCGGGACCGGATGCCGCCGGCGGCTGGGTGGTCCGCCTCACCGTGCCGGCCGAGCCGACGAACACCCCGGGAGGGCCGACATGATCCGTGTGCTCGTCGCCGACGATCAGCCGCTCGCGCGCGCGGGCCTCGCGGCCTTGCTCGCGGCCGAACCCGACGTCGAGGTGGTGGCGACGGCGCCGGACGGCGTGCAGGCCCTCGAGCTGGCGGCATCCCTGCGTCCGGACGTCGCCTGTCTCGACATCCGGATGCCGGGCCTCACCGGCATCGAGGTGACCCGGGCCCTCGGCGACCGCGACGACGGCCCGAGCGTGCCGGTGCTGATTCTGACGACCTTCGACCTCGACGAGTACGTCTTCGAAGCGCTCGAGGCGGGGGCCTCCGGCTTCTTGCTCAAGGACGCCGAACCCGAAGACATCGTGCGCGCGGTTCGCAATGTCGCTGCCGGCAACGGCACGCTCGACCAGGCCGTCACACGCCGGGTGCTGCGCGAGTTCTCGCGCCGGCGCGCGCTGCAGCGGGTGTCGACGTCGGCCGAGGCGGCGGGCCACCTGACCCCGCGCGAGCGGGAGATCCTCGAGCTGCTGGCACAGGGCATGTCGAACGACGCCATCGCCGCCGCGCTCACCGTCGAGGTCAGCACGGTGAAGTCGCACATCGTGCGCATCCTGCCGAAGCTCGGCGTGCGTTCGCGCCTGCAAGCGGTCGTCTGGGCGTATCAGAACAAGGTCGTCACGCCACAGGACTGACGCCCTGCCGGTGCAGCGACCCGCGAACGGGAACGACGAGGGGGATGCAGAGTCGGTTGGTCGAAAGCTGATCCATCCGCGCGATGGTGATCCGCGTTGCCGCTGACCGGATAACGTCGAGGCGTGTCACCTCAACCTGCGGGGCTCCGGATCGATGGGGCGCGCATCCACGACATCCCCTCGCTCTACGCGGAGCTCGATCGCGTCCTCATGCCTGATGAGGACTGGACCCTCGGCGAGAGTCTCGACGCGCTCGACGACCTGCTGTACGGCGGGTTCGGCGTGCTCGCCGGCTCCGCGTCGGCCTGCATCTTCTGGGACGATTCCGAGCTCTCGCGGCAGGCGCTCGGCATCCCGCTCACCCGTTCGTACTACGCCGCGAAGCTCGCGCGTCCCAACGTGTTCGCGGCCGGACCGGCGCGCGCCGCGCTGGAACGGTTGGAGCGCGGTACGGGTAAGACGTACTTCGAGCTGGTCGTGCAGGTGTTCGCTGGTCACCCCGAGATCGAGCTCGTCCTCGCCTGAGTCGCCGCCGGACGTGCGGCGGCGGGAACGACGAAGGGGCCGGCCCGATGGGCCGACCCCTTCTGTGCGTCGAACGCTCAGAGAGCGCGGATGTTCGTCGCCTGCAGGCCCTTCTGGCCCTGCTCCACGTCGAACTCGACCTTCTGGTTCTCGAACAGGTTGCGGTGTCCAGTGCCGGAGATGGCGCTGAAGTGCGCGAACACGTCCGCGGTGCCGTCGTCCGGAGCGATGAAGCCGAACCCCTTCTCCGAGTTGAACCATTTGACGGTGCCAGTGGCCATGTCGTCATTTCCTTCTGTGTTCTGGGACCACCGCTGTGATGATCCGGGTTACCGCGGCGATCGAGTCGCTGCGGAATCTGTGGGTGCGAACCGTGTTCGCAGAATATTGACCGACGCTGAGATGGTCGGTTGGGGGCCGAGAGCAGGGCCCGAATGCGTGAGTTAGGCGGTGAAACTGAGGACGTGCACATCGACGCGAAGCCGACGGAGGGGTGCGTTGATACGCACCGACTCTCGAATGCTACGCGAAATCCGGGCTTTTGTGGGCCGAAGTGTCATACCGAGGCCCGATTCGGCGTCATTTCCCGTCATCGGGCGCCACTTCCGGCCCTATGCCGGCGAACCTCTCATCGAAGGCCGCGAGTCGCCGTGCGCACTCGGCGACATCCTCCGGCGTGCCGGCGAGCTCGAACTCGAAGATCACCGGACGCCCCGACACCCGAGACAGCTCGCGGGCCGCTGCCTGGTAATGCTCGCCGAAGTTGCGATTGCCCGACCCGATGATGCCGACGAGGCGCCGCCGGGTGATGGGGGAGCGGAGGAAACTCCGGACGGGCGCGGGCAGCGTGGCGTGGGCGTCGTTGCCGGCCTTGTACGACGGCGTGAGCAGAACCCACGGTCCGACGGGCTCGTTCGCGCGGTTCTCCCGCTCCGAGAGGTCGAGCACGGGGCGCCCGTCGGCCGCGGTGAGGTGGGTGGCGAAGCGACGGATCAGGTTCGACACCGACGAGTAGTAGTAGACCGGCAGCTGCCTCACCGTTCCAGTGTCCGGCGGTTCGGCCCGCGCGGCCACCGTCGCTCGACGGGGAAAACGCCCCGAATAGTTCCGGCCCGGTGCCCACTGTGGTCAGACCACATAGGGCACACTGAGCACACGGGGTCGAGGTCCCTCCATCCCGGATCGGACAAGGATGCGGACGCGGTCCGCGCCGGGAAGGCACATGATGTCCAGCGCCATCGACGCTCTCGTCACTCGGGCTCAGCGCGCCCTCGACGAGTACGCGGATTTCACCCAGGAGCAGATCGACCACATCGTCCGGAAGGCATCGGTGGCCGCGCTGCATCACCACGGCGATCTCGCCGTCATGGCGGTCGAAGAGACCGGGCGCGGCCTGTTCGAAGACAAGGCCGTGAAGAACATGTTCGCCTGCGAGCACGTCACGCACTCGATCATCGATCAGAAGACCGTCGGCGTCATCGCCCACGACGAGCTCACGGGCATCACCGAGATCGCCGATCCCGTCGGTGTCATCTGCGCGCTCACGCCGGTCACGAACCCAACCTCGACCGCCATATTCAAGTCGCTCATCGCGCTGAAGACGCGCAACCCGATCGTGTTCGGTTTCCACCCGTCCGCGCAGCGGTGCTCGTCCGAGGCGGCGCGCATCGTGCGGGATGCCGCCGTCGCGGCCGGCGCCCCCGAGGACTGCATCCAGTGGATCGACGAGCCGTCGATGGAGGCATCCGGTGAGCTCATGAACCACCCCGGCGTCGCGCTCATCCTCGCCACGGGCGGCAACGCGATGGTCCGCGCTGCGTATTCGTGCGGCAAGCCCGCCCTCGGCGTCGGCGCCGGCAACGTGCCGGCGTTCATCGAGCGCACGGCCGACGTGGGCCGCGCCGTCAACGACATCGTGCTGTCGAAGTCGTTCGACATGGGCATGGTGTGCGCGAGCGAGCAGGCGGTCATCCTCGATGCGCCGATCGCCGACGACGCGCTCGCCGAGTTCGACCGGCTGCACGCCTACCGGGTCTCGGCAGCCGAGAAAACCTTGCTCGAGGAGTTCATCTTCGGGGTCACGGCCGACAGTGCCAACTGCGCCGAGGCGAAGCTCAACGCCCGCGTCGTCGGTCAGTCCCCGGTGTGGATCGCCGAGCAGGCCGGCTTCACCGTGCCCGCCGACACCTCGATCCTGCTCGCCGAGGTCAGCGGCGTCGGCCCGCACGAACCCCTCACGCGCGAGAAGCTCGCCCCCGTCCTCGCCGTGCTGCGCGCGGCCACGCCGACCGAGGGCATCGAGCTCTCGCGTCAGATGGTCGCCTTCGACGGCCTCGGGCACTCGGGTGCTATCCACTCGAACGATGCCGACGTGATCGCGCGCTTCGCCGAGGTCGTGAAGGCCGTGCGCATCATCGAGAACTCGCCGTCCGCCCTCGGCGGCATCGGCGACATCTACAACGCCTTCCTCCCGTCCCTCACGCTCGGATGCGGGTCGTACGGGCACAACTCGGTCTCCAATAACGTCTCGGCGGTGAACCTCGTGAACGTCAAGCGCGTCGGACGACGCAACAACAACCTGCAGTGGTTCAAGATCCCGGCCAAGACCTACTTCGAGCCGCACGCCATCCGCTACCTCGCCGACATGCGCGGTGTCGAGCGAGTGACGATCATCACCGACGAGACGATGGCCTCCCTCGGCTACGTCGACCGCATCACCGATGTGCTGAACCGCCGCGAGAACCGGGTCCAGCTGCAGGTGATCAGCAGCGTGCGTCCCGAGCCGAAGGTCTCCGAGGTGACGGCGGGCGCCGAGCAGCTGCGACAGTTCCAGCCCGACACGATCATCGCGCTCGGCGGAGGATCGCCGATGGATGCCGCCAAGGTCATGTGGCTGTTGTACGAGAACCCCGAGATCGAGTTCTCCGACATGCGCGAGAAGTTCTTCGACGTCCGCAAGCGCGCCTTCACGTTCCCCGAGATGGGCAAGAAGGCCAAGCTCGTGTGCGTGCCGACGACCTCGGGCACCGGGTCCGAGATGACGCCGTTCGCGGTCATCACCGACGACGCCACGGGCATGAAGTACCCGCTGGCCGACTACGCGTTGACGCCGTCGGTCGCGATCATCGACCCCGAGCTCACCCGCGTGCTGCCCGGGTTCCTCGTCGCCGACGCCGGGTTCGACGCCCTCACCCACGCCACCGAGGCGTACGTGTCGGTCTACGCGAACGACTACACCGACGGCCTGTGCCTGCACGCCATCAAGCTCATCTTCGAGAACATCGAACGCAGCACGAAGGCGCAGCCGGGATCGACGGATGCCGCAGACCGTCGAGCCCGCGAGAAGATGCACAACGCGGCATCCATCGCCGGTATGGCGTTCGGCAACGCGTTCCTGGGGATCGTGCACGCGATGGCGCACGTGACGGGTGCCACCTACAAGCTGGTGCACGGCCGGACCAACGCGGTCTACCTGCCGCACGTCATCCGCTACAACGGCACGGTGCCGACCAAGCTGACCAGCTGGCCGAAGTACGAGCGCTACATCGCCCCCGAGCGTTTCCAGCAGATCGCGCAGCACCTGGGGCTGCCGGCATCCACTCCCGAAGAGGGGGTCGAGAGCTACGCCCGAGCGGTCGAGGAGCTGCGCGACCGCGTGGGCATCGAGCGTTCGTTCCAGGCCCAGGGGGTCGACGAGGCGCGATTCCTCGACAACCTGCACAACCTGGCGATGGCCGCTTACGAAGACCAGTGCGCGCCCGCGAACCCGCGCATGCCGATGATCGACGACATGAAGACCCTCATGGAGGCGGCGTACTACGGCACCTCGTTCGCCCAGGTGCGTGCGACGCGCGCCGGTGCCGTCGCGGCAGCCGACACCGTCGCGGGAGCGCCGTCCGCCGCGAAGAACGCGGGTAAGGCGAAGGCCAAGGCCGCGCGCGACGCCTGACCGCGCATTCTGGAGGGCCGGACCTGCGGGTCCGGCCCTCCGCCTACGCTGGAGCCATGCAGCAGCGTCGCCTCGCGTCCACGTCCCGTTCCGTCTCGGCCATCGGCCTGGGCACCTGGCAGCTCGGAGCGGACTGGGGGGATGTCGACGAGGCGCAGGCCTTCGCCGTCCTCGAGGCCTCCGCTGACGCCGGCGTCACCCTCTTCGACACCGCCGACGTCTACGGCGACGGCCGCAGCGAGAGCATCATCGGACGGTTCCTCGCCGAGCGACCCGGGCACGGCGTCACCGTCGCGACGAAGATGGGCCGCCGTCTCCCGCAGGAACCCGAGAACTACACGCCCGAGAACTTCCGCCTGTGGACCGACCGGTCGCGGCGCAACCTCGGTGTCGACACCCTCGACCTCGTGCAGCTGCACTGCCCGCCGAGCGCGGTCATCGAAGCCGACGCCACGTACGACGCCCTCGACGACCTGGTCGCCACCGGCGCCATCGCCGCCTACGGTGTCTCGGTCGAGACCACCGCGCAGGCGCTCGCCGCGATCGCGCGCCCGAACGTGACCAACGTGCAGATCATCGTCAACCCGTTCCGACTCAAGCCGCTCGACGAGGCGCTGCCCGCCGCAGCCGCCGCCGAGGTCGCGATCTTCGCGCGCGTGCCGCTGGCCTCCGGCCTGCTCAGCGGCCGGTACACCGCGCAGACGACCTTCGCCGCCGACGACCACCGCACCTACAACCGTCACGGTGAGGCGTTTGACCGCGGCGAGACGTTCTCGGGGGTCGACTTCGAGACCGGCGTCGCGGCCGCACGTCGGCTCGCCGACACGCTTCCCGACGGCGTCTCGCTGCCGGCGGCCACCCTCGCCTGGATCGCGTCGCGACCCGGCGTCACGAGCGTCATCCCCGGCGCGCGGACGCCCGACCAGGCTCGCGCGAACGCGGCGGCGGCCGCTCTGCTCGACGACGGCACCGACCTGACGGCGTTCGCCGACACGGTCGTCGCCGTCTACGACGAGCTGCTGCGCGCCGACATCCACCCGCACTGGTGATGAGCTGCGATCCCGCGCGACTCTTCGTGCGTCGTCCCTTGCGTCGTCGCGCCGGGCAACCGAACATGGGCGTATGAGCCGTCGTCCCCACCCCGCCGCGGTCGTCGCCGTCATCGCGGTGGGGACCATGGCCGTCGCCGGCTTCTGGGCGCTCGCTCCGCTGCGCGATCTCGCCTCGGTGCGGGAGGCCGCGCCCGTCGCCGCCGTGGCGGATGTCGAGCCCGCCGCCGCGACGACCGACCCCGCGATGGATGCCGCTCCCGCGCCGCATCCGCGCAATGACGCGGTCTACGACATCTCGACGCTCCCGCTCATCGACGTCCGATCGGTCAACCCGGCGATCCCGGTCGACGACGACCCCACCGGTCCGGCGACGTCGTCGCAGGCGCGCCCGCTCGGGGCCGGTGCCCCGGTGTTCGCCGACCCTGCGGGGCAGCCGGTGGGATACCTGCCGCGTGAGCACCACTACGGCGGCACGACCGTCCCGGTCGTGGTGGCCGAGGCCGACTGGGTGAAGGTGCTGCTTCCGGGACGCCAGGGCGTGCCGCCCGAGGGCAACGGCGGGCAGACCGTCGGCTGGCTGCGTGCCGCCGATGTCGAGCTCGCGATCACCACGGAGTTCGTCGAGGTGCACCTCACGGCCAACACGATCGACATCGTCAGCGCGGCCGGACGCGAACGCGTGTCGGACCAGTTCGCCTGGGGTAAGGAGTCGACGCCCACGCCGGCCGGACGCACCTTCGTCATGTGGACGACGATCGTGCCCGAGTTCCGCTATACCGATGGTCACCCGATGGTCTATCTCGGCGTGCAGTCGCCGGTCATGGCGGGCTTCGACGGGGGAGACGTCGCCGTCACCGCCTTCCACTACTACCGGATGCGCGAGGGCGCGACCTCGTTCGGCTGCATCTACCTCGACGGACCGGCGACCGACCGCCTCGCCCAGCTGCCCGAAGGCACGCCCGTCCTCATCCGCCCCTAGCGGCCGCCCTGTGGAGACCCGGCGTCGCACCGGGTCGCGGCGTCGTACCGTGAGCGGGTGATGTTCGGATTCGCCGCGGTGCTGCTCGGGTCGATGGCTGCACTCGGCATCGCGCTCACCGTCGTCGACCTGCGCGAGCACCGGTTGCCCAACCGGCTCGTGCTCCCCCTGTACCCCCTCGGACTCGGGTACGCCGCCGCGCTCGCGCTCGGGCGCAGTTCGCTGGCGCCGGTCCTCGGCGCGGCCGCTTCCGCCGCCGTCCTCTTCGGGGCGTTCTACCTGCTCTATCGCGGCGGTGGGGGCCTCGGTGGGGGCGACGTGAAGCTCGCCGGCGCCGTCGGCGTCGTCTCGGGAGCGCACGGGTGGGAGGCGGCGATCGCCGCGAGCGTCGTGGCGGTGCTCGCGGGCGGCCTGTGCGCGCTGGTGCTCATCGCCGTGCGGCGGGCCGGCCGACGCACCCGCATCCCGATCGGGCCGTTCCTCGTGGCGGGCGCCACCGTCGCCATCGGGTGGGGCCTGCTCGGCGGCTGAGCCGGTGTCAAGTGTCCGCGGGCGGCGGGGGACCGCCGCTATCGTGGCGACATGGCCGACTCCACGTTCATCTCGCGCTCGATCGCCTGGGCCCTGGAGCGCAAGCCGGTCCGGGCGTTCCTGCTCTACAGCGAGCACCGCGGGCCGGTCCTCGCCGACAGCGTCACGTACCGCACCCTGTTCAGCGTCTTCGCCGGTGTGCTGCTGGGTTTCTCGGTGGCGGCGCTGTGGCTGGCCGGTGACCCCGTCGCCTGGCAGGCGCTCATCGACGCGGTCAACCGCGTTATCCCGGGGCTCGTCGGTGAGGACGGGCTGATCAAGCTCGACGACATCACCGCCCCCGCCGGGCTGACCATCGCGGGCGTCATCGCCACCGTCGGTCTGCTCGGCGCCGCGATCGGCGCGATCGGATCGCTGCGCACCGCGATGCGCGCGATCGCCGACGAGCTGGCCGACGACGTCCTGTTCATCTGGGTGATGCTCCGCAACCTCGCTCTCGCGATCGGCATCGGCGGGGCCCTGGTCGCCGCCGCGGGCGTGACGTTCCTCGGCACCGCCGGCGTGGGCCTGCTCGCCGATCTGCTCGGGTTCGCCGAGTCGAACCCGCTGGTGCAGTTCGCCGGCTGGGCGGTCTCGCTCGTGGTCGTGTTCGCACTCGACACCATCGCCGTGGCGGTGCTGGTCCGCGTGCTGTCGGGCGTGAAGGCCCGCAAGCGTGCGCTGTGGAGCGGCGCCCTGCTCGGCGGTGCGGGTCTCACCGTGCTGCAGCAGCTGTCGGGGCTGTTCGTCGGCGGAGCGACATCCAACCCGCTGCTGGCGTCGTTCGCCTCGCTCATCGCGCTGCTGCTCTGGCTCAACTTGTCGTCGCAGGTCATCCTCATCGCGACGGCGTACATCGTCACCGGTGCGCGCGAGCAGGAAGATCGCGTCCGCGCCCGCTATGGAGCGCGCACCTTCTTGCAGCGCCGCGTCCAGCGAGCCGAGGACGCCGTCTCGGTCGCCGCGCGCGAGCTCGACAAGGCTCGCGAGCTCGAGGCCGGGGAACGCGCGAACGCCAACGCCTGACGGTCCGCCGGGCCCCTGCCCGTGCCTGCGCTTCAGCGGGCGTAGCGCTCGACGAACGACCTCAGGATGGATGCCGTGTGGGTCACGGCGGCGCGGCGCACGGCACTCAGCGTGAGGTCGAGCTCGTCCGGAGCGAAGTAGCCGTGGTCGGCGTAGGCGTGGATGCGCGTCGTGATGCCCTCGAGATCGAGCTCAGGGTGGAACTGCGTCGCGTACACGTTGGCGCCCACCCGGAACATCTGCACAGGGCATCCCGCGGATGACGCCAGCAGCGTGGCCCGCGACGGCAGCACCGAGATCGCTTCCTTGTGACCGACGAACGCCGGGAAGGTCGTCGGCATCGCGGCGAGGAGGGGGTCATCGCGCCCCGCGGCCGTCAGCTCGACATCGACGACGCTGATCGGCTCGCCGAAGCGTCGGTCGATGCTCGCACCGAGGAAGGCGCCGACGGTGCCGATGCCGTAGCAGGCGCCGAGGAACGGCGCATCGGCGGCCACGACGCGAGCGAGCAGATCCGCGAACTCGGACTCGACGCGGCGCTGCACGTCGGATTTGCGCTCCCACGGGTCGGAGGAGTTGAACGGGCCGCCGCCGACGAAGATGCCGGAGATCTCGTCGAGATCGATGGCGGGCATCGGACCCGCCTCGAGGCGGATGCGGCGCAGCGACGCGGGCTCGAGCCCCGCGTGGCGCAGGAAGAGCTCGTACTCCTCGTCGGCGGGGAGGTCCTCGGCACGGGTGGCCAGAAGGACGAACGGCTTCACGCCGAACCTCGCCGTAGTGCGATCCGAGCCATGATGCAAGCGTATCGGCCCGCCCGCGGGGCCCGGGTAGGGTCGGGATCAGGAGGTCAGAACATGGCTATTGCACGACTGCACGGTGGCCCGCTCGACGGGCAGACCCTTCCGCTGGACGACGAGACGTCGGACCGGCTCATCCTGCCCTACAGCGAGACGCAGGTCGTCTACGAGCGCGCGGGCGACGCCGAGAACACCGGCGAGGGCGACGGACCCACGTCGTCGGAGTTCCACTTCGTCGAGACCGAGGGCGACATCGACCCCTCGGCTGACGAGCGCGACGACCGCGTGACCAGTGACGACTGAGCCTCGCAGCTCGCTCGAGGTCGAGCGCAAGTACGACGTCGACGCCGAGACTCCGGTTCCCGACTGGTCTGCGCTTCCCGGCGTCGCCTCGGTCGGCGAGCCGGAGTCGCGCGAGCTCGACGCGCGATACCTCGACACCCCTGACGGCCGCCTCGCCGAAGCGCTGACGGCGCTGCGGCGACGCACGGGCGGTCCCGACGAGGGCTGGCACATTAAGCGGTCGACCCCCGAGGGCAAGCTCGAGACGCAATGGCCGTTGGATGCCGCCGGCGCCGACGACCCCATCGAGGTGCCCGCACCGGTTCTCGACGCCCTCGCTGAGATCTCCGGCCCGCCATTCGACGTCATCGCGCGCATCCGTAACTCGCGGACGGCGTACGCGCTGCGGGACGTCGACGGCGGCCTGATCGCCGAGTTCGTCGATGACCGGGTGACCGCCGTCGACGAGCGGACGGGTCGCTCGAGTTCGTGGCGGGAGTGGGAGATCGAGCTCGGACCCGCGGCACCGCCGCGCGCGGCCGACATCGCCGGCCTCTTCGACACGGCCGACGAGCTCGTCCGGGCGGCCGGAGGCCGCCCGGCGGCATCCGATTCCAAGCTCGCCCGCGCTCTCGGCCTCTGACCGGGACGCGGCCTCACGTCGCGTCCGAGAGGCAGCATCACAAAGACGAACGCACCGCCGGCTGAGCCGGGCGGTGCGTTCGTCTTTCCGACGCGAGCGTCAGAGGTTGATCATGTGACCCGCGAGGCCGTGGAACGCCTCCTGCAGGCCTTCCGACAGGGTCGGGTGCGTGTGCACGTTGCGGGCGGCCTCGAGTGCGGTGAGGTCCCACTTCTGCGCGAGGGTCAGCTCGGGCAGAAGCTCCGACACGTCGGGGCCGATGAGGTGGCCGCCGAGGAGCTCGAGGTGCTCGGCGTCGGCGATGAGCTTGACGAAGCCGACGGGCTCGCCGAGGCCGTTCGCCTTGCCGTTGGCCGAGAACGGGAACTTCGCGACCTTGACGTCGTAGCCGGCGTCGCGCGCCTGCTGCTCGGTCAGGCCGAACGACGCCACCTGCGGCGAGCAGAACGTCGCGCGCGGCATGTTGCGGTAGTCGCCCAGCGTCTGGGTCTCGGCGCCGCCGATGGTCTCCGCGGCGACGACGCCCTGCGCCTCGGCGACGTGCGCGAGCTGCAGCTTGGCGGTGACGTCACCGATGGCGTAGATGCCCTCGACGTTGGTGCGCATGTGGTCGTCGATGTCGATCGCGCCGCGCTCGGTGAGCTTCACCCCGGTGTTCTCGAGACCGAAGCCCTCGACGCGAGGGGCGAAGCCGATCGACACGAGGACCTTGTCGGCCTCGATCTGGCCCTTCGTGCCGTCGGCGTTGGCCGAGTACGAGACGGTGACCTTGTCGCCGGAGTCGTCGATCTGCTCCACCTTGGTCGAGGTGAGGATGTCGATCCCGTACTTCTTGTACTGCTTCTGGATCTCCTTCGAGACCTCGACGTCCTCGTTGGGGAGGGCGCGGTCGAGGAACTCGATGATCGTGACCTTGACGCCGTAGTTCGACATGACGAACGCGAACTCCATGCCGATGGCGCCGGCGCCGACGATGACGATGGAGTTCGGCAGGTCGCGGGTGAGGATCTGCTCCTCGTAGGTCACGACGTTGTCGCTCAGCTGCACGCCGGGCAGAAGGCGGACGAACGAGCCGGTCGCGATGATGACGTTGTCGAACGTCACCGTCTCCTGCGAGCCGTCGGTCTTGGTCACCTGGATCGACTTGGCGTCGACGAACGACCCGCGACCCTCGTACTCGGTGACCTTGTTCTTCTTCATGAGGAAGTGGATGCCCTTGACGTGCGTCTCGGCCACCTTGCGGCTGCGGTCGAACGCGGTGCCGAAGTCGAAGTGCACGTCACCGCTGATGCCGAACATGTCGGCCTTGTGCTTGAAGGTGTGCGCGAGGTCGGCGTTCTTGAGCAGGGCCTTCGAGGGGATGCAGCCGACGTTCAGGCAGACGCCTCCCCAGTACTTCTCTTCGATGATCGCGACGGACTGTCCGAGCTGCGCAGCGCGGACAGCTGCGACATACCCGCCGGGGCCCGCGCCGAGGATGACGACGTTGTAGTGAGGCATGTTCCCAGCCTAGTCCTCGGTACGACGCCGGGAAGCCGCGACGAGGGCGACGACGAGCGCTGCGACACCGGCGACGACCACGATCGCGACGACGATCCAGAAGACCGCCGGAAGGCCCTCCGCGGCGGCGTCGGGCTCGCTCGGCTCGGCCGGTCCGGTGGGTGCCGCAGCCGGGTCTCCCGCGGTGAACGAGAACTCGCCCGAGACAGGATGCCCGTCACTCGACACCACGCGCCAGCGCACGGTGATCGGGCCCTGGCTGTCGCCGGTCAGGGCCTGCGACACCGTCGTACCGTCGAGCGTCGGCGTTCCCTCGGCCAGCTCGGTGCCGGCCGCGTCCGTCACCGAGATGGCGTTGACGCCGGGCTCGTCGATGAGTACGCCGCTGTAGGTCAGCGTGACCGCATCGGGCAGCTGCGCGACCTCGCTGTCGGCGGCGGGGTCGGAGGCGAGAAGATCGTCGTGGGCGACGGCGGGTGCAGCCACGGCGGTGCCGGCGAGGCCGAGGACGAGCCCCAGGACGGCGAGCAGGCGGGGGCGGCGGGAACGGGTGCGCATGGACATCGCTCCGACCCTATCGACGCCGGATATGACGTGGGTGGGAAAGCGGGGGACCGGCGTTCGCGAGCGGCCCCCGATCCGTTAGGCTGGCCCGGAAGAGGAGGACACTGTGGACGAAAAGGATCGAGACGTCGACGACATCCGACGCGAACCCGACCGCACGCCGCACAGCGGGTCCTCGGACACGACGCAGACGTTCGGGCACGACCTCGACCTGTCGTTCGTGCCGTTCGGGGCGGATCTGACGGCCGTCGAGCGCGACGCCATCCAGTCGCTGCCCGAGCGGGCCGCGTTGCTGCTGGTGCGTTCCGGTCCCACCGCGGGCGCACGCTACCTGCTCGACACCGATGTGACGACCGTGGGCCGACACCCCGAGGCCGACATCTTCTTCGACGATGTCACCGTCTCGCGCCGTCACGCCGAGATCACCCGCACCGGCTCGGTGTTCGAAATCGTCGACCAGCGCTCGCTCAACGGCACGTACGTCAACGGCGAGCGTGTCGACCGCGCGGTGCTGTCGGACGGTGCCGAGCTGCGGGTCGGCAAGTTCCGCCTGAACTTCTTCGTCTCCCCGTTCGACCGCGCCTCGGCGTCCGGGGCGTGAGCCCCGCTTCCGCAGCCCGCAGCCGCTCCGCGGCGGCGGGTCATCTGAGCATCGGTCAGGTGCTCGCGCGGCTGAATCCGGAGTTCCCCGCGCTCAGCTCGAGCAAGCTCCGCTACCTCGAAGACCAGGGCATCGTCACCCCGACGCGCACCGGCTCGGGGTACCGCAAGTTCTCGGCATCCGACGTCGAGCGGCTCCGCACCGCCCTCACGCTGCAGCGCGACCACTACATGCCGCTCGCCCGCATCCGCGAATACCTCGACACCCCCGGTGCCGAGCCGATGCCGCCGGCGTTGCCGTCGTCGATCGTGGCTCACCGTCGCTACCGGCGCGACGAGCTGCTCGAGAAGGCCGAAGCGAGCGCGCCGCTGCTCGGCGACGCGGTCTCGGCGGGCCTCCTGCCGGCCGCGGACACCTACGACGAGCGCGCCCTGGCGCTGCTGCGGACCCTCGTCGCGCTCGACCGTCACGGCATCGGACCCCGCCACCTGCGGACGGTTCGGCAGGCGGCGGAACGCGACGTCGCGCTGGTCGAGACGGCGCTCGCGCCGCTCCTGCGCCGCACCGACTCGACGTCCCGCGGCCGCGCCCACGAACTCGCCCCCGAGCTCGTGCGGCGTCTCGATGAGGTGCGATCGGCGTTCGTCCAGAGCGCGATCGACCGACTCGCGCGGTGACCGCAGAGCGACACGCCGCGCCTTCGACCGGATGTCGTTGCCGCACCGGCATCCCTCATCTAGCGTGGAAGCAACCCGACCGTCCGGCAGGAGGACCAGATGACCGCGCATGATTCGCTCGGCGAGATGCGGTTCACGACCGACCTCCTGTTCACCGACGGTTTGCCGCAGATGGACGACGAGGTCGGCTATCGCGGAGCGCAGGCCGCACGCGCGGCCGGCATCACCTACCGCCAGCTCGACTACTGGGCGCGCACCGAGCTCGTCGAGCCCACCGTGCGCGGCGCGAGCGGTTCCGGTTCGCAGCGTCTCTACGGCTTCCGCGACATCCTGGTGCTCAAGCTCGTCAAGCGACTGCTCGACACGGGCATCTCGCTGCAGCAGATCCGCATCGCCGTCGATCAGCTGCGCGCCGCGGGCATCCGCGATCTCGCCGGCACGACGCTCATGAGCGACGGCGCCTCGGTCTACCTCTGCACGTCGAACGACGAGGTCATCGACCTCGTCAGCCGCGGTCAGGGCGTGTTCGGCATCGCGGTGGGCAAGGTGCTGCGCGAGGTCGAGTCGACCCTCGTCGAGTTCGACCCGCAGGCGCCGGACCCGGTCGACGAGCTCGCCGCCCGTCGCTCGGTTCGCAGCGCCTGAGCAGCGCCCCGCAACAACAGCCCCGTACGCAGAGAACCCCGGAGCGGTCGCTTCCGGGGTTCTGTCATATCTGCGGGCCGTTCTACGTCGCGGCGGGAGTCTCACCGGCGACGGCGATGCGACCGGTGCGCAGCACGCGGTCCAGCAGGGCGTCGAAGTCGGACGCTAGCTCCTGGGCGGAATCGCCGGGCCAGATGTGCAGCGGCTTCGCGGCGCCCTGCGCCTGCTGCAGCGACGTGCGCTCGGGCAGCTGAGGCGACAAGACGAGCGGACCGAACATGTCGCGCAGCTCCTTGATGCGGAACTGGTGCTCGATCGACTGCGGTCGCACGCGGTTGACGACGATCCCGAGAGGTTGCAGCCGGGGGGAGAGGCCGCGCCGGATCTCTTCGATCGCTCGCAAGGCACGGTCGGCTGCGGCGACGGAGAAGAGGCCGGGCTCGGTCACCACGACGACGCGGTCGCTCGCGGCCCACGCGGTGCGTGTCAGCGCGTTGAGCGAGGGAGCGCAGTCGATCAGCACGAGGTCGTAGTCGGCCTCGATCGTGGCGAGAGCCTCCTCGAGCTTCCAGACGTCGCGGACGCTGGGGTGCGGCCCGTCGAAGTTGATGGCCGACGGGCTGCCGATCAGGACGTCGATCGTGCCGGGGTGCACCTTCGCCCAGCCACTCGAGGTGATGGCCTGACGAACCACCTTCTCCTTGGGATTGGCGAGGACGTCGGCGACGTTGAGGCGACCGGCGACCTGGATGTCCATCCCCGTCGACACGTCGGACTGCGGATCGAGGTCGACGACCAACGTCCGGACACCGCGGGCGAACGCGGCGGATGCGAGCCCCAAAGTGACCGTCGTCTTGCCGACCCCGCCCTTGAGCGAGCTGACGGAGAGTACGTGCACGAGACCCTACGTTACCGTCCCCTAGGCTGAGAAGGTATTCGAGCCCTCGCGCGGCACCGTCGCCGCGCGTCTCACTCCTGCGAGGTGAGCATGTTCCGAAAGATCCTTGTCGCCAATCGCGGCGAGATCGCCATCCGAGCTTTCCGTGCGGCGTTCGAGCTGGGAGCGCGCACGGTGGCGGTCTATCCGCACGAGGACCGCTACTCGCTGCATCGGTTGAAAGCCGACGAGGCGTACGAGATCGGGACGAAGGGGCACCCCGTGCGGGCCTACCTCGACGTCGACGAGATCATCCGCGTCGCGGTGGAGAGCGAGGCCGACGCCATCTATCCGGGCTACGGCTTCCTGTCCGAGAACCCCGAGCTCGCCGCCCGTGCGGCCGCGGCCGGCATCGCGTTCATCGGGCCGTCGGCGGATGTTCTCGAGATGGCCGGCAACAAGGTGACCGCCAAACGCCACGCCTCGACGGCGGGAGTGCCGGTGCTGCGCTCGACCGAGGCATCCGACGACATCGACGCGCTCGTCGCCCAGGCCGCCGACATCGGGTTTCCGGTCTTCGTCAAAGCGGTCGCCGGCGGTGGCGGTCGCGGTATGCGGCGCGTCGGCTCCGAACACGAGCTGGCACCCGCCCTCTCCGAGGCGATGCGCGAGGCAGGCAGCGCGTTCGGCGACCAGCGCGTGTTCCTCGAGCAGGCCGTGCAGCGCCCGCGGCACGTCGAGGTGCAGATCCTCGCGGATGCCACCGGCGAGACGGTCCACCTTTTCGAACGTGACTGCTCGGTGCAGCGTCGCCACCAGAAGGTGATCGAGATCGCCCCCGCGCCCAACCTCGACGACACCACCCGCTCCGCCTTGCACCGGCACGCCATCGCCTTCGCGCGATCGATCGGCTACGTCAACGCCGGCACGGTGGAGTTCCTGCTCGAGACCGCCGGTCCGCGCGCCGGCGAGGCGGTCTTCATCGAGATGAACCCGCGCATTCAGGTCGAGCACACCGTCACCGAGGAGGTGACCGACGTCGACCTGGTGCAGTCGCAGATGCGGATCGCGGCGGGGGAGACGCTGAGCGAGCTCGGCCTGGCGCAGGAGGACATCCGGTTGCGCGGGGCCGCGCTGCAGTGCCGGATCACGACGGAGGACCCCGCGCAGGGCTTCCGGCCCGACACCGGAAAGATCACGACGTACCGGTCGCCCGGCGGCGCCGGCATCCGTCTGGACGGTGGCACGACCGCCGCCGGCTCGCAGGTGAGCCCCCACTTCGATTCGATGCTGGCGAAGCTGACGTGTCGAGGTCGCGACTTCGCCGCCGCCGTCGTGCGCTCGCGGCGCGCCCTGGCGGAGTTCCGCATCCGCGGCGTCTCGACGAACATCCCCTTCCTGCAGCGCGTGCTCGACGACCCGGCGTTCGAGCGCGGCGACCTCAGCACCGCGTTCATCGACGAGCGCCCGGAGCTCCTCGAGGGCCGGCCGTCGAAGGACCGGGGGTCGAAGGTCCTCGGCTGGCTCGCCGACACGACGGTCAACCGGCCGCACGGCTCGGCGCCGACGACCGTCGAGCCGCGCGCGAAGCTGCCGCGGATCGACGTCTCGGCCGCGCCGCCGGCGGGGTCGCGGCAGCGTCTGCTCGAGCTCGGCCCCGAGGGCTTCGCCCGGGCGCTGCGCGGGCAGACGGCACTCGCGGTGACCGAGACCACCTTCCGCGACGCGCACCAGTCGCTGCTCGCGACGCGGGTGCGGACGAAGGACCTCGTGGCGGTCGCGCCCGCGGTGTCGCGGCTGACGCCGCAGCTGCTGTCGGTGGAGGCATGGGGTGGGGCGACCTATGACGTGGCCCTCCGCTTCCTCGGCGAAGACCCCTGGGAGCGGCTCGACAAGCTGCGCGCCGCGTTGCCGAACATCGCGATCCAGATGCTGCTGCGCGGGCGCAACACGGTGGGCTACACGCCCTATCCGACGGCGGTGGCCGAGGCCTTCGTGCGCGAGGCGGCCGACTCCGGCGTCGACATCTTCCGCATCTTCGACGCGCTGAACGACGTCTCGCAGATGCGGCCCGCCATCGACGCGGTGCTGGCCACCGGCACCACGGTCGCGGAGGTCGCGCTCTGCTACACAGGCGACCTGCTCGACCCCGCCGAGGATCTCTACACCCTCGACTACTACCTGCGCCTGGCCGACCAGATCGTCGGCGCGGGCGCTCACGTGCTGGCGATCAAGGACATGGCCGGTCTGCTGCGGCCGGCGGCGGCATCCCGTCTGGTGGCGGCTCTGCGCGAGCGCTTCGACGTCCCCGTCCATGTGCACACGCATGACACCGCCGGGGGGCAGCTTGCGACGCTGTTGGCCGCGAGCGCCGCGGGCGCGGATGCCGTCGACGCGGCGGCTGCGCCCATGGCCGGTACCACGAGTCAGCCGTCCTTGTCGGCCCTCGTCGCGGCGCTCGCTCACACCGAGCGTGACACGGGGCTCGACCTCGCCGCGGTCTCGGACCTCGAGCCGTACTGGGAGGCCGTGCGCCATCTGTACCGTCCGTTCGAGTCGGGCCTTCCGGGGCCCACCGGACGCGTCTACCGGCACGAGATCCCCGGCGGTCAGCTGTCGAACCTGCGGCAGCAGGCCATCGCACTCGGTCTCGCCGACGATTTCGAACTCATCGAGGACATGTACGCCGCGGCGAACGACATCCTGGGCCGCGTTCCCAAGGTGACGCCCTCGTCGAAGGTGGTGGGCGACCTGGCGCTGCATCTGGCCGCGGTCAAGGCCGATCCCGCGGCTTTCGCCGCCGACCCCGGCGCGTACGACATCCCGGACTCGGTCGTGGGCTTCATGGCGGGTGAGCTCGGCGACCTGCCGGGCGGCTGGCCGGAGCCGTTCCGTTCGAAGGTGCTCGTAGGTCGCACCGTGCGACCGGGGGTCGCCGAGCTGTCGGATGCCGACACCACGGCCCTCGGGTCCGACTCCGCGACACGCCGGCGCACACTCAACGCGCTGCTGTTCCCCGCGCCCACGCGCGAGTTCGACCGTGTCCGCGAGATCTACGGCGATCTCAGCGTGCTCGACACCGCTGACTATCTCTATGGGCTCGTGCCGGGTGCCGAGCACGTCGTCGAGATCGAGCGGGGCGTGCAGCTGTACGTCGGGCTCGAAGCCATCGGTGAGGCCGATGACAAGGGGATGCGGACGGTCATGGCGACGCTGAACGGTCAGCTGCGCCCCGTCTTCGTGCGTGACCGCGCGATCAGCGTCGAGGCCCGCGCGGCCGAGAAGGCCGACACGTCGGTACCGGGTCAGGTCGCGGCGCCGTTCTCGGGCGTCGTCACCGTCAAGGCGACCGTCGGCGACACCGTCACGGCCGGTCAGCCGGTCGCCTCGATCGAGGCGATGAAGATGGAAGCGGCGATCACCGCACCCGTCGACGGCCGTGTCGAGCGGCTCGTCGTGGGCGGCACCGCGCAGGTCGAGGCCGGGGACCTTTTGGTCGTCATCCGGCCCGGCGAGTAGCCTAGGGGGTCGGGCGCGAGCTCGAGACCTGGAGTGGACGCAGCGAGACATGCCTGAGCGCAACGAGAATCAGCACGATGAGAACGACCCCGCGGTCCTCATCGACAGCGAGAGCATTCATACGACCGCGATCGGAATCATCGGTGGCACGGCCCAGGTCGACGTGACCCTTCCGCCGACCGACGAGGACGACTTCGACGATGCCGACGTCGTCGACGGCGAGGTGTTCGACGACCAGCTCAGCACCGGCGACATCCCGTTGGGCGCTCTGAGCGCGGCCGGCAACGAGCAGGATGCCGCGACCGACGCGGCAGCAGACGGCGACGCGTCGTCAGACGTGGATGTGCCCAACGAGATCGGTTCCCCTGAAGACACGGATGCGTCGGACGACACGGATGCGCTCGGCGACACGGATGCAGCCGAGAACGCCGCGGCCGTCGACATCGATGCCGCCGCGGGGGAGCCGGCCGACGAGCACGAGACGGATGACGACGTCATCACCGCGACCGTCGACGACGACGGCACCGAGGACTCCTCCGAGGTACCGACCGACGAGGTCGCCGAAGCGAGCGATGAGGTCGACGCCGCCGCCGTGGTGCCCCGCACCGGCGAGATCGTGACCGTCGAGGACCGGGCCGAGGCCGCCCCCGTCGACGACGAGCGTGCCGCAGCGGCGTCCTCGACGCGCGCACCCGTGGCCGAGACCGTCGTGGCGACGGTCGTGCCCACGACGACGGTCATCACCGGCTCCGTGCCCACCACCCGCCGTGAGGCCCATCAGGCCGCCGAGCAGGTCCGCCACGCGACCGAGCGTGTCCAGGTCGTCCGTCCCACCGAGCCCGTGCTGCAATCGCGCCGCATCGGCGACCTCGAGCCGGGCCGCGAGTCGTCCGACCTGCTCACCGCCGAGCGGCTGCTCGACCCGTCGCAGGTCGTCCGCGCCGAGCCCGAAGGGCGCTGGCAGCGCCTGGTGTACGCGGCATCCGGCCGCCGCATCAACCTCGGCGACAGCAAGCGCGCTCGTGCACGCAAGGAGCTGGACCGCCGCATCACGGCACCGCTGGTCGGCGGGGCGAAGTTCGTCCCGGTGCTCTCGCGCAAGGGCGGCGTCGGCAAGACGACTGTCACGACGCTGCTCGGCATGGCGCTTGCGGATGCCCGGGACGACCGCGTCATCGCGATCGACGCGAACCCCGACCGGGGGACGCTCGCCGACCGGATCGGCCGCACGAGCGGCAAGACCGTCCGCGACCTCGTCCGCACCAGCGGCGACGTCGTCGGGTTCAACGACCTGTCGTCGATCGTCGCCCGCGACGAGACCCGGCTGGACGTGCTGGCCTCGGACACCGACCCGCACGTGTCGGAGGCGTTCAGCGACCACGACTACGAGAACGTCGCCGCGATCGCCGCCCACTACTACTCGATCGTGCTGACCGATACCGGAACCGGCATCGTGCACTCGGTCATGGGTGCCACGCTCGGCCTTTCCGACCAGATCGTCGTCGTCGCCGGGATGTCGGTCGACGAGGCGCGCCTGGCCTCAGAGACCCTCACGTGGCTCGAGTCGAACGGGTTCGGCGAGGCGGTCAAGAGCGCTGTCGTCGTGCTCAACACGTCGCGTCCGGGGACGCCGATGGTGCGCGCGGACGAGCTCGAGACGCACTTCAGCTCGCGCGTGCGCGCGGTCGTCCGCGTGCCGTACGACCCGCACCTGGCCGCGGGCAGCGCTGTGACCTTCCGCGACCTCGACCCGGCCACCCGAGAGGCAGCCCGCACGCTCGCCGCGAGCGTGGTCGAGGGGCTCCGACGGAACGCGTCGGTCGCGTGACATGACGGTTCGCGCGATCCGGTTTTTCGGCGACCCCGTCCTGAAGTCGCCCGCCGCCGCCATCGACACCATCGACGACGGCGTGCGCTCGCTCGTGCGCGATCTGCTCGACACGGTCGAGCTGCCCGGTCGCGCCGGGGTCGCGGCGCCGCAGATCGGCGTGGGTTTGCGCGCCTTCAGCTACAACGTCGACGGCGTCATCGGCTACATCCTCAATCCGCGACTCGTAGAGGTCTCGGGCGACCCCGCGCTCATCGGAGAGGGATGCCTGTCGGTCCCGAACCTCTGGCACGACACGCTCCGCCACCCGTACGCCCGCGCCGTGGGAATCGATCTCGATGGGAACGACATCACGCTCGAGGGGGAGGGCCTCATGGCACAGGCGCTGCAGCACGAGTGCGACCACCTCGACGGCATCCTGTACCTCGACCGGCTCTCACCGGCCGAGCGCCGCGTGGCGATGCGTGAGGTGCGCGAGTCGTCCTGGTTCTGAGGCGGGGCGTCGCACCCCGCGATGCCGACGAGAACGGCCCGGCGGATGAGCGATCATCCGCCGGGCCGTTCTCGTCGGGCCGTCAGCCCAGGGGCACGTTGCTGGTCTTGACCGGCTCGTCGTAGATGTCGGAGATCTCGTCGGCGAAGTCGGTGAGGATGACGTTGCGCTTGATGCTCATCTTCGGAGTCAGGTGCCCGCTCGCCTCGGTCCACTCGGTGTCGAGGATCGTGAACTTGCGGATCGATTCGGCGCGCGAGACACCGCGGTTGGCCTCGTCGATGGCGCGCTGCACCTCGGCCCGCACGACGTCGTGCGTCGCGGCATCCGTCAGCGTCATGTCGCCCGCCAGGTTGTTGTTGGCCAGCCACGTCGGGAGCATCTCAGGGTCGAGCGTCACGAGAGCCGAGATGAACGGCTTCTGATCGCCCACGACGACGACCTGACCCACGATCGGGTTGGCGCGGATCGGATCTTCGAGCACGGCGGGGGCGACGTTCTTGCCTCCGGCGGTGACGATGATCTCCTTCTTGCGACCGGTGATCGTGAGGAAGCCGTCGTCGTCGAACGAGCCGATGTCGCCCGTCTTGAACCACCCGTCGTGGAACGCCTCGGCCGTCGCCTCGGGGTTCTGCCAGTACTCCGCGAACACGTTGATGCCGCGGACCTCGACCTCGCCGTCCTCGCCCAGGCGCACGCCGACACCGGGCAGCACCGGGCCGACCGTGCCGATCTTCGCCTTGGTGGCGAGGTTGACCGTCGCCGGAGCCGTCGTCTCGGTCAGGCCGTAGCCCTCGAGGATCGTCACGCCGAGACTGTGGAAGAAGTGTCCCAGGCGCGGGCCGAGCGGCGCCGAGCCCGAGACGGCGTACTGCACGCGTCCGCCCATGGCGGTGCGGAGCTTGCTGTAGACGAGGCGGTCGAACAGGCGGAACTTCACCTTCGTCAGCAGGGGGATCTTCCTCCCCTCCTGCAGCAGCCGCGAGTGCTCGATCGCGACGTGCGCGGCGGCGCGGAAGATCTTCCCCTTGCCGCCCGCCTCGGCCTTCTGCTCGGCCGAGTTGTACACCTTCTCGAACACGCGCGGGACGGCGAGCAGGAACGTCGGCTGGAACGATCCGAGCGCCGGCAGCAGCTGCTTCGTGTCGGGCTGGTGCCCGGTCTTGACCCCCGCGTGGACGTTGAGGATCGAGATGAAGCGCGCGAACACGTGGGCGGTCGTGATGAACAGCAGCGTGGAGGCGCCGCCCGGGTGGTTGACGACCTCCGTCAGCGCCTCGCCGGAGTTGCGGGCCAGTTCGACGAAGTTGCTGTGCGTGAGCACGCATCCCTTCGGGCGCCCGGTCGAGCCGGACGTGTAGATGAGGGTGGCGATGTCCGAGCCGACGGCCAGATTGCGTCGGCGCTCGATCTCGTCGTCGGCGACACCCCGTCCGCCCGCGCGCAGGGTGTCGAGGTCGCCCGCCCCCATCGTCCAGACCTCGCGGACGAGCGGCACGGTCGCGCGGATCTCGGCGATGCGGTCGGCGTGCTCGGACGATTCGGCGATGACCGTCGTCGCGCCCGAGTCGGTGAGGATCCACGCGATCTGCGATGCCGAGCTCGTCTCGTAGATGGGCACCATCACGGCCCCGGCGAAGAAGAGCGCGAAGTCGACGAGCGTCCAGTCGTAGGTGGTGCGGGCGATGAACCCGACCTTGTCGCCGGGCTCGACACCGGCCGAGACGAATCCCTTCGCGAGCGCGATGACCTCGCGCTGGAAGTCGGCGGCGGAGATATCGCGCCAGCCGCCGTTCTCCGGCACGGCGAACAGGGCGCGCGAGGGGCTGGCTTTCACACGGTCGACCAACAGGTCGGTGATGTTCGCGTCGGGGTCGGCGGGTACGACGGCAGGGACTTCGAACTGGACGGCGCTCATGGGCGGCAACTCCTTCGGTACCGGAAGCGTCTGGCAGGGTACAGACACTCTAGCGGCGACCCCGGCCCTCGACCCCGCGGTGGCGAAAGCGCGCCACTAGACTTTGCGGGGCGCCGCCGAACGGTCGGCGGAAAGGGACGACGAGTGCTCAACATCGGCATCGACATCGGCGGCACCAAGATCGCCGGCGGCGTGGTCTCCGCGGACGGCACGATCGTCGACCGGATCCGCGTCGACACCCCGACCGACACCGACGCCCTGGCGGATGCCGTTGCCGACATGGTCCGCCACTTCCGCGATTCGCACGACGTGACCGCGGTCGGTGTCGCTGCGGCCGGGTTCCTCGACCGCACGCGCTCGATCATGCGTCACGCCCCCAACATCGACTGGGTCGAGCACCCGCTGCGGGCCGAACTGGAGTCGCGCGTCGGCGTGGCCGTCGTCCTCGAGAACGACGCGAACGCCGCCGGCTGGGCGGAGTACCGCTTCGGCGCGGGCCGCGGCAGCGCGAACATGGTCATGCTGACCCTCGGCACCGGCGTCGGGGGAGCGGTCGTGATCGACGGCCAACTGCTCATCGGCGGACGCGGCGCCGCCGGCGAACTCGGGCACGTGCGCTTCGAACGCGGCGGACGCCTGTGCGGGTGCGGCCTGTACGGCTGCCTCGAGCAGTACGCCTCCGGTCGCGCGCTGCAGCGCGAAGCGATCGCCATCGCCGACGACCCCGAGCTCGGATCCGCACTGGCGCAGGTGCGCGACGAGCGCGGCTCCATCCCGGGCGACGCGATCTCGCGGCTGATCCTCGCCGACGACCCCGGCGCCATGGAGGCGCTGCACCGCGTCGCGACCGCTCTCGGCGAGTCCGCGGGCGGCTTCCAGGCGACGCTCGACCCCGAGATCTTCGTCATCGGCGGCGGTGTCGCGCAGCTCGGCGAGACGCTGCTCGCCCCGGTCCGCGCCGCCTACCGCGGTGCGCTGCCGGGCGGCGAGAACGCCGCACCCGCAGACTTCGCCATCGCCACGCTGGGCAACGACGCCGGGCTCATCGGTGTCGCCGATCTCGCCGGGGGGCGGTGACCGGTGTTCTACTGGCTGATGAAGTACGTCTTCATCGGACCGATCGTGAAAGCGGTCTTCCGACCGTGGATCGTGGGCCGACGCAACGTCCCCGCCTCCGGTGCGGCGATCTTCGCCAGCAACCACCTGTCGGTGAGCGACTCGGTCTTCCTGCCGCTCATGATCGACCGCCCGATGTCGTTCCTCGCCAAGAGCGACTACTTCACCGGGTCCGGCCTCAAAGGCTGGGCCACGCGTGTGTTCATGAAGGCCACCGGCCAGATCGCGATCGACCGCACGGGCGGCAAGGCCTCGGAGGCCTCCCTCAACACCGGTCTCCAGGTGCTCGGCCGCGGCGACCTGCTCGGCATCTACCCCGAGGGCACCCGCAGCCCGGACGGCAAGCTCTACCGGGGCCGCACCGGTCTTGCTCGCATGGCGCTCGAGGCGCGCGTGCCCGTGATCCCCGTGGTCATGGTCGACACCGACGCCGTCATGCCCATCGGGCGCAGCATCCCGCGCGTCGGGCGCGTCGGCATGGTCATCGGCGAACCGCTCGACTTCTCGCGCTTCCAGGGGATGGAGAGCGACCGGTACGTGCTGCGCTCGGTGACCGACGAGATCATGGTGGCGCTGCAGCGTTTGGGTGAGCAGCAGTACGAAGACGTCTACGCGTCGTCGGTCAAGGAACGCGCGGCGCAGCAGCAGCAGCAGGGCTGAGCGTCACACGGCCGAGGCGCCCGTCGCCGCGGACTAGACTTGCCCCGTGCCTACGCTGGATTCACTCGACACGTGGCGCGATCTTCCCATCAAGCAGCAGCCGGCGTGGAACGACCCCGACGCCGTCGCTGCGGTGTCGGCTGAGATCGCGACGCTCCCGCCCCTCGTCTTCGCCGGAGAGGTCGACATCCTCCGCGAACGCCTCGCGCGCGCGGCATCCGGAGAAGCCTTCCTGCTGCAGGGCGGCGACTGCGCCGAGACCTTCGCCGGCGCGACGGCCGAGAAGATCCGCAACCGGATCAAGACGGTGCTGCAGATGGCGGTCGTGCTGACCTATGGCGCCTCGATGCCCGTCGTGAAGATGGGCCGCATGGCCGGGCAGTTCGCCAAGCCGCGCTCGAGCGACACTGAGACCCGCGGCGACATCACGCTGCCGGCCTACCGCGGCGACATCGTCAACGGCTACGACTTCACGGCGGCCTCGCGCCAGCCCGACCCCGCGCGGCTGCTCAAGGGCTACCACACGGCGGCCTCGACGCTGAACCTCGTCCGCGCGTTCACGCAGGGCGGCTTCGCCGATCTGCGCGAGGTGCACTCGTGGAACAAGGGCTTCGCCTCGAACCCCGCGAACGCCCGGTACGAGGGCCTCGCCGGCGAGATCGACCGCGCGATCAAGTTCATGGAGGCGGCGGGAGCCAACTTCGACGAGCTGCGCGGCGTCGAGTTCTACACGGGCCACGAAGGCCTGCTGATGGACTACGAGCGTCCGATGACGCGGATCGACTCGCGCACGAACACGCCGTACAACACCTCGTCGCACTTCCTCTGGATCGGTGAGCGGACGCGCGAGCTCGACGGCGCCCACGTCGACTACTTCTCGAAGATCCGCAACCCCATCGGCGTCAAGCTCGGCCCCACCACGAGCACCGACACGGCGCTCGCGCTGATCGACAAGCTCGACCCCGAGCGCGAGCCGGGCCGTCTGACGTTCATCACGCGCATGGGTGCCGGAAAGATCCGCGACGCGCTGCCCCCGCTGCTCGAAGCGGTCAAGGACTCGGGCGCGACGCCGCTGTGGGTGACCGACCCGATGCACGGCAACGGCATCACGACGCCCACCGGCTACAAGACGCGTCGCTTCGACGACGTCGTCGACGAGGTGCGCGGCTTCTTCGAGGCCCACCGCGCGGTCGGCACCTTCCCCGGCGGCATCCACGTCGAGCTCACCGGAGACGACGTCACGGAGTGCCTGGGCGGCTCGGAGATGATCGACGAGGCGAGCCTTGCGACCCGCTACGAGAGCCTGTGCGACCCACGCCTGAACCACATGCAGAGCCTCGAGCTGGCCTTCCTCGTCGCCGAGGAGCTCGAGAAGCGCTGACCCGGGCCCCGCCCCCACGAACACTGCCCTGCACGCGGATCACCGCGGAGCAGGGCAGTGTCGTGTCGGCCGGCGGCCGGAGGGGCGTCAGCCGGTCGCGGTGATCTGCAGCGTGATCGTGGTGCCGCGAACGTGCATGCTGCCGCCCGCCGGATCCTGGGCCGTCACCTTGGTCAATCCGTCGGGCCAGATGTTCCACAGCGCCGAGTACGACACCTCGAACCCCGCGCCGCGGAGCGTCTCGGCGGCGGCGTCGCGCGTCTGACCGACGACATCCGGCACCTCGAAGAGCGGGGGACCGGTCGAGACGATGAGGGTGACGACGTCGCCGGGCCGCCAGTTTCCGTCCTCGTCCCGACCGAGGATGCCGATGACGTCGCCCTGGGCGATGCGGGTGCTCGCGTCCGTGCGGTTCTCTTCCGAGACCTCGAGTCCCGCGTCGGTGAGCGTCCGCGTGGCGCGCTCGACGCTCATGCCCGACACCTCCGGCACGGCGCCACGCGAGACGAGCAATGTGGCGGCGTCTCCCTGGCGGACGAGGCATCCTTCGGAGCAGTCGACCGGGTCACCACCGGCAGCGGGCTGCACGGATGCGCGGATGACGGTGCCCGCGGCGACATCCGGATCGAACTCCGCCTCGGCCTGGTCGGCCACCGCTACGACGTTCTGTCGCAGAAGCTCGCGTGCCGCCTCTTCGGTCTGACCCGAAAGGGCGGGGATCGACACCTCGGCGGGGCCACGCGAGACGTAGACCGTCACGACCGCCTCGCGATCGAGCCGCGCGCCCGGATCGGGATCGGTGCGGATCGTGAGCCCCTCTTGGACGTCGAGACTGCTCTCGCCCGACTCGGTGGCCTGCAGGCCCTGCGCGACGAGGGCGTCCTGCGCCTCGACGAAGCTGAGCCCGCGGACGTCGGGAACCGCGACGAGCGATCCCGGCCCGGAGCCGAACCACCAGCCCGCGCCGCCGGCGAGGGCGGCGAGGGCGATGACGAGCATGACGAGCCACGCGCCGCGCGTGCGGTTGCGACGCGACTGGCGGCGTAGCCGTGTGGCGTTGTCGACGTCCGTCGTGACGGGGGGCGCCGTGAAGGTGCCCGGCATCAGCTTGGTCACCTCGCCCGAACCGGAACCGTCGTCGTCGGAGACGATCTCGTGCGCGCCGGCCGGCGCCGTGCGCACGACCTGCGGGTATACGCCGAGCTCGCGCTCGATCTCGCGCAGGCGGTCGAGCATGACCTTCGCGTCGAGCGGGCGTTCGTCGGGTTCGCGCTCGGTCGCCCACAGGACGAGCTCGTCGAGCTGCTCGGGCACGCCGGGGTTCTTGGCGCTGGGCCGGGGAACCGAGTCGGTCGCGTGCTGATAGGCGATCTGCATGGGCTGTTCGCCCTTGTACGGCTGCTCGCCGGCCAGCATCTCGTAAAGAAGGATGCCGAGTGCGTAGATGTCGCTGCGGGCGTCGGCCGTGCCGCGAGTGACGAGTTCAGGGGCCAGGTAGGCGATCGTGCCGAGCAGCATCTGGCCGGTCGCGGTGTTCGCGGTCGTGGCGCGGGCGAGGCCGAAGTCGCCGATCTTGATGCGTCCGTCCTCGGCGAGCAGGACGTTCTCGGGCTTGACGTCGCGATGCACGATGCCGGCACGGTGCGCCGCGGCCAGTCCCGACAGGATCGCGTCCATGATCGTGATGGTCTGGGGGATCGTGAGGCGCTTCTGCTCGCGGAGCAGCTCACGCAGCGTGATGCCCGGCAGGTACTCCATCACCAGGTAGGCCATCTCGCCGTCCTGGCCCTGGTCGAACACGTTGACGACGTGCGGGTCGGCCAGGCGCGCGGCCGATCGCGCCTCCTGGATGAACCGGCTCTGGAAGACCGAATCGTCCGACAGGTGGCCGTGCATCACCTTCAGGGCGACGCGGCGCTCGAGCCGCAGGTCGGTCGCGACGTAGACCGTCGCCATGCCGCCGCGGGCGATGCGAGCACGGACGCGGTACCGCTGGTCGACCAGTCGGCCGATCAGCGGGTCGGTCTGCTGGCTCATGCTCACGGAGTGATTCTACGGAGCGGATGCCGCGAGCCCGGGCAGCGGCTCACCCTCGGGGCACCCGGGTTCGCCGGGTATCACCCGAGTGCGGCCAGCCAGAGATATGCCTGCTGTTCCCACTGGCCGTACCGCTCGGGGTGAGCCGACACCTGGACGGCCTGCGCCGCGTCGGTGAAGGGCAGGGACTCCCAGCCGGGGATGTCGAGCAGCCCGCGGGTGTCGGCGCCGTTCGGGTCACCGGCGCCACCGAAGAACGTCGCGGTCGATCGGACGGGGTCGCGCACCTGGTCGGGGGTTCCCCAGCCGGTGCTCGGTCGCTGCTGGAACAGGCCCAGCGAATCGCGGTCGCCCCAATCGAGGTTGCGGATCCAGGACTCCACCATGGCCGTGGCCAGGGCGATCGCGATGCCGCGGTCGGGCACCCCGCGGTCGCGTCCGACCTGAATGATGAGGCGGGCATTCGCGATCTGTTCGGCGTCCAGCCCGAGGTCGAGGGCCGGGGTCACCACCGCGGCGGGCGCCGCGGCAGCGCCGGGGATGACGAGGGACTGTCCGGGGTAGATGATCGAGGACCGGTCGAGAGCGTTGGCGGCGAGGACGGCGTCCAGGCCGAGGCCGTGCTGCGCGGCGATCGCCGACAGCGTGTCGCCCGCACCGACCGTGTGCGACCCGGCGGCGATGGGCGCCGCAGCGGGCACGACCGCGACGTCCGCCGCGGGAGTCGCCGGGCCGCTCCCGGGGACCGTCAGGGTCTGACCCGGGAAGATCACGGCGTCACCGGCGAGCCCGTTGGCTCCGAGCAGCTCGTCGACCCCGACCCCGGCGGCGTGGGCGATGGACCACGGCGTCTCACCGGCCGCGACGGTGTGCGAGCGGCCGGTGCCGCCCGGGGCCGCGGCGGTGGTGCTCGGGGCGGAACTGCCGGACAGACGGATGACGTCGCCGGGACGAATGACGGCGGACCAGTCCAGACCGTTCCAGGCCAACAGGTCGGCGGTGCGCAGCCCGTGCTGAGCGGCGATGCGGCTGACGGTGTCGCCGAGGCCCACCACGTGCTCGTCGGGCCGGCTCGCCGGCTGGACCGCGGTCGGCGCGGCCGGCCGCAGGGCCCGGGCGTCGTGACCGAACGGCGTGTCCCGCTGCTGAGGTTCCGCGGCGACCGCGGGCTGAGCACTCAGGCTCAGCGCGATCGAGCCCACGACGGCGGGCGCGACGACGCCGGTGAGTCGTTGCCGGACGCGGCGGGGGTGGCGGATCGGCTCGCGATGCACGGGGGTCCCTTCTCGGAGGTCTCCGAAACGCTGACACGGGCCTGTGAGAGGTGTCAACCGAAGTGACTGCTGTTACTGATGTGAAAGCTGCGGGCCGTCGTCATTCCGGCCCGCCGGGAAGGTGGGATAGTGAAGAGGTGAGCGATGCCGAAAACCCCGTCATTCCCGTGTCCTGGCTGAGCCTGCCCGAGGTCGTCGAGCTGACGGGGGAGTCGCTGAGCCGGGTCCGTCGCCTGCTGGATGAGAATCACCTCATCGGAAGCCGCCAGGACGGCGTCTTCCGCATTCCCGCTGCGTTCTTCATCGACGGCGCCCCGTTGTCGTCGCTGCGCGGAACGATCACCGTTCTGCACGACGCCGGCTTCTCGGACGACGAGACGATCGAGTGGCTGTTCGCTCGTGAGGAGTCCATCGGCATGGCCCCCATCGAGGCGCTACGCGCTGGACGCAAGACCGAGGTGCGGCGCGTCGCGCAGACGCTCGCCTGACCCGCCGATCAGGCGGAGCGCTGGATCGCTGCGTGCGCCAGTTCCCGGAGCGCGCTGATTCCTGTTGCCGTCAGCGGAGCGTCATCGAGCGCCGTCTCCGCCTCGGCGGCGAAGCGGGCGATGTCGCTTTCCAGGCGTTCGACGGCGCCGCTGGAGCGGATGAGCTGTTGCAGTCGCGCGATGGCGGCAGCATCCAGGCCGCGGTCGCCGAGCGCATCCTCGAGCTCGCGCCGGGACTCGGTGTCGAGGGTCTCGCACGCGTAGGCGATCAGGACCGTGCGCTTGCCCTCGCGCAGATCGTCGCCCGACGGCTTGCCCGTCACCGCGGCGTCGCCGAAGACGCCCAGGATGTCGTCGCGCAGCTGGAAGGCGAGACCCACGGCGTGTCCGAAGCTGCTCAACGCCTCGCGCTGCGCGTCGTCCGCTCCGCCCAGAGCCGCGCCGATGAGGATCGGCTGCTGCACGCTGTACCGCGCCGACTTGTACGACGCGATGCGCAGCGCCCGCTGGGCGTGCGAGCCCTCGGGGGCGGACGCGAACGCCGCCTCCTCGGCGACGTCGAGGTACTGCCCGACGGTCACATCGCGACGCATCGTGGCGTACTGCCGGCGCACGTCGGCGGCGCGTCCGTCCGTCACGATCGACTGCTCGAGCAGATCATCCGACCAGGCCACGAGCAGGTCGCCGAGCAGGACGGCCGCAGCGCGCCCGAACGGCTCGGCATCGCCGGCCCAGGCGGAGCGGCGGTGGTGGTTCTCGAGTGCGCGGTGCGCGGCGGGCCGGCCGCGGCGGGTGTCGGAGTTGTCGACGAGGTCGTCGTGGACGAGCGCCGCCGCCTGGAAGACCTCGAGCGAGGCGGCCACGCCGGCGACATCCTGGGTGCCCGTGGTGTCGCCGCCCACGGCCGCGAATCCGGCTGCCAGGAACCGAGCGCGCAGGCGTTTGCCGCCGTGGAGGCACGCGAGCGCCGCCTCGACGAAATCGACGGCCTCGTCGCCCAGGCCGGCGACCTCGGCCCGTCGATCCGCGGCAAAGCTTTCCAGTCGCTGGGAAACGGCGGAAATCGGGTCGGGCGAGGTCGTCACGGGCCTAGCCTAGTTCTCGTCAGCGCGCGTAGAATCGGCGCACGGGTACCCGAACAGAGGGGGATGCATGCCACTGTCAGAGCAGGAGCAGCGGCTGCTCGATGAGATGGAACGCCATCTCATGCGCAACGAGGCCGACGTGGTGAGCGCGCCCCGAGACGGGCAGTCCCTCAGCTACCGGAACATCGTCTACGGCGCGCTCCTCGTGCTGCTGAGCCTCGGCGGTCTCATCGTCGGCGTCTCGACCGGCATCATCGCGATCGGCGTCGTCGCCTTCGTCGTGATGGTCGCCGGAGTCGTCCTCGCGCTGACCCCGGCCCGCAACGGCACCGTGGGTCGATCGGCAGGCACGGCCGGCACGAAGAAGCCCACGAACTCCTCGGCCAACTTCATGGATCGCATGAACGAGCGCTGGGACCGTCGCAACGGCGAACGCTGACGACGCACCTCGACTGAAGAGCACCGACCTCCGGGTCGGTGCTCTTTTTTGTGCCTCGGGGGAGGGAGTGGCGGCGAACCCATAGTGGAGTGGAGGAAAGTGGAGTAAAGTGGCGTGTACCGACGGGCCGGGAGGGGGTGGTGGAGCACCATGCTTCTCGGCACGCACACCCCCAAACTCGACGAGAAGGGCCGCGTCATCCTCCCCGCCAAGTTCCGCGACGACCTCGGTCCCGGTGTCGTCGTGACCCGTGGCCAGGAGCGGTGCCTCTACGTCTTCAGCACGGTCGAGTTCGAGCGCGTCTACGAGCGCATCCGTGAGGCGCCGCTGACGAACAAGCAGGCGCGCGACTTCCAGCGCATGTTCCTCTCGGGCGCGAGCGCCGAGAAGCCCGACAGCCAGAACCGCATCACTGTGCCGCCGCACCTGCGTACCTACGCCGGCCTCGGGCGGGAGCTCGTCATGACCGGTGTCGGCGCACACGCCGAGATCTGGGACGCCGACGCATGGAACGCCTACGCCGCCGGCAACGAGGACGCCTACTCCGACATGCAGGAGGAGGTGATCCCGGGACTCTTCTGACCCGTGGCCGTGATCCTCAGCCGCTGGCCCTGACGCACTTCCCCGGTGTCAGGTCGCAGCGGAGGGGGATCAGGGCTCCGGATCGGACCCGCCGCATCATGACGAACTCCGACATCCACACTCCCGTCCTGCTCGAGCGCTGCGTCGAGCTGCTCGCCCCCGCACTCCAGCGCGAGGGCGCTGTCGTCGTGGACGCGACCGAGGGAATGGGCGGTCACTCCGAGGCCCTGCTCGAGCGCTTTCCCGACGCGCGGCTGATCGGACTCGACCGCGACACCGACGCCCTGCGCATCGCCGGGGAGCGGCTCGCGCGTTTCGGCGACCGCGCGCACCTCGTCCACACCGTCTACGACGGCATCGCCGATGCCCTGGCATCCGCCGGCGTCGACCGCGTCGACGGCATCCTGTTCGACCTCGGCGTCTCATCGTTCCAGCTCGACGAGGCCGGCCGGGGCTTCGCCTACGCGCAGGACGCGCCCCTGGACATGCGCATGGATCAGACCGCGGGCACGACCGCGGCCGAGATCATCGCGACGTACAGCGAGGGAAACCTGCGCCGGATCTTCGAGCGTTACGGCGAAGAGAAGCTCGCGGGCCGTTACGCTCGCGCCATCATCGAGGCGCGCGGCCGAGCTCCGCTCACGCGATCGGGCGAGCTCGTCGACGTCCTCGTGGCCGCGACCCCCGCGGCAGTGCAGCGCGAGCGTTCAGGGCACCCGGCCAAGCGCGTGTTCCAGGCGCTGCGCATCGAGGTCAACGCCGAGCTCGCGGTGCTCGAACGAGCCCTGCCGGCGGCGCTCGACGCGCTGAACGTCGGCGGACGCATCGTCGTGATGTCGTACCAGTCGCTCGAGGACCGCCTGGTCAAACGCGTGTTCGCCGACGCCTCGGCGTCGACGGCGCCCAGCGGCCTCCCGGTCGAGCTGCCCGAGCACGCACCGCGGTTCCGGCTGCTGGTGCGGGGCGCCGAGATGGCCAGCGACGAAGAACGTGAACGCAATCCGCGAGCGAAGCCGGTGCGGCTGCGCGCGGCAGAACGGGTGAAGGAGGCACTGTGAACGGCGACAACACCGCCCGCATCGAGTCGCAACTCGGTGACGACTTCTTCTCGGCCGTTCCCGGCCGCCTTCCGCGGGAGCGCGGGCGGGACGGCGAGCTGCGGCTCGTCTCGGCCGCGGCTCCACGTCGGCGTCCGCGCATGCTCTACGGAGTCGTCGCGGTCTCCGGTGCCGTCCTCATCGGGGCGGTGCAGATGGGACTGTCGATCCTCACCACGCAGACGTCGTACGAGATCTCGTCGTTGACGCAGCAGCAACGGCAGCTGACCTGGCAGAAGCAGATCCTCGAAGACGACATCGCGGGCCTCGGATCGCCGCAGTTCCTCGCCGCCAACGCCACCGCGCTCGGCATGGTGATCGCCGAAGCGCCGAACTACCTCCGGCTCAGCGACGGGGCCGTTCTCGGCACGTCGGCCGCAGCGGGCGGTGACTCCAACGTCGACGCGCTCGGCCGCGCCGCGGTCGGCAATTCGCTCGTGGCGGGGGTGCCGCTCATCACGGATCCGGCCGCGAGCCTCGAGACCGGCACGAGCGTCGACGAGATGGTCGGCGCCGATCGCGCGACACCCCCGCCCATCGCCGACGGCCTGCCCGCCCCGACCACACACTGAGACCCATGACGACACGAGCCACCCGCAGTCCGCGCCGCCGCACGGTGGTCGCGCTCCTGATCGTCCTCATCATCCTCGTCGCGTTCATCGTGCGCCTCGTCGACATCCAGGTCGTGAACGCCGACGACCACGAGACCGACGCCCGGAACCTCGCGATGGAGGTCGGCGCGAAGCTCTACGGCACGCGCGGTGACATCACCGACACGAACGGTGCGACGCTCGCCACCACCACGTCGGTGTACGACGCCAAGATCGATCCGAAGCTCGCCGTCGAAGGCATCAAGCGCAAGAACGACGCCGGCGAGACCGTCGTGGTCACGTGGTCGGAGCTGGCGACCGAGATCGCCGCGGTGACCGAACAGGATGTCGCCGAGGTCGAGGCGATCGTGACGACCGCCGTCGCCGCCGACCCCGAGTCGCGGTTCGCGTACCTCGACCGCGGCCTGTCCACGGAGCAGTACCGCGCGCTGGCGGACCTCAACCTGCCGTTCATCGGCTTCGACGCGCACCCGCACCGCACGTATCCCGACGGCGCGGTCGCCGGCAACGTCATCGGATTCGTCGGGTCGGACGAGACCCCGCTCGAGGGCGTCGAGGCGCTGCAGGACTCGTGCCTCGAGAGCAGCGACGGCTCGATCCGCTACATGCGCGGGCTCGACGGCGTCGTCATCCCCGGTACGCAGGTGCAGGATCCCGCCCCGGTCAACGGCGGCACCCTGCGGCTGACGATCGATCGCGACCTGCAGTGGTACATGCAGCAGCTGATCGCCGAGCAGACCCAGAACCTCGGCGCCGAGAGCGGGTCGATCCTGGTCGTCGAGGTCGCGACGGGCAAGATCCGCGCAGCGGCGGAGTATCCGAGCGTCGACCTCAACGACATCGCGAGCTCCGACCCCGCCGATCGCGGCAGCCGGCTGTTCCGCGACTCCTACGAGCCCGGCTCGACGTTCAAGCCCGTCACCGCGGCCACCGCGATCGAGGCCGCCGGCCTGACGCCGCTGTCGACGGCCTGGAGCCCCGACCGCATGGAGTTCCCCAACGGCGCGGTCGTCAACGACTCGGAGCACCACGCGGCCCAGAACCTGACCCTGACGGGCGGTCTCGTGACGTCCTCGAACGTCGCTCTGTCGCAGTTCGGCGCGCAGGTCGACCCCGCGACGCGGCTCGAGTACCTGAAGAAGTTCGGTGTGGGCGAGGGGACCGCGCTCAACTGGTCGGGGGAGCCCAAGGGCACCTACATCCCCACCGAGCAGTGGGACAACCAGACCTACTACACGACGACCTTCGGTCAAGCGTTCACGACCACCGCTCCGCAGGTCGCCAGCGTCTACCAGACGATCGCGAACGGCGGCGTGCGCCAGCCGCTGAGCCTCGTCGAGTCGTGCACCGCCTCCGACGGCACGGTGACCGAGCCCGAGCTTCCCGAGCCGCAGCGCGTGATCCAGGAGAGCACGGCCGAGCAGGTGAGCGTCATGCTCGAGAACGTGTTCACGCAGGGCACGCTCGCCGAGGACATCGCGGTGCCGGGGTACCGCATGGCGGGTAAGACCGGTACGGCTCAGAAGGTCGACCCCGAAACCGGCGCCTACAAGGACAACCTCTACTACACCTCTTTGGTCGGCTACGCGCCGGCGGACGATCCGAAGTATGTTGTCCTGACCGCATTCGATGAGCCCAAGACGCTGCGACTGTCCGCCGCGAACCGTCCCGCCTTCCAGAAGGCGATGACCCAGGTGCTCAAGCACTACCGGATCATGCCCTCGGACTCGCAGACGCCGTTGCTCCCCGTTACCCAGTGATGCGCCACCGCGCGTCCGAGGACTGAATCATGATCTCGCTGCCCCTGTCCGACATCGCCTCCGTGCTCTCGGGCACGCTCCATCTCTTCGGCGACGCCACCCCGCAGACGCAGGTCGCGGGCACCGTCGACACGGACTCGCGCAATATCGGACCCGGTGACGTCTTCGTCGCGAAGCCGGGCGACGCCACCGACGGCCACCTCTTCGTGCCGGCGGCCGCCGAGGCGGGCGCGGCAGTCGCGATCGTCGAGCACACCGTCGACGCCCCGATCACGCAGATCGTGGTCGCCGATGCGGTGACGGCGCTGGCCGACCTCGCCCGCGAGGTGGTGGCCCGCGTCCGGGCAGGCGGCGAGCTGCGTGTCGTCGGCATCACGGGCTCGAACGGCAAGACGACGACGAAGAACCTGCTCGCGCGCATCCTCGAGGACGAGGGGCCGACGGTCGCGCCGCGCGCCTCGTTCAACAACTCGGTCGGCGCGCCGCTGACGATGCTCCGCGTCGCCGACGAGACCCGTTTCCTCGTAAGCGAGTTCGGCGCCGACGGCTCGGGACAGATCGCGCGTCTGGCCGGGCTCGTCACGCCGGACGTCGGGGTCGTCCTCATGGTGGGCATGGCTCACGCGGGCGGTTTCGGCGGGGTCGAGGCGACCCTGCGCGCCAAGACCGAACTCGTGGAAGCGGTGCGCCCGGGCGGCGTCGCGGTGTTGAACGCCGACGATGCCCGCGTGGCGACGATGGCCCCGGTCGCTGCGGCTCGCGGCGTGCGGGTCCGGTGGTTCGGTCGCGGACCGGCCGCCGAGGTCCGGGCGGAGGACGTCGAGGTCGATGCATCCGGCACGACCTGCGTGGTCGTCGCGGGCGACGAGCGCGTTCCGATGCGCCTGCGCGTGCTCGGCGAGCACCACGTCATGAACGCCCTCGCCGCGATCACCGCGGCGATCGAGCTCGGTGTCTCGCTGACCGACGCTGTCGCGCGCCTCGAGACCGTCGAGCTCGCCGAGCGCTGGCGCATGCAGCCGCTGGGATCGGACGCCGTCCGCATCATCAACGACGCGTACAACGCCAGCCCCGACTCGATGGCCGCCGCGCTGCGGACACTCGCCCAGATCACCGGGCCCGACCAGCGCAAGGTCGCCGTCCTGGGCGCGATGAGCGAGCTCGGCGACTACGCCGGCGAGGAGCACGACCGAGTCGGCCTGCAGGCGGTCCGTCTGCGCATCGAGCGCATCGTCGTCGTGGGCGCCGAGGCGCGACGCCTGTACCTCGCCGCGGTCGGCGAGGGCTCGTGGGACGGCGAAGCGGTCTTCTTCCCCGATGCGGATGCCGCCTACGACTACCTCGTCGGCGAGCTGCGGGCCGGCGACCGCGTGCTGGTGAAGTCGTCGAACTCGGCGGGTCTGCGGCACCTGGGTGATCGTCTGGGAGAATTCTTCTCGTGAGATCCCTGCTGACGGCCGCGACGATCTCGCTCGCGTTCACCCTGTTCCTGACCCCGCTCTTCATCCGGCTCTTCGAGAAGCTCGGTTGGGGTCAGGTCATCCGCACCCCCGACGACGCGACGAACCCGAGCCACCACGCCAAGCGGGGCACGCCCACGATGGGCGGGATCATCTTCATCGTCGGCGCCGTCGTCGGCTATCTCATCGGAACCTTCACCGGGGGAGCGCCGCCGACCATCTCCGGCCTGCTCGTCATCTGGATGATGGTGGGCCTCGGTGTCGTCGGTTTCATCGACGACTACATGAAGGTGCGGCAGCAGCGCAGCCTCGGGCTCTCGGGATGGCGCAAGGTCGCGGGGCAGATCATCGTCGCGGTGCCGTTCGGCATCGCCGCGCTCATGTTCCCCAACGCCAGCGGTGAGACGCCCGGCAGCGCGTACATCTCGTTCTTCCGCGACATCGACTGGCTGTCGTTCATGACCCTCGGCGTGGTGATCGGCTGGGTGCTCTATCTCGCGTGGATCTCGTTCCAGGCGGTGGCGTGGTCCAACGCGACCAACCTGACCGATGGGCTCGACGGCCTCGCGACCGGCGCGGGCATCTTCACCATCTCCGCGTACAGCCTCGTCACGTTCTGGCAGTTCCAGCAGCGCTGCGCGAGCGGCGCGCTCGTTCCGGCGTACGAGGCCGCGTGCTACACGACACGCGACCCGATGGACCTCACGATCATCTCGGCGTCGTTCGTCGGCGCCCTCGTCGGCTTCCTGTGGTGGAACGCCCCGAAGGCCAAGGTCTTCATGGGGGATGTCGGCTCGATGGCCATCGGCGGCGTCATCGTCGCGATGGCGGTGCTCTCGCACACCGAACTGCTTGCGGTCATCATCGCGGGTGTCTTCATCATCGCTCCCGGCTCGGTGATCCTGCAGCGCTACTACTTCAAGGCGACGGGCGGTAAACGACTGTTCCTCATGAGCCCGTTCCACCACCACCTCGAGATGCGTGGGTGGCCCGAGGTCACGATCGTCGTGCGCATGTGGATCATCGCGGGGATGCTCGCGGTGGGCGGCGTCGGCCTCTTCTACGTCGCATGGCTGGCGGCGGTATGACCGCGCGAGTCGACTCCCTGACGAGCTGGAACGCCGACTGGACGGGCCTGCGCGTCGCGGTGCTCGGCCTGTCGGTGACGGGCTTCTCCGTCGCCGACACGCTGACCGAGCTGGGTGCACGTGTCCTGGTCGCGACGGAGGGCGCAGACGCCGAGTACGCCCGGCTGCTCCCGGTCATCGGTGCGACGCTCTACGACGGCAGCCTCCAGACGGTCCCCGACGCGCTCGTCGCTCACGCGCCCGAGGTGATCATCGCCTCGCCGGGCTTCCCCCCGCATCATCCGGTCATCCGCTGGGCGCGCGAGAGCGGCGTCGCCGTCTGGGGCGACATCGAGCTCGCCTGGCGCGTGCGCGACAAGGTCGTGCGTCCCGACGGGCGTCCCGCCGACTGGGTGCTCATCACCGGGACGAACGGCAAGACGACGACGACGCAGCTGACGGCATCCATGCTCGTCGCGGGCGGGCTGCGCGCTGCTCCGTGCGGCAACATCGGTGTGCCGGTGCTCGATGCCGTGCGCGACCCCTCGGGGTTCGACGTGCTCGTCGTCGAGCTCTCGAGCCACCAGCTCTGGTATCTCGGCCTCGCCGCCGAGGCCGGGCAGCCGTCGCCTCACGCGAGCGTCTGCCTCAACCTCGCGGACGACCACCTCGAATGGCACGGGTCCTTCTCGGCCTACCGCGACGCGAAAGCGCTCGTGTACCGCAACACGCGTATCGCGTGCGTGTACAACAAGTCCGACGTCGCGACCCGCGAGATGGTCGAAGAGGCAGAGGTGATCGAGGGATGCCGCGCCATCGGCTTCGACCTCGGCGTCCCCGGCCCGAGCGATGTCGGCCTCGTCGACGGCATCCTCGTCGATCGCGCGTTCCACGGCGAGCGGCACACGTCGGCGCTCGAGCTGACGACCGTCGACGAGCTCGCCGCGCGCGACCTGGCCGCGCCCCACGTCGTCGCCAACATCCTCGCGGCCGCCGCGCTCGCGCGATCGCTCGATGTCGAGCCCGCGGCGATCCGCGACGCGCTTCTCGCGTTCCGTCTCGATCCCCACCGCATCGAGGTCGTCGCACGGGCGGCGGGAATCACCTGGGTCGATGACTCCAAGGCCACCAACCCGCACGCGGCGTCCTCGTCGCTCGCCGCCTTCCCGGGCGCGGTCTGGGTCGTCGGCGGCCTGCTGAAGGGCGTCGACATCTCGGCGCTCGTCGCGGCCCGCGGGGGAGCCTCCAAGGCCGCCATCGTCATCGGCGAGGACCGGGCCGCTGTCGTGGCCGCGTTCGAGCGACACGCGCCCGCGGTGCCCCTGTTCGAGGTCGACGCGACTCAGACTGAGGATGTCATGGCTCGGGTCGTCGAACTGGCGGTCGGAGTCGCCGGCGAGGGGGACGTCGTGCTCCTCGCTCCGGCGGCGGCATCCTTCGACCAGTTCGCCTCCTACGCCGACCGCGGCCGCCGTTTCGCGCAGGCCGTACGGGAACGGATCGGAAGGGGAGACGGTGACCACGACACCGAGCAGCCCGATGGGTCCGACGGCGGACACTGACACCGCTTCGTCCGGGCGGGGGGGCTTCGCCGCGCGAGTGTCGCTCGGCCGCGTCTTCGCGCCCGTCCCGAGCGAGTTCCTGCTGCTGGCCTCGACGGCGCTGATCCTGACCGGCTTCGGTCTGGTGATGGTGCTGTCGGCCACCATGGCGACGGCCAACGCGAGCCCCTTCGACACCTTCCTCAAGCAGGCGGTCTTCGCCGCGGTGGCGATCCCGATGATGTTCATCGCCAGCCGGATGCCGGTGAGCTTCTGGAAGCGCATCGCGTGGCCGGCCCTGATCGTCGGCCTCCTGCTGCAGCTGCTGGTGTTCGTCCCGGGGCTGGGTGTCCACAACGACGGCAACACGAACTGGATCTCGATCGCCGGGTTCCAGGCGCAGCCGTCGGAGTTCCTGAAGCTGTCGCTCGCGGTCTGGCTCGGCTTCGTGCTGTACCGCAAGCGCACGCTCCTCACGAAGTGGCAGCACGTGTTCATCCCCGTCGTCCCGGTGGGCGCGCTCGTGATCGGCACGATCATGGCCGGCCACGACCTCGGCACGGCGATGATCGTCATGGCGATCCTCCTCGGCTGCCTGTTCTTCTCCGGCGTCAAGCTGCGCCTGTTCCTGCTGCCCCTGATCGGCGTGGTGGCGGCGGCGGCGGTGTTCGCGGTCACGAGCCCGAACCGCATGGCGCGCATCATGAGCTTCCTCAACGTCGACTCGACCGACTGCTACTTCGCCGACGCAGGCTCGTGCTATCAGCCGCTGCACGGCATCTGGGCGCTCGCGAGCGGCGGGATATTCGGGCTGGGGCTCGGCAACTCGCGCGAGAAGTACCAGTGGCTGCCGGCCGCCGCGAACGACTACATCTTCGCCATCGTCGGCGAAGAGCTCGGGCTCATCGGCTGCGCGGTCGTGCTCGCCCTCTTCGCCCTGTTCGCCGTCGGGGCCTTCCACGTCATCCGCAAGACCGACGACCCGTTCGTCCGCATCGTCTCGGGCGGCATCACCATCTGGATCGTCGGCCAGGCGCTCGTGAACATCGGCGTCGTGCTTCGGGTGTTCCCCGTGCTCGGTGTTCCGCTGCCGTTCATGTCGCAGGGAGGCACCTCGCTCATGTCGGTGCTGCTGGCCTGCGGCGTACTGCTGTCGTTCGCGCGGACGCTGCCGGTCCGCTCGCCGCTGCCCGGTGCGCCGGCCGGGGCAGTCGCGCGCGTCGAGCCCATCCGGGCCGGTGCCGCGCGCCGGTAGGCTCGATCGGTGACCACGTACCTCCTGGCCGGCGGCGGGACCGCTGGGCACGTCAATCCGCTCCTCGCTGTCGCCGACGCTCTGCGTGAGCGGCGCCCCGACGACACCGTGCTCGTGCTGGGAACCCGTGAGGGCCTCGAGTCCCGCCTGGTTCCCGAACGGGGCTACGAGTTGCTCGTGGTCGACAAGGTGCCCTTCCCGCGCCGGCCGAACGCGGCGGCGGCGCGCTTCCCCGTCCGGTGGCTGCGCGCCGTCGCCCAGGTGCGGGCGCACATCCGACGACACGGCGTCGACGTCGTCGCGGGCTTCGGCGGGTACGCCGCGGCGCCGGCCTACGTCGCCGCCAAGCGGGAACGGGTGCCCTACATCGTGCACGAGGCGAACGCCCGCCCCGGACTCGCCAACGTCCTCGGCGCCCGCGGCGCGGTCGCAACCGGCATCGTGTTCCCCGGCACGCCCCTGCGCGGGGCGCGTGTGGTCGGGATGCCGCTGCGACGCGAGATCGTCGACCTCGACCGGCGAGCACGCCGCGCCGAGGCCGCCGAGGCGTTCGGCCTCGACCCCGCCCGCCCCGTCGTGCTCGTCTTCGGCGGCTCGCTGGGCGCGCGCCGTCTGAACGAGGCGCTCGCGGGATCCTGGCGAGACCTCGTGGCCGCCGGCTGGCAGGTGCTGCACGCGACGGGGGAGCGGAACGAGACGGCGGCGCCGGCGGCATCCGACTACCGCGTCGTGCCGTACCTCGACCGCATGGACCTCGCATTCGCGGTCGCCGATCTCGTCGTCTCGCGCTCGGGCGCCGCGACGGTGAGCGAGGTCAGCGCGCTCGGCATCCCGGCGGTCTACGTCCCCTACGCGGTGGGTAACGGCGAGCAGGCGCTCAACGCCGCCGACGCGGTGCGTGCGGGGGCCGCGCGCATCATCGCCGACGCGGAGTTCACTCCCGAGCGGGTGCGCTCCGAGATCGTGCCGCTGCTCGCCGACGCCGCCGCGCTCGACGAGATGCACCGCGCGGCTGAGGCCGTCGGCACGCGTGAGGGCGCGGCGAACGTCGTCGCGATGCTCGACGAGGCGTCCGCCCGCTGACGGCGTCGCGACGGGCGTGGCGGGCGGGCGTCCGGCTTCGGCGACCTAGACTTGACGGGTCATGATCAGACCCGATTTGAGCCTTCCCATCCCCGCCGACATCCGTGCCGCGCACTTCATCGGCATCGGTGGATCGGGGATGTCCGGTCTGGCCGGCATGTTCCTCGATCGCGGCATCCGCGTGTCGGGCTCCGACCGAGCCGACAGCCCCACGATGCGCGCGCTGGCCGCACGCGGCGCGACGGTGCATGTCGGCCACGACGCCGCTCACCTTCCCGACGATGCCGACACCGTCGTGCACACGGGGGCGATCTGGCCCGAGAACCCCGAGTTCCTGCTCGCCAAGGAGCGCGGCCTGCACGTCATCCACCGGTCGCAGGCGCTGCACTGGCTCATCGGCGGGCGCCGGCTGGTCTCGGTCGCCGGCGCGCACGGCAAGACGACCTCGACCGGGATGATCGTCACGGCCCTGCGCGGGCTGGGGACGCGACCGACCTTCGTCAACGGCGGCGTGATCGCCGACCTGGGCGTGTCCAGCGGCACCGGCGACGACGACCTCTTCGTCATCGAGGCCGACGAGTCCGACGGCACCTTCCTGCTGTACGACACCTCCGTCGCGCTCATCACCAACGTCGACCCCGACCACCTCGACCACTGGGCGACGCGGGACGCCTTCTACGAGGGCTTCGTCACCTTCGCCGAGCGTGCGCGCGAGGCGGTCGTGATCTCGGCCGACGACCCCGGCGCGCGCCGCGTGGCGACAGGCCTGACGCATCGGAACGTCGTCACCTTCGGGGAGGATGCGTCGGCCGATCTGCGCCTGACATCGATCGTGACCGATGGACCCGTCGCGTTCTCGCTGACGTACGGCGGGCGGACGGTCGAGGCGCGCCTCGCCGTGCCCGGCGCCCACAACGCCGTCAACGCCGCCGGTGCGGTCGCCGTGCTCGTCGCGCTCGGCCACGACCTCGAGCGCGCCGTCCGAGCGGTCGAGGGCTTCGGCGGCACCGCGCGCCGGTTCGAGCTCCACGGCGTCACGCGCGGCGTCAGCGTGTACGACGACTACGCCCATCACCCCACCGAGGTCGCCGCCGCCCTGGCGGCAGCGCGGACGGTCGTTGGCTCAGGCCGCATCATCGCGTTGCACCAGCCCCACACGTACTCGCGCACGCAGGAGATGTTCCGCGAGTTCGCCGATGTCCTCGAGTCGCACGCCGACCACACCGTGGTCCTCGACGTGTACGGGGCCCGCGAGGACCCGGTTCCCGGCGTCACGGGCGAGTTGGTCAGCGGGGCGTTCGCCGACCCCGCGAACGTGCACTTCGTGGCCGACTGGCAGGCCGCCGCCGACTACACCGCGACGGTCGCGCGCGACGGCGACTTCGTCGTGACCCTCGGATGCGGCAACGTCAACCTCATCATTCCGCAGGTCCTGCAGTCGCTGGCGCGGACGGGGGAGTAGTCCGTGCGCCGGCCGAGCCCGCTCCCGCCGCCGTCGCGGCCGAACGGAACGCGCACGCAGGGGAGGGGTGACGCGGATCGGTCCGCGCTGACGCCTCGTCGCGTCGATCCGCCGCGGCGGGACGCGTCGCCGGCGGATGCGGGCGATCAGGCGCAGACGCAGCCGATCGAGGAGTTGTGGCAGCAACGCGGTCGTGACTACGGCATCGCTCCGATCATCCCGTTCGACCCGCCGACGCGGCCGGCCGACGCCGCGACGCCATCCGACTCCGCCGTCTCCGGTGATGCCGGCGACACGGCCACACTGACACCCCGCGATGTCTGGAGCGCCGCGCGCGAACGGCGCCGGGCGCTGCGGCGCGAGGTGCGTCGGTTCACGGCCCGGCAGCGTCGCCGCCGGCGCGTGTGGATCGTGTCGCTCTCGATCGTGGCGGCGCTCGTCCTCGGCTCGGTCGGGGCCGCGTACAGCCCGCTCTTCTCCGTCGAGCGGGTCACGGTGGTCGGGACGAGCCAGCTCGACGCGGGCGCCGTGCAGACCGCTCTCTCCGACCAGCTCGGCACGCCGATGCCGCTCATCGACGAGAGTGCGATCAAGGCTGCCCTCGTTTCGTTCCCGCTCGTCGAGTCCTACAGTCTCGAGGCGCGTCCGCCGCATGAGCTGATCGTACGGATCGTGGAGCGCACGCCCGTCGGGGCGGTGCAGGGCGATGCGGGATACACGCTCGTGGATGCCGCAGGGGTCGCACTGTCCACGACGCCGGAGCCCCCCGCCGGCCATCCTCTGATCGAGGTCGAAGGCGGGCTGACGTCCCCGACATTCACCGCGGCGGGGCAGGTGTTCCGGGCGCTTCCCGAAGACCTGCGCCCTCAGGTGACGACGATCTCGGCGACCACGCCGAACGACGTGACTCTGACCCTCGCCGACGGTCGCTCGGTCGTGTGGGGCGGTCCCTCGGAATCGGGCAAGAAGGCGGTCACGCTCGCGCAGCTGATGACCGTCCGCCCCGACGCGTCGGGGTACGACGTGTCGTCGCCGCAGGCCGCCGTCGTCCGCTGACACGCCTCGATCCGGCCGGCGTCGTCGGAGCCTGAGCGCGGTCCGGGAATCCGGTCATCCCGGGATGTCGCGACACGCCGCCCGCATCCCGGCGGGGAGTCGTGCAGTGCGTAACTTCAACTCAGGAATTGCATACTCGGCAATTCTTTAAACCTCTACATGAGGTTGAAGGTTTAAGAGCACGGGTTCGGGACAAGATGGAGGCCGGCATGAGCCAGAACCAGAACTACCTCGCGGTGATCAAGGTCGTCGGTGTGGGCGGTGGCGGCGTCAATGCCGTCAACCGGATGATCGAGCTGGGGCTGCGGGGTGTGGAGTTCATCGCGGTGAACACCGACGCCCAGGCGCTGCTCATGAGCGACGCGGACGTCAAGCTCGACGTCGGCCGCGAGCTGACGCGCGGCCTCGGGGCCGGCGCCGATCCCGAGGTGGGCCGCCGCGCCGCCGAGGACCACGCCGAAGAGATCGAGGAAGCGCTGGCGGGCGCCGACATGGTGTTCGTCACCGCGGGTGAGGGCGGTGGCACCGGAACCGGTGGCGCACCCGTCGTCGCGCGGATCGCGAAGTCGATCGGTGCTCTCACCATCGGTGTCGTGACCAAGCCCTTCTCGTTCGAGGGCCGTCGTCGTCAGAGCCAGGCCGAGGCCGGCGTGTCGAAGCTCAAGGAAGAAGTCGACACCCTCATCGTCGTCCCGAACGACCGCCTGCTCGAGATCAGCGACCGCGGCATCTCGATGGTCGAGGCCTTCGCGACCGCCGACCAGGTGCTCCTCGCGGGTGTCCAGGGCATCACCGACCTCATCACGACCCCCGGTCTCATCAACCTCGACTTCGCCGACGTCAAGTCGGTCATGCAGGGAGCCGGCTCCGCTCTCATGGGCATCGGCTCCGCCCGCGGTGCCGACCGCGCGATCAAGGCGGCCGAGCTGGCCGTCGAGTCGCCGCTGCTGGAAGCCTCGATCGAGGGCGCGCACGGCGTGCTGCTCTCGATCCAGGGTGGGTCGAACCTCGGCATCTTCGAGATCAACGACGCGGCCCAGCTGGTGAAGGAGGCCGCGCACCCCGAGGCCAACATCATCTTCGGCACCGTGATCGACGACACCCTCGGCGACGAGGTCCGCGTCACCGTCATCGCTGCCGGCTTCGACGGCGGCGAGCCCCAGACCCGCATCGAGCCGATCGCGGCGGCTCGTCCGTCGGCACCGCCGGTGCTGCCCGAGGTTCCGGCCGAAGATGCCGTCAAGCCCGAGCCGGTCGAGCGTCGCGAGACCAAGGACGCCGTGCCCGTCGCTGCCAAGAACGACTCGTACGACTCGGTGTTCGGTGACGACGACCTCGACATCCCCGACTTCCTGAAGTAACCGTCCCGTCCATGTCGGATCTTGCCGAACGGCTCGCCGACGTCGACGCCCGCATCGCCGCCGCGGTGCGGGCGTCGGGTCGTGCGCCCGACGATGTCACGCGCATCGTCGTGACGAAGTTCCATCCGCCCGAGCTCGTCGCTCGGCTGCACGCGCTCGGCGTGCGCGACGTCGGAGAGAACCGTCAGCAGGAGCTCACGGCCAAGCGCGCCGTCCTCGAGGGAGCGGCGGATCTGCGCTGGCACTTCGTCGGGCAGGCCCAGACGAACAAGGCACGCGCTGTGCGCGCCGCCGCGGATGCCGTCCACTCGGTCGACCGCTCCCGGATCGCCGACGCCCTGCATGCGGCCGATCCCGAGGGCGAGCCGCTCGACGTGCTGCTGCAGGTCAATCTGACCGACGACCCCGCGCGGGGCGGCGCACGCCCCGACGAGGTCGAGGCGCTGGGCGAGCACGTCCTCACGTCGTGCCCCTCGCTGCGCGTGCGCGGCGTCATGGCCGTCGCTCCCCTCGGGGAGGAGCCGGCCGACGCGTTCGCTCGGCTGGCCGCGGCCTCGACGGCCCTGCGCTCGGTCGCGCCCGATGCGACCTGGATCTCCGCCGGAATGACCGGCGATTTCGTCGACGCGATCGCCGCAGGTGCGACACACCTGCGGATCGGGTCGGCAATCACGGGACCGCGCCCGGACCGCGGATAGCCTCGGAACAGACGAGCAAACGGAGGATGCGATGTCGAACCCGCTGAAGAAGACCATGGTGTACCTGGGCCTCGCAGATGAGGAAGAAATGTACGAAGAGCCGCAAGCCGAGCAGCAGCAGGCCCGCCGTGACAAGCCCGTCGAGAAGCCGGCCGCGCCCGTCACGCCCCTGCACCGCCCCGCCGTCGTGCGTCAGCCGACGACGGGCACCGTCAGCGAGATCCTGACCGTTCACCCGAAGCAGTACCGCGACGCTCAGGTCATCGCCGAGAACTTCCGCGAGGGTGTCCCGGTCATCATCAACCTGTCGCAGATGAGCGACGCGGACGCGCGCCGTCTGATCGACTTCGCCAGCGGTCTGTCCCTCGGTCTCTACGGCCGCATCGAGCGTGTGACGAGCAAGGTCTTCCTGCTCTCGCCCGAGAACATCGCCGTCTCCGGCGACGGCGCCGTGGCTCAGGCTGAGCCCGAGGCGGCGCCGTTCGCTCAGTGATCTGACGTGGATGTCGTCGGCCTGATCGCTTCGATCGTCTACTTCGCACTCCTCGTCTACATCCTGATCCTGTTCGTCCGGCTGATCCTGGAGTACATCCCGCTGTTCAACCGGGAATGGCGCCCACGCGGCGTCATCCTCGTGGTGGCGGAGGTCGTGTACACCGTGACCGACCCGCCGATCAAGACCCTGCGCCGCGTCATCCCTCCGATCCGACTCGGCGTCATCGCGATCGACCTGGCATTCCCGTTGACCATGCTGGGTTGCTTCATCCTGCTGTCGATCACGCGCGCGATCGCAGCCGCCTGACCCGCTCCTGCCGGCGTCGTCGCGGCTGCGAAGGCGTCGGACTATGCTGGTCGGGTACGGCCCGCTGCGGCGGGTGCCGGCTGACCGGCCCGCGTCGTGAGCCCTGAAAGAGGACAACACCATGGCTTTGACCCCTGAAGACGTCGTCACCAAGCAGTTCCAGCACGTGCGATTCAAGGAAGGCTTCGACCCCGATGAGGTCGACGACTTCCTCGACGAGATCGTCGTCGAGTGGCGCAAGACGATCGCTGAGAACGACGAGCTCAAGGCGAAGCTCGCCGCGTACGAGTCCGGCGAGACCCCGGCCGCATCCTCGAACGACGAGAACGTCGTCGAAGAGGTTCCGGCGCCCGTCGCCGCTGTCGAGCCGGCTCCGGCTCCCGCGTCCGACCCGGCCCCCGCTGCCGCGTCGGCGGGCATCATCGAGCTCGCCCAGCGCCTGCACGACGAGCACGTCGCCGAGGGTAAGGCCCAGCGCGACAAGCTGATCTCGGACGCTCAGGCTCAGGCCGCGTCGATCATCTCCGAGGCCGAGGCCCGGGGCCGCGACGAGGTCGCCCGTCTCGAGGCCGAGCGCGTCTCGCTCGAGGGTCGCATCTCCGACCTGCAGCAGTTCGAGAAGGACTACCGCGGTCAGCTCCGTGGCTTCATCGAGAGCAAGCTCCGCGACCTCGACACGACCGGCGTCTCGGCCGGCGCGTAATCCTTGGCGTCGCACACACGACTGAACGGTCCGGCGGCCGGTACCCTCGTCGCGGTTCTCGCGGCAGTGGTGCTGGCCGCCGACCAGTTCACGAAGCATCTGGCACTCGAGGGTCTGCCGTATCAGCGCGAGGTCCCGGTGCTGGGTGAGTTCTTCCAGCTTTACCTGACGAAGAATCCCGGGGCCGCCTTCTCGCTGGGCACCGGGGTGACTTGGGTGTTCACACTCGCCCTCGCTGTCGTCGCCGCCACCGTGATCGTCCTGGCGGTCCGGAGCGTCCGCACCCGGTCGTGGGCGATCGTGCTCGGCCTCCTCCTCGGCGGCGTGCTCGGCAACCTGACCGACCGGCTGTTCCGCGCGCCCGGGTTCCCCGAGGGGCACGTCATCGACTTCATCCACACGCCCTGGATGTGGCTGTGGTTCCGCCCCGCGATCTACAACGTCGCTGACATCTTCATCGTGACGATGATGATCTCGGTCGCGATCCTCGTCGTCATCGGCATCCGTTTCGACGGGACGCGCGACCGGCCGGCGGCGAAGGATGACGCCGTCGAGACTGCCTCCGCGGAAGCCTGACATGCCGCAACGTGCGCTCCCCGTCCCCGACGGCCTCGACGGCATCCGGGTCGACGCCGCGCTGGCGAAGCTCCTCGGGTTCTCGCGGACCTTCGCCGCCGAAGTGGCGGCCGCCGGCGGCGTCACCCTCGACGGGCGCACCCTCGGCAAGTCCGACAAGCTGACGGCCGGCGGATGGCTCGACGTCTTCTGGGAGGAGCGCGCCGAGGCGCAGATCGTCCCGGTGGCCGTACCCGACCTCGGGATCGTGCACGACGACGACGACATCGTGGTGGTCGACAAGCCCGCCGGGGTGGCCGCGCATCCCTCTCTCGGCTGGGACGGACCGACGGTGCTCGGCGCCCTCGCGGCCGCGGGCTACCGCATCGCCACGACCGGCGCAGCCGAGCGGCAGGGCGTCGTGCATCGCCTCGACGTCGGCACCAGCGGGCTCATGGTCGTCGCGAAGAGCGAGCGTGCCTACACCGCCCTCAAGCGCGCGTTCAAGGAGCGCGAGGTCGAGAAGATCTACCACGCCGTGGTGCAGGGGCATCCCGACCCGCTCGCGGGCACGATCGACGCGCCGATCGGGCGGCACCCCTCGCATTCCTGGAAGTTCGCGGTGACGCCGACCGGTAAGGACTCGGTCACCCACTACGAGACGCTCGAGGCATTCCCGGGGGCGTCGCTGCTCGAGATCCATCTCGAGACCGGCCGCACCCACCAGATCCGGGTGCACATGGCGGCGCACCGCCATCCGTGCGCGGGCGATCCGCTCTACGGAGCTGATCCGACGCTGTCGGCCCGGCTGGGGTTGACCCGGCAGTGGCTGCACGCGCACCGGCTGGCCTTCGCGCACCCGGTCACGGGGGAGTGGTCGACCTTCGCGGCGGCCTACGCCCCCGACCTCGCCCACGCGCTCGAGGTGCTGCGCGGCGACTGACCGGGCGTCGCGAGACCGCGCGCCGTCAGGGCTCGCCGAGCCGTTCGGCCAGCGCGCGGGCCTCGCGCCGGGCGTCGAGCAGACGTTGCGCGAGATCGTCGTGCGCGTCGTGGAGCGCCCTCGCGTCGCCGTGCGCCGCGGCGAGCGTCAGCCCACCGCGGAGGTTGGTGGCCGCTGCGCCCAGTCCCGCCGCGACCGCGTCGAGGGCGACGGCGACATCGGCCAGGAGATGACGGTTGCCGAGGGTCGACAGGTCCGTCAGCTCCGAAAGCACGGCGAGCGCCACGCGGCCGAGCTCGGCCGAGGTCTGGACGGCGTCGGTGACTGCGGAGACGATCCGCCGATCGCGGTCGTCCTCGGAGCCGTCCTCGGCTGGGCGCAGCGCCGCGCCCAGCGCGCCGGACGCCTCGCCGTCGCGCTCGGCCGCCGCGAGCGCTCGGGCTCGAAGCGAACCCAAGCGCTCGTTCAGGCCCGCCGCCTCGGCGACATCCGAGCTGTAGCGGGCCACCATCTGTCCGAGGGCGGCGCCGATGGCGGTGATGACGCCTCCGGCGGTGCCGCCTCCGGGGTTGCCCCGGTCCGCCGCGAGACCCTCGAGCAGGGCGTCCAGCGCGGTGTCGGGCATCACCGGCCGCCCCGGAAGGTCGCGGGGTCGTCCTCGGGGATGGCGAGCGCGACCTTGCGGACGTGCTCGGGGGTCACGTCCGTCATGGCGCCCAGGTCGTAGAAGCCGACCTCCGTCAGCTCGCCGTCGGCCGGGTGGGGGTCTCCCGCGACCCAGGTGCAGCGGAAGACGAGATCGAGGTAGTCGACCTGGTCGCCGTTGTCGTAGGTGATGCGCGGGATCTGGTGGACCAGGGCGAGTCGGTCGACGCGCACCGTGATCCCCGCTTCCTCGAGGCATTCGCGCACCGCGGCGTCGGCCGGCTCCTCGCCGGGATCGACGATGCCCGACACCGGCTGCCAGCTGCCGTTGTCGGCGCGTTTGCCCAGCAGCACCTTCTCGTCGCGGAACACCACCGCCGTCACACCGACGAGGGGCAGGGGAGCGGTGCCGATCTTCTCGCGCAGGTCGAGGACGAACTCGGGAGTAGCCATGCGCCCAGCCTAGGTCGCGTGTCCGAGGCCGAACGTAGACTCGGGGGGTGGCATCCGACTCCTTCGTACACCTGCACGTGCACAGCGAGTACTCCATGCTCGACGGTGCGGCCAAGATCGCGGCGATGACTCAGGCGGCGTCCGAATACGGGATGCCGGCGATCGCCGTCACCGACCACGGCAACACCTTCGCCGCGTTCGAGTTCTATCGCGCGGCTCAGGCTTCGGGCATCAAGCCGATCATCGGCCTCGAGGCGTACGTGACGCCTGGCACGCACCGCAGCGACAAGTCGCGGGTGGCTTGGGGCTCACCCGAGCAGAAGAGCGACGACGTCTCGGGCTCCGGCGCCTACACCCACATGACGATGTGGAGCGAGAGCACCGAGGGCATGCACAACCTGTTCCGGTTGAGCTCGCTGTCGAGCATGGAGGGCTACTACTTCAAGCCCCGCATGGATCGCGACCTGCTGCAGACCTACGGCAAGGGACTGATCGCCACGACGGGCTGCCCGTCCGGCGAGGTCCAGACCCGGCTGCGCCTCGGGCAGTACGACGCCGCGCGCGCCGCCGCCGCCGAGTTCCAGGACATCTTCGGCAAAGAGAACTACTTCGCCGAGATCATGGACCACGGGCTGTCGATCGAACGGCGCGTGATGACCGACCTTCTGCGCCTGGCGAAAGACCTCGACATCCCGCTGGTCGCGACGAACGACTCGCACTACACGCACCAGCACGAGGCCGACGCGCACGCCGCCCTGCTGTGCGTGCAGTCCGGCTCGACCCTCGACGACCCCAACCGATTCAAGTTCGACGGCGACGGGTACTACATCAAGACCGCGCAGGAGATGCGTCAGCTCTTCCGCGACCACCCCGAGGCCTGCGACAACACCCTCCTCATCGCCGAGCGCTGCGAGGTCGAGTTCAACACCTCCGCCAACTACATGCCGCGCTTCCCCGTTCCCGACGGCGAGACCGAGGACAGCTGGCTGGTCAAAGAGGTCGAGGCCGGCCTGCACTACCGGTACCCCGGCGGCATCCCCGACAAGGTGCGCAAGCAGGCCGAGTACGAGACCGGCATCATCCTGCAGATGGGGTTCCCGGGCTACTTCCTCGTCGTCGCCGACTTCATCAACTGGGCGAAGGACAACGGCATCCGGGTCGGCCCCGGGCGCGGCTCGGGAGCCGGCTCGATGGTGGCCTACGCGATGCGCATCACCGACCTCGATCCCCTCGAGCACGGCCTCATCTTCGAGCGGTTCCTGAACCCCGACCGCGTCAGCATGCCCGACTTCGACGTCGACTTCGACGACCGTCGTCGCGGCGAGGTGATCGAGTACGTCACCGAGAAGTACGGCTCCGAACGCGTCGCGCAGATCGTCACCTACGGCACGATCAAGTCGAAGCAGGCGCTCAAGGATGCCGGCCGCGTGCTGGGCTTCCCCTTCAGCATGGGCGAGAAGCTCACCAAGGCCATGCCTCCGGCCGTCATGGGCAAGGACATGCCGCTCGACGGCATGTTCAACAAGGAGCACCCCCGGTACAAAGAAGCCAGCGAGTTCCGGGCGCTCATCGACACCGACCCCGAGGCCAAGACCGTCTTCGACCGTGCGCTCGGGCTCGAAGGCTTGAAGCGGCAGTGGGGCGTGCACGCCGCCGGCGTCATCATGTCGTCCGAGCCGCTGCTCGACATCATCCCGATCATGCGCCGGGAGCAGGACGGTCAGATCGTCACGCAGTTCGACTATCCGTCGTGCGAGACGCTCGGTCTCATCAAGATGGACTTCCTCGGGCTGCGCAACCTGACGATCATCTCGGACGCCCTCGACAACATCCGCATGAACCGGGGCGAGGAGCTCGATCTCGAGCATCTCGAGCTCGACGACCGTCCGGCGTACGACCTCCTCACCCGAGGCGACACCCTGGGCGTGTTCCAGCTCGACGGCGGGCCGATGAGGTCGCTGCTGCGGCTCATGAAGCCCGACAACTTCGAGGACATCTCGGCCGTCATCGCGCTGTACCGTCCCGGCCCCATGGGCGCGAACTCGCACACCAACTACGCGCTGCGAAAGAACGGGCTGCAGCCGATCACGCCCATCCACCCCGAGCTCGAAGAGCCGCTCCGCGACATCCTCGACACGACCTACGGCCTGATCATCTATCAGGAGCAGGTCATGGCCATCGCGCAGAAGGTCGCCGGGTTCTCGCTCGGACAGGCCGACATCCTGCGTCGCGCGATGGGCAAGAAGAAGAAGTCCGAGCTCGACAAACAGTACGAGGGCTTCTCGGGCGGTATGAAGGAGCGCGGGTTCGGCGACGCCGCGGTCCAGGCGCTGTGGGACATCCTGCTGCCCTTCTCGGATTACGCCTTCAACAAGGCCCACTCCGCCGCGTACGGGCTCGTCTCCTACTGGACGGCCTACCTGAAGGCGCACTATCCCGCCGAGTACATGGCGGCGCTCCTCACGAGCGTCGGTGACTCGAAGGACAAGATGGCCGTCTATCTCAACGAGTGCCGCCGCATGGGCATCCGGGTGCTCCCACCCGACGTCGGCGAGTCGATCCGGTACTTCGCGGCCGTCGGTGAAGACATCCGCTTCGGCCTCGGCGCGGTGCGCAACGTCGGCGCCAACGTCGTCGACGGCATCATCAGCGCGCGTGCCGACGACAATTACGTCAGCTTCCACGACTTCCTCACCAAGGTGCCGCTGCACGTGGCCAACAAGCGCACGGTCGAGTCCCTCATCAAGGCGGGCGCGTTCGACTCGCTCGGATCGACCCGTCGTGCCCTGATGGAGATCCACGAGGATGCCGTCGAGGCCGCCGTCGACGCCAAACGCAAGGCGGCGACCGGCGCCATCGGGTTCGACTTCGACAGCCTGTACGACGAAGCCGAGGAGATCATGCCGGCCAAGGTGCCGGAGCGGCCGGAGTGGACGAAGAAGGACAAGCTCGCGTTCGAGCGCGAGATGCTCGGGCTCTACGTCTCCGACCACCCGCTCGCCGGGCTCGAGATTCCGCTGGCCAAGCATGCTTCGACGTCGATCCACGACCTGCTGGCGTCTGAGGACATCCAGGACGGCGATCAGGTCACCGTGGCCGGCCTCGTCACCAGCGTCCAGCATCGCGTGGCCAAGCAGAGCGGGAACCCGTACGGCATGATCACCGTCGAGGATTTCGATGGCGAGGTCACCGTGATGTTCATGGGCAAGACCTACACCGAGTTCCAGAGCATGCTCGTGGCCGACTCGATCCTCGTCGTCCGCGGCCGGGTCTCGCGGCGGGACGACGGGTTGAACCTGCACGGGCAGTCGGCGTTCTCGCCGGATCTGGGCTCGTTCGACGCGTCCGGACCCCTCGTGCTGCTGCTGCCGGAGCAGCGGGCGACCGAGTCCACGATCGGTGAGCTCGCGGCAGTGCTCCGACGTCACAGCGGAGACACCGAGGTGTCGCTGAAGCTGCACCGCGGCGGTGCGGCGAAGGTCTTCGAGGTGCCGATGCCCGTCCGGGTGACGCCGGATCTCTACGGCGAGCTCAAGGGTCTGCTCGGCCCGCAGTGTCTGGGTTGAGCCCGGTAGGATCACACCGCAGCGCAACCGCCGCGACGAAGGGAACATCGTGACCGACGAGAAGCAGAACGACGTCCACGCCGACCGCGCCGACAACGCAGCGCCGATCGGCGACGGCGTGTCCGCCGAGCCGATGACACCGGCCGCGACCGAGGGCGCTGTCTCGACGGACCCCGCGGTCGCCCCGGATGCCGCCGTCGACGACGCGGCTCGCGCCGACGATGCGTTCCGCGACGGCGACGCCTCCGTCACCCCCGACGATTCGACGCATCGGGAGCTCGACGGCGCGGGCTCCGCGTCGACGACCGGGGTCCCGCCCCAGTACGGCGTCGGCCCGCTCTCGATCCGCGAGACCGCCCTCGTGGGCGTGTGGGCCCTCGCGTTCATCTTCTCGTTCTTCCCGGTCTACGGGCGTTTCGGCTCCGGTTCCTCGGTGTGGGCGGCCGGGATCGATTGGGTGCTCACGATCGGCGTGCCCACCGTCGCGGTCTTCCTCGTCGTGCTGCGGCGCTTCTCGCCGCAGGGCATCCGCCGGGTCGGTTCGCTGGGCATCGACCAGTTCGCCTCGGTCGCCTTCTCGGTGTCGGCCACCGTCTGGCTCGGCATCGTCTGGAGCTCGTTCGTCGCGCTCGCGCAGACGCGCGTCTTCGTCGCCAGCTGGGTCGTCTGGGTCGAGCTGATCCTCATGCTCGCCGGCGTCGTGCTGACGGTCGTCGCACCGCACCTCCCCGTTCTGGGCGAGGACTTCCGCCACCGTCCCGAGTCGCCCGCACACCGCCTGGCCCGTGCCGCACGCCCGGTCGAACCGCGACCGCTCACCGCGCGGCCCGCTCCCTCTGCGCCGGCCACACAGGGCCCGGCCGGGCACGCCGCACCGACCCAGGCGTACGGCGCGCCCGCTCACGTCGACGGCGCACCCGCTCACGTCGACGGCGCATCCTCCGGAACCGGCTCGTGGGAGGCCACCGCGGCCGATGCGGCGGAACCGTTCGACGCGAACGCCACGACCGTGATCGATCAGCAGCCGACGCAGCAGGCCTTCTGGGCGCTCGCGCCCGAGGAGCGCGACGTCCTCGATGAGACCGGCGCGCCGCTGTTCCGCATCGGCCCGACGGCCTGGGCACTGGTGATCGAGGACCGCGGCGAGGTGTTCGTCGTGCGTCACGAGGACGGTCGCGTGGGGTACCTCCACGAAACGCGCGACGTCACCCGCGGCTGAGGGCCGCGCGTCGAGCGCTAGCCTGGAACGATGCGCACCATCGACCTGCGCGGCCGTCAGCTGACGGCCGCCGAGCTGCTCGCCGCCGTCCCTCGCGCCGAGGCGGCACGCGGTCTGGCCCTCGCCACCGCGGCGGAGATCGTCCACGACGTCGCGTCGCGCGGCGAGAGCTCGCTGCGCGAGCAAGCCGCGCGCTTCGACGGCGTCGAAGGCCACGCCGTTCGCGTCCCCATCGAGCACCTTGACGAGGCGCTCGACGGCCTCGACCCGATCGTGCGCGCCGCCATCGAGGAGTCCATCCGTCGCGTGCGCCTCGCCTCCGCGGCTCAGGTTCCGCCCGACCGGGTGACCGAGCTCGGGCCCGGCGCCCGCGTCGAGCAGCGGTGGCGTCCGGTACGACGCGTCGGCGTCTACGTGCCGGGTGGAAAGGCCGTCTATCCCTCGAGCGTCGTGATGAACGTCGTCCCCGCTCAGATCGCGGGCGTGACGACCGTCGCACTCGCGTCGCCGCCGCAGCGCGATCACGACGGCCGCGTGCACCCGGTGATCCTCTCCGCGGCCCGCCTGCTCGGCGTCTCGGAGGTCTACGCGATGGGCGGAGCCGGTGCCATCGGCGCCTTCGCCTACGGCGTGCCGGCGATCGGGCTCGACCCCGTCGATGTCATCTCCGGCCCGGGCAACAACTTCGTCGCGCTCGCGAAGCGGGTCGTCGCCGGCGTCGTCGGCACGGACTCCGAAGCCGGCGCGACCGAGATCCTCATCGTTGCGGACGAGACCGCCGACCCCGAGCTGGTGGCGGCCGATCTCGTCAGCCAGGCGGAGCACGACGAGCAGGCGGCGGCCGTGCTGGTCACGGCGTCGCCCGAGCTCGCGGCATCCGTCGCCGAGCGTGCCGCCGAACGGGCGTCGCGTACCCGCCACGCCGAGCGCGTCGCGGTCGCGCTCGCGGGTCCGCAATCGGCGATCGTCCTCGTCGACGACCTCGCCGCGGCCACCGCATTCTCGAACGCGTACGCCCCGGAGCACCTCGAACTGCACCTCGCGGATCCGCGTCCCGACGAGTTCGTGAACGCCGGGGCGGTCTTCGTCGGGGCGCACACACCCGTGAGCCTGGGGGACTACCTCGCGGGAAGCAACCACGTTCTGCCGACGGGAGGCCAGGCGCGCTACGCCGCCGGTCTCGGGGCGGCGACCTTCCTGCGGTCGCAGCAGGTCGTGTCGTACGACCGCGAGGCGCTGCGCGAGGTGCACGACGGGATCGTCGCTCTCTCGGCATCCGAGCAGCTGCCGGCGCACGGCGAGGCCGTATCGGCCCGGTTCGACGCGTAATCTGGGCTGGCCATGCATTGCCCTTTCTGTCGCAACCCCGACTCCCGCGTCATCGACTCCCGCACGAGCGATGACGGCCTCAGCATCCGTCGACGCCGTCAGTGCCCGAAGTGCGGCGGGCGGTTCTCGACGATCGAGACGGCCAGCCTGAACGTCATCAAGCGCTCCGGTGTCATCGAGCCCTTCAGCCGCGAAAAGGTGATGTCGGGGGTTCGCAAGGCCTGCCAGGGGCGGCCCGTCACCGAAGCCAACCTCGCGCTCCTCGCGCAAGAGGTCGAAGAGACCGTCCGCCAGACCGGATCGTCGCAGATCGACACCAACGAGATCGGACTGGCCATCCTCGGCCCGCTGCGCAACCTCGACGAGATCGCGTACCTCCGTTTCGCGAGCGTCTACCAGGCGTTCGACACCCTCGAGGATTTCGAGGCGGCGATCGAGCAGCTGCGCGCAGATCACCGGGCCACCCGCTCGGCGGAGGACGCGACCTCGCTCTAGGCTGGACGGCGATGTACCCGTTCATCTTCCGCACCGTCTTCTCCCGCATGGACCCCGAGACGGCCCATCACCTCGTGGTGCCGGTCATCCGCGTCCTCGGCGTCCCGCCGTTCTCGGCGATCACTCGCCGGCTCACCGCGCCCGACCCGTCGCTGCGCGTCGAGGCGCTCGGGCGCGTGTTCGACTCCCCGTTCGGCGTCGCCGCCGGCTTCGACAAGAACGCCATCATGGTCAGCGGTCTCGGCGCCCTCGGATTCGGTCATGTCGAGATCGGCACCGTCACCGCGGTGCCGCAGGAGGGCAACCCGCGACCCCGGCTGTTCCGCCTCGTCTCGGACCGCGCGCTCATCAACCGGATGGGCTTCAACAACCGTGGCGCCGCCGCCGCGGCATCCCGGCTCCGTCGGCTGCGGCGGGCCCGTCGCCGTCCGGTCATCGGGGCGAACATCGGCAAGAGCCGCATCGTCGATGTCGAGCACGCCACGTCGGACTACGTGACGAGCACGAAGCTGGTCGCTCCCGAGGCGGACTACCTCGTCGTCAACGTGTCGTCGCCGAACACGCCCGGCCTGCGCGGACTGCAGGCGGTTGACACGCTGCGGCCGCTGCTCGAGGCGGTCCGGGATGCCGCCGGCTCGACGCCGCTGCTCGTGAAGATCGCTCCCGACCTCGACGACGACGAGGTCACGGCCATCGCGTCGCTCGCCGTCGAGACGAGGCTCGCGGGTCTCATCGCGACGAACACGACGATCGCGCGCGACGGTCTGCTCGCCGACGACGAGCGCATCGCGGCCATCGGCGCCGGCGGTCTGTCGGGTGCTCCGCTGCGCCGCCGGTCACTCGAGGTGCTGCGCCTCGTGCGTGCGGCGGTTCCGCGCGAGTTCTGCGTCATCGCGGCCGGGGGCGTGGAGACCGCGGCCGATGTCCAGGAACGCCTGGACGCCGGTGCCGACCTCGTTCAGGGGTACACCGCGTTCATCTACCGCGGACCGTTGTGGGCGCGGCAGATCAACCGTGGGCTGGTTCAGCTCAGGCGGGGCGCTGGCCGCGCTTGACCTGCGGCTTCGGTAGACGCATGAAGCGCATCTGGATCGAGCGCATCGCGCCGTACCAGCCGAGGCCCTTCTCCATGCGCTCGACACCGAACTTGGCGCGTGCAGCCTTCTTCACCCGGACGCTCGTGATGACCATGTCACCGATGACGAGCAGGATGAAGGCCCACAGCGCGATGAACGCGTAGAAGGTGACCGCGTTCGAGCCGAGGAAGGTCACGATGATGACGAGCACCATCGCGCCCATCACGAGCTCGCCCAGGTGCCAGCCGGCGTCGACGTAGTCGCGGACGAAGCGGCGCTGCGGCCCCTTATCCCGGACGGGGAGGTACCGCTCGTCACCGTTGGCCATGCCGATGCGGGCCTTGTCGCGTCGCTCTGCCAGCTCGGCGCGAGCGCGCGCCTTCGCTTCCTTGGTGTCGGGCACCAGGGGGCGCTTGCGAGCCGCCTCCTGGGCGGCGCGGCTCGGGGTCGGACGGTTCTTGCCGAAGCCCGTCGACGCCTGAGCGGCGTCGTCCGGAGCGGGGACGGCGGGAGTTTTGGCCACGGGGATCCTCGGGTTCTGCGACGAACGTGCCTCATAAGATTACCCGCATGACCTCCGAATCTCCTCGGTCCGCCGCCGTGCGCGACGCCGCCCTCTCCGCCGTGCCCGCCGCCCTCGCCGACCTCGGGTCGCTCGTGCGCATCCCGTCCGTCGCTTTCCCCGGCTTCGAGCGGGCCGAGGTCGAGCGCAGCGCCGCGGCCGTCGCGAGCCTGGCGGAGGGGCTCGGCATCTTCGAGCGCGTCGAGGTCGCCACCGCGGCCATCCCGTCGACGGGGGAGCAGGGGATGCCGGCGGTGCTCGCGACCCGCGCCGCACGCAACGGTCGGCCAACGATCCTCCTCTACGCGCACCACGACGTGCAGCCCGTCGGCGACGAGAGCCTCTGGGAGTCGGCGCCGTTCGAGCCCACCGTCCGCGACGGCCGCCTGTACGGCCGGGGCGCCGCCGACGACAAGGCGGGTGTCATGGCGCACATCGGCGCCCTGCGCGCACTCGTCGAGGCAGCCGGTCCGGACTTCGATCTCGGCGTCAACCTCTTCATCGAGGGGGAGGAGGAGGCCGGGTCGGCCTCGTTCGCGTCGTTTTTGTCGCACAACGCGGATGCGCTGCGCGCCGACGTGATCGTCGTGGCCGACTCGGGAAACTGGGACGCGACCACGCCGGCCCTGACCGTCTCGCTGCGCGGCAACGCACGCTTCACCATGACCGTCCGCACCCTCGAGCACGCCTCGCATTCGGGCATGTTCGGTGGAGCGGTCCCCGACGCGATGCTCGCGACGGTCAAGCTGCTCGCCACCCTCTGGGACGACGACGGTGCCGTCGCTGTCGACGGCCTGCGCGAGCGAGACGCCGACACGCCCGCCTATTCCGAAGAGACCCTGCGCTCGGAGGCGGGTCTTCCCGCCGGTGTGTCGCCCATCGGCACGGGATCGATCCTGTCGCGCATCTGGAACAAGCCGTCGATCACGGTCACGGGAATCGACGCACCCAGCGTCCGCAACGCGTCGAACACGCTGAGCCCCGAGGTGTCGGTCGTCATCTCGGCCCGTGTGGCGCCGGGCCAGTCGGGCGACGAGGCGTACCGCGCGGTGGAGGCGCACCTGCGCGCTCACGCTCCCTTCGGAGCCGAGGTGACCTTCCGCGATATCGAGACGGGCAACCCGTTCCTCGTCGACACCAGCGGCAGTGCCGTCGCGCACGCCCGTGCGGCGTTGGCCACCGGGTACGGCGTCGAGCCCGTCGACATCGGGGTCGGAGGATCCATCCCGTTCATCGCGGACCTCGTCCGCGAGTTCCCCGCGGCGCAGATCCTGGTGACCGGCGTCGAGGACCCCCACGCGCGTGCGCACAGCCCGAACGAGTCGCTCCACCTCGACACGTTCCGCCATGCGCTGGTGTCGGAGGCGCTCCTGCTCGAGCGGCTGGACGCATCGCAGCTCTGAGCCGGTCGCGGATCGCTCGGGAAGAGCGCCCCGCGGGCCGGTGCCGCGCGTAGAATCGTGGCACCGGCCGCCTGTCCGCGGCCCGACACCTCGGGAGAATCATGACCGACATCGCCACGTCCGAAACCGTCCGTGCACACGGCGTCTCGCTGACCGATGAGGCGGCGCTCAAGGTGAAGAGCCTGCTCTCGCAGGAGAACCGCGACGACCTGCGTCTGCGCGTCGCCGTCCAGCCGGGCGGATGCAGCGGCCTCATCTACCAGCTCTACTTCGACGAGCGTTTCCTCGACGGCGACCAGGCTGTCGACTTCGACGGCGTCGAGGTCATCGTCGACGACATGTCGGTTCCGTACCTCGACGGCGCGACGATCGACTTCAAGGACACGATCTCGGAGCAGGGCTTCACGATCGACAACCCCAACGCCGCGGGCTCTTGCGCGTGCGGGGACAGCTTCCACTGACCCGCCCCGAGCGACGTCCTGCGTCGCCGACATCCTGAATGGATGGCCTGAATCGGGTGAAAGCTTGCCCTAGACTGAAGGTCGAACCATTCGTCCCGGAAAGGTGCACTGTGCGCTTCAAACGCCGCCTCCGCTGGGCCGTGATCCCTCTCGGGATCGTCACGGCAGTCTCCCTCGCAGCTTGTACACCGACGGAGCTGAACGGCTACCTCCCGGGCTTCACCGACGACGGTACCCAGGCGACGAACCGCACCGAGATGGTGTCGGGTCTGTGGGTCAACTCCTGGATCGTCTTGCTCGCCGTGGGTGTGCTGACATGGGGCCTCATGGCGTTCGCCGCCATCGCCTACCGTCGTCGCCGCGGCCAGACCGGTCTTCCCGTGCAGCTGCGCTACAACATGCCGATCGAGATCTTCTACACGATCGTGCCGCTCATCCTCGTGATCGGGTTCTTCGCCTTCACCGCGCGCGACCAGTCGATCATCGAGACGCAGTACGAAGACCCCGATGTCTCGATCACCGCGATCGGCAAGCAGTGGGCCTGGGACTTCCAGTACAACGGCGAAGAGGAAGACAACTCCGACGCCGTCTGGACCATGGGCGTCCAGGCGCAGCCCGCCGCCAACGGCGACCGTGACGAGGCCGAGCTGCCCACGCTCGTCCTGCCCGTCGACAAGACGGTCAAGATCAACCTGCAGTCGCGCGACGTCATCCACTCGTTCTGGGTCATCGACTTCCTCTACAAGAAGGACATGTACCCGGGCCGCGACACCAACTCGTGGTCGTTCACCCCCACTCGCGAGGGCACCTACGCCGGCAAGTGCGCCGAGCTCTGCGGCGAGTACCACTCGATGATGCTCTTCAACGTCGAGGTCGTCTCCGAGCAGGAGTACGAGGACTACCTGGCCTCGCTGCGCGCCGCCGACCAGACCGGCGACATCAACGACGCCTATGACCGCCAGCAGAACCTCCCGGGCACGGGAGCGGTCACCGAATCAGCCGAGGGAAGCCACTGATGGCGACGACACTTCCGCTCCAGGGCGAACAGCCCTCGGGCCGCCCCACCACCCTTCCGCCGCGTCAGGCGGCGCTGCTCAGCGCTTCGCGCGTCGAGCAGAAGGGCAACATCATCGTCAAGTGGATCACCTCCACCGACCACAAGACGATCGGGTACATGTACCTGATCGCCTCGGTGCTGTTCTTCCTCCTCGGCGGCGTGATGGCGCTCATCATCCGCGCGGAGCTCTTCGAGCCGGGCATGCAGGTCGTTCCGACCAAGGAGCAGTACAACCAGCTGTTCACGATGCACGGCACGATCATGCTGCTGATGTTCGCGACCCCGCTGTTCGCCGGCTTCGCGAACGCGATCCTGCCGCTGCAGCTCGGTGCGCCCGACGTGGCCTTCCCGCGTCTGAATGCGTTCGCGTTCTGGCTGTTCCTCTTCGGCTCGATCATCGCGATCTCGGGCTTCCTCACCCCCCAGGGTGCGGCGTCCTTCGGATGGTTCGCCTATCAGCCGCTCGCCAACGCGACGTTCTCACCCGGCGCCGGCGGCAATCTGTGGATGCTCGGCCTCGGCATGAGCGGTTTCGGCACGATCCTCGGTGCCGTCAACTTCATCACCACGATCATCACGATGCGCGCGCCCGGCCTCACGATGTGGCGGATGTCGATCTTCTCGTGGAACACGCTCGTCACCAGCATCCTGATCCTGATGGCGTTCCCCGTGCTCGCCGCGGCGATCTTCGCGGCGGCATCGGACCGCGTGCTCGGCTCGCACATCTACGACCCGGCAAACGGCGGCGTCCTCCTGTGGCAGCACCTGTTCTGGTTCTTCGGGCACCCTGAGGTATACATCATCGCGCTGCCGTTCTTCGGGATCGTCTCCGAGATCCTGCCGGTGTTCAGCCGCAAGCCGATCTTCGGCTACAAGACGCTGATCTACGCGACCATCGCGATCGCGGCCCTCTCGGTCGCCGTGTGGGCACACCACATGTACGTCACCGGAGCGGTCCTTCTGCCGTTCTTCGCGCTGATGACGATGCTGATCGCGGTGCCGACGGGCGTGAAGATCTTCAACTGGATCGGCACCATGTGGCGGGGCTCGGTCACGTTCGAGACGCCGATGGTGTTCACGCTCGGCTTCCTCGTGTCGTTCGTGTTCGGTGGCCTCACCGGCGTCATCCTCGCCTCGCCGCCGCTCGACTTCCACCTATCGGACTCGTACTTCGTCGTCGCGCACTTCCACTACGTCGTGTTCGGCACCGTCGTGTTCGCCATGTTCGCTGGTTTCTACTTCTGGTGGCCGAAGTGGACGGGGCGGATGCTCAACGAGCGTCTCGGAATGGTGCACTTCTGGATGCTGTTCATCGGTTTCCACATGACGTTCCTCATCCAGCACTGGCTCGGCGTGGACGGCATGGTCCGTCGCTACGCGGACTACTCGGCAGCCGACGGCTGGACCTGGCAGAACCAGGTCTCCACGATCGGTGCGATCGTCCTCGGCGCCTCGATGATCCCGTTCTTCCTGAACGTCTGGATCACCTCGCGTACGGCACCGAAGGTCACGGTCAATGACCCGTGGGGTTACGGCGCATCGCTCGAATGGGCGACCAGCTGCCCGCCGCCGCGCCACAACTTCACGTCGATCCCGCGTATCCGCAGCGAGCGTCCCGCGTTCGACCTGAACCACCCCGAGGCCGCCATCCCGGTCGGCGTGGGCCCCGCGAAGGACGCCCCCGATGCGCCGGTTGTGGATGTCGCCGATGGAGAGGTGAAGTAAGCCGTGAAGACCAACATCAACCTCTGGTGGGTTCTCACCTGGTTCTTCTTCGCCGTGTTCGTCACGTACACGGTGTGGAACCTTCTCGCCAACACCAGCCAGGGCGTCTGGTGGCATCGCATCGAGTGGGTCGGATCGACCGCGCTGCTGTTCACCGGCTTCATGGGCGCGATGATCGCGTTCTACGTCTCGCGCGTGCACAAGGCTCAGGGCGGCGAACTGCCCGAGGACTCGCTCACCGCCGACATCGACGACGGAGACCCTGAGATCGGCGAGTTCAGCCCGTGGTCCTGGTGGCCGCTCGTGCTGGCGTTCGCGGCATCCGTCTTCATCGTCGGCCTCGCGGTCGGGCAGTTCCTGCTCCCGATCGGTTTCGCGCTCTTCGTCGTCGCGATCGTCGGTTGGGTCTACGAGTACTACCGCGGCTACTTCGCGCGCTGATCACCCGCACGCCTCACGACGGACGGCCATCGCACTTCGGTGCGGTGGCCGTCCGTCGTTGTGAGTGGCCTCGTGCCGGCAGACGCCGCTGTGGGCTGCGATTCAATGAACCAGATCCGACGCCCCACGAGAGAAGCGCGTGCGGGTGGTCAAGTGAAGTTCCTTGCGCCGGGGTGCCCGTAGCGGCGTCCACTGGCCCCAGCGGGTGAAGCACCGCCGCTGCGCGCCGCAGCCGGCCCGCCGCCCGGTCAGGAGCGTACGAGGGCGACGAGGGGGTCGTAGATGCGGGGGAGCGGGCCATGCGCATTGGCCACAGGGTAGCCCTCCCGCGCCCAGTACTCGTAGCCGCCGATCATCTCTCGGACACGGTAGCCGAGCTTGACGAACTCGATCGCCGCGCGGGTGCCACCGTTGCACCCGGGGCTCCAGCAGTACACGACGACGTCGACGTCGCGATCGATCTCGGCGGCCGCTCGCGCGGCGATCTCTCGATAGGGGAGGTGGATCGCGCCGATGGCGTGGCCCTGGGCCCAGGCATCCGAGCTGCGGACGTCGACGAGAGCGAAGTCGTCGCCGGCGCGCTGAGCGTCGAACACGTCCGAGGCATCCGTCTCGTGCTGGAGCTTGGTGGTGAAGTAGGTGAGTGCATCGGTCATGCGTCACACGCTACGCAGACGAACGAAAGGCGGGGTGTGACCGATCGGTCACACCCCGCCGTAATCCGGACAGTCCGGGATCAGCTCTTCCGCGATCCCTTACCGTCGGCGTCCGTGTCGTCGTCCTCATCGGGGACGATCACGTTGGAGGGGCGATTCGCCGTCTCCACGCCCTTTCCGTCCTCGATGGGGTGCAGGGGTGCGTCCGGCACGCCGGCGCGTTCGTGGGCGCCCTGGAGCTCCGCCCGCTCTTCCTCAGCGATGTGCTCGAGGTCGTGCTGGGCGTGGCTGCGTGCGGCAGCCAGCTCCGCCTGCGTGAGCGGGGTGAGGCGGTCCTCGAAGAACCAGCGCGAGAGGCCTGCGCGCAGGTTCTCGTGCCACGGGATGCGGCCCTTGTCGTTCGGACGCACGACGAGGGGAGCGTTCGTGGTGTAGTCGACCAGCTTCACGAGCTCGTACTCGTCGACGGGCTGGTGCACCTCGATGTACTCACCCCCGGGCAGGCGGACGATCCGACCGGACTCGAAGCCGTGCAGCGCGATCTCGCGATCCTTCTTCTGCAGCGCGATGCAGATGCGCTTGGTGACGAAGTATGCGACGACCGGGCCGAGGAACAGCATGGCCTGGAGCGCGTGGATGACACCCTCCATCGTGAGGTGGAAGTGCGTGGCCACGATGTCGGAGGATGCCGCTGCCCACAGCACCGCGTAGAACGTCACGCCGGCGGCGCCGATGGCGGTCCGGGTGGCTGCATTGCGCGGACGCTCGGCGATGTGGTGCTCGCGCTTGTCGCCCGTGATCCACGCCTCGATGAAGGGGTAGACCATGACGAGGACGATGAACACGCCGAGGCCGACGAGCGGCACCAGGATGTTCAGTGACCAGGTGCGGTCGAACAGCACGAACTCCCAGTGCGGCGGGATGAGGCGCAGCGCGCCGTCGGCGAAGCCGATGTACCAGTCGGGCTGGGTACCCGCAGACACGGGGGAGGGGTCGTACGGGCCGTAGTTCCAGATCGGGTTGATCGTGAACAGCGCCGCGATGAGGACGAGCACGCCGAAGACGAGGAAGAAGAAACCGCCCATCTTGGACATGTAGACCGGCATCATCGGGTAGCCCACGACGTTGTTGTTCGTGCGGGCGGGGCCGGCGAACTGCGTGTGCTTGTTGACGATCATCAGCATGAGGTGCAGGGCGAGCAGCGCCACGAGGATCGCCGGCAGGAGCAGGATGTGCAGTGCGTAGAGGCGACCGACGATCTCGGTCCCCGGGAACTCGCCACCGAAGAGGAGGAACGAGGTCCAGGTGCCGATCAGCGGGATGCCCTTGATCATGCCGTCGATGATGCGGAGGCCGTTGCCCGAGAGAACATCGTCGGGCAGCGAGTAGCCGGTGAAGCCTTCGGCCATCGCGAGGATGAACAGGATGAAACCGATCACCCAGTTGAGCTCGCGCGGCTTGCGGAACGCGCCCGTGAAGAACACGCGCAGCATGTGCACGCCGATGCCGGCGACGAAGACGAGTGCCGCCCAGTGGTGCAGCTGGCGGACCAGCAGGCCACCACGTACATCGAAGGAGATCTCGAGCGTCGACGCCATGGCGGCCGACATCTCGAGGCCGCGCATCGGAGCGTAGGCGCCGTAGTAGTGGGTCTCGGCCATCGAGGCCTCGAAGAAGAACGTCAGGAACGTCCCCGAGAGCAGGACGACGACGAAGGACCACAGTGCGATCTCGCCGAGCATGAACGACCAGTGGTCGGGGAAGATTTTGCGGCCGAGCTCCTTGACCAGGCCCGAGATGCTCGTGCGCTCGTCGAGGTAGTTCGCCACGCCGCCGACGAACTTGCCGCCGAGCGGCTTGTCCGCCGGGCGGGTCGGTCCGTCAGCGTGGACCGCGGGAGCGGTCGTGACGTTCTCCGTGGGGTGGGTGGAGGTGCTCAATGACGCTCCCAGAAGCTCGGGCCGACGGGTTCGGTGAAGTCGCTGCGTGCGATCAGGTAGCCCTCGTCGTCGACGGTGATCGGGAGCTGGGGCAGCGGACGTGCGGCCGGGCCGAAGATGACGGCGGCGGCGTTGGTCACGTCGAACTGCGACTGGTGGCACGGGCACAGCAGGTGGTGGGTCTGCTGCTCGTACAGCGCGACGGGGCAACCGACGTGCGTGCAGACCTTGGAGTACGCGACGATGCCGTCGTAGGACCAGTCCTTGCGCTCGTCCGCCTCGTTGAGCTGCTCGGGAAGCAGACGCATGAGCAGGACGATCGCCTTGGCCTTCTCCTCGAGGTAGCCGTCGTGGTGCGAGAGCGTGGCGAGCGACTCGGGGATGACGTGCACGGCGGAGCCGAGCGTCAGGTCCGCAGCGCGGATCGGCTTGCCGGTCGGGTCGTGCGCAAGGCGCATGCCCTCTTCCCACATCGTGTGCTTGAGCAGGTACACCGGGTCACCGGCGTGGGGGTGCTCGGGCGAGCTGTGCGGGGCCAGGCCGCGGAACAGCGTGACACCGGGGAGGATCGACGCCGCCAGGGCGACGAACAGCGAGTTGCGCACCATCGTGCGCCGGCCGAAGCCCGATTCCTCGTTCGCGTCGGCGAACACCTGCACCGCCGCGGCGCGCGTGTTGTCGCTGCCGCGCGTGGAGTGACGGTCCTCGATGAACTCGGTGTCGCGCATGACGGCCTTCGACCAGTGGATCGCGCCGATGCCGATGGCCAGGAGCGCCGTGGCGATACCCAGACCGATGAAGAGGTTGTTCCGTCGGATGTCGGCGATGAGGCCGCTCTCGATCGGGAAGATCAGGTACGCCGCGACCGCCCAGATGCTCGCTGCCGCCGAAAGGTAGAACAGCGTGTAGACGGTGCGCACGGCGCGCGTCATGGCCGCCGGGTCCTGATCGGTCATGCGCTTGCGGTGGGGTGCGAGCCCGGGGTTCTGCACCGGGTCAGACACCGCGACGGCGAGCCCCGATGAGGGCACCAGGGAAGCAGGAACCTGCTCGGGCGCCTTCTCGTCAGCCATTTTGCTCCTTGTGCGTTGCTTCGATCGTCACGGTTCTCAGTTCGATTTCGCGGTGATCCACACCGAGATCGCGACGAGGGCGCCGATGCCGAAGATCCAGATGAACAGACCCTCCGAGACGGGGCCGAGGGAACCGAGCGAGAAGCCGCCGGGCGAGTTCTCGGTCGGGCGGATCATCAGGTAGCTGATGATGTCGCGCTTCTCCTCGGTGGTGAGGGTCATGTCGTTGAAGACGGGCATGTTCTGCGGCCCGGTGACCATGGCTGCGTACATGTGCAGCGGCGACGTGGTCGTGAGCGGGGGAGCGTACTTGCCCTCCGTGAGCGCGCCACCTGCACCGGCGACGTTGTGGCACATCGCGCAGTTGATGCGGAAGAGCTCGGCGCCGTGCGACACGTCGCCCTCGCCGTCGAGGACCTCGGACTCGGGGTAGGTCGGGCCGGGGGCCTCGGACTGGACCCAGGCCGCGATGGCCTCGATCTGCTCCTGCGTGAACTGAACCGGCTTCTGCGGAGCCTGGGGGCCCTGCATCTGCAGCGGCATACGGCCCGTCGCCACCTGGAACTCGACCGACAGCTCGCCGACGCCGTACAGCGACGGTCCGTCGTTCGTGCCCTCGAGGTTGAGTCCGTGGCAGGTCGCGCAGTTCGCCTGGAAGAGCTTCTTGCCGTCTTCCACGGTGAGCGTGGAGGCGGTCTGCGTCGTGTTGTCGCCCGCGGCCATCGCGGCGGAGGCGCCGGCGTAACCGCCGCCGGTGACGAGCAGGCCGATGCCGATCAGTGCGGCGGCCGCCCACTTGCTGCGGCGGCCTCCGTTACGGCGCGGGTTCTTGGATGCCATGAGTGATTCAGCTCCGGTTACTTCAGGAAGTAGATGACGGCGAACAGGACGAGCCACACCACGTCGACGAAGTGCCAGTAGTACGACACGACGATCGCGGAGGTCATCTCTTTCCGGCCGAAGTTCTTGACGGCGAAGGCGCGCCCGATGACGAGGAGGAATGCCACCAGACCGCCGGTGACGTGCAGCGCGTGGAAGCCCGTGGTGATGTAGAACGCCGAGGCGTACGCGTCCGCCTGGATAGGCATGCCCTCAGCGATGAGGGTCGCGTACTCCCACACCTGGCCCGAGACGAAGATCGCGCCCATCACGAAGGTGAGGAAGAACCACTCGACCATGCCCCACTTGCGCAGGTTCCAAATCGAACCCGAACGGTAGGGGCGGAAGTGCTCGGCGTTGTGGACACCGATCTGCGCCGTCACCGACGACAGCACCAGGACGAGGGTGTTGACGAAGGCGAACGGAATGTTCAGCAGTTCCGTACGGTCGGCCCACAGCTCGGGGGAGGTGTTGCGCAGAGTGAAGTAGATCGCGAAGAGGCCCGCGAAGAACATCACCTCGCTGCCGAGCCACACGATGGTGCCGACAGCGACCGGGTCCGGCCGCTTGACCGAGCGCAGGGCCTGGGAATACGTCGCTGGAGTGGTCGTCACGGCATCCATTATGGCCGATTCTGGGGGTGGTTTCTGCATCGCTGAAGGTCGATCCGGACGCGGCGAGGGTTAGGGCAACCTAAGAGTCCGCCGAAAAGCGCCTCAGAACCGGCCGATAGGATCGTGTGCCATGGCTCAGCACGCGTGGCGCGACATCCTGACGGACCTCCTGGAAGGACGCGATCTCAGCGTGTCGGATGCCACATGGGCGATGCGCGAGGTGATGGCGGGCCGGGCGACCGACGCGCAGTTGGCCGGGTTCCTCGTCGCGCTCCGAGCCAAGGGCGAGACGGTCGATGAGATCGTCGGGTTCCGCGACGCGATTCTCGAGGCTGCGCTGCCGCTGCCGGTTCCCACCGACGCGCTCGACATCGTGGGCACGGGCGGCGACAGATTCGGCACGGTCAACGTCTCGACGATGGCGTCGATCGTCGCTGCTGCCAGCGGCATCCCCGTGGTCAAGCACGGGAACAAGGCGGCGAGTTCGAAGTCCGGCTCGTCGGACGTGCTCGGTGCCCTCGGCATCGACCTGTCCCTCGAACCGGCCGATGTGGCGCGGGTGCTCGACGAGGCGGGCATCACGTTCGCTTTCGCCTCGGCGTTCCACCCCGGATTCCGCCACGCGGGCGCGAGCCGATCCGAGCTCGGCATCCCCACCGTGTTCAACTTCCTCGGCCCCCTCTGCAACCCGGCCCGGGCCGAGGCGAACGCCGTCGGCGTCGCGCACCTCGACCGCGTGCCCCTCATCACGGGCGTCTTCCGGACTCGCGGCGCGACCGCGCTGGTGTTCCGTGGCGACGACGGGCTCGACGAGCTGACGACGACCGGCCACAGCCGCATCTGGGAAGTGAGCCGAGGCGACACCCACGAGCACGACCTCGATCCGCGCGACCTGGGTCTGCCGCTCGCGCGCATCGAGGACCTGCTCGGCGGCGACCCGGATCACAACGCGCAGGTGGTTCGTCGCGTGCTGGAGGGAGACTCCGGCCCCGTGCGTGACATCGTGCTGCTCAACGCCGCAGCCGGCATTGTGTCCTATCGCCTGTGGCGGGATGCCGCGCAGGTGCAGCGCCCCATTCTGGAGCGTCTTGCCGAGGCGATGGCGACGGCGGCCGAGGCGGTTGATTCCGGGGCCGCAGCGGGCACGTTGGAACGGTGGGTGCGCGCCACCCGAGGATGAGGTCAGACCACATCGATTATTCACGGCGTCCGCCCGACGGGCGTTGTCTCGGGAGGCATAGCGTGAGGCGCAACGCACCCGAGGAGGAACCGATGTCCACTACCCCCAGCCCCACCGCCGACACGGTGGAGGCTCCCGTCCGCCGCACCGGCCTGGTCAAGATCCTCGGCATCCTGGGCATGCTTGGGGGAGTCGTGCTGATCATCGGCGGCATCGTCGTGTGGTCGCTCGTGTCGTCGCAGCTCCGCGCCGAGAACATCACCGTGCCCGACGATGCGGCGGCGTTCCAGGGGCAGACGGTCGCGGGCCCGCTCACCGCGTACGTCCAGGCCGACATCATCCAGCACCATGCCCTGGAGGCCTCCGGCGGCAAGACCTACGCGGAGCTCGGTCAGGACGACCCGATGCGCGCGACGATGATGAACGCGTCGTTCCTCCGGGCGTCGCTGTTCACCTCGGTCGTCTCGTTCGGCGTGGCCGCCTTCGCGATGGGGGTGGGTATCCTGTCGATCATCTTCGGCTTCGCGACCCATCGCCTGGCCTCGGCTCCGGTGGTCGTCCGCCGTACGGCGGTCACCTCCGGCTAGATCGGAGAGGACGGGGCCCGTGCTTCGGCACGGGCTTCCGGCGTGTGTGCGCATGAAACCCATCGATGCCCTGACCGAGATCGCGGAGCTCCTCGAGCGTGAGCGGTCATCGCGCTACAAGTCGAAAGCTTTCCGAGCCGCGGCCGAGGCCATCCGCGAGCTGACCGACGCGCAACTCGATGACACCGCGTCACTGCGACGACGTCCGGGCATCGGCGACCGGACACTCGCCGTCGTCGTCGAAGCGCGAGCTGGCCGGGTGCCCGACTATCTCGCCGACCTGCGCGAGCGTCGTGGCGTCGTGCCGGCGGGCGACCTGCGCAAACGGCTGCGCGGCGATCTGCACAGCCACTCGGAGTGGTCGGACGGGCTCACCCCGATCGACGAGATGGTCGCCGCGGCCCGGGCGTTGGGTCACGAGTACCTCGCCCTGACCGACCACTCGCCGCGGCTGCGCGTGGCGCGCGGCCTCTCGCCCGAGCGCTTGCGCGAACAGCTCGAGGTCGTCGCGGCGATGAGCGGTGACGGTTTCACCTTGCTCAGCGGCATCGAGGTCGACATCCTCGACGACGGATCACTCGATCAGGAGGACGAGCTGCTGCGGCGGCTCGACGTGGTCGTCGCGTCGGCGCACTCGAAGCTGCGGATGCCGAAGCCGGCCATGACGCGGCGTCTCGTGGCGGCGGCATCCGATCCGCGTGTCGATGTCCTCGGGCACGTGACGGGCCGATTGGTCGAGGGCAGCCGGGGGACCCGACCGCCGTCCGAGTTCGACCCCGCCCCCGTCTTCGCGGCGTGCGCGGCGGCGGGGGTGGCGGTGGAGATCAACTCCCGGCCGGAGCGTCAGGATCCTCCCGACGAATTGATCGCGCAGGCGTTGGAGGCCGGCTGCCTGTTCAGCATCGACTCGGATGCGCACGCCCCCGGCCAACTGTCGCTCATCGACTACGGGGCGGAGCGGGCCGAGCGGCTCGGTGTTCCCACCGACCGGATCGTGACGACCTGGCCTCTGGAACGATTGCGCGAGTGGACGGGGCGCGACCGGGGCTGATCGCGGCGGGTCGCCGTCAGGTGCGAGCGCGCAGCGCTTTCGCCGCCCGCGTCGCCGCGGTGCCGAGTCCCCAGCGAGCGGCCAGATCGTCGACGGCATTCTGTTCGGTGGCGCGGATGCGCGCATCGACGGATCCCAGGTCGAGGTCGCGCACGACCCGCACCACGCGTGGGGCCACGGCGAGGTAGTCGGAGGCGGCGGTGATCTTCGCCCGCACGCCGGCCGTCATGCCGTCTCCGCGTTCGGCCGCGGCCAGGATGCCGTCGAGGTCGCCGTGGGCGGCGAGGAGGGTGGCGGCCGTCTTGTCGCCGACTCCCGCGACGCCCGGCAAGCCGTCGGATGCGTCGCCGCGCATCGTCGCGAAGTCGGCGTACTGGTTCGGGCGCACGTTGTACTTCGCGATGATCGCGTCGTCGGTGAGGACATCGAGGTTGCTCATGCCGCGACCGGTGTAGATGACGCGGATGCCGCGGGCGTCGTCGACCAGCTGGAAGAGGTCGCGGTCGCCGGTGACGACGTCGACCGGCATGGCCGACTGCGTCGCGAGGCTGCCGATGACGTCGTCCGCTTCGTGCTCCGCAGCGCCGATGATCGGGATGCCGAGGGTCTCGAGCGCCTCGCGGATGACCGGCACCTGCGTCTCGAGCGGGTCGGGGACGACCTCGACGTCGGGGCCTGCGACGACGGGCTCGGCGACCCGGTGCGTCTTGTACGTGGGGATCAGGTCGACCCGCCACTGGGGCCGCCAGTCGTCGTCCCAGCAGGCGACGAGCTCGGTCGGCTCGTACGTCGTGACGAGTTTCGCGATCATGTCGAGGAAACCCCGCACCGCGTTCACCGGCCGGCCGTCCGGGGCCTTGACGGTGTCGGGGACGCCGAAGAACGCGCGGAAGTAGAGAGATGCGCTGTCGAGCAGCATGAGGCGGTCGCTCATCGCATCATCCTGGCACGGTCGGATGCCGACGCGTCAGCAACCTGGTCCTCGCGGGCCCTCGTTGCACGTCCGCTCGACGAGGGTGCTGCGGGCTTCGAGGACTCGGACGAGGTGCGGACCGGTCGCGATGTCGAGGGTGCCCGGCACGGGCCGCCACCCCCGGCCGAAGTCGACCTCGGCTCGGTAGTGGATGACGGCCGAGGCGCTGTAGGTGCCGCGTTCGGTGTACGAGTGGCTCGTATCGGTGGGGGTGAACTGCGGCGCGCCGAGATCACCCCAGCTGCGTCCGCCGAGTCCGCTGGAGATGGTCGAACCGTCACCCGGCGCGATGGTGACCTCTTGCGGGGTGAAGCGCACCGTGACCGGGAGGTCGAACAGGGTGCCTGTCGCGGTGTGTTCGGCCGCGCGCACCACGAAGTTCGTCGGGAGGCCCACCACACCCAACCCGGCCGGTTCGCTGACAATACTCGTCGGCGCGGGCGCGAACGACGCGACATCGGCGATCCTCGCCTGCGGCAGCAGCGAAACGGTGAAGTCCTCGCATCGGTTGAGCGGTCCGCAGTCACGGGGCTCGGGCGACGGCGCGACCGGTTCGCGGGATGCGACCGCACTTCCGGCGCCCGAACCGGGCCCAGCCTCCAATCGAGAGCCGTAAAGATCGAGGCGCTCGCCGTCAACGATTTCGGTTCGCCAAGCTGTGGACAGGGTGGCTTCCTCCTCAGGAGGCGGAGCTGCGGATACGGCGGTGGCTCCGGCGAGCACAACCGCGGCGAGGGTCAGCACGCGGGGCCGTGGCTGTACGCGGCCATTGCAGCGACCTTCAGCTGATCGTCAGCTTCGGCGCGCGCCAATCGCACGCTGAATTGCTGCCTATCGGAGCGCGTCGCATCGACCATGCTGGAGCCATCCGCAGCCGTGACCAGCACGCCCGAGAGGTCCATGCACACGAAGACCGTCGCTACCACGTTGTCCGTTTGATCCGGGATGACGTCGATGACCTCGGCCTTGCCGGTGCGCCTCGCATTCTGCAAGTGATAGCTCATGAGGCTCGCTTCTTCGCTCGACCTGAGCTCCCCGGTGGTCAGCGCGAAGACCGGCTCGAACGTCGCGGGGTCGGCCAGGTCGACGGCGTTGAGCGCGTCGACGTAGGCGCGGTAGGCGGCTTCCGCTTCACGGAACACGGCTTCGTCGCTCGCGGTCTCGGTCGGCGCGGCGGTCTTCGCGGGTGCGGTGGGCGATGCGGCGGGGGCGGGATCGCTGCACCCGGCCGTCAGGAGAACCGAAGCGAGGAGCAGCGCAGCGAGGCGATGGCGGACGAGCATGGCACGACGGTAGCCAGCATCCGGAGAATGCGTTCGAGTTGTCCACAGGTGCACTCCTAGGCTGGCCGGATGCGACATTCGGATGCGGGGAAGAGTCATGTCGTTCGGTGAGGCGACGGGCACGCGCCGGCCCAACGGCGCGGCATCCTGTCCGTGCGGGAGCGGCGCGCGGTTCTCGGCATGCTGCGGCCCGCTGCTCGACGGCGTGGCTGCGGAGACGGCGGAGCAGCTCATGCGCTCGCGGTACACCGCCTTCGCGCTGCGGGACGAGCCGTATCTGATGCGGACGTGGCATCCGGAGACGAGACCTCGCAGCGTGGACCTCGATCCCGCGACGCGGTGGGTCGGATTGACGATCGAACGGGCGCGCGGCGGCACCGACGACAACGCGGGAGTCGTGGAGTTCCGGGCGCGGTGGCGCGCGGGTGACACCGCGGGAGAACTGCACGAGGTGAGTCGCTTCGAACGGCGACGCGCTCGCTGGGTGTACGTGGACGGGGTCACGGACGAGAAGCCGCTGTGACGACCGCGTCCCACAGGTAGGCGAGGACGCCGTACCCGCCGAGGACGGCGACAACCGTCATCGCCAGCGCCGACGACACCAGCCCGGCGCCGGCGAACGCCATGACGACGACGTCTCGGCGGCCCACGCCGACCGCTCCGGCGACGAGCGCCGCCGCTGCCCCGAGCGGCGCGAGCGGGATGACCGGAAGCGCGAACACCCCGCCGGCACCGAGACCCTGCGCTGCGTCGAACACGGCCACCACGCTCGGCACCAGGAGGAGAAGGCAGCCGAATCCCGAGACGGATGCCGCGACGGCGGCGATGCGCCATCCTTCCGGTTGCGCGGCGGGGACGTTCGATCGGGATTCGCTATCCATGCTTCGATCGTGTGAGCGCGACGAGGCGATCGGAGCTGATTCCGCATGCCTGGGGAAGAAGCGAGGGATCGCGGTTGTTGTGGAGGAAACGCGGCGTCATTCGGCCGCTGGATGACTGGAATCTCGCGGGTGCGCTCTGATACCCTGGATCGTCACTCGTGTGGCTTCATCGCCATGCGTCGGACGCATCATCCACAACCACTCGCCTGGACCGGGCCGCCATGTGTTGGCGGCGATCTCGTTCCTGGCCCGACACCCTGACCCAACAAGGACAACCCACTACATGACTAACGCAACGACCGCCCCGGCCACCAAGCAGGTCGCTATCAACGACATCGGATCTGCTGAGGACTTCCTGGCCGCGGTCGAGAAGACTCTGAAGTTCTTCAACGACGGCGACCTCATCGAAGGCACCGTGGTGAAGATCGACCGCGACGAGGTCCTCCTCGACGTCGGTTACAAGACCGAGGGTGTCATCCCCTCGCGCGAGCTTTCCATCAAGCACGACGTCGACCCCAACGAGGTCGTCAAGGTCGGCGACGAGGTCGAAGCCCTCGTTCTCCAGAAGGAGGACAAGGAAGGCCGCCTCATCCTCTCCAAGAAGCGTGCGCAGTACGAGCGCGCCTGGGGTGATGTCGAGAAGATCAAGGAGAACGACGGTGTTGTCACCGGTTCCGTGATCGAGGTCGTCAAGGGTGGCCTCATCGTCGACATCGGCCTCCGTGGCTTCCTCCCCGCGTCGCTCATCGAGCTCCGTCGTGTCCGCGACCTCACGCCGTACCTCGGCCAGGAGATCGAGGCCAAGATCCTCGAGCTCGACAAGAACCGCAACAACGTCGTGCTCTCGCGCCGCGCCCTGCTCGAGCAGACGCAGTCCGAGTCGCGCACCACGTTCCTCAACAACCTGCACAAGGGTCAGGTTCGCAAGGGCGTCGTCTCGTCGATCGTCAACTTCGGTGCGTTCGTCGACCTCGGTGGCGTGGACGGTCTCGTTCACGTCTCGGAGCTCTCGTGGAAGCACATCGAGCACGCGTCCGAGGTCGTCGAGGTCGGCCAGGAGGTCACCGTCGAGATCCTCGAGGTCGACCTGGACCGCGAGCGCGTCTCGCTCTCGCTGAAGGCGACGCAGGAGGACCCGTGGCAGGTCTTCGCCCGTACCCACGCGATCGGCCAGGTCGCACCGGGCAAGGTCACCAAGCTCGTCCCGTTCGGCGCGTTCGTCCGCGTCGCGGACGGCATCGAGGGCCTCGTGCACATCTCGGAGCTGTCGGGCAAGCACGTCGAGCTCGCTGAGCAGGTCGTGTCGGTCGGCGAAGAGGTCTTCGTCAAGATCATCGACATCGACCTCGAGCGTCGCCGCATCTCGCTCTCGCTCAAGCAGGCGAACGAGTCGGTCGACCCCTTCGGCACCGAGTTCGACCCCGCCCTCTACGGCATGGTCACCGAGTACGACGAGAACGGGGAGTACAAGTACCCCGAGGGCTTCGACCCGGAGACCAACCAGTGGAAGGAAGGCTTCGACGAGCAGCGTCTGGCCTGGGAGGCCGAGTACGCCGCTGCCCAGGGTCGCTGGGAGGCGCACAAGGCTGCTGTCGCCAAGGCCCTCGAGGCCGAGGCTGCTGCTCCGGCCGACAACGGCTCGTCGTTCTCGTCGGACGTTCAGTCCGCGAGCACCGGCGGCGGCGGCACGCTGGCCGACGACGAGGCTCTCGCCGCTCTGCGCGAGAAGCTGTCGGGTCGCTGAGTCGAATCTGATCGACGGAAGGGTCGGAGCCTGGTGCTCCGGCCCTTCCGCCGTTTCCGGGCACCGGGCGGCTCGCATGCGGGGACGCGCACGCCGAGGCCGCAGACGCGATAGTTTCGGACCATGGACATCGAAGCGCCCGAGCGCACGCGAGCGACCTATGTCCTTCCGAATTCGCCCCGCTGGATCGACGCCGTTCTGAGCGACGGTGATCGGGCGCGATCGGCGATGCTGAACCAGATCGTCATCACGAGCGTCGTGCTCATCGTGGCGCTCGTCGGTCTCGCGGTCGGCCTGCAGGGCGACTCCGGCCTGTTCTTCCTCGCGGTCGCCGGCGTCTTCGTGCTGACCGGCGTCGCCATCGTCGTGCCGTGGGCGAGCATCCCGCCCCTCTGGGTCGCGGCGATCCCGATCGGCGACATCATCGCCATCGGCCTCATGCGCACCGCGGAGCCCACCGGGGGGTTCGGTCTCCTGTGGGTGTTCCCGGTCATCTGGTTGGCGAGCGGATTCGGCACCGCCGGCTGGATCGGCGGCATCGTCCTCTCGCTCGCCGCGTACGCCACCGTCGAACTGATCACGCGCGCGGCACCGTCGTCGTTCGGTTTCGTGCTGCTGCCGTTGCTGCTGATCGCGGTGAGCACGTCGACGTATCTCAGCAGCCGGCGAGCAAGCGCCCAGCGGCTGCTGCTCGACCGGCAGGCGGCCGTGCTCACGCAGTCGCTCGAACGCGCCCGACGCCATGAACAGGTGCTGACGGAGGCCCTCGACCGTGTCGACTTCGGCGTCGCGCGCATCGAGACCGACGGGTCGGCATCGATCATCAACGATGCCCACGCACGCCTGCAGCGTGGGTCGCGCTCGAGTGCGGCGCCCGAGGTGTTCACGGCCGATGGCGCGGCGGCGATCGACCCGGAGGAGCACCCGATGGCGCGGGTGCGCCGCGGCGAGGCGTTCACGGATGCGCGCATCCAGGTCGGCACCGGAGAGACGCGGCGGGTGCTCAGCGTCTCGTCGCGACGGGTCATCGAGCCCGACGGGCGCGACTCGGGCGCCGTCGTCGTCACGCGCGACGTCACCGCCGAGACGGACGCGTCTCGCGAGCGCGACGCCCTCGTGTCGTCCGTGTCGCACGAACTGCGCACGCCGCTGACCTCGATCCTCGGCTACCTCGAGCTCGCAATGGACACGCCGGGAGTGCCCGAGGCCGCGCTCGAGAACCTGCGCGTGGCCGACCGAAACGCCGATCAGCTGCTGCGGCTCGTCGGGGACGTGCTCGCCGCCTCGAGCCAGAGCCGGTCGGCCGCCCAAGTCACCGTTGTGCCGGAAGACGTCGACCTCGTCGAGCATGTCAACGCCGCCGTCGAGTCGATCCTGGTGAGCGCCAGCGAGCGCGGCATCGCCATCGACGTCTCGCGCGTCGAGCCCGCCCGCGCCTACGCCGACCCGGTGCGGATCCGGCAGGTTCTCGACAACCTGCTCTCGAATGCCGTCAAGTACAACCGGCCGGGCGGTCGGGTTTCGGTGGCGACATCCGTGGGCGATCAGTGGTCCATCATCGCGGTCCAGGATTCCGGCGTCGGGCTCAACGAGGAGGATCTCGGTTCGGTGTTCCAGCGTTACTACCGCGGCGTCGCGGTCCGCGATTCGGCGGTCACGGGTAACGGGCTCGGGCTCGCCATCAGCCGTGACATCGTGCGCCGTCACGGCGGCGACATCACCGTCAGCAGCGTCCTGGGTGTCGGTTCCACCTTCACGGTGACGCTGCCCACACGCCGACCGGGTGGAGCGGGCGCATGATCGACCAGTTCTCCGTGTCGCTCGTCACGGCCGTCGTCGTGCTCGTGTGCGCGGTGCTGTTCGTCTTCGACACCCTCCTGCGGCGGCCCGATCAGAGCGGTCGGTTCTGGGCGGCGGGATTCCTGGGCGCGGTTCTGACCACGATGTTCTACCTCGTGTGGGCAGCCGAGCCCGACACCGCGTGGGCGGTCATCGGCGGCAACACGTCCGCCGTGGTGGGCACGGGAATGATGTGGCTCGGATGCCGCGGCTACAACCGCCGTCCGGTGCTGCTGCCCGGTGTCGTGATCGCCGCCGGCGGCGCGGCGACCGCAGCCGCCGCGGGTGTGGAGTTCGGGGCGGGCGGTGACGACTGGTCCGGCGCCTTCGTCATGTTCATCGGGCTGAGCGTCTTCGCCGCGGCTGCGGCCGTCGAGTGCTTCCGCGGCGCGCTGGGCGCCTCGCGCACGGCGCTGCCGCTGGGGATCGTCTTCGCCCTCGAATCACTGTTCTATGCCGCACGTGTCGTCATCGTCGCCATCCAGGGCTACGGCGAGACGTTCCACACGTGGGTGGGCACGGTCGCCACCAGCATCCTCACCGTGGTCCTCTCGATCACCGCCGTCGTCACGGCTTCGATCCTCCGGGCGAGCCGCGTCGGGCTCCGCGGCAGCGGCCGCTCCGAAGAGGGAGTCGGCGCCGTCGGCGGCATCCTGCCCGAGGCCGCTTTCGCCGCTGCCCTCACGAACAATGCGCGACGGGCCGAAGCGCGCCGAGAGCTGCTGGCGGTGTCGGTGATCGAGCTGGAGGGGCTCGAGTACATCTCGACCGCGTTCGGACTCGACGTGCGCGACGAGGTCGTGCGCACGTGGCGCTCGACGATGACCGAGAACGCCCCGACACTCGCCGTGATCGGTGAGACCGGGACGGAACGGATCGGCGTCATCACCGTGGTGGCATCCGCGCTCGACGCTCGCCGCCAGGCCATGACGCTGTACCGCTCGCTGTTCCAGTCGCTCGCCTCCGTCGAGGGAGGCGTGCTCCCAGCGATCGGCATCGGTGTCGCGCTGAGCGACGTCGGCGGTTACGACCCCGACCGGCTCGTCGATCTCGCCTCGTCCGCGGCCGTCCGCGCGTCGTCGGGCGTCGCGTCGGCGGTCCTCCTGGCCGAATCGGTCTGAGCCCGAGTCGCGGAGCGGACCCGCGCGTGGACTCAGCCCGCGACGAGGCGGTAGCCGGTGCCCTGATCCGACGCGATCTGCGTCGTCGATCCGGCGGCGCTGACGGCGCGACGAAGACCCTCGACGGCGCGCTCGACGGCGCGGACCTCGTCGGCATCGGCCGCGTCCCCGCGGGAGCGCGCGCGCAGGGCGAGCGCGATCTCCTCCTTGGTGCGGGCGCGTCCGTTGGCGGTCACGAGCTGATGCAACACCGACGCCTCGACGGGGGCGACGCCGATCTCGAGGTCGGCGACGCGCAGCACGCCGTGTTCAACGGCGAGATCGGCGAAACTCACGCGCGCCGGCGCAGCGGGCGCGGTCGCGGTCAACGGGTCGGTGACCACGGGGGATCCTTCGCGTCGGCGGTGCGACGGGATGGCGGCCAACCGGGCTTTGAGGTCTCGCGGTCGGAACGGCTTGCCGAGGTACTCGTCCCCGCCGGCGGCCCGACCGCGCTCGGCATCGCCGGTTTCGACGAACGCCGAGATGAAGATGATGTAGGTGTCGCTGAACTCGCGGACGCGACGAGCCACCTCGAACCCGTCGATGCCGGGGATGTTGACGTCGAGGGTCGTGACGTCCGGCGATACTGCGCGGATGAGCTCGACAGCGTCGAGACCGTTCTCGGCGCCGTGCACGGCGTAGCCGCTCGACTCCAGGATCGCCGTCAGCAGACTCCGGATATCGGCCTGGTCTTCGACGACGACGGCGGTGCGCTCCACGGTGATCCCACCTTCCGCAGGTCTTTCGTTCGTCTCATCGTATCCACAGCGCGGGATCGCGGCGGGGCGGACGCGCGTGGCATCCTCGGGGTATGCCCTTGATCGCACTGACCGGCGGGATCGCGTCGGGGAAGTCCACCATCGCCCGGCGGCTCGAGGAGCACGGGGCTGTCGTCGTCGACGCGGACGCGATCGTGCGCGACGTGCAGCGACCGGGGTCGGAGGTGCTCGAGCGCATCGCCGCGGAGTTCGGCCCGCAGGTCGTCGCGTCGTCGGGAGAGCTCGACCGCGCGGCGCTCGCGGCCGTGGTGTTCTCGGATGCCGCCGCACGCGAGCGACTGAACGGCATCGTTCATCCGGCGGTGCGGGCGGAGTCGCAGCGACGCTTCGACGCGGCGCTCGCGGCGCGGGAGGACGCGGTGGTGGTCTACGACGTGCCGCTGCTCGTCGAAGCCCGTGTCGACGACCCCTGGAATCTCATCGTGGTGGCCCATGCTCCTGCCGCGGTGCGGGCGGAGCGGCTACAGCAGCTCCGCGGCATGACGGCGGCGCAAGCGGCGGATCGCATCGCCGCTCAGGTGCCGGACGAGCAGCGGCTCGCGATCGCCGACATCGTCGTCGACACCTCCGGCTCGCTGGACGACACCCGCTCGCAGGTCGATGCCCTGTGGCAGCGGCTCGACGGCTGACGCGGGGGCGCTGCACGCTCTGAGCGAAGCCGGGCCGCCGTGTCGGTGGCCCCGCCTACGCTGGAGACATGCAGACGACGCGCTCCGTTCGGCCCTTCGAGGTCGTCAGCGAATACGTTCCCAGCGGTGACCAGCCCCAAGCCATCGCCGACCTGGCAGCACGCATCAACGCGGGTGAAACGGATGTCGTCCTGCTCGGCGCGACGGGTACGGGAAAGTCCGCGACGACGGCGTGGCTCATCGAGCAGGTGCAGCGCCCGACGCTCGTCATGGCCCACAACAAGACCCTCGCGGCCCAGCTGGCCAACGAGTTCCGCGACCTGATGCCGAACAACGCGGTCGAGTACTTCGTCAGCTACTACGACTACTACCAGCCCGAAGCGTACGTCCCGCAGACCGACACCTTCATCGAGAAGGACTCGTCGATCAACGCCGAGGTCGAGCGTCTGCGCCACTCGACGACCAACTCGCTGCTGAGCCGACGCGACGTCGTCGTGGTCAGCACGGTCTCGTGCATCTACGGCCTCGGTGCGCCCGAGGAGTACCTGCGCGCGATGGTGGCCCTGCAGGTGGGGGAGCGCTACGACCGCGACGCCCTCATCCGCAAGTTCATCGCGATGCAGTACAACCGCAACGACGTCGACTTCTCGCGCGGCAACTTCCGCGTTCGCGGCGACACGATCGAGATCATCCCCGTGTACGAGGAGTACGCGATCCGCATCGAGCTGTTCGGCGACGAGATCGAGGCGCTGTACATGCTGCACCCGCTCACCGGCGACATCGTGCAGAAGCTCGACAGCGTGCCGGTGTTCCCCGCATCCCACTACGTCGCCGGCACCGAGACGGTCCAGCGCGCCATCGGCACGATCGAGCACGAGCTCGAGCAGCGGCTGAAGGAGTTCGAGAGCCAGGGGAAGCTGCTCGAGGCACAGCGCCTGCGCATGCGCACCACCTTCGACCTCGAGATGCTCCAGCAGCTGGGGTTCTGCTCCGGCATCGAGAACTACTCGCGGCACCTCGACGGCCGCATGCCCGGTGACCCGCCGCACACGCTGCTCGACTTCTTCCCCGACGACTTCCTTCTCGTCATCGACGAGTCGCACGTCACCGTGCCGCAGATCGGCGCGATGTACGAGGGCGACGCCTCCCGCAAGCGGACCCTCGTCGACCACGGCTTCCGCCTTCCCAGCGCGATGGACAACCGACCGCTGCGGTTCGACGAGTTCAAGGAGCGCGTCGGCCAGGCGGTGTACCTCTCGGCCACGCCAGGCCGGTACGAGATGGGTATCGCCGACGGAGTGGTCGAACAGATCATCCGCCCGACCGGTCTGGTCGACCCCGAGATCATCATCAAGCCTTCCAAGGGGCAGATCGACGACCTGCTCGAGGAGATCCGCGTGCGGGTCGAACGGGACGAGCGCGTGTTGGTGACGACGCTGACCAAGAAGATGGCGGAGGAGCTGACCGACTTCCTCGGCGAGCACGGCGTGCGCGTCCGGTATCTCCACTCCGACGTCGACACGCTGCGGCGCGTCGAACTGCTGACCGAGCTGCGCCAGGGCGTGTACGACGTCCTCGTCGGCATCAACCTGCTGCGCGAGGGACTCGACCTGCCCGAGGTCTCGCTGGTCGCGATCCTCGACGCCGACAAGGAGGGCTTCCTCCGCTCGGGTACGTCGCTGATCCAGACGATCGGTCGTGCCGCGCGAAACGTGTCCGGTCAGGTGCACATGTACGCCGACAAGATCACCGATTCGATGAGTGCGGCGATCGACGAGACCGAGCGCCGGCGAGAGAAGCAGATCGCGTACAACACCGAGCACGGGATCGACCCGCAGCCCCTGCGGAAGAAGATCGCCGACATCACCGACGCGCTCGCGCGTGAGGCATCCGACACCCGCGACATGCTCAACGGCAAGGCCAGCGCACGCAACAAGTCGGGCAAGGGGAAGAGCCCGACGCCGCAGCTGCGACGCGAGGGAATAGCGGCGGAGGGAGCACAGCAGCTCGAGGCGACGATCGAGGACCTGTCGCAGCAGATGCTGGCTGCCGCCGCCGAGCTGAAGTTCGAGCTGGCCGGCCGCCTGCGCGACGAGGTCCAGGACCTCAAGAAGGAACTGCGGGCGATGGAGCGTGCCGGACACGCGTGACAACGCGGGCTGTCGGGTCGACGGAACGGGTGAGCCCAGCAACGGGTGAGCCCGGGAGCCCGTCAGCCCGGCCGGGTCAGCGGGGGCAGTGCAGGAGCGGCTTGGGTCCCGAGCGGTCGACGTCGTGCTCCGACATGGGGTGACCGCAGAGCGGACAGGCGCGCCCCGTGCGGATCGGCTCGGGGTCGGTGTCGTAGGGGCCGACCGACGCCGGACCCGCGGCGCGGATGAGGCGCGCGTTGAGATAGGCGTACCAGCCCCCGGCTTCCCGCACGCGCGTGCGCAGCGGAGGGCGTCGTTCGGGGTCGGTCATGGTCATCAGTGTACTAATGATTAGCCCGTATAGGATCGGTGCGTGGACTCTCCCGACGATCTGCTCGCGCTCGACAACCAGCTGTGCTTCGCGCTGGTCACTGCGGCGCGCAACGTGGTCGGGATCTACCGGCCGATCCTGGAACCCCTGGGGCTGACGCATCCCCAGTACCTCGTCATGCTGGCGCTGTGGGAGAGCTCGCCGCAGGCACTCGGCGAGCTCGCCGCCGATCTCGCGATGGAGCCGGCGACGCTCTCGCCGCTGGTCAAGCGACTCGAGGCGCAGGGCCTCGTCACGCGCGGGCGCCGAGCGGACGACGAGCGCGTGCTCGAGATCGGTCTGACCGATACCGGCCGCCGGCTGCGCGAGCGCGCCCTCGAGGTCCCGGCGCGTGTCATGGCAGCCGTCGGAATGACCGTCGACGAGGTCACTGCCCTGCGCGACGCGCTCGCACCTTTCGCCGGCCGTCGCGCGCGCTGACGGTCGCGAGCGCTGACGCCAGCTGTCCCCGACGGTCTGCCCAGGGCGAACCACGGAGCCCGTGTCGGAGGCCCCACCTAGACTTGTGCGGTGCCCATCGTCCCCGTCGCTTCCTCCTCCAAACTCAGCGTCCGCGGTGCCCGCGTCCACAATCTGAAGGACGTGGATCTCGACATCCCCCGCGACAGCCTCGTCGTCTTCACCGGCCTGTCCGGCTCCGGCAAGTCGAGCCTGGCCTTCGACACGATCTTCGCCGAGGGGCAGCGCCGTTACGTCGAGTCGCTCAGTGCCTACGCTCGTCAGTTCCTGGGACAGGTGGATCGTCCGGACGTGGACTTCATCGAGGGACTCAGCCCGGCGGTGTCGATCGATCAGAAGTCGACGAACCGCAACCCGCGCTCGACGGTCGGGACGATCACGGAGATCCACGACTACATGCGACTGCTGTGGGCGCGCATCGGCGTGCCGCACTGCCCCGAGTGCGGGGAGCGGATCCAGCGTCAGACGGTCCAGCAGATCGCCGACCAGCTCATGGAGCTGCCCGAGCGCACGCGCTACCAGGTCGTCGCCCCGGTCGTCACGCAGAAGAAGGGCGAGTTCGTCGACCTCTTCAAGGAGCTCAGCGCGAAGGGCTACGCGCGCGCCGTCGTGGACGGCGACGTCATCTCGCTCGCCGAGCCGCCGACGCTGAAGAAGAGCTACAAGCACGACATCGCGGTCGTCGTCGACCGTCTCGTCGCCGGACCCGACCTGCTCACCCGCGTCACCGACTCGGTCGAGACCGCGCTCGCGCTCGCCGGCGGTGTCATCAAGATCAACTTCGTCGACGAAGAGGGCGACGACGCGTGGCAGAGCTTCAGCGAGAAGCTCGCGTGCCCGAACGGTCACGCGCTGCAGCTCACCGAGATCGAGCCGCGGACGTTCTCGTTCAACGCGCCCTTCGGTGCGTGCCCCACCTGCTCGGGTCTGGGTACGCGCATGTCGGTCGACGCCGAGCTGATGCTGGGCGACGAGGACCTCTCGATCGCCGAGGGGGTGCTGCTCCCGTGGACCACGCAGGGCAAGGGGCTGTTCCAGTACTACGAGCGACTGCTCGAGGGTCTCGCGTCCGACCTGAAGTTCTCGCTCAAGACGCCGTGGCGCAAGCTGCCGGCCGACGTGCAGGATGCCGTCCTGCGCGGCGAGAACTACAAGGTGACGGTGAAGTGGAAGAACCGGTACGGCCGCGAGATGCGGTACGCGTCGGGCTTCGAAGGCGTCATCCCCTACATCGAGCGGCAATACCTGCAGGCCGAGACCGACACGCAGCGCCAGCGCTGGGCGGAGTACCTCCGTGAGGTGCCGTGCCCCGCGTGCGACGGAGACCGCCTGAAGCCCGAGGTGCTCGCGGTGCGGGTCCACGACCACTCCATCGCGCAGGTCGCGCGGCTCAGCCTCGCCGACGCGCAGGCGTACTTCAACCAGCTCGAGCTCACCGAGCGCGAGGCTAAGATCGCCGCCGCGGTGCTGCGCGAGATCCGTGCGCGCCTGGACTTCCTCATCGAGGTCGGGCTGAACTATCTCAGCCTCGGGCGCGCCGCCGGCTCGCTGTCGGGCGGCGAGGCCCAGCGCATCCGGCTGGCCACCCAGATCGGCTCCGGCTTGACGGGCGTCCTGTACGTCCTCGACGAGCCGTCGATCGGCCTCCACCAGCGCGACAACCGCCGTTTGATCGACACCCTCGTCAAGCTCAAGAGCCTCGGCAACACGCTGATCGTGGTCGAGCACGACGAAGAGACGATCGCCGCCGCCGACTGGGTGGTCGACATCGGCCCGCGCGCCGGCGTCGAGGGCGGCAACGTCGTCCATTCCGGTCCCTACGACGCGCTGCTCGCCGACACCAACTCGATGACGGGCGACTACCTCTCCGGGCGCCGTTCACTCGAGACGCCGAGCAAGCGACGCAAGATCGACAAGAAGCGGATGCTGTCGGTCGTGGGCGCCCGCGCGAACAACCTCAAGAACGTCACGGCGGAATTCCCGCTCGGTGTGCTCACCTCCGTCACCGGCGTGAGCGGCTCCGGCAAGTCGACCCTCGTCAACGGCATCCTCTACGAGGTCCTCGCGACCCGGCTCAACGGAGCCCGACGTGTGGCCGGCAAGCACACGCGTGTCACCGGGCTCGACAACCTCGACAAGGTCGTGCACGTCGACCAGGCCCCGATCGGCCGCACGCCGCGCTCGAACCCCGCCACCTACACCGGCGTGTTCGACCGCATCCGCACGCTGTTCAGCGAAACGCCCGAGGCGAAGGTGCGCGGCTACCTTCCCGGCCGGTTCTCGTTCAACGTCAAGGGTGGCCGCTGCGAGGCGTGCTCCGGCGACGGCACGATCAAGATCGAGATGAACTTCCTGCCCGACGTGTACGTCGATTGCGAGGTCTGCCACGGCAAGCGCTACAACCGCGACACCCTGGCGGTGCACTACAAGGGCAAGAACATCGCCGAGGTGCTCGAGATGCCGATCTCGGAGGCCGCAGACTTCTTCGAGCCCATTCAGGCGATCCACCGCTACCTCCGCACCCTTGTCGAGGTCGGCCTGGGCTACGTCCGCCTCGGCCAGTCCGCCACGACGCTGTCGGGCGGAGAAGCGCAGCGCGTCAAGCTCGCCACCGAGCTGCAGCGCCGCTCGAACGGCCGCAGCATCTACGTGCTCGACGAACCGACCACGGGTCTGCACTTCGAGGACGTCCGCAAGCTGCTCGAGGTGCTGAACGGCCTCGTGGACAAGGGCAACACCGTCATCACGATCGAGCACAACCTCGACGTCATCAAGGCATCCGACTGGATCATCGATCTCGGTCCCGAGGGCGGTGCCGGCGGCGGAACGATCGTCGCGACGGGTACCCCCGAGCAGGTGGCGGGCGTCGCGGAGAGCCACACGGGCCAGTTCCTCGCGGAGATCCTGGGGGCACCGGCGGCGCGCAAGGCGGGCTGAGATGGCGAACGTCCTGCCGTACCGCCCGAAGGCGGGCGAGATCCCGACGGATCCGGGTGTCTACCGGTTCCGCGACGCGGACGGACGCGTGCTGTACGTCGGCAAGGCCAAGAACCTGCGGGCGCGGCTGTCCAACTACTTCGCGCCGCTGCACACGCTCCACGAGCGCACGCGGCGGATGGTGACGACCGCCGCATCCGTGGAGTGGACCGTCGTGGCGACCGACGTCGACTCGCTGCAGCTCGAGTACATGTGGATCAAGGAGTTCGATCCGCCGTTCAACGTCCGGTACCGCGACGACAAGTCCTACCCCTTCATGGCGATCACCCTCGGCGACGAAGCGCCGCGCGTGATCGTGACGCGCAACCGCCGCATCCCGGGCGCCAAGTACTTCGGGCCCTATCCCAAGGTGTGGGCCGTGCACGAGACCATCGATCTGATGATCAAGGTCTTCCCGATCCGCACGTGCAGCGACTCGTCGTACAAGAAGGCCATGGCCTCGGGGCGCCCGTGCTTCCCCGGACAGATCGGTCGCTGCGGCGGTCCCTGCTCGATGAAGGTGACGATCGAGGAGCACCGTGCGATCGTCGACGATTTCGTCGCGTTCATGGCCGGTGGCGACCAGCGCTTCGCACGCGAGCTGACGACCCGCATGCGCGAGTCCGCCGCCGCGATGGACTACGAGTCCGCCGCCGTGTACCGCGATCGGCTGCAGGCGATCGACGCGGTGCTGAACAAGAGCGCCCTCGTGCTCGAGGACGACATGGACGCCGACCTCTTCGGAATCGCCGAGGACGAGCTCGCGGCCGCCGTGCAGCACTTCGTCGTCCGCGGTGGCCGCATCCGCGGTGTCCGGGCCTCGACGATCGAGAAGGAGATCGACATCGCGGGAGCCGATCTCGTCGATCAAGTTCTTCAGCGCGCCTACGGGGATGCCGCTGCCGGCGACATCCCGCGCCATGTCTTCGTGCCGACGCTGCCCGACGACTCCGGCGAACTCGAGCAGTGGCTGCAGAATCGCCGGGGGCGTCGGGTGACGATCCAGGTGCCGCAGCGAGGCCGCAAGGCCGACCTCATGAAGACCGCGAGCATCAATGCACAGCAGGCCCTCATGCTGCACAAGACCCGCCGCACGAGCGACTACGTCGCCCGTAGCCAGGCGTTGACCGATCTGCAGGAGGCGCTCGGACTCGACGAGGCGCCGCTCCGCATCGAGTGCTACGACGTGTCGCATCTGTCGGGCACGAATGTCGTGGCATCGCTCGTCGTGTTCGAGGACGGGCTGCCCCGCAAGGACCAGTACCGCATCTTCGGCGTCAACGAGACGACGGATGACACCGACTCGATGTATCAGGTGCTCACGCGGCGCCTGGCGCATCTCGACCATCCCGACGAGGACGACGAGCCCGTGCCCGATGCGACCGCCGACGGCGAGGTCGTCACCGCTCGCAAACGCCCGCGGTTCGCGTATCGACCCCAGCTGCTCGTCGTCGACGGCGGGAAGCCGCAGGTCGAGGCGGCGGCGCGCGCTCTCGCCGACGCCGGACACAGCGAAATCGCCCTGTGCGGTATCGCGAAGCGCCTCGAGGAGATCTGGCTGCCAGGGGAGGAGTACCCCGTGATCCTGCCGCGCACGTCCGAGTCGCTGTACCTGCTGCAGCGTCTGCGCGACGAGGCCCACCGTTTCGCGATCGTGCATCAGCGCAAGCGCCGCAAGCGCGACATCTCCTCCGTGCTGACCGAGGTGCCGGGGCTCGGGGCGGCCCGGATCAAGGCGCTGCTGCGACATTTCGGCTCGGTGACGGCGTTGAAGCAGGCCACGCCCGAGCAGATCCAGGAACTACCCGGCATCGGGCCACGATTGGCCGAGGCCATCCATCGCCACCTCGCAGCCGGATAGGCTGGAAGTCGGCGGAGGACAGGGGTGATGACGGTGGCGGACGAGGTCCCGGCGGGCGAGATTCTGATCGTGACGGGCATGTCCGGTGCCGGGCGCACAACCGCGGCGAACGCTCTCGAGGATCTCGGCTGGTACGTCGTGGACAACCTCCCGCCCCAGATGCTGCGCCCGCTGCTCGAGCTGAGCGAGCTCGCCGGGAACGCGCTCCCGCGCGTCGCGGCCGTGGTCGACGTGCGCGGCGGCGACCTGTTCACCGCGCTGCCCGAGATCACCCGTGCTCTGCGACACGGTCGCGCTCTGCGCGTACTGTTCCTCGACGCCGCCGACGAGGTGCTCGTCCGCCGCTTCGAGGCCGTCCGGCGCCCGCATCCGCTGCAGGACGACGGCACGCTGGTCGACGGAATCCGCCGCGAGCGCGAGCGGTTGGCGCCGATCCGCGAGAGCGCCGACGTGATCGTCGACACGTCGCTGCACAACATCCACCAGCTCGCGACCTACATCGCGGATCTCTTCCGCGCCGACGAGAGCGCCCGCCATACGGTCACCGTCATGAGCTTCGGCTTCAAGTACGGACTGCCGCCCGACGCCGACCTGGTCGCCGACATGCGGTTCCTGCCGAACCCCTTCTGGAATCCCGACCTCAAAGCGCTGACGGGCGAGGACCCGGCCGTTCGCGCGGAGGTGCTCTCGCACGCGGGGGCGGGGGAGTTCATCGACGCCTACGCCGCTGCGCTGCAGCCGGTGCTGCGCGGCTATCAGGAGGAGAACAAGCGTCACTCCGTCGTGGCCGTGGGCTGCACCGGCGGCAAGCACCGGTCGGTCGTGACGGCCCGCGAACTCGTCGAACGACTGCGCGGGCTGCCCGGCGTCGCGGTGCGACTCAGACACCGCGACCTCGGTCGCGAGTAGGCTATTCCTTCGTCCCCCGAACCCCTGCCGAAGGAGCGCCGTGCCGCTGACCGCTGACGTCAAGACCGAGTTGGCTGCGATGCGCGACCCTCGACCCGCTGCCCGGGTGGCGGAGGTGACCGCGATCCTGCGTTTCGCCGGCGGGCTGCACTCGATCGCCGGCCGCGTCGCCGTCGAGGCCGAGGTCGACTCCGAGATCCTGGCGCGCCGCGTCGCGCGGGAACTCGTCGAGATCTACGGCGTGCGCCCCGAGCTGGCTCGGATCCAGGCCTCCGGTGGCCGGGACGGCGCCACCTTCGCCGTCCGCGTCCGCGAGGGCGGCGAGACGCTCGCCCGCCAGACCGGCCTGCTCGATCAGCGGCGCCGTCCCGTGCGGGGACTGCCGAACCGCCTGACGACGGGCTCGCGCCCCGACCTCGCGGCGCTGTGGCGCGGAGCCTTCCTCGCCGCCGGCTCGCTGTCGGACCCCGGCCGGTCGGCCGCGCTCGAGATCTCGTGCCCGTCACCCGAGGCTGCGATGGCGCTCGTGGGCGCTGCGCACCGACTCGGCATCGCCGCGAAGGCTCGCGAGGTGCGCGGTATTCCGCGCGTCGTCGTCCGCGACGGCGAAGCGATCCGTCAGACCCTCGCCGAGATGGGCGCGACGCGCACCGCCGACACATGGGACCAGATGCGTCAGCGCCGCGAGGTGCGGGCGGGCGTGAACCGCCTGGTCAACTTCGACGACGCGAACCTCCGCCGCTCCGCGCAGGCTGCCGTCGCCGCCTGCGCCCGCGTGGAGCGCGCTCTGGAGATCCTGGGCGACGAGGTGCCCGATCATCTCAAGCAAGCCGGAGACCTCCGCCTCGCGCACCGCGACGCGAGTCTCGACGAGCTCGGCCACCACGCCGACCCGCCGCTGACGAAGGATGCCGTAGCCGGCCGCATCCGGCGGCTCCTCGCGATGGCCGACAAGAAGGCCGCCGCCGAAGGGCTGCCCGACACGGAGTCCGCGGTCCCGGCCGGACTCGCCGACTGACCGGCAGGATCGTTACACCGCATTCCGACAGGGAAGCAACGGGGTGTATCTCGCGTTGCCCCTCAATAGGATGAAACCGTCCACGAGGTGCGCGCTCGCGCGCCTTCGACAGCAATAGCCGCGCACGGCGCGGTGCTGACAGGAGATACAGAATGCCGAAGTACACCCTTCCCGAGCTTCCCTACGACTACGCGGCCCTCGAACCGCACATCAGCGGCAAGATCATGGAGCTGCATCACTCCAAGCATCACCAGACCTACGTCACCGGAGCGAACACCGCTCTCGAGCAGCTCGCCGAGGCGCGCGAGACCGGCAACCTGGCGAACGTCAACAAGCTCGAGAAGGACCTCGCGTTCAACCTCGGCGGTCACGTCAACCACTCGATCTTCTGGACCAACCTGTCGCCCGAGGGCGGCGGGGAGCCCGAGGGCGAGCTGCGCGCCGCCATCGATGAGTTCTTCGGTGGCTTCGACAAGTTCCAGGCGCACTTCACCGCTGCCGCCACCGGCATCCAGGGCTCCGGCTGGGCCGTGCTCAGCTGGGACCCGATCGGCGCGCAGCTGATCATCCAGCAGCTGTTCGACCAGCAGTCCAACACGGCGCAGGGCACGATCCCGATCTTCCAGCTCGACATGTGGGAGCACGCCTTCTACCTCGACTACCTCAACGTCAAGGCCGACTACGTCAAGGCCGCGTGGAACATCGCCAACTGGCAGAACGTGTCGCAGCGCTTTGTGACGGCTCGCGAGAAGACGGCCGGCCTGCTCGCGTAGTAGGGTCATAAACAGGTGAGGATGCCGGGTCCCGCCCGGCAACGGGAAGCGATCCGGCATCCTCTTCTTTTCCAACTGATCGCGTTTCGGTCACCCAGCACGGGCTTCGCCGGCGCGACGAGAAACGGGAGACATCGTGTCTGTCAAGATCGGCATCAACGGCTTCGGCCGCATCGGACGCAACTACCTCCGCGCCGCCCTCGCTCAGGGCGCGGACCTCGAGATCGTGGCGGTGAACGACCTCACCGACAACAAGACCCTCGCGCACCTGCTCAAGTACGACTCCATCCTCGGGCGTCTCGACGCCGAGGTCACGTACTCGGAGGACTCGATCACGGTCGGCGGAAAGACCATCAAGGTCTTCGAAGAGCGCGACCCCGCGAACCTGCCCTGGGGCGAGCTCGGCGTCGACATCGTCATCGAGTCGACCGGCCGCTTCACCAACGCCGAGGACGCCAAGAAGCACATCGCCGGCGGCGCGAAGAAGGTCCTCATCTCGGCTCCCGCGAAGGGCGAGGACGGCACGTTCGTCATCGGTGCCAACGAGGACCTCTACGACCCCGAGAACCACAACGTCATCTCGAACGCGTCGTGCACGACCAACTGCCTGGCCCCGCTGGCCAAGGTCCTCAACGACCAGTTCGGCATCGTCAAGGGCCTCATGACCACGGTCCACGCCTACACGGCCGACCAGAACCTGCAGGACGGCCCGCACAGCGACCTCCGCCGCGCCCGCGCCGCCGCCCTGAACATCGTCCCGACCTCGACCGGTGCGGCCAAGGCCATCGGCCTCGTGCTGCCCGAGCTCAAGGGCAAGCTGGACGGCTTCGCACTGCGCGTTCCGGTCCCCACCGGCTCCGCCACCGACCTGACCGTCGAGCTCGAGCGCGAGGTCACCGTCGACGAGATCAAGGCTGCCTACAAGGCTGCCGCCGAGGGCCCGCTCAAGGGCATCCTGAAGTACACCGAGGACGAGATCGTCTCGAGCGACATCGTCACCGACGACCACTCCTGCATCTTCGACGCCGGCCTGACCCGCGTCATCGGCAACCAGGTCAAGGTCGTCGGCTGGTACGACAACGAGTGGGGCTACTCGAACCGCCTCGTCGACCTCACCGAGCTCGTCGCCAGCAAGCTCTGACGGTCATGGCTCTGCGCACCCTCGATTCGTTGGGTTCGCTCGCAGGCAAGCGCGTCATCGTCCGTGTTGACTTCAACGTCCCCCTGAAGGACGGCGTCATCACGGACGATGGCCGCGTGCGCGCGGCGCTGCCGACGATCGACCACCTCATCGGCCAGGGAGCACGTGTCATCGCGTGCTCGCACCTCGGACGTCCCGACGGGGCTCCCGATCCGAAGTACTCCCTCGAGCCCGTGGCTCAGCGCCTGTCCGAGCTCCTCGGCAAGCCCGTCGCCTTCGCCGGCGACACGGTGGGCGAGTCCGCGGAGCAGGTCGTCGCGGCCCTCGCCGACGGTGACGTCGCGGTGATCGAGAACCTCCGCTTCAACCCGGGTGAGACGGCGAAGGATGCCGGTGAGCGGCGTGCATTCGCCGAACAGCTCGCCTCGCTGGGCGACGCGCTCGTCTCGGACGGGTTCGGTGTCGTGCACCGCAAGCAGGCGTCGGTCTATGACCTCGCCGAGCTGCTGCCCTCGGCTGCGGGGTACCTCATCGAGAAGGAGGTCGAGGTCCTCGACCGCCTGACCGAGAACCCCGAGCGCCCGTACGCGGTCGTGCTCGGCGGATCGAAGGTCAGCGACAAGCTCGGCGTGATCGAGCACCTCCTGCCCCGTGCCGACAAGATCCTCGTCGGCGGCGGCATGCTCTTCACCTTCCTCGCCGCTCTCGGCCACAAGGTGGGCAAGAGCCTGCTCGAGGCGGACCAGCTCGAGACGGTCAAGGGCTACATCGCCACGGCCCAGGAGCGTGGCGTCGAGCTCGTGCTCCCGGTCGACGCCGTGATGGCGTCGGGCTTCGCCGCGGACGCCGACCACGTCGTCGCCGCCGCGGACGCTCTCGAAGACACTGCGTTCGGTGCGGAGGGCATGGGCCTGGACATCGGTCCGAAGTCGGCCGAGCTCTTCGCCGACGCCATCCGCTCGTCGCGCACGGTGTTCTGGAACGGGCCGATGGGCGTGTTCGAGATGCCGGCGTTCGCCGCTGGCACCCGTGCGGTCGCGCAGGCGCTGACCGAGGTCGACGGGCTGTCCGTCGTCGGTGGCGGCGACTCCGCCGCAGCCGTGCGCCAGCTCGGTTTCGACGACGCGGCGTTCGGTCACATCTCAACCGGCGGCGGTGCGTCGCTCGAATTCCTGGAGGGCAAGAAGCTGCCCGGTCTGGAGGTACTCGGATGGGCGTGAACCGTCTGCCCCTCATCGCGGGCAACTGGAAGATGAACCTCGACCACCTGCAGGCGGTCGCGTTCGTCCAGAAGCTGCACTGGACGCTGAAGGACGCCAAGCACGAGGAGGACTCGGTCGAGGTCGCGGTGTTCCCGCCCTTCACCGACCTCCGCACCGTGCAGACGCTTCTGGACGCCGACAAGATCCCGTTCGCCCTCGGCGCGCAGGACCTGTCGACGAAGGACTCGGGCGCCTACACGGGCGAGATCTCGGGTGCGTTCCTGGCGCAGCTGGACTGCCGGTACGTGATCATCGGACACTCCGAGCGACGCGAGTATCACGCCGAGACCGACGAGGTCGTGGCCGCCAAGGTCCAGGCGGCCCTGCGGCACGGCCTGGCTCCGGTCATCTGCGTGGGCGAGACGGCGGAAGACCTCGAAAAGCACGGCGCCGCTGCGGTACCGGTCGCGCAGCTCGAGGCCGCCCTCGCGGGCGTGGCGGCCGACGCCGACATCGTCGTGGCCTACGAGCCGGTCTGGGCCATCGGCTCGGGCCAGGCGGCCACCCCGCAGCAGGCGCAGGATGTCTGCGCCAAGCTGCGCGAGGTCGTGGGCTCCGCTCTCGGAGCCGACGCCGCAGCGCGCACCCGTGTGCTCTACGGCGGCTCGGTGAAGTCGGCGAACATCGCCGGTTTCATGCGCGAGCCGGATGTCGACGGCGCCCTCGTGGGCGGCGCGAGCCTGGTCGCGGACGAATTCGCTGCGATCATCCGGTACCAGAAGCACGTCGGCGTGTGACGTCGAACGGCCCGGCGCTCACCTGAGCGCCGGGCCGTTCGCGTCCCCGTCGGGCGGCTCGATATACTTGACCCTCGTGCGATCGGAACGGTCGCCGGAAAGGTGACGACCACCGTGGAGATCCTCGAGTTCGCGCTGCAGGTGGTGTTGGGCATCACCAGCCTGCTCCTCACCCTGCTGATCCTGCTCCACAAGGGGCGTGGGGGAGGCCTCTCCGACATGTTCGGCGGCGGCATGAGCTCCGCGATGGGCTCGTCGGGCCTCGCCGAGCGCAACCTCAACCGGTTCACGATCGTCCTCGCCCTCGGCTGGTTCATCTCGATCGTCGCGCTCGGCCTCATCACGAAGTTCTCGGTGCTCTGATGGCGACCGGAGGCAACGCGATCCGCGGCACCCGCGTCGGCGCGGGTCCAATGGGCGAACAGGACCACGGCCACCACGCCGACCGCGTCGCGATCTCGTACTGGGACGCCCTCGGCAACGAGACCGTTCGCTATTTCGCTGCCGGCATCACGGACGAAGAGATCCCTGAGACGATCGACTCGCCGCACTCGGGCCTGCCCGCGGGACGCGACAAGGAGAACCCGCCGGCGGTCGCCAAAGCCGAGCCGTACAAGACCCACCTCGCGTACGTGAAGGAGCGCCGCACCGACGACGAGGCGGCGCAACTCCTCGACGACGCGCTGCAGCAGCTGCGGGAGCGTCGCGGCCTGAACTGACCGACGTCGCCCCAACGCAGAAGAGCGGATGCCGAGGCATCCGCTCTTCTGCTTTCCCGGATTCGAATGCCGGGAACGACGATCAGTACTGGTCGTCGATGAGCTCCGGCGGTACCTGCGCGGCCGTCGCCTCGTCGGTGAAGAGGATCGTGCGCCGCGTACCCTTCGCCCCGGCTGCCGGGACGCTGTGGTAGCTCGCTCCGGCCAGCGCCAAGCCGAGCGCCGCGGACTTGTCGGGTCCGACGAGGACCATCCACACCCGCTTCGACGCGTTGATGACGGGACGCGTGAGCGTGACCCGGTCCGACGGCGGCTTGGGGGAGTCGTGGACCGCTGAGGCCGCGCGGTCGGTGAGCGTGATCTCGGGCCGATCGGGGAAGAGCGAGGCGATGTGACCATCGGACCCGACGCCGAGGAAGCAGATGTCGAACTCGGGCCAGGCGACGTCCTCGGACCCGAAGGCGGCGAGCTCGCCCGCGTATGCCGCAGCCGCCGACTCGGCGTCATCCGTCTCGTCGGACGCCGCGACCGCGTGGATGTTGCCGGCGGGGACGTCGATCCGGTCGAGGAACGCTCGTCGGGCCAGGGCGTCGTTGCGTTCCTCGCTGCCCTTCGGGACGAAGCGCTCGTCGACCCACCAGAAGTGCACCCGCGACCAGTCGACAGCGCCGACCTGAGGGTGCTCGCCCAAACGGGTCAGGACGTCGCCGATGATGCCACCGCCGGCCAGGCCGACGTGGACGGTGCGGCCATCCGCGCCCCAGGTTCCCACCCGGTTGAGGAATCGATCGGCGACGGCCTGCGTCAGGCTCTCGGGGTCGGCACTGATGACGACGCGTTTCTCTGCCGTCGCCACCTCAGGCGCCCTGCTCCGGAGTGCCGTGCAACTGCTGCCAACCCTCGGTGATCACGCGGCCGTAGAGCACGTCCGGGCCGAGGCGGCGCAGCTCCTCGGCGAGGCACTCGCGGAGCGTGCGGCGCGGTAGGACGAGGTCATGGGACGGCTGCCCGGACTGCGTCAGCGTGGCATCCACCGGGGTCGAGCGCTCGAGCAGCACATCGCCGCTCGGTCGCTTGAGGCGGACGCTGCGGATGCCGTGCTCCCACTCGTCGCCCGGCGCGTACCGCCACTCGACGGGGACGTCGAGCATGAGGCGCAGCCACGCGGCGAGCAGGCCGGTCGAGGGCGAGCTGCCGCTGCCGACGACCTCCACCGCCGTCACCGGCTCATACGGCGGCTGGTCGAGCACCGCCGCGAGCTGTTCGCGCCAGTGCGTCAGACGCGTCCACGCCAGGTCGGTGTCGCCGGGCGCGTAACCGTCGCCGAGGGCGGCGAGACGCCCGCTGTCGTAGGGCAGGGTCGATGCGTCGGTGATGCGGCGCTGCGCGATGCGGCCGATCGGCGACTGCGACGGCCGAGCCGGCGGGTGGTCGGGCCACCACGCCACGACGGGTGCGTCGGGCAGCAGCAGGCCGGTGATGAGCGCCTCGTCGTTGCTCGCGGCGCCGCCGCTGGCACGGAGTACGACGACCTCGCTCGCGCCGGCGTCTCCGCCTACGCGGATCTGAGCGTCGAGCTTCGACTCGCCGTCGCGCTGCGTGATCAGCACGATCACGCGCATCGGGTGCTCGCGCGAGGCGTCGTTCGCCGCCTCGATGGCGTCCTCCTCGAGCCCCTGGGATGTCGCGATCACCAGGGTCAGCACGCGGCCGAGGGCGACGGCGCCGCCCTCCTCGCGCACGTTGACCAGCTCACGGGCGATCTTCGACACCGTGGTGTCGGGCAGATCGACGATCATGGACGCCTCCAGACGCGGCCGTCGCGGGCCAGCAATTCATCTGCGGAAGTGGGACCCCACGAGCCGGGGGCGTACTGCTCGAGCGGTCCGCCCTGCTCGGCCCAGAACTTCTCGACCGGATCGAGGATGCGCCATGACAGCTCGACCTCTTCGTGCCGGGGGAACAGCGGCGGGTCACCCAGCAGCACATCGAGGATGAGGCGCTCGTACGCCTCGGGGCTGGACTCGGTGAAGGCGTGGCCGTAGCCGAAGTCCATCGTCACGTCGCGCACCTCGGTGGCGGCACCGGGCACCTTCGACCCGAAGCGGATCGTGACGCCCTCGTCGGGCTGCACCCGGATGACGAGAGCGTTCTGTCCCAGCTCGGTGGTCTGATTGCGCAGGAAGAGGTGCTGCGGGGCGCGCTTGAACACGACCGCGATCTCGGTGACGCGACGTCCGAGCCGCTTACCGGTGCGGAGGTAGAAGGGCACGCCGGCCCAGCGACGCGTGGCGATGTCGACCTTGATGGCCGCATAGGTCTCGGTGGTCGACGCGGGGTCCATGCCGTCCTCGTCGAGGAAACCGGTGACCTCTTCGCCGCCCTGCCACCCACCGGCGTACTGTCCGCGCGCCGTGGCGCTGGACAGGTCCTCCGGCAGCTGAACGGCGGCGAGGACCTTCTCCTTCTCCGCCCGCAGGTGGTTGGCCTCCATCGAGATCGGCTCTTCCATCGCGGTCAGCGCCAGCAGCTGCAGCAGGTGGTTCTGGATGACGTCGCGTGCTGCGCCGATGCCGTCGTAGTAGCCCGCGCGACCGCCGACGCCGATGTCCTCGGCCATCGTGATCTGGACGTGGTCGACGTAGTTCGCGTTCCAGATGGGCTCGAACAGCTCGTTGGCGAATCGCAGCGCCAAGATGTTCTGAACCGTCTCTTTGCCGAGGTAGTGGTCGATGCGGAAGATCGAGTCGGCCGGGAAGGCGACTTCGAGCGCGGCGTTCAGCTCGCGCGCGGTCTTCAGGTCGCTGCCGAACGGCTTCTCGATGACGACGCGGCGCCATGTGTCGCTGTCGGCGTTCTCGTCGACGAGGCCCGAGTCCTTGAGCTGCTTCGCCACGATGGGGAAGTCCTTCGGCGGGATCGAGAGGTAGAACGCGTGATTGCCCATCGTCCCGCGGTCGACGTCGAGCTTCTCGACCGTCTCACGCAACCGGCTGAATGCGTCGGCGTCGCCGAATTCGCCGGAGACGAAGCGGATGCCCTGCAGCAGCTGCTTCCAGGTCTCTTCGCGGAACGGGGTGCGCGCGTACTGCTTGACGGCGGCGTGCACCACCTCGGCGAAGTCCTGGTCCTCCCAGTCGCGGCGTGCGAAGCCGACGAGCGCGAAGCCCGGTGGCAGCAGCCCGCGATTGGCGAGGTCGTAGACGGCGGGCATGAGCTTCTTCCGCGACAGGTCGCCGGTCACCCCGAAGATCACGAGGGCGCTGGGCCCCGCGATGCGGTTCAGGCGGCGGTCGTCGGGATCGCGCAGGGGATTGTGGGCGCGCGAGATCTCCACGGTCATGGGAGGGTCTTCCTACTGGGCTGCTTCGAAAAGGGTGAGGACCTCGGTGGCGGGATCCGTGAGGGTCAGCGTCACGACGGGGCGGCCGCGCTCGGCCAGCACCGCGGCGTCGCCGGATGCCTGCGCCTCGATCAATCGACCGAAGGTGAAGGGGCGACCGGGGATCTCGAGGTCGACGTCGGTGCGCTCGGTGATCTGGAGGAACACGCCGTTCGCCGGTCCGCCCTTGTGGTACTGACCGGTCGAGTGCAGGAACCGAGGTCCCCAACCGAACGTCGTCGGACGGCCCGCGTCGGCGGCGATGAGCTCGCGCACGCCGGCCAGCTGCGGCACGGAGCCGCGGTCGACGTACGCCTGGACGGCGACGTAACCGTCGGCGGGTACACGCTGCCAGAGCGCGGACAGGACGCCGGCGAGGGTGCCGTCGGCGGCCAGCGACGGGTCCGAGACACGCACCTCGACGCCGTCCTCGACGAACGCCGGTGCCGTCGGCGCGGGCTGCACGTCGAGCAGTCCGCGCGCAGCGGCCTTGGCCGCCTCGACGTCGGGCTGATCGAACGGGTCTATGCCGAGCAGTCGTCCCGCGATCGCCGTCGCGTACTCCCAGACGAGGAACTGCGCCCCGAGGGATCCGCTGACGAGGACTTCGCCCGGATGCTGCTCGAGGATCTGGAAGTGCACGGCATCGCCCACGAGGCGGACGACCTGCAGATCGTCGGGCAGCAGGTCGAGCTCGGGCGAGAGCGGAGTCATCACGACGGGCAGGATGCCGGTACCGGCCTTGCCGGTCGACTCCGCGATCAGCTGCTCGATCCAGTCCGGCAGGCCCACGATGTGCGTGCCGTCGCTGATGAGCGCGAGCTTGTCGCGGCGGGGGCGGCCGCCCGCGATCGCCGCGGCGAGGACGAGCGCGGGGTTGCGCGGATCGTCGACCGCGACCTCGAGAAGCGTCGCGTCGGCCTCGTCGAGCAGCTGACCGATATCGGCCCCGGCGAGGCCCGCGGGCACGAGACCGAACGCCGTGAGCGCGGAGTAGCGCCCGCCGACGTTCGGGTCGGCTGTGAACACCCGGTGGCCGGCCGCGCGCGCCTCGGCCTCGAGCGGCGAGCCCGGGTCGGTGACGACGACGATGCGGTCGGTCGGATCGATGCCGAGATCGCTCCATGCCGCGGCGAACGCGCGCCGGGCGGCATCCGTCTCGATCGTGGAACCGGACTTCGACGACACGACGAGCACGGTCTGCTCGAGGCCGCCCGTCTCGGGGTCGCCGTCGATCGCTGCCAGCACCTGGCCGGGAGCGGTGGAGTCGAGGATCGTCAGCGGCGCACCGTGGGTGCGTGCGATGACCTCCGGCGCGAGCGACGAGCCGCCCATGCCCGCGAGCACGACGCGCGTCACGCCACGCGCGACCAGGTCCGCGCGGAGCGCCTCGATCTCGGCGACCAGCGGTCGCGAGACCGTGACGGCCTGCACCCACCCGAGCCGGCGAGACGCCTCGTCGGCGGCATCCGGTCCCCAGAGCTCGGAGTCTCCGGCGGTGATGCCGCTCGCGACGAGATCGGCGACCAGGCCGGGCACCGTCTGCTCGACGACGTCGGCGACGTGACCCGAGACGTGGATCTCGAAGCTCACCGTGCGCTCTCCAGGGCCGCGGTCACCGTGCCCTGCAGGTCGTGCCACGACGCGATGAACTTGTCGACGCCCTCATCCTCGAGCAGCTGGGTGACCTCGTCGAGGTCGACTCCGACGGCGGCGAGGTCGGCGAACACCTTGTGCGCGGCTTCGTAGCCACCGGTGACCGTGTCGCCCGAGACCACACCGTGGTCGAACGTCGCCTCGAGGGTCTTCTCGGGCATCGTGTTGACGGTGCCGGGAGCGACGAGCTCGGTCACGTAGAGGGTGTCGGGCAGCGTCGGGTCCTTGACGCCGGTCGACGCCCACAGCGGACGCTGCAGGTTCGCGCCGGCGGCGACGAGGTCCTGCGCGCGCTGCTCGGCGAACTTCTGCTCGAACAGCTCGAACGCCAGACGAGCGTTGGCGACACCGGCGAGCGAGGTCAGCTCCTTCGCCTCGTCCGTGCCGATGGCCTCCAGGCGCTTGTTGACCTCGGTGTCGACACGCGACACGAAGAACGACGCGACCGAGTGGATCCCGCCCAGGTCGATGCCGGCTTCGCGAGCGCGCTCGAGACCCGTCAGGTAGGCGTCGATGACCTCGCTGTAGCGCTCGAGCGAGAAGATCAGCGTGACGTTGACGCTGATGCCCGCGGCGATGACCTCGGTGATCGCCGGGAGGCCGGCCTTGGTCGCGGGGATCTTGATGAGCACGTTCGGGCGGTCGACGGCTGCGGCCAGCTTCTTCGCCTCGGCGACCGTGGCCTCGGTGTCGTGCGCGAGGTCGGGGGAGACCTCGATCGACACGCGACCGTCGACTCCGTCGGTGGCGTCGAAGATCGGGCGGAAGATGTCGGATGCGTTGCGCACATCCGTCGTCGTCAGCTCGAAGATCGTGTCGTCCGTCGACGCGCCGGCCTTCGCCTGCGCCTCGATCGCCTCTTCGTAGCCGACGCCGGCACTGATGGCGGCCTGGAAGATCGACGGGTTCGTCGTCACCCCGACGACGTTGCGCGTGTCGATGAGCTCCTGGAGGTTGCCGGTCGTGATGCGCTGGCGCGACAGGTCGTCGAGCCAGATGCTGACGCCGGCGTCGGAGAGGGCCTGGGTGGGGGTGCTCATGCGTTGTTCTCCTCAACGGTTGCGCGGGCGGCCGCGACGACGGCCTCGGTGGTGATGCCGAACTTCTCGAACAGGGTCTGGTAGTCGGCGGATGCGCCGAAGTGGTCGATGCCGACGGAGCGACCGCGGTCGCCGACGAGCGAGCGCCACAGCGGGGTGGCGCCGGCCTCGACCGACACCCGCGCCCGGACGGCGGCGGGCAGCACGGACTCGCGGTAGGCCTCGTCCTGCTCCGCGAACCACTCGAGGGAGGGAGCCGAGACGACGCGCACCTGGATGCCGTCGGCGGCGAGCTGCTCGCGGGCCTCGACGGCCAGCTGCACCTCGGAACCGGTGGCGATGATGATGACGTCCGGCTCTCCGCCCTCGGCGTCGACGAGCACGTACGCGCCCTTCGCGACGCCCTCGGTGGTGGCGAAGCCGTCCTCGCCGCGCGGGAACACGGGGATGTTCTGACGCGTCAGGGCGATACCTGCGGGGCCGGCCTGGCGACGGAGCAGCTCGTGCCACGCCGCCGCCGTCTCGTTGGCGTCCGCGGGACGGATCACCGTGAAGTTGGGGATGAGGCGCAACGACGAGATCTGCTCGATCGGCTGGTGCGTGGGACCGTCCTCGCCGAGTGCGATGGAGTCGTGGGTCCAGACGTAGATCGAGGGGATGTTCATGAGGGCGGCCAGACGCACCGCGGGGCGCATGTAATCGCTGAAGATCAGGAACGTGCCGCCGAAGGCGCGCGTCTTGCCGTGCAGCACGATGCCGTTGACGATGGCGCCCATGGCGTGCTCGCGGATGCCGAAGTGCAGGACGCGACCGTACGGGTCGCCCGACCACTCGTGCGTCGACCACTCGGCGGGGATGAAGCTCTTCCCCGACTTGATCGTCGTGAGGTTCGACTCGGCGAGGTCGGCCGAGCCTCCCCACAGCTCGGGCAGCTGGTCGGCGAGAGCGTTGATGACCTGTCCGCTCGCGGCGCGCGTCGAGACGGCCTTGCCCGCTTCGAACGCGGGGACGGTGACGTCGGCCGGCAGTTCGCCGGACTCGAGGCGGTCGAGGAGCGCCTTGCGCTCGGGGTTGGCCTCGGCCCAGGCGTCGAACGCCCGCTGCCACTCGGCGCGGTCGGTCGCGGCGCGTTCCGCCAGCGAACGGGTGTGCGCGATGACGTCGTCGGCGACCTCGAAGGTCTTCTCGGGGTCGAATCCGAGCACCTTCTTGGTCGCGGCGAGCTCGTCGGCGCCGAGGGCCGAGCCGTGGATCTTGCCGGTGTTCTGCTTGCCGGGAGCCGGCCAGCCGATGATCGTCTTCAGGACGATGAGCGAGGGCTTGTCGGTCTCGCCCTTGGCTGCCTCGACAGCGGCGAAGAGGGCGGCGACGTCCTCGACGTACTCGCCGGTGCTCTTCCAGTCGACCGTCTGGACGTGCCAGCCGTATGCCTCGTAGCGCGCGGCGACATCCTCGGTGAAGGCGACGTTGGTGTCGTCTTCGATGGAGATCTGGTTCGCGTCGTAGATCGCGATGAGGTTGCCCAGCTGCTGGTGCCCCGCGAGCGATCCGGCTTCGGCCGTGATGCCCTCCTGGATGTCGCCGTCGCTGGCGATCACGTAGACGTAGTGGTCGAACGGAGAGGTGCCGGGAGCGGCATCCGGGTCGAAGAGCCCGCGCTCGTACCGGGCGGCGTAGGCGAACCCCACCGAGGTGGCGAGTCCCTGGCCGAGGGGGCCGGTCGTGATCTCGACGCCCTTCGTGTGGCCGTACTCGGGGTGGCCCGGCGTGAGCGAACCCCAGGTGCGCAGCGCCTTGAGGTCGTCGAGTTCGAGCCCGAACCCGCCGAGGTACAGCTGCACGTACTGCGTGAGCGACGAGTGCCCGGCCGACAGGATGAACCGGTCGCGGCCGAGCCAATCGCTGTCGGTGGGGTCATGGCGCAGGACGCGCTGATAGAGCAGGTACGCGGCGGGGGCCAGGCTCATCGCCGTGCCCGGGTGGCCGTTCCCGACCTTCTCCACCGCATCTGCGGCCAGGACGCGGGCGGTGTCCACCGCGCGCCGATCGATCTCGTCCCAACGAAGTTCCGACACTCGGTCGCCTTTCTCGAGAGGCAGCGCCGGCGCATGCCGCTCCGCAGTCAGGAAGGGAGGGTTTCGGCGCTGGCGCGCGTGTGCCTTCAGCATAGCGAGCACGTCGCGACGCCGGGGCCGCCGCGTCGCCGTGTGACAGACGTGGTAAGCGCCGCCGCGGACGGGAGCCCCGGTGGCGGCATGACGTAGACTGGACAGGTTCACAGCGGTGAGATGCGGGGAGCGATGGACATCACGACGACTGCCGGCTCGCCTTCCGTCGACACCTCTCGCAGCACGTCGCCCCTCGGCGCCAAGGTGCGCGCGTATGTCGCGTTGACCAAGCCGCGAGTACTGGAGCTGCTGCTCGTCACGACGGTGCCGGTGATGCTGCTCGCCGCCGGCGGGGTGCCGAATCTGTGGCTCGTGCTCGCGACCGTCTTCGGCGGGGCGATGAGTGCCGGATCCGCCGCCGCGTTCAACATGTATCTCGACCGCGACATCGATGCGCACATGAAGCGCACCGAGAACCGCCCGATCGTCACCGGCGAGGTCTCGCCGCGCGGCGCGCTCGTGTTCGCCTGGACTCTGGCCGTGGCCTCGACGGTGTGGCTGGCCGCCACCACCAATTGGGTCGCCGCGTCGCTGAGCGTCTTCGCGATCTTCTTCTACGTCGTCATCTACACGATGATCCTCAAGCGTCGCACCGAGCAGAACATCGTCTGGGGCGGCATCGCGGGGTGCTTCCCGGTCGTCATCGGCTGGTCCGCCGTGACCGGTTCGCTCTCGTGGGCCGCGCTCATCCTCTTCGTCCTCGTCTTCCTCTGGACCCCGCCGCACTACTGGCCGCTGTCGATGAAGTACAAGAACGACTACGACGAGGTCGACGTACCGATGCTCGGCGCCACCCGCAACGGCTCGCAGGTCGGCCTCCAGGTCATCCTCTACGCGTGGGCCACGGTCGCGTGCTCGCTGCTGCTGATCCCCGTCGCTCCGATGGGACTCGTCTACAGCGTGTCGGCCGTCGTGTTCGGTGGCTGGTTCCTCTACGAGTCGCACCGCCTCTACAACCGCGCGGTGCGCGGCGAGCAGGCTCGACCGATGCGCGTGTTCCACGCCTCGATCACTTACCTGACGCTCGTCTTCGTCGCGATCGCGATCGACCCGCTGCTGCCCTTCTGACCCACGCCGTCGCGGGAACGGACGACGAGAAACGGCCGCTCTCCGCGTCACCCGACGAGCGGGGGAGCGGAGAACGGCCGGAGGGCAGGACTGCTGAGGCGTCGCCTAGCGGGGGCCCCGTGCTGCTCAGCGGTGCGAAGCGTCCGACGCGTCGGGGTTCGACGAGACGGTGGGCTCGGGCGACGCGGGGACGTCCGAGGTCACGGGCGACGCCGGGGTGTCGTGGGCCTCTCCCGCGGGGACGTGCGCGGGCACGGCCGTCGTCGCGGGGGCGGATGCCGACACCGTGTGCGCCCCGGAGTCGCCGTGCTCGTCGTGAGCGCTCTCGGCGTCGCGACGGGTCAGGCCGGCACGCACCGCCGCGACAGCGAGGGCGAGGGCGAGGCCGAGGGCGCCGGCACCCACGAGGATGCCGCCGAAGACGCCCCACACCTGGCCGACGTAGACGTCGACACCGGTCGCGGTGCCATCGAGGATGGCCGCCTCCATGGTGGTCAGCTTGTCGACGAGGACGTAGACGCCACCGCCGATCGTTGCCACCGAGCCGACGATCAAGAGCCAGAACGGCACGCTGCGGACGAGGCGGGGGTGAACGGTCATGTTGCTCCTTCGTGTTGCGGCCGCCGTCGACGGCCTCGAACACTCTGCGGGGTCGACCTCGGCGTCCCCGATGCGGAACCTATGAGGCGTCTGTGTAGGCCGGCTGCCGGTCTTGAGTCCGGGGTGCAGGCGCGACGGTCGCCTTCAGGCTCATGACGACCGCCACCATCACGGCGACGAGCGCCACCGCGAGCACCATGTGGATGTTCACCAGGACGATCGGCAGGCCCGTCCGCGCCTGCCACAGGCCGACACCGATCTGCACGAGCTCCACGCCCAGGAGCAGTCCCGTCCAGCGGCGGAGCCCGGTGACGCGGGGGAGCCGCAGCGCGCCGATGACGAGCACCAGTGTCAGGGCGAAGGTGGCGTACGCAGGCCAGCTGTGCACGTGCTGCCAGAAGATCGGGTCGAGGCCGTTGCGGGCGGCCGCGTCATCGCCGGCGTGCGGACCCGCGCCGGTGAGCAGGATGCCGACTACGACCGTCACCGTGACGGCGAGGGTCGTCACATGCGTCGCGATCGCGTACCAGCGCGGAACGACCCGCTCACGCGGGCCGGGGGCGGCGTGGAGGCGCGTCAGGAACACGGTCGCGATCGCGACGAGGACAGCGGAGATCAGGTAGTGCAGGCCGACGATGCTCGGGTGCAGGTGCAACCACACGGTGATGCCGCCCACGACGGCCTGCACGATGATGCCGAACCCCACGAGGAAGCTCAGCACGGGCAGCTCGCGGCGGGTCGCGCGCAGTCGGATGACCGAGAGGAACGCCAGCAGGGCGACGATCACGAGCACGCCAGTCAGTGTCCGGTTGCCGAACTCGATGAGCCCGTGGATGCCCATCTCGGGCGTCGGCACCAGGGAATCAGCCGTGCAGTACGGCCAGGTCTCGCAGCCCATGCCCGACCCGGTCAGTCGGACGAGACCGCCCGTGCCGACGATCCCGATGTTGGTGATGACCAGGAGCCACCCCATGACGCGGGTCCAGCGCGTGATGGTGCGCGGCATGACCGTCTCGATCAGTCCTGGGCGGATGCGGACCTGCGACATCGGACTCCTCCGGCGGCGCTCGATCTGCGCCGCGTACGCTCTCGGCAGCCTCGGGTGGGGGCGTTGCCTGTAGAATCGGCTGTGTTCGGGATGGCGGCGCGTGTGCACGTCTTCCCCCCACAGTCTAGGCGCGGTACCCGCGTCCATCAGGCCCGCGAATCGGTATCCCGCCCACGTGACTCCCGCCGGAGTCGGGAATGCCGGGACGGATGACACCGTTGCGGTGCGAAGAGGAGGAAGTCATGTCGGATGTACTCATCGACCGACCGGAACTCGAAGGCCTGGGGGTGTACGAGTTCGGCTGGCACGACACGGATGCTGCGGGCGCTGTGGCGCAGCGCGGCATCAACGAGGACGTCGTGCGCGGCATCTCGGCCCTCAAGAGCGAGCCGGAGTGGATGCTGAAGACCCGTCTGAAGGGCTACCAGCTCTTCGGGCGCAAGCCGATGCCGACGTGGGGCGCCGACCTCAGCGACATCGACTTCGACAACATCAAGTACTTCGTCCGCTCCACCGAGAAGCAGGCGCAGTCCTGGGAAGACCTTCCGGCCGAGATCCGCGAGACGTACGAGAAGCTCGGCATCCCCGAGGCCGAGCGTCAGCGCCTGGTCGCCGGCGTCGCCGCACAGTACGAGTCCGAGGTCGTCTACCACCAGATCCGCGAGGACCTGGAGCAGCAGGGCGTCATCTTCATGGACACCGACACGGCGCTGCGTGAGCACCCCGAGTTCTTCGAGGAGTACTTCGGCACCGTGATCCCGGCCGGCGACAACAAGTTCGCCGCGCTCAACACGGCGGTGTGGTCGGGCGGTTCGTTCGTGTACGTGCCTAAGGGCGTCCACGTCGAGATCCCGCTGCAGGCCTACTTCCGGATCAACACCGAGAACATGGGCCAGTTCGAGCGGACGCTCATCATCGCCGACGAGGACAGCTACGTCCACTACATCGAAGGCTGCACGGCGCCGATCTACAAGAGCGACTCGCTGCACTCGGCCGTCGTCGAGATCATCGTCAAGAAGAACGCGCGCGTTCGGTACACGACGATCCAGAACTGGTCGAACAACGTCTACAACCTCGTCACCAAGCGCGCCGTCGCTCACGAGGGCGCGACGATGGAGTGGGTCGACGGCAACATCGGCTCCAAGGTGACGATGAAGTACCCGTCGATCTACCTGATGGGCGAGCACGCCAAGGGCGAGACCCTGTCCGTGGCCTTCGCCGGTCCCGGTCAGCACCAGGACGCCGGCGCGAAGATGATCCACATGGCGCCCTACACGCAGTCCTCGATCGTCTCGAAGTCGATCGCCCGCGGCGGTGGTCGCGCCGGCTACCGCGGTGAGGTCCGGGTCGATGCGAACGCGCATCATTCCGCCAACACCGTGCGCTGCGACGCCCTCCTCGTCGACACGATCTCGCGATCCGACACGTACCCCGCGATCGATATCCGCGTCGACGACGTGCAGCTCGGCCACGAGGCGACGGTCTCCAAGGTGAGCGAGGAGCAGCTGTTCTACCTCATGAGCCGCGGCATGCCCGAGGACGAGGCGATGGCGATGATCGTGCGCGGGTTCATCGAGCCCATCGCGCGCGAGCTGCCGATGGAATACGCCCTCGAACTCAACAAGCTCATCGAGATGGGCATGGAAGGCAGCGTCGGCTGATGACGAGCGCGACTCAGGCCCCCGCCGCCGGCGAGAAGGGCCACATCGACCCTGCGGCGGCGTTCGTCCCGGTGCAGACCCGTTCCGAGCGGCCGTCGTCGTTCGAACCGGCCGACTTCGGCACGCCGAGCGGTCGCGAGGTGAACTGGAAGCACACGCCGCTCGAGCCGCTGCAGCCCCTGTTCGTCGACGAGCCCGGCGCCACCGGGGTCGTCGCCGTCGAGGTCTCGGCGCCGGCGGGCCTCGAGCAGGCTCGACTGCGCGTCGGCGACGCGCCTCGCGGCGAGGTCTTCCGTCCCGAGGATCTGCCGAGCGCGATCGCGTGGGCACAGGAGTCCGAGGCTCCGCTGCTGCGCATCCCGGCCGGCGTCGAGCTCGACGCACCCGTCGTGGTGACGCTGCGGGGCACCGGCGGTGTCGCGCACGCGCACGTGGTCATCGAGGCGATGCCGAACGCGCGCGGAACGGTCATCCTCCGCCACGAGGGCACCGCCGCGCACGCGCAGAACGTCGAGATCATCGCTCGTGACGGCTCGGCACTCACCGTCGTCTCGCTGCAGCGCTGGGACGACGACGCGGTTCACGCCGCGGCGCACCAGGCACGTGTCGATCGCGACGCCTCGCTCACGCACGTCGTGGTGAGCCTCGGCGGCGGCGTCGTTCGCGTCAACCCGTCGCTCGAGCTCGCCGGCTCGGGCGCCGAGGGGCGGATGTACGGGCTGTCGTTCGCCGACTCGGGGCAGCACCTCGAGAGCCAGGTCTACCTGCACCACAAGGGGCCGCACACGGTCGGCGACGTCCTCTACAAGGGCGCGCTGCAGGGCGGGAGGGCGCACAGCGTCTGGATCGGCGACGTGCTGATCGGACCGGATGCCGTCGGCACCGACTCGTACGAGGCGAACCGCAACCTCGTCCTCACCGACGGAGCCCGCGCCGACTCGATCCCGAACCTCGAGATCGAGACCGGAGACATCCAGGGTGCCGGACACGCCAGCGCGACCGGCCGATTCGACGACCAGCAGCTGTTCTACCTGCAGGCTCGTGGCATCCCCGAGACCGAGGCGCGCCGCCTCGTGGTGCTCGGCTTCCTCGCCGAGATCGTCCAGAAGATGGGCGTCGACGAGCTCACCGACGAACTGCTCGCAGCCATCGAGGCCGAGCTCGCCGCGGGAGCACAGGCATGACCGCTCAGAAAGTCCTCAAGCTCAGCGAGCTGGAGCAGGACACCGCCGTTCGCGTCGTCGTCGACAAGGTCCCCATGGCCGTCGTGCTCGACGGCAACGGTGAGGTCCATGCGATCGGCGACACCTGCACGCACGGCGACATCTCGCTCGCCGAGGGCTTCGTCGAGGACGACACGCTGGAATGCTGGGCCCACGGCTCGGCCTTCTCTCTGCGCACCGGCGAGGCCCTGAATCTGCCGGCCTACGAGCCGGTGCCCGTTTACGAGGTCACGATCGACGGGGACGACATCCTCATCGACCCCGCCGTGACCCGCGAAGTGAAGTGAAGTAAGGAACCCGACATGTCTGTTCTCGAGATCCGCGACCTGCACGTGACGGTCGAGACCGAGGCGGGGCCCACCCCCATCCTCAACGGTGTCACGCTCACCGTGCGCACGGGCGAGACCCACGCCATCATGGGCCCCAACGGCTCGGGCAAGTCGACGCTCGCCTACGCGATCGCCGGCCACCCCAAGTACACCGTCACCGGCGGGTCGATCTCGCTCGACGGCGTGGACGTCCTCGAGATGTCGGTCGACGAGCGTGCCCGCGCGGGCCTGTTCCTCGCGATGCAGTACCCGGTCGAGGTGCCCGGCATCACGGTGACCAACTTCCTCCGCACGGCCAAGACCGCCGTCGACGGCGAGGCTCCCGCGATCCGCTCGTGGACCAAGGACGTCAAGCAGGCCATGGCGAACCTCCGCATGGACCCCAAGTTCGCCCAGCGCAACGTCAACGAGGGCTTCTCGGGCGGCGAGAAGAAGCGCCACGAGATCCTCCAGCTCGAGCTGCTGAAGCCGAAGATCGCGGTCCTCGACGAGACCGACTCGGGCCTCGATGTCGACGCGCTCAAGATCGTGTCGGAGGGCGTGAACCGCGCCAAGGCCGACACCGACCTCGGCGTCCTGCTGATCACGCACTACACCCGCATCCTGCGCTACATCCAGCCGCAGTTCGTGCACGTCATGGTCGCGGGGCGCATCGTCGAAGAGGGCGGACCCGAGCTCGCCGACCGTCTCGAAGAAGAGGGCTATGACCGCTTCCTCGACGCCGGTACGCCGGTCGACGCGTAGGATCGTTACATGACCGCAACGCTCGCTCCCGAGAAATACGACGAGGTCACCGAGGCCCTCAAGGACGTGATGGACCCCGAGCTGGGGATCAACGTCGTCGACCTGGGCCTGATCTACGACCTCGCGTGGGATGACGAGAACGACGCGCTCGTCATCCACATGACGCTGACTTCGGCCGGGTGCCCGCTGACCGACGTGCTCGAAGAGCAGACGGCGCAGGCCCTGGACGACGTCGTCGAGCGGTTCCGCATCAACTGGGTGTGGATGCCGCCGTGGGGTCCGGAACGGATCACGGACGACGGCCGCGACATGATGCGCGCGCTCGGCTTCGCGATCTGACGCGTCACGCGGCGACATGTCGCCGACCTCGTCCGCGGTCGCTGGCTAGGCTCGCGGGATGAACACCCCGCCCCTCGATGCCCTCCCGCTCGAGACGTTGCGGCGCCGGTCGAGCACGAAGTGGCGATCGTATCCGCACGACGTCATCCCGATGTTCGTCGCTGAGACGGACTTCGCCCTCGCTCAGCCGATCACGCGCGCACTGCACGAGGCGGTCGAGATCGGCGACACCGGTTACACCCCGCCGCAGCCGGGCGTGGCCGAGGCCTTCGTCGGCTTCGCCCGCCGCCGGTGGGGATGGGATGTCGAGCCCGAACGCGTCCGCTGGACCGGCGATGTGATGATGGGCGTCGTCGAAGTGCTGCGAGCGACGGTGAACCCGGGCGACCGCGTCGTGGTGAACCCGCCGGTGTATCCGCCGTTCTTCGACACGGTCGCCGAAGCCGGCGCGGTCGTCGAAGAGGTGCCGCTGCGCGACACGGGAGCCGGCTGGGAGCTCGATCTCGCCGGCATCGAGGCGGCGCTCGCGACCGGCGCCCGCGCCGTTCTGCTGTGCAACCCGCACAACCCGACGGGTACGGTGCACTCGCGCGACTCACTCCGCCAGCTGGCCGACGTCGCCGCGCGCTACGGTGCCGTCGTGATCAGCGACGAGATCCACGGGCCCCTCGCCGCCGCCGATACACCCTTCACGCCGTTCCTCAGCGTCTCGACCGCGGCGGCGGCGGTCGGTTACGCCGTGACCAGCGCCTCGAAGGCCTACAACCTCGCGGGCCTCAAGTGCGCGGTGATGGTGACGGCATCCGATGCCACGACCGCCACTGTTCGCGCCCTGCCGTGGGAAGTGGAGTGGCGCACCGGACTGTTCGGCGCGCTCTCATCCGTCGCGGCGTTCTCCGCGGACTCGGATGCCTGGCTCGACGGCCTGCTGGCCCGCCTCGAGCTCAATCGGCGGCTGCTCGCCGACCTGCTCGCCGAGCATCTGCCGCGTGCGCGTTACCGGATGCCGCAGGCCGGGTTCCTCGCGTGGATCGATGTGTCCGACTACGGGTGGGGAGACGATCCGGCTGATCGCGTCCGCGAAGGCGCGGGGGTGGCGCTGCACCACGGACCGTTCTTCGGCACGCAGGGTATCGGCCACGTCCGGCTCAACTTCGGGTGCGGCCCGGACGTGCTCCGCGAGGCTGTCGAGCGGATCGGAGCGTTCGCCCGCGCGACGGCGCCGTTGGCTCAGGTCTCGGAGCGGCCCACGCGCCAGTAGCCCATGAAGGCGACGGCACGGCGGTCGACGCCGACGCTGCCGACGAGGTGACGGCGCAACACCTTGATCGCCGAGGCCTCGCCGGCGAGCCACGCGTACAGCGGCGCCCGCTTCAGCGCGGCGCCGCCCTTGGCAGTGCGCGGCACCTCCCAGAGGATGTCGTGGTCGATGTCGATCTCTTCGACTTCGGCGCCGATGCCGGCAGGAGCGAGGCTTTCGGCGACGGCCTCGACGGCCGCGACGAGGTGAGCGTGGCGGTGCGCCTCGCCGCTGCGCGCGGCCAGGACGAGATCGAAACCGGGGTGGCGGGGAAGGTAGTCGAGGTCCGCTTCGGTGGGGAGCTCCAGGACGACGGTGCCGCGCGCCTCCGGCGGAAGCTGCTCGAGGATCACCGCGATCGCGGGCGCGGCCGTCTCATCGCCGGCAAGCAGGATGGCATCGGTCTCGGCCGGCGGGACGAAGTCGATCCCGTAGCTGACTCCGGTATGCGCCGTGGTGGGGGCGAGGATCAGCACCTCGTCGCCGACCCGGGCCTCGGCGATCCATGCCGATGCCGGCCCGATGACATCGTGGGCGACCATGTCGATGTCGACCTCATGCGCCGAGGCCCGCACGGCGCGCGTCGTGTACGTGCGCATGACCGGCCGCCCCGCCTCGGGCAGCGCACGCCATCGCTCGTACCAGTCGGGCCCGGTGGGCATGTCGTCGAGCGAGGCGGTCTCGGTCGCGAAGATGACCTTCACCCGCTGGTCGAAGCCCGGGTCGCCGTAGTCGGCGAGCGAAGCGTCGCGGAAGGTGAAGCGGCGGAAGCTCGGCGTGAGGTCGGTGATCGCCGCGACGGGCGCACGGAAGAAGCCGAGGGTGGCGAGGGACACGGATCGCTCCAGTTCAGGCGGCGGTGACGCCGTCGGGATCGGACGGGGCATGCGGCGACGGCACGTGGTGCCGCCCGATGGGCAGCACGAGGGGTCGCCCCGTCAGGGGGTCGGGGATGACGCGGCTGTCCAGGCCGAAGACGGCCCGGACGGTGTCGGCGGTGAGGACCGACGAGGGGTCGCCCGCGGCGTAGAGGCGTCCACCGGCCATCGCGACGAGGTGGTCGGCGTAGCGTGCGGCGAGATTCAGATCGTGCAGCACCATCACGATCGTCGTGCCGCGATTGCGATTGAGGTCGGTGAGCAGATCGAGGACGTCGATCTGGTGGCTGACATCGAGGAATGTCGTCGGCTCGTCGAGCAGCAACACGTCGGTCTGCTGCGCAAGGGCCATCGCGATCCAGACGCGCTGGCGCTGCCCTCCCGACAGCTCGTCGACCGAGCGGTCGGCGATCGCGGCCGTGTCGGTGGCCTCGAGAGCGTGCGCGACCGCCTCGTCGTCGGCGCGGGTCCAGCGGGCGAGCGGGCCGTGATGCGGCGTCCGGCCGCGGCTGACCAGGTCGGCGACCGCGATGCCCTCCGGCGCGATGGGCGACTGCGGCAGCAGCCCGAGCTCGCGGGCGAGCTGACGCGTCGGCATCCGGTGGATGTCGCGGCCGTCCAGCAGCACCTGTCCGGTGCGCGGCGTCAACAGCCGTGCCATCGACTTCAGCAGCGTGGACTTGCCGCAGGCGTTGGCGCCGACGATCGCGGTGACCTGCCCGCTCGGGACCGTCAGGTCGAGGTCGTCGACGATGATGCGATCGCCGTAGCCGAGCTGGATGCCGCGGGCCTCGAGGGTGCGGTTCAGAGTCATAGTGAGCCTCCCGAGCGGCTGCTGCGGACGAGCAGGATGATGAGGTACGGAGCCCCGAGCACGCCGGTCACGACGCCGACGGGCAGACGCAGTCCGAGCAGGTACTGGGCGGTGAGGTCGGCCACGAGGACGAGCAGCGACCCGAACAGACCCGCCGCGAGGACGGGGGAGCCCACGGGGCCGAGCAGCCGCGCGGCGATGGGACCCGACAGGAAGGCCACGAACGCGATCGGTCCGGCGGCGGCCGTCGCGAAGGCGAGCAGGGCGACGGCGGCGACGATGAGCAGGATGCGGCGCCGCTCGACGGGCACGCCGAGCGCGGATGCCGCCTCGTCGCCCAACCGCATGAGTTCGAGGTCGCGCGTCAGCCACAGCAGCACCGGAACGACGACGACCATCGCGATCGCGAGCGGCACGACCTGGCTCCAGGAGCCGCCGTTGAGGTTACCCGTGATCCAGCGCATCGCCGCCTGCAGGTCCCACTCCGCGGCCCGCGAGAGCACGTACGACACGACGCTGTTGAAGATCGCCGCCACGCCGATGCCGATGAGGATGAAGCGGGCTCCCGCGCCGCCGTCCTTGTAGGCCAGCAGGTAGATCGTCACGGCGGTCGCGAGCGCGGCCACGGTGGCGAGCAGCGAGACGCCGGTCTCGGTGAGCGACAGGAACACGATCCCGACGACCGCCGCGGCGCTCGCGCCGGCGTTGATGCCGATGATGTCGGGGCTCGCGAGCGGGTTCCGCAGCATCGTCTGGAACACCGCCCCGCCCATGCCGAAGCAGAGGCCCGTCAGCATCGCGAGCGTCGCGCGCGGGAGGCGCAGCTCGCCGACGGTGAAGGACGCGCCCGGGACGGTCTGGCCCATGATGACGCCCCAGACATCCGCGGGGGAGTAGAACGTCTGCCCGACCATGAGAGACACGGCGTACATGACCACGACGGCCGTCAGCAGCGCGCCGATGACGAGACGTCGCCGCCACGCCCGCCGCGCCCGCCCGCGCGCGACGATGTCGAGCGTCGACCGTGACGCCGTCAAGCCGCTCATAGCGCCCGCACCTTCTGGCGGCGGACGATGGCGATGAAGAAGGGGGCGCCGATCAGCGCCGTGACGATGCCGACCTCAATCTCCTGCGGGCGGGCGATCACCCGTCCGACGACATCGGCGACGACGAGGAGCCCCGCGCCGACGAGCGCCGACACCGGCAGCAGCCAGCGGTGGTCGGGCCCCACGAGCAGACGGCAGACGTGGGGGACGATGAGTCCGACGAAGCCGATGGGCCCGGCGACGGCGGTGGCGGCACCGCACAGGATCACCGCGCCCAGTGCGGCGACGAGACGGGCGGTGCGCACGCGCTCGCCGAGACCCGCGGCCAGCTCGTCGCCGAGCGCGAGGGAGTTCAGGGCCGCGCTCGCGGCCAGGCAGATCACCGCGCCCACCGCGAGGAAGGGGAGCACGAGCAGGATCTTCTCGAGGGTCGCGCCGCCGACGCCGCCGATCTGCCAGAACCGGAAGACACTCATGACATCGATGCGCGGAAGCAGGATGGCGCTGATCAGCGAGGTGAAGGCGACGGCGGTGGCCGCGCCGGCCAGGGCCAGCTTGAGTGGGCTCGCCCCGCCGCGTCCGAGAGAGCCGATCGTGTAGACGAAGACCGCGGCCAGGGCGGCCCCGAGCATGGCGAGCCAGATGTAGCCGAAAGCGGAGGAGACGCCGAAGAACGCGAGGCCGATGACGACGGCCAGCGAGGCGCCGCCGTTGATCCCGAGAATCTGGGGGTCGGCGAGGGGGTTGCGGGTGACGCCCTGCATCACGGCACCCGAGACGGCGAGGGCTGCGCCCACGAGAAGTGCGAGCAGCGTGCGGGGCACGCGCTTGGCGACGGCGGCCGCGGAGGCGGTCTCGATGTCGCCGCTGAGGCCGGCGATGATGTCGTCGACCCCGACGGCGCGTGTGCCGAAGGTGACGGAGACCACGCCGGCGGCGATGACCACCGCGACGAGGACGAGAAGCCAGACGACCCGCCGCCGCGAGCCGCGTCGAGGAGACGCGGTCGCGGCGGCGGGGACCGTCGCTACGGACGCGCTCACGGCATCCGGAGAGCGGTGCTGATCACGAGGCCGCCTTCTGCGCGGCCGCTCCGATGAGGTCGATGTACTCCGCCGTGAGGTCGTCGGTGATCGACAGGGGGCTCGGGTTCGCAGCCGCCGAGAGCGGCGCGTTCGCGATGGGCAACACGACGACGGCGCCCGACGCGACAGCGGGGATGCGTGAGAGCAGCGGGTCGGCCTGCATGGCGGCGAGCGTCGCGTCGTCGCCGTAGGTCACGAGGACCTGCAGGTCTTCGAAGCGCTCGATCTCTTCGGTGCTGTTGGTGATCCAGAACTGGTCGGTGTTCTCGGATTGCTCCACGACGGTCGCGGCGGAGGCCAGGCCGAGGTCCTCGAGGAAGAGCGCGCGCGGGTCCTCGAGCGAGTAGAAGCCGAGCTGGCTCAGGTCGGTGGCGTCGAACGAGCTGAAGAGCGTGGTCTTGCCGGCGATGTCGGGGTGGGCGGCGGTGAGCTCGTCCAGGTGCGCCGTCAGGTCGTCGACGAGGGTCTGAGCCTCGCCCTCGAGGCCGAGCGCGGTGCCGTTGATCATCGTGAGGTCCTGCCAGGTGGTTCCCCACGCGACCTCGGGGTAGGCCACGACCGGCGCGATCTTGCTGAGCGTGTCGTAGTCGTCCTGCGTCAGCCCCGAGTACGCCGCGAGGATGACGTCGGGCTGAGTGTCGGCGACGGCCTCGAAGTCTATGCCTTCGGACTCGTCGAAGAGCACGGGGGTCTCCGCGCCGAGCTCGTCGAGCTTGTCTTCGACCCAGGGGAGGATGCCGTTGCCGTCGTCGTCGCCCCACGTGACGGCGGGCATGCCGACGGGCACGACGCCGAGGGCGAGAGCGGCTTCCTGGTTCGCCCACGACACCGTGGCGACTCGTTCGGGCTTGCTCTCGATCGTGGTCTCGCCGAAGGCGTGCTCGATCGTGACGGGGAAGGCGTCGGACGCGGCGCCGCCCGAGGCGGCGGGGGCGTCGTCGGAGGAGGCAGCGGTCGAGCCGCAGCCTGTTAGGAGCAGGGCGGCCGCGACCAGGGTTGCGGCGGCGGTGCGGATTCGGGGCACAGAGTCCTCCAGAGGAGAAGCGAGTAAGGGCAGGCTTACTTTACGTCTCCGGCTCGCTGCGCGCTAATCCGCTGCAGGCCGTCTGAAGGTCCCGGCGAGAACGGCGATGGCCCCGGTGCGGAGCACGCACCGGGGCCATCGCGAGAGAATCAGCGCCGCGAGCGCCGATCGACGGCGCGCACGAGCGCCCACGTGGCGGGGATGAGCAGCGCTGCGGCCGCCGCCTTGAGCAACCCGGGCAGGATGAACGGCCACACGCCGGCGTTCAGGACGCCCGCGAGCGTGACGTCCTGACCGATCACGAGCGCGAGCACGGCCGCCATGTAGGGCACACCCAGGAGGAAGGGGACGATCGACGCGGCGACGAACCCGACGAACGCCAGCACCGGACGGCGGTCCCAGGCGCGTTCGGCGAACCAACCGGCGATCATGGCGGCGGGGATGAAGCCGAGCACGAAGCCGAAGGAGGGTGCGAGCACGTAGGCCGGGCCCGCGACGGGGCCGGCGAACACCGGGAGGCCGGCGAGCCCCACGAGCAGGTACGCGGAAAGGGCTGCCGCGCCGCGCCGAGCGCCCAGGGCTGCTCCGACCACGATGACGCCGAGTGTCTGACCGGTGATGGGGATCGGGCCGATGAAAAACGACACCTTCGCCAGCAGGGCGACGAACGCCACGCCGGTGACGACGAGCGTCGCGTCGACCGCGAGCGCGTGCAGCCGCGTGGAGGGGCGTCCGACGACATCGGCGAGGACCGGGACGCGTGAGGCAGCGAGGGACATGGGGCTCCTTCGAGTCGAGCGGCCCGGTCTGGCGCGGAGCCGCGGGATCAGCCTAGGACGGCTCGTCGCACGGCCGATTGGCCGGGCGCCACAAAGGAACGCGGGATGCGTTGTGCTTGCCCCTGTTCCGCGCGCGACGAAGGCTGCGACCGCACTGAGCACGCCGGGCTAGGATGGGAGGCTGGCCGTTCGGCCGCTTCCCTGTTCTCGACGATTGGACGATCGCTGTGCTCGCCGTGCACGACCTCGAAATCCGCGTGGGTGCGCGCACGCTGATGTCGGACGTGTCGTTCCGTGTCTCGGGCGGCGACAAGATCGGTCTCGTCGGCCGCAACGGCGCCGGGAAGACGACGCTCACCAAGGTCCTCGCGGGTGACCTCCTGCCCAGCGACGGCAGGGTGGACCGTTCCGGCGAGCTCGGCTATCTGCCGCAGGACCCGCGCACGGGTGATCCCGAGATGCTCGCGCGCACCCGCATCCTCGACGCCCGCGGGCTGGGGACGATCGCCGTCGACATGCAGGCGGCGTCGCTCGAGATGGCATCCGACGACGAGAAGGTCGCTGCGAAGGCGATGCGGCGTTACGGCAACCTCATGGAGCGCTTCGAGGGACTCGGTGGCTATGCGGCCGAGGCGGAGGCGGCATCGATCGCCCACAACCTCTCGTTGCCCGACCGGATCCTCGACCAGCCGCTGAAGACCCTGTCGGGCGGTCAGCGTCGACGCATCGAGCTCGCGCGCATCCTGTTCTCGGATGCGCAGACCATGATCCTTGACGAGCCGACCAACCACCTCGACGCCGACAGCGTCGTATGGCTGCGCGAGTTCCTCAAGGGGTACAAGGGCGGACTCATCGTCATCAGCCACGACGTCGAGCTGGTGGGGGAGACCGTCAACCGCGTGTTCTACCTCGACGCGATGCGTCAGGTGATCGACGTCTACAACATGAACTGGAAGAACTACCTTCGTCAGCGCGTCGCCGATGAGGAGCGCCGCAAGAAGGAGCGGGCCAACGCCGAGAAGAAGGCGACGGCGCTGCAGCAGCAGGCCGCGCGCTTCGGTGCGAAGGCGAGCAAGGCCGCGGCGGCGCACCAGATGGTCGCTCGCGCCGAGAAGCTGCTGTCGGGGCTCGACGAGGTGCGGCAGGAGGATCGCGTCGCGAAGCTGCGCTTCCCCAAGCCCGCCCCGTGCGGAAAGACCCCGCTCATGGCATCGGGGCTGTCGAAGTCGTACGGCTCGCTCGAGATCTTCACCGACGTCGATCTCGCCATCGACCGCGGCTCGAAGGTCGTGGTGCTCGGGCTGAACGGTGCCGGCAAGACGACGCTCCTGCGGATCCTCGCCGGCGTCGACCAGCCCGACACCGGAGTCCTCGAGCCCGGACACGGCCTGCGGATCGGGTACTACGCGCAGGAGCACGAGAACCTCGACGTCTCGCGCTCGGTGCTGCAGAACATGATGTCCTCGGCGCCCGACATCACCGAGACCGAAGCGCGCAAGGTGCTCAGTTCGTTCCTCTTCACGGGCGATGACGTGCTGAAACCGGCCGGGGTCCTCTCCGGCGGCGAGAAGACCCGCCTGTCTTTGGCGACCCTCGTCGTCTCGTCGGCCAACATGTTGCTGCTCGACGAGCCGACGAACAACCTCGACCCCGCGTCCCGCGACGAGATCCTCGGTGCGCTCGCGCACTACGAGGGCGCCGTCGTGCTCGTCTCGCACGACGAGGGGGCCGTCGAGGCGCTCAACCCCGAGCGCGTCCTGATCCTGCCCGACGGGGTCGAGGACATCTGGGGACGCGACTACCTCGAGCTCATCACGCTCGCCTGAGCGCGGCGCTCAGCGGCGCGACGAGTCGAGGATGGCGTCCTCGTCCGCCATGTCGCGGTCCCGCTTGCCGTCCCGCCGCCGGCGCAGGCTCGCCGGGACGACCGGGTCGGCCGTGGCGGATGCCGCGACGTCGAGCCCGGCGGCGGCGGCATCCTCCTCGTCCTCCCGGCGGTGCCGGCGCTCGGTCCGGATCATGTACCAGATGAAGACGAAGCCCATGATCGCGAACAGGATCCACTGGATGGCGTACGAGAGGTGCGGTCCCGGGTCCTCCGACGGCGTCGGGAGGGCGCCCAGCGATTCGGCCGGGGCCGGATCCTCCGAGACGAGCAACCCGTAGGCGGAGGTCACGACGTCGCCGGTCAGGTCAGCCTCGGCGGCGACCAGGTCCAGGTTGATGGTGGGAACCTGGCCGTCCGGCGCCGAGCGCCCGGATGTCGGCGCGGCCTCGGCCGGCTTGAGGCGTGCCACCACGGTCACCGTGCCGGTCGGAGGGGCGGCGATGGCGTCGGGCTCGGGGCTGTCGCGCCCCGGGGGCACCCACCCGCGGTTGACCACGAACACCCGGCCGTCGGTCGTCCGGAAGGGCACGAGCACCTCGAAGGCCGAGGTCCCGCCGTGCGGACGGTTGCGCACGAGCACCTGGTCGTCGGCGAGGTACTCGCCGGCCATCGTCACCGGATGCCATTCGTCGGCCGGATCGAGCGCGCCATCGGGCGGGAGCAGCTCGCCGAGCGCGGCGGGCTCGGCGTCGTAGTTCGCCTCAACGAGGGCGAGCTGGGCGCTACGGTCCTCGTTCCGGGTGAACTGCCAGTTCGACAGATAGGCGCAGGCGACCGCGAACGCGATCGCGACGGCGACGTAACCGGCCCACCGCGCGGCCGTCTTGCCGGTCACGTCGTCGCCTCGGTCATCGGCTCGACCTCGACGGGGAAGTCACGCGCCGCGAGGAACTCGCGCAGATACGACACGTGCTCATCGCAGGCCGTCCACACCTTCCGGCGGTCCGCCGTGTGGATCCGTGGATTCCGCCAGACGACGCGCCAATGCGCGCCCGCCCGGCATCCCGCACGCGAGCACTCGATGTCGTTCACTCCGGCCGGGACTCCCGGATCTCGATGACCGTGGGCTTCTCGGGGCGAGGCGCCTCGGTCGACGGCTCGGGGGCCTCCGGGAGGGCGGCCAGCGGCGAGACCGCCGCTGGTTCGCGCACGTCGTCGCCGACGTTCGCCACCACGACCGCGATGTAGGGCAGGAGCACCGCTCCCACCGCGAACGCCGCCGTGTGCCAGCCGTATGGCGTGACGACCGCCATGAGGATGAAGCACAGCACGCGCACCGCCATCATGATGAAGTACTTCGTCATGCGGCGGGAGGAATCGTCGCGCGGTGCTCGCGGCAGCGAGGTCGCCGACGGGGTGGCGGGATGGTGCTTCACGGTGCACCCAGGATACGCCCGCTGAGAGCGGCACGGCCGGGATCAGAAGGTCGAGGAGTAGCTGTTGTAACTGTCCTGCTCGATCGCCCAGCCGATGAACGACGCGAAGACGATGATGCCGATCACGGCGAGCGCGAGGCCGGCGTATCCGACGATGAGGCCCGCGAGCGCCATGCCGCGGCCCTTCTCGTTCGTCCGCTTGATCTGCGACAGCGAGATGTGGCCCATGACGACACCGGCGATGGAGCCGATGATCGGCAGAATCCAGATGAAGCCGACGATCGAGGCGATCATCGACACGATCGCGAGGGTGTTCGTCTTCTCCTGGACGTATCCGCCGCCGTAGCCGTAGGCCGGGGGCGGGTACGACGCGGGCTGGTAGCCGGGGGCCGCCGCCTGGTAGCCGCCCTGCGGCGGAGTCGCGTACGGGGGAGCGGGCGGGGGAACCGGCATGCCGGAGGACGGGTTCTCCGGCTGGGGATTCGGCTGCTGCGGCTGGGTGGGGTCGCTCACATCTGCTCCTCGTCGACGTCGAGCCGCCAGCCTATCGTCCGTCGCCGTCGCGCATGTGGCCGATAGGCTTGCCGGGTCCCCGCCGCCGTCCCAGGAGAGCCGCATGTCCACGTCCCGAGTCGTCCTCATCACCGGAGGCAACCGCGGCATCGGCCGCGCGATCGCCGAGCGATTCGTCGCCGATGGACATCGAGTGGCGGTCACGGCCCGGTCGGGCGAGGGCCCGGAGGGCACGTTGACGGTCCGCGCCGACGTCACCGACGCCGTGTCGCTCGACGCCGCGTTCACGCAGGTCGAGGCCGAGCTCGGCCCGGTCGAGGTCGTCGTCGCCAACGCCGGCATCACGAAGGACACTCTCCTCCTGCGCATGACCGAGGATGACTTCGACTCCGTCGTGTCGACCAACCTGGGCGGCGCGTTCCGCGTGGTGAAGCGGGCGTCCAAGGGGATGCTGCGCGCCAAGTGGGGTCGCGTCATCCTCATCTCGAGCGTGGTCGGACTGTTCGGATCGGCTGGGCAGATCAACTACGCGTCGTCCAAGGCGGCGCTCGTCGGCTTCGCCCGCTCGCTCACGCGCGAGCTCGGCGCTCGCGGCATCACCGCCAACGTCGTCGCCCCCGGCTTCATCGAGACCGACATGACGGCCGCCCTGCCGGAGGACACGCAGGCCGAGTACAAGCGCAGCATCCCGGCCGGACGCTACGGCTCGTCTGCCGAGGTCGCGGGGGCGGTCGCGTGGCTCGCGTCCGATGATGCCGCGTACATCTCGGGTGCCGTCATCCCGGTCGACGGCGGTCTCGGCATGGGGCACTGACCCCGCGCTCTCAGTCCAGCGCGGCCACGATCTCGGCTGCGAGCCGCGCCGGCTGCGAGAACTGCGGCCAGTGGCCCGAGCCCAGCTCGACGACACGAGCCTTCTGGATGGCGGCGAACTCGTCGGCGAACGGCGGCCACTCCGCGAGCATCGCCCGCAGACCGGAGTCGTCGGCCGAACCCGAGAGGACCGTCACCGGAACCCGGTGACGCCGCGCGTCCGTGAGCCGGAGGGGGTCGGTCGGGACGCGGCGGGGCACCGGGCCCACCCTCTCGGCCCATCGGGCGCGCGTGTCGGCGTCCAGGTCGGCGATGTCGGGCTCGTCGAAGAAGTCCCACCCCGGGAACGGCACGACACCGTCGACGACGGGGAACTCCGAGATCTCGGCACCCGCGGGCGGCGGGACGGTGTCGACGAAGACGACGTGCGCGACGCGATCCGGACGGGCGTCGGCGGCGCCCCAGGCGACGTTCCCGCCGCCGCTGTGACCGACGAGTGCCACGGGGCCGGCGAGGTCGTCGATGTGCTCCACCACCGCCGCGATCCAGTCATCCAGCCCGATGTCGGTCGCCCGGGTCGAACCCGCGCCCGGAAGGGTCAGCGGGCGACCGGTGTGTCCTGCCCGCTGGAGCGCAGGCAGCACCTCGTCCCATGACGACGCGTCGAGCCAGAGGCCGGGGATGAGGATGACGTCCATGCCCTGACGCTAGCCCTCGGGCGAGCGCCGCAACAGGTCGCGGGAGCTACGGGCCCGGTCAGGGCAGCAGCGGGATGAGCTCGCGCAGGTCGACCGGATCGATCACGAGGTCCGCCTGGCGCCGGACCGCGGGCTTCGCGTTGAACGCGACACCGAGCCCCGCGGCCGACAGCATCCGCAGATCGTTCGCCCCGTCGCCGACGGCGATCGTGCGGCGAAGCGGCAGGTCTCGTTCCTCCGCCCACCGGCGGAGGGAGTGCTCCTTCGCGGCGGCATCGACGATCTCGCCCGAGACGGTGCCGTCCAGTGCATCGCCCGTGGTGCCCAACCTGTTCGCTCGCCACACGTCGACCTCGAGCCGCGGGGCGACCTCGTCGAGGATCTCGTGGAAGCCCCCCGAGACCACGGCCGCCACCCCGCCGCGCGCGTGGATGGCGTCGATCAGGTCGGCGGCGCCGGGTGTCGGCTCGACGCGCGCGAGAACACGCGCGAACGCCGCTACGGGGACCCCCGCGAGCTGGGCGACCCGCGAGCGCAGGCTCGCGGCGAAGTCGACCTCGCCGCGCATCGCCGCCTCGGTCGCCGCGGCGACCTCGGCGCCCCGACCGGCCTCATCGGCGATCAGCTCGATGACCTCGTTGCGCAGGAGGGTCGAGTCGGCATCGAAGACGACGAGGAAACGCGCATGGGGCATGGACCCACGCTAGCGGGGTCGGACCTCAGCGCTCGACGCGCGCGTTCTTGCCGACGATCGTGATCCCCGTGTCGGTGACGGTGAACCCCCGGGCGAGGTCGCGCTCGCGGTCCACGCCGACCGTCGCGCCGTCCTCGAGGACGACGTTCTTGTCGAGGATCGCCCGGTGCACGCGGGCGCCCGCTCCGACGCTGACGTAGTCGAACAGCACCGAGTCGGTGATCGTCGCGCCGCCGCCCGACAGCGTCCACGGGCCGACGACGCTGCGCTCGAGGTGGGTGCCGGACAGGACCGAGCCCAGCGACACGATCGAGTCGATCGCGTTGCCCATGCGGCCGACGCTGTCGCGCACGAACTTCGCCGGCGGCGAGTTCACCGCCTGCGAGTGGATCTGCCAGTCGGTGTTGTAGAGGTTGAAGATCGGCAGGGTCGAGATGAGGTCCATGTGGGCGTCGAAGAACGACTCGATGGTCCCGACGTCACGCCAGTAGTTGCGATCACGCGGCGTCGACCCCGGCACGTCGTTGCGCTTGAAGTCGTACACGGCGGCCTCGCCGCGGTCGACGAAGTACGGCACGATGTCGCCGCCCATGTCGTGGTTCGAGGTCGGCACTTCGCCGTCGGCCTCGACCGCCTCGATGAGCGCGTCGGTGTTGAAGATGTAGTTGCCCATCGACGCCAGCACCTCGTGCGGCGAGTCGGGCAGACCCGTGGGGTCCTGGGGCTTCTCGAGGAACGCGCGGATGCGGGTCTCGTCGGTCGGCTCGACGTCGATCACACCGAACTGGTTGGCCAGGCTGATGGGCTGACGGATGCCGGCGACGGTTGCGCGTGCGCCCGACGCGATGTGCGCGTCGAGCATCTGGCGGAAGTCCATGCGGTACACGTGGTCGGCGCCGATGACGACGACGATGTCGGGCTTCTCGTCGTTGATGAGGTTCAGCGACTGCAGGATCGCGTCGGCCGACCCGGAGAACCAACGCTTACCGAGGCGCTGCTGCGCCGGAACCGACGCGACGTACGAGTCGAGCAGCGCCGACATCCGCCAGGTCTGTGACACGTGGCGGTCGAGGCTGTGCGACTTGTACTGGGTGAGGACGACGACCTGGCGCAGCCCCGAGTTGATGAGGTTCGAGATCGCGAAGTCGATCAGCCGGTACTGCCCTCCGAAGGGCACGGCGGGCTTGGCGCGGTCAGCCGTCAGCGGCATCAGGCGCTTTCCCTCGCCGCCGGCGAGAACGATTCCGAAGACCTTGGGCGCTGCTGGCATGGGACCACACTAGGCCCGCCGAACGCTCCTGTACTAGCGTTCGAGCCATGCGTGTAGACATCGTCTCGAAGGAGTATCCTCCCGCAATCTACGGCGGCGCCGGGGTGCATGTGACCGAACTGGTGCGCGCTCTGCGCGAGACGATCGAGGTGCAGGTCCGGGCGTTCGGAGCGGACCGCGACGAGCCCGACACGACCTCCTACGCGACCCCCGCCGGGCTCGCCGAGGCCAACCCTGCGCTCCAGACGCTCGGCACCGATCTCGAGATCGTGGGGGATGTCGCGGGCGCCGACGTCGTGCACAGCCACACCTGGTACGCCAACTTCGCGGGGCACGTCGCCTCGCTGCTGCACGGCATCCCGCACGTGATCACGGCGCATTCGCTCGAGCCGCTGCGGCCGTGGAAGGCGGAGCAGCTGGGTGGCGGCTACGCCGTGTCGAGCTACATCGAGAAGACGGCGTACGAGAACGCAGCGGCCATCGTCGCGGTCAGCGACGGCATGCGTCGCGACATCCTGCGCAGCTATCCGTCGCTCGACCCCGAGAAGGTGTCGGTGATCTACAACGGTATCGACGTGGAGTCCTGGCGGCCCGTGGACGATCCCGCCGTGCTCGAGCGCTTCGGCATCGATCCGTCGCGCCCCTCCGTCGTGTTCGTCGGGCGGATCACCCGGCAGAAGGGGCTGCCGTACTTCCTCCGGGCGGCTCGGCTGCTGCCGGATGACGTGCAGGTCGTGCTCTGCGCCGGCGCGCCCGACACCCCCGAGATCATGGCCGAGGTGCAGGGCCTGGTGCGCGAGCTGCAGTCCGAGCGCTCCGGCGTCGTGTGGATCGAGGAGTTCCTGCAGCGCGACGAGCTGTGCGCGATCCTCACGGCCGCGACGACGTTCGTCTGCCCCTCGGTGTACGAGCCGCTGGGCATCGTGAACCTCGAGGCGATGGCGTGCGGCGCCGCGGTCGTCGGCACGGCGACGGGCGGCATCCCCGAGGTCGTCGTCGACGGTGTGACCGGGCGCCTGGTGCCGATCGAGCAGGTCGACGACGGTACGGGCACCCCCCTCGATCCCGACCGATTCGTCGCCGACCTCGCCGCGATCCTCACCGAGGTCGTGACCGACCCGGAGACCGCCGCGCGGTTCGGCGCCGCGGGTCGCGAGCGGGCGGCGTCCGCCTTCAGCTGGACGGCCATCGCCGACGAGACGGCGGCGTTGTACGCGAGGGTCGCAGGGTCCCGGACGCTAGGCTGATCCCATGCCGCAGGTTCTGGATTTCTCCGACGTCGTCGTCCGCCGAAACGCCCGGAACATCGTCGACGGTGTCGACTGGTCGGTCACGGGCGACCAGCGCTGGGTCGTGCTCGGCCCGAACGGTGCCGGCAAGACGACGGTGCTCCAGCTCGCCGCGAGCCTGCTGCATCCGACCTCCGGCGTCGTCGAGATCCTCGACGAGCGCCTCGGCCGCACCGACGTGTTCGAGCTGCGCCCGCGCATCGGCTTCGCCTCCTCGGCGATGGCGCGGCGGGTTCCGCCGGAGGAGACGGTGCTCGACGTCGTGCTCACGGCGGCATACGCCGTCCTCGGTCGCTGGCGAGAGGACTACGAGGACATCGACGAGCGACGCGCGATGCGGGTCCTCGCCGAGTGGAAGCTCGACGCTCTCGCCGACCGGACGTTCGGCACTCTGTCGGACGGGGAGCAGAAGCGCGTGCAGATCGCCCGGGCCGTCATGACCGACCCGGAGCTGCTGCTGCTCGACGAGCCCACCGCCAGCCTCGACCTCGGCGCTCGCGAGGAGCTGCTCGCCCTCCTCGGCGGGTACGCGCAGGCGCCGACGACGCCGGCGATGATCATGGTCACCCACCACGTCGAAGAGATCCCGGTCGGCTTCACCCACGTGCTGCTGCTGCGCGAAGGCCGTGCCGTCGCCGCCGGCCCGTTGGCCGAGACGCTCACGGCCGAGAACCTCTCGACGACGTTCGGTCTGCCCATCACCGTCACCTCCGACGGCGGCCGTTACGCGGCTCGCGCGGCATCCTGAACCTGGTAAGATCGCTCTTTGGTGCAGACGCACCGCAGACTTCCCTCGCCCTGGCAAAATCCAGGGCACCACGTAAGGAAACCCATGAAGACTGACATCCACCCCGAGTACCGCGCCGTCGTTTTCCGCGACCTCGGCTCCGGCGAGACCTTCCTGACCCGTTCGACGGTCTCGAGCGACAAGACGATCGAGCTGGACGGCGAGACCTACCCGGTCATCGACGTCGAGATCTCGTCCGCTTCGCACCCGTTCTACACGGGCAAGCAGCGCATCATGGACTCGGCCGGCCGCGTCGAGAAGTTCAACCAGCGCTTCAAGAACTTCGGCTCCAAGTAAGCCACACCGCAACGGCCCCGCTTCGGCGGGGCCGTTGTCGTTTCCCGGTGCGGTCGTCTCCGGGTGTCGTGGTGTCCGGTCAGTCCCGGACGATCGGGATGGCGGACGTCTCGACGGCCACTTTGCGACGGTGCAGCGCGCGCTGCTCGGGCAGCGAGATGTCGAACACGACGGCGAGCAACCGGATGATCGTCGTCACGACGATGCCGATGATCGCCGCGACCACGAGCGGCGCGCCGAAGGTGACGGTTCCCGCGAGGACTGCGCAGCCGGCGGCGGCCGCGACGGCGTAGAGCGAGCCCACGTGCATGATCGCGACGGGGAGCCCCAGGATGACGTCGCGCAGGATGCTGCCGCCGACGGCGGCGCACGAGCCGATGAAGATCGCCGGCACGATCGGCAGTCCCAGCGACAGCGCCTTGCTCGTGCCGAAGGCTCCGAACAGCCCGATGACGACGGCATCGAGGCCGATGATGACGGCGTTCAGGCGCTGGAAAACGTTCGACAGCAGCATCCCCACGAGGGCGGCGGTCGTGGCCGTGATCAGGTACCAGTTGCTCTGCAGCGTGACCGGGGGAACATTCAGCAGCAGGTCGCGGATCAGACCGCCGCCCATGCCGATGAGGATGCCGATGATGACCACGCCGAGGGGATCGAGACGGCGTTTGCCGACGAAGCCCGAGGCGAAGAGCGCTCCCTGCACGCCGCCGAGTCCGACCGCGGTGAGATCGGCCCACAGCGGGATCACGAACTGAGTCTGCGTCACGGATCCATTGTCGTGGGTCGGCGGGATAATCGATGGGTGCCCACCTACCGCGACGAGGTCGTGATCCTCCGTACCCACAAGCTGGGCGAGGCCGACCGCATCGTGACGATGCTCAGCCGTCGCCACGGCAAGCTCCGCGGCGTCGCGAAGGGCGTACGGCGCACCTCGTCGCGCTTCGGCGCGCGGCTCGAGCCGTTCATGGTCGCGGACGTGCAGATGTACAAGGGCCGCTCGCTCGACATCGTCCAGCAGGCCGAGTCGCTCGGCTCCTACGGCGCCGACATCGCGGCGGACTACGACCGCTACACCTCGGCCTCGGCGATGGTCGAGGCCGCCGACCGGTTGAACGAGGCCGAGACGACGCCGCAGCAATACCTTCTGCTGGTCGGGGGACTCCGGGCACTGTCCCGCGGCGAGCACGACAGCCGCGCGGTGCTGGACTCGTACCTGCTGCGCGCGATGGCCCTCTCGGGCTGGGCGCCCTCGCTCGACGCCTGCGCCCGCTGCGGCCGCACCGGCCCGCACCCGGGCTTCGTCGCCCCCCTCGGCGGGTCGGTGTGCGATGCCTGCGCCCCCGCCGGGTCGGCGCGCATCGCCCCCGAGACGGGCGACCGGCTGCGCGCGCTCATCGCCGGCGAATGGGATGTCGTCGACGCGGGCAGCCCGCACGCGGCGGCATCCGCGTCGGGACTCATCGCGGCGTACGCGCAGTGGCATCTCGAGCGCGGCATCCGGTCGCTCGGCCACATCGGCGTCGGGCGGTGAGGGCGAGCGCGTCGCCACACCGCGCCGCCAGCCGGGGGCTCTAGGCTCGAACCGATGAGTCCCCAGCCGTACACCCACCGCGACGCCGTGCCCTATCGTCCGCTCGACTGGACCGGCGTCTACCCGCCCGCCTTCCCGCGCGGCGGCGTGCCCGCTCACGTGGCCATCGTGATGGACGGCAACGGGCGCTGGGCGAACCGCCGTGGCCTCACGCGCATCGAGGGCCATCGCGCGGGTGAGGAAGTGCTGCTCGACGTCGTCGCCGGCGCGATCCAGGCCGGGGTGAAGCACCTGAGCGTGTACGCGTTCTCGACCGAGAACTGGTCGCGTTCACCCGACGAGGTGCGCTTCCTCATGGGCTACAACCGCGATGTGCTGCACCGTCGTCGCGATCAGCTGAACGAGTGGGGCGTGCGCGTGCGTTGGGCGGGTCGCCGGCCGCGGCTGTGGGGTTCGGTGATCTCCGAGCTGCAGTTCGCCGAGAAGCTGACCCGCGACAACGATGTGCTGACCCTCACGATGTGCGTGAACTACGGCGGCCGCCACGAGATCATCGACGCGATGCGCGCGATGGGCGAGCAGATCGCCGCGGGACGCATGAAGCCTTCGGCGATCACCGAGAAGACGCTGCGTCGACACCTCTACGTGCCCGACATGCCCGACGTCGACCTCTTCATCCGCTCCAGCGGCGAACAGCGCACGTCGAACTTCCTGCTGTGGGAGGCCGCCTACGCCGAGATGGTGTTCCTCGACACGCTGTGGCCGGACTTCTCGCGCACCGACCTGTGGGGTGCGATCGAGCTGTATCTCTCGCGCGACCGGCGATTCGGCGGCGCCGTCGACGCGCCGACGGCCTGAGCCGCACCGGCACGAGGGAATAGCGCTCGGTCGCGCGAACGTTGCACCCGACGTGACGGACGCAATCAAGATCGACGTGTGGAGCGACATCGCCTGCCCGTGGTGCTACATCGGCAAGCGCAACCTCGAGGCCGGACTGGCCGCGACGGCGGAGGATGACGACGCCCCGCGCGTCGAGGTGACCTTCCACTCGTTCGAACTCTCGCCCGACACCCCCGTCGACTTCGACGGCGACGAGCTCGACTTCCTCTCGAGCCACAAGGGCATGCCGCGCGAGCAGGTCCAGCAGATGCTGGAGAACGTCACGGGCGTGGCGAAGGATGCCGGCCTGGACTACCACTTCGACATCCTCAAGCACACCAACACGGTCAAGGCCCACGAGCTGCTGCACTTCGCCAAGGCCCAGGGGCGTCAGCACGAGATGACCGAGCGCCTGATGGCGGCCTACTTCACCGAGGGACGCCACGTGGGCCGTGTCGACGAGCTCGTCGAGCTCGCCGCCGAGGCAGGGCTCGACGCCGACGCCGCCCGAGACGCGCTCGAGACGGGGGAGTACCTCACCGCCGTGCGAGCCGACCAGGACCAGGCCCGCTCCTATGGGATCAACGGGGTGCCGTTCTTCGTCATCGACGGCAAGTACGGCGTCTCGGGCGCCCAGCCGGCGGACGCGTTCGCGCAGATCGCACGCCAGGTGTGGGCCGAGCGCGACGCGGTCGCCGTCGCCGAGTAGACGAGCGTCAGCGGGGCAGGTTCGCCTCGATCAGGGCGACGATCTCGGGTGCGTCGGGCTTCGTCTGCGGGCGGAACCGGTGCACCTCACCCGCCGGGGTCACGACGAACTTCTCGAAGTTCCACATGACCGGCCCCTTCGCGCCCTCGGCGTTGCGGATCTTCTTCAGTGCCTTGTACAGCGGAGCGGCGTGCGACCCGTTGACGCGGACCTTGTCCATGATCGGGAAGCTCACGCCCCACGTCATCGCGCAGTAGTCGAGGATCTCGTCCATCGACCCCGGCTCCTGCCCCATGAACTGGTTGCACGGGAACCCCACGACCTGCAGGCCGCGCTCGCCGTAGGTGCGCTGCAGCTGTTCGAGCTGCTCGTACTGGGGCGTCAGGCCGCATTTCGATGCGACGTTCACGACGAGCAGCACGCCGTCGCCGAGATCGCCCAGGGTCGTGGCGGCGCCGTCCGCCGCCGAGAAGGGAATCGAACGGATGTCGGTGGTCGCCTCGGTCACACCCACAGGCTACGCCCGGCCGCCTTCGCCCGCCCGTCCTTCTGGGAGAATGATCCGGTGAGTACCGTCCTGTCCGCCCCGCCGCCCCTGCGGATCGGCCCCATCGCGCTGGACGCGCCGGTCGTGCTCGCCCCCATGGCGGGCATCACCAACACCGCCTTCCGACGTCTGTGTCGCGAGTACGGTGCCGGCCTGTACGTCAGCGAGATGATCACGACGCGCGCGCTGGTCGAACGCAACGCGACCACGATGCGGCTCATCACCCACCACGAGTCCGAGACGCCGAGATCCATCCAGCTCTACGGTGTCGATCCGGCCACGACCGAGGCGGCTGTGCGGCTGCTGGTCGACGAGGACCGTGCCGACCACATCGACCTGAACTTCGGCTGCCCCGTGCCCAAGGTCACCCGCAAGGGCGGGGGAGCCGCGCTGCCCTGGAAGCTCGATCTGTTCCGTGACATCGTCACGCGCGCGGCCCGCGCCGCCGGCGACGTTCCGCTGACGGTCAAGATGCGCAAGGGCATCGATGCCGACCACCTCACCTTCCTCGACGCGGGTCGCATCGCCGAGGACGCCGGGGTCGCCGCCATCGCCCTGCACGCGCGCACTGCGGCGGAGTTCTACTCCGGCCACGCCGATTGGGACGCCATCGCGGCGCTCAAACAGGCCGTCACGAGTGTTCCGGTTCTCGGCAACGGCGACATCTGGTCCGCTGACGACGCCGCCCGGATGATGGCCGAGACCGGCTGCGACGGCGTCGTCGTCGGTCGCGGCTGCCTGGGCCGTCCCTGGCTCTTCGGCGATCTCGCGCGCGCCCTTGGCGGTCCGGGTTCCGCCGGGCCCGAGGTCGACGCGACGCTCGGGTTCGTCGCGGCGGCCTTCCGACGGCACGCCGAGCTGCTCGTGGAGTTCTTCGACGACGAGGGGCGCGGATGCCGAGACATCCGCAAGCACGTCGCCTGGTACTTCAAGGGCTACCCGGTCGGCGGCGACACACGCGCCCGGCTGGCGACCGCATCGAGCCTGGCCGAGATCGACGAGATTCTCGCGACCCTCGACGCCGCGGCGCCGTACCCCGGTGCCGCGGCGGAAGGCCAGCGAGGACGCGCGGGCACCCCGAAGCGGCCGGCACTGCCCGATCGCTGGCTCGAGTCGCGCGACGTCGATGCGGCGGAGTCGTCGGCCATCGCAGCAGCGGAGATCGAGAACAGTGGCGGCTGACGCGACGAGCGGCGTGGGGGTCTCGGCGGGACGCCCCACCGGTTACGACGACCACGACGCCGCCCGCTACCACCGCGAAGAGCACCGCTCGCGTCGCGACAGCTTCGCGCGCGACCGCGCCCGGGTGCTGCACTCGGGAGCGCTGCGCCGCCTTGCCGCGAAGACGCAGGTGCTCAGCCCGGCGAGCCCCGCCGACTTCGCCCGCAACCGGCTGACGCACTCGCTCGAGGTCGCGCAAGTCGGACGCGAACTGGCGATCGCCCTGGAGCTCTCGCCCGACGTGGTCGACACCGCGTGCCTGTGCCACGACCTCGGGCATCCGCCGTTCGGGCACAACGGCGAACGCGCGCTCAACGACTGGGCCGAGGACATCGGCGGCTTCGAGGGCAACGCGCAGTCGCTGCGCATCCTCTCGCGCCTCGAGCCGAAGGTCGTCGACGCCTTCGGGCAGAGCGCGGGGCTGAACCTCACCCGCGCGAGCCTCGACGCGACGTGCAAGTACCCGTGGACGGTCGAACACGCCATCCCGGACCCCGGCGGGCGCCAGAAGTTCGGCGTCTATCCCGAGGACGAGGCGGTGTTCCGCTGGATGCGCGAGGACGCCCCGGGGCGGCTGCGCTGCATCGAGGCCGAGGTCATGGATCTCTCCGACGACATCGCCTATTCGGTGCACGATTTCGAGGACGCCGTGCTCAACGGCTACCTCGACCCGCGCCGCCTCGCCGACCCGCGCGAGCGCGAGGCACTGCTGACCGCGATCCAGAGCTGGGTCGGGTACGGATTCACGCGCGACGAGCTGGGCGACGCCCTGTACCGGCTCACGCGGCTGCCGGAGTGGCTGACGTCGTACGGTGGGTCGCGCGCCGACATGGCCCGGCTGAAGAACCTCACGTCCGATCTGATCGGCCGGTTCGCGCGGGCGGCGACCGCGGCGACTCGCGAGCACTACGACATCCCCGTTCTCACCCGGTTCCGCGGGCGCGTGATCGTCCCGCGGGTCATCGAGGTCGAGATGGCCGTGCTCAAGGGCGTGATCGGTGCCTTCGTCGTCTCGATCGAGGGACGCAAGGGCCTCTATCACGAGCAGCGGCGCGTGCTGCGGCGTCTCGCCGACGCGCTGTGGGACCGCCCCGAGCACCTCGATGTGCTCCACGCCGAGGACTTCGCCGCCGCGACGACCGATGCCGAACGCCGACGCGTCGTCGTCGACCAGGTCGCCACACTGACCGACCGGTTCGCGATCGAATGGCACGGCCGGCTCGTGGGTCCCGTCGACCTGCGCGAGCTCGGCCTGTGGTCGTCCGACCCGCGCGCGACGGCGCCCAGCCACTTCGCGCTGCCCGAGCCGCTCGAAGGGCTCTGATGGCGCGCATCCGGCAGACAGACATCGAAGAGGTCAAGGCGCGCACGAACATCGGTGACATCGTCGGCGAGCGTGTCGCGCTGAAGTCCGCGGGCGTCGGATCGCTCAAGGGCCTGTGCCCGTTCCACGACGAACGCAGCCCGAGCTTCCATGTCCGGCCGCAGGTGGGCTATTACCACTGCTTCGGCTGCGGTGAATCGGGCGACGTCTACTCGTTCCTGCGCGCGATGGATCACCTGTCGTTCACCGAGGCGGTCGAGCGGCTCGCGGCGCGGATCGGGTACTCGCTGCACTACGAGGACGGCGCGGCGGCCCCCGAGACGAGTGGCCGCTCGCGGCTCTACGCCGCCCACACGGCGGCGGCGGAGTTCTACCGGTCGCAGCTGTCATCGCCTGACGCGCAAGCGGCCCGGCAGTTCCTCGGCGAGCGGGGGTTCGACGCCGGGGCTGCTGCGCACTTCGGCGTCGGGTACGCCCCGCAGGGGTGGTCGGCGCTGCGCGATGCGCTGCGTTCGCAGGGCTACACCGACGACGAGCTGCTTGCCGGCGGCCTCGTCTCGAAGGGGCAGCGCGGTGTGTACGACCGGTTCCGTGGGCGCCTCGTCTGGCCGATCCGGGATGTCGCCGGGCAGACGATCGGGTTCGGCGCCCGCCGGTTGTACGACGACGATCAGGGTCCGAAGTACCTCAACACCCCCGAGACGCCGATCTACAAGAAGGCGTCGGTGCTGTACGGCCTCGACCTTGCGAAGAAGTCGATCTCGCGCGAGCACCGCGCTGTCGTCGTCGAGGGTTACACCGACGTGATGGCGTGCCATCTGGCCGGTGTCACCGGCGCGATCGCATCGTGCGGCACGGCGTTCGGCTCGGAGCACATCACCGTGCTGCGCCGCGTCATGGGTGACAGTGAGGGCAGTTCGGGCGAGGTCGTCTTCACCTTCGACCCGGATGCCGCCGGACAGAAGGCCGCCCTGCGCGCCTTCGGTGAAGAGAAGCGGTTCGCGGCGCAGACCTACGTGGCGGTCGCGCCCGAAGGGCTCGATCCGTGCGACCTGCGGCTGCACCGCGGAGACGCCGCCGTTCGTGCGCTCATCGACGCGAAGGCGCCGATGTTCGAGTTCGTCATGGATCAGCGGCTCTCGACCTACGACCTGTCGACGGTGGAGGGGCAGATCGGGGCGCTGCGTGCCGCGGCGCCGATCGTCGCCGACATCCGGGATGCCGCGCTCCGGCCGGGGTACACCCGCGTGCTGGCTCGCAAGCTCGGGCTCGACCTCGCCGAGGTCCAACCCGAAGTGGAACGAGCCGCCCGCCGGGCTCCGGCGACATCCCCCGGGGCGGCGTCGCAACGGGCGGATGCCGCAGCGTCCGCCCCCGGCCCATCGGCGGGCGAGTCGGCGGCGTCGGTTCGAGTCACCCTCGCGTCGCTGCCGCCCGCGCTCGAACTCGAGAAGCGCGCGCTCATGGGGGTGCTGCAGTACGGGCATCTGCTCGAGAAGCAGGCCGTGGACATCGCACTGGGGCTGCCCATGCCGCATCCCGCGCTCGAGGCCGTCCGCCAAGCGGTGTCGATGCAGCCCGACCTGACGAAGCCCGGGTGGACCTCCGCCGCCGTCGACGCGACGCGGGAGCCGTACCGCACGCTCACCATCGAGCTGCTGACAGCGGACTTCCCCGCGGGCACCGAGCGGATCGCCCAGACCACGGCCATGGAGTCGCTGCGCAAGCTCCGCCTGCGCGCACTCGAACGCGAGAAGGCGGAGCTGCGGAGCGCGCAGCAGCGCCTCGAGCCGGGCTCGGCGGAGTTCCGCTCGATAGGCATGGCCATCCGTGACCTCGATGTGCGTGTGCGGCGCCTCATGGAGACCGAATAGCGACGGTGACGCGAGTGGCGCGCGTCCGCCGAAACAGGCAGGATGAACCGCATGTCCCGACGACCCGACGCGGAGATCGCGGTGCGCTGCGACGATCTGTCGATCGCACGCACCGGAGACGCCGATCGTGTGGTCGAGGGGGTCAGCTTCACGGTGCGCGCGGGTGAGGCGCTCGCCGTGATGGGGGCGACCGGTTCGGGCAAGTCGACGCTGCTGTCGGTCCTGGCCGGTACGGCGCCTGCGGACGTCGGCGTCGTCGGGGGTCTGGCCGAAGTCACCGGGATCTCGGCACGCAAGGGCGGACGGTCTCGCCGGATGCTCACGTACTACGCGGGACACATGCCGCAGGCGGCCGGCGCCGCGCTGCCCGCGCGTCTGACGGTCTCCGAGGTGATCGCCGAGCCCATCACGGCCCGTGACCGACGCGTCAGCCCGCGCGCCCTGTCGCTACGTGTCGCGTCGCTGCTCGACGAGCTGCACCTGCCGCTCGGTGCGGCCTCGCAGTACCCGTACGAATTGAGCGCGGGCATGCGGCAACGCGTCGCCCTGGCGCGCGCTCTCGTGCTCGACCCGAAGGTCTTCATCGGCGACGACCCCTACGCCAACCTCGACATCGAGGTGCGCATCGCCGCGCGCGAGGCCCTGCTGTCGCGGCGGGACGACACCGGCATGGCGATCGTCATCGCGACCAACGACGCCGAGACGGCCGACGAGTTGGATGCCGCCGCGCTCGTGCTGCACGCGGGGAGACCGGTCGGCTATGGACCGAGCGCGTCCGAGGTGGCGTGGACCCCGGACGGACGTTCCCGGGCCTCGTGACCCGCCGACCCGCCCGGCGGTCGGACGATGTCGTCAGCACGCCCAGAGCTTTGCTAATATAGAGGGGTTGCCCAGCGCGAGCGGGTGACTGATCCTCGGTAGCTCAATTGGCAGAGCAATCGGCTGTTAACCGATAGGTTCTTGGTTCGAGTCCAAGCCGGGGAGCGAGAGATTCGCGTTATCTACCGCGGCTCTCACCGAAGGCCCGGGCTTCCACCCCGGGCCTTTACCTTTGCCCGGATGATGTCGCCGGTATCGCGCGGCGTGACGCGGCGCGTCAGAGCGGCCCCGGCTGGGACGGCGAGCTGTGGGCGGTGCGCTCGGGAATGCGCGCTCAGAACGGTGGCGGTGGCGGTGGCGGTGGGCCGGGAAGCGCACCGTCGGCCGCGGGAGCGAATGCGACTAGCGCTGGTGGTGCGTCTTCGCGGTAGACCCGCCCCGTGGGGGAGGTCCACACGAGCAGTCCTCCTGCCAGCTGTCGGACGCGCCAGCGGGTGTGGTGTTTGACGTCGTGATGTCTCTTGCAGAGGTGGGCGAGGTTGCACACGTGGGTGGGTCCGCCGTCGGATGCCGCGTGGGTGTGGTCTATTTCGCATCTGATGGCGGGTTGCCGGCATCCGGGGAATCGGCAGTGCCGGTCCCTCGCCCGGAGCAGTCGCCGCATGGCGGCGGTGGGTTGGTAGGTGTCGCATTCCAGGACGGTTCCGGTGACGGGGTGGGTGAGGAGTCGGTCCCAGGCGGTGTTGTCGCCGGCGAGTTGCCGGGCGGTGGCTGCGTCGATGGGGGAGCGTCCGACGAGGTCGGCGGGCCCGTCGTCCTGGCCGGTGAAAGTGAGTGCCGAGACGACGACCTGTACCTTCGCGCGGATCGCCCCGAGCGCACCGTTGCCGTCCCCGTCAGCGGTGGGGTCGAGCGCGGGTGCCCCGGCGAGGAGGAGGTCGGCGAACACGTCGGCGCGGATCTGGTCGATCGTGCGGGTGTCGCCCGAGAACGACGAGCCGTGCGGCGCGTCTGCGTCTGCGTCGGCCGCGCCGCCCGCGCCCGCTTCGCCCGCTTCGCCCGCTTCGCCCGCGTCGCCCGCGTCGCCCGCGTCCGCTCCGGCCGCGTCGGCCTGCGGGCGGGCGTCGATGATCTCGCGTGCCTGCGGCGTGAGCCGGTCGACCACGCCTTCGGCGATTGCGGTCGGGAGTGTCGCGATCAGGTCCGACATCCCGTCCGCCCCCGCCTGCACGCGCACGCACCGCCCCGCCGCGGCCGCTTCGTGCCGTTCGCTGAACGAGCGCGGATGCAGTCTCTCCGCGAGATGCACCAGCGCATCTCGCACCCGGTTCGGCGCCTCACCCTCACACCGTTCGATCGCGACCCGCTCGAACTCGCCTCGCACCTCGGCGGGCACGACGCATCCGGTGTCCTGGATGACTCGCACGTGCCCCCGCGTGATGCGTCCCGCTTCCCACGCCTCCATCGTCACCGGGTAGTTCTCGACGAGGTCTCGCGCTTCGTCTATGCGTCGTTGCAGCGTCCGGTCCGTCGTGACGAACACCCCCGCGAGCTCGGCCGCGATGCTCCGCAGCGCCATCTCGCGGGCCGTGATCCGCTCGTCATCCCTCGCCGCCTGCTGCTCCGCCAGCCGCCCCGCCGCGGCGAGCACGCGCACCTCGTGGATCTGCGCGGCGCGCGCGGCATCCGTCACCCGCTCGGCGTCGGCGACGAGTTCCGCGAGCGCGGCGACGTCAGCGTCGCTCCCGACCCCGCTACCAACTCCATCATTCGAAGACATGTTCGAATGATGTCACTGACCTCCGACATCCCGCCTCGCGGGCGGGGCCGAAAGCCGTCGGCTCAGCCGAAGACGTGGAGTCCGAGGTCGGCGCTCAGGGTCTCGGCGGTGATCCGTCCGCGCACGCTCGTGCCCTGCTCGTCGAGCGGCGGACTCACGACCGCGGCACCCACCGTGCCGGGGGCCGACAGCACGATGGCTCCCGAGACGCTCGACTTCGCCGGAACGCCGACAGCCCGCATCCACCGGCCGGAGCCGTCGTAGACGCCGCAGGTCGCCATGACCGCGACGACGTCGCGGGCGATCTCGGGTGACACCACACGTTCGCCCGTGATCGGGTTCACGCCGCCGAACGCCAGCGTCGCGCCCATGACGGCCATGGTCTCGACGTCGACGGTGACGGCGCACGCCCGTGCGTAGACCGCGACGGCGTCATCCGCCGAATCGTCCAGGGTCCCTTCGGCGCGCATGAGGTGCGCCAGCGCGTGGTTGCGGTCACCCAGCAGATGCTCGCTGTGCGCAACGTCATCGTCGACGGTCAGCGTGCGTCCGGCGAATCGCGACAGGCCGTCGCGGATGCGCTCGGCCCGGGCCTCCGGGTCGTCGCCGTCGACCAGCGCGCAGGTCAGGATAGCTCCGGCGTTGACCATCGGGTTCGGCGGACGCCCCGTGTCGCTCTCGAGCTTGATCGCGTCGAACGCCTCGCCGGTCGGCTCGATGCCCACCCGATCGAGCGCGCCGCCGTCGGTGTCGGCGAGGGCGAGGGCGAACAGGAACGGCTTGACGGCCGATTGGATGCTGAACGGCGCCCGGGCATCGCCGCTCGACCTCACCGTGCCGTCCGGTAGTGCGAGAGCGATGCCGAAGAGATCGGGGTCGGCCTCGGCCAATTGGGGGATGCTGTCGGCGCGGGTCCCCGCGCTCTCGGGCAGCACGCGCTCGCGCAGCGCGTCGAGGTCGTAGTCCTGCAGCGTGCGCGTGGCGCTCATGCGCTCAGGCGTCCAGATCGTCGACGCCGGGCAACCACGCGTTGCCGGGGCGCCCCCAGCCGCGCTTGCGCGCGATCTTCTGCGTGGTTTTCCAATCGGAGTCGTCGAGACGATCGATGTAGAGCACGCCATCGAGGTGGTCGAACTCGTGCTGCATGATGCGAGCGCGCCAGCCGTCGACGCGCAGCTCGACGGGCGAGCCCGCGAGGTCGATGCCGGTGACGAGCGCCTCGTCGGACCGACGCAGCGGGAACCGTTCACCCGGGAACGACAGGCACCCCTCCGACTCCTCATCCGGGTCGGGCGCGCCGGGCTCGAGCGGACGGATCCAGAGCTCGGGGTTGATGATCTCGCCGCGCCAAGGATTGCCGTCGTCATCCTGGTAGGTGTAGACGTAGATCCGCAGCCCCACGCCCACCTGGGGGGCCGCGAGACCCACCCCCGGAGCGGCATCCATCGTCTCGTACATGTCGGCGACGAGCTGACGGATGTCGTCGGTGATCTCGGAGACGGGAGCGGCGGGGGCGTGGAGGACGGGATCGCCCATGATGCGAATCGGAAGAACGGGCACGTTTCGAGCCTAATCGAGCGGTCTTCGACGTTAGGGTCAAGAGGTGATTCCGTTTGTCGCGTCCCTCGATGACGTCACCGATCAGCTGATCGGCGTCTTCCGCGAACCCAGAATCCTCATCGGCATCCCTCTCGCCCTCCTCGGCGCCGTCTTCATGTCGTTCGGAGCGCTGTACCAGCACCGCGGGGTGCAGAAGGTGGAGCGACTCACGAACTCGTCCGGCAGCGCCGGACTGAGCGGCGCACAGCTGTTCAGCCTGCTGAAGCGACCCTCGTGGGTGGTCGGCACGGTCATGCTCGGACTCGCGATCGTGTGCCAGCTCGCCGCGCTCACGTTCGCGCCGCTGATCCTCGTGCAGCCGCTCGGCGCGATCTCGCTCGTCATCACGACTCTGCTGAACGCGCGCATCACGGGCGTGAAGCCGACGCGGCGCTCGGTACGGTCCATCATCCTGTGCGTCGGCGGCATCCTGGCGTTCGTGACGGTGGCAGCCCTGGTGGCGACCGAGGAGCCGATCGACCAGACGCAGCTGATCACGATCCTCGCGCTGCTCGCCGGTGTGCTCCTCATCTCGGGCGCCGTGTGGATGCTTGTCCGCAAGGGCGCCAAGCCGCTGTTCTACATCGCGGCGTCGGGCATCATCTACGGCTTCGTCGCGACGCTCGCGAAGGTCGTCATCTCGCGGATCCAGAACGGCGACTTCGAGTGGCTGACCCTGCTCTGCCTCGTCGGGCTCATCACCGCCACGGCAGTCGGCGCCTACTTCGTGCAGACCGCATACTCCGTGGGTCCGCCTGACCTCGTCATCGCCGGCCTGACCGTGATCGACCCGATCGTCGCCGTCATCATCGGCATCGCGATCCTGCGCGAGGCCGCCACCGCACCGTGGCCCGCGTTCGTCGGCTTCATCATCGCGGGTGCCGTCGCGGTCTACGGCGTCACCTCGCTGGCGCGAAACCATCCGCAGGTCGTCCTCGACAGCCAGCAGCTGCCGATTCCACGCGGCAGCAAGGGGCGGGCCGCGGACGACTGACGTCCCCGCGCGTCCTGGCGTCACGCGATAGGCTCGAACCCCCAGGGGGCGGTGGCCAAGCTGGTCAAGGCAGCGGGCTCATAACCCGACGATCGTGGGTTCAAGTCCCACCCGCCCTACAAGCCCTCGGATCAGGTTCCCCCCTGATCCGGGGGCTTTTTTTGTGCCCTCAGGAGGCTCGGAATCCGAGTTCTGCCCACACTTTGCCCACATCTGCGGCGGCCGTCGCGCGTGCGTCGAGCTTCGTCGCCACCTCGTCGAGGTCCTCGTCGAAGAGATCGGCGTACGTGTCGAGTGTCATCGCGGCGGACTTGTGGCCGAGCATGCGCTGGATGACCTTCACGTTCGCGCCGGACGAGACGGCGAGGGATGCGGCGGTGTGCCGGAGATCGTGTGGCGTCATCCGCTCAAGGCCCGCGACGCGCAGAGCGGTGAGGAACCACGACTTCGATGTATGGGGCTGGCGGATGTAGTTCGGGCCGTCGGAGAACACCGTGTCGTCGGGGCCTTTGCCGGCGCAGAGCGCGGAGAGCGCGACGTCGAGGAACGCGGGGAACGCGACGGTGCGGCGCTCCCAGTTCTTCGGCTCACCTTCGTGGAAGATCCCGTCGATCTCGACGACAGGTCGGCGCACGTGCAGCCGTCGGCGGAGCATGTTGAGATCTCGGACGCGCAGCCCGACGGCTTCGCTCCACCGGATGCCGGAGTACGCGAGCAGCACGATCAGGGTCGACCGCATCGGGTCGGCGATCGCGGCGGCTAGGCGCATGACCTCGGCGTCGGTGAGGTAGCGGCGTGCTTTCGCGCTGCTCTTCTTCGGTAGGTTCTCGGTGCCGCGTGCGGGGTTCGTGTGGATCCGGCCGTCACGCTTCGCGTCGTCGAGGATGCCGGCCAGCACCCCGACAGCGCGGAGCACGCTCGACGCTGAGAGGGGGCGTCCGTTCGAGCGGCCACCGAGACGCGCAGCCGGAGCCTTCCCGGCGGAGAGCTGCGTGATCCACGCCTCGACGTCGGACGCCTTCACATCGACCGCGGCGACCCGACCCCACCGTGGCTCGACGTACACGCGCCAGGCGAGCTGCATCGGCTTGATGGTCGAGGGCTTGAGCCCCGACTTCTTCTCGAGCCACGTCGGACCGAGCTCCCCGATCGTCGCCTTCCCTTTGCTCGGATCGACGTACAGGCCGCTCGCTTTCGAGACGGTGACGGATGCCAGGAACAGCTCCGCGTCGCGCTTCGTCTTGAAGCCGCGCTTGTCGGTCTGCTGCTTGTCGGGCTTCCGATAGCGGACCCGGTAGCGCCGTCCTGCGGCGGTTTCGTAGGGCTTGATGGACCCGGCCATCAGGCGACGTCCTCGCGGTGCGTCCACATGCCGGCGCCCATCCGGGGCTGCACGTACACGGTGTCGCCGAGACGTTCGAGGACGTTCTGGAACGCCACGACGATGCTTCGCATGACGCCGAGGTCGACCGCGATCGCGCCCGGGTGTCCGGCATGGACGGCCTCGAGGTGACGATAGTCGTCGAGGTCGACCAGGCGCAGCGCGGCCCATTCCTCCGCGCGCCGTTCCTGCTTCGCGTGCACGGGCCCGAACTCTGTCGGGCGGTCGGCGAAGGCGGCGTGGCCGAGTTCGTGAGCGAGTACGGACCGGTGGTGCCGGGTCGACATCCCTCGGCGCAGTTGGATGAGTCGCTGGTCGTGGACGTAGCGGCCGTCGCGGTCGTCGGGGAGGTCGACGTACTCGATGCGGACGCCGATCATCTCGGCATAGTCGAGGAGCTGCTGGTCGATGGGAGTCACGGTGTCTCGGGTTCTTCGCCGGGTTCGGTCTCTCGGGGGCGGGCAGCGTCGCGCAGACCATCCTCGGTGAGGGGTGCGACACGACGTCGCGAGGCGAGGTCGATCGGCTCCGGCGCGGGCAGGTCACGCTCGATGCGCTGGACGAACTCCTCGGGGGAGTAGCCGCAAAATCGGGCGAACGCCTCGATGTCGTTCAGCGTGAAGGAGAGCACGTCAGCGAGGCGCTCGCGCACGTACTTCTCTGACTTCCCGATCTCCTTCGCGATCTGCCGCCCGGACAGACGACGGTCGCCCTGCTCCCTCCGGAACTCCCGCGACACGGCCTTCGCGAACTCGCCCGGCTCAGATTCTGCTTGTCTTCCCACGACCCCGAAGGTATCGCGCGAGACGCAAAACGTCAACGGGAGACGCATCTGCGTCTATGTGGGACAGCTTGCGTTTATCTGGTGTTGCTTCCCGCGTCTAAATAGACGCATACTGTCGGCATGAGTCAGGAACTGGTTACCTCGGGCCGCAAAGCGACGCTTGCGGACCACGTCGCGGCGAACCTCCGAGCAGAGCTCGCAGCCCGCCGCCTGAACGCGAACGACCTCGCCAAGGTGCTGAACGTCGGTGTTCGTGCGGCGTCGCGTCGCATGTCCGGCGACATCGAGCTGTCGCTCAACGAGCTGGACATCGTCTCGCGCTGGCTCGGCGTCGCGCGGTCGCAGATGATGACGGAGCGTGCGCAGGAGCACAGCATGGCGGTGGCGTCGTGAGTGCGGCCAACGTGGTGCAGCTGCACGCGAAGGGGCAACCCGCGGCATCCGGTCGGTATCTCTCGCCTGCTGAGGTCTGCGAGATGGTTCCGGGGATGACCGTCGGAACGCTCAAGGCGATGCGTGCTCGCGGCACTGGCCCCCGATTCTCGAAGCCGACCGGCACCCGCGGACACCTGACTCTCTACGCGGAGACCGACGTCGTCGCCTGGATCGAGGCCGCGAAGGTCTCCACTCGGGAGCAGCCGTGATCACCCGCGTGGTTCTCGCCGCCGCCGTCGTCCTCCTCGCCGTTCTCGTGACGCCCGAGATGCTCGAGCCCGTCGTCAACTCCGCTGACTTCATCGTCGCCCTCGCACCCCTTGCCGTCGTCGCGATCTTCGCTGCACGGCGACCCCAGACCCCCGCCGGGGACCTCGCGTCCCCCAGCGCCTCGGCTTCCCCCAACGCCGAGTCCCCGGCGGGTTCCCCCCAGTAGCGCGCACCGCAGCGCCCCACTTCCCCCCCTCATCTCGGGCGGCATCCGCCGTCACCGATGTTTCGTCGCGCCTCCGCGCATCTCCAACACCTCTCGAAAGCCCAACCATGAAGCTGTCCACTGCGTCGATCACCGACGCGAAGCACGTCCTGTTCTACTTCGGAGACGACCGACTCGGCGAGGCGCCGACGAACTTCCGGATGCGTCTGCTGCACGCCGCGATGGCGGCGACGCCGGCCGAGCGCGAGACGCTCGTGCCCGTCGCGCCCGGTCTGATCGAGGCGTTCACCGTCGCGAAGACCCACGTGAACGGGGTCGAGCAGCTGCGCTCGATCGTGAAGGCCGACCTCGACAAGCGCGACGCCGCGCTCGACCTGACGGCGGTGCGCGCATGAGCGGCATCCGTCCCGTCATCAGCGGCCGCGAGCGCAGGCTCCTCGTCGTCGCCACCGTCGCGCTCGTCGTCGCCGTCGCAGCGCTGTGCTGCGGGCTGGCGGTGATCGCATGACCGGGTTCTTCGTCGCCGGCGTCCCCGTGCAGCAGGGCTCGAAGACCGCCTTCGTGGTGGGTAAACGCGCCGTGCTCACCGACAGCAACAAGGCGCAGCTGAAGCCGTGGCGCGCCGGGGTGGCTCGCGTCGCGCAGTCGGCGTGGTGGGCCGAGCAGCCCCTCGACGGTGCCGTGCAGGTGTCAGCGGTGTTCGTGATGCCGCGCGGGAAGTCGGTCACTCGTGAGCTTCCCTCGGTGACTCCCGACCTCGACAAGCTCATCCGCGCCCTGCTCGACGGGGTCACGGACGCCGGGAACGTCTGGCGCGACGACGCGCAGGTCGTCCGCCTGGTCGTCGAGGAGGTCTACGGGCCGGAGCCCGGCGTCCATGTCGACATCGCCCCAATCCAGAGGGTCGCGGTGCTCGCGGCTCTCACCACTAACGCGGCGACCGCCGCTCTGAAAGGAATCGCATCATGACCGAGATCAAGCCCGCCGCGTTCAACCGCGCATACCCCGCCGGCGACTCGAACTCCTTCTACGGGATCGAGGACGAACTGGTCGAGCTGCCTGCAGGAGAACAGTTGATCACGATCAGCACGTGGGTCGTCGAAGACGTCCCGACGAAGCAGCGCGGGGAGCAGACCTACCCGCTGTTGAAGCAGGTACACATCGAGCTCCTGCACGTGCCGGACGCGATCACGGCAGCGCTCAAGTTGCGCGACGCCGCGTACAAGAAGCGCACCGGGCAGGACGCGCTGGCGATCGTCGACGGCGAGGACAGCGAGTGAGCGCCGTTACCCTCCCCGCCGTCCTCGCCGACCTCGAGGCCCGCGCCGGCGCATCCGACAAGAACCGTGAGGCGTGGCTCGCTGAGCGCCGCGCCGGTGTGACCGCGACGGAGATCCGCGACCTGTACCTCGGTGCGATCACGGTGCAGGACCTCGTCGACCTGAAGCTCGGGCGCAAGACCGACACCTTCACCGGCAACCGCTACACCGACTGGGGCAACGCCCGCGAGCCGATCATCGCGGCCGAGCTCGCCGGCGAGGGGTTCGTCGCCGAGTCGCGTGTCTTCCACCACCCGGAGAACTCCCGGCACCTCGCGTCGCCCGACGGCATCCGCGTCACGTGGGACGAGGAGATCGAGATCGCCGAGATCAAGACGGCGGCCTACGACCTCCCGCCCGGCTCGCCGATCCTGGCGAAGAAGGGCTACGTCCCGCAGATGCAGTGGCTGATGCACGTCACCGGTGGCGTCCGCGGGCGGCTCGCGGTCGAGGAGCGGATCGAGATGCCCGACCGGACCTTCGAGCCGGGCACGCTGCACCGCCACTGGATCGAACGCGACGACGCTCTGATCGCCGAGCTGACCGAGATCGCGGACGCCTTCCTCGCCGAGCTGGACCGTCAGCGCGAGCACGGCGCCCCGGTCATCGACGAGGACGTGGACACGCACGCCGTGAACTACCTCCGCGGCCTGGCCGCCGAGAAGGAGGGCAAGGCGCTGAAGGAGTCGGCGTACCAGGCGCTGATCGCCGCCGGCGTCTGGCAGGAGTCTCCGCTCGCCCGGGTGACCTTCACGCCGGGGAAGCCGGATACCGAGTTCGAGGACGTCGTGGTCGACCTCGACGCTGCGGCGGCCGCTCACCCGAAGGAGACGGCGGCGCTCGAGCGGGCGAAGGCCCGGGTGCTCAAGCTGCAGGCCGCATGGGACGAGCTCGCGATGCAGCACACCGTGACGCTCACGCGCACCAGCAAGGGAACAGCACCGCGGATCACTGTGACCGCGGGGAAGGGGACGAAGAAGTGAGCACCGCTCTCGCATTGCCCACGAACGGCGACCAGAACTCGTGGTCTCCGCAGGAGTCCGCGCTCGTCGAGGCGGCCGGCCTCGTCGCCGGGCACGGCAACAACCGCCACCTGGCACCGCGACCCGTCGTCGAGGCGTTTCTCGCGCACTGCCGCCGGACGGGGCTCGACCCGATCGCCCGCCAGATCTACGCGATCGAGCGTGGCGGCAAGTGGGGCATCCAGATGTCGATCGACGGCGCCCGGCTCGTCGCTGAGCGCTCGGGCGAGTACGAGGGTCAGACCGCCGCGCAGTGGACGGCGGACGGCATCACCTGGGTGGACGTGTGGCTCGACGACACCCAGCCGCCCGCAGCTGCTCGGGTCGGCGTCTACCGCCGGTCGTTCCGTGAGCCGCTTTTCGCGGTGGCGACGTTCAAGGCGTACAGCGCAGGCGGCCCGATGTGGTCGAAGATGCCGGCGCTGATGCTCGCGAAGTGCGCGGAGGCGCTGGCGCTGCGGAAGGCGTTCCCGCAGGACCTCTCCGGCCTGTACACCTCCGAGGAGATGGACCAGGCTGCGCCCACCGGCTCGCGTCCTGCAGCAGACGCTCCCGTGTCCTCGGACGCGCGCCGAGCGGGCACCCAGCCCGACAACCCGCCCACGGCCGCCGAGGTGCGCGCGCCGTCGAAGGACTGGCTCACGCCTGCGAACGCTGCGAGGTCTCGTGCCGAGCTGCGTCCCGTGTTCAACGACGCTGCGGCGGCAGGCGATCTCGACATCGCGATCGCCGACGGCCGCACGCTGAAGGAGTACCTCTGGGCGCTGCGCGAGCAGCTTCCCGAAGAGACCCCGACGGCTGAGGACATCGTCGAGGGCGAGATCGTCGAGGACGGCGAGCCCGTCAACGAGTGGCCGACCGCGACCATCCCGAACGGCGACGCAGCATGAGCGCCGAGTCCGCCCCGCTCGAGCCGTGGGTCGCGCAGTTCCTGCGCCGCGTCGGCATCGACACGCCTCAGCCCGACGTGCGCCTGCACCGACGCCTGGTCGCTGGTCTCCGAGACGTCGGCCCCGGCCGAACCCTCGGCCAGCAGCTCGCGGCCGTCCGGTACGTGGTGCGCGACGAGCACGGCATCGCGGGGCGGGCTCTGGCGCAGGCGCGCGCCGACCACGAGGAGAAGGTGCTCAACCGACGGATCGAGCTGCTGCGAGGCGAGGAGAAGATCACGGTCGCTCTCGCGAAGGACATGGCGGAAGCCGAGGCGGTCGACGAGCGCCGTGCATGGCTGGTCGCCGAGCAGGAGGAGCGCACGCTCCGGGAGTTCCTGAAGGCGATCGCCGACGACCTCGAGAACCACCGCACGGACCGCGCCGACCAGCGCGCCGGCGACCGGACCGAGGCGCAGGGCCACGGAGGCGGACTGTGAGCGCCGAGTTCAGCCCTGTCCAGGTGCAGGCCATGTTTCAGCGCGAGGGCGGCGCGTGCTTCTACTGCCGTCGCCCCCTCGCGTGGGAGCACCGTGCCGCGCCGTTCGCCGGCGGCTGGTCCGCGCATCACCGCATCGACCGCGGCAACGGCGGCCGCGGCAAGAAGGCCACGGTCACGTGCGCCGACGGCTTGATCCTCTGCGGCACCGGCACGACCGGATGTCACGGGGCGGTCAGCCACGACAAGACCCGAGCGATCGAGCTCGGCCTCAGCATCCCGCGCCTCGCGCGCGGTCCCGAGTTCGACCCGCTGAACGTGGCGGCGACTCGGAAAGACGGAACGAAGGTGGTGCTCACCGCCGACGGCGGAGCAGTGGAAGTGGAGCAGAAGACATGGGCGTGACGAGGTCACGGCTCTCGATCGATGAGCAGTTCACCGCGGTGCCGAACGAGTGGGCGCGCGATGCGCGGCTGTCTCGTCGGGCGCGGGGCCTGCTGGTTGAGGTGATGTCGCACCGCATCGGCTGGCACATCACCATCCGCTCGCTCGCTGCAGCGGGCAAGGAGGGGAAGGACGCGATTCAGTCGGCACTGCAGGAGCTGGTCGAGCACGGTTACGTCCGGCGTTCGCAGGCCCGCGCGCTGGCGGGGAAGTTCGGCGAGATCGAGTACGAGCTGTGCGACCCGCCGACCGTGTCCGGGTTTTCCGGATCCGGTTCAGCCGTGTCCGGTTCAGCCGGATCCGGTGAATCCGCCACAAAGAAGAACATCAAGTCAGAAGACCATCTGGAAGAAGACCAGCCGGAAGATCTTCTGTCGGCTCTCGCCGACGATGCGGGAGCGGTCGACTCCGTTCCTCTGCAACTCGACGCGATCTGGGAGGTATGGCCGACCTCTCGTCGGGCGACGCGGAAGGTCGCCGAGAAGTCGCTGCGCTCCGCGCTGAAGGTGGCGGACTGGACGACGATCATCGAGGCCGCGCGCGCTCACGCTGCCGTGTGGGCGACGTGGGCGCGCGTCGATCACAAGTACATCCCGCAGCTGCCGACGTGGCTCAACCAGGAGCGCTGGACGGGCGCCACACCCGAACCGCGCAACGGCAACGCTTCGACGGTTGATGCGGGCCGGCAGGCTGACGCGATCCTCGCGGCGCAGGAGCAGCAGCGTCTGGCGGTGTCCGCATGACCGCCCGGAAGGTCAACGTCCTGACCTGCGACGCCGACGGCTGCCGCGAGCAGATCGCCGCGCGCGACGCCGAGAACGCCTTCGAGCTTCGACTGCGGGCGGGCCGTGAGAACGGCTGGGTCTCGACGCCCTCGTTCGCGCAGGGCGGGCACACGGACAAGTGCAGGTGGCACGGATGAACGCCCGCGAGGTGAATGTGTTGCTCACGCAGGCGGCGCTGCTCGATGGTCGTCTCCGTCGCGACCCGCAGGAGCGCGCCGACATGGCGACCGCCTGGTCCCGGGTGCTTGCCGACGTGTCGCTTCCCGCGGGGATGGATGCGCTCGCCGCCCACTACCGGGAGGAGTCCCGTGCCGTGATGCCCGCGGACATCGTCGCCCGGGCGGGGGAGTCGGAGACGTGGAAGCCCGCGCCGAGTTCTGTCGCGCTCGCTGACGGCCCGGAATGGCTGCGGAGTAACGGGGTAGACCCCGACGAGTTCCAGCGTCGCCTGGACGCCGGGGAGCGTCCGACCCGTGTCCTGCGCGAGCTGGGGGTGATCGAGCCGTGAGCGAGATCCCCGTCCCCTACGACCTGTCGGCCGAGGCGTCCGTGCTCGGCGCGGTCATGCTGTCGACGAACGTCCTCGACGAGGTCCTGTCGATTGTCGAACCCGGCGACCTGTACGACCCGAAGCACCAGACGATCTACGCCGCGGTGCGCCGCCTGTACGAGGCCGGCTCGCCGACGGACCAGGTCGCGGTGGTCGACGAGCTGATCTCGGCCGGGCAGCTGGTCGGGTCGCTCGACGCGAACTACGTGCACGGCCTGATCGACAGCGTGCCCACGGTCTCGAACGGCGGCTACTACGCCGGCATCGTGCACGAGCACGCCGTGCGCCGCCGGCTCCTGGACGTGTCCGCGTCGATCGGTCAGCTCGCGACGAACCCCGGCATCGACGCGCTCGAGGCGATCGAGCTCGCCCGGGAGAAGGTCGACGGCATCGACGCGACGACGGCGCCGGCGGTGGAGTCGTTCGGCAGCGCCGCGTTCGCGTCGTTCGTGAACGGGCTCGGTGAGAAGCCGCGGTACGTGCCGACGCCGTGGTGGGACATCAACCAGCACCTGGGCGGGTTCCGTCCCGGCGGGCTCTACGTCGTCGGCGCGCGGCCCGGTCAGGGCAAGTCGATCGTCGGCCTGCAGGCGGCGCTGCGTCTCGCGAAGGAAGGGCCGGTCGCGTTCGTCTCGCTCGAAATGTCCCGCGACGACCTGATGGCACGTCTCGTCGCGCAGCTCGCGCAGGTGTCGCTGCACTCCCTCGTGAACCACGAGGTGTCGAGCTCCGCGTGGCAGAACATCTCGATGGTCCGCCAGCAGATCGAGCAGCTGCCGCTGTTCGTGTCGACGTCGGACGAGGTGTCGACGATCACGCAGGTGCGGGCGTTCGCTCGGACGATCGCGCGCCGCGCGCCGAAGGGGCAGAAGCTCGGCGGGATCGTCGTCGACTACCTGCAGCTGCTCACGTCGGGGGAGAAGGTCGAGTCCCGTCAGGTCGAGGTCGCGATGTTCTCGCGGTCCCTGAAGCTCCTGGCGCAGTCGCTCGGCACCCCCGTGATCGCGCTGTCGCAGCTGAACCGCGGATCCACGCAGCGCCGCACCCCGCGGCCGTCGCTCGCCGACCTGCGCGAGTCCGGCGCGATCGAGCAGGACGCCGACGCCGTGCTGCTGCTGCACCGCGACGAGAAGAACTCCCCGAACCGGCTCGACGTGGACATCGCGAAGAACCGGCAAGGGCAGCAGGGCCGCGTGTCACTGCAGTGGGAGGGCACCTTCTCCCGCGTCGTGTCCCGCGCATGGCAACCGTCGGCAACCCTGCCGGCATTCAACGAAGGAGAGAACTGAGATGGGAAACAAGACGATCGTCGGCCGGCTGGGGCAGGTCCCCGAGGTCCGCGCCGCTGGGAACGGGCACGTCGCGAAGTTCAGCGTCGCGGAGACGAAGCAGAAGTTCGACCGCGAGCAGGACAAGTGGGTCGACGACTTCACGATCTGGCACGACGTCGAGTCGTGGCGCGCCGCTGACGCCCTCGCGCAACTCCCGCAGGGCACCCTCGTCATCGTCGAGGGCGAGGAGATCGACGGCTCGTACACGTCGCGGGAGACCGGTAAGACGGTGCGCCGCATCGTGCTGAAGGCCCGCAACGTCGGCACCGTCATCGTCGCGCCGCGTCAGCAGCAGGCACCCGCGGGGCAGCCGTGGGGTCAGCAGTCGAGCCCGGATCCGGTGTTCTGATGGCCGTCACGAAGCGCACACAGGTGCAGGCGATCGACGACCTGACCGAGCAGCTGCGGATCGCGAACCTGCTCGTCGCGGTCGCGCTCCCAGCAAACGCGCTCGCGCACGACCCGGGCACGCGCGCCCAGACGGCCGCCGCGAAGGCGAACGTCGCGCGCCGTAACGCGATCCGCGCTGAACTGCGCGCCGCGCTCGGCGACGAGGAGGTGCAGTCGTGACTGAACGCATCGACCGCGCCGCCGAGGCGCAGCGACTGGTGACCTACGCGAAGGGCGCGAGCGTGCCCGGCTCGGGCGCGTTGTACCTCGCGGAGGCACAGGTGCACGCGACGCTCGCGCTCGTCGAGCAACAGCGCATCGCCAACCTCATCGCGCTCGGCAGCAAGAAGCCCGATCTCGCCGACGGCGCCACCATCCGACTCCCGCTGTTCGACCCGCGGATGGGCACGCTGCTCGACGAGGTACGTGTAGGGCTGGGGCTGTCATGAACACCGAAGCCCTCGCCCGCATCGACGCCGCGATCGCACGGCACGAGTCTCAGAACGCGGGCGATCCGTTCCACTTCGACCTGACGAACCACCTGTACGTCGCGCTGGTCGAGGCCCGTGCGCTGATCCCCGAGCCGCCCACCGACGACGAGCGGGAAGCGCTGGCGGATCACCTCGGGGCGCAGCTGTTCGCACGTAACGTCCGCGACTACACCGACGAGACGACGACCGTCATCGAAGCGACGGTGGAGGACGTCGTGGATGCTGTTCTCGTCTCCGCCCCGTGGCGCAACCGTGGGCGCGGACCGATCACCGACGACGGCGCGTCGCACACCAACACGGAGTACGCGCTTGAGGTCGGCCACACCGACGACACCGAGGGTGTGTACGTCGCCGAGACGTTCGACGAGATGGCGACGCCCGGCGAGCTGCTCCCGTACGTGCCTGGTGCCCGTCTGGTGAAGCGCGAGTGGTCCGTCACCGACTGGGTGCCCGTCCCCGCCGACGAACTCGACGACGACGAAGCCGCTCGCGATGCGGAGGTCGGCCGATGAGCATCCTCCGCCCCCGTGACCCTGCGGTGATCGCCGCCGTCGAGGTGAACGACGAGTACCGGGTCGAGCTGCGCACCGACCGGAAGCTGACGGACTACACGCCGGACGAGGCGGAGAAGCTCGCCGACGAACTGTGCGACGCCGCATCCGAGGCACGCCGGAAGCACGCCACCGACATGCGAATCGAGTACATCGGCCGGGCCTTCGAGCACGGCTTTGATCAGGACGAAGGTGACGCGGCATGACCCGTTCATGCGCGATCGAGGGTTGCGACAAGGCCTACCGAAGCCGCGGGCGCTGCTGGACGCACCGCGTCGAAGCGCTGGCATCGGGCGTCCCGCTTCCCGACTACCGGGAGGCGCAGCACCGGCCCGCCGCCGAGACGGTCCCGTGCAGGCTCGACGGCTGCGATAACGTCGCGACCTACAAGGGCGAGCGGCTCTGCATGGCTCACTACCTCCGCAGGCTCGTGCACGGCACCTTCGAGCTACCCGCGAAAGTCACTGCGGCCGACCGCATTGAGGCCGAGGTCGAGCAGCGCGACGGGTGCTGGATCTGGACCGGCGCCGTCTCGACGAGCGGGTACGGCCGGCTGGGTGACGACTACGCCCACCGAGTTTCCTACGTCCTGGCGAAGGGTGCGATCCCGGCCGGATTGCAGATCGACCACCTCTGCTTCCAGAAGCTCTGCATCAACCCGGAGCACCTCGAAGCCGTCACGCAGGCAGAGAACCTGCGCCGTCAGAACCTTCGGATGCAGCGTGCTGCTGACGGTACCTGGCGGGCCAACACCGAAGGAGCAGCAGCATGAGCATCGCCGTGAAGGCCATCGAAGCGCAGCGCGACAAGCTGCTGCACGACCTCGAGGAGTACGACCGCGACGACGTTCGCCGCCTGCAGGACAAGACCCGAGACGCCAGGAAGGCCCTGGCGGACGCTGAGGCCCTCGAGCGCACGGCACGCGACAAGGTCGCAGCGAAGGAAGCTGACGTCGCCGAGCTGAACGCGGCGATTCACCGACTCAACGGCACTCGCCCCATTGCAGATCGGCCGCAGGCATGAGCGCGCCCGTGCTCTCGCCCGCGGAGCATGCGGAGGTCAACCGCTTCGGTGCGCACGACGAGGAGATCCTTGCCCATCTGGAAGAGCACGTCGACGACGAGCCGGAGTGCCAGGTCGCGCGGTGCGAGGACACGGCGACGCACGTCCTCGTCTGCGAGTACTGCGGGAAGCAGGCGGGCCTCGTCTGCGGGACGTGCTCGAAGCGGATCGGCAACTCGCTCACCCGCGCCGAGCACACGCCGTGCCACGCCGTCGACATGGTGTGCCTGCTGCTTCGGTCGGTGCCGTTCTGAGCACCGAGACCGCGCACGCCGACGGACGTGCGCTGCACCACACCACCGGCCGCGCCTACTGCGGCCGCAAGACCAAGAACACCGAGAAGGACTGGAACCGGGTCACCTGCGTGGACTGCCACGCCGCCCGACGAGCAGACGAGGAAGCACGATGACCGCTCTACTGACACTCAACACCGGGAACGATGGTTCCCTCGACTACGAAGCGTTCCTGCGCGAGAAGGTCGCGTTCGACCGTGCGTTCGGGTTCGAGGTCACCGACGACCAGCTCTCGCCGATCATGCGCGAGGGCCACCCCGACTTCAAGCCGCACCAGGCCGCGATCGTGAAGTGGGCCGTCGCCGGCGGCCGACGCGCGATCTTCGCCCGCTACGGGCTCGGCAAGTCCGTGATGCAGCTCGAAGTACTCCGCCTCATCGTCGAGCACGCCCACGAGCACGGCGAGCGGAACGCGCTGGGGCAGCGGATCCGCCGCGGGCTCGTCGTCGCGCCGCTCGGCGTCCGCTTCGACATCATCCGCGACGGCCGAAAGCACCTCGAGACCGAGGTTCGCTTCATCCGCCACTCCGACGAGATCGACCCGGACTGGTCCGGCCTCTACGTCACGAACTACGAGTCCGTGCGCGACGGCAAGATCGACGTCGACCGGTTCACCGCCGTCTCGCTCGACGAAGCCGCGATCCTCCGCTCGTTCGGCTCCGAGACCTACCAGCGGTTCCTGCCGATGTTCGCCGACGTCGCGTTCCGGTTCGTCGCGACCGCCACGCCGTCGCCGAACCGCCACAAGGAGCTGATCCACTACGCCGGGTTCCTCGGCATCATGGACACCGGCCAGGCGCTGACGCGGTTCTTCAAGCGCGACTCGACGAAGGCCGCGAACCTCCAGCTGTACCCGCACAAGCGTCGCGAGTTCTGGCTGTGGCTGAACACCTGGGCGTGCTTCATCCAGCGGCCCTCCGACCTCGGCTTCTCCGACGCCGGCTACGACCTCCCCGAGCTGCGCGTGCACTGGGACCAGGTGCAGACCGAGCTGCTCTCCGACCAGGTCGAGAGGGACGGGCAGGGCGTCCTCGTCCGCGGTGGGGCGATGTCGACCGTGGACGCCGCACGCGAGAAGCGTCACACCATGGACGACCGGATCGCGCGCGCCATGAGCATCGTCACCGCCCACCACGCCGGATCCGTCGACGGGCTGCACCAGATCATCCTGTGGTGCCACCTCAACGACGAGCAGGCCGCGCTCGAGGCTGGGCTCGCCGCCGAGGGCCTGACGTTCTCATCGATCCACGGGTCCCTCACCGACACCGAGATCGAGGAACGCCTCCGGGCATGGCTCGACGGCGAGACGTACGCGCTCATCGGGAAGCCGATCCAGCTCGGCCGCGGACTGAACCTGCAGCAGGCGAGCACCTCGGTGTTCGTCGGCATCACGCAGAAGTTCGAGGAGACGATCCAGGCGGTGCACCGCATCTACCGATTCGGACAGCTCAACGCGTGTGACGTGCACCTGATCTACGCCGAGACCGAGACGGCCATCCGCGACACACTTCAGGAGAAGTGGGCGGAGGACGAGCGCCTCACCGACACGATGTCCGAGGTCCTCCGCGAGTTCGGCCTCTCGGCATCCGCGATCTCACTCGCCCTCGTCCGGGCGATGGGCGTCGAGCGCGAGGAGCACTTCGGCGACGCGTGGACGATCGCGCTGAACGACTCCGTCGCCGAGGCCCGCGACCACCTCGAGGAGAACAGCGTCGGCCTGATCGTCACGTCGATCCCGTTCGGCAACCACTACGAGTACTCGCCGAACTACGCCGACTTCGGCCACACCGACGACAACGCGCACTTCTGGTGGCAGAACGACTACCTCACCCCGTCGCTCTACCGGGCCCTGATGCCCGGCCGGATGCTCGCGGTGCACGTCAAGGACCGGCTGCTGTTCGGCTCGGTCACCGGCCGTGGTGTCTACACCGTCAGCGAGCTGCACGCCGAAGCGATCGCTCACTACCGCCAGCACGGGTTCGACTACTACGGCATGATCACCGTCACCACCGATGTCGTGCGCGAGAACAACCAGACCTACCGGCTCTCGTACACGAAGATGCTCCGCGACCACACGCCGATGGGCGTCGGCTCGCCCGAGTACGTGCTGCTGTTCCACAAGCCCCAGACCGACCGGTCCAAGGGGTGGGCTGACGAGCGCGTCGTGAAGGACCGCGACGAGTACTCCGTCGGCCGGTGGCAGATCGATGCGGCCGCGGACTGGCGGGCATCCGGCGACCGGCTCCTGTCGATCGACGAGCTCGCAGTACTCGACCCTGGCACCCGCTCCCGCCTGTTCACCCAGCAGACGCAGCTCTCGGTCTACGACTACGAGCAGCACGTCGCCCTCGCTGAGCGCCTGGCCGCCGCCAACGCCCTCCCGGGCACCTTCGCGTCGCTCGTGCCTGGATCTGCCCGCCCCGACGTGTGGACCGACATCCTCCGCATCGAGACGCTGAACTCCGCGCAGCGCCGCCGCAACGTCGAGCAGCACATCTGCCCGTTCCCGCTCGAGATCCCGCGCCGCCTCATCGCGCAGTACTCGAACCCGGGCGAGCTGGTCTACGACCCGTTCAGCGGGCTCGGCTCCACCGTGCTCGAGGCGGTGCGCCAGGGCCGCCGCGGGTATGGCTCCGAGCTGAACCCGGCATCCGTCGCTGACTCGCTCGTGTACCTCCGTCAGCACGACGCCGCCGAGACGACGCCGACGCTGTTCGACTTGCTCGACCTCGAAGGGACCGCAGCATGAGCGCCACGGCGGGGCGGTTCTTCGAATCGCTCGATCGGGATACCACCGTCGATCACGTGGAAGTGCTCAACGAGAGCACCGCGATCGTCAACTATTACGACGGGGAGCGCATCCTCGTGCGGGCCGAGGAGATCCGATGACCGGCCGCCAGCTCTCGACTGAGGACCGCGCGCGTGTCGTCGTTCTCCGCACCGAGGGCCTGCCCGCCCGGTGGATCGCGGAGGACCTCGGGACCACCGAGAACACCGTCACGAACGTCTGCCATGCGCGGCCAGAGGAGGTCGCCGAGTGGCGGGCGGTCTTCCAGCAGATCCGCCGTGACCCGGAGCTCTTCAAGCTCCACACCGAGATCGCGCCGAAGCGCAAGAGAGGGGCATCCCGATGAGGATTCTCACCGTTCGCCAGCCGTGGGCGTGGGCGATCATCCACGGCGGCAAGGACATCGAGAACCGGACTCGCAACATCGCGGGCGGCTACCGCGGGCCCGTCGCGATCCACGTCGGCCTGGCCTACGCGCACGGATGGCAGTCCGACGCGCTCGCCAGAGAGATGAACCGCAGCGGCGCCGCGCACGAGGACCCGCAGCCCTGGCATGCGAACGCCGGCCACATCATCGGCGTGGTCGACCTGGTCGACGTGCACCACGAGAGCGCAGGCAGCTGCGGCGACAGCGCCGGCATGTGCTCCGACTGGGGGGAGCCCGGCGCGCATCACCTCGTGCTCGCGAACCCGCGCGCCATCGTCGGCGACCCGATCCCGTGGCTCGGTGGTCTCGGCCTCCGCCGTTCGCGACTGGACGTCTATGGCGACTCGATCATCGAGCGGGCTGAGGGGTGCACATGCGGCGCCGGCCGGATCTCCTACCAGCACGAGCCGATGTGCGGCTTCGAGCTCGTCTCGCACCTCACGGCGGTGGCGCGATGACGACGTACGAGATCCCCGCCGACGCGATCGACCCCGAGGCCGGCTACCGGCTGTGGGTCGACTCGTTCCTCTGGCACGTCGACCAGCTGCCCTACGTCGTGGAGACGACGGTGACCCTCGTCGTCGCGTCACGCGGTCTGCAGGCGCAGCAGCTTCGGGAGCGTGTGTCGGGCGGCGGGTTCTACGACAACATCCCGATCGCGGACGGCCCCGAGGGCAGGAACGCGGCGGCCGTGTGGCAGGCCCTCCGCGCCTACCTCGTGGCCGCGGCGTCCCGCATCGGCATCGAAGCGCCCGAGCTGCCGCCTGCGGTGCCGGGGGAGTCGGACCTCGCCCGCGACTGGGCGTACGCCGCGAACGAGTGGCTCGCCGACCAGGTGCACCACATCGTTGAGCACCCCGAGCTCGGCGAGGCGGAGGAAGCCCTGTTCCGCCTGATCCGCCGTGCACGCCGACAGCAGGGCGAGCACCGCACCGTCCGCCGCGCAGCCCCCGAGGCGTGCGACACGTGCGGGGCCGAGGAGGTCCGCATCGACTGGGTTGACGGCCCGGACGGGCAACGGGTCCTGGAAAAAGCCTGCGCAACCTGTGGAGAGAGGTTCACAAGTGACTAGGTGGGACGTCGGTGGATGCCTCCGACGGGTGAATCTGGGACGCGTCGATGAGCCCACGCTCAGCGAGGAAGGCACGGCGCTCGGTGAGGTCCCCCTCGGGGTATGGCAGCTCGCTGAGTGGCTTCAAATTCTGCCACCAGAGACCCTGGCGATAGTCCATGTGGTCCGCGAGGCTCTCGGTCGCAGAGGCGATCTCATCGATGATCAATGGGGTCTTCGCCTGGGGATCGTGTGCCCAATCTCGGATCCTGCCAAGCATGCGACGCCGTCGGAAGTTCGCGACATCGACGCTCAGCGCCTGGCTGTGAGGATCGCCGTGAGTACCCACGGGAACAACCGCGTCCGGCATCCAGCCCGCGTACGGCAGGAAGTTTCGATGATTCTCCAGCTCCATCTTTGTTATCGCATAGATCTCGTGCGCACCGGGGACGAGGGACTGGCCAAGCTCTACGACCACTCTCCGGCGCAGGGTGGGTACGTGCTTGTCGGGACCCACCTCGGCGAGCGTCCGCTTCTCTGCGTTCGGGTCATCCAGGAGGGTGAAAGCCCAGGCAGCCAGGGTGCGAGCCTCGCCGACCGCCATCCCGCGCAGGTATCGCAGACTTTCCTCGCGAGCCCTCGCCGACTCTGCCTCAACGCGCTGCTTGTCGACCTCGCTAGCGAGGCGTGTTGCCCGGCTCGACGAAATCAAGGCGACAGCGGAAATCAGAACGGTCGCCGCGCCCATTATCGACGGCAGAACAATCTCTGCCCACCACTCGAAAGCGTCTCTCTCTACGCTGTCGCGAAACCGGAGCGACTGCCCCCCGACAACGACAAGGACGAGAGCGAGCAAGACCGCTATGGTCATCCAGCGCGCGAATGCAGGGCTAGGGCGCTGTCGATCTTCCACGGGCCGAGCCTACTGATGCTTCTCCCACCTCGGAGTCAGGGGCCGTCCTCGTGCCTGCGCTGACCTATCGGGAGGCCGCGAGGCGCGTGCACCGCACCCACCGTGCCATCCGGTACTGGCGGGCCGAGGGCATGCCGATGACGTGGGAGGTCCGTGACGGCCAGCGGTGCCGTGTCGTCGAGGAGAAGGTGCTGCTCGCGGAGTGGCGACGCCGCATGAAGAACGACCCCGTTCACCAGGGGAAGCTGCGGAAACAGCGTGCTGCACGACTCGCCGAAACTCAGGTTTGACAACCAGTCGGTTTCATATCCTAAGTTCATGGTTAGACAGTTCTCACAGAGAGAACGAAGGCCCCAAAGACCAACACGGTCCGGGGCCTTCGTCATGTCTAGAGGCTCCCTCGGCCGGGAGTTCGAGACCACAGGCGCGACGCGGAGTTAAGGGGCCGCTCGCCCTCACTCCTCCCGGCCGGGCGGGCACTCGTCATGACCGCGACGCGAGATCCAGACCGAGGAACACGATGCCGACGATGGCGCCGACGATCAAGATGAGCTGGCGCGTGACTTCCGACCAAGGGAGGGTGTTCCCGACGACCAGATCCGCTGTCCACTCGCCGAAGCTCGGGTCGTGGAGTCGTTTCGGGTTGACTCCCGCAGCTCGTAGCAGCTCCTCGTACTCGACCTTCGCCTCCGCCTCCGCATCCTCGTACTCAGCCGGCGGCCGACCATCGCGATGCCGCGCGTAGATCGCGTCGCGTTCCCCAATGAGACCGACGAGGCGTCCGCGCCGGATCTTCCTGTCGATCTGTTCGATGAGTAGCCACGCACCGACGAGGAGCGCGGCGGCGGATGGGATGGCCGAGGCGAGGAACGCGTACACGTTCCGAGAGTAGGGGTCTGCACGCATGGCGACGAAGGTGTGCCTTGAGCCCGGATGCCCGGTCCTCGTCCGCGACGGCTCACGCTGCCCCACGCACGAGAAGGACCGAGAGCGATCACGGGGCCGACGCCAGTCCCGCGGGTACGGCGCCGAGCACGACCGGCTCCGCGCCGAGTGGGAGCTGAAAGTCGCGACCGGCACGATTCGCTGCGGCAACCCCAACTGCCGGCGGGTCATCGCACCCGGCGAGCGCTGGGACCTCGGCCACACACCAGACCGTCGCGGATACCGCGGACCGGAGCACGAACGCTGCAACCGCTCAGAAGGCGGACGCGCAGCGCACAGGTGAAGGAGATCCCGTGACCGCCCTCAGCTTCGCCCTCTCGATGGCCGCGCTGTCCGCGGCCATCGCATCCGTCGCGCTCGGGATCCTCGCCGGCTCGCTCATCGCAGACCGCGCACCTCGACCCGCACGCAGCGTCCGCATCACCCTCACCGCACAGGTGCGGGACTACATCCAACCGAAGGAGAACCGAGCATGAGCACGAAGACGAACACCGAGACCCACTACGGCGTCGCACGCGGCGAGAAGCTGCTGTTCAACGCCCCCATCCTGTCGGTCGCGCAGGACCAGCTGCCCCTGTACGAGGAGCAGATGACCGCGCTCGGCATCGACCCCGACGTCCGCCTCGTCGAGTACGACGTCGAGACGACGGTGAAGACCAGCCGTCTCCGCGCGTACAAGGAGCCCGAGGTCGAGCCGACCCCCGCGCCCGCTCCCGACGCCACAGCCGCTGCCTGATCTCGGCGAGTGTGTGCCACGCTGTCGGCGTGGCCGGTGAGATCGGGATTGGAAACGTGGGAGCACGAGAGCGCGAGACGGCGCATTACCTGAGCGTCACCGAAGTGGCGGAGCGGGTGGGCCTGTCGGTCAACACGGTGAAGAGCTACCGGACGAAGGGCATGCTTCCGACGCCGGATGCGACCGTCGGCGACGTCCAGGGATGGCTCCCCGTCACCATCGACGAGTGGGTGGCGTCGCGACCACGTGCGGGCGGGACCGCGTGATGCCTCGACAGTGTGCGTGACCCCCGCACGAACCCATCAGAGGGGAGAGGAGGTGTCATGCCGTACTCACCCGAGAAACGCCGAGCGTGGGAGGCCGACAACCTCCGCCGTGCAGCCCTGACGGTCGAGCAGTACAAGCTCACGCAAGGGTGCTACGACTGCGGATATCGCGCGCACCCCGCAGCACTCCACTTCGACCACCGCGACCCGGACACTAAGCGTCACGACCTCGGCTGGCGCGACGACCGCACCAAGCTGATCACCCACACCCGGTTCGCCGCCTACATGCACCACGTACGCACCTACTGCAACGTGCGCTGCGCCAACTGCCACGCCGTCCGGACCTCCGAGGCAGGGCACTACACCCACCGTCGCCCAGCCACCCTGACCACCTTCTAACCCCCTGGGGGGATACCCCCAAACCACCAACCCCAGCGGACCGCCGGGGAGGTGGCTCCGATTCGCGACGGGTTAAGACCTTTTTCTGGGAGGGCCGATGCAGAGACGCTCAGGGGCTGGACCGGCGCCCGATCCCGGGTCTCTCCGGGAGGTGCAACGGCAGGAAGCGGGCCTAGTCCGCACGCTGCCGAAGTCGCGGACGGGCCGTGTTCCCGCGTGGCCGTTGACGACCAAAGCGACGACCGACGAGAAGGAGCTCTGGGCGAAGCTGTGGAAGCTCCCTCAGGCGATCGTCTGGGAGGAGCAGCACGTCGAGCGCGCGGTAGCCCGGTATGTCCGGATGTCCCTGCTCGTCGAGTCCGGCGATGCGAATGCCGCGAAGGTGAAGTCGGTACTCGACCAGGAGAGGACGCTGCTGCTCGAGCTGGGCTCGCTGATGAAGGCGGGGTTCCGCATTACGACGAATCCGACTCCGGCCGCCACAGTCTCGTCGACCAAGGCGGCGGCAGCGAAGCGTCAGGTGCCGTCGTCGAGGGGAAGGCTGAGGGCACTGCCGAATGTCGGAGACGATTCCACCTGAGTTCGAGATCGCGTGGCCGACGCTCGGGTATCTGCAGGCCGACTGGATGGCGTGGCATCTTCCGATCCCGGACGGGTGCAAGAAGGGGCAGCCGTTCCTGCTGTCGGACTGGCAGCTGTGGTGCACGGCCAACCACGGGCGTGTGCGTCCGGGGACGCCGTGGCGGCCCGAGGATCCGATCAAGAACCAGGCGTTCGAGTACCGGCGTTCGCTGATCGTCGGCCCGCAGAAGTACGGCAAGTCGCCGATGGGCGCCGGCTGGACATCTGTGATGGCGCTCGGCCCGGACCTGTTCGCAGGGTGGGCGGAGGGGCCCGGCGAGGTTTACGACTGCGCGCGCTACGGCTGCATGTGCGGCTTCGTCTACGAGTACGAGGTCGGCGAGCCGATGGGGATGCCGTGGCCGACGCCACTCATCCAGCTCATGGCGACCTCCGAGGACCAGGTGAACAACACGTGGCGCCCGTTGCAGCAGATGATCCTCCGCGGACCGCTCAGCGAGCGTGTCCGCGTCGGTGAGAAGTACATGCGCATCGGCGACGAGGGCGTGATCGAGAAGGTCACGTCGGCCGAGTCATCGCGACTCGGCAACCCGACGACCGGGTTCGTGCAGGACGAGACGGGGATCTACACGAAGACCAACGGCCTGATGGGCACGGCGCAGACGATGCGTCGAGGCACGTCGGGCATGGGCGGTCGCGGGATCGAGCTCACGAACACGTGGGATCCGGCGGAGGAGTCGACGGCGCGGGCGACGTACGAGTCGCGCGCGAAGGACATCTTCCGGTTCTACCGGGAACCACCGAAGAACCTCAGCTACAAGAACAAGCGCGACCGCCGCAAGATCCACGCGTACGTGTACTTCGGTGCCGCCCACGTCGACCTCGACGGCATCGAGGCCGAGGCGTACGAGCTGCTCGAGCAGGACCCCGCGCAGGCGGAGCGGTTCTACGGCAACAAGCTCGTGCGCGGTATGGGCTCGTGGCTCCCGGACGGGCTCTGGGAGGACGCCTACGCGAAGCCGACGGCAGTCGCCGCCTGAACGTCCCCGCGCACGGCGGGGCGACCCAACAGAGGAGATGAGCATGGCAGAGTCCACGCTTCCCGAACCGACCGCCCGTGATCGCATCGAGGAGCGCTTCTTCACCGCCGCCGCGGGGCAGCCGCCCACGGAACAGCAGAAGCTCGGCGTCGCGAAGCTCCGCGAGCTCATCATCGACCTGGCAACCGCGATCGAGGACCGCGTGCCGAATGGTCGGAACAAGTCGCTCGCTCTCACCGGGCTCGAGGACGTGCAGATGCGCGCCAACCGCGCAATCTTCGCCACGGGGCCGAGCGCATGATCCGCCGCGCGCTGATCGCGCTCTCTACCCGCCGCTGCCGCGGCTGCGACGACACATGCGCGCCCACTCGCACCACCTGACGTGGCTCGGGCGACGGCGGTACGCGCTGAGCGGCGCCTGACAGACCAGGGAGGGGCGTCAACGCGAGGTAGCCATTCCCGCGAAGGACGCTCACGACGCCGCAGCTTTCCGGCAGAGGCGCACCTGCGCCCCTCCCAACACCTCGACGGGAGGCAGCGGATGAGCGCACAGCGCCCCTGGCTGCCGAACCCGCCGAAGGGCACCCCGATCGGTCTCGCGTTCGACGGGTCGGTGAACAACGACTTCACCGTCCTGCGCGCGCAGACGATGACCGGGTTCTCCTTCACGCCGCGCTGGGGGCCGACGCCGGACACCCCGACGATCTGGAACCCGCGCGAGCATGGCGACCGCATCCCGCACACCGAGGTCGCGACCGCGATCGACGAGATCTTCGACCGCTTCCTCGTCGTCCGGTTCTACTACGACCCCGAGGACTGGACCACCGACGGCGAGGCGTGGGCGGCGAAGCACGGCGAGGAGAAGGTCATCGCGTGGCCGACGAACCAGGTTGCCCGCATGTACCCCGAAATCCGGCGCTTCGAGGCCGACCTCCGGGAGGGCTTGATCACGCAGGACGGATGCCCGGTCACGACCGCGCACATGGGCAACGCGAAGAAGGTCGCGAAGCCCGGCCAGAAGTACATCCTCGGCAAGCCGAACGAGACCCAGAAGATCGACCTCGCCATGACGAGCATCCTCGCGAACGCCGCCGTTCGTGACGCGCTCGCCGCCGGCTGGGAACCGCCGAGCAATCGGCCGAAGGTGCGCGTATGGCGCTGAGAGGAGACGGGACGTGACCGATCTCGACGAAGCGCTGCGACTGAGCCGGCTGCTATCCCGTGAGCGGAAGCCGCTCGAGAAGAACGACCAGTACCTCGACGGCGAGCAGCCGCTGCGGTTCGTGTCGCACGAGCTCGAGCAGCAGCTCGGCTATCGGCTCTCGCCGATCGTGCTCAACCTCGCGCTGTTCTCGGTCGACGTCTACGACAACCGCCTCGACATCGAGGGCTTCCGCGTCCAGTCGAGCCAGCGCACCATCGTCGGACCGGACGGCGCATTCACCCGCGACGTCGTCGGCAACTCCTCGGCGGACGCGGACGTGCGCGACGCATGGCAGGAGAACGAGGGCGCCTTCATCTCGCAGCAGTCCCACCGCGAGAGCCTCGCGCTCGGCCGCGCGTACGCGATGGTCGGAGGCGGTGACACCCGAGACGACGCCCCGGTGATCACGATCGAATCGCCCTTCGACGCGATCCACGAGGACGACCCCCGTACCCACCAGGTGCGCCACGGCCTGAAGCGCTGGACCGATCCCGACAAGACGAAGTGGATGACCTACCTCCGCGGCGACGGCTCGTCGGTCACGTGGCGGCAGAAGGGCCGCGACTGGACCGAGGAGAGCGCGGACGCGACCGACGCGAACGAGCAGAAGCTGTGTGCGCTCGTCCCGCTGCTCAACGACCCGCGGGTGCTCGGCCGCTACCGCACCGGCAAGACGGACCAGCGGCTCGGGCGCTCCGTGTTCCACCCGATCCTCAGTCCGCTCGACGCGCTGAACAAGATCGCCAGCGACATGATGGTCTCCGCCGAGTTCCACGCCCTCCCGCGACGGTGGGCGACCGGACTCGACGAGACCGACTTCATGGACGACGACGGCAAGCCGATCAGCACGTTCTCCCTCGTCTCCGGCCGCCTGTGGGGGACTGAGTCGAAGGAAGCGAAGTTCGGGCAGTTCCCCGAGGCGGAGCTGACGAACTTCCACAACACGATCAAGCTACTGATGCAGATCGTCGCGATGCAGCTCGGCCTGCCGTCGCACTACCTGCTCTTCCAAGGCGATAACCCGCCGTCGGCCGACGCGATCCGCTCGTCGGAGGCGCAGCTGGTGAAGCGTGCGGAGCGGAAGCAGACGTCGCTGTCGACCCGGTGGGAGCAGGTGCAGCGCCTGGCGCTCATGGAGATGGGCCGCGCGGCGGATGCCCGTCCGAAGATGATCGAGACGATCTGGCGTGACCCGTCGACCCCGACGATCGCGCAGAAGGCCGACGCGATCGTGAAGCTCGTGCAGGCCCGCGACAACTCCGGCCGTTCGGTGCTCCCGATCGAGCAGGCGCGCGAGGACCTCGGCTACACGGACATCGAGCAGGGCCGGATGCGCGACTGGGATCAGAACGCGATCCAGGATGCGCAGCTCGCCGCGGCGATGAGGGACCTCGACGATGCTGCCGGCGACAGCGTCTGAGCAGTACCGGCTGCAGCAGGGAATCGCGACGACGACGACCGCCGCGGTCGGGAAGATCTGGCGCGGCCTCGGCGACGACTTCGACGCGGCGTACGAGCGCATCGGCCCGCAGCTGCTGAACGTGGTCGAGAAGGGGCGCGCGGCGGCCGTCGCGCAGGCGATCCCGTACACCGGGGCCGTGCTGCGGGAGACCGGGCAGCGCGCGGATCCCGTCGGCGAGCTGTCGGCTGCGGCGTTCCTGTCGGCGGCGCCGGACGGCCGCGACATGGAGTCGCTGTACGCGCAGTCGGTCGTCCGAGCCAAGACGGCAGTCGCCGGCGGTGCGACGTCGGGGGAGGCCCTGGCGCAGGCCGCCCGGTGGCTGACGATGGTGACTCTGACGACCCTCGCCGACACCCGGCGGATGGTCTACGGGGCCGACATCATCCAGCGGCCGGCGATCACCGGCTACACGCGGATGCTCAACCCGCCGTCGTGCGATCGCTGCATCGTGCTCGCGGGTCGCTGGTATCGGTGGAACGAGGGCTTTCAGCGGCACCCGCGCTGCGACTGCCAGCACATCCCCGCCGTCGAGAACGTCGGCGGCGACGCCCGCACGGACCCGTACCGGGCGTTCCAGGATCTGGACCCTGAGCAGCAGGAGAGGGTCTTCGGGCGCTCGGAGGCACGCGCGATCCGGGAGGGTGCCGACATCTTCAAGGTCGTGAATCAGCGGACTCGCAAGATGGCGACCGCTCGCTCACCGATCGACGAGATCTACCGCACGGCCGGCACTCGCACGAACGCGGTCCGGATGCTCCGCGAGCGCGGGTACATCCTCGACCGTGGACAGGTCGCACCACCGCTGGCCCCTGGCGTCCGCACAGACGCGCAGATCCTCGCCGCAGGGCGTGGCAGGGGAGCGGTCACGATCGGCGGCCAGCGAGTCACGACGGGCCGCGCAGCACGATTCGACGCCGCGGCCACCGGTCAGCGCGACGTCCTGAACCGTTCGACGATGACCGTCGCCGAGCGTCGCCTATACGACGCGAACTACCGCCTCGAATACGCGCTCCGCACCGGCACCGTGCCGCGCGCGATCGGCCCCTCGTCGGCGGACCGGTTCGCGAACCCGATCCCCGCCACCCCCGAGCGCATCGCCGAACTGCGTGCAGCGCTCCGAAACGAGCTCGCGGTCCTGGACCGTACGAGCACCCCCGAGTCCGTCCGCCGCCTCGCGCGAGCGCTCGGACTCTGAGGCGGCGCCCGCCGGAATCTTCCCCGGTCTACGGGCGCCGCCCCCTCGAACTCCCCGCCGCCCGGCGGGAACGTCACGCGAACGTGTCGCGGTGCCCGACGGGGCCTAAACGGTGATGGCCGACGGGCCGAAAACGGAGAGGAACATCATGAAGCGCAACGCCTTCGGACAGCTCATCAGCCAGCCCCCCTTCCTTCGCTTCGCGGATGAGGGTGGAGACGGCGGGGGCGGTGATGGCGGCTCCGGCGGAGACGGCGGTGCCCGCACGTTCACCCAGGAGGACGTCGACCGTATCGTCGCCGATCGCACCGCACGAGCCGAGCGCAATGCTCGGGCCGACGAGCGGCAGAAGATCGAGAACGCGGCGAAGGGGCCGAAGGACGGCGCCGGTGACGGCAAGCCGGCCGACGGTGGCGGTGAGGGGAAGCCCGCGGGCGTCTCCGCCGACGACGTGCAGCAGCGCATCGATGACGCCCTCGCAGCAGAGCGGAAGGAGCTCGCCCTCGAGCGAGTCACCGACCAGCTCGAGAAGGCCCTCGACGGCCGGAACTACCCGGCGTCGAAGCTCTTCGCGCTCGACCGCTCGCAGTTCATCGGCGCCGACGGCAAGACCGTCGACACCGAGAAGCTGCAGAAGTGGGTCGATGACAACTCGGAGGAGGGCGCCGCCCCCTCCCGTCGTCTCCGCGCGCAGGGCACCCGCGACGCCAACGCCACCGGCGGCAGCGTCTCGGCGGGCCGAGACCTGTTCGCATCCGAGAAGACCCCCAAGAAGAAGGACTGATCCTCATGCCCAAGCTCCGCACGGAGAACTTCGGCAGCGGTGACCAGACGTGGCTCGGTTCGACGCACGGCATCCGCAATGCGCGCACCGAGATCCTCGACGTCTCCACGTTCACCGCCGCCGACCACTACCCCGACGGCTACATCCCGTCGGGCACCCCCGTCGCCAAGGTCGGCGGGAAGCTGGTGCCGTACGACCCCACCGCGGGTACGACCACCGGCGCCGGCGTTCTCGCCGGCCACATCCTCACCGACCAGAAGGTCGTGGGGAGCGCCGACTTCGGCGTCCCGCTGTTCGATCACGGCCGCGTCATCGCGTCCAAGGTCGCCGGCATCCTGTCCGCCTGGTCGTCCTTCGTCGCCCCCGCCGGCGCGAAGAACGGCTCGAACATCCTCTACGTCTGACGGGGAAGGAGTAAGACATGGCCCTCTGGACCGACATCATCGACCCCGCTGAACTGACCGGATACGTCCGCGCAGCTCAGGAGGACTACGAGGCAGCGCAGGGAACCCTCGCGCGCTACCTCCCCAACCGCGAGGTGCCCGACATCGTCGTGCGCTTCCGTGCCGGCGCGAACGGTCTCGTCGCTGAGGCGAGCTACCGCGCGTACGACGCCGAGCCGAAGGTCGGCAAGCAGCCCGGCGGCAAGCGCGTCACGCTCGAGCTGCCGGCGCTCTCCGAGGAGATCCCCGTCTCGGAGTACGACCAGCTCCGCACCCGCGGTGCTTCGGACGACACGCTGCGGCGTTCGATCCTGAGCACGGCCCGCCAGGTGGTGCGCGCGATCTCCGACCGCGCTGAGCGCCTGCGAGGCATCGTGATCAACACGGGCGTCGCGACGATCCCCGAGATCGGCGCCGCCGACAGCTTCGGCCGTTCGGCGAACCACGACGTCACGGCTACGAGCCTGTGGGCGGACCCCGACGCGGACCGGATCGAGTTCCTCGAGGGACTCATCGACACGTACTCCGAGACCAACGGCGCTGAGCCGGGCCGTCTCGTGATGACGCGTCGCGTGTACCGGGCCCTCGCCGCCGGCACGCAGTTCCGCACCTCGCTCGTCGGTGGCGGCAGCCGTCCCGCGACCGAGGAGCAGGTGCGCGCGGTGATCTCGGGAGCCGGCCTGCCGGAGATCGAGATCTTCAACCGCCGCACCGCCTCTGGCCGCGTCCTCGACGACCGGAAGCTCTTCCTGCTCCCCGAGCCGGTCGAGCCGACGGACTGGCAGGGCACGCAGCTCGGCGCGACGTTCTGGGGTCAGACCCTGACGTCGACCGCCGAGGAGTACGGCATCGAGGAGTCCGAGCAGCCGGGCATCGTCGCGGGCGTGTACCGCGGCGAGAAGCCCCCGATGATCGCCGAGGTCGTCGGTGACTCGATCAACCTGCCCGTGCTCGCCAACGCGAACCTGTCGCTCGCCGCGACGGTGCTCGCCTGACCTGACCCCATCTGGTGGGGAGCCGACTACTCCCGGCTCCCCACCACGGGAGAGAGAGGAGCCTCGCATGAGCAAGGTTCGTGAAGACCTCGAGGGCACCGTCCACGCCATCAACCAGGCGCGCGAGCGGGTCATCCTCAAGGCGGGCGACAAGATCCCCGCTGGCTACTTCGTCGGCGGTCACGCCGTCGAGGGCGGCGACGTGAAGAATCAGACCCCGCCGTGGACGTCGACCGGCACCACGGCATCCGCCAGCGCGGCGTCTACCGAGCAGGGCGCCGGCCGTGAGCCGGAGTCGCTGCCCGACGTCCTCGACCGCCTGGTCGCCGACGGCGCCGAGCCGCAGGAGCTGCTCGAGCAGGTCGCCGCGCACTTCGAGATCGAGCTGCACGGCGCACCCGAGGGTGACGGCGGCGGCTCCGACGAGGACGCGCCGTTGGTCGTTCCGCCGAAGGCCGGCGCGGGCTCGGGTGCGGACGTGTGGCGCGCCTACGCGGTCGAGGCGGCCAAGCGCGCCGGGCTGAAGATCGCGTTCGATGACGCGGCGTCCCGCGGCGACATCATCGCGGCGCTCGACGACGCGAAGATCGCGACGGAGTAAGCCGATGTGGCCTCCCGTCACCGTCGCCGAGCTCTCGTCGCGGTGGCGGGAGCTCACTGCCGAGGAGCGGGCCGTCGCCGAGAAGCGGCTCGGGGATGCCGTAGCTGAGGTGCAGTACGAGCTGCAGCAGCGCGGTGTCGTCGTGCCGCCGACCGATGCCCTCTGGCAGACGCTTTACGTGAGCACCGTCGTCGAGATGGTCCGCCGCTACCTCGTGAACACCGAGGGGTGGCTCGAAGAGTCGACCGCGATCGACGACTACCGGGAGACGCGGCGGCGTGACAGCTCCGTGTCGTCCGGCCGGGTGTACGTAACCGAGGACGAGATCGCGAAGCTCGTCCCGCGCACGCGCCGCCGGCGTGGCGCGTTCAGCATCGTGCTGGGGTCGACGTGATCGGGAAGGCGTTCCTCGAGCGCGCACGCGCACGCACCGAGGAGCGCTTCTCGGAGACCGTCGAGATCGGCACGTTCGAGGACGGCTACGACCGTCCGACCGGGAAGGCGACACGCGTCCTGGTGGAGGAGCAGTACAAGGGCCCCGCGCAGCTCGTTTACGCCTCGCTGACGGTCTCAGATCGCGACAGTGGGTCGCAGGACCTGGCGGAACAGTCGCCGGTCCTGAAGCTGCCCTCGGGCACCGTGCTCACCCGTGACGCCGAGGTGCACATCACCGCGTCGGAGGCGAGCACCGCGCTCGTCGGCCAGAAGTTCACGGTCGACGGGCAGCCGGAGGACGGTCAGACGACCGCCGCCCGGTATCCGCTGAAGATCCTGACCTGATCGGAGGGTGCCGTGGCCGATGACAGCTTCGACGGGCTCATCCGCGACCTGAGTGGCATCCAGGGCCTCGTGCCGAACAAGGCTCGCCAGGCGGTGCAGCAGACGCTCATGCGCACCCGCGACGGGTGGCGGAGAGATGCCGCCGGCAACCCCCTCGGCCGCCAGTACACCGCGACGATCGACTACACGATCGGGTCCAGTGCGGGCGTGATGGGCGGCGCGGCCTCGGCCAGCATTGAGGGCGAGGTCGGCCCGAACCTCAGCCGCTACGGCGGGAGGACAGGCCGCGGCGGGCTCGTGCCCTCCGCTGGCATCTTTGACGACCCGCGCAGCTCGGTGTCGCGGCCTCCGGACCGGGCTCGGCGCGCGGCCGAGAAGTTCGCTGCCGAGGAGCTCGAGCGCGGCGTCGATATCGCGGTGGAGCAGTCGCTGAGGGAATCGGGGTTCTGATGTCCCTGAACGACCACCACGACGCCGCGGTCACCCGCCTGTCGGAGCACTCGCATCTCGCGGGCATCATCCACGACACCGTCCGCAAGACCAAGACCGGCGAGGTCGTCCGCGAGAACCACATCGTCTTCGGCCTGACCATGCCGCAGCTCGAGAAGGAACGCCTCACCGGCACCCCCGGGCCTGACGGCGACTCCGACATGGAGGTGTTCGTGCGCGTCGTCGCATCGACCCGGTTCGGCGCGAACGATCTCACGGATGCCGTGCACGACCAGCTGCAGGGCTGGTCCATGGCTGTCCCTCACCGGTCTTGCACACCGTTCCATCGCGACGAGCTCGGCGAGCTCGACCACGACAACACCACGGACCTCTTCCACCGCGACCTGTACTACGTCGCGCGCAGCTCTCGCGCCGCGTGACCCACTGACCCCCTCGACTCCCCGAGGGTCCACCGATACCCCGGCCACCGGGGAGACGAAAGGAGATGCGATGGCCGATGTCATCGAGCCGCAGAACGGCCCCCCGGCCGTAGACCAGACCGGCAACCTCACGATCTGGGTGATCCCCGCGAGCACCCCCGGGATCAATCTCGACCAGATCACGGTCGCGGACCTGTCCGCGGCGACCGCGAAGCGGGTCACGTACAGCTTCCTGCCCGACGGCTGGAACCTGACGATGCCGCAGGAGAAGAACGACGACCCGCGCCTGACCGCCCGACAGCGCCGGCAGTCGCTCGGCCGCGTGAACCCGGAGCTCGCCGACCTCGGGTACGTCGACTCCGACGACCCCTCTTCGGCGTCCGAGATCCTTAAGGACGGCGGCGCCTGGATCTTCGTGGAGCGCCGCAAGGTCGCGAACTCGAAGGTCGCGACGGCCGGCGACAAGGTCCGCGCGCTGAAGGTGTCGCTCGGCGAGCAGAACGGCGCCGCACCGAACGGCACCGGCAAGTTCACGAAGACGCAGCCCGTCGTCGTGGACTACGTGTCCCGCGAGCACGCGCTCACAGCGGGAGCCTGACCCAACCCCTGTGGGGGCGTGCCGCCGCGCGCCCCCACAGGTCCCCTCACACGGCGGAGAACACGGCGGAATCATGACCACCCCTCACGAGCGCCTCGCAGCAGCGAAGGCCGCACCCCGACCCCACAAAGACGTGACTGTCTGCCTCGATACCGACATCGCCGCGCGACGCGACGAGCTCATCCAGCAGCTCGAGCAAGCGGAGCAGCAGGACGCCGCGGACCAGCGCCTCTCCGGCCCCAACGACGAGCGTGCCGCCGCAGTGCGCGCGCAGGTCGACGCGATCGATGCCGAGGCCACCAGCTCGCTCGTCACGGTCCGCGTGACACGCCTCCCCGGCGACGCGTGGGCCGAGACGATCTCCCACCACCCGAGCCGCCCCGACGTCCCGCTCGACCTGCACTACGGCTACAACCTCGACGCCGTATGCGACGCGGTCGCGAAGTACCGGCACCGGCTCGACGACCGCAGCATCGATCCGAACAGCGCCGTCTACGCCCACTTTGTCGATGGCGAGGACACGACCCCGATCGAGCCGGGGGAGTGGGACGACCTCGTCTCCGTCCTCGCCGGCAGCGAGGTAACCCTGCTGCGCGACGCGATTTGGACGCTCAACGACTACGAGCCCTCGGCCCGCCTGGACCTGCTCGTAAAAAGCTCCGGAGTAGCGACGCGCTCCGACAGCAAGTAGCTCTCGCCGCGCGCCTCGGAGTCGCCCCCCGGCGGCTCTGGGGGTGGGAGCCTCGCACCTTCTATGAGTACGACGGCGACCGCCTCGTCTCATCACGACCTGAGCCCGAGTACGACGACGAGCAGGTCACGCTTCTGCTCGCCGAGGAGTACATCAGGGTGCGCACCGGCCGGCACGGCGAATGGCTACCCGATGCGACGAGCGACGGCGCCGATCCCAACGTCGACTCCGGGTACGGATACATGCCTCGCGGGCCGTTCACCAACTGGGCCGAGCGCGCCGAACAGAACGCCCTTGCCGCGCATCGCAAGCAGGCAGGCGAGGACGCGAACCTCAACGGCGTGTATTTCACCGTCGAGCGGGTCGACTACACGCGCCCGGAGGGCGGCTGACCGCCTGCGGGCACAGATCACCCGGGAGGTGCGATGGAACGCGTCATCCGGGTCTCACTGGCCGCGCAGGTCAACGGCTTCGTCAACGGCATGAACCAGGCCGAGCAGGCCGCACGCCGAGCGAAGGCCGGCTCGGAGGACGCGACCGCCGCGTACGAGCGACAGAAGCAGGCGATGAACGAGGCCGGTATCGCGCTCGGCACCGTCGGTGCTGTCGCGATGGCGACCACGGCGCTCGCGGTCAAGGCAGCGATCGACTGGGAGTCCGCGTGGGCGGGCGTGACGAAGACGGTCGACGGCAGCGTGACCGAGATGGCGCAGCTGCAGACCGAGCTGCGCGGTCTCGCGACCAACCTGCCCGCGACCCACCAGGAGATCGCAGCCGTCGCGGAGGCGGCCGGACAGCTCGGTGTCGAACGGCAGAACGTCGCCGCGTTCACCAAGACGATGGTCGACCTCGGCGAGACGACCAACCTCACCGCCGACCAGGCGGCGACCAGCCTCGCGCAGCTGATGAACGTCATGCGCACCGCACCGGAGGACGTCGAGCGGCTCGGCGCGACCCTCGTCGCGCTCGGCAACGACGGCGCTTCGACGGAGGCCGAGATCCTCGAGATGGCGCAGCGCATCGCTGGCGCCGGAAAGCTCATCGGCGCCAGCGAGGGCGAAGTCCTCGGACTGGCGAACGCGCTCGCATCGATGGGTGTCACCGCGGAGCTCGGTGGTGGCGTCGCGTCGCGCATCCTGCAGGACCTCTACTCGGCAGTGCAGTCCGGCGGCGAGCAGCTGCAGGGCTTCGCGAACGTCGCCGGGGTCACCGCGCAGGAGTTCGCGGCGCAGTTCCGCGCCGATCCGGTGCGGGCGCTCGACACCTTCGCGAAGGGCTTGAACGGGGTCGAGACCTCCGGGGGCAACGTCGTGGCAACCCTCGCGGATCTCGGCTTCCGGTCCTCCGAGGAGCAGCGCGTGCTGCTTCAGCTGAAGGGCGCTGGCGACCTGCTCGCGGAGTCTCTCGATCTGCAGGCGGTCGCGTGGGAGCAGAACACCGCTCTCGCGGAGGAGGCCGAGAAGCGATACGCCACGACCGAGGCTCGCCTGCAGGTCATGGCGAACCGTGTGAACGAAGCCGCGATCGAGTACGGCGACGTCTTCCTGCCCGCGGTGCAGGCCGCGGCCGAGGTCGTCGGCCAGCTCGCGCTCGGGTTCGCGCAGCTGCCCCAGCCCATCCAGACCACCATCGCTGTCACGGGCGCGCTGGTCGGCGTCGTCGGTCTCACAGGTGGCGCGTTCCTCCTCGCCGTCCCGAAGATCGCGGAGTTCCGCATCGCCCTCGCGACCCTGTCGAACTCGACCATGCCGGCAGTCGCAGGCGCGGCGAACGGCATCACGACCGCGGTCGGGAAGACCGCCACCGGCCTGTCGGCCGCAGCGCGCTTCATGACCGGCCCGTGGGGGCTGGCGCTCGCCGCAGCCGGCGTCGCAGCTGTCGCGCTGCAGCAGCAGCTCGAGAAGCTCGCGGCGACGTCCGAGGAGATGCAGAACAGTCTCAAGCTCGCCGACGGCGCTGCGATCCTCGACACCGCCCGGGTCAGCCAGTTCACCGTACTCGACGGCGTGCTGACCAACTCGAAGCAGCAGCTGCAAGACCTCGACGAGACCCTCGCGCAGCTCGAGGTATCCGCCCGCGGGTTCACCAACGGCAGCTGGTGGGAAGAGGGCTTCTGGAACCCCGCCAACAAGGCAGCGCTCGCCGGGCCCGAGGACGCCCTGAAGCGAATCGGTGACGAGCTCGCCTCGCTCGCCGCCACGGACGGGCCCGGCGCGGCATCCGCGTTCCAGCGCGTCGCGGAGCAGACCGACGGCAGCGAAACCTCGCTGCGGCGACTGCTGACGCAGATGCCGGCGTACGAGCAGGCGCTCATCACGCAGGCGACCGCGCAGGGCATCAACGTCTCGGCGATGACGGACGCTGAGCGCGTCCAGGCGCTGCTGAACCTCGCGACCGAGGAAGCGGCGCCGGCGATGCAGTCGTCGAGCGACGCCTACCTGCTGGCCGCCGAGCAGTCGAAGGCGCTCACCGACAGCCTCAACCAGCTGATCGATGTGACGCTCGAGGCGAATGGGGTCGCGCAGGATGCCGAGACCGCGAACGCGCGGTGGCAGGAAGCGCTCGCGGGGATCACCGCCGACGTCGAGCGGCAGAAGGAGGTCTACGAGGAGGCGAACGGCACGCTCGACGGCTTCAATCTCTCGCTGGACCGCAACACTGTCGCCGGCTCCGCGAACCGAGCGAGCCTGACGGACGTGGCGCGGGCGGCTGAGGAGGCCGCTACCAAGCAGCGAGACCAGGACACCGCGACGATGGGTGCGGAGGGGTCGACCCGGAAGTACATCGACACCCTGAACTCGCAGCGGGACGCGTTCATCAGGACCGCCACCGAGGCGGGATACAACGCCGACGAGGTGCACGCGCTGGCGGACGAGATCTTCCGTGTGCCGGACTCGAAGACCACGCAGATGCTCGTCGAGACCGCGCAGGCCACGGACGCGCTCCGAGGGTTCATGACGACCCTCGACCGTGTGCCGTGGGTCAAGAACGTGCGCATCCAGACGACGGTGGCCGCCGCGGTCTCGCAGGACTTCGTACTGCCTGGCCGTGCGGGTGGCGGCATCATCCCGGGCGCCCCGTCGAACCGAGACAACCGGGTGTATGCCGTCGCGACGGGCGAGTACATCGTCAATGCTCGCCATACAGCGATCCCCGAGAACCGGGCCGCGCTCGAGTACATGAACGCGGGCGGCACGATGCGCCTGCCGGGATACGCGATGGGCGGGTTCGTCAACGGTGCAGCGTCGCCGTTTGCGGAACGTCCCGTCTATGCCAGCAGCTGGGGCGCGGCTCCCGCGCCGGCAGCAGCTCGGACTGAGACGGTGCCGCAGGTCGTCATCCAGAAGGTGATCGGCACGAACGAGCAGCAGCTCGCACGCGAGATCCAGAGGCAACAGGCGCATGCGCTCGCGGTCAGCGGCGTGCTCAGAAGGGATGGTGACTGATGTCCTCACCTTTGGTTCTCTCGACCGGGCCGAGCACGCCCGCTCCTGTCCCCGTCGACCAGTGGGAGTCGATCAGCGTCGAGTGGTTCGGCGCTGACGGCTCCTACTGGGACCTCGCGGACGGACTCGAGGGGGTCGTGCTGCAGGCGTTCGGCACGGAGGGAATGCACGACCCGGAGCTGACGAAATACGCCTCGAAGGGGCGCGCAGTCCCGGGGAAGCGTCAGCGCGGGTGGCGAGCTGAGGAACGGAAGGTGTTCTGGCCGGTCCTCGTCTACGCCGATGGGTCACCGGAATGGGTCGACACCTACGGGCGTTTCTTCGGCTCGATCGACCCGGAACGTCCCGGCCGCTGGCGCGTCGGATTCCGCGGGGTGTATCGCGAGCTGCTGCTCACGGGCGTCTACGAACGACCGCACAGCTTCGAGACCCACCCGACCGTATTCGGTTGGGGCCGGTTCGGCGTCGAGCTGGAAGCAGCGCAGCCCTTCTGGATCGGCACTGCGATCGAGACTCCGGCGTTCGGCGCGCCGGCACCCGTGCCGTTCATACAGCCGCCCGGTGCCCCAGACTTCCACGTCAGCGCCGCCGAGAACTCGAGCACGGCGACCATCGACAACCCGGGCAACGTCGAAGCCTGGCCCAAGTGGGAGATCGTCGCTTCGGCGTCCGTCCCCGGGGGCGTCATCACCCTCGGCACGGGCGGCGTCACTGCAACGATCCCGTTCGCGCTCGCCGAGGGCGATGTGCTTCTCATCGATACCGATCCTCGCAACGTCACAGCAACGCTGAACGGTGAGGACGTGACGCAGCCACTCGGGCTGGTCCCGTGGTCGGCCGTCGCACCTGGTGAGTCCGTCGCGCTGAGCATCGACATTCCGCAGGGGGTCACCGTTCAGGCAACACTGCGCCCGCTCTACTTCCGGGCCATCGGATGAGCGGCCTTTCCTTCATCGTCCGCGACAAGACAGACACCTTTGTCCAGAAGTGCATTGGCGGAGACGCGTCCGCCGACCTGCTCTGGTCAGTCCCATCGATCGCGAGCTTCACGATCGACGACGACGACCGCGCGGTCGCCGCGCTCATCGCGCCGGGCGCGCGCTGCAGCGTCATGCTCGGCCCGGATGAGCTGTTCCGCGGGCGCGTCGCGCGCACCCCTGGGCATGGCCCGAAGGGCCAGATTGAGGTGCACGTCGAAGACGACCGTCGGAAGTTCAACGATTGGCTGGGGTGGCCGAAGACCACCGCACCGATCACGGGGCAAGACGTCGAGTACGACGTGTACACGGGGCCAAGCGAGACGATCTTTAAGGCAGCGCTGGCCGCCAATGTTGCGCGCCTGGGCGTGCCCTGGACGGTCGTAGCCACGCAGGGTCGAGGCAGCAGCGCCCGCGTCGAGCTTCGCTTCCACAAGCTCGCCGACAAGCTGATCCCTCTCCTCGTCGCCGACCGGCTCGGTGTCGTCCTCGCCTACCCCGAGAACGGCGGAGTGGTCGTGGATGTCCGGTCACCGCGCGTGGTCGACGGTCTGCTCGACGCGCCGACCGGAATCGTGGATGAGTTCGACTTCGACCGGTGGGCATCCTCCGCCACCCGGGCCGTGGTCGGTGGAAGAGAGCAAGGCACCGAGCGCATCCTCGCGTACGTCATCGACACGGCACGGGAAGCTGAATGGGCCGACATCATCGAGGTGTTCCGCGACGCCCGCAACACCGAGCCCGGCGCCGACCTCACACTCGAGGGCTGGCAGACGATCGCTGACGGCGCCCCTGGCGCCTCTGTCTCGATGGACCTCATCGAGACAGACCGGTTCCGGTTCCGCGAGCACTACGACGTCGGCGACATCGTGCCGTTCAACATCGGCGGCGCCCCCGGTACCGAAGTCATCACCCGCGTGACGATCTCCGACACCGTGCGCGGTGGACTCACGATCACGCCCCACATCGGGGACGTGAACACCGACCCGCTGGCGCAACTCGGCGCCCGGGTCGCCGAACTCAAGGCGCGCGTGCGCGACCTCGGAAGGAGCTGAGATGCCGATCACATCCGTGGGCTACACCGGCTCGGTCGACTATAAGGGCTGGGGCGAACTGCTCTCTTACGGAGGCGGCGCAGAGTACGGCGTGCGCAGTCCCGACGACTGGCGCGCGAGCATCGGGGGAGCTGACCGTGAAGTCCGCCTCACACCCGGGCAGGGGCACGGGTGGGGAGTTCTCGACCGCTCCACCAACGAGGAATCGATTCTGCTCCCGCCGACCACATCGGGATCACGCTTCCATCTGATCTCGATCCGCCGGTCGTGGCAGACCAGCACCTCCGCCTTCGTGAGCGTGCCGGGTACCAACAAAACGGCAATCCCACCCCGCGAATCGACACCGTTCGCACTGGATGATCAGCCTCTGTGGCTCGCCCGTGTGGACGCCGGGAAATCACAGGTGCAGCAGCTCATCGACTTGCGCCTTTGGTCCGGCCCAGGCGGGGCGCTCGCGGTCGACGAGCTTGTGCTGCAGTACCTCAATCGCCTCGGCACTGTCGTTGACATCAACGGTCGCAGCTGGCGGAGGAGTCTTTCCGCGCTCGGTACGCCCGAGTGGGTGGCGAGCGGGTCCGAAGCTGGTATGTACAACGCTGTTGGCGGCGGCGGAATCATCCTGCCGGGAGCGACCGGAGGGGCCGGTAGCTTCCAGGCCGCCGAACGAGTGCCGGTCGGGTCGCTAATCCAAGCCTCGTTCTCGTGCGCCATCTACCTGCCGGGCCCCGTGGGGCGTCCGGGATCGGATGCGCTGAACTACGCCGGGTTCTTGACCCTCTTCCAGGGCGCGGCGGAGAAGGGCCGCAGGCGCTGGCACAACCACGGCGTCAGCGGCCAGATGCGCGACGTCTCCGCCGTCTTCCAGTGGGTCACGACCGAATCGATCCCCGCTGGCACCTCGCTCAACTTCGCAGTGACCACCGACCCGCTCTCAGCCGGCGGAGTCGAGCTGTGGGACGTGCACGCGTCCTGGTCGATCCGACGCCCCTGAACGGAAGGACATCATCATGACCACCCCTCACGAGATCCGGATGTTCGTCGGGACGACTCGGCCGAAGAGCTGGTACGGCCAGTGCGCCGGCCTGACGTACCGGACGATCGATGACTGCGGCGGGTACGCCCCCGACATCTACGGGTCCGCGTTCGCCGCATACCTCGCGGCCGAGATCGAGTCCCGGAACCCGCGGAACGCCCCGCCCGGAGCGATCCACTACTGGGACTACGCCGGCACTGACGACCGCGGCCGCGTCGCCCGTTGGGGGCACGTTGCGATCGACATCTACGGCGGCGGCCACCAGGTACTTTCCGCCACCGGCTACGCGCACGAGTGGTGGGGCGAGAAGGCGGGCCTGATCACCGTGGAAGCGCAGACCGCACGCGGGATGCCGTACCTGGGCTGGTCGCGCACCTACGGGCGCCGGAACCGCCTGACGATCACCATCCCGCAGCCGGCCGGCGGCGGGAAGCCTGCCGCATCTCTGCCGGCCCCCACCCCCGCTGTAACGACCAAGTCCGAGGAGGACGACATGACGACCCTCATCCGCATCATCGACGGCCCGCACGCCGGCACGAGCTTCACTCTCGAACCGTTCCGCGGTATCAAGGCCCACGCGAACGTCATTGGCGCCCGGCTCGCCCTGCGTGGCCGGAACAAGGTGTGGCCGCCCGACGGCGACCACTTCGAGGCTTACCGGAAGAACGAGACCAACGGCGAGCTGCAGTGCACGCACGACCACGCCCACTGGCTCGCCGACGTCCTCGGCCTGGCCGAGCTCCTACCGTTCCCGGCGCCCGGCGGCGTCAAGCGGTTCTGACAATGGATCGCGCACCGGTCGCACCGGAGAAGCGCCGAGTCCTCGAGGCGCTCATTCGCGTCATCGACCTCATCATCTACGCGGCGGTCGGCGTCGCCGGAGTGTTCGCCATCGTGGCCCCGCCACCGTCCGTCCAGACCGAACTCGCCGGTTGGGAATGGCTCATCACCGTGTGGGGAGCCCTGCTCATCCTCGGCGGCGCCGGTGGCTTCGCGGGGCGCCTCAGCCGCTACTGGATCGTGGAAGTCCCCGCGCTCCCGTTCGCCGGCATCGGCATCGGTGTCTACTTCCTGATCCTCGGGACCACGGCCACCGTCACGCCCTTCACGACCGTCGCGGCGATGATCGTCCTCGCCGCCATGCTCAACATGCTCCGTCGCTACCTCGAGCTGCAGATCTTCGCGTCCGAACCCGGCGACCAGGACATCCGCACGCTCGTCGCCGCGATTCTCAGCCGGCGAACCCGCGACGTCGTGCGCCGCGACGCGTAGGGGGCCGGGTGGAGAACTGGATCGCCATCATCACCGCGCTCGGCGGACTTGGCGCGCTCGCTCTCTTCTTCCGGGAGATCGTCGCCATCGTGAAGCTGCTCCGCAACGGAGTCGCCGCGCGCGAGTCGCGTCGGAGGAACGACATCATCGCGCAGCGCGACGCCGCGATCGCCGAGCGCGACGCAGCCAACCTGCGTGCCGCGGCCGCGGAAGCTCGCACCGACCGGGAGCGCGAGAACCGCCGCCTGGTCGAGGGTCTCGCCGCGCGCCTCGAGCGGAAGCTCATCCTCGCCGGCGGGACACCGGACCCCTGGCCCGACATCGACGAAACCACCGAGATCACCAAGACCTGAGGAGTTCACCCGCATGGACATCGCTATCCCCGTCGCCCCGCTGGGCATCATCACCCTGCTCGGCTTCTTCGCCCCGTACGCCGTGGGCGCCCTCAACGGCGTGCTGCCGTTCGTCACCAAGCCCCTGCACCGCAAAGCAGTCTCCGTCGCCGTGGCGGTCATCCTGGCCGGCCTGGTGATGGTGTTCTACTACGCCATCACCCGGGAACCGGTCACCGACTGGTGGCTGTTCACGCTCCTCGCGATCGTCGTCGTGAACGCGTCCTATGCGCTGCTGACCCGTGACCTCGGCGCCAAGCATCTCGAGCACGCCGTCGAGCCCACGCCGGCACGCACCGACGGCGGCACCCCCGACATATCGTCGCTTCCGCCCGAGTCTCGCGGCTCTCACAACATTCACTGACCCGACACGAAGGGACAACGCACATGGCCGAATTCGTCGGCGCCTTCCCGTCCACAGTCGCGATGGATGAGAACAACAACATCGTCCGCGAGGCGGAGGCGTACGTCTACGACGTCAACGACACCAACCTGGCGTCGCCCCTTCCCATCACGGATCTGCAGGGAGTCCCGTTCACTGGCGGCAAGCTCGTCGCGTCGAACGGAATCTTCCCGCAGTTCCGTGCCCCTGCTGGCGTGCTTGAGGTGTACCTCAAGTCGGGGGACCGCGTGACGCAACTCACCGACATCAGCGTTCCGGCGAAGGCGGCTGTCGACGCGGCCGGTGAAGCGGAACAGGCTGCCCAAGAAGCGGCGTCTGCGCGCGCAGGCGCTGAATTCGCGCGAGGCGAGGCCGTCGATGCCGCCGCGCGGGCTGAGGCTGTCGGCGCAACGAGCGACGAGATCAACGCAAATCTAATTGGTACCAAGGGCACCAAGACCGAGGTTGCGCTGTCGGCCTTCTCTGCTGGGCTTGCGACGGCACGGATCGACCCGCTCAACGCGGTAATGGCGACACTCGACATGCGCGACCTCGCGCCGGTTGTGATCGCTTCGGCCGGCGACAGCACGACGAGCCCGTTCTCCACTGGAGCGTTCTCCAACGCATGGAAGGATCTGGCCGAAAACCTCTGGCCGGAGCGCCCCTTCCGAATCTTTTCGTGGGGTAAGGAGTCGAACGCATATCCGGCGAGCCCGACCGTGTGGCAGGACGGCGCAACGATTTCTGACCCGGGCGGAGTCGACGCCGACATCATTGTCGCAGCCGATTCCTTCACCGAGCATCCGGGCGACCTCGTCGGGCGGCCTGGCGAGGTCGGCTCAGGTGTGTGGGCGGGAACGTCAGGATCCTTCATCGTTGCGGACGGCGCCTGCGTCTTCAACCCCGCGTATACCGGCGGAGGCATCCCCGGGGGCATGCTCACCGCCGTCAGTCGAGCGGACAAAGACTTCCACTACGAAGGTGACTGGCGGATCTCGTCGCTCGACACGTCGGGTCTGCAGCGGCGCATCCGTGCTGCCGCACTGGGGACGAGCGAGATCCGCGTCCAGGCCACAGGGGGAACGACGGTCGCTGTGACGGTTTCGAAGATCATCTCCGGCACAACCACTGTGCTCGGGACCTTTCCCGCCGGAACGATTCCGAACAATACTGCAGCGGCTTGGTACGCGTTCGACATCCAACTCGTCGGAACAGCGCTGACAGCCACGCTCAACGGAGCAACAATCAGCGCGACGCTCACCTCCGGAGATGTCGCTGCGCTGGGCAGCACGTTCGGGTTCGCGGACAACTCCGCGAATGCCGGCATCCGTCGGTTCGAGGTGCGAGGCACTGTCACCCGACCCCCGGTGGTCGGGGCGCAGTCACCGCTCGGCTGGGCGACCGTCTACAACGCCGCCGTCGCCGGCTCGACGATCGCCTACCAACAGGCACGCGTCACAGCGATGTACCCCGAGCAGCCGGATGCGGTGTTCATTCATCACGGCCACAACTACGCCAGCGGAACGACTACGCCGGCGCAGTTCTTCGCCGCAGTCGATGGCTTTCTTGCGGTCCTTTTTGCCGTGCACGCGCCGGTGCCGGTGGTGATTTCGTCGCAGAACCCGGAGTTCCTCGCGACGGATGTCGACGCGGCGCGGATCTCTCGGCACCTTGCTATTCAGAGAGCAATCAGGGAGGGTGCGCTCGCTCGAGGCTGGGGTTACATTCCTGTGTTCGAGGCGTTCGCAGCAACCGATGATGGCGGGAAGGGGCTGGTGCAGCCAGACGGCATCCACCCTGTCATTGGCAGCGGTACCAGCCTCCAGGCTGGAGTGGTGAAGTCGTGGGTCGCTCGGCAATCGATGCGCCCTTCGTGAGGCGTCCCAGTGGGCGACCGGTGTTTCTACTGGTCCCGGTCCGATTCAAGCCGGGACCAGTAGGAGTCGATCCGTCTGCGGTAATCACGAACCGCGATTGCAACGACGCCAACGAGGAACGTCGGGACGCCGATCAAGGAGACCTGGCCGCTCTGCCAGAGCTCCCCTATGAGGCACATCGCTCCGAATAGTACGAGTGCGCTGCCCCAGAAGTAGGGGTCCGTCAAGCTGAGTTCCAGCCGGCGACCTCTGTTCATGATGCTGCCCGACTCGGTGATGCGGTTGTGCTAGTAACTCCCGCGGACGTCATCGACCCGGCGGGCAGAGTGGCCCAGGCTGCGAGGACGGGCAGCCAGTAATACGGCTGCTCAAAAAATGCCGACGTCAGTGCGTAGCTCATCATCACGACGATCACACCAACCGCGAGACCGTTGTTCCGTGCGGCGACTGCCTTGACTACGAGGACCAAGACGGAGACCAGGATCACAGCAATTGCGATGGCCAGCAGTAAGCCGCCCTGATACCAGGAGCGAAGAAAGACGTTGTGGACAACGGTTCCGAACTCTCGAGCCGCCGCGTTCTCAGCGTCGATCCCGCGGCCGAGAAATGGGTCGCGCTGAATCGATTCCCACGCAGATTCGTAGGTCTCGGATCGGATCTCGAGTGTGCTCGTGTACTGCGTCTGCCCCGTGACCTGGAAGAACCGCTGCACGGGATCGCGCAGAACTGCGGAAACGAACGGCGTGCTGAGAACTGCCCACAGCACTAGCACCGTAAGGGTAGCTGCGAAGAGGATGCGAAGTAGTCGGTACCCATAAACGTACAAGAGCACGATCACGCCTGCCACGCATGCAGACATCGAGCTAAGGCTTCCTGTCGAGATCAGCGCGCCTGCGTTGAGACACAGCACTGTCAGGACCGAAGCCCGACCGAGCCCGCGGGTATGACGACCGAGCAAGACCGACACTGCCACGAGAATGGCCAGCGCGGACATAACGCCTAGGACATTAGGGTGACCAGCCAGGCCGGGCGATCGTTCGTTCACCTGGATCCATCCGAGAACGTCCGCTCCGAATAGTTGCGCGATGCCGGCGATCCCTGAAGCCGTCTGCGTGACCAGGAAGGAGATGCACGCGGCCACAAGCAGTCGCGGGTTCTTCTGGATCAGGCCTGCCACAGCGAACGGGCCGATGCCGATGATAATGAATAACTGAATGGCGACGGGAAGTGTCGCGCTCAGCCCCGAGGCTCCACTCGATGTGACCGATGCGGCGAGAGCGGCGTAGCCGGCATAGACCCAGATCCCGAACCACTTCGGTCGACCGCCCAGGCCGAGAAGTACCGTCGCGACCAGTAGGCCAAGGGTGACGGTGGTCCACAGTCCAGAAATGTTGCCGGGCAGGACTCTGTAGATCGGAATGAACGCCGCCAGCACGACGGACAACGCGCTAGCAACCTTGATGGGGAAGGTGAGGGCGCTGTGGGTCCCTGCTCGTCGAGCCGTGCCCGTTACTGACGCCATGCGACAAAGCGTACACAGCGGTCCGTCCCCGCTACGATGCGACGAGGCGCGCATGGTGCGCGGTCGGGGGAGTGAGGCATGGCCAGCGTTCGCACCAACAGGCAGGCGTGGATGGATGTGCTGCGATGCTTCGCGATCTTCCTTGTCGTCGTTGACCACGCTACGGATCACATCAACAGCCACGCTGTGCACGACATCGTCGGATTAACGACCTTGAACGACGCGGTCGGGCCATTCCGGATGGCGACGCTCATGTTCCTGTCTGGGATGCTGCTTCCGAGGTCACTCGCGAAGCCCGCAACTGAGTTCGCTCTCGGCAAGCTAGGTCGGATCGGCTGGCCCTACGTCCTCTGGTCCTTCATCCTTCTATTCCTGCTCGCGGCGACGAGCTCCATCTCGGGGAACACGAGCGTCGACGCCGGCACCTTCCTGCAGGTCTTCTACGCCCCGCCCACTTACCTGTGGTATCTCGCGTACCTATTGATCTTCTACTTCGTCGTGTTGGTTCTCCGACGAGCTCCGGTGGTGCGCTCTCTGCTCATACCGATCGCGCTCATCGCGTCACAGCTGCTCGTGGCAACGCCACAGTGGCAGCGCATGCTGTTCCTTTTCGCGTTCTTCCTCCTCGGAGACCTGTTGTCACGGCACCGCGCCGTCATGGATCGGTCGCTGACCGCGACACCAATCGTGGTCGTCGCCGCAGCTCTGGCGCTAGCAACCGCTGGCGCCGCCGGCGCGGGCGTCCTCGTCCGTTATCAAGCCGTGTGGGCGATTGGTGTCATCGCAGGCATCATCGTTCTCATCCGCGTCGCTCAGTCGATTCAAGAGTCGGCAGTGGGTGCCTGGATGGGCCGGTACGGTCGAGACTCGATCATCTTCTACGTCACACACTGGGTGTCGTTGCTCGTTACGTACCACGTGCTGGTCCGTTCCGGCATCCGCACCGAGTGGCTACTGCTGCCGCCGCTCCTGCTGGCCGCGTTCGGCACCGGTTTCATCTCCGTGTGGGCGCAGAGGTGGCGAGTGCCCCGTTACCTCTTCGCTCTGCCACTTGGAGCAACATCGACGCGTCGCACACCTGCAAACGTCTGAGAGCGATCGACTCAGCGAGAACAGCCCCAGCCGCCTCGGAAGATGCGACTGGGGCTTATTGACGTTTCGGGCACACCTCGGGGTCGTCCCCGTCAGTGTCAGATTGAGTCCTACTGTCCGTTCGATGGCAGGAGGCCCGCGGATGTCAGCTCGCCCCACAAAGCTTCAGCCAGCGCTTCGCTCGCGCTAGCAGTGATGTGGTGCTCGTCCCTGTAGATGAGTGTGTTGCCGATGATCGGCGGGCACCACTCGGTGCACAGCTTCGAGGTCAAGTCCACGGTCTCGGCACCCATGTCATCGGCCACGCTACGCTCCTCCTCGTGTAGCGAAGTCGGTACCGCCTCGCTGAAGGGGCGGCCGCAGGTGTCGGCGGAATTGAGGCGCTGCGACAAGCAAAATGCCGGTGTCACGGACATGTACGGGCTGTCCGCAATGATGACGGTGGGAGCGCTGATGTGTGACAGTGTCGAACGAAGCCCGTCACCCCATGCTGCCGTCTTGTCACCCTCGAACTCATAGTCGACGTTGCCGTAGTTCGCTAGGACGACGAGCGCCGGCGGCGTTTCGACGGACATCGCGCCGAGGACAGCCTCGCGCCATTTGTCGCAGGATTCGTATGGCTGCTCGTTGCGAATGATGTGCACCTCGACGGACGGGCAGGCGCCTTTGGTCTGCAGCTCTACGCTGTAGCCCTGCTGCGCTGCGATGCGCTGGAGGGCGGGAAGCCACTGCGTGGCATGAGAGTCGCCGAAGAGCACGATCCGCGGGGCGGCTTCGTCGCCATAAACGCATCCCTTTGGCGTCGTTTCGGTCGTGCTGAGGTGACATCCGTCTGCGTACGCCTCGGACTGATCCCTCTCGGCATCTGCCAGGGGGGTAGTGAGATCCGCTGGTACGAACGGTGTCGCCTCGGGTGGCCCGTCGAAGGTTGCCGTCCCGGCGACCCTGGCCGATGACGTTGGCTGGAGGGAGGAAACGCCGTAAGCGCCCACGGAGATCAGAACCACCGCGAGCGATCCGGCCGCCGCCGTGACCAAGGACCGGCGAGGACGGGCGTCGACGAGAAACGCGCTGTTCCGGGCTGGGTTCTCGACCCAGGTGTAGAGCACCCAGGCAACCGGCACGCTCGCCGCGGCAAGCGCGACGGTTGTCCAGAGGGGCAGTGGCTGTTCGAAGCCGATCGCGCCCTTCGGTATCTCGAGTATTGGCCAGTGAACGAGGTACAGCGAGTAGGAGATCGCTCCGATGAAAGTCATCCCTCGGAGCGACAGCACCCGGCCGGGCCCGAATCGAGAGGGACTCTCGCCCGCGACGATTACCAGAGCAGTACAGAAGACGGGCACCGCTGCCCAGTATCCGGGGAACGGTGTCGCGTCGCTGAACAACACCACGCACGCGAGGACGCCCACGAGGCCGATCCAACCCGCGACGCTTCCCACAGCTCCGGGCATGGGCACCGGTCGGTGCGCAACGAGGAACGCCGCGAGGCCGCCGACGCCGAGCTCCCACGCGCGAGTAGGAAGCCCGAAGAATGCCCACGGCTGGTCACTCGCGGTGACGACGACGCATGCCACGAAGGAGAGTAGGACAATGATGCCTACGCCAAGGAACAGCGACCGCCGCGTCTTGAAGAGCGCAAAGCCGGCTGCGAGAAGCAGAGGCCAGAGAAGGTAGAACTGCTCCTCGATGCCCAGCGACCAGTAGTGCTGAAACAAAGAAGGGATCGTTTCAGCTAGATAGTCGGTCCGCTGCCAAGCGAAGAGGTAGTTCGGAACGTAGAGCGCGGTCGCGACCGCGCCCTGCAGAACACTCTTCATGAGGAGAGGCGGGTACCAAATTAGTGCCGCCACGACCGTCAGCGCGACGACCAGCAGGGACGCCGGGAGGATGCGACGTGCTCGCTTGGCGTAAAAGGAGGCCAGGTGAATTCGCCCGTCGCCTCCCAGCCCTCTGAGAAGGTGACTCGTGATCAGGTAACCGCTGATGACGAAGAAGATGTCCACGCCGATGTAGCCGCCGGAGAACCCCGGGACACCCGCGTGGTAGATCACCACCGCCAGCACCGCGATGGCGCGCAGCCCCTGGATATCCATGCGTTGCACGTTGACGTTTGGTCTCGCATGCGCTTGACCCGCCTGCACCGTTCGCGTTGTCATGCGCTCCCCGATCCTCGCGTGAATCCTAGGGGTGAGAGGTAACTGTCATGTAACGACCGCGGTCGCAGCGCGTGCGCACGTGGTCGCGACCACGCCGCCTGGGCCATCGGGGCCTGACATCGCACTTCGAAGTCGAGCGGCCGCTATGTCGTCGCGGGAACCAGCTCGCGCAGGAGAGGCTCGACAGCGTCGGCGATGACCCGATAGCCGTCGTCGTTCGGGTGCACCCCGTCTTCCGAGAGGTATTCGGGGTGCCCCTCGAGCGGCTGTCCGATGTCTACAAAGGCGATGCCGGTCGCGTCCGCGGCGGAGCGAACGGCTTCGGACACGAACGTCATCTCTGCCGGCGCTGGGTCGTCGTCCCACCACGGGTTGGTCGCGATGATGGTTGCCTCCGGCAACGCATCCCGGAGTTGGCTGAAGACCGTGGTTGCGGCCGCTTCCACCTGATCAGCGACGCGCCAGTCGTTGCGTCCTCCGCTGACGATAACCACGTCGGGCGCCGCCGCGATGACCAGGCCCACCCGGTTCGTGTAGCTGTCGCCCTGAACGTAACCCGTGCCGCCTACTGCAAATCGCTCCTCATCCCAGGCGAGCGCGTTCGAAACGATTGTCGTCCAGCGGTTCTCGCTGCCCTCAGACCGTCCAGTTCCGAATGTGTACGAGTCGCCGAGGAAAGCTACATGGGGCGACGTTGTCTCAGGCGGGTCGTCGAACGCGAAAGAGGGGACCGGGGCCGTGGTGCGGTTGGGGTCCGCTGTCGGAGCTGGAGGTATAGAGGCAATCGTCCCGAACGCCATCACGGTTAAGAGAGCGACCGAACCGAGGATGCCCCAAACGGGCATGCCGCCGATCTCCATCTTCCACCATGCGTCCGAAGTGCTCCGGCGACGTCGTTTCCCCATGCGCGGGAGTCTACGTGAGCGCCGGCAAACCAGCCGCCGAGCGGTACGCGCGGCACACCAACGTCACACGATGGGGTCGGCTGCCGGCGGGTCGAACAACTCGATCTCCTGATCCGGCGTCGGGTAGAAGCCCTTGTTGTCGATAGTCAGGTGTACGCCGAAGCCCGAGCTGAACTGGATCCCCTGGAGTTCACCCTTCCAACGCTGGTCCCGAGCGTCCGGTCCGATGAAGAGAACGGTCTTGCCGATGTCTTCGAGCGTGAGGTGCTGAGCTTGCTTCATTGCCATGCGCTGAAGCTAGCAGCGTCTCGCCCCCAGCGCGCGTCGCGGTGCAGCGTCGATCATTCTTGCGCGGAGGGTGTACGCCTCGACGTAGCGCGGCGTACCACGGGTATGACCATTCCTATCGAGCTGGCCGCGTCCGTGGTCTTCGCTCTCGTCATCATGATGAGCATCACCATCCGCGTCCGAGTTCGCATCCGTATCGAAGTCCGCATGAACAGGCGGACTGCGCGACGACGGAGACGCGATCGACGATGAGCACCGAAACTAGTCCGTCTCCGGGGCCGCGGCGGGTAGCTCGTCGCGGCGAATCGGGGCGCCGTGCCGAGGGATGCCGCGCCGGCGCCGACCCTCCGCAACCCACTGTTCGGCACCAGGGAAGCCCCGTAGCGCGCTCGTGAGCATCCGCGTCTCGGCAGCATCGAAGTACCCGGCCCAAATTCCCGCAGCACGTGCGAGGACGTCGTCCCGTCCGTCTGCTGCGGCAGTCAGCTCGGCGATGACCGGCGCGGCGTCGAGGGTGTACTGGTTGCGGGCGCAGATCGCGGACAGCGCCACGTCCAACATGGTGTCCTGGTCGAGCGGTGATCTCATGGCCGGGCATCCTTTCTCCGGCCGAGAGGATGACATCGTACGCCGACATTGATAGGGCTACGCTCGTCCCGTGGGCGCAGCCGGTGAGCAGAGCGGGCGCGAGAGCGCAGAGCGACGATTGACCGACATCTACGGGGAGCTGCAGGCGCTGGTGCAGCCGGCGGGCACTCTGAACGACGCACCACTCGCTCGCCGGGAGGAACTGGAGCGCGAGGCGGCGGCGCTCCGCCAACGATGGAACCTGAGCGATCCCCGCGACCTCGCGCCTGGTGCCCGTAGGCTCCGCGTGAAGCCTGCGATCTTCTTCTTCAGCGTGTTGGGTGTCATCTTCGCCGTGGCGACCGTTTTCAGTCTCATTTCCGGGGCTGAATCTCGACTGCCGGGTGTTCCGCTCTGGGCGGTCACTCTCGTCGGATTCGTGTGCGCGATCGGCGGCATGCTCCTCGTCCTGCGTCAGGCGGCGACTAGAGGCGACCGGTGACCGCGTTCGACGAAGACCTCGACATCGGGTCGGAGCCGCGCTGCGAGGTCTGCGGCACCGTCATGCGCACCGTCGACGGCGGCTACCAGTGCGGCGGCTGCGGGTGGGAGATCGACATCCCGTGGATCGAGCGGCCTGCAGGCGGCGACGACCTCCCCGGCGTCCGCGGCGGCTGAGCGCGCGACGCGATCAAGCCGGCGGGACGTCGTCGGTGCGGCGCTCCGTGCGCAGCTCGGCACGGTGTTCGCGGAGCCCGATGACGATCGCGGCCTTCACCACGAAGAACAGGACGCCGAAGAACAGTGCGGCGCCGAGTACGACGAAGAAGAACCACTCCATGCGGTGAGCGTACTGCTCGCTCTCGCCGCCTCGATATGACGCCCCTACCCAGATAGACGGGGTGGGGGCGTTTCGTGCGTCAGCGGGGCATGAACAGCCCACCGCGGCATGTCGGAGGCCAGGGGGAGAATCGCCGCATGCCCACCACTGCTGAACTGCTCGACTTCGAGTCGAACTATCCCGGGCGGACGGGCCGGCAGGAGGAAGACATCCGCCTCCGGTTCGGCTTCGGACCCGCCCGCTACTTCCAGCTACTCCACCGCGCCGTGGCTTCCCTCGAGGGCCAGGCGCACGACCCCATCACCGCGCATCGCGTGCTGCGTCGAATCGGCGCCGCGGCGCGACCACGTTTGCCCACATTTCGCCCACACCTACCTGCGTCGGACCGTGTCGCTTTGCATCGCTTTGAGCGTCCTGTTCCGCATGATTCCGCGGATCATCGACGACCGCTGAGTGGTGGGGAGAGTTCAAGTCCCACCCGCCCTACACACGCGGAACGGCCGCCTCGAAGGCGGCCGTTCGTGCGTCGGGGGAGCGGATGCCCCACGTCGCAATCGTCAGGGGTGCGTGATCGACGGGTCCTGCGGGAAGGTCTCGTTGTCGTCAGGCCCGTCGAGCTCGGCCTCGGCTCCGGCGCGGGCGGCGTCGGCCTTGACCTCGTCGCTCGCCGCATCGGTGGGGGCGCCGCCGTCGGCGTGCGCGTCCTCGGCGTGGCGGTGATGCGGGGTGTTATCGCTCATGTGTCGTCCTTTCGTCGCGTCCAGAATGCGGGAGGAGTGGCGCGTGCGGAACCGGCTTGACAGCAGGTCGCCGCGGCCCGCACGACATGGTTGTGATTCCCAGGTGGCATGGGCGATAATCGACCCGACAACCGAACACATCGCCGCATCCGGTCTCAGGTCGTAGGGGAAGACGTACCTGACGAAACGGAGAAGTCATGGCGACACCACAAGCGCGTGGAGTGATCTTCATCCACTCCGCGCCACGCGCGTTGTGCCCGCACCTCGAGTGGGCAGCCGGGCGCGCCCTCGGGCGTGCCGTGAATTTCGACTGGGATGACCAGCCGGTGCTCTCCGGAAGTCGTCGCGCGGAGTTCTACTGGGAGGGTCCGGCCGGCACGGGCGCGGCGCTGGCGACGGCGATCCGCGGCTGGGAGCACCTGCGCTTCGAGGTATCGGAGGACCCGACGCCGCGCAGCGACGGCGGTCGCTGGATGCACACACCGAGCCTGGGGATCCACTACGCCCAGACGGATGCCGCCGGCAACGTCGTCATCGGCGAGGACCGGCTGCGCTATGCGATGGAGATCGGGGCGGGAGATGCCTTCGAGCTGCAGCGCGAGTTGAACGTCGCGCTGGGCTCGGCCTGGGACGAGGAGCTCGAGCCCTTCCGTCACGCGGGCGATAACGTCGCCGTCGTGTGGCTGCACAAGGTGGGGTGAGCGCCGCACCGAGCCTCAGACGGACGTGCGCCGGTACCGGACATCGGTGCTTGCCCCCGGAGCCCGAGAACGCGTGCGGACCGTCTGACGAAGAAGAACCCCCGGGGAGCGATCCCCGGGGGTTCCGTCGTTCCCGTCGGATCAGGCCGAACGGAAGGCCACGACGGCGTTGTGACCGCCGAAGCCGAACGAGTTGCTGATGGCGAGCAGATCGCCGCTGCCCAGGTCCTGCGTCTCACCCGAGACGCGGAACGGCACGGCCGGATCCTGTTCGGTGAGATTGATCGTCGGCGGAGCGATCCGCTCGCGGAGGGCGAGGATCGTGAAGATCGCCTCGAGCGCGCCGGTGCCGCCGAGCAGGTGCCCGGTCGACGCCTTGGTCGCCGAGACGGGGATCTCGTCGATGCGGTCGCCGAAGACGGTGCGCAGCGCCTGGTACTCGTTCGGGTCGCCGACCGGCGTCGAGGTCGCGTGCGCATTGATGTGGGCGACCTCGTCGGGGGAGGCGTCCGCCTGCTCCAGCGCCCGGCGGACGGCACGCGAGGCACCGGTCCCCTCGGGGTCGTTCGCCGTGATGTGGTACGAGTCGGCGGTCACGCCGCCGCCGACTGCGTACGCGTAGATCTTCGCCCCGCGGGCCTTCGCGTGCTCCTCGGTCTCGAGGATCAGCACGCCCGCGCCCTCGCCCATGACGAAGCCGTCACGGTCGACGCTCGTGGGACGGGATGCCGTAGCCGGGTCGTCGTTGCGACGCGAAAGCGCCTGCATCGACGCGAACGACGCCATCGTGATGGGGTGGATGGCCGACTCGGTGCCGCCCGCGATGACGATGTCGGCGAGCCCGTCCTGCAGGTGCTCGATGGCGTTGACGATCGACTCGGTGCTCGACGCGCAGGCACTCGCGACCGTGCGGGCGAACGCGCGCGCCTCGAAGTGCAGCGACAGGTTGCCGGCGGCGGCGTTGGGCATGAGCATGGGCACCGTCATCGGCAGGACGCGCCGCGGGCCCTTCTCGCGCAACGTGTCCCACGCATCGAGCAGCGTCCACACGCCGCCGATCCCGGTCGCGAAGTCGACGCCCAGACGCTCGGGGTCGACGTCGGGACTGCCGGCATCCGCCCACGCCTCCATCGCTGCGACCATGGCGAACTGCGACGCCGGGTCGAGACGCTTGGCGACGGGCCGTTCGAGCACGGTGTCGGGGCGCACGATCGCCTCAGCGGCGAAGTGGACGGGGATCTGGTACTTCTCGATCCACTCGTGCTCGAGGGTGCGCGCGCCGGAACGGCCGGCGAGCAGTCCGTCCCAGCTCTCGGGTGCGGTTCCGCCCAGGGGCGACGATGCTCCGATGCCGGTGACGACGATACGCGGGGTGCTCATGGATCTCCTCGGTGGAACCCCGGCGGGGGCGTGTGCCCCCGCCGGTGCGGGTTACGCCTGGTTGGACGTGATGTAGGTGACGGCGTCGCCGACGGTCTTGAGGTTCTTGACCTCTTCGTCGGGGATGGTGACGGCGAACTTCTCCTCGGCGTTGACCACGATGGTCATCATCGAGATGGAGTCGATGTCGAGGTCGTCGGTGAACGACTTCTCGAGCGCGACCTCGTCGGCCGAGATGCCCGTCTCGTCGGTGATGAGCTCAGCGAGTCCGGCGAGGACCTCGTCGTTGCTGAATGCCATGGGTGTTCTCCTTGTTATCTCTGGACCGACCCGGACCCGGGCCGCTGTTCAGTCTAGGTGCGGGGTTGCTGCGGGTCAGGGAAGGACAATGACCTGCGCGCCGAAGACGAGCCCGGCGCCGAACCCGATCTGCAGGGCGAGGCCGCCACTGAGCTCGGGGTGCTCGTCGAGCAAACGGTGCGTCGCGAGCGGGATCGAGGCCGCCGACGTGTTGCCGGTCGTCTCGATGTCGCGTCCGATGGCGACCGTCTCGGGCAGGCCGAGCTGCTTTGCGAACTCGTCGATGATGCGCATATTGGCCTGGTGGGGGATGAACGCGGCGAGGTCGGTCGCCTGGATCCCGGCCTCTTCGATCGCGCGCCGCGCGACCTTCACCATCTCCCAGACCGCCCAGCGGAACACCGTCGGTCCCTCTTGGCGGAGCGTGGGCCAGGGCGCCGTGCCGTCGCGGAACTCGACCAGCGTGTGGTTCATGCCCACGGCGTCGGCCTTCGAGCCGTCGGAACCCCACACGGTCGGGCCGATACCGGGGGTGTCGCTGGGGCCGACGATGACGGCGCCCGCGCCGTCGCCGAGCAGGAACGAGATCGTCCGGTCGGTCGGATCGACGATGTCGCTGAGCTTCTCGGCGCCGACGACGGCGACGTAGCGCGCGGCGCCCGCCCGGACGAGGGCGTCCGCCTGCGTCACGCCGTACGAGAAGCCGGCGCACGCCGCGTTGACGTCGTACGCCGCGGCGGGATTGGCTCCGACGCGATCGGCGACGATCGCCGAGACCGACGGCGTCTGCTTCGGGTTCGAGATCGTCGAAACGATCACCGCGTCGACCTGGTCGGCGGGCACGCCACTGCGCTGGATCGCCTCGGCCACCGCGTCGGCGGCGAGGTCGATGACGCTCGTGCCCTTATCGGCGCGCACACGCGTCACGATGCCGGTGCGCTGACGGATCCACTCATCGCTCGAGTCGATCGGGCCGACGAGGTCGTCGTTGGGGACCGCGTTCTCGCCGCGTGCCGCGCCGTACGCGTAGATGCGGGTGTGAGCGGGGCCGGTGGCCTGGCGGATGGCAGCGGTCATGCGGCACCTCCGGAGATGAGAGCGGATGCGGCGACGAGGTCGTCGGGGGTCTTGACGGCGACCGAGGGGATGCCGCGCAGTGCCCGCTTCGCGAGACCGACGAGGGTTCCCGCCGGCGCGAACTCGATGATGCCCGTGACGCCGTGCTCGGCGAAGGAGGCCATGCACAGGTCCCAGCGCACGGGAGAGGCGACCTGCGCCACGAGGCGATCGAGCGCGTCGCGGCCATCCGTGACGACCGCGCCGTCGCGGTTGGACCACAGCGTCAGCTCGGGGTCGCGGGTGTCGGTCTGGGCAGCAGCGGCCTCGAGCGCATCGACGGCGGGCGCCATGAAGCGGGTGTGGAACGCGCCGGCCACCTGCAGCGGGATCACGCGGGTCGCGGGCACGGGCTCGGCGGCCAACGCACCGAGCGCGTCGAGGGTGCCGGCCGCGACGATCTGGCCGCCGCCGTTGTAGTTCGCGGGCGTGAGGTCGAGCTCGGACAGCCGGGCCACGACGGCATCCTGATCGCCGCCGAGGACGGCGCTCATGCCCGTCTGCTCGCGCGTCGCGGCATCCGCCATCGCCCGTCCGCGCAGGCCGACCAGTCGCAGGCCGGCGTTCTCGTCGACGACGCCGGCGGCCACCAGAGCCGCCACCTCGCCGACGGAGTGCCCGGCGACGCCGGCGGGCGTGGCGCCGGTGCGGGTCAGCGCGTCGTACGACAGCAGGCTGGCTGCCACGATGAGCGGCTGCGCCACGCGGGTGTCACGGATGCGGTCGGCGTCCCACTCGGTGCCGGCGGCGACGAGGTCGACCTCGGCGAGCTCGGAGTACTGCTCCAGGCGCTCCCGTGCACCGTCCAGCTCGAGCCAGGGGGCGAGGAACCCGGGGGACTGAGAGCCCTGACCGGGGAACACGGCGATGATCACGATTCCATCCTTCCAACTTCGATGACGTCGCCGCTGGCGGCAGCATCACAACAATGCGGTGATCCTTTGTGTCGACCGTACAGGCGGCGCGAGGTCAGCCCCGGCGTGCGGCAGGGGCGCGGCGACGCGTGAGGTCGTTGCCGATGGAGCCCAGGATCAGCGCGGTCTGCAGGATCAGCGCCTCGCGCGGCCCCGTGGCATCCCAGCCGATCACATCCGAGACGCGCTTGAGGCGGTACCGCACCGTGTTCGGATGCACGAAGAGCTCGCGGGCGGTGGCCTCGAGCGAGCGACCGTTGTCGAGGTAGCTCCACAGGGTGGCGACGAGGTCGGTGGAGTGCGCCAGCAGCGGGCGGTAGATGCGCTCGACGAGGGTCGCCTTCGCAACGGGATCGCCGGCCAACGCCCGCTCGGGCAGCAGGTCGTCCGCCTCGACGGGCCGCGGCGCGTGGCGCCAGGCCCCCGCGACGGCGAAGCCCGCGAGCGCGGCGCGGGCACTCTGGCTGGCATCGACGAGCGCCGACACCGTCGGCCCCAGGACGAGGTGACCGGCGCCGAAGCCGGGTTCGAGGCGTGCGGCGATCTCGAGGAACGTCAGATCCGGAACGGGCTCGACGCGTCCGGGCAGGTCTGCCCGCCCGATGACGAGGACGAGTCGCAGGCCCTGCACGCCGACGAGGACGTCGACGCCCATCTTCCGCGCGGCCCGACGCAGCTGGTCCACGTCGAACTGCGCGGGGGCGGTACCCACCAGCACCGAGACGGCACCGTGGCCGTGCCAGCCCAACGCGGCGATCCGGCTGGGCAGCTCCTCGTCGGTCTCGCCCGTCAGGATCGAGTCGACGACGAGGGCTTCGAGCCGCGCGTCCCAGAGCCCGCGAGCCTCGGCGGCGCGGGCGTAGACGTCCGCTGCCGCAAAGGCGACGTCGCGCGAGTACTTGAGGATCGCCTCGCGCACATCATCGCCGCGGCCGGCGACGCGCTCCTCCGTGACCTCGACGGTGACCCGCACGAGCTGCAGCGTCTGCGTGAGGCTCACGCTGCGCAGCAGCTCGCGCGGGGCCGCGGCGAAGATGTCGGCGGCGATCCGTGGCGTCGAGGACGGGTCCTCGTACCACTGGATGAACGACGTGATGCCCGCCTGCGCGACCAGTCCGACAGAGGACCGGCGCGCAGGCGGCATCTCGGCGTACCAGGGCAGGGTCTCCTCGAGGCGATTGATCGTGGCCGTGGCCAGATCCCCCGAGATGCGGCGGAGCCACGCGAGCGTGTCCGCCTTCGACCGTGCGTCGGCCACCGACGGGGTCAGCTCTCTCCGCCCGCGTTGCCGCTGGTGCCCGCGGCGACATCGTGCAGCTGGTACCGCTCGATCGCCTGCGCCGAGAGACCACGGTCGACGACGCCGTCGTCGGCCAGAGCCTGCAGGGTTCGCACCACGATCGACGGGCCGTCGATCTTGAAGTAGCGACGCGCGGCCGGGCGGGTGTCCGAGAAGCCGAAGCCCTCGGCACCCAGCGTGGCGAAGCGGCGCGGCACCCACGGGCGGATCTGGTCCTGCACCGCGTGCATGAAGTCGCTGACGGCGACGACGGGACCTTCGGAGTCGTTCAGCTTCTGCGTCACGAACGCCGAACGCGGCTCGTCGGTCGGGTGCAGGAAGTTGTGCTCGTCGGCGGCGAGGCCGTCGCGGCGCAACTCGGTCCAGCTCGTGACCGACCACACGTCGGCGACCACGCCCCAGTCGTCCTTCAGCAGCTTCTGCGCCTCGAAGGCCCACGGCACGCCGACGCCCGAGGCGAGCAGCTGCGCACGGGGGCCGTCGCCCTCGCCGACACTCACGCGGTGGATACCGCGCACGATACCGTCGACGTCGACATCCTCCGGCTCCTTCGGCTGTACCAGCGGCTCGTTGTAGAGCGTGATGTAGTACATGACGTTGGGGTCGGGGTGGTTGCCGCCGTACATGCGCTCGAGGCCCGAGCGGACGATGTGCGCGATCTCGTACCCGTAGGCCGGGTCGTAGGAGATCGTGGCGGGGTTGGTCGAGGCGAGCAGGTGCGAGTGGCCATCGGCGTGCTGCAGACCCTCGCCGGTCAGCGTCGTCCGACCGGCCGTCGCGCCCATGATGAAGCCGCGCGCCATCTGGTCACCGGCTGCCCACTGGGCGTCGCCGGTGCGCTGGAAGCCGAACATCGAGTAGAAGACGTAGACCGGGATGAGCGGCTCGCCGTGCGTGGCGTAGGACGTTCCGATCGCGGTGAACGCCGCGACGGCGCCGGCCTCGTTGATGCCGACGTGCAGGATCTGACCCTGGGGGCTCTCCTTGTACGCCAGCAGCAGCTCGCGGTCGACCGACGTGTAGTTCTGACCGTTCGGGTTGTAAATCTTCGCGGTCGGGAAGTACGCGTCCATGCCGAACGTGCGCGCCTCGTCGGGGATGATCGGCACGATGCGGTGACCGAAGTCCTTCGAGCGCAGCAGGTCCTTCAGCAGACGGACGAACGCCATGGTGGTCGCGATCTCCTGCGTGCCGGAGCCCTTCTTGGGCAGGGCGTACGACTCGTCGCCGGGCAGGGTGAGCGGGACGTGGGTCGTACGACGCTGGGGCAGGAAGCCGCCCAGATCGCGGCGACGCTCCAGCATGTAGCGGATCGTCTCGTCCTCGGCGCCGGGGTGGTAGTACGGCGGGAGGTAGGGGTTCTCCTCGAGCTGCGCGTCGGTGATCGGGATGCGCATCGAGTCGCGGAAGTGCTTGAGGTTCTCGAGCGTCATCTTCTTCATCTGGTGGGTCGCGTTGCGGCCCTCGAAGTGGTGACCGAGACCGTAGCCCTTGATCGTCTTGGCGAGGATGACGGTGGGGCGGCCCTTGTGCTCCATGGCCTGCTTGTACGCGGCGTAGACCTTCTGGTAGTCGAGGCCACCGCGGCGGAGCTTGCCCCAGATGTCGTCGTCCGACCAGTCCTTCACCAGGGCGGCGGTGCGCTCGTCTCGTCCGAAGAAGTGCTCGCGGATGAAGCCGCCGTCCTCGGCGCGGTAGGTCTGGAAGTCACCGTCGGGCGTGGTGTTCATGAGGCGCACGAGCGCGCCTTCCGAGTCCTGCGAGAGCAGCTCGTCCCAGCCGCGGCCCCAGACGACCTTGATGACGTTCCAGCCGGCACCGCGGAAGTAGGCCTCGAGCTCCTGGACGATCTTGCCGTTGCCGCGCACCGGACCGTCGAGGCGCTGCAGGTTGCAGTTGATGACGAAGGTCAGGTTGTCGAGGCCCTCGTTCGCTGCGACCTGCAGCTGTCCGCGGCTCTCGACCTCGTCCATTTCGCCATCGCCGAGGAAGGCCCAGACGTGCGAGTCGGAGACGTCCTTGATGCCCCGGTTCGTCAGGTACTTGTTGTTCATCGCCTGGTAGATGGCGTTGATCGGGCCGAGGCCCATCGACACCGTCGGGAACTGCCAGTAGTCCGGCATCAGACGGGGGTGCGGGTACGACGGGATGCCGTTGGGCGCCTTCGACGCCTCCTGGCGGAAGCCGTCGAGCTGGTCCTCGGTCAGGCGACCCTCGAGGTACGAGCGGGCATAGATGCCGGGGGAGGCGTGGCCCTGGATGAAGATCTGGTCGCCGCCCGAGGGGTGCTCGGGGCCGCGGAAGAAGTGGTTGAAGCCGACTTCGTAGAGGGAGGCCGACGACGCGTACGTGGAGATGTGGCCGCCGACCCCGATGCCGGGGCGCTGCGCGCGGTGCACGGTAACCGCGGCGTTCCAGCGGATCCACCGGCGGTAACGGCGCTCGAGCTCCTCATCGCCGGGGAACTCGGGCTCGTTCTCGGGCGCGATGGTGTTGATGTAGTCCGTCACCGGCACCTGCGGCACGTTCAGCTGCAGCTCGTGCGAGGCCTGAAGCAGGCTCAGCATGATCTCGCGACCGCGACCCGAGCCCTTCGCATCGACGAGCTGCCGCAGCGACTCCTGCCATTCGCCGGTCTCTTCGGGGTCGCTGTCCAGTGCGTCCTGGGAGTAGGGGTCTTGATCGTTGACAGTCACGGGCGACCTTTCTCGTATGGCAGATCGTGCCAGGTAATCACCACGGGCTGTGCGCAGGCGTTGTCGGGCGCGCACAAGCACCGCACGACAGCCTACCCACGCTCAGAGGTCTCGGCGCTCTCGTAGACTGAGAGCAGGGGCCTATAGCTCAGTTGGTTAGAGCACCTCGTTTACACCGAGGGGGTCGGGAGTTCGAGTCTCTCTGGGCCCACATGAATGCCACCCCCGCAGACCAGCTGCTGCTTCTGGATCTCGTCCGGCTCGACGCACAGGCCCGCGGCGCCGAGGCGGCGATGCGCAACCCGGCTCAGGCCAAGCGCGTCCAGGAGCTCCTCGCGCGCCGCCACGAGCTGTCGGTCGAGCTGACCGGCCTGCTCGGCACGCGAGACGACATCCAGGCCGAGCTCGGCCGCATCGCCTCCGACGTCACGGTCGTCGACGCGCGGGCCGCACGCGACGCCGAGCGCCTGGCCGCGACGTCCAGCGCGAAGGACGCGCAGGGGCTCGAACACGAGATCGCCTCGCTCGCGCGCCGCAAGAGCGAGCTCGAGGATGCTCAGCTGGCGGCGATGGAGCGGCTCGAGGCCGCCGAGGCCGCGGTCGCGGCCCAGCAGGCGCTCATCGCCGACGTCAACGCCGAGGGCGGCCGGCTCAGCGCCGACGGCAAGGCCGCGGTGGCCGAGGCGCAGACGCGCCGGGATGCCGCGACGCGCGACCGTGCCGCGATCGCCGCGCGCGTCCCGGGCGATCTGCTCGCGCGGTACGAGTCGCTCGCACAGCGCACGCCGGGTGCCGGGCTGCTCAGCCGTCGCACGTGCGGGGGCTGCAACATGGAGCTGTCGGGCACCGATCTGAAGACGATCGCGCAGGCCGCCGCCGACGAGGTCGTGACCTGCCCGCAGTGCGGGTGCATCCTCGTGCGCACCGACGAATCCGGTCTGTGATCCGACCATGACCGCGACCCGCGCCCGCTGGCGCGCGGTCGGACGCCGCAGCGACGGCGGCGTCGACATCGCGGTCGTGGACGCGACGGGGTCGGTGACCGAGCGCCGCGTCATCCCCACGGCGCAGCTCGCCGACGAGGTGGCGGCCGATCCCGACGCGCGCTGGATCTGGTCCGACACGACCGCGTGGTACCACGGCATCCTCGCCGCGGGCGTCCGCGTCGACCGGTGTCACGACGTGCGCCTGTGTCACGCGATCCTGCGCGACAGCTCGCTCGTGACGGATGCCGCCGACCTGCGCGCCGCGACCGCGTGGGATGCCGCCTCCGCCGACCCCACGGCCGAGCGCGACGTGCTGTTCGCTCTCGAGCCCGCCGCCGACGCCATCCCGCACGGCCTCGATGCGACGCTCACCGAGTTCGCGCGCCAGGCGCGGGCGATCGGCGAGGCGACCGACCCGGGGCGGCTGCGACTGCTGACCGCGGCGGAGTCCGCCGGCGCGCTGGTCGCCGTCGAGCTGCACGCGGCCGGTGTGCCGTGGAGCCGCGACGTGCACGACGCCATCCTCACCGACGTCCTCGGCCCGCGGCCACGCCCCGGCGAGCTGCCGAGCGCGGTGCGCGACCTCGCCGACCGGGTGCGCGCCGAGCTCGGCGACCCGGGAGCGAGTCTGGACTCGCACCCCCGTCTGCTGCGCTCGCTGCACCGGGTGGGAGTCTTGGTGGAGTCCACGAGCAAGTGGGAACTCCGACGCCACGACCACCCCGTCATCGAGCCGCTGCTGGCGTACAAGCGGGCGATGCGGCTGCTCAGCGCCAACGGCTGGGCCTGGATGGACGAGTGGATCCCCGTCGACCGCTTCCGACCGGTGTACGTGCCCGGCGGGGTGGTCACGGGGCGCTGGGCGTCGTCGGGCGGGGGCGCCCTGCAGCTGCCGCGGATGCTCCGCCCCGCCGTGCGCGCCGATGAGGGATGGACTCTCGTCGTCGCCGACGTCGCACAGCTCGAGCCCCGCATCCTGGCCGCGATGGCCGGCGACGTGGCGCTCGCCGAGGCTGCCCGTGGCCGCGATCTCTACGAGGGCATCGTCGCGCGCGGCACCGTCCCGACCCGGCAGGACGCGAAGATGGCCCTGCTGGGCGCCATGTACGGCGCCACGAGCGGTGACAGCGGCCGGCTCGTGCCGTCGCTGCGCCGGGCCTACCCGCGCGCGATGGCGCTCGTCGATGACGCCGCCCGCGTGGGGGAGGACGGCGGGTCCGTCCGCACACTGCTGGGACGCACGAGCCCGGAACCGTCCGCGGCGTGGCGCGAGCTGCAGGCGGATGCGGCTGAGCCGGAGGCATCCGATGCGGTCCGCGCCTTCGCCCGGTCGCGGGCGCGCGAACGCGGCCGCTTCACCCGCAACTTCGTCGTCCAGGGGACGGCGGCCGAATGGGCTCTCGCGTGGCTCGCCGATCTGCGCCGACGCCTTGCCGCGTTCCCCGCCGTCGGCGAGCATCCGGTGACGGGGCGCGCGCACCTGGCGTTCTTCCTGCACGACGAGATCATCGTCCACGCCCCGGTCGATCACGCCGACGCGGCAGCCGAGGCCGTGCGGGAAGCGGCGGATGCCGCGGGCCGCCTGCTGTTCGGTTCATTCCCGCTCGACTTCCGGCTGGACGTGCGCATCGCGGCATCCGCCGACAAGAGCTGACGGCGGAGCCGGCGCGACCCGGCGGCTAGACTCGACGGGCGAATGGGTCGGCTGGACGGTCGCGTGGCGGGCAACCGCACCGAGGAACGTCCGGGCTCCACAGGACAGGACGGTGGGTAACACCCACCCGGAGTGATCCGCGAGACAGTGCCACAGAGAGCAGACCGCCGGCGTTCACGTCGGTAAGGGTGAAAGGGTGGTGTAAGAGACCACCGGGGTCGTGGTGACACGACCCGCACGGTAAACCTCGTCCGGAGCAAGGTCAGACAGGGGATGCAGACGCGGTCCGCCGAGTCCCCGGGTAGACCGCTGGAGCGGCACGGCAACGTGTCGCCGAGAGAGATGGCCGTCCACGGGGCTCACGCCCCCGGACAGAACCCGGCGTACAGGCCGGCCCATTCGCACCTCACGCAGCGCGCGGACCTCACTCCGCGGTCGTGGCGGCGAGGTCCTCGGTCGTCGCGTCGAGCGCACCGGGGCGTTCGCCGGCGAGGGCGAGGGCGGCGGCACCGATGATGCCCGCGTTGTTGCGGTGCACCGCGGGGACGATCGGCGTCTTCAGATCGAGCAGCGGCAGGAACTTGTCGGCGTGCTTCGAGACGCCACCGCCGACGACGAACAGGTCGGGCGAGAAGAGGAACTCGATGTGGCTGTAGTACCACTGCAGCCGCTCGGCCCATTCGGGCCAGTCGAGCTCGTCGCGCTCCATGGCCGAGTAGGCGGCCCAGGCCTCGGCGTCCTTGCCGTGCTTCGCGCGGTGCACGTGGCCGAGCTCGGAGTTGGGGATGAGCACGCCGTTGTAGATCATCGCCGAGCCGATGCCGGTGCCGAGCGTCGTGAGGATGACGAGGCCGTCCTGTCCGCGCGCCGCGCCGTAGCGCAGTTCGGCGACGCCCGCGACATCCGCGTCGTTGGCGAAGTGGATCTGGCGCCCGAGGCCGGACTCGAAGAAGTGCTCGGCTTCGAAATCGATCCAGGTGTCGGCGACGTTCGCCGCAGACAGCGTCCGTCCGTGCTTGACGATGGCGGGGAACGCGACGCCGAGCGGCACGTCGGGGGCGTCGGCCACCTCGAGGCGGTCGAGCACGACCTTCACCGCGGCCAGCACGTCCTCGGGCTCGGCGCCGCGCGGGGTGGGCACCTTGATCCGATCGGTCAGCAGGGTGCCCGTCGAGAGGTCGACGACGGCTCCCTTGATCCCGGTTCCGCCGATGTCCACTCCGACAGCTCGCGTCGCGTTCGCACTCATGCGCCCAGCCTATCGACCGGGCGCCCGCCGGATTAGGCTCGGGCTGAGCGCCGCCCGTGCGCAAGTGAGGAGCCATCATGCCCGCGAGCGACGGAGAGTTCTGGTACAACCTCGTGACGCGTCAGGTGGAGCGGGGCAAACAGTCCCCGGGCGCCGACCGTGCCGGTCCCTTCGCGACCGCGGACGAGGCCGCTCGGGCGCCGGAGATCATGGCTCAACGGGCGCAGGCCTGGCGCGAAGACGAGGCGCGCGCGGACGAGTGGGGCACCCCGCCGTCGGAGGACGCTCACCGCCAGTAGTCTGGTTGCGACCCTGTCTCGGAGAGGACGCGATGGACAAGCAGCGGGACTTCGTACTGCGCACGATCGAGGAGCGGGGCGTCAAGTTCGTCCGGCTCTGGTTCACCGACGTGATCGGCACCCTCAAGTCGGTCGCGATCGCGCCCGCCGAGGTCGAGGGGGCCTTCGCCGAAGGGCTGGGCTTCGATGGCTCGGCCATCGAGGGCCTGACCCGCAGCTACGAGTCGGACCTGCTCGCGCATCCCGACCCGACCACCTTCCAGCTGCTGCCGTGGCGCGGTGAGGTCGACCCGACGGCGCGGATGTTCTGCGACATCACGACCCCCGACGGTCAGCCCGCCGTCGCCGATCCGCGCAACGTGCTCAAGCGCTCGCTCGCGAAGGCCGCCGATGCGGGCTTCACGTTCTACACGCACCCCGAGATCGAGTTCTACCTGCTGAAGTCCTCGAGCTACGGCCCCGAAGGCCCCGAGCCCGTCGACTCGGCCGGCTACTTCGACAACGTGCCCGGCGGCACCGCGCACGACTTCCGTCGCCGCTCGGTGCGGATGCTGGAAGACCTGGGCATCTCGGTCGAGTACAGCCACCACGAGGGCGGTCCCGGACAGAACGAGATCGATCTGCGCTACGCCGACGCCCTCGCGACGGCCGACAACATCATGACGTTCCGCACCGTCATCAAGGAGGTGGCGATCGAGCAGGGTGTCTACGCGACCTTCATGCCCAAGCCCCTCGGCGGCCATCCCGGAAGCGGCATGCACACGCACATGTCTCTCTTCGAGGGCGACGTGAACGCGTTCTACGAGGAGGGCGCGCAGTACCAGCTCTCGCAGACGGGACGCCAGTTCATCGCGGGCCTGCTGCGCCACGCGAACGAGATCTCGGCGGTCACCAACCAGTTCGTCAACTCATACAAGCGGCTTTGGGGCGGCGACGAGGCGCCGAGCTTCATCACGTGGGGTCACAACAACCGCTCCGCTCTCGTCCGCGTGCCGATGTACAAGCCGAACAAGAGCCAGTCGTCGCGTGTCGAGTACCGCGCCCTCGACTCGGCCGCGAACCCGTACCTCGCCTACGCGCTGCTGCTGGCCGCGGGTTTGAAGGGCATCGAGGAGGGCTACGAACTGCCTTCCGAGGCCGAGGACAACGTCTGGTCGCTGACGGATGCCGAACGGCGCGCCCTGGGCTACGCCCCGCTGCCGGCGAGCCTCGATCACGCATTGGAGTACATGGAGGAGTCCGAGCTCGTCGCCGAGACGCTGGGCGAGCAGGTCTTCAACTACGTGCTGCTGAACAAGCGTCGCGAGTGGCAGAACTACCGCGCACAGGTGACGCCGTTCGAGCTCAAGAGCAATCTGGAGATGCTCTGAGGCCATGAACCGGGGACCTCGGGCGGTCGGTCTGACCGGACTCGCGCGAGCGGGCTTCGACGATCTCGGGCGAGCCGACGAGCAGCTCGGCGAGCTCTCGGAGGCCACCGGCCTGCCGCGCGACGAACTCGTCGCGGGCGCCGAGGCCGCCGCCGATCCCGACGGCGCGACGGATGCGCTGCTGCGCATCGCACGGCGAGCACCCGACGCGGTGCGCGCGGCGCTCGATCGACGCCCGGATGCCGTCTGGGGGGTGCTGGGCGCATCACGCGGCTTCGCGGAGTTCTACCTGCGGCATCCGGACGAACTCGCCGACCTCGCCGGCGACGGCGAGGGACTGCCCACGCGTGACGACCTGCGGGATGCGCTTCTGGCGAGCGTCGGCGCGACCGACGGCTTCGCCGCCACGGCCGGCGACGAAGCGTGTGTCGCACTCCGCGTGGGTTACCGGCGGATGCTCGCGCGCATCGCCCGTTTCGACCTGGGCGCGTCCGACCCGGCGCTCATCCTGCACGCGGTCGCGGCGGCGCTCGCGGACGCGGCGGGAGCGGCGCTCGAAGCCTCGCTCGCCGTGGCGCGCAGCCGCCTCGTCGCCGGTGTTCCCGGCACCGGACGGTTCGAGCGTGACGAGGTCGCCGCCACGCAGCTCGCCATCATCGGCATGGGGAAGTCGGGCGCCCGAGAGCTCAACTATGTCAGCGACGTCGACGTCATCTTCGTGGGCGGCTCGAGCGACGAGTCGGTCGTCGCGGAGGCCCGCGCGGTCGACATCGCGACCCGACTGGCGATGCAGACGATGCGCGGGATCTCGGAGGTCGAGGTCGAGCCGCCGCTGTGGGAGGTCGACCCGAACCTCCGTCCCGAGGGCAAGCAGGGTGCCCTGGTGCGCACACTCGACTCGCACATCGCCTATTACGACCGGTGGGCCAAGAGCTGGGAGTTCCAGGCGCTGCTGAAGGCGCGTGCCCTCGCCGGGGACGAGGAGCTGGGCGAGCGCTACGTCGACGCTATGCAGCCGCGGGTCTGGGCCAGCGCCGCCCGCGAGAACTTCGTCGACAGCGTGCAGCGCATGCGCGAGCGCGTGACTGAGCACATCCCCGCCGACGAGGTCGCCCGTCAGCTCAAGCTCGGCCCCGGCGGCATCCGCGATGTCGAGTTCACGGTGCAGCTGCTGCAGCTCGTGCACGGGGCGTCGGACGAGCGGATCCGCGAGCGCTCGACCCTCGACGCGCTCGACGCGCTGGTGTCGCAGGGGTACATCGGACGCGAGGATGCCGCGCACTTCGCCCTCGACTACCGGCGGCTGCGCGTCATGGAGCACCGGCTGCAGCTGCGCGACCTGCGGCGCACGCACCTGATGCCCGAGGACGGCGCATCGCTGCGCGTCCTCGCGCGATCGGCGCGGATCGGCGAGAGCGCCGACCGCGTCGTCGCGGCGTGGGAGGAGATCAAGCGCGAAGTCCGCGAGATCCACGTCCGCCTGTTCTACCGTCCGCTGCTGTCGGCGGTGGCAGCGTTGCCCGCGGACGAGCACATGCTCTCGCCCGAGCAGGCGAAGGCGCGGCTCGCGGCGATCGGATTCCGCGACCCGGCCGGCGCTCTGCGCCACATGGGGGCGCTGACGAGCGGGTTGAGCCGCAAGACGGCGATCCAGCGTCACCTCATGCCCGTGATGCTGCGGTGGTTCGCCGACGGCGTCGACCCGGACTACGGGCTGCTGGCCTTCCGTCGCATCAGCGAGCGTCTCGGCGATACGCCGTGGTTCTTGCGGATGCTGCGCGACTCGGCCGGTGCCGCCGAGAGTTTGACCCGGCTGCTCTCGGGCTCGCGCTACGTCGGCGAGCTGATGGAGTGGATCCCCGAGTCGATCGCGTGGCTCGACTCGCGGGAACAGCTGCGTCCGCGCCCCGGCTACGTGCTGCAGGAGGAGGCGCGGGCGATCCAGACCCGGCACCGGTCGATCGACGACGCGATGTCGGCCGTGCGTGCCCTGCGTCGACGTGAGCTGCTGCGTCTCGCCATGGCTGCGGTGGTGGGCGACCTGTCGATCGAGGAGCTGGCGGAAGGTCTGACGACGATCACCGAGGTGACGATCCAAGCCACGTTGCGGGCCGTGCGTCGCGAAATCGTCCCGCCGGAGGACGAAGGCCTCGACTTCTCGATCATCGCGATGGGACGTTTCGGCGGTGCGGAGCTCGGCTTCGGATCGGATGCCGACATCATCTACGTCTACGCCCCGAACGATGTCGCTCCGCAGCGCGCGCAAGAGCTGGCGCTGCAGCTCGTGCACGGGGTGCGTCGATACTCCGAGGATCACCGGCTTCCGCTCGACCTCGATGCGGGCCTGCGCCCGGAGGGACGCAACGGACCGCTCGTGCGCTCGATCGAGTCGTACGCGGAGTACTACCGCCGCTGGTCGCTGTCGTGGGAGGCGCAGGCGCTGCTGCGCGCGCGGGGTGTCGCCGGCAGCGTGACGCTCATCGAGCGTTTCCTCGCGCTCGCCGACGACGTCCGCTACCCCGAAGCGCCCGACCCCCAGGGGCTGCGTGAGATCCGACGCATCAAGGCCCGCGTCGAAAGCGAGCGTCTGCCGCAGGGGCAGGACCGCTCCCGCCACCTCAAGCTCGGCCCCGGGGGGTTGAGCGATGTCGAGTGGCTCGTGCAGCTGCTGCAGCTCGAGCACGGTCGTCGCGTCGCCGGGCTGCGGACGACGTCGACGATGGCGGCGCTCGACGCGGCGGTGGACGCCGAGCTGCTCCCGCGGGATGCCGCAGACAAACTTGCGGCGGCGTGGCGGCTGGCGAGCCGCCTGCGTTCGGCGAACACGCTGCTGTCGGGTCAGACCAGCGATGTGCTTCCCACCGACCGTGCCCGGCTCGACGGCATCGGTCGATTGCTGGAGTATCCTGCGAGATCGGCCACGATGGTCGAGGAGGACTGGATGCGCGCCGCGCGCCAGGCCCGCCGCGTGTTCGAGAAGCACTTCTATGCCTGAAGGGGAATCATGTCGGTTGGTCTGCTCGCCGTCGTCGACGACATCCTGAGCGCCGCGCTCAAGGCCTCGGCCAAGTCCGCGGGTGTCGTCATCGACGACGCCGCGGTCACACCGCAGTACGTCCAGGGCATCACGCCCGCGCGCGAGCTGCCGGTCGTCGGGAAGATCGCGCTCGGGTCCATCGCGAACAAATTCCTCATCATCATCCCGGTCGCTCTGCTGCTGACCGCGTTCGCGCCGGCCGTACTGCCGTTCCTGCTCATCCTCGGCGGCGCCTTCCTCTGCTACGAGGGCGCCGAGAAGGTGCTCGAGTGGTTCGGTGTGCACCACGGCGCCGCCGACGACGGCCCGCGCGACGAGAAGAAGCTCGTTCTCGGCGCCATCCGCACCGACCTCATCCTCTCGGCCGAGATCATGCTCATCTCGCTGTCGAATCTCGACGACGACATGAGCATCTGGCAGACGCTCGCCGTCCTCGCGGTGATCGCGCTCTTGATGACCGGCATCGTCTACGGTGCGGTCGCGCTGCTGGTGAAGATCGACGACATCGGGTTGCGTATGGCCAAGAACCCGTCGCGCCAGGTGAGGCACACGGGGATGCGGATCGTGCGCTCGATGCCCGCGGTCTTCCGCGTCATCAGCGTCGTCGGCACGGTCGCCATGCTGTGGGTCGGCGGCCATCTGCTGCTGGCGAACCTCGGCGAGGTCGGCGTGCACCCCGCGGCCGACCTGCTTCACGGCATCGAGCACGCCCTGCACGACCTCGGCGGAGTCGTCGTCTGGACGGGGGAGACCTTCGTGTCGGCCATCGCCGGGCTCGTGGCCGGGCTGATCATCGTCGGCGTGCTGATGCTCGTCCGCCGGCTCCGACACCGTGGCGCGGACGCGCACAGCGGTGCCGGAGCGCACTGAGGCGCGTCGCTCGGCGTCAGTCGCGCTCGGGAACGTCCTCGGTGCGCGCGCGCTCCGTCTCGACGGGGTCGCCGGTGAGGTCGGGCACGATCGAGGTGTCGTCCCGGTCGGTCTTCTGAGCGGCGGGGTCGGCGATGGGCTGCTGGTCGTTCGATGCATCGGTCATGGCGTCAGTCCACCGCGCGGCGGCGGGCACGTCACGCCGCTTGACAGCGGCCACGCGCCTTGCATCGGCCGCCGGCACGAAGTCAAGCGCGGTGCGACTGGCATCGGACGCGGACTACGCTGACGCGGTGCCGACTCGTATCCCCGCCCTCCGCCGCGTTCCCTGTGCCGGATCGCCCCGCGAATGGACCATCGACGGGCTCCGGTTCCGGAGCTGGAGCAGCGTTGCACGCCCGGATGCGCCGACGTACGTCTTCATTCACGGTGTCGGGATGTCGCACCGTTCGTACCTCCATCTGCATGGCGGCCTCGCCGGGGCGGCGACCGTGCACAGCCTCGACCTCCCGGGGTTCGCGGGTCTGCCGGTGCCCCGCGACGACGTGACGGTGACGCGGATGGGCACCGCGATCGCGGAGCTGATCGGCGAGCTGTCGTCGAGCCCGGTGATCCTCGGGGGGCATTCCATGGGTGCGCAGTGGGTCGCGGCGGCGGCGCTGCGGCGGCCGGCATCCGTTCGAGCAGTCGTCCTGATGGGCCCCGTCACCGATGACCGTCACCGCACCCTGTCCGCGCAAGCCCGCGCGCTCGCCCTCGACGGCCTCCTGGAGCCGCCCCGCGTCAACGCGGTGGTGCTGGGGGACTATCTCCGCTCCGGGCTGCGCTGGTTCTTCGCGCAGGTGCGGCACATGGTGGCGTATCCGATCGAGCAGCGCGTCGAAGAGCTATCGGTTCCCGTGCTGGTGGTGCGCGGCTCGCGCGACCCGATCGCGGGCGACGACTGGGTGCACCGGCTCGCAGGGCATGCGGCGGCGGGCGAGGTCCTCGTCATCCCCGGATCGGCGCATCACGTCGAGCGCACCGACGCCCGAGCCGTGGCGAGCGGCATCACGGCCTTCCTCGCGCAGCGATCAGTGCGGCCCGCATGACTCGACATCTGATCCGGGATGCCGCCTGGTGGATCGCGGACTACGCGTACGCGGTGACCTGGCAGGCACGGGCGGTGTTCTCGCGCACCGACCCCGGCGACTTCGCCAGCGGCGATGGCACGCCCGTGGTGGTGCTGCCCGGCATCTACGAGACGTGGCGGTTCCTGCAGCCCCTCATCACCGAGCTGCACGAGCGCGGGCACCCCGTGCACGTTATCGCGGCGCTCGGACGCAACCGCTGGCCCGTTCCCCGGGGCGCCCGCCATGTCGCCGCCTATCTGCGCGAGCAGGATCTGCGGGACGTCGTCCTGGTCGCGCACAGCAAGGGCGGGCTGATCGGCAAGCAGGTTATGTCGGATTCCGAGACGGGGGAGCGCATCCGCGGGATGGTCGCGATCGCGAGCCCGTTCGCCGGATCCGTGTACGGCCGGGTCATGCTGCTGCCGTCGCTGCGGGCGTTCTCGCCGAACTCGGCCGTCATCCGGGCTCTCACGCGCGAGCTGGCGCCGAACGCGCGCATCGTGTCGGTGTACGGCGAGTTCGATCCGCACATCCCTGGCGGCAGCGAGCTCGCGGGGGCGCGGAACGTGCGCCTCGAGACGGGCGGTCACTTCCGGGTGCTGGCGCATCCGCGGGTCGTGGCCGAGGTCGAGCGCCTCGCGACCTGATCGCGGGTCCCGTCGGTGATACGACGGACCCCGCCGCCCGGCTCCCGAAGGAGCGGACGGCGGGGTCGCGTACGCAGGATGCGCCTCAGACGCCGAAGTACAGCTCGTACTCGTAGGGGTGAGGGCGAGCGTTGATCGGCTGGATCTCGTTCTCGATCTTGTACTCGATCCAGGTCTCGATCAGCTCGGGCGTGAAGACGCCACCGGCCAGCAGGAACTCGTGGTCGTTGCGCAGCGCCTCGAGGGAGTCGAGCAGCGAGTTCGGAACCTGCGGGATGTTCTTGGCTTCCTCGGGCGGCAGCTCGTAGAGGTCCTTGTCGACCGGCTCGTGCGGCTCGATGCGGTTCTTGATGCCGTCGAGGCCGGCCATCATCTGCGCGGCGAAGGCGAGGTACGGGTTGCCCGAGGCGTCCGGCGCGCGGAATTCGATGCGCTTGGCCTTGGGGTTCGTGCCGGTGATGGGGATGCGGATCGCGGCGGAACGGTTACCGGCCGAATAGACCAGGTTGACCGGAGCCTCGTAGCCCTTGACCAGACGCTTGTACGAGTTGAGCGTCGGGTTGGTGAAGGCCAGCACCGCGGCAGCGTGCTTGAGCAGACCGCCGATGTACCACCGCGCGATGTCGGACAGGCCGCCGTAGCCCTTCTCGTCGTAGAACAGCGGCTCGCCGTTCAGCCACAGGGACTGGTGCGTGTGCATGCCCGAGCCGTTGTCGCCGAACAGGGGCTTGGGCATGAAGGTCGCGACCTTGCCCCACTCCTCGGCGGTGTTCTTGACGATGTACTTGAACTTCAGGATGTCGTCCGCCGAGTGCACCATGGTGTCGAAGCGGTAGTTGATCTCCTGCTGACCGCCGGTGCCGACCTCGTGGTGGGCACGCTCGAGGACGAGGCCCGACTCGATGAGCTTGAGCGAGATGTCGTCGCGCAGGTCGGCCGTCTTGTCGACGGGGGAGACGGGGAAGTAGCCGCCCTTGTACGGGGTCTTGTTGGCGAGGTTGCCGCCCTCTTCGACGCGGCCCGTGTTCCACGCGCCCTCTTCGGAGTCGACCGAGAAGAAGCTCGAGTTCTGCTTCACTTCGTAGCGGACGTCGTCGAAGATGTAGAACTCCGCCTCGGGGGCGAAGAACGCGGTGTCGGCGATGCCGGTCGAGGCCAGGTACTTCTCGGCCTTCTTGGCGACCTGACGCGGGTCCTTCGCGTAGATCTCACCGTTGCGCGGGTTGTAGATGTCGAAGATCATGATCAGCGTCTTCGCCTCGCGGAACGGGTCGAGGTACGCCGTCGACACGTCCGGGATCAGCTGCATGTCGGACTCGTGGATGTTCGCGAAGCCGCGGATCGACGAGCCGTCGAAGAGCTGTCCGACCGTGAAGAACTCCTCGTCGACGGTCGAGGCCGGGATGTTGAAGTGCTGCTGCACGCCAGGAAGATCCGTGAAACGGATGTCGAGGAACTTGACGTCCTCGTCCTGGATGAACTTGAGCACCTCGGAAGAATCTTTGAACATGGAGTCTCCAAGATCGGGTGAGGAACAGCCCGGGATGATCCAGGCCTCTTCGAACCTATCGGCATCCAGTTGCCCGGCAGTATCTCGGGTGTTTCGGGGATGTTACGCCGACGGCCCCCTTTAGGCTGGTCTGGTGCCCGATCACCTGCGCGAGAACAGCTATCCCGGCGAGCGACTGGGGCGGCCCGCACAGGGACCGGGCAGCGTCGGCCGGCTGGGACGGCGCATCGGCGGTCTCGCCATCGACTATGCCGCGGCGACTCTGCTGGCGACGGCCTTCCTCGGCTTCAACCAGTTCGCGCTGCCGGGTGAGGCGGGCCTGACGCAGTTCGCCCCGATCACCGTGTTCGCTGCGCTGCAGGTGATCTTCATCCCGCTCATCGGCGGCAGTCCGGGCCATCGGATCGTCGGCTTGCGCCTCGAGCTGCTGAACGGCGGCTGGACCGGTCTGTGGCGACCGATCGTGCGCACGCTGCTGCTGGTGCTCGTGCTGCCGGCGGTCGTGTTCGATGCCGATCAGCGAGGGCTGCACGACAAAGCGGCCGGCACGATCCTCGTTCGCGCCTAGGAGCGCGGAGGTCGCCCGGCCGCGGCCGATTCAGCGCGGGCGCTGAGCGCGCGCCTTCATCGGGTCGACGCCCTTGGGGATCGGCAGCGAGGTGACCGACTGCGAGACCGAGTCGATGCGCTTGATGACGGCCGACATGGTGGTGCGATCGATCGCCTTCGGGAACGCCTTGATGGTCGGTGCGAGCTTCGCGATGGGCACGTCACCCTCGCCGTGACCGACGTACAGGATGTGGACCGGCACGCCCGACGCCACGCGCTGCACCTTCGCCCGCTCGTCGTTGATCAGACGGGTGAGGCGGCCGCGCGCCCCCTCGCCGACGATGACGACACCGCCGCGACCGACCGCGCGGTAGACGGCTTCCTGCGTTTTCGGGTTCACGCCGACCGGCATCTCGGACGCCTGCCACTTGCGCCCGAGGTTCGTCGAAATGATGTGACCCGTGGCGCCCGGCATGCCGTCGATCCGCTTGTACATGGCGCGCGTGGCGAGACGGGTCATGAGGATCATCGCACCGAGGATGCCGAACAGCAGACCCGTCACGGCCCACAGGATGATGCTCCAGATCGCGGCCGGCGGAATCAGGAAGCCCACCAGGACGCCGAGCCCCACCCCGACGACGACGACCGCGGCGAGGACCCACGGCAGCCAGCTGAAGTACTCCTTCGTGAAGGTGAACAGGGAGCGGAGCTGGGAGAAGAATCCGGGTCGCTTCTCGGGTGCGGTGCTGCGGGACGACATGCTCACAGCCTACCTTTCCGGCGGGTCGCTCACGCCTGCACAGGATCGTGGTCGCAGCGGCCGTCCCCACCTTCTCGCCGCTGTGGGGATGCGGCGAGCGGGTCGTCTCAGACTCGGAGGATGACCCTCGCCCCGGACTCCGCGCCGCCCGCCCTCCGCCGCGTCCGTCCCCCCGAAGCGCCCTTCGAGGGGGAGCTGGTCGAAAACGGCGGCGAGGTGCGGTACCGCGTCGCCGCGGCCGACGCTCCGCTGGCGGTGTGGGAGGCCCAGCCCGGCGGTCACCTTCTCGCTGCGGTCGACCTCGACCGGGTGGACGGATCGACGGTGCTGGTGCTGCCGCGGCTCGTCGGCCGCGTGCGCACGGGCGATGACGCGGATGCACCGACGCCCGGTCAAGCGGTTACGCTCGCCGTCAGCGTGCTGCGCGGTGCACGGGCCGCGCACGCGGCGGGGTGGGACACGGGCGAATGGTGGCTCGCCGACGACGGACGGCCCGTCGTCGTCCCGGTCGGGACCACCGCCGCGACCGAGGCGAGCATTCGCGTGCTCGAGGGCATCCCCGCGGGAGCGCTCGGTTCCGGGATCATGCAGCGGGCGGTCGACGCGCTCCGCGACGGAGACGCCACGGAGCTCGCAGCAGCGGAGGACGCGCTGTTCGCGTCGGCGATCCCCGAACCGCTCGGAGAACGACTCGTGCGTGCGGCGCTGGACGACCGGACCCGGGCCTCGGCAGTGACACCGGAGCGACGGACGCCGACCGGCGAGGCGGTGCGACCCCTGATCGAGCGCCTCGTCGACGCCGACCTCGCCGAGCGCATTGCAGGCGCGTGGGCCGCCGTGCGCGGGGCTCTCGGCCCGTCGCGGGTTCGGCCGGTCGCCGGAGCGGGCGCGTCGGCGAGACGACGGATGATGGTCGTCGCGGGCGTCGTCGCGACGGCGACCCTCACGCTCGGTCTGCTGTGGCCGCAGTCGGATGCCACCGAGGCGGCCACGGCTCCTTCCGCGTCGGCGCCGACGGCGAGTGCTTCCGGGTCCCCGACGGCGGACGACGTGACCGACTCCGCGCAGTCATTTCCGGGAACGGGGGGAGCTTCATCGCCGCCCGCCAGCGCACCGCCGGACGGCACAGCCCCGCCGACAGAACCCTCTCCTCCGGGAGAGGCCGCGCCGCCATCCGAGGCTGCGGGCGAGGGGATGTCGGCCACCGCGACGGTCGAGGCGCTCGCGGCGTGCTGGCGCGACAGCGATCCGGCCTGTCGGATGGAGCTGCTGGAGCGCCCGGATGCCGTCGTGCCCGAGGGGATCGCGACGGCGGAGGCGCGGCGCGACGTCGTGCCGCTCGACGATCTCGGTGGTGTCGAGGTGGTGCGGGTCGACGATCCCACGGGGGAGAGGCGGTCGCAGATCGTGGTCTTGGTCGTCCGGGACGACAAACGGCTGGTCCGCGACGTCTATGACGTCGCGGACCAGCCGTGATGAGGGTCAGCCGGTCAGATGCCGAGGTTGCCCTCGAACTGCGCGCCCTCGAGGCGGGCCTTCATGGTGCTGAGGAAGCGCGCCGCGTCGGCTCCGTCGATCGTGCGGTGGTCGTACGACAGTGCCAGGTACACGTACGAGCGCACCGAGATCGCGTCCTTGCCGTCGACCGTCACGACGCCGGGGCGCTTGTAGACGATGCCGGTGCCGAGGATCGCGGACTGCGGGAGGAACACGACCGGGGTGTCGAACAGTGCGCCGCGCGAACCCGTGTTGGTGATCGTGAACGTGCCGCCGGCGAGCTCGTCGGGCTTCAGCTTGTTGTCGCGGGTGCGCGCGGCGAGGTCGGCGATGTCCTGGGCGATCTGCGCCAGGTTCTTCGCACCGGCATCCCGCAGGACGGGCGTCAGCAGGCCGCGCTCCGTGTCGACGGCGATCGAGATGTTCTCGGTCGCCGGGTAGACGATCTCTTCACCGTCGACGGTCGAGTTGACGATCGGGAAGGTCTGCAGCGCCTCGGCGGCGGCCAGCGCGAAGAAGGGCAGGAACGACAGCTTCGCGCCGCTCTTCTCGTTGAACTCGACCTTGACCTTGTCGCGGAACGCCGACAGCTTGGTCACGTCGACCTCGACGACGGTCGTCAGCTGAGCGGTCTGCTGCATCGACTCGACGGCGCGCTTGGCGAGGACCTTGCGCAGACGCGACATCGGCGCGCGCGTGCCGCGCAGCTCCGAGACCTCGACGGCAGCCGGAGCGGCGGCCGGTGCGGCGGGTGCCGCTGCCGCGGGGGCCGCCGATGCCGCCTCCGCCGCCTTCAGGACGTCTTCCTTGCGGATGCGTCCGCCCACGCCGGTGCCGGTGATCGAGGCGAGGTCGACGCCCTGCTGCTGGGCGAGGCGACGCACGAGCGGGGTCACGTAGGTGACGCCGTCGTTGCCGGACTCGGCCGGAGCGGATGCAGCGGCGGGTGCCGACGGCTGGGCGGCGGGCGCGGCCTGCTGCGGAGCCGGGGCGGCCTGCTGCGGGGCGGGAGCCTGCTGCGGAGCAGGCGCGGCCGGCTGCGGGGCGGGAGCCTCCTGCTGCGGGGCCGGGGCCTCTGCGGCGGGCGCGGGCTCGGCGGGAGCCGCGGCGGGTGCGGGGGCGCCGGAACCGATGCGCGCGAGTGCCGATCCGACCTCGACGGTCTCGTCCTCCTGGACGAGGATCTCGACGAGCGTGCCGGCGAACGGGGCGGGGATCTCGGTGTCGACCTTGTCGGTCGAGATCTCGAGGAGCGGCTCGTCGACCGCGACATCGTCGCCGACCTGCTTGAGCCAGCGCGTCACGGTGCCCTCGGTCACGCTCTCGCCCAGCTCGGGCAGCACGACGTCCTTGGCGTCGCCCGAAGCGGCGGGAGCGGCCGGTGCCTGCTCCTGCGGAGCGGCCTCAGCGGCGGGAGCCTCCTGCGCGGGGGCGGCGGGCTCGTCGGCCGGAGCCTGCTCGGTGGGGCTGTCGCTGGCGGGGGCGCCGGATCCGTCGCCGATCTTGGCGAGGACGGCGCCGACCTCGACGGTCTCGTCTTCCTGCACCAGGATCTCTTCGATGACGCCGCTCACAGGCGACGGGATCTCGGTGTCCACCTTGTCGGTGGAGATCTCCAGCAGGCCCTCGTCCTCCTGGATGGTGTCACCGACCTTCTTGAGCCAGCGGGTGACCGTTCCCTCGGTGACGCTCTCTCCGAGCGCGGGGAGGACCACGGAAGTGCTCATGAATCTGTCTCCTTCAAGAAATGCCGATGTCCGTCTAGCTTACTGATCCGCATCGGCCGACCGGTCAGAGCGCGTGCAGCGGTTTGCCCGCCAGCGCCAGGAATGCTTCTCCGAGAGCCTCGCTCTGAGTCGGATGGGCGTGGATGAATGGTGCGATGTCCTCGGGGTGGGCTTCCCAACCCACGACGAGCTGGCCCTCGGTGATCAGTTCGCCGACGCGGTCGCCGACCAGGTGCACCCCGACGACCGGACCGTCCAGACGGCGGACGACCTTCACGAGACCCGCGGTTCCGAGGATCTCGCTCTTGCCGTTGCCGGCCAAGTTGTATTCGCGCACGACGACGGCCTCGCCGTGTGCGGCGCGTGCCTGCTCCTCCGTCAGCCCGACCGAGGCGACCTCGGGGCTGCTGTAGGTGACGCGCGGGACGAGGCTGTCGGGCACGACCGTCGGACGCAGCCCGGCGATCTCCTCGGCGACGAAGATGCCCTGCTGGAAGCTGCGATGGGCCAGCTGCAGGCCCGGGACGATGTCGCCCACCGCCCACACGCCGGCGCGCGTCGTGCGCAGCCGCTCGTCGACGCGCACGAAGCCGCGGTCGAGTTCGACCCCGGCGTCCTCGAGGCCGATGCCCGCGGTGACGGGGCCGCGTCCGACGGCGACCAGAAGCACATCGGCATCCAAGGTCGATCCGTCTTCGAGCGCGACGGTCACGCCCCCCGCGGACGACTCGGCTCCCGCGAAGCGGACTCCCGTGCGGGCCGTGATGCCGCGCTTGCGGAAGGCGCGCTCGAGGGCCTTGCTGAGGGCCGCGTCCTCGGTGGGCAGCAGACGGTCGAGCGCCTCGACGATCGTGACCTCGGCGCCGAACGAGCGCCAGATGCTGGCGAACTCGACGCCGATGACGCCGCCGCCGAGGATGACCGCGCGACGGGGGACCTCGGGCAGAGCCAGGGCCTGTTCGCTCGTCAGGATGCGTTCGCCGACCTCGAGACCGGGGATCAGGCGACTGGACGAGCCGGTGGCCAGCACGACGTCCCTCCCGCGGTAGCGGTCATCGCCCACGGCCACCGAGCCGTCGTCGAGCAGTCGGCCGGCACCCCGCACGACGGTGATCTTGCGGGCGGCGATGAGGCCCTCGAGTCCCTTGTGCTTCTTCGCGACGATGCCTTCGCGGTAGGCGTGGACCGCCGCGATGTCGATGCCCTCGAACGAGGAGCGGACGCCGACGTGCGCTGATCCGCGGATGCTGTCGGCGACCTCGGCCGAATGCAGCAGCGCCTTCGTCGGGATGCAGCCGCGGTGCAGGCACGTGCCGCCCAGCTTGTCCTTTTCGACGAGCGCGACCGACGATCCCAGCTCGGCGGCCCGCAGGGCTGCGGCGTAGCCGCCGCTGCCGCCGCCCAGGATGACCAGGTCGAACGAGTGATCGGTCATCGGACGCTCCCGCGGAGGAACTCGATGAGGGAGCGTACCGTCGCGGCCGTCGGGCCCTTGTCGGTCGCCCCGTACGGGGTCTTCGTGGTGCCCGAGCCGGCGATGTCCAGGTGGATCCACGAGATGCGCGGAGCGTCGGCATCCTCTCCCGTCCGCCCGACGAAGCGCCGCAGGAACAGGCCCGCGAAAAGCGACCCCCCGGCGGGATCGCCGATCTTCGCGTTCTGGAGGTCGGCGATGGGGGAGTCGAGCTCCTCTTCCATGTGCGCGGGCAGCGGAAGGTGCCACGCGGCCTCGCCGGCACGCTCTGCCGCGGCCAGATACCGGGCGACGGCGTCGTCCTCGCCCATGACGCCGGTGTGGCGGTTGCCGAGGGCGACGATGATGGCCCCCGTCAGGGTCGCGACGTCGACGATGGTGTCGGGCTGCGTCCGGCTCGCCGCGACGAGCCCGTCCGCGAGGACCAGGCGCCCCTCGGCGTCGGTGTTGAGCACCTCGACGGTCGTGCCGTCGAGCAGGCGCAAGACGTCGCCCGGGCGCGTCGCGCGTCCGGACGGCATGTTGTCGGCCACGCAGAGCCAGGCCGACACCCGGACAGGCAGGTGCAGTGCGGCGGCGGCCTGGACGACGCCGAGCACCGTGGCGGCCCCGGCCATGTCGTACTTCATCCCCACCATGCTCGCCGGCGGCTTGAGCGACAGGCCGCCCGTGTCGAAGGTGATGCCTTTGCCGACGAGGGCGACATGGCGCTCGGCGTCGGCGGGGGCGTAGTCGACCCGCACCACGCGGGGCGGGCGGTCCGAGCCCTGTCCGACGCCGAGAACGCCGCCGAAGCCCTGCGACTCGAGCGCCGCCTCGTCGAGGATCTCCACCTCGACCGGTAGGCCGGCCACGGCGTCGACGGCGCGTTCGGCCAGGTCGGCCGGCGACAGCCATTCGGCCGGGATGCTGACGAGGTCCTTCACGAGGGCGATCGCCCGGCCCAGCGCGGTGACGGCGGCGACGTCGTCGGCGGTGGCGGCGGCATCCGTGTGGATCGTCACGCGTTCGGCGCGAGGCTTGGGCGCCTCACGCTTATAACCCGCGAACCGGTAGCCGCCGATGACCGCGCCCTCGGCGAGGGCGCTCCAGTCGTCCGCCGCTGCGAACGGGGCCGCGACCGCGAGCGAGGCGAAGCCCGTCGTCATACGCACGGCCGCGCCGACCGCGTCGCGCAGGGCGTTCGCGTCGGGTTCGGGGCCGGTGCCCACGACGATCACGGGAACGGCGGCGACCGCCGGCAGGAACACACGGTGCACCGAGCCTCGCGCGCCGGTGAAGCCGACGGCCTGCAGCATCTCGCCGATGCCGGGCCACTCGGCGGGGGCGGCCACGGTGTCTCCGAGGGGCGGGAGCGCCAGCACGAGGGCGTCGGCATCGGATTCGGTGACGGGCGCGCTGCTGTGCGCGATCTCGGGGAACGGCATTCCTCCATCCTAGGTTCGCCGCCCGCGGGGCGTTCGCTGTCAGCGAGTCGCAGGCCGCGCCCGGCGTCGGACCGGCCTCGTAGAGTTGAGGCATGCCGCTGTCCGGACCGCTCTACGCTCGTGCCGCCGGGTCCCCGCCCGTCCCGACGGGGCTGCCGCTCGTCATCGCCCTCACCGGATTCACGGATGCCGGTGGCGCGGTGTCACGCATCATCGACTACTTCCGCAACGAGCTCGACCCCACGACGGTCGTCGCCTTCGACAACGACGTCCTCTTCGACTACCGTGCACGCCGGCCCGTTGTGACCTTCGCCGAGGATCACCTGACCGACTACCGCACGCCGCGCCTCGAGCTCTCGCTCGCGCACGACTCGCTCGGGCAGCCCTTCGTGCTGCTTTCCGGCTACGAGCCCGACTTCGCCTGGGAGGCCTTCGCCGAGACCGTCGTCGGTCTGGCGGAGGGGATGCAGGTGGCGACGGCGACCTGGGTGCACGCGATCCCGATGCCCGTCCCGCACACGCGTCCGATCGGCACCACCGTCAGTGGGACCCGCGGCGAGCTCACCGCTGCGCACTCGGTGTGGCAGCCGCGGACGCAGATCCCGGCGACGGCCGGCCACCTGCTCGAGATGCGACTGGCCGAAGCCGATGCCCAGGTGGCGGGCTTCGCCCTGCTCGTGCCGCATTACCTCGGTGAGACGGAGTACCCGGCGGCCGCGATCGCCGGACTCGACAGCCTCAGCGTCGCGACGGGGCTCGTCTTCGACAGCGACACCCTCCGCACCGAGAACCGCGAGTACCTCGACAAGGTCGAAGACCAGGTCACGGGCAGCGACGAGCTCACCACGATGATCCACACTCTGGAGGAGCGCTACGACTCGTACATGGCGGGCTCGGCGCTCGGGCAGCCCATCATCCATACGGGTGATCTTCCGAGCGCGGACGAACTCGCGGCCGAGCTCGAGCGGTTCCTCGCCTCGCGCCCTCCCGGCGACGACGACAAGCGCGGTCTCGGCTGACGCCTGCCGTCGACGATGCGCCGCGGGAATGCGGCGGGCCCGGTCGGCGTTCTCATAGCAATGAATGCTTGCGCAGGAAGAGCGCACGAGATATGAGACAATGAAGGACCTGACCCGTTGTCGATCCTGTGCACCTCGTTCGTTCGAGTCGTACGGAGACTTGACAAGGGTCTTACTAGTGTCCGAGAACCCGGTGCATTCGCATCGGTGAGAGGCTAACCGTGACGTCAGGCACGAAGACCACACGCACCCGCGCGAGCGAGGACACCGAACTCGTCGATGAGGCGCCCGCCACGGGCGCGAAGACCACCGCCGCGAAGACCACTTCCGCGAAGGCCCCCGCGAAGAAGACGGCGGCGAAGGCTCCGGCGGCGAAGGCGCCCGCTAAGAAGGCTCCGGCCAAGAAGGCTGCACCGGCGAAGGCGTCGAAGGCCAAGGCGAAGGCCTCCGAGGACGAAATGGACGAGGAGGGCGTCGAAGAGGACGTCGAGCTCGAGACCGTGGATGCCGCTGACGACGACACCGCGGCGCCCGTCGCAGATGCCGCCAAGGCGGAGGACGACGAAGAGGACGCCGAGCCGAAGAAGCCGGCGTTCACCGAGGCTCTGCCCACCGGCGCGATCGTCATCTCGACGAGCGACGAGGAAGACGTGCCGGTCTACTCGACGCAGATCACCGGCGCTACCGCCGACCCGGTCAAGGACTACCTCAAGCAGATCGGCAAGGTTCCGCTGCTGAACGCGGCGGAAGAGGTCGAGCTCGCGATGCGCATCGAGGCGGGCCTGTTCGCCGAAGAGAAGCTGTCGCACATGTCCGCCGCCGAGAAGTCGAACCAGCTCGGTCTCGACTTGCAGTGGGTGGCCCGCGACGGCCAGCGTGCCAAGAGCCACCTCCTCGGGGCGAACCTCCGTCTCGTCGTCTCGCTCGCCAAGCGGTACACCGGCCGCGGCATGCAGTTCCTGGACCTCATCCAGGAGGGCAACCTCGGTCTCATCCGCGCGGTCGAGAAGTTCGACTACACCAAGGGCTTCAAGTTCTCGACGTACGCCACCTGGTGGATCCGTCAGGCGATCACCCGCGCCATGGCCGACCAGGCCCGCACCATCCGCATCCCGGTGCACATGGTCGAGGTCATCAACAAGCTCGCGCGCGTGCAGCGTCAGATGCTGCAGGACCTCGGTCGCGAGCCCACGCCCGAGGAGCTCAGCCGCGAGCTCGACATGACCCCCGAGAAGGTCATCGAGGTTCAGAAGTACGGTCGCGAGCCCATCTCCCTGCACACGCCGCTCGGCGAGGACGGCGACAGCGAGTTCGGCGACCTCATCGAGGACACCGAGGCGGTCGTGCCGGCGGACGCGGTCGGCTTCACGATGCTGCAGCGCCAGCTGGAGTCGCTCCTCGACTCGCTCAGCGAGCGCGAGGCGGGCGTGATCCGCATGCGCTTCGGTCTCGGCGACGGTCAGCCCAAGACGCTCGACCAGATCGGCGACACCTTCGGCGTGACGCGTGAGCGCATCCGTCAGATCGAGTCGAAGACGATGGCGAAGCTGCGTCACCCCTCGCGGTCGCAGTCGCTGCGGGACTACCTCGAGTGAGCGGGGCCGCGAACGAGGGGAAGGCGCTCGAGGTCGTCATCGACGGCGCCTCGTACGCGCGGATCCCGATCCGCACGCGCGTCGTGATGCCGGGCGATGACCTGGATGCCGTCATCGACGAGTACGCCAAGCCGGTCGTTGCCGCGGGCGACATCCTGTTCGTGACCGAGAAGATCGTCGCGATCACGCAGGGCCGCTCGTACACGCTCGACGAGATCCAGGTCCGCCCGTTGGCGCGCTTCCTGTCGAAGTACGTCACCCGCACGCCGTACGGCATCGGCCTCGGCATGCCCGAGACGATGGAGATGGCGCTGCGCGAGTGCGGCACGCCCCGCATCCTCTTCGCGGCCGCCGTGAGCGCCGTGACGAAGGTGATCGGTCGTCGCGGCGACTTCTACCGCATCGCCGGCGATAAGGCGCGCGCGATCGATGGTCCGACCTCGGGCACGATCCCGCCGTACAACAAGGCCGTCGTGCTGGGTCCGACCGACCCGTCCGGCGTCGCCGCGCGCACGAAGGCGCGCCTGGGCGGCGTCGCCGAGGTCGCCGTCGTGGACATCAACGACATCGGCGGGAACATCCTCGGATCGACCCTCGACCGTGCCGGCGAGCAGCGTCTCGTCCGCATCCTGCGCGACAATCCGCTCGGCCAAGGGCACCAGTCCACGCCGCTCGGCGTCATCCGCGAGGTCTGACGTGGGTGCTGTGAACCGGCTGTACCGCCGCGCCCGCTTCTTCGTCCGCCGCGTCGTGTCGTTCGACCGCGAGCGCGTCCTGCAGTTCGCCCGTCAGTCGGCCGTGCTGTCGAAGGCGCCGGTCTGGTGGGTCGCGCTCGACATGGCCTGGTGCGCCGTGCGGTACGAGACGACGTTCGAGAACTACTCGGAATGGGATTTCCGCATCCTGCGGGGCCGCGAGCGTCGGACCTACATGACCGACCCGAAGTCCTTCCACCTCTCGCGGCGTCTCAACGACGATTCCGTGCGCGGCGTCTTCGACGACAAGCTGCAGTTCGCCCGGCGCTTCGGCGACGACCTCGGGCGCGCATGGCTCGACGTGACCGCCTCGGACGAGGCGGCCCTGAGCGCATTCCTCGCCGGCCGCGAGCGGGTCATCACCAAGAACCCCGGTGGCGTCGGCGGAAACGGCATCACGATGCGCCACGTCCGCGAGATCGACGACGTCGCGGCGTTGCGCGCTGAGCTGCTCGCGTCGGGCGAGACGCTCGTCGAAGAGGTGCTGGTGCAGCACCCCGAGATGGCGCGGCTCTACCCGGGCAGCGTCAATTCGCTGCGCGTCGTGACGTACCGCGACCCCGACGATGTCGTCCACGTGCTGGCGTCGGTGCTGAAGGTCGGCAACGGGGGAGTCATCGACAACTTCTCCAACGGCGGCATGTACACGATGCTCGACGAGGCCGGGCGCGCGCTGCATCCCGCCAGCGACGAAGAGGGACGGCCCTTCGCGACGCACCCGATCACGGGCGTCGAGATCACCGGCTACCAGGTTCCGCTCTACAGCGAGATCCTCGAGCTCGTCGACCGCCTCGCGCGCCGCGTGCGGGAGATGCCGTACATCGGTTGGGACATCGCCATCACCCCGGAGCGCCCGGTCGTGATCGAGGGCAACCACAACACGGGCGTGTTCCAGTCCAAGCCATCGGTGTCCGGCATCCGTCACGGGCTGCTGCCGCGCTACCGCGCGGCGATGCGGTTCTGACGCCCCGGCACGCCACCGACACAACCCCGGGAGACAACGAGCTATGGGTCGATCACGCGTCCGACTGGGCTACCTCCTCGACCGCGCTCGAAACGTGCGCGTGGGCAACCTGATCGAGTTCGGCCGTCAGGTGCAGAAGGTGTCGAAAGCGCCGCTGCCCGTCATCATCGCCGACATGCTCTGGTGCTCGGTCAAGTACGACATGGGATTCCGCGACTACGCGGTGTGGGACATCCGACTCCTCGACGCGCGCGAGCGCGCCACGTGGATGACGCACCCGAAGTCGTTCCGCATCACCCGCATGCACAACACCCCCGAGGGTCGGGCGAAGCTCGAGGACAAGCGGCGGTTCGCCCGCGAGTACGCCGACCTCCTCGGCCGAGAGACGCTCGACCTGCGCGACGTCGACGACGCCGAGCTCGGCGCATTCCTCGCTCGTCACCCCAAGGTGCTCGCCAAGCCTCTCGACGGACACGGCGGTGGCGGGATCACCCTGCACGAGAACGTGACGGATGCCGCCGCGTTCCGCGCCGACGCCACGGCCGCCGGGCAGTCGATCGTGGACGAGTTCATCGTGCAGCATGCGGAGATGGCGTCGCTGTACCCCGACAGCGTCAACACGGTGCGCATGATCACCTTCCTCACCCCCGAGGGGCAGGTACGCCTCCTGGCCGGCGTGCTGCGCATCGGCAACGGCGACGTCATCGACAACTTCGCCTCGGGCGGCATGTTCACGATGCTCGACGAGCACGGCGTCGCGCTCTACCCCGGCGTGGACAAGAACTCCAACGTGTACCGCGAGCACCCCGTGACCGGAACGCCGATCGTCGGGTTCACCGTTCCGCTGTTCGACCAGGTCCTGGCCCTCACCGAAGCGCTGGCCAAGCGGACGCCCGAGGCGCCGTACGTCGGGTGGGACCTCGCGATCACCCCGAACGGCCCCGTCGTGATCGAGGGCAACCACAACTCGAGTGTCTTCCAGCCCAAGCCCTCGGCCTCCGGGGTGCGCACGGGTCTGCTGCCGGTCTACCAGGCGGCGGTCGGCTTCTGACCCGCAGCGCCGCCGCACGCGGAGCGCACACGAGAGAAGCCCCGAGCATCGAGCTCGGGGCTTCTCTGTCGTTGCGCGGCGGTCAGCCGGCGGCGACGAGCCGTGCGGTCTCGTCGTGCCAGCTCGTGGCCACGGCGCGGAGCTTCTCTTCGTACTTGCGACCGTGGTGGGCGCAGAAGAGCAGCTCGCTGCCGTTGACCTCGGCCGCGATGTAAGCCTGGGCGCCGCACGAGTCGCAGCGATCGGCCGCGGTCAGACGGTGCTCGAGGACGGCGGTGTTCTCTGTGGTGGTAGACGTGGTCATGGGGGTGCCTCCTCGGTCGATCGGGTCGTGCAACTGAGTGCCTTCGATACAACCACGCGCAGCCGGGGGTATGCCCCGTTTGACGCGCATTTCGCTCTACGCGTACGCTTCCCGCCCGCCACATGGCGGGTCCGGCCCCGACGTGTGTGTCCTGCGTCCCGTGTCGGCGCCCACGGATACGCTTGGAGATCGTGACTGCTGAGTATTCCGCCCATCATCTTCAGGTGCTCGAGGGGCTCGAAGCCGTCCGCAAGCGCCCGGGCATGTACATCGGCTCCACCGACTCCCGAGGCCTCATGCACTGCCTCTGGGAGATCATCGACAACTCCGTCGACGAGGCGTTGGGCGGACACGGATCGCGGATCGACATCGTTCTCCACTCCGACGGCAGTGTCGAGGTGCGCGACCGCGCCCGCGGCATCCCCGTCGACGTCGAGCCGCGCACCGGGCTGACCGGCGTCGAGGTCGTCTTCACCAAGCTGCACGCCGGCGGCAAGTTCGGCGGCGGGTCGTACGCCGCGTCGGGTGGTCTGCACGGCGTCGGCGCGTCCGTCGTGAACGCGCTGTCCGAGCGCCTCGACGTCGAGGTCGACCGCGCGGGCAAGACCTACGCGATGTCGTTCCACCGCGGTGAGCCCGGCCTGTTCGCCGGCGATACCCCCGACTCCGGCTTCACCCCGTTCGAGCGCTCGTCCGAGCTGCGCGTCGTGGGCAAGGCACCGCGCGGAACCACGGGCACGCGCATCCGCTACTGGGCCGACCGGCAGATCTTCACGAAGGATGCCGCCTTCCACCTCGACGAGCTCGAGCAGCGGGCGCGTCAGACGGCCTTCCTCGTCCCCGGCCTCGAGATCGTCATCGCCGACGAGCGTGCCGAGGAGCGGGTGGAGACGACGTACCGGTACGACGGCGGCATCTCGGAGTTCGCCGAGTTCCTGGCCCCGGACGCGCCGATCACCGACACCTGGCGCCTGACCGGCTCGGGCACGTTCACCGAGACGGTCCCCGTGCTGCAGGCGAACGGTGCGATGGTGCCGACCGAGGTCGAGCGCTCGTGCGAGGTCGACATCGCGCTGCGGTGGGGGACCAGCTACGAGACGGTCACCCGGTCGTTCGTCAACATCATCGCGACGCCCAAGGGCGGCACACACCAGCAGGGCTTCGAGCAGGGCCTGATGAAGGTCATCCGCGGACAGGTCGAGCAGAACGCACGGCGTCTGAAGGTCGGCAACGACAAGCTCGAGAAGGACGACATCCTGGCCGGCCTCACGGCCGTCCTCACGGTGCGCGTGCCCGAGCCGCAGTTCGAGGGCCAGACGAAGGAGATCCTGGGAACGCCCGCCGTGCGTCAGATCGTCGCGAACGTCGTCACCCGCGAGATGACCGCGCGCTTCACCTCGCCCAAGCGCGACGACAAGGCGCAGACCGGGCAGCTGCTCGAGAAGGTCGTGTCGGAGATGAAGGCGCGCATCTCGGCGCGCACCCACAAGGAGACGCAGCGGCGCAAGACCGCGCTCGAGTCGTCGTCGCTGCCGGCGAAGCTGGCCGACTGCCGGACCAACGATGTCGCCGAATCCGAGCTGTTCATCGTCGAGGGCGACTCGGCGCTCGGCACCGCCAAGCACGCGCGCAACAGCGAGTACCAGGCGCTGCTGCCCATCCGGGGCAAGATCCTCAACGTGCAGAAGGCCTCGGTCAGCGACATGCTCTCGAACGCCGAGTGCGCCGCCATCATCCAGGTGATCGGCGCCGGGTCGGGACGCTCGTTCGACCTCAATGCCGCGCGCTACGGCAAGGTCATCCTCATGAGCGACGCCGACGTCGACGGCGCGCACATCCGTACCCTTCTGCTCACGCTCTTCTTCCGCTACATGCGGCCGCTCATCGAAGAGGGCCGTGTGTTCGCGGCGGTGCCGCCGCTGCACCGCGTCGTCGTGATCAACCCCGGCTCGAAGCCGAACGAGACGATCTACACCTACTCCGAGGCCGAGCTGCATGGCCTGCTGGCGAAGCTGCGGAAGTCCGGGCGCAAGTGGCAGGAGCCGGTGCAGCGTTACAAGGGTCTCGGCGAGATGGACGCCGACCAGCTGGCGACCACGACAATGGATCGCGCGGGTCGGACGCTCCGCCGCGTGCGCGTCGAGGATGCCGATGCGGCCAACGCGGTGTTCGAGCTGCTCATGGGCAACGAGGTCGCGCCGCGCCGGGACTTCATCGTCACCTCGAGCGACCGGCTGTCGCGCGAGGCCATCGACGCCTGACGCGCACGTCGGCCTGACGCGCACGTCGGCCTGACGCGCACGTCGGCCTGACGCGCGCGTCGGCTGACCGCGCGTCAGGCGACGACGGTGCCGATCGCGCCGATGACGCCGTCGAGCGGCTGGCCCGAGGCGTCGCGCTTGGCGCCCCGCTCGGGCAGCGTGCGTGTCGCGCCGTCGGGTCCGACCGCTCGCGGCGCATCGCCGACCCATGCGATGGTGAGCGTGTCTTCACCGCGCAGGAAGCGCTGCGCGCGGACGCCGCCCGTGGCGCGACCCTTCGCGGGGAACTCCGAGAACGCCGAAACCTTGCCGCTGCCGGCGTCGGCGCCGACGAGGGACTGCGTCGAGCCGGCGATCGTCACGACCACGGTCTCTTCCGAGGCCGTGACAGCGGTGAACGCGATGACGCGCTCTCCGTCGGCGACGCGCACGCCCGCCATCCCGCCCGCGGCTCGGCCCTGCGGGCGGACGGAAGCCGCATCGAAGCGCAGCAGCTGGGCGTCGGAGGTGACGAAGACGAGCTCCGCGCCGTCCGCCGCGGGGGCGGCACCCACGACCCGGTCGCCGGGCTTGAGCGCGATGATCTCGGCGTCGGGCTTTCCGGGAGCGAGCTCGGTTGCGCTCACGCGCTTGACGACGCCCTGCGCCGTGCCCAGGGCGATGGGCGGCTCGCCGGTCAGCGGGACGATCGCCACGACATGCTCCTGCGCGGCGAGCCCCAGGTACTGGTCGGCCTTCGTGCCGGCCGCCAGCTGAACGCTGTTGCCCGGGACGGAGGGCAGGTCGACGGGGGAGAAGCGCACGAGGCGGCCGGTGCTCGTGACGGCACCGAGATCACCGCGGACCGTCGCGTCGACGGCCGAGCGGATGGCGTCGTGCTTGCTGCGCCGCGCGGGTGGCACGATGCCGCTGCTGAGCAGGTCCTCGCCCAGCTCGGCGCGCACCATCCGGCCGGTCGCCGAGAGGAACACCCGGCACGGCGCATCCGCGATCTGCAGGTCGACGCCGGCCTTCTTGCCCGAGCGCGCCGTGACGGGACCGCCGTTGAGCAGCAAGGTGCGGCGCGGCGTTCCGTAGGTATCGGAGGCCGCTTCGAGCTCACGCGCCACCTGTGCGCGCAGCAGGATGTCGCTCGCGAGCAGCTCTTCGAGGTGGGCGATCTCGGCCTTCAACTGGTCGCGCTCGGTCTCGAGCTCGATGCGTGAGAACTTCGTCAGGCGGCGCAGCCGCAGCTCCAGGATGTACTCCGCCTGCGGCTGCGACAGGTCGAAGACCTCGATCAGGCGTCCGCGTGCCTGCTCGCCGTCATCGGAGGAGCGGATGACCTGGATGACCTCGTCGATGTCGAGGATCGCGATGAGCAGGCCCTCGACGAGGTGCAGGCGCTCCTGCTTGCGCGCGAGGCGGTAGCGGCTGCGCCGCGTGACGACCTCGAGCCGGTGGTCGAGGTAGACGCGCAGCAGTTCTTTCAGACCGAGGGTCTGCGGCTGCCCGTCGACGAGCGCGACGTTGTTGATGCCGAACGAGTCCTCGAGCGGAGTGAGGCGGTACAGCTGCTCCAGCACCGCGTTCGGGTCGAAGCCCGTCTTGATCGTGATCACCAGACGCAGACCGTGATTGCGGTCGGTGAAGTCCTGGACGTCCGCGATGCCGGTCAGCTTCTTCGCGTTGACGGCGTCCTTGATCTTCTCGATGATCCGCTCGGGACCGACCATGTACGGAAGCTCGGTCACGACGAGGCCGGTGCGGCGCGGTCCGAGCGACTCGACGGACACCTTCGCGCGGGTGCGGAACGTGCCGCGGCCGTTCGTGTAGGCGTCCTTGATGCCGTCGAGGCCGACGATGACGCCGCCGCCGGGCAGGTCGGGGCCGGGGACGAACTCCATGAGCTCGTCGAGGGTCGCGTCGGGGTTCTCGAGCAGGTGCACGGCGGCCGCCACGACCTCGATGAGGTTGTGCGGCGCCATGTTCGTCGCCATGCCGACGGCGATGCCGGTCGTGCCGTTGACCAACAGGTTGGGGTAGGCGGCCGGCAGGACCGCGGGCTGCTGGAACTGCCCGTCGTAGTTGGGGATGAAGTCGACGACATCCTCGTCGAGGTTCTCGGTGAGCGCGAGCGCGGAGGGCGCGAGGCGCGCCTCGGTGTACCGGGCGGCGGCCGGGCCGTCATCGAGCGAACCGAAGTTGCCGTGCCCGTCCACGAGCGGCACCCGCAGCGCGAAGTCCTGCGCCAGGCGCACGAGGGCGTCGTAGATGGCGGAGTCGCCGTGGGGATGCAGCTTTCCCATGACCTCGCCGACGACGCGGGCGCTCTTGACGTGGCCTCGATCGGGACGCAGCCCCATGTCGGCCATCTGGTACAGGATGCGTCGCTGCACGGGCTTGAGACCGTCGCGGGCGTCGGGGAGGGCGCGCGAGTAGATGACCGAGTACGCGTATTCGAGGAACGATCCCTGCATCTCGGCCGACAGGTCGACGTCCTCGATGCGCTCCGGCTGGTCGGGGACGGGGGATGCGGTGCGGGATGCGGCCATGAAGCTGTGCGGACCTCGATCGGGGATTCGGGGGCGGACGCTCGTGTGCGAGACTGTCCGCGATGCCCTCCAGCCTACCGATCGACCCGCCGTCGGCCCGGAGCCTCACCGGTGTGCTGCCGCAGCTGATCGGGTCGCTCTCCGGCACCGGGGACTGGTTCGCGCCGGTGACGTCCGCGATCGTCATCGTCGCCGACGGTCTGGGGCGCGGCAACCTCGCGATGCGCGCCGCGTACGCGCGGTTCCTCACCGAGCGGATGACCAAACGGGATGCCGCCCGTACGGTGTTCCCCGCGACCACGTCGGCCGCGCTGACGAGCCTGTTCACCGGGGCCATGCCCGGGCAGCACGGCATCCTCGGTTACCGCGTCCGGATACCGGGCACCGACCTCGCCCCCAATCAGCTGACGGGCTGGGAGAGCGACGGGCTGGACCCGCTCACGTGGCAGCGCCTGACCCCCATCTTCGAGCGCGAGGCAGCCGCCGGCCGGCCGTGCTTCGTGGTCAGCCGGCCCCAGTACGCCGACACCGGGTTCACGCGCGCGACCGTGCGGGGCGCGCGGTTCGTCGGCGCGAAGAGCGTCGAAGAGCGCCTCGCGCTCGCGGAGGCGCTGGCAGCGCAGCATCCCGGTGCGCTGATCTACGTCTACATCCCGGAGCTCGACGTCATCGGGCATGCGGAGGGGTGGGAGAGTGAGCGGTGGTCGGCGGAGCTCGAGTCCATCGACGCCATGCTGCGTCGATGGGACCGGCAGCTGGGTCCGGGCATCGGCGCCGTCCTCACAGCCGACCACGGCATGGTCGACGTCGCCGCGCACCGACACGTCCTGCTCGAGGCGGGTGACGCGCTCGTCGACGGCGTCGAGATGATCGCGGGCGAGCCTCGGATGCTGCACCTGTACGCCGAGCCGGGAGCTGCGGACGCCGTCGCGGCTCGCTGGCGCGACAGTGAGAGCGAACGCTCATGGGTGCTCTCGCGCGACGAAGCCGTCGCCGCGGGCGTGTTCGGACCGGTGGACACCGACGTGGCGCCGCGCATCGGTGACGTGCTCGTCGCGGCGCGGACTGCGGTGGCGTACTACGACGATCGACTCAGCGACAAGAAGGCGCAACGCATGGTCGGCCAGCACGGGTCGCTCACCGATCAGGAGCGCATCGTCCCGCTCGTGCGCCTGGGCGCCTTCGCCTGACCTGAACCGGCGTCGAGTTCGCCGGCGTCAGGCGTCTTCGCTGCGGGCGCCGAAGACGATCTCGTCCCACGACGGCATCGAGGTGCGGCCGCGGCGACGGGTCTCGGGCTGAGCCGACTCGTCGGTCGCCTCGGGCTGAGGCTCGGGCTCGGGGGCCGGCTCGGGCTCCTGGTAGCCCGGCTCGAGCGCGTCGAACAGGGCGACGGGGGTGCGCTCACGGGTGTCGCTGCGCTCGTCGCTCGGCATGGGCTCGCGCTGCCCGCGCCGACGACGCAGCGCCTCGAGCAGGTCGGCCGTCTCGGACGAGGTCACCACGGGCTCGGGAGCGCGCTTGATCGCGGCATCCTGCGCTGCCGACGCGGCGCCGCGCGGGTTCGTGGGCGACGCCGTCTCGGGGTCCAAGAGGGCGGGATGCCGCGGCCCGAACGCGCCGCTGTCGAAGCGGGAGTCGTCCTTGGGCTGCGGGGTGTCGAGCGCGCGCAGGCGGGGGATCAGGCCTTCGGGCAGCGACCCCTGGCGGGACAGCTGCGTCGCGTCCGAGTTCAGCGGCGATAGCGACGACCGGCGCGGATCGAACGACCACCGGGCGTCGTGCTCGACCTCGCTCACGGTGAACTCGAGCTTGACGACCCAGCCGTCCGCCTCGCGCCAGCTCGTCCATCGTTCGCCGGTCGCGCCGGCCTCGCTCAGCTTGGTGCGCACGGCGGTGCCGAACGTCGGCTGCGCGTCGGGTTCGAGCTCGCCCGCGATGAGCACGGGCACGGCGAGGGCCTGACCGACGATGTGTTCGCGCTCGGCGATGATCGGCCGCTCGTACCGGGTGACGTCCTCGACGCGGACGCCGAGGAGGGTCGCGACGTCTGCCGCGCTCATCCCGGCACGGATGTGCGCCTGGATCTCGCGGGGGCTCGGCCGTGCCGCGCGGGGCTCGTCGGAGGGGCGGGCCGTGCGCAGCTGAGCGCGCAGGGTCTCGTTGACCGGCAGCGCGAAGCGCTCCCCGGACTCGGTGGCGAGGACGAGGATGCCCTCCTCGGTCCCGATGACCTTGAGCTGTTCCATGCGCAGAACCCTCCCAACGGATACGTGTGCCGTCATGGTGTCACAGCGTTCCGAGGACGGCGGGAATATCGCGGGCGCGCCGTCGGTTTCGGGGGTCGAGCCGGCGGATCCCGCCCGATCGCGGAATCGTCTTCCGCGACGTTTTGCGAAAACTGCGCCGGTCATGCAAACTATCGCCGCCCCACTCGGCGCGGCAACCGGCAACACCTGGAAGTAGAGGCCTTTCGACATGGCTACGGATTACGACGCACCCCGCAAGACCGAGGACGACAGTGAGTCGATCGAGGCCCTCAAGGAGCGCGTCCCCGACAAGTCCTCGGGGTCGATCGACAACGAGGACGCCGACAACCCCTCCGGGTTCGAGCTCCCCGGCGCCGATCTGTCCGACCTCGAGCTGGACGTCGTCGTGCTGCCCCCGCAGGAGGACGAGTTCACCTGCATGGAGTGCTTCCTCGTGAAGCACCGCACGCAGATCGACCACGAGACGTCGGTCGGCGCTATCTGCACCGAGTGCGCCGCCTGACGACCACCGACTCTCCGGCCCTCGACGCTTCGGCGTCGGGGGCCGGTGTCGTATTCGGGGTCGGCGCGATCGCGCGGGTCAGCCCCGCGCGCTTCGGATGATCGCGGCGACCCGCTCGGGCGTCCGCGACGAGAAGACCCAGTGGCTCACCGGGTCGTCGGCATCGCGCACCTCCACCCGCACGACGCCGTCGATGCCGCCGCGCAGCAGGTGCCACGAGGACGGCGAGAGGCCGGGGCCACGCGCTTGCCGGGCGTCGTCGCCCGTGAACGTCTCGATGTCGCCGAGGTACGCGAGCTCGATGCGCGCGCGGCCCACCCGCAGCCAGCCGTCCGAGACGGTCACGACCGGCGAAAGCAGAACGAGAGCCGCGACGACGGCCGCCCCGACGACGATGCCGGCGATGAGACCGAGGACGGAGTCGAGCGGCGCGAGCACGAGCGCGACCATCGGGCCGCAGACGGCGGCGCTCACGAGCACCCACAGCGACGGGCTCATCCGCTCGCGATAGCTCGCGTCGGGCAAGGTGGCGGGGGCGGAACTGTGCATTAGCCTCGTGGGGTGACCGAATCCGTGGACGTCCCCATTATCGCTGCAGACGTTCCCGCCTACGCCCACCCGGGCGATGCAGGTGCGGATCTGACGTCTGCCGAGTCGGTGCGCCTCGAGCCCGGGCAGCGCGCCCTCGTGGGCACCGGTGTACGCGTCGCGCTGCCCGAGGGGTACGCGGCGTTCGTGGTGCCGCGCAGCGGCCTGGCCGCGAAGCACGGCATCACCGTGGTGAACTCGCCCGGAACCGTCGACGCGGGCTACCGGGGCGAGATCAAGGTCGCGCTCCTGAACACCGACACCTCCGAGGCCTACGAGATCGCCCCCGGCGACCGCATCGCCCAACTCATCGTCATGCCGGTCACCCGGGCGAGGTTCCTTCCCGTCGACGCGTTGCCCGAAAGCGTGCGCGGCGAAGGCGGCTTCGGCTCCACCGGCTACCAGAAGGCAGGAATCCCCACATGAGCGACGACGTGAAGACCGCGCCCGCCGACCGTGCATCCAACGGACCCTTCGACGAGTCCGAGGCGAATCCGGTCCGCCCCTACATCGACCTGGGCGGCATCAAGGTGCTGCCGCGCGAAGGCCTGAACCTCCGCCTCGAGGTCGAGGAGCAGACCAAGCGCATCGTTGCAGTCGGACTCGACTACGCCGGCTCGACGCTGCAGGTGCAGCCGTTCGCGGCACCGCGCTCGACCGGGCTCTGGGAGGAGACCCGGGAGCAGATCCGGCAGCAGGTGCGCCAGCAGGGCGGCCGGGTCGAGGAGCGCGAGGGCCCGCTCGGGCCGGAGCTTCTCGCCGAGGTCCCCGTCATCGCCGGAGCGGACGGCAGCGGCAAGCGCCTCGCTCGCTTCGTCGGCGTCGACGGCCCGCGCTGGTTCCTGCGCGGCGTCATCGGGGGCGCGGCGACCAGCGACATCGAGGCCGCGGCCCAGGTCGAAGACCTGTTCCGCTCGCTCGTGGTCGTGCGCGGCGGATCTCCCATGCCGCCGCGCGACCTCATCCCGCTGAAGATGCCCGCGACCCCCGGCTCGGCGTGAGCGACGAGGAACGCCCCGCGGCATCCGATCGGCGCCCGAGCGACCTCACTCCTCCGGAGCCATCGGCGTCGGGAGTGCTCGGCGCCGCGCTCGGCGAGGCGGCGCGCAAGGCGGGCTTCGACCCGTCGACGGAGGCCTCCACGGGCGGCGTCGTGTGGCGCGCCATGGGCGGGTTCCGCGGTGTGCTCGAGGCGGTGCTGCCCGGGCTCGTCTTCATCGTCGTCTTCACCTTGACGACCGACCCCGAGACGCGCGAGGCCGACCTGTGGCTCTCGCTCGGCCTGTCCGTCGGTGTCGCGGCGGTCTTCACGCTCATCCGCCTCGTGCAACGGGGTCCTGCCGGCGCCGCGTTCGGCGGGCTCATCGCGACCGCGGTGGCCGCGGGCCTGGCGCTGTGGACGGGGCGTGGCCAGGACAACTTCATCCCCGGGCTGATCACCAACGCCGCCTACGGCACCGCGTTTCTCGTCTCCGCTCTCGTCGGGTGGTCGCTCATCGGTCTCGCCGCCGGGTTCCTCATGAACGAGGGCGTCGCGTGGCGTCGTGACCGACGCAAGCGCCGCGTCTACTTCTGGCTCGCCATCGCCTGGGCCGGCCTCTTCTTCGCCCGGCTCGCCGTGCAGCTGCCGCTCTACTTCGCCAACGAGGTCGCGGCACTGGGCACGCTCAAGCTCGTCATGGGACTGCCCCTGTTCGCGCCGCTCGCGGCGGTCACCTGGCTCGCGGTGCGCACGCTCTACCCGCGCCGCCCCGAGTGATATATTTATCTTGACGTCAAGATAAATTCCCCCCGATCCGACTAAGGGTCGCCTCACTAGATCGACCGGTGCGGCGAGGGGATGATGGGACAGTGCGCGCGAGCGTGCGGCCCGCCGATGAAGGAGAGCAGACGTGTCCACTGTTGACAGCTTCGGAGCCAAGAGCACCCTGACGGTCGGCAGTACCGACTACGAGATCTTCCGGATCGACACGGTCGAAGGCTTCGACCGCCTTCCCTTCAGCCTCAAGGTGCTGCTCGAGAACCTCTTGCGCACCGAGGACGGCGCGAACGTCACGCAGGAGCAGATCCGTGCGCTGGGATCGTGGGACGCGGCCGCCGAGCCCGACACCGAGATCCAGTTCACCCCCGCCCGCGTCGTCATGCAGGACTTCACGGGCGTTCCCTGCATCGTCGACCTCGCCACGATGCGCGAGGCCGTCACGGCGCTCGGGGGAGACCCGAGCCGCATCAACCCGCTCTCTCCGGCCGAGATGGTCATCGACCACTCGGTCATCGCCGACCTCTTCGGCAGCGAGAACGCCCTCGAGCGCAACGTCGAGATCGAGTACGAGCGCAACGGCGAGCGTTACCAGTTCCTGCGCTGGGGCCAGGGCGCCTTCGACGACTTCAAGGTCGTCCCCCCGGGCACCGGCATCGTGCACCAGGTGAACATCGAGCACCTCGCGAAGGTCATCTACGACCGCAACGTCGACGGCGTGCTGCGCGCGTACCCCGACACCTGCGTCGGCACCGACTCGCACACCACGATGGTTAACGGCCTGGGCGTGCTCGGCTGGGGCGTCGGCGGCATCGAGGCCGAGGCGGCGATGCTCGGTCAGCCGGTCTCGATGCTGATCCCGCGTGTCGTGGGCTTCAAGCTCACGGGGGAGATCCCCGCCGGCGTGACCGCGACCGATGTCGTCCTGACCATCACCGACATGCTGCGCAAGCACGGCGTCGTCGGCAAGTTCGTCGAGTTCTACGGCGCCGGCGTCGGCTCCGTGCCGCTCGCGAACCGCGCGACCATCGGCAACATGAGCCCCGAGTTCGGCTCGACCGCGGCGATGTTCCCGATCGACGACGTCACGCTGGACTACCTGCGCCTGACCGGTCGCGACGAGCAGACCGTCGCCCTCGTCGAGGCGTACGCGAAGGAGCAGTCGCTCTGGCACGACCCGGCCAACGAGCCCAGCTACAGCGAGTACATGGAGCTCGACCTGTCGACCGTCGTGCCGTCGATCGCCGGCCCGAAGCGTCCGCAGGACCGCATCCTCCTGTCGGAGTCGAAGCAGCAGTTCGCCAAGGACATCCTCAACTACGCCACGCCCGCCGACGAGGCGGTCGAGGTGGAGGGCACCTTCCCCGCCTCCGACCCCGGCAACTCCCCGGGCGTCGAGCACGAGACGCTCTCCGACGACACGATCTCTCACCAGCACGAGCACGCCCACGCGGGACTGCTCTCGAGCGGCGCGCGTCACGCAGCCTCGAAGCCGGTCAAGGTCACGCAGCCCTCGGGTGACAGCTACCTCCTCGACCACGGCGCGGTGACCCTCGCGGCCATCACCTCGTGCACGAACACGTCGAACCCGTCGGTCATGATCGCGGCGGGCCTGCTGGCTCGCAAGGCGGCCGAGCGCGGCCTGACGCGCAAGCCCTGGGTCAAGACGACGCTCGGCCCCGGCTCGAAGGTCGTCACCGACTACTACGAGAAGTCCGGGCTCGACAAGGACCTCGAGAGCCTCGGCTTCTACACCGTCGGCTACGGCTGCACGATCTGCATCGGCAACTCCGGCCCTCTCATCGAGGAGGTCTCGGAGGCGATCAACGAGAACGACCTCGCCGTCACCGCCGTGCTCTCGGGCAACCGCAACTTCGAGGGCCGCATCAGCCCCGACGTGAAGATGAACTACCTCGCCTCGCCGCCGCTCGTGGTGGCCTATGCCCTCGCCGGCTCGATGAACTTCGACTTCGAGACCGACGCGCTGGGCAAGGACTCCGAGGGAAACGACGTCTTCCTGAAGGACATCTGGCCCGCCACCGACGAGGTGCAGGAGATCATCGACTCGTCGATCTCGCGCGAGCAGTTCATCAAGCAGTACGCCACCGTCTTCGACGGTGACGAGCGCTGGAAGAACCTGCCCACCCCCACCGGCCCGGTCTTCGAGTGGGACCAGGACTCGACGTACGTCCGCAAGGCTCCGTACTTCGACGGCATGCAGATGGAGCTGACCCCGGTCACCGACATCACGGGCGCGCGCGTCATGGCGACGCTCGGCGACTCGGTCACGACCGACCACATCAGCCCGGCGGGCAACATCAAGGCCGGCACGCCCGCCGCGCAGTACCTGACCGAGCACGGCGTCGCGCAGAAGGACTTCAACTCCTACGGCTCGCGTCGCGGCAACCACGAGGTGATGATCCGCGGTACGTTCGCGAACATCCGCCTGAAGAACGAGCTCACCGCGGCGGTCAACGACGGCAAGGTCGTCGAGGGCGGTTACACCCGGGACTTCACGCAGGAGGGCGGTCCGCAGTCGTACATCTACGACGCGAGCCAGAACTACCAGGCCGCGGGCACGCCGCTGGTCATCTTCGGCGGCAAGGAGTACGGCTCGGGCTCGTCGCGCGACTGGGCCGCGAAGGGCACCAACCTCCTCGGCGTCAAGGCCGTCATCACCGAGAGCTTCGAGCGTATCCACCGCTCGAACCTCATCGGCATGGGCGTCGTCCCGCTGCAGTTCCCGGCCGGCGAGAGCTGGAAGTCGCTGGGCCTGGACGGCACCGAGGTCATCTCGATCACGGGCCTCGAGCAGCTCAACGAGGGCGTCACCCCCAAGACGGTGAAGGTCGTCGCCGAGCCGAGCGAGTTCTCGCCCGAGGGCAAGCAGACGATCGAGTTCGACGCGATCGTTCGCATCGACACCCCGGGTGAGGCGGACTACTACCGCAACGGCGGCATCCTGCAGTACGTGCTGCGCTCGCTCGTCTGAGCGAGCCCGCCGCGACAGCGACCGAGAGGCCGGAGCGTCCCGCTCCGGCCTCTCGTGCATCCGGCTGATTAGACTTACCGCCACCGACGGAAGGAGGAGCAGGATGTCGTTGCTCTCCTCGATCTCGCACCCGCGCGACCTCGACGCCCTCTCGATCACCGAGCTCGAGACGCTCGCGAGCGAGATCCGGGCCTTCCTCGTCGAGAACGTCGCGCGCAGCGGCGGTCACCTCGGTCCGAACCTCGGCGTCGTCGAACTCACGCTGGCGATCCACCGCGTGTTCGACTCGCCGAACGACCCGGTGGTCTTCGACACGGGTCATCAGTCGTACGTGCACAAGCTGCTGACCGGGCGTCAGGACTTCTCGCGGCTGCGCTCGCGGGGTGGCCTCGCCGGGTACCCGCAGCGCAGCGAGAGCCCCCACGACGTCGTGGAATCCTCGCACGCATCGAGCTCGCTCAGCTGGGCCGACGGCATCTCGCGCGCCTTCGCGCATACGGGACGCACGGATCGCCACGTCGTGGCCGTCGTCGGCGACGGCTCGCTCACGGGCGGGATGACGTGGGAGGCACTCAACAACATCTCCGACGACAACGACCGCAATCTCGTGATCGTCGTGAACGACAACGGCCGGTCCTACGCACCGACGATCGGCGGCATGGCGCGCTTCCTCAACAAGGTGCGCACCGGCGACACGTACCGCTCGCTGCACGAGGGGTCGGCGTCACTGTTCGGCCGGCTCGGCCCGGCCGCGCGCGCGGTGTATCGGGGCCTTCGCGGCGGCACCCACGGCTTCCTGTCGCGGTTCGCCAACAACGAGGCCCTGTACTCCAACCTCGACATCAAGTACCTCGGGCCTGTCGACGGCCACGATCTCGAGGCCATGATCGAGACGCTGCGCCTGGCGAAGGCGTACGGCGCGCCGGTCATCGTGCACGCCATCACCGAGAAGGGTCGGGGCTTCGAGCCGGCGCGGCTCGACGAGGCGGACCAATTCCACGCGGTCGGCAGAATCGATCCCATCACGGGTCGGCCGGTGGCATCGAGCGCGTCGACGAGCTGGACCGACGTCTTCGCGTCCGAGCTCGTCGCGGCCGGCGAGCAGCGATCCGACGTCGTCGCGATCACCGCGGCGATGCTGCGACCGACGGGTCTGCTGCCGTTCGCGCAGCGCTTCCCCGAGCGCGTGCTCGATGTGGGCATCGCCGAGCAGCACGCGGCAGCGGCATCCGCGGGTCTTGCCTTCGGCGGACTGCACCCGGTCGTGGCGATCTACGCGACCTTCATGAACCGGGCGTTCGACCAGGTGCTGATGGATGTCGCGCTGCATCGTGCCGGCGTCACGTTCGTGCTCGACCGCGCCGGGGTGACCGGGCCGGACGGCCCGAGCCACCACGGCATCTGGGATCTCGCGATGCTCCAGCTCGTGCCGAATATCCGCATTGCGGCTCCGCGTGACGGGGAGCGTCTGCGCGAGGTCTTCCGCGAGGCGCTCGACGTCGAGGACGCCCCGACGGTCGTCCGCTACCCGAAGGGGAGCGTCGGAGCCGAGCTGCCGGCCCTTGAGCGACGCGCCGACGGCACCGACGTGCTCGTGCGCGGCGAATCGGACGACGTGCTGATCGTAGGAATTGGCCCCATGGCGCGTCTCGCCCTCGATGTCGCCGACCGCCTGCGCGCGCAGGGGATCGGTGCCACCGTCATCGACCCCCGGTGGGTCGTGCCGGTCGCGCCGTCCGTCGTCGAGCTCGCCGCGAGCCACCGGCTCGTCATCACGATCGAGGACGGCATCCGCGTCGGCGGCATCGGTACCCGCATCCGCCAGGTGCTCCGCGAGGCGGGCATCGACACGGCCGTCGACGAGCTCGGTCTGCCCGACGCCTTCATCGATCATGCCGAGCGCGACGAGATCCTCGAGGATGCCGGGCTCACGGCGGCGAAGATCGCCCACGACGTCGTGTCGCAGGTGCTGGGCACGCGAATCCCGATCGCTCGACCGCACACCGGGGCCGAACCGGACTGGGTGGATGCCGCCGACGCGCCGGTCCGCTCGGAGGCGACCGACGGTGAGCCTCAGGCCCGCGGTCGCTGACGCCGACGCGGATCCGGGTCGATGACGCGGTAGCGGTCGTCGAGGTCGTCTTCGACCGCCGCGTCCGCGTCACCCGGCGACGTCGGCGGTGCGAACGCGGCGGGCACGGCCCGCTTCGCCGTAGCGAACCAGGCGTTCGCGAGACCGAACGCGGTCACCGGCACGTTGACGAGGAACATCCACCACGATGCGGAGAGCGCAGCGAGGTCTGCTGTCGCGGTGGTCAGGATGTAGCCGGCGGTGACCACGACCGCGAGCAGCGCGCCGTAGGCGGCGAACGCCGTGACATGCAGGCGCACCCGAGAGGAGGTGCGCAGCCGCCGGCCGATCGCGTAGGCGCCGGGCGCTCCCACCACGATCGCGACCGCCGACGACGGGAGGATGACGAACGTCGCGACGATGCCGACCCCGATGGTAGCCGTAGCCCACACCGCGATGAGCAGCAGCGTGGTGCGCAGCCACGCGCGCCCCGCACCGCGCAGGAACTCAGCCCGGGTGAACGCGAACGGCTCGTCGTCGGTGCGCGGCGACCCCGACGGGGCCAGCGGCTGCGGAGTCGCGGTGGTCACGACCGCGCCTCGGCGATCAGATCGAGCAGCTCGCGCAGCGGCCGGCGCAGCAACGGCAGGCGGGCGAGCGGCAGTGCCAGGGCGAGGAGGCCGAGCCCCTTGTCGAGCAGACGGCGGGTCCGAGCCTGACCGGGGGAGTCGTCGTAGACCCAGTACATCGCCAACAGGAGGTGCGCCAGCACGAGAGCGCTCGGGAGGGCGGTGGCGATGTCGGCGGGGAGCTTGTGGTCGGCGCCCGCGATCGCCTCGCGGAAGAGGTCCTCCACGACGGCGAGCGCGGCGTTCGACTCGGGCGAGAGCGGGTTGATGGACGAGCGGGGTGAGACCGCCGCGGTCAGGAACTCGGGCGCGTGCTCGTGCGTGGGCGTGAGCTGATCCAGCCCGGTGTGGAAGACCGCCGCCAGTCGCTCGCCGAGGTCCCGCGTCTCAGCGAGGCGCGGGGTGGCGGCATCCCGGTGCGCGTGCTGCACCTGGAGATAGAACTCCTGCACGAGCTCGTTCTTCGAGGCGAAGTGGTAGTTGGTCGTCCCGACCGACACCCCCGCCTCGGCGGCGATGTGGCGGATCGTCGTGGCGTCGTAGCCTCGCTCGCGGAAGGAGCGCAGGGCGGTCGCGACGATGACGGCGCGCGTGCGGTCTCGTTTGGAGCCCTCGGGCCGATCAGCACTGAACATGTTCAGATAGTACGACGCCCCGCGGTCGACAGCCAGCCGCACGAGCCGGGCATGGAAGCATGAGGGGATGACCGACGACAACCTCACGCGCTCCGACGCACAGCGGCGCGCCGCCGACCTCCGCGTGCGGACCATCGACGTGGCACTCGACCTGCGCGATGCCCCGGCGCTCGATGTGAACACCTTCGCCACCCGTGCGACGCTCGCGTTCGACGCGGCGGCCGGCGGCGAGACCTGGATCGACTTCCTCGGCGCGTCCGTGGACGCGGTGACCGTCAACGGCGAGTCCCGCGCGGTCGAGTGGGACGGCGCTCGGATCCGCATCGCCGAGCTCGCCGACACCAACGTCGTGACGATCGCGGCCCGAGGCGTGTACAGCCGATCCGGTGAAGGCCTGCATCGCTTCGTCGACCCGGTGGACGACGCCGTCTATCTGTACACGCAGTACGAGCCCGCCGACGCCCGACGCGTGTACCCCTGTTTCGAGCAGCCCGACCTCAAGGCTCGTTGGCGGATGCGGGTGAGCGCGCCGACCGGTTGGCAGGTGCTCTCCAACGGCGCCGAGGCGCGACGCCACGAGGTCGAGGGGGGAGTGGAGGTCGAGTTCGCCGAGACCCGGCCCATCTCGAGCTACATCACCGCCGTGGCCGCCGGGCCGTACCACCGCGTCGACGCCCGGTGGCCGGGACCGGAGGGCGACGTCGCGCTCGGTGTCCTGTGCCGTGCGTCGCTGGCTGCCCACCTCGACGCCGACGAGATCGTCGACGTCACCCGACGCGGACTCACGTTCTTCTCCGACGCGTTCGGGCTCGTCTACCCCTGGGGCAAGTACGACCAGATCTTCGTGCCCGAGTACAACCTGGGCGCGATGGAGAACCCGGGCCTCGTCACCTTCACGGAGGCGTACGTCTTCCGCGGTGCGTCGACCACCGCCCAGCACGAGGCGCGCGCCAACACGATCCTCCACGAGATGGCGCACATGTGGTTCGGCGATCTCGTGACCATGCGGTGGTGGGACGACCTGTGGCTCAAGGAGTCCTTCGCCGACTTCATGGGATCGCACGCCTCGGTCGCGACGGGGCTCTACCCCGACGCGTGGGTGAGCTTCGCGAGTCGTCGCAAGGGGTGGGCGTACGAGCAGGACCAACTGCCCACGACGCACCCCATCGTGGCCGACATCCCCGATCTGCAGGCGGCGAAACTGAACTTCGACGGAATCACCTATGCCAAGGGGGCGTCGGTGCTGAAGCAGTTGGTCGCCTACGTCGGCGAGGACGCGTTCTTCGCGGGCACGCGCCGGTATTTCGCCGATCACGCGTACGGGAACACCACGCTCGACGACCTCCTGCGCGCGCTCGAGCAGGAGTCCGGCCGTGACCTGCGCGACTGGAGCCGTGCGTGGCTGCTGACGACGGGCATGTCGGAGCTGTCGGTCGAACGCGGCGCGGGCGGCCCGGCGACCATCGTGCAGACCGACCCGCGTCCGCACCGTGTGACGATCGGTCGTTACCGCGAGGCCGACGGCCGCATCCAGCGGGAGGACGGCCTCGAGGTCGATCTCGCGGATGCCCGCACCGCGCTGCCCGGCGACGCCGACGGCATCCTCGTCATCCCGAACGACGACGACCGGACGTACGCCAAGGTGCGCCTCGACGACGCCACGACCGAGGCACTCGAGCGGTCGCTGTCGACCCTCGCCGACCCGCTCGCGCGGTCGGTCGTGTGGGCGGCGCTGTGGAACGCGGTCCGGGACGGCGTGCTCGGCGCCGAACGCTACCTCCGGATTGTCGGCCGCCACGCTCGCGGCGAATCGCACGTGGGTCTGCTCGGCGACGCCTTGTCGCACGCGAACTATGCGATCGCGCACTACGCGCACCCCGAGCGGCGCCCGTCCCTCGCGGCCGCGTGGCTCGAGACGGCGTGGGACGCCGTGTTCTCGGTCGCACCGGGCAGCGATGCGCAGCTCGTGTGGGCGCGGACGGTCGGTGTCGCCGCGGCCGCCGACGGCGGGCGCGCCACCGCTCTGCGCGGGTTGCTCGACGGGGACCGCGACGCTCCGAATGGGCTCGTGCTCGACGCCGACCTCCGTTGGAGCTGGGTGTTCGCGCTCGCGGCCACGGGGGCGGCGACCGTCTCTGACATCGACGCCGAGCTGACCCGGGACGACACGGCGAAAGGGCGGACGGCGCACCGGGCGGCTCTCGCCGCGCGACCGGATGCTGCGATCCGGCGAGACGCGTGGATGGCCGCCTGGACAGATGAGACGCTGTCGAACGACGAGCTCGACGCGACGATCGCGGGGGTGCGGGCCGGCGGGCGCCGCGACCTCGTGGCGACCCTCGACGCCGACTACTTCTCACGCATCGAGACGGTGTGGCGATCCCGCAGCATCGAGATGGCCCGGCGGCTCGTGCGCGGGCTGTTCCCCGCCGGCGACGACCTCACCGCATCGACGCAGTGGCTCGAAGCGCACGCGGATGCACCCGCGGCGCTGCGCCGCGTCGTCATCGAGCAGCGCGACATGCTCGCGCGGGATCTGCGCGTGCAGCGTGCCGCGGGCGACGCGGCCTGAGCGTCGCCCGCGATGACGAAGAGCCCCGCGGCGCACAGGCCGCGGGGCTCTCCGCTCGAGGAATCGGTCAGCGGTGCGCGATACCGCGGATCGGGGGGTGGTGGAAGGTGTCGCCGAACGCGCGCTCCGATGCGCCCTCGCGGTCGAGGTAGGGCGAGGCGCCGCCGTCGATGAACGGCCACCCGGCGCCGAGGATGAGGCACAGGTCGATGTCCTCCACCTCGGGCACGACGCCCTCGTCGAGCATGAGCTTGATCTCCTGCGCGAGGCCGTCCTGGACCCGGCGGAGGATCGTGTCGGCCGAGGCGGGGGTCTTGCCCGTCGCCTTCTTCGCGATCTTCTCCGCTGCCTTCGTGAAGCCGGTGACGCGGCCGCCCTTGTCCTTCTCGACGACCTCGGGCAGTTCAGCGAGCTGGTGGAAGTTCTCGTTCGCGTAGAACCGCTCGGGGAACGCCGACGTCATCGTGTCCTGGACGTGCGCCGCGACCTTCCACCCGACGAGATCGATGAGCTGGAACGGTCCCATGGGCAGTCCCAGCGGCGCGAACGCTCGCTCCACATCGGCGACGGGGGTGCCCTCGTAAACAGCCCGAGCCGCCTCGCCCATGACCTTCGCCAACAGGCGGTTGACGACGAAGCCGGGTGCGTCGGCCGTGAGCACGGCGTTCTTGCCGAGACCCTTCGCGACCACGAAGGCGGTCGAGAGAGCGGCATCCGTCGTCTGCGGAGTGCGCACGATCTCGATGAGCGGCATGACCGCCACCGGGTTGAAGAAATGGAACCCGACGAGGCGCTCGGGGTGGGCGAGCTTCGCCCCGATCTCTTCGACCGAGAGCGACGAGGTGTTGGTCGCAAGGATCGCGTCGTCGGCGACGATCCCCTCGATCTCGCCGAAGACCTGCTGCTTGACGCCGACCTCTTCGAAGACGGCCTCGATCACGAAGTCGCAATCGGCGTACTCGGCCTTGTCGACGGTGCCGTGCACGAGCGAGCGCAGCTTGCCCGCGGTGTCGGAGTCGAGCCGGCCCTTCGCTTCGAGCTTGCCGATCTCCTCGTGGATGTAAGCGATGCCCTTGTCGACCCGCGCCTGATCGAGGTCGGTGATCAGCACCGGCACCTGCAGCTTGCGCACGAACAGCAGCGCGAACTGGCTGGCCATGAGGCCGGCGCCGATGATCCCGACCTTCGTGACCTTCTTGGCGAGGGACTTGTCGGGAGCGCCGACGGGGCGCTTCGCCCGCTTCTGCACCAGATCGAAGGCGTACATCGACGCGGCGAACTGGTCGCCCGAGATGAGCTCCGCGAGCGCGTCGTCCTCGCGGGCGAAGCCCTCGTCGCGGCTGCCGCTTCGGGCTTTGTCGAGCAGATCGAGCGCGATGTACGGCGCGCGCGGCACCGTGCCGATCTTCGACTCGAGCATGCCGCGGGCGACCTTGATCGCGATGGGCCACTTGGTGAGCCGCTCGATGCGTCCGGGTTCGTTCCTGCGGTCGACCTTGACGGCGCCGCCGAGCACGCCGTCCGCCCAGCGCAGCGAGTCCTCGAGGTAGCTGACGGCCGGGAAGATCGCATCCATGATGCCCAGGTCGAACGCCTGCTGCGGCTTGAGGACGCGGTTCTGCTTCAGCGGGTTGCTGATCACCACCTCCAGGGCGTTCTCGATGCCGATGAGGTTCGGCAGCAGATACGCGCCACCCCAGCCCGGGATGAGGCCGAGGAAGACCTCGGGCAGCGCGATCGCCGCTGCGGAGGAGTCGACCGTGCGGTACGTGCTGTTCAACGCGATCTCGAGGCCGCCGCCGAGGGCGAGGCCGTTGACGAACGCGAACGAGGGGACGCCGAGTGTCGACAGCCGGCCGAGCACCTGGTGTCCGCGCTGGGCGACGAGCCTCGCGATCTCGGGCGAGGGCAGGCGCGACACGTCCGACAGGTCGGCGCCGGCGGCGAGGATGTACTTCTTCCCCGTGATGCCGACCGCGTCGATCTCGCCGGCGCGGCCCCGCGCGGCGAGGGTGTCGAGCACGCCCCCGAGCTCGGCGAGCGTCGCGGGTCCGAGCGTGTTGGGGCGGGTGTGATCCCGCCCGTTGTCGAGCGTGATGAGAGCGAGCGTGCGTCCCGACGCGAGACGGATGTCGCGCACCAGCGCGTGCGTCACCACCTCGTCGCCGGTCAGCGCGTCGAGCGGGGAGAAGTCGATGTCGTCGTAGCTCATGTCGGCGCGCCTTACTTCTTCTTCTTGCCGGTGTAGTGCGGGTTCTCCCAGATGACCGAGCCGCCCTGGCCGAGTCCGACGCACATCGCCGTGAGGCCGTAGCGGACGTCGGGGCGCTCGGCGAACTGCGCCGCGAGCTGGAGCATGAGCCGCACACCGGATGCCGCGAGCGGGTGGCCCACGGCGATCGCGCCGCCCCACGGGTTCACCCGGGGGTCGTCGTCGTCGATCCCGAAGTGGTCCAGCAGCGACAGCACCTGGATCGCGAACGCCTCGTTGAGCTCGAACAGCCCGATGTCGTCGATCGTCAGTCCTGCCTTCGCCAGCGCCTTCTCGGTCGACGGGATCGGGCCGATGCCCATGACCTCGGGCTGCACTCCGGCGAAGCCGAAGGACACGAGGCGCATCTTCGGGGTGAGCCCGAGCTCCTTCACGGCGCGCGAGCCGGCCAGCAGGCTCATCGTCGCCCCATCGGTCAACGGCGAGGAGGTGCCGGCGGTGACGCGTCCGTGCGGACGGAACGGCGTCTTCAGCTGAGCGAGGCCCTCCATCGTCGTCTCGGGGCGGCGGCCCTCGTCCTCGGTCGCGAGTCCCCACGCGCCGTCGGCCGACGTGACGGCGACAGGCACGAGGTCGGGCTGGATCTTGCCGGCGTCGTACGCCGCCTGCGCCCTGTGCTGGCTGCGCATGCCGAAGCGATCCGAGCGCTCCTTCGTCAGGGCGGGGAAGCGGTCGTGCAGGCGCTCGGCCGTGATGCCCATGTTCAGGGCGTCGGCGCTCACGAGCTTCTCGGTGAGGAAGCGCGGGTTGGGATCGGCGTCACTGCCGCCGAGCGGGTGCCGACCCATGTGCTCGACACCGCCGGCCAGCGCGAGGTCGTACATGCCGACGCCGATCGAACCGGCCATCGTCGTCACGCTCGTCATCGCGCCCGCGCACATACGGTCGATGGCGAAGCCGGGAACGCTCTGCGGCAGGCCGGCGAGGATCGCCGCCGTGCGGCCGAGCGTCAGGCCCTGATCGCCCTGCTGTGTCGTCGCGGCGATCGCCACGTCGTCGATCCGATCGAGCGGAACGCCGGGGTTCCGCTCGAGGACCCCGCGAATCGCCTTGACGACGAGGTCGTCCGCTCGCGTGTTCCAGTACATGCCCTTCTCGCCGGCGCGCCCGAAAGGCGTGCGCATGCCGTCGATGAAGTAGACGTCCGAGATCTCGGCCACTTTGCCTCCAGAAGATGGGATCCCCACCAGCCTAGAGACCCCGGAGGGCCGGGAAAATCGCTTGGGTCGAACCTACGAAGCGGTCGACGGCTGCGCGGGAGGCTCGTTCACGGAATCCACAAAGGCTTGCGCGATCACCTGTGCGGTCTGCTCAATCTGCCACGGGCGCGCGCCGAGGGCGGCCAGCGCTTCGCCGACCGTCTCGACGGTGACCTCGGCCGGCGGGGCCCAGGCGACCCGGCGGAGGAGGTCGGGCGTCAGCAAGTTCTCCGTGGGCATCGCGAGCTCTTCGGCGCGCTGCTCGACCAACGGCTTGGCCGCCTTGAGTCGAGCGTCGGCGGGAGGGTTGCGCTCTGCCCACGCGCGGGGCGGCGGCAGGCCGTCGCCGGGCAGGCGGTCCGGCGGCAGCGTCTGCTCCGCGCGGCCCGCCTCGATCGCGGCCCACCAACGGTCGAGCTGCGACCGGCTGGCGCGGCCGGTGAAGTCCTTGACCCGCGCGAGGTCCTGCTTCGACTGCGGATCGGCGATGAGGGCGGCGACGAGCGCGCGGTCGGGAACGAGGCGCCCGGGGGCGACATCCTGTTCGCGGGCGTACTCCTCGCGCGCCGTCCACAAGGCGCGGGCGACGGCGAGGGCACGCCGGCCGCGTACGGCGTGGAGACCGCTGAGGCGACGCCACGGATCCTCGCGCGGCGGCTTCACGGGGCGGTCGAGGACGGCCCGGAACTCCTGCGCTGCGATCTCGACCTTGTCCTGCGCCTCGAGCTCCTGCGCCAGGGCGTCGCGGACGTCGACGAGGTGCTCGACGTCGAGTGCGGCGTATTCGAGCCACGACTGCGGCAGCGGCCTCGTCGACCAGTCCGCCGCCGAGTGCGCCTTGGCGAGCACGATGCCGAGGGTGTCCTCGACGACGGCGCCGAGGCCGACCCGGGCGTGCCCGAGGAGGCGTGCCGCGAGCTCGGTGTCGAAGATCGAGACCGGGTCGAGCCCGACCTCGCGCAGCGACGGGAGGTCCTGGCTTGCGGCGTGCAGCACCCACTCGGCGTCGCCGATGGCGGCCTGCAGCGGCGCGAAGGTCGACAGGGTCGGCGGGTCGAACAGGAAGACCCCGGCGCCACGCCGGAACACCTGGATCAGGTAGGCGCGCTGCGAGTAGCGGAAGCCGGATGCGCGCTCGACGTCGACGGCTACCGGTCCGGAGCCGGATGCCAGCTGCGCCGCGGCGCGTTCGAGTTCGGTGTCATCCGCGATGACGGTGTATTCAGCCACGGTTCCCTCGGCGTGCTCCGAAGACGGCGACGCCCTCCGACCCCGGAGGAAGGCCGGCCAGCATGCAGGTCAGTTCCGCCCAGGCGTCGATGTGGGCGGTGATGTCGCCCGCGGGCGACCAGGATGCGCGGAGCTCGATCTGGGCGCCGTCGCCCTCGTCGGACAGGGATCCGAAGCCACGGGACAGCGTCTTCGTGGCGGTGCCCGAAACCGAGTGGAACGACGCCGACCGAGCCTCGAGGGCGTCGATCAGCCACGACCACGCGACCTCCGCCAGCAGGGGGTCGACGCCGATCTCGGGCTCGAGCGGAGCTTGAGCGAACGCCACGATCCGCCACGGGCCGCCCCAGGCGTCCGGCTCGTCGGCGTCGTGCAGCACGACGATGCGCCCGGTGCCGTAGGGCGAGTCGACGCCGTGATCCTCGGGGCGGACGTCGCCCGCGAGCGCGAGGCTCTCGGGCGCGAGCCCGGAGGGCGCGGGGATCTCGCGCACGACGAGGTCGTCGCGGAACGCCATCGCCAGGACCGCCTCACGAGCGGCGGCGAACGGCGCCGCGTCAGCTGGAGGACGGGGATCGGCCACGTCGACAGACTAGAGTGAGGCCTCGATGATGGGTTCCAGGCGCGCCGGAGCTGCGGGCGCATCTCCAGCAGCAGCGGCAGTGATCAAGACCTCGATCGCGGCGCTCGCCGGGGCGCTCGGCTTGACGCTCGCAGCGCTCGGCACGGTATCGATGCGCGTCGCCCGCAAGGTCGTGACGCCCGCCGGCCGGGTGCCGGACACCGAGCTGCTCGCGGTGGATGTCGCCGCGCAGACCGTCACACTCTCGCGCAACGACGACACGCAGCTGCCCGGGCGGTACGGGCTCTTCACCACCGGAACCGCCTCGTACGTCAAGGTGGGGGCGGTGCTCTCGCTCGACGACACGTCGGTCAAACGCAAGCTGCTCACCCAGATCACGCCGGAGGACCGGCTCTCGGCCGCGGCCGCGTTCAGCGGCTGGTACTACGACGCCCCCGAAGAGCTGCACCTGTCCTTCCAGGTCGAACTCGTCGGGTCCCCGTTGGGGCCATGCCCCGCGTGGTTCTTCCCGGCCGACGGCCCGACCGGTGCGCCCAGCGACACGTGGGTGATCCAGGTCCACGGTCGCGGCACGACGCGCGCCGAGGCCCTGCGCGCCGTTCCGGTCTTCCACGCCGCAGGCATCTCGTCGCTGCTCGTGTCCTACCGCAACGACGGCGAGGCGCCGCGCAGCCGGACGGGCACCTACATGCTCGGCGCGACCGAGTGGCGCGACGTGGATGCCGCGCTCGGCACCGCTCGGCGGCGCGGCGCGAAGCGCGTGTTCATCATGGGCTGGTCGATGGGCGGCGCCATCGCGCTGCAGCTGGCATTGAACTCGGCTCACCGCGATCTCATCGCCGGCGTCATCCTCGAGTCGCCCGCGATCGACTGGCGCATTGTGCTCGACTACCAGGCGGACCTGCTGCGCATCCCCGCTCCCGTCGCGACGACCGCCGTCCGCGCGCTCGACAGCGACTGGGGTTCGCGGCTGCTCGGGCTCAACGCGCCGATCCCGTTCGAGACGCTGGATGTCGTGGCGCGGGCGGCGGAGCTGCGGCATCCGATCCTCATCCTGCACAGCGATGACGACGGTTTCGTCCCCGCCGACGCGTCGTACCAGCTGGCGGCGGCGCGTCCCGATCTCGTCGAACTCGAGGTGTTCCAGGTCGCGCGGCACACGAAGCTGTGGAACTACGACCCCGAACGGTGGACGCGCGTCATCCGCGACTGGCTGGATCGACGGGCCGCAGGCGCAGGTAGCTGAAACCCGCCTCGTCCATGAGCGCGCCCGCAACGGCGAGCTTCCTGTCGCCGCCGATCGACAGCAGTGGGCGCTCCACCGGTGTGATGCGCGGCGCGACGGTGATGCAGTACTCGTCGATGAGGCCGGCGGAGGTGAAGGCCGAGGCGAGCGTCGGTCCGCCCTCGCACACGAGGCGCGACAACCCCCGCGCCTGCAGTGCCGCGACGATCTCGGCGGGGGAGAGGTCGGGACCGGGACCGGCGTGCACGACGTCGACGCCCGCGGGTGCCTCGGGCGCCACGGTCGAGGGCACGACGAGCACGACACGGCCGACCGCCGCGGGGTCGAGCCGATGGCCGTCGAGGCGGCCCGTGCGCGAGACGATCGCGAGGGCCGCGGTCCGCGGCACGACGTAGCCCTCGGCGCGAACGCTCTCGGCCCCGACGACGACGATCTCGGCGTCGCGGCGGATCATGCCCAGGATGGTCCGGTCGGTCGGGCTCGTGATGCTGTCGCTCGTCCCGTCTCCGCCGACGGCAGCGCCGGTGAGCGTGGTCACCATGTTGAGTCGGACGTAGCCGCCGGCGGGCCGCCGGTAGCGCTCGGTCAGCCAGGCGCGACCGGCGTCGGTGGTGATGTCGGCGCTCTCGCCGGTGGTCGGACGCAACTCACTCACTCGCACGGCGTCATCCTCGCACGCGGTTAGGGTTGACCCGTGACGAGCACATCCGCCGGAATCCTGCGCCTCAGCGACCGCCGTCCGGAGGTGGGCGGAGCCGAGGTGCTCGCCGCGCTCGTACCCCCGCCGCAGTTCGACGGCGCGACCTTCGACTCGTACCGGGCCGACCCGCAGTACCCGTCGCAGCAGGACGCGAAGGACCTGCTCGAGACGTTCGCCGGTGGTGGCGCTCCGGCGGCGCGCGGCGGTCTGTTCCGGCGCGCGAAGAAGGCGCCGGCAATGAAGCCCGGCGTCTACCTCGACGGCGGGTTCGGCGTCGGCAAGACCCACCTGCTCGCCGCGATCTACCACGCGATGCCAGCCCGGCGGAAGTACTTCGGCTCGTTCATCGAGTACACGGCGCTGGTGGGTGCCGTCGGCTACCAGAACACCGTTCAGCTGCTGCGCGGCTCAGATCTCCTGTGCATCGACGAGTTCGAGCTCGACGACCCGGGCGACACCATGGTCATGACCCGTCTGCTGGGCGAGCTCGTCGCCTCGGGGACGCGCCTCGCCGCGACCTCGAACACCCCGCCGAACGCGCTCGGCGAGGGCCGCTTCGCGGCGCAGGACTTCCTGCGCGAGATCCACGCCATGTCGGCGAGCTTCGAGACGATCCGCATCGACGGCACCGATTACCGTCAGCGCGCCGTCGACGGTCACGCCGTCGCGCTCAGCCCCGAAGACTACGAGCGGACCGTATCGGATGCCGCCGCCACGACCGCTGTGTCGGACGACGCCTTCGCCGACCTCGTGGCGCACCTCGCCACCGTCCATCCCTCGCGCTACATCCGCCTCATCGACGGCGTCTCGGTCGTCGGCCTGCGCGACGTCGTGCAACTGACCGACCAGTCGGCGGCGCTGCGCTTCGTCGCCTTCATCGACCGTGCCTACGACGCCCAGCTCCCCATCCGGGCCACGGGGCGACCGCTCGACGAGGTCTTCGGCGACGAGATGCTCGCGGGCGGATACCGCAAGAAGTACCTGCGCGCCATCTCGCGCCTGGTCGCTCTCACCCACTCCTGAGGCGACGCGCAGGGCGCACGCGGCGCCGGGAAACCTGATGTTTACCGGGGAAGCGTTCGCGTAACCGACCGGAAACACGAGTGCGCCGTCGGGGGAAACTGGGCACCTCGACACTGAGGGGACCCGACGCTACACCTGCGTCCCTGCAGAGAGGTTTCCCTCGAGATGGATCAAGGCAACACCGCATTCATACTCATCGCGGCCGCGTTCGTCCTGCTGATGACGCCTGGACTCGCGTTCTTCTACGGCGGCCTCGTCAAGGCCAAGAGCGTCATCAGCATGATGATGATGAGCTTCGGAGCGCTCGGGCTCATCGGCGTCCTGTGGGTGCTCTTCGGGTACGCGATCGCCTTCCCCGGCGCTGAGGGCACTGTCGCGCCCTGGGCGATCGATTGGAGCGCGATCGGGCTGACCAGCCTGCTCGAGACCCCCGAGGACGCCGCATACCCGCCGATGGCGTTCGTGTGCTTCCAGGCGACCTTCGCGATCCTCACCGTGGCGCTCGTGTCGGGCGCCATCGCCGACCGCGCGAAGTTCGGCGCCTGGATGCTGTTCGCCGGCGTGTGGGCCACGGTCGTCTACTTCCCCGTGGCCAGCTGGGTCTTCAACTTCGGCCTCGCCGACGACGGCTCGTTCGAGTACGGCGGCTGGATCACCAAGGGCCTGCAGGACGTCTTCGGCGTCGGCGCGATCGACTTCGCCGGTGGCACCGCCGTCCACATCAACGCCGGCGCCGCGGCGCTCGCCCTGGCCCTGGTGCTCGGCAAGCGCGTCGGGTTCCAGAAGGGCGTCCACGTCCCCCACAACCCGCCGTTCGTCCTCCTCGGCGCCGGTCTGCTGTGGTTCGGCTGGTTCGGCTTCAACGCGGGCTCCGAGCTCGCCGCGGACGGCACGGCCGCGCTCGCGTTCATCAACACGATCGCCGCTCCCGCCGCCGCCCTGCTCGCCTGGCTCCTCGTCGAGAAGATCAAGGACGGCAAGCCGACGTCGGTGGGTGCCGCTTCGGGCGCCGTCGCCGGTCTCGTCGCGATCACCCCCGCGTGCGCCTCGGTCGACCCGATCTGGGCGATCGTCCTCGGCTTCATCGCCGGAGCCGCCTGCGCCCTGGCGATCGAGCTGAAGTACAAGCTCGGCTTCGACGACTCGCTCGACGTGGTCGGCATCCACCTCGTCGGCGGTCTCATCGGAACGCTGTACCTCGGCTTCTTCGCCAACGGCACCGGCCTGTTCATGGGTGGCGACGCCAGCCAGCTGATCGTCCAGGCCATCGCGGCGCTCGCCGTGCTCGCCTACTCGTTCGTGCTCGCCTTCGTCATCGGTCTCGCGATCGAGAAGACGATCGGCTTCCGCGTGAAGAACGAGGACGAGATCGCCGGCATCGACACGGTCGTCCACGGCGAGGTCGGCTACACGCTGTCCGACGCCAAGGTCTGACACCGATCGCTGGAAGGGCGGGGTGTCGCGGAATCTTCCGCGGCACCCCGCCCTTCCTCGTGTCCGACGTGTGGCGTCTTCGGTTGACCGGGCGGCTGTGGCCCCGTCGCGCGCAGGTGCGGCGCGAGCAGCCCGGTGAACCACGCCGTGCGGTCTCAGGTGGCAGCTCCAGCCCCTTCGCTACCGATGAACCGGCGCGATGTGCCCGGTGAAGCGCGGGCGGCGCTGAGCGCGGCCGCACCCGGCACCGGCGATACCGGCCACGGGGGACTGCGTTAGCGTGGCGTGATGGGTGTGTTGGCGCGCGTATGGGATCTGCTTCGACCGCGGAAAGCGCCCGCTCCGCCGTCGCGGACCCCGTCCCCGTCGCCGTATTCCACGCGCGAGCGCGGGGCCGAGGCGAGCCGAGCGGGCGCGGCATCCGTCGCCGAGGTTCCGCTGCCGCCGAAGCGAGGCTTGCGCTTGGCGTATGAGCCGCGGCCGGACGCGTTGCCGGATCCCGGCGAGATCGTGTGGGCGTGGGTGCCGTATGCCGAAGACCCCTCTCGCGGCAAGGACCGCCCGCTGCTCGTCCTCGCGCGGGCGGATGCCGGTCGCAGCTGGGCGATGAAGTTGACGAGCAAGTCGCACGAGGGCGAGCGCGACCACCTGCCCCTCGGGACGGGGGACTGGGACCGGCAGGGGCGTCCGTCGTGGCTCGACGTCGACCAGATCTACCTCGTGTCCGCGCAGGGGATCCGGCGAGAGGCCGGCGGGCTGGGTCGGGAGGGCTTCCGCCGCGTCGCCCGTGCGTTGTCGCAGCGCTACGGCTGGACCGACGCCGGCTGATCCCCGCGTCCAGCCGCGCCCGTGGTGGGCGCGGCGCGGGCGAGTGGTTTCATGGTGCGCATGACCGCATCATCGCCGGATGCCTCCGGCGCTCACCCCGACGAGCCGCACATGGCATCCATCGCCGGCCGGCTCAATTGGCTGCGAGCGGGCGTGCTCGGCGCGAACGACGGCATCGTGTCGACGGCGGCGCTGGTGGTCGGGGTGGCCGGAGCCACGACCGCGACCGCCCCCATCCTCACCGCCGGTGTCGCGGGCGTCGTCGGCGGCGCGGTCTCGATGGCGCTGGGGGAGTACGTGTCGGTCAGCAGCCAGCGCGACAGTCAGCGCGCGCTGATCTCGAAGGAGCGGAGCGAGCTCGCCGCGGACCCGGACGCCGAGCTCGCCGAACTCGCGGGGTTGTACGAGCAGCGCGGGCTGACGGCCGAGACGGCACGTCGCGTCGCCGAGGAACTGACCGAGCACGATGTGCTCGCGGCGCACCTCGAGGCCGAGCTCGGCCTGTCGGAGGGGGCGGTGGTGAGCCCGTGGGCGGCGGCGGGTGCGAGCGCCCTGGCCTTCACCGTCGGCGCCCTACTGCCGCTTGCGGCGATCCTCCTGCCGTCACCGGGAGCGCGGGTGCCCGTCACCGTCGCCGTCGTGCTCGCCGCCCTCGCGCTGACCGGTTACGCCGGCGCGCGCCTGGGCGGCAGTCCGGCGCTGCGGCCCGCCGTCCGGGTCGTTCTGGGCGGAGCGGTCGCGCTGGCCGCGACCTTCGGCATCGGATCGCTGCTGGGTGCCACGGGCGTCGTCTGACGGCTCCGTCATCCTGTCGCACATACCGAAAAGCCCCGCTCGACGATGCGAAGCGGGGCGGATGGTGGGCGATGCGGGACTCGAACCCACGACCTCTTCCGTGTGAAGGAAGCGCGCTAACCAACTGCGCCAATCGCCCGTGCTGACCCCGAAGGGCCGAGACACGAGCATACCGGATGCCGCGGCGGTTCCCGAACGCGTGGGCGAGACACGCGCGGGCTGCCGCCGGTTTTGCACTCCCGCGATCGTCGGCTAATGTTTAACAAGTGCCGGAGCGATCCGGAACGAAATGCGGATGTAGCGCAGTGGTAGCGCATCACCTTGCCAAGGTGAGGGTCGCGAGTTCGAATCTCGTCATCCGCTCGAGTGCGAGGATTTCCCGTCAGGGAGGTCCGGCACGTGGGTCAGAACCACACACGGTGGCGTGGCCGAGCGGCTAGGCACCGGCCTGCAAAGCCGTTTACACGGGTTCGAATCCCGTCGCCACCTCGCCTCACAACTGAACAGCCTGTATAGGCGCGATTGGCGCAGCGGTAGCGCGCTTCCCTGACACGGAAGAGGTCACTGGTTCGATCCCAGTATCGCGCACCGAATAAAACCCCCGGTTCTCCGGGGGTTTTGTCGTTTCCGGGCACCGTCGCGGCGGTGTCGGTCGATCGTGGCAGGCTCTCGGCCGGGGGAGAGGACGCCGGCCACGTGGGAACGAACAAGCGGTACGCCGACGCCATCGACCGGCGATCGGCGGAGCACCTGCAGCGAACGCTCATGCGCATCCCGCCATGCACGATCCCGATGCAGGCGTACGGTCCCCGTGAACTGGAGTGGCCGACGGACTGGCCGACCGTCTGGGCGTGGATCTCATGGCCGCACAAACCCGCCGAACGTGTCGCCGCCGTCGCGCGGGGCTGGAACGACCGGGTGGTCGTCGTCTTCTGGATGAGCGAGGCCGGCGAGCTCAACACGGTCGTGTGGCGCAATGCGGTCACGCGACGCGCGGCGTGAGCGCCGGGAAGCGGATGCCGCCGCGCGGTGGCCCCCGCTAGGCTCGGCGCCATGACCCGCCTCGTGCTCACCGTCGTCGGCGACGACCGCGTCGGACTCGTCCGCACCCTCGCCGACACCGTCGCCGCACACGGCGGCAACTGGGAACGCAGCGAGCTGGCCGAGCTGGCCGGCGCGTTCGCGGGCATCGTGCTGGTCGAGGTGCCGGACGATCGAGAGGCCGGGCTCGTCGCGGCCCTCGAACGTCTCGACGGGCTGCTGCGCATCACGACGCATCAGCCGCTCGCGCCCGTGCCCGCGACCGGTCAGGCGCTGCGCTTCACCGTCCTGGGCAACGACCGGCCGGGGATCGTGCGCGAGGTGAGCGACGCCATCGGGGTGCATGCCCTCAGCATCGATGCGCTCACGAGTCGGACGGTCGAGGCCCCAATGTCGGGCGGCACGCTGTTCGAGGCGACGATGGTGGTGCGGCTGCCCGTCGGGTTCGACGCCGACGAGGTCATCGTCGATCTCGAGCGTCTCGCGGCCGAGATCCAGGTCGACCTGACGCTGGTCTGACCTCGTCCCCGCGCGTCGCGTCGGGTCAGCGGAGCGCGAGGGGCAGCACCGACAGCCCGACGATGACGGGCGCCGCCACGAGCCCCCACGCGATGAAACGCCGCCACGGCACATCGACGCCGACTGCGTGCAGCCGCTCGTGCCACAGCAGCGTCGCAAGCGATGCCCAGGGCGTGATGAGCGGCCCCGCATTGACGCCGACGAGCAGGGCGCCGAGACGCTCCGGGGTGCCGGCGGCCGGCTCCAGCAACAGGTAGGCCGGCAGGTTGTCGACGGCGTTCGCCGCGACGAGCGCGGTGCCGGCCATGCGCCAGAGCTCGAGGGGACCGCCCGGCTCGCCGGCGACGGCCGCGGCGATGGCGGCCGATCCGAGCGACTCGAGCGCGGCCATCGCCGTGAACAGGCCCGCGGCGAACACCAGCAGCGACCACGGCACGAGCCGCACCGAGAGCGCGCGCGGCGAGCGCCACGCGAACAGCGCGATGAGCAGGGCTGCCGCGAGGGATGCCGGTATCCACGGTTCCCATCCGCTGACCAGCGCCGGCATCAGCACGATCACCACGACGGACGCCGCGACGAGTTGGATCCGGTCGGCGATGCGCGGCGGGGGAGCGGGCTCGAAGCGACCGCGCAGACTGCGGTGATGGATGACGAAGAGCAGCCCGACCGTGACGACGATCGCGACCCCGGCGGTGGGACCCATCAGGGCGATGAAGCCGAGCGCACCGCCCGCCGGCAGGTGATCGAGCGCGAGGAGGTTGGTGAGGTTCGACACCGGAAGGACGAGCGACGCGGTGTTGGCCAGCCATACCGTCGTGAAGGCGAACGGTAGCGGCGGCAGTCCGTTCGCGCGCGCGACGGCGACGACGACCGGGGTGAGCAGCACGGCGGTCGTGTCGAGCGACAGGAAGGCGGTCGAGACCACCGCGAGCGCCACGACCAGCAGCCAGAGGACGACCGTGCGGCCCCGCGACATCCGTGCCAGCCGACCGGCGGCGACGTCGAAGACGCCGGCTTTCGCGGCGAGCTCGGCCACGATCGTCACCGCGACGACGAAGGCCAGGATCGGGATGACACGCTCGGCGATCTCGACGATCTCGCCCGGGGGCAGGATGCCTCCGGCCACCGCTGCCGCCGCCAGCAGCAGCAGTGCGGCTCCGGCGATGGCGAGCTTCACGGCATCCATCATGCTCCCTGCCGCGCCCGCCGAGTCGCGGGAAGCGCCGCGGGTAGGATCGATCCGACCCACCACCTGGAGATGTTCCCTTGACTGACGCCGCTCTTCCGTCGGACGTGTCGTACCCCGCCGACGGCTTCGCCCTCTTCCCCGATCGCTCCGTGGTCGCCCTGCGCGTCAACGGTGAGCTGAAGGACCTCGCCACGGTCGTCACCGAGACGGATGCCGTCGAGCCCGTGACGTCCTCGAGCCCGGACGGCCTCGCCATCCTGCGGCACTCCACCGCGCACGTCCTCGCGCAGGCGGTGCAGCGCATCCGCCCGCAGGCCAACCTCGGCATCGGCCCGCCGGTCGAGAACGGCTTCTACTACGACTTCGGCGTCGACGAGCCCTTCACCCCCGAGGACCTCAAGTCGATCAAGAAGGAGATGGAGCGCATCGTCCGCGAGAACCAGCGCTTCGTGCGACGGGTCGTGACGGAGGACGAGGCGCGCGCCGAGCTCGCCGACGAGCCGTTCAAGCTCGAGCTGGTCGCCCTCGCCGGCGGCCCCGGATCGGGTGCCGACGCGGCCGAGGGTGCCTCGGCGGAGATCGGTGCGGGCGAGCTGACGATCTACGACAACGTCACCCGCGACGGCGAGACCGCCTGGAAGGACCTCTGCCGCGGACCGCACGTTCCCGGCACGCGCCTGATCGGCAACGGGTGGGACCTCACCCGAGTTGCGGCGGCCTACTGGCGGGGCAGCGAGAAGAACCCGCAGCTGCAGCGCATCTACGGAACCGCGTGGCCCTCGAAGGACGAACTGCGCGCCTATCAGGAGCGCCTGGCCGAGGCTGCGCGTCGCGACCACCGCAAGCTCGGCGTCGAGCTCGACCTGTTCTCGTTCCCCGACGAGATCGGGCCCGGACTGTCGGTGTTCCACCCCAAGGGCGGCATCATCCGCTACGAGATCGAGCGGTACATGCGCGAGCGCCTGCTCGCGAACGGGTACGACGTCGTCAACACCCCGCACATCACCAAGGGCGACCTGTTCATGACGAGCGGTCACCTGCAGTGGTATGCCGACGGCATGTACCCGCCGATGAAGCTCGACGAGGTCGTCGACGCGGAGGGCAACGTCACCCGTCAGGGCCAGGAGTACTACCTGAAGCCCATGAACTGCCCGTTCCACAACCTGATCTTCCGTTCGCGCGGACGCAGCTACCGCGAACTGCCGCTGCGGCTCAGCGAGTTCGGCTCGGTCTACCGCTACGAGAAGAGCGGAACGCTCTCGGGGCTCACCCGGGTGCGGGGCATGACGCAGGACGACACCCACATCTACGTCACGGCCGACCAGGTCGAGGCGGAGCTCGTGCACAGCCTCGAGTTCGTGCTGCAGACGCTGCGCGACTACGGCCTGAACGACTTCTACCTCGAGCTGTCGACGAAGGAGGAGGGCAACCCGAAGTTCATCGGTGACGACGCCCTCTGGCAGCAGGCCACCGACACGCTCCGTCGCGTCGCCGAGGGCTCGGGGCTCGAGCTCGTGCCCGACCCGGGCGGGGCGGCGTTCTACGGCCCGAAGATCTCGGTGCAGGCCCGCGACGCCATCGGCCGCACCTGGCAGATGTCGACGATCCAGCTGGACTTCAACCAGCCCGAACGGTTCGAGCTCGAGTACACCGGCCCGGACGGCGAGAAGCACCGTCCGGTCATGATCCACCGCGCCCTGTTCGGGTCGATCGAGCGTTTCTTCGCGATCCTGCTCGAGCACTACGCGGGCGCCTTCCCGGTGTGGCTCGCGCCCGTCCAGGTCGTCGCGATCCCTGTGGCGGAGGATTACGCGCCCTACCTGCACGAGATCGTCACGCGGCTGCGCGAGGCCGGTGTGCGCGCCGAGCTCGACCGTTCCGACGACCGGATGCAGAAGAAGATCCGCACGCACACGACGCAGAAGGTGCCGCTGCAGCTCATCGCCGGCGAGCAGGACCGCGCCGCGGGCACCGTCTCGTTCCGGTTCCGCGACGGGTCGCAGACCAACGGCGTGCCGGTCGACGAGGCGGTCGAGCGCATCCGCGCGGCCATCGCGCAGCGCACGCTCGTCGACACCGCGGAGCACCTGGCGTGAGCGACGCGTCGGATACCCCGCGCCCGGTTGAGGACGCCGCGCACCTGGCCGGGGTGCCCGACGAGTTCCAGCGGCTGTGGACGCCCCACCGGATGGCGTACATCCAGGCCGGACCCGACCCGCTGGTCGAGGAGTGCCCGTTCTGCGCCGCGCCGGAGAAGTCCGACGCCGACGGGCTGATCGTCGCGCGCGGGCGGACGGCGTTCGTGCTGCTGAACCTGTTCCCGTACAACTCCGGTCACCTGCTGGTGTGCCCGTACCGGCACATCGCGACCTACGACCTGGCCACCGCCGAGGAGGTCGCCGAGATCGGAGCGCTCACGCAGACCGCGATGCGGGTACTGCGCGAGGTGTCGCGCTGCGACGGATTCAACCTCGGCATGAACCAGGGGGCCGTCGCCGGTGCCGGCGTGGCCGGTCACCTGCATCAGCACGTCGTGCCACGGTGGGCCACGGACGCGAACTTCTTCCCGATCATCGCGAAGACGAAGGCGCTGCCGCAGCTGCTCGGCGACGTGCGCGAGGCGGTCGCGACCGCCTGGCCGCGCGGTTGACGGCGGCTTCCTCGTGCTCGACCCCGAGCGCAAGCCCCCGCGCGGGGTTCGAAGCGGGAGATAGCCTGGCCGCTCACCGAGGAGGCACCATGTCGATCACCGCTCGTCCCCGCACCGCGACCCTCGCCGCGCTGGCCGTCGTCGGCGCCCTGGCGCTGACCGGCTGCACCGCGGCGGGCTCTTCCGACGCGACCCCGGCCCCCGCAGCCTCCGCGCCGGAGAAGAGCGCCACCCCGACGCCGGATGCCGCCGAGGGCGACGCCGCGCTCGAGGGCGACGTGCTCGCCGAGCGCGAGGCGTTCATCGCGGAGCAGCAGCAGCCCGTGGGGCAGCCGGTGTTGACGGCGAAGACACCGGCGCAGCAGGACCTCGTCGCCCAGCAGCGTGCGCACGTCGAGGCCAACGGCGGGCAGTGGTCGGAGCAGGCCGAGACGGTCACCCTCGCTCTCGCCCTCGACGCGTGCGAGACCTCGATCCTCAACGCCCACGAGATCGACGTGGCATCCTTCCGCACGCACGTCGTGTCGTCTCCGCTGATCGGCAGCCTCGCCGTCGACGATGCGTCGCGCGAGGGCGCCGTGAGCATCATGGTCTTCGGAACGCGCTTCCTCTGCCCCGACGACGCCCCGCAGTGGGAGCAGGCCTGGACCGAGGCGGGCGGTCAGTACTGACCCCTCAGCGCACCTGCTCGACGGTGAACTGCATCCGCGGGTGCGCGTAGGACTCCTGGCTCTCGACGAGCTGCAGCTCGCGCTGACCGGACGCGTGCGTGCGGGTCAACAGGTCGAAGACGCTCGATGTCGTGCGCGCGAGCGCCTCGGCGGCGGAAGCGGTGCGGCGGTAGTGCGCGGTGAACAGCGCGGCCGTCACGTCGCCCGACCCGTTCGCCTTCATCGGGATGTGCGGGGTGCGCACGATCCACGCGCCGTCGTCGTCGACCGCGAGCATCTCGATCGTGCCCGCGGGGCGGTCGGGACGCTGCACGCTCGTGACGAGCACCGTGCGCGGACCCATCGCCCGTGCCGCGTCGACCGAGGCCAGGGTCGAGTCGAGGTCGGTCGGCTCGGTCTCGGTCAGGAAGCCGAGCTCGAACTGGTTCGGGGTGATGATGTCGGCGGCCGGCACGACCCGGTCGCGCAGCAGGATCGGGATGGCCGGGGCGACGAAGCAGCCCGACGTGGCGTTGCCCATGACGGGGTCGCACGCGTAGACGGCATCCGGGTTGGCTGCCTTCACACGAGCGACGGTGTCGAGGATGACGTCGGCGATGCCCTCGCCGCCCTGGTAACCCGAGAGCACGACGTCGATCTGCGGGAAAACCCCGCGCTCCTCGACGCCGGCGATCACGGCGCTGACCTCGTCGGGGCTGATCATCGGTCCGCGCCAGGCGCCGTACCCGGTGTGGTTGGAGAAGTTGACGGTGTAGACCGGCATCACCTCGACGCCGATGCGCTGCAGCGGGAAGACGGCGGCGGAGTTGCCGACATGGCCGTAGGCGACGGCGGACTGGATCGAGAGGACCTTCATCGGGTCATACCTTTCGCGTGGGGGTGAGGGCCGCGGCGAGGAGGTCGCGGGAGAGCGTGTCGGCCTCGTCATCGTCGAGGTCGTGGACGGTGAGCCGCAGGTGCCGTGAGGGCTCGTCCGCGGTGAGGCGGAACTCGTCGCCGGTGCGCGCGAGCCACCCGCGGCGCATCAGCGCGTCGACGACCGCGCGCGCCGAGCCGGGCACCTCGACCCACAGGCTGAGCCCGTCGCCCGGCGCGCAGGGCAGGCCCCCGCGGCTGAGCCGGTCGGCGAAGGCGGCGTTACGCGCGGCGTAGTGCGCGCCGGCGGCGGCGATGGTCGCGGCGGCCGCCTCGTCGGTGACGAGCGCGTGCGTCAAGCGCTGCAGCAGGTGGCTGACCCAGGTCGTGCCCGACCCCAGACGCAGCGACATCCGCTCCGCCGTGACGGGATCGGATGCCGTGACGGCGAGGCACATGTCGGGACCGAGGAACTTCGACACCGATCGCACGCGCGCCCACCGGCGATGTCCCGGACCGATGATCGATCGGTACGGCTGGGTCGACAGCAGCGAGAAGTGGTCGTCCTCGATGACGAGAACGTAGGGGTGCGGAGCCAGGACCTCGCGAAGCGCGGCCGCACGCTCGGCCGACAGGCTGGCGCCGGTGGGGTTCTGCGCGCGGGGGGTGATCACGATGGCGCGGGCGCCGGCCTCGAGCGCCGCCTCCAGCCCGGCGACGGTCATGCCCTCGGCGTCGACTGGAACCGCAAGGGCGCGGTAGCCGGCCAGACGCACGGTGTGGATGCTCGCGAGGAAGCAGGGGTCTTCGAGCGCCACGGCGTCGTCACGTGTGAGGGCCTGGGCCAGCAGCCGCTCGACGGCGTCGACGGCGCCGCCGGTGATCGTGAGGCCGGCCGAGGCCGGGTCGCCGTCGGCATCCGCGGCGAACCAGTCGCGCGCCCAGGCGGCCAGGCCGCGGTCGAGGACGGGCTCGCCGTAGAGCACAGGGCGGCCCGTGACGCGTGGCAGCAGGGGAGTCGGGTCGGGGATGCGGGCGGGGTCGGGATTGCCCGAGCCGACATCGCGGAGCACGGTGTCGGCCGCGACGCCCTCCGCGGCGATCGGGGCGACGTCGGTGATGCGGGTGCCACCGCGCCCGCGGGCCACGACGATGCCGGCCTGCGCGAGCAGACGGTACGCGGCGACGACGGTGTTGCGGTTGACGCCGAGCTCGTCGGCGAGCGCGCGCACCGGTGGCAGGGCGTCGTCCGCGCGCAGGAGCCCGCGCTCGAGCAGCATCCGCACGCTGTCGGCGATCTCACCGGCCGTGTGCCCGGTGATCGTGTCACGGGAAGTCATCGCATCGATCTTATGACGGATGCCATGTTAGCTTTTGGCCTAGGCCGTATGACCGTCCCGATGTCACGGCCCAGAACGGAGCCCGTCGTGTCGACCGACCAGACCGCCACCGGAACCGCCCGCGTCAAGCGCGGCCTCGCCGAGATGCTGAAGGGCGGCGTCATCATGGACGTCGTCACCGCCGACCAGGCGCGGATCGCCGAGGATGCCGGCGCCGTCGCCGTCATGGCGCTCGAGCGCGTCCCCGCCGACATCCGTGCGCAGGGAGGGGTGGCCCGCATGAGCGACCCCGATCTGATCGACGAGATCATCGCCGCCGTCTCCATCCCGGTCATGGCGAAGGCGCGCATCGGGCATTTCGTCGAGGCGCGCGTGCTGCAGGAGCTCGGCGTCGACTACATCGACGAGTCCGAGGTGCTCTCGCCCGCCGACTACGCCAACCACATCGACAAGTGGCGCTTCACGACGCCGTTCGTCTGCGGCGCGACCAATCTCGGCGAAGCGCTGCGGCGCATCACCGAAGGGGCGGCCATGATCCGCTCGAAGGGCGAGGCCGGAACCGGCGACGTCTCGGAGGCGACGCGCCACATCCGCACCATCACGTCCGAGATCCGGGCACTCGCGTCGCGCGCGCCCGACGAGCTCTACGTCGCGGCGAAGGAGCTGCAGGCGCCGTACGAGCTCGTCGCCGAGGTCGCCGCCACCGGCGCGCTGCCGGTCGTGCTGTTCACCGCGGGCGGGGTGGCCACGCCGTCCGACGCCGCCATGATGATGCAGCTCGGCGCCGACGGCGTGTTCGTCGGCTCGGGGATCTTCAAGTCCGGCGACCCGGCGCGCCGCGCTGCGGCGATCGTGAAGGCCACCACCTTCCACGACGACCCGGCTGTGGTCGCGGCGGCCTCGCGCGGGCTGGGCGAGGCCATGGTCGGCATCAACGTGTCCGACCTCGCGGCACCGCACCGTCTGGCCGAGCGCGGCTGGTGACCTCGCTGCGACCCCGGGTCGGGGTACTGGCGCTGCAGGGCGACGTGCGCGAACACGTCCGCATGCTCGACGGCCTCGGCGCCGATACCTCGCTCGTGCGCCGCCCCGCCGACCTCGCCGCCGTCGAGGGGCTCGTGCTGCCGGGCGGGGAATCGAGCGTCATCGACAAGCTCGCGCGGGCGTTCGGGATGCAGCATCCGATCCGAGACGTCGTCGCGCAGGGACTGCCGGTGTTCGGCACATGTGCGGGCCTGATCCTGCTCGCCGACCGCGTCGAGGGAGCCATCGCCGGGCAGGAGACGTTCGGCGGGCTCGACGTCACCGTTCGTCGCAACGCCTTCGGTGGCCAGAACGAGTCGTTCGAGACGGCGCTCGCCGTCGACGGCTTCGCCGGACCGGTTCCGGCGTCCTTCATCCGGGCGCCGCTCATCACCGAGGTCGGGCCTCGGGTGCGCGTCCTCGCGCGCCTGTCCGATGGCGGCGTCGTCGCGGTCGAGCAGGGGCGGCTGCTCGCCACGGCGTTCCATCCCGAGGTGTCGGGCGAACGACGCTTCCACGACCGGTTCCTCGCGCGGGTCCGCGAGGCGTCGCTGTCGTCCCGGTAGGATTGCGCGCATGTCCGGTCACTCCAAATGGGCCACGACCAAGCACAAGAAGGCCGTCGTCGACGCGCGTCGTGCCAAGTCGTGGGCCAAGCTCATCAAGAACATCGAGGTCGCGGCGAAGCTGGGCGGCCCCGACCTGCAGGGCAACCCCACGCTCTTCGACGCCGTCCTGAAGGCGAAGAAGACCTCGGTCCCGAAGGACAACATCGACCGCGCGGTCAAGCGCGGCGCGGGAATCGGCGGCGAGTCCGTCGAGTACACCTCGATCATGTACGAGGGGTACGGGCCCAACGGCGTCGCGTTGCTCATCGAGTGTCTGACCGACAACAAGAACCGGGCCGCGGCCGAGGTGCGCACGGCGCTCTCGCGCAACGGCGGCACCCTCGCCGACCCCGGGTCCGTGGCCTACAACTTCAGCCGTAAGGGCGTCATCGTGGTCCCCGCCGAGGGAACCACCGAAGACGACGTCATGCTCGCGGTCCTCGAGGCCGGAGCCGAAGAGGTCGAGCCGCACGGCGACGGCTTCGGCGTCATCACGGAGGCTTCCGACCTGGTCGCGGTGCGCAGCGCGCTGCAGGACGCTGGGATCGAGTACGACTCCGCCGACGTCGAGTTCGTGCCCTCGCTCAAGGTCGAGGTCGACGCCGACACGGCGCGCAAGGTCTTCCGTCTCATCGACGCGCTCGAAGACAGCGACGACGTGCAGAACGTCTACAGCAACTTCGACCTCACCCCCGAGGTGCAGGCCGAGCTCGAGAACGACGAAGAGTAAACCCCGCGGCATCCCGCACCGTTCCCGGCATCGCGCGCAGTTCTTTCTGCGCCGGATGCCGGGAACTGCGCGTTTCACGGGTTGTCGTCGCGCCGCCAGGCGACGGCGGCCGTAGCGTGGGGGAGTGACCTCCCCGCTGCGCGTCCTCGGCGTCGACCCCGGCCTGACCCGTTGCGGCGTCGGGGTCGTCGATGTGGCGCGGGACCGTTCCGCCCGCCTCGTGCACGTCGGTGTGGTCCGGTCGGCCCCCGACCTGCCGATCGAACGCCGGCTCGCGACGATCGCCGCGGGGCTGCGCGAGGTCATCGCGGAGCATCGCCCGCACGTCGTGGCTGTCGAGCGCGTCTTCGCGCAGCACAACCGCAGCACGGTCATGGGCACGGCGCAGGCCAGCGGCATCGCTCTGCTGGTGGCCGCGGAGAACGGACTGGATGCCGCCACGCACACCCCCTCCGAGGTCAAAGCGGCCATCACCGGATACGGCGCCGCCGAGAAGCTCCAGGTGCAGACGATGGTCGCCCGGGTGCTGCGCCTCGACGCGCTGCCGCAGCCCGCGGACGCCGCGGACGCGCTCGCGCTGGCCATCTGCCACGCCTGGCGGCGCGGGGGCACCGCAGCCGCGGGAACGTCGGCGGCCTTGACCCCGGCGCAGCGGGCGTGGGCCGACGCCGAGCGCCTCTCGCGCCGCTGAAGTGCGGGGCCGCGGTGGCCGCTCAGGGGCGACGAAGCGTGTCGGTCGAACATACCTGCGAAGCCGCGCTTAGGCTCGGAGCATGATCTCCTCCCTGCGCGGCAGCGTGCTGCACCTCGAAGCCGACAGTGTCGTGATCGACGTGGGTGGCGTCGGGTTCTCGGTCGCGGTGACCCCCGACATCCCGCGTTCCTTCCACATCGGCGACGAGATCGTGCTGCACACGAACCTCGTCGTGCGCGAGGACGCGCTGTCGCTGTTCGGCTTCGAGACGCGTGAGCAGCTCACCGCGTTCCTTCTGCTGATCGGCGTGACCGGGGTCGGTCCGAAATCGGCGCTGGGCGTCCTGTCGTCGCTGAGCGTCGACCAGATCGCGCAGGCCGTGACGGCCGAGGACGACGCGCCCTTCCGGCGGGTCTCGGGCATCGGGCCGAAGACCGCGAAGCTCATCGTCCTGCAGCTCGCCGGCAAGCTGCAGGCGGCGCCGGCCGCCGCTCCGACGTCGGGCGCCGCGGGAGCGCGCTCGCTGGCCGGCCAGGTCGTCACCGCACTCGTCGCGCTCGGCTGGAGTGAGCGGGTCGCGGCCGATGCGGTCGCCCAGGTCACCGCCGCGGAGGGCGCCCCGACGTCGGTGCCGGGCCTGCTGAAGCTCGCGCTCGCCCACCTCGGCCCCGCCCGCCCGGAGCAGACCGGTGTCTGACGCCCACGGCCTGGCCGCCGACGAGACCGAGCTCGCCGTCGAGGGGGCGCTGCGTCCGACCTCGCTGGCGGAGTTCGTCGGACAGCAGAAGGTGCGAGGTCAGCTCGAGCTGCTGCTGCAGGCCGCGAGCATGCAGGACCGCCCCGCCGACCACATCCTGCTCTCGGGTCCGCCGGGCCTCGGAAAGACCACGCTCGCGATGATCGTCGCGCACGAGAGCGGCCGGCCGCTGCGGATGTCCAGCGGACCCGCGATCCAGCATGCCGGCGACCTCGCGGCGCTGCTGTCGAGCCTCGTGCCCGGCGAGGTGCTGTTCATCGACGAGATCCACCGCATGGCCCGGTCCGCGGAAGAGATGCTGTACCTCGCGATGGAGGACTTCCGCATCGACATCATGGTCGGCAAGGGCGCGGGCGCGACCAGCATCCCGCTCGAGCTGGCTCCGTTCACCCTCGTCGGGGCGACGACGCGGTCGGGTCTGCTGCCCAACCCGCTGCGCGACCGGTTCGGCTTCACCGCCCACATGGAGTACTACGAGCCCGACGAGCTCGAGCGGGTGATCGCGAGGTCGGCGAGCGTGCTGGCTGTCGATGTCCCGCCCATCGCGCGCGCCGAGATCGCTCGCCGCTCGCGCGGCACCCCGCGAATCGCCAACCGGCTGCTGCGCCGTGTGCGCGACTTCGTCGTCGTGCACGGCGACACGGCCGTGGGGGCGACCGAGGCGGATGTCGCGGCCGCGCTCGACCTGTACGACGTTGATGCCATCGGCCTGGACCGCCTCGACCGCGCGGTTCTCGAGGCTCTCGTGCGGCGCTTCGGGGGAGGGCCGGTCGGGCTCAACACCCTCGCCGTCACGGTGGGCGAGGAGGGCGAGACGATCGAGTCGGTCGTCGAGCCCTATCTCGTGCGCATCGGCTTCGTCGGCCGGTCGCCGCGCGGACGGGTGGCGATGCCGGCCGCGTACCGGCACCTCGGGGTGCCCCGCGCCGATGGGGCGCTGGAGATCGATGACCTATAATCCTTGAAGGCTTCTCGCCGACGAATCCCGAGGCTGCGCATTCTTCGCGTGCCGACCCGTGAAAGGTGCTCCCACCTCCATGCTCTTCTTCGCCACCACCCCGGCCGACGCTCCTCCCGCGAACCCGGCAGTGCAGTTCTTCGCCGAGTACGGCCTTCTGATCATCCTCGCGCTGCTCATCGTCTTCATGTTCTGGAGCCAGCGGCGTCGCGCGCAGCGGATGAAGGCCGAGCAGGAGGAGAAGTCGCGTCAGCTGATGCCCGGCGCGAAGGTGCTGCTCCAGGGCGGCTTCTACGGCACGATCGTCGAGTACGACGGTGAGGACCTCTCGAAGTCCGCGCGCGTCGAGCTCGCACCGGGCGTCGAGGTCGAGGTGCACAGCCAGGCGGTCCTGCGGGTCGTCGACCCCGCCGAGGGCACCGTCACCGAAGACGAGTACATCGAGGCCGAGGAGCACCACGACGAGTACGTCGCGGACGTCGAGCAGGGCCTGATCACCTCGGCCAGCGACGACGCAGCCCGGGCGAAGGCGGCCGACGCTGCGCCCGAGGGTGCCGGCGACCGCGACGACAAGCCCCGCGCCTGACCCGCCGGTTCCTCCGGCGCTCGCACGACGAAAGCTGATCTCCCCGTGGCGACTTCCACTCCTGTGCGCCGTGCCTGGCGCGCGCTGACCGGACTCCTCGTGCTGACGGCGCTGCTGTTCGGCGTCAACGCCCTCGGCGTCTACGTGTTCAAGGGGAGCTCGTGGACTCCCGAGCTCGCGCTCGACCTCCAGGGCGGGACGCAGATCATCCTCGAGGCGCAGTCCGACGGCACCACCCCGTCGTCGGAGCAGATGCAGCAAGCGGCCTCGATCATCCGTCAGCGCGTCGACGCGTCGGGCCTCGTCGAGGCCGACATCGCGACGCAGTCGGGCAACCAGATCGTCGTGCAGCTGCCGGGCGAGGTCGACGACGAGACGCGCGAGCGGATCGAGGCGTCGGCTCAGCTTCAGCTGCGCGCCGTGCTGTACACGGGGTCACCGGCGACGACGTTCGTCGGCGAGGACGGACAGCAGACGCCGTACCCCACTCCCGATCCGGCGCTGCCCGCGACGCCGTCGGTGGCTCCGACCAACGGCAGCGACCCGGCCTGGATCACCGAGGCGCTGCAGGCGCAGTTCCTCGCGTACGACTGCGCCAACCCGACGAACGACCCGGCCGACGCGCCGGCGGACCAGCCGCTCATCACCTGCGACGGCACCGGCACGGCGAAGTACATCCTCGGCCCCGTCGAGCTCGACGGCTCCGCGATCTCCGACGCCACGAACGGTCTCGAGCAGCAGACCGGCCGCTGGGCCGTGAACATCACGTTCAACCGCGAGGGCACGGAGACGTTCGGCAAGATCAGCCAGCGCCTCTACGGCCAGCAGCCGCCGCTGAACCAGTTCGCCTTCGTCCTCGACGGCAGCGTGCTGTCGGCGCCGTCGATGGATGCCGTCATCCTCACCGGCAAGCCGTCGATCACCGGCTCGTTCGACCAGGACAGCTCGAAGGTCCTCGCCGATCAGCTGAAGTTCGGCGCCCTGCCGCTGAGCTTCGAGGTGCAGAGCACGAACACCATCTCGGCGACCCTCGGCTCGCAGCAGCTGCAGATCGGTCTCATCGCAGGCCTGATCGGACTGGCGCTCGTCGCGATCTACTCGCTCGTCGTGTACCGCGCGCTCGGCACGGTGATCATCGCCTCGCTGGTCGTGATGGCGGTGCTGACGTATGTCGCGCTGGCGATCCTCGCGTGGCGGATGGGCTTCCGCCTCTCGCTCGCCGGTGTCGCCGGCCTCATCGTCACGATCGGCTTCACGGCCGACTCGTTCATCGTCTACTTCGAACGCATCCGTGACGAGTTGCGCGACGGCAAGTCGATCACGAGCGCCGTCGAGGACGGATGGTCGCGGGCGAAGCGGACGATCTACATCTCCAAGTCGATCAACATCCTCGCCGCGGTCGTGCTCTACATCCTGGCCGACTCCACCGTGAAGGGCTTCGCCTTCACCCTCGGTCTGACGACGGCGATCGACATCCTGATCTTCATCCTCTTCACCCACCCGGTCCTGCAGCTGCTCGTCCGCACGCGCTTCTTCGGCTCGGGTCACAAGCTCTCGGGCCTCGACCCCGAGGCCCTCGGCGCGGTCTACCGCGGCCGGGCGCAGTTCCGGGCTCCGGTTGCCGCCGGTGCCAAGACGAGCGCCGGACGGCGCGCGGCGAAGTCGCGCGGCGAAGCCGAGCGCAGACAGACGATCGCAGAGCGCAAGCGCGCCGAACAGGCCGCGGGCGATACGCGCGGTGCGACGGGGGACAACGACTGATGCGTTTCTTCAACCAGTTCGGAAACGACCTCTACACCGGCAAGCTCTCCTTCCCGTTCGTCGCGCGCCGCACCCTGTGGTTCATCATCGCGGCGGCACTCGTGCTGGCCTCGGTGCTCGTGCTCGTCGTCAAGCCTCCGCAGTTCTCGATCGAGTTCACGGGCGGCTCGCAGTTCACCGTGACCAACGTCGCCAACACCGACCAGCTGCTGGCCACCGACGCCGTGCAGTCGGTCGTGCCCGGGGCCGGCACGAAGGTGACGACGATCGGCGAGGACGCCGTGCGCGTGCAGACCGACCAGATGTCGGATGCCGAGACGCGCGAAGTCACCGCGGCGCTCGCGGAGATCTACGAGGTGCCGACCGCCGAGGTCAGCTCGTCGTTCATCGGCCCGAGCTGGGGCCAGGACGTCACACGGCAGTCGCTGTGGGGCCTGGCGATCTTCCTCGCCCTGACGTTCCTCATCCTCGCGCTGTACTTCCGGACCTGGAAGATGTCGGTCGCGGCGATCGTCGGCCTGATCGACGTGCTCGTCGTCACCGTCGGCGTCTACTCGCTGTTCGGGTTCGAGATCTCGCCCGCGGCGGTGATCGGCTTCCTGACGATCCTGTCGTACTCGCTGTACGACACCACCGTCGTGTTCGACAAGGTGCGCGAGAACACCTTCGAGGACGGCGAGAAATCGGGGCGGACCTTCGGTGAGTCGGTGAACCTCGCGGCGAACCAGACGCTCGTGCGCTCGATCAACACGACGATCGTGGCGGCTCTCCCGACCGGCGCCATCCTGTTCATCGGCGCCCTGTGGCTCGGCGCGCAGACCCTGACCGACATCTCGTTGTCGATCTTCGTCGGCACCCTCGTCGCCGCGTACTCCACCCTGTTCGTCGCGGTTCCGCTGTTCGCGCTCATGCGCGAGAACGAGCCGGCCATCAAGGCGAACGACACCCGGGTGCGCGAGTCCCGCGAGCGCGCCGCGGTCGCGGCCTGACCGGCTCGGGCACGCGTAGAATCGTGGTCTGGATGGCGGAGGTGAAGGCATGACCGAGATCACTCCGCCCCCTGCCCAGAGCTCCCTCCGCCGGCTCGTGCCGCGGATCTTCTCGCGGGCAGCGCCCCGCGAAGGTCTCGAGCAGCTCGTCCGCACGGTGCGCGCGCACCACCCGAAGGGCGACATCGCGATCATCGATCGCGCGTATCAGGTCGCGGCCCGCGCGCACGCGCAGCAGAAGCGGCAGAGCGGCGAGCCCTACATCACGCACCCCCTCGCGGTCGCTCAGATCCTGGCGGAGCTCGGGCTCGGCCCGCGTGCGATCGCCGCCGCTCTGCTGCACGACACCGTCGAGGACACCTCCTACGGTCTCGACCAGCTGACGGCGGAGTTCGGCGACGAGGTCGCCATGCTCGTCGACGGGGTGACCAAGCTCGACAAGGTCAAGTACGGCGACGCCGCCCAGGCCGAGACGGTGCGCAAGATGATCGTCGCGATGTCGCGTGACATCCGAGTCCTCCTGATCAAGCTCGCCGACCGCCTGCACAATGCGCGCACGTGGGGCTTCGTGCCGCCCGAGAAGGCGGCGAAGAAGGCGACCGAGACCCTCGAGATCTATGCGCCGCTGGCGCACCGACTCGGCATCCAGGCGATCAAGAGCGAGCTCGAAGACCTGTCGTTCGCGGTGCTGCACCCCAAGCTCTACGCCGAGATCGACAGCCTCGTCAAGCAGCGCACGCCGCAGCGCGAGCAGTACCTGCAGACCGTGATCGACGCCGTCGAGAGCGACCTGCGCGAGCTGCGGATCCGCGGGCGCGTCATGGGCCGCCCGAAGCAGCTGTACTCGGTGTACCAGAAGATGGTCGTGCGAGGCCGTGAGTTCGACGACATCTACGACCTCATCGGCATCCGCGTCCTGGTGACCACCGTGCGCGACTGCTACGCGGTGCTCGGGTCGATCCATGCGCGATGGACGCCGCTGCCCGGGCGGTTCAAGGACTACATCGCGACGCCGAAGTTCAACCTGTACCAGTCGCTGCACACGACGGTGATCGGACCGAGCGGCCGGACCGTCGAGATCCAGATCCGTACGCACGAGATGCACCAGCAGGCCGAGTTCGGCGTGGCGGCGCACTGGAAGTACAAGGAGCGGATGACGGGCGGCAAGTCCGACGCCAAGGCGCTCGACAACGACATGGCGTGGCTCGCGCACATCTCCGACTGGCAGGCCGAGACGGCCGACCCCGGCGAGTTCCTCGACTCGCTGCGGTTCGAGATCGGCGCGAAAGAGGTCTATGTCTTCACGCCGAAGGGCCGCGTCGTCGGCCTGCCGGCAGGAGCGACCCCCGTCGATTTCGCCTACGCCGTCCACACCGAGGTCGGTCACCGCACCATGGGAGCGAAGGTCAACGGCCGCCTGGTGCCACTGGAGTCGACGCTCTCGAGCGGCGACGTCGTCGAGGTCTTCACGTCGAAGAACCCGGATGCCGGTCCGAGCCAGGACTGGCTGGGCTTCGTCAAGAGCACGCGGGCGCGCAACAAGATCCGCGGGTGGTTCACCAAGGAGCGCCGCGAAGAGGCGGTCGAGCAGGGCAAGGACGCCATCGCGCGCGCCATGCGCCGGCAGAACCTGCCGCTGCAGCGCCTGATGGGACAGGACGCGTTCACCGAGGTCGCGCACCAGCTGCGCTACGAGGACGTGACCGCGCTGTACGCCGCCGTCGGCGAGGGACACGTCTCGACCCAGTCGGTCATCGAGAAGGTCACCGCGCTCGTCCGAGCCGAGGAGGACACCTCGACGGGGCCGATCGACCTGCCGGCGGTGGGCCGTTCGCGTCAGAAGCGCGACAGCGACTCGGGCGTCCTCGTCCGCGGCGCTCCAGACATCCTCGTCAAGCTCGCGAAGTGCTGCACGCCCGTCCCCGGCGATGAGATCGTCGGCTTCGTCACGCGCGGCAGCGGAGTGTCGGTGCACCGAGCGGACTGCACGAACGTCGAGTCGCTCATGCGCGACCCGGAACGCCTCATCGAGGTGACGTGGGCCCCCACGACCAAGAGCCTCTTCCTCGTGCAGATCCAGGTCGAGGCGCTCGACCGCTCCGGACTGCTGAGCGACGTGACCCGGGTGCTCAGCGAGCATCACGTCAACATCCTGTCGGCGTCGGTTCAGACCAACAACGACCGACTCGCGCTGAGCCGCTTCGTGTTCGAGATGGGCGACACCGTCCACCTCGATCGGGTGCTGAACGCGGTGCGTCGCATCGACGCCGTCTACGACGTCTATCGGGTCACCTCCTCCTGAGCGGCGTGCCGTCGTAGCCACTCGAGCGCCGGCCGTTTGAACGAGACCGGCCCGGCCGCGACGAGGGCGGCAGTGGCACGCTCGCAGAGTGCGGGATCGAGCGCCATCATCGCGACGGCGGCAGCAGGAGGCTCGGCGCCGCCGGAGAGGGCGCTGCGGACGAGGTCGCCGAGGGTGCGGGCAGGTGTCGTGACGGGGACCCCGCCGATGAGCGAGAGGTCACCGGGCGGAACGCGTCGGTCGCGATAGTGCAGGCGGATGTCGATGACGTGGTGCAACCGGCGCGCGCTGCAGCGTTGCACGGTGTGGCGTGCCGGCGGGTCGGCCACCGCGCCGTGAACCCAGGCCGCCGACAGATGAGTGACGGCGAGGCCGAGGGACAGCAGCGGGCGCAGCGATGCGGCGCGAAGCTCGGCGGTCTCGACGGCGTCGGCGGGGATGAACGCCTCGCCGACCTCGACCACGTCGCCGTCCAAGCGGGCGGCCGCGAGTTCCGTCGCCGACAGCGTCTCGCCGGGGAGGTAGAGGAAGGGCCAGTGCATACCCGCAGTCTGACCGACCCGCCGCCCCGACGACCGCGGGCGCCCTCCACTTGTGGAGAGCGCCCGCGGTGGTGCGACGGGGGAGAGCCTCAGCCGCCGAGAGCGGTGAGCCAGGCCTTGCGTGCGCTGAGGGCTTCACGCGCCTGCGCGATGGCGCGCTGATCACCCGAGGCCTCGGCGGTGGCCAGGTCGGCCTCGAGCTTGCCGATGGCGTCGTGCAGCTGCGAGAGCATGTCGCCCTGGCGTGCCTTCGTCTCGGGGTTGTTGTTCTTCCAGTCGGCATCCTCGCGGGTCCGGACGGACTGCTCGATCTTGCGCAGCTCGTCGTCGAGGGCACGCTCCTGCTCGCGGGGGAAGATCCGACCGATCTCGTCCCAGCGGCGCTGGATGCCGGTGAGGAGGGCACGCGCGGCGGCGGTGTCCTTCTCGGCGCCGACGGCGGCTGCCTCGTCGAGCAGAGCGCGCTTGGCGACGATCTTCTCCTTCGAGGCCTCGGCGTCCGCCTGCTCGCGGTCGGCGCGGGCGCCGTAGAGCGCGTCGCCGGCAGCCTTGAACCGCGCCCAGAGCGCATCGTCAGCCTTCTTGCCCGCACGGCCGGCCAGTTTCCACTGATCGAGCAGCTCGCGGTAGGCGCCGATGCCGTCCTCGCCGCGCGGCGCGAGGGCCTCGGCGCGCTCGATCAGGCGTTGCTTGGCGTCGCGCGCGCTCTTGTGGGTCTCGTCGAGGCTCGCGTAGAACTCACGGCGGTGCTTGTCGATGATCGAGCGGGCGTCGCGGAACCGCTTCCACAGCTGCTGGCCCGTGCTGCGCGGCAGACGAGGTCCGTCCGCCTGGTGCCGCTGCCAGCGGTCGAACAGGTCGGTGACCTCGGCCGAGGTCTGCTTCCACTGGATCGACTTGGGGTCGCGGGCGGCGATGGCCTCGATGGCATCGACGAGGGCGGTGCGTTCAGCGATCGCGGCCTCGAGAGCCTGCTTGGCCTCGGCGGCCTCGGACTCGGACGCGGCGTTGAGCTCGGTCTCGAGGGCAGCCAGACGCGCCTCGAGGGCGGCGAGGTTGCCGACGGCGGCCGCGCCGGCGATGCGCGAACGGAGCGTGCCGACGGTCGAGCGCAGGTCGGAGGCGGATGCGCCGCCGCGACGGTGGCGCACCTCGACGAGCGTGACCTCACCGGCGAGGTCGGAGAACTTGCGCTGGTAGTAGGCGAGGGCCTCGTCGGGCGTGCCGTCGGGGTACTGGCCGACGACGCGCCACTGGTCGCCCTCGCGCACCGAGACGGTGCCGTCGTCGTCGACACGACCCCACGGGGCGTCGTCGGCGGGAGTGGTCGTGGAGTCAGGGGTGGAAGTCACGGAAGGCACCTCGTCGCGGCTCTCGCCGCCTGGGGGTCAGGTCGCTCGACAGCCTAGTACGCAGGGCGTCAGGGAGTCGGCTCCGATGACGGAGCGGCGTCGCTGGGTGACGGGGTCGGGGATGCCGGAAGCGTGGCGGACGGTGTGGGTGCGGGAGTCTCGGCGGGCTCGGGGGCGCCCGGGCCGGCGGTGAAGTAGGCGGCCTGGGCTGCGAGCAGTCCGATGAGCAGCACGCCGCCGCCGACGGCGGCGATGAGGTTGTCGCGCGAACGGCGGCGCGTCAGGCCCTCGTGATACTCCCGGCGTGCGGCGTAGACGCGAGCGCGCTCCTGCGCTGCACGGTCATCCCGGTTCCTGCCTCGAGCTGCCACGTTTCCTCCTCCGACGCCCCCGATCCGGCGGGGGGCCTTCAGCCTACGGCGCGGGCGATCGGGGCGACAAAGCCCGGTGTCGCCGGTCGCGGCTAGCCTGAGGGGATGACCGATTCGAGCGCGCTCTTCACCGGGCAGACGCCGCTCGCGGTGCGGATGCGCCCGACCTCGCTCGACGAGGTCGCCGGCCAGGGGCACCTGCTCCGACCCGGTTCGCCCCTCGTGGCCCTCGCCTCGCCGGACGGTAATCGCGCGGGTGCCGTGTCGGTCATCCTCTGGGGTCCGCCGGGAACCGGCAAGACCACGCTCGCGCAGGCCATCGCGCGATCATCCGGGCGTCGCTTCGTCGAGCTGTCCGCCGTGACGGCGGGTGTCAAGGACGTCCGCGAGGTCATGCAAAAGGCGATGACGCAGCGCGACCTGTACGGCGTCTCGACGATCCTGTTCCTCGACGAGATTCATCGCTTCACCAAGGCGCAGCAGGACGCGCTGCTTCCCGGCGTCGAGAACGGGTGGGTGCTGCTGATCGCCGCGACGACCGAGAACCCGTCGTTCTCGATCGTCGCTCCGCTGCTGTCGCGGTCGCTGTTGCTGACGCTGCAGCCCCTGAGCGACGACGACCTCGGCGGCCTCATCGACCGCGCCGTCACCGACGCCCGTGGGCTGGCGGGCAGCGTGAGCCTCGACGACGAGGCACGTTCCGCGCTCGTACGCCTCGCGTCGGGCGACGCCCGACGTGCGCTGACCTCGCTGGAGGCGGCGGCGACGATGGCCGAGCCGGTCGACGACGAGACGCCCCGCATCACCGCCGATCACGTCGCGCAGGCGGTCGACCGGGCGCTGCTGCGCTACGACCGGCAGGGCGACGAGCACTACGACGTCATCAGCGCCTTCATCAAGTCGATCCGAGGCTCGGACGTCGACGCCGCGATGCATTACCTGGCGCGGATGATCGAAGCCGGCGAGGATCCCCGCTTCATCGCCCGCCGACTCGTCATCTCCGCGTCGGAGGACATCGGATTGGCCGACCCCCAGGCGCTGTCGATCGCCGTGGCCGCCGCCGATGCCGTGGCGTTCATCGGCATGCCGGAGGGGCGCATCCCTCTCGCCGAGGCGACGGCGTACCTCGCGACCACCGCGAAGTCGAACGCGGCGTACAACGCGATCAACGCCGCCATCGCGGATGTCCGCGCCGGTGGGTTCGGGCGTGTGCCGAAGCATCTGCGCGATGCGCACTATCCGGGCGCGAAGCGGCTGGGGCACGGCAAGGGCTACGTCTACCCGCATGACCTCGACGTGGGCGTCGCGACCCAGCAGTACCTGCCCGACGAGTTGCGCGGGCGGCGGTATTACGAGCCGACGAACCGCGGCGTCGAACGGGAGATCGGCGCGCGCGTCGAGAAGCTGCGGAAGATCCTGGGGGAGTGAGCTCGATGGGCGAGCAGGGGACGGATCGCGACCGCGTCGACGTCGCGCTGCGGGAGTTCTGGGCACGCGCCGACGACACCGCGCCGGAGGGACTCGCCGCCGACCTCGACCGCGTACTCGCCTCGCTGCCCGCCGACGACCCGGTGGCTCTGTTCGAACGGGCATCCTTGTCGGACTATCTCGGACGCGAGGCCGAGGCGATCCCGGTCTATCGCGCCGCCCTCGCTGCCGGGCTGACCGAGCCTCGTCGCGGCGAGTGCCTGATCCAGCTCGCCAGCTCGCTGCGCAACATCGGCGATCCGTCCGGTGCGATCGCGCTGCTGCACGGGTATCCCGCGGACCACCCGTTGGCGGAGGCGGCGCGGGCGTTCGAGGCGCTCGCCCTGTTCGACGATCAGAAGCCCGCCCCGGCGCTGCGGACGGCGTTGCGTGCCCTGGCGCCGCACCTGCCCCAGTACGGGCGATCGGTCGAGCGGTATGCGCGCGGGCTCGTCGCGTCGCCGCGCATCCGAGCCATCGCCGTGGCCGTCATCGTGAAAGACGGCCACGTCCTCGCCGAGGAGTACGCCGCGGGGACGGATCGTCCGGCGTTCCTGCGAGCGCCCGGTGGGGGCATCGCGTTCGGTGAGGAGGCGTCGTCGGCGATGAGGCGCGAGCTGCGCGAGGAGCTGGCGGCGGACGTCGACGATCTGCAGCTGCTCACGGTGGCCGAGAACATCTTCGACGACGGCCGCAAACGCGGTCACGAGATCGCGTATGTCTTCGCCGTCCGCAGCGCGTCGCTGCAGGCCGTGCCGCTCGACGAGCGGCTGCGGGTGCTCGACGGCGACAACACCGTCGGCTGGTATCGCATCGACGACCTCCGGTCCGGCGCGACCCCCTTCTATCCGGCCGCCGCACTCGACCTCGCCGCAGCGCTCTCGCACGAGGACGTCTGTTAGACTCGATCGGCTCGAAGCCCAGTTTTCGGGCATCCCTCTCCTCTGACACAGACCTCTCGGCGTGCCCCGGCGTGCAGTCCGAGACGGGCGAGGAGATGGAGATACGTCCGTGAGTCGTGAGCGTCACGACCACGTCATCGGAAGGAGAGCTTCGTGACCACGAAGTCTCAGGACCGCCGCAAGGTCCGTCTGTCGCGTGCACTCGGCATCGCGCTGACCCCGAAGGCCGCCCGCTACCTCGAGAAGCGTCCTTACGCTCCGGGTGAGCACGGTCGCACCAAGCGCAAGGCCGACAGCGACTACGCCGTCCGTCTGCGCGAGAAGCAGCGTCTGCGCGAGCAGTACGGCATCCGCGAGAAGCAGATGCGTAACACGTTCAACGAGGCCCGCCGCAAGGACGGCCTGACCGGTGAGAACCTGGTCGAGCTGCTCGAGATGCGCCTCGACGCCCTCGTCGTGCGTGCCGGCTTCGCCCGCACCACGGCACAGGCTCGTCAGCTCGTCGTGCACCGTCACATCCTCGTCGACGGCCAGCTCGTCGACCGCCCGTCGTTCCGCGTGAAGCCGGGTCAGCTCATCCACGTCAAGGAGAAGAGCGAGTCGCTCGAGCCGTTCCAGGTCGCAGCCGCCGGCGGTCACGCCGACGTCCTGCCCCCGGTCCCGGGCTACATCGAGGTCGAGCTCGACAAGCTGCAGGCGCGCCTCGTGCGTCGCCCGAAGCGCGCCGAGGTGCCCGTCACGTGTGACGTGCAGCTCGTCGTCGAGTACTACGCCGCGCGCTGACTCTTTCAGCACCGCCACGAAGGGCGTCGGGGTCTCCCGGCGCCCTTCGTGCTTTGCGCCTAACATGGATGCCATGAAGAACGCGCTGTGGTTCGTTTTGGGCGTCGCCGGCGGATTCGTCGCCGCGCACGTGATCAATAAGGATCCGCGCGGTCACGAGATGCTCGCCGAGGTCGACGCCCGTATCACCGAGTTCGCGGACCGCATCGGCGATGCCTACCGCGATCAGGAGGCCCGGATCGAGGGCCTCGCCGCCGACGTCAAGGGCGTCGCGGCCGACGCGCTCCAGTCCGCCATCGATGCGGCATCCGACGTCGTCGACGACACCCGGGAAGCCGTCGTCCCGGCGACGCGCACCGCCGACGAACGAACCCCCTGACCCACGATCCGATCGCGGCGTCGCGTCCGATGGGCGCGGCGCCGACGCCTGCCTGCCGAAGGAACCCGATGAAGACCGCCGAGATCGCCCAGCGCTACCTGGACTACTTCGAGAAGAAGGGGCACACGATCGTGCCCTCCGCCTCGCTGGTCACCGACGACCCGGCCCTGCTGTTCACCGTCGCCGGCATGGTCCCGTTCATCCCGTACCTCTCCGGTGACGTCCCCGCACCCTACGCGCGCGCCGCCGACGTGCAGAAGTGCATCCGCACGAACGACATCGAAGAGGTCGGCAAGACGCCGCGTCACGGCACCTTCTTCCAGATGCTGGGCAACTGGTCGTTCGGCGACTACTTCAAGGAGGGTGCGATCTCGTTCGCCTGGGAGCTGCTCACCGCTCCCGAGGCCGACGGCGGGCTCGGATTCGACCCGAAGGACCTGTGGGTCACCGTCTACGAAGAGGACGACGAGGCGCGCGAGCTCTGGCTGAAGCACTCCACTCTTCCCGACGAGCGCATCCAGCGTCTCGGCAAGGACACCAACTACTGGAGCACCGGTCTGCCCGGTCCCGCCGGCCCCTGCTCCGAGATCTTCTTCGACCGGGGTCCCGCGTACGGCATCGACGGCGGTCCCGTGACCGACGACGACCGCTACGTCGAGATCTGGAACCTCGTGTTCATGCAGTACGAGATCACCGACGTGCGCTCGAAGTACGACTTCACGATCGTCGGCGAGCTGCCGAACAAGAACATCGACACCGGCATGGGTCTCGAGCGCGTCGCCTTCATCAAGCAGGGCGTCGACAACATGTACGAGACCGACCAGGTGCGCCCCGTGCTCGACAAGGCCGTCGAGCTGTCGGGCAAGACGTACGGAGCAGACCACGAGGATGACGTCCGCTTCCGCGTCATCGCCGACCACGTGCGGTCCTCGCTCATGCTGCTGTCCGACGGCGTCACCCCGTCCAACGACGGCCGCGGCTACATCCTGCGCCGCCTCATGCGCCGCGCGATCCGCTCGATGCGACTCCTCGGCGTCGACGGCCCGAGCTTCGCCGAGCTCTTCGCCGCCTCTCGCGACGCGATGAAGGAGGCGTACCCGATCGTCGAGACCGACTACGCACGCCTCTCGCAGTACGCGCTGGCCGAGGAGGCCACGTTCCTGCGCACCCTCGCCGCGGGCTCCGAGCTGCTCGACGAGTCGGTGGCGCAGACCAAGGCGAACGGCGGTGCTCAGCTGAGCGGGGCCCAGGCGTTCCTGCTGCACGACACCTACGGCTTCCCGATCGATCTCACGCTCGAGATCGTCGAAGAGGCGGGGCTGACCGTAGACCGCGGCGCGTTCGACGGCCTCATGCGCGAGCAGCGCGATCGGGCCAAGGCGGATGCGCGCTCGCGCAAGGGGCAGCTGGCCGACACCAGCGTGTACCGCGACTTCCGTGCCCAGGGCGAGACGGTCTTCACCGGGTATACCGAGCTCGAGACCGGGACGAAGGTTCTCGGCATCCTGGTCGGCGGCGTCTCGGTCGACCGCGCGACGCAGGGTCAGATCGCCGAGGTGATCCTCGCCGAGACCGCTCTGTACGCCGAGTCGGGCGGTCAGGTCGCCGACAAGGGCGTCATCGTCGGGCCCGGGTACGAGCTCGAGGTGCTCGACGTCCAGAAGCCGGTCGCCGGGCTCGTCAGCCACACCGTCGAGGTCACGACCGGTGAGGTCGCCGTCGACGAACCCGCCACCACGGTGGTGGATGCGGCGAACCGCCGTGCCGCCCAGCAGGCGCATTCGGCGACCCACCTCGTTCACGCCGCGCTGCGCGACACGCTCGGCAAGAGCGCGACGCAGGCCGGCTCGCTCAACCGTGCCGGCTACCTGCGCTTCGACTTCTCGTGGGGCCAGGCGCTCTCGCCCGAGACGCGTACCGAGATCGAGGAGATCGCGAACAACGCGGTGCGTGACAACCTCGAGGTCACGACCCGTGTGCTGACGCTCGACGAGGCCAAGGCCGCGGGCGCGATGGCGCTGTTCGGCGAGAAGTACGGCGAGACGGTGCGCATGGTCGACATCGGCGGCCCGTGGTCGCGCGAGCTGTGCGCCGGCACGCACGTCGCATCGAGCGCCGAGGTCGGCCTGATCAACCTCGTCGGCGAGTCGTCGGTCGGCGCGTCGAACCGCCGCGTCGAGGCGCTCGTGGGGCAGGACGCGTTCCGCGAGCTGGCTGCCGAGCGTGCCATCGTCTCGCAGCTCACGAGCTCGCTGAAGACGCCCCGCGAGCAGCTGCCCGCCCGGATCGCCGAGCTCGCCGCGAGCCTCAAGGCGGCCGAGAAGCGCATCGCCCAGTTCGAGGCACGTGCGCTGGCCGACCGCCTGCCGCAGCTCGTGGCCGCCGCGTCGCCGAGCGGCTCGTTCCAGATCGTCGCGGAAGCGCTCGGGGCGGCCGGGTCGGCCGACGACGTGCGCACGCTGGCCCTTCAGGTGCGCGACCGGCTCGGTGCCGACGCGGCCGCCGTCGTCGCGCTGGGCGCCGTCGTGGGCGAGCGCCCCGTCGTGGTCGTCGCGACCAACGAGACCGCGCGTGCGGCCGGCGCCAAGGCCGGCGTGCTGGCCAAGGCCGCGGCATCCGCTCTGGGCGGTGGCGGTGGCGGGCGCGACGACGTCGCGCAGGGCGGCGGAACGGATGCGGCTGCGCTGCCGGCCGCGCTGAGCGCGGTGCGTCAGACGGCGGGCGGCCTGTGAGCGGATTCCGTCCCGGCGTCCGACTCGGGATCGACGTCGGCACGGCACGGATCGGGGTCGCGCGCAGCGACCGCGACGGTCTGCTCGCGGTGCCCGTCGAGACGGTCGCGCGCGGCGAGGGAGACCTCGCCCGCATCACCGCCCTCGCGGGCGAGCACGACGCGTTCGAGCTCGTCGTCGGACTGCCGGTCGCCCTCAGCGGGCGCGAGACCGCGTCGACGGCCGATGCGCGGGGATTCGCTCAGGCTCTGGCCGACGCGGGCCACCGCGTGCGGCTCATCGACGAACGGCTCAGCACCGTGAGTGCGCAGGGAGCTCTGCGCGGATCGGGCCGTTCGCAGAAATCGTCTCGTAGCATTGTTGACCAGGTCGCCGCCGTAGTGCTCCTCCAGCAGGCACTCGACGTCGAGAAGGGCACCGGAAACCCGGCCGGTGCTTCCGTCGGACCCACGCAGGAGCATCCCTGACATGACTGACCGCCCGCCGCACGACGGCTCTGCCCCCCTGAGCCGTCGCGCCGCCCGCGTGGCCGCGCAGCACTCGCCCCCGGCCGACGCCGCGGGCCGCCCGGCGGGGGAGCAGCCGGTCGCACCGCCCGAGGTCGCACCGCCGGTGTCGGCCACGCCCGCCGCCGCGCCCGTCTCCGCGCCGCGCGTCGAGTCGCGGTCCGGGGCGGGGGTGGGAACGCTCGACGCCCTCTTCACCGGCGAGCTCAGCACGCACGACGTCGGGCACGTGCCGAGCCGGCACGACCGCGACCGCAAGAAGAGCCGCATCGCCAAGTGGGTCGTCCTCCTCGTGATCCTCGCGATCGTCGGCGGCATCGGTATCACCGCAGCGTGGGTCTGGGGCACGTACGAGAATCAGATCCGCGCGGTCATGGGCTGGGAAGAGCCCAAGGACTACGAGCCCGGCGAAGCGACGGGCGAAGTCCTCGTGACGGTCGTCGCGGGAGACACCGGCTCGAGCATCTCCGAGACGCTGCACGATGCCGGCGTCACCAAGACGCCGAGCGCTTTCTACGACCACCTCATCGCCACCGCGCAGAACCCGAGCTTCCAGCCCGGCGTCTACGCGCTGCAGGAGCGGATGACGTCCGAGGCAGCCCTCGAGCGCATCCTCGATCCCGCGAGCAAGCGGCAGAACGCCGCGCAGCTGCCCGAGGGACTCACGCTCGACCAGTCGCTTCAGACGCTCGCCGACAGCACCGCGCTCCCGATCGAGGAGTTCCAGGCCGCCGCGGCCGATCCGGCGGCGTACGGCGTCACGGCCGCGGACCTCGAGGGATGGCTCTTTCCGGCGACGTATCAGTTCGACCCCGGCGTGGCGCCCGCCGACATGATCCGGACCATGGTCGACCGCACCGTCGAATCGCTCGACTCCGCCGGTGTTCCGGCCGAGCGTCGTCAGGAGATCCTGACGATCGCCTCGATCGTCCAGCGCGAGGCGCGACTGTCGGACGACTTCTACAAGGTGTCGCGGGTCATCCAGAACCGTCTGTCCGACGGCATGCGGCTGCAGATGGACTCGACCGCGCAGTTCGGATACGACGAGATGCACGACGGCACCGCCAGCTCGTCGGCGGCAGCCCTCGAGGACGACAACGCCTGGAACACGTACGTTCGCGACGGCCTGCCCGCCGGGCCGATCGCGAACCCGGGCGATGTGGCGATCGACGCCGCGATGAACCCGGCCGAGGGGCCGTGGCGCTACTTCGTCACCTGGAACATGGACACCGGCGAGACCATCTTCTCCGAGACGTTCGGGCAGCACGAGGCCGGCATCGCCCAGTGGAACGAGTGGTGCGAGGCGAATGACAACCGCGGCTGCTGAGTCGCCGACCGCTCGACCCCACCGCTTCGCGGTGTGGGGAGACCCCATCGACCACAGCCGGTCGCCCGCCCTGCATGGAGCGGCCTACGCGTTGCTCGGCTGGCCGTGGGAGTACGGGCGGCGGCGCGTCGACGAGGCGTCATTCTCGGACGAGCTGGCCGCGCTGCCGGCATCCGTCCGCGGTCTGTCGCTGACGATGCCGCTGAAGTCGCTCGCTCACCGCGTCGCGGTGCGTCGCGATGCCGACGCCGAGGCGACGGGCGCTGCGAACACGCTCGTCCGGGTGGACGAGGGGTGGGCCGGATTCAACACCGACGTCGGCGGGCTCGCCCGCGCGCTCGTCGAAGCCGGTGCTGCGGGCGCGGAGCGTGCCCGCGTCGTCGGTGCCGGGGCGACGGCGACGTCCGCCCTGCTCGCGCTGCATCGCCTGGGCGTCGTGGACGTCGAGGTCGCCGCGCGGCGACCGGAGTCCGCCCGGCCGCTCGTCGAGCTCGCCGAGCGCCTCGGCATGGTCGCCGAGGTCGCACCCCTGGGTCGTCCCGGCGACTCTGCCGACCTGACGGTTTCGACGCTTCCCGGCGACGCCCCCGTCGCAGAGCCCGACGCCGACCGCCTCGCGGCGGCGGGGGGAGTCTTGTACGACGTCGTCTACGGCACGTGGCCCACCGGGCTCGCTTCGGCATGGCAGCGGGCGGGGCGACCGGCCCACCCGGGTGGGACGATGCTCCTGCACCAGGCGGTGCTGCAGATCCGGATCTTCGCGACCGGGGACGCCGACCAGCCGCTGCATGACGAGGAAGCCGTGGTCGCCGTCATGCGGCGAGCTCTCGTGGGAGGATAGACGAATGCTCCGCGTGCTCACGGCCGGCGAATCGCACGGCCCCGAACTCGTCGCCCTCATGGAGGGCCTGCCCGCCGGCGTGCCCATCTCGCGCGCCGCCATCCAGGCCGACCTCGCCCGCCGCAAGCTCGGCTACGGCCGCGGGTCGCGGATGAAGTTCGAAGAGGACGAGCTGACCATCTCGACCGGTGTGCGCCACGGCTTCAGCCTCGGCAGCCCGATCGCCCTGCGCATCGGCAACACCGAGTGGCCCAAGTGGGTCGAGGTCATGAGCCCCGAGCCGGTCGAGCTCACCGAGAAGTCTCGGGGACGCGGTGCAGCCCTCACCCGGCCCCGCCCGGGTCACGCCGACCTGGTCGGTATGCAGAAGTACGGTTTCGACGAGGCCCGGCCGATCCTCGAGCGCGCGAGCGCACGAGAGACGGCGGCGCGCGTCGCCCTCGGTGCCGTCGCGCGATCGTTCCTCGGCGAGCTCGGCATCCGTCTGGTGAGCCACACGCTCTCGATCGGCCCCGTGCGGGTGCCCGCCGGCGCGACGCTGCCTAGCCCCGACGACGTCGACGCCCTCGACGCCGATCCGCTGCGCTGCTTCGACCCCGAGACGTCGGCCGCGATGGTGGCCGAGGTGGATGCCGCCAAGAAGGACGGCGACACGCTCGGCGGCATCGTCGAGGTGCTGGCGTACGGCCTGCCGCCGGGCCTCGGCTCGCACGTGCAGTGGGACCGCCGTCTCGATGCGAAGCTCGCGCAGGCGCTCATGGGGATCCAGGCCATCAAGGGCGTCGAGGTCGGAGACGGCTTCGAGACGACGCGTCGCCGCGGTTCGGACGCGCACGACGAGCTGTTCGCCACCGACGGCGGCATCGCGCGGGCCAGCGACAAGGCGGGCGGCACCGAGGGCGGCATGTCGACCGGCACCGTCCTTCGCGTGCGCGCCGGGATGAAGCCGATCGCGACCGTGCCGCGCGCGCTGCGCACCGTCGACGTGGTCTCGGGCGAGTCGGCGACCGCCCACCACCAGCGCTCGGACGTGTGCGCCGTGCCGGCAGCCGGCGTCGTGGCCGAGGCGATGGTGGCGATCGTGCTCGCCGAGTCGGTGCTCGAGAAGTTCGGCGGCGACAGCGTCCCCGAGACGCGTCGCAACCTCGAGGGCTACCTCGCGGCGATCCCCGACACGCTGCGCTCGGCCGCCGCCAGCGACGACGCGATCGGATGACCGAGCCCGCCATCGTGCTGATCGGCCCGATGGGGGCCGGCAAATCGAGCATCGGCAAGAAGCTCGCGCGCGTGGTCGGCGTGCCCTTCACCGACAGTGATGCCCTCGTCGTGCGCGAACACGGGCCCATCGACGCCATCTTCGCTGCCCACGGCGAGCCGCACTTCCGCGAGCTCGAGCGACGAGCCGTCAGCGCGGCGCTCGCGGTCGGCGGCGTCGTCGCCCTCGGCGGGGGAGCCGTGCTGCATCCCGAGACGCAGCGCGACATCGCGGCACACCGTGTCGCGCTGCTGACCGTGTCGGAGCAGACCATCGCGTCGCGCCTGCGCGGCACCACCCGGCCGCTGCTGCAGGGCGACGACCCCGTCGCGCGGTGGCGCGAGGTGGCCGAGAGTCGCCGCGAGCTGTACGAGCGGCTCGCCGACGCCCGCTTCGACACGTCGACCGGGCACATCCAGGACATCGTCGACGCCATCGCGGCGTGGACGCGGGAGGGAACGTCATGACCGATACCACCGTCATCCCCGTCGGCGGCCCGTCGCCCTACGACGTCACCGTCGGCCGCGGCATCCTGTCGCTGATCGGCGACGCGCTGCCCGAGTCGGCGCGCAAGGTGCTCGTCGTCCACCCCCCGACGCTCGCGCCGCAGGCCGAGCGCCTGCGTGAGCTGCTCGGGGCCGACCGGCAGGTGCTGCTCGCCGAGATCCCCGACGCGGAGCAGGGCAAGCGCATCGAGGTCGCGGCCTTCTGCTGGCAGGTCATGGGTCAGGCCGACTTCACGCGAACGGATGCCGTCGTCGGCTTCGGCGGCGGAGCGGTGACCGACCTCGCCGGCTTCGTCGCCGCGACGTGGCTGCGCGGCATCGCCATCGTGCAGGTGCCGACCACCGTGCTGGGCATGGTGGACGCCGCGGTGGGTGGAAAGACCGGCATCAACACCGCCGAGGGCAAGAACCTCGTCGGCGCGTTCTGGACTCCCGCGGCGGTCGTCTGCGACCTCGACCTGCTCGACGGCCTCTCACGCAACGAGCGGGTGGCCGGCTTCGCCGAGGTCGCGAAGGCGGGATTCATCTGGTACCCCGAGATCCTCGACCTCATCGAGGCCGATCCCGAGGCCGCCGTCGACCCGCACAGTGCCGCCTTCCGCCGCAGCATCGAGCTCGCGATCGACATGAAGGCCCGCGTCGTCGGCGAGGATCTGCGCGAGGCGGGACTGCGCGAGGTCCTGAACTACGGCCACACGCTCGGGCACGCCATCGAGCACGCCGAGCGCTACCAGTGGCGTCACGGTGCCGCCGTGTCGGTCGGCATGATGTTCGCCGCCGAGCTGTCGCGTCTGGCCGGACGCCTTCCGGATGCCGCGGCGCAGCGCCACCGCGACGTGCTCGAGACCCTCGGCCTGCCGACCTCGTACCGCGCCGGAGCCTGGCGCCAGCTGCTCGCGACGATGCAGCGCGACAAGAAGACCCGCGGGTCGATGCTGCGCTTCATCGTGCTCGACGACATTGCCAAGCCGACCGTGCTGCAGGCGCCGGACGAGTCGTTGCTCTTCGCCGCCTACCAGGAGGTCGGCGCCTGAGCCGTGCGGCGCTGGATAGGGTGGGGCGGGTGAGCACCCCGCGCCGTCTGCTGCTGGTCAACGGACCGAATCTGAACCTGCTGGGGACGCGCGAGCCCGACGTTTACGGCCACGACACCCTCGCCGATGTCGAAGCGCTGGTGGTCGCGACCGCCGCGGAGCGCGGCTTCGAGGTGCGCGCGGTGCAGAGCAACCACGAGGGCGTCCTCATCGACGCGATCCACGACGCACGCACGGACTGCGCGGGCATCGTCATCAACCCCGCCGGCCTCACGCACACCTCCGTCGTCCTGCGCGACGCCCTCGCGGCCGTGGCGCTGCCGGTCGCCGAGGTGCACATCTCGAACGTCGCCGAGCGCGAAGCATTCCGCCACCACTCGTACGTGGCTGATGTCGCCTCGGTGCACGTGATCGGTCAGGGCGTCGCGGGGTACGCCACGGCGACGCAGCAGCTGCTCGACAACCTCACGTAGAATCGATCGTCGGCCCGCCGGCCGCCCGACCTCACGAACGGAACTCCACACTCATGGCATCGACCGCAGACATCAAGAACGGCGTCGTCCTCAGCATCGACGGTCAGCTCTGGAACGTCATCGAGTTCCAGCACGTCAAGCCCGGCAAGGGTGGTGCGTTCGTGCGCACCAAGCTGAAGAACGTCGTGTCGGGCAAGGTCGTGGACCGCACGTACAACGCCGGCGCGAAGATCGAGATCGAGAACGTCGACCGTCGCGACTTCACCTACCTCTACAACGACGGCGACAACTTCGTCTTCATGGATGTCGCCGACTACGACCAGATCACGGTGGCGGCCGCGACCGTGGGCGACGCGAAGAACTACCTGCTCGAGAACCAGCAGGTGCAGATCGCGCTCAACAACGGCAACCCGCTCTACATCGAGCTGCCCGCGTCCGTGGTGCTCGAGATCACCTACACCGAGCCGGGCCTGCAGGGCGACCGCTCGTCGGCGGGCACGAAGTCGGCGACCCTCGAGACCGGTCACGAGATCCAGGTGCCGCTCTTCGTCGATCAGGGCACGAAGGTCAAGGTCGACACCCGCACGGGTGACTACCTCGGCCGCGTGAGCTGACACCGGCCTCCGCCCGATGAGTGCCCGGTCCAAGGCGCGCAAGCGCGCCCTCGACATCCTGTACCAGTCCGACGTCCGCGGCGACGATCTGAGCGTCACGCTGGCCGCCGAGGCCAAGCGTGCCGCGCTCGAGCCTGCCCGTGAGGCCTCGTGGCTCTATGCGCGCGAGATCATCGACGGCGTCATCGACAACCGCGACGACATCGACGAGCAGATCACCACGTTCGCCAAGGACTGGTCGCTCGCCCGGATGCCCGCTGTCGACCGCGCCATCCTGCGCCTGGGGGTCTGGGAGATCCTCTACAACGACGGCGTGCCCGCCGCGGTGGCGATCGACGAGGCCGTGGAGCTCGCGAAGGAATTCTCGACCGACGGGTCGAGCGCGTTCGTGCACGGCGTCCTCGGTCGCGTCGCACGCGCCTCCTGAGTCCGGCGTCTACCGTGCGCGGGACGTCGGACGCGTGAGGGGCTGGACGTGACCGACCCGCGCGGTCCGTCGTGGCGAGCCGTGCTCGCGCCGGCGTCCGCCGCGGACGGCGCGATCGCGCTCGGTGTTCAGCTCCGGCAGCGCGAGAGCGCGGAAGAGGCGCACTGGGGTCCGCGCCGCGTGGTGCCGGCGACCGCGCGGAGCGTCGAGACCTCATCCGGCGACTTCCGCCTCGCGGTGAGACCCCTCGTGCGCAGTCCGGCGAGCGGCCGTTGGGTGCAGGGCGACGAGACCTGGGACTCGCTGCGCCGCGGCGCGTGGCGCATCGACCCGGCGCGCATGCGCTGGTTCGCCACGCTGTACGGCATCGCGCACGACGCGCGCCTGCTGGGCGGCTTCGGCGACTCCGATTGGCTGACGCTCGACGGTGCCGATTCGGACCTGCTGTGGCCGCACCTGCGTGCTGCTGCCGATCTCGGCATCCCGCTCGTCTCGACGCGTCCGGACCAGGAGATCCTGCTGGGGGATGCCGCTTCCGTCGAGGTGCGCGTCGAGTCGCGCGGTCGCGACCTGCAGCTCACTCCGGTGGTGGCTGTCGACGGCGGCGAGGCCGCGACGCAGGTCCGCCCGCTCGGCCACGTCGGCGTGTACACGATCGAGCGCCTCGGTGCGGGGCTCGGCGTCGCACTCGCGCCCGTCGAGTTGGGGCCGGGCGTGCGCGCGTTGATCGCGGCGGGCGCGCCGGTGCCGATTCCCGCCGCCGACATCGAGGACTTCCTGAGCGAGGCGTACCCGCGGCTCGCCCGTGAGACCTCTGTGGTCGCGGGCGCGGGTGTCCGACTGCCGCCACCGGAGCGCACCGTGGCCGTCGTCGCGGTCGAGCAGCGCCCCGACGACGTGGTCGACTACGCCGTCACGTGGCGGACGCCCGGCGCCGCCCCGTCGGCGTGGGCGACCGGACACGAGCGCGACCCGGAGCGCGCCGACGTCCGCGCGGCGGTCGAACGCGCGTGGGCGGGCGCGACCGACGAACCTTTCACGCCGGAGGGACGTCGCAGCGGTGCCGATGCGGCGGACTTCGTCGCGCGCGTGCTGCCCGCTCTCGAGCGGGTGGATGCGGTGCGCGTCGAGGTGTCGGGGTTGCGGCGGTCCTATCGCGAGCTGTCGGGTGATCCCCGCATCACGGTCCGCACGGTGGAGACGACCGACGCCGATTGGTTCGAGCTGGGGGTCCACGTCGAGGTCGACGGCCGCCGCATCCCGTTCCGTCCCCTGTTCGCGGCGCTCGCGCAGGGGCGCAAGCGGATGCTGCTGTCGGACGGCGCCTACTTCCCGCTCGCGCATCGCTCGCTCGACCGCCTGCGCGACCTGATCGAGGAATCGCGCGACCTCGTCGAATGGGAGACGGGCGCGCGGATCAGCCGCTATCACCAGCACCTGTGGTCGGAGTTCGAGGATCTCGCCGACCAGAGCGAGCCCGCCACCCGCTGGCGTCGTGCCGTCGACGTGCTGCGCGCCGCGGATGCCGACGTCACGGGAATTGCCCGGCCCCCTCTCGTCCCGCCCATGGGATTGGCCACGACTCTGCGCCCCTATCAGCGCGACGGCTACGCCTGGCTCTGCACGCTGCGCGACGCGCGCCTGGGGGGAGTCCTCGCCGACGACATGGGCCTGGGCAAGACGGTTCAGCTGCTGGCGATGCTGCTGCGCACGCGCGAAGCCGGCGAGACCCGTCCGGCGCTGGTGGTGGCGCCGACCTCGGTGGTGTCGGCCTGGGGCGACGAGGCGGCCCGGCACGTGCCGGGCCTGCGCGTGCGCGTGGTCGAGACGACGGGCCAGCGATTCGCCGGGGACGCTGACGAGGACGACGGCCGGGCGGACATCGTCGTCACCTCCTACGCGCTGCTGCGCCTGGATGCGGCGGCCTACGCCGCGCGTGATTGGTCGACCGTCGTGCTCGACGAGGCCCAGTACGTCAAGAACCCGCGCAGTCAGGTTCACCGAGCCGTCCTCGGGCTGCGGGCCGACGTCGTCTTCGCCGCGACCGGCACGCCGCTCGAGAACAGCCTGACCGACCTGTGGGCGATCCTCTCGCTGACCTCGCCGGGGCTGTTCCCCTCCGCCCGGCAGTTCCGTCAGGAGTACGTCCTGCCCATCGAGCACGGCCGGGTCGACGAGAACCTCGAGGGCGGCCCGGCCCGCGAACGACGACTGGCGCGGCTGCGCGGCCGCATCCGTCCGTTCCTGCTGCGGCGCACGAAGGATCTCGTGGCGCCCGACCTGCCGCCGCGTCAGGAGCAGGACGTGTTCGTCGAGCTCTCCAGCGGCCATCGCGCCGTCTACGAGCGGGTCCTGCAACGCGAGCGGCGCAAGGTGCTCGGTCTTCTGGACGATCTCGACAGTCAGCGCTTCATCGTCTTCCGCTCGCTCACGCTGCTGCGGCTGCTCGCGCTCGCGCCATCGCTGGTGGATGCCGGTGGCCCGGGGCTCGCCTCGAGCAAGCTCGAGGCGCTCCGCGACCGGCTCGGCCCCGTCGTGGCCGAGGGGCATCGCGCGCTCGTGTTCAGCCAGTTCACCTCGTACCTCGACATCGTCGAAGCCGACCTGCGCGCGCATGGCATCGGGGTCGTCCGGCTGGACGGCTCGACGACGCGGCGAGCGGCGGTCGTCGACGCGTTCCGCCAGGGCGACGATCCTGTCTTCCTCATCAGCCTCAAGGCGGGCGGGGTGGGGCTGACGCTGACCGAGGCGGACTACGTGTTCCTGCTCGATCCGTGGTGGAACCCGGCCGCCGAGCAGCAGGCGATCGACCGGACGCACCGCATCGGCCAGGACCGACCCGTCACCGTGTACCGGCTGATCGCGGCGGGCACGATCGAAGAGAAGGTGATCGATCTGCAGCGGCGGAAGGCACGGTTGTCGAGCGCTCTACTCGACGCCGACGGCGCGTTCTCGACGGCACTCGACGCCGACGACATCCGCGGCCTGCTCGGCTGAGCGCCGCGCCGCCCGCCCACGGAACTGACACGGCCCGCCCCACGGCGGCGGCGCACGGGCGCTCACGTAGACTCGACCAGTCGTAACAGGAGGTCATCGTCATGCGGATCACAGGGCTGGGACACGCCGGGATGTTCATCGAGACGGCCGGGGGCAGCATCCTCTGCGACCCCGTCGTGGGGCCGAGCTTCTTCGGCTCGTGGTTCCCGTTCCCCGACAACCGCGGTCTCGACTGGGAGCGGTTCGGGCGCGCCGACTTCTTGTACATCTCGCACCGGCACCGCGATCACTTCGATCCGGCGCTACTGAAGGCCCACGTCTCCACTGATATCCGGGTGCTGCTGCCCGACTACCCGACGGATGATCTCGAGCGCGATCTGCGCGCGCTCGGGTACGAGAACATCATCTACACGCAGGCCGGTGTGCCCCTCGAGTTCGGCGACCTGAAGCTCATGGTCACGCCGCTGCGCGCCCCCAGCGACGGGCCCATCGGCGACTCGAGCCTGTCGGTCGACGACGGCACCGGATCGGTGCTGAACCAGAACGACTCGCACCCGCTCGATCTCGAGAAGCTGTTGTCGTTCGGCACCCCCGACGCGTACTTCACGCAGGTCTCGGGCGCCATCTGGTGGCCGATGGTCTACGACCTGCCCCAGGACGCGAAGCAGAACTTCGCGCAGCTCAAGCGTGACGCGCAGAACAAGCGGGCGATGTACTACATCGACAAGGTCGACGCGCCGCACGTGTTCCCCATGGCGGGGCCCCCGATGTTCCTGCGTGAAGAGCTCTTCCGCTACAACGGCTGGGGCGAGCAGGACGACTCGATCTTCACCGACCAGGCGCAGTTCCTCGCGCACATGGCCGCCGAACGCCCGGAGCAGAAGGGCTACCTCTTCGTGCCCGGCACGCAGGTCGATCTGAACGGCGGCGTGCTCGAGGTGACCCAGACCCTGTACACCGAGGCCGAGATCGAGCGCATGTTCTCGGACAAGTGGGCATACCTGGCCGAGCAGCGCGACAGCCGCCAGGACGAGGTCCGCGCCGAGATCGCCACGCGTGCCGCGGTGCTGCCGCCCGACGAGATGCTGCAGGCGATCAAGCAGTGGTGGGAGCCGCTCCTGCGGCGCGCACGCACGATCCGCAACGGTGTCGGCGGGCTGGTGCGCTTCCGCATCGGCGAGCTCGACATGGTCGTGGATTTCCCCCGCGCCAAGGTGCGCGAGTACGCCGGCGAGGACTGCATCTACTGGTACACGATCCCCGCCGACCTCGTCTCGACCAACATCCGCGACCATGAGATCGACTGGTCGAACTCGATCTTCCTGTCGATGCAGTTCGAGGTCGGCCGCAGTGGCAAGTTCAACGAGTTCCTCACGACCTTCCTCAAGTGCCTCTCGCGCGACCGCATCGAATACGTCGAGAACTGGTACGCCGAGCAGTCCGACCAGACGGAGGACGCGGAGCTGGGCGACTGGACCGTGCAGCGGCGGTGCCCGCACCTGCGCGCCGACCTGACCAAGACCGGCAAGATCGAGGACGGCGTGCTCACCTGCTCGCTGCACGACTGGAAGTGGGACCTGGCGAGCGGTCGCTGCCTCACGACGCAGGGTCACCCGATCCGTGCCAGCCGCACCGACGAGGTCACCCCGGCCGCGTCGCCCGCCGCCTGAGCCCGGCGTCGCCGGAAACCCCGCGCGCCCGGGCCGCTGCGTGCGGCCCGGGCGCTGCGGCATGCGTGGGATCAGGCGGTGAGCAGCCACCACCAGGCCAGCAGCAGCGTCACGAGGAACCCGCCGAGCTGGTTCAGCCACAGGAAGCGGTCCCATCCGGCGGTGGCGCGCTCGCACGTGGCGTCGGTGATGGTGCGGAAGGGCCAGAGTGTGACCAGGTACGGCACGACGACGAGGGCGGCGAGCGGCCCGGGCCATGTCGTGGGGAGCATCAGCACGCCCGCGAGGACGTAGCAGCCGAGCGCGAACCGCACCGTCCAGCGCGCGCCGCGCACCGTCGCGATCGAGGCGATGCCGGCTTCGCGGTCGGCGCCGACATCCTGCACCGCCCCGAAGGCGTGCGATGCAACGCCCCAGGCGGCGAATGCGAGCACGATGAGGGCCAGCTGCCAGGTCCAGGTCGTTCCGGCGAGCACGAAGCCGTACACGGCCGGTGAGAAGAAATGGATGCTGCTGGTCACCGAGTCGGCGAACGGCCGTTCCTTCAGCCGCAGCGGCGGCGCGCTGTAGAAGACCACGAAGAAGAGGCTGACCGCGAGGACGAGCCACGACAGCGGCGACCCGACGACGACGAGATACACCACGAACGGCAGGCACGACAGCGCCGCCGACCAGAGGGTCGCGCGGTGCACGCCGCGATCGAGGATCGCCCCGTGAGCGCCGCCCTTACGCGGGTTGCGCAGGTCGGACTCGTAGTCGAACACGTCGTTGATGCCGTACATCGCGAGGTTGTACGGCACGAGGAAGAACAGGGTGCCGATGACGAGCGTCAGGTCGATCTCGCGGGTCGTGAGCACGTACGCGGCGGCGAACGGGAACGCGGTGTTGATCCAGCTCACGGGGCGCGAGGCGAGCAGCAGCTGACGAGGCAGGGCGGCGGCGGTCATCGTTCCGGTCTCTCCAGGAGGGTCGCGACGGCGGGTACGAGGAACGCCGCGCAGAGGGGATAGGCGAAATCCTCGATGGGGGCCAGGCCCACGCGGATGCCGCTGAGGTGCGCCTCCGGGTAGGTGAACAGCCCGACGGCGATCATGACGTTATCGAAGACGGCGGTCAGCGCGAGGAGTCCCACGGCAGCGAGCGCCGACCAGCCCATTCGGCGTCCGAAGCGCGGGCGTCGGGCGGTCGCCAGCGTGACGATCAGGGTCACCGCGACGAACGGGATGAGGATGAGCGGATAGGTCGTCACGACGCGCCCTCTCTCCTCGACCGCATCCGCCCGGCGGCCCCGTACAGCACGAGGGCGAGGTAGCTGAGGAAGAGGAGGAAGACCGGCTCCTCGACGGGCAGGTGCGGCGCGAGGTCGAGTCCGAGCAGCAGCGCGCTGTCGCCCTTGACGAAGACGCCCGTCGCGATGCCGACGGCGTCCCACGCGAGGAAGAAGACGGTACCGATGACCGTCGCGATCACGGTGGTGCGGCGGTCGCGCCACAGTGCGAGCCCGAAGCGACGGTCGAGCAGCCCGACCCCGACGAGCGAGGCGAGCAGAGCGAGCAGATAGAGTCCCGGCACCGCTCAGCGGGGCGGAGCGGTGGGCTCGGGAAGCGGGCCGGCGGTGGTGTCGCCGCGGAGGCGCTTGACGACGAGCTCCGCCGAGATCAAGCACATCGGCAGCCCGATGCCCGGCAGGACCGACGCGCCCGCGTAGAACAGGCCCGGCACCTTCTTCGACGCGTTCCCCGGACGGAACAGCGCGCTCTGCCCGAGCGTGTGGGCCAGTCCCAGCGCGTTGCCGCGCCACGCCCCGAGATCGCGGGCGAAGTCGCCCGGAGCGATGGTGCGGCGCACGCGGATCCGCTCCGCGAGGTCGGGGATGCCGGTCCAGTCCGCGATCTGAGCGATCGCCTGGTCGGCGGCGGCCTCGATCCCCGGGTCGCCGGCGCCCGCCACGCCGCCGCGACCGAGCTCGGGATCGGCGGGGATCGGCACGAGGACGAAGAGGTTCTCGGACCCCGCGGGGGCGACGGTGTCGTCGGTCGCGCTCGGGCGGCACACGTAGAGCGACGCGGGGTCGGGGATGTGCGTGTCGCGGCCCGAGATCGCCGCGAAGTTCTCGCGCCAGCCGTCGGTGAACAGCAGCGTGTGATGGGCCAGCTGCGGCAGCTCGCCCTCGACACCGAGCAGGAGCAGCAGCGCACCGAAGCTGGGGGTGCGCTTGCGCCACCACTTCTCGGGGTACGACCGCTGGTCGGGCGGGAGCAGCACGGTCTCGGTGTGGTGCAGATCCGCCGTCGACACCGCGAGGTCAGCGGCGATCTCGGTACCGTCGGCCAGACGAACGGCGGCGGCGGCGCCCGAGGCATCCGTCAGGATCTGTGCGACAGCCGTCCCGGTGCGCACCGTCACGCCGCGGGCGACGGCGAGGCGTTCGATGGCGGCGATGACCTCGGTGAAGCCGCCGCGCGGGTAGAGCACGGCGTCATCCAGATCGAGGTGGCTCATCAGGTGATACAGGCTCGGCACGTCGTACGGGGAGGAGCCGAGGAACACCGCGGGGTACTCGAGGATCTGCTGCAGCAGACGATCGGAGAACCGGCTCTCGACGTGTCGCACGAGCGACCGCGACAGCAACGGCGCCAGCTGGGGGAGTCGGCGCACCAGCTCCGGGTCGCGCAACCCCTCGCTCGTGGCGTAGGTGTCGTATAGGAACTTCGACACAGAGAGGTCGTACGCGTCGGCAGCGGAGTCGAGGTATGCGTCGAGCTCGGCGCCCGCGCCCGGTTCACGGCTCTCGAACAGTGCCGTCGCCGCCGAGCGCCCCGAGACGACATCGACGTGCTCACCGGGGCCGTCGCCGTCCGGCTCGGCGTAGACGCGGTAGGCGGGAACGAGGGGCACGAGGTCGAGCTCCGCGGCGGCGGTCGTTCCCAGCAGGGCGAAGAAGTGGTCGAACACCTCGGGCATGAGGTACCAGCTCGGGCCCGTGTCGAAGCGGAAGCCCTCGTGCTCCCACGATCCCGCTCGCCCGCCGGTCTCGTCGCGCGCCTCGATCACCGTGACGTCGTGCCCGTCCTCGGCCAGCAGGGCGGCGGTGGACAGTCCCGCGATCCCCCCGCCGACGACGACGACGCGCTGTCCGGATGCCACCGGCGTCGGGCGGCTCATGAACCGGCTCGCAGGGGAGCGGCGCCGACGGTGGCGCGAGCGGCGAGACCGAGCTTGACGGTGTTCGGCACCCGCACCCGCTCGGTCGTGCTGCCCGCGCGACGCAGGCGGCGCGAGAGCGCCGTGAACAGGTCGTGGGCGGCGGTGACGGCGCGCCGGCAGTCGGCGGGCAGACGCGGGATGATCGCGCCGGCGGCATCCAGGTCGGCGTCGATGCGGTCGAGGACGTCGACGCGCGAGACGCTGCCGGTCTCGTCGGAGCCGGTGCCGGTGTCGACGGTGCCGACACCGAGGTAATCGCGGCCGAGTGAGCCGACGTCGTGAGGAAGATCGCGCAAGAAGTTCACATCCTGGAAGGCGGCGCCGAGGCGGCGGGCGCCGTCGACGAGGTCGGGGTGGGCGGGCTGAGGTCGGGCGGCGCCGGCGTTGACGAAAGTCTGGAGGCACATCAGGCCGACCACCTCGGCCGAGCCGTAGACGTAGGAATCATGCGACATCGCGTCGTGCGCCGTGACGTCGAGGTCGGTGCGCATGGACGCGAAGAACGGGCGTACGAGGTCGGCGCCGATGCCGCACTCGCGCGCGGTCCGGGCGAACGCGTGGACGATCAGGTTGGCGCTGAAGCCTTCGTCGACGGCCGTCAACGTCTCGGTCTCGAGCGCATCGAGCACCCGCCGTTGAGCCGCGGCCGACAGGCCCGCCTGGGCTGCCGAGCCGTCGACGATCTCATCGGCCACCCGGACCAGGGCGTAGATGTTGCGAACGTGCGGCCGCACCCGCGGGCCGAGGAGCCGGGCGGCGAGCCCGAAGGACGTCGAGTACGCCGAGATGACGACAGCCGCGGCATCACGCGCGGTGCGGTCGTACAGGGTGATGCCGGTGGTCTCGTCACTCACGGGATGCGTCCTTCAATGCCGGTGGCCAATCGTTCGATGAGAGCCCGCGGCTCGGCCGGCAACTCGGCCGCGCGGCGCCGCACCGACGCGAGAGTCTGCCCGATGAGGGCCACGAGCCGGTCGCGTGCGCCGCTCTCGTGCAGCTCGCGCTGGGCGGCGCGGACCGCGATCGGGCCGGTGGGGGCCAGGGCGAGTGCCGACGAGATCTGGGGCCAGGCAGCGGTCTCGCGTGCGAGGGAGATCAGGGGCGTGCGCTTGGCTTCGCGCAGGTCGGCGCCGGCGCCGCGTCCGGCTTGGGCCTCGCTGCCGAAGGTGCCGATCAGGTCGTCGACGAGCTGGAACGCGAGACCGAGGTCCGCGCCGACGGTCAGGAGGACGGCGCGATCGCCCGCGTCGGCCCCGGCCAGCACGGCTCCGGCCGTCAGGGGAGCGCAGAACGAATAGACGGCGGTCTTGTCGTGCGCGGTGCTGAGCAGCTGCGTGGTCTCGGGCTCGCCGGGAACGACGGCCTGCTCGACGTCGGCCAGCTCGCCGATGGCCGAGACGAGGACGGCGTCGTCGAGCAGGCCGAACAGAGGCACCCGCTGGTCGCCTCCGATGTCGGCCACCGCGACGAGGCGGGCGGCCTCGTAGAGCAGGATGTCGCCGGCCAGCACGGCCGCCGCGTCGCCGATACGCTCCGCGCCCTCGTCGCCGACGCCCAACGAGCGAGCGCGCGAGCGGAAGGCGCCGCCGACGTTGGGCATCCCGCGCCGCTCGAGGTCGCGGTCGATCAGGTCGTCGTGGATGACGAAGGCGGTGTGCAGCAACTCGAAGGCGGCAGCGACATCCCACAGGCCGGGAGCCGCGTCCCGGTCGCCGTCGAAGGCGTCGAAAGCGGCGACGACGAGAGCGGGGCGGAACCGCTTGCCGCCGGTGGTCGCCTCGGATGCGGCCCGGATGAGGGCGAGCGCGGACGCGCCGCGGGGGATGGCCCGTTCGGCGAGACGGGTGAGCACGGCGTCCAGCGCGCGATCGACGGCGGTCGCGCTGTCGTCGGGCAAGGAGATCATGTCCACCATCCAGGGTCTGCCATTCGGCCAGCCTTTTTGCTAGCTTAACTAGCGTTTGAGCCGATGATAACCGCGGCCGAGAGGTGGTGTCCACATGGCTGTCCCGGATTCCATAACGGAGAGAAGTGGTGTCGTGCGCGCCGCACTCGAGGGGGTGCGCGCCTTCAGCGACGCCATGGACCGGATGCACACGGGCCTGCGCGGCGACATGGACATGAACGCCACCGATCTCTCGGCGCTGCGCATGCTCAGCATCCGCGAGCAGCGGGGCGAGCTGGTCAAGCCGCACGACCTCGCCCGGCACCTGGGTATCTCGAGCGCCTCGACGACGAAGCTGATCGACCGCCTCGCGAAGGAGGGCTTCGTGGTGCGCGAGCCGCACCCGAACGATCGCCGAGCGCTCGTGATCTCGTTGACCGACGAGTCCCGTGCCGACTTCCGCCGGCACTTCTCCGCTCGCATGGCGCGCATGCGCGGCGCGCTGGAGCCCTTCACCGACGCCGAGCTCAGAACGATCATCCGTTTCCTGGATGAGATGGGCGACGCTCTCGTCGACGCGTGAACGGCCGGATGCGCGCGGGTCGCACCACCGCCCCGGCGTGATGGGGCGTCGGACATACGACGAAGGCCCCGCCGATTGGCGGGGCCTTCGTCTTTTCTGTTGCGGGGACAGGATTTGAACCTGCGACCTCTGGGTTATGAGCCCAGCGAGCTACCGAGCTGCTCCACCCCGCGGCACAAGAGATAAAGCTAGCACGGGTTTCGGAGGTCGTCCAATCGAGCCCCCTCCGACCCGCTGTCCGGGCGTGTCGTCGGCGTCCTGCGCCGCCGTGTTGCCTCGCGCGGCTGTCGGCGGGAGGATGGCGCCATGACCTCCGCCGCCTCGATGTCCGCGAAGTCGGGCGACGTCGCCGACGACGGCCGCGACGAGTCGGCGGACGAGCGCGCGGACCGCAACTGGAACGAGCTCCTGCAGGAGCTGCGCGTCCTGCAGACGGGCACGCAGATCCTCACCGGCTTCTTGCTGGCTCTCGCGTTCCAGCCCGCGTTCGCCGACCTCGACGGGATGCAGCGCGCGTTCTACCTCGTGCTCGTCGTGCTCGCCGCCCTCAGTGCCATCGTCGCCCTTGCGCCCGTCGCCCTGCACCGAGCCCTGTTCCGGCACCGGGCGAAGCCCGTCGTCGTCGCGTACGGGCACGTCGCCCTGCTCACGGCGCTCGTGACCGTCTCGTTGCTGCTGGTCGGGGTCGTGGTGTTCGTGTTCGACGTCGTCGTCGGCGACGCGGCTTCGTGGGTCGTCGGCGCTGTGCTCGCGCTGCTGATCGGCGCGCTGTGGATCGTCTCGCCGTTGGTTTTCCGGCGTCGGGGAACGGAGGAGCCGTGACCGCCGTCGCCGTCGCACAGTTCGCCCCGGCCGCCGACACCGAAGCCAACCTCGGCGAGATCCGCCGTCTCGTGGCACGAGCGGCGGACCGCGGGGCGGATGTCGTCGTGTTCCCGGAGTACTCCAGCTACTTCATCGACCCCTTCGACGGCACGCTGGTCGAGCACGCGCAGACGATCGACGGGCCGTTCGTGTCGGCGCTGCGCGATCTGGCGGGCGAGCACGGCGTGCACGTCGTCGCCGGTCTGCTCGAAGCCGCTGCCGACGGCGAGCACGTGCGCAACACCGTCGTCGCCGTCGGGCCGGCGGGGCTCACGGCGGCGTATCGCAAGCTGCACCTGTACGACGCCTTCGGTCAGCGGGAATCCGACTGGGTCGAGCCGGGGGAGATCATGCCGCCGGAGACCTTCGAGGTGGGCGGCATCCGGTTCGCCCTGATGACCTGCTACGACCTGCGATTCCCGGAGGTCGCGCGCACGCTCGCCGACACCGGTGCGCACGCGCTGCTGGTCCCCGCCCAGTGGGTGCGGGGTCCACTCAAGGAGCTGCACTGGCACACCCTGCTCCGGGCGCGGGCGATCGAGAACACCCTCTACGTCGCCGCCGCCGATCATCCGCCGCCGCTCGGCGTGGGCAACTCGGCTGTCATCGATCCGCAGGGAGTCGACATCGCCGCGGTCGGAACGGCGACGGACGTCGTGATCGCGCACCTCGAGGTCGAAGCGGTCGAGCGCGTCCGGCGGGTCAACCCGGCGCTGCGCCTCCGGCGTTTCGCCGTCGTCCCGCGCTCAGAAGGCGGCGGCGAGCCGGGCTGAGGCGTCGGCGAGCACCTCGGGACGCTTGCAAGCGGCGAAGCGCACGAGCGTGCTGTAGTGGCGACGGTGCGCGTCGGAGGCGAAGGCCGTCAGCGGGATTGCCACGACGCCGGCGCGGTCGGCCAGCTCGCGGCAGAACTCCGCCGCGTCGGTCGCGCCCAGCGGTGCCGCGTCGGCGACCGTGAAATACGACCCGGACGGGGTGGACACGTCGAAGCCGGCCGCACGCAGCCCGGCGCCGATCGCGTCGCGTCCGGCTCGCAGTCGCCCCGTGATCGCCGCATAGGCTTCATCGGGCAGGCGCAGGCCGACAGCCACGGCGGGCTGGAACGGCCCGGCGTTGACGTAGGTGAGCCACTGCTTGACGGCCAGCACCGCCCCCACGAGCTCGCGGGGGCCCGAGATCCAGCCGACCTTCCATCCGGTGGCGGAAAAGGTCTTGCCGGCCGACGAGATCGTCAGTGTGCGCTCGAAGGCTCCGGCGCGACCGGCGAGCGGTACGTGGGGCCGATCGAACGTGAGGTGCTCGTACACCTCGTCGGTCACGATGATCGCGTCGTGACGGTGGGCCAGACGGATGATCTCCGCGCCGACTTCGGGATCGAACACGGCCCCGGTCGGGTTGTGGGGGTCGTTGACCAGGATGATGCGGGTGCGGTCGGTCACGGCGGCGCGCAGCTCATCGAGGTCGGGCTGGAACGCCGGCCAGCGCAGCGGCACGGTGATCAGTCGCGCGCCCGACAGCGCTGCCAGCGCGGCGTAGGCGTCGTAGTAGGGCTCGAAGACGACGATCTCGTCATCGGGGCCGTCGACGAGGGCGAGGACAGCGGCGGCGAGGGCCTCGGTCGCTCCGGCGGTCACCAGGATCTCCGCATCCGGATCGAGTCGGATGCCGTACCACCGGGCTTGATGGTCGGCGATGGCCGCGAGTAGCTCGGGCTCGCCCCGCCCCGGAGGGTACTGATTGCGCCCCGACGCGATCGCCGTGTGAGCCGCCGCGAGGACGGGGGCCGGCGGGTCGTCGTCGGGGAAGCCCTGACCCAGGTTCAGGGCGCCGGTACGAGCCGCCAGGGCGCTCATCTCGGCGAAGATGGTCGGGACGGGTACGCCCTCGTCGGTGAGCAGGCCGGCGCCGCGGGCGGCGCGACGCCAGGCGCCGGGAACCTCGTGCATCCGGCACAGGCTACACGCATAGCACGGTCCCAACCCCGCCATAGGCAAACCACAGCATGGCGCGGCAATCTGGTCTCGCTTGGACAAAGGAGCAACCTCGATGAGCGACCCGCAGAACCCCGACGACCGCACTCCCGACGCGCAGAGCGCCGCCGAGCAGCCCGCCGACCGCACTTCGATCCCCGAGACCCGACCGGAGGCCGCCGCGGCACCGACGCCGCCCAGCGACGCGGTCATCCCGCCGCGCCCGCCGCTGCCGGGCTATGAGGCAGCAGCCGGCTCGGGCTTCCACACGCAGCCGACCCAGCCGTACGGCGCCGGCTTCGGACACGCCTCGCCCGCCGCGACGGCCGAACACCACGACAAGCAGAGAGTCGGCGGCGGCAAGGTCGCGGCGATCCTCGTCGCCGCCGCCCTCGTCGGCGGGGCGGCCGGCATCGGCGGGGCGGCGGCCGTGGGCTCGTCGTTCGTCGCCGCCCCCGCATCGCAGAGCGGCGGCCCCTCGTCGATCACGGTGAACAACCCTGATTCGGTCAACGCCACGACGGCCATCGCCTCGAAGGTGCTGCCGAGCGTCGTGACGATCTCGGCGTCGTCGAACAGCTCGGGCGGCACCGGCTCCGGCGTCATCCTCAGCGAGGACGGCTACGTCCTCACCAACACCCACGTCGTGACCCTCGACGGCGCCACGGGCGACCCGCGACTGTCGGTGACGATGTCCGATGGCCGCGTATACGCGGCGACGATCGTCGGCACCGACCCGACCTACGACCTCGCGGTCATCAAGCTCACCGACGCGTCGGGCCTCACACCGATCGAGTTCGGCGACTCGAGCAAGCTCAACGTCGGTGACCAGACGGTCGCGGTCGGCGCTCCGCTCGGATTGTCGAACACCGTGACCACCGGCATCGTGAGCGCGCTCAACCGGTCGATCCAGATCGCCTCGTCGGCGGCGCCGGAGTCCGAGGCCGAGCCCGAGCAGGGATCGCCGGGTGGACGCACACCCTTCGAGTTCGACTTCGGGCAGGGACAGCAGGAGCAGCGCCAAGCGACGTCGTCGATCGCCATCTCGGTCATCCAGACCGACGCGGCGATCAACCCCGGCAACTCCGGCGGCGCGCTGGTCGACGGCAAGGGACGCCTCATCGGCATCAACGTCGCGATCGCCAGTGCCGGTGGCACCTCGACCGAGGCCGGGTCGATCGGCGTCGGCTTCGCGATCCCGTCGACCGTGGCCGAGCGCGTCGCGAACGAGATCATCGAGAACGGATCGGCCAGCCACGGTCTCCTCGGTGCCACCGTCGGCGACGCCGCTGCGGCCGAGGGCGCGACCCGCGCCGGTGCCCTGATCGACGAGGTCAGCCCCGGCGGCGCTGCGGCAGAGGCCGGACTGCAGAAGGGGGATGTCGTGACGCGATTCAACGACGTCGCCATCACCGACCAGGTCGACCTCACGGCTCAGGTGCGAGCGCTCGCCGCCGGCAGCGACGCCGAGATCACCTACATCCGCGACGGACGCGAGCAGACGGCCACCGTCACGCTCGGCGAACTGCAGCAGTAAGCGGCATCCCGGTTCGGACGCCACCCCGCGATAGGCTCGCGGGGTGGCGTCTTTCTCGTTCGGCGCGGGCAACGTGGGGAAGCTCCTGCGCATCCCGCTGTACCTGGCCGGACGCATCGCCACCGCGCTCATCCCGCGCAGCCGGGGCGACTGGGTCTTCGGGTGCGCCGTAGGCATCGCCGACGGTGCCCTCGCCGTCTGGCAGGCCGCGCCGCGGGCACGTGCGGTGTGGTTGGTGTCCACCCCGCAGCAGGCCGAAGACGCCCGCCGGCGCGGCATCCCGACGGCGCCCCGCGACTCGCTCCGGGGCTTCTGGCTCACCGCCCGGGCTCGGGTCGTCGTCGTCACGCACGGACTCGGTGACGTCAGCCGGTACGGGGTGCACGGTGCATACATCGTCCAGCTGTGGCACGGCATCCCGCTCAAGCGCATCGGTCTCGACTCGCCCGTCACCACCGACCCCGGCCGGCTCGGCCGCATCCCGGGCGTGCGGGCCCTCCTCACCGCCGCCTACCGGCGCGCCCAGCGGCAGATCGCGCTGCTCCCAGCGGCATCGCACCTCGTCCGCGGACGGCTCGAGAGCGCGTTCGGCCTGCCCGACGATCGCGTGCCGGCACTGGGGGAGCCCCGGGTGGACGTGCTGTCGCCGGACGACCGGGATGCCGCACGCGCCGGCGCCCGCGAACGGCTCGAGCACCTCGTCGGCCCCCTGAGCGGCGCACGCGTGGTGCTGTACGCGCCGACCTGGCGTGACGGCGCGCCCGACCCGGCGATCCCCGGCCCCGCCGACTGGGCGGCGCTCATCGCGGTGCTCGAGCGCGCCGACGCCGTGCTGCTCGTGCGCTCGCATCCCCTCGGCGGCGGCGCCTACGCCCCCGAGCCGGCGCATGACCGAGTCCGCTCGCTCAGCAGTGCGGTCGTCGCCGATGTGACTCCGCTGCTGCCCGCTCTGGACGTGCTCGTGACCGACTACTCCTCGCTGGCGTATGACGCGGGGCTCGTGCCGCTCGGCACGCTCTTCCTCGCCCCCGACGTCACGCTGTACGCCCTCACGCGCGGTTTCTACGGCGCGTACTCCGCGGTGGCGGGGGATGACCCCGCCGCATCGTGGCGTGAACTCATCCCATCGCTCGAGAGCGTGCTCACCGACCCCGTCGAGGCGCAGCGTCGGCGAGACCGTGCGGCCGCGCTCAGCGCCCGTGTCCACGCGTGGCGTGACGGCGGCAACGCCCGTCGTGTGCACGACGCGATCGTCGCGGCCGTTCCCGCGGCCGGGAAGGAACCCGCATGATGCGCCTGCGATTCGAGCTCGCCGACGGCGACCCGGTACTGGTCGTCGCGGCGGACGGTCCGGCGCCCGAGGCGGTCGAGGTGGCGGGTGCGCGCGCGCGTGCCGCCGCGGCTGCCTCGCGGGTGTCCGACGGCTGGGAGGCGCGGGTGGTCCTGCATGCGTCGCGTTGGAACGGTCCCGAGCTGCCCCTGCCGTCCGGCGCCTACACGATCGTCGTCGACGGTCGCCCGCTCGACGAGCAGGCGGCGCCAGGGCCGCAGCCGGCCGTCGTACTCGGCACCCTGCGCGCGGGCTGGGACGGCCGGCGCATCGTGATCGGTCCGCCCGTGGACCCGGCCCTGACTGCGAGCGAAGGGCAGATCGCGCTCGAACAGCGCTACGCCGCACGCCGCGACGTCCTCGAGAACGCGGTCTTCTTCGAGAGCTTCTACGGGCGCAGCTCGGGGGACAACCCCCGCGCGATCGACCGTGAGCTCGCGCGGGTCGCTCCCGGGGTGACGCGTTACTGGAGCGTCGTCGACCTCTCGGTTCCGGTGCCCGACGGGGCGGTGGCCGTGGTGGAAGGGAGCCCGGAATGGTGGCGGGCGCGCGGTGCCGCGCGGCTGCTGGTGGTCAACGACTGGCTGCGACGGCGATTCGTTCGCCGCCCGGGACAGGTCGTGCTCCAGACGTGGCACGGCACTCCGTTGAAGCGACTGGCGCTGCACCGGCCGGGCTTCGACCCGCGACGCGCTCTCGCCGTCATCCGCGAGAGCCGGCGGTGGAACGTGCTCCTCGCGCAGAACCCCTACGGCGCGCGCGTGCTGCGCAAGGCCTACGCGTTCCTGCGCCGCCCGCTCTGGGTCGAGGGCTACCCGCGGACCGACGAGCTGCACACGGGCGACCGGGCGGCAATGCGCTCGGCGCTCGGCATCGACGGGGACGACCGGGTGCTGCTGTACGCGCCCACCTGGCGCGACGACCGTGAGACGATCGTCGACTTCCTCGACCTCGCGGCTCTCGCCGAACAGACCGGCGCCGTCGTGCTCGTGCGCGGGCACTCCCGCACGCTGCTGCCCGGAGCGGACGCGCGCGGCGCGCGGGTGATCGACGTCACCGCGCACCCCGACCTCGCCGCCCTCCAGCTCGCCTCCGACGCGCTCATCACCGACTACTCCTCGGTGATGTTCGACTACTCGGTGACGGGCAAGCCGATGTACTTCTTCGCGCCCGACCTCGAGCGCTATCGGGGCGAGCTGCGCGGGTTCTACTTCGACCTGGCCGAGCGCGCGCCCGGCCCGCTCGCCCGCACCCAGGACGAGCTCGTCGCGGCGCTCGGCGCCGACCCGGGGGCGTTCGCCGACCGGTACGACGACTGGCGTCGACGGTTCAACGGGCGCGACGACGGTCACGCTGCCGAGCGCGTGGTCGCCCGCATCCTCGACCAGGGGTTCGTCTCGCGGGACTGAGAGCCGCGGGCCGCCGGCTAGGGGAGCGGCGTGTTCCGTGCGAGACGGGACGTGTCGACCGTGCCGCGTGCGCCACGCAGAACGCCCTGGAGGAAGCCGGTGCCCCAGGCCAGATGCATCGACGGCAGGACCGCGAGCGTCCACAGGCGGTCGCGCGTCCCGCGGCCGCCGCCGCGTCCGGCGCTCACGGCCGCGATCAGGAGGGCGTACGCGGCGACCGGCAGATAGACGATCGACGCGAGAACGCTGGGCCACCCGCTGAGCAGGCGCGTCAGCTGCAGCACGCCGACCACGAGTGCGGCCGCTACCGACAGCACGAGGGCGGGCGGGGCGAAGAACCGCATGCCGTTACGACGCCCGAACCGCCGCACGAGCTCGCCGCGCCAGGAACCCGTCGCGCGGAACTGGCGCACGAGGCGCGCCCAGCTCTCGCGGGGCCAGTACGTCACCTCGAGCCGAGGATCGAACCAGACGCGGTACCCGGCCTGGCGGATGCGCAGGTTCAGCTCCCAGTCCTCGCCCCGGCGGATGCCCTCGTCGAACAGGCCGACCTCGTCGAGCACCGCACGACGCATGACGCCGAGGTAGGCGGACTCGGCAGGACCCTCGGCGGTGCCGCCGTGATACGCGCCGCCGCCGAGCCCGATCCGAGAGTTGTAGGCGCGCGCGACGGCCCGCTGGAACGGGGTGCGCCCGTCCGCGCGCATCACGCCGCCGACGTTGGCGGCCTCGAGGCGGGCGAGGGTGGCGAGGGCCTCGGCGGTGTAGCCGGGCTGCAGCTCGGAATGGGCGTCGACGCGCACGATCGTCGGGAAGCGGGCGGCGCGGATGGCGATGTTGAGCCCGACCGGGATGTGCGCGGCGGGATTGCGGACGAGGCGGATGCGCGGGTCGGTGTCGGCGAGACGTTGCGCGACCGCTTCCGTGCCGTCCGTCGAGGGCGCGAGCGCGAGCAGGATCTCGGAGGGACCGGAGATCTCTTGCGCGAGAACGCTGCGCACGGCGTGCTCGAGGTAGTCGCGCTCGTTCAGGACCGGCATGACGAACGACACCCCGGCATCCGCACCCGGTACCGGGGCCGGCCGCCAGCGGTGTGCGTCGTCGTGCATCCGTCGATCATCCCATGCGTCCCGCGCCGGGCTGCCACCCTCGTACCCTGGAGGGGTGGCAATCATCACCGACGCACGCAAAGCCGTCCATCTCGTGCGGCGCGCCATCGCCAATCGGTCGGCCCACCTCGACGTGCGCCGGACGCTGGCGAGGCTGCCCCGTCCGCCGCGCAAGCACTATCGCGTCGCGGTGTACTTCGCGGACGGCGACGTGAACATGTACCAGATGCGCCAGTGGTACAAGCCGCTGCAGAAGCTGGCGGAGACCTGGCCCGTCGTCGTCATCAGCCGCAGCGCCACAGGCGCTCAGGCGCTGCTCGCCGATGGGGAGCTGCCGGTCGCGTTCGCGCCGTCGGTGCGCGCCCTCGAGCAGGTCGTCGCCGCGCAGGACATCCGCGTCGTTCTGTACGTCAACCAGAACACCCGGAACTTCCAGATGTTCCGGTACGGGCACCGGTGGCACGTGTTCATCAATCACGGCGAGTCCGACAAGATGTACATGACCACGAACCAGTTCAAGGCCTACGACTACGCTCTGATCGCCGGCGACGCCGCGCGCGAGCGCCTCGGCCGGGTGCTATGGGACTACGACCTCGAGGCGCGCACCATCGAGATCGGCCGTCCGCAGGCGGACCACTACTCCGGCACACTGCCCTATCCGCAGGACGATCGGACGGTCGTGCTCTACGCTCCGACGTGGGAGGGCGATCGGCCCGCGGCCCACTACGGCTCCATCGCGACACACGGAGAGGCGATCGCCGCCGCCGTCCTCGCTTCACCGCGTCACCGTCTCATCTATCGTCCGCATCCGCGCTCGGGTGTCGTCGATCGTGCCTACGGCGAGGCGAACCGCCGGATCATCGCCGCCATCGCGGCCGCGAACGCCGCCGACCCGACCGCGCATCACGTCTTCGACGATGGCCCCGACCTGGGCTGGCAGCTCGCCGCTGCCGACCTGGCGATCGTCGACATCTCGGCGATGGTGTACGACCGGCTCGCCGCCGACAAGCCGCTTCTCGTGACGCGTCCCGCCGACCCCGCCGCCCTGATCGACACCGGCGGATATCTGGCGGATGCCGAGTGGCTCGACGCCTCGGACGCCGACAGGATCATCGACGTCGCCGATCGCATCGCCGCGGACCCTGAGGCGACGTCGCGCCTGCAGGGGTGGTCACGCCACTACTTCGGCGACACGACTCCGGGCGCCGCGACGGCGCGCTTCCACGGGGCCATCGAGCTGCTCATGCAGCGGTGGAACGAATGGGACGCGCGAACGGTGACGGTCGCCGACGAAACGGACGAAGCCGAGTTCGACGACGCCTGAGCGGGCGTCTCTCGCGTCAGGCCGGGGCGGTCAGCAGGAGCACCGCGCCCAGGACGAACAGCGCCGCCAGCAGGAGCGCGATCACCACGAGCACGAGGTGCACGGTGTAGAAGCGCGTGCGCCGGCCGGCGGCATCCGTCGCGCGGGGGTCGCGGGCGACCCGTCGCAGGAACGTCGGCCACGTGATGACGTTGAAGGCGGCGCCCACGATGAGGATCGCGATGAGGAACGGGGTCATGACTCTCTCTCGTCCACGTCGGTCTCGGCCCGCTTCTCGTCGCGGCGGAACAGTCGCGTCGCTATGCTGCCGACCTGCCGTCCGGCTCCCGTCACGACACCGCCGACACGCCGGGCGATCGAGCCCGGGCTTCGTCCGATCGGTTGATTTCCGGGGCGCGGATCAAGGTCGGCCGGGAAGCCCGCGGGCACGATGCCGAAAGCGCGCCGCGCACCCGCGACGATGCGTCGTCCGAGGATGTGGTTGCCGGTGCCGCCGATGACCGCGCCGATGCCGAAGGGCATGGCCTTGCCCACGATGGATGCACCACCGGCCGCCGCGAAACGACGCAGGAACGTATGGGTCAGCCGGTCGAGAACCGGTCCGACGGCGGCGCGGGGGAGCGAGGCGGTCACCAGCTCACCCCAATAGGTGCTCAGCGGTCCGCCGCGGCCGGTGGCCTGTCGGGCGAACTGGCCGACCAGGTCGGCGCCCTCGCGCCCCAGCATGAGGGCGAGCACGAGTGCGCGGGCACGGTCGGGATTCTCCACCGGGATGCCGTGCAGTTCGGCGAGCGACTGGGCGAACAGCGCCGTCGCCTCGAGGAAGCCGGCGGTCTCGACGCCGCTGAGCGCCAGGGTCGTCGCCGTTCCGATGCCGGGGACCACGGCGGTCGCACCGACGGCGGCGCCGCCGGTGGTGACGGCCGTCAGATATCTGCGCTCGAGCATCTGCGCGACCTGCGCCGTCGAGGCCGTGGGGTGGTGCTGCCGGATGCTGCGCAGGTGCGCCAGGACGACGGGGCGCTGCACCGCGAGGAGGCGATCCAGCGTACGCACCGTCAGTGGGTGCCCCGCGTTATCGGGTGATCCGGCGTCGCGTCGCGGCGCGTCGTCGGGGAGCGAGTCGATGCGGTGCACCTTGCGAGCCATGACACCCATCCTCTCGCGGCCGGAGGGCCCGCGGACGTCAGACGAACAGGTTCGCGCGTTCGAGGTCCTCGGCGAAGTCGACCTCGACCGCGTACAGGTCGGAGATGTCCATCGGCTCGAGCAGTACGCCGTTCTCAGCGATCGCCAGTTCGAGGCCGCGCTCGAAGTAGTCCTGGTCGTCGACGCGGCCGAGCTGCGCGATGAGGGCCTTCTTGTCGCGCGAGGAGATGTAGTTGATCCCGACAGCCTCGCCGATGCCACCGCGGACGGTCTTCGACAGCTCGTTGATGTAGCCCTCGGCGGTGACGGTGTACTTGACCTCTTCGTCGCTGACCTTCGCGGTGTTGACCGTCACGAACGACTGGTCGCGCTCGATGAACGCGACAGCGCGGCCCAGCACCCGGGGGTCGAAGACGACGTCGCCGTTCATCCACAGCACGCCGCCGCGGCCGCTCGCCTTGAGCGCGCGCAGGAGACTCTGCGACGTGTTCGTCTGGTCGTAGCGCGCGTTGTAGACGTAGTCGACGTCGGGGAAGGCATCCACGATCGTCTCGGCGCGGTAGCCGACGACCGTGGTGATGCGGGCATCCTCGCCGAAGGCGGAGCGGATGTTGTCATGCTGCTGCTGCATGATGCTGCGTCCGTCGCCCAGCTCCGTGAGCGGCTTCGGAAGCGAACGGCCCAGGCGCGAGCCCATCCCGGCGGCGAGGATCACGATCTGAAGGCTCACGACATCTCCTGAAGTTACGATTTAGAGCAGGGTTCACCGGGACGACACCTGGCTCACCGATCCTTCATGGTAGCGATGACTCCTGTGAGGTCGCAGTAACCCGTCGTGCCGTTGTGCTTTCGTGACCTTGCTGGTAGCGCAGTTCACAGCTACTCCCGATGACGACGCGCCGGGGCAAACACGGCCCCCTTGATAGGTTGGTCGAGTGACAGCCGAGCCCCCCGCCCCCCAGGATCGACGGCCCGTCACCTCTGTGGTCGATGCCCCCGCACCCCCGCTCCCGCCGGTGCCCGCCGAGGTCGCGGCCGCGGGTCTCGCGGGTGCGCCCCAGGCGACTGCCGCGGTGCCGCCGACGCCCAAACCCCGCCCGCCGCGGAAGCCCGCCACCGCATCGTCCGGCGCGGTTTCCACTGGCTCGGCCGCCAAGAAGCCGCGCAAGCCTCGGAAGCCGCGGCCGGCCACGGCAGCGCCTCCCCTTCCCGAGGTTCCTGCCGCGGTCGCCGCAGCTGCCTTCGTCGCACCGCCGAGCGAACCGACCGATCCCGCCGTCGCGGAGGAGTACGACGACGCGACCGCACCGCCGCAGCCGGAGTCCGACGCGGGCACGGCGCCGGAGCCGGTCGTCGAGCCCGAGCCCGAGCCGGTCGTCGAGCCCGAGCCCGAGGCGGTTGTCGAGCCCGAGCCCGAGGCGGTTGTCGAGTCCGAGCCCGAGCCGGTCGGTGAGCCCGAGCCGGTCGTTGCGCCCGAGCCCGAGGTGGTTGTCGAGCCGGAGCCGGAGCCCGAGCCCGTCGTTGAGCCCGAGCCGATCGTCGAGGCCGAGCCGGAGCCCGAGCCGGTCGCCGAGCCCGAGCCCGAGCCGGAGGTGGTTGTCGAGCCGGAGCCCGAGCCGGTCGCCGAGCCCGAGCCGGTCGCCGAGCCCGAGCCCGAGCCCGAGCCGGTCGCTGAGCCCGAGGCCGACGTCGTCGCGCCCGCGGACACCGACGACACGGCGATCCTCGCGGCCACGAGTGCGCTCGTGGTCGAACCGGACACCGACGCCGGTGACGTATCGAAGCCGGCCGCCGAGGCGCCCCCCGTCGCTCCGGCGTTGCGTCTGCGCGGCGTGACGAAGATCTACGGCGAGACGCGCGCCGTCGACGGCGTCGACCTCGAGATTCCCGCGGGATCGTTCTACGGGCTCGTCGGTCCCAATGGCGCCGGAAAGACGACGACGCTCTCGATGATCGCCGGCCTGCTGCGTCCGGACCGCGGATCGGTCGAGATCGCGGGCATCGACCTCGCGCGCCGACCGTCCCTCGCGAAGCGTCAGATGGGCATCCTCCCCGATCGGCTGCGCACCTTCGACCGCCTGTCGGGACGACAGCTGCTCTACTACTACGGCGTGCTGCGCGGGCTCAAGCCTGCGGTGGTCGAGAACCGTATCGGTGACCTCGCGCGCGCGTTCGACCTCACCGATGCGCTCGGACGAAGCGTCGCGGACTACTCGGCCGGTATGACCAAGAAGGTCATGCTCGCCGGCGCGATGATCCACTCGCCGCGTCTCCTCGTGCTCGACGAGCCCTTCGAGTCGGTCGATCCCGTCTCGAGCGCCGTCATCCTCGACATCCTGCAGAAGTACGTCGCCCACGGCGGCACGGTCATCCTCTCGAGCCACGGCATGGAGCTGGTGCAGCGCGCCTGCTCCGGGGTCGCGGTTCTCGTCGGCGGACGGATCCTCGCGTCCGGGTCGGTCGACGACGTGCGCGACGGTCGCACGCTCGAAGAGCGTTTCCTCGAGCTCGCGGGCGGAACCAGCGCGGTGGAGGGGCTCGAGTGGTTGCACACGTTCTCCGACTGAGACTCGCGCTCCTGGTGGGCGCGCTGCGATATCAGCGCGGTCGCGCCCTCGCCGCCGTTGCGGCAGCGCTGCTGCTCGTGGCGGGTGCGAGCTTCGCCCTGGTCCGCCTGCAGGACGCCCCTATGACGAGCACGCTCGTCGTGCTCGGTATCGGCGGGTCCGCCGTCACGCTGTGCTTCGTCCTGGTGCCGCTCATCGCCCCGGTGCGCGACCCGCTCGATCCGCGCCGCTTCGGCGTGACCGGTCGCGGGTGGCGCTCCGTGGCGGCCGCGACGGCCCTCGCATCGCCCATCAGCCTCCCGTCGGTGGCGTTCATCGCGGTCGCGGTGTCGGCCGCTCGCACCTGGTCGGCGCACGGGGTCTCCGCCACGGCATCCGTATTCGCGGCTGCTCTGCTGGTCGTCACGCACCTGCTGTTCGCGCGGGTCGCCCTCGGGGTCGCCGCCCTCGTCCTCGCCGATCGGCGTTCGCGTGAACTGACGTCGTTGCTGCTCTTGGGGCTGGCCGTCATCGCGATCCCCGTCGCGGTCTTCCTCGCGTCGCTGAACTGGGCGGACGGCGTGCCGCCGGCGCTGCAGTCGGCGGTCGATGCGCTGTCGGTCACGCCGCTCGGAGCCGCGTGGGTGCTGCCGCTCGCCCCGACTCCCGCCGTCGTGGCGGTCGCGATCCTCACCCCGGTCGCTCTCGGGGCCGCGTGGGCGCTCATCGTGCGCCACATGCTGACGCGGACGGAACGGCCGGTCTCGGTGCGCGAGCGTCGTGGTCTCGGCTGGTTCACGGTGACGCCCGGGACGCCCGGGGGCGCCGTCGCCGCCCGCTCGCTCATCTACTGGCTGCGCGACCCCCGTTACCTCGTCGACATCGCCATCATCCCGATCGCCGCGGTCGCCGTGGTGGTCCCGCTCGTGATCGTGGGGGTCTCCCGCGAGACGGCGGCGCTCATCCCGGCGCCGGTCATCGCGCTGTTCCTCGGCTGGCTGGTGCACAACGACCTCGCCTACGACGGCTCGGCGGTCTGGCTGCACATCTCCAGCGCGGTGCGCGGCGTCTCCGACCGCGTCGGCCGTCTGGTTCCGCTGTTCCTCGTCGCGCTGCCGCTCCTGGCGATCGCGATCCCCGTGGGCGTCGGCATCCACGACGACTGGTCGGTGCTGCCGGTCATGGTGGGTGTGTGCAGTGCACTGCTGCTGGGCGGCCTCGGACTGTCGTCGATCGCCTCCGTCGTGGCGCCGTACGCCGTGGCACGGCACGGCGACAGTCCCTTCCAGCAGCCGCAGCGCACGGGCGGAGGGGTGTCGCAGGGCTTCGTGCTGCTGGGGGCGATCCTCACGTCCGTGCCGGCGTTCTGGTGGGGCTGGCGCTTCCTGCAGGGTGTCGCAGACGCGCAGTGGTGGGCCCTCGGGGTCGGTCTCGGCACCGGCATCCTGGTGCTCGTCGTGGGCATCCTCATCGGCGGAGCCGTGTTCGATCGGCGGGGCGACCGGCTGATGGCTTTCGCCGAGACCACCTGAGGGTTCGCGGATAGAATTCCGGCATGAGCACTCCTCTCGACTCTCCCGACCAGGGCGGTCTCGCGACCCTCGACCGTGAGCTCGAGGAGCTCATCCGCGAAGAGTCGATCGAGCCCGGCGACCACGAGCGTTTCTCGCATTACGTCAAGAAGGACAAGATCCTCGAGTCGGCGATGACGGGCAAGCCCGTGCGGGCGCTGTGCGGCAAGAAGTGGACGCCGGGCCGCGATCCCGAGAAGTTCCCCGTCTGCCCCACGTGCAAGGAGATCTACGAGTCGATGATGCGCTGACGCGCCCCGACCCGTTGTCGCGTTCGAGGACACGCGCGTCAGTCGGCGTCGCGGTACACCGTGGGAATCGCGGGCTCGGACCGGCTGAGCGCGAGGGCGCGAACGGGCATCTCCTCGATCACGCGGGCGTGGTGCTCGCGGGCGGCGCGCACGCCGGCCGCGCCGGTCCAGTCGGCGACGGGCCCGCCTGCGGTGAAGAGCTCGGTCTGCAGCGGGCGGGCGTCGGGGTGCTCGGCGGGGGTGTCGAGCGGCTCGAACCCGTCCGAGACGACGACGACCTCTTCCGATGCGGTGCCGTTCGCCAGGACGCGAAAGGCGGATTTCCGTCCGCCGTGCGACACCTTGTCGGCCGACGCCTTGGCGACAGAGAGCCACGATCCGTCGTCGTTCTGGCGTGCGACGAGCTTGTAGACCATGCCCGCCGTGGGGGTGCCCGAGCCGGTCACCAGCGAGGTGCCGACGCCGTACGCATCGACGGGGGATGCCGCCAGCGCGGCGATCGCGTACTCGTCGAGGTCGCTCGTGACGGTGATGCGCGTCCCGTGCGCACCGAGGTCGTCGAGCTGAGCGCGCACGTCCGCGGCGACCGTGGGCAGGTCGCCCGAGTCGATGCGCACGCCGCCGAGGCCCGGCCCGGCGACGCGGACGGCGGTGGCGACACCCTCGGTGATGTCGTAGGTGTCCACGAGCAGGGTGGTGTCCACACCGAGCGCATCGACCTGGCTGCGGAACGCCTCTTCCTCGCTGTCGTGCAGCAGCGTCCAGGCGTGCGCGGCGGTGCCCATCGTCGGGATGCCCCACGTGCGGCCCGCCTCGAGGTTGCTCGTGGCACCGAACCCGGCGATGTGCGCGGCACGGGCGGCCGCGACGGCGCTGCGCTCGTGCGCGCGGCGCGAGCCCATCTCGGCGAGCGGACGGTCGCCGGCGGCGATGGCCATACGGGCCGCGGCGGTGGCGACGGCGGAGTCGTAGTTCAGGATGCTGAGGACCAGCGTCTCGAGCACGACGGCCTCGGCGAAGGTGCCCTCGACCGTGAGAACGGGCGAGCCGGGGAAGTAGAGCTCGCCCTCGCGGTAGCCCGTGATGGTGCCGGTGAAGCGGTAGTCGGCGAGCCAGCGCCGCGTCCGCTCGTCGATCGCACCGTGCTGCTCGAGGTAATCGAGCTCGTCGTCGCCGAAGCGGAAGCTCTCGATCTCTTCGAGCAGACGCCCGGTCCCGGCGACGACGCCGAACCGCCGGCCACCGGCGAGCCGGCGTGCGAACACCTCGAAGACGCATTGGCGGTCGGCCGTGCCGTCGCGCAGTGCCGCCTGCAGCATGGTGATCTCGTACCGGTCGGTGAGCAGAGCGCTGGAGGCCGTCATGTCTGCCACTGTAGCGACGCGGGGTAGGCTCGATGATCGTGAACGACGCGCCCATCGGCATCTTCGACTCGGGCGTCGGCGGGCTCACGGTGGCGCGGGCGGTCTCGCAGCTGCTGCCGCGGGAGTCGCTGCTCTACATCGGAGACACCGCCCACTCGCCCTACGGTCCCAAGCCCATCGCCGACGTGCGTCGGTACGGCCTCGAGGTCCTCGACACCCTCGTCGACGAGGGCGTGAAGATGCTCGTGATCGCCTGCAACACGGCGTCCTCGGCGCTGCTGCGCGATGCCCGCGAGCGCTACGACGTCCCGGTCGTCGAAGTCATCAACCCCGCCGTCCGCACGGCCATCTCGACGACCCGCAACGGACGCATCGGCGTCATCGGGACCGTCGGTACGATCGCGTCCCGCGCCTACCAGGACATGCTCGAGGTGAACGAGCGGCTGTCGGTGTTCGCGGCATCCTGTCCGCGCTTCGTCGAGTTCGTCGAGGCCGGCATCACGCAGTCACCCGAGGTGCTCGCGGTGGCCGAGGAGTACCTCGCACCGCTGCGCGAGGCCGGGGTCGACACCCTCGTGCTCGGCTGCACCCACTACCCCTTCCTCGAGGGCGCGATCAGCTACGTGATGGGGCCCGACGTGACGCTCGTCTCGAGCGACTCCGAGACCGCGAAGGACGTCTACCGCCAGCTCGTCTCGCGGGGGCTGCTCGCGAGCCCGGACGCCGTGCCGCGCCATGTCTACGAAGCGACCGGCGACTCCGCCGACGACTTCCTCGCCCTCGCCGACCGCCTCATGGGCCGGGGCGTGCCCTCGGTGCGTCTCGTGCAGACGGGCGCGATCACCCTGCCGAAGCCGGCTGCGACGCCGCCGGCATCCTGACCCTCATCCGCCGTTCGATCGGAGACACCCCATGACCGATTCCCTGCGCGCCGACGGGCGCACCGCCGACCAGCTGCGCATCGTGACGATCGAGCGGGGCTGGAGCGCCCACGCCGAGGGTTCCGCGCTCGTCAGCTTCGGCGGCACCAAGGTGCTGTGCACGGCGTCGTTCACCAACGGCGTTCCGCGGTGGCTCACCGGTAAGGGCAAGGGCTGGGTCACGGCCGAGTACGCGATGCTGCCCCGCGCCACGAACAGCCGTAACGACCGCGAGTCGATCAAGGGCAAGGTCGGCGGCCGCACGCACGAGATCTCGCGCCTGATCGGACGCGCCCTGCGCGCCGTCGTCGACACCAAGGCACTCGGCGAGAACACGATCGTCATCGACTGCGACGTCCTGCAGGCCGACGGCGGCACCCGCACCGCCGCCATCACCGGCGCGTATGTTGCGCTGGCCGATGCGATCGAGTGGGGTCGCTCGCAGAAGTTCGTCGCGCAGCGCGCGACGCCCCTCGTCGACTCCGTGTCGGCCGTGTCGGTGGGCATCATCGACGGCACCCCGATGCTCGACCTCGCCTACGTCGAGGACGTGCGCGCCGAGACCGACATGAACGTCGTCGTCACCGGCCGCGGCCTGTTCGTCGAGGTGCAGGGAACCGCCGAGGGCGCTCCCTTCGACAAGCGGGAGCTCGATGCCCTCCTCGAGCTCGGTGTCAACGGCTGCGCCGAGCTGCGCGGCATCCAGGCGGCGACGCTCGCATGACGGCCCGCATCGTCCTGGCGACCCACAACCCCCACAAGGTCGAGGAGTTCCACGCCATCGTCGCGGCGGTGCGCCCCGACCTCGCGGTGGTCGGGTACGACGGACCGGAGCCCGTCGAGGACGGCGTCACCTTCACCGAGAACGCCCTGATCAAGGCCCGCGCCGCGGCGGCTCACACGGGGCTGCCGGCCCTGGCGGACGACTCCGGCATCTGCGTCGACGCCCTCGGCGGCGCACCGGGCGCCTTCTCGGCCTACTGGGCGGGGCACCAGAAGGATGCCGCAGCCAACACGGCCCTGCTGCTCGACCAGCTCTCCGACATCGCCGACCCGCGTCGCACGGCGCAGTTCGTGTCGGTCATCGCCCTGGTCGACGGTGAGACCGAGCACGTCGTCGAGGGCGTCTGGCCCGGACGGCTCGCGACGGCTCCGGCGGGCGAGGGCGGCTTCGGCTACGACCCGGTGTTCGTTCCCGACGAGCAGCCCGAACCCGCCCGCACGGTCGCACAGTGGTCGCCGGCCGAGAAGAACGCCGCCTCGCATCGGGCACGTGCCTTCGTGGCCCTGACGGAGCTGCTGCGCGCGCTCTGACCGACCGGCGACGGCCCCTCGGCCGCGGTGTCTACGCCTCGCGCCGCACGTCCTCCGGTGCGCGGTCGGGCCGCAGGCCGCGCCACCGCGCGTGGCGCAGCGTGCCGCCGGGGGTGAACTCGGCGAACTCGACCTCGCCCACGAGCTCGGGTCGCACCCACAGGGCATCGGACGCGTCCGCCGACGGCACCCCTACGAAGGGGTTCCGCTGCGACCGCCGGGGCGAGAGGGCGCCATCGAGACGGGTCAGCTCGGCGTCCGAGAAGCCCGACCCGACGCGGCCGACGTAGCGCAGACCGTCCTCGTCCGGGATGCCGAGCAGCAGCGACCCGATCCCGCCGCGGCGCCCGCCCTTGCCCGGACGGATGCCGCCGACGACGACGTCCTGCGTGCGCGAGAGCTTGACCTTCAGCCATTCCTCCGAGCGGATGCCGGTGCGGTAGCGCGATCCGGGATCCTTCACGACGGCGCCCTCGAGGTCGAGCTCGCGCGCCGCGGTGAGGGCGGCGTCCAGGTCGTCGGTCCGCGGGGGCACCGTCAGCGGGGCGCGCGATCCCGCGGTGGCCTGCTCCAGCAGAGAGCGGCGCTCCCGCAGGGGGCGCGAGGTGAGGTCGAGGTCCCGGCGCCGCAGGAGGTCGAACACGAAGTAGTCCACCGGGGTGCGCTCGCGCTCGCGGGCGATGTCGCGAGCCTTCGTGAGGTGCATGCGGTTCTGCAGCAGCGAGAAGCTCGGACGCCGCGCGCCGTCGAGGGCGACGATCTCGCCGTCGAGGGTCAGCGGCTCGGGTCCGAGGCCCAGGTCGGCGTCGGTGAGCTCGGGATAACGGTCGGTGATGTCGGTGCCGCTGCGCGCGTAGAGCCGCAGCCGCTCGCCGTCCCACTGCGCGATCGCGCGGACGCCGTCCCATTTGAACTCCACCCACGCACCCCAGCGCTCCGCTGCCGCGCGGCCGATGCTCGGCGAGGCCGACACCGCGAGCATCGGCGCCACGGACCCCGTCGCGGGCGTCGTCGCCGTCGTCGGTGCCGCCGCCTCGGCCGAGGCCCGGCCGGCGACCGGGGGCGCAGCGGCATCCGATTTCATCCGGTGCAGCAGCCACTGCGACTTCTCGCCTGCGCCGTTCGTGCGGATGAGCACGAGCCGCGGGGTCTCCTCCGCGCCGCCTCGTCTGCCGTGCAACGTGAAGATGATCTCGTCGTCGCGCCACTTCTCGAGCTCGTAGGTGCCGGTGTCCCAGATGCTCATCGTGCCGGCGCCGTACTCGCCCGCGGGGATGTCGCCCGCGAAGGTGAGGTACTCCAGCGGGTGGGGCTCGGTCATGACCGCGAGGTGGTTGCGATCGGACGAATCGGGGATGCCGCGCGGCACGGCCCAGCTCACGAGCACGCCGTCGCGCTCGAGCCGCAGGTCGTAGTGCAGCCGACGTGCGTGATGCTCCTGGACCACGAACCGTGGCGCCTCGCCGGCGCGGACGGGCGCCGCCGTCGTCGGCATGGGCTCGGGGGTGCGCTCCGCCGAGCGCTTGGCGAGATAGGGCGCGAGCGGTGCCGTGCGCTGCGCCGCCAGGGGAGCGAGCAGATCGCCGACCTGATCGGCGCGCTCGAGCATCTCGTCGAAGCTCAGGTGCCGCAGGGCGGGGTCGTCGAGCTCGTCCCAGGTGCGCGGCGCCGCGACGGTCGGCTCGGCACGCCCGCGCAGCGAGTACGGGGCGATCGTGGTCTTCGACCCGTTGTTCTGGCTCCAGTCGAGGAAGACCTTGCCCGCTCGTGCGCTGCGTGTCATCTGGCTGATGACGAGGTCGGGATGATCGGCCTCGAGGGCGCGCGCAAGCTCCTTGGCGAACGCCGAAGCCTGGTCGCTGGTCTGCTCGCCCGCCAACGCGGCGTAGAGGTGGATGCCCTTGCTGCCGCTGGTGACGGGGAACAGTTCCATCCCCATGCCGGCGAGGATGTCGCGCACCCAGCGGGCCACTTCGGCGCACTCGGCCAACCCGACGCCCGGCCCCGGGTCGAGGTCGAGCACGAGCCGGTCGGGGGCGCCGCGCTCACCGACATCCGTGAACCGCCACTGCGGCACGTGCAGTTCGAGGCTCGCGACCTGGGCGAGGTAGACGAGCGAGGCCACCTCTTCGACGAGGGGGTAGTCCTTCGAGCCGCTCGAATGGTCGATCGGCAGGCGGGGGAGCCATGACGGCGCCCCGCGCTCGAGGTCCTTCGCGAAGAAGTCGGACTGCTCGACGCCCTCGGGCCACCGCTTGCGGGTGACCGGTCGCCGGTCGAGGTGCGGCAGCATCAGCGGCGCTATGCGGGAGAAGTACTCGATGACCTCGCCCTTCGTGGTGCCGGTGGCGGGGTAGAGCACCTTGTCGAGGTTCGACAGGCGCAGGCGACGGCCGTCGACCCGCACCGTCTGCTCTCCTGCCACGACGACAGGCTATTGCGCCACCCGCTGGTCGCGGAGGGTGGTTGCGGTGTGTACTGCTCTCATGAGATCGATCTGGAAAGGCGCCCTGACGTTCGGGCTCGTCAACGTGCCGGTGAAGGTCTACTCGGCGACCGAGGACCACGACGTGTCGCTGCACCAGGTGCACAACGCCGACGGCGGCCGCATCCGGTATCAGCGCATCTGCGAGATCGACGGCGAGGTCGTCCCGTACGCCGACATCGACCGGGCCTACGACGACGGCGACCGGACGGTCGTGCTCACGAAGGATGACCTGGCCTCGCTGCCGTCCGAGCGCAGCCGCGAGATCGACGTCGTCGAGTTCGTCCCGAGCGAGCAGATCGACCTGCTGACCCTCGACAAGGCGTACTACCTCGAGCCCGACTCGTCGTCGCCGAAGTCGTACGTGCTGTTGCGTAAGACGCTCGAGCAGACCGACCGCACCGCGATCGTCCGCTTCTCGCTGCGACAGAAGACGCGATTGGCGGCCCTGCGCGTGCGCGGCGACGTCCTCGTGCTGCAGACGCTGCTGTGGGCCGACGAGGTGCGCGAGGCGGCGTTCCCCTCGCTCGACGAGTCGGTGCGCATCTCGGCGAAGGAGCTCGAGCTGTCGGCATCCCTCGTCGAGAGCTTCTCGAGCGACTTCGACCCGGCCGCGTTCACCGACGAGTACCAGGAGGAGTTGCGCACCCTCATCGAGGCCAAGCTCGAGAAGGGCGACGCGCTCGACACCTCCGAGACCTTCGGCGAGCAGGCCGACACGGACGGTGGCGAGGTCATCGACCTGATGGAGGCACTGCGGGCGAGCGTCGAGCGCAGCCGCGCGGCGCGCGGTGGCTCGTCCGGCGGCGGTGGATCCGCCTCGCGATCATCCGACGACGCTGACGAGGACGGCGGGTCGGAGAAGAGCAGCGCGAAGAAGTCGGCGAGCACGTCGACCGCGAAGAAGTCTCCGACGAAGAAGCCGGCCGCGAAGAAGAGCGCGAAGGCGTCCTGATCAGACGCGCGGCGGCTCGTGCCGGTCCGCGGGAGGACCGACGCGACCCGCCTCGGAACGACCGTGCGGGTGCGGGTGCTGCTCGAAGATCTCGGAGTCGAGGACGAGCTCCTGCGCCTCGTCGGCGTCGGTGAAGTTGTCGGGGCCTGCGGCCATCGCCTTCTTCGACTTCCGCTTCTCTGCGAAGTAGTGCCAGACGATGAAGACGAGGGTGCCGGCGACGGCGACCAGCAGGATGACGTCGATGTACTGCGCGACGAAACTGCCGACGCCGGGGATGAGGCTGACGAGGTAACCGATCATCGTCAGGCCGAAGCCCCAGAGCACGGCCCCGATCAGGTTGTACAGCGTGTAGCGGTGCCAGGCCATCTTCCCCACGCCCGCCGCGACGGGCGCGAAGGTGCGCACGATGGGCACGAAACGGGCCAGGATGACGGTGACCCCGCCGTAGCGCTCGAAGAACGCGTTCGTCCGCTCGACGTTGCGTCGGCTGAACAGCCCGCTCTCTTTGCGCTCGAAGACGGCGGGACCGCCCTTACGTCCGATGACGTAGCCGACCTCACCGCCGAGGAAGGCCGACAACCCGATGAGCAGCGCCACGAGCCACACGTTGATGCCGAAGACGCCGTGCGGTGCGTGCGTGACGGGGTTCGACAGCAGCCCCGCCATGATCAGCAGCGTGTCGCCCGGCAGCAGGAAGCCGACCAGCAGGCCGGTCTCGGCGAAGACGATGAAGCACACCACGAGCAGAGCCCACGGCCCGGCCGCGCTGATGATGGTGGCGGGGTCGAGCCAGGGGATGAGAGCGATCTGATGCACGGTTTTCCCGTCGGGAGAGGATGACTCCGGTACGGGCGAACGCCCGATCCGTGCGGAAGGTGGGACTTGAACCCACACGCCGTGAGGCACAGGAACCTAAATCCTGCGTGTCTGCCAATTCCACCACTCCCGCGGACGGCTCAGTCTAACCAGCCGAGGTCTCTCGGATCTGCGCGCGGGGGGCAGAATTCGGGACATCCCGAACCCGTGGCGATCCGCCCACGAGCCAGTAGCCGGCGCCGACGATCAGCGCGCCGCCGACGAGGTTGCCCGTGCCGACGAGGAGGAGGTTCAGAGCGAAGCCGGGGAGGGTCGCCGACGGGTCGCCGGTCAGCAGCCCGATCGTGAAGGTCGTCATGTTCGCCACGACGTGCTCGAAGCCCGAGGTGATGAAGGCGAGGATGGCGGCGAAGACGACGAGGATGCGGGCGCTCTCGCTGCGCAGCCGCACCGTCATCCAGACGGCGGCGCACACCAGCACGTTGCACAGGATGCCGCGGGCGAACAGCTCGACCGGCCCCTCGTGCGCTTTGGCGGCGAGCATGTCGCTGACCATGGCGCCGGCGGCGGGGTTGCTGTGGAGGACGCCCGACGCGACGATGAGCGCGGCGAAGAGGACCGAGCCGACGAGGTTGGCGCCGAACGTCCAGAGCATCGCCGCGGTCGCCCGGCCCGGACCGACCGCCCGCATCAACGCCGCCTGCGGCAGCGTCATCATCGACGAGGTCACCAGCTCGCCGCCGGCGACGAGGACGATCGTCAGCGCGACACCGAAGACGAGCCCCGACACGAGCTTCGCCCAGCCCGAACCGGCGTCCGCCAGCGGACCGGCGGCGCTGACCATCAGCACGACCCCGACGCCGATGTAGGCGCCGGCGAGCATGCCCGAGACGGTGAACCGAGCGGGGGAGCCCATACCCGCCACCTTGTGGATGCCGTTGTCGGCCTGGGCGTTGAGGGCTGCGGGGATCGAGATCACGGGACGACCGTCCTTCCGCCGCCAGTCTGCGCCGGTCAGAACCGGGAGGAGGGGCGGCGGACCGGGGATAATCGCCAGGCGTGGCGGCCCCCGGCCGTCAGCGCACGGTGGCCACGGCCGATCCCGCGAGCTCTGCGCGCACGATTCCGGTGCCCGCCGCGAGCGCGCTGAGCTTGTCGAAGGCCACCTGCCGGGGGAGGGGGGCCATGCCGCAGTTGGTGCTCGGGATCAGCTTGTCCGCATCGACGAACTCGAGCGCTCGCCGGAGGGTATCGGCGACCTCCTCGGGCGTCTCGACGTTGTGGCCGGCGACGTCGATGGCCCCGAGCATCACCTTCTTGCCGCGGATGAGCTCGATGAGATCGAGCGGTACGTGCGAGTGGTGACTCTCGAGCGACACGACGTCGATGGTGGAGCGCTGCAGGAGCGGGAACGACTCCTCGTACTGGCGCCACTCCGAGCCGAGGGTCGCCTTCCAGGCGTTGTTGGCCTCGATGCCGTAGCCGTAGCAGATGTGGACGACCGTCTCGGCGCGCAGGCCCTCGGCGGCGCGCTCGAGCGCGGCGATGCCCCAGTCCTTCATCTCGTCGAAGAACACGTTGAACGCGGGCTCGTCGAACTGGATGATGTCGACTCCGGCGGCCTCGAGCTCGCGAGCCTCCTGATTGAGGATGATCGCGAACTCCCAGGCCAGCTTCTCGCGGCTGCGATAGTGGCGGTCCGAGAGCGTGTCGATCATCGTCATCGGTCCGGGGAGCGCCCACTTGATGGGCTGGTCGGTCTGCCGGCGCAGGAACGCCGCGTCGTCCACGAAGACCGGACGCCGGCGGCTGACCGCACCCACGACGGTCGGCACGCTCGCGTCGTAGCGGTCGCGGATGCGCACCGTCTCGCGGTTCTCGAAGTCGACGCCGTCGAGGTGCTCGATGAAGGTGGTGACGAAGTGCTGGCGGGTCTGCTCGCCGTCGCTGACGATGTCGATGCCGCGTCGGCTCTGCTCGTGGACCGCCGCGCGCAGGGCGTCGTGCTTGCCCTCGGCCAGGGTGGCGCCCTCGAGCTCCCACGGCGACCAGAGCACCTCGGGCCGGGCCAGCCACGACGGCTTGGGCAGGCTGCCGACGATCGAGGTCGGCAGAAGCGTGTTCGTCATCGCTGATCCTTCCCGGCTCATCGTGCGCTCGCCGGGAAACGCGCGGCCCACCGGGTAAGCGCCTGACGATGAGGTGCGACGAGGTGCTCTTCGGCGTACTTCCCCTGGGCGCTCGCGAGCTGACTGCGCTCCACGCGGTCGTAGGTGATCTCCGTGGGGGTGAAGTCGGCGCGTTCGAGCGAGGGGCGGTAGACGTCCCCCGCGGGTGAATCGGCGTTGTAGATCTCGGGGCGGTAGATCTTCTGGAACGTCTCCATGGTGGCGATCGTGGCGATCAGTTGCAGATCGGTGTAGTCGGCGAGCAGATCGCCACGATGGTAGAACGCGAGCGGCGCAGCGCTGCCGCGCGGCATGAAGTACCGCACCTGCAGGCCCATCTTCGCGAAGTACTCGTCGGTGAGCGAGAACGCGTCCTGCTCGTACTCGACACCCAGGACGGGGTGCCGATTGCCGTTCCGCCGGTAGGTTCTGCTCGTCGAGACGCTGATGCACACGACGGGGGACGGGGCGAAACGCTCACGGTAGGCATCGGAGACGAGGAAGTGCTGGAAGAGCTTCCCGTGCAGGTCGCCGAAGTCCTCCGGGACGACGAACTCGCCGGGCGTCTGCTGTGCCGACGGCAGCAGAATGCTGAAGTCGTAATCGCGCAGGTACGACGAGAAGTTGTTGCCCACGATTCCCGGGTGGCGCTCGCCGGTCACGCGGTCGAGGATGTGGATGTCGAGCACCTCGAGCAGCGGGAACTCGCGATCATCGCCTGCGTCGGCGAACCGCAGGTGGGCCGAGACGATGTCGAGCTCGGCGGTGTACCGGTCGCCCCGCGGGTTGTCGGCACGGGCGAGATCGTTGAGACGGCCGTCGATCATGGCGAGGGCGCCGCGGAGGTTCTCGCGTCGGCGCTCGCCGCGGGCAAGGTTGGCGAAGTTGGTCGTGATGCGCGAGCTCTCGGACGGGGCGTAGTCCTCGTCGAAGCGCGTGGTGGTGATGCGGAACGTGAACTCGTTCGCCATGAGCAGCCAATCAAGCGGAGCCCCGGAGGAGCCGTACGGAAGGTCGTGGCTCCATCGTGCGGTCGCCGCGGTGTCATCGGGTAATTCGCCGTCGCTATCCGGTGCCATAGTCTGTGGCTATGGCCGGCCGTCGAAGCGGAATCACATTGCAGCAGCTGCAGTACTTCATCGAGGTCGCGGCCGAGGGCTCGATCTCGGCGGCATCCGACCTGCTCTACGTCGCGCAGCCCACCATGTCGGCGGCGATGAAGGACCTCGAGAGCCGTGTCGGGCGCGACCTGCTGGTCCGCTCGGCGCGCGGGGTCACTCTCACCCCCGATGGTGTCGAGTTCCTCGGGTATGCGCGTCAGGTCGTCGAGCAGGCCGAGCTGCTCGAGCAGCGGTACCTCGGGCGGCCGCCGTCGCGCCGGCTGCTCGGCGTCTCGACGCAGCACTACTCGTTCGCCGTCGACGCGTTCGTGCGCATGGTCAAGAGCACGGGCGCGCCCGAGTACGAGTTCTCGCTGCGTGAGACCCGGACGTGGGACATCATCGAGGACGTGCGGACTCTCCGCAGCGAGCTCGGCATCCTCTTCCGCAACGATTTCAACCGCCACGTCATCGACAAGCTCCTGCGCGATTCGACCCTGGCGTTCCACCCGCTGTTCGTCGCCGAGCCGCACATCTTCGTCTCGCGCCGCAACCCGCTCGCCTCGCGCCCGCGCGCGACCCTCGACGACCTGGCCGGTCTCCCGCGGCTGACGTTCGATCAGGGCGCGAACAACTCGTTCTACTTCGCCGAGGAGATCCTCTCGACCCGCTCGAGCACGCAGGAGATCCGGGTGTCCGATCGCGCGACGATCTTCAACCTCATGATCGGCCTCGATGGCTACACGATCTCGACGGGCATCATCAGCGACGACCTCGATCCCGAGATCGTCGCGGTGCCGCTCGATGTCGATGAGCGCATTGAGATCGGCTGGATCGGGCACGCCGCGATCCCGCTGACCGAGCAGGCCCAGCGCTACCTGGCGGAGGTGCGGGCCGTCGTCGCCGGGTTCGGAATCGAACTGCTCGGCTGAACGGACGGCCCGCGCCCCGTCAGCGCGCGGTGCGGGCGAAGGCGACGGATGCCAGTGCCGCGGCCTGATCGCCGAGCACCGCGTCGTCGAACACGACGCGGGGGGAGTGGTTCCACTCGGCCGTGCGCAGGTCGGTGTCCGGCGGCGACGTCATCAGGGCGATGAACGTGCCGGGAACCTCGGCGAGGACGAACGCGAAGTCCTCCGACCCCATCATCGGCGAGGGCATGACCACGACCCGCTGCTCGCCGAAGGTGTGGCGCAGCTCGGCGAGCGTCGCGTCGGTCTCGGCGGCGTCGTTGACCGTCACGGGGTACATCGTCTCGAACTCGACGTCCGCGCTCAGCCCGTGGGCCGTCGCGATGCCCTCGATCAGCCGCGGCAGGCCCTCCCGCAGGATCGCCAGCGACGCGGTGGACATGTGGCGCACGGTCGCGGCGATCTCGACCCGCTCGGGGATGACGTTGACGGCGCCCTCGCCGGTCGACAGCCGCGTCACCGACAGCACGACCGGGTCGAAGGCGTCGAAACGGCGCGTGACGAAGGCTTGCAGCGCGAGCACGATCTCGGCGGCCACCGGCACCGGGTCGAGCGTCTGGTGCGGCTGCGACCCGTGGCCGCCGCGGCCCTGGACGGTGACGAACAGCTGGTTCGATCCCGCGGCCACGGCGCCGGTCCGCGTGGCGAACACACCGCGGGGGCCCGGCGCGACGTGAACGGCGTAGGCGGCGACGGGGCGCTCGCCGGCGGCATCCAGCAGCCCCTCGTCGAGCATGATCTTCGCCCCGCCGTGTCCCTCCTCGCCGGGCTGGAACATGAACACGACCGAGCCGTGCAACTCGTCGCGTCGCGCGGACAGCAGCTTCGCGGCGCCCACGAGTCCGGCTGTGTGCAGGTCGTGTCCGCACGCGTGCATGGCGCCGTTGGTCGAGGCGTACTCGAGCCCGGTCGCCTCGTCGATCGGCAGTGCGTCCATGTCGCCGCGCAGCAGCACGGTGGGTCCGGGCAGCGCGCCACGCAGGACCGCGACGATCGAGGTGGTCTTGTCGCCCGTCGAGATCTCGAGGGGCAGACCCGCCAGGGCGTCGAGCACGCGCCGCTGCGTGCGCGGCAGGTCGAGGCCGAGCTCGGGGTCGGCGTGGAGCGACCGGCGCAGGGCGACGAGGTCGGGGAGGATCGCGACGGCGTCCGCCGTGAAATCGGGGGTCATGGGTCAGCCTTTCGTGACGGGTTCGGCGGCGCGCGGGATGCGCATGAATGACAGGGCGACGGCGGCCACCAGGAACGCACCGGCGCCGACGCCCCAGATGGTCAGGTAGCCCTGAATGGATGAGTGCAGTGCGCCCGATGCGGTGAAGCCCGCGAGCAGGACGGCGAAGACGGCACCGGCCGTCGAGCCTCCGAGCGTGCGGAGGGAGTTGTACACGCCGGTCGCGATGCCCGTCGAGTCGCTGGGTGCGAGCTCGGCCACGAGCGCCGGCAACGCGCCGAGCAGGAAGCCCATGCCGATGCCGTTGATCGCCGAGACGAGGAAGATCTGCCACAGGTGGTCGTGGAAGGCGATCTGGATCAGGAAGCCGGATGCCGCGGCGAGCGCTCCGGTGATGAGCACGGTGCGGATGCCGACCCGGCGGGCGATCGGCGCGAAGGTCGCCGCCCCGAGGGTCGCGAGGATCGTGACGACGGCGGTCACGGCCGAGGCGGTTCCCGCCGTGGCCGCGAAGCCGTAGCCGGTCTCGACCGGATCGGCGGTGAGGAACGTCGTCGTGGGCGCTTGCATGCCGAACATGACCATGCCGAACAGGAACGCTGTGAGATACACCGGCCCCAGGCGCGGTGACACGATCAGCCGGACGTCGATGGCGGGCGAGGGCGAGCGCAGCTCCCACAGCACCCAGAGGACGAACACGACGAGCGCGGCGCCCAGGGTGGTGATGGTGGCCGGCGCCGCGAATCCGTCGCTCGAGGCGAGGCGCAGACCGAACAGCAGGAGCACCATCGCGAGGCCGATGCCCACGAAGCCGAGGACGTCGATCCGGGCGTCGGTGCGCGAGGTGGACTCGGGCACCTTGAAGAACACGGCGTAGACGCTGACGGCCACGAAGACGACGGGGATCAGCAGCACGAGCGTGAGGCTCGGCAGGATCGCCGAGAACAGTCCGGCTGAGATCGTTCCCAGGATGGCGCCGCCGGTGAGGCACGACACGAGTAGGCCGATCGAGGTGCGGGCCGTTTCGCCTTTGATGCGGTTGTGCACGAGGGCGATCTCGAGCGGCAGCCAGACCGCGAGCGGGCCGACGAGGATGCGGGCGATCAGCACGATCGGGTAGCTCGGCAGGAACGCGGTCACGAGGGTGCCGACCAGTACCGCGATGACCGCGATGCGCAGCATCCGGCGGTGTCCGAAGATGTCGCCGAGTTTCGACAGCAGCGGCACGCAGACGGCGGCGGCGAGCGTCTGCACGGTCAGGAACCAGGTGATGTCGGCATCCGACACCTGCAGATGGCCGGCGATTTCGCCGAGGAGCGGGGCGTAAAAGCCCTGCACGAACCCGCTGGCGAGTTCGCAGAAGACGAGGAAGCCGACGACGGCGCGGACGCTGACGTTCGGCATGGATTGGGTGAGAGGCGGGGAATCAGGGGACATGCGAGACCTGTTCATCGGCGTCGGGCAGTCGACGGGGCGGGGTGGTGACGAGGGCGTCGATGATGTCGACGTAGTGGCGCTGATCGAGGTGGATCCGCTTCACCGACTGCCGGTACAGGGTGAGTCCGGCGATGGTGTCGAGGAGGATGTCGTGGTGGACGTCGGCGGGCAGCTCGCCGCGCGCGACGGCGCGGTCGATGATGTGGACGCCCTGCTGGCGGCGGTGCTGGAAGAACGACTCCCACAGAGCGGGGAAGACGTCGGGCTCGAACATCGCTTGCAAGCCGTTGCGGTGCTCGGGCGACAGTTCCTGGTTGCGTTGGTTCTGGAGGGCGTGTTCGAGCAGATCGGCGCGGACGTCGCCGTGGTCCGGGGTCTCGCCGACATCGACCTGCGCGCGCAGCGCCGCCGCGACGAGCGCGCCCTTGTCGGGGTAGCGGCGGTAGATCGCGGTCTTACCGCATCCGACGGTCTTGGCGACCCGCTCGACACTCAGCTGCTGATAGCCCTGCGCGCCGAGAAGGTCGGCCGCCACCGCGAGGATGCGCCGCGTGAGGTCCTCGTCGGTCGGCCGGCCCTGCTTGTCCGTCGCTGGTGACATGACACCACGATACGAAACGGGGTGTTTCGTAAGTGTTACGAATCACTCACGATCCGAGCGCGGTGCCGGTGCGCCCCGCCTGTGGACAACCGCCGACGTCCGTCGCGCCCGCCGAGCAGGATGCTGCGAGTGAGCTTCCCGCAGTCGTTCCCGTCGTCCCCGGTCGCGTCGGCGTCGCCGGTGCTCGCCCTCGTCGCTCGGGTGCGTGACCGGCTGCGGGCCGAGGGGATCGATCCGAGGCAGCATCCGGATGCGGCGGAGCAGGTGACGGCTGCCGAGGTGCGCCATCACAACGACTTCGCCCTCGCTCGCGGCGCGGCTCCGGTGGATGACGAGGCGGCGATGGTGCGGCAGGTCCTCGCGACGTTGTCGGGGTACGGGCCGCTGCAGGCGCTGTTGGACGACCCGAGTGTCGAGGAGCTGTGGATCAACGCTCCCGACCGGATCTTCGTCGCGCGGGGCGGGCGGAGCGAGCGCGTCGCGTTGACGCTGACCGACGCGCAGGTGCGGGACCTGGTCGAGCGGATGCTGCACGCCACGGGTCGCCGCGTCGACCTGAGCCAGCCGTTCGCCGATGCGTCCCTCCCCGACGGTTCCCGCCTGCACGTCGCGATTCCCGACATCACTCGGCGCTGGGCGGTGAACATCCGGAAGTTCCTGCGCAGCCATCGGACCCTCGACGATCTCGTGGCCATCGGGTCGCTGCCCCAGCGCGAGGCGGACATGCTGCGCGCGGCCGTCGCGGGGGGATGCACGATCGTCGTGTCGGGGGCCACGCACGCGGGCAAGACGACCATGCTCAGTGCACTCGTCGGTGCCAGCCCGGCCGAGCATCGCATCATCACGGTCGAGGAGACGTTCGAGCTCGCGGTCGACCTTCCCGACACCGTCGCGCTCCAGGCCCGTCAGCCGAGCCTGGAAGGCGGCGGCGAGGTGTCGCTGCGTCGGCTGGTGAAGGAGGCGCTGCGAATGCGTCCCGACCGGCTCGTGATCGGCGAGGTGCGCGACGCCGAGGCGCTCGACCTCGTGCTCGCGCTCAACACCGGGGTGCCCGGCGCGGCGACCGTCCACGCCAACTCGGCGTCGGATGCGCTGCGCAAGCTCTCCGCACTGCCGCTGCTGGCCGGCCGCAACATCGACATCGCGTTCGTCCGCGCCGCGCTCGCCGCGTCGGTCGATCTCGTCGTGCACTGCGAACGCCGTTCCGACGGCCGGCGCCGGATCGCCGAGATCGCGGCGCCGACCGGGGCCGTGGTCGACGGCGAGATCGCCGTGAAGCCGGTCTACCGGAGCCGGGCGTGACCTTCGTCTGGGGTGGGCTGCTCGGCGCCGGACTCCTCCTCGGCGGCTCGCCGTGGCTCTGGCCGCGCCGCGAGCCGAGAGTGCGGCCCACCCGGTCCGGGGGCGGCCGGGCCGAGGCCCTCCTCCAGGCCGCCGGTTTCGCGCACGCGCCGGGCGGACGGCTCATCGTGTTCAGCATCGGCGCGGTGGCGCTCGCGGCGGCGACAGCGTGGTTGGTCACCGCGGTGCCGGGGGTCACCGCGGTCGCGGGAATCGCGGGCGCCGTCGCCCCGACCGCCTGGCTGCGCGCGCGAGCCCGCCGGATCCGCCGCGCTCGCCGCGCCCTGTGGCCGGATGTCTGCGATCTGCTCATCGCGTCGGTGCGTGCGGGTATGTCGCTGCCCGACGCCGTCGCCTCCGTCGCCGACAACGGCCCTCCGCCGCTACGCGCGGCGTTCCGCGGATTCGCCCGCGATGTCGCGGCATCCGGTCACTTCGACTCCAGCGCGGCACGCCTGCAGGCGGCTCTGGCCGACCCGGTCGCCGATCGCATCATCGAGACGCTGCGGATGGCGCGCCAGGTGGGCGGCACCGAGCTCGTCCCGGTCGTGCGTGCACTTGCGGCATCGGTCCGCGCCGAGTCGACGCTGCGGTCCGAGATCGAAGCGCGCCAGTCCTGGATCCACGGCGCCGCGGTGCTGGGACTCGTCGCCCCGTGGGTGATCCTCACCCTGCTCGCCCTGCGGCCCGAAGGCGCCCGGGCGTACGGGAGTCCCGAGGGCGGCGTCCTCATCCTCGTGGGGGCCGCGGTGTCGTTCGGCGCGTACCGGATGATGCTGCGGATCGGTCGCCTGCCCGAGCCCCGGCGGTGGACGCGATGACCGCCGCGACCGACGCGGCGGTATCGGTGGTGCTCGGAGCCACGATCGCGTCGGGCGTTCTGCTCGTGGCCACGCGGATGCCGCGCTGGGCGGCGCCGACGCTCGCGCGACGCATCGCGCCGTACGTGCGCGACATCGCCGACCCGCGCGGGCTCACGCCGCTGCAGCCGGTCACGGCATGGTCATCGGGCTGGACGAGCGGACCGAGGCGATGGATCGCAGATGTCGGCGACACCGCCTCGGCGCAGCGGCTGCTGCGCCAGGCCGGGTGGTCGGTATCGGTGACGGGGTTCCGGATGCGGCAGCTGCTCGCCGGGCTCGCCGGTCTGCTCGGGGGCGCCGGAGTGGTCGTGGCTCTCGCCGTCGCCGGACAGGCCTGGGCCGGCACCGCCCTCCTGCCCGCCGCGACCGCCGGCGGCGCGGTGCTCGCGGTGCACCTGTTCCTCGCCGCGGCCGCGCGCCGGCGACTGCGACGCATCCGCGAAGACGTGCCGATGGTGCTCGAGTTCCTCGCGTTGTGCCTCGCCGCCGGAGAGAGCCTGATCGACGCTCTCCGACGGGTGGGTGAGATCGGCGCCGGTGAGCTGACGACGCAGGTGCGCGACGCCGTGCTCGCTACGACGACGGGTTCCACGCTGACCGACGCCCTGCGCGATCTCGGCCGCACCGCCGACGTCCCGAGCGTCGGCCGAGCGATCGACCAGCTCGTCGCCGCGATCGACCGCGGCGCACCGCTCGCCCACGTGCTGCAGGCGCAGGCGGTCGACGCTCGCGAGGACGCCAAGCGCAGCCTCATCGAGCAGGGCGGGCGCAAGGAGATCCTCATGCTCCTTCCGCTGGTCTTCCTCGTCCTGCCGCTGTCGGTCCTGTTCGCAGAAGTCGACTTAGGGGGAGAACCTGCGCGCGAGCGCGAGCCTGAGAGCGCTCGATCGTAGGGGCGACACGCCGCGTGTCGCTGCCGACACGCCGTCACTGAGGCAACCCGAAAAAATCGCGCTCCGAACGTCGGGCCTGTGGATAACTCGCCGGGAGCCCAGGCGTCGCAAGGGATCGCGAGGGTATGGGACTGTGGAAGAAACGGGGGAGAACCTGTGGTCAACCGTGGATAAGTCTCGGGAAACTACAGAGTTGTAACTACTACCCCTTGTGGTGCCCCCCGATGTCGGCACCCATATGTAGTATTGGGCCCGAAGGACAGCAAGGAGCCCCGAATCCGCGGGGTAAGCCGGGGCAGTTCGGGGCTCTACACCTTTTCTTAGCGGGATCCGGTGTGTAGAGACTCTAACACCGCCACGGGTGTGCGTCGCTAGTGACGCCCACCTAACCGGCCGTACCGAACCTGTCGGTTTGGAACAACTGAGATGGCTAGGACGCCTGACCTCAACCCTGGAACCCCGACCCCTCGGTCGGGACAGTACGAGATCGTCGGTCCCCGCGGGGGCCGCACCGGCGAGGAGCGTACTTCCACCCGCGGCAACCCGTTGCCGCCGCCTCCGAAGGCGGGGCAGAACTACCGCCTGGTCGACGCGACGAAGCACGGGAAGCGCTGATGGCCACGCGCCGGGTCAACGGCCCGATCTACTACTCGTGCCCTCGTTGTCGCCGCCAGTACGGCCCGTTCAAGAGCGTGACCGAGGGCTGGACCCGCTGCGCGTGCGGTAACCAGTTCTACGTCAACGTCTGACGGTAGAAGATCCACACGAAGGGGGCGCCGGTTCGCCACCGCGCCCCCTTCTTACGCCCTAGAAGGACGACCCGTGAGCGATGCCTTGGCCGAACGCTATGCCAGATTCCAAGAGGCCCTGCGGGTCAATAGCGATGTCCCCAGTTCCGCTCGGCGTCTCGTCGCGAACACGTTGGAACTGATGGCGAGCTCTACCAGGGCGTTCACTGAGTTTGAACTAGCGCAAGGAAGATCAGACGCGGCTACCCGTCGGCCCGAAGGGATGGAATACCTGGCGGAACTGGACCAACTTCGTCGCCCACTCAAGGACGCAGACGTTGACGGCTTGTTGGTCTGGGCGCGACGCGCCGTTGAAGTAGTTCAGCATTGGCTCAGCCAGTTCATGTCAGCCGCCAGGACGGACCCCCTGTTCTTGAACGAGATGCGGTTGCTTTCAGCGCGGGCCGCTGATCTGCTGGAAGCAGCCGAGCGAGAGATGGATAGCCTCGCCATCGCCTCCTCGCTGCGGCAGAATCTCGAACGCGCAGAGGAGGTCAACGAGGAGCTTGAGAAGACCAGCAGCAACCTCAAGCGGGCATCCGGAGAGGCCGGCCAAGCGTCCCTATCCACCCACTTCGGCACATACGCGACCCGCGAGCTGCGTTGGGCGTGGGTTTTCCGTCTACTCTCCGTGGTCCTCGTCTTGCTTGCGGTCGGCGGAGCGGCGGCGATTCTCACAAACCCGGACTTGCGTGTCAGTCCGAACGACTGGACCGGCCTCACCACGAAGTTCGCACTTCTCGCGGGCCTCGGCTCGCTTGCGGCCTATCTCGCACGCCAGGCCGCGGTCCATCGTCGCACCGGAGTATGGGCAAAGTCACTCGAGATCCAGCTCGATTCCTTCCCGGCGTTTATCGACGGCGTGCCGGAGGATGGGCGCACAGCGGCTTACCTCGCCCTCGGTCAGCGGGTCCTCGGCGTGCCGCCAAATAAGGACGGCGACGTCGCGCCCGACCAGGGAATGCCAACAGCGCAGATCATCGATCTGATCACGGTGGCGCTCAAGAAGAGCTGACGCTCAGCCTTTGGCAAGAAGGCCGAGAGGGACGTGGAGACTTCCTCCTTCGTAATTCTGACTTTGCTATCGCTGATTATCGTCATCACATCGCTGCGTACGTTCGTCCTTTCGTGGACCGCCCGAGTCCGTGACGAAGCCGACCAATTGGTCGTGTGTCACGCGCGTTCGCGACGCGCCAGCCGGGCTCAGCGGACGTCGCCTGAGGTAGGCCTGTGGAAAGTCGGTGGGGGGCCGCCTGCGGTCTCACCAGGATGCTGCGAGTGACCACCACTACCACTGCGTCGTCAACGAACTCGCGTACCTCCGCGCGGGCTCTGAGCCGCCGGGGGAGCACGTAATGCCCGACCGCGTTACCGGGTGCGGTGCGTAAGCCGCGCGCGGGTTGCGGGCCAGGAATGTCATCGTACGGAGGACGCATCGTTTGCGGGACGTTGGCTCGTGCCGCGCTGCGAGCCCGCCGAAACCCGGGACCGTATCGAAACCCAGGTTTCGGGGCGAACGGTTTCGGTAGGGGGTTTTGATTTGCGTTAGGGATGGCGGCGCTCGATGAGGATCGTGTCGCGCCAGGTGCCTGCCCAGGGTCCGTAGGTCATGTATCCGATGTGGTCCCGGTGCCCGATGCGGCGGAAGCCGGCCCGCTCGTGCAGGGCCAGGCTTGCGTGATTCTCAGGGAAGATGCTCGCTTGCACCGTCCAGATGCCGGCTGCGTCGACGTCGCTCAGGAATGCGTCGAGAAGCGCCGAGCCGACGCCATAGCCCTGGGCGTGGCCGGCGACGTAGACGGAATGCTCGACGACGCCGCAGTAGACCTCGCGTGCCGAGACGCGGGATGCAGCAACACAGCCGAGGACGGTGCCGGCGGAATCGGTGGCGACGAGGCGGCCGATGAGGAGCTTGCCGTGGTCGAAGTCGGTCCACAAGGGAGCTTCGCTTTCGAATGTCGCGTTACCCGCGCGCATGCCGTCGCGGTAGATCGTTTCGACCTGGGCCCAATCATTCGCGGCCATCGCCCGCACGGTGACTGCGGTCACGGGCGGAGAAGGGTTGTCTGGATCTTGTCCAAAACTGCCTGGCGCAGGGGACGGACGGCGTCGGCGTCCCAGGACTCGGGGTTGGGGAACTCCCATTCCAGTACATCGCCGCGCGGAGTAGCGGGGAGGGCGAGACCGGGTTTCATGAGGACCACGACGTCGGCGGCATCCAGGTCGGCGGGGGTAACCGCCCGCGGCACACGCGCGCTGATGTCAATCCCCAGCTCCGCAACGGTCGCCGCTATGGCCGGGTTCACCACCTCGGCTGGAGTGAGACCTGCCGAGGTGGCAGTGAAGCGATCTCCAGCGACATGCTCCAGGAGCGCAGCGCCCAGCTGCGATCGGCCAGCGTTGTGCTGGCAGATGAACAAGACGGTCGGCTTCATATCGGGCTCCTCGGTGCGTGTTGCTTGCATCGATCAGGATTGCGGACTGCATAGCTGTCTGTCAATATAGACACATGTCGATTCAAGAGGTTGAGCTGGTCATCGTTGGATCGGGCCCTTCGGGTTACACGGCCGCGGTGTACGCAGCACGGGCAGGGCTCGCTCCCGTCGTCATTGCGGGTTCTGTCACCGCTGGCGGCGCGCTCATGACGACCACGGAGGTGGAGAACTTCCCGGGGTTCGTCGACGGGGTTCAGGGGCCGGAGCTGATGGACACGATGCGCCGTCAAGCCGAGCGGTTCGGCGCCCGCATCCTTCTCGATGACGCAATCCGCGTCGACCTCGCGCCTGAGGTGAAGGTCATTGAGACAGGCGCGGGGGAGACGTTCCACGCCCGCGCCGTCATCCTCACCATGGGGTCGGCGTACCGGAAGCTCGGGCTTCCCGACGAGGAGCGCCTGTCGGGCCACGGGGTGTCCTGGTGCGCAACGTGCGATGGGTTCTTCTTCCGGGACCAGGACATCATCGTGGTCGGTGGCGGGGATTCGGCCATGGAGGAAGCCCTGTTCCTAACGCGGTTCGCGCGGAAGGTCACCGTCGTTCACCGCCGTGATTCGTTCCGGGCATCGAGGATCATGGCCGAGCGTGTGCTCGAGCACCCGAAGATCGATGTCGCATGGAACAGCGAGATCGCCGCCCTCCACGGCGAAGAGAAGGTGGATGGGGTTCGCCTCCGCGACACTGCCACCGGTGCTGAGCATGAGCTTCCTGTGACGGGCGTGTTCGTCGCGATCGGTCACGACCCTCGCTCTGAGCTCGTGACCGGACAGGTAGCCACCGATACCGATGGGTACGTGCTGGTGGACCACCCCTCCACCCGCACCTCACTCACCGGAGTGTTCGCTGCCGGCGACCTCGTTGACCACACGTACCGGCAGGCGATCACGGCCGCCGGGACGGGATGCGCCGCAGCCCAAGACGCGCAGCATTACCTCGCCGCGCTCGATATGCCCGTCCTCGCCTCGGCGGAGGCTTTCGCGTGACCAGCGCAGCGCCCGCAACCCGCCGCCTGTCGACCCTGGACCGGTGGCTGCCGCTGTGGATCGGGTTGGCCATGGTCGGCGGCATCCTCCTCGGCCGGTTCGTCCCAGGCCTATCCGAAGCGTTGTCACACCTCGAGGTGGGTGGGATCTCGATCCCGATCGCGATCGGGCTGCTGGTCATGATGTACCCGGTACTCGCGAAGGTCCGCTACGACAAGGTCGCCGCCGTCACCGGAGATAAGAGACTCCTCATCTCGTCGCTCGCGCTGAACTGGATCGCGGGCCCGGCGTTGATGTTCGCCCTCGCGTGGTTGTTCCTGCCTGACCTGCCCGAGTACCGGACGGGACTGATCATCGTCGGCCTCGCCCGATGCATCGCCATGGTCGTGATCTGGAACGACCTCGCCTGCGGCGACCGGGAAGCGGCCGCCGTGCTCGTCGCGATCAACTCCGTGTTCCAGGTCATCGCGTTCTCACTCCTCGGCTGGTTCTACCTCACCGTCCTCCCCGGATGGCTGGGCCTCGACAGTCAGGGCCTGGACGTGTCGATCTGGCAGATCGCGCTCAACGTGCTCGTGTTCCTCGGGGTACCCCTGATCGCCGGGTTCGCATCCCGTCTCATCGGGGAGCGCCGCAAGGGCCGCGCCTGGTACGAGGGATCATTCCTGCCCAAGATCGGACCGTGGGCGCTCTACGGTCTGCTGTTCACGATCGTGCTGCTGTTCGCCCTGCAAGGCGAACAGGTCACCTCCCGGCCGCTGGATGTCGTGCGGATCGCGGTGCCGCTGCTGGTGTACTTCGCCGTCATGTGGTTCGCCGGCCTCCTCACCGGCAAGACCCTCGGCCTGGGCTACGCCCGCTCGTCGACGCTCGCGTTCACCGCGGCCGGCAACAACTTCGAACTCGCCATCGCCGTCGCGATCGGCACGTTCGGCGCCACGTCCGGGCAGGCCCTCGCCGGTGTCGTCGGTCCGCTGATCGAGGTGCCCGTGCTCGTCGGCCTGGTCTACGTCTCCCTGTGGGCGGCGCGAGCATGGTTCCACATCGACCTTTACGCAACACCCGAACCCGCCCTGGAGAAAACTCGATGATGAGCGCCCCCATCACCACCGCAGATGACACCTGCGCTGCGGCCCCCACGCACGCGATCGGGGATGAGGCGGCCACGGCGATCGCGACCACGTTGAAGGCGCTGTCGGACCCGCTGCGGCTACGGATGCTGTCTGCGATCGCGACCGACGCACGAGGGGAATCGTGCGTGTGCGACCTCGCCGAGCTGGCCGATGTGTCACAGCCGACCGTGTCGCATCACCTCAAGGTGCTCCGCGACACCGGCGTGCTCACTTCTGAGCGCCGCGGCACCTGGGTTTGGTACCGGATCGCGCCCGCTCTCCGCCCAGCCGTGACGACGCTGCTGGACTCGTTCGCTCCCGCCGCGATCGCCCCCGCTCGTGCCGAGCATGCCGGCCTCGAGAACGTCGACGACGCCCTCACCCACCTCGGTGATGCTCTCGCTCAGGACTACCCGCAGCTCGACCGCAGTCTCGTGGCGACTATCGTCCGGGAGTCGTACACATCCCTCGCCAAGAGCGCCCGGGTGAGGAACCACCTGCTGGCCCTCACCGAGCGGTTCGCCCGTCAACGACTCACCGACATCACCCGCGACCGCACCCAAGGGCAGCCGCAGGTCTTGTTCGTCTGCGTCGCGAACGCCGGCAGGTCGCAACTCGCAGCCGCGCTGGTGAATCAACGCTCCGGCGGCGCCGTCATCGCACGCTCGGCCGGATCGACCCCCGCCGCCGAGATCCACCCCCATGTGCAGCCCCTCATCGACGAGCTGACTGCGGGTAACGACGAGCCACGGTTCCCCAAGCCGCTGACCGACGACGCCGTCCGTGCCGCCGATGTCGTCATCACGATGGGATGCGGAGACGTGTGCCCGATCATCCCCGGCGTCCGCTACGAGGACTGGACCGTCGGTGACCCCGCCCTCGCCTCCGCGGAAGGCGTCGCCGCCATCCGCGATGACATCGCCCGACGTGTCGACGTCCTCCTCGCCACACTCACCACCACCCGCTGACCGGAGCCACCATGACCGACACCCAGCCCTCCGTCCTCTTCGTCTGCGTCCACAACGCCGGCCGCTCCCAGATGGCCGCCGGATTCCTTCGCGACATCGCCGGTGACCGTATCGAGGTCCGCTCCGCCGGATCCATGCCCGCCGACCAGATCAACCCCGTGGCGGTGGAGGCGATGGCCGAGGTCGGCATCGACATCACCGCCGAACAGCCGAAGGTCCTCACCACCGAGGCCGTGCAGGCGTCGGACGTCGTCATCACGATGGGATGCGGGGATGCCTGCCCGTTCTTCCCGGGCAAACGCTACGAGGACTGGAAGCTCGACGACCCCGCCGGCCAGGGCATCGACGCCGTTCGTCCGATCCGTGACGACATCCGCGAGCGGATCCAGCAGCTCGTGAGCGAGCTCGTCTGAATCGACGAGCAGCCCCGACGGGCACTGTATGGCTTCGGCTTATCCAGTACGCGCGCCCTTGTTGCGATCCGGGCTGGGGCAGAGGAGTGTTGGCAGTCAAGCGGGTGCGATTCGACGTAGGTTCCTAGCTCTCCCTCTGCAGAGCGACTCGAGATCGTCGGCGCACGCCCGAGTCGGGATGACCTCATGGGTCGCTTCATCTACGGCAGCAGTCATTCGAAGATCGAGATCGAAGACCGTGCCCTCACTCACCTTCAGCACGTCATCGGCAACAAGCTGAGGCGCCGAGAAGGCTTCTTCTTCACCTGGCGGGAAGACGTGTCCGTCGGAGGCGGGCGGCGCACGGTATGGATCCACCCGGAAGCGGACCTCGAGTTCAAGTACCATGGGTCAAGGTCCCCGACCCTGAGCCGGCCGTGGCTGGAAGCTCTCACCTCCGCGGCCAACGCCGCCAGTGGTTTGTACCTCGTTCCTGAACCTGCCGCACAGGCGGGCGCCGGCGAGGAAGCACTCACCGGCTGACGCTTCACGAGAAATCGTCGAAATGTGACCCGAAGGGCTTGTCGAGGTCGCCGTCGTCGCGCGGGTCGAACTGGACAGATTCGACGGAGATGATCACCCGGGTGGTTGGTGTGATCAGTGCCCGAACAGTGCGATTGCCCACAACGGTGAAAGTCACAAAGCGTGCGCCTGAGCGTGATGCCTCTTCCACCTGTGAAGCGAGCTGGTCAACGACATCTCCTTGCGCGAGAGCAAACACATCGCCGTCGATCTCGATCGAGGTTCGAATCATCGTCTTCATCTCGGTCATGCCCGCACGATAACCCGAGCCCCCAGCGCAACGAGACTGGGTTGACAGCGCCGGCAACATTGTCGGTGCATCATTTCGCTGACGATTCCTGGTGCCGTGTGAGACGGGTCTGGTCGAGAGGTCGTCGTGAAGCAGGGAATGAGCTCCGCGATTACCTCGTACGGTCCGCTCCCAGTACTCGAGCTCCCACCCAGCAGACCACAAACGATCGTTTCCGGACTGAGGTTGAACCACGTTGATTCGGGGTTGCCGTAAGACTGCTCCGAAACCGGGTTACGGGACGGGTTTTCGGTAGGGGGTTGCGACCCGCGTTAGGAGTGGCGGCGCTCGATGAGGATCGTGTCGCGCCAGGTGCCTGCCCAGGGCCCGTAGGTCATATGCGCGATCCGTTCCCGGTGGCCGATGCGACGAAACCCAGCACGCTCATGCAGGGCCAAACTGGCGGTGTTCTCGGGGAAGATGCTCGCTTGCGCCGTCCAAATGTCGGCGGCGTCGACGTTGCCCAGGAAGGCGGTCAGGAGTGCTGTACCGACGCCGCAGCCGCGGGCGCGATCGGCAACGTACACGGAGTGCTCCACGACGCCGCGGTAGACCTCGCGGCCCGAGACGCGGGACGCGGCGACCCAGCCAAGAACAGACCCAGCGGGATCGGTGGCGACGAGCCGACCGACGGTGAGCTTGCCCTGGTCGAAGTCATTCCAGGGCGGCGGCTCGGTTTCAAATGTTGCGTTGCCTGCAGTGATGCCTTCACGGTAGATGGCCTCGACCTCTGGCCAGTCCGTCGCGGTCATGGCCCGCATGCGAACGTCGGTCACGGGCGGAGCGCGTGAGATGCGGCAGTGAGGGCGTCGGTGACAACGCGGTAGTAAGCCCATCTGCCGCGCTGTTCGCGGGTGGCGAGGCCGGCGTCGACGAGCTGTTTCATGTGGTGTGAGACGGTCGGCTGCGACAGGCCTACCGGCTCGGTGAGGTCACAGATGCAGGCCTCGCCGTCGGTGGACGCTGCGATCAGAGAGAGAAGGCGCACACGCGTCGGGTCCCCGAGCGCTTTGAAAGTCCGGGCGGTGCGCTCAGCATCCTCAATGGAGATAACGGCGCCCGTCACGGGCGCGCAGCACGGTCCGCTGTCTGTGGGACTCAGGAGCGGGAGCTGGGCGGTCATGCTGCGATCCTCTCACGTCGTATTGACATCTGTCGATGAATCGATGATTCTCTATCCATCGATGGTCGTCAATGGGTGAGTGGAGTTGCTGATGGAGAACGTGTTGCCCGTGGTCGTGATTGGTGCGGGACCGCAGGGGCTTGCTGCGGCTGCGCATCTGGTTGAGCGGGACGTGCCTGTGGTGGTGCTCGAGGCCGGTAGTTCTCCGGCGGCTGCTGTTGCGGAGTGGGGTCATGTGCGGTTGTTCTCTGAATGGCCGGAGCTGATCGACGCTGCCAGCGCCCGTCTCCTCAGCTCCTCGGGATGGCAGGCTCCGACAACCGGCTACCCCACGGGGGCGCAGTGGATCGAGAAGTACCTCGCGCCTCTCGCTGCCGCCCTGGGTGAGCGGGTCCGTTTCGGCGCGCGGGTGACGGGTGTGTCCCGGCTCGGTCGGGACCGGCTCGTTGATGCTGGGCGTGGGGATCAGCCGTTCACGGTTCACGTCTCCCCGGCTGCGGGGGAGGAGTACCGGCTGCAAGCGCGAGCTGTGGTCGATGCGTCGGGCACCTGGTCAACACCCAACCCGGCGGGCGCTGACGGGCTTCCAGCGCTCGGGGAGGCGCTGTCCGCGGACCTGGTGTCGTACCGGATCCCGGACTTCCGCGACCGGGCAGGCTTCGCCGGCAAGCACACGGTCATCATCGGTTCCGGTCACTCCGCGGTGACAGCAGTCCTCGCTCTTGCGCGGATGGCGCGCCGCGACCCGTCGACGACCGTCACCTGGGCGCTGCGCCGCGCAACCGCAGGCAATACCTTCGGTGGAGGAGAGGCTGACGAGCTTCCTGCGCGCGGTGCGCTCGGGGTCAAGGCGAAAGAGTACGTCGACGCCGGCCTGGTGTCTCTTGTCACCGGATTCCGGGTTGAGCGCGTCATTCGTGAGGGTGAGCGCCCGGTACTCGTGTCCGAGGACGGCCGCACCCTCACCGCGGACCGGGTGGTGGTGCTCACCGGGTTCCGCCCAGACCTGTCCTTCCTTTCAGAGTTGCGGCTCGAGCTTGACCCCACCTTGCAAGCGCCCGTTCGGATCGCAGCGGAGGTGGATCCAAACCTGCATTCGTGTGGCTCGGTTGCCGCGACGGGTGCCGCCGACCTTGCCCAACCCGAACCCGACTTCTACCTCGTGGGAGCGAAGTCGTACGGCCGGGCGCCGACGTTTCTCGCGCTCACCGGGTACGAGCAGGTTCGCAGCGTTGTGGCGGAGCTTGCGGGTGACCACGAGGCGGCGCGCCGTGTCGAGCTGGCACTGCCCGACACCGGTGTCTGTGGCGGTGCGGGGCTGTTCGATGCGTCCGGGGTGTCGCTGGGCGGGGCGTGCTGCGCGCCTCCGGTGTTGCAGATCGGGCGATCATCGGTGACGGCGTGAGAACAGGAGAGGGGGCAGGCCGATGGCCTGCCCCCTCTCCTGTTCAGATCAGCGGCTGAGGAGAGTCGCCTTGATCTTGTCCGACACCGCTTCGCGCAGGGGTCGGACGGCGTCTGCATCCCAGGACTCCGGGTTAGGGAACGACCACTCGAGCACCTCGCCGCTCGGGGTGGCGGGGAGCGCCAGGCCCGGCTTCATGAGCACCACAACGTCCGCAGCGTCGAGATCGGCGGGTGTGACGGCCCGCGGCGTCCGCTCGGCGATGTCCATGCCAAGTTCAGCAACCGTCGCCGCGATTGCCGGGTTCACTTTCTCGGCTGGAGCGAGCCCCGCCGAGACCGCATCGAAGCGGTCCCCGCCGAGGTGCTCGAGGAGGGCGGCACCCAACTGGGAGCGGCCAGCGTTGTGCTGACAGATGAACAGAACGGTCGATTTCATGGGACTCCTCGATGCGGCGGGTTCTCGATGATCAGGATTGCGTGCTGGATAGGTATCTGTCAATATAGACGCATGTCGATTCAAGAGGTTGAGCTGGTCATCGTGGGCTCTGGCCCGTCAGGGTACACGGCTGCGGTGTACGCGGCGCGAGCGGGCCTCGCCCCCGTCGTCATCGCCGGTTCTGTCTCCGCTGGCGGCGCGCTGATGACGACAACCGAGGTGGAGAACTTTCCCGGTTTTGTCGACGGTGTCCAGGGGCCGGAGCTGATGGACACGATGCGCCGTCAAGCCGAACGTTTCGGCGCCCGCATCCTGCTCGACGACGCGATCCGCGTCGACCTTGAATCCGAGACGAAGGTCATCGAGACGGGCGCGGGCGAGACGTTCCACGCTCGCGCGGTGATCCTCACCATGGGGTCGGCGTACCGGAAGCTGGGGCTTCCCGACGAGGAGCGCCTGTCGGGCCACGGTGTGTCTTGGTGTGCGACGTGCGATGGGTTCTTCTTCCGGGACCAGGACATCGTGGTCGTCGGTGGTGGGGATTCTGCCATGGAGGAAGCCCTGTTCCTGACGCGGTTCGCGCGGAAGGTCACCGTCGTTCACCGCCGTGACTCGTTCCGGGCATCAAAGATCATGGCCCAGCGTGTGCTCGAGCACCCGAAGATCGACGTCGCATGGAACAGCGAGATCACCGCCCTGCAGGGGGAGCAGAAAGTGCATTGCGTTCGACTGCGCGACACCGTCACCGGCCTCGAGAGTGACCTTCCCGTGACGGGAGTCTTCGTGGCGATCGGACACGACCCACGCTCAGAACTCGTCGCCGGACAAGTCGCCACCGATCTCGATGGCTACGTACTGGTGGATCACCCGTCCACGCGCACTTCTGTTACCGGGGTGTTCGCAGCGGGGGACCTGGTTGACCACACCTACCGGCAGGCGATCACGGCAGCCGGTACCGGATGCGCGGCAGCGCAAGACGCGCAGCACTACCTCGCCGCGCTCGATATGCCCGCCCTCGCCACTGCGGAGGTCTTCGCATGAGCTCGCTCCTCTCTGTCACTGACGCCACGTTCCAAGATGAGGTGCTGAACTCCGACGTCCCCGTGGTCGTAGACATCTGGGCGACGTGGTGCGGCCCATGCCGTCAGGTCGCGCCGCTCCTAGATCAGCTCGCGGAGGAGTACGCGGGGCGGGTGAAGATCGTGAAGGTCGATGCCGACCAGAACCCCGACACCGTGGTTTCCGCCGGAGTGACGTCCATCCCCACCCTCGGGTTTTACCGTGACGGGGTGCGCACCGATCTCCTCATCGGCGCGCACCCCAAGCCCGTCATCGCCGACAAGATCGAAAGCCTCCTCGCATGACCGCCACAGCTTCCACTCCCGTCCTCCCCGCAACCAAACGCCTGTCGACCCTCGACCGGTGGTTGCCGCTGTGGATCGGGTTGGCCATGGCCGGCGGCATCCTCCTCGGCCGGTTCGTCCCGGGCCTGTCCGAACTTCTCTCGCACCTCGAGCTCGGCGGGATCTCGATCCCGATCGCGATCGGGCTGCTGGTGATGATGTACCCGGTGCTCGCCAAGGTCCGCTACGACAAGGTCGCCGCCGTCACCAGCGACACGAAGCTCCTCATCTCGTCGTTGGCGCTGAACTGGATCGCCGGCCCGGCGTTGATGTTCGCCCTCGCGTGGGTGTTCCTGCCGGACCTGCCCGAGTACCGGACCGGTCTGATCATCGTGGGCCTCGCCCGCTGCATCGCCATGGTCGTGATCTGGAACGACCTCGCCTGCGGCGACCGGGAAGCGGCGGCCGTGCTGGTCGCGATCAACTCGGTGTTCCAGGTCATCGCGTTCTCACTCCTCGGCTGGTTCTACCTCACCGTCCTCCCCGGCTGGCTCGGCCTCGACAGCCAGGGCCTCGACGTCTCGATCTGGCAGATCGCCCTCAACGTGCTCGTCTTCCTCGGGGTACCCCTGATCGCCGGGTTCGCATCCCGTCTCATCGGGGAACGCCGCAAGGGCCGCGCCTGGTACGAGAACTCGTTCCTGCCCAAGATCGGACCGTGGGCGCTGTACGGGCTGCTGTTCACGATCGTGCTGCTGTTCGCCCTGCAAGGCGAACAGGTCACCTCCCGGCCGCTCGATGTCGTGCGGATCGCGGTCCCGCTGCTGGTGTACTTCGCCGTCATGTGGTTCGCCGGCCTCCTCACCGGCAAGACCCTCGGCCTGGGCTACGCCCGCTCGTCGACGCTCGCGTTCACCGCGGCCGGCAACAACTTCGAACTCGCCATCGCCGTCGCGATCGGCACGTTCGGCGCCACGTCCGGGCAGGCCCTCGCCGGTGTCGTCGGTCCGCTGATCGAGGTGCCCGTGCTCGTCGGCCTGGTCTACGTCTCCCTGTGGGCCGCGCGAGCATGGTTCCACACCGACCCCTACGCGGCTCCCGAACCCGCCCGAGAGAGGACTCAATGATGAGCACCACAACATCCACCACCGCAGACGACGCTTGCGCCCCGTCCACGACCCTTGCGATCGGCGATGACGCAGCGGCGGCGCTCGCGACCACGTTGAAGGCGTTGTCAGACCCGCTGCGGTTGCGAATGCTCTCTGCGATCGCGACCGACGCGCGCGGAGAATCGTGCGTCTGCGACCTCGCGGAACTGGCGGACGTGTCGCAGCCGACCGTGTCGCATCACCTCAAGGTGCTCCGCGACACCGGGGTACTCACCTCCGAACGCCGCGGCACCTGGGTGTGGTACCGGATCACGCCCGCTCTCCGCCCAGCCGTGACGACGCTGCTGGACTCGTTCGCCCCCGCAGCCATCGCCCCGCCCACACGGAGCGAGCACACCGGGCTCGAGAACGTCGACGACGCCCTCACCCATCTCGCCGACCGTCTCGGCCAGCAGCACCCGACCCTGGATCGCAGCCTCATCATGACGATCGTCCGGGAGTCCTACACCTCGTTGGCCAAGACGGCCCGGGTGAAGACGCATCTGCTGTCCCTCACCGACCGGTTTACCCGGCAGCGACTCGCCGACATCACCCGTGACCGCTCGCAGGGACAGCCGCAGGTGCTGTTCGTCTGCGTGGCCAATGCGGGCCGCTCGCAACTTGCTGCCGCGCTGATGAACCAGCGGTCCGGGGGATCGGTCATTGCCCGTTCCGCAGGGTCGACCCCGGCGGCAGAGATTCACCCGCACGTGCAGCCTCTACTTGACGAGCTCAATCCCGATGGCGATCAGGAAACACGGTTCCCCAAGCCCCTGACCGATGATGCCGTCCGCGCCGCCGACGTTGTCATCACCATGGGATGCGGGGACGTGTGCCCCATCATCCCCGGCGTCCGCTACGAAGATTGGAACGTTGGCGATCCCGCTCTCGCCTCGACCGACGGCGTTGCTGCGATCCGTGACGACATCGCCCGCCGCGTCGACAATCTCCTGAACACACTCACCACCACACGCTGACCGGAGCCATCATGACCGAAACCAAGCCTTCCGTTCTCTTCGTTTGCGTCCACAACGCCGGCCGCTCGCAGATGGCCGCAGGATTCCTCCGCGACATCGCCGGCGACCGCATCGAGGTCCGCTCCGCCGGGTCCATGCCCGCCGACCAGATCAACCCCACTGCCGTCGCGGCGATGGCTGAGCTCGGGATCGACATCACCGCCGAGCAGCCCAAGGTCCTCACCACCGAGGCCGTGCAGGCATCCGACGTCGTCATCACCATGGGATGCGGCGACGCATGCCCCTTCTTCCCCGGCAAGCGCTACGAGGACTGGAAGCTCGACGACCCCGCCGGCCAGGGTATCGACGCGGTTCGTCCCATCCGCGACGACATCCAGGCGCGAATCCAGCAGCTCGTGAGCGAGCTCGTGTAACCCTTTCGCGAATAGAACGGGCCTATTGCGGCGGCCACAGCTCTCTAGAAAGAGCTGTGGCGCACCGGATCGTCCACGCCTCCCGGAAGCTGACTTATAGATAAAGGTCTATCGGATATCGTTGCTGGATGATCTCCTCGGTGCCCGGCCCCTCGAGCGACGGTGCGCCGCTGAAGCGGTCCGCTGCCGAGGAGCTGGCGCGAACGTTGCGAGCGGTGGCTGACCCCACGCGACTACAGCTCTTGAGCGTGATCTTGGACTCGGAAGATGGGCGCGCCACGGTGCAGCAGCTCACGGAGGCTCTGAAACTTCGACAGCCCACTGTGACCCACCATGTGCGGATCCTCGTCGAAGACGGACTGCTCACACGTGAACCTCAAGGAAAGTACGTGTGGCTGTCCCTCGAACCGTCGCGCCGCGCAGCCATAGAGGATCTTCTGCGATGACCGAGAGGGGCAGCCACCGTGTGGGGCGCCCCCTGGGTGCCGAGGACGCACAGGCGCGCGCCGCACAAGCAGCCGTGCTCGGTGACCTGCTCGCACTGCGAGTCTTGAGTGCCGTCGCAGCCAATGCGCCCCTTGCGCACATCCCCGCTCTGCTCCACATTGCCGCCGGCGACATGCAGGATGCTTTGAACCGACTCCAAACGGTAGGGATCGTTCGGAAAGAGGCCGGCGAGTACCTCCTCCCTGCCGAGTCGTGGGTGCGTTTCGGGCGGCTACTCGGGGATGGCGTCCCGGCCCTCCCCAACACACGCCCCGCTCAGCCGGCGCTAGCGGCACTGCCCACGCAGATCGCGACGGTCGCCCGAGACCTGTCCTATCGGTTCGCATCGACGTTCAGCGAAGAAACAGTGTCGCAGTACGTGGTGGAGAGCTACCTGCTGCTCAGCCAACGCGCCCGGGTACGTACCCACCTCCCCACCCTGACAGCGCGATACGCAGCGGACCGGCTGGACGCCCTCGCTTCGGCGACCGGCCTGACGCTGCGAGGCACTCCGGAAGTGCTCTTCGTATGCGTTCAGAACGCCGGACGATCACAGATCGCCGCAGCGTACCTGCGGCACCTCGCTGGTGATGCTGTGCATGTCCGCACGGCCGGATCAGCGCCCGCGGACGAAGTCCATCCGCGAGTGATCGAAGCCCTGGCCGAGGTTGGGGTGCCGCTCGTAGACGACTTCCCGAAGCCGCTGACGGATGAGGTGGTTCAGGCAGCTGACTTTGTCGTCACGATGGGGTGCGGCGACGCGTGCCCGGTCTACCCCGGCCGCCGCTACATGGACTGGAGCCTCGAGGACCCTCTCGCGCTCGATGACGATGGGTTGCGGCAGGTGCGAGACCGGATCCGCGGGCACGTGGAGCGGCTGCTGAACGAGATGGGCGTCGGCGCTCACGCGGCCAATCGGTAGCCGATACCGCGTTGCGTTGCGATCACCGACTCACGGGGCACGCCTGCCAGCTGCGCAAACCTCGTTCGCAGCCGGGCGATTACGACGCGCACCGACGCGTACGGGTCGGCGCCGCTACCGTGACGGTCGGCGAGTTCACTCAGACTCACCATCCCCGGGTACGAGGTCGCCAATGCCAGCAGCACATCGAACTCGCGGGGCGTGGTGGGAACCACAGCGTCGCGTAGCTGTACAAGATGGCGGCCCACGTCGATCCTGAGGTCACCCACCGAAACCTCGCCGGGAGCATTGCTGGGCGCGGTGGGGACGGAGCGAAGAGTGTGAGTGAGTCGTTCAGGCGTGACGGGCAGCTCGATCACGCCACGGACACCCGCGGTTAGCGCCCTCGATACTGCAGCGGTCGGCGTGGACGGGTGCAGGCCGAACAGGACGGCGGACCTGCACGTTGCGACCGCGAGATCGAGCACGTCGGCGGTGTCTTGGCAGGGGATCTCCGATGAGACGACGATGACAGCCATCGGGTCATGAACGAGTTCCGTCAGCGCGGCGAGGATGTCGGTCTTCACCACCAGGCTCACCCCGAAGTGGCGGAACTCGGCCATCGTGCCGCGGACCGCGGTCGTGTCGGGTGCGAGCACGATCACCCGCATACTCCCCACGACCGCCCCTGCCGGGGTCGTCATCCGAACCTGCCGCTGATGTAGTCCTCGGTGCGCTGATCTTTCGGGTGTTCGAAGATCTGAGAGGTGGGTGCGTACTCGACGAGCACCCCGGTGCGGTCGCCCGTCGTGTCATCGGCGAGGGCGGTGAAGAAGGCCGTGCGGTCGGCCACACGTGCAGCTTGCTGCATGTTGTGCGTGACGATGATGATCGTGTATTCGCGGCGTAGGTCGTTCATCAGGTCTTCGATGCGCATGGTCGCGATCGGATCGAGCGCGGAGCACGGCTCGTCCATCAGGATCACGTCGGGTTTAACGGCGATTGTGCGTGCGATGCAGAGACGCTGTTGCTGTCCGCCGGAGAGACCGAACGCGGACTGCTTGAGCTTGTCTTTGACCTCGCCCCACAAGGCTGCTTTGGTGAGCGCTTCTTCGACCAGATCGTCCATGTTTGACACCTTCATGCCAGTGACCCTCGGCCCGTAGGCGATGTTGTCGTAGATCGACTTGGGGAAGGGGTTGGGCTTTTGGAAGACCATTCCGATTCGCCGGCGCACCTCGATCGGGTCGACGTTTTTGGCGTAGATGTCGTCGTCTTGGAACAGCACCTGCCCGTCGACGCGTGCACCGTCGACGAGGTCGTTCATGCGGTTCAGCGATCGCAGCAGCGTCGACTTCCCGCAGCCGGAGGGACCGATGAGCGCGGTGATCTCGTTCTTACCGAAACTGAGGTTGACGTCGGTGACGGCTCGAAAGTCGCCGTAGTAGACGTCGACGTTCTCGCACCGGAGCAGCCCGGTCGGGGTGTCAAACACGGGGCGGCGGCCAACTTGCGGGTGGAACTGGGGGTGCGGGGTGTCGTTGGACGCGGCAACGGGAGGGGTGCTCATGGCTACCACCGTTTCTGGTACTTGTTGCGGATGAAGATGGCTAGGGCGTTCATGAGCAGCAGGACGCCCAGCAGCAGCACGCTGGTGGCGGCTGCCAGTTCGTGGAACCCAGCCTGGGGGCGGCCGGTCCAGTTGAAGATCTGAATCGGCAAGGTGGTGTACCCGCTCATCAGCCCGTTCGGGTCGAAGGTGATGTAGACCAGCGCGCCAAGCACCAGGAGCGGTGCCGCCTCACCGAGTGCGCGGGAGAGGGCGAGGATGGAGCCCGTTGCGATGCTTGGAACCGAGGCAGGCAGCACTTGCCGCCACACCGTTTGCCACGGCGTCGCGCCCAGCGCTAGGGATGCGTCCCGGATCTCGCGCGGGACTGAACGCAGCCCTTCGCGTGTGGAAATGATGATGACGGGCAGGATCAGCAGCGAAAGTGCCAGTGCGCCGCCGATGACGATGTTCTTGTTCTGCACCTGCAGCAGGCTGAGGAACCCCAACGCCAGGAGGCCGTAGATGATCGCCGGTACCGCGGCCAGGTTCTGCACGTTGAGTTCGATGAGGCGGTTGAACCACCGCTTCTTATCGGCGAACTCTTCCAGGTGGATGGCCGCAGCGATCCCCAACGGGAGGGTGAGTACCGCGGTTGCGGCGATGACCCACGCCGATCCGAGGATCGCCGGCCGGGCGCCTGCTGTTTCGGGTGTGGCGGACGGGTAGTTGGTGAACAACTGGATCGACAGCTTTCCCCATCCGTCCATCAGGATCGTGACGATAAGGGTGGCCAGCACGCCGAAAGCGATGAGCAGTGACAGCCACAGCAGGATGAGGAAGATGAGGGGGCCGGGCTTGCGATCGCCCGGGGTGCCCGTTGCCAGCGGTACCGCGGGCTTCACATGGGGCCTGGGGTTGATCGGTGTGGCGGTCGACATCAGTAGGCCTCCCGGAAACGGCGGACGAAGCGGATGCTGATGAAGTTCATCAGCAGGGTGACCAGGAACAGCAGCAGTCCAACGGCGAACAGCGTGTTGTACTCGAGGCTCCCGACGCGAGAGTCGCCGAGCGCGGCGTTCGCGATGAAGCCGGTCATCGTCTGCCCTTGCTCGAGCGGGTTGGTCACAATGCGGGCTTGGCTGCCGGCGGCGATCGCGACGATCATCGTCTCGCCCACAGCGCGAGAGACGCCTAGGACGATTGCCGCGACGATGCCGGAGAGCGCGGCGGGGAAGACGACACGCAGGGTGGTCTGCATGCGGTTCGCGCCCAGTGCCGCGCTGCCTTGGCGCAGAGAGGTCGGCACAGCAGACATGGCGTCTTCGGAGATGGACGCGATCGTGGGGATGATCATGACCCCCATGACGAGACCTGCCGCTAGCACGCTGAAGGCTCCAGTCGGCAGTTGCAGCCATTCGCGCAGCACAGTCGCCTGCACGAACTGGAGCGCGAAGAATCCGTAAACGACGGTGGGAACCCCAGCAAGAACTTCCAAGACTGGCTTGAGCACCTTGCGGGTCCGAGGCTTCGCGTACTCGGCCAGCATGATGGCCGCTCCGAGCCCGAACGGCACGGCCACCAGCAGCGCGATCACGGTCGTCCATGCGGTCGCGGTGACCAAGGGCAAGACGCCGAAAGAGGCGTCAGCGAATCGGGGCGCCCATCGGTCTCCGAAGAGAAAATCCATCACCGGGACTTCGGCGAAGAACGACAGCGAGGGGATCAGGAGAGCGACGAGGATGCCGGCCGTGGTGATGATCGTGAGCGTCGCCGCCAGTCGCAGCACCAGCTTGATGATCGATTCCCCGACGCGTCGCTTGCCAGCGAACTGGGTGCGGGGCGGGGGGCCCGAGGTTACCCTCGAACCCCCCACCTTCTCAGTGACAGCGGTCATGAAATGACTCCGCAGAAGCGGGTCTCGCTCAACCGAGCGAGGCGAGCTCTTCCTGCGCGGTGGTGATCTGCTCCTCGGTCAGCGGCACGAACAGAGCAAGCTCGGAGATCTTCGCCGAGTTCGCGACGTAGAAGTCGACGAACTCCTTCACCTGGGGCTTGTCGGTGTACGCCGCGTTCTTCACGTAGATGAACAGCGGGCGACCCAGCGGGGTGTACGTGCCGTCCTGCACGGTCTCCGTGCTGGGGTACACACCGTCGATCGACGCGGCGACGATGGCGCCCTCGTTCTCCTCGACGTAGCTCAACCCGAGGAACCCGATCGCGCCCTGGTCGCCGGCAACGCCCTGGATGGTGATGTTGTCGTCCTCTGACGGGCTGTAGTCAGTGCGGATGGCGCCGGTCTCCCCGTTGACCTCTTCAGTGAAGTAGTCGAAGGTGCCCGAGTCGGTGCCCGCCCCGAACAGGGTGAGCGGCACGTCGGGGAAGCTGGGGTCCACATCAGCCCAGCTCGTGACGACGCCCTCGGATTCCGGCGCCCAGATCTTCGCGACCTGCTCCAGCGTCAGATCGGTAGCCCAATCGTTCTCCGGGTTGATGATCACCGAGAGGCCATCGTTCGCCGCGACGATCTCGGTGAACTCAACACCGTTCGCCTCGCACTCGGCCGCTTCCTCATCCTTGATCGGGCGGGAGGCGTTGGAGATGTCAGTCTCGTCGGCGCAAAACGCCTTGAACCCACCGCCGGTGCCTGAGGTGGCGACGGAGACGTTGACGGAGGAGTCTTCCTCCCGAAACAGGTCCGCGGCGGCTTCCGTCAGCGGAGCGACAGTGGACGATCCGTCGGTGATCACCGAGCCGCCGGCGCCACCAGCGCCGCCGCTCTCAGTGGATCCGCCCGCTGCGGGTTGCCCGCCGCAGGCGCTCAGAGCGATGGCCGCGGCTGCGAGGGTCGCAACGGCAGCGAACTTAGCTGTGGTCTTGGTCACGGGTGCGCTTTCCTTCGTGCCCGACGAGGGGCAACGGGACCGCCCGGTGCGGGGCAGGTCAGATAGATGGGTCTCTATCCGATACACATAGAAGACGCTCTATGTGAACGCTGGGTGAACGCGAGCCAGCTGATGATGCGAAGGCCCCCAAACGATCGTTGTCGGGAGGGGCTCCGCGGGTACGAGCTACATCGAAAAGGCGTGCCGCGCCGCCTATTGGTTCACCAGCTCCACGTCGTTCGCGAACCCCGCCGTGATCATCGTCTGCATGGTCACCAACAAATTCGCCGGCATTGCGCCCGCATCCGTGGCCCCGTTCATCCTCGCGCCACTTGTCGGCGCCAGTATGGGGCTCGCTCTGCTCCTCGTGTTCTACCCGGCCGCCGCCCGCACCGCGGGCGAGGTCGTGGTCCTCACGTAACCCGAAACCACGTCCTGAAAGGCCCCCATGCACCTCGTAGCAATCGGCGGAAGCGACGCCGGAATCTCCACCGCCCTACGCGCCCGCGAACTCGACCCCTCTGTCGACGTCACCGTCGTGGTGGCCGACTCCTATCCCAACTTCTCCATCTGCGGCATCCCGTACTACTTCTCCCGCGAAGTGCAGCCCTGGCAGTCCCTCGCTCACCGCACGCACGCCGACCTCGAAGCCGCCGGCATGAACCTGCACCTGGACACCCTGGCCACCGACATCGACGTCGACGGCCGCAAGCTCACCGTCCGCGCCGCCAACGGCACCGAATCAACGATCGCCTACGACGAACTCATGGTTGGCGCCGGAGCTTCGCCCTCGACTGCCGGCATCGCGGGCCTTGACCAGCTCGGCCCAGCCGACGGTGTGCACTTGCTGCACTCGATGGGCGATACGTTCGCGTTGGAGCGCTACCTCGACGCGCACCAGCCCGAAACCGCGATCATCGTCGGCGCCGGCTACGTCGGCCTCGAAATGGCCGAAGCGCTCACCGTCCGTGGCCTCCACGTCACCCAGCTCCAGCGCGGCGCCGAAGTTCTCTCCACCCTCGACCCCGAACTGGGTTCCCTCGTCCGCGACGAACTCACCCGCCACGGCGTCGACGTCATCACGAACACTTGTGTCGAGGCCGTCACCCGTGACGCCGGCCGGCTCACCGTCACCGGCAGCCGCGACGGTGACGCCTTCTCCCGTAGCGCAGACCTCGTGCTTGTCGTGGTCGGCGTCCGCCCGAACACGAGCCTTCTCACCGCCGCGGGCGCGAGCACGGGAGCCGGAGGTGCGGTCGTCGTCGACGAGCAGATGCGCACCGGCCTGCCCAACGTGTGGGCAGCTGGCGACGGAGTGGTCACCCACCACCGCCTCCTCGGAGTCACCTACCTCCCGCTCGGCACGACCTCGCACAAGCAAGGACGCGTCGCCGGAGAGAACGCCATCGGCGGCGACGCCCGGTTCGCCGGCAGCCTCGGCACCCAGGTCGTGAAGGTGTTCGACGTCGTGGCCGCCCGCACCGGCCTCCGCGACCACGAAGCCATTGCCGCCGGCCACGCCCCGCACAGCCACACTGCGATCGCGGACGACCACAAGCGCTACTACCCGGGCGCCACCCCGATCAGCATCCGCATCACCGGAGACAGCCGCGACGGCCGCCTCCTCGGCGCGCAGCTCGTCGGCACCCGCGGCGCGGAGATCTCCAAGCGCGTCGACACCTACGCCACCGCCCTGCACCACGGCATGACCGTCGCCGCGATGAGCGATCTCGACCTTTCCTACACGCCCCCGCTCGGCTCCCCCTGGGATGCCGTGCAGATGGCAACGCAGGCGTGGGAGCGCGAAGCGCGTTCGCTGACGCCTGCGGTCATCTAAGCCACTACCGGGCCGTTCTTGTAGGTTCCCGCAAACGTTCAAAACTGATGGCTGGGTGAGAGTGCCCTGATCCATTCGAACGGGGTGGATTCGATGCGCTCAAAACTATCTCTCGTTACCTATTGTTCTGCGAGTTGAGTTATGAGAGTATCGACCCATGACTAAGTTCGCCTACGTCCGCACCAGCACCCGTGATCAGAACGCTGACCTCCAGCGAGACGCAATCGCGAAGGTGGACGGCATCAAGCGCGTGTACGCCGATGAGGGCATTTCCGGCACCCTGGCCTCGCGTCCCCAGTGGGATGCCCTACTCGACCGCCTCGAACCCGGCGACGAAGTTGTTGTCTGGAAGTTCGATCGCATCGGGCGCAGCACGATGAACGTGCTGGAGGCTGTGCAGCGGATCACTGAGAAGGGCGCGACGCTCCACTCGCTCACCGAGAAGATCGACACCAGCGGACCGATGGGTCAGGCCATGCTCACGATTATGGCGGCGTTCGCGCAACTCGAACGCGACACCATCGTGGAGCGCACTCGCGCCGGACTTGACGCTGCCAGGGCTAAAGGGAGGGTGGGTGGGCGTCCTTCGGTCGTGGACGCCAAGAAGCTCGCCACGATCAAGAAGCTCCTTGCATCCGGCGATCACAGCCGCGCGGACATCGCTCGCATGACACACATCTCGCAAGCGACCCTGTATCGGGTGCTCTCGACACTATGAGCGCCCATGGGGGCGCGGCTTCAGCGATAGGTCGTCATGCCCCCGCGTGCGAACCCCACGACCACAGATGGCTTCTCCGCTCGGTAGCCTGAGAATGTGGATGTAGAGCGCGCGATCGAGGTTCTCGAATGGTGGGTCGACACGGCGAAGCGGGCGTCGGGCGGTTACGATGGTGCCCTCTCGCCGCAATCGCCCGGGTTCAAAGCACTGCAAGCGCGGGAGGACCAGACCCGACGTGTCCTCGCAGCCGTACAGGGTTCGAGCGTGCTTCCCGACCTGCTTGTCGGTGCCTTGTATGAGGATGAGTACTACGTCGGTTCGGGCATACGTGAGGCAGAGTATGCACTCGGAAAGCTTCGGACGGACTCTGAGACGCGAGCGATCTTGGGGAGCCCGGCACCCACGATGAAGGCGGACGCGCTGCACCCGATCATCTGGCAGGCAGCGTCGAAGCACTGGGAAGTTGGGCACTTCTCCGCAGCAGTGCAGCGCGCAGCCACGATGCTCAACGCCGACATCCAAGATCGCGTCGGGAGGCACGATGTCTCCGACACAGTGCTCATGCAACAGACGTTTTCAGAAAAGGCTCCTGAGCCAGATAAGCCCCGCCTTCGGTGGCCTGGGGCGGACTCCGACCTCACGGTGAAGGCGATGCGTCAGGGCATCCTCAACCTGAGTCAGGGTGTCTTCCTGGCAATTCGCAACCCTGCAACGCACTCGACTGAAGACATGGAGCGTCAGGAAGCGCTGGAGCAGCTTGCGACGCTGAGCATCCTTGCTCGGTGGATTGACCGCTGCGAATTGGTGAGCGTCTAGGTGGGTCGCGTGGGAGGCGGTCCGCATCTTCTTTGTGTCGAAACTCCTGCGTGGTGTCCTTCGGGATAAGGAAGGAGTACTCGGCGGGCTAGCGGTCTACAGAGTCGCAATGTTCCTGCTCTCGCCTCAGTAGGGCGTTGTCCGTAGGCACCGCGTTGGGTGTAATCCTTCGTAGGGCATCACGCGTGTAACCACCTCCGGCGTTCCTAGCGCCGTTCGCGGCGGAATGATCAGTGAAGCGCGTATCGCTGGCGTCCTGATCTGCCTGGGGCGGCCCTATTCCTGCGCGTGTATCCATTATATAAACGCGCGCAAGAGTGCGGCCACCAAAGAAGTGGCCTCAATATCTACATGCACTAAGGCCGTGACGGCTGTGACGGCGCTTGTCGTTCCTCTGTTCAGGGAGACGCTATAGATGGTCAACGAAGGTGCCCGTCACACCCGTCACGCCGCCCGCGCCGCTCAACGCGACGAGTTCCTGGGGTATATGTCGCAATTCGACCGCTACATATAGTGAACGACGATCTGTGGTAACATTAAGGCCTCCGGTCCGCATTAACCTTACGGTGACATTCCGACCTAATCTCCTGGTCCAGGGTCGTCACGTCTGTTACAATGTAGATGAGACATTTTACCTTCTCTAAACGAGGCCCCTCAACTTCCCTGGACCGGACAGAGGGGCCTCGGTGCATTTATAAGAGGACCATGAAATGTCAACTCCTGATGACCTACCCGTGCGGATTGAGCCCGCGTGCACGAGTGCAACCGCCGCGATAGGCGCGCACGAGACGGCGCTACGCGCCACCGCCTCAACCGCTCTCGCGCGCCTGTCTGCGCAGTCATACGACGACGCCGTACTTGCTGAGCATCTTGCGCACGGCGGAATCGTAGATGGGCTTGAGATCGCATACACCGGCACCGGTAGGCCCGCGCTAGACACGTTTGTCGCGTACGTCGAAGGCGAATGGCTGATCTGGGATGAGCGAGTATGGGCGCGTAAACGCGAACCCGATGCGGTCGAGGTCGTCCGTCAAGAACTGCGTGCCATCTTCACCCACGACACCGCGGATCCGAACCTCAAAGCGGAATCGGTGAAGCGGGCCGTAGTTCTGCTCCACAAGCAGAAAGCTGCGAACGTCCTTTACTTCCTGCGGGGCCTGCTCGCGGTGGATTCGTCGACCTTCGACGCGCACCCGGATCTGCTCAACGTGCAGAACGGAATCGTAGATCTACGCACCGGCACCCTGCGCGATCACGACCCGCGATACCGGTTCACTAAGTTCACCGATGTTGATTTCAGCCTGACGGCTCGCTCAGATGATTGGAGCGCGGCCCTCGAGGCGGTGCCTGAGGACGTGCGCGAATGGCTCCAGGAAAGATATGGACAGGCTGCGACAGGCCACATGGCCCCCGACGACTTGCTCGTGATCCAGCAGGGCGGCGGCTCGAACGGGAAGTCCACCCTGGAAAACGGGATCAAGTCAGCGCTTGGTGACTATGCGGGGCTCATTCCCGAGAAGGCGCTAACAGGCAACTCGTCCGATCACCCGACCGACCAGATGACCCTGCGCGGTCTGCGGCTCGCGGTGGTTGAGGAACTGCCCGAGGGGAAGCACCTTCCCACGAAGCGCCTCAAGGATCTTGTGGGAACGGAGCAGATCACTGCGCGGCCTATGCGGGGAGACTTCGTAACGTTCGATGCCACGCACTCGCTGTTCGTCAACTCCAACTACGTGCCCCAGGTCGCTGAGACCGATCACGGCACGTGGCGCCGCCTCGCATTGGTGCGTTTCCCATATCGATTCATCGGTCCGGGGGAGCGCGTTCTCTCGATCCATGATCGCCCGGGGGACCCCGGTCTGCGCGAACGCCTAAAGAGCCCCGAGAATCGGCGAGCTGTTCTGGCCTGGCTCGTGCGCGGCGCGATGCGCTGGTACGGACGAGACCGCACCTTCACGGGCATGCCCGCGTCAGTCGTAGCGGACACGCAGGCATGGCGTGAGGACGCCGATCTGATCCTCGCGTACGCGAATGCTCGCCTCGTATTTGACCCCGCCGCGGCGGCACTTTCCAAAGAGGTGTACGAGGACTTCTCGGGCTGGCTCGCGGACAGCGGTCGCCAGACGTGGACGGATGCCACGTTCTCGGCTCGGCTCGGCGCACACGAACTCGCTGAGAAGAACGGCGTCAAGAAGGAGAAGCGCCGCACCCAGTCGCTCACGCTCTCGCACCGCTTTGGGGCTAACCTCACGGCCGCCGTGCCGGCGCAGGCGAACGTTTGGCGCGGTCTTCGTTTCAGGATGCTCGCGGACGATGCTTGAGGTTGAGGAAGTCAGGTGCGCTGGATGGGCCACTGCATCACTACCCCACAACAGACGCGAAACCCGAGAGGGGCACGATGAGTTCTCTCGAACTCAGAGCATGGGCCGCGCGTACTCGGTTCGCCGCGATCCGCTGCGACCTCGACGGCCTGCGGAAGCTCCGCGTGCTGCGGGCACTACGGTTCTGATTCCTCTGTGGAGTTGTCGAAGAAAAGGGCAAGGCCCCGGGCAGGGAGTCCCGGGGCCTCGTCATCGGATCATGGGAGCCGATCCGGCGACAAGCTCCACAGTAGGGCACGCCCCGCACCATGTCAATAAGAAAAGTCCCGGTCAGCCGCGGAAATTGTATCGCAAACAATGCCCATTTCCGTGCGAACTATTCGAGAAGATCGGCACCCTTGAGGACGCGGATGCTCGGGCGGGGCTCGCGCGGCGGGAGGTGCGTCCCGATCTTCGCGGGATCGAGGTAGGGATGCCCGGGGATGTCCACCCGACCAGGCCCCTTGCCGCCCGAGCGGACGGTAATCGTCGGTAGGGCGCGGGCGAGGTCGCGCTTCTCCTCGACCGTGAGCGAGCCGAAGTAGTCGATCCAGGCTCCGGTGAAGGTGTTCCCTGAGAGGTCGCCCTGCATGAGTTCGGCGATGCGTGCCGCTTCGCTGGAGGCCGTGCGGTTCTCGATGCGCGCCCGCTCAAGCGCGGTGATGGTGCTGTCAAGCTCCGCGAGGCGCGCCTCGACCATCCGGCGGTCTACGCCCTTCACGAAGAGAAGCCCCGTGAACTCTGCGCGGTCCTGCTGGGCTTCGAGAAGGTCAGCCTCGATCTGCCGGACCTTCGCCACGTCTGCGGGCTCCACGCCGCCCGCACGGGCGCGCTCGTTCGCCTCCGCGTACAGCGCCATCATGACCTGGTGCTCTGCGATGCTCTTCTTCACAGCGCAGTGACGAGCGGTGTCGCTTGCGGCCCGTTTGCGCTCAGTCGAAACGGAGCATTGGTAGTAGTCCTTCCTGGGGAGCATCTTCTCGCCGCACACCTCGCAGACCAGGACGCCGGAGAGCCACGACTTCGCGAGCGGTCGCCCGGTGTCGGAGGGCTGTAGTTCGAGCTTCGCGCGCACGGCTTCGAGGTCCGCGCGGGAGACAATCGGGGTGATCTGCGAGGGGCCGTCGAGAGGTTCCCCGTTCGATTCGAGCACACCGGCGTTCCGCCACCGCCGCAGGGTCTTCTTCACCGAGGCGGTAACCCACGGCTTGGACACCTTCTCCTCGTCGGTGTCGTCCTCGCGCTTATCAACGCGCCCGAACCGCTCAAGCTGATTCCACTCCCGGGCAATCGAGGTCACGGATGCACCGCTCAGTAGGGCGGCGACGCCTTCGGCCACGAGCGCCGCCTCGGCGGGTTCGAGTTCGAGCCCGCCCCGCTTCCACCCGAAGGGGGTCCGCCCGCTGATCGGCTTCCCGTCGAGGATGCGGTCACGGTGTGACGCCTTGATGCGGTCGCTCTTGTGCTCCGACTCGTGCGCCGCGACATCGACCTTGATGCGCAGAAAGAGGCGACCGTTCGCGGTGGTCAGGTCGATGGACTCGCTGACCGTGCGGATGTTGATACCCGCCTGCGAGTTGAGGTCGATCAGCTTCTCACCGTCCGCGGGAAGGCGGATGAGGCGGTCGAGGTCCCACGCGAGGAGTACGTCGAACTTGCCCGCCTCCGCGTCGGCGAGCATGCGCTTGAACTCGGGGCGGTGACGGGTGGCGTACCGTGATGCCGAAATGTCGTTGTCCTCGTAGGACGCGACGATCTTGATCCCGAGCCGGTCGGCAAGCTCGGTGCACTCCCGGCGCTGCCGTGCGACGCCCTTCCCGACCTTCTCAGAGTCCCGGGAGATACGCGTATACAGCGCGGCAGTCGTCATGCCCGTAAGTGTACTTCTGCGTTCGCCGTCTTCCCCGGCATCGTCATGCTGCGCCTGGGGATCTGACCCTGAGAGAGAGGAGAAGCATGCGTGCTTCCCGCCAGGCGGCCCATGCCGCCATCCGCCGAACCCTCCGTGAGGACGATCGCGGTGACGTCCCCGGCTGGGTGCTCGTGCGCAAAACCTCGTATAGGGGATTTCTGAGTGTCGCCCTAGACAAGGCGGCGCACAACGCGGTGGACATCGTTCGCGCATAGCGCGCACTTCCTCCGGCAGGCAGCGTTGCTGGGCATCGATCCCGGGTCGCAGGGACAACATGTTCGGGTAGTGGCTGATCTCAGCGTGGTCAGAAAGTCAACGCCGCATATGACGAGTGCGACATACTCAGGGAGTGACGACGCGCTCGATCTTTGTGATCTCTCCGATTGGTTCTCCGGGCACTGCCGAGCATCGGCGGTATCGGCACACGCTCGACTACATCGTGAAGAAGGCGTTCACCGCGCCCGATTGGGAGGTAGTGCGGGCGGACGAGGAGACGTCGCCAGACTCGATAACGACCCAAGTGATCGGGCGCATCGTGGAGTCGGATCTCATCGTTGCCGACCTCACGGACCACAACCCGAACGTGTTCTACGAACTCGCCGTAGCGCACGGGTATCAGAAGCCTGTGATCCACCTCATGCAGGAGGGACAGAAGGTACCGTTCGACGTGGTCGATCAGCGGGTGATCTTCTACGACCTTTCTGATCCGGAGTCGGTTGACAAGGCTCGGAGCGGCCTAGCCAAATCGGCGGCATGGTTAGACGAGAACCCAAATCAGTCTCGCAACCCGCTGTCTGCGTATGGTCAGTTCTCGGTGATCTCATCGGCTTCGGGCGGCGGCGAGCGGGGCGAGGCTGTGGCGGAAGCAATCGACCAATTGAGTCGTCAGGTCGCGCGAATAGACGCACGGATGAGGAACGGGGCACCCGTTGGGTTCTCCAAGAAGACGCGACTGAGCGATCTCCAAGCGCGTCATCTTTTCCTCACGAGAAGGCGGAAGGAACTACTCCACTCCGATCACGGCGAGGACGTCGAGGACGAGCTGACAGCGATCATCCGCGAGATTGAGGCGGTAGAAGCTGAGATGGAGCACTTCGGGATTCGTTTCATAGGGGAGTGAGACCTGCATGACCACCAACGCGGCCCCGGGGAGAACGCTGATCACAGCGTTAGCGCGTGACGCGCACTAATAAACCCCAGGTCAGCGGCCGTTCTCAACCTGAGGTACGATCTGCTCATCCGTCCGGGGCATGAGAAGACCGCCCCGTCCTGGCAGGGACTGAGGCGGTCATAGGAATGTCTCTCGATGAGCGTACTCGACGACCTCACCCTCGACGAACTCCTCGCCTACCCGGACCCGACGCCGGTTACCGCGCGACGTTCACGGAAGCTCACGCTGGCCGAGATGCGCGTCTGGCCGGGTAGTGCGAACGCGTCAGATAAGCGCACATCGGTTAGCGCGACTCAGTACCCGCTGAGCACGTCAGATAACCTACGACCTTCCAGGGCGTATAGGGATGAGGAGATCGACGCCCTCGTCGTGGACCTTGTGGCAGCTCGTGCGGCCCGACGCAACCGCAAGGCGATGCGTCGCCCCTTCCGCCGTCGTGGACAGGCCGACCTCTTCGACGTGGTTCGGCTCCACCTCCGTCGCCTTAGCCGCCGTGTGCTGAACGACCGATGCCGTGACGGCCTGGAGCCTCCCGAGCACGATCTGCTCGTGCTGGCGCTGGAGCGCTACTTGGAGCAGCAGTGCTGGCCTCTCGTCTACGTCCAGGAGTACGGCGACGTGCGCGAGCCCTCCCGAGTGCGCCAGACCTACTTGGACGGCGAGCGGGCGATTGAGAGTGTGGCCCGATCTTGTGCGCGTTACGCGCTAGACAACTGGTCTCCGGATTGGATTCTGGAAATGAGGCGGCGCGGGGCCAAGGGAGGCCGTACGTCCAAGCGCCGCCCCTCGTGGACCGACCATGATCTGGACGCACTTGCAGCACTGGACGGGCTGACCGTGGCCGCGCAGGCTCGGACACTGGGCCGCTCCCCGAGCACCGTGGATCGGATGAGGCGAGCTCTTCGGGAGCGCGGTTAGCGCGTAACGCGCCCCACCTGGACTCTCTCCAGCACGTTCCGACGCTGGATCGCGTCGAACGCCGGTAGCGGTCGATATCCCTGATATGACCGACGCACCCGCCCGCCGTGGACGCCCTTGCGCCGTCTGCGCACTGCCGTCGCCGCAGCGCACCGCGGTCGAGAGCGCGTTGGCCAGCGGGACGCCGATTTCCCGCATTGCCCGACAGTCCGGGGCACCTGGCAGGGATTCGCTCCGCCACCACATCCAGGCAGGCCACCTCCCAGCGCAGCTCCAGGATGCCGTGGAGCGCGTGACGGGCCTCGACGCCACCACAATCGCCGCACGCATCGTAGACGCAGCCCAGCGGGCGAGGGAGACGGCCCTGGCCGCGCTGGCGAGCAGCGACCACACCGTCGTCATCCGAGCCGGGGACGCCGAGGTGAGGGCGCTGGGCATGCTTACCGCCATGGGCGAGACCAGCGAGGCCGAGGTTCAGCTCCGGGCGGCGTTCCGGGACGTGACCGCAGCCGTCTACCGCCTAGCTCGTCACGATCCCGAGGTGGCCGAGCGCATCGCCGCTGAGCTGGACCGGATGCACCGCCCTTTGGTCGCCGACGACCTCCGAGCCCAGGCCCGAACCGATTCGAGAAATGAGATCGCATCATGAGCACCGAGACCATCGGCGAGCGCCGTCTGCGCGAGGCGCGCGAGGCCGTGGCCGCCCTGGACACCTCGACCCCCACGACGCCGAGCGCCGCCTCGTCGGCGCCCCTTCGTCTGCCTCGTGCCGGTGAGCAGGTGCACGCGCTCGTCACCGGTACAACCCTCGCCACAGGTGGACCCTACGGCGGCACCGTCCTCACGCGCGGCCAGACGTTCACGATCACAGACGCGATGCTGGAACTGTCGAAGAATCGGTTCGGCCAGTACTCCGGCGTCGCGCTCGTGCACGACCCCGAGGCTCAGATCGAGAAGTATGGCGAAGTCAGATTCGCACCCGGCCCCGCGCCCGCCGACCTCGACCCGTGGACCTACGGCTCGGCGGAATGGCGCGTCGCCCGCGAGCAGGCTCGTCGCGAGGCGTGGGCGCTCCCGACCGAAGACGCACGCCGTGCCGCGCTCGCTGAGGTACAGCGCCGGTTCGGTGCCGCGCCGGACACGGCGACGACACTGAACAAGGCGACTGATCCCTCCGTGCGCGCCGCCGAGGAGCAGCAGGGCCGGATTCGTGCGGCTGGAGTCCGGCAGGCCTCGACGTACGCACCCCAGGAACGCGGCGGGTATAGCGAGGGCCGCGAATGAGCGGCGCGGCGGGGAACCGCAATCGAGCGATTTCGCACGCGGTGCGCAACCTCGTGAGTGGCTACCTGGGGACCGAGGGGTTCGAGACGACGCCGAAGCCGTACGCGGGCCGCATCAGCGACTCGTTCGAGACCGCGCTGGAGCCCGACATCCAAGGGCTGCCGGGCGTACATCTCGACGTGAGCAGCCGCCTACAGCACCGCCTGGCCGACGACCTCGACAGCGCCCGTCGCGCGGGGGCGGTGAACGGCACCGAGGTGAGCGCGTTCGTGCAGTACCGCGCCGAGCGGCCCATCCCCGAGAGCTACGTCATCGTGGGCCTCGACCACTTCGCCAAGCTCCTCCGCGCCGCTCAGGCGTCCCCCTGAACCACCGCGGTCCTACAACTACACAAAGCCCCGCGGCAGGTGATCGGTCTCCTCACCGCGGTCCGTTGGCCGAGGGTTTAGGTCCCCGACGCCAGCACCCCGGGGCGGCGGTTCAGTTCCCGCCGCCCCGGCCTTTCTACGACCGACCGGGCGCACCTAACCAATGGGCTGGTGTCAAGGAATCCGCGCCCGGTCGGTCCCTTCCACTGACAGGACGACGACCATGAGAACGAAGCACGCTCGCACAATCCACCCGTTCAGAAGCAGCGGGCTGAACGCGCCCGGGTACTCACGGGCGCCGCAGCAGTCGCAGCCGGTCCCCACCGCAGCCCCCGCTCAGCAGCCCTCAGCGCCCCGCTCAGCGCCGCGCCGACCTCAGGACGCCCGGACGCCCGCCGAAGCACTGGAGGGCCTTCTCCGGGCGGGCGAGCCCAAGCTGGTTGCCCCGCGGTTCACTGACACGAGCGGACCCTGGATCAGGGTCGGTGACGACGAGGTGCGCGTTCCCCGGGATGTGATCGTGCGCACCTCTCGCGCACGTGACGGTCGCCACGTGGCCGTCGTCGCTCACCTCGATGCCAGCGACCACGCCGGTCACGTCCAGGTGCTCGTGTCCTCCGAGCGCGGGGTGCTGGAGCTTGTCGGCCTACCGGCGTCACAGCTCCGCGAGCTACGCCAGGCCTTCGTTGGACGATGAGCGCGGCGAACGCATGGGCGGCTCTCCAGGACGCCCTGGCCACGACGACACCGTTGTGTGCAAACGACAGCAGGTTCATCAGCGACGGGCGCAGCGTGGCACTCACCAGGCAGTTGCAGAATGTGTGCAGCGCGTGCCCCATCCTCGACACCTGCCGCGACTATGCGACGACGGCGAGACCCCACACCATGGCGGGCTACTGGGGCGGGGCCTGGAGGGGGAAGCCCATGCGGGGCATCTGATCCCGACAGCAAGCTGGACCGGACGCCAATAACGATCAGTTGTTGAGAACCGCAGCGAGTGACTGATCGACCGCGACACGCCGAGGATAGACCTCTCAAAACTCGTATCCGGAACTTGACGCGGGCGGTTGCTTGCGTAACACGAGTATTGATAATCTCGACACATGCCCGAGACCACCGCACCGACCACGACCGGCACCGTTGTGGGTTACGCCCGCGTTAGCACGGACAAGCAAGACGAGGCCCGTCAGCTCACCTCACTCCACGGGCAGGGCATCAATCGTCACGCGCTCTACATCGACCATGCTCAGAGCGGAGCGAAGCGCAGTCGCCCCGAATTCGACCGCATGATGACAAACCTCACCGAGGGCGACGTGGTTGTGGTCTCCGAACTCGACCGGCTGGGTCGAGACGCTGGACACGTCATTATGACCATCGCAGATCTTCGCGCCCGTGGCATCCACGTGCGAGCCTTGGCCGACAACGTGGACAGCACCACAGACGCTGGAGAGATGATGATGGGTGTCCTCGCGATCTTCGCTCAGATGGAGCGCCGCTTCATCCAGCGACGCACCAAAGCGGGGCTCGCCGAGGCCAAGGCGCAGGGACGCGTGGGGGGCCGTCCTCGCGCCCTGGACGACAAGAAAGCGGCGCTGGCCGTGCGCCTCTCCGACGAGGGCGAGAAGGTCGCTGATATCGCCAAGACGCTGGGCGTCAGCGCCCCGACCGTCTATCGCTACATCGCCGCCGCGAAGTGAGACCCGGCTACAACCGAGCGTGACGTTCGATCAGCAGAGAACAGTCATCCCGCCTGTGTGGCACAGGACAACAAGCTGATCCCCGGTCTCGATGACGTGAAAGCCACGAGCGAGAGCCCCATCCACCACTTCCTGCACCGATGCGTACTGATGCACGGACGCGAGAGAGCGCCGAACTACGCCGCCGTTCGCCGCAGCCGCCGCGTTGAAGATGTCGTCTACCCAAGTCATGACCAGGAACGTACCGGAACGATCCGTCGTACCGATAGGTCGGCATGCGGATTCTGGATGAAGGCGGCGAGCGCTTCCCCGGATCCTTTCTCGGACCGCTAGATTTCCAGAATTAGCGCCGTACACGACTTGGGGGAGCCTTGCCGGAACTTGTAACTATCGAGTGGGATGATCTTGCGGATCTGGACCTCGATCCCGACAACCCGCGACACGAGTCCGGCATGGCACGCCGCGACATCATCAAATACCTCGTGGAGAAGGAAAGCGTGCTGGCCTTGGCCAGGGACATCGCTTCCAACGGACTGAGCCCGCTCGACAAGTTCGGAGCCATCGCAGCGCCGGAGGGTGGCTACACGATCTTGGAGGGAAACCGTCGCTTGTGCGGACTGATCCTCCTCCACGATCCGAGCCTGGCTCCCTCGAAAGAACGCAAGTCGTTTGATCGACTACACAAGACCTTCAACCCCGACAACGTCAGCATCGAGCTAATCGTCTTTGAGGATAAGGAAGAGGCCGATCTGTGGATCGACCGCAAGCACGCCGGTCCTGGCAATGGGGTCGGTCCGCGCCCCTGGAACACGGTGCAGCTCGCGCGTCGGTACGGCGACAAGACGGGTAACGGCTTGGCCTTGGCGCTCCTGGAGTATGCGCAGGACAAGGGGATCGTCACCAAGGCGGACTCCGAGGGGATCTTGACGACCATCACCCGGTTCGTCTCGAACCCCTTCGTTCGCTCGCACGGGCTCGGAATCACCACGGGCAGGGCGGACGAGGAGTTCAAGTTCCTGGGAACGCAAGCTCTCTTCGACCGCCGCCTCGCGCAGCTTCTCCAAGACATCATCAGTCACTCGAACGGGGCTACGTCGCGGACCAGTAGCAGTGAGCGGAAGACGTACGCCGAACAGCATCTCGTGACCATCACGGACGCTGATCTGGATGATGATGGCCAAAACGAGCCTGCCGGACAGGAAGGTGGCGGCACGGGTAGTGGCGGCACTGGTGGCGGAGGCTCGACCACGGAAGATCCCGACGACGAGGATGGGGGATCTAATGAGCCACCCAAGCCCGGCGCGAAGCCGCCTCATCCCAGCAAGCGACCCAAGCTGATCCCCGACACGTTTACGCCGAGTCTGCGGAGCAACCGGCTGCGTCGCGTTCTTGATGAACTGCGCAAGGCCCGGAAGGACTCACCCCTGTCCGCCGCGCTCATGGTTCGTGTGTTCCTCGAATCCGTCACCGTTGCTTACCTGGAGACGCGAGAAGAGAAGATCTCGCACCACGACAAGCTGCACCTACTCGTCCATCGAGTGCTGACCCGGATCGAGAAGGACAAGAAGGCCGGTGATGTTTCCCTGACGAAGGCGGAGAACAGCTCGCTGGGCTTGCTGAAGAGCCAAGTTTCCGAGGCCGGGTACGTCTACAGCGCGTTCTACCTGGGCCTTGTCGCGCACGGATCGGCCTTCCCGGAGTGGGAGACTTTGACTATCAAGTGGGACGAGATCGAGCCCATCTTGGCCTTCATCGCCTCCAACGCCGAGCCCCCGATCAGCCCAGTCTGACCCCGCGGCTCCAGACGGAACTCATAGCTATGCCTTCTACTCCCTCACCCCTTCGATACCCGGGCGGCAAGACGGCTCTCTTCCGCCTCGCGCAGCCCCTACTCATGGACAACGGTCTCCGTAAGACCACGTACGCCGAGCCGTTCGCTGGCGGCGGCGGCTTGGCGTTGTCATTGCTGTTCGAGGGCGTCGTGCGCCGGATCGTACTGAACGACATAGACCCGGGGATCTACTCTCTGTGGGATGCGATGCTCAATCGCACCGACGAGCTTGTGCGGCTCGTCGATGACACCCCCATCACCATGGATGAGTGGTTCGCACAGCGCGAGAACTATCGCGCGATGAAGGATGAGCCTTCCCTGGAGTTGGCGTTCGCCACGCTGTTTCTCAACCGCACCAACCGGTCGGGCGTGATCAAGGGCGGCGTCATCGGCGGTATGAGCCAAGAGGGCGACTACAAGCTCGACTGCCGGTTCCAGAAAGAGGTCATCATCGAGAAGATCGAGCGCATCGCACGGTACAAGCGCTCGATCTCCATCACTCGCGAGGACGGACAGGATTTCCTCCGCGGCATGGCCGAGCGTACCGACCGGGTTGTGCACTTCATCGATCCGCCGTACTTCGGCAAGGGGTCGGGGCTCTATACGAACTTCTACACTGCCGAGGATCATGCAGCGCTGGCCACGGTCGTGCGAGGACTGGAACAGCCTTGGGTACTCACCTACGACCTCGTTCCTCAGATCGAGAGCCTCTACGAGGGCTTCCCTCAGTACTCGTTCGACTTGAACTACACCGCCGCAGTCAAGCGAGTCGGGACAGAACTCATGGTGACTAGCCGGGGCATCTCGATTGCTGGCATTCCCCAGCTTCGGTCGAACACAGCCGCCTAGCCGGGACAACGGCGCGCAGCGCCGGGCGAGCGGGCCGCGATAGCTACAACGCACCTCTGGACATGCGCCGTCTCGCGGCACGGGCCTTCGCCGCCTTCGCCCGCGCCGCCCTCCCCTCGACCGCCTCCCATCCGGCCTTGGCCATGTCGATGGAGTACGACACATCGGTGCGGAACGCATGGTCGGCCACGACGGCGAGCGTTTGCAGCCGTTGACGCCGCCGCTCCTCCTGCGAGTCGAGAGCGCCGCCCGCTACTAGGGCGTCCAGGTCGAGCTCGTCGCTCACAGTTCCTCCTGGTAGTCGTCGTTCAGATGGGTGACCACGAGATGCCGCAGGCGAGCCCGTTTCGCGCCGTAGCCCCGCTCGACGCGGATCTCCAGCAGTGCCCAGATGAGATCCCGTTTCTGGTCGAAGCTCAGCGCGTCGTAGCGGAGGCCCATCTCCTGGCGCACCCCCGCGACGCTCTCGAAGCTAACGCGCTGACCGGGCCGGAACAGGCCGCGTCGGATATCCGCGAACCGTCCGGTCGCAGCCCGCGCCTGGGCTTCTGTGACCACGGCGAGCGCCGCAGCTTCCTCTCGGTGAAGACCGGCCATCCTGGACGCTGCACGGCCCTTCTGCATCGTCCCAGCCTCAATGGCATCTTCGACTCGACCTATCCGTTTCCGCACCTCTTGGAGGCGCACAGACGCCTCTGCGACGCCCCCGTCGTCGCTTCCGGGGAACAACTCAGCAGGACCGTAGAGGAACGCCTTCACGACCTCCTCGCGGACGCGTGCCTCCAGGATGTGGGCGCGGATCGTGGGGTGCACCTTGCCGTCGCTCTCGTGGGTGCGATTGATCCGGCTGTTGCACACGTAGTACGGCTCGCGCTCTCCGGCGTTTCGCGATTTGAGGCCCTTGGCGCCCATGCGTCTCTCGCAGATCGCGCACGTCGCGAGTCCAGAGAGGAGATGCTTCTCAGGCTTGCGACCGGGCTGGGCGCGACCGGCGATGATGGCCTGGGCTTGCTCGTGCTCGTCCTTGGAGACGATGGGTTGAATGAGGCTCGTGGGCTGCTCAACGCCGTAGCGCAGCAGCGCCCCGTAGTTGCGCTCGCGGTCGATGACCTGGCGCAGCTTGAACGCCGTCCAGGGCGTGCTCTGAGGGCTGGGCACCTCGCGGGCATTGAGGTCTCGCACGAGTGCACGCAGGCTATCCCCGGACAGCACGGCGCTGTAGATGGACCGCACCACCTGGGCCTCGTCTTCGCGAAGAGTAACGCCGTCCTTTTCCCAGCCGTAGGGGCGCCGTCCAGGGGCCGGACGACCCGCCGCTACGGTCTGTTCGTTCGCTCGCTTACGGCGAGCGCCCATGCGCTCCACTTCAGCTTTGGCGACGCTTACCTTGATCCGCGCGAACAGGCGCCCGTCGTCGTCGCCTAGATCGGCCTCACCCGTCAGCGTGACGATGCGGAGACCAGTCTTCTCGGAGCGCTCGATCCACTCTTCTAGCTGGGAGGGCTGGCGGGTGAGCCGGTCCAAGTTGTAGCAGACGATGATCGAGAACCGACCCGCCTCGTAGTCACGAACCATCCGGTCGTAGTGCTCGCGCTTCTTTTCGCGTCGTGACGCGCTAACCGAGTTGTCCTGGTAGATGTCGTGCAGCACCCAGTCGTCGCGCTCGTGCTCCTGGATGAGCTTCATCGCGTCCTGACGTTGGCGCTCGACGGCGCGCTCTTCGCCGGTCTGATCGAGCGAGATGCGTAAATACACGGCCACACGTTGCATACCCCTAAAGCTACTTTGCTAGTCACCCTCATGACGGCAGGGCTCGTCGTCGTCATCTGGGCGCTCGCCGGACCGGCGCTGTCGAACCTGTTCGAGCAAGCGATCGCGCGGGTGTCGGGGCTGTGACGTGAGGCTCGCTGCGGACGAGCGGGGCTCCGCGGCGGCGGAGTTCGTGATGGTCGGCGCGCTGCTCACTCTCCTCACCCTCGGCGTCCTGCAGGTCGCGCTCGCCGTCTACGTGCGAGCAGTCGCACACGACGCTGCGCTCGATGGGGCTTACCACGCGGCGCTCGCCGACGTACCCGACGACGCGGGCGGCGACCGGGCACGCGAGGTCGTCGCCCGCACGGTCGGCGCGGACCTCGTCCAGGGCGCCGACGTGCGCCGGACCTCATCGCACGGCTACCCCGCGATCGAGGTGTCGCTCCGGGTCACGGTGCCGCTCGTCGGTCTCCTGGGTGTGCCCGGCGGGTGGGAGGTGACGGCCCATGCCCCGGCAGACGACCCGGTCTGACGCCCGGCCGGCGCGGACGCTGGGCCCCGCCGACGAGGGCTCGGCCTCGCTGGAGTTCCTCGTCGCCGGGCTGATCCTCCTCGTGCCCATCACCTACCTCGCGGTGGTGCTGGGCGTCGTGCACACCCATGCCCTCGCCACCCAGGCCACCGCGCGGCACGTCGCTCGCGCGATCGCCGTCGCGAGCGGACCGGATGCCGCCGACGGCAGCGCCGCACGGATCGCCCAAGCCATCGCCGACGAGTACGGCGTCGAGCCGGGCACCATCGACCTGCGCGTCTCGTGCCCGGGCGCGGGCGTCTGCCCGCAGGCCGGGGGCCTCGTCACCGTGACGGCACGCACCGAGGTGCCGTTGCCGCTGCTGCCGCCGGTGCTCGGGCTCGACCGCTGGGCCCGTGTTCCCGTCGACGCGGTCGCGGTGCAGCGCATGTCCCGGCTATGGGGAACGCGATGAGCGGCCGCATGCGCGGCCTGAGCGGGGCTCTGCGGCGCGATGAGGACGGCAGCGTCCTGATCCTCGCGCTCGGATATGCGGCGCTCGCCGTCGTGCTGGTGCTCGTGACGATCGACGCGTCGAGCCTGTACCTTGCGCGCAAGCACGCCGACACCGTGGCGGATGCCGCTGCCCTCGCCGCCACGGATGGCTTCACCGTCGTGGTCGACGGGGGTGCGGCATCCGCTCGTCTCGATCCCGACGCGATCGGTGCGCTGGCGCGCCAGGTCGTCGAGGCGACGCCGGATGCATCGCTCGTGAGTGCGAGGAGCCCCGACGGCCTGTCCGCGCGCGTGACCGTGGCAACGACCTGGCATCCGCCGGTGTCGACGCTCTTCGTCCCCGCGGGGGTGCGGATCGAGGCGACGGCGACCAGCCGAACGCTGCTGCGATGACGCGCGCGAATTGATCCGGAACGCGCCCATCCCCTCGCCGGGTGCGTCACGATGGATAGGGTCGAACAACGGTAGATGCGTGGAGGGGGAGCCCACTCATGACTCAGCAGATCGCAGCGAACGACGAAGCCGTCGTCCGGCTCGGACTGATGGACAGCCCGCCGGAGGAGCGATTCGACCGCATCACGCGGCTCGCGCGCGAAAGGTTCCAGGTCGACTTCGCGGTGATGAACGTCGTGAACTCCGAGACGGTGTTCACGAAATCGCAGCCGTCCACCTCGAACTTCCGGCACACGCCCATCGAGGACTCCTTCTGCGGTGAGGCCGTCAAGCAGCCGGCCGTGCTCGAGGTCCGGGATGGCCGCGAAGACCCGCGGTTCGCGGACCGGGCGATCGTCGCCGAGCACGGCATCCGGTTCTACGCCGGTTATCCGATCCATACCGAAGCCGGCGAAACGGTCGGTACCCTCTGCCTGCTCGACACGTCCCCGCGCGAGCTGACGGACTCCGACCGCGAGGCCTTCGAGCAGCTCGGGCTGTGGGCGCAGGCCGAGATGCGGATGGACGACCCTGCCGATGACCCGGATGCCGTCGCCCCGGGCGACCCCGCGGCGGTGGAGCGCGACCCCGCCGCCGCGCCGACGGCGCACGCGGACCAGCTCGCGGGCGGCGAGGTGCGCCTGGCGTCGCTGGCGATCCCGTACGGCCGTGTCAGCGGCGACCGCAGCAGCTGGCAGCAGCTAGGCGACCGCGTGATCGTGACGCTGGCCGACGTGATGGGCAAGGGCGAGGTCGCCGGCAGCTTCGCCGAGGAGCTCATCTCGGCGCTGCAGGACCGCGCGCACCTCGAGCCCGTCGCAGCGATGCTCTCGGTCGAGGAATTCGCGCGCCACGAGCCGCGCTACCGCGAGACGTTCGCGACCCTCTTCCACGCGGTCATCGACCCGCGTTCGGGCCGCGTCTCGTACGTCGACGCCGGCCACGGCCTCACACTGCTGCTGCGCCCGGACGGCTCGACGGAGCGACTGAGCTCACGCAACCTGCCACTCGGGCTCCGGCCCGTCGACGCGGACTGGGAGGCGGGGGAGACGACCGTCGCTTCCGGTGACCTGATCGTGAGCGTCTCGGACGGTGCGCTCGACGCCTACGACTGCACCCTCGAGAGCCTCCGCCTCATCGGCGAGGACCTGCGTCGGGCCCGCGAGGCGGAGGCGTTCTTCGACCGGCTCGCCATCCGCGTCTCCGAGCACGTCGTCGACGACGACGTCACCGCCGTCGTCGTCTCGGTGCGCTGAGGCCACGGGCTCGGGACGCCGCGCACCGAGACGCCCCTCAGCGGGGGATCACCGAGAAGAGGAACTTCCGCTTCACCATCAGCAGGATGATGGCGATGACAGCCGTGTGGATGAGCGTTCCCTGCCAGAAGCTCTGGCGGTCGAGGCCGGGGATGTTGGCGACGGCGAGCACGAAGAACACGTGCACGATGAAGACGTACAGGCTCGCCTGACCCAGCGGGATCCACAGCCAGCCCATGATCCTGTCGATCGGCTTCCACGCGACGGTCAGCACCGCGTAGCTGCTGACGAGGACCAGCGGCAGGTCGATGAGCCGGCCCCAGTTGAGGTCGATGCGCTGGTAGCCCGAGTCGTACAGCATTGCGTACAGGTCGGCGGGGAACGGCGTGGGCGTGAACCCGTACCGGTCGCCCGCCCAGAGGTAGACCAGGAACCCGGCGTACGCGACGACGAACACGCCGACGAGGATCTTGCCCGGCCGCGAGGTGAGTGCGGCGATGATCTGGCGGCGGTAATACCCGATCACGAGTCCGTGGGTGAAGAGCACCTGCCAGGCCAGCAGCGGGAACACCGCGTTGAACTGCGACGGCAGCGGCGCGAAACCGGGGACGAATACGTGCACGGCGTACAGGCCCCAGCTCAGGGCGAGCACGAGCCACCACATCCGCCGCTTGATCAGCCACATGATCGCCGGGTAAGCGAGGCTCAGGACGACGAACAGGCCCATGATGTTGAAGGGCCATGGCCCCATCTCGAGCAGCAGGAACTGGCGCACCGCGTACCACGGCGGCGGGTAGTCGAGCAGGCGGTCGGCGTTCGGGTACAGGTCGTAGACCCGGCCCGTCGTGGCCTCGCCGTCGGCGCCCGTGCCCCGGTCGGTGAACGTCGTGACCGGGGTGGCGTCGATGAACGGCACGAAGCTGAGGATGAAGACGATCAGGATGACGGCGAGCGCGACGAGGTATTGCTTGCGCGCTCGAGCCCAGGCGCCGACGGCGGCGGCCCATTCGCCGCCGCGTCTGACGGCCGCCGGGAAGACCATGCCCAGCACGATGCCGCTGAGCAGGACGAACAGCTCGGCACCGGTGATCGCGCCGATGACGTTCAACGACGCGAGGGAGTACGGACTCAGCACCTCGATGTGCGTGACGACGACGACGATGATGACGAAGCCGCGCACCATGTCGATGCGGAGGTCGCGCGTGGCCGAGTCGTCGGGGTAGCGCCACGCGGGACGCAGCCGCCCGATGACGCCCGAGAGCAGGAAGGCGATGGCCAGGACCGCGGCGCTGCCGGTGATCCAGTTCATCTCGTCGTTGCCCTGCCGCACCTGGACGGTGCTCGCGGAGCCCTCCTGCGGCGTGATGACCTGCGTGATCGGACCCCACCGCACGCCCGCGGCGTCGAGGTCGGTGCGCAGCGCGCCGGCCAGTTCGCTCGACGCGGTCACCCGCCAATCGACCTCTTTCGCGCCCGCCTCGGCCTCGGTCCGGACCGTCTCGAGCCACGTGATCGCGTTCAGGCGGGGATGGGATGCCGCTTCGGCCAGCACCTGCCGCCACCAGCCCTGCTTCACCGCGAGCTCGGAGTCTCCGGTCAGGGCGAAGTCGTACAGGGCGCCGGTGTCGAGCAGCAGCGGCCGGTCCTCGTCGACGGCGAAGCGGTCGTAGAACGACGCCGGTTGGGGCACCGTGTAGCCCCACCGTTCCGCGAAGCGCTCAGCCACCTCGCCTGGCTCGGGGGCCTCATTGCCCTGCAGGGGAACATCTCGGCCGGCGGCGGCACCGGCCTCGCCCTTGCCGAAGTAGAACATCGTGAGCCCGACGCGGTCGACCGCATCGGGGTCGGGGAAGTAGGGGCCGTACGGGTCGTCGGCCTCGGTGAGCAGGCCGTCGCCGTCGGTGTCGAGGAGGCGCCGATCGGTCGCGGTGAGTTCCTCGAGCCGCCCGTCCGCCCGCTCGAACGGGTAGCCCGCACCGTACGAGGGAGCCCACACCATCTCGGCATCCGAAGCACCGTCGTGAACGACGTCGGCGACTGTCTCGAACGCGCGGACGAACTCTCGCGGCTGCTGGCCCCACTCCTCCCACGACCCGTTCATCTCGGGCGCGAAGCGGACGAGCTGGTGCGTGTCGTAGTCGCGGTTGATGCGCTCGAGCATCTCGTTGAACGCGATGGCGTCGTCGCGGGTGAGATCGCCGAGGATGGTCCGCGGTTCCATGCTCAGCACCAGGACGGCGCCCTGAGCCGAGGCGGACGTCGCCGCGCGCATCCAGTCCTGACGCGCCCGCTCATCGAGGGGGTACGACAGCCGGATCGAATACATCGCGGGGGTCTCGCCGAGCCGGTCGGCGTACCCGTCGGGCCCGTCGGCGCCCCAGTCGAGTTCGGCGCCCCACCAGAGCCCGTCGTCCGCGGAAACGTCCGCGGGGTCGTCGGCGGCCGCCTGGGCGGCGGGAGCTGCGATGAGCATCACCGCGACGGCCAGGCCGATCGCCGACAGCATCCCGCCGATGGCGCGCTTCAGCCTCGCCGGCACTCGATGCTCCAGATGTTCCGCCCGCCCTCGTGGCGGTACTCCAGCCGGTCGACGCTGGCGAGCGCGAGGGCGAGCCCGCGGCCGTCCTCGGCGCCCTCTTCCGCCATCGTCACCGCGCTGAGGTCGAGCTCGGCGGGCTGAGCGTCATCCTGGAACGTGGCCGTCAGCATCGCCTCGTCGGCGACGAGCTGGACCGTGAAGTGGCGCCCTTCGGCACCGCGAGCGGCAACGGTGTGCTCGACGATGTTGCCCGCGATCTCGACCACGGCGGTCTCGAACGCGAAGCGGACACGGGGGTCGACGTCGCCGGCCTCCTCGAACCACTCCAAGAGCAGGTCGTGGACCGCCTCGACGCTCTCGAGCGAGACGTCCGCGAGGAGCGAGCGCTCGATCTTCTCAGTCAACGAGCGCCTCCTCGACGGTCGCGCGGGGCCGCAGCACGCGGTCGAGGTTGGTCAAGCCGAGCACCATCGTGATCTGCTCGGTGGGCGCCGCGAGCCGCAGGTCGCCGCCGGCTTGGCGCGCGGACTTCAGGCAGGCCACGAGCGCGCCCAGCCCCGACGAGTCGATGAACTGCAGATCTGACAGGTCGACGACCACCAGGGCGTCGGGCGCGGCGCTGATCTCCTCGTTGACCCGCTCGCGGAACTCGCGCGCCGACACCATCGTCAGGCGGCCGTGCGGTCGCACGACCCGACCGTTGTCTCGCACGTCGATATCGAGATCGATCATGGGTCAGTTCTCCTTCAGTTCGAGGTCCGAGGGCGGCGTGTAGAGCACGGCGCGGATGATGATGCTGAACACCATGAGGTCGTACAGCACCCAGACGATGTTGATGAGCGGGGCGATGCCTTCGGCCTGACCCACCGCGTAGCGGATGGCGACCGCGACGAGCGAGAGCACCAGTGCGGCCATCGCGATGAGCTGCGGTCGCACGAGATCCCAGCGTGGGCGTCCCTCGGTCGCGCGGGTCTTGGGCGTGACAGAGAAGCCGAGCGCGCGGCCCCGGTACACGTTGCCGAACGCCGTGGTGACGGATTGAATCCACACCGGGAACAGGGCGAGCGAGTACTGGGCGCCGCGCCATGTGGGCCTGCCGTTGGCCACGACGAGGAACAGCAGCTGGTTGAGGACGAAGAACGGGATGAAGCGGGCGAAGAAGTCCACGCTCCAGGCCTGCACCGGCATGACGCCGAACGAGAGGTACAGCACCGGCGCGGCGATGTACACGATGCCGGCGAAACCGGCCAGGTAGCTCCACATGGTGCCGAAGTACATGATGCGCTGACCCCAGCTGAGGCCGCGCTGCACGAGCGGGTTCTCGCGGAACATGACCTGCATCGTGCCCTGCGCCCAGCGCAGTCGCTGCGTGAGCATGGTCGGCAGGTCTTCGGGCGCGAGGCCCACCGCGAGCACCTCGTCGTGATAGACCGACTTCCAGCCCAGGCCGTGCAGCCGCATCGACGTCGCCATGTCTTCGGTGACCGAGATGGTGGCCAGCGGCATGATCGCCTGCGCCTCTTCGTCGCGGCCGACCTCGAACGACGAGACCAGCATGCTGATGGATTCCAGCGCTCCGAGCGGTGAGAGGCTGCGGTCGCCGAGCGCGTCGAGGGTCACCTCGTCGATCACCGCCAGCGCCTCGGTGTCGCCGGTGATCTCGGCGAGGGCGCGCAACTCGTCACGGACGCTCGCCATGTCCTGATCGGTGAGTTCGCGGCGCACCCGATCGATGCGTGCCTGGAAGGCGTAGGTCACGTCCGCGAGCGCATCGCCGCGGGCGATCTCCACCTTGACCTCGTCGAGGGCCGCGCCGACCGCGTCGAGCGCCGACGCGATGCGCGGGTCGCCGCCGTGCTCCTGGCGGGCGCGGTTGAGAATGCGGCGCGAGGACCGCACGCCGCGGTTGACGGCGAGAGTCACCTCGTCGACGTAGCGGGAAACGCCCAACTGCATCAGGGCCTCGCGGCGCAGGATGGCGTTCGAGCCGCAGAAGAACGCGGCGTTCCAACCGTCCTTCGACTGCTGGATGGGGCCGTAGAACAGCGGCGCCTGGCTGCCGAGCGGGTCACTGGGGGGAACGTTGACGAACCACTGCGGCGTCTGCACCAGTGCGACGCCGTCGTCCTCGAACCACCCCAGCGTCCGGTCGAGGATCTGCGGCTTGGGTACCTGGTCGGCGTCGAGGATGAGCAAGAACTCGCCCTCGGTCACCATGAGCGCGTTGTTGAGGTTGCCCGCCTTCGCGTGCCGCGGGCGGTCGCTCCAGGCTTGCGAGCGCGTGATGACGCCGATGCCCTCGGCCTCGGCCAGCGCGCGCAGCTCGGGGCGGTCGCCGTCGTCGAGAATCCAGGTCTGATGCGGGTAGCGGATGTCGAGGGCCGCGCGTGCTGTGCGCATGACGAGGTCGAGGGGCTCGTTGTACGTCGTCACCAGGACGTCGACGGTGACGGGCCGCGTGATCGGCGGAGCCTCGTGGCGCTCGCGCAGGCGCCACGCTCCGAGCGCGAAGATCAGCGAGTCGATGAGGCTATAGGTCTCGGCCACGACGAGGGGGACCGCGATCCACCACGCCTCCCAGTTCACGGAGGCGAGCCAACGCCAGGTGACGTAGTTGATGCCCGAGACGGCCGCGAGCACGATGACGAGTCGGATCAGCGCCATCCGGCGCGTCGCCGAGCGCTCGCGACGCGCGCTCTCGCGTCGCGTCTCGTGTCGATGCACGGTCGTCTCGAAGACCATCGATCTCCCTCGGTCGCTCAGCAACTTATCCGGCAGCCCAGAGTGGCATGAAATGGCTTGCGCGGCGACGACGAGTCAGACGAAGATGTGCCTCAGCAATGCCTGGCGATGTGCTGAGGATCGCTTTCGACGGTCAGGTCGCGGTCGCGCAGCACGACGGATCGCGGTGTCGCCGGGTCGGCGCAGATGGTCGACCAGGAGCGCGGCAGGTTGTCGGTGTACTCGATATCGACCACCGCGTCGCCGTACACGGCGGTGTACTCGCCGCACTCGGCGTAGGCCGCGCACTCCTCGACGACGGCGAAGTCGAATCCCGCCTCTTCGCGCAGGCGCGCGGCGTACTCGGCGGCGTTCTTCTGTCCGGCCGCAAGCCCTGCGTCATGGGCCACCCCGACGAAGGCGCTCGCGAGGGCGAGGTTCGCCTCGACATCGAGCAGACCCTCGGAGCGGGTGAACGAGTCGAGGTTGTCGAACTCCACCGCGTCGAACCCCGCCTCCGCGCAGCCGCGGATCCACGGCTCGACGCGGGAGAGGATGCGGTCGCGCTTCTGCGTCGTCGAGGTGTCGAGCAGGATCTCGTCCGGCCAGTCCGGGTCGGCAAGCGGCTCGCCGGCGACGGTCAGCATCAGATCCGGCTCCCACAGCTGCTGTTCGTTCGGCTGGGTCTGGAACCCGTTCACGTAGCAGATCGAGTAGCGGCCCTCCGCGGGTTCGGCTTCGCGGTCGCGTCCCACGATCCCCACACCCGCGGCCGGCTCGTATGCGCCGCCCAACTGGTAGTCCGGGCGCGCGCCGGCGGGCGGCGGAACCACCGCGCCTGCCGGCGATGTGTCGGCGGTGACCTCGCCGGCGTCCGGGACAGGCGGGGGAGCGGCATCCGTTTCGATGTTCGAGCAGCCGACCAGCGCGGTGAGCCCGACGAGCATGGCACCGGTGGCGAGAGTCGTCGCAACGTGCGCGGCGGAGCGGCGGGTGCGCGACCGTGTCATGGTCGGTCCTCGCTCGGACGCCGCGGCACGAACCGCGGCACCCAGCGGATGAACCCGAGCGCCCCCACGAGCCCCAGGCCGCCCATGACCACCGCCGCGACCGGCAGCGACGCGACCGCGGTGATGCCCGAGACCAGCAGGGGAGCGGCGGCGCCGCCGGCGTCGGTCAACGTGCGCCACGAACCAAGGAACGGCGCCGGATTCGCGGTGGGAGCGACATCGGCGCCGAGGGTCAGCAAGATGCCGCTCGAGAGGCCGTTGCCGACACCGAGAACCGCGGCGAAGAGCGCGAACCACAGCTCCGGCTGCGCGCTGGCCGCCGTCAGCCCCAGCGCGATGAGGCCGGAGCCCATCAGGAGCATCGCCGGCAGAGCGGCCCACAGCCGTCCGAACCGGTCCATCACCTGACCGCTGGCGTAGAAGAGCGCGAAGTCGATCGCCCCCGAGACGCCGACCACGAGGGCGATCGTCGACCCGTCGAGGCCGATCGCGACGCCCCACAGCGGCAGCAGGACCTGGCGGGTCGAGCGCAGCGCCGACAGCGATGCCGCCGCCACGCCGAGGCGCGCGAGCACGTCGCGGTTGCGCCACGCGGTGCGCACGACGCCGGTGCCGGGTGTCCGGCGGGTGCGGACGGGGGCGGTCGTGATCGCTTCGCCGTCGACGGTGCGGGCGATGGCGGGCGGGGGCCCGAGCCGCTTCTCGGGCTCCGGCCCGAAGGCGACGAGGACGATCATCGCGATGAGGCAGACGCCGAAGAACCAGATCGTCGCGTGCTCGTCGCCGAAGATCCACAGCAGCGCCGCCGCGATGAACGGGCCCACGAACATTCCGAGCCGGAAGCTCCCGCCCAGCAGCGACAGGGCGCGGGCGCGGAAGGTCAGCGGCACGCGCGTCGTCATGAACGCGTGCCGGGCGACGCCGAACGCGGCCGCGCAGATGCCGATGAGGAAGACGGATGCCGCGAACACGCCGAGCGCGGGGGCGAGGGCCATCGCGCCGACGCCGACGAGAGCGAGCAGTCCGGCGATGATCATCGTCGCGCGTTCGCCGATGCGGGCCACGGCCCACCCCGCGGGGATGTTGCCGCAGAGCTGGCCGACGACGAGGGCCGAGGCGACGAGTGCCGACGTGGCGACGTCGGCACCGAGCTGCACCGCGATGACGGGGATGAGGGGGATGACCGCTCCCTCGCCGAGACCGAACAGGGTGGTGGGCCCGTAGATCATCGGAGCGAGTCGCCAGAGAACCCGACGGATCGGCTCGTTGTCGTCGCTGGCTGGCATCTGTTCCACGTTACTCTGGAGTGCCATGCTCGAATTCGATATCTCCGCCGACATCCAGGCCTTGCGCTCCACGTTCGCCGACATCCAGGCCGTGGTCGACGTCGAGGCACTCCAGGCCGAGATCGCTCGCCTGTCCGACGAGGCCGGTGCCCCCGACCTCTGGGACGACGTCGAGAAGGCGCAGAAGGTCACCAGTGCGCTGAGCCACCGGCAGGCCGAGCTCAAGCGCGTCAAAGACGTCGAGCGTCGCCTCGACGACCTCGACGTCCTCGTCGAGCTCGCGCTCGAGATGGACGACGAGGAATCCGCCGACGAGGCGCGCAAGGAACTCGCTCAGCTCGAGGACGTCATCGGCCAGCTCGAGGTGCAGACCCTCCTCGACGGCGAGTACGACGAGCGCTCCGCCGTGGTGACGATCCGCTCGGGTGCGGGCGGCGACGACGCGACCGACTTCGCCGACATGCTGCTGCGCATGTACCTGCGTTGGGCCGAGCGCCACAAGTACCCGGTCAAGATCATGGACACCTCGTACGCCGAGGGCGCGGGCATCAAGTCGGCCACGTTCCAGGTCGACGCGCCGTACGCCTACGGCACGCTGTCGGTCGAGGCCGGAACGCACCGCCTCGCGCGCATCAGCCCGTTCGGCTCGGCCGACAAGCGCCAGACGAGCTTCGCCGCCGTCGAGGTCATCCCCGTGATGGAGGAGGCCGTCGAGGTCGACGTCCCCGAGAACGACATCCGCGTCGACGTGTTCCGCTCCTCCGGGCCCGGCGGTCAGTCCGTCAACACCACCGACTCGGCCGTCCGCATCACCCACCTCCCCACGGGCATCGTCGTGTCGATGCAGAACGAGAAGTCGCAGATCCAGAACCGCGCCGCGGCGATGCGCGTCCTGCAGACCCGCCTCATGCTGCTGCAGCGCGAGGAGGAGGCCGCGAAGAAGAAGGAGCTAGCGGGCACGATCACCGCGAGCTGGGGCGACCAGATGCGCTCGTACTTCCTCTACGGGCAGCAGCTTGTGAAGGACCTGCGCACCGGGCACGAGGTCGGGAACCCCGCCACTGTGTTCGACGGCGACCTCGACGGATTCATCGCCGCCGGCATCCGGTGGCGCAAGCGCAAGGACGACGACGCCTGATCGTCCCCTGACGTGCGGATGCCGCGGCGCGCGGGTGTCGCGTTCGGCTTCCGCGGCACCGCCGCTTAGGCTCGTCGAGTCATGATCCGGTTCGAACACGTCAGCAAGCGGTATCGCGGCACCTCGAAGCCCGCGCTCAGCGATGTCGACTTCGAGATCCAGCGCGGCGAGTTCGTCTTCCTCGTCGGCGCCTCCGGGTCGGGCAAGTCGTCGTGTCTGCGGATGATCCTGCGCGAGGATGTCGCGAGCGAGGGGCGCGTCGTCGTCCTCGGCCGCGACCTGCGGGGTCTGTCGACGCGGAAGGTCCCGTACTTCCGCCGGCACATCGGCGCCGTCTTCCAGGACTTCCGGCTGCTGCCGAACAAGACCGTCTTCCAGAACGTCGCGTTCACGCTGCAGGTCATCGGCTCATCGCGCGCGTTCATCTCGCAGGCCGTGCCCGAGGCGCTCGCGCTCGTCGGTCTGGCCGGCAAAGAGAAGCGTCTTCCCCACGAGCTGTCGGGTGGTGAGCAGCAGCGCGTGGCGATCGCCCGCGCCATCGTGAACCGTCCGCAGGTGCTGCTTGCCGACGAGCCCACCGGAAACCTCGACCCCGCGACATCCGTCGACATCATGCAGTTGCTCGCGCGGATCAACGCCAACGGTACGACGGTGGTCATGGCCACGCACGAGGCCGGCTTCGTCGACCAGATGCAGCGCCGCGTCATCGAGCTCAGCGGCGGCGTCATGGTGCGCGACGAGGTGGGCGGCGGGTACGGCGACACCTCGGCTCTTCCGAGCCTGAAGCCGGAGCCGGTCAGAGGCGCCGCGGCCGTCGCGGCGCTGACGGCGGTGCTCGAGTTGCAGCGCGAGATCGCCGAGACGCCGCCGACCGCGCATGTCCCCGACGAGCCCGACACCGTCTCGGAACCGCCCCCGCCCGTCGGTGAGTCCACGCGTGCGATCCCGATCGTGGCGCCGGACATCGACCTGGCGGGGCTCGGGCTGCCCGACGTCGCCAAGAAGCTGGGTCTCGGTCAGAGCGATGACCGGCGCGACGAAGTGGGGCCCACGTCATGAGAGTCGGTCTGATCCTCGGCGAGGCCCTGACGGGACTGCGCCGCAACGCCTCGATGGTGATCTCCGTCGTGCTCGTGACATTCGTGTCGCTGACCTTCGTCGGCGCCGCGATGCTCATGCAGATGCAGATCGGCAAGACGAAGGACTACTGGGTCGATCGCGCTCAGGTCGCCGTCTACATGTGCCGCGAGGATGCATCCGTTCAGAACTGTGCCGACGGCGCGGCCACGGAGGAGCAGCTCGCAGCCGTCGCCGAACGGCTCTCGTCTCCGGCGCTCGAGGGTGTCGTCAGCGGCGTCCGGTTCGAGAGCAGCCAGGAGGCGTACGACAACGTCCTGAATCTCATGGGGCAGGACTACTCCGAGTTCGTCAGCGCCGAACAGCTCAACAACACGTACTGGGTCAATCTCGTCGATCCATCGCAGAGCGACGTGATCAGCGAGGCCTTCAAAGACTTCGACGGTGTCGAAGAGGTCGCGAACCAACTGCAGTACCTCGATCCGCTCTTCTCGGCGCTGACCGTCGCCACCTATGTCGCGATCGGTATCGCTGGGCTCATGCTGATCGCCGCGGTGCTGCTGATCGCCACGACCATCCGACTGTCGGCCTACGCGAGGCGCCGCGAGCTCGGCATCATGCGCCTCGTCGGAGCATCCAACCGGTTCATCCAGACGCCATTCATCCTCGAGGGCGTCTTCGCGGCGCTCATCGGATCGGCGCTCGCCAGTGTCGCGATCGTCGCGATGGTCCAGTTCGGCGTGGGGCAGTACCTGTCGTCGCAGATCGACTTCGTGACGAACTGGGTGAATCTGGGCGATGTGGCGCTCGTCGTCCCGGCCGTCATCGTGCTCGGTGTTCTGCTGGCGGCGGTCTCGGCGGGCTTCGCGATCCGTCGGTGGCTGCGCGCCTGACTTCGCGGCGGCGTGAGGTCATGCGGTGGCCGCGTGGCCGCTGCTGCCCGTAGACTGTAGGGCTGCGCCCGTGCAGCACAGGAAGGAGGCGCGCCATGCCGAGGGAACAGGGTGAGAAGCTCGTCGCGAGCAACAAGCGCGCCCGCCACGACTACGCGATCGAGAAGACCTACGAGGCCGGCCTCGTGCTGACGGGCACCGAGGTGAAGTCGCTGCGTCAGGGGCGCGCCAACCTCACCGACGGGTATGCCTACATCGACAACGGGCAGGCCTTCCTCGACGCGGTCAACATCCCCGAGTACTCGCAGGGTCACTGGACGAACCACGCCGCCAAGCGCACCCGCAAGCTGCTGCTGCACAAGGAAGAGATCATCAAGCTGTCCCACGCCGTCAGCGCGGGCGGTTACACGCTCGTCCCGCTGCGCCTGTACTTCTCGGACGGACGCGCGAAGGTCGAGATCGCGGTGGCGAAGGGTAAGCGCGAGTTCGAGAAGCGTCAGACCATCCGCGAGCGCGAGGACAAGCGCGAAGCCGAACGCGCTATGCGCTCGCGCAACCGCCTCGGCGACTGATCCGGTCGCCCCGTCACGTCGGCCGCTTCGCGGCGGCCATCAGCGGGTCGGCCTCGCCGTCACCGGGCGATGAAACGACCCTCGACGGCTGCTGAGACGACGATCTCGGTAGGGCGTAGATCGATGCCGCCGCTGGCGCCGTCTGCCGCCAGCAGGGCAGTGCGGGTGAACGCGGACGCCGGGGGCGCGGCATCCGCACCGCTGAGCAGCCCGACGTCGGCGATCTCGGTCGGCTCGACGGATCCGAGGCCGAGGGCTGCGGCGTAGGCCGAGGCGCGCGAGACGGCGACCCCGACGGCGGTGGTCGCCAGCTCGCGCTCGATGCGCGTGCGCGTGGCGGGGGAGAGGTGCCACTCGACGTGAGCGATCCGCACCGTCGCGTCGTCGGCGAGCGTGCTCACCCACTCGCCGAGGGCCGCCACGTCTGCGAAGGTCGCGGTGAACGCGATCGTCGCCTGGTGGCGCAGCTCCGGCGCACGGCCGTCGGGTTCCCACGGGCGGTCGGACCAGACCGAGGTCGTACCGCTCGACCAGGCCGTCACCGCGCCGTGGCCGTGAAGTACGTCGAGCCGCTCGCGCATCGAGGCGGCGGAGGCGCTGGCGCGGGCCACGACGTCCTCCCGCTCGGCGCCCTCGGTCGCCACGCTCGCGGACACCTGGGCGAGCTCGGGAGCCGTGCGCTGCTCGGCTTCGCCGCGGACGGAGATGAGGATGTCGGCCATGAGCCGACTCTAGGGCGCGGCCCCGGGAATGGCGTGGGAACACGATCGGTTGTAGTCTGTAGTGCTTGGGTGCTGCGGCATCCGAGGGAACAACTCCACAGTGCGACAGCGGCCCTTCACACGAAGGCTCATGGGGATGATCGGTTTCGACATCGCCTGTGTGTCGGCGAGAAGCGGGCCGAGGATGCAGAGTTATCTCGTTAACGATCTCTGTAAACCAATAAGTGCCGAATCCAAGCGCACTGACTTCGCTCTCGCTGCCTAAGCGAGCCCGATAGTCCGTCAGACCGTGTGTGATCCCGCCACGGACCCTGGCGTCATCTAGGGATCTTGCTGCGTGACGGCGTCCGGACGTCACGCGGGACTCTTCCCGGACTGGGCCCGTCGACTTATGTGTCTGTACTGAAAGTCGGGGCCGAGCAGAACGCCTCTACAGACTGCGCCCGGAGAAGACGCCGTATCTCAGCGATGGACGGGGGTTCGATTCCCCCCATCTCCACCATTGCCGCTGTCGCAGCAGAAGAAGGGGCCCGAGGGTCGCGTGATCGCGATTCTCGGGCCCCTTCGTCGTTCGTGCGGGTCAGGTCTTGTTGCGGATCGAGCGCATCAGCCAGGCGATGACGGCGAGGACGATGATCGCGATACCGACGAACAGCAGGAACTTCACCGCCTCGACGAAGATTCCGGTGAACAGCAGCGCGATGCCGATGATGATGAGGATGATCGCAAGTGCAGGCATGTTCTGATTCTGCCTTCGCCGACCGAACGGCGCACGTCCTTGACCTCGACCCTCGCGGGCTCTAGGGGCGGGTTCCGTCCGAGAGATCCGTGCCCTGGTGGAAGCGCAGGGTGGGCGCGTCGCCGGTCGTGTCCCAGATCGACGAGTGGCGGCTGATCCGGCTGCCGGCGATCACCCGGAACGTCACCAGCACGGCGTCGGCACCCAGCGGCTGGAATGTCCATTCGTCGGTGTCGGGGGTCGGCCGCGTCGGTTCTTCGACGAGGTCGACGAGCAGGTCGGCACGCGTCCAGAGCCGGCCGGATCGACCGATCTCGGTGAAATCGGGATGCAGCAGTTCACGCAGACGTCGCGCGTCCTGGCGGACCGAAGACGTGAGCAACGCGATCTCGGCGTCGCGGATGCGGTCGGCCACGTCGGTGATGGTCTCGATCATCTCAGCGCCGCTCGATCACGACGAGGCCCTGCTTGACGTCCGCGACCTGCACATACCCTTCGCCGAAGAAGTAGGTCATGCCGTAGCCGTCGGCGTCGATGTTCAACGCGAACGCCGGGTCTTCCGTGAGGTAGACGCCGTCGGTGCCCTCTTCGCGGATCCAGCCGGCGGCCTCGAGCGACTGCTCGGCGTCGGTGGTCTCTTCCGCGGTGAGCGGCGCCCACCCGAACTGCAGGATGTTGCCGCCCGGCTCGGCCGGGTTCGTCCACAGGCACGACACCCCGTCCTCGATCGGCATCTCGCCGATGAGGAAGGGCTCCTGCTTGTACTCCCAGCCCTGCGATTCGAGCTCCTCGAAGCTGGCCGGTCGGATGATGTTCTCGCACGTCGGGTCGGGAAGAGCCGGCGTGGATGCGGTGGCTTGCGGGGTCGCGACCGGCGACGACGGGGCCGCTTCGGCCGGCGGGGTGGTCTGGGCGGGGTCGGGAGCACCGCAGCCGGCCAGCAGTCCGAGCCCGGCGATGAGGCCGAGCGCGGCGGCGGCTCGGCCGTGTGGGCGGGTCACGCGTCGGCTCCGACCGCGCGGGTCTCGCGCAGCAGCTCGAGGTAGGTGGCGTGCAGGGTGCCGTTGGTGGCGAGCGACGAGCGCGTCGACAGGGTCTCGTTACCGTCGATGTCGGTGAAGCGGCCGCCGGCCTCGGTCACGATCGGCACGTGGGCGGCGATGTCGTACTCCTTGACGCCGAACTCCGCGACGAACTCGAGGCGCCCCTCGGCGAGCAGCATGTAGGGCCAGGCGTCGCCGTAACCGCGGTCGCGCCACACGCGGCGCGAGAGTGCGAGCAGCTGGTCCGCGCGACCGACCTCGTCCCACTGGCGCAGGCTCTGGAAGCTGATGCTGGACTGTTCGATGTCGTCGACGGCGGAGACGAAGATCCGTCGCGGCGCGGTGTCGCCCGGAACGTTCGTCCACGCGCCGTGGCCCGTGGCGGCCCACCAGCGCCGCCCGATCGCGGGCTGGCTGGCGACGCCGACGCGCGGGACACCGTCGATCGCCAGCGCGATGAGGGTCGTCCACATCGGGATGCCCTTGAGGTAGTTCGCAGTGCCGTCGATGGGATCGATGATCCACTGGCGGCGCGTGTCTCCGGAGGTGCCGTACTCCTCGCCGAGCACGCCGTCGTCCGGCCGTTCGGCCGCGAGGAGCTCGCGGATGGCCCGTTCGGTGGCGAGGTCGGCCTCGGTGACATGCGAGGCGTCCGCCTTCACCTGGATGTCCAGGTCGGACGCGTCGAAGCGGGCCATGCTGACGGCGTCCGCTGCATCGGCGAGGCGCAGGGCGAGCGCAAGATCCGCGCTCAGGTCATCGACGATCGGGTCGGTCCGATCCGGGGTGGTGGGGGTCACGGGTCCAGGATACGACGCGCGCGGCTTTCCCCCGATTCGCGAGAGCAGTCGCGAGGTGGTAACGTTTCTCCTCGGTTCGCTTCACTGCGAACAGCCTGCACCTCTAGCTCAATCGGCAGAGCAACTGACTCTTAATCAGTGGGTTCTCGGTTCGAGTCCGAGGGGGTGCACCAGCACGAAGGCCCTGCAACTCTCGCCAGTTGCGGGGCCTTCGTGTGTTGAGCCCTCGTGGGCGCGCAAGGACACCGGTGGTGTCTGTGTCCGTGTCTGCGTCGGATGCTGCCGGGTCCCGGTCGTCGTCAGAACGGCGGGGTGGTGCCCGGCGACACGCCCGAGCGCGGGATGCCGTCTCGACGGGACTGCCCGATATCGATCGCGAACGCGACCAGCGGCGGTGGTGCGTCTTCGCGGTAGATCCTCCCGGTGGGGGAGGTCCACACGAGGAGTCCGCCGGCGAGCTGTTTGACGCGCCAGCGGGTGTGGTGTTTGACGTCGTGGTGGCGTTTGCAGAGGTGGGCGAGGTTGCCGGCGCAGGTGGGTCCGCCGTCGGATGCCGCGTGGGTGTGGTCTATCTCGCAGCGGATGGCGGGTTGTCGGCATCCGGGGAATCGGCAGTGCCGGTCCCGTGCTCGGAGCAGTCGCCGCATGGCGGCGGTGGGTTGGTAGGTGTCGCATTCCAGGACGGTTCCGGTGACGGGGTGGGTGAGGAGTCGGTCCCAGGCGGTGTTGTCGCCGGCGAGTTTCCGAGCGGTGGCGGCGTCGATGGGGGAGCGTCCCACGAGGTCGGCGGGCCCGTCGTCCTCGCCGGTCAGGGTGAGCGCCGAGACAACGACCTGTACCTTCGCCCGGATCGCCCCGAGCGCGCCGTTGCCGTCCCCGTCAGCGGTGGGGTCGAGCGCGGGTGCCCCGGCGAGCAGCAGGTCGGCGAACACGTCGGCGCGGACCTGGTCCATCGTGCGGGTGTCCGCCGCGAACGACGAGCCGTGCGGCGCGTCTGCGTCTGCGTCTGCGTCGGCTTCGGCGGCCGCGCCGCCCGCGCCCGCTTCGCCCGCGTCGCCCGCGTCCGCTCCGGCCGCGTCGGCCTGCGGGCGGGCGTCGATGATCTCGCGGGCCTGTCGCGTCAGCCGGTCAACGACCCCTTCGGCGATCACGGTCGGCAGCGTCGCGATCAGGTCCGACATCCCGTCCGGCCCCGCCTGCACGCGCACGCACCGCCCCGCTGCAGCCGCTTCGTGCCGCTCGGTGAACGAGCGCGGATGCAGCCTCTCCGCGAGGTGCACCAGAGCGTCCCGCACGCGGTTGGGCGTCTCACCTTCGCACCGCTCGATCGCCGCCTGCTCGAACTCGCCCCGCACCTGAGCCGGCACCGCGCACCCCACGTCTTGGATCACTCGGACGTGTCCGCGGGTGATGCGTCCGGCCGCCCAAGCCTCCATCGTTGCCGGGTAGTTCTCGACGAGATCCTGCGCTTCGTCGATGCGGCGTTGCAGCGTGCGGTCGGTCGCCGCGAACACCCCGGCGAGCTCCGCGGCGATCCCGCGTAACGCCATCTCGTGGCTTTGCACCCGCTCCGACGCCCCCGCGGCTTGCTCTCGCGCGAGTCGGCCCGCCGCAGCCAGCACCCGCACTTCGCGGATCTGGCCCGCGCGGACCACGTCGACCGCGCCCTCGGCATCCGCCACGAGCGCGGCCAGCACGGCGGCATCCGCGTCGCTGCCGAATCCCGCACTCGAAGACATGTTCGAATCGTGCCATGGGCCTCCGACATCGCGGGATCACTTTCCCCCGCCGGTCGTGCGGCCGCCCGCGCCCCGCAACCCGCCGTGGCTGCAGCGCTCGTAGGCTGGGGGGATGGCCACTCCTGAGATCGTCATCGTCGCCGCCGCCCGCACGCCGCAGGGCCGCCTGCAGGGCGCGCTGTCGAGCGTTTCCGCCCCGGAGCTCGGCGGCACGGCGATCGCTGCTGCCCTCGATCGCTCGGGCGTTCCCGCGGGATCGGTCGACGCCGTGATCATGGGGCAGGTGCTGCCCGCCGGCAACGGCCAGAACCCGGCTCGCCAGGCTGCGCTGGCCGGCGGGATCGGGTGGGACGTCCCCGCGTCGAGCGTCAACAAGGTGTGCCTCTCGGGGCTGACGGCGATCATCGACGGCATCCGCATGATCGCGCTCGGCGACGCCGACGTCGTCGTCGCGGGCGGCATGGAGTCGATGAGCCGCGCGCCGCACCTGCTGCCGGGCTCCCGTTCGGGGTGGAGCTACGGTTCGGTCGAGGTGCTCGACCACGCGGCCTTCGACGGCCTCACCGACGCATACGACCGCGAGAGCATGGGAGCGTCCACCGAGCGCCTCAACCCCCGTTTCTCGGTGTCGCGCGAGGACCAGGACGCTGCGGCCGCCCGATCGCACCAACGCGCCGCAGCCGCCGCCGGAGAGGGACGATTCGACGCCGAGATCGCCCCGGTCACGGTGCCGCAGCGTCGCGGTGAGCCGGTGCTCGTCGACACCGACGAGGGCGTGCGGCCCGATACGACGGTCGAGACCCTTGCGCGCCTGCGCCCCGCCTTCTCGGCGGACGGCTCGATCACCGCGGGCAACGCCTCGCAGATCTCCGACGGCGCCGCCGCGGTCGTGCTCACCACCCGCGAGCGCGCGGAGCGCGAAGGGTGGGCGGTACTCGCTGCGGTCGGGGCGAACGGACAGGTCGCCGGGCCCGACAACTCGCTGCACGAGCAGCCCGCTGCGGCGATCGAGCGAGCCCTCGCGAAGCAGGGGATCGCGGCATCCGATCTCGACCTGATCGAGATCAACGAGGCGTTCGGCGCGGTCGTCGCGGCATCGGTGCGCCGGCTCGGCGTGTCGGACGACGTCGTCAACGTCGACGGCGGCGGGATCGCTCTCGGGCACCCGATCGGTGCGTCCGGAGCGCGGCTCGTGGTCCATCTCGCGCACGAGCTCGCGCGCCGCGGGAGCGGCACGGCCGCGGCCGGACTCTGCGGCGGCGGCGGTCAGGGCGAAGCGCTCATCCTCACTCGCTGAGGTCTCGCGCAGTCGCGGGGGATGAGCGCCGCGGCCTCAGCGGTTGCCCTTGACGCGCTTGCGGAACAACTCGTCGCGGTCGACGCTCGAGTCGCCGTCGATGAGGCGGCCGCGGGCACCCCGGTAGCTGTCGACGACGGCGCCGATGGCGAGGGCGAACGTGATGCCCCAGCTGAGCCACGCCAGCGCCGTGCGCCAGGTGAAGGGCTCGTCGCTGCGAGCGGCGCGCAGCAGCGTGATGCCGCCGGTGATCGACGAGAGGAGACCGGTGCCGAAGAGGTACTTGCGCATAGCACAAACGTAGTCGCCCGCAGAGGTGGGAGGGTGCGCCGCTAGGCTGTGCCTACCGCCGATCGCAGCCTGGAGGCATGCATGAGCACCGCTGATTTCGTCGTCGTCGCCAACCGCCTGCCGGTTGACCGGAACACGGATGGTGGTGACGGAGGCGAGTGGCGTCGCTCGCCGGGAGGACTCGTCACCGCGCTCGAGCCGGTCATGCGCAGCACCGAGGGCGCGTGGGTCGGATGGCCGGGCAAGGCCGACCTCGAGTTCGATCCCTTCGACTTCGACGGGATGCACCTGGTGCCGGTCCCGTTGTCCGCCGATGACGTCGCCGACTACTACGAGGGCTTCTCGAACGACACGATCTGGCCGCTCTACCACGACGTCATCGCCGCGCCCCGCTACCGCCGCAACTGGTGGGAGGCCTACCAGCGCGTCAACCTCCGCTTCGCCGAGGCGACCGCCGCCGTCGCGGCGCAAGGCGGCACGGTCTGGGTGCAGGACTACCAGTTGCAGCTGGTGCCCAAGCTGCTGCGCGACATGCGACCCGACCTGACGATCGGGTACTTCCACCACATCCCGTTCCCCGCCTACGGGCTCTACTCGCAGCTGCCCTGGCGCAAGCAGGTGCTCGAGGGGCTGCTCGGCGCCGACGTCATCGGGTTCCAGCGAGTGGCCGACGCCGGCAACTTCGCCCGCGCGGTCCGTCGCCAGCTGCGGTACGAGACCCGGGCGAGCGGCATCCGTGTTCCCACCTCGGACGGCGGGCACCGGACGGCGCTGGCGAAGGCCTTCCCGATCTCGATCTCGACCGACGACTACATCGAGCTCGCGCAGCGCCCTGACATCCAGGCGCGCGCCGCGGAGATCCGCGAAGACCTCGGCAACCCGAAGAAGGTGCTGCTCGGCGTCGACCGCCTCGATTACACCAAGGGCATCCGTCACCGGCTGAAGGCCTTCGGCGAGCTCATCCAGGACGGTCGGTTGAGCGTCGAGGACGTCACGCTCGTGCAGGTCGCGAGCCCCAGCCGGGAGCGCGTGGAGTCGTACGTCCAGCTGCGCGACGAGATCGAGCTCACGGTGGCCCGCATCAACGGCGACAACGACACCTGGGGTCACAGTGCCATCCGGTACATGCACCAGGCCTTCCCGCGCGAAGAGATGGTCGCGCTGTTCCTCGCCGCCGACGTGATGCTCGTCACCGCGTTGCGCGACGGGATGAACCTCGTCGCCAAGGAGTACGTCGCCAGCCGCATCGACAACAAGGGGGTCCTGGTCCTCAGCGAGTTCGCCGGCGCCGCGGACGAGCTCGCGAGCGCGGTCCGGATCAACCCGCACGACATCGACGGGCTCAAGGACGCGATCGTCCGCGCCGTCGAGATGCCCACCGCCGAGCAGGGGCGCCGGATGCGTGCCCTCCGCAAGCGGGTGCGCGAACACGACGTCGACGACTGGTCGCGGTCCTTCCTCGAGGCGCTCACAGCCGCCGCGGGCGGGCACGGCATCACGAACCGTTCGGTCTCGACCGTCGACGAGCAGCAGGAGGAATCATGAGCGACGCATCGTCCCGCCCCACCGAAGACCTGGCGACGGCGGTCGCCCGCGGCACCGACGCGCGTCACCTGCTCGTGGCGCTCGATTTCGACGGCACCCTCGCGCCCCTGGTCGATGAGCCCATGTCGGCGCGGATGCTGCCGGCGGCGCGCGACGCACTGACGCGCCTGGCGTCGCTGCCCGACACGACCGTCGCGCTGGTGTCCGGTCGTACGCTCGCCCACCTCGCCGAGATCTCGGAGCGCGAGCCGGACTCGCGCATCCACCTGGCGGGCTCGCACGGGGCCGAGTTCTGGCACCCGGGCGGCGCGGACGACGCGGATGTCGACGACGCGGGCACGCTGCGTGACTCGCTGGCCGACCGCGCCGAGGCGATCATCGCCGATACGGCGGGCGCCTGGATCGAGCGCAAGCGGTTCGGGTTCGCCCTGCACACACGCCTCAGCGATCCGCAGCGAGCAGCCGATGCCGCCGCGCGGATCGATGAGCTCGTGCGCGCCGAGGCGCCCGAGTGGCGTCGCCGAACGGGCCAGGACATCCTCGAGTTCGCCTCGCGTCACGAGGGCAAGGACGCGGCGGTGCGCCGTCTGCGCGAGCTGGTCGACGCGGACGTCGTGCTCTTCGCCGGCGATGACGTCACCGACGAGGACGCTCTCGCTTCACTCGGGGCCGGTGACATCGGCATCCGAGTCGGCGGGGGAGAGAGTGTGGCGGCCTACCGGGTGGCGGATGCCGCTGAGCTCGCGGCGCTGCTGGGCCGGCTCGCCGAGGCCCGCGCGGGCCGATGAGCCCGGGGCGTCGGGCATAGAATTCGAGCATGCCCGACAGCTCCGAGACCATCGACATCAAGCCGCGCAGTCGTGCCGTCACCGACGGCATCGAAGCCACGACCTCCCGAGGCATGCTGCGTGCCGTCGGCATGGGCGACGAGGACTGGGACAAGCCCCAGATCGGCATCGCCTCGAGCTGGAACGAGATCACCCCCTGCAACCTGAGCCTCGACCGGCTTGCGCAGGGCGCCAAAGAGGGCGTTCACGCCGGCGGCGGCTACCCCCTGCAGTTCGGCACCATCTCCGTCTCGGACGGCATCTCGATGGGCCACGAGGGCATGCACTTCTCGCTCGTCTCGCGCGAGGTCATCGCCGACTCGGTCGAAGCCGTCATCATGGCCGAGCGCCTCGACGGCACCGTGCTGCTCGCGGGCTGCGACAAGTCGATCCCCGGCATGATGATGGCCAGCGCGCGCCTGGGCCTCTCGAGCGTCTTCCTCTACGCCGGCTCGACGATGCCGGGCTGGGTCAAGCTCAGCGACGGCACCGAGAAGGACGTCACGATCATCGACTCCTTCGAAGGCGTCGGCGCCTGCCGCGCCGGCAAGATGAGCGAAGCCGACCTCAAACGCATCGAGTGCGCCATCGTCCCCGGTGAAGGTGCCTGCGGCGGCATGTACACCGCGAACACGATGGCCTCCGTCGGTGAGGCGCTGGGTCTGAGCCTGCCGGGCTCCGCCGCCCCGCCCTCGGCCGACCGGCGCCGCGACTACTACGCGCACCGTTCCGGCGAAGCCGTCGTCAACCTCCTGCGCCAGGGCATCACGACGAAGGACATCCTGACGAAGGAGGCCTTCGAGAACGCGATCGCCCTCGTCATGGCCCTCGGCGGGTCGACCAACGCCGTCCTGCATCTCCTCGCCATCGCCCGCGAAGCCGAGGTCGACCTGAGTCTCCACGACTTCAACCGCATCGGCGACAAGACGCCGCACGTGGCCGACATGAAGCCGTTCGGTCAGTACGTCATGAACGACGTCGACCGGCACGGCGGCATCCCCGTCGTCATGAAGGCGATGCTCGACGAGGGGCTGCTGCACGGCGACGCACTCACCGTCACGGGCAAGACCCTCGCCGAGAACCTGCGCGAGCTCGACCCCGAGCCGCTCGACGGCAAGGTCATCCACACGTTCGACAACCCGATCCATGCCAGCGGTGGCATCACGATCCTGCACGGCTCGCTCGCCCCGGAAGGCGCGGTCGTCAAGACCGCCGGCTTCGACGCCGCCGTGTTCGAGGGTCCGGCCCGCGTGTTCGAGCGCGAGCGTGCGGCGATGGATGCCGTCGCCGCCGGCGAGATCGAACCGGGCTCGGTGATCGTCATCCGGTACGAAGGCCCCAAGGGCGGCCCCGGCATGCGCGAGATGCTGGCGATCACCGCCGCCATCAAGGGCGCTGGCCTCGGAAAAGATGTACTACTCTTGACGGACGGACGATTCTCAGGCGGCACAACCGGCCTGTGCATCGGCCACATAGCACCCGAGGCGGTGGACGCAGGTCCCATCGCATTCGTGCGCGATGGTGATCTGATACGGGTCGATATCGCGGCTCGCTCCCTCGACCTACTCGTCGACGAGGCTGAGCTGAACGCTCGCCGAGACGGCTGGGCACCTCTTCCCCCGCGCTATACCCGTGGCGTTCTGGCCAAGTACTCCAAGCTCGTGCGTTCCGCCGCGGAGGGCGCGACCACCGGCTGACTTCGGCTCCGACATCGACTCCTCTTCTTCAGCGAGGTTCACCACCATGTCCACCGACATCTCCGCGGCCATTCCCCGGCCGCCGTCCCGCACCCCCTCTGCTCCCGTCCTCACGGGCGCCGAGGCGGTCGTCCGCTCGCTCGACAACCTCGGTGTGTCCGATGTCTTCGGGCTGCCCGGCGGCGCGATCATGCCCGTCTACGACCCGCTCATGGACGACGAGGCGGTCCGCCACATCCTCGTCCGTCACGAGCAGGGGGCCGGTCATGCCGCCGAAGGCTACGCCGCGGCATCCGGCCGTACCGGTGTGGCCATCGCCACCTCCGGTCCCGGCGCGACCAACCTCGTCACCGCGATCGCCGACGCCTACATGGACTCGGTGCCGCTCGTGTGCATCACCGGTCAGGTGTTCTCGACCCTCATGGGGACGGATGCCTTCCAGGAAGCCGACATCGTCGGCATCACGATGCCGATCACGAAGCACTCGTTCCTGGTGAAGACCGCCGAGGAGATCCCCGGCGCGATCGCCGCCGCGTTCGAGATCGCCTCGACGGGGCGTCCCGGCCCGGTGCTGGTCGACATCACCAAGGACGCGCAGCAGGCCTCGGCTCCGTTCGTCTGGCCGCCGAAGGTCGACCTGCCGGGTTACCGTCCGGTCACGAAGGCCCACGGCAAGCAGATCCAGGCAGCGGCCCAGCTGCTGGCTGAATCCCGCAAGCCCGTGCTGTACGTCGGGGGCGGCGTCATCCGCGGTGGCGCCTCCGACGAGCTGCTGACGCTCGCCGAGGCGACGGGTGCGCCGGTCGTCACGACTCTGATGGCGCGTGGCGCGTTCCCCGACTCGCATGCACAGCACCTGGGCATGCCCGGCATGCACGGCACGGTGCCCGCCGTGCTGGCGCTGCAGGAGTCCGACCTCATCATCGCGCTGGGTGCACGCTTCGACGACCGCGTCACCGGTAAGGCGGCGCTGTTCGCACCCCACGCCAAGGTCGTCCACGTCGACATCGATCCCGCCGAGATCTCGAAGATCCGGTTCGCCGACGTGCCGATCGTGGGCGACGTCCGCGACGTGCTCGTCGATCTCGAGGCGGCGTTCCGCGGCGTGATCGGCGACGGTCAGCCCGACACCGCCGAGTGGTGGGCGTACCTCGATGGACTGCGTGAGGAGTTCCCGCTCGGCTACGCACCGACCACCGACGGCCTGCTGTCGCCGCAGTACGTCATCCAGCGCATCGGCGAGCTCACCGGACCCGAGGGCGTCTACGCCTCGGGTGTCGGTCAGCACCAGATGTGGGCGGCGCAGTTCATCAAGTACGAGCGTCCGAACTCGTGGCTCAACTCCGGCGGCGCCGGCACGATGGGCTACGCCGTTCCCGCGGCGATGGGCGCGAAGGTCGCGCAGCCCGAACGTGTCGTCTGGGCGATCGACGGCGACGGCTGCTTCCAGATGACGAACCAGGAGCTCGCCACCTGCGTCATCAACCAGATCCCGATCAAGGTCGCGATCATCAACAACTCCTCGCTCGGCATGGTGCGGCAGTGGCAGACGCTGTTCTTCGACGGCCGTCACTCGAACACCGACCTCAACACCGGTCACGGCACCGCGCGCATCCCCGACTTCGTCAAGCTCGGCGAGGCGTACGGCTGCCTCGCCATCCGGGTCGAGACCGAGGACCAGATCGACGATGCCATCAAGCTCGCCCTCGAGACGAACGACCGCCCCGTGGTGATCGACTTCGTCGTGAGCGCCGACGCGATGGTGTGGCCGATGGTCCCGCAGGGTGTCAGCAACAGCTACATCCAGTACGCCCGCGAGCACGCGCCCGCATTCGACGAGGAGGACTGAGATGTCACGCCACGTGCTGAGCCTCCTGGTCGAGGACAAGCCGGGTCTGCTCACCCGCGTCGCCGGGCTCTTCGCCCGTCGCGGCTTCAACATCGAGTCCCTCGCCGTGGGCGTGACCGAGGTGCCGGGCCTTTCGCGCATCACGGTCGTCGTCGACGTCGAGGAGCTGCCGCTCGAGCAGGTGACCAAGCAGCTCAACAAGCTCGTCAACGTCATCAAGATCGTCGAGCTCGACTTCTCGTCGTCGGTGCAGCGAGAGCACATCCTCATCAAGGTGCGCGCCGACAACCAGACCCGGTCGAACGTCATCGAGGTGGCGAACCTGTTCCGCGCCGCGATCGTCGACTACGCGCCCGACGCGCTCGTCGTCGAGGTCACCGGCGACCGGGGCAAGATCGACGCCATCCTGCGAGCCTTCGAGCCGTTCGGCATCAAAGAGCTCGCGCAGTCGGGCCTGCTCGCCATCGGGCGCGGCGGCAAGAGCATCACCGAGCGCGTCCTGCGCGGCTGACCCTACGAACCACGAATCAAGGAGAAACACACGAACATGGCTGAGATCTTCTACGACGCCGACGCCGACCTGTCCATCATCCAGGGCAAGAAGGTCGCGATCGTCGGCTACGGCTCGCAGGGACACGCGCACGCTCTCAACCTCCGTGACTCGGGCGTCGAGGTCGTCATCGCCCTCAAGGACGGCTCGTCGTCGGCCGCCAAGGCACAGGACGAGGGCTTCGAGGTCAAGAGCGTCGCGGATGCCGCCGAGTGGGCCGACCTGATCATGATCCTCGCTCCCGACCAGCACCAGCGTGCGATCTTCGCGGACTCGATCAAGGACAAGCTCACCGCGGGCAAGACCCTCGCCTTCGCGCACGGCTTCAACATCCGCTTCGGCTACATCGACGCGCCCGAGGGCGTGGACGTCATCCTCATCGCGCCGAAGGCTCCCGGGCACACGGTGCGTCGCGAGTTCGTCGCGGGCCGCGGCATCCCCGACATCATCGCCGTCGAGCGCGACGCCTCCGGCTCGGCCTGGGCGACGGCGCTGTCGTACGCGAAGGCGATCGGCGGCACCCGCGCCGGCGTCATCAAGACGACCTTCACCGAGGAGACCGAGACCGACCTGTTCGGTGAGCAGGCGGTGCTCTGCGGCGGCGTCTCGCAGCTCGTGCAGTACGGCTTCGAGACCCTCACCGAGGCCGGCTACCAGCCGCAGATCGCGTACTTCGAGGTGCTCCACGAGCTCAAGCTCATCGTCGACCTCATGTGGGAGGGCGGCATCGCGAAGCAGCGTTGGTCGGTCTCCGACACGGCCGAGTACGGCGACTACGTCTCGGGCCCGCGCGTCATCGACCCGCACGTCAAGGAGAACATGAAGGCCGTTCTCGCCGACATCCAGAACGGTGCGTTCGCGCAGCGCTTCATCGGCGACCAGGACAACGGCGCGGCCGAGTTCCGCGAGCTGCGCGAGAAGGCGGCGGCGCACCCGATCGAGTCCGTCGGCAAGGAGCTGCGCTCGCTCTTCGCCTGGAAGCAGCAGGACGCCGACTACACCGAGGGCAGCGCAGCGCGCTGATCCCGACGCGCGCCTCATCGAGGTGCGCTCCGATCCTCGGCGACACCCCGCCGAGCCCGGCCTCGGCCACGGAAGCCCGGTCCCCATCAGGGGCCGGGCTTTCGGCTTGCCCTCGTGCGTGCAGGTTTTACGATGGGACGTATGCCCTCCCCGACGAAGCAGTCCGCTCGCGTGCGCCTGCGCGCCGCCGGGCTGACGGCCGCGGTGCTCGCGGGAGGCGGGGTCGCGGCGTTGCCCGGCGCGGTGGCCTGGGGCCACACCGGGCCCGAGACGACGCTGTCCGCTCCGGACCCCGACCCCACCGCGCCGCAGCCGGCGCCCGCTCTGCCTGCCGATCCCGCCGACGACGAGCCGCAGCCGGGGGAGTCGCCCGACCCGGTCCCGACAGAGCCTGTCACGCCCGCTCCGGTGCCGACGACGGTCCCTCCCGTGACCCCCGAGCCCGCACCCGAACCGGTGCCGACGGTGGGCGTGCCGCCCGCGCCGCCCGTCCCGGTCCCCGACGTCCCGGTGAACGAGACCATCCCGGTGCCGGACATCGAGCTGCCGCGGGTCGAGGCCGGCACGCAGGTCGCGGCGGGTGCCGCGGCCCGGGTCGGAGCCCTGCTGCGCCTCGGCCGCGCGGCCGTCGCACCCGCTCCCGCGCCCCAGCCGACCGAGACGGTGCACGTCGACGGCGGGCCGGACGTCGGGGGATCGGCCGAGCTCAATGCCGCCATCGCGCCCGACGGGGCGACGGGAAGCACGGATGCCGTACAGGTCGGCGCGCTGAGCAACGGGGCAGGCAGTTCGCTGACGCGTCCGATCGTGTGGGCGCCCTGGGCGGGAGCACTCGGCATCGCGACCACCGCGGTCGTCGCCGTCGGCGCGGGCCTGCGCTTCGGTCACCGCATCGGTCGGTGACGAGCGCGGTGCCCGGCCCGTGGGCGCAACGCCGCGCTACCCTGAACGAGTGACCACCCGCGACGACGACGCTTTGAGCTGGGCCGGAGACGACGACCCGACACTCGTGTCAGCGCCCCCGGCGGACGAGCCCGCCGCGCCGCGCCGATCGAACACCGACGTGTCGGCGATCACGACGACGCCGGCCGCGGCGTCGGTACCGTCCGGGAACGCCTCCGAGCCCGACGACACCCACGGCGACCGCGCGGCCGGGATGAGCAGTGCTGCGCTGGTCTCGCTCGGCGTCCTCGGCGGCATCTATCTGCTGTACACGATCGGCTGGATCGTGGGCGGGCTGCGGATGAACGGTGTCGTGGGGTTCCTCGTCGCACCGTCCTCGTTCGTGCCGGCTGCCATCGTGGCCGTCTTGGCACCCGCGATCTGGTTCGGAGTCGCCTTCCTGCTGACGCGCGAGCGCCCGTCCTGGCAGCGTTTCGCCTGGCTTGCCGCGGGCGTGGTGCTCCTCGTGCCGTGGCCCTTCGTGATGATCGGAACGGGGCTGTGATGACGACGGGATCCGTGCCGGCGACCCGGCACCGCACCCCGACGTGGCTCGTCGCCACCGTCGCGGGCGCCTTCGGCCTCTTCTACGCCTACGCCGTCTGGGTGGCGGTCGGGCACCTCGTGACTCAGGCGACCGGTGTGCAGGGACTCAACGGTGCGGGGTGGGCCGTCCTGGGGTCGGCGATCGTCTTCCCGATCCTCGTCTTCGCGGCGGCGTTCGCGCTCGGGTACCGGCGCCGGGCCGGCGCGTTCGCGCTGCTCCTGCTCGCGGGGCTCGGGCTCGTCGCGGTGTTCTGGCTCAACATCCTGTCGTACTCGATCACCGCGGGCGGCTCCCTGCTGGGTGGATGACGCGAGCCGACGAGCCCGGCGTCACATGGTCGGTGGGCCCGAACGGGCCGCGCTAGGCTGAAACGACCCGCCGCACCGCCGTCGGCCGTCGCGGCGACCACCCATTCCGCGCTCTGCGCTCGCTCCAGAGGATCGCCCGTGCCCCAGCCCGTCGTGCTCATCGCCGAAGAACTTTCGCCCGCCACGATCGATGCCCTCGGTCCTGATTTCGAGATCCGCTCGGTGGACGGCGCCGACCGCGCCGCCCTGCTGCCGGCCCTCGCCGACGCCCACGCGGTGCTCATCCGTTCGGCGACGAAGATGGATGCCGAGGCGATCGCCGCCGCGCCGTCGCTCAAGGTCATCGCGCGTGCCGGCGTCGGACTCGACAACGTCGACATCAAGGCGGCGACCGCCGCCGGCGTCATGGTGGTCAACGCCCCGACCTCCAACATCATCTCGGCTGCGGAGTTGACCGTCGGTCACATCCTCAGCCTCGCCCGCCACATCCCCGCCGCTCACGCGTCGCTGGCGACGGGGGCGTGGAAGCGGTCGTCCTTCACCGGCACCGAGCTGTTCGAGAAGACCGTGGGCATCATCGGTCTCGGCCGCATCGGTGCGCTCATCGCTGCCCGCCTGCAGGCGTTCGGTGTGACCGTCGTCGCGTACGACCCGTACGTCACCCCGACGCGCGCCCAGCAGCTCGGTGTGCAGCTGCTGAGCCTGGACGAGCTGCTCGCGCAGAGCGACTTCGTCACGATCCACATGCCCCGCACGCCCGAGACGACGGGCATGATCGGCACCGCGCAGTTCGCGCTCATGAAGAAGAGCGCGTACGTCGTCAACGTCGCCCGTGGCGGGCTCATTGACGAAGAGGCGCTGTACGTCGCCCTTACGACCGGTGAGATCGCCGGCGCCGGACTCGACGTGTTCACGACCGAGCCGCCGAAGGAGGACGGCACGGCGTACCCGCTGCTGTCGCTCCCCAACGTCGTCGTCACGCCCCACCTCGGCGCGTCGACCGACGAGGCGCAGGAGAAGGCGGGCGTCTCGGTCGCGAAGTCGGTCAAGCTTGCGCTCGAAGGAGACCTCGTCCCCGACGCCGTCAACGTGGCCGGGGGCGTCATCGACCCGTTCGTGCGTCCCGGCATCGCGCTCGTCGAGCAGCTCGGCCAGATCTTCACGGGGCTCGCGCCCAGCGCCCTGACGAGCCTCGACATCGAGGTGCGCGGCGAGCTGGCCGACTACGACGTGAGCGTCTACCGTCTCGCGGCGCTGAAGGGCATCTTCACCAACATCGTCAGCGAGAACGTCTCGTACGTGAACGCGCCGCTGTTCGCCGAGCAGCGGGGGATCGAGACCCGTCTCATCGTCGAGTCCGACAGCCCGCTGTACCGCAACATCACGATCCTCCGCGGCACGCTGGCCGACGGCACGGTGCTCACGGTCGAGGGCACGCTCGCCGGCACCCGCATGGTGCCGAAGGTCGTGGGCATCAACGGGTACGAGGTCGAGGTGCCCATCGAGCGTCACCACGTCGTCATGCGGTACGCCGACCGTCCGGGTATCGTCGCGATCTACGGTCAGAAGCTCGGCGAGGCGGGGATCAACATCGCCGGTCTGCAGGTCGCGCGCCCCGATTCGTCGGGCCGTGCGCTGTCGGTGCTCACCGTCGACTCGCCGGTGCCCGATCACCTGCTCGACGAGATGCGCGAAGCCGTCGCGGCGGATCTGTTCCGCCAGATCGAGCTCACCGAGGTCTGACCGGCAGCACGTCGATCGACGGCGGCGGTACGGGGCGACCCGGCCGCCGCCGTCGTCGTCGGCGCCCGTCCCGCGCCCGGCGGTGCGGTCAGCGCGATGCCGCGCCGAGGACGAGTCGGACGAGGGCTTCGAAGTCCTCGCCTTGGGGGAGCGGTCCGACGACTGCGCCGGCGCCGAGCGCGTTGTTGAAGTAGAGGCCGTCGCCGACGAGCAGCACGAGCTGCAGCGCGGTCTCGTCGCGGGTGTGCGGACGCAACGCCTCCTCCCACAGGGTGCGGACGTCGCGCAGTGCTGCGCTCGCGCCGGCGTGGCCGCTCTGGGCCAGTCGTGACCCGGCGAGAAGGGCACGGTCGAGCGGGCTGTCGTCCATCACCGAGGTCCGCAGGTACGTGGCGACGATGCCGTCGGGGTGGCCGGCCATCTCATCGACGTCGAGCCGGGCGAGCTCCAGCATGCGGTCCAGCAGCGCCGTCTCGAGTGCCTCCTTCGAGGCGTAGTGGTAGAGCAGGCCGCCTTTCGAGACGCCGGCCGCCGCCGCGACGGCATCCATCGTCGCTCCGCGGGCGCCGTCGCTGATCAGCAGTTGCTCGTAAGCGTCGAGGACGCTCCCGCGTGCTCGAGGGGGACGACTCATGCCTTCCATCCTCTCCCGTCAGGCTCCACGGAGTGTTACTATACCGGCTGGACGGTGAATAAATGACGTTGACTGAAGAGATCGCAATCGCTGACGGACAGGGCCGACGGGCCGACTGGCGCGGGTGGGCAGCGCTCGGTGTGCTGATGCTGCCGGTGCTGCTGGTGTCGGTGGACAACACGGTGCTGAGCTTCGCTCTGCCCGAGATCGCCCGGGCCCTCAGCCCCTCGAGCGCGCAGCAGCTCTGGATCATCGACGTCTATCCGCTCGTGCTCGCGGGTCTGCTCGTGACGATGGGCTCGCTCGGCGACCGGTTCGGTCGCCGCCGGCTGCTGCTCATCGGCGCGACCGGGTTCGCGACGGTCTCCGCGCTCGCGGCGTTCGCGCCGAGCGCGGAGTGGCTCATCGCCGCCCGTGCCTCGATGGGCGTCTTCGGCGCGATGCTGATGCCCTCGACCCTGTCGCTGCTGCGCAGCATCTTCACCGACCGTGATCAGCGGCGCCTCGCAATCGCGGTGTGGGCGTCGATGTTCTCCGCGGGCGCCGCCCTCGGACCGATCGTCGGCGGACTGCTGCTCGAGCACTTCTCGTGGGGGTCGGTGTTCCTGATGGCGGTGCCGGTCCTGGTCCCGCTCCTCCTCCTCGCTCCCTTCCTCGTGCCCGAGAGCCGTGACCCGCACCCGGGACGCATCGACCCGATCAGCATCGCGCTGTCGATGCTGACGATGGTGCCCATCGTCTACGCGATAAAGGAGTTCGCGGTGAAGGGCTGGGGCGTCCTGCCTCCCGTGCTCGTGGCGATCGGCGTCGTGTTCGGGTGGCTGTTCGTGCGCCGGCAGCTGCGCCTGAGCTCGCCGATGCTCGACATGCGGCTGTTCACGCGCGGGACGTTCAGCGGCGCGCTGCTGGTCAACCTGCTCAGCGTCGTCGCCCTCGTCGGGTTCCTCTACTTCGTGACGCAGCACCTGCAGCTGATCGTCGGCCTCTCGCCCCTCCAGGCCGGCCTGGCGCTGGTTCCGGGACTCGCGATGATGATCATCTCGGGCCTCGGCGTGGTGCCCATCTCGAGGCGGGTCTCGCCTCGCATCGTCATCCCGGCGGCGCTCGTCCTGTCGACGGCGGGCTACATCGTGATCGCCACCGCGACCGACCCCGACAGCATGATCGAGCTGGTGCTCGCCTTCGCGCTGCTGGGCATGGGCATCGGCGCCGCCGAGACGGTGTCGAACGAGCTCGTGCTCGCGAGCGCGCCTCCGGCCAAGGCGGGAGCCGCCAGCGCTGTGTCCGAGACGGCGTACGAGCTCGGCGCCGTGCTCGGGACCGCCGTGCTCGGCGGCATCCTGACCGCCATGTACCGCTTCGGAATGGTCGTACCGGCCGGCGTGCCCGCCGAGGCCGCCGATGCCGCGCGTGAGACGCTCGCCGGTGCGGTCAACGTCGCCCAGGATCTGCCCGCGCCCCTCGGAGCGGAACTGCTGGATGCCGCCGCGCACGCTTTCGACGCGGGCGTCGCTGTCACCGCGACCATCGGTGCCGTGCTGGTCGTTCTCGCAGGCGTCATCGCGGCCACTACGCTGAAAGGATCCCACTCGCGGCGCGCCGATCATTGATCGAGGGACGCGCCGCTCCGCCGAGAACGAGGAGAGCGATGTCACGCGTCGTGAAGCTTGCCGTCATCCCGGGCGATGGAATCGGACCCGAGGTCGTCGCCGAGGCCGAGAAGGTCCTCGACGCCGTGGTCGCCGGGTCGGACGTCACGTTCGACAAGACGCGTTTCTCCCTCGGGGCGGGACGGTTCCTCGAGACCGGCGACACCCTCACCGACGACGACCTCGGCGCGATCGCCGCCCAGGACGCGATCCTGCTGGGCGCGGTCGGCGGCGTGCCGGGCGACCCCCGGCTGCGCGATGCCAACATCGAGCGCGGACTGCTGCTGAAGCTGCGCTTCGAGCTCGATCACTATGTCAACCTGCGCCCGTCGAAGCTCTACCCGGGCGTCCCCGGGCCGCTCGCCGACCCGGGCGATATCGACTTCGTCGTCGTCCGCGAGGGTACCGAGGGCCCTTACGTCGGCAACGGCGGTTCGATCCGGCGGGGGACGCCGCAGGAGGTGGCGAACGAGACGTCGGTCAACACCGCTTTCGGTGTCGAACGCGTCGTCCGCTACGCCTTCGCGCTGGCCGAGCGCCGGGGGCAGAAGCTCACGCTCGTGCACAAGACGAACGTCCTGGTGCACGCGGGCGGCATCTGGAAGCGCGTCGTCGACGAGGTGGCCGCGGAGCACCCCGATGTCGCCGTAGACTACCTGCACGTCGACGCGGCGACGATCTTCCTGGTCACGAACCCGGGCCGCTTCGATGTGATCGTCACCGACAACCTCTTCGGCGACATCCTGACCGACTTGGCCGGCGCCGTCACCGGAGGCATCGGCCTCGCCGCATCGGGGAACATCAACCCCGACGGCGCGTTCCCGTCGATGTTCGAGCCCGTCCACGGATCGGCGCCCGACATCGCCGGCCAGCAGAAGGCCGACCCGACCGCGGCGATCCTCTCGATCTCGCTGATGCTCGATCACCTCGGGCTGCGCGAGCACGCCGAACGCGTGACCCGAGCCGTGGAAACCGACATCGCCGGCCGCGGCTCGGACGCCCGCACCACCGCACAGATCGGCGACGCGATCGTGGCACGCCTGCAGGCGTAGCCTGGACATCGCCTCGCCTCACACCCCGCTTGGACGACAGATGACTCTCCTGGAAAACGACCCCGACGCCGGACTCGAGCCGCTCGACTTCGCCGTGACCCGCAACCTCGCCGCGGCGTCGCCCGCCCGCCGCGAGGAGATCCTCGCCAACCCGGGCTTCGGCACGCACTTCACCGACCACATGGTCGACGTCTGCTGGTCCGTCCGCGGCGGGTGGCACCGTCCGCGCGTCCAGCCCTACGGCCCGATCTCGCTCGACCCGGCGGCTGCCGTGCTGCACTACGGGCAGGAGATCTTCGAGGGCATCAAGGCCTACCGTCACGCCGACGGATCCGTGCACACGTTCCGCCCAGACCAGAACGGGCGCCGGCTGCAGCGCTCGGCTCGCCGCCTCGCGCTGCCCGAGCTTCCCGTCGAGTGGTTCGTCCAGTCGCTGCGCGAGCTGATCGCCGTCGACGGCGACTGGGTGCCCTCGGGCGCCGACCAGTCGCTCTATCTGCGGCCCTTCATGTTCGCGAAGGAGGCGTTCCTCGGTGTCCGGCCCGCGAACAAGGTCGCGTACTACCTGATCGCGAGCCCCGCCGGCGCCTACTTCACCGGCGGAGTGAAGCCCGTCTCCATCTGGCTGAGCGAGGACTACGCGCGTGCCGGCAAGGGCGGCACGGGCGCGGCCAAGACCGGCGGCAACTACGCGTCGAGCCTGCTGCCCCAGGCCGAGGCGTATGAGAACGAGTGCGACCAGGTCGTCTTCCTCGACCAGGACCGCAACGTCGAGGAGCTCGGCGGCATGAACGTGGTGTTCGTCTACAAGGACGGCACGATCGTCACGCCGCAGTCCGAGTCGATCCTCGAGGGCATCACGCGCGACTCCATCCTCCAGCTCGCGCGCGACCGCGGACACAAGGTCGAGGGTCGGGCCGTCTCGCTCGACGAGTGGCGCCAGGGGGTGGCATCCGGCGACATCGTCGAGGTGTTCGCCTGCGGCACCGCCGCGGTCGTGACGCCGATCGGTGTGCTCAAGGGTCGTGACTTCTTCGACGAGCAGCCCGTGGGCGAGCTCGCCCTGTCGCTTCGCGAAGAGCTGACCGACATCCAGTACGGTCGCCGTGAAGACAAGCACGGCTGGCTCGTGCGGTTGGACGGCTGACCGTGAAGATCGTCCGCTTCTCGCACAACGAGAGCATCCGTTACGGCATCCTCGACGGCACCGAGCTCGTCACGCTCGCCGGTGATCCGATGTACGCCGGCTACGACACCACGGGCGAGCGCGTGGCGCTCGGCGACGCGGTGCTGCTGGCTCCGGTCATCCCGCGGTCGAAGATCATCGCCGTCGGACGCAACTACCGCGACCACGCCGCGGAGTTCGGCAACGAGGTGCCCGCCGAGCCGCTGCTGTTCTTCAAGCCGAACACCTCGGTGATCGGCCCTGGCGACGCGATCGTCCGCCCGCCCCAGTCGCAGCAGGTCGACTTCGAGGGGGAGCTGGCCGTCGTCATCGGCACGGTCACCCGCAACGTCTCGGCGGACGACGCGCTCGAGCACGTGTTCGGCTACGCGATCGCCAACGACGTCACCGCGCGCGACCTGCAGCGCAGCGACGGGCAGTGGGCCCGCGCGAAGGGCTTCGACACGTTCTGCCCGCTCGGGCCCGCGATCGAGACGGAGTTCGATCCGGCCCAGGCCCAGCTCGTGGCCCGTGTCAACGGCGAAGAGAAGCAGCGCGCGCCGCTCACCGACATGGTGCACGGCATCGCCGACCTCATCGCGTACGCCTCGGCGGCGTTCACTCTGCTGCCCGGCGACGTCATCCTCACCGGAACCCCGGCGGGTGTCGGTCCGCTCGTCGCGGGCGATGTCGTGGAGGTCGAGATCGACGGTCTCGGCATCCTCCGCAACATCGTCCGGGATGCCTGAGCGCTCACCCGTCCCGCTGACGGATGCCTCGCGAGAGGCTGTTCGGCGCCGCGCGCTCCTGGTGCTGTCGCTCGGCCAGGTGCTGGGTGGCATCGGCTTCGGCTCGACGATCTCGCTCGGCGCCGTCATCACCGAGCGCATCACCGGCGATGAGACGTGGGCGGGTCTGCCCACGGCGGCCGTGACGCTCGGGGCGGCGCTGCTCGCGGTACCGCTCGCGTCGTTCGCCTCGCGGGCGGGCCGTCGCCCGGCGCTGACGCTCGGGATGACACTCGCGCTGGCCGGGGTGGTCCTCGTAGTCGTCGGAACGGGGCTCGGCGTCTTCCCGATCCTGCTGGTCGCCTTCGCGCTGATCGGTGCGGGCCAGGCGGCCAATCTGCAGTCCCGCTTCGCGGCGACCGATCTCGCGACCGATCGCACGCGCGGTCGCGACCTGTCGATCGTCGTCTGGGCGACGACGTTCGGCGCTGTCCTCGGTCCGAATCTCGTGGGTCCGGGTGAGCGGCTCGGCGACGTCCTCGGGATGCCGGCGCTGACCGGCCCGTACGTGTTCACCGCCGCGGCGCAGGTGCTGGCGATCGGGCTGTACCTGATCGCGCTGCGCCCCGACCCGCTGCTGGTGGCGCGTGCCGCGGTCGCGAGCCACGATCGCGGCGCGGCTGCCGCGGGCACGCCGGAGGACCGTCCGCGGATGGCGCGCTATGCCGTGGTCTCGATCGCGGGGTCGCACGGTGTCATGGTCTCGGTCATGGCGATGACGCCGCTGCACCTCGTCCATCACGGGGCTGACCTGTCGGTGGTCGGACTCACGATCAGCCTGCACATCGCCGGCATGTACGCCCTCTCGCCGGTCTTCGGGCTCGTGGCCGACCGCATCGGCCGGGTGGCGACGATCCTCCTCGGGCAGGTTCTGCTGGCGGCGGCGCTCGTCGTGGCGGCGTGGGGAGCCGATGCGGCGTCCGCGGTGACGGTCTCGCTGATCCTGCTGGGACTGGGCTGGAGCGCTGCCACCGTCGCGGGCTCGGCGCTGCTGACCGAAGCGTCGTCACCACGGCGCCGGACGATCCGGCAGGGACGCAGCGACGCCGTCATGAACGTCGTCGGGGCGGCGGGCGCGGCTGCGGCCGGGGGCGTGCTGGGAATGATCGGCTACGGGGGCCTCGCGGTGTGTGCGATGGCGGTCGTCGCCGCGATCGCGGTCGGAGCACTCTTCGCGCGGCGGTCGCCGAGCGCACACGCCCTCCCGACGGAGCGGGCGAGCACCTAGCCGCTCCCCGCGTGCGGGGCAAGCATTTGGATCCGGGCGAGAAGCCTGTCACGGTGGTCTCATGAGTCCCCGATCACAGCTGATCATCGCCCTCGTCTCGAGCGCGATCCTCTTCGTCTCGATCGCGCTGATGTTCGTGCTGGTGATCATCAGCTTCGTCACGGACGGCATCGACTTCGGCGGCGAGCCCCACATCGCCGACGCCCTCGCCTCGACCGGATGGTCGCTCACCGCCTGACGCGCACCGCCTGACGCGCACCGCGGAGACGCGACGCGCTCAGCCGAGCAGAGCGCGCGCGGCGAGCTCGACGTCGTCCTCGTCGTTGAAGACGTGGAACGCGACCCGAGCGTTGCCTCGCCGGCCCGAGGCGATGATGCCGCCCGCCGTCAACCGTGCCAGGTCGACGCCGTCGGCGTCGGGCCAGGTGACGATGGGCGTGGAGATCAGCGGCTCCGGAAGACCGAGCCGCGTGCGGAACGCCGTGGCGAGTTCCGTCACCCGCGCGTGGAGTGCGCGCGCGTCGGCATCCGCGAACATCGCCAGCGCCGGCTCCGCGCCCACCATCGCCTGCCAGACGGGCGAGACGTCGAACCGGCGTGCCGAGCGCGCGAGCGAGGCATCGGTTCCGTAGCAGGAGGCCCAGGGGTTCTCACCGGCGTACCAGCCGGCGTGGACGGGACGGAGCGTCGCGGCGAAGTCGTCGCTCAGCGTCAGGAATGCGATACCGCGCGGCGTGCAGAGCCACTTGTACGTGTGGCAGACCAGGGCGTCGAACGCGTCGGCCTCGACGGGCAGCCAGCCGACCGCCTGGGTCGCATCGCACAGGGTGCGCACGCCGTGACGCCGTGCTGCCGCGCCGATGGCGCGGGCATCGGCGACCTCGCCCGTCGCGGACTGCACGATCGAGAACGCGACCAGGTCGACGCCCGGTCCGATCGCGTCGGCGAGGTCGGCCAGGGAAACGCTGCGAACGTGGATGCCGCGGCCGGCGTGGACGAAGGGCAGCACGAGCGACGAGAACTCACCGTCCGGGCACAGCACGGTCGCGCCGTCGGGCAACGAGGCCGCGATCATCCCGACCATGACCGAGGTCTGGGAGCCCAGCGCGACACGGTCGACGGTGGTCGAGACGAGCCGCGCGATGTGTGCGCGGCACCGCTCCACGACGGCCGCGTAGTGCACGAGGTCGGGGCGGGCGTCGAGGTCGGCCACGACGGCTGCGCGGGTCTCGCGCGTCGGCAGACCCGTGCTGCATGCCGCGAGGTACCCGGTCGCGTCCGAGAAGGCGCCGTGGAGGTCGTCGGGCGAGAGGGTCGTCGTTCGCATGCATCCAGAGTCGTCGCTCGCGACCTATTGCTCTACGGCAGGACTTGCATGGAAAGCATCATCTGAAGTTATCTGTCGGTATGGGGGCACCGGACTACCGACTCGACATCGCCGAGCTGCGCATCGTGCGTGCCATCGCGGACGGCGGCTCGATCACGGCGGCTGCGGCGGCGCTCGGCTACAGCCAGCCCGCCGTGAGTCAGCAGGTCAAACGTCTCGAGCAGCGGTTGGGGGTTCCCGTCGTCGAACGCGTCGGACGGCGGATGCGGTTGACCGAGGCCGGTCGCGTCATCGCCCGGCACGCCGCCGCCGTCGCGACCGTCATCGAGGCGGCATCCGGAGAGCTGGCGGAGCTGGCCGGGCTGCGCTCGGGCACCGTGCGCATGGTCGGATTCCCCTCGGCATCGCCCACGGTGCTGCCGCGTCTGATGGACCGGCTCGCCCACGCCGAGCCCGGGCTGACTCTGACGTACGTCGAGGCTGAGCCGCCGGAGGCGATCGCCGATGTCCGCGCCGATCGCGCGGACATCGCCCTCACCTTCGGCTATCCGGGCGATCGCAGCGACCCCCACGGGGAGAACGCGCGAGGCCTCGACACCGAGGTGATCGGGTACGACGACCTGCTCGCGGTGCTGCCCGCGGGCCACGCCGCCGCCCGTCAGAGCGGTCCGATCGAGATCGCTCCGCTCGCGCACGAGGACTGGATCGCCGGATGTCCGCGCTGCCGTGGGCACCTGCTCGAGGTGTGCGGCCGCGCCGGCTTCGTCCCGGCGATCCGCTTCGAGACCGACAACTTCGTCGCCGTCGAGCAGCTCGTCGCGCAGGGCATCGGCGTCGCGACGCTACCAGGCCTCGCCGTGTCGTCGTTCCCGGTGCTGCCGGGCGTCGTGACACGGCCGCTGCCGGCGAGCGAGCGCCGCGCGATCCACGCGGTCTCGGCTGGGGGAGCGGGGCGCGTTCCCGCGGTGGCATCCGTCCTCGGCCATCTGCGCGCTGTGGTGGGGGAGCTCACCGGGACCGGTGCGCGCGAGAACTAAGCTGGAGGCGATGTCCAGCGCACCCCACCCCGCCACCACGACCGCCACCGGATCCGACATCCGGGTGCGGTTCTGCCCCTCGCCGACCGGTCTGCCGCACGTCGGCCTCATCCGCACAGCCCTGTTCAACTGGGCTTACGCGCGCCACAACGGCGGCAAGATGGTCTTCCGCATCGAAGACACCGACGCCGCGCGCGACAGCGAGGAGAGCTACCAGCAGCTCCTCGAAGCGCTGCGCTGGCTCGAGATCGACTGGGACGAGGGTGTCGAGAAGGGCGGCCCGCACGCGCCGTACCGTCAGTCGCAGCGGCACGAGCTGTACCGCGGCGTCCTCGACAAGCTCATCGCGGCAGGCGTGGTCTACGAGTCGTACTCGACGGCCGAGGAGATCGACGCGCGCAACGAGGCCAACGGGCGAGCCAAGCAGCTCGGCTACGACAACTTCGACCGCGACCTCACGGACGAGCAGAAGGCCGCGTTCCGCGCCGAAGGCCGCGAGCCCGCGTGGCGCTTGCGCGTGCCGGACCACGACTTGACCTATGTCGACCTCATCCGCGGCGAGGTGACCTTCCCCGCCGGGTCGTTCCCCGACTTCGTGATCGTGCGCGCCGGCGGCATCCCGCTGTACACCTTCGTGAACCCCGTCGACGATGCCCTCATGGGCATCACGCACGTGTTGCGCGGCGAGGACCTCATGCCGTCGACAGCACGCCAGCTCGCCCTGTACGCGGCGCTCATCGAGGCCGGCGTCACCGACTTCGTGCCGCGCTTCGGCCACATGCCGCTCGTGCTCGGCGAGACCGGCAACAAGAAGCTCTCCAAGCGCGACCCGAAGGCCGATCTCTTCCTGCAGCGCGAAAAGGGCTTCATCCACGAGGGCCTGCTCAACTACCTCTCGCTGCTCGGCTGGTCCATCGCCGCGGACCGCGACGTCTTCACGCGCGACGAGCTCATCGCCGCGTTCGACATCGCCGACGTGAACCCCAACCCGGCCCGCTTCGACCAGAAGAAGGCCGAGTCGATCAACGGCGACCACGTGCGGATGCTCGCGCCGGCCGACTTCGCCGAGCGCCTCGTGCCCTACCTCGCGGGCGCCGGCCTGATCGAGAACCCGCCGACGGCGGGGGAGCGCGAGATGCTCGAAGCATCGGCACCGCTCGTTCAGGAGCGGATGCAGCTACTCGGCGACGCTCCCGGGCTGCTGGGCTTCCTGTTCCGCGCCGACGTGTCGTATGACGACGACGCGGTGTCGGGCCTTCCGGCGAACGCCGGCGAGGTGCTCGTCGCCTCCGTCGGTGCGCTCGAGCTCGTTCCTGAGCAGGGTTTCACGGCTGCCGCCGTGCAGGATGCGCTCGCACCCGCGCTCATCGAGGGACTCGGGCTCAAGCCGCGCGTCGCCTACGGCCCGCTGCGCGTCGCCCTCAGCGGTCGCCGCGTCTCGCCGCCGCTGTTCGAGTCGATGGAGCTGCTCGGCAAGGCCGAGACCGTCCGCCGGCTCGACGCCCTCGTGCAGCGCATCGGCTGACGCGCCCGGGCGGGGCTCGGTTTGGCCGCATCCTCTCCGTCAGGTAGAGTTGTTCCTCGGTGAGGCTGCGGCTGAACCCCCATGGGGTATGGTGTAATTGGCAACACGGCGGTTTCTGGTACCGTTGTTCTTGGTTCGAGTCCAGGTACCCCAGCTTTGAGAAAGCCCCGCTTCGGCGGGGCTTTTCGCATTGCGCGCGCCCATCGATCGTGGCCGTGAGCACCGCGATCAGGGCGACAATGGGCGCATGGGACTCTTCATGCAGCGACCGGAAGAAGCGAGCGAGTGGGCAGGCCTGCCATCCGAGCCTGTGCGCCGGAAGTCGGACGCCGAACTGCTGCCCGATGAGCCGCCCGCCGCGGCGCCCGCGGGCGATCTGCTCGGCGGGGGCGGCATCGCCTCGATCGCGATTCCGATCACGATCCCGACGGCGCGAGAGGGTCAGGATGTCGATGGCGAGGGGGGCTCGACGTCAGATGGCGAGCCGCCCACTGTCTGACATGTGTCGGATAGGCTGACAGCATGGACCCGCGGTCGATGCGCAGCAGAGAGGCGCTGCGTCGCGCTGCGCTCGATCTCGCCGCCGTCCGCCCGCTCACCGACCTCTCCGTGTCCGAGATCTGCCGCGCGGCCGGGGTGACCCGCGACACGTTCTACCGACACGCGGACGCACCCGTCTCGCTCGTCGCCGACGCGCTGAGCGTCGAACTCGCCGCGGTGCGCACCGCGGTCGCCGACCTCGATTCGCTCTCCACAGCCGAGGTGGTCCTGCTGGAGCATGTCAGACAGCGCGCCGATGTGTATCGCGGCGCGCTGCACCCCACGCTCGCGGCGCCGATCCGCGCCGTGCTCGAACGGGTCGTCGCTGCGGGACTCGAAGAATGGCTCGAGCGGCATCCCGAGATCGAGCCGCCGGCGATCGATGATCTGCCGTCGCGAGAGATCGCTGTGGCGTACGCGGCGGGCGGGACGGTCGCGGCGATCGAGGTCTGGCTGCGCTCCGGCGCGGACGACGTGGCGTGGGCGACGAGGGCGATCCTCGCCGCATCACCGGAATGGTGGCTGCGGTGACGCAGCCGAACGAGAGGAGATCACGATGAAGGCAGCAGTGTTCCACGCGAAAGAAGACCTGCGCGTGGAGAACGTCGACGAACCGACCGTGGGCGCGGGACAGGTGAAGCTGAAGAACGCCTTCGCGGGTATCTGCGGCTCCGACCTGCACGTGTACTACGCTCCGGAAGCCGCGGGCCTCACGCTCGACGAGCCGCACCCCGTGACGGGCGCGCAGCTTCCGCAGATCCTCGGTCACGAGTTCGCGGGAACCGTCGTCGAGATCGGCGAGGGGGTCGAAGGCATCTCGGTCGGCGATCGCGCCGCCGTCTGGCCTGTCTACTACTGCGGCGCATGCCCCGCGTGCGAGAAGGGCATGTTCAACGCCTGCCAGAAGATCGGCTTCCACGGCCTCAGCTCCCACGGCGGCGGCATGGCGGAGTACACGACGGTTCCGGCCTCGATGCTGCACCAGCTTCCCGAGAACGTGGATCTGCGCATGGGCGCACTCGTCGAGCCGATGGCGGTCGCGTGGCACGCGGTCGAGCGCTCGTTCGTGAAGGCGGGGCAGACCGCGATCATCGCAGGTGCCGGTCCGATCGGCATCGGCGTCTGGTTCGCCTTGAAGGCGCAGGGCGTGGACAAGGTCCTCGTCTCGGAGCCGAGCGCCTCGCGGCGAGAGACGATCGCCGCCCTCGGGGCGACCGTCGTCGACCCCGTCTCGGGCGACCTCGCCGCTGCCGTCGCCGAGCTCACCGACGGCCGTGGTGCCGACGTCGCGTTCGACGCCGCCGGAGCCGGACCCGCCATCACGTCGGGCCTCGCCAGCCTCGTCCCCGGCGGGCGCCTCGTCGTCGTGGCGATCCACGAGCGAGCGATGGAGTTCGCGCCGACCCAGCTCGTGATGGCCGAGACCGAGATCGCCGGCGCCCTCGCCTATCTGCCGGCCGACTTCGACGCGGTCATCGACGCGATGTCCCGCGGCGTCTACGACACGACCGGGTGGGTCGAAGAGGTTCCGATCGACGGCGTCGTGGGGGCTATCGAGAAGCTGCGGGGCGGCGCCGGCGCGAAGATCCTGGTGCGCGCAGACGCCTGACGCGTCAGACACACGCAACGCCCGCGAGCCGGTGATCTCGGCTCGCGGGCGTTTCGTGTGTCTGAGCGTCGGCCCAGACGACCACCGATGACGCCGCCCTGCCGACGCAGGTGCTGCGGCGGTCCTACGGAGAGCAGACCACCCGGTACGGGGATGCGCCTCGGTCGTTGCTGATCATGTTCGTTCCGCGCGGCGGCCTGCCACCGCTGGCCCTTGACTGTCGAAGGGGAACCGAGCGCCGAGATGCAGATGTCGGTGTTCCCGGTGCCCGAGATGTCAGCAGCCAGGGAGTTTCGCGATGAGCATGAGATCGGTGGATGTGGAGCGCGGGTTGCGTCGCAGGCGCAGCAGGAGACGCGCTGCGGTCGGATCGGCGGCCGCTGCGATCGCGGTGTCGCTGACCGTCGTCCCCTCGGCGACGGCAGCGGGGAACAACCCGATCGGGGCGATCACGCAACCCTCCTACTACGGCGTCAGTGATCCCGTCACCTGGGACGATCAGACCCTCTACATCGCGGGGGTCGGCGTGCCGCGGGTGCAGACGGAGGGCGGAACCAACCTGACGGCGTCCGGCTGGTCCGGTCGGTTCACGACCGACGCGGACGGCAACGTGGCCTCGTCGCGGGTCAGCATGCAGCAGGGGTGGACCGTCGCGTCGACGGGCGCCCTCACGTCGGGTGACTCGCAGATCACCACGATGGCGGTCGACGCCGGGAACTTCACCGGGCAGAGCCGGGCTTACTACTGGTCGTGGGCGGCCGCCAACGGCGTTCAGGCCCCGGGCGTACAGCTTCCGCCCCGGCCCGCCGGCGCCGCCGGGAGTTGGAAGGCCGTCCGTGCTTTCGACGCGGGCGAGACCACGGCCACGCAGTTCGTGGTGCCCAGCCCCTTCCTCGCCGCGACTCACCCCGATCACCCCCAGGAGTCGGACCGCCCGCGCGCGTACGACTACTGGTCCGGCGGTGAAGTGTTCCAACGCACCGGCGAGCTCTACTTCGGCGGCGGCGAGTGCGCCGGGCTGGGTCGCGACTACCGGATGATGATCTTCGATCCCTCCGACGGTAGCTACCTGCCCTCCGGGAAGATCGAGCCGGCGACGCCGTCGGACGCGATCTTCGGAACGGCGAACGGATGCGGTGGCCGTCTCGGCTACGTCGGCTCCGACTTCGCTCTCGACAGCGCGGGGAACGCCTACCTGCTCGTGCTCGGCCGTGCTCCGGCAACGGGGGATGGGTCCCAGTGGGCGCCGCTGTCCACCGCAGGCGCCCCCGTCTCTCAACTGCGGGGCTACGTCGTGCGCGTCGTTCCGGGCGACCACAACTCGGGCTGGACGTACAACGTCGTCACGATGCTGTCCGCGGATCCGAACGAGACGTCTTCGGCTGTGCGGACATTCGCGGGAAGGTTCGGCGACGGCAGCGGTGCGCCGACCGCAGCCACCCTCGCGAACCTCTACGGTGCGGCCTTCTTGAACGGCAAGCTGTACGTCGGCGCGATGAACGCCGGCGCGAACCTCTACGCCATCGACACGATCTCGGGCTACACGACGCATGTGCGTGACTCAACGGGCTCGACCATCAGCCCCGTGTCGGACGTGCGCGATCTCGCGAGCGGACAGACGGCGTCGGTCATCCAGGGGGTCGTGTACGACTCCCCGGATGGCACGTCGAAACGCGACGCCCGCGGCGTGAGCGGTCAGACCATCGCCCTCTACCGCGAGAACGCGGACGGGTCGCTCGTTCTTGCGGGTACCCGGCTGACCGACGGCTCGGGAAACTACTCCTTCCTCACGGGCGGTCCCGGCACCTACATCGTGCGACTCGTGCAGCCGCAGATCGGTGGCGTGAACGCGGTCCAGACCTATGCTTCCGCAGGGCACGTCGCCGAGGGCGCCAGCGGTGACGCGATCACGGTCACGGCAGCCTGCTTCGTGGACGGGCACAGCACGGCCATGACCACTTCCGGACCCTGCGCGGGCAATCTGCCCATCGACGCCTATGTCGACCCGAACCTCGGCCCGATCGGATCGACGATCGCGGCAGCGGAGACCGCACGGTTCCCGGTGCAGTCGCGTGCCGTCGTCACGGGGACGTCGGCCATCTTCGATACGAACTTCGGGATCAGCGCCGTCAGCTCCTTCGGCGATGCACAGAACCCGCCGTATCGCACCACGATCGACCAGCAGGGGCCCCGGCTCACGTCGGCCGACCCGTCCCATCTGCATCTCGGTGAGCTTCCGGGTCGCTACCTCGACGGCACACCCGACGCGAACGCGTCAGCTCATCCCTCGGACGACGGGATCTCCCTCCTCACCGAATCTGCCGGGCCGCGAGATCTGCAGGGGGAGGCCCTCGCGTCGGGCAAGAGTTACCCGGTGCGCGCTGACGTCCGGGGAACGCTCGCCGACCGCGCGCATGTCCGAGGCTGGCAGGCCCGCTCCACCGACACCGCGGTCACAGGTGGTCCGGTGTTCTCCGCGAAGGCGGTGGAGGGCGTCGCGGACGGGACTCTGGTCGCCCCGATTCTTCCGAGCGGGATGGAACAGATCCAGGCGCGGTTCATCGCTGCTCCCGACACGGTGGAGTTGGATGCCAACGACAACCTCAGCGGCCTCTTCAACCCGGCTCGTGGTTCGCAGGCAGCGGATACCCGGCCCTGGGCCGTCCCGGGCGAGGTGGAGGATGTCGCCTACCACGTCGCTCCCGCGATCGTTCGCGTCGGCGTCGACATGGAGCACGGCGAGACGCCGGTCACATTCGAGTTCTCGCTCGACAACGTCATCCAGTCCGACGTGTCCTCGAACACGGCCACCATCACCGTGGAGAACACCGAGACCAGCGCATTCTCCACCGCCGTCCACGCGGTGAGCTCGGTCGGCTCACCGGTCGGCATCACGGGCGTGAATATCCCGGAGAACGTCGTGCTCCTCGGCGCGGCGTGCACCGACACCGTCACCGGTGAGGTGAAGGAGACGGCGGTCGATGCGGATTCCGCGACAGTGACGCCGCAACTCGGTGACGACGTCACGTGCCGGTTCAGCTTCAGCACCCTCGAGCCGACTCTGCCGATCACGGGCGAGAAGACGGTGGCACCGGTTGCGGGAGATCTGATGACCGTGGAGACCCCGTCGCCCGACAACTGGGAGATCACCGTCGCCGACGCAGAGGCGATCCAGGTCATCAACGGGAACGGCGAAGTGCGTGTGGATCGCGACGTCACCTACACCCTCGGCGAACGACTTCGCAGCGAGCCGGCACCGGAGGCGAGCGCGGCGCTCTACGCGCAGAAGGGCCCCGCGGTCTGCACCGACGCGCACGGCGATGCACTGCCGGGCAATGTGTTCGATGCGGACCGGCAGACGCTCACCGTGGGCGCTCGTGATGCGATTGCGACGCCGATCAGGTGCCGCATCACCAATCAGAGTGCTCACGTCGGCCTGTTCGTCAAACAGGTCGGTGGCCCCACCGAGTCTCCCGCCGAGGGGTGGGCGCTGACCGCTGCGCACGCCGGCGGACAGTTCGACTTCGCCCTCGACGCCGACGTGAACGCCCGACAGGCGCTTCCCGCGGAGTACGCCCTGACTGCCGCGACCCCGGACGGGCTGTCGATCGTCGCTGTCCAACGGCTCGACCTCGACCGGGGTGGGTGCCGGGCCGGTGTCACGGATCCCGACGGGGTCGACGACTCCTGCTGGTCACCGGCGACCCTCTCGGAGCCCGAGACCATCCGACAGGGGCACGAACACGTGTTCCGCATCCTCGCGGCATCGCCGCGGGACGTGCCCGGGCTTCCGCTGACCGGAGGAATCGGCAGCTGGATCTTCCTGGTGTCGGCGGCGGGCGTCCTGATCGCAGCCGCGATCACACAGCTGATCCGTCGGCGCGGTACGCACTCCTGGCTCCTGCCCGGCATCTCCGAGTAGGAGGCCTGGTCGGACCTTGCACAGGACCGATCTGATCTCACGATGTCCCCCTAATGAAAGGAAATCCTGTGACAGTCACAGCATCACGCCGATCTCGAGCGGTAGCTCTGTTCTCGGCGACGACACTCGCCGCAGTCGGGCTGACGATGGTCGCGACGCCGGCCACCGCAGCGCCGGGCGAGGGAGGCGAGGGATCCATCACGGTGTTCAAACTCGAGCAGCCCGATGGCGACTTCGGCCCCAATGACGGCTCGATCCTCGACACGACGGGCGCCAGTCCCGTGGTCGCTGGCTTCACGACGTGCTCGATCGACGACGTCGACCTCAGCATCCCGTCCGACTGGGACCGCCTGAAGAACATCACGATCACGCTCACCGCGGACGGCACGCCTGTCGTCATGGAAAGCGGGACCGCCCTGTCGACGTCCTGCGGGGCGGAACAGGCCACGGATGCCGCGACGGGCGGCACGACGTTCGCATCGCTTCCCGCTGACAGAGCATATGTCGTCTACGAGTCGACGAAGCCGGCGAACGCCGTCGCCGTCGCCGAACCGACTCTGCTGACCGTTCCGTATCCGGGAACGGGCACGGGCGACGTCTGGAACTACCACCCGGCGATCTACCCCAAGAACGTGCTCGCCGGCTCGGGGGCCACGAAGAACGGTTCGATCGTCGGAGATCAGGTCGCCTTCGACGTCACGGTTCCGATCAACCCGCTCGCCGCGGGCGAGACCTACACTCAGTTCCGGATCCGGGACGCCCTGTCGGCGTCGCTGCAGTACACCGCGGCTTCCGTGACGCTGCGCGATGCGGCGGGCCGGGACGTGCCGCTGGCCGAGGGAACGGACTACACCCTCACCGCACCGTCGGGCAACGGCGGCGATGTGATCGTCTTCGAGATGACCACCTCCGGTCTCGCGGCCCTCGACGCCAACATCGGCGGGGTGCTCGTCCTCACGATCAACGCCGACGCGATCGGAACCGGTGACACCTCGAACACGGCCGAGATCACCGTCAACGGCGCGACGGGCGACACCTCCGTCGTCGACCCGGATGAGTTCTTCGCGGGCGCTCGCATCATGAAGGAAGCCCAGAACCGTGGCGCGACCTCGAACGTCCCCCTCGCCGGTGCGCAGTTCGACGTCTATGCTGCCGACGCTTCGGCGACGTCCTGCCCTGCCGAGCCCGCGGCAGACGCGGAGCGCGTGCTGAGCGGTGAGACGTCGGGTGCTGACGGCCTCACCCCGTCGCGCGTCCTCGCCGCCGGTGCCTACTGCGTGTACGAGACCGTGGTGCCCGCCGGTTACCGCGGCCTTCAGGGCGGTCTCCTGTTCGAGGTCGCCGGCGCTGACTCATCGGTCACCGTCGTCAACGAGCAGATCGGTTCTGCCGAGGGCGACCTCCCCTCGCTGCCGCTGACCGGTGGGTCGGGAACGGCTGTGCTGCTCGGAGCGGGTGCGGCCCTCGTCGCCCTCGGTGTGGGCGCGTACTTCCTGCTCGCGGCTCGTCGACGCCAGCAGGAAGAGGGAGAGGCCGCAGGAGTCTCGAGCCTCTGATCGCCCTCCGGGAGGTCGGCCACGTCTGATCCGGCTGACGCCCGATGCCGGATGGGGTGGGGAACCTTGGATTCCCCACCCCATCGTTCGTTCCTCCATGCCCCCTCGAAACAGGTGAATGATGAGCCCACGGAGACGACGCCCCACCGCGACGGGCACCCCTGCGTTGCGCCACCCGTGGAGATTCAGCGCATTGAGTCTGACGGTCGCTCTTCTCGTGCAGGCCGGCATCACGCTGTTCACGTATCCCACGGCGGCGAGCTGGGTGTCGCAGTACAACCAGTCCAACGTGACGTACGACCAGACGCAGGCGAACTCCGCCAAGGCGCGGGCCGAGATCGAGCGCATGCTCGACGACGCCCGCCACTACAACGACCTCCTCGAGTCCGGGGCCCTGTTCGCCGGTGGCAGCAACGTCGCGGCCGGGACCGGAGCGTCGACAGCCGAACTCGACTACGGGAGCTTGCTCAACCCGTCGCCGACGGGGATGCTGGCTCGACTGCGCATCCCGACGATCAACGTCGACCTGCCCGTGTATCACGGCACGAGCGACAAGACGCTGTTGAAAGGCGTCGGGCACCTCGAGGGCACGTCGCTGCCGGTGGGAGGCGAGGGGAAGCGGACCGTGTTGACCGGCCACCGCGGTCTCGCGACGGCCACGATGTTCACCGACCTCGACAAAGTGAGCAACGGCGACACGTTCAGCATCGAAGTCCTCGGTGAGGTCTTCACCTATCGCGTGTTCGAGATCAAGGTTGTGGAGCCGGACGCCACGGAGGAGATCCGCGCGGTGCCCGGCCGAGATCTGGCGACTCTCGTCACCTGCACACCGCTCGGTGTCAACACCCAGCGCATCCTCATCACGGGCGAACGCGTCGACCCCACGCCGCAGGGTGACCTGGACGCGGCGGGTAGCCGCCCGAGCGTGCCGGGGTTCCCCTGGTGGATCGTGCTGTACGCGGCCGCGACCGTCGCGCTCTGGGTCTGGTTCTGGCGTTCGGGCTATGCGCCGGTCGCACGCACAGGTGGACCGCGGTCAGGTGCGGCGCGGCCGCGGCGCCGGCGGCGGAGGCACCGGCTTGGCGGCGACGATGTCCGAGCGGCGGATGCGCTCGACGCCGCGCTTGCCGTCGACCACGACGATGTCGTCGTCCGCGCTCAGCAGTTCGCCGAGGGCGTCGGTCGCCTGGCCGTCGGGCAGCAGGTATCGCACGACGACGCGGTTCCCGGGCGCGGGCAGTCTCACCATGCGCCGGGGGAGTAGTCCTTGAGGAAGACGCCGAAGATGTCCTCACCGGCCTCGCCGCGGACGATCGGGTCGTAGACACGGGCGGCGCCGTCGACGAGGTCGAGCGGAGCGTGGAAGCCCTCTTCGGCCAGGCGCACCTTCGTCGGATGCGGGCGCTCGTCGGTGATCCAGCCGGTGTCGACGCTTGTCATGAGGATGCCGTCGGCCTCGAACATCTCGCGCGCGCTCGTGCGTGTCAGCATGTTCACCGCGGCTTTGGCCATGTTGGTGTGCGGGTGGCCCGGGCCCTTGTAGCCCCGGTTGAACACCCCCTCCATCGCGCTGACGTTGACGACGTAGGTCCGCCGCGCCGGGCTCGCGGCGAGCGAGGCGCGCAGCTTCGACACGAGCAGGAACGGCGCCGTCGTATTCGCCAGCTGCACCTCGAGCATCTCGAGGGGATCCACGTCGCCGACGCGCTGCGTCCACGAGTTGACGCCGTCGAGGTCGGGGATGAGCCCGCCCGCGTCGATCGCGGTGCCGGCGGCGAGGCGCTCGAGCGAGCTCGACCCCGCGGCCATCGCCTGCTCGGTCAGCTCGTCGGCGCGGGAGGCCGCGGCGGCGAGGATCGGGTGCGCGTTGACGGAGCGCTCGAGCGCCTGCGGATGCATGTCATTGGTGTGCCCGAACGTGACGAGCTCGGGCAACGGGCCGTCGGGCAGCGGTGACAGCTCGGCGTCGACGAGCGGCTGGTAGGCGCCGGGGGAGCGGCGGACGGTCTGCGTCGCGTTGTTGATGAGGATGTCGAGCGGTCCCGCCGCGGCGACGTCATCGGCGAGCCCGACGACCTGGGCGGGATCACGCAGGTCGATGCCCACGACCTTGAGGCGGTCGATCCACTCGGCCGAGTCGGGCAGGCTCCGGAACCGGCGCACCGCATCGCGCGGGAAGCGCGTCGTGATCGTCGTGTGAGCACCATCGCGCAGCAGTCGCAGCGCGATGTACATGCCGATCTTCGCGCGACCGCCCGTCAGCAGGGCGCGGCGGCCGGAGAGGTCGGTGCGGGCATCGCGCTTGGCGTGGCTCATCGCCGCGCAATCCGGGCAGAGCTGGTGATAAAAGGCGTCGACGATCGTGTACGGCTGCTTGCAGATGTAGCAGGCGCGCGCCTTGATCAGCGTGCCGGCGATCGGCGCCGTCGTCGACGACGAGATGGGGATGCCGCGGGTCTCATCATCGATACGGTCGGGGGCTCCCGTCGCCGTGGCGTGGACGACCGCGCGGTCGGCCGAGGCGACGGCATCCCGGATCTCGCGTCGGCGCACCTTCTTCGCCGCCTTGAACATGGCGGCGGTCGCCTGGCGGACGGTGGCGTAATCGGGATGCCGGTGGTCGACGTCGGCGAGCTGCGCCAGAACGCGCAGGGTCGCGTCGAGATCGGCGGGGTCGATGCCGCTGGGCGCGAGGGAAGACGGGGAGGCCGTGTCGGGGAGCACACGAGATTCTACGTCGACCCGCCCGGCAATCGTCACCGAGGAAAGGGGACGGCCCCGCTGGAGCGAATCACAGCGGGGCCGTCAGTGAGGTCTGGGAGAAAGTGACCCGAACACCGTCTCTACCGAGCCGCTCACGTACAACAGTGAAGCTACGCGGCCGGGACGGTTCTGCGCGGGTCGTTGACTACGTACCCGCGACTCTGATACGCACTCAGCGCATCGCGTCGCCGATGTAGGAGTACTTCACGAAGACCTCCGCCGCCCAGCCCGCTTCGTCGAGGACGCCCTGCACCGCGGTGAGCATGTAGCGGGAGTCCCAGCCCATGTAGAGGTAACTGCCCTCGCCGAGCTCGTCCCACTGGCCGTTCCAGGCCATCGCGGGGTAGACGGGGCCGCCGCGGCGCGCACTGAAGTCGATGACGCTCTGGCGGGAGTCGACCCACAGTCGCTTGAACACACGGTTGAAGAGGTAGCGGACGTCCGGGACCTCCCAGTGCTCGCCGCGGAACTCGACGTAATCGAACTCGCGCTGCCAGCCGCGGGGCCAGCCGCGGCGCAGCTTCGCGTCGAGGATCGGGGTCAGGTTGTCGTCGTCGATCCCGGTCAGCGGCGGGCGACGCCACACCTCGACGAATCGCTGGGCGAGACGCTCGGTGCGCGCTCCGATCGCGCGCGTGTCCCAGGTCTCGCTCTCGGCGACCTCGCGCGACATCGCGACGTCGCTCCGGCGCAGAACCGGTTGCAACTCGGGGTAGGTGGCGTCGAGGGCTCGCTCGGCGAGATCCTGCTCGAGCAGCGTGAGGTTGCCGAGCGTGTGGGCGAGCGCGCGGTGGCTGTTCTGCTCGTCCTCGCTGTAGTCGGCGAAGCGGCGATCGCCGTCGCCCGTCCAGTCGTCGCCGGCGGCGGCGGGGAACACCGGCGAGACGTCGAGCGGAGCCGCGGGATCGACGTCGGCCAGCCGGCCGAGCACGTAGCGCGGATGCGGCAGATCGCCGTACTTCACGCCGACGCGCACGCGCTCGTCCGAGGGGGTGATGCGCGCGATGGCGCGGGTGAGGGCGTCAGCGCCTTCGGCGTAGGCGCGGCACAGGCGCGCGACGAGCCGTTCGGTGGCGATTCCCACGACGGTGCGGCGCAGCAGCAGTGCCTGGACGTCCTCGATCCGCGAGACGAGCTCGGCGCGGGGGAGCAGCCCCGTTCGGGCGTCATGGACGAGGCGCATGACCAGCGGGTACATGTTGCGACCGAGCACATTGAGGTAGCCGAGCTGCCGGGCGAGGTCGGCATCCGTGCGCGTGGCGGGGTCGAGCATCTCGCGGTAGATCTCGGAGTATTCGCGCCAGGTGGCGGCGTGCGCGCGCAGCGTGTCGATGTCGAGTCGCGGGAACTGTTGGCGGAAGACGTCGTAGACCCCGCGCCCGCCGGTCACGAGGACCTCGCGGCCGGTGAGCATGACGAGATAGTGGTTCCAGAACGCGCCGATGGCCTCGCCGGTGTTGTGTTCGATGGGCAGCCAGAAGTCGTGCTCGATCTCGGTCTGCTCGTCGTGCGAGAGCCCCATGAGGACGTAGTTGTGGATGAGCTCGTGGTCGCGCAGCGGCTCACCGGTCGAGTTCAGGCTCTCGAAGATCTGCTGGGCGTTGGCCTGCTCACCGAGTGTGATCGCGACGTGCTCGAGCTTCTGCAGTCCCCGCCAGATCGCCGGAGCCTCGTCGGGGCGGATCTGGCTGCGGAAGAAGGAGTAGTTGTCGTCGAAACGCGACTCTCGATGCTCTTCTCCCGGCGCGCGACGGTCGAGCACGACGCTCTCGAACACCTCGGCCCACGCGCGGTGCGGACGCAGCTTGGTGCGCGCGGGATCATCGGCACGGGCCAGGACACGCTCGAGCTCGCGGGCGAGCCCGGGGTCGTCGTCCCGGAGGGTGTGATGCAGCGCGGCGACGAGCAGCATGAGCGTCGTGATGCGCTGCTGGCCGTCGATGAGCACGAGCTGCGCGTCGTCGTGGGCGCTCGTGCTGGCCGTCGAGAGGATCGAGCCGATGAAGTGGGTGTGCGCGTCGTCGGCGGCCGAGACGGACCGGATGTCGGCGAGCAGCTGCTCGCAGCCGCCGATGTCCCACCGGTACTGGCGCTGATAGACCGGGACCACGATCGTCGTGTCGGATGCCGACAGCCAGCTGATCGTGTTGACGGCGGTCGCTCCGACATTCGTGGCAGTGCTCATGTTCTCCGAAATCGCTCCTCGACAAGCCCGCTCGAGTCTACTGGCGCCCTCGGAAGCGCTCGATAGGCTGACCTTAGTCGGGCCTGTAAAAACTTCGCTTGTCCGACAGAAAGGTCATGATCCGTCATGGGTTACATCAAGTCCGCCGCCCTCGAGGAGACCGGTTACGTCGTCCTCGATCGCTACAACAACGAGATCGATCCGAAGGAATGGCTCGACGTCGAGTACGTCGACTGGAAGTCCTCCGGCGACACCCGGTTCGCCCCGCTCGCTTCGGCGAAGGGTGAGATCGAGTGCAACGGCTTCTGGAACCACAAGCCGCCGCGCACCGACAAAGACGGTGTGTGGATCGACTCGCAGACCGCCCTCGCCCCGACCCTGACCGCTCGCGCGCAGGAGCCGGGCGCCAACGTCGGTCGCTGCCGCATCATCGAGCTGCAGCCGAACACGTATGCCGACTGCCTGTACAACCTGCACCAGGACGACAACAACCGTCTGAACCCGGACGGCACCGGGTGGGTCGTCCGCGGCTTCTTCAACCTGACCGATGACCAGACGAGCTACTTCGTGCTGCGCGAGAACCGCACCGACCCCAGCGAGGAGACGCGCATCGCGCTCCCGGCCGGCGCTCAGCTCATCGTCGACACGCAGCGTCTGTGGCACGCCGCCGCCCACTACGGGGACGAGCCCCGTTACTGCCTCATCACGTCGTGGGAGTCGGGCCCCGAGCTCGACGCCTATATCGCCAAGTACAACGGCGTGAACAAGGTCGACAGCTACCCCGTCGACCAGGAGATCCTGGACGCCGGCCAGATCGAGCAGGAGCGCCGCATCGCCGCGCGCGCCGCCGCCCTCGCGGCGCGCGGTCAGCAGGAGGTCATCGCGATGAGCGAGGCCTGAGCCTCCTTCTCCGAAGGGCGTCGGCATGAGCCGGCGCCCTTCGTCGTTTCCGGCGTCGGCTGCCACCTTTGGCAGTACGTGCTGCGGAATGTTGTTTTCTGTTGATTTGGTTTTGATTGCGTTGTAACGTGTGGGGCATCCGAAGGAGGGTGTCGTGTACGCAACGGAGCGCCAGCAGCTCATCGAGCGGATGCTCGCCGACGACGGACGCGTCGCCGTGGTCGATCTCGCCGCGCGCTTCGACGTCACCACCGAGACCGTGCGGCGCGACCTCGCCGCGCTCGAAGAGGCCGGTGCTCTGCGACGCGTGCACGGCGGCGCGGTGTCGCCCGAGCGCACCAGCACAGCCGAGCCGTCGGTCGCCGAACGATCCCTGCGACGCTCCGAGGCGAAGGAGCGCATCGCCCGGCGAGCTCTGGCGGCGCTTCCCACGGGTGCCGGCTCGATCTACCTCGACGCCGGCACGACGACCGCCGCCCTCGCTGCCGCTCTCGTCGCGCGGACCTCGCCGTCCGGCTGCGAAGTCGTGACGCACTCGATGACGATCGCGCACTCGCTCGCGGGGGTGTCCGGCATCGGTCTCACGGCGATCGGCGGACGCGTCCGCGGGCTGACGGCCGCCGCCGTCGGGTCCGACACCGTCGCCGCGATCGGCCGGCTGCGGCCGGATGTCGCGTTCCTCGGCGCCAACGGCATCGCCGTCGGCGCGGGCCTGACGACGCCCGACCCCGAAGAGGCGGCCGTCAAGCGCGCCGTCGTCGCGGGAGCGCGGCGGGTGATCGTCCTCGCCGACGCCGACAAGTTCGAGGCCGAGCTCCTCGTCTCTTTCGCCGATCTCTCCGATCTCGACGTGGTCGTGACGGATCGGGACCCGGGAACTGCGCTCTCGCGAGCGCTGCGTGACGCTGACGTGGAGGTATGGATCGCATGATCGTGACCCTGACGGTGCATCCGTCGCTCGACCGCACCGTATCGCTCGGCGCGCCGCTGCGCGTGGGCGAGGTGCAGACCGCGAGCGGTGCCCGCGAGGATGCCGGTGGCAAGGGCATCAACGTCGCCCGGGTCATCCGGGCCGCGGGCGTCGACAGCCTCGCCGTGCTGCCCCTCGACCCCTCCGACCCCTTCGCCGCTGTGCTCGCCGATGCCGATGTCTCCGTGCGCCCGGTGCCGGTCGCCGGGCGCGCCCGAGCCAACATCACGGTGACGGATGCCGCCGGCGAGACCACGAAGATCAACCTCCCAGGCGTCGCTCTGAGCGATGACGACCTCGTCGCGCTCATCGACACGGTCGTCGCGGCGGCCCGCGGCGCGGACTGGCTCGTGCTGGCGGGGTCGCTCGCGCCGGGCCTCGCCCCGGACGCCTACGTCCAGGTCATCCGCGCCGTCCGCGACCGGCTGCGCGCCGAAGCACCGCGGATCGCCGTCGACACGTCGGGCCCGGCGCTGCGCGCCGTCGTGCGCGACGCTCGGCCGGATCTCATCAAGCCGAATGACGACGAGCTGGCCGACCTGCTCGGCGCGCCGCTGCCGGAGGCCGCCGACCTTGCCGAGGCGGTGCACGTCGCTGCACGCGGTCTCGTGCCCGAAGCCGTCGGCAGCGCCCTCGTGACCCTCGGGGGTGACGGTGCCGTCCTCGTGACCGGAGAGGGCGCGTGGGCGGCCGCCCCGCCGCCGACGCGCGTGCGCAGCACCGTCGGCGCGGGCGACAGCTCGCTCGCCGGCTACCTGCTCGCGGCGTCCCGGGGCACCGAGCCCGCGGCAGCCCTCGTGTCGGCCATCCGTTACGGCTCGGCCGCGGCGGCCCTCGACGGCACCCAGGCGCCGCGCGAATCCGACCTTCCCACCGCGGACATCCCCGTCCGCGCGCTCACCCGCTGAATCCGACCCTCGAAACACCCGAACCAGGAGGACACCGTGTCCGACACCATCACCCCGGAGCTCGTCAGCCTCGACGTGCCCCTCGGGACCGACAAGCAGGACGTCATCCGCGCCCTCGCCGGCCTCGTCGCCGCGCAGGGTCGCGCGACCGACGCCGACGCACTCGCGGCCGACGCGATCGCCCGCGAAGACAAGGACGAGACCGGCCTGCCGGGCGGCATCGCGATCCCGCACGCGAAGAGCGCCGCGGTGACGCAGGCCTCGCTCGCGTTCGCGCGGCTGCAGCCGGGCGTCGACTTCGGCGCGCCCGACGGTCCCGCCGATCTCGTCTTCCTCATCGCCGCTCCCGCCGACGCGGCCGAAGAGCACCTGGCCGTGCTGTCGCGGCTCGCGCGGAGCCTGATGCAAGACACCTTCACCGCCGACCTGCGTGCGGCCGCCGACGCCGACGGCGTCGTCCGGGTCGTGCGCGCGGCCATCGGAGAAGGGGATGCCGCTGCCGCGAGCGCGCCGCCCGCGGCATCCGCGCCCGCGTCGGCACCCGCGGCCGCGACGTCGACCGACCTGCAGATCGACGGCCGTCCCGCCCGCATCGTCGCCGTGACATCGTGTGCGACCGGCATCGCCCACACCTTCATGGCGGCCGACGCGCTCACCGCGGCCGGGAAGGACGCGGGCATCGACCTCGTCGTCGAGCCGCAGGGCTCGAGCGGCTATCAGGCGCTGCCGGCATCCGTCATCGACGACGCCGACGCCGTCATCTTCGCGACCGACGTCGATGTGCGCGAGATCTCGCGCTTCGCCGGCAAGCCCGTGATCCGCTCGGGCGTCAAGCGGGGCATCGAGCAGCCCACCCAGATGATCCGCGAGGCGGTCGCTGCGGCATCCGATCCGAATGCGGCGCGCGTCAGCGGCACCGCGGGGGCGTCGGCGGGGGAGACGAGCACGCAGAACCTGTCGTGGGGCGCGCGGATCCAGCGCATCCTGCTGACCGGCGTCAGCTACATGATCCCGTTCGTCGCCGGCGGTGGTCTGCTCATCGCCCTGGGCTTCGCGCTCGGCGGCTACGAGGTCACCGCGAACGCGTCGAAGGTCATCATCGACAACGCCCTGTGGAACCTGCCCACGACCGACATCACCTCGCCCTTCGGGCCGCTGGGCCAGTACCTCGGCTCCGTCGCGTTCATGATCGGGTCGACGTCGATGGGCTTCCTCGTCGCGGCTCTCGCGGGTTACATCGCCTATGCGATCGCCGACCGACCGGGCATCGCGCCCGGTTTCGTCGCCGGTGCCATCGCGGTGACCATGAGCGCGGGCTTCATCGGCGGTATCGTCGGCGGCTTCCTCGCGGGCTTCGTGGCCTGGTGGCTCGAGCGGCTGCCCGCGCCGCGATGGCTGCGCGGCCTCATGCCCGTCGTGATCATCCCGCTCGTCGGATCGATCGTCGCCTCGGGTCTGATGATCCTGTTCCTCGGGCGTCCGATCGCCGCGCTCATGGCGCTGCTCACCGACGGCCTCACCTCGCTCACCGCGAGCGGCGCCGGCCTCGTCGTCGTGGGCGTCATCCTCGGCCTCATGATGTGCTTCGACCTCGGCGGGCCGATCAACAAGGTCGCCTACGTCTTCGCCACGACGGGTCTGGCAGCCGCTTCGACCGACAACACCGCTCCGTACCTCATCATGGCCGCCGTCATGACCGCAGGCATGGTGCCCCCGTTGGCACTCGCTCTCGCATCGACCGTGCTCGCACGGCCGCTGTTCACGCCGGTGGAGCGCGAGAACGGCAAGGCGGCCTGGCTGCTGGGTGCGGCGTTCATCAGCGAGGGGGCGATCCCGTTCGCAGCCGCCGACCCGCTGCGCGTCATCCCCGCCTCCATGGTGGGCGGCGCGATCACCGGCGCCCTGAGCATGCTGTTCCAGGTGCAGAGCTATGCCCCCCATGGCGGCATCTTCGTCCTGTTCGCCATCAATCCGGTCTGGGGTTTCGTGGTCGCGCTTCTGGCGGGTACCGTCGTTTCTGCGCTGTTGCTCGTCGTGCTCAAGAAGTACGTCCGCAAGAGCTCCACCGCCCCGGCTCCGGTCGAGGCGACCGCGACCGTCTGAGGAGACACCACCATGGCAGAACGCACCGCCACCATCGCCAGCAGCTCGGGCCTGCACGCGCGCCCCGCGAAGCTTTTCGTGCAGGAGGTGCAGTCCAAGGGCGTGCCCGTGACCATCGCGGTCGAGGGTGGTCCCGACCTCAACGCCGGCAGCATCCTGAGCATCATGGGTCTCGGTGCGTCGAAGGGCGCCGTCGTCACGCTCAAGGCCGAGGGCGAGGGCGCTGAGAAGGCGCTCGACGAGCTCGCCGCCTTCCTCGAGATCGATCACGACGCGGCCTGACGCCGCTCGGAACACACGGATGCCGTGGACCTTCGGGTCCACGGCATCCGTCGTTTCGCGGGAGCGTTCAGAGGTCCACGGAGTCGCCCGGGTCGAGGGCGACGACATCGCCGCCGTGCTGAGCGGCGGCCCACGTCAGCCGCTCGCGCCCCATCGCCAGGCCTGCGGGCGAGAGGGTCATGTCGTGTGTCGCGAAGACGCGGCGGGGCTTGACGGCGAGCACGAAGTCCATGGCGTCGCCGATCTTCAGCCACGGAGCGCCGACCGGCGCCGCGAGCAGTTTCACGTCGGCGCCCTTCGGCACCGCGTACGAGTCGCCCGGGTAGTAGAACTCGTCGTCGACGAGGACGCCGACGTTGTCGATGACGGGGATCGACTCGTGGATCACGGCGTGGCGTCCGCCGAAGAACTCGAGGGTGAACGGGCCGGCCTCGAGCTTGTCGCCAGGAGAGACCTCACGGATGTCGAACCCTGCTGCCGCGCGCGCGACGCCCTCGGGCCCGTAGACGGGGATGCTGGGGAAGGCCTCGAGGATGCTCGACAGGTGCTGCGAGGTCCAGTGGTCGGGGTGCTCGTGGGTGATGACGACGGCGACCACATCGTGCAGATCGGCCAGCGGGGCGGTGAACGAGCCCGGATCGATGATCAGGGTCTTCCCGTCGCGCTCGAGGCGTACACAGGCGTGTTCGTGCTTGGTGACGTGCATGCTTCCAGTCAACGCTCGACACGCCCGAGAGGGCAATGGTGGCCTCGATTTTGCTCGATGTGCGCGGCCGTGGCATACTTTAACGGTTGCCTCCGGAGCCCCGGGGAAGACAAAAAGTACGGCCCCATCGTATAGCGGCCTAGTACGCCGCCCTCTCACGGCGGTAACGCGGGTTCGAATCCCGCTGGGGTCACCACTGCGAAACGCCCATCCGAACGGATGGGCGTTTCGCATTTCCGCGTTCGCTCGGGCTCAGTCCTCGGGCGGGGTGCGACGCGCGCGTCCGCGGCGGACCGTCGCGAGCACGAGCCGCACCAGCAGCCCCGCGATCGCGAGCACCGCGAGCCAGGGGAGGGCGAACCCGAGACCGACGATCACGCCGTTCATCGCTGCCACGAGGCCGTTCCACCCGGCGGCGAGTCCGTCGCCGAATCCCGCGGGGTCCGCGTCGACGGCCTCGGCCGGTGCCTCGAGCTGCACGCTGAGCGACGAGAGGGCGACCTGCGACTCCAGCGCCGCGAGCTGCTGCTGGAGGGACTCGAGGTCGGCCTGTCGATCCGCGAGCGCGGATTCGGCGGCGATGAGATCGGCTACCGACCCCGCCTGGCTCATCAACGCGGTCAGCCGGTCGACCGACGCGCGTCCAGCGGCGACGCGGGCGCGCAGGTCGGTGGTCTGCGTCGTGACGTCTTCGCGTGAGACCTGCGAACTCTCCACGTCGCCCACGTCGGCGAGCCCGGCGACGACGTCCTCGAGGTTGGCGGCGGGGACGCGCACCTGCACCCACGCCGTGCCTGCGGGTGCAGGTCGGGACGCGGCATCCGGTGCCGGCTGCGCGGCGGAGCCGTCCACGCTGAGCGACGCGACGTAGCCCCCCGCGGCGGTCGCGGCATCGGCGATCTGCTGTGCCGCTCGCTGCGTATCGGCCACGGCGACGGTCGCGGATGCCGTCGCGACGACCTCGCGTCCGGCGGGTGCGTCCACGGCGCCCTCGCGGCTCGTCGCCTCGGCTCCGCCCGCGTCCTGGGCGAACGGCGCGAGCTCTTCGGCGGTGATGCCACCATCGGCGGGTAGCGCGGGCGCTGCGGACCCCGCAGACCCCGCAGACCCCATGGAGGTCGTCAGGTGCGGGGCGACCGCGATCCCGGCGACGAGGACCGCCGCGGCGGCACCGGAGGTCAGCCAGGCGGTCCGGCGTCGCCGCCGGCGCCGAGCCGCGGCCGCGGCATCCCGCTCGGTGCGCTCGGCGCGCTCCCGTGCGATCTCGGCGAACAGCGCGTGCTCCATCTCATCGATGCGACGCTCTTCGAGGATCGGTAGATCGGTCATGACTCCTCCGGTTCGACGGCCGCGCGCACGTGGCTGCGGATGCGCGAGAGACGGTTGCGGACGGCGCCGTGGCTGACGCCGAGCCGGTCGGCGGCGGCCTGGTAGGCGTAGCCCTGAGCGGCGCACAGTCGGAAGATCTCCTGATCGAGTGCGTTCAACGCGCCGACGGCGACGAGGATGCGCTCGACGAGGTCGGCCTGCACGATCTGCCGCTCGACGTCGACCGTGTCGACGATGTCGGCGGCATCGTCGTCGGCGAGGTGCCGGCGCTCGAGGCCGCGCCGACGCACGCGGTTCGCGCTCTGGAACCGGCAGATGGTGGCGAGCCAGGGGAGCAGCGAGTCACTCACCAGCTCGAGCTCCGGCAGCTTCCGCCACGCGACGAGGAATGTCTCCTGCGTCACGTCCTCCGCGTCGCCGGGGTCGTGCAGCAGGCCGTGGGCGATCCAGTACACCGGTCGGACGTACGCGCGGTAGAGCGTGCGGAAGGCGTGCTCGCTTCCGCTCGCCGCCGCGGCGACGAGCTCGGCATCGTTGCGTCCGCCCGTGTCGGTCATCGGTCTGCGCCCTTCCCCTCACTCCTCAGTGTCGTGGCTGCGGGAACCGTCTCACCCCGTCGGCCGCGGCTGGGCGCGGGTGTAGTCTCGGGAGGCTTCCTCCCCGAAAGGCTCGCATGGACCTCCCCGTGCCGTTCCAGATCGTCGCGCTCGTCGTGCTGGTTCTCGTACTCATCGCCGACCTGCTCATCATCGTCAAGCGACCGCACATCCCGTCGCCGAAAGAGTCGACGCTGTGGGTGCTGTTCTACGTCGGTATGGCTCTCGCTTTCGCCGGCATCCTGTGGGCCGTCGCCGACATCGAGCACGCCGGCCAGTTCGTCGCGGGCTGGCTGACCGAGTACAGCCTGTCGATCGACAACTTGTTCGTCTTCGTGCTCATCATGAGCCAGTTCTCGGTGCCCCGCCGGTATCAGCAGAAGGTTCTGATGGTCGGCATCATCATCGCCCTCGTGCTGCGCGGTCTGTTCATCCTGGCCGGGGCGGCGATCATCGAGCAGTTCAGTTGGGTGTTCTACATCTTCGGCGCCTTCCTCATCTACACCGCGATCAAGCAGGCGTTCCCGGGCGGCGATCATGACGACGACGTCAAGCGTGAGAGCTTCCTCGTGCGCATCGTGCGGCGGACCGTCGACATCTCGGAGGAGTACGACGGCCCGAAGGTGCGTACCGTGGTGAACGGCAAGCGCATGTTCACGCCGATGATCATCGTGTTCGTGGCGATCGGTGTCACCGACCTGCTCTTCGCGCTGGACTCGATCCCCGCGATCTTCGGCATCACGCAGGACCCGTTCCTCGTCTTCACCGCGAACATCTTCGCCCTCATGGGTCTGCGCCAGCTCTACTTCCTGCTCGGCGATCTGCTCGACCGGCTCAAGTACCTGCACTACGGCATCGCGTTCATCCTCGCCTTCATCGGTGTCAAGCTCGTCCTGCACGCGATGCACGAGAACGAGCTGTTCTTCATCAACGGCGGCGAGCACATCGAGTGGGCTCCCGAGATCTCGACCTGGGTGTCGCTCGGCGTCATCATCGCCTCGATGGCCGTCGCCACGATCGCGAGCCTGATCGCCGCCCGTCGCGAGGGAGCTGCGGCGCAGGACCCGGATGCCGCTGCAGCGGCCGTCGCCGATGAGCAGGGCACGCCCGCGACGGTCGAGCAGCCCCCGGCTCCCGACGAGCGGTCATGACCGGACGGCGGCGCCGAGCCCGGTGGTATCGTGGCCCCATGCGGATCGCTCGCCTTCTCCTTAGCGGCCGCGGCGAGGCCTCGTTCTGAGCCCCTCCTCGCCGCGGAGTCCGTCGCGGGCTTGATCCGGTTCGCAAGGAGAACGACACTCATGAGCATTCCCACCCCGCCCGAGCGCCCGCGCACCCTCGCCGAGAAGGTCTGGGACGACCATCTCGTCGTCAAGGGCCAAAACGGTGAGCCCGACCTCATCTACATCGACCTTCACCTGGTCCACGAGGTGACGAGTCCCCAGGCCTTCGACGGTCTGCGCGCCGAGTCGCGGCCGCTGCGCCGCCTCGATCTGACGATCGCCACCGAGGACCACAACACCCCGACGCTCGACATCGACAAGCCGATCGCCGACCTGACGAGCCGCACGCAGATCGAGACGCTGCGACGCAACGCCGAGGAGTTCGGGGTCCGCCTGCACTCCCTCGGTGACGCCGAGCAGGGGATCGTGCACGTCGTCGGACCGCAGCTCGGCCTGACGATGCCCGGCATCACCGTCGTCTGCGGCGACAGCCACACCTCGACGCACGGCGCGTTCGGCGCGATGGCCTTCGGCATCGGCACGAGCGAGGTCGAGCACGTCATGGCCACGCAGACCTTGCCCCTCAAGCCCTTCAAGACCATGGCCATCACGGTCGAGGGCGAGCTGAAAGAGGGTGTGACCGCCAAGGACATCATCCTCGCCGTCATCGCGAAGATCGGAACGAACGGCGGTCAGGGCTATGTGCTCGAGTATCGCGGCAGCGCCATCCGATCGCTCTCGATGGAGGGCCGCATGACGATGTGCAACATGTCGATCGAGGCCGGTGCCCGCGCGGGCATGGTCGCACCCGACGACATCACCTTCGCGTACGTCCAGGGTCGTCCGCACGCCCCGAAGGGGCAGGACTGGGACGACGCCGTGGCGTACTGGCGCACGCTGCCCAGCGACGAGGGTGCGGTCTACGACGCCGAGATCTTCATCGATGCGGGTGAGCTCGAGCCGTTCGTGACGTGGGGCACGAACCCGGGGCAGGGTGTGTCGCTCAGCGCGTCGGTGCCCTCGCCCGACGATTTCACCGATCCCGACGAGAAGGCCGCGGCCGAGCGGGCGCTGGAGTACATGGACCTCCAGCCGGGCACACCGCTCAAGGACATCCCGGTCGACGCGGTCTTCATGGGATCGTGCACCAACAGCCGCATCGAGGACCTGCGGGCGTTCGCCTCGATCATCGAGGGACGCACGAAGGCGGACGGCGTCCGCGTCATGGTGGTTCCGGGCTCGGCGCGGGTCCGGCTCGAGGCCGAGGCCGAGGGACTCGACCGCGTGTTCACCGAGTTCGGCGCCGAATGGCGCTTCGCCGGCTGCTCGATGTGCCTCGGCATGAACCCCGACCAGCTCGCTCCCGGCGAACGATGCGCGTCGACGAGCAACCGCAACTTCGAAGGCCGCCAGGGCAAGGGCGGGCGCACTCACCTGGTGTCGCCGCTGGTCGCTGCGGCGACCGCCGTGCTCGGCCGCCTCGCGAGCCCGAGCGATCTGCCCGCGCACGAGAAGGTCGAGGCCTGAGCATGGACAAGTTCGAGACCCACACCGGAATCGTCGCGCCGCTGAAGCGCTCGGCGGTCGACACCGACCAGATCATCCCCGCCGTGTACCTCAAGCGGGTCACGAAGACCGGCTTCGAAGACGCCCTCTTCGCCAACTGGCGGCAGGATGCCGACTTCGTCCTGAACCAGCCGCACTACGCCCACGCGTCGATCCTCGTCGCCGGGCCCGACTTCGGTACGGGCTCGAGCCGCGAGCACGCCGTCTGGGCGTTGCGCGACTACGGCTTCCGCGTCGTGCTGGCGCCGAAGTTCGCCGACATCTTCCGCGGCAACGCGGGCAAGCAAGGCCTGCTCGCGGGCGTCATCTCCGAAGAGGATCGCGACGCCATCTGGGCGGCGATCGAGGCCCAGCCCGGCGTCACCATGACGGTCGACCTCGGGGCGCGCATCGCCTCGATCGGCGACCTCCGCGTCCCCTTCGAGATCGACGATTACACTCGATGGAGGCTCCTCGAGGGACTCGACGACATCGGGCTCACGCTGCGCAACGAAGAGGCGATCGCGCAGTTCGAGGCGCGCCGTGAGGCGTGGCGACCTCGGACACTCCCCGTCGCGTAGCCCCGGATCACGCCCTGCACCCGCGGGGAACCGGTCCGTCCCGCCCTCGATGATCAAGTGAGGAACCCCTGGATGAACACTCTTCCGAGTGAGTCGACGCCGCCCGCGAACGGCATCCGTCGAGAAGACGGCGAGATCCTCGAGATCCGCGGCGGACGCCCGCTGGTGGGCCGAGTCGACGTCAAGGGAGCGAAGAACTTCGCGACCAAGGCCATGGTCGCCTCGCTGCTGGGTGGGACCGAGAGCATCCTGCGCGATGTCCCCGAGATCAGCGACGTGGCCGTCGTGCGCTCACTCCTCGAGGTGCACGGTGTGACGGTCGTCGATGACGGCGCGGGCACGTACCGACTCGACCCGAGCGGCGCCGAGTCGGCCGGCTTCGAAGAGATCGACGCGCACGCGGGCGCGTCGCGCATCCCGATCCTCTTCTGCGGGCCGCTCCTGCACCTGCTCGGCCAGGCGTTCATCCCCGACCTGGGCGGATGCCGCATCGGGGACCGCCCGATCGACTTCCACCTCGACGCGCTCCGCAAGTTCGGCGCAATCGTCGACAAGCAGCCCAGCGGCATCCGTCTGTCGGCGCCCGAGGGCCTTCACGGTGCGGACATCGAGCTGCCCTACCCGAGCGTCGGGGCGACGGAGCAGGTCCTGCTGACCGCGGTGCGGGCCAAGGGGACGACGGAGCTGCGCAACGCGGCCATCGAGCCCGAGATCATGGACCTGATCGCCGTGCTGCAGAAGATGGGCGCGATCATCTCCTACGAGCCGAACCGCGTCATCTTCATCGAGGGCGTCGACAAGCTGCGCGGCTACGACCACCGGTCGATCTTCGACCGCAACGAAGCGGCGTCGTGGGCGTGCGCGGCCTTGGCGACCGACGGCGACATCTTCGTGGCCGGTGCCAAGCAGCAGGAGATGCTCACCTTCCTCAACGTCTTCCGCAAGGCCGGCGGCGACTTCGACATCCAGGAGGACGGCATCCGTTTCCGCCGCGACGGCGCGCTGCGCCCCGTCTCGGTCGAGACCGACGTCCACCCCGGGTTCATGACCGACTGGCAGCAGCCGCTCATCGTCGCCCTCACGCAGGCCGAAGGCGTCTCGACCGTGCATGAGACGGTCTACGAGAACCGTCTCGGCTTCACGCAGGCGCTCAACAAGATGGGCGCCCAGATCGTGGTGCACCCCGAGGGCATCGCCAGCCCGGAGCGCCGCGTCCCGCGTCGCGCCCTCGAGCAGGCCGCCGTCATCACCGGCCCCACCCCGCTGCACGGGGCGGACGTCGTCGTGCCGGACCTGCGCGGCGGTTACAGCTACGTCATCGCGGCTCTCGCCGCGGAGGGGACTTCGATCGTCCGCAACGTCGGGATCATCCGCCGGGGTTACGAGAAGTTCTTCGACAAGCTCGAGGCGCTCGGCGCCGACTTCGACGTCATCGGCTGAGCGGTGAGCGAGATGCGTCGTCGCGCTTCCGCCGAGAAGACGAAGCCGACCCCGTTCTGGCTTGCTGCCGCCGTCGTGGTGCCGGCCGTCGGTCTGCTCGCCAAGATAGAGATCGAGGGCGGCGAGCACCTGCCCGAGAACGGGCCCTACGTGCTGGCCCCCAACCACTACAGCGAGTTCGACCCGATCATCATCGCGGTCGCGACGTGGCGTCTGGGGCGCGCCCCTCGGTTCATGGCGAAGGAGAGCCTGTTCCGGGTACCTGTCGTCGGCACCGTGCTGCGCGGCCTCGGCATGATCCCCGTCTCGCGCACGACGTCCGCCTCCGCCGCGGGGCAGGCGATCGCCCAGGCGGCCGAGCTCGTCGCCGACGGTCGCGGTGTCATCGTCTACCCGGAGGGTTCGCTCACCCGGGAGCCCGACCTGTGGCCGATGCGCGGGAAGTCGGGCGCCGTGCGTGTCGCAGTCGCCGGCGACATCCCGATCATCCCCGTCGCCACCTGGGGAGTGCAGGCGATCCTGCCGCGCTACGGCAAGCTCAGCCTGTGGCCGCTGCGCAAGCGCGTGCGCGTTCGCTTCGGCCCGCGCGTCGAGCTGCCCTTCGTGGCCGGCCAGACGCCGGCCCCGGCGCAGCTGGTCGCGGGGACGGATGCCGTCATGGGGCGCATCGCGGGACTCCTCGGCGAACTGCGCGACGAGCAGCCGCCCGCGCAGCGCTGGAACCCCGGCGAGCACGGGCAGAGAGAGACGGGTCGCCTTGAGTCGTAAGCCCGACACCGCCGCTCCGCGCGTCGCCGTCATCGGCTCGGGCAGCTGGGGCACCACGTTCGGCAAGGTGCTCGCCGACGGCGGGGCCCACGTGACGATGTGGGCGCGCCGCGCCGAACTCGCCCACGAGATCCGTGAGGGCAAGCGCAACAGCCAGTACCTGCCCGGCATCAACCTGCCTCGGTCGATGACGGCGACGCACCAGCTGGCGGAGGCTCTCGACGGGGCCGAGCAGGTGTACCTCGCGGTGTCGAGCCAAGCCCTCCGCGAGAACCTGACGGCCATCCGACCCCTTCTCGCCGAGGGGTCGATGCCCGTCGTCTCGCTCATGAAGGGCGTCGAGAAGCGGTCGGGTCTGCGGATGAGCCAGGTCATCGAGCAGGAGCTCGGCTGCGATCCGAACCGCATCGCAGTCGCCTCAGGGCCGAACCTCGCGCTCGAGATCGCGCGGCAGCAGCCGACGGCGGCGGTCATCGCCTCTGCGAGCCAGGAGACGGCCGAGGCGGTGGCCCGGCGCTCGCGCAACGCGTACTTCCGTTCCTTCGTGAACACCGACGTCATCGGCACCGAGTTCGGCGGCGTGCTGAAGAACCTCATCGCCGTCGCCATCGGCATCGTCGACGGTGTCGGCTACGGCGAGAACACGAAAGCGTCCATCATCACGCGCGGACTCGTCGAGATGACCGACTTCGCCGTCGCGCAGGGCGCCCAGCCCGAGACGCTGCAGGGCCTCGCGGGCCTCGGCGATCTCATCGCGACGTGCCAGTCGCCACTCAGCCGCAACAACACCGCGGGTCGCCTGCTCGGACAGGGCTACTCGTTCCAGGATGTCGTCAAGCAGATGGATCAGACGGCCGAGGGCCTCGCGTCCGTCGCGCCCGTGCTGCAGCTGGCCCGCGCGGCCGGCATCCGCATGCCGATCGTCGAGCAGGTCAAGATGGTGCTCGACGGAACGATGAATCCCCGCGACATCGCGCCCCACCTGACCACCGACGACGACAAGCCGACCGGCGAGAGGACCCACCATGGCGACGACAGCAGTAGCGGTGCTTTTCGGCGGGCGTTCCAGCGAGCACTCGATCAGTTCCGCCACGGCCGCGGGGGTGCTGCGGGCGATCGACCGTGACCGCTACCGCGTGATCCCGATCGGCATCACGCGCACGGGTGCCTTCGTCCTCGAGGACGACGACCCCGAGAAGTTCGCGCTGGACCCCGAGCGCATGCCCGAGGTCGCCGACAACGGCACGCGGGTGCTGTGGCCGGAACCGGGCGGACGGCGTGAGCTGCGCGTCCGCCGGGCGGACGGCAGCATCGACACGCTCGGCGAGATTGACGTGGTGCTGCCCATCCTCCACGGCCCGCACGGCGAGGACGGCACCATCCAGGGCTTCTTCGACACTCTGCAGCTGCCCTACGCCGGCGGCGGGGTCCTCGACTCGGCCCTGTGCATGGACAAGCACTTCATGAAGGTCGTCCTGCAGGCGGCCGGCATCCCGGTCGCCCCGTGGGTCACGGTGGACGTGGCGCGCTGGCGGCGCGATCCCGAGGGCGTGCGTGCGGATGCCGCTGCGCTCGGGGTGCCGAGCTTCGTCAAGCCCGCCCGAGCGGGCTCGAGCGTGGGCGTGTCGAAGGTGCACGCGGCCGACGAGCTCGACGCGGCGCTGGAGCTCGCGTTCGCCGAGGATCGCAAGGTGCTGATCGAGCCCGCGATCGTCGGGCGCGAGGTCGAGGTGGCGGTGCTCGAGGGCCGCGGCGACGCACCCGCGCGTGCGTCACTGCCGGGCGAGATCGTGCTGACCACCCGCGAGTTCTACGATTTCGAGGGCAAGTACCTGGGCGGCGACGGCGCCGAGGTCGTGTGCCCGGCCGATGTGACGGCTGACGAGACCGACGCGCTGCAGCGGATGGCCGTCGCCGCGTTCGAGGCGGTCGACGGGCGCGGTCTCGCGCGCGTCGACTTCTTCCAGACCGCGGACGGCCCGCTCGTCAACGAGCTGAACACGATGCCCGGCTTCACGCCGATCTCGATGTTCCCCAAGTGCTGGATCGCATCGGGTGTCAGCTACGGCGAGCTCATCACCGAGCTGATCGAGGTGGCGCTGGCGCGCGAGGCGACCGTCGCCGGCTGAGCCCGCTTCGGCTCGGGCTTCGCCCGGCGCTCGTCAGGGCGTGACGGGCGTCGGGACCGGCGTCGCCTCGACACGATCGACGCAGGCGCCTCCGGTGCGCGGCAGGCGCGCGACGACGGGGGAGAGTGACTCGAGCACGTCGCGGCTCGACACGCCCTGGACGTCCTCCGAGATCTCGGTGTCGAAGAACAGCTCGACCGCGGGCTCGCGTCCGAAGGTCGTGACGCGGAATCGCGGCGCCTCGGACTCATCGATGACCCAGTCGACCCCCGCGACGGACTCGCACCGCAGCGTCGTCGGCCCGGGGGTCGCGACGCCGCACGAGAAGATCACGGTGGTGGGGTCGCCCCAGGCCGCGGTGGACTGGCTGTCGGTCCAGCGGCGTTCGGCGCCGGCCACGGCGTCGGGCAGTCGCACCATGACCTCGGCGCATTCCGGAGCGTTGGCCTGCGGCGCCGCGGGGACCGCCACCGTCCCGGCGCAACCGGCGAGCACGAGCGTCGCCGAAGCCAGGACGAGAGCGGGGATCGTGCGGCGGCGCGGCATCCCTCCAGCGTACTGCGCCGGCGGTGTCGACCCGCCCGCCGCCCAGCCGCACCGAGCCGGAGGGGTAGCGTGAGGGGATGCCCGACCTGCATCCCGCCGCGATCGTCGGCGACCTCTCCGAGGACGTGATCCTGGCGCGGATCCTCGAGCGACTCGGCCCGGCCGACGTCGCGGTCGGGCCAGGGGACGACGCCGCTGTGCTCGACCTCGCGGATGCCCGCGCGGTCGTCACCACCGACACCCTCGTGCACGGGCCGGACTTCCGGCTCGCCTGGTCCAGCGGCCGCGACCTCGGCGCCAAGTCGGCCGCCGTCAACCTCGCCGATATCGCCGCCATGGGGGCGCGGCCGGTCGCGCTGTTCGTGGCGCTCGCGATGCCGCCGAGCACCACTCTCGGCTTCGTCGAAGACCTCGCCGCGGGGCTGCGCGAGGCATGCGACGAGCTCGCGCCCGGATGCCGCGTCGCCGGGGGCGACCTGACGATCTCCGAGACCTTGACGATCGCGGTCACCGCGGTCGGCGAGCTGACGGCGGGGCGACGCCCGGTGCTGCGCTCGGGTGCGCGTGTCGGCGACGTGGTGGCCGTCGCCGGTGACGTCGGAGTCGCGGCCGCCGGTCTCGACATCCTCTTCGAGCGCTTCCGCGACGACGCGGGCGAACCGGTCGCGATCGACGCCTCGACACTCAGCGACGACGAACGCGCCGCCGTCGCGGGGCAGCTGCGGCCGCGGCCTCCGATCGGCGCGGGTGTCGACGCGGCTGCCGCCGGAGCCACCGCGATGATGGACGTCTCGGACGGCCTCGTCCGCGATGCGCGGCGCCTCGCCCGCGCCTCGGGGGTCACGCTCGATCTGCATCGCGCGGCGCTCGAGCCGGACAGTGCGCGTGCCCTGCGCGGCGGTGAGGACCACGCGCTCCTAGCCACGTTCCCGGCCGAGGTCGCGTTGCCGGCGCCGTTCCGCATGATCGGCGCCGTCCGCGACGCGGGCGAGGCGACCGTCACGGTCGACGGGGCCCCGGCAGACGGGCCGGGGGGATGGGATCCCTACCGCGACTGGGACGGCGCGGGCGGCTGAGCGCCGCGCTCGGCTCGCTCGTACCACCACAGCGCGGTGTCGCCGTAGCGCTTCGAGCGCAGCGCCTGCAGAGTCGGGGGGACCGCCGGCTCGGCGGAGCGCGCGGCGCGCTCGACGATGACGAGGGCGTCGTCCGCGGCCACGCCCGCGACGAGGGCGAGCGTCAGCGCGAGGGCCTCGTCGTCGAGGTCGTAGGGCGGGTCCAGGAAGATCAGATCGAATTGCGCCGATGTGGACTGCACGAATGCATCGGCGCTCGCCCGGTGCACACGCACGGCAGCCCCCGGCACCGCTCGGCCGACGGTGCGGGCGTTCCGCTCGGTGACCGCGGCGGCGGAAGGGGCCTTCTCGACGAGGTCGGCGGAGGCGGCGCCGCGGCTGACGGCCTCGAGCCCGAGCGCACCCGACCCGGCGTAGAGGTCGAGGACGCGAGCGCCGGGCAGGACGCCGGCGGCATCCAGTCCGCCGAACAACGATTCGCGGACCCGGTCGCTCGTCGGCCGCGTGCCGCGGTCGGGGACCGTGAGTGCGAGCGAGCCGGCCGCGCCCGAGATGATGCGCGTCACGGCGCGGCCTCCTCGGCGCGGCCCTCCTCGTCGCGCAGACGCGGCTCGCCGCGCAGCTCGGGCCGGAAGCCCGCCTTGTCGGCGTAGAAGGCGCGGATCACGGTCATGTCGGCCGCGACATCGCCCGTCAGCTCGATCGTCGGCCCGAGGCCCGCCGTCATGGTGGTGCGATCGACGTATCCGAGCGTCACCGGCATGCCGGCGGCGCGGGCGATGCGGTAAAAGCCGGACTTCCACCCCGACCGGGACGAGCGGGTGCCGTCGGGCGTGATCACGAGGCCGAACACCTCGCCTGCAGCGATCTTCTCGAGCACGTCGGCCACGACGCGCGAGGGATCATCGCGGTCGACCGGGATGCCGCCGAGCCGGCGCATGGGGCCGCCCCGCCAGCCGCGGAAGAGGCTCTTCTTGCCCAGCCACCGGAACGGGATCCCGAGCCGCCACGCGATGGCGAGCATGAGGACGAAGTCCCAGTTCGACGTGTGAGGCGCGCCGATGAGGACCGTCGGGCGGGTCGGTGCCGGCGTGGTGACCAAGCGCCAGCGGCTGAACGTCCAGAACAGGCCGGCGATCGCGCGTCGAAGCATCCTCTTACCGTAGAGCCTGCCGGGGGCGGCGTACTGTCGGCGGTCCTGCCTAGACTCGTCGACATGCCGCAGTTCGCCCTCGACACCCCTCTGGTGGATGCCGTCGGCGAGAAGGTCGCCGCCACCCTCGCGCGCGCTTTCGAGATGACGACCGTCGCCGACCTCCTGGCCCACTACCCGCGCCGGTACGCCCGGCGCGGCGAGCTGACCCCCATCTCCTCGCTGCCCGTCGGCGAGATGGCAACGATCGTTGCCGAGGTGCAATCCGTGTCGGAGCGCCCGATGCGTCAGCGAAAGGGCTCGCTCATCGAGGTCGTCATCAGTGACGGCGTCGGCACGGCGGCTCTCACCTTCTTCGGACAGAAGTGGCGGCTGCAGGAGCTGCGTCCCGGCCGCCAGGGGATCTTCTCGGGCAAGGTGGGCGTGTTCAAGGGCAAGCAGCAGTTCGCCCACCCCGACTACGAGCTCTTCGACGACGAGGTCGAGGCGCGCGTGACGGCGGTGGCCCGCAGCCTGGAGCCCATCCCGATCTACCCCGCGACCAGCACCGTCACGAGTTGGCAGCTCCGCAAGGTGATCGCCGATGTGATCGCCAAGCTCGGGCCGGTGCCCGACCCGTTGCCCGACGAGCTGCGGCAACGCGAGCAACTGCTCGACGCACGCACGGCGCTCGTGCAGGCGCACACGCCGGTCGTCCCCGAGCACGTCGCTCCCGCGTTCGCCACCCTGCGGATGCACGAGGCCTTCGTCCTGCAGGCGGCGCTGCTGCAGCATCGCGTCCAGGTGCGTCAGCTCGCCGCGACCGGGCGCCCGGCAGGCGAGCTGCTCGAGACCTTCGACGCCGCGCTGCCGTTCGAGCGCACGCCCGACCAGGTCTCCGTCGGCGAGGTGATCGCCGCCGACCTGCAGAACGAGTGGCCGATGAACCGCCTCGTGCAAGGAGAGGTGGGATCGGGCAAGACGCTCGTCGCGCTGCGCGCGATGCTGCAGGTCGCGCAGTCCGGCGGGCAGTCCGCGCTCATCGCCCCGACCGAGGTGCTCGCCGCCCAGCACGTCCGCTCGATCGCCCGAATGCTCGGCCCGCGCCTAGCGCCTGAACTGATGCCCACGCTGCTGACCGGCGCGCAGCCGGCGGCCGAGCGTCGCAAGGCGGCGCTCCGGGCGGCATCCGGTCAGGCGCGGATCGTCGTGGGCACGCACGCCCTCCTGAGCGCGTCGACCACCTTCGCCGACCTGGGCCTCGTCGTCGTCGACGAGCAGCACCGTTTCGGCGTGGAGCAGCGCGAGGCGCTGCGGGCCAAGGGCAGCTCGCCGCACGTCCTCGTGCTCACCGCGACCCCCATCCCGCGCACGGTGGCCATGACCGTCTTCGGAGACCTCGACGTGTCGACGATCCGCACGATGCCCACCGGCCGCGCCGGCATCAGCACCTTCGTCGCGCCGCTCGCCGAGAAGCCCGGCTGGTTCGGCCGCGTGTGGGAGCGTGTCGCCGAAGAGGTCGCGGCCGGGCGGCAGGCGTTCGTCGTCTGCGCGGCCATCGATGCCGAGAAAGCGGTCGTCGACGACACCGACGACCCGGGCATGCTCGAGGACGGTACCCGCACGCGTACGCGGTGGGGGGTTGTGCAGGCGCGGGCGATGCTCGACGAGCACCCCTCCTTCCGCGGGCTGCGTATCGCGACGCTGCACGGGAAGATGCCGGCGGACGAGAAGGATGCCGTCATGCAGGCCTTCGCGCGGGGCGAGATCGACGTGCTGGTGGCGACGACGGTCGTCGAGGTCGGCGTGGACGTGCCGAACGCCTCGACGATGGTCATCCTCGAGGCCGAGCGCTTCGGCGTCTCCCAGCTCCATCAGCTGCGCGGGCGGGTCGGCCGCGGCAGCGTGCCCGGGCTGTGCCTGCTCGTCACCGAGGCCGATCCCGACACCGCGGCCCGTTCCCGCGTCGAGGCGGTCGCCGCGACACTCGACGGCTTCGCGCTGGCCGAGGTGGATCTCGAGCTGCGCGGCGAGGGAGACGTCCTCGGAGACGCCCAGTCGGGGGCGCGGTCGTCGCTGCGCCTGCTGCGCGTCGTCGCGGATGCCGACCTCATCGCGCAGGCCCGCGACGAGGCGGCGCAGGTGCTGCGTGACGACCCCGACCTGTCGCGGCATCCCGGTCTCGCGAGCGCGATCGCCCGACGCCTGGGCGAGGATGAGCGCAGCGCGCTGCACAGGAACTAGGCTCGTGCCATGAGCAACCGGATCGCGGTCGTGCCCGGCTCCTTCGATCCGCCGACCCTCGGCCACTTGGACGTCATCCGCCGCGCTGCCGGTCTCTACGACCAGCTGCACGTCCTCGTCGTGCACAACCCCGGCAAAGAGGCGATGCTCCCCATCGCGCAGCGCCAGGCGCTCCTCGAGCAATCGATCGAAGACGCGGGGATCGAGGGCGAGATCATCGTCGCCGCCTGGAGCATGGGACTTCTCGTCGATTATGCGACGGACGTGGGCGCCGGGATCCTGGTCAAGGGCATCCGTTCCCAGGTCGATGTGGCCTACGAGACCCCGATGGCGATCGTGAACCGCCACCTCGCCCAGATTGAAACGGTGTTCCTGCTGCCCGACCCGGCGCACGCGCTCGTGTCGAGCTCGCTCGTGCGGCAGGTCGCCTCGCTCGGCGGTGACGTCTCGCCGTTCGTCCCCGGCCCCGTCGCCCGTTTCCTCGACACCGGATCGCGCGGTATCTGAGACCGTCTCCGCCGCGGCGACTACCATGGACGATCGTGGGTAGAAAGCACGTCACCGGACCATTCGTCATCCCTGTGCGCGACATCGTGCACCAGCCGGGGGAGATGCGCGAGTTCGCCTTCAGCGTGCCCGCGCCCGAGAAGTGGGGCGAAGGCCTCGTCTTCGTCGCCGCGGCGCAGCCGATCGACATGGCGGTGCGCCTGGAATCGGTCCATGAGGGCATTCTCGTGACCGCCGAGGCCGATACCGTCTACGAAGGTGTGTGCGGTCGATGCCTCACCGAGCTGACACGCCCCCTCCGAATCGAGTTTCAGGAGCTCTTCGGGTATTCTGGGGACGAAGCGTCCGACTTCGAGGTTCAAGACGACCACGTGGATCTTGAAACTCCGGTCAGGGATTCGATCGTCCTGGCGCTTCCGTTCCAGCCGGTGTGTCAGCCGGACTGCCCCGGGCTCGACCCGGATACGGGTGAGAAGTTGGCGCCGGGAACGCAGCCTGCCGAGCAGGAGATCGATCCGCGCTGGGCCGCGCTGACGGCCTACACCCCAGACCACGACGGCGCAGAGAACCGCGTCGCCCCCGACACAGAGAAGAGCTAGCCATGGCAGGTAACCCCCCGAAGCGGAAGGTCTCCCGCTCCAACACGCGTTCGCGTCGTGCGCAGTGGAAGGCTGAGGCGCCCGCCCTCGTCAAGACCATCGAGAACGGCAAGGTCGTTTACAGCCGCCCCCACCAGGCGAAGGTCGTCACCGACTCGCAGGGCACCGAGCTGTTCCTCGAGTACAAGGGTCGCAAGGTCGCCGACGTCTGACGTCGAGCGTCGTGACTGACACTCTGATGGAGCGCGCCGCGCTCACCGACAAGCTCGGGGTCGATATCGACCCCGAGCTTCTGTCGCTGGCGCTCACGCATCGCTCCTACGCGTACGAGAACGGCGGTACGCCGCACAACGAGCGGCTCGAGTTCCTCGGTGACTCGATCCTCGGCCAGGCGGTGACGGTGCACCTGTTCCGCACCCACCCCGACCTCGACGAAGGGTCGCTCGCCAAGCGTCGCGCCAGCGTCGTGTCGACCGTCGCTCTCGCGGAGGTCGCGCGCACGATCGGCCTCGGCCAGCACATCCTGCTCGGGCGCGGGGAGACTCAGACCGGTGGCCGCGACAAGGACTCGATCCTCGCCGATGCGATGGAAGCCGTGATCGGTGCGGCCTTCCTGTCGGCGGGACAGGAAGCGACGCAGGCGCTCGTGCTGCGGCTCGTGGCGCCGCTGCTGGCGGACCCGGCCCGCTACGGCGCGGCGATGGATCCCAAGACGTCGCTGCAGGAACTCGCCGCGCACCTCGAGCTCGCGCCGCCGGTCTACCGCGTCGACGCCTCCGGGCCCGACCACCACCGCGTGTTCACCGCGACCGTCACCGTCGGTGACGTCTCGCGCCAGGGCGTTGGCTCGAGCAAGAAGCAGGCCGAGATGGCCGCGGCGCTCGCGGTGTGGCGCGTGCTGTCGGACCGTGCCTGAACTCCCCGAAGTCGAAGTCGTCCGCGCCGGGCTCGCGCCCGCCGTCGTCGGCGCACGCATCGAGGCCTGCACGGTGCTCGACGCCCGTGCCCTCACCCGCCATGCGGGGTCGCCGGCGTCGTTCGAGCAGGAGCTGACGGGCGGCTCCATCGATGCCGCCGCGCGGCGCGGCAAGTTCCTCTGGTTTCCCCTGCGCGGTAGCGACCGTGCCGTCGTCGCGCACCTGGGGATGAGCGGGCAGATGCTGCTGCGCGAGCCCGGCGCGCCGACCGAACGCCACGAGCGCATCCGCTGGGACATCGTCCATCCCGAGCACGGCGAGCTCTCGGTGCTGTTCGTCGACCAGCGCACCTTCGGATCGCTCGCGGTCGACGACCTTGCGCCGACGCCCGACGGAGCGGCGGGCGGGCGGGGGACCGAGGCGGCGACCGTTCCCACGCAGGTGTCGCACATCGCGCGGGACCCGCTCGATCCCGCATTCGACCAGGGCCGGTTCCACGCGGAGCTGGCGCGCCGAACGTCGGCGATCAAGCGCATACTGCTCGACCAGGCGGTCGTGAGCGGCATCGGCAACATCTACGCCGACGAGGCGCTCTGGGCCGCCCGCATCCATCCCGAGACGTCCGCTGCGTCTCTGTCACGCGTGGCGCGGCAGCGTCTGCTCGACGCGGTCGTCGCCGTCATGACCAAGGCTCTCGCCGAGGGCGGGACGAGCTTCGATGCCCAGTACGTCAACGTCAACGGGCAGGCGGGCTACTTCGCGCATTCGCTCGAGGCGTACGGCCGCACCGGTTCCCCCTGCACCCGGTGCGGCACGCCGATCGTTCGGGTCGCGTTCACGAACCGCTCGTCGCACTACTGCCCGCGGTGCCAGCGCCGTCGGTGACGGCGTCGAGCACCTTCTGCCATGCTCCCTCGTAGGAGAGGGGAGCGAATCCGATGCGTTCGTTGATGTCGAGCATCGGCCGATTCTCCTCGGCGTTGTAGGTGATCACGCGGGGTGAGGCGGGCGCGATGTCGCGCCAGGCGACGAGTGCCGCGCACTTCACGAGGAGGCCGAGCCGGTGCCCGCGGTGGGCAGCCGACACCAGCGTGTCCTCCTGGAACGTCGCGCGGCTCCGGTCCGAGCCGATCATGAGTTCGTTGAACGCGACGAGTTCTCCCGTGGCGACGTGCTGCGCCGCGGTGACGAAGAGGGTCTGGCCGGCCTCAAGGTAGCGCGCATCGTGACGCTGCACGCGCGCGGCATCCCAGGCCTCCTCGTCGATCGCCATGCCTCCCGCGGGGGCGTCGGTCGACATGCGCGATTTGAGCCACGCGTAGCCGTCGACGTGTTCGGCGGGGGTCGGCGCCGTCCACTGCACGACGCGATACCCGCCGGATGCCGCGCGGGCCTCGTCGAGCAGGCGGTCCACCGTCGCCGATGCAGCCCGCAGATCGAGCGCGCTCTTGCGCTCGATCTGCTGCAGCTCGTACCCCTGACGCAGGAAGAAGCGCGCGCGCCGATCCAGCGGGATGTCGCCGAAACCGGTGGGCGCGGCGATCCGAGGGCCTGGCGCGTTCGGGTGTTCCGCATAGCTTTGCAGTGTGCGACGGCCGTGCTCGCGAGCGGCCCCTTCGATCACCGCGTACGCCGCCGTGCCGATGCCGTGCCCGTGGACTTCGGCGAGCAGCTCGATCAGCCACACTCCCGTGTCCGAACCCTGCTCGAGGGGCAGGTCCAGCGCGGCGCGGCCGACGATGCGGCCGTTCCACCGCGCGACCCAGATCAGGCGGATCTCGTCCGGCGCAGGGCGGTAATGGGGGAGCAGCTCGTCAGGCCGCAGGTCGTTGTCGTCCGATCCGGTGATCTCGCGGTAGACGATGTTGCGGACATGCGTCATCTCGCGGAAGTCAGCGGCGTCCGCATCGTCGACATGTGCCGGGATGTGCAGGGGATGCAGCTCGAGCTGCGGGGGCGGGGCGGTCATGATCTCTCTTTCGGAGGGTGCGGGGGCCCGCCGGCGGGCCCCCGCACGATCAACGGTGGGTGGTGAGCAAGAAGGAGCGTTGCCAGGCACGCTCCCGTGCTTCGCGAGCGGCGAGCTGTTCGCGGGCACGTGCCACGGCCGGGGCAGCCGTGGCACGGTGCCGTGCGCTCCAGACGATCAGGCGCAGGGCCAGTCGGAGGGCGAGGCGCTCGGTCAGGGTGAGGCGGCGCGCCGGCGGCACCGCATGGGCGGAGGCGACGGGCGCGACGGAGGGATGTCGTTCGACGACGGTGTTCATGGGGTCCTCGTTCGATGAGGGCGGAATCGCAAGCGACGCTGTGGTCGCGGAGTGCAGCAGAAGCTGCGTCCCGGCCGTGGAGACGGGCCGGGTGAGGGGCGGAACGGGGGCGGGAAGCCGCAGACCTACGCGTTCAGCGGGGCGCCGATGACGGTGGCTCCTCGGAGAACGCGGTCGAAACGGTCGCGGTGCTCGGAACGAGCGGTGACAGCGAACGCGGTGACAGTGATCAACATCGGGGAACCTCCTTCCATCGGGGATGCGGGTTGTGACGCTAGCGGTCCGCGCGGTGCGGCGTCAAGTCCGGGCCGGCATCCTCCGGTAGCGTGTGGACGTTCACCGACCCCCGGGAGGGCCCGACATGCACCTGAAGAGCGTCACGCTCAAGGGCTTCAAGTCGTTCGCCCAGCCGACAACCTTCGTCCTTGAGCCCGGGGTCACGTGCATCGTCGGCCCCAACGGCTCGGGCAAGTCGAATGTGGTGGACGCGCTCGCCTGGGTCATGGGTGAGCAGGGCGCGAAGACGTTGCGCGGCGGCAAGATGGAGGACGTCATCTTCGCCGGCACCGCGACCCGCGGACCGCTGGGGCGTGCCGAGGTGCAGCTGACGATCGACAACCACGACGGCGTGCTGCCCATCGAGTACTCCGAGGTCACGATCAGCCGCACCCTGTTCCGCAACGGCGCGAGCGAGTACGCCATCAACGGCGAGACGTGCCGTCTGCTCGACGTCCAGGAGCTGCTGAGCGACTCGGGTCTCGGCCGGGAGATGCACGTCATCGTCGGACAGGGCCGCCTCGACACGGTGCTGCAGGCCAGCGCCGAAGACCGCCGCGGCTTCATCGAGGAGGCCGCCGGCATCCTCAAGCATCGGCGCCGCAAAGAGAAGACCGTCCGCAAGCTCGAGGCGATGGAGGCGAACCTCACGCGGCTGAGCGATCTCGCAGGCGAGCTGCGGCGGCAGCTGAAGCCCCTCGGCAAGCAGGCGGAGGTCGCGCGCGAGGCCGCCACGATCGCGGCGGTGGTCCGCGACGCGAAAGCGCGTCTCTTCGCCGACGACCTCGTGTCGCTGCGGACGCAGTTGGCCGATCACGCGCGGGCCGAGCACGAACGGCACGCCGAACGTGTCGTCTTGCAGGATCAGCTCGACAGCGTCAAGCAGCGCATCGATGCGCTCGAGGCCGAGCAGCGCTCGGAGGCCGTCGATCGAGCTCGAGCGACCGCATTCGCGCTCGAACAGGTGCAGGAGCGCGTGCGTGGCCTGCACACTCTCACGGCGCAGCGCCGCGCGCTGCTCGAGGACGACGGACAGCTCGCCGTCGACGTCGCCACGGTCGGTCAGGCGACGATCGACGAGGCGCGGAACGAGGTCGACGAGATCGCGGCCGGCGTCGGGGATGCCCAGGATGTCGCCGCCGCGGCCTCCCGCGATGTCATCCGGTCGCGGGCAGAGCTCGACGCGCTCGACTCCGATATCGCCGCGCAGAGCGCCCTGGTGTCGGAGCACGATATGCGGCTGACGAAGCTGCGCGGCCGGGCCGACGCCGCGGCATCCCGGCTCGAAGCGCTGCGCGCCGCCGTGGAGCGGCAGCAGCGCGGGCTGGATGCCGCGCGGGCCCGGCGCGCTGAGGCCGAGGAGGCTCTCGCGGCGGTGCAGACCGAGGCGAGCCCGGAGGCGAGCTCGGCCGAGCACACGGCGGCGTACGAGCGCGCACAGCGCGACGCCGCCGACGCCGAAGCGGAAGTCTCGGGCATCCGCGAACGGCTGCACGCCGCCGAGCGCGAGGCGGAGTCGCTGACGGCTCAGACCGCGGCGCTCGGACGCGCCCTCGAGATCCGCAACGCTGCCGCCGACCTGCTCCACCGCGGGGCCGCGGGCGTGCGATCGCTGGTCTCGGACGCGGTCAAGGTCGAGCCGGGGTACGAGGCCGCCGTGGCGGCCGCCCTGGGTGCGCTGGCCGAGGGCGTCCTCGTGGACGACGTCGCTGCCGCCGTGTCCGCCGCGGACGTCGCGCGCGCCGACGACCTGGGAGTCGTCGACATCGTGCTCGCCGACGCGGCGGGGGGAGAGCCCATCGCCGTGTCGTCGGGCGCGGTCCGCGCCGTCGACGTCACGGCCGGACCCGCCGGCGTGCTCGGGCAGCTGTCGGCCGTCCTCATCGTCGACGACCTCGCCGCGGCCACCACCCTGCGCGAGCAGCTCGACGCCGCCGACCGCGACCGCGCCGTCATCGTCACGACGCAGGGCGAACTCGTCTCGTGGCGCACCCTGCGTGCGGGCTCCGGCGCCGGACGCTCGCGTCTCGAGCTCGCGGCGGAGCGGGATGCCGCTGCCGACCGGCTTTCGGAGCTGACCGTCGTCGTCGACGCCCTGCGCGAATCGCTGACCGACGCCCAGGCCGCGTGGAACGAGGCCCGCACCCGCACCCGGACGACGCTCGAGACCCTGCGCGCGCACGACGCCGCTCTCGCGGCCGACGCCGAGAAGTTCAATCGCGCGACGGTCCGGTTCGAGGCCGCGGTCGCCGAGTGCGACCGGCTCGAGGCCGGTCTCGCACCGGCGACGGCGGCCGTCGTCGACGCTGAGGCCGCGGCTCGCGAGGCCGACGACGCGCTTGCGGCAGCGACGGCGGCACCGCGGCCGATCCTCGATGCCTCAGCCCGGGACGGTCTGCTGGACGCGCTCGAACGTTCGCGTGAGCGCGAGATGCGGGCGCGGCTGGACGTCGAGACGCTGCGTGAGCGCGTGCGTGCCGGCGAAGCGCGCGTCGCGCAGCTCGAGCGGCAGCGCGAGCGCGAGAAGGCCGCCGCGGCCGAGGCCGCACGACGCGCCGTCATCCGCCGCCGGCAGCGCGAGATCGCGGATGCGGTCGCGAGTCAGCTGCCGCCGCTGATCGAGTCGATCGACCGTTCGGTCGCGCAGGCGCGCGTCGAACTGGGACGCGCCGAGCAGTCGCGCAGCGAGATCTCGGCCGAGCTGTCCGAGCTCCGGCAGCGGGACCAGGCTGCTCGCGGTCGCCTGGCGGCCCTGACCGAGTCCGTGCACGGCCTCGAGATGCAGATGCACGAGAAGAAGCTGCACGTGACCAGCCTGCTCGAGCGCGTCTCGTCCGAGCTCGGCCTCGACGAGAGCATCCTCGTCGCCGAATACGGCCCCGACCAGCCTGTTCCCGACGTTGACGGCGACCCCGTGCCGTTCGAGCGCGGCCAGCAGCGTCGACGCTTGGCCGAGGCGGAGCGCAAGCTCGCTCAGCTCGGCCGCGTGAACCCGCTCGCGCTTGAGGAGTTCTCCGCGCTCGAGCAACGCCACGCCTTCCTCACCGAGCAGCTCGCCGATCTGACGCAGACCCGCGCCGACCTCCTCACGATCATCGAGGAGCTCGACGAGCGGATGCAGACGATCTTCCTCGCCGCGTTCGAAGACACGAAGATCGCCTTCGGCGAGGTCTTCCCGATCCTGTTCCCGGGCGGCACCGGCAGCATCTCGCTGACGGATCCCGACCACCCGCTGACGACGGGCATCGAGGTCTCGGTGCGCCCGGTCGGGAAGAAGATCGAGCGGTTGTCGCTGCTTTCGGGTGGCGAGCGCTCGCTCGCGGCCGTCGCGTTGCTGACCGCCATATTCAAGGCACGCCCGAGCCCCTTCTACATCCTCGACGAGGTGGAGGCGGCCCTCGACGACGCGAACCTCGGGCGCCTGCTGGGCGTGTTCGAGCAACTGCGTACATCGAGCCAGCTCATCGTCATCACGCACCAGAAGCGCACGATGGAGATCGCCGACGCGCTCTACGGCGTCTCGATGCGGCAGGACGGCGTGTCGGCCGTCGTGGGTCAGCGCGTGCGCGAGCGCGCGAGCGCCGTAGGCTGAGAGCATGGCCGACAATCCCTGGTCGCTGTCGCGTGCCCTGCGCGGGCTCTTCGTCAAGCCGACCATCGACGAGAACACGTGGGACGACCTCGAGACCGCGCTGCTGACCGCGGACTTCGGTCCCGACATCACCGAGCGCCTCGTCGACGAGCTGCGCGGCAAGGTCGAGCGGTACCGCACGACGGATCCGCGTGACCTCCAGCGGATGCTCAAGGAAGCCCTCGAGGAGCGCTTCGCGGCGTTCGACTCCACGCTCCGCCTCACCGAACGACCCGCCGTCGTCCTCGTCGTCGGTGTCAACGGCGTCGGCAAGACCACGACCATCGGCAAGTTCGCGAAGTTCCTGCAGCGCTACGGCCGCTCCGTCGTGGTCGGCGCTGCCGACACGTTCCGCGCGGCCGCCGTCGATCAGCTCGCGACGTGGGCGGAGCGCGGCGGGGCGCACATCGTCCGTCCGCAGCAGGAGGGGCAGGACCCGGCATCGGTCGCGTTCCAGACGATCGACTACGCCAAGCGCACCGGCACAGAGATCGTCCTCGTCGACACCGCCGGCCGGCTGCACACCAAGGGCGGCTTGATGGACGAGCTGACCAAGATCCGACGCGTCATCGAGAAGCAGGCGCCGATCAGCGAGGTGCTGCTGGTGCTCGACGCCACCACCGGTCAGAACGGGGTCATGCAGGCCGAGGCTTTCCTGCAGCACGCCGGGGTCACCGGACTCGTGATCACGAAGCTCGACGGCTCGGCGCGCGGCGGGTTCGTGCTCGCCGTCCAGGAGCGCACCGGCATCCCCGTCAAACTCCTCGGACAGGGAGAGGGGATCGGCGATCTCACCGGTTTCACCCCCCACGTCTTCGCGTCGGCGCTCGTCGACTGAGTCCTGCGCCGCGCCGCGGCGCCACTTCCCCCGCACCCTCACGGCTGGTTTCATAAACACATGGCGATCGAGCACGACTACTTCGGACTCCTGGAGTCCGGTCCGGACGGATCGATCTTCTGGTCGGATCAGGTCGAGATCGGCGACCAGACGGTGACCGTCGACCTCACGGCACCCGACCAGGAGGATGTCTCCCCGGCTGCCCTCGACGTGGCCGCCGCGATGATCTCGTCGATCGAGACGATCGACCTCTCCGCCCGCAACGCGATGGTCTCCGAGATCAGCGACCGCACGAGCGAGGTGACGGAGTTCATCCTGCAGCAGCAGGAGGAGCTGGGAGAGGACATCGAGTCGTTCCTCGTCGACGTCTCGGGCGACACCCACATGGACGTCATCCGCTCGTTGCAGCTCATCAGCATGACGATTCTCGCCGACGAGCACGGGGGCTCCGACCCGTTCGCCGTGCTGGAATACGCGCTCGACCCCGACTCGACCGACGAGGTGCTCCTGGTCAACCTCACGAGCGACGGCAGCATCCAGTCGGTCACCAGCGCCGACTGATCGTGCAGACCTTCCTTCCCTACGCGTCGTTCGCGGACTCCGCCGCGGCGCTCGACTCGCCGCGGCTGGGTAAACAGCGCGTCGAGACCCTGCAGCTGCTGCGCGCCAACACGGTGCCGGACTACGGCTGGCGTCATCATCCCGCCGCGAAGATGTGGCGCGGCTACCTGCCGGCGCTCGTCTCGTACGGGCTCGCGATGACGGATGCCTGGATCGCGGCGGGTCACGCTGACACCGTCCGTCCCCAGCTCGTGGCGTTCGCCCCCGAGGTGGACGGCCTCGCGCAGGACGACCTCGAGCTGCCGCCGTGGCTCGGCGACGAGGCGTTGCACCTATCGCACCGCTCGAACCTCGTACGGAAGGATCCCGAGTTCTACCGGCCGCGGTTCGGCGACGTACCCGACGACCTGCCTTACGTCTGGCCGCCCGACCCGACCGCTGCCTGAGCTTCCGCGCCGGTTCAGACGGCCTGTGCGAAGCCGGCCGCGCCGGACTCCGACAGGTGCGCGAGGTGCGCGGGGATGGTCCGGCCCTTCGCCGTCATGGACTGCGCCCACAGGCGTCCGGCGCGATACGACGATCGCACGAGCGGGCCCGCGAGCACGCCGAGGAAACCGATGCGTTCGGCTTCCTCGCGGAAGGCCACGAACTCGTCGGGCTTGACCCACCGGTCCACCGGCAGATGGCGGGGCGTCGGCCGCAGGTACTGCGTGATCGTCACGATGTCGGTGCCCGCGTCATGGAGGTCCTGGAGTGCCTGCACGACCTCGTCGGGTGTCTCGCCCATGCCGAGGATGAGGTTCGATTTCGTGATGAGCCCCGCCGCGCGCGCCCGCGTCAGCACGCCGAGCGACCGCTCGTAACGGAACGCAGGGCGGATGCGCTTGAAGATGCGCGGCACCGTCTCGACGTTGTGAGCGAACACCTCCGGTCGTGACGCGAACACCTCGTCGAGCTGCGCCGGGTCGCCGTTGAAGTCGGTCGCCAGGATCTCGACCCCGGTCGTCGGGTTCTCGGCGTGGATGCGGCGGACCGTTTCGGCATGCAACCAGGCGCCGCCGTCGGGCAGATCGTCGCGAGCCACACCCGTGACGGTCGCGTAGCGCAGCTGCATCCGGGTGACGCTCTCGGCGACGCGACGCGGTTCGTCGGTGTCGTAGTCGGCCGGCTTGCCGGTGTCGATCTGGCAGAAGTCGCACCGGCGCGTGCACTGCGAGCCGCCGATCAGGAACGTCGCCTCGCGGTCTTCCCAGCATTCGTAGATGTTCGGGCACCCCGCCTCCTGGCAGACGGTGTGCAGGCCCTCCTCGCGGACCAGGTCGTGCAGGGCACGGTACTCCTGGCCCATGCTCGCCTTCGTCTTGATCCATTCGGGCTTGCGCTCGATGGGCGTCTGCGCGTTGCGGATCTCGAGGCGCAGGAGCTTGCGTCCGCCCGGTCCACCGGCGGCCGGGGTGCCCGCGGGTGCGGCGCAGCCGGTCATGCGGCGACCGCCGTCGCGAGATCTGCGGCGACATGCCGCCGGACGGCATCGACGGCGTCGACGGGCGTCAGCATGCGGCCGAGCACCTCTGAGACGGTCGTGACGTCGGCGTCCGGGATGCCGCAGGGGATGATCTGCGCGAAGGGCGCGAGGTCGTTGCTGCAGTTGAGCGCGAAGCCGTGCATCGTGACGCCCCGCTGCACCCGCACACCGATCGCGGCGATCTTCGCGTCGCGTCCGTCCGCGGCGACCCAGACGCCGCTGCGGCCGCGCACCTGGCGTCCCGTGACGCCGAGGTCGGCGAGAGCCGCGATGAGGAGCACCTCGAGACGACGCACGTGCTGGACGACATCCACCGGCTCAGGAAGGCGGACGATCGGGTAGCCGACGAGCTGACCGGGGCCGTGCCACGTGATCTTGCCCCCGCGGTCGACGTCGACGACGGGCGTGCCGTCGGCGGGACGCTCGTGCGGCGCCGTACGAGCGCCGGCCGTGAAGACCGCCGCGTGCTCGAGGAGGAGGAGGGCGTCGGGCGCGCCGGCCACGACCTCGTCGTGCACCCGCCGCTGCAGATCCCACCCCTCGCGGTAGGGGACGTAGTCAGGGCTCAGACCCACGATCCGCACATCGAGCACGGTGCCTCCTCAGTATCTGGACGGCGTCCAACAATACGCTACGCCTAGGCTGTCACGGTGACCTCCGAGAGTCGAGCCGGCCGTCCTCGCGTGTCGTCGCGCGAGACACTCGCCGAAGCCGCCTGCGAGCTCTTCCTCGAGCGCGGCTACGAAGCAACGACGGTCGCGGACATCACCACCCGGGCCGGTGTGAGTCGGTCGAGCTTCTTCAACTACTTCACCTCGAAGTCGGCCGTTCTGTGGTCCGGGCTCGATGAGCGCATCGCTCTCCTCGAGGGTGGGCTCGACGACGCCGCAGGCGCCGCGGCCGTCGAGGTCGCGGTCGCGGAGCTGGCGCGAGATTTCGCGCCGGACGCGCTGGCGCTCGCAATCGTCAACGACGCCGCGATGGGCGTCGCGGACGAGCTGGCCCGCGAGGCCGCGCTGCGCAGTGCGCGCATCGCCCGGGCGGTGTCGACGGCGCTGGTGCGCGGCGGCGCGGACCAGCTCGAGGCAGACGTCCGGGCCGCGGCGTGGGGCGGGGCGGTGCTTGCGGCGGTCGCGGCGTGGGCCCGGGACGGTGCCGGACGCTCCGAGCTGGCGTCGACGGTGGCACGGGCCGCGCGGATCGCGCGGGACGCCTGAGATCCCGGGCGCTGGGGCAGCCGGTCGCTCGCATAGAATCGAGGGATCATGGCAACTTTCGGCACGCTCTCCGACCGTCTTACCGAGACCTTCCGGAATCTCCGCACCAAGGGAAAGCTCAGCGCGGCTGACGTCGACCAGACGGTCCGCGAGATCCGCCGGGCGCTGCTCGACGCCGACGTCGCGCTCGTGGTCGTCAAGGAGTTCACGGCGAAGGTGCGCGAACGCGCCCTCGGCGACGAGGTCAACCGAGCACTGAACCCGGCGCAGCAGGTCGTGCAGATCGTCAACGAGGAGCTCGTGGGCATCCTCGGCGGTGAGCAGCGCCGCCTGCAGTTCGCGAAGAACCCGCCGACGGTCATCATGCTCGCCGGCCTGCAGGGATCGGGTAAGACGACGTTCGCCGGCAAGCTCGCGAAGCAGCTCGAGAAGGACGGCCACACGCCGATCCTCGTCGCGTGCGACCTGCAGCGCCCGAACGCCGTGAACCAGCTCCAGGTCGTGGCCGAGCGTGCCGGCGCGGCCGTGTTCGCGCCCGAGCCGGGCAACGGCGTCGGCGACCCGGTTCGGGTCGCGCGCGACGGCGTGGAGTACGCGCGCCGTCAGCAGCACGACATCGTCATCATCGACACCGCCGGACGCCTCGGCGTCGACGCCGAGCTGATGAAGCAGGCTGCCGACATCCGCAAGGCGACCGATCCCGATGAGGTCTTGTTCGTCATCGACGCGATGGTCGGACAGGATGCCGTCAACACGGCCAAGGCGTTCCAGGAGGGTGTCGACTTCACCGGCGTTGTCCTGTCGAAGCTCGACGGCGACGCCCGCGGCGGTGCCGCGCTGTCGGTGGCTTCGGTCACGCAGCGCCCGATCATCTTCGCGTCGACGGGTGAGGGCCTCGAAGACCTCGAGCCCTTCTACCCGGACCGCATGGCGAGCCGGATCCTCGACCTCGGCGACATCCTGACCCTCATCGAACAGGCTCAGCAGGCCTTCGACGAGGAGGAGGCCCTCGCGGTCGCGGAGAAGCTCGCGAACGAGCAGTTCACACTCGAGGACTTCCTCGGCCAGCTTCAGCAGATGAAGAAGATGGGCTCGATGAAGAAGATGCTCGGCATGCTGCCGGGCATGGGCCAGATGAAGCAGCAGCTCGAGCAGTTCGACGAACGCGAGATCGACCGCACCGAGGCGATCATCCGCTCGATGACGCCGGCCGAGCGGCGCAACCCGAAGGTCCTCAACGGCTCGCGGCGCCTGCGCATCGCCCGGGGGTCGGGCATGACCGTGACCGATGTGAACCAGCTCGTGCAGCGCTTCGACCAGGCGGCCAAGATGATGAAGACCGTCGCGCGCGGCGGTGTGCCCAACATCCCCGGCATGGGGCCGGTGGGCGGCAAGCCCGGCGCCTCGAGCAAGCGGGGCAAGCAGGCCAAGAGCACGAGCGGTTCGCGATCGGGCAACCCGGCGAAGCGCGCCGCGGAGAACGCGGGGATCGCGACGGCCACCGCGCCGACGGGCTCCGGGTTCGGTCTCGGTGGCGCTCAGGCGCAGCCGAGCGAAGCCGACCTCGCTGAGATCCAGAAGCTCTTCGGTAAGCGCTGATCCCGCGGCGCGGGCTCCGGCTCAGCGCCCGGTGTCGGGCTGGGCGAGATGCTCTCGCAGCGTCGGGCCGTCGCGGAACTCGCGGATGAGGTGCTGCACGACCTCGCGCAGATCGCCGTCCGCGGCGTCGGCGACGCGCGTCTGCCGCAGGTAGCTCGCGCCCTGGTCGAGGATGGTGCGCAGGCCACGGAACTCGCGCCCGCAGTGGAGTTCGACGGCGATGGGCTCGAGCATCTCCATCGTCTCGCGCAGATGCTCGGTGACCGGGCGTTGGGTGCCGTCGGCATCGACGATGACGCGCGCGTCGAGCCCGTAACGCGCCGCACGCCACTTGTTCTCTCGGACGAACCACGGCGGGATGACCGGCAGCGGACGGCCCGCGTCGAGCTCGCGGGAGAGGTATTCGGTGAGCACCTGAACGAGCGCGGCCACGGCCGCGAGCTCCGGGAGGGTCGACATGCCGTCGCACGCGCGGATCTCGATCGTGCCCCACTTCGGCGCGGGGCGGATGTCCCAGCGCACCTCGGAGGCGTCCTCCATGACGCCGGTGCCGACCATGCCGTCGAGGTAGTTCTCGAAGTCGCGCCACTCCGTGAAGCTCCACGGCAATCCCGCCGTCGGCAACTGCTGGAACACCAGGGCGCGGTTCGAGGCGTAGCCCGTGCGTTCGCCTGCCCAGAACGGGCTCGACGCCGACAGCGCCTGCAGGTGGGGGAGGTAGAGCGAGAGCGCGTTGATGAGCGGGAACACCTTATTGACGTCCTCGACGCCGACGTGGATGTGGATGCCCCAGATCATCATGTTGCGGCCCCACCACTGCGTGCGCTCGATGAGCTTGTGGTAGCGGGTCTTGTCGGTGATCTGCTGCTCGTACCAGCGCGCGAACGGGTGGCTGCCCGCGCACAGCATCTCCAGACCCCGCGGTGCGGCGAACTCCCGGACGCGCTGGATGGCGTCGTCGATGTCATCGACGGCTGCCGCGACCGTGTCGCCGACGCCGCTGGTGACCTCGATGGTGTTCGTGAGCAGCTCGCCGGTGATCGTGTACCGCTCGAGGGCCGAGGCTTCCTCGACCGCCGCCAGCACTTCCGGAGCACGGGGGGCCAGATCGCCGCTCTCGCGGTCGGCGAGCATCAGCTCCCACTCGATGCCTACGGACGAGCGGGCAGACGTGGCGAAGGGGACCGTCATGGCCACAGTCTGACATGCGGCGCGGCGCGGTTCGCGACAGCCCGGTTCATCTGGCAAAATAGACCGTTGGACCGCCTGCTCGACCCTCTATCCGGCGGGAAGGTCCGCCCTCAGAGCTCCCGCCGGGTGTGCACCCCACGCTCCAGGCGACGTTCACTTCACATCACACCACTCAGGAGAATTGTGGCTGTCAAGATCCGTCTCAAGCGCCTCGGAAAGATCCGCGCGCCCTACTACCGCATCGTCGTCGCCGACTCGCGCACCAAGCGCGACGGCCGCGTGATCGAAGAGATCGGCCAGTACCACCCGACCGAGGAGCCCTCGGTCATCAAGGTCGACTCCGAGCGTGCCCAGTACTGGCTCTCGGTCGGCGCTCAGCCCACCGAGCAGGTCGCCGCGCTGCTGAAGCTCACGGGCGACTGGGGCAAGTTCAAGGGCGACAAGAACGCCGTCTCGACCGTTCGCACGGCCGAGGCCAAGGGTGACTTCGTCGCCGACGCGTCCAAGAAGTCGGTCATCAAGCCGCAGGCCGCCAAGAAGGCCGACGAGCCCGCCGCCGAGGCTCCGGCCGACGAGGCGCCGGCCGCCGACGCGACCGACTCGGAGTAATCCGTTGCTGTCCGCCGCGCTCGAGCACGTCGTCAAGGGGATCGTCGATCACCCCGACGACGTCGTCATCCGTTCCTCCACGTCGCCTCGCGGCGAGGTCCTCGAGGTGCGCGTGCACCCCGACGACCGAGGACGGGTGATCGGGCGCGGCGGGCGCACCGCCAAGGCCCTGCGCACCCTCATCACCGCGCTGGCCGACGGCACCCGTGTCCGCGTCGATGTCGCGGACGACTGACGTGGGGACCAATCCCGCGGGCACGCAGCTCCGTGTCGGGCGTCTTGTCAAGGCGCATGGCCTCAAGGGAGCCCTCAAGCTCGAGCTCTACACCGACGATCCCGACGGGCGTTTCGTCCCCGGCGCCACCTTCACTCTGCAGGTGCCCGAGGAATCGCCGTGGCACGGCAAGACCGTGACCGTCCGGGAGTTCCGGTGGATGAACTCGCACCCCGTCCTCTTCGTCGAGGACGTCAACGACCGTGACGCAGCCGAAACCCTCGTGAAGGCGATCCTCTGGATCGACCAGGATGCGGAGTCCCCGGCCGAGGACGACGCCTGGTTCGACCACCAGCTCGTGGGCCTGGACGTGGTGCGCGACGGCGAGCGTGTCGGCCGGATCGCCCGCGTCGATCATCTGCCGGCTCAGGACCTGCTGATCGTCCAGCGCGACGGCGACGACGCCGAGATCCTCGTTCCGTTCGTGAAGGCGATCGTGCCCGAGGTCGACGTCGCGGGCGGTCGGGTCATCGTGACCCCGCCCGCCGGGCTCTTCGAAGAGCTGCCGTCGGACGAAGAGGCGACCGGCGACATCGCGGCGCAGCAGGACGGCGACGCCGCGACGACCGAGGACTGACGTGCGCGTCGACGTCGTCACGATCTTCCCCGCATTCTTCGACGTCCTCGAGGTCTCCCTTCTCGGCAAGGCGCGCGGAGCCGGCCTCCTCGACGTGCGCGTCCACGACCTGCGCGAGTACACCACCGACCGCCATCGCACCGTCGATGACACCCCGTACGGCGGGGGAGCGGGCATGGTGATGAAGCCTGAGCCGTGGGGCGCCGCGCTCGACGCGATCGTGGCGGATGCGGCATCCCGTCCGACCTTCATCTTCCCGTCGCCGGCGGGTGAGCTGTTCACGCAGGCGACTGCGCGCGAGCTGAGCGTCGCCCCGCACCTGGTGTTCGGATGCGGGCGCTACGAGGGCATCGACGAGCGCGTGTTCGCGTATGCCGCCACACTCGGCGACGTTCGGCTGATGAGCCTCGGCGATTACGTGCTCAACGGCGGGGAGGTCGCCTCGATGGCGATGATCGAAGCGATCGGCCGGCTCATCCCCGGGGTGGTCGGCAATCCCGAGAGCCTCGTCGAGGAGTCGCACGAGGACGGTCTGCTCGAGTACCCCTCGTACACCAAGCCCGCCGCGTGGCGCGGGTACGACGTTCCCGATGTCCTGCTGAGCGGACACCACGGGCGCGTGGCGGACTGGCGTCGAGACCAGCGGGTCGCACGCACCCGTGAACGCCGCCCGGACCTGTTGCCGTCCGACCCGAGCGCCTGACCGGCCTCAGTCGACGCCGAGGAACGACCGGTCGGTGAGGATGATCGGTCCGGCCTCGGTGACCGCGACCGTGTGCTCGGAGTGGGCTCCGCGCGAACCGTCGGCGCTCCGCAGCGTCCAGCCGTCGGCATCGGTGACGAGCTTGTCGGTGCTCTGCAGGAACCACGGCTCGAGCGCGACGACGAGGCCGGCACGCAGCGGGTACCCGCGCCCCGGCTTGCCGTCGTTGGGGACGTGCGGGTCGCCGTGCATCTCGCGCCCGACCCCGTGCCCGCCGAAGTCGGTGTTGATCGACAGGCCCTCGGCCCGCGCGACCTGAGCCACGGCGTGCGAGATGTCGCCGATCTTGTTGCCGACTACCGCGGCGCCGATCGCCGCGTCGAGAGCCCGCTCGGACGTGTCGATGAGTGCGAGGTCCTCGTCCCGCGGCGTACCGACGACGAATGACACGGCGGAGTCGGCGACCCAGCCGTCGACCGCGACGGCGAAGTCGAGGGTGACGAGGTCGCCGTCGCGCAGAGCGTAGTCGTGGGGGAGGCCGTGGAGCACGGCGTCGTTGATCGAGGTGCAGATGACCTTGCCGAACGGGCTCGCTCCGAAGGAGGGGTGGTAGTCGATGTAGCAGGACTCGGCGCCCGCCTTGCGGATCATCTCGTGCGCCCGCCGATCGATGGACAGCAGGTTCGTACCGACCTTCGTCTCGTCGCGGAGGGTGGCCAGAACCTCGGCGACGAACCGCCCGGCGGGACGCATCGCTTCGATCTCGGCAGGGGTACGCAGCTCGATCATCGTGATCCTCTCTTCAGCTTCTATCCTGCCGGACCGGCGTAGCATCGGGAGCATGTGGCTGCGACGCGCGCTCTTCTCTTGGCTCCTGCCGGCAGCGCTGGTGCTTCCGCTCTGGCTCGTCGTGGGCTGGGCGGTCTCGGGCGCGAGCGGCTGGGTCTTCCTCTGGGTGCTCTTCATCGCGGTCCCCGCCGTGCTGATCGGTCAGCTGATCGTGACCTTCCTCGTGCGGGCCCGCGGCACCGTTCGCCACTCCCGCGCCCTGTCGTGGTGGGACGTCCTGGTGTTCGCGGTCTGGCACGGTCTGATCATCGCGACCGGCTTCTACCCGGCCGGCGCGTTCTGGCCGCTCCTGTTCGCGGCGACCGCCGCCTTCCTCGGGGTGTTCTGGGTCTCGCTCTGGCAGCTCTTCCGCGAGGCCCGTCCGGTGTCGCTGTTCCGGATGCCGATGGACTCGGCGTTCCTCGACGGCGGTCGGGCGCGTCGCGAGCCCGACTCGACCGAGGTCTTCGTCGTCGAGGAAGCGCCGCACCGGGAGCGGTGACGGTTTGGCGGGACTCCGCAGCCATGGCAGAATGAACACTTGTGCCCTGACAGATCTCTGCCTCAGGGGAGCGGCGCCCGGCGGGCGCCCGGGGCACCGCATCCTTATTCAACTCTCTCGTGGTCGACCTGAGGCGGTCGCAGGAAGAAAAGATCATGCAGATCCTCGACTCCGTCGACGCAGCATCGCTGCGTAACGACATCCCCGCTTTCGCCCCCGGCGACACCGTCAAGGTGCACGTCAACATCACCGAGGGCAACCGCTCGCGTATCCAGGTGTTCCAGGGCGTCGTCATCGGCCGCTCCGGCGACGGTGTGCGCGAGACCTTCACCGTCCGGAAGATCAGCTTCCAGGTCGGCGTCGAGCGCACCTTCCCGGTCCACAGCCCCGCGATCGACCACATCGAGGTCGTCACCCGCGGTGACGTCCGTCGCGCGAAGCTCTACTACCTGCGCAACCTCCGCGGCAAGAAGGCGAAGATCAAGGAGAAGCGCGACCGCTGACCCAGCGACGTGTTCTCTGGATGCCCCGGGCTCAGGCTCGGGGCATCCGTCGTTCCGTCGCGCGGCGGACGGTGAAACGCACGGAATGTGCGACCCTGGGATGGGCTCCCCGGCGGGTGAGTCGGATGAGAGGCGAGTATGACCACCGATGACCTTGCCGCGTCGGCACCGGCGCCCGCGCGTTCGCGTTCGCGTCGGCTGTGGCTGCTGGTCCGCGACGTGCTCGTCATCGTCGCGATCGCGCTCGTCGTGTCGTTCCTGGTCAAAACGTTCCTCGTCCGATCGTTCTACATCCCCTCCGGCTCGATGGAACAGACTCTGCGCGAGGACGACCGGATCCTCGTCGATCAGCTCACCCCGCGATTCGGCGGCTACGAGCGGGGCGACGTGGTCGTCTTCCGCGATCCGGGCGGGTGGCTTCCGCCGACCGTCGAGCCGGTCCGTCCGCCCGTCGTCGAGGGCGTGGACTGGGTACTGTCGGTGGTCGGGCTGTCGGCGCCCGATAGCAAGGACCACCTGATCAAGCGCATCATCGGGATGCCGGGTGACCACGTCGTCTGCTGCAACGCGGTCGGGCAGATCACCGTCAACGGCGTCCCCGTCGACGAGCGGCCCTACGTCGCTCTCGCCGATGGACAGTCGGCGCCGCAGGAAGTCCCTTTCGACGTCGTGGTGCCCGACGACTCGCTGTGGGTCCTCGGCGACAACCGCGATCACTCGCGTGACTCGCGCTACAACCAGGACCAGCCCTCGCAAGGGTTCGTGCCCCTCGACAACGTCGTCGGCCGTGCGTTCCTCATCACATGGCCCCTCGACCGTTTCGGCGGCATCGATTTCCATCACGACGTGTTCGCCGGCGTTCCGGCCCCCGACGCCCGATGACCGTCGTCGCTCCTCGGCTGACCGTCGAGCGACGGCTGCTGCGTGAGCACGCGTTCGTCATCGCCCTCGACGAGGTCGGCCGCGGAGCACTGGCCGGGCCGGTCGCGGTGGGTGCCGCGGTGCTGGACGCGCGTTGTGCGCGACGCCGCATCCCCGACGGGTTGCGCGACTCGAAACTGGTGACCGAGCTGCGTCGCCCGGCGCTGGCGGAGCGTGCGGCGGGCTGGGTCGTGGACTCCGCGGTGGGGTGGGCCACCCCGGCGGAGATCGACGAGCGCGGGATCATCCGGGCTCTCGGGCTCGCCGCCGTTCGCGCGCTCGCGGGACTCACCGGCGTCGACCCGATGGCCTCGGACGCCGTGGTCATCCTCGACGGCAACCACGACTACGTCTCACCGGTCGCCGGACCCGGCCTGACGATCCAGACGATCGTGAAGGCCGACCGCGACTGCGCGAGCGCGGCGGCTGCCTCGGTCATCGCGAAGGTGGCTCGCGACGCGCACATGACCGCGCTCCACGACGAGACCCCCGTGTACGAATGGGCCCGCAACAAGGGCTACGCCAGCGCGGTGCACCGCGAGGCGATCCGTTCGCACGGGCTGAGCGGTCATCACCGTGCGTCGTGGGCGATCGCTGATGCTCCGACGCTGTTCTGAGGCTCGTCCGCCCTCCGGCGCCGCCTAGGATGGAGGGACCATGGATGACGAAGTCTTCGAAGACTACGACCGCGAACTGGAGCTGGCGCTCTACAAGGAGTATCGCGACGTCGTGTCGCAGTTCCAGTACGTGATCGAGACCGAGCGCCGCTTCTACCTCGCCAACGACGTCAATGTCGTCCGCCGCGACACCGAGCACGACTTCTACTTCGAGCTCACCATGAAGGACGTGTGGGTGTGGGACATCTACCGCGCCGATCGCTTCGTGAAGTCCGTCCGTGTGCTGACCTTCAAGGACGTGAACGTCGAAGAGCTGCAGCGGCGCGATTTCGAGCTGCCCGACGAGCTGTCGCTCGACAGCTGAGCGCGGCTCCTCCCCAGTGACGTCCCGCGGCGATCGCTCCCCGATCGGCTGAGGACGACACAGGCGCCGACCGTCGGCACGCCAGAGTGCTGGCATGGCAGCGAAGGACGAACGGGGCCGCGCGGGCGAGGAACGCGCCGCGCGCCATCTGACCGACCGCGGGTACGACATCCTCGATCGCAACTGGCGACATCGGCAGGGTGAGATCGACATCGTCGCGGGAACGCGTGATGAGCTGGTGATCGTCGAGGTGAAGACCCGGCGCAGCGACGGCTTCGGTCACCCGTTCGAGGCGGTGGATGACCGCAAGAAGGACCGGCTGTGGCGGCTGGCATGCGCGTGGATCGCGGCGTATCCGGAGCGCGTCCGAGGGCGCCGGGTGCGACTGGACGTCATCGGCATCACCGGCGAAGACGTCGCGACGGCCCGTGTGGAGCATCTCGAGGACCTCCGATGAGCGTCGGACGCACCTGGGCGGTCGCGTTGACCGGCCTGGTCGGCGATCTCGTCGAGGTGGAGGCCGACCTGTCCAACCAGACGCCCGCGTTCCGCATCGTCGGGCTCGCCGACCGCGCCCTCGCCGAGGCGCAGCAGCGCGTGCACAACGCGTGTGCGAACAGCGGTCTGCCGCTGTCGCGTCGGCGCGTGACGGTGAACCTGTCGCCTGCCAGCCTGCCCAAGCAGGGATCGGGATTCGACCTCGCCATCGCGATCGCCGCGCTCGCGACCGAACTGCCCCTGGATGCCGCATCCCTGGCCGGCACGGTCCACATCGGCGAGCTCGCGCTGGATGGACGGCTGCGCCCCGTGCCGGGAGTGCTGCCCGCCGTCATCGCGGCGGCCCGTGCGGGCCACCGGACGGTCATCGTTCCCGAGGCCTGCCGCCGCGAAGCCGCGCTGGTCGACGGCATCCGCGTGGTCGGATGCCGGTCCCTCGGCGCGGTCGCGCGCTGGCACGGGCTCGACATCGACGTCGACGACGTAGCCGAGAGCAGCGACACCGCCGTCCCGCCGCCGCCGGAAGAGGAGCCTCCGGCCGCGGACCTCGCGGACATCCGCGGTCAGGAGGAAGCGGTCGCGGCCGTCGTGGTCGCGGCGGCCGGCGGGCACCACCTGCTCATGACCGGGCCTCCCGGCGCCGGCAAGACGATGCTCGCGCGTCGTCTGCCGGGCATCCTGCCGCCGCTCGACGACGAGACCGCGCTGCAGGTGGCGTCGATCCGCTCGTTGTCGGGCTCGGCCGTCGATCACCTCAGCCGCGTGCCCCCGTTCGAGGCGCCGCACCACAGCGTCAGTGTTGCCGCGCTCGTCGGGGGCGGAAGCCGCATGCTGCGCCCGGGAGCGATCGCCCGCGCGAGTGGCGGTGTGCTCTTCCTCGATGAGGCGGGAGAGTACGGCGCTCACGCGCTCGACTCGTTGCGGCAACCGCTCGAGTCGGGTGCGATCGAGATCCATCGGGCGGGGTTCCGCGCGACGCTTCCGGCGCGATTCCAGCTGGTGCTCGCCACGAACCCGTGCCCGTGCGGACAGTACGGTGTTCGAGGCGGAAGCTGCTCGTGCCCGTCGCTCGCGATCCGCCGATACCTCGGGCGTCTTTCCGGCCCGCTCCTCGACCGCATCGACATCGAACTCGCGCTGAACCGGGTCTCGCTGGCCGACCTCGCCACCGCCGGAACCGGCGGGCTGTCCTCCTCCGCAGCCCGCGAACAGGTCGCAGGTGCGCGACTCCGCGCCGCCGAGCGGTTGCGCGCCACCCCATGGCGCACGAACGCGCAGGTCGCCGGATCGTGGTTGCGCGACGGACCGCTCGCACCCGCACGCGACGTTCGAGCGCCGCTGGATGCCGCCTTGCATCGCGGTGCACTGACATTGCGCGGCTACGACCGGGTGCTACGGGTTGCATGGTCGGTCGCCGACCTCGCCGGTCACGATCGGCTCACCCTCGACGATGTCGGCCGTGCGCTGTTCCTCAAGAAGGGGGTCGATCGATGACCTCGTCTCTGGGGCAGCGGGCGCGCGAGGTGGTGGCTGCCCTCGCGCCGGCATCAGGAGCCGGCGCCGACGAGGTGGAGCGGTATGCGCGTGCGCGATGGTCGGTGCTCACCGAACCGGGAGACGGCGTGGCGGGGCTGGTGATTGCTCGACGGGGCGCGGCGGCGGCCCTCGACCTCGCGCTCAGCGACGGCTCCGTGCCGGACATCCCCGAGCTGTCCGAACGGGACTGGCGTCGAGCGCGTGCGCGGTGGCTACCGCGGCGCGACGACCACCCGTACCCGCTCGAACTCGCGCGCCGTATCGGGGCGCAGTTGGTGGTGCCCGGCGACGAGGCGTGGCCGGTCCGGCTCGATGACCTCGGGGTGCACGCTCCACCCGCGCTGTGGGTCCGCGGCCGGCTCGACGCACTACCGGAGGCAGCCGCGGCGGTGGCGCTCGTGGGCGCCCGAGCCGCCACGGCGTACGGCGTGCGCGTCGCGGCCGAACTGGCGGGAGAGCTTGCCGCCGGGGGAGCGACCATCGTGTCGGGTGCCGCGGTGGGCATCGACGCGGCCGCGCACCGCGCGTGCGTCGCGGTGGAGGGCCGCGGTATCGCGGTACTCGCGGGCGGGGTCGAGAAGTCCTACCCCGCCGGTCACGCCGATCTGCTGGCGAACCTGTCGCGGCAGGGCGTCGTCCTGAGCGAGGTGCCCTGCGGCACGGCCCCCACGAAGTGGCGGTTCTTGCAGCGCAACCGGCTGATCGCCGCCCTCGCAGACGCCACGGTCGTGGTCGAGGCGGGGTGGCGCTCGGGGTCGCTGAACACGGCGGGACATGCTGCAGCGCTCGGCCGGCCGCTCGGCGCCGTGCCGGGTCCGGTGACGTCGGCCGCATCGGCGGGATGCCACCGGATCCTGCGCGACTACGACGGCCGCTGCATCACCAGCGCCGACGACGTCCGAGAGCTCGTGGGGTGGGATGTCGCAGCAAAGACGATGGAAACTCCGATGGACCGGACCGACGACACCACGCGGGTCATCGACGCGCTCAGCCCGCGCTCACCCCGCGACGTCGCCGAGGTGGCTCGTCGCTCGGGCGTCGAAGCCGACCGGGTGAGCTCCCTGCTCGGTCTGCTTGCGCTTGACGGCCGCGTCGTCTCCGATGCGCGCGGCTGGCGACGCGGGATGCCCTGAGCGACGGCGCACCGCACCATTCCGGCGTCGCGATCGAGCCTTCCGTCATGCTGGTGGCATGCGCATCTCCGCGGCGGCGTCGGCCTACGGCGAGCACCTCTCGCGTGTGCGTCGCCTGTCCGAGCACACGGTGCGCGCGTATCTGTCGGACCTCGCCGATCTCTCGGATGCGGCGGGTGATATCGATCTCGCCGAGGTGGACATCGACACTCTGCGCGACTGGATCTGGCGGGCGAGCGAACGGGGCGACGCGCGCTCGACGTTGGCACGCCGGACGGCGACTGCCCGCGGCTTCTTCGCCTGGGCGACCGAGCGCGGCATGCTCGGCGCCGACCCCGCCCTGCGGTTGGCATCGCCCAAGAAGGGGCGGACGCTTCCCCGGGTCGCCACCGCCGATGCCCTCGCCGGCGTCCTCGACGCCCTCCGGGCGGGCGCGGCGAACGGCGACCCGATCCTGCTCCGAGACCATGCAGTCCTCGAGGTGCTCTATGCCAGCGGCATCCGGGTGTCGGAGCTGTGCGGGCTCGATGTCGACGACGTCGACGACGGCCGGCGCACGGCCCGGGTGACGGGGAAGGGCGACCGGGAACGCATCGTTCCCGTCGGCGGGCCGGCGTTCGCCGCCCTGCAGGCATACCTCGTCCGCGGGCGCCCGGTGCTGGCGGCACGCGCGCCCGAGCGCCCGATATCCGAGGCGGCCGCCCTCTTCCTCGGTGCTCGAGGCGGCCGCCTCGGGCCCCGCGCGGTCTACGCGGTCGTCGCCGAACGCGTCGCGCCCGCCTTAGGGGCAGAGACCGCGGGGCCGCACACGCTGCGGCATTCGGCCGCCACTCACCTGCTCGACGGCGGCGCGGACCTCCGCGCCGTTCAGGAGATCCTGGGACACGCCAGTCTCGGCACCACCCAGATCTACACCCACGTCTCGGGCGAGCGTCTCGCCGCCGCATACCGTCAAGCGCACCCGCGAGCCTGATGTGGCCAGCGCCGGATGGCGCGACGTGTCGCCGCGGGCCTAGCGTGGAGGCATGAGAAGAGCGCTCGTCTGGTTCGGCGCCGTCGGCGTCGTGTTCGCCCTGACCGCCTGCGTCCCGGCGGATGATGCACCGGACCGCGTGGTCCGGCCGAGTGCACCGTCGGACGCGTCGGCGACGGCGCCAGCCCCGGTGAGCCCGCAACCGGCAACGCCGTCCTCCTCGCCGTCGACAGGCGGGTCCGACCTGTCCATGTGCATCGCCGGCGTCGTGGCCCTGCGCGGCTCCGACATCGATCTTTCGTTCACCGGCGAGTGCGATCGGGTGGAGATCGAGGGCGCGGGTCTCGATGTCGATCTGTCGGACGCCCGAGTCACGACGGTGGTCGTGCGCGGCGACCGGGTCGAGGTCGATCTCGCCGACGTGAACACCCTCGAGATCACGGGCCAAGCCGCCGACATCGACGCCGACGTGATCGGCTCGCTCAGCGTGGCGGGCGACCGCAACGCCATCGATGGGGACGAGATCAGCGCGGTGTCGGTGGCGGGCAACGACAACCGGGTGCACGCCGACCGGCTGGGCTCGGTCGAACAGGCCGGCGATCGCAACGACATCCGTCCCGACTGACGTCAGCAGCACGGCAGGAGGATCGGGCGCGGCACCTCGGCGAGCAGCAGCAGCGGGTTGATGTAGGCGCCGTCGAGGCGCGCGCCGAGGTGGAGCGTGCCGGGACCGGTGTGACCCTCGGGTGAAAGCGTGCCGATCGGGTCGCCGGTGGCGACTGCACTGCCCGGCGTGAGCGTCGTCTCGACCGGCTCGAGGCTGGAGACCAGCCCACCGCCGTGATCGATCGTCACAACCGGGCGTCCGGCGACGGGGCCCGCGAATGCGATCGTCCCGGCTGCGGGAGCGATGACGACGTCGCCGCCGCCGGAACGCAGATCGATTCCGCGGTGACCGGGTCCGTACTCGTGAGCCGGCGCTTCGAACCCTCGGATGAGCGCCGCGCCGGCGAGCGGATACTCCCAGCGAGCGGATGTGTGGACGCCGTCGCCCGCGTCATCCCGAGCCTCGGCGGCGGGTGGGCCCGCGCTCAGCGTCAGCAGCAGGACGCCGAGAGCGACGAGGCGGCGGCGAAGGGAGGTCACGGGGCGAGTCTGGCCGCGGCGCCGAGATGGTGTTCTGCGCAGCGGAGATCGGTGGACGACTGAGGCTTCGCCCTCGCCGGGGGAGGAGGGTCGTGACTGCTACACTGGGACGGCACCTCGCTCGTCGGGGTGACTACGCGTGCCCACAGTGACCGGCTCACCGGATCATGGCGCATCTTCCCCAGGTCTCCCGCTCCGGCGGCGAGCGGAAGTGCGTCGGGCGCCAGGACACCGGGCCGTCGGCCCGGACAGCAACCGAAACAGAAGGAGAACGGCCATGGCCGTCGTCACCATTCGCCAGCTGCTCGACAGCGGCGTCCACTTCGGGCACCAGACCCGCCGTTGGAACCCGAAAGTCAAGCGCTTCATCCTGACCGAGCGCTCGGGCATCCACATCATCGACCTGCAGCAGTCGCTGTCGTACATCGACCGTGCCTACGAGTACGTCAAGGAGACGGTCGCCCACGGCGGCACCATCCTCTTCGTCGGCACCAAGAAGCAGGCCCAGGAAGTCATCGCCGAGCAGGCGACGCGCGTCGGCCAGCCCTACGTGAACCAGCGCTGGCTCGGTGGTCTGCTGACCAACTTCCAGACGGTGTCGAAGCGACTCGCCCGCATGAAGGAGCTCGAGGAACTCGACTTCGAGAACCCCGCTGCGAGCGGCTTCACGAAGAAGGAGCTGCTGCTCAAGAAGCGCGAGCTCGACAAGCTGCACAAGTCGCTCGGCGGCATCCGCAACCTCCAGAAGACGCCCTCGGCTATCTGGGTCGTCGACGCCAAGCGCGAGCACCTCGCCATCGACGAGGCCAAGAAGCTCGGCATCCCCGTGATCGGCATCCTCGACACGAACGCCGACCCCGACGAGTTCCAGTACCCGATCCCCGGCAACGACGACGCCATCCGCTCGGTGAGCCTGCTCACGCGCATCGTCGCCGACGCCGCCGCTGAGGGCCTGATCCAGCGCCACCAGCCGTCCGACGAGTCGGCCGAGGCCGAGCCGCTGGCGGACTGGGAGCGCGAGCTGCTCGAGACCGCTCCCGCCGAGGGTGCTGCCGCCGAGGTCGCTGCTGTCGAGGGTGCTGCCGCCGAGGTGGCCGCCACCGAGACGCCCGCCGACGAGGCCGGTGCCGAGGCTCAGGCCGAGACCGAGGCTCCGGCCGAGGCCGACGCCGCCGAGGCGACCGAGAAGTAATCAGCGCGTCTTCTTGACCCGCTACGATCGGCGCGGCCGCGGCTGAGCCCGGCCGCGCCGATCGGCATCCACGAGATTTCCCAGAGACAGAAGGAGCCGCCACTCATGGCAAACTTCACCATCGCCGACATCAAGGCTCTGCGCGAGCAGCTCGGCACCGGAATGGTCGACACCAAGAAGGCTCTCGAAGAGGCCGACGGCGACGTCGAGAAGGCCGTCGAGATCCTGCGCCTGAAGGGTGCGAAGGGCAACGCCAAGCGCGCCGACCGCTCCACGAGCGAGGGCCTCATCGTCGCCCGCGAGCAGGACGGAAAGGTCACCCTCGTCGAGCTCGCGTGCGAGACCGACTTCGTCGCGAAGAACGACCGTTTCATCGCGCTGGCCGACAAGGTCGCCGACGCCGCCGCTGCGGCATCCGCCGACTCGGTCGAGGCCGCTCTCGCCGCTGACGCGTCGGGCCAGACCATCGAGCAGCTCATCAACGATGAGGCCGCCATCATCGGCGAGAAGGTCGAGCTCCGCCGCGTGCGCACGCTCACCGGCGACGCGTTCGAGATCTACCTCCACAAGACCAGCAAGGACCTGCCCCCGCAGATCGGTGTCGTGGTGGCGTACTCGGGCTCGGACGCCGAGACCGCTCGCTCGATCGCGCAGCACATCTCGTTCGCGAACCCGAGCTACCTCTCGCGCGAGGACGTGCCCGAGGCCGACGTCGAGAAGGAGCGCGAGATCGTCACGGAGATCTCCCGCAACGAGGGCAAGCCCGAGGCCGCGCTCCCGAAGATCGTCGAAGGCCGCGTCGGCGCGTTCTTCAAGCAGGTCGCTCTGCTCGACCAGGACTACGCGAAGGACAACAAGCAGTCCGTCGCCCAGGTCGCGAAGGACGCCGGCATCACGATCACCGATTTCGCCCGCTTCAAGGTCGGCGCGTAATCACCGAAAAGGCCCGCATCCACGGATGCGGGCCTTTTCCATGCCCGAGCGGGCGATACTCTGCAACACAGCGACGAGAGGGACACGATGAACAACGAGAAGACCGGGCGCCGTCGCGTCCTGCTGAAGCTGTCGGGCGAGGCGTTCGGCGCGGGCCAGCTCGGGGTGAACCCCGACGTCGTCGGCCAGATCGCCCGTGAGATCGCTGAGGCCGTCGATCGTGTCGAGATCGCGATCGTCGTCGGCGGCGGCAACTTCTTCCGCGGCGCCGAGCTCAGCCAGCGCGGAATGGACCGTGGGCGCGCCGACTACATGGGCATGCTCGGCACCGTCATGAACGCTCTGGCTCTACAGGACTTCCTGGAGCAGGCCGGTGCCGCCACGCGCGTGCAGTCCGCCATCTCGATGACGCAGGTCGCCGAGCCCTACATCCCGCGGCGCGCCGAGCGCCACATGGAGAAGGGCCGCGTCGTCATCTTCGGTGCCGGTGCCGGCCTGCCCTACTTCTCCACCGACACTGTCGCCGCGCAGCGCGCCCTCGAGATCAAGGCCGACGAGGTGCTGGTGGCCAAGAACGGCGTCGACGCCGTCTACACCGCCGACCCGAAGATCGACCCGACCGCCGAGCGCATCGACGCGATCACCTACGGCGAAGCGCTGCAGCGCGGCCTCAAGGTGGTCGACTCGACCGCGTTCAGCCTGTGCATGGACAACGGCATCGACATGCGGGTGTTCGGCATGGAGCCGCGCGGCAACGTGACGCGCGCGCTGCTGGGGGATTCCATCGGCACGCTCGTGAGCGTCTGAGCTCCGACGCACCGCAGACTAGACTTGACCGGACGTACCGACGAATTGGAGTGACGGTGATCCCCGAGATCCTCGCTGACACGAAAACCCGCATGCAGCGCGCTGTCGAGGCGGCGAAGGAGGACTTCTCCACCGTTCGCACCGGACGCGCGAACACGGCGCTGTTTCAGAAGATCCTCGTCGACTACTACGGCTCGCCGACGCCGCTCGCGCAGCTGGCGTCGCTGAACAACCCGGAGGCGCGCACGATCATCGTGACGCCCTACGACAAGTCGGCGCTGAAGGCGATCGAGCAGGCCATCCGCGACACCCCGAACCTGGGCGTGAACCCCACCAACGACGGCAACCTCGTGCGCGTCACGATGCCCGAGCTGACGGAGGAGCGCCGCAAGGAGTACGTCAAGCTCGTGCGGTCGAAGGGGGAGGACCACAAGGTCCACCTGCGCGGCATCCGTCGGAAGTCCAAGGACGAGCTCGACGCGCTCAAGAGCGACGTCGGCGAGGACGAGCTGGTGCGCGCCGAGAAGGAGCTCGACGTTCTCACGCGAGCACACGTCGACCTGATCGACGAGGCTCTCAAGCGCAAAGAGGCCGAGCTTCTCGAGGTCTGAGCCGCATGAGCGTACCGGGTGACGACGTCCCGCCGGCTTCCGAACGCGAGCGACACCGCTCGCGGGAGCACGGCGATTCGGCGTTCCACAACCAGGTGCGCGCGGCGCGCTCCGAGTTCGAGCAGCAGATCGGTCGTGCCCGCGCCGACTTCGAGCAGGCGAACGAGCGCATCAACGCGCGGACGGGCCGCAACCTGTTCCTCGCGATCCTCATCGGGCTCGCGATCGGCGCCGTTGTGGTGGGGTCGCTCATCTTCGTGAAGTGGGTGTTCCTGCTTTTCGCGGTGCCGGTGGCGTTGCTGGCCGTCTTCGAGTTCGTCCGTGCGTTGCAGGCGGCTGGGCGCCGCGTAGACGTCGTGCCGCAGCTCGTGGCGGGCGCGGCGGTGCTGGCCACCGGATATTTCCTCGACCCCGGCACGCACTGGGTGGTCGTCTTCGCCGCCGTCGTCGTCGTCATCGTGTGGCGTCTGCTCGCGCAGATGGCCTCGGCGGAGTCGCGCCGCTACGGCGATGTGCTGAGCGACGTGCTCATCAGCGGATTCGTGCAGCTCTACGTGCCGTTCCTCGGAAGTCTGCTGCTGATCCTGCTCCGCCAAGATGGCGGCGAGTTCTGGGTGCTTGCGATGATCGCGATCGTCGTGGGCGCCGACACCGGCGCTTACGCCGCCGGGCTCGCTTTCGGAAAGCACCCGATGGCGCCGCGCATCAGCCCGAAGAAGACCTGGGAAGGCCTCGTCGGTGCCGCGGTCGTGGCGGTGGCCGTCGCGGTCGGTTTCGCCTGGCTGCTTCTCGACCTGCCCATCTGGACCGGCGTCGTGATGGGCCTCTTGATCCTCGGGTCGGCGACCGTCGGCGATCTCGCCGAATCCATGATCAAGCGCGATCTGGGCATCAAGGACATGAGCTCGTGGCTGCCGGGGCATGGCGGCGTGCTCGATCGGCTCGATTCGATTCTGCCTTCCTCCGTCGTCGCGCTCATCCTGTTCCACGTGCTCTCTCCCTGGGTGGTGTCATGACCTCGACCGAGACGGCTGTCGCCTCGACTCCTTTCCCGGACGCTCCGGGACGCAGCAAGGGCTACGACCGCGAGGCCGTGGATGCCTTCCTGGAGCGCGCCCGCGGCGCCTTCGAGGCCTCGCCCGATGACAGCGACCTCGACTCGGCCGAGATCCGGCGCACCGCCTTTCCCGTGGTTCGCGGTGGGTACGCGATCTCCGCGGTCGACGCCGCCGTCGGCCGTATCGAGGATGCCTTCGCTGCCCGGGAACGCGAGTATGCGCTGTCGCGTGCCGGTGCGCGCGCCTGGGTCGGTCGCTCGCGCAATCTGGCGCAAGAAGTCCTCGACCGGCTGTCGCGCCCCGAGCGAGAGCGGTTCGACCGCGTCGGTGCTCTGTCGTACGGATACCGGATCGACGAGGTCGACAAGGTGGCCGACCGCATCGCGCGCTACCTGGAATCCGGTGAGACCCTGACGGTCGAGCAGGTGCGCACAGTGGCTTTCCGCATGCAGCGCGGCGGCTACCGCGAGGCGCAGGTGGATGCCGTTCTGGACGCCGTCGTGTCGGTCATCCTCGCCATCGGGTGATGCCGGATGGAGACAACGCGACCCGGTCGCTAAACTCGAGGACATTGTGACTCCGGGCTCCGAACTGACTCAGCGCACCTCGACCGAGGTCGCCCGTCAGAGCGCCCGTGCCGCCGGTGCCGGTCCGCGCTGGTCGCGCCGCCGGGGCGTCGTGGCGGTCTTCGCCGCTCTCGCCGCGGCCGGCATGGCGGGCGGAGCGCTCGCGCCGCTCGGGTCGAGCCTGGCAGTCGCGCAGGAGAAGCCGGCGGAGGTGGTCTCGCTCTGGGCCGCGTCGCGCGGCGACGCGCAGGCGCTTCCGAACGCCGCGCAACCGGATGCCGCCGTCGCCCTCGACCGCAGCGGGTTCACCGTCTACGTCACCCCGAAGCCGACGCCGACACCGACCCCGACGCCCACCCCGGAGGGTGAGAGCGACGGTGCCGGCGCGGCGCCCTCAGCCTCCGTGCGGTACTCGGGTGGCGGCTCGTCGACCGAATGGCTGACTGCCGCCGGCATCCCTGAGAGCGACTGGGGCTACGTCGACTACATCGTCTCGCGCGAGAGCGGCTGGAATCCCAACGCGACGAACGCGTCATCCGGGGCATGCGGTCTCGTGCAGGCATATCCCTGCAGCAAGGTCCCGGGCAGCGGCTACAACCCGGTCGACAACCTGCAGTGGGCGAACGGCTACGCGGTCGGGCGGTACGGGAGCTGGGCGGCCGCCCACGCGTTCTGGACCAGCAATCACTGGTGGTGACCCGGCTTCTCATGCCCCGGTCCCACCGCCGCCGTCCCGACCCGCCGGACGACTCGCTCGAGCGCCTGCTCAGTGGCTGGAAGCGCAGCGAGACGCGCCGCGGCGCCGAGTGGACGGTCCAGCCGATCTCGGCGGTTCAGGCTCAGAAGACGTACGTATGCCCCGGATGCGGTCGGCAGATCGGCGTGGGTGTCGCGCACCTGGTGGCCTGGCGCGCCGATGGCGTCCTCGGAGATGCCGCCGACCTGGCGGCTCGCCGACACTGGCACTCAGCATGTTGGAGGATCGCATGACGATCGAGATCCGCGGGCCCGTGCAACTGCCCGCTCACCGTGAAGACATCGAACTGCGCACGAGAGACGGCTTGCGCCTCGTGGGCGAGCTCGCGCTCCCCGAGGGTGTGGCTCCGGCTGCGACGCTGGTGACGCTGCATCCGCTTCCGACCGCGGGCGGCTTCATGGACTCGCACATCCTGCGCAAGGCCGCGGGGCGGCTTCCCGCCCTCGCCGACCTCGCCGTGCTGCGGTTCAACACCCGGGGCACGACCTCGCCGCGCGGCACGAGCGACGGCGCGTTCGACGGGGGAGTCGCGGAAGCGTTCGACGTCGCCGCCGCAATGGACTTCGTCCGTGAGCGCGGCCTGCCGCGTCCGTGGCTGGTGGGGTGGTCCTTCGGCACCGAGCTGGCGCTGAAGTACGGCCGCGACCACGACGTGGTGGGCATCATCCTCCTGTCGCCGCCGCTGCACCGCGCGAGCGCGGCCGAGGTTGCCGCGTGGGCGGGCGACGCACGCCGAGTGGTCATCGTCGTGCCCGAGTTCGACGACTACCTGCGCCCCGCCGAGGCGCGCGAGCGATTCGCGTCGATCCCGCAGGCCACTCTCATCGCCGTGGAGGGCGGCAAGCACCTGTGGGTGGGCGAGAACCAGACGCGACGCGTGCTGACCGAGATCGTCGCGGCGGTGAACCCCGACGCCCTGCCGCTCGCCGACGAGTGGCCGAGCGCCTGATCACCGCTCGTTCTGCCGGGGGATGACCACCTGGCGGTAGATGATCAGGATGCTCGCGGCGACGGGGATCGCCACGAGAGCGCCGAGCAGCTGCCCGAGCGCCGCTCCGGCGAGTGCCGCGATCACGACGACGGCGCCGGGGATCGAGACGGCGCGGTTCATGATGCGCGGCGAGATGAAGTACGCCTCGACCTGCATGTACACGATGTACCAGATCGCCGCCCACAGGGCCGTCTGCGGTTCGGACAGTCCGGGGATCAGGCACGTGAGCACGATGATCGCCGAGCCGGTCAACGTTCCGACCAACGGGATCAGCGAGAAGAAGAACGCGATCACAGCGAGGACCGCCGGGAACGGTGCACCGATCACGCTGAGGAAGACGGCGCTGAGGACACCGTTGATGACGCCCAGCGAGACCTGCCCCATGACGTAGAAGCCCACCGACGCGGTGATCTGCTCGGACAACCCGATGAAGCGGGGGCGACGCGACGCCGGCACGAGCTGGTAGACGGCGGCCTTGAGGCTCGGCGTCGACGCGGTGAAGTAGATCGTGAGGATCAGGACGATGACCGCCCCGGTGAAGCCGCTGATGATCGTTCCGCCGATGGTGATGAGCGACTCGGTGATCGAGCCGCCGATCGCGCCGATGTCGAGTGAGGCGTACCAGTCGGAGAGGTACTGGAACAGCTCGTCGACGTCGAGCTGCGGGAACGTCGTGGTCAGCCAGTCCTTGATCGCGGTGACGGGATCCCACTGGCCGCCGGTCACGAGATCCTGGATAGCGGCGACCAGCTGCGAGATCTGCGTCACGATGATCGGGATCACCATGAGGATGATGCCCGCGAAGGCGGCGAGCAGCGCGGCGAAGGTGATCAGGAGCGCCGCCCAGCGGGGAAGCTTGCGTCGCTCGAGCCACGACACCACCGGGTCGAGTCCGAGCGCCAGGAAGAGCGCGGTGCCGACATAGAGCAGGATCGTCGACAGCGTCTGGATGCCGCCGATGATCAGGATTCCGACGCCGACGCCGAGCGTGGCGATGAGCGCCGTGCGGAACGGGTTCTGCAACTTCACGGACGCCTCCCGGGGTCGGATCATCTCACCCTACGATCAGAAGCGGATGTTGCCCGCCAGGCGCCCCTCTCACGACGCTTTCAGGTCATTTTCGATAGTCTGAAACGTCGATCAAGCGTTCGGTGGTCCCGTTCCGGATGTGGAGAGGTGTTTCTTCGTGCGTTTCGTGTGGGCTGTCGTCGCGTTCGTGTTGGCGACCGTCATGATCGGGGCGGGCATCGCCCAGCGGACGATCCTCCGCGGACCGGAGACGGTGAGCGAGTCCGTTGCCGTCGCCGGGGACGCGCCGTTCACGCTGCTGGAAGGCGATGTGCTCACGTCGCGTGCGGGGTCGCAGACCCTCAGCATCCGCGGCGAGGGCACCGTCTTCGCCGCCTACGGCCGGACCGCGGACGTCGAGGCGTGGCTCTCGCGCACCGAGCACAACCGGATCTCGGTCGGCGAGGACGGCGAGGCCACGGTCTCGGAAGTTGCGGCGACGGCGACTCCGGCCCCGAACGAAGACGGCACGGCCGCCCCGATGCCCTCACCGGTCGGATCGGACCTGTGGCTCGAGGAGTTCCAGCAGGAGGACGCCCTGCAGACGTCGTTTCAGCTGCCCGAAGAGATGAGCCTCGTCATCGCATCGGACGGCGCGGCGCCCGCTCCTGCCGACATCGAGGTGACCTGGCCCATCGAGTCGAACACGCCGTGGGCCGGTCCGCTGATCGTCCTCGGCGGTGTGCTCCTGCTGTTCGGCATCGTCATGTACGCGCTCGGGTGGCGGCACCTCCGCCGTTCGCGCGGTCCCCGCCGCAAGGGCATCCCGATGACCGAGACCCAGCCGATCGACATCTCCATCGAGAACGAGGCCAAGGGTGTCATCTCCGCGCGTCCGCCGCGTCGGAAGCTAACCCGCGGGCGGCAGGCGCTCGTCGCTCTTCCGCTCGTCTCGATCGTCGCGCTGTCCGGGTGCTCCGCAGACGCGTGGCCGCAGCTCGCGCCCACGGCGACCCCGTCGCCGACGGCGACGGTCGTCGCGGACCCCGACCAGGCTCCGCCCGCCGTGACCGAGAAGCAGGCCGAACGCATCCTCACACGCATCGCCGAGGACGTCTCGACGGCCGACGGTTCGGCGGATGCCGCCCTCGCGGCGACCCGGCTGAGCGGGCCTGCCCTCGCGGAGCGCGAGACCAACTACACCCTTCGCTCGAAGATCACGGATCGGGCCCCGCTGCCGCCGATCCCGGCCGAGCCGCTCGAGATCCTGCTTCCCGAGACGTTCGAGCAGTGGCCCCGGACGTTCCTCGCGGTGGTCGAAGGCAGCGACGGCGCGGCCGACACCATCATGACCGTCAGCCAGCAGGATCCGTGGTCCAACTACAAGCTCGGCTACATCGCCGAGTTGGCGACCAACACGTTCCCCGAGCTCGCCCCGTCCTACCTCGGCGCGGCGCAGGTCGCCCCGGATTCGCCGTTCCTGGTGCTGGCTCCTCAGGACCTGGCGGCCGCGTACGCGGACCTGCTGACCAACGGCGATGCGAGCCCGTATGCGCAGCTGTTCGAGGCGGAGGGCGACGCATTCCGTGACGGCGTGACGGCGAACCGCGAGCAGATCACGAACGACTTCAATCAGACCGGCGCCGAGACCGGCTCGGTGTCGTTCACGACGCAAGCCGGCAATCAGGCGCCGATCGCGTTGCAGACCCTCGAGAGCGGCGCCATCGTCGCCGTCACGATCACCGAGGATCACACGTTCACGCCGAGCAACCCCGACGCGGTGATCAACGTGCCCGACACGAACCCGGTGGCGAGCGCGCTCACCGGCGTCTCGCAGTCCTCGACCGGCTTCACCACGACGTACGCCGACCAGCTGTTCTTCTTCGTCCCCGGTGCCGGATCCTCCGAGCCGATCCAGTTCCTCGGGTACCGGTCCAACGTCCTCTCCGCGAAGGTTGTCTGAATGAGCGATCCCACCTCCAGCGCTGTGCTCCGCGGCGCCGTCGACCTCTCGACGCTGCGTAACCGTCCGGCTCCGGCCGCCGGCGCTGCACCGGCAGCTTCCCCGGCCGCCGATGGCGCCGGTGCACCGTCGCGACTCATCTTCGATGTGACGGATGAGAGCTTCGGCGAGGTTCTCGAACTGTCGCGCACGGTGCCGATCGTCGTCGATCTCTGGGCCGAGTGGTGCGGGCCGTGCAAGCAGCTCAGCCCCGTGCTGGAGAAGGTCGTGACCGAACTGGCCGGTCGCGTCGTGCTCGCCAAGGTCGATGTCGACGCCAACCCGCAGCTCGCACAGGGGTTCCGTGCGCAGTCGATCCCGATGGTCGTCGCGCTCGTCGCCGGCCAGCCGGTCCCGCTGTTCACCGGCGCCGTGCCCGAGCAGCAGGTGCGCGATGTGTTCGCGCAGCTGCTGCAACTGGCGGCGCAGCACGGTGTCACCGGCACCGTGCCTGTGGGCGAGGACGCCGCCGGTGGCGAGGCGGAGCCGGAAGAGTCGCCTCTGCCGCCGCTGCACGCCGAGGCGTTCGCGGCGATCGAGGCGGGCGATTACCCCCGCGCCGTCGCGGCCTACGAGCAGGCCCTCGCCGAGAATCCACGCGATGCGGACGCGGCCGCCGGTCTCGGCCAGGTCAAGCTGCTCGCCCGGGTGCAGGATGTCGATCTGACCGCTGCCCGCGCGGCGGCCGCCGGCGCGCCGACCGATATCGCGGCGCAGCTCCTCGTCGCCGATCTCGACATCGCCGGTGGACATGTCGAGGACGCCTTCGGGCGTCTGCTCGACCTGTTCTCGGCGACGCAGGATGACGATCGTGCGACGGTCCGCGCTCGTCTGCTGGAGCTGTTCGGTCTCGTCGGCGACACCGACCCGCGCGTCATCGCGGCGCGCGGACGTCTCGCGTCGCTGCTCTTCTGAGCAACGACGAAGGGCCGGCACCCGGAGGTACCGGCCCTTCGTCGTTCCCGTGTGTCAGCGGGCCGGGTTCCGCAGCCAGAGCACGCCGAGCGGCGGCAGCACCATGGTCGCGCGTCCGTCGATCGCCTCGACGGTGCCGAAGTTCCCGACTCCCGAGCCGCCGTAGGCCTCGGCGTCGCTGTTGAGCACCTCGAGCCACGCGCCGTCCTCGGGCAGCTCGAGCGTGAAATCGTGCAACGGAGCGCCCGAGAAGTTGCAGATGACGGCGACCGTGTTGCCATGGTTGTCACGGCGGGCGAACGCCATCACGTTGGTGTTCCAGTGCGGCGCACCGAAGCGGGTGAACGCCTCACCCTCGGAGTCGCGTGACCACAGCGCCGACTCGTCGCGGTAGACGCGGTTCATGTCGGCGACGAAGTCGTGCAGTCCTCGATGAGCGGGCTGGTCCAGTATCCACCAGTCCAGTTCGCGAGCTTCGGACCACTCCGACATCTGACCGAACTCCTGCCCCATGAACAGCAGCTGCTTGCCCGGGTGCCCCCACATGTAGGCGAGGTAGGCGCGCATGTTCGCCAGCTTCTGCCAGTGGTCGCCCGGCATGCGTGTGAAGAGACTGCCCTTGCCGTGCACGACCTCGTCGTGGCTGATCGGCAGGACGAAGTTCTCGCTGAAGGCGTACACGAAGGAGAACGCCAGCTCGCCCTCGTGGTGGCTCCGGTACATCGGGTCGCGCTGGATGTACTGCAGCGAGTCGTTCATCCAGCCCATGTTCCACTTGAACCCGAAGCCCAGGCCACCGTGCTCCGTCGGTGCCGTGACACCGGGGAAGCTCGTGGACTCCTCAGCGATCATCGCGATGCCGGGGTACCGCTTGTAGGCGGTCGCGTTGACCTCCTGCAGGAACGACACCGCTTCGAGGTTCTCGCGTCCGCCGTGGATGTTCGGCTCCCACTGGCCTTCCTCGCGCGAGTAGTCGAGGTAGAGCATCGAGGCGACGGCGTCGACGCGCAGCCCGTCGACGTGGAACTCCTCGAACCAGTAGAGCGCGTTGGCGACGAGGAAGTTGCGCACTTCATTGCGGCCGTAGTCGAAGATGAGCGTGCCCCAGTCGCGGTGCTCGCCGCGACGGGGGTCGGGGTGCTCGTACAGGGGGCGGCCGTCGAACTGAGCCAGCGCGAACGCGTCCTTGGGGAAGTGCCCCGGTACCCAGTCCATGATGACGCCGATGTCGGCTTGATGCAGGCGGTCGATCAGGTAGCGCAGGTCGTCGGGCGAGCCGAACCGGCTGGTCGGCGAGTAGTAGCCCGAGACCTGGTAACCCCATGAGCCGCCGAACGGATGCTCGGCGAGCGGCAGGAATTCGACGTGCGTGAATCCCTGCGCAGCGACGTAGTCGATCAGCTGGTCAGCGGCCTCGCGATAGCCGAGCCCCGCGCGCCACGAGCCGAGATGCACCTCGTAGACCGACATCGGCTGCGAGACCGGGGTCGACGTGCCGCGGTGCTCGAGCCACGCGGCATCCTGCCACTCGTACGAGCTCTCGGTGACGATGGATGCCGTCGCCGGCGGCACCTCGGAGCGGCGGGCCATCGGGTCGGCCTTGTCGATCCACGCTCCGTCGGCGGTGAGGATCTGGAACTTGTAGACGGCACCGGCGGTCAGGCCGGGGACGAACAGCTCCCACACTCCGGAGTCGCCCATCGAGCGCAGTGCGTGGCCCTGGCCGTCCCAGCCGTTGAAGTCCCCGATCACGCGAACGGCCCGCGCATTCGGTGCCCACACCGCGAACGACACGCCGGGCACCCCGCTGTGCACACGAACGTGGGCGCCGAGGACGCGCCACAGCTCCTCGTGGCGTCCCTCGCGGATCAGGTGCAGGTCGACCTCGCCGATCGTCGGCAGGTGGCGGTAGGGATCGTCGGCGACCCACGCGGGCGCGCCGTCGTACGTCGCGACGATGCGGTAGGCCTCGGGACGGGCCTCGAGCGCCGCCTCCCACACGCCGCTGCGCAGGTGTCGGAACGACGCCTCGGGCTGATTCGCGAACACGGCGGTGACCGCGCTAGCGAGGGGGCGCCGTGCGCGGAGGACCCACCCGTCGGCGGTCTCGTGCACGCCGAGCACGTCGTGCGGCGCGTGGTACGAGCCGGTGGCGACCGAGTCGAGGACGTGGTCTGCGAGGGCGTTCATCGGCGTTCCTTCACGTGCAGGATGTGCACCGGTTCGACGAAGGCGTCGAGGCGCACATAGTTGTGGTCGTTCCAGGTCCAGACCGCTCCGCTGAGGAGATCCTCGACCTCGTACGCGTCTCCGGGCGCGACGCCCCAGACCGTGGTGTCGAGGTGGACGGTCGTCTCACGGGCGGAGTGGGCGTCGACGTTCACGACGACCAGGATCGTGTCGGCGATGCCGTCGGCGGTCAGCTCCGCGGGCAGGTGCTTCGAGAACACGACGATGGCCTCGTCGTCCGACCAGTGGAACGAGAGGTTCCGGAGCTGACGCAGCGCAGGGTGGGCGCGTCGGATCTCGTTGAGCCGAGTGAGGAACGGTGCGAGGGACTCGCCCCGTTCCTCGGCGCCGGCCCAGTCGCGCAGCTTGTACTCGTACTTCTCGTTGTCGATGTTCTCTTCGGAGCCCGGACGTGCGACGTTCTCGACGAGCTCGTATCCGGCGTACACACCGTACGACGCGCCAGCCGTTGCGGCGATCGCAGCGCGGATCTTGTAGGCGGGGCGGCCGCCGTACTGCAGGTACTCCGTGAGGATGTCGGGGGTGTTCACGAAGAGGTTCGGACGCATAAAGTCCGCCGTGTCGTGAGCGACCGAGGTGAGGAACTCCTCGAGCTCGTCCTTCGTGTTGCGCCAGGTGAAGTACGAGTAGCTCTGCTGGAAACCGGCCATGGCCAGACCCTGCATGGGGGCGGGGCGGGTGAACGCTTCGGCGAGGAAGACGACGCCCGGCGTTTCGTCCGCGATCGTCGCGATCAGCCACTCCCAGAACTGCAGCGGCTTGGTGTGAGGGTTGTCGACTCGGAAGATCCGCACCCCCTGCGTGATCCAGTGGCGGACGACCCGCAGCACCTCGGCGCGGATCCCGGCGGGATCGTTGTCGAAGTTAATGGGGTAGATGTCCTGGTACTTCTTCGGCGGGTTCTCTGCATAGGCGATGGAGCCGTCCGGGAGCGTCGTGAACCATTCCGGGTGCTCCGCGACCCAGGGGTGGTCGGGGGAGGCCTGCAGGGCGAGGTCGAGCGCGACCTCCAGTCCGGCGTCGGATGCCGCCGCCAGGAAGTCTCGGAAATCTTGGAGTGTGCCGAGGTCGGGGTGGACCGCGTCGTGGCCGCCCTCGGGGCTGCCGATCGCCCACGGCGAGCCCGGGTCGTTCGGTCCGGCTGTGAGGGTGTTGTTGGGGCCCTTGCGGTGGGCGCGTCCGATCGGGTGGATCGGCGGCAGATAGAGCACGTCGAAGCCCATGGCTGCGACACCGGCGAGGCGGTCGCGAGCGGTCACGAAGGTGCCGCTGCGGACGGTGCCGTCGGAAAGCAACTCGGCCCCCTCGGACCGGGGGAAGAACTCGTACCAGGCGCCGACGCCCGCGCGCTCGCGCTCGACGAGCAGCTCGCGCTCGTCGCCGAGGGTGAGCAGCGACTGCAACGGCCGCTCCGCGAAGATGCGCGCCAGGTCGGCGTCGCGCACCACCTCGAGTGCGTCGACGGCGTCGGCTGCCGCATCGCGCAGACGCGCCGCCGCGGCATCCAGGAGCTTGCGCTCGGCCGCGGGGCGAGCCTTGTCGCCGGCCGCCTGCTTCAGCAGCAGCGCGCCGGACTCGCGCATGAGGTCGACGTCGATGCCGGCGGCGATCTTGATGGCAGCGGCGTGCTGCCACGTCGCGAAGTCGTCTCCGAACGCCTCGTAGCGGAACCGCCAGACCCCCTCGGTGAGGGGTGCCACGAGAACCGACCACCGGTCGAACCCGTCGTTCAGGGGCGTGAGGCGATGCAGCGACTCGGCACCGGCGGGGGAGGTCAGCCGCAGGTGCACGCCGATAACGTCGTGCCCCTCGCGGAAGGCCGTCACCCGGAACGGCACGGCCTCACCGGCGAACGCCGAGGGCCGGAAGAGGTCGCCGGGTACCGACGGGGCTGGTCGCTGCAACGGGATGCGTCCCGTCACGGTGTCTCCCGCCCAGGAGGCGGGCTCGGCGGACCGGGCCGGGATCTCGGCGGTGCTGCGGAACGGGACGGATGCGGTCGTGCGCGTCAGTGATGCCACGGCTCGAACCTATCGCGGAGGCCCGGTTCGAAAAACGGGCTTGCGCCTCAGTCCGCTCTGAGCAAATGGAGCGTCGGACCCGAGACGGGGATCCGGTCGCCGGAGGCGAAGCGTGCACCGCCGGCGCGCGGCCGTTCGTCCTCGCTCGACCAGAGCGAGACGAAGGAGCGCACCCCGGCGACGACGGGGAGCGTGACCTCCGTGTCGTCTTCCCGACCGTGCACGACGAGCAGGACGCGGTTCGGCGCCTCGTGAGCCGGGGTGGATGTCGCGAGGTACTGCAGGGTGCGCTGCTCCGGGTCGGTCCACTGCGCCTGCGTCATCCCCTCACCGTTCCCGTCGAACCAGTGCATGACCGAGGCCTCGGGCACGTCATCAGCGGGGTCGGCGTACCGGACGGGCCGGAGGGCGGGGTTCTCGGCGCGCAGGCGCGTCAGCGTCCGGATGTGCTCGAGGATGTCGACCTGCCAATCGGCCAGCTGCCAGTCCATCCAGGTGAGGGCGCTGTCGTGGCAGTAGGCGTTGTTGTTGCCGAGCTGCGTGCGGCCGAGCTCGTCTCCGGCGGTCAGCATCGGGGTGCCGGCGGAGAGCAGCAGCGTGCCCGCGAGGTTGCGGATCGATCGGCGCCGGGACGACGCGATGTGCTCGAGGTCGGTCTCGCCTTCCGCCCCGTGGTTGAACGAACGATTCGTGTCGGCGCCGTCCCGGCCGTGCTCACCGTTGGCATCGTTGTGCTTGACGTCGTACGACACGAGATCGCGCAGGGTGAAACCGTCGTGCGCGGTGATGAAGTTGACGCTCGCCACCGGCCCGCGCTCGGATCCGAACAACGGCGCCGAGCCCGCGAGGTTCGTCGCGAGGCCGCCGACGCCCGCGGGCGAGGTGCCCGCCCGGCGCAGGTAATCGATGTCGCTCAGCCAGAAGTTGCGGATGCCGTCGCGGTAGCGATCGTTCCACTCCTGCCATCCGTCGCCGAAGCCGCCGGTGTGCCAGCCCCCGAGCCCGATGTCCCACGGCTCGGCGATCATCTTGTCGCCCTGCAGGACCGGGTCGTCGATGATCGCGCGCAACAGCGGGTGCTCCGGGTCGAATGCGTGATGGGCGCCGCGCCCGAGGGTGACGGCGAGGTCGAAGCGGAAACCGTCGATCTGCACCTCGGTGCTCCAGTAGCGCAGCGAGTCGAGCACGAGCCGTGCAACGCCTTCCTGGGAGGTGTCGACCGCGTTGCCGCATCCCGTCACGTCGACGTAGGCGCCGTCGTCCTGCTGGCGGTAGTACGCACGGTTGTCGATGCCCCGGAAGCTCGAGCGCGGACCGCCCAGCTCGAGCTCGGCGGTGTGGTTGTACACGACGTCGAGGAGCACCTCGAGCCCCGCTGCGTGCAGGGCGCGAACAGCCGTCTTCAGCTCGTTCAGCACCGCCGTCGGCCCGGCGCGGCGGGCCTCCTCGGTCGCGTAGGCGGGGTGCGGCGCGAAGAACCCGAGGGAGTTGTACCCCCAGTAGTTCGTGAGTCCGAGGGCGAGCAGGCGCGGCTCGCTGTCGAACGCGTGGATCGGCAGCAGCTCGACGCTGGTGACCCCGAGCGAGACGAGGTGCTCGATCATCGCGGGGTCCCCGAGGCCGGCGTAGGTGCCGTGCAGCGCGGGCGGGATGTCGGGATGCCGTTTGGTCAGGCCCTTGAGATGCGCCTCGTAGATGACGGTGCGGTCCTGCGCCACGCGGGGCTTGCGCACGCCGCGCCAATCGAAGGCGGTGTCGACGACGACGGACCGGTGGTCGCCGGGCCCGCCCGAGACGAGGCCGCGGGCGTATGGGTCGAGCAGGAGAGTCTGCGGGTTGAAGACGTTGCCGGGCCCCGGGGGGCCGTCCACGCGCAGGGCGTAGCGGACACCGGGGCGCAGCGCGTCGATCCGCGCCTCCCAGATGCCATCGCCGACGAGGGCGAGGGAACGCTCGTCCACGGCCCAGTCCAGGTCGTCGTCGTCGAAGAGGACGACCGAGATCGCGTCGGCTCGATCGGACCAGACCCGCAGCGTGCCGCCGCCGTCGTGGAGCGTCACGCCGAGGTCGGCGAAACGGGCGTCGTGCAGTCCGGCCGGGCGCGTGCTGTCGGGCATGCGATCTACAGTAATGAGCGACGGTGAACGCTTCGGGAGGATCGAATGGTCGTCTACCTCGATCACGCAGCGACGACGCCCCTTCGCCCCGAGGCTCGCGACGCCTGGCTGGCCGCTCAGGAGGTCGTCGGCAACGCGTCCTCGGTCCACGGCGCCGGGCAGGCCGCACGGCGACTGCTCGAGGATGCGCGAGACGTCGTCGCGCTGAGCCTGGGGTGCGAGCCGATCGAGGTCGTCTTCACCTCGGGCGGGACCGAAGCGATCAATCTCGCCGTGAAGGGACTGTGGCTTGCCGGCAAGGAGGGGGCACCGATCGTGCTGCCCGACGGCGAGCACCACGCCACGATGGACGCCGTGGCCTGGCTCGCCTCGCGATGGCACGCCGCCGTGCGGCCCGTCCCGCTCGACGGGCTCGGCCGGATCGACGCCGACGCCTTCGCTGCGGCGCTCCCCGGCGCAGGGCTCGCCACCGCCCTTGTAGCGAACAACGAGGTCGGCACGCGTAACGACCCGACGACGCTGGCAGCCGCGGCGCGGGATGCCGGGGTGCCGCTGCACCTCGACGCGGTCGCGGCGCTCGGGTCCGTCCCGCTCGACTTCGCCGGCTGGCGCGGCGCGGGTGCGAGCGCCGGGGGCTTGGCCGCTCTGTCGGTCTCGGGCCACAAAGTGGGTGCGCCCGTCGGCACCGGAGCGCTGGTCGTCTCGCGTCACGCGCAACTCACTCCGCTCGCGCACGGCGGCGGGCAGCAGCGCGGCCTGCGCGCGGGCACACCGGATGTCGCCGGGGCCGCCGCCTTCGCCGCGGCGCTCGCCGCCGCCGAGACCGAACGCGAGGTCGAGAGCGCGCGACAGGAGGCTTTGCGCGACCGGCTCGTCAGCGGCATCCGGTCGATCGTTCCCTCCGCCGTCATCCTCGGCGACCCGCGCGACCGATTGCCGGGCAACGTCCATGTGCTTTTTCCGGGCACGATCGGCGAGACGCTGTTGTTCCTCTTCGACACGGCGGGGATCGCAGTCTCGACCGGCTCGGCGTGTCAGGCCGGGGTCACCGAGCCCTCCCACGTCGTGCTCGCCCTGGGACGCGACGCCGACGACGCCCGCGCCGTTCTGCGCCTGACCCTGGGACGCACGAGCACGGTCGACGATGTCGACGCGTTCCTTGCGGCCCTGCCCGAGGTGCACCGCCGCGGGCTCGCGGCCCGAGCCGCCCGTCTCGGCCGCCCGTAGACTGAAGCGATGCGAGTATTGGCGGCGATGAGCGGCGGCGTCGACTCGGCGGTCGCCGCGGCGCGGGCCGTCGATGCCGGACACGACGTCGTCGGAGTGCACCTCGCCCTCTCGCGCGCCGGCGGCACGCTGCGCGCGGGAAGCCGTGGCTGCTGCACGATCGAGGATGCGATGGATGCGCGTCGTGCCGCCGACCGGCTCGGCATCCCGTTCTACGTGTGGGACTTCTCAGAGCGTTTCCGCGACGACGTCATCGACGATTTCGTGTCGGAGTACCGCGCCGGACGGACACCCAACCCGTGCATGCGCTGCAACGAGAAGATCAAGTTCGCGGCACTTCTCGAGCGCGCGCTCGAGCTCGGGTTCGACGCGGTATGCACCGGACACTACGCGCTGCTGGTCGATGGCCCCGACGGGCGCGAGCTGCACCGCGCCTCGGATGCGGCGAAGGATCAGTCGTACGTCCTCGGTGTGCTGACGGCCCAGCAGCTGGCGCACACGTACTTCCCGCTCGGCGCGACGCCGTCGAAGGCCCAGGTTCGCGCCGAGGCAGCCGAACGCGGACTGACGGTGGCGCAGAAGCCCGACAGTCACGACATCTGCTTCATTCCGGATGGGGACACCCGCGGGTGGCTCGCCGACAAGGTCGGCGCGGAGACGGGCGAGATCGTCGACCGAACCGGGGCGGTCGTCGGCCGCCACGAGGGCGCCCACGCTTTCACCGTGGGGCAGCGCCGTGGCCTGCAGTTGGGCGTCCCCGCTCCCGACGGGAAGCCCCGGTTCGTGCTCGAGGTGCGCCCCGTCGACAATCGGGTCGTCGTGGGCCCGAAGGAAGCGTTGGCCACGGCGGAGATCGCCGGCGGTCGCTTCACGTGGGCGGGTCGGGCCCCGCGCGAGGGCGTCTTCGCCTGCGAGGCGCAGATCCGCGCCCACGCCGACCCCGTGCCGGCGCGCGCCGTGCTCGCCGACGACGAGATCGTCGTCATCCCCGAGACACCCTTCGACGGTGTTGCTCCGGGGCAGACCGCGGTCATCTACGACGGCACCCGGGTCATCGGCCAGTTCACGATCGACCGGACCGTCTCGGCCGTTCCGGTCGACGCCTGATAGCCGCGTCCGCGGCTTCGAGCGCGTCCCGCAGGTCGGTGTAGCGGAAACGGTACCCCGCCTCGAGAAGGCGTCCGGGAGCGACCCAACGGCTCTTCAGAATCAGTTCCGGCTCCGTCCGCAGCAGCCACATCGCCGGTTCGAGCATCCAGCGCCAGGACGGCATCCCGACCGGCATGCGTGCGATCGAACGAAGCGTGCGCATGAGCGTTCGGTTGTCGGACGCGCTCGGCGCCGCGACGTTCACGACTCCGGCGATGTCGTCGTGGTCGCGCACGAACCGCAGCACGCCGACCACGTCGTCGACGTGCACCCAGCTGAAGCGCTGCCGGCCGCGGGTGCGGTGCCACGCGGGTCCGCTCGGGGTCGGATGCGCGCCGATGCCGCGATAGCGGCGGTGGGGGATGATGGGGCCGTCGATCTGCGGGCCGCCCAGTCCGATGCGCGCGAGCGTCAGCAGCATCGCCGTGGCGGGCCCGGCGCCGAACACGATCGCCATGCGCAGCGCGACGCGGCGGGTGGCCGGCAGATCGTCGGCGAAGAACGCCTCCTCCCACGCCCGCGCGACGTCTACCGAGAAGCCGGTGCCCAGATCCCCGTCCGTCTCCGTGTGCGGTCGGTCGGTGGTGTGCCGGTAGATGGTCCCGGTCGACGCGTTGACCCAGAGTCGCGGCGGATGCTGCGAGCGGGCGACGGATGCCGCGAGGGTGCGGGTGGTCTCCACACGCGACCGGAGGATCTCGTCCCGGTTGCGATCGGTGTAGCGGCAGTCGACCGACTTGCCGGCCAGGTTGACCAGCAGAGCGGCGCCGTCGACGGCGGCATCGATCGCGGCGTGGTCGTGCCACCGGGTGGCCGTTCGTCGCCCGATCGTGGTCACGGCATAGCCGTCCGTGGTGAGCGCCTCGACGACGGCCGCCCCGATGAGCCCGGACGCGCCGGCGACGACAGCGCGAGGTGGTGTTCCGTCCATGACGTCATCGTAGTAGTTTCTGAACATGTTCAGTAAGCGCGCGCAGGAGGGGGACGGGCTATCGGTCTATCAGCGCGCGCTGGGTGCGCGGTTCGTGCTGCTCGACCCGCTCCTGCAGCGCTACTTCGGCCCCGTGCCGCCCGGATCGACCGGGGTCGGGCACGGCGTCTTCGAGCACGCGGGCTACCGCGGTCCGCGGTGGCTGCGACCCCTGATGGTCATCTTCGCCGCAGCGGAGGTGATGTTCCCGGACGCCGCGTCGAACGTGCCGTTCACGGTGGAGAACACGCCCGGGCCGGGCACGAGCCTGCGCGGCGTGCGCCTCTTTCGCTTCCCGAATCGGGCGCGGCGCATGGTCGACGCCATGACGGCGTCGCGCGGGGGCGAGGTGGTCGACCGCGTCGGGCGGGGCGGCCTGCTCGAGGTGCGGCTGCGGCCGGAGGTCACGCGAGGCGGAATGCGGCTCCGTTCGGTCGCGCTCGCCCTCCGCGCGGGCCGGCTCCGGCTCCCGCTTCCCCCGATGGCCTCCGTGGTGGTGGATGAGCGGGTCGACCGCGTCGACCCGGCCCGGCAACGCGTCGATGGGCGGGTGAGCATGTGGCCGGTGGGCGAGATCTTCCGTTACCGGGGCTCGTTCACGTACCGCATCCAGTCGGCCGTCGGAAACCCCTCTGCCGGCGTCGTACCCCCTGCCTAGACTGACGAGGTGGCACACGGAGAACTCCCCGAGATCACGCTCGACGAGGCCCGCGAAGAGGCCGGCGGCCTGATCGATCGCATCACGGCGGCCCGCGACGCCTATTACGGACGCGACGCCGAGGTCGTCGACGATGCGACCTACGACGCGTGGATGCGCCGCCTCGACGAGCTCGAACGGCGGCATCCCGAACTGCAGACGCAGGATTCGCCGACGCAGACGGTCGGCGCAGCCGAGTCGACGCTGTTCGCGCCGGTCGAGCACGCCGAACGCATGCTCAGCCTCGACAACGTCTTCTCGTCCGACGAGCTCACTGAGTGGTGCGCGAAGGCGGCAGCCTCTGCGGGACGACCCGTGCGGTGGCTGTCGGAGCTCAAGATCGACGGACTCGCGATCAGCCTGCGCTACGAGAACGGCGCGTTGACCTCGGCTGCGACGCGCGGTGACGGCCGTGTGGGCGAGGACGTGACGATCAACGCCCTCCGCGTGACGGGCATCCCGCAGCGCCTCGCGGGCGAAGGACATCCGCCCATCGTCGAGGTGCGGGGCGAGATCTTCATCCCGGTGAAGGAGTTCGCCGCGCTGAACGCGCTGCAAGCCGAGATGCGCGACCGTGTCATCGACGAGGCCCGCGCCCGGTCGCGCGGTTTCGACGAGGAACGCGCGCGGATCAGCGCGGAGCGGCGGTTCCCGGCGTTCGCGAACCCGCGCAACGCCGCCAGCGGCGGCCTGCGCCAGCAGCTCGACAAGAAGAGCGGCCTCGAGCTCGAGGCCGCCGAGGCCCGCGTCCGCTCCCTGCGGCTGTACGTCCACGGCATCGGCGCGTGGCAGAGTCCGCCGGTGGACTCGCAGAGCGAGATCTACACGCTGCTCGCCGAGTGGGGATTGCCGACCAGCCCGCACTCGCAGACCCACGACACCATCGAGGGGGTGCTGGCCTACGTCGAGCACTACGGCGAGAACCGCCACAGCGTCGAGCACGAGATCGACGGCGTCGTCGTCAAGATCGACGAGCTGGCGCTGCACGACGAGCTCGGAGCCACCAGTCGCGCTCCGCGCTGGGCGATCGCGTACAAGTACCCGCCCGAACAGGTGAACACGAAGCTGCTCGACATCGTCGTTTCGGTCGGACGCACCGGCCGGGCGACGCCGTTCGCGGTCATGGCGCCCGCGCGTGTGGCCGGCAGTGTCGTGCGCCAGGCGACCCTGCACAACCAGGACGTCGTCCGCGCCAAGGGCGTCCTCATCGGCGACACCGTCGTTCTGCGCAAGGCCGGCGACGTGATCCCCGAAGTGCTCGGACCCGTCGTCGAACTGCGCGACGGCACCGAACGCGCCTTCGTCATGCCCACCGACTGCCCCGAATGCGGCTCGACACTGCGCCCAGCGAAGGAAGGCGACATCGACCTCCGGTGTCCGAACGCCCGATCCTGCCCGGCGCAGGTCCGCGGACGTGTCGAGCACGTCGGATCACGTGGCGCCCTCGACATCGAGGCGCTGGGCGAGGTGACGGCAGCCGCGCTGACGCAGCCACTCGGAGACGCGATTCCGCCGCTCGTGACCGAGGCCGCGCTCTTCGAGCTCACCCTCGACCAGCTCGTGCCCATCGAAGTGATCGTCCGTGATTCCGAGACCGGGGAACCCCGCGTCGACGAGAAGACCGGCGAGGTCGTCCGTCGCGCGCCGTTCCGACGTAACGCCTCCGCGGCCGAGAAGAGAGAGGGCCTCACCGGCCCGCAACCGTCCGCTCAGGCGCTCAAGCTGCTCGAGGAGCTCGAGAAGGCGAAGACGAAGGAGCTGTGGCGATACCTCGTCGCGCTCAGCATCCGTCATGTCGGTCCGGTCGCCGCGCGCGCGCTCGCGCAGTGGTTCGGGTCGATCGCGGCGATCCGCGCGGCCAGCCGCGACGAGCTGGCGTCCGTCGAGGGCGTCGGCGGCATCATCGCCGATTCGCTGATCGACTGGTTCGACGTGGACTGGCACCGCGAGATCGTGGAGCGCTGGGAAGCCGCCGGCGCGCGCCTCGAGGTCCCGGGGCACCCCGGGCCCGGCGCGGCGGTCGTGGAAGGCGGCGTTCTCGACGGCCTCACCGTCGTCGCGACGGGCTCGCTCGAGGGGTACTCGCGCGAAGGCGCGCAGGAGGCGATCCTCGCCGCGGGAGGCAAAGCAGGTTCCTCGGTGTCGAAGAAGACCGACTTCGTCGCGGCCGGTCCCGGCGCGGGGTCGAAGCTGGCGAAGGCGGAACAGTTGGGTGTCCGCATCATCGATGCCGCGCAGTTCCGAATCCTCGTCGAGCAGGGACCCGCCGCCCTCGATGCATGAAACCTCTCGCGCAGCACCGTGGGTGCGTCAGGCGGGCCCAGCTGGGGACAACTCCTGTCCGGTGCCCGTGACGTGATCTCGGGTGCCGACCGTCACGAGAAGGTCGCGCGTCGGATCAGCTCACCCGCAGGAGATCGCCTGGCTCGACCAGGAGCGCCGTCGGGTTGCCGAGACGATTCGGCGGTGCGTAATCGCCGCCGAGAATGTGATCGGCGACCCGGAGCGGCGTGAACCGAGCTTCGCCTCCTCGATCGGCTTGTTCGGCCTCGCCATCCCGAGGTCCTCGTGTCCGGGCTCAGCGATGGCAACGCCGGCGCTCTCATCACCGACGTCGTCGCGCACGTGCGGGCTGCAGTCGGAGCCGGGCAGCTTCCGGGCCTGAGCGGGCGGCCGGGTCAGTCGGCGAGCAGCCGGTCGCGCACCTGGCGGCGCAGAACCTTGCCGATCATCGACTTCGGCAGCTCGTCCACGACGACGATCCGGCGCGGCACCTTGTAGGCGGTGAGGATGCCGCGGCAGAAATCGCGGACGTCGCCTTCGTCGATCGTCGCGCCGGGTGCGGGCACCACGGCAGCGACGACATCCTCGCCGGAGTGCTCGCTCGGCAGGCCGACGACGGCCGCATCCGCGATCTGCGGGTGTTGCCGCAGCGCGATCTCGACCTCCGTGGGGGCCACGTTGAATCCGCCGGTGATGATGAGCTCTTTGATGCGGTCGACGATGCGCACGAATCCGCCCTCATCGATCTTGACGATGTCGCCGGTGCGGAACCATCCGTCGACGAAGACCTTCTCGGTCTCCTCCGGCTTGCCGTAGTAGCCGCCGAAGACCTGCGGTCCGCGCACGAGCAGCTCGCCGCGGGCGCCGGGCTCGACGTCGCGGGTCGGCTCGTCGGGATCCACGACGCGGCACTCGGTCCCGGGAAGAGGCAGGCCGACGGTCCCCGGTACGCGGTTCTCCGCGACCGGGTTGGCCATCAGCACCGGCGAGCATTCCGACAGTCCGTAGCCCTCGACGAGGTAGCCTCCGGTCGACGCCTCGAACGGCACGACCAGCTCGTGGGGCAGCGCCATCGCACCCGAGATCGCGACCTGCGTTCCGGCGAGCGAGACGCCCGCCGCGTCCGCGGCGGCGAGGAGGCGCTCCGCGATCGGCGGGACGAGGGGCAGCAGGGTCGCCGGGTGACGCTTGTGAACCGCCAGCACGAGGTCCGGGTCGAACTTCGGGAAGAGCACGAGTCGTGCGCCCATCGACATCGCGAAGGTGAGGCACAGCGTGAGTCCGTAGGCGTGGAACATCGGGAGGACGGCGTAGACGACGCATCCCGCGCCGCGCTCGATCGTGGGGACCCACGCCTGAGCCTGGGCGGCATTGGCGAGCAGATTGCGGTGCGTGAGTGCCGCGCCCTTGGGGTTGCCGGTGGTGCCGCTGGTGTATTGGATGAGTGCCAGATCGCCCGTGGTCGGCCCGACGTGACTCGCCGGTAGCGGGTCGTGGCGCTCGGCATCGGACCACAATCCGTGCACGCGGTTGCGGGGGACAGGAGCCGTGAGTGCGTCGCGCGAGGCGCGTGCCTTCGCGATCGGCAGGCGCAGCGCGGCGCGCATGCGCACGGGCATGGCTGTGGTGATGTCGACGGCGATGACGGCACTGAGCGCGAGGTCGTCGGGGAAGTCGAGGAGCACCGAGACGAGCTTGCTCCACACGATGGCGACCTTCGCCCCGTGATCCTCGAACTGCTTGCGCATCTCGCGCGGGGTGTAGAGCGGGTTGTGCTCGATCACGACCGCGCCCAGGCGCAGCACGGCGTAGAAGGCGACGATGTGCTGCGGACAGTTGGGCAGCACGATCGCAACGCGGTCGCCGCGCCGCACGCCGGCGTCACGCAGATACGCCGCGGCACGGTCGATGCGCTCCTGCATCTGCCGGTACGACATCGTGCGTCCGAAGAACTCGAGAGCCGGTGCGTCGGGATGCTCGCGGGCCGAGGTCGCGACGATGTCGACGAGCGAGCCTTCGATGGGTGGCAGGTCCTGGGGGACCCCTTCGGCGTAGCTGGCGATCCAGGGACGCGGCGGGTCGTAGGTCGTCACGGCAACACCCTACGGGTCTCGGGGTTCCGCCTGCCCCAACTAGAATCGACGGGTGTCTGAAATCACCCCCGATCTCGTGCGCCATCTCGGCGTGCTCGCCCGGATCCAGCTGAGCGACGAGGAGGTCGAGCGCCTCACCGGTCAGCTCGACGCGATCGTCGACAACATCGCGAAGGTTGCGGAGGTGGCCACGCCCGACGTGCCCGCGACCAGCCACCCGATCCCGCTCGAGAACGTCTTCCGCGAGGACGTTCCCGGCGACATGCTCAGCCTCGAGCAGGTGCTCCAGAACGCTCCCGAGCGCACCGAGGACCGGTTCCGTGTCACCGCGATCCTGGGGGAGGAGCAGTGAGCGATCTCACCCGCCTGACCGCCGCCGAACTGGCGGCCCGCCTGACTGATGGCAGCATCACGAGCGTCGAGGCCACGCGTGCGCACCTCGATCGCATCGCCGCCGTCGACGGCGACGTTCATGCGTTCCTGCATGTGTCCGACCATGCCCTCGACGTCGCGGCCGACGTGGACGCCCGCCGTGCCGCCGGTGAGCAGCTCGGCGAGCTGGCGGGCGTGCCGCTCGCCATCAAGGACGTCCTGGTCACGACCGACATGCCCTCGACCAGCGGGTCGAAGATCCTCGAGGGCTTCATGTCGCCGTACGACGCGACAGTGGTCGCCCGCGCCCGTGCGGCGGGGCTCGTGCCGCTGGGCAAGACGAACATGGACGAGTTCGCCATGGGCTCCTCCACCGAGCACTCCGCTTACGGGCCCACGCGCAACCCGTGGGACCTCGACCGGATCCCGGGCGGCTCCGGCGGCGGATCCGCCGCCGCCGTCGCGGCCTTCGAAGCCCCGATCGCCCTCGGCTCCGACACCGGTGGATCGATTCGCCAGCCCGCCCACGTCACGGGCACGGTGGGGGTCAAGCCCACCTACGGCGGCGTGAGCCGCTACGGATCGATCGCGCTCGCCTCGAGCCTCGATCAGGTCGGTCCGGTCTCGCGCACGGTCCTCGACTCCGCGCTGCTCCACGACGTCATCGGCGGGCACGACCCGCACGACTCGACGTCGCTGGCCGAGCAGTGGCCGTCGTTCGCGGCCGCTGCTCGCGAGGGCGCGCGCGGTGATGTCCTGCGCGGGCTCAAGGTCGGCGTCATCCGCGAGCTCGCCGACGTGGGCTTCCAGCCCGGCGTGAGCGCGTCGTTCCGCGCGTCGCTCGCCGCGATGGAGGCGCAGGGCGCCGAGATCGTCGAGATCAGTGCCCCCCACTTCGAGTATGGGGTCGCTGCCTACTACCTCATCCTGCCGGCCGAGGCGTCGAGCAACCTCGCGAAGTTCGACTCGGTGCGGTTCGGCATGCGCCTGGACGTGCCCGGCGGCACCGTCGAGGACGTGATGTCGGCAACGCGCGACGCGGGATTCGGCGACGAGGTCAAGCGCCGCATCATCCTCGGCACGTACGCGCTGTCGGCGGGTTACTACGACGCCTACTACGGCAGTGCCCAGAAGGTGCGCACGCTCATCCAGCGGGACTTCGACGAGGCGTTCGCTCAGGTCGACGTCATCGCGACGCCGTCCGCACCGACGACGGCCTTCCGTCTCGGCGAGCAGATCGACGATCCGCTGCAGATGTACCTGAACGACGTGACGACCATTCCGGTCAACCTCGCGGGTGTGCCGGGCATCTCGATCCCGTCCGGGCTGTCCGACGACGACGGTCTGCCCGTCGGCATCCAGTTCATCGCTCCGGCCCGCCAGGACGCGCAGCTGTACCGCGTCGGCGCGGCGCTCGAGGCGATTCTGGTCGACGGCTGGGGCGGCCCGCTGCTCGACCGCGCACCGATCCTGGGAGGGGCACGCTGATGGCTGCCAAGGTCGCACTGATGGACTTCGACAAGGCTCTCGAGCTGTTCGAGCCGGTGCTCGGCTTCGAGGTGCATGTCGAGCTGAACACGCGCACCAAGATGTTCTCGCCGGCGGCGAACCCCGCCCACCCCGACAACCACGGCGCGGCGCCCAACACTCTGGTCGCCCCGGTGGACATGGGTCTGCCGGGAGCACTGCCCGTCGTGAACGCGACGGCGATCCGTTCGTCGATCAGCCTCGGGCTCGCCCTGGGCTGCTCGATCGCGCCGTCGAGCCGCTTCGCGCGCAAGAACTACTTCTACCCCGACCTCGGCAAGAACTATCAGATCTCGCAGTACGACGAGCCGATCGCATTCGAGGGCGAGGTCGAGGTCGAGCTGGCCGACGGCACGACCGTGACCGTCGACATCGAGCGCGCGCATATGGAAGAGGACGCGGGCAAGCTCACCCACATGGGTGGTGCCACCGGCCGCATCCAGGGCGCCGAGTTCTCGCTCGTCGACTACAACCGGGCCGGGGTGCCCCTCGTCGAGATCGTCACGAAGCCGATCTTCGGCGCCGAGCACCGTGCGCCCGAGATCGCCAAGGCGTACGTGCGCACGATCCGCGACATCGTGATCGGCCTCGGTATCTCCGAGGCGCGCCTCGAGCGCGGCAACCTGCGGTGTGACGCAAACGTCTCGCTGCGCCCCCGGGGTCAGCAGAAGCTCGGCACCCGCACCGAGACGAAGAACGTCAATTCCATGCGTTCGGTCGAGCGCGCGGTGCGCTACGAGATCCAGCGTCAAGCGGCGATCCTCGCCGAGGGCGGGACGATCATCCAGGAGACACGCCACTGGCACGAGGACACCGGCACGACCTCGCCGGGACGCCCGAAGTCGGATGCGGACGACTACCGCTATTTCCCCGAGCCCGATCTGCTCCCCGTGGCCCCGTCGATCGAGCTGATCGAAGAGCTGCGCGCGGCTCTGCCCGAGCCGCCGGCCGTGCGTCGTCGTCGCCTGCAGGGCGACTGGGGCTTCACGGATCTCGAGTTCCAGGATGTCGTCAACGGCGGGCTCCTCGCCGAGGTCGAGGCCACGGTGGCCGCCGGTGCAGCGCCGACGGCTGCACGCAAGTGGTGGACGGGTGAGATCACCCGCATCGCGAACACCCGCGGCGCGGAACCGCAGGCTCTGGTCGCGCCGGCGGATGTCGCGGCGCTGCAGCGGCTCGTCGACGCCGGCACCCTGACCGACAAGCTCGCGCGTCAGGTGCTCGAAGGCGTGATCGATGGCGAGGGCACCCCGCAGGAGGTCGTCGACGCCCGGGGGCTCGCGGTCGTCTCGGACGACGGCGCGCTGATCGCGGCGATCGATGAGGCGCTCGCCTCGCAGCCCGATGTCCTCGCCAAGATCCGCGACGGCAAGGTGCAGGCCGCCGGTGCCGTGATCGGTGCGGTCATGAAGGCGATGAAGGGTCAGGCCGACGCAGCACGCGTCCGCGAACTGATCCTCGAACGCGCCGCTCAGTAGCGACAGACGCCCGCGAACCGCGGACCGGCTGCCCAGCCGTTCCGCGGTTCGTCGTCGGGCCGGATGTCGGCGGTCCGGGGGAGAATGGACGCATGGGACGCGGCGACGGATCGGGGCGGCTGGTGTCGGCACCGGATGCCGACGACACCGGCACCCGCATCCTCCACGTCGACATGGACGCGTTCTACGCGGCGGTGGCCGTCCTCGACGACCCGTCGCTGGCCGGCAAGCCGATCATCGTCGGCGGGGTCGAGCGGCGAGGGGTGGTCTCGAGCGCCTCGTACGAGGCGCGCCGCTTCGGCGTCCGATCCGCGATGCCCGTGGGCCGGGCGCTGCAGCTGTGCCCCCACGCGATCGTGGTACCGACGACGTTCGAGCGCTACGCCGAGCTCTCACGCCGCGTCATGGACGTCTTCCGGTCCGTCACGCCGCTCGTCGAACCCCTCTCGATCGACGAGGCTTTCCTCGACGTGAGCGGCGCTCGGCGACTCTGGGGGAGCCCGCGCCAGATCGCTCAGCTGATCCGAGCCCGCGTGCTCGACGAGACCGGCCTCACCTGCAGCGTCGGTGTCGCGGCGACCAAGCATGTCGCGAAGATGGCGTCCACCATCTCCAAGCCCGACGGATTGCTCGTCGTGGCCGAAGCCGACACGCTCCGTTTCCTCGGGGCGCGACCGGTCGGCGCCCTGTGGGGGGTCGGACCGAAAGCGACGGAGGCGCTGCTGGCCCGCGGCATCCGGACCGTTGCCGACGTGTGGGACACCCCTCGTTCGGTGCTGGAGCGGGCGCTCGGTCCTGCGATGGGCGAGCGGGTGTGGCACCTGTCGCGCGGGCTCGACGCCCGTGAAGTGCAGACCGAACGCGTCGAGAAGAGCATCTCGCACGAAGAGACCTTCTCGCACGACGTCGTCGACACGACGGTGCTGCGGTCGGAGCTGCGCCACCTCGCCGACCGGGTGGGTGCGCGCCTGCGCGCCGGCGGCTGGGAGGCCGCGACCGTGTCGATCAAGGTGCGCCTCACCGACTTCTCGACCTACAGCCGGTCGCAGACCCTGCCGCTGCCGACCAACGTCGGCCAGCGCATCGGCTCAGCCGCGATCGATCTGCTGGACAGTGTCGACCTGACGCAAGCGGTGCGCCTCATCGGTGTGCGGGCCGAGAAGCTGCGCCCCGACGGCACGGGCGGCCTGACCCTGTGGGACGACGACGCGGAATGGCGTCGCATAGACGACGCCCTCGACGACGCGCGGGCGCGGTTCGGCCGTGGCGCCGTGACCCGGGCCAGTGTGCTCGGTCCGCGCCGCGATGTGGGAGCGATGCCGACCAACCCGCGCGTCGATCACGAACGGTGACGCCTGTACCCCGGCGGGTGGCGCGGGGTACGGTGGGACCATGCCCAACCTCGCACTCGAACTCGGCAAGCAGACCGCCAACATCGGCGTCACCAGCGTCTACGGTGAGCAGCAGGACGTCGACGGCATCCGCCTCATCCCCGTCGCGCTCAGCTGGAGCGGTTTCGGCGCCGGCGAGGACGGCGACGGCAGCACGGGTGGCGGGGGCGGCGGCTACGCGATCCCCGTCGGTGCGTACGTCCGCAAGGGCGACGACCTGCGATTCGAGCCGAATCTCGTCTCGCTCGTCGCGGTGGCGATCCCCTTCGTGTGGGTCGTCGGTCGCGCGCTCAGCCGTGTCATCCGCGCCCTCAAGAAGTAACCCGCTCCCACGCGCGATCGAGGACGCCGTCGACACGGTCCTCGGGCTCGTGGTGCCCGGCATGGTGATCGTCGTCGACGGTCGCAGCGGGGCCGGCAAGACGACGTTCGCTCGTGAGGTGCTGAGGCGATGGCCGGCGGATGTCGATGTGGAACCCGTCGCCCTCGATGACCTGTACCCCGGGTGGGACGGGTTGGTCGCGGGGTCGGCTTACGCGTATGCACGCGTCCTGGCTCCTCGTCTCGAACGACGCGCGGGGACCTGGCAGCGATGGGACTGGAACGCGGACCGCTACGGCGACGTCCGCGCGTGCCCGCCCGAGCGCGCCGTCATCCTGGAGGGGAGCGGAGCGCTCACCCCGGCATCGGCGGCGCTCTCGTCCGTGCGCGTATGGCTGGATGCTCCCGCGTCGGTGCGCCGCGAACGGGCGCTGGCGCGAGACGGGGAGACGTACCGGCCCCACTGGGAGCGCTGGGCGCTTCAGGAGGACGAGCACGTCGCCCGGCACGATCCGCGTGCGCTCGCGACGCATATCGTCGAGCTCGCCTGATCAGGCCGCCATCGACTGCAGGAGCATCTCCTGGCGGTAACCGAGCCACTCGTAGACGTCGTACCGCGGATCGTCGGGTTTCACCACGCTGTCGTCGTCGACGATGCCCAGCCTCGTCGCGAGGACGATGCGCAGTCCGGCGAGAGTGCGCAGCCACGCCGTCTGCGCCGGCCCATCGAGGATCAGGTCAGGGCGCTCCCGGGATCCCGGCTCCCGTGCGGCTAGCGTCGCGATCACCCGCTCCGCGTCGGCAGCACGCGTCGCCGCGAGATCGTCGCGGGTGAGCGACCGGAACTCCGCGGACGCCTCGGCCTCGTCGGGGTAGGCGTCGGGCGACAGTCGCCGGGTCGCCGGATCACGGTCATCGTCGGGTGCCCGAACGAGCTCGAGGTACTGCTCCACGAGCTCGCGGAGATACTGCCCTTCAGCCTGCGGCAGGGTGAACGTCACCGAGTCCGTCATGACGCCGCCCGCCGGACGGTCGCCCAGAGTCCGAACTCGTGCATGGCGCGCGCATGCGCCTCCATCGCTTCTCGCGGACCTTCGGCGACGACGGCGTGACCGTCGTTGTGCACCGCGAGCATGAGCTCGTTCGCGCGCTCGCGAGGGAAGCCGAAGTACGTGCGGAAGACGTGGACGACGTACGACATCAGGTTCACCGGGTCGTTCCAGACCACGGTCTGCCAGGGGGTGTTCGGGGCGGCGGTGAGTCGCGGCTCTCGATCCAGATCGGGCATCGCGGTGCTCATCAGGCCCATCCCAGTTCGTGCAGGCGCGTGTCGTCGATGCCGTAGAAGTGCGCGATCTCGTGCACCAGCGTCGTATGGATCTCGTCCCGCAGCGCGTCGATGTCGTCGCACGCGTGCAGGTGAGGCTCGCGGTACACGATGATGCGGTCGGGCAGCTCGCCCTGACCGTACCGGTCTCGCTCGGTCAGGGCGAAGCCGTCGTACAGTCCCAGCAGATCGAGGCTGCCGTCCTCGGGCCGGTCCTCGACCACGAAGATGACGTTGTCGAGGCCATCGACCATGTCGTCGGGAAGACGATCGAGCTCGTCCGTGACGAGGGTCTCGAATGCCACGGCATCCATCTCGATCATGTTCACTCCCGAAGCGGGGTGCTTCTTGGGGTGGCTAACGGGACTTGAACCCGCGACCCCCGCGACCACAACGCGGTGCTCTACCAACTGAGCTATAGCCACCATGTCTCCCGGAAACCGGGCAACCAGACGATTGTATTACACGGATGGGGTGTACGACGACACGACGGCCTCGGCGGTCGCGCGCGCCTGGTCGCTGGTGGGTCCGGGCTCCGGCACGAAGACCGCGGCCCGGTAGTAGGCCAGTTCGCGGATGGACTCGCGGATGTCGGCGAGCGCCCGGTGTCCGCCGTCCTTGGCGGGTGCCTGGAAGTAGGCGCGGGGGAACCAGCGGCGCGACAGCTCCTTGATGCTCGAGACGTCGACATTGCGGTAATGCAGCCACGAGTCCACGCGCGGCATGTACTTCGCGAGGAACATCCGGTCGGTGCCGATGGTGTTGCCGGCGAGCGCGGCCTTGCCCTCGGGGACGAAGCGCTGGATGTACGCCAGCACAGACTCCTCGGCCTCGGCGAGCGTGACGCCGCCGTCCAGTTCGTGCAGCAGCCCCGAGCTCTCGTGCATCGCGGTCACGAACTCGCCCATGTTCGCTCGAGCGGCCTCGCTCGGCGCGATGACCAGCTGGAAGCCGTCGTCGAGGGGACGCAACTCGTAGTCGGTCACGATGACCGCGACCTCGACGAGCTCGTCGATGCGGAGGTCGAGCCCCGTCATCTCGCAATCGATCCATACGAGACGGTCGTTCTCGGCTGTTCCCACCATGCGGCCCATCCTAATGACCGCGTGCGACGCGTGAGCCCGGGTAGCCTGGAGGCGACGGTCCGCTGCGTGCGGACCCGGCCTCCGTAGCTCAGTGGATAGAGCAGCGGCCTTCTAATCCGTTGGTCACAGGTTCGAATCCTGTCGGGGGCACCGTCACGACACTCGTTGCCGCCGTCGAACGCGGCGATGGGATTCGCGTGCGCTCGTGCCCTTGGTGACACAGCTGTGCTAAAAAGGAGGCGGTCGTCAACTCGGCGATCGTCGACACGAGGGAGCACCGTGATTCTGCTGGCCATCATCGCCTGCGAGGTGGGCTTCTGGGTCGCCATCATCGCGGGGCTGCTCGTACGCTACGTCGCTCGCAAACCGCGCTTGGGCGCGGCCCTGCTGATCGCCGCGCCGGTCATCGACGTCGTGCTGCTGATCCTGGTCGCGACCGACCTCATCGGCGGCGCCACCGCGTCGTGGCATCACGGCCTCGCCGCGCTGTACATCGGCATCTCGGTGGCGTACGGGCACCGCATGATCGCGTGGGCCGACCGCGCCTTCGCCGTACGTTTCCGCGGCGCGTCGCCCCGGCCTCGCGTCACGGGCTGGGCTTATACCCGGAAGTGCTGGATCGACGTACTGCGCACGCTCCTGGCGGCCGTGATCGCCGCGGGCATCATCCTGGGCCTGACCTTGGTGGTCGATGCGCCCGCCCGCACGGAGGAGTTGCAGGGGTTCCTGCCCGTGCTGGGGCTCATCGTCGCGATCGATCTGCTGTGGGCGGTCAGCTACACGCTCTGGCCGAAGAAGGCCCCGACGCCGACGCCGGTGAGAGGATGACAGGATGCCGCGCCTGATCGATCACGACGAACGGGACCGGCAGATCGGCGATGCGGCGATCCGCGTCTTGGCGGCAGAGGGACTCGCGGCGCTCTCCGTCCGCAAGGTCGCCGACGAGGCGGGGATCGCGACCGCGTCGCTGCGCCGAGCATTCCCGACCCAGGAGGCGCTGCGGCGCTTCTGCGTCGGACGCATCCGCGATGACGTCGCGGCGCGCATCGCCGGATTGCAGGGGGAGGGGCGACCGCTCGTCCTGCGACTGCTGGCGGAGCTGCTGCCGCTCGACGACGCCCGCCGGCGCGAGCTCGCGGCACAACTGCAGCTCGCCGTGCTCGCCCTGACGGATCCGGACCTCGGCGACAGCGTCGCCCAGATGCACGACGCCGTCCATAGCGTGTGCGCGTCGGCGCTGCACGAGCTCGTGCGCACCGGAGGGATGTCGCCCGATGCCGACCTGCCCCGCGAGGCGGCCCGGCTGCACGCGCTGCTCGACGGGCTGGCACTGCAGCTTCTCAGCACCCGCCCGGCGGATCCGCGGCAGGTCGCGGACGCGGTGCTGGAGCACCATATCGACGCACTGCCCGGAGGCGCTGCTCGGATGTGAGCGGGGCGGTGGTGCCGCGCCGGGGTGCGGAGTAGCCTGCGGGTGTCGGAAGGGGTTCGATGATGAACACGCAGACACGTCCGTCAGCACTGTGGGTCGCGTACGGCGGCCGCGGGGTGGTCGGCATGGTCCGTCACACCGACGGACGGTACATCGTGACGATGGCGGGAGCCGACGCCGAACTCGGCGCCTACCCGACGATGGAGATCGCCAAGGCCGCGCTCCATGCGCACCTCGGGCCGGGCGCAGACTGGCCTACGTTCCGGGAGCACTGAGCCCCACAGGCGGGGCTTCGCTGTCGGCCGAAGCCTTCCCGGGTGTTCGGGCGCGGCCCGCCGCGCGGCGCCGGTCGAAGAGGGCCACGCTGACGTGCACGATCGGGCCGATCAGCACGGCGAACAGGACGGTGCCGAGCCCGACGGTGCCGCCCAGCAGCCATCCGGCCAGCAGAACCGTCGCCTCGACGCCGAGCCGGCTCGCCCAGATGGGCCATCCGAAGCGCTCGTGCAGGCCGGTCATGAGCCCGTCTCGCGGCCCGGCGCCCCAGCGAGCGCCGAGGTAGATGCCCGAGGCGATCCCCACCAGCAGGGTTCCGGCGAGGAACATGGCCACGCGCGCGAGCCACGGTTCCGGCGTCGAGAGGAGCGGAAGCGTCAACTGGATCGCGGTGCCCACGAGCAGGATGTTCGCGACGGTGCCGAAACCGGGACGCTGCCGCAGGGGGATCCAGGCGAGCAGCACGACGAAGCCGGTGAGGTTCACGACCCACCCGATGCCCAGGCCCGTGCGATTGCTGATGCCTTCGGCGAACACGGTCCACGGATCGAGGCCGATTCCGGCCTCGATCATGATGGCGCAGCCGACTCCGAAGAGGGCGAGGCCGACGATGAGCTGAGCGATGCGAACGAACACCGTCTCATTCCACCCGACGATTGGCTTCTGCGGAAGAGGCCAATTCCGTTACGGTGGCTGCATGCACTCCCGCATCTCGGCTCGTGCGCTCGATGTCGCGCTCGGCGGCTGGCGGACACGCGAGCCCGCCTACGAGGCGCTTGCCGACGGCATCCGGCTGTTGTGCCTCGACAACCGCATCGCGGCCCGTACCCTGCTTCCCGCCGAACGCGTGCTCGCCGAGACGCTCGGCGTCAGCCGGACGACGGTCGCGAGTGCGTACGCGAGTCTGCGCGCCTCCGGGCACATCGACAGCGTCCGCGGCTCGGGCAGTGTGACGACCGCGCAGCCGGTCCGGGGCGAGGGAACGGTTTTCGCCGCCCCCGGTTCGGTCGACCTGCAGCAGGCGAGTCCCAGCGCCTGGCCCGGCCTCGCGGGCGTCATCGCTGAGACGGCGGCGGACGCGGCCACCCTCGTCAGCCGCACCGGATACGACACGCTCGGCTCGCGGCGCCTGCGCGCGGCCATCGCGGATCGTTACACCGCCCGCGGGCTTCCGACCACGGTCGAGCAGGTGCTGGTGACCGCCGGCGCACAGTCGGCGATCCACCTGGTGGCGGAGGTCCTGCTCGCACGCGGCGACCGTGTCCTCATCGAAACGCCGACGTACCCGCACGCCGCCGAAGCGCTGCGCGAGGCGGGAGCGCGACTGGTCGCGGTGCCCGTCACCACCGACGGCGGATGGGACGTCGATCGGCTGCGCGAGGCGGCGCGGCGCACGCGCCCGGCGATGGCCTACCTGATGCCCACGTTCCAGAACCCGACCGGCCGGTCGATGGACGAGGCGGAACAGAACGCGGTGCGCGCCGTCGCGGCATCCGGCTGCGCGATCGTCGTCGACGAGACGACCGCCGAGCTGCATTTCGGCGACGGGATGCCGCTGGCCCTCGCGGACGCCGAGGTCGTCCGGCTCGGGTCGTTGGGTAAGACCGTGTGGGGCGGCCTGCGCGTGGGGTGGGTGCGCGCACAGCCGGAGATCATCCGTCGCCTGCACGCCGGACGCCCGGCGCGCGACCTCGGGACGCCGGAGTTCGAGCAGGCCGTGGCCACGCGCTTGCTCGCTCGTATGCCGGAGATCCTTCCGCAGCGCGGCGAGCTGCTCTCGGCGGGTCACGACACCCTGATCGGGGCTCTGCGTCGCGCGCTGCCCGAGTGGCACGTGCCGCACGTCGCCGGGGGAGTGTCGCTGTGGGTCGGGCTGCCGGCGCCGCTGAGCGCGCCCGTCGTCCTGGGTGCCCGCGCCGCGGGGGTGTATCTGAGCCCGGGACCGAGGTTCGCGGTCGGAGGCGGACACGAGAACCGCTTGCGCATCCCGTTCACCGCACCGCCGCCGGCCCTCGAGCGCGCGGTCGCGGTGCTGGCGGACGTCTGGAGCCAGGTGAATGCGGGGATTGCGCCCTCGGGGCCGCCGCCCGTCGACGCCCTCGTCTGACGGCCCGATCGTCGCGCTCGGGTCAGCGGGACAGGCGGAGGGTTTCGGACGCCTCAGCGATGGTCCAGAAGTCCCCGACGGCTCGGAAGCCGCGGGACGCGGGGTGGAACCGCGAGGCGCGGAATCGGGTACCCGCGGGTGTGACGACCGTCTCGACGAGACCGCGCACGCTGCCGTCGCGATCGAGGACCCGCCATCGGTCAGCTCCGAGGCGAACGAGGTGAGGGGTGGGCGACGCGAGGGTGATCATGAGCTGCTCCTTTCGCCGCTGACGTTACGCGGGGCCTCCGACATCGCCGGGAACACTCGGCCGGCTCCTGCGTTGGCTAAGGTGAGACCTCGCGAAAGCGGGAGAACGGAGCTTTCCATGACCACCACCTTCATCCTCGCCGGCGGCTGCTTCTGGTGCCTCGACGCGGCGTACCGCGCGCTCAACGGGGTCACCGAGGTCGTGTCCGGATACATCGGCGGCCAGAGCCCGCACCCCAGCTACGAGGCGGTCTGCACCGGGACGACCGGGCATGCCGAGGCGGTGTCGGTGACGTTCGACCCGGACGTGATCCCCGCGGACGTCATCCTCGACGCCTACTTCACGATGCACGACCCCCGTCAGCTCAACCGTCAGGGTGCGGACGTAGGTACCCAGTACCGCTCCGCGATGTTCCCGCTCGACGACGCGCAGGCCGAGCTTTTCGAGACCGCGCGGACGCGGGCCGACGAGCTCTGGGGTGGCGGAGTCGTCACGACGATCGAGCGCGCCGAGACCTTCTACCCCGCCGAGGAGTACCACCAGGACTTCTTCGCGAAGAACCCCGGCCAGGGCTACTGCCTGGCCGTCGCGGTTCCCAAGGTCAACAAGGTGCGCGCGCGGTTCGCGGAGTACGCCCGCAGCTGACGGCTCCTCCCCACCCTCGCGGCGACGGCGGTTCCCCACATTCGTGCGGGACCGCCGTCGCCGCGCGCGGGGCCGCCGCGATGCTGGATGTGCTCCGGCGTCCGACGGGCACTCGGGCGCCGGAGCATTCGTCACCGCGTACCTTCAGTTGAGGAGCACACATGTCCGACCGCATCACCGTCATCGGCAACATCGCGACCGAGCCCGAGCAGCGCCGCACCGGTAGCGGCATCCCCGTGACCACGTTCCGGCTCGCGAGCAGCCAGCGCTATCGCGACCCCCAGTCGGGCGAGTGGGTCGACGGCACCACGAACTGGTACCGCATCTGCGTCTTCCGCTCCCTCGGCGAGAACGCCTTCGCGTCGCTGCGCAAGGGCCAGCGCATCATCGTCGACGGCAAGCTGCGCGTGAAGGAGTGGGAGGCGGGCGGCAAGAAGGGGATCGAGGTCGAGGTCGAGGCCGATGCCATCGGGCCGGACCTCAAGTGGGGTACTGCTGTGTTCCACAAGCGCGCCGCCGGCGAGCCGACGTCGTCCGGTGCGGCTCCGACCGTCGAGGGGACCGCCGATGCAGACGTGTGGTCCCTCCCCGGCGGCGTCCCGACTGCGGGGCTGCGCGAGCAGACGGATGCCGCGACGGCGACGGCCGAGGGGCAGTGGGCTCCAGCAGAGCCTGAGCCCGCGCCGTTCTGAGGCCGGACATCGGGCGTTCGGGCGCGCGCCCCTAGACTGCACGGGTGCGCCCCCTCCGCTTCGCATCGCCCCGACCGAGACACGCCGTGGCCGCGGTGATCGTCGCCGCGACCCTGGCCGTGGCGGGGTGTACCCCGACCAATCCCGAGCCGGCCCCCAGCACACCCAGCCCGGTCGAGACCACGGCGGCACCGACACCTCAGGCTCCCGTCCTGATGCCCGACGGTACGGCCGCGGACAACCTGCCGTTCTTCACGGCGATCATGCAGCAGGTGGCGGCCACCCCGGACAACGTGGCCGGGCGCGCGTACATCGATGCCCTCGTGGCCGCCGGTTTCGACAAAGCGGCCATGCAGGTCACCGCCGATCGGACGTCGGTGGACGACCCCGTCGACAGCCTCCAGTTCTCGGTGCTGTGGAAGGGGGAGTGCCTCGTGGGGCAGGTGGGGCCGTCGACGCCGGCGCCGACCGCGCTCGTGCTTCCGGAGCTGCCCAGCGGAGGCTGCCTCATCGGACTCACGCGACCCATCGACTGGTGAACGGCGAGGGGCGGATGATCGAGCTCCCGGCCGTCTAGAATCGATCTGTTATGGCTGAGTACATCTACTCCATGGTCCGTGCCCGCAAGGCTGTCGGCGAGAAGCTCATTCTCGACGACGTCACGATGTCGTTCCTCCCGGGGGCGAAGATCGGCATGGTCGGCCCCAACGGTGCCGGAAAGTCGACCATCCTCAAGATCATGGCCGGCCTCGACCAGCCGTCCAACGGCGAGGCGAAGCTGACACCGGGGTTCACGGTCGGCATCCTCATGCAGGAGCCCGAGCTCGACGACACCAAGACGGTGCTCGAGAACATCGAGGCGGGCGTGGCGATCAAGGCCAAGCTCGACCGCTTCAACGAGATCTCGGCGTTGATGGCCGACCCCGACGCGGACTTCGACGCCCTGCTGGCCGAGATGGGCACGCTTCAGGAGGAGATCGACGCAGCCGACGGTTGGGACCTCGATTCGCAGCTGCACCAGGCCATGGAGGCGCTGCGCACGCCGCCCGCCGACGCATCGGTGGCGCCCCTGTCCGGTGGTGAGCGTCGCCGGGTCGCGCTCGCTCGTCTGCTGCTGCAGAAGCCCGACCTGCTGCTCCTCGACGAGCCCACCAACCACCTCGACGCCGAGAGCGTGCTCTGGCTCGAGCAGCACCTGCAGTCCTACAAGGGCGCCGTCATCGCGATCACGCACGACCGGTACTTCCTCGACAACGTCGCCGAATGGATCGCCGAGGTCGACCGCGGTCGCCTGATCGGATACGAGGGCAACTACTCGACCTACCTCGAGAAGAAGGCCGAACGCCTCGACATCCAGGGCAAGAAGGACGCCAAGCTGGCCAAGCGCCTCAAGGACGAGCTCGAGTGGGTCCGCAGCTCGGCCAAGGGACGTCAGACGAAGTCGAAGGCGCGTCTCGCTCGCTACGAGGAGATGGCAGCCGAGGCGGAGCGCACGCGCAAGCTGGACTTCGAAGAGATCCAGATCCCCGCGGGTCCCCGTCTGGGCAACGTCGTCATCGACGCGAAGAAGCTCCACAAGGCGTTCGGCGACCGCGTGCTCATCGACAACCTGAGCTTCAACCTGCCGCCCAACGGCATCGTCGGCGTCATCGGCCCCAACGGCGTCGGCAAGACGACGCTGTTCAAGACCATCGTCGGCCTCGAGCCGCTCGACGGCGGCGACCTGAAGATCGGTGAAACGGTCAAGATCAGCTACGTCGACCAGTCGCGCGGCAACATCGACCCCGAGAAGACCCTCTGGGAGGTCGTCTCGGACGGGCTCGACATCATCACGGTCGGCAAGATCGAGATCCCGTCGCGCGCGTACGTGTCGAAGTTCGGTTTCAAGGGCCCCGACCAGCAGAAGAAGGCCGGCGTGCTCTCCGGTGGTGAGCGCAACCGCCTGAACCTCGCGCTGACGCTCAAGGAGGGTGGCAACCTGCTCCTTCTCGACGAGCCGACCAACGACCTCGACGTCGAGACGCTGAGCTCGCTCGAGAACGCACTGCTCGAATTCCCCGGCTGCGCCGTCGTCATCACCCACGACCGGTGGTTCCTCGACCGCATCGCCACGCACATCCTCGCGTACGAGGGCACGGACGAGGACCCCGCGAAGTGGTACTGGTTCGAGGGCAACTTCGAGGCCTACGAGGCCAACAAGATCGAGCGCCTCGGAGCGGATGCTGCGAACCCCGCGAAGTCCACGTACCGCAAGCTCACGCGTGACTGACGTCTCGTTGTCCCCGGCGATGCCCGCCGGGGACGCCCGCGTCCACGTCCCGATCCACTTGCGCTGGGGTGACCTCGACGCGCTCGGGCACGTGAACAACACGTCGATGCTGAAGCTGCTCGAGGAAGCGCGGCTGCGGGCTTTCTGGAAGCCGGAGGAGGGCCTCGAAGGGCCGCCCACCGCAATCCTCGGCGCCCTCAGCGCCACCGGTGAGACGATGACCCTGATCGCCCGTCAGGAGATCGAGTACCTCGCCCCGGTTCCCTACGGTCAGCGGCCGCTCGACGTGCAGCTGTGGATCGGCCGCATGGGCGGCTCGAGCATCGACGTCTGCTACGAGGTCTTCAGTCCGCGCGGCGACGAACCGCAGGTCTGCTACGCGCGGTCCACCGCCGTCGTGGTGATGGTCTCCACCGCCACCGGACGCCCGGTGCGTCTGACCGACGAGATGCGCGCCGCGTGGGCGCCCGTCGTGGGCGAGCCGATCGTCTACGGACGCCGGCGCTGACCCGCGGCGTCGTCCCCGTCGGGAACGCGCACCATGATCTCCTGCGCCACACTCGCGACGAGGGTGCCCGCGCGGTCATAGATGCGTCCGGTCGACAGTCCGCGCCCCCCGCGCGCGCTCGGTGACTCCTGCACGTACAGCAGCCACTCATCGACGCGCGCGAAGCGGTGCCACCACATGGCATGATCGAGGCTCGCCACCTTCAAGCCCGGCGTCGCCCACGCGAGTCCGTGCGCCCGCAGCACTGGTTCCTGGATCGTGAGGTCGCTGAGGAACGCGAGAGCAGCGCGGTGGATCGTCGGGTCGTCGGGAAGCGCCGACCGGGTGCGCGCCCACACCGCCTGCCGCGAGGTCGCCGGATCACTGGGCTCGAGATAGATCGGTGCGGTCACATGACGCAGCTCGATCGGGTTCGCCGAGAAGATGCGCCGGCTGAGCGGGTGCAGGCCGCTCAGCTGCTGCTCGAGGCCCGGCAGGTCTTCGGGCTGCGGGATGCCGTCCGGCATGGGTTCGGCGTGCTCGACCCCCGGATCCTCGTCCTCGAAGGACGCGATCATCGAGAAGATCGGCGACCCGTTCTGGAAGGCCTGCGTGCGCCGCGTGGAGAACGACCGCCCGTCGTGGATGCGGTCGACCGAGAAGGTGATGTTGCGCGACGAGTCACCCGGCCGCAGGAAGTACCCGTGCATGGAGTGCGGCACACGCTCGGCGGGCACGGTACGCATCGCCGCCATGGTCGCCTGAGCCAGCACTTGACCGCCGAAGACGCGGCCCTGCGGCATCACCTGCGACTCACCGGTGAAGATGTCCTCGGTGGTGCGGGCGTCGCTCGACGACAGGTCGAGGACGCGCAGCAGCGCGGCAACGGGGTCGACTTCTTCGGCGGGGGTCTCGGGCGCGGTCTCTCCGCTTGTCTCAGCCATCGGTCGGTAGTCTAGGACGGATGTCTGCACGCCTCCTGTTCCCCGAACCCGAGGTGGCTCGCGACGTCCTCACCTTCGCCGCCCGCGCCGCCCGCCTCGGTGACGGCGTCATCCGGCTGCAGGGCGGCAGCGGGATCCTCGTCATGACGTGTGCGCCGCTGGCGCCCCGTTCGCTCGCCGATGGCACGCCGTTCGTGCTGGGCATGCGAACCGCGCCGGTCGATCCCGAGCTCGAGTGCGACCTCGCGGTCGACGCGGCTGCGCTGGCTGCGGACGCCGATGCCCGCGCCGTGCGTCTGCCCGACAGTGCGGTCACCGCTTCGTGGGCGGGCGTCTCGCCGCCCCGTTCCGGCTGGCGTGAGGCGGGCGAGCTCGATTCGGCCCGCGTCTCACTGCGCGCGCAGTGGGGGATCGCTGCCGTCGCGCGTCAGCTGCCGACGGGAGCCGGCGACGATGTCGTCCACCTGGTGCGCTCGTCGATCTGGGGCGCCGCCGACGACGATCTGGCCGGCTTGCCGCTGGGCGTCGCCTTCGCCGCCGTGGGGCTCGGCTTCATCGGCGGTGCGGAGCAGCCGGTCGTCCGCCGGACGGACGTCTGGACGCGGATCTCGTTCGCGCGCGGGCATGTGCTGACGCGGGGCCCGGTCGCGATGGGACTCACCCCGGTGCGGTCCACGGGGCGCGGGAACTGACCGAGCCGGCGGATCCACGGCGCTCTCCGCTGCCCCGCCGAGCCTGTCAGCGGTCGTCGGCACCCGTTCGGGGGTGCACGGGCAGCACGGTGGCGCCGACGCTCGGGCCCGGGCCGATGCCCGACGGCTCGAAGGTGTTGACCATCGCGTGGGCGGCGCGTTCGAGGTAGTCCCAGAGCGTCGCCTCGTGGAGGGGGGACAGGTCGAGCTCGTCGACGGCCGTGCGCATGTGACGCAGCCATCGATCCCGCGCGTCGGGGTCGACGTGGAACGGGCGATGCCGCATGCGCAGGCGCGGGTGACCGCGGGTCTCGCCGTACGTCGTCGGGCCGCCCCAGTACTGCTCGAGAAAGAGCGTGAGGCGCTCGGCGGCGGGTCCGAGGTCTTCTTCGGGGTACATGGGACGCAGGACATCGTCGGCAGCCACCTCGCGGTAGAACACGTCGACGAGCCGGACGAAGGTGTCATGACCACCGACCTCGTCGTAGAAGCTCGGGCTGTCGGTCACGGGGTGTCCTTCGGTTCGTCGGTGGGGGAGCCCGGGCGCTCGGACGACGAGTCGGTGGCCGGTGCGTTCTTGCGTCGCGGCCGCCACTGCGGTCGCGGGCGTGTCGCGACAGGCGCCACCGGCTGCGGTTTCGTCTTCGGCGGATTGGCGCCACGGACGCTCTGTGCGCCCTCCAGACCGGTGAGGATCGTGGAGTTCAGCTGCGGGATCTTCACCCCGAGTTCGTCGATCGCGCGCTTGAGGCGCAGGCGCAGCGCCCGCGCGACGTCGTCCTTTGCGTTGGGACGCGTCTTCACGACCAGGCGGATGACGAGTGCCTCGCCGGTGACCGATTCCAGTCCCCAGATCTCGGGCTTCTCGATGATGCGTCCGCGCCACTTCGACTCGCGGGCCATGTCTTTCGCGGCGTCGAGCATCGCGTGCTCGACAGCGTCGATGTCGGCGTCGGCGGGCACGGAGAGGTCGACGATGACGCGGGCCCATCCCTGTGACAGGTTGCCGATGCGGGTGATCTCGCCGTTGCGCACGAACCAGAGCGCACCGTTGACGTCGCGGACGTGCGTCACCCGCACACTCACGTACTCGACGATCCCGGTCGCGAGCCCCAGGTCGACCACGTCGCCGATGCCGATCTGGTCTTCGGCGACGATGAACATGCCGTTGAGGACGTCCTTGACGATGTTCTGCGCACCGAAACCCAGCCCGGCGCCGATCGCCGCCGACAGCAGGGTGAACGACCCGAGGATGTCGGGGTTGAGCACCCCGACGACCATCAGGAGGGCGACGATGACGATCGTCACGTTCACGATGTTCGACAGGATCGATCCGAGCGTGCGCGTCCGCTGCACGATGCGCACCTCCGCCAGGGGCGAGATGTCGATCGCGCGGGTGTCCTCGGCGTCGGCGCGCGTCTTCGCGCCGCGGACGATCCGCTCGACGATCCGTCCGATGAGACGGCGCATGAGCCACGAGAGCGCGAAAGCTCCGAGGATGATCGCCGCGACCTTCACGATGTTCCACCCGGCGACGGTGAGGAACGCCACGAAGTCGGTCATGGAGATGTTCCAGTCCACGGGGGCGGGGGCGGGGGAGGCATCGAACGGCGTCATCGATCCGATCCTAACGACGGCTCCTGCGTCGCAGCCGCGAGCGCGCCGGGGACCTCGCTCAGGTGTCGAGGCCCGGCTGCGCGAGGCCGTGCGCGATCAGGACCGCGTGCACGCGATCCCGGGCGGGGAGCTTCGTGAGGATGCGACCGACGTGCGTCTTCACCGTCGATTCGCTGAGGAACAGCGTCGCGGCGATCTCGGCGTTCGTCAGCCCGTGAGCCATCGCCTCGAGCACCTCCGCCTCGCGTGCGGTCAGCGTGCTCGGCCGCGCCGGCTGCGGTGCGGGGAGGCCCGCCGCTGTGACGAGGTCGATCATCCGACGCGTCACGCGGGGCGACAGAGTCGCCTCGCCCGCCGCGACCGCGCGCACCGCGGCGATGAGCTCGTCGCGGCGGGCATCCTTGAGCAGGAACCCGCCCGCCCCCGCGCGCAGCGCGCCGAAGGCGTATTCGTCGAGGTCGAAGGTGGTCAGCACCAGCACGCGCACGTCCGGGTGGGCCCGACGGACGCGCGCGGTCGCCTCGATGCCGTCGACGCCGGGCATCCGGACATCCATCAGGACGACATCGGGGGCGAGCTCGCGGACGGCCGCCAGCGCCTCGGCGCCGTCGGAGGCCTCGCCGACCACGTCGATGTCGCCGGCCGACTCGAGCACCATCCGGAACCCGAGCCGGATGAGCGTCTGATCGTCGACGATGAGCACGCGGATCGGCGCGTCACGAGGACTCGTCATGGTTCTCCTGTTCGAGGGGGAGGACGGCGCGCACGCGCCACCCGCGGCCGGGGGCCGGCCCGGCTTCGACGGCGCCGCCGGTGAGTTCGACGCGCTCTCGGAGACCCCGCAGGCCGTAGCCGCCGGTGGCGACCGGGGGTGCGTCGAGGGGCTCGCCGTCATCGGTCACGGTGATCGTGACGGACGCCGGCTCGTACGCGATGCGCAGATCGATCCGGGTCGCGCCGCGAGCGTGCCGGATGGCGTTCGTGACGGCCTCCTGCGCGATGCGCGAGATGGCCAGCTGTACGGCGCTGCTGAGCTCGGGCCGCTCGCCCGCCACCGTCAGCGTCGCATCGAACCCGGCCGCGCGTGCCGACGCGATCGTCTCGGCGGCGGTGTCTCGGGCCAGCGGCGCCAGCGGGGCGGCATCCGGGTCGCGCAGCATGCCGAGCGTCGCGCGCATGTCGCGGAGCGCCTCACGGCCCGTCGTCGCGATCGCCGCGGCGCCGGGGCGAGCGCGGTCCATCTCGGTCGACGCGGCCACGCCTTCGGCGAGGGCCACCATGACGGTGAGCGAGTGCGCGACGATGTCGTGGAGCTCGCGGGCGATCCGCTCACGCTCGGAGGCGGCTGCCAGCTGCGTCTGCTGGTCGCGCTCGACGACCAGCTGGCGTGAGCGATCGATGAGCGCCGCGACGTAGCGCTTGCGATTGCCGACGTTGGTGCCGATGAGAGCGCCGATGGTCGTGACGACGGCCTCGCCGATCACGGCGTTCCAGGCGATCGCGGGGCCGATGACGCCGGTCAAGCCCAGAACGGCAGCGCTCGTCGCGAGCGAGCCGAGGGCGATCCCCACACCGATCAGGCACGCGCGGGTGCTGCGATACACCGCCAGCGAGTACGCGCTCATGCACAGCAGGAGTCCGCCGACAGCCACAGGGGCGAGCAGGTACGCGTGCGCGACGACCACGGCGAGCACGAAGACGGCCCGCGGGAATCGACGGCGCAGCAGCAGTGACGCGCAGCCGAGGATGACGAGGCCGACGACGACCGGACCCGTCATCGGCCAGTACCGGGCGATCCCGACGGCATCGCCGTCGCCGCGGAACGAGGTGGCCGGTACCAGTGAGACCAGCAGGCACACACCGGCGACGAGTACGTCGGCGATCCGCGGGTGCCGCGCCCAGAACCGCCGCATGACTCCCGGGGGACGCGGAAGCCGCAGCTCGTCGTCCGGGGACGTCGAGCTGCGGCTTCCTGAGGTCACTCCTGGCACCCTACGCGTCGCGCGTGCGCAGGACGGCCCAGCCGCCCAGCAGCGTCGCCGCGGGCCACGCGAGCAGCGTGATGAGCGCCGGCCAGAAGTCGTCCGGTGCGGGCGAGGTTACGACCTGGGCGGCCGAGGCCGGCAGATACTGCCCGAGGTCGACGATCCATGCCCACGACTCGCCGCCGAGCGCGAACAGGCTGAGCACGATCGGCAGGACGAACAGGATGCCGACCGTGGCGGCGATCGCTCCGGCTCCGCTGCGGATGATGAAGCCCCAACCCAGGCCGAGCAGGGCGAAGGTCGCCATCGCAAGCACACCGAGCGCCAGCGGGATGACCGACTGCTCGGGCGAGCCCCAGTCCAGCGTCCGGTCGCCGAAGATGGGTGCGGAGGCCAGCAGGGCGACGGTCGAGGTGAGCACGGTCGTGACGGCGAGAAGCACCGCGACGACGACCGCCTTCGCGACGAGCACAGCGCCGCGCCGCGGTTCGGCGGCGAACGTCGACCGGATCATGCCGGTGGAGTACTCGCCCGTGATGGCCAGAGCGCCGAGGATGCCGGCGACGAGCATCGTGAACTGCATCGGGGCCGTGATCGCCAGGACGGGGTTGAAGTCGCCGCCGAAATCGGTGGACGCCCAGGCCATGAGCAGCGAGATGCCGATCGCGAGAGCCGCGGTCACCCCGAGCGACCACCAGGTCGAGCGCAGGGTGAGCAGCTTGATGAATTCGCTGCGCACGAGCCGCGCCGCCGACAGGCGGTATGGGGCGGACGCGGAGCGCGCGGGCGCCGGAGTGTGGACGGTCGTCGTGCTCATCGCACGGCCCCCTTTGTCTGGTACTCGACGGAACCTTCGGTCAAGGCGAGGTACGCATCCTCCAGCGACCCGACGCGCGGGGTCAGCTCGTGGAGCGGGATGCCGTTCGCCGCGGCAGCGTCGCCGATCGCCGGAGCGCCGAGCCCCGCGATCTGCAGCACGCCGGGCTCGCCGCTCGTCACGGAGACGTCCGGACCGGCCAGCAGCCGCGCGAGGTCGTCCGCGCGGGGGCTGCGAACGGTGACGGTGTTGCTGGTCCAGGACCGGACGAGGTCGTCGATGCTCGCATCGGCGAGGACCCGGCCGCGCCCGAGCACGATGACGTGGTCGGCGGTGAGGGCCATCTCGCTCATCAGGTGGCTCGACAGCAGCACGGTGCGACCCTGTGCGGCCTGGCCGCGGACGAACTGTCGCACCCAGCGCACGCCCTCGGGGTCGAGGCCGTTGACCGGTTCGTCGAGGATGAGCGTCTGCGGGTCGCCGAGCAGCGCGGCCGCGATCCCGAGTCGCTGGCCCATGCCGAGCGAGAACTTGCCGGCACGCTTGCCGGCGACCGAACCGAGCCCGGTGATGTCGATGACGTCGTCCACGCGGGAACGGGGGATGCCGTGCGTTGCGGCCATCGCACGCAGGTGGGAGCGGGCGCTCCGACCGGTGTGCACCGCTTTCGCATCCAGCAGGATCCCGACCTCGGTGAGCGGGGAGCGCAGCGTCCGATAGTCCTGCCCGTTGATGGTGACGCGCCCGGAGGACGGGCGGTCGAGGCCGACGATCATGCGCATCGTGGTGGACTTCCCGGCGCCGTTCGGCCCGAGGAAGCCGGTCACCCTGCCCGACGGGACGGTGAAGCTGACACCGTCGACCGCGGTCTTGTCTCCGTACCTCTTGGTGAGGCCTTCTGCAACGATCATGCGCCCACGCTATCGACGCGGTCCGTGGCGCGTCGTCGGCTTGTCGTACCGCAACGCAAGGCGGGCGTCATACCGGAGTATGACGCCCGCTGTACCGACGGGTGACTCAGTCCTGAGCGTCGCGTTCCTGCACCGACAGCGCGCGCTCGACGCCGGCGAGGTTCTCGGCGACGAGGCGGCGCAGCGCCGCCGGCGCGTCGCCGTGCTGCGCGAGCCACGCGCGCGTCGCATCGCGCAATTCGGTGTTCGCGAGGGCGGCGGGGTAGAGCCCGACGATGAGGTACTGCGCGATCTGGTACGTGCGCGACTCCCAGATCGGCAGCAGCATCGTGAAGTACTCGTCGATGAACGGCGTGAGGAGCGGAACTCCGGCGGGGTGGGTGAAGCCCACGGCGGCGGAGCGCACGACCGTGTTCGGCAGGTCGGCCTGCTCGACGAGCGAGGCCCACGCGGCGCGCTTGGCCTCGGCCGAGGGCAGCGCGGCACGCGCCTGGGCAGCGAACTCGCCGCCCTTGGCGGTGTTGTCGGATGCGAGCGCGGCATCGATCTCGTCCGCCGACACCGCACCGGATGCCGCCAGCGACACCAGCAGCGCCCACGAGAGGTCGGCGTCGATCTCGAGCCCGGTGAGGGTCGTCTCGCCGGAGCGGAGGCTGCGCACCACCTCGGAGTGCTCGGCGGTCGAGGCGGCGGAGGCGAACGCCGTGACGAACTGCAGCTGGCTGTCGCTTCCCGCTTCGGCCTGCTGAGCGAGCGCCCACAGGCCGTCCGCCACCCGCGCACGGGCGGCGTCGCGGGTGTCGGGCGCCACGTAGGAGTTCGCGGCGAGCTGCAGCTGGCCGAGTGTCGTACGAACCGTCGTCGATTCCGTCTCGCTGCCGATGTTGCGCAGGACGAGGTCGATGTAGTCGGTCGCCGACGCTTCCGCGTCGCGCGTCTGGTCCCAGGCGGCGCCCCACACCAGTGAGCGGGCGAGCGGGTCGCTGATTTTCGCGAGGTGCTCGATCGCCGTGCGGAGCGAGCGGTCGTCGAGGCGGATCTTCGCGTAGGCGAGGTCTTCGTCGTTGAGCAGCACGAGGTCGGGCTGCGTCCGGCCCTTCAGCTCGGGGACCTCGGTGAGGTCGCCGTCGACGTCGAGCTCGATGTGGTGCGTGCGCACCAGGGCGCCGTCGCGGAGCGAGTAGAAGCCGACGCCGAGGCGGTGCGGACGGATCGTCGGGTAGTCCGCCGGCGCCGTCTGGACGACGGCGAAGCGGGTGATGGTGCCGTCGGCATCCGTCGTGATCTCGGGCTCGAGGGTGTTGACCCCCGCGGTCTCGAGCCACTTCTTCGACCAGGTGCCGAGCTCGCGGCCGCTCGTGGCCTCGAGCTCGGTGAGCAGGTCGCTCAGCTCGGTGTTGCCCCAGGAGTGCTTGCGGAAGTACGCCGACACGCCGGCGAAGAACGCTTCCACGCCGACCCAGGCCGCGAGCTGCTTGAGCACCGACCCGCCCTTGGCGTAGGTGATGCCGTCGAAGTTGACCTGGACGTCCTCGAGGTCGTTGATCTCGGCGACGACAGGGTGGGTCGACGGCAGCTGGTCCTGGCGGTACGCCCAGGTCTTCTCCATCGCGTTGAACGTGGTCCACGCCTCGGTCCACTCGGTGGCCTCGGCGGTCGCGATCGTCGACGCCCATTCGGCGAACGACTCGTTCAGCCAGAGGTCGTTCCACCACTTCATGGTGACGAGGTCGCCGAACCACATGTGGGCCAGCTCGTGGAGGATCGTGACGACGCGGCGTTCCTTGACGGCGTCGGTGACCTTCGAGCGGAACACGTACGTCTCGGTGAACGTCACGGCACCGGCGTTCTCCATGGCGCCCGCGTTGAACTCGGGGACGAAGAGCTGGTCGTACTTGGCGAACGGATAGGGCACGCCGAACTTGTCCTCGAAGTACGCGAAGCCCTGGCGGGTCTTCTCGAAGACGTAATCGGCATCGAGGTACTGCCACAGGCTCTTGCGCGCGTACACGCCCAAGGGGATGACGCGGCCGTCGGCGCTCGTGAGCTCCGAGAAGACCTGCTCGTACGGGCCGGCGACGAGCGCGGTGATGTACGAGGAGATCCGCGGCGTGGGCTCGAACGCCCACGTGGCGGCGCCGTCGTCGCCGGGCACGGGCTCGGGGGTGGGGGAGTTCGAGACGACCTTCCACTCCGCCGGAGCGGTCACGGTGAAGCGGAACTGGGCCTTGAGATCGGGCTGCTCGAACACCGCGAACACGCGGCGCGAGTCGGGTACCTCGAACTGGGAGTAGAGGTAGACCTCGCCGTCGACCGGGTCGACGAAGCGGTGCAGGCCCTCGCCCGTGTTCGTGTACAGGCAGTCGGCGTCGACGATGAGCTCGTTCTGCGCGGCCAAGCCGTCGAGGGCGATGCGCGAATCGGCGAACGCGCTGGCGTCGATGGCGCGACCGTTGAGCGTGATCTCGCGGACATCGCGTGCGATGAGGTCGATGAAGGTCGACGCGCCCTCGGTCGCGGCGAAACGGACGACGACGCGGGAGCGGAACACCTCCGCGCCGACGGTCAGGTCGAGGGCGATGTCATACGACTGCGTGTCGACGATCGCGCGGCGCTCCTGCGCCTCGATGCGGGTGAGGTTCTCTCCAGGCACGTGCGTTCTGCTCCCAGGGTCGGGGTGAGGGTTCGTGGCCGCGCGCTGCTGGCGCCGACGGCAACCGTGCCAGCCTACGCTTCCGCGGCCCGCACGTTCATAGGATGGTGCCATGCGCATCCATATCGCGACCGACCACGCCGGTCTCGAGTTCTCGACCCAGCTCCAGCACCACCTCGCCGAAGGCGGTCACGACGTCGTCGACCACGGACCCATCGAGTACGACGCCCTCGACGACTACCCGTCGTTCTGCATCCGCGCGGCGCAGGCCGTCGTGCGCGATCAGCAGGCCGGCGTGGAGGCGCTCGGTGTGGTGTTCGGCGGTTCCGGCAACGGCGAGCAGATGGCGGCGAACAAGGTGCACGGCGTGCGCGCGGCATTGGTGTGGAATCTCGCCACCGCCGAGCTCGCGCGGGAGCACAACGACGCCAACGTGATCTCGATCGGCGCCCGCCAGCACACCTTCGACGAGGCCGTCGCCTTCATCGACCGCTTCATCGCGACGCCGTTCAGCGGTGAGGAGCGGCACGCTCGCCGCATCGCCCAGCTCGCCGCGTACGAGGCCGACGGCAGCCTGCTGCCCGATCCGCGCGAGGAGGGCCGCGAGGCGACCTCCCCGCTCCCGGCCGGCGACTCGTTCGACCCGGAAGTGGGCTGATGCCCGAGGGCCATTCCGTCCACCGCATCGCCCGGCAATTCGACCGGAACATCGTGGGGCGCACGGTCGCGGCATCCAGCCCGCAGGGGCGCTTCGCCGAGGGCGCGGCCGTGCTCGACGGTCGTGAGGCGGTCGCGGTACGCGCGGTCGGCAAGCAGATGTTCCTCAACTTCGAGGGCGATGTCTGGCTGCGGGTGCACCTCGGGATGTACGGGGCGTGGGACTTCGCGGGCGAGGTGCTCGCCGATGCGACGATCGCCTCGGCCAACGGCCGGATGGGCCACACGAACCAGCGCGGAACGGACGTGGACCGCATCTTCGACGCGGCGGGCGAGAACTCGCTGACGTCGATCGGCGCCCCGCGGCGCACCCGCGTCCGGGTGCGGATGAGCGAGCAGACGACCGGTCTCGGCGACGACGGGCTCGACGAGGCTGAGTGGCCGCCGCCCGTGGTGGGTCAGGTGCGGCTCCGCCTGCTCACCGACGTCACGTGCGCCGACCTGCGCGGGCCCACCGCCTGTCAGCTGCAGACCCCGGATGAGGTGCAAGCCACCATCGCGAAGCTCGGCCCCGACCCGCTGGTCGATGAACCTGCCGCAGGCGAGGAGCGGTTCACCTCGGTCGTCCGGCGCAAGCCGACCCCGATCGGGCTGCTGCTGATGGATCAGAACGTCGTGAGCGGCATCGGCAACGTGTACCGCGCCGAGATGCTGTTCCGCGCGCGCCTGAACCCGCACGCCCCAGGCCGTGACGTCCCGGAGGAAACCGTGCGCGAGCTCTGGCGGGACTGGGTACGCCTGCTGGCCATCGGCGTCGAGACCGGTCAGATGATGACGATGGACGACCTCGACGCCGAGGCATGGCGCCGAGCGATGGCGCATCGCGACGACCGTCACTGGGTCTACCATCGCGCCGGCCTGCCCTGCCGCGTGTGCGGCACCGCGATCGTGCTCGAGGAGATGGCCGCGCGGAAGCTGTACTGGTGCCCGAACTGCCAGAGGTGATGCGATGAGACAGAACCCGAGCTTCGCGATGACGGATGTCGCCGAGCTGCGCCGCACGATCGATGAGAACCCCTGGGCCACCCTCGTGAGCTCGACCTCCGAGGGGCTCGTCGCGTCGCACTACGCCGTGCTGCTCGACGAGGACCGCGACGACCTGACCATCGTCGGGCACGTCGGCCGCCCGGACGACCTCGTCCATGGGCTCGGCGAGCGCGAGCTGCTCGTCGTGTTCGCCGGGCCGCACGGCTACATCTCACCGAGCTGGTACGGCGATGTGCCGGCCGTCCCGACGTGGAACTTCGTCACGGTCCACCTCGCCGGTGTGCCGGAGATCCTCGACACCGACGAGAACCTGCGGGTACTCGACCGGCTCGTCGAGCGTTTCGAGTCCCAGACTCCCGATCCGCGCCCGATGCTGTCGCATCCGAACGACGAAGAGTACGTGCGCCGCCTCGAACGCGGGACGGTCGGGTTCCGACTGACGCCCGAGCGCGTGAGCGCCAAGCGAAAGCTCAGCCAGAACCGCTCGGACGATGTCGTCGACGCGATCATCGACCGGCTCGAATCGGGAGAGACCCCGTACGCCGACCCGCGCTTGGCGGGCGAGATGCGCCGAGCGCACGCGCCGCTGCGGGCTGCCCGAGGCGGAGCCCGATGAGCGTCGAGCCCGGCGCGACGGTCGATGTCGTCGCGAACGTCCGCCTCACCGGCCCCGGCCGCACCGATCCGTTCGGGACGGATCTGGTCGATGTCCATCTCGGCGGCGGCCTCGTCGCCGACATCGCCCCGGCCGGCGCGCTGCCGCGGACGGGCGTCGTCCTCGACGGTGAGGGCGGCTGGTTGCTACCGGGACTGTGGGATCACCACATCCACACCGTGCAGTGGGCGCTCGCCTCGCGCCGTGTCGTGCTCGACGGGGTGGGGTCTGCCGCGCAGGCCGCGTCGCTCATGGGGGCGGCACCGGTCGGCGACGACGGACGTCGCGTCGGTTCGGGTTTCCGCGACGCCCTGTGGCGCGACGCCCCCACCCGGGAACTCCTGGATGCCGCGACCGGTGATGTCCCGACGTACCTCATCAACTCCGACGTCCACAGTGTCTGGCTCAACTCCGCTGCCCTGCGCCGAGAGGGGATGGCCGCCGACGACGGCATCCTGCGCGAGGAGCCGGCGTTCGAGATCTCTCGGCGGCTCAACGCCCTCGACGTCGACGTCGCCGACGCGGCGGTGATCGATGCGATGACCGCCGCGGCCGCGCGCGGCGTCGTCGGGATCGTCGACCTCGACATGGCCTGGAACCCGGAGGCGTGGGAGCGTCGTCTCGCCCGGGGGTTCGACGCGGTGCGCGTCTCATTCGGTGTGTACGCGAGTTCGCTCGACCGCGCGATCGCCGCAGGACTGGCTACCGGCGATGCGATCGATCCGGCCGGGCTCGTCCGGATGGGCTCGTTCAAGGTCATCACCGACGGTTCGCTGGGAACGCGCACGGCTGCCTGCTCGCACCGTTACCCGGGAACGACGAGCGATTTCGGCGTCATGACCGTGCCCCCGGACGAGCTGGTGCCGCTGATGCGCCGCGCCACCGGCGCCGGGATCTCGTGCGCGGTCCACGCGATCGGCGACGTGGCGAACACATATGCGCTCGACGCCTTCGCCGCGACGGGCGCCACGGGAACGATCGAGCACGCGCAATTGGTCGCCCATGCCGACATCCCGCGATTCGCACGGCTCGGCGTCGCCGCGAGCCTGCAACCCGCCCACGCCGTGGACGACCGGGACATGGCCGAGGAGTACTGGGCTGAGCAGACCTCGATCGCCTATCCCATGCGCGAACTGGCGGATGCCGGCGCCACCCTCCTCTTCGGATCCGATGCGCCGGTCGCGGCCCTCGATCCCTGGTCGACGATGGCGGCGGCGGTGTTCCGCACCGCCGACGACCGGGAGGCGTGGCGGCCGCATCAGCGGGTGGACGCTGCGACCGCCCTGGCGGCGTCGACCACCGGTGGCTCGGCGACCGGCTCGGCGATCGCACCCGGGGGTGTGGCCGATCTCGTGGTGGTGGATCGCGACCCGATGGCGGCGACGGCGGCCGAGATGCGGGCAACGGTGGTGCAAGCGACGCTGCTCGCCGGTCGGGCGACTCACGTCGGTTGACCCGGCGCGCTGCGAGCGACGTGCCGACGCATGACGAAGGCCCCGTCCCTGTACAGGGCCCGGGGCCTTCGAGGCGTGATCAGCGGCGCGTCACTCGGCGAGGTGCGCGAGCAGGAACCAGCGGTCCTTGTCGACGCCGCGCTTGATCTCGATGGCGACGTCCTGGCTCGACAGGTCTACCTCGTCGAGACCGTCGATCGCGTCCTGCAGATCGATGAGGGCCGCGTCGATGTCAGACACGATGGCTTTGATCTCGTCACGCCACTGAGCGAAGCCGGCGGGCACGGCCGTGGTGGTCTTGTCGGCGAGCGTCGACACGCGAGAGTCGACCGGAAGGCCGAGGGCGACGATGCGCTCCGCGGCGGTGTCGGCGTACTCCTGGGCGTGCGCCACGACGGTGTCGAGCAGCTCGTGGATGGCGATGAAGTTCGAGCCGCGGACGTTCCAGTGCGCCTGCTTGCCGTTGACGACGAGCGCCTGCATCTTGTGGACGACGGGCGTCAGGAACTGCGCCGTCGCTGCCGCGACCTCCGGGTCGGCGGTGAGAGCGGGGGTGGTGATGTTGGTGTCGGTCATGTTCGCGCCTCCTTCTCGGCAGGTCGGAGCCTGCTTCTGATGAAACGCTACTCAGCCCGGAACATTCCGCAAGCAAGAGAAGGCTCGGCTCACCAGGGCTAACCTGATGCCGTGTCCGTCTCCGCCGCCGCATCCGTCGTCGCGGTGGGGGAGTCGCGGCCGCAGCTTCATCCCACCGCGTTCGTGGCGGACGGCGCCCGCATCGTCGGCGCCGTCACCCTGGGGCGTGAGTCGAGCGTCTGGTACAACGCCGTCATCCGAGCGGACCGGGCGCGCGTCGTGGTGGGAGCGCGTAGCAACGTGCAGGACGGCGTCGTGATCCACGTGGATGCCGCGTCGCCGACGACCATCGGTGACGACGTCTCGATCGGCCACAACGCCGTCGTCCATGGCTGCACCGTCGGCGACGGGTGTCTGATCGGCATGAACAGCACGGTGCTCAGCGGTGCTGTCATCGGCGCGGGCTCGCTCGTCGCGGGCGGCGCGGTCGTGCTCGAAGGGACCGTCGTGCCGCCGGGCTCGCTCGTCGCCGGCGTGCCCGCGAGAGTCCGCCGAGCGCTGACGGACCAGGAGCGGGCGGGGCTGCGACGCAACGCCGACAGCTACGTGGCTCTGCGCGCCGAGCACGACGCAGCGCGGGCGGAATGACAAAGCTCCGACGAGCGAACGGCGCGCGTCGGAGCAGTGGAGGGGATGACGGGAATCGAACCCGCACCATCAGTTTGGAAGACTGAGGCTCTACCATTGAGCTACATCCCCGGAGCCGTGCGAACGGCGACCCGATCAGTCTAGCGGACTCGGTCGGCTAGACTGACCACGGCCGTTTCCCGACGCACGTCGCGGCGCGCCCGGGGCGTAGCTCAGCTTGGTAGAGCGCCCGCTTTGGGAGCGGGAGGCCGCAGGTTCAAATCCTGTCGCCCCGACTACGGCCCCACGAACCCAGACCACCGAACGGACGCGCAGCTGCGCGGCCGGATAAAGGAGAACGACAGGCATGGTCACCAGCACCGTCGAGACGCTCAGCCCCACCCGGGTGAAGCTCCACATCACGGTCAGCCCGGACGAGCTCAAGCCGAGCATCAGCCACGCATACGAGCACATCGCTCAGGACGTGCAGATCCCCGGCTTCCGCAAGGGCAAGGTGCCCGCTCCGATCATCGACCAGCGTGTCGGCCGCGGCGCGGTCATCGAGCACGCTGTCAGCGAAGGCCTCGACGGCTTCTACCGCGAAGCGGTCACCGCCAACGAGCTGCGCGTGCTCGGCCGCCCGTCGGCCGAGGTCATCGACTGGCCGAGCGAGAAGGACTTCTCGGGCGACCTCAAGGTCGAGGTCGAGGTCGACGTCCGGCCCGAGTTCGAGCTGCCCGCCTACGACGACATCACGATCGAGGTCGACGCCGTCGCCACCGACGACGCCGCCATCGACGAGGAGCTCGACCGCCTGCGCGGCCGCTTCGGCACCCTCGTCACCGTGGACCGTCCCGCCACCAAGGGTGACTTCGTCGAGCTCGATCTCGTCGCCACGATCGACGGCAACGAGATCGACCGCGCCGAGGGCGTGTCGTACGAGGTCGGCTCGGGCGAACTGCTCGAGGGCATCGACGAAGCGATCGACTCCCTCACCGCGGGTGAGGCGACGACCTTCCGCTCGAAGCTCGTCGGCGGTGACCACGCCGGCGAAGAGGCCGAGGTGGCCGTGACGGTCACGGCCGTCAAGGAGCGCGAGCTGCCCGAGGCCGACGACGACTTCGCGCAGATGGCGAGCGAGTTCGACACCATCGCCGAGCTCCGCGAGAGCCTCGTCGAGCGGGTGTCGCAGCAGAGCGTCTTCACCCAGGGGGCGGCAGCTCGCGACAAGCTCGTCGACGCGCTGCTCGAGAAGGCCGACATCCCCGTCCCGGCTGCTCTCGTCGAGGCCGAGGTGCACGCGCACCTCGAGGGCGAGGGACGCCTCGAGGACGACGAGCACCGTGCCGAGGTCGCCGAGGCGAGCGAGAAGCAGTTCCGCACGCAGATGATCCTCGACAAGATCGCCGAGACGCACGAGGTGCAGGTCTCGCAGGACGAGCTCACGCAGTACCTGATCCAGGCGTCGGCGCAGTACGGCATGGCTCCGCAGGAGTTCGTGAACGCGCTGCAGGAGAACGGCCAGCTGCCCGTCATGGTCGGCGAGGTCGCCCGTAACAAGGCACTCGCGATCGCGCTGGGCAAGGTCTCCGTCGTCGACACCGACGGCAAGCCCGTCGACCTCGCCGGCTTCGTCGCTGTCGAAGGCGAGGAGGCAGCCGGCGATGACGTCGTCGCCGAGGCCGAGGAGATCGCCGACGCCGCGGCCGACGCCGACGCCGTGATCGAGGCCGAGGAGGCCCCGAAGAAGAAGGCTCCGGCAAAGAAGGCTCCCGCCAAGAAGAAGGCCGACGCCGACGCCGCGGACGCGGACGAGAAGGCTCCCGCCAAGAAGGCTCCCGCCAAGAAGGCCCCGACCAAGAAGAAGGCTGCCGACGAGGCTGCGGCCGAGTGATCGCGCCCGCCGGTTGAACGGCGCGAGGGGGACGGATGCTGCGGCATCCGTCCCCCTCGTCGTTGCGGCGCGACACGGCTATGCCCACGGCGAACACGGTCGGGGGCCGACTCCCGCCTCGGTAGATTCGACACGTCACGAAACTTCGGATCAGGAGCACACATGGCTGACCCCCTCATCGCAACCAGCGTCTTCGACAGACTGCTGAAGGACCGCATCATCTGGCTCGGGTCGGAGGTGCGCGACGAGAACGCGAACGAGATCTGCGCGAAGATCCTCCTGCTCGCAGCCGAGGACTCTGAGAAGGACATCTACCTCTACATCAACTCGCCGGGCGGCTCCATCACCGCCGGTATGGCGATCTACGACACGATGCAGTTCGTGCCGAACGACATCGTCACCGTCGGCATCGGCATGGCCGCGTCGATGGGTCAGCTGCTGCTGACCGCGGGGACGAAGGGCAAGCGTTACATCACGCCCAACGCGCGCGTGCTGCTGCACCAGCCGCACGGTGGCTTCGGCGGAACGTCGAGCGACATCCAGACGCAGGCGCAGCTCATCCTCGACATGAAGCGTCGCCTCGCCGAGATCACGGCCGCCCAGACCGGGAAGTCGGTCGAGCAGGTCAACGCCGATGGCGACCGGGACCGCTGGTTCACCGCCGCGGAGGCGCTGGAGTACGGCTTCGTCGACCACATCCGCGAATCGGCCACCGACGTCGTCGGCGGCGGCGGCACCGAGAACTGATCGACCGAAGGAGACACAGAACGATGAACACACCCGCCTTCGGCCTTCCCCACGGCGCAGCACTGCCCTCGAGCCGCTACATCCTGCCGCAGTTCGAGGAGCGCACCGCCTACGGCTACAAGCGCCAGGACCCGTACAACAAGCTTTTCGAGGATCGCGTCATCTTCCTCGGTGTGCAGGTCGACGACGCGTCCGCCGACGACGTCATGGCTCAGCTGCTCGTGCTCGAGTCGCAGGACCCGGACCGCGACATCATCATGTACATCAACTCGCCCGGTGGCTCGTTCACCGCGATGACCGCGATCTACGACACGATGCAGTACGTGTCGCCCCAGATCCAGACGGTCGTGCTCGGCCAGGCGGCTTCCGCCGCCTCCGTGCTGCTCGCCGCCGGCGCGCCGGGCAAGCGGCTCGCGCTTCCCAACGCCCGCATCCTGATCCACCAGCCCGCCGTCGGCGAGGCCGGTCACGGTCAGGCGTCGGACATCGAGATCCAGGCGGCCGAGATCCTGCGCATGCGGACCTGGCTCGAAGAGACCATGGCGCGCCACACCAACCGCACGCAGGAGCAGGTCAACAAGGACATCGACCGCGACAAGATCCTGTCGGCGCACGAGGCGATGGAGTACGGCATCGTCGACCAGGTGCTGACGTCGCGCAAGCGCACCCCCGCGGCCATCACCGCGTGACGCTCACGACGTGAACAGCGACGGCCCCGGGGGAACCCGGGGCCGTCGCTGTTCGCGACGATCGACGGCGAGGCGTCGGAAATCCGCAGGGATGTCCGTGGGAGAGGTTAGGCTCGGAACACCGCGTTCCCCCCGGGGGCGACGGCATCCGGCATCCAGGAGGGTACATGGCTCGCATCGGTGAGAGCGCTGACCTGTTCAAGTGCTCGTTCTGCGGCAAGAGTCAGAAGCAGGTGCAGCAGCTGATCGCAGGCCCCGGCGTCTACATCTGCGACGAGTGCGTCGAGCTGTGCAACGAGATCATCGAAGAGCGCATGGCCGAGTCGGGCGATGAGTCCGTCGCCGAGTTCGATCTGCCCAAGCCGCGCGAGATCTTCTCGTTCCTCGAGGAGTACGTCGTCGGGCAGGATCCCGCCAAGCGCGCCCTGTCGGTCGCCGTCTACAACCATTACAAGCGGGTCCGCGCGCACTCGACGCTGCAGCCCGCGGAGCAGCGTGCCGATGATGTCGAGCTCGCGAAGAGCAACATCCTGCTGCTCGGTCCGACCGGTTGCGGCAAGACCTACCTCGCGCAGACGCTCGCGAAGCGTCTCAACGTCCCGTTCGCGGTGGCCGACGCCACGGCGCTGACCGAGGCCGGGTATGTCGGCGAGGATGTCGAGAACATCCTGCTCAAGCTGCTGCAGGCAGCGGACTTCGACGTGAAGCGTGCCGAGACGGGCATCATCTACATCGACGAGGTCGACAAGATCGCCCGCAAGGCCGAGAACCCCTCGATCACGCGCGACGTCTCCGGCGAGGGTGTTCAGCAGGCGCTGCTGAAGATCCTCGAGGGCACTGTCGCGTCCGTTCCCCCGCAGGGCGGGCGCAAGCACCCGCACCAGGAGTTCATCCAGATCGACACGACGAACGTGCTGTTCATCGTCGCCGGTGCATTCGCGGGCCTCGAGGAGATCATCTCGTCGCGCGTCGGCAAGCACGGTGTCGGCTTCGGTGCGCCGCTGCAGGAGAAGGACAAGGAGCTCGACCTGTTCCGCGAGGTCGAGCCCGAGGACCTGCACAAGTTCGGCCTGATCCCCGAGTTCATCGGCCGGCTGCCCGTCGTCACGTCGGTCTCGCCGCTCGACCAGAAGGCGCTCATCGAGATCCTCACCGGTCCCAAGAACGCCTTCGTCAAGCAGTACCAGCGCATGTTCGAGCTGGACGGCGTCGAGCTCGAGTTCGAGGACGATGCTCTGCGTGCAATCGCTGACCTCGCTGTCGCGCGCAAGACCGGAGCTCGCGGTCTGCGAGCGATCCTCGAGGATGTCCTCGGCCCCATCATGTTCGAGATCCCCTCGGCCGACGACGTCGATAAGGTCATCGTCACGCGGGCCGCGGTCGACGAGGGAGCGCCGCCGACGCTGGTGCTCCGGCAGAAGCGCAAGACCGCCTGATCGAGGCCTGTCCGACGCCGCCGTTACCATCAGCGGCATGGGACGCATCATTTTCGACACCGCAACATCGCTCGACGGTTTCATCGCCGACGCCGACAACTCGCTCGCGTGGCTCTTCGCCGTCGACGGCGGCACCGAGCCGGACGAGCAGCTGCTGCCCGCTGATGCCGGCGTGCTGGTCGAAGGTTCGACGACGTACGAGTGGGTGCTCGCCGAGTCCGACATCCTGGCTCATCCCGGACGGTGGCGGGAGTTCCACGGTGACCGTCCGACCTTCGTCTTCACGACGCGCGACCTGCCTGCGCCGGCCGGTGCCGACATCCGCTTCGTCTCCGGGGCGGTGGCGGACGTTCTCCCGGAGATCCGCGCGGCGGCCGGTGATCGCGACATCTGGGTGGTGGGCGGGGGAGACCTCGCCGGTCAGTTCCTCGACATCGGCGCGCTCGACGAGATCGCCGTCTCGATCGCACCGGTGACGCTCGGCGCCGGCGCGCCCTTGTTGCCGCGGCGCGTCGAGTCCGACCGCCTGCGCTTGCACTCGGCGCAGGCGGTCGGTGCGTTCGCGCGGCTCATCTACACCGTCGAGGGGCGCTGACGCCGGCGCGTCAGGGCTGAAGTCCGCGGCGCGCGAGCAGCGGGTCGATGCGCGCATCACGGCCGCGGAAGTCGCGGTAGGCCTCCAACGGATCCTTCGAGCCGCCCACGCCGAGTAGCCGCTGGCGGAAGCGATCGCCGTTGGCTCGGTTCAGCCCCCCGTTGTCGTCGAACCACTCGACCGTATCGGCGTCGAGCACCTCGCTCCAGATGTAGGAGTAGTAGCCGGCGCTGTAACCGCCCGAGAAGATGTGGGCGAAGTACGTCGACGAGTACCGCGTCGGCACGGCCGGTTCGTCGAGGCCGATGTCGCCGAGCGCGGCCGCCTCGAAGGCCGCGACATCCGATACCGACCGTGCCTCGTCGACCGAGAGGGAGTGCCAGGCGAGGTCCAACCACGCGGCGGCGAGGTACTCGCTCGTGGCGAAGCCCTGGTTGAAGGTGCTCGAGGCCTCGAGGCGAGCGATGATCGATGCCGGCAGTGGCTCGTCGGTCTCGATGTGGCGCGCGTAGTTCGTGAGGATCTCGGGGCGGAAGATCCACATCTCGTTGACCTGGCTCGGGAACTCGACGAAGTCGCGGAACACGTTCGTGCCGGCGAAGGTGGGGTAGGTGACGGTGGCGAACAGGCCGTGCAGCGCGTGGCCGAACTCGTGGAACAGCGTCGTCACCTCGTCCAGCGTGAGCAGCGTCGGCGTTCCCGGGGCAGGCTGCGGCACGTTGAGGTTGTTGACGACGATCGGCGTTGTTCCGCGCAGGCGCGACTGCGACACGACAGCGTTCATCCATGCGCCGCCTCGCTTGCTGTCGCGCGTGTAGAGATCGAGGATGAACAGCCCGACGTGAGAGCCGTCGGCATCGGTCACCTCGAAGACGCGAGCGTCCGGGTGGTATGCGGGCAGGTCGGGGCGCTCCTGGAACGTGATGCCGTAGAGCTGCGTCGCCGCGAAGAAGACGCCGTCGTGCAGGACGCGCTCCGCTTCGAACCAGGGTCGCAACGCGGCGGTGTCGATATCGAGCGTCGCCGCGCGCACCCGCTCCGTGTAGAAGGACCAGTCCGCAGCGCCGATGCCGCCCGGGAGCGGCCCGTCCTGTTCGGCGACACGCGTGAGCTCTGCCTTTTCGCGCTGCGCGTTGCGGGCGGCCGGTACCGCGAGACGGCGGAGGAGGTCGGCTACCGCGTGCGGGTCACCGGCGGTCTGGTCCGAGGTGACGTAGGCGGCGTGGGATGCGAAACCGAGCAGTGCGGCGCGCTCGGCCCGCAGACGGACGATCTCGAGCAGGACCGGCCGATTGTCGTGTGCGCCGTCGCGGCTGCCGCGCAACCGGGACGCCTCGAGCAGCCGCTCGCGACTGGCCCGTCGACGCAGCGACGCGAGCAGCGGATGGCCCGTGAACAACGTGAGGGTGACGACGAACCGACCGGGCATACCCCGGTCGGCCGCGGACTGGGCGGCGGCGGAGATCTGTCCGTCGCCGAGGCCGTCGAGTTCGGCGACGTCGTCGAAGACCACGGCGAGCTCGTTGGTGTCGGCAAGCAGGTTCTTCTCGAATGTCGTCGTCAGTACCGACAGGCGGCCGTTGATGGCGGTGAGCCGAGCTTTGGCGGCTTCGTCCAGCGCGGCGCCCGCGTGGGTCATCTGGGTGAAACGGCGTTCGATCAGGTACCGCTGCTCGTCCGTGAGATCGAGGTCACCCGCCTGCGCATGAAGCTGGCGGACGCGGTCGTAGAGCCGGCCGTCGAGCAGGATCGCGTCGCTGTGCGCCGACATGAGCGGGGCCAGTTCCCCGTCGACGTGCTGGATCTCGGGCGTGGCGTCGGCGGAACTGACGGTGTAGAAGGTGTGTGCGACGTCGGTCAGCAGGCGCCCGCTACGCTCCCACGCCTCGATCGTGTTGTCGAAGGTGGGCGACTCGGCGGCCGTGGCGATCGCGTCGATCTCGGCGCGCTGCTGGGCGAAGGCGTCACGGAAGGCGGGCAGGTAGTGCTCGGCCTTGATGGCCGGATAGTCCGGCAACCCGTGAGGCAGGGGAGAAACGATGAGCAGGGGATTGCCGGATTCCGTCATCGCTCCAGCCTAAAAGGCCTCGCCGCCGTCGCCGGCGCGCGGCCTCAGAAGGTATCGTCGTCGATCTGTCCGACGACGGCGCGGCCGCTCGCGTCGAGCGAGACGACCGCCCCGTTCTCGAGTTCGGCGACGGGTCGCCCCTCGAGCCAGGTGAGCGTCCACTTCGGGCGCGGGTCGACCTCGATGAGGCGGTCGACCTGACCGATCTGTTCGTGCAGGGCCTCGGGCACGGACGCAGGGATCGCGCCGCCACTGGTCCAGCGGGTACCGAGTCTCATGTCATGCCTCCTGGGCGGCGAGCTCGACGCGCTCGACGCTGAGGTCGCCCTCGCCGTCGAGCAGTTCCAACTCGGTGATTCGTCCGACAGCCTTGAGGTCGCCCTCGGCCTGTCGCAGGCGACCGACCGTTGCGGCATCGGCGCGCAGGGTGAGGATGGTGACGGGGGTCTTTTGCGACGCCTTGGCCTCCGTCTTCGCACGACGGATGCCGATGAGCGCGGCGCTCGCGGCGGTCAGGATGGCGGGGTCGCCGTCGATGTCACGCGGCTGCGGCCACGCGGCGACGTGGATCGAGCCCTCTTCGAACCACGACCACGCCTCCTCGGCTGCGAAGGCGAGCACCGGCGCCAGCAGCCGCAGCAGCGAAGACAACGCCAGGCGCAGGGCGAGCGCGGCGGAGGCCTGCCCACTGTCGGCCTGGTTGTAGGCGCGCTCTTTCACGAGCTCGAGGTAGTCGTCGCAGAAGGTCCAGAAGAACGCCTCGGTGACCTCCAGCGCACGTGCGTGGTCGTAGGCCTCGTAGGCCCGCGTGGCGTCGGCGATCACTCGGTCGAGCGTCGCGAGCATCGCCGCGTCGAGGGCGTGGGTGACGCGCGCTCCCTCGGGAACCGGGAAGGACAGCACGAACTTCGCCGCGTTGAGCACCTTGATGGCCAGACGCCGGCCGATCTTGACCTGCGTGGGGTTCTGCGGGTCGAAGGCGGCGTCCGATCCGAGACGGCTGGATGCCGCCCAGTAGCGCACCGCGTCGGTGCCGTGCTGGGCGAGGATGTCGGCGGGCGTGACGACGTTGCCCTTGGACTTCGACATCTTCTTGCGGTCGGGATCGACGATGAAGCCAGAGATCGCGGCATCCGACCACGGTGCGCGACCGTCCTCGAGCGTACTGCGCAGCATCGTCGAGAACAGCCACGTGCGGATGATGTCCTGGCCCTGCGGACGCAGGTCGAACGGCGCGACGAGGTTCCACAGCTCGTCGTCGCGCTGCCAGCCCCCGGCCAGCTGCGGCGTCAGCGACGACGTCGCCCACGTGTCGAAGATGTCGCGCTCAGCGTCGAAGCCGCCGGCCACGCCGCGCTGGTCCTCGGTGTAGCCCGCGGGGACGTCCGTCGTCGGATCGACCGGCAGCTGCGACACGTCCGGGGCGATCACGCGGCTGTAGTCCCGCTCGCCGTTCTCGTCGAGCCCGTACCAGATCGGGATGGGCACGCCGAAGAACCGCTGGCGCGAGACGAGCCAGTCGCCGGTGAGGCCGTTGGTCCAGTTCTCGTAGCGGACGCGCATGAAGTCGGGGTGCCACGACATCCCCTGGCCCAGCTGGATGAGGCGGTCGCGCAGTTCCTCGTCGCGCGCGCCGTTCCGCAGGTACCACTGGCGCGTCGAGACGATCTCGAGCGGGCGGTCGCCCTTCTCGAAGAACTTCACCGGGTGGGTGAACGGCTTCGACACCGCCAACAGCTCGCCCGATTCCTCGAGCAGCTCGACGATGCGCTTCTTCGCGCTGAAGACGGTCTTGCCCGCCAGCTCCGCGTAGGCGGCGCGCCCGGTCTCGCCGACGATCACCTCGGGCGCTTCGGCGAGGATGCGCCCGTCGGCGCCGAGGATGGTGCGGTTGGGCAGGTCGAGCTCGCGCCACCAGATGATGTCGGTGACGTCGCCGAACGTGCAGATCATCGCGATGCCCGAGCCCTTGTCCTGCTGGGCGAGAGGGTGGGCGAGAACGGGGACCTCGACGTCGAAGAGCGGGGTGCGCACCGTCTGGCCGAAGTACGGCTTGTACCGCTCGTCGTCGGGGTTGGCCACCAGCGCGACGCACGCGGGGAGGAGCTCGGGGCGCGTCGTCTCGATGTGGATGTCGCCGCTTCCATCGGTCTTGTGGAAGGCGATGCGGTGGTACGAGGCCTGCTGGTCGCGGTCCTCGAGCTCGGCCTGGGCGATCGCAGAGCGGAAGTCGATGTCCCACAGGGTGGGGGCGAGCGCCTGATAGGCCTCGCCGCGCTCGAGGTTGCGGAGGAAGGCGAGCTGGCTCGTGCGGATCGTGTCGTCCGAGATGGTGCGGTAGGTCTGGGTCCAGTCGACCGAGAGCCCGAGCTGGCGGAAGAGCGACTCGAACTGCTTCTCATCCTCGAAGGTCAGCTTCTCGCAGAGCTCGATGAAGTTGCGTCGGCTGATCGGCACCTGGTCGGCCGCGCGGCTCGACTTGTTGTCGCCGCCCTCGAAGGGCGGGGCGAACGAGGCGTCGTAGGGGAGGGTCGGGTCGCAGCGCACGCCGTAGTAGTTCTGCACGCGCCGCTCCGTCGGCAGGCCGTTGTCATCCCATCCCATGGGGTAGAAGACGCTCTTGCCGCGCATGCGCTCGAAGCGCACCTTGAGGTCGGTGTGCGTGAACGAGAAGACGTGGCCGATGTGCAGCGACCCGGATGCCGTCGGCGGCGGGGTGTCGACCGAGAAGACGCCGGCGCGACCGGATTCGGCGGCACGGGCACGGTCGAACAGGTATGTGCCCTGCTCGGCCCACGCGGCATCCCACTTGTCCTCGAGGCCTTCGAGAACGGGCTTGTCGGGGATCTGCGCGGACATCGGGTCTCCTCGGCGATATGTGCGGCACTGTGTGAGCGTGCCTGAGTGTGGGAACACCGGAAGTCTACTCGGCGGGGCGCGTCGGGCGCGCCCCGCCGAGGCTCAGAACGCCGCTTCGATGGTGGCGTTGCCCTCGATGATCTCGCGCACCTCGTCGCTCGTGAAGGCGTCGATCAGCGCGCGGGTCGCGTCGGAGTCGGCATCCTCGGACGGGACGACGAGCTGGAGCGCGAAGCGGTCGTCGAGCTCGGTCAGGAGGCCGTCGTCCTGCGGTGTCAGGCCGAGCGCGGCGATGTGCGAGGGCCACTGGAACACCAGGTCCGCCTCGTCGTACGCCGTGTTGAGCTGATTGATCTCGAGCGAGAGGAACTCCAGATTCTTGGGGTTCTCGGCGATGTCGTCGACCGTCGCGGCGTAGGGGTCGACGCCCGCCGCCAGCGTGACGATGTCGGCGTCGGCGAGAAGTTTCAGAGCGCGCGCGGTGTTGGACGAGTCGTTCGGGATCGCGACGGTTGCGCCGTCGGGCAGCTCGGCGATGTCGCTCAGGGTTTTCGAGTAGAACGCGATCACGAAGTTGTAGACGGGCTGGACCGCCTCGAGCGCGGCGTCGTTCTTGGTGTTGAACTCGGTCATGTACGGCTCGTGCTGCGAGAAGTTCGCGTCGATGTCGCCCGCGGCGAGCATGTTGTTGATCGTGACGTAGTCCGACGCCTCGACGAGCTCGATCTCGTAGCCGTCGGCGATCGCGTCGCCGGCCGCCTCGACGATGTCGGTCGCAGGTGCGGTCACCGCGCCGACACGGAGCGTGACCGGGGCAGCGTCGGCGTCGCCGTCGGCGGCGGAGGACCCGCAGCCCGCGAGCAGGCCGACAGCGGCGACGGACGCAACGGCGGCCAGGGTGAGGCGGGAGCGCAGGGAACGAACGGGCATGGGGTTTCTCCTCGTGGGATGGGCAGGCGTAAGCGGATAGGGGAGCGGGTGGTCAACGGTGGTCGAGGCGCACCGAGAGACGGTGCCCGGCGGACTGGATGACGAGCACGACGATGAGGATGACGCCGATCGTGAAATACATCAGCGGGTAGTCGTACTCCTGGTAGCCGTACCGCAGCGCGAAGTCGCCGATCCCGCCGCCCCCGACCACCCCCAGGACCGTCGAGTAAGACAGCAGGCTGATCGTCGCCGACGTCAGCGCGTAGACGAGGCCGGGGAACGCTTCGGGCAACAGGAAGCGCAGGACGGTCTGCGGCAGCGTCGCGCCCGTGGTGACGGCGACGCGGGGAATGCCGGGCGGGATCTCCCGCAGGATCTGCTCGACGAGGCGGGCGTAGATCGCTACGGCGACGAAACACAGCGAGAAGGTCGCGGCCGGTGTGCCGAACGTCGTGCCGTACACGAGCCGCGTGACCGGGACGAGGAAGACGACCAGCAGCAGGAACGGGAAGGATCGGACGACGTTGATGAAGAGGTTGCCCGTCCACCAGAGCAGCCGGTTCTCGGCGACGCCGCCGTGGCGGGTGAGGTAGACGAGCATGCCGAGAGGCAGGCCCAGGACGATCGCTGCTGCGAGCGACACGACAAGCATGTAGCCGGTCTGTGCGAGAGCCTCGAGCAGGTCGTGGCCGCGCCGGGCGAGGGACTCGGCGAGGGCGTTCACGCGCCGAGCTCCCGACGTGCGCGGTCGAGGTAGGTGCCCTGCTCGGGCTCGACGCGTCCGGTGACCGTGAGGACCTCGCGGAGCGAGCCGGACTCGAAGAGCGCGACCCGGTCGCAGATGCGGCGCACGACGCCCAGGTCGTGGGTGACCACGACGATTGTCGTGCCGAAGCGCTCGCGCGCGGCGCGGAGCAGCGCGAGGACCCCGTCGGTCGTCGTTGCATCGAGCGAGGATGTGGGCTCGTCGCACAGGAGCAGGCGCGGGCGCGAGACCAGCGCGCGAGCGATGCCCACGCGCTGGCGTTGGCCGCCGCTGAGCTGTGCAGGGTAGGCGTCGGCGCGCGCGTCGAGGCCGACGAATCGCAACGCCTCGGCGACGCGCTCGCGGTGATCCGTGCGCGCGTCGCGGCTGGGCCGAGCGTCGTCGAGGGTGAGCGGCAGCGCGACGTTCTGCCGCACGGTGCGGTTCGACAGGAGGTGCACGCCCTGGAAGACCACGCCGAGGCTCCGCCGCAGCGTCCGTAGCTCGCCGGTCGAGAGCAGCGCGGGGTCCTGACCCAGCACCTGAACGGTGCCGCTCGTGGCCGTCAGTTCCCCCGTGAGCAGTCCGAGGAGCGTGCTCTTGCCGGCTCCGCTCTCACCGATGACGCCGAAGATCTCTCCGTCGCGGACGGCGAGATCGACGTTCGCGAGGGCGCGCGTGCCGCCGGGGTAGGTGACGTCGACGCCGCGGAGAGCGACCGGGAGGTCGAGGGTGGGCACGACGGCATCCTCCGAATAGTTGGACGACGTTCAACTATAGTCGCGGTATGACTGTCCGGTACCGCACGTCCGCGTTCAACGACGATGGAGGCACGGGCGTGAGCCGCGTGCCCTGGGGCCTGAGCGTCGCGGTCTCGAACCCGCTGCAGCCCGATCGCGACGCGGGCGCGAGCAACCCCGAGCAGCTTCTCGCGCTCGCCTGGTCGACGTGCTTGAACGCCACGGCTCAGGCGATCGTCCGAGGTGCGCACCGGACCGCCGTTCGCGTGGACGTCGAGATGCGCGACGCGGAAGCCCGCGGCGGGTTCGAGTTCGTCGCGACGGCATTCGTCTCGGGCGAAGGTCTGAGCGAGACCGAGGCCGCGGAGCTCGCCACCGCCGCCCACGACCGCTGCCCGGTGTCGCGGCTGCTCCATGACGCTCCCACCGTCAGCGTGCGCGCGGAGGCGTGGGCCTCGGACTGAGCGTCGTCCGGCTGCCGGTCTCGCGCGAGCGATCGACGGCGAAGCCCAGGTGCGGCATGTCGACCCCCCGGTAGTGCACGACGAAGCGGCGCCGGACGGTCATTCCCAGGCGGATGGCGACGTTCATCGACGCGAGGTTCGTGTCGCGCACCTTGGCCCAGACGGTCGCGACGCCGAGGTCGCGGAACGCCCAGTCGCGCGCCGCGGTCGCCGCTTCGGTGGCGTAGCCGCGGTGCCAGTAGGCCCGGTTGAACAGGTACCCGACCTCGAAGACCTCGTCGTCGTCGATCCGCTGCCGGGTGATGCCGCACTGTCCGATCATGCCGGCGCCGGGCAGATCGACAGCCCACAGGCCGAAGCCGTCGTCGTCGTAACGCTGGAGGTTGCGTTCGAGCCACCGCGCGCTCTCGTCGTCGTCGAACGCGCCCTCGTACGCGGTCATGGTGATCGGGTCCGCAAGGATCGTCCGCAGCGGCGACAGATCGTCCGGGGTCATGCGGCGCAGGACGAGTCGCGACGTCGCGGCGATCATCGCGGCATCCGTTCGTCTCGCGCGTCGTCGCGCACCTCGATCCCGAGGGCCTGTGCGAACGCCGCCGCGTGCGACTCGGCCTGCCGGAGCGACACGGTCGCGTTCCGCAGCGCCCGGACATCGGTGAACGCCAGAGCGTCGAGCCCGCGCAGGTCGAGGTCGCTGCCGCGCAGCTCGCGGGTGTCGAACTCGTCGACCGTCGTGCCCACGAACTGCACGCGCTCGAGCGTCGAGCCGGGCGCATCGAGCGTCCCGATGCGGCAGTCGACGAACCGCACGTCGCGCAGGACCGCGGCGGGAGCCGAGAGATAGTCGACGCGGATGCCGCGGATCTCCACCCCGTCCCAGCGCGCGCGCCCGGCGTCGAGGGTGCCCAGGCGTCCGCCGGCGATGCTCACCGTGCGCCAGCTGCCGTCGCGCGCGGCGAGTTCGACCGCGGAGACATCCGCGACGCGCACATCGCTCATGACGGCGCCCGTCAGATCGATCCGGTCGACGGATGCCGCGGTGAGCGAGCTCTCGCTCACCCGTGCGTGCGCGCCGTCCGCGCTTCCGGCCTCCACGGTGACGGCCGCGCCGGTGAGGTCCGCGTGCCGCGCGAGGCGTCCCGGTGCCAGGTGTCGGGGGAGGTCGGGGTCCGTGATGCGTGGGGGAGCCGGATGAGTGCGCGGGCGGGCCATGCCTTCAGCGTAGGACGCCGGTATGATGGGGCGATCAGCACCGATCCGGCCATCACCGGGGAGCTCTCGGAAGAACAGCGGACACCCGCCCAGTAGAACCGAGCGGGGCAGGCCCGTCACAGCCGCTGGGAGAGTGGCCCTCCGGGGCAAGCGGGGTGGTACCGCGGTCGCACGATCGTCCTCGCAGGAAGTCCGACCCTGCGAGAGAAGCCATGACGTATCCCCAGTCCTCTGCTTTCGGCCCTGCCGCCGACAGCGTCGTCCCCAGCCCGCGATTCCCCGACGTCGAGCGCGATGTGCTCGCGTTCTGGGAGCGCGACGACACGTTCCGCGCCTCGATCACGCGCCGCGAGGGCGCGCCGGAGTGGGTCTTCTACGACGGTCCTCCTTTCGCCAACGGTCTGCCGCACTACGGCCACCTGCTCACCGGGTACGCGAAGGATGTCTTCCCGCGGTTCCAGACGATGCGGGGCAAGAAGGTCGACCGCGTGTTCGGGTGGGACACGCACGGTCTGCCGGCCGAGCTCGAGGCCATGAAGCAGCTCGGTATCACCGAGAAGAGCGAGATCGAGCAGATGGGCATCGCCGCCTTCAACGACAAGGCGCGCTCGTCGGTGCTCGAGTACACGCGCGAGTGGGAGGACTACGTCACCCGCCAGGCGCGTTGGGTCGACTTCGAGCGGGGGTACAAGACGCTCGACACCGGCTTCATGGAGTCGGTCCTGTGGGCGTTCAAGGAGCTCTGGGACAAAGACCTCGCGTACGAGGGGCACCGAGTGCTCCCGTACTGCTGGCGTGATGAGACGCCGCTGTCGAACCATGAGCTGCGCATGGACGACGACGTCTACAAGATGCGTCAGGACCCGTCGGTCACCGTCACCTTCCCCTTCGTCGGCCCGAAGGCCGAGTCGCTCGGCCTCACCGGCGTCCGGGCGCTCGCCTGGACGACCACGCCCTGGACGCTGCCCACGAACCTCGCGCTCGCCGTGGGCCCCGATATCGACTACGTCGTGGTGCCGGGTGGCCCCGCGGGAGCCGCGGACGTGCACACCGACCGCGTCGAGGCGGACGCCCACCGCTACCTCCTGGCCGCGGACCTCCTTCCCGGATACGCCAAGGACCTCGGCTATGCCGACGTCGAGCAGGCGCGGGCCGCGGTCGAGCGGACGGTGCGCGGCGCCGACCTGGCCGATGTGCAGTACGACCGGCTGTTCGACTATTACGCGGATGCCGACACGTGGGGCACCGGGTCGGCCTGGCGCGTCCTCGTCGACGACTACGTGACGACCACCGACGGCACCGGCATCGTCCACCAGGCCCCGGCCTACGGTGAGGACGACCAGCGGGTCACCGCCGCCGCCGGCATCCCGCTCATCATGAGCCTCGACGACGGCGGGCGGTTCCTGCCGCAGGTCGCCGATGTCGCCGGCGAGCTCTGGATGGATGCGAACCGGCCGCTCATCCGGCTGCTGAAGGCCGAGGGGCGGTTGCTGCGCGAAGCGAGCTACGAGCACTCCTACCCGCACTGCTGGCGCTGCCGGAACCCCCTGATCTACAAGGCCGTGTCGAGCTGGTTCGTCCGCGTGACGGCCATCAAGGACCGGCTGCTCGAGCTCAACGAGCAGATCACCTGGGCGCCCGAGAACGTCAAGCACGGTCAGTTCGGCAAGTGGCTCGAGGGCGCTCGCGACTGGTCGATCAGCCGCAACCGCTTCTGGGGCTCGCCCATTCCCGTGTGGAAGAGTGACGACCCCGAGTACCCGCGCGTCGACGTCTACGGCTCGCTCGCCGACATCGAGCGGGACTTTGGCCGTCTTCCACGCAACGAGCAGGGCGACGTCGACCTGCACCGGCCGTTCATCGACGACCTGACGCGTCCGAACCCCGACGACCCGACCGGCCGATCGACCATGCGTCGCATCGAGGACGTGTTCGACGTGTGGTTCGACTCGGGCTCGATGCCGTACGCGCAGGTGCACTACCCCTTCGAGAACCGGCAGTGGTTCGACGAGCACGCCCCCGCGGACTTCATCGTCGAGTACATCGGTCAGACGCGCGGCTGGTTCTACGTCATGCACGTGCTCTCGGGCGCGCTCTTCGACCGTCCGGCGTTCTCGGGAGTCGCCTGTCACGGCATCGTCCTCGGCAGCGACGGCCAGAAGATGTCGAAGTCGCTGCGGAACTACCCCGACGTCTCGGAGGTGTTCGATCGTGACGGCTCCGACGCGATGCGCTGGTTCTTGATGGGATCGTCGGTGCTCCGCGGTGGCAACCTCGTCGTCACCGAAGAGGGGATCCGCGCCGGCGTGCGCGAGTTCCTGCTGCCGCTGTGGAACACGTGGTACTTCTTCGCGACCTACGCCAACGCGGCCGGTGGCCCGAACGGCGCCGGCTACGAGGCGACGTGGCGCACCGACTCGACCAACGTGCTCGACCGCTACATCCTCGCCCTCACCGGCGACCTCGTGCGCGACGTCGCCCGTGACCTCGAGGCACTCGACTCCACGATGGCGGCGGCCAAGCTGCGCGACTTCGCCGAGGCGCTCACCAACTGGTACATCCGGCGCTCGCGCGACCGTTTCTGGGAGGGCGCCCGCCCGGGTGACCCATCGTCGACCGAGGCGTTCGACACGCTGTACACGGTGCTCGAGACGCTGACGCGCGTCGCGGCGCCGCTGCTGCCGCTGGTGAGCGAGCGCGTGTGGCAGGGGCTGACGGGCGGACGCAGCGTCCACCTCGAGGACTGGCCCGACGCCGACGCCTTCGCGCCCACCACCGACATCCGCACCGCCATGGACGCGGTGCGCGAGGTGTCGTCGGTCGCGAACGCCCTGCGCAAGAAGGAGGGCAAGCGCGTGCGCCTGCCGCTGCCGCAGCTCACCGTCGCCGTGTCGGACGCGGCCTCTCTCGGCCAGTTCGAGGACATCCTGCGCGAGGAGCTGAACGTCAAGCAGATCGCTCTCGCCGAGCTGGCGGACGACCTCGCGGCCTCGTACGGCATCAGCCAGCGCCTGTCGATCAACGCGCGCGCTGCCGGCCCCCGGCTGGGCAAGCAGGTGCAGCACGTGATCGCCGGCGCCCGCTCGGGCCTCTGGGAGGAACGGGACGGCGGGGTCGTGGTCGACGGCGTCGCTCTGGAGCCCGGCGAGTACGACCTGACGCTCGAGGCGGGTGGCGTCGCCGAGGGAACGGCGATCGCGCTGCTCTCGGGCGGCGGTTTCGTCCTGCTCGACACGACGACGACGCCTCAGCTCGAGGCGGAGGGCCTGGCACGCGACATCGTCCGGGCCGTGCAGGACACGCGCAAGGCTGCCGGCTTCGACGTCAGCGACCGGATCCGGCTCGTGCTGGCGCTCGCAGACGCGCATGACGCGACCGCGCTGCGGTCGGCATTCGAGGCGGCGGATGTCGCCGGCGAGACCCTGGCGGTCGAACATGCCATCGTCGACGGCACAGAGGTCGACGACGCCGAACACGTCGGCGACTTCGCCGCAGGAACATTCGCGAACCGGGGCGCCTTCCGCGTCGCCGTCTCGCGCGTCTCGGAGGGAACCGCATGACCGATCAGGCCCGCGCGGACGCGGTCTACGCCGCTCTGCTGGAGCGCCAGGGCGAGCAGTGGGTGCAGCCTCGCATCGAGCGCACGCGCCGTGTGCTCGAGCTGCTCGACGACCCGCAGCGCACGTACCGCGTCGTGCACGTCACCGGGACCAACGGCAAGACCTCGACGAGCCGGATGATCGAGAGCCTGGTGCGCGCCCACGGGCTGCGGACCGGCCTGTTCACCAGTCCCCACCTCGAGCGCTTCACCGAGCGCATCATGATCGACGGCGAGCCGATCGCGGATGCCGCCGTGGCCGAAGCCTGGGAAGAGATCGAGCCCTTCGTCGCCCTCGTCGACGCGGAGCTGAGCGCGGCCGGCGACGCGCCGCTGACCTTCTTCGAGCTGCTGACGGTGCTCGCGTTCGTGGCCTTCGCCGACGCGCCGGTCGACGTCGCGGTGATCGAGGTCGGCATGGGCGGCACCTGGGATTCGACGAACACGGCGGACGGCGACGTCGCCGTCATCGGTCCCGTCGCCCTCGACCATGCGGATCGCCTGGGCGAGACGGTCGCCGAGATCGCCGCCGTCAAGGCCGGGATCATCAAGCCGGGCGCAGCCGTCGTCTCGGCCGCGCAAGCACCGGAGGCGGCCGCGGCGATCCGCGCGCGTGCGGCCGAGGTGTCGGCCACAGTCGGGTTCGCCGGCGATGACTTCGCGCTGACGGCGCACAGTCTCGCCGTCGGCGGACAACAGGTGAGCGTCCGCGGTCGCGCCGGCGAGTACCCCGAGCTCTACCTGCCGCTGTACGGCTCGCACCAGGCCGACAACGCGGCTCTCGCCGTCGCTGCGGTCGAGGCGCTCATCGGCGCCGCGGACCAGCCGCTGCACGCGGAGGTCGTCGCGGACGGTCTGGGAGCGGTGACGTCGCCCGGACGCCTGCAGCTGCTCGGCGTCGCCCCGACCGTGCTCGTCGACAGCGCGCACAATCCGCACGGCGCTCGCGCACTCGCGACCGCGCTGCGCGAATCGTTCGACTTCGACGAGTGGGGCATCGTCCTCGGCGTCCTCGGCGACAAGGATGCCGACGGCATCGTGAGCGAGCTGGCCCCTGTGGCGGCGCACGTGTTCGCCACGGCGCCCGACTCCGAGCGTGCGTCCGAGCCGACCCGGGTCGCCGATCTGGCGGAAGAGCGCGGGCTCGCCGTCACCGAGCACGGTGACCTCGTGGAAGCTGCCGAGGCCGCGCGCGAATGGGCGGCGTCGGCGGAGCGTCGCGCGATCGTCATCGCCGGATCCGTCATCCTGGCGGGCGAGGCGATCGCCCTCGCCGCGGCTGAGGACTGGAAGTCCGGGTGGCAGGAGTGAGTCAGCCCCGTTCGCGGCGTCGCCGCGGTGCGGCCGAATCGCTCGGCTCGGTCGTCCTGGGGTTCGAGTCGATCGTCGTGTTCCTCGGGGGACTGACCGTGTACGGACTGTCGGCGCTGCCGGCATCCGTCCCCTCGTGGTGGGGGGTCGTCGCCGGGGCGGTACTCGCCGCGGCGATGGTCGTGACCGCCGGGTTGCTGCGGCACCGGTGGGGGATCGCGCTCGGCTGGGCGCTGCAGATCGTGCTGGGCCTTGGCGTGTTGCTCGTGCCGGCGCTCGGACTGGTCGCCCTGATTTTCGGCGCCATGTATGCGTATGCGACCATCAAGGGGGCTGCTCTCGACCGGCGGAACGCCGCCTTCGCAGCCGACGAATCGAACGGAGACTGACATGCCCATCGAAGAGACCCTCGTCCTCGTCAAGCCCGACGGCGTGGCTCGCGGCCTCACGGGCGCGATCCTGGCCCGTATCGAGGCGAAGGGCTACGCCCTCGTCGACGTCCGCCTCGTCGAGCCCGACCGCGAGCGGCTCGAGAAGCACTACGCCGAGCACGCCGGCAAGCCCTTCTACGAGCCCCTGCTCGAGTTCATGCAGAGCGGGCCCTCGGTGGCCATCCGCCTCGCCGGCAACCGTGTCATCGAGGGGTTCCGATCCCTCGCCGGCACGACCGACCCCACGACGGCCGCCCCCGGCACGATCCGCGGCGACTTCGGCCGCGACTGGGGCCTCGCGGTGCAGCAGAACCTCGTGCACGGCTCGGACAGCCCCGAGTCGGCCGCGCGCGAACTGGAGATCTGGTTCGGCTGACCCCGAACCCCCGCGGCATCCGGCCCGCGAGTCCGCGCACCGCGCCGGCTCGCGGGCTTCGTCGTCAGAGGAAGCCGATCCAGTCGAGCCGGACCTGCGCGACGACGGCGATGGCGACGTAGCTCAGCACCGCCAGCAGCGGCACCCACGCGATGAGGCCGGCCGCGACCGAACGGGCACGGCGGGGCACCGGCACGACACCTGTTCGCAACAGGTGCAAGGTGACGGCGTAGAACGTCGGGATGGTCACGAACCACGTGACCATGCACCACGGGCACAGGGTTCCCAGAACGAAGATGCTCTGCGAGATCAGCCACACGACGAAGCCGAACGCGAAGGCGATCCCCACCCAGAACGCCGCCCAGAACCAGCGCGAGAACCGCGCACCCGAGAGGATCGCCGCCCCGACGACGATCGGCGCCACCCAGCCCGCGACACCGAGCAGTGGGTTGGGGAACCCGAAGACCGATCCCTGCGCCGATGTCAGGTTCGCGCCGCACTGCACGACGAGGTTGAAGTCGCACGAGGCCGTGGCCGTGGCGTCCTGCAGCAGGTGGATGCGCTCGGTCGTGAGCGCGAACGCTGCGATCCACCCGATGACGCCCGCGACGATGAGCCAGACGGCCAGGAGAACGGGGCGCGCGCGGGTGCTCGAAGCGGACATGGGGGCGATTATCCCACCGCCGTCGATGGCTCAGCCCTGAGCCCGCGGGGCCCGCGTCCCACAGTCCGACGCCGGTAGTGCGATAATTCCCGTTCTGACCAGGCGCTGTCTCTCAGATCATGATTTGAGAGACCTCCCGCGTCACAACCTAGCTGGGTTTGGGGCATCTCACGGACCAAACCACGGACCACGCCGGGTCAATGCTTCCGGGATCGTCGCCAGCTCAGGAGCTTCCGGCGTGCCCAGCGGAGCGGGTGTCGGCGGTTCTCGGCCCGTGCCTCCCTCCGGATGATCTCGTCGTACTCGTTTCTGGAACGTTCGCGGCCACGGTTCATCAGGTCCACCCTGAGCTTCCGGAGCCGCTTGTTGGCCTCGATGAACAGTTGCTCGGCGGCGAGGTACTCGGGGTCGGCGTGCAGAGCTTGTATCTCGTTCAGATAGCGCTTCGCGTTGGGGCTTCCCAGGAAGGCGGCATCCTGAAGACGATGCATCATCGCAAAGTTGTGGATGTGGTTGTCCGGAGGTAGGACGCCACGACGTTCGTAGTGTGCGCGCGCGGCGGCGGTGTGCTCGTCGCGATTGTGCTGGACTCCGAGGAACGCGTTTGTGGTGGCTTCCAGCAGGCGAAAGTCATCGGGCCCTAGATATCGGCGGTAGTGGTCAACCTGGATGGCTGATGCGGCGCTGTAGAAGTCCTCGAACGTAGTGGACGGGTTGTGAAGTAGCGGCTCTAACTGTCGGAGTTCGCCTGTCCACGCCACTCCGAGGTCGCGTCGCCGTTCCGCGCGCTCATGGAAGACGAGTGGGAGCGACAGCACGAAGCCGAGGACCGCACCGGCGAGAAGGTTTGGGACATCGATGTTCAGCCACTCCATAGGGTCCATCATGTCGGCACTAAGAGACACCAGGCGAGAGTCAACATCTCCGCGAGTTGATAGTGGCTATCATCTGTTGCATGAGTGTGCCTACGGTCGAAGACGCCCAGAAGCAGGTCGAAAAGACAGAGGCGGATCTGACCTCGGCCCATCCCGAGACCCTGGGCAGGCTCAAACAGGTCGTGGCTACAGCTCTAGATGGCATGGTGGAGACTTTCATCAGAGGTCAGCATCAAGTGGTGATAGCGATGGATCCCGCGGACCGCTCCACTCTCAAGTTCAACCTGGATGAGGCATCCAAAAGTGCCCAGGCGCGCGTCGAGGGCCAGATCAAGTTGGCGCAACTGAAGGAGCAGGCGTCGCGCCAGGACGGTTACACCGCCGTGCAGGTAGACGGCGAAAAGGTTGTCGGCCCCCTGCTGAAGCCGAGCGCAGATCTGCTCACCTCAACGGGCTTTGATTCGCAGTCCATGATGTTCTTTCTCAACGGGCAGGTACGTGTACATAACTTCGTCGATAAGCAAGTGATGGATCACGCAGTCAGGCCGCTGAACTCGGCGCTCAAAGAGTACGCCGCGGCCTGTCACGTACTCCAGCTCGCCGTAGTCGCCTATGGGCGGTCTGAAGCACAGCAGCTCTGGGACGACGCCTAGCGGGTGTTTCGCCAGGCGGATCCGCTCCACTGACGGACGCGCACCAACTGCCACCGGGAGCCGTTCCACATCCGGACCTTGCAGTTGCGGAAGCTGGTCCCATCGAACGCTCGGCCACCGGCCAGGGTCTCGGCGCTGATGGGTCCAGCCCACGGCCCCCACCCGCGGGAGTTCCGGGAGCGCACGTAGACGTAGTGCATCGTCCCTGGCGTGAGCTGGGGCGCTCCGGATGCTCCCGCGGGGTTGGTGTAGCCCGCGGGGCCGTTGTCCTCCCAAACGAAGGTTCCCTGCCCTGCTGGGCCTCGTGCGTACCAGTGAGCCTGGTCCTGGACGGTGGCCGCGCCCATGTCGTCGCCCCGGTCGTAGCGCACGCCGAACGAGGTCGGTAGCACGCTCTCGATCCGGAGGTTGTTCGGCACGTTGGGCGTCTTAGGGATACGAGGCGGGGTTTCCTCACCGACCGTGACGGAGCCCGAGCCGATGTCGGGATGGTTGGCGCTGATGGACGCCGACGACTGGAAGCCGGATCCGAAGCCCGCCCAGTCGTGGACACGGTTGAAGTCGCCCTCCCAGAGCGTGAAGTCGCCGGAGCCACGGGGGATGGTGAAGTTGCCGCCGATGCTCCAGCCGCCCAGGTTCGCGCCCCAGGACTGCTGGTCGTTGGACCAGTGGCTGTGGCCGTTCGCGAGGAAGCGGATGACGGCGTGGTAGCTGGAGAAGTTGCCGTCCCAGTTCTGCCCGGTGCGGTAGACGTTGATGTAGACCTGGTGGCGGGTGTAGCCGCTGAGGTCGCCCCATCCTTCGGTCATCTCTCACACCTCAGATCGGCTCGAACCACAGGTGGCCAACGACCGGGTTGGCCGGTGCCGTCGAGCCCACGTGGATGGCGATGTTGGGGGCGCTGCGCTTGGTCCGCTGGGCGGTGTAGTCCCGGGTGCGGTTGATCTCCCGCGCCCCGTACTTGACCTTGCCGTTCTCGCCCGTGTCGGGCACCAGCTCCATGCCAGCGCCTGCTGCGTCGTCTCCGATAGCCATCTGTCATTCCTCCTCAGGTGAGCGAGCCCCACGTCTCGGTGTCGGTCACTTCGTCCCAGTCCTGCTCGGGGTCGCGTGCGAGCCAGGAGCCGGGGGTGACCTCGGTGATGCCGGATGCGCCCAGGTCCATGACGCCTTCGGCGAGCTGCCAGTGCACCGACTGGAGGCGTCCGAGCTGATCGGCCGTTCCGGGCAGGGAGCGGCGATAGCTGCCGGAGGCTTCCATGCCTCCAAGAGTGTCGGGACGGGCTTAGGCTCGGGGGTCGCCAGGATTTCGCGCTGAGACTTGATCTGCTTTGCGCTCCAGGTGAAGGTGCGGTTTCGGCCGCCGTTGGCCTCTCGTCGCCGTCGGCTCTTCTCAGCGTTCGCTGTCCTGCACACGTCGCATCGGCACTTGTGGCGGTCGTACGCGTACTGGGCAGAACCGTCGTGGACCGGGCATTTGGCGCTCACGCTGATGCCCCCGCACCGAACGCCAGATCCATCGCCGACACGATCTCCCGATCACGGGTCCGGCTGTGGTGTTGATAGCGCAGCGCGGTCCGGTAGTCGCTATGGCCACCACGCGACATCACCTCCGCCAGCGTCGCCGTCCGCCTGTAGGCGGTCAGCGAGGCGTGCCTCAGGTCATGCAGGCGGAAGCCATCGAGCCCACGCGAGGCTCGAATGCTGGCGAACATCTTCGCAGCGGTGTCCTGTCGCAGACGCGTCCCTGAAGCGTTGAGGAAGACAGGGCCGTCCAGCGTGCCAGTCGTCGTCTCCTGGTGCCGCCTGAGGGCTTCCACGGCCCTCTGGGGCAGCGTGAGGAACCGGACCTGTTCCGGGTGGGCCTTTGTTCCCTCGACCCGCTCTCCGCCGACGAGGTGGTAGGCGACTGTCATCTCGCCCAGGCGAAGGTCGATCTGCTCCCAATCCAGAGCGCAGGCCTCGCCGATGCGGCACCCACTTCCCATCAAAATCCACAGCAGGGCGCGTTCCTGGTCGGTCGCCGCCGCTTCGACGAGCACCTGGAAGTCGCCGAGAGAGAGGGTGGGTCGCTTCTTGGATTTCGCGGCGCTCACACCCTCAACCAGACACGGGTTCCGGTCGATCTCACCCTGCATGACCGCCCGCTTCATGATCATGCTCAGCACGCTGTACCGCTGGGCGTTGCTGGGGGAACCCTCCGGCAAGACCTCGTTGAACCACCGATCGATCTCGCGAGTGGTGATGTCTCGGAGCTTCTTCTGGCCGAACGTCGGCAGGATCCAACGCTGGAGCATCAGGTTGTAGTTGCTCCACGTGCCCACGGTGACCTTCTTGGTGCGCAAGCGGTGGTGCAGTGTGCGCTCCGCGAAGGTGACGAACAGCTCACCGCCTCGCGCCCGGTCCTCGACCACCTTCGGCTGGAGCCCCTTGGCGTGCTCCAGCTTCGCCTTCGCGACCTCGTAGTCCCGCTCCTCGGCTGTGTCGAAGTAGCCGACGTGGACGTACTTCGCGGCCGCGGGGTCCCAGAACCTTGCCTTGAACTTCGTGGTCATCTCGTGTTGCCTCCCCATGGTGATACGCCTGGGAGTGCGCGTTTGCCAGGTAGCGGAGAACATTCACGGACCAGCGTCCACGGACCAGAGGAGCCGACTCGCCTACTCCCGCTAGGGGGAGCAAGCAACGAGGCACCCTCGTGCGATAATGGTCGTCGATGCTCGTTCGCAGCCGCGCTGCGCCAGAGCATCACGAGAGACTTCGGGCAATGGCTGCCCACGCAGGCCGCGCCGAGAGCCGGCTGCACACCGAGTGAGTTCGCGGCTCGTCCTTCCGGGAGCGACGCCGCCAGAGATGTGCCGGGTGGCGCGCGGTGCCGCCCGAAGAGGAGTACGCCAGTGATGGCCGATGATCGCAACGACAATCCGACCGCCGATGACGCTTCGCCGGCGGTCGACCCCGCCGCTGCCGAGCTCGCCGCTGCGGTGACCTCGATCGACGCTGTCGAGGAGCACATCGACAGCGGACGCGCGACGGATGACACCCAGCCGGCGACGCCGAGCGCCAACGAGGGCGAGGGCTCCCCGGAGCTGCCCACGGAGCCCGAGCCTGCCGCGGAGCCCGAGACCGAGGGAGAGCCTCAGCCGGACGCGGAGTCCGAGCTCGCCGCAGAGCCTGAGATTCCCGCAGCGCCCGAGATTCCCGCAGCGCCTGAGTCCGCTGAGGAGCCCGAGCCGGCTGGGGAGCCCGAGCCGGCTGCGGAGCCGACCGCAGAGCCCGAGCCCGCCGCAGAGCCCGAGCCGGACGCGGCCGCGGACGCCGTTCCCGCGAAGCCCGAGCCGCTGACGGCGGTCTCGCTCGGACTGCTGCCGGCCGACTTCGTCTCGGCCGTCTCGACCGAGCTGCACTTCTACGCTCCCGCGATCGCGCCGCTGCCGCCGCGCGTCGACGAGGTCGACGAGGCCGATGACGACGCGTTCTCGCGTGGGGGCACCGCGGGTGCCCGCCGCCGTGGTCGGCGCCGCGGGGGAGCAGGGTCGGACGAGGCACCGGAGCCCGCGCCGCGTCAGCGCGCCGTCGAGCTGATCACCGAGCCGCAGCGCATCAAGGGCTCCACGCGTCTCGAGGCCAAGAAGCAGCGTCGTCGCGACGGTCGCGAGGCCGGTCGTCGCCGCACCGTCGTCACCGAGGCCGAGTTCCTGGCTCGCCGCGAAGCCGTCGACCGCGTCATGATCGTGCGCTCGAAGAACAGCCGCATCCAGATCGCTGTTCTCGAAGACAACGTGCTCGTCGAGCACTACGTCGCCCGCAACCAGGACGCGTCGCTCATCGGCAACGTCTACCTCGGCCGCGTGCAGAACGTGCTGCCCAGCATGGAGGCGGCGTTCGTCGACATCGGTCGGGGCCGTAACGCGGTGCTGTACTCCGGCGAGGTGGACTGGGATGCCGTCGAGACCGGCAACCAGCCGCGACGCATCGAGCTGGCGCTGAAGTCGGGCGACCGGGTGCTCGTGCAGGTGACGAAGGACCCCGTCGGTCACAAGGGCGCGCGCCTGACGAGCCAGATCTCGCTCCCGGGCCGCTACCTCGTGTACGTACCCGGCGGTGCGATGAACGGCATCTCGCGCAAGCTCCCCGACACCGAGCGTGCGCGCCTGAAGCGCATCCTCAAGGAGGTGCTGCCCGAGTCCAGCGGCGTCATCGTGCGCACGGCGGCTGAGGGCGCGACCGAGGAGCAGCTGACACGCGACGTGCAGCGGCTCACGTCGCAGTGGGAGCACATCAGCGCTCAGCTCGAGAAGATCCAGGCGCCCGCGCTGCTGCACTCCGAGCCCGACCTGCTCGTCAAGATCGTCCGCGACGTCTTCAACGAGGACTTCTCGCGCATGCTCATCCAGGGCGACGAGGCGCACGCGACGATCACCTCGTACCTCACCGGCGTCGCACCGGACCTGCTCGAGCGGGTGGAGAAGTATGAAGACGAGCAGGACCCCTTCGACGCGTTCCGCGTGACGGAGCAGATCGAGAAGGCGCTCGACCGCAAGGTCTGGCTGCCCTCGGGTGGTTCGCTCGTCATCGACCGCACCGAGGCGATGACCGTGGTCGACGTCAACACCGGCAAGTTCGTCGGCTCCGGCGGCAACCTCGAAGAGACCGTCACGAAGAACAACCTCGAGGCGGCCGAGGAGATCGTCCGTCAACTGCGCCTGCGCGACATCGGCGGCATCATCGTCGTCGACTTCATCGACATGGTGTTGGAGTCCAACCGGGACCTGGTGCTGCGGAGGCTCATCGAGTGCCTCAGCCGCGACCGGACCAAGCACCAGGTCGCCGAGGTCACCTCGCTCGGTCTCGTGCAGATGACCCGCAAGAAGCTCGGACTCGGCCTGCTCGAGACCTTCAGCGAGGCGTGCGAGGTCTGCGCCGGCCGCGGCGTCATCGTCCACCACGACCCGGTCGTCAAGCACCGGGGCGGCACGGGGCAGAACGGCGGCAACGGCTCATCCCGTCGCGGCGGTCGCGGTGGTGGCGGCGGCAATACGCCGCCCGCACCGGCGAATGGCGGCACCCACGTCATCACCGAGGGGGCGAAGTCCGCGCTCGCGCAGATCGCGGCGTCGACCATTCAGCCCTCCGCGGCCGACGAGGATGCCGAGATGATCGCCCCGGTCGCCGACGCCGAGGCCGCCCCCGTCGAGCGGCCCAAGAAGCCGCGTCGCAAGAAGTCCGACGCGAAGACCCCGCGCACCGAGAAGGATCTGCTGCTCGATTCGGTCCTCAACGCTCTTCCCGAGCCGAAGGCGCCCGGGCAGGGCCGCGGCCGGCGCCGGGTGACGACCGCCGCGCTCAGCGGGACGCCGGTATCGGCATCGCCGGCGAGCGACGACTGACCCCGCACCGACCAACGAACGCCGCGGCCCGCTCTCAGCGGCCGCGGCGTTCGCGTGCGGTGACGCGCAAGCCCGAGGCGATGAGTCGGCGGACGAGTTCGTGGCCCGACACGTGCTGCGCGCCGCCGGCGACGAGCCGGTCGAAGGCGGCATCCGGTACGTCGTAATGGTCGAGGTCGAAGCTGCGCACAGGCAGGTCATGACGTCGTGCGAAGGCATGGAGCTCCGCGAGGTCGCTGTCGCTGACCAGGTGCGACCACAGTCGGCCGTGCGCCGGCCACCGCGGGTCGTCGATGAGGATCGCCATCATCCGATCCTACGAAGCCGCACGCGGGGGAGGCCCCGGCGCGACACACCACCGCCTCCTTTTGCCGGATGGCGATGCATCCGGTAAAGTGGACCCTTGGTGCAGCGAGTTCGGCGACGTCCCGTCACGATACCGTCTCAGCCGCAGGGTCATCTGCGGGAAGTGCACCAAGACTTTCCAGTCTCGCAAAGACAATCGGAGCCGTGCGCTCCACAGAAGAAACAGGTGTGAAGTGGTTTACGCAGTTGTGCGCGCCGGCGGCCGTCAGGAAAAGGTCGAGGTCGGTACGATCGTCGTCCTGGACCGCCAGGCGGCTCGGATCGGTGACAAGCTCGAGCTTCCCGCCGTCCTTCTCGTCGACGGCGACGCCGTGACCACCGACGCTGACAAGCTCGCGAAGGTCACGGTCACCGCCGAGGTTCTCGGTGAGGAGCGCGGCCCGAAGATCGTGATCCAGAAGTTCAAGAACAAGACCGGCTACAAGAAGCGCCAGGGCCACCGTCAGGACCTCACGCGCGTCAAGATCACCGGCATCAAGTAAGCCAGGGAGACGCAGAGATGGCACACAAAAAGGGCGCAAGCTCCACCCGTAACGGTCGTGACTCCAACGCACAGCGCCTCGGCGTGAAGCGCTTCGGCGGCCAGGCCGTCCTCGCCGGCGAGATCCTCGTCCGCCAGCGCGGCACCCACTTCCACCCGGGCGCCAATGTCGGCCGTGGTGGCGACGACACGCTGTTCGCTCTCGCGGCGGGCGCTGTCGAGTTCGGCACGAAGGGCGGCCGCAAGGTCGTCAACATCGTGGCGGCCGCCGAGTAATTCGGTTCAGACCACTTCGCGGCGAGGGGCGGGCTTCGGCTCGCCCCTCGCCCTGTTTTCAGGAGGCACCGCATGGTGACGTTCGTCGACCGGGTGACGCTGCATCTGCGCGCCGGCAAGGGCGGCAACGGCTGCGTGTCGGTCCGCCGTGAGAAGTTCAAGCCGCTGGCCGGTCCCGATGGGGGCAATGGGGGCAACGGTGGGGATGTCGTCCTCGTCGCCGACCCGCAGGTGACGACGCTGCTGTCGTACCACCACTCGCCGCACCGCTCCGGCGGTAACGGCGGCTTCGGCATGGGCGATCACCGCTCGGGTGCCGCCGGTGAGCACCTCGAACTCCCGGTGCCCGTCGGCACGGTCGTGAAGGACCCCAACGGCGAGACGCTCGTCGACATGGTCGTCCCGGGCATGCGCTTCGTCGCCGCGCCCGGCGGTCAGGGCGGGCTCGGCAACGCCGCTCTGTCCTCGCCCAAGCGCAAGGCCCCCGGTTTCGCCCTGCTCGGCACTCCCGGGTGGGAAGGCGACGTCCTGCTCGAGCTCAAGACCGTCGCCGACATCGCCCTCGTCGGTTTCCCGTCAGCGGGCAAGTCGAGCCTCATCGCCGCCGTATCGGCCGCGCGCCCCAAGATCGCGGACTACCCGTTCACGACCCTCCACCCGAACCTCGGCGTCGTGCAGGCCGGCGACGTCCGCTACACGATCGCCGACGTGCCGGGACTCATCGAAGGGGCCAGCGAGGGCCGCGGCCTCGGGCTCGAGTTCCTGCGCCACGTCGAGCGCTGCTCCGCCCTCGTCCACGTGCTCGACTGCGCGACGCTCGAGCCGGGGCGCGACCCGCTGACCGACCTCGACGTGATCCTCGCGGAGCTCGGCGCGTACCCCGTGCCCGAGGGGCAGGTGCCGCTGCTCGAGCGCCCCCAGCTCATCGCTTTGAACAAGGCGGACGTGCCCGAGGCGCGGGAGCTCGCCGAACTGGTGCGCCCCGACCTCGAGGCGCGCGGGTACCGCGTGTTCGAGGTGTCGACGGTCAGCCGCGAGGGCCTGCGCGAGCTGTCGTTCGCGATGGCGGAGCTGGTCTCGGAGCACCGCGCGGCCACGGCCGACCAGGCTCCCGCCGAGCGCATCGTCATCCGCCCGAAGGGCAGTGAGCGCGACTTCACCATCCGCGTCGAGGGTGGAACGTACGGCAACATCTACCGCATCCTCGGCGAGAAGCCGGTGCGCTGGGTGCAGCAGACGGACTTCCAGAACGAAGAGGCCGTCGGCTTCCTCGCCGACCGGCTCGAGAAGCTCGGTGTCGAGACGGAGCTCTACCGTGCGGGCGCCACGCCGGGTTCCACGGTCGTCATCGGCGAGGGCGACGGCATCGTCTTCGACTGGCACCCGACCCTGTCGTCGCCGGCCGAGCTCATGACGGCTCCGCGCGGAACGGATCCGCGACTCGACCTCAACGGCCGCCGTACCTCGAGTGAGCGCCGTGAGCGCTACCACGAGCGGATGGACGCCAAGGCCGAGGCGCGGGCCGAGCTCGAGGCGGAACGGCGCGCCGAGAAGTCGCGAGGTGTCGTCGAGGACGACGAATGAGCGCTCGCTCGCGGGCCGAACTCAACGGCGCTCGACGCGTCGTGGTGAAGGTGGGCTCGTCGTCGATCAGTGGCGAGAACGCGGGCAAGATCGACCTGCTCGTGGACGCGCTGGCGGCCGCTCACGCGCGCGGCACCGAGGTCGTGCTGGTCTCGTCCGGCGCCATCGCCACCGGGATGCCGTACCTGCGGCTCGACGAGCGCCCCACCGACCTTGCGACGCAGCAGGCGGCGGCGGCCGTCGGCCAGAACGTCCTCGTCTACCGCTACCAGAGCGCGTTGCGCGCCTTCGGGATCGTCGCGGGACAAGTGCTGCTCACGGCGGGCGACTTCGACGACCCGACGCACCGCTCCAATGCCCGGCGGGCGATGGAGCGGCTGCTGGGCCTGCGCATCCTCCCCATCGTCAACGAGAACGACACCGTCGCGACGCACGAGATCCGCTTCGGCGACAACGATCGGCTGGCGGCTCTCGTGGCGCGGCTCATCGGAGCCGATGCCCTCGTCCTTCTCAGCGACATCGAGTGCCTCTACACCCGCCCGCCGAGCGAGCCGGGTGCGGAGCCGATCCGCGACGTGGCCTACGGCGATGACCTGAGTGGCTTCGAGTTCGGAGCGACCGTCGTCAACAGCGTCGGTACCGGTGGCGCTGCGACCAAGGCCTCGGCCGCGCGACTTGCCGCCGAGGGCGGTGTCTCCGCCCTCGTGACGAGCATCGACCTCGCCGCCGACGCCCTGGCTGGAGCCGACATCGGTACGTGGTTCGCGGCGAACCCGCAGCCCGCTGTCGTGGCGGGAACCGGCTCGATCCGGCTCGACGAGGCGCTCGACCCGGCTGGATAGACTGACCCGATGAGCACAGCCGTCGCCCCCGATGTCGCCGAGCGGCTGCGCTCGGCTCAGCGCGCCGCCCGTCAGATCGGGCTCCTCGACGACGCAGCGAAGGTCGCGCTGCTGACAGGGATCGCCGACGAGATCCTCGCGCAGACACCGGCGATCATCGAGGCGAACGCGGCCGACCTGGCCCGCGGCGACGCCGAGGGCATCTCGGCCGGTCTGCGGGATCGACTGCTGTTGGATGCCGCCCGCGTCGCGGCTCTCGCCGACGCCGTCCGCGCCGTCGCCGAGCTGCCGGACCCGGTCGGACGCGTGCTCGACGAGCGCGAGCTCGCGAACGGCGTGCGGCTGCAGAAGGTAGCGGTGCCATTCGGCGTCGTCGCCTCCATCTACGAGGCGCGTCCGAACGTCACGGTCGACATCACCGCGCTCGCGCTCCGTTCGGGCAACGCGGTGGCCCTGCGCGGCGGCTCGGCGGCGCAGTCGACCAACGGCGCCCTCATCGCCGCAATGCGCTCGGCGCTCGTCGCGGCCGGCGTCGACCCCGGCGGCATCCAGAGTGTCGATGACCTCGGCCGCGACGGAGCGCGAGCGCTCATGCGCGCGCGCGGACTGGTGGACGTGCTCGTCCCGCGGGGGAGCGCGCAGCTGATCGAGACGGTCGTCACCGAGTCGACCGTCCCGGTGATCGAGACGGGCGCCGGCGTGGTGCACATCGTGCTCGACGAGAGCGCTCCGCTCGAGTGGGCGCGCGACATCGTCGTCAACGCGAAGACGCAGCGACCCAGCGTCTGCAACGCGGTCGAGACCGTGCTCGTGGTGCGCTCGGCCGCCGACCGGCTCATCCCGCCGGTGTCGGATGCCCTGATCGCCGCCGGCGTCACCATCCACGGTGACGCCGAGGTGCAGCAGCGCGTCCCGGCGGCGGTCGCCGCCACCGACGACGACTGGGCGACCGAGCACATGAGCCTCGACCTGTCCATGCGCGTCGTCGACGACCTGGACGAGGCGATCGAGCACATCAGGCGCTATTCGACGATGCACACCGAGTCGATCATCACGGCCGACGACGCGAACGCGGAGCGCTTCCTCGCCGAGGTCGACGCCGCCGTCGTGATGGCGAACGCGTCGACGCGATTCACCGATGGCGGCGAGTTCGGGTTCGGTGCCGAGGTCGGCATCTCGACCCAGAAGCTGCATGCCCGCGGTCCGATGGGGCTTCCCGAGCTCACCAGCACGAAGTGGCTCGCGCGCGGCGCCGGGCAGACCCGCGCCTGACCGCCTAAACTTGACCTGCGCCGCCGCGCGAAACGAACGGAGCCCCGATGACCCTCGCCACGATCACCGCATTCGCCGCCGAACAGACGGAGCATCACGGCAACGTCCAGGCGGAGACGATGATCTTCGGCGTCATCGCCCTGGTCATCTTCCTCGCCCTGGGGCTCGTCACCCTCTCGTACCGGAATGTCGCGAACCGTCACTCCAGCAAGGCCGAGGCGTACGCCGCGGCGCAGGGACGTGAACTGACGCAGTCGGGGAACGGCCACCACTGAGGCTGCGTCGATGACGGGAACGCGTGCGCCGCGCATCGGCGTGATGGGCGGCACGTTCGACCCGATCCACCATGGGCACCTCGTGGCTGCGAGCGAGGTCGCGCAGTCGTTCGACCTCGACGAGGTCGTGTTCGTCCCCACCGGCACGCCGTGGCAGAAGTCCTTCGTCTCACCGGGCGAGCACCGGTATCTCATGACCGTCATCGCGACCGCGTCGAACCCCATGTTCACCGTGAGCCGCGTCGACATCGACCGCAGCGGGCCGACCTATACGATCGACACGCTCCGCGACCTGAAGGCCCAGCGACCCGAGGCCGACTTCTTCTTCATCACGGGAGCCGACGCCATCGCGCAGATTCTCAGCTGGAGGAACCATGATGAACTGTGGGAGCTCGCCCACTTCGTCGCGGTCTCGCGTCCGGGGCACACGCTGAGCAGCGCTGGACTGCCCAGTGATGACGTGAGCCTGCTCGAGATCCCTGCGCTGGCCATCTCGTCGACGGACTGTCGAGCACGCGTGGGTCGAGGCCATCCGGTGTGGTATCTCGTCCCCGACGGCGTCGTCCAATACATTGCGAAGCATCACCTCTATCGGAGCAAGGCATGAGCGATAACGAGCAAGAGTCATCGACTCCGCAGCTCACGCGTCGGCAACTGCGGGAGCTGCGCAACACCGCGTCGAACCCCGTGATCGTCGACGCGGGGGCGACTGCGGATGACGCCGGGGAACCGGACGTCCCACCGGCGGTCGTCTCGGCGCCCCTGCCGCGGCCTGCAGAACCGGTCGAGGTCCCGCCCGCACCGGTACCGCAGACGTCGGTCGACCTGGGTGCGCCCGCCCTGACCCGGCGACAGGCGCGGCAGCAAGAGAAGATCCGCACGGCATCCATCCCCGTCATCATCACCACCGGCGAGCATGTAGCGCCCACTCCGGCTGAGATGGCGGCCGCTGACTCCCGCGAGGATGCGGGCGTCGACGACGGTGCGCCGGTCGACGAGCACGTCGACTCCGGCGATCAGGTGGATGCCGACCAGCACGGTGATGCCGGCGAGCAGGTGGATGCCGACCAGCACACCGACTCCGACCAGCACGCCGATGCCGCCGAGCACGTGGATGCCGCCGAGCACGCCGATGCCACCGAGCACGTCGAGTCCGACGACCACGGTGACACGGACGCGCCGCAGGTCGAGGATGTCGCCGAGCACGACGAGCCGGCTGACAACGCCGACGATGTCGCCACCGATGATGCGGTCGTCGAGGAGACTGCGTCCGCGGAGGCGGCGCCGATTGCCGATGTTCCCTCCGTCACCGAGGTTGCGGAGATCGACACGACGACGGACGACGCCGATGGCGAGCCCGGGGACGAGGTCGAACGGCACGTCGTCTCGAACGACCTCGGTGCCGACCTCTTGGCGGGCGATTCCGTGTCGGCCGACGTGCCGGCATCCTTCGACCAGCTTCTCTCGCGCAGTGCGGCCGCGACCGGGGCCTTCACCGCGCCCAATGCTTTGATCCTCGCGCAGAACCCGGACGCCGGCCCCTTCGTCGCGCCCGTGAACGCGACCGGCGAGGTGCTGATCACCGGCACGTTCGCGCTGCCCGAGCACTACGGTTCGACCGGGGTCGTCCCCGGTTCCGCCGACGGCAAGGAGGTGGACGCCGTGCTCATGGACGGCGAGCTGCCGCCCGCGTCGTCACCGACCCCGATCGCCGCGAGTGCGGCTATCTCCACCATCAAGAGCGCCGAGGACGTCATCCGTCCGCCGGCACCGGAGAAGGGCAGTCGTTGGACGGTCGCCCTCGCCATCACCGCCGGCGTCCTCGCCGTCGCGCTGGCCGGTGTGCTGATCGTCGCGCTCGTCACAGGAGTCTTCCAATGAGTGCAGCATCCATCATCGAGATGGTCGCCATCGCCGCGGCCGCCGCCGACTCGAAGGGCGGCGAAGACCTCGTCGCCCTCGATGTGTCGCAGCCCCTCCCGCTCGTCGACGCGTTCCTGCTCGTCAGCGGCAACAGCGAGCGCAACGTCGCCGCGATCGCGGATGCGGTCGAGGAGAGCATGCTCGAGGCCGGACACAAGCGTCTGCGCCGCGAAGGACGCACCGAGTCGCGCTGGGTGCTGATCGACTTCGGCGACCTCGTCGTGCATGTCTTCCACGAGCAGGAGCGGGTCTACTACGGTCTCGAGCGTCTGTGGAAGGACTGCCCCGTCATCCCGATCGAGCCCGCCGTGGTCACGAGCACATCGGGAGATGTAGTAAGCTAAATGAGTTGCCGCGAGAGCGGAAACCACGGGCCTGTGGCGCAGCTGGTAGCGCACCTGCATGGCATGCAGGGGGTCAGGGGTTCGAGTCCCCTCAGGTCCACGATGTCCCCGCTTCGGCGGGGATTTCGTGTTTTTGCCCCCGGTATGCGGTCGCGCCGGAGCCGAAGAACGCGTTCAGTTCGCGGCGGCCGCGTCCAGCCCCGCCAGCACGGCGCGGCGGAGGCGCTGTCCTCGTTCACTCAGCTCCCGCTGGCGCCGGACGTACTCGGCCTTGCCTTCGGCGGTCTCGATGGGCACGGGGGAGTAGCCCCAGTCGCTCAGGTCGTAGGGCGACGCCCGCATATCGAGCGTGCGGATGTCGCGCGCCAGCTCGAACGCGTCGAGCAGCAGCTCACCGGGAACGAGGGGGCTCAGCTTGACGATCCACTTGTACACGTCCATGCCGGCGTGCAGGCAACCCGGCTGTTCGCGTTCCTCGGTGCCCTCACGCTGCAACGCGTCGCGGTTGCGCGGAACGGCCTCGGGCGTGAAGAAGCGGAACGCGTCGAAGTGTGTGCATCGCAGGTCGTGCGCCTCGACGACGGCATCCGTTCCCGGCCCGCCGAGCCGCAACGGAACGGCATGGCGCGTGGCTTGGGCGCGATAGACCATGGCCCACTCGTGCAGCCCGAAGCAGCCGAACGCCGCGTTGCGGGAGAGGGTCGCGCGAAGGATCCCGACGGCGCCGCGGTACAACGACCCCCGCTGGTCGCGGAAGCCTGCATCGTCTACCCGTGCGCCGTCGACACCGACGGCGGTGTACCAGCGCCAGCCGGCACGCTCGCCGGCTTCCTCAAGGACGACGCCGGCGCCGGGATGCCACCGGCGGAGCACGGCGGGCTTGTAGGAGTAGTAGGTGAACAGGAAGTCCTCGACGGGGTGCTTCTGCCCGCGAGCCGACCGAGCGCGGTGCGCGGCCGTGAGCGCGTCGGCGCGCTCCGCGTGCGCATCAGCGCGGTCCCGCCATTCGTCGGATGAAAGGCGGGTCGGCGGGGGCGCGGCCGCGAGCGTCGGGGTCACACGGGCTCGATGAGCGAGGGATCGTCGTTGCGGACGTTGCCGACGGCGGCACCCACCGGGAACCAGGTGAGGCTCTCGACGACGCCCGGGGCCGCGTCGACGACGGCGTCGAGCAGATCCGCCGGGTACTCGGTCGTGGGGTCGAGCCAGACATCGGCGTGATCGACGTCGATGACCAGCGGCATCCGGTCGTGGATGTCGGCGAGCCCGCCGACGGCGGAGCGGGTGAGGATCGTGAAGCTGAGCAACCAGCGGTCGGCGTCGTCGTCGGCGCGGGACTCGTCTTTCCACCACTCGTACAGGCCGGCGAAGAAGAGCGGCTCGTCACCGTCGGGGCGGATGTAGTGGGGTACCTTCGATCCGGCGGGGCCCTGCCACTCGTAGTAGCCGGAGGCGGGGACGACAGCCCGCCGGGCCGCGAGCGCCTTGCGGAACATGGGCTTCTCGGCGGCCTCTTCGGACCGGGCATTGAAGGCGCGCGAGCCGACGCTCGGGTCTTTGGCCCACGCCGGCACGAGGCCCCAGCGCGCGGTCGCGAGTCGCCGCGTCGGCGGCTCGGTCTTCGCGGAGTCGAGCACGATCGTCGCTCGTGCCGTCGGCGCGACGTTGAACGAGGGCGCCGGCAGATCGTCGGGCACGACCTCGGCGCGCAGAACGCCCGCCAGCTCGGACCCCACGCGGGCTACGACGAAACGACCGCACATACGACCAGCGTAAACGGCGCCGCAGACATGGCGGCCTCGGGATGAGCGGTCAGTCGTTCTCGATGACCCCGACGCCCGCGAGCCGGTCGATCAGTGCCGCCCCGTCCGAGCCGGTGACCCACGGCACCTGCGCTGCGGTGTGGTCGTTGACGGCCGTCCGGCCTCCGGCGAGCACGGCCTCCGTCGGCGAGAGCCGCCGGATCGCGACCGCGCGCACACGATCGGGGTGCTCGCTCGCGAATGCGGTGTACAGCGCGTCGTCGTGCTGGCCGTCGTCTCCGATCAGCAGCCAGCGCACGTGCGGGAACTCCTGCGCCAGCCGCCGCAGGTTCTCGGCCTTGTGGTCGCGACCGCTGCGGAACCAGCGGTCGTGCGTCGGGCCCCAGTCGGTGAGCAGCATGGGACCCGAGGGGAAGACGTGCCGGCGCAGGAACCGCATGAGCGTCGGAGCGACGTTCCACGCCCCGGTCGAGAGGTAGATCACCGGGCTTCCGGGACGATCGCGCGTGAGGCGCTCGAGCATGACGGCCATCCCGGGTACCGGCTGACGAGCGTGCTCGTCGAGCACGAAGGAGTTCCAGGCCGCCACGAACGGGCGGGGGAGCGCCGTGACCATGACGGTGTCGTCGATGTCCGAGACGATGCCGAACTCCACGTCGGGGCCGATCACGAAAACGCGTGTCTCGATCGGGTCGCTGCCCTCGACCGCCATCGTGACCTGCTGCCAGCCGGGTTCGAGCGTGCCGGGCAGTTTGGCGTCGACCACGCCGCCGCGATCGGCGACGATGTCGTGCGAGACACCCGCGATCGTCACGCGGACCTGCGCGAACGCCACCGGCACCGAGGCGAAGCTGCGCCAGCCGCGCACCGACGCGTACTCTCCGCCATCGGCGGGCGGCACCTGGGGTGCGATCAGCACGCGGCCGAGCACGCGTACCCAGCCGTCACCGCCGTACCCGGGGTAGGCCGCGACGGTGGGGCGCTGACCGCGGGCGCGGGCGCGTCGTTCCCGCCACGAGTGGAATCGGCGTTCGAGGCGCGCGAGCCACAGGATCTTCTTCCGCGGAGCCGGTGAGGAAGCCATCGCCTCAGTCTTTCATGTCGGGGTCGGTGGCGCGGTTCGTTTCGACCTCGACCGCGAGGTGCCGGGCTTCACGTCGCGCGATGACGCGCTTGACGAGGTATGCGCCGATGAGGAACAGAACGATGATCGCGACGAAGAGATAGCCGGCGTACTGGATGTTGTCCGACACGGCGCGGTACGTCTTCGCCGCCGCGGCGACGACCCCGACGTAGAGCGACGTCCAGATCACGCAGGCCGGCGCGGTCCAGGAGATGAAGCGGCGATACGAGTAGCCGCTCATCCCGACCGTGAGCGGTACGAGCGAGTGCAGCACGGGGAGGAAGCGCGACAGGAAGATGGCCAGTCCGCCGCGACGGCGGAGGTAGAGCTCCGAGCGCACCCAGTTGCGCTCACCGATGCGCCGCCCGAGACGCGAGAAACGGATGCGCGGCCCGAGCCATCGCCCGAGGGCGAACCCGATGGACTCGCCGGTGAGCGAGCCCACGACGACCGCCGCGCCGAGGAGGAACCCCTCGCCGACGCTCCCGACAGCGGTCGAGGCGACGATCACGACGGTGTCGCCGGGGACGACGAGACCGACGAGGACACTGGTCTCGAGCATGATCGCGATCCCCGCGACGACAGTGCGCAGCACCGGGTCGATGTTCTGCACCGTGTCCAGAATCCAGTCGAGGATCTCGTTCACCCTCTGAGCCTAGGGCCCGCCAGCGGCGGCATAGCCTGAGAGTGTGCCCGCGCCCATCGCCGTCCGTCCGCTCGAGGAGTGGGTCGACCCGTCGGCGCTGTTCCCGGGCGTGCCCGACGACCATGCGTTCTGGCTCGACGCGGGACCGGATGCCGCCGATGGCTGGAGCTGGGTCGGTGCCGGCGTTCCCGCCGAACGGCCTGATCCTGTCGTGGATGGGACGGCGCAGCGCGTCCACGACGCGGGCGCCGCGTCCGGACCGTTCCTCGGCGGCTGGGTCGGCTGGTGCGACTACGACTCCGCGGCTGCGGCCGCCGGAGCCCCCCACCGCCGCGATGATGCGGTACCGGCGTCCATGTGGCTGCGGGTCGATCGGGTGGTCGCGTTCGACCACGCCGCGCGCACCGCGTGGCTCGTCGCTCCGGCGGACGAGCTCGAGGCGTTCGCCGACACGGTGGCGAGCTGGCGCCAGGCTGCGGCAGGGCGCGTCGCGGTGGCCGGGTCGCCGCTGCGTGGCGCGGCCGCGGCGCGCGTCCAGCCCGACGCGTACGCGGCCCTGGTCGAACGCTGTCGCGCGGCCATCCGTCGCGGCGACGCCTACCAGCTGTGCCTCACGACGCGGTTCGACGTCACCGCCCACGGAGCGATCGATCCGCTCGAGACCTTCCTGCGACTGCGTGAGACGGCATCGTCGCATCACGGCGGACTGATCCGGTCGGGGGCCGCAGCGATCGTCAGCGCGAGCCCGGAGCGCTTCCTCCAGCTCGACGGGGGAGCGATCCGCACGAGCCCGATCAAGGGCACGCGGCGCCGCGACGGCGGGGACGCCGCGGACCGCGCCCTGGCGCAGGAACTCGTCACGAGCCCAAAGGAGCGCGCCGAGAACGTCATGATCGTCGACCTCATGCGCAACGACCTGCAGCGGGTCTGCGTCCCTGGATCGGTGGTCGTCGAGCGCCTGCTCGAGGTCGAGACCTATCCGACGGTGCATCAACTGGTCAGCACGGTCGCGGGCGCGGTGCGGCGCGGCATCCGCTTCTCCGACGTCCTCGCCGCAACGTTTCCCGCGGGCAGCATGACCGGAGCGCCGAAGCTGTCGGCGATGACGATCCTGCACGAGCTCGAGGGCGGGCCGCGCGGTGTGTTCGCGGGATGCTTCGGCTGGATCGGCGACGACGGCCGTGGCGATCTGGCGATGGTGATCCGGTCCATCCTCGTCGCGGGCGACCGTGCGTACGTGGGCGCGGGCGGCGGGATCACGTGGGGCTCGGAGCCCGAGGCGGAGGTCGATGAGGTCGCGTTGAAGGCGCGCGCGCCGCTCGCCGCGCTCGGGGCGGACTTGCCGCCGCGCTGGCGGGAACGGGTCCGGTAGCCTGGATGGTGCGCTTTCGCGCCCATCTCGCACTTCCCAGATTGGTTCACCCGTGACCGACACTTCGACTGATCGCGCGACCGCGCCCGATTCCGCCGCTTTCGACGCCCACGCCATCCAGGCGAAGTGGCAGCGCGCCTGGGCCGACGCCGATCCCTTCCGCGCCGGCGGCGACGACGACAAGCGCCCCCGCAAATACGTCCTCGCGATGTTCCCGTATCCGTCCGGCGACCTGCACATGGGGCACGCCGAGAACTACCTCTACTCCGACATCGTCGCCCGCTTCTGGCGCCACCGCGGGTACAACGTGCTGCACCCGATCGGCTGGGACAGCTTCGGTCTGCCCGCCGAGAACGCCGCGATCAAGCGCGGCGCCGACCCCCGTGCCTGGACGTACGACAACATCGCGCAGCAGAAGCAGAGCCTGCACGAGTACGGTGTCTCGTTCGACTGGAGCCGCGTGCTCCACACGAGCGACCCCGAGTACTACACCTGGAACCAGTGGCTGTTCCAGAAGCTCTACGAGAAGGGTCTGGCGTACCGCAAAGAGAGCCCGGTCAACTGGTGCCCCCACGACCAGACGGTGCTCGCGAACGAGCAGGTCGTCGACGGCCGATGCGAGCGCTGCGGCAACGAGGTCGTCAAGAAGAAGCTCACCCAGTGGTACTTCAAGATCACCGAGTACGCCGACCGCCTGCTCGACGACCTGAACCAGCTCGAGGGGTTCTGGCCGCAGAAGGTCATCCAGATGCAGCGCAACTGGATCGGCCGATCGGTCGGCGCCGACATCGACTTCGAGATCGAGGGACGGGCCGAGAAGGTCACCGTGTTCTCGACGCGCCCCGACACCCTGCACGGCGCGACCTTCATGGTCGTCGCTCCCGACTCCGACCTCGCCGCCGAGCTCGTCGCAGACTCCTCGGACGAGGTGCGCGCGCGTTTCCAGGACTACCTGCGTACCGTGCAGAAGACGAGCGAGATCGACCGGCAGACCGCCGACCGGCCGAAGACGGGCGTCTTCCTCGACCGCTACGCCCTCAACCCGATCAACGGCGAGCGGCTGCCGATCTGGGCCGCGGACTACGTGCTCGCGGACTACGGGCACGGCGCGGTCATGGCCGTTCCCGCGCACGACCAGCGCGACCTCGACTTCGCGCGCGCGTTCGATCTGCCCGTTCGGGTCGTCGTCGACACCACGGCGCCGGTCACCGGTGCGATGCCCGTGATCGAGCTCGACGAGGACGGCGTGCCCATCGAGCCGGCGTCCGAGATCGACGACATCGATCCGGTCCGCACCGGTGTCGCCCTCACCGGCGACGGCCGGATGATCAACTCGGGGGCCCTCAACGGACTCAGCAAGCGCAACGCGATCACCCGCGCCATCGAGCAGCTGACGGCGAGCGGCACCGGTCGTGCCGCCAAGACGTATCGCCTGCGCGACTGGCTCATCTCGCGTCAGCGCTTCTGGGGTACGCCCATCCCCATGATCCACTCCGACGACGGCCGCATCGTCCCGGTTCCCGCCGACGAGCTGCCCGTGCGTCTGCCCTCCGTCGAGGGGCTCGACCTCACCCCCAAGGGCGCATCACCGCTGGGTGCGGCGACCGATTGGGTGACGACGGCCGACCCCGAGACCGGCGAGCCGGCCCGTCGCGACCCCGACACGATGGACACCTTCGTCGACAGCTCGTGGTACTTCCTGCGGTTCCTGTCGCCGAATGACGCCGGTCAGCCGTTCGCGCCGCGCGAGGCCGACAAGTGGGGTCCGGTCGACTTCTACATCGGCGGTGTCGAGCACGCGATCCTGCACCTGCTGTACGCGCGGTTCATCACCAAGGCTCTCTTCGACATGGGCCAGGTCGAGTTCACCGAGCCCTTCTCGAGCCTGATCAACCAGGGCATGGTCATCCTCGACGGCGCCAAGATGTCGAAGAGCAAGGGCAACCTGGTGCTCTTCCAGGAGGAGCTCGAGCAGCACGGTGCCGACGTCCTGCGCGTCGCCCTCGCCTTCGCCGGTCCGGTGGAGGATGACAAGGACTGGGCGGATGTCTCGACGACGGGCGCCGCGAAGTTCCTGGCTCGCGCGCTGCGCGTGGCGGCCGACGTCGACAGCGAGACGGATGTCGTGTGGGCTGAGGGCGACACCGCCCTGCGCCGCGTCACGCACCGGATGTGGGCCGACGTCCCCGGGCTGGTGGAACAGACGAAGTTCAACGTCGTCGTGGCGCGCCTGATGGAGCTCGTGAACGCGACCCGCAAGGTCATCGACACCGGTGCCGGCGCGTCCGACCCCGCCGTGCGCGAGGCCGCGGAGGCGATCGCCGTCGTGCTCGACCTGTTCGCGCCGCACACGGCCGAGGAGATGTGGGCGATGCTCGGTCACCGGCCGTTCGTCGGCCTGACCGCCTGGCGCCAGCCCGACCCGACCCTGCTGGTCGAGGATTCCGTGACGGCGGTCGTCCAGATCGACGGCAAGGTCCGCGGCACGCTCAGCGTGTCGGCGAAGATCTCGGCAGACGAGCTCGAGGCCCTCGCCCGCGCCGACGAGAAGGTGACGCGGGCGCTCAACGGTCGGGCGATCGCGCGCGCGGTCGTGCGCGCCCCGAAGGTCGTGAGCTTCACCACCGCCTGATCGGCATCGAGGGGCCCGGTCTGCCGCGCGGACCGGGCCCCTCGTCGTCCCGGCGGGGGTCCTCCCCGGCCGGTCGCGTGGGTTCGCATTCTTGCGTCCTCCCCGATCCCGCGTGCCGCCGCCCTCTCCCCAGCCCCCGGGGCCGTGTCCCTCCGGCCCTCCGCGGCATCCTTAGCCTGACGGCGTGACAGGTCGTGATTCTTTGGCCGCACGGCGCCGCCTCGGCGTCGGCGCCGTCATCGTTCTCGTCCTCGCGGCGGCCGGCGCAACGGTTGCGATCGGCATGTTCCGCTCGGTCGCAGCGCCGGTCGAGCTGGTGACACCGGCAGCATCACCGGGTGTCGTCGCGGAGCCGGCATCCGTCTATGTGCACGTCCACGGTGCGGTCGTGAACCCCGGTCTGTACCGCCTCGACGTGGACGCACGCGTGGTCGACGCGGTGGCGGCGGCGGGCGGGCTCACCGACGCCGCTGACCCGGCGGGGGTGAATCTGGCCCGGATGGTCACTGACGGTGAGCAGCTCTATGTGCCGGCCGCCGGGGAGGCGCCACCGCCCGCGTCACCCGACGAATCGAGCAGCGGGGGCGGCGCGGGCGCGAATGGCCCGGTGAACCTGAACACCGCGGATGCCGCAGCGCTCGACACGTTGCCGCGGGTGGGGCCGGCGCTGGCCGAGCGCATCATCGCCTGGCGCGAGGAGAACGGTCGTTTCACGAGTGTCGAGGATCTGCTCGCGGTCTCGGGGATCGGCGAGAAGATGATCGAGGCGCTCCGCGACCAGGTGACCGTGTGAGTGGGCGGACCCACCGCCGCGATCTGCGGTTGCTCCCGGTCGCCGGGGTCACGTGGGCGGCGGCGTTGGTCGCGACCCGATACCCCGGTCTCGCGGCTGTCGGGGCTGCGGCTCTGTGGGGGAGCGCATTCGCGCTTGTCGTGGCGCTGCTCGGCGCTCGACGACGCGTTCATGATGGCCGTCTCGTCCCCGTTCTCGCGATCGCCGCTATCGCGAGCGCATTCGCCGCCGCGAGCGCCGGCCATGTCGCGGTGGCGCATCCCGATCGCGAGCGGGCGGTGAGCCTACCCATCTCGGGCGGACGGTCGATCGTGGTGGATGCCACCGTGACCGGGAAGGTGGAGCGTTCGCCCACCGGATGGCGGTTCGATGCCGTCACGAGCCGCATCGGAGCGGCGGAGGAGACCTCGCACGCGTCGATACCGGTGGTGGTGCGCGCGGCGGAAAGGCCCACCGGGCTCGATATGGGCGCAACCATTCGTGTCACCGGCTCGGCGTTTCCCGCGGAACCCGGAGAGCGTGCCGTCCTGGTCGTGGATGCCGGCCCGCCGCCGCAGCTGCGCGCCCCTCCGGCCGGCATCCTCGCCGTGGCGGCGGGTCTGCGATCCGCGCTCGTCTCGCAGTCGCACACGCTGCCGCAGCCCGGTGCCGGCCTCATCGCCGGACTGGCCGTGGGCGAGACCTCCGCGGTGACCGACGAGCTGGACGCGCAGATGAAGACCGCATCGCTCTCTCACCTCACGGCCGTCTCCGGCGCGAACTGCGCCCTGGTGGTCGGCGTCGCCTTCGTCGCTGCCGCCGGGCTGGGGCTCCGTCGCGGGTGGCGGGTTGCGGCGGGGCTGGTCGTCCTCGTCGGCTTCGTGCTGCTTGTCTCACCCGAGCCGAGTGTCGTCCGGGCCGCGGCGATGGCCGCGATCGCGATGCTCGCGGTGCTGCTGGGTCGGGCGGGAGCAGGGGTCTCCGTCCTCTCCCTCGCCATCGTCGCCTGCCTCGTGGCCGATCCCTGGCTCGCCGGCAGCCTGGGCTTCGCGTTGTCGGCCGCGGCGACGGGCGCCCTGTTGCTCGCAGCCGGCCCTGTCGGCGACACGCTCGCTCGGGTCATGCCGCGCCCGCTCGCGCTGGCCGTTGCGGTGCCGCTCGCGGCGCAGCTGGCCTGCACGCCGCTCATCGTGCTGATCGATCCTCGGCTTCCGGTCTACGCGGTGCTCGCGAATGTGCTGACCGCTCCTGCGGCGCCGCTCGCCACGATCGCCGGGCTCGCCGCGTGCCTGTCGGTGGGGGTGCCCATGCTCGCATCGGGCTTCGCTGCGCTCGCCTGGCTACCGTGCGCGTGGATCGCCGCGACGGCGGGGCTCGTCTCGGTCCTCCCGGGCAATGCAGTGCCCTGGATCGCCGACCTACCCGGCGCCGCGGCCGCCCTCGCTCTCAGCGCTGCCGTGCTCATCGCGCTGATACCGCGCGCTCCGCGGCTCCTCAGACGCCTCGCAACAGGTGTCCTCGCCGCCGCGGCCGGCGTCGGGAGCGGGGTCTTCGTGCTCGCGGGGCCGATTCAGCGCGGGGGCGTTCCCGGGGACTGGTCGATCGCGATCTGCGACGTGGGGCAGGGCGACGCGCTGTTGCTGCGTTCGGCCGAACGGACGGCCCTCGTCGACACCGGCCCCGACCCGGAAGCGCTCGCGGCGTGCCTCGAGCTGTTCGGAGTGGAGCGGCTCGACCTGTTGGTGCTGACTCACTTCGACCTGGACCACAGCGGAGGAGTCGCGGCCGTGCGCGGACGGGTGGAGACCGTCGTGCACGGACCGGTCGGAGAACCCGCCGACGAGGCGCTCCTCAGCGACCTCGTCGGCGCAGGGGCGGCGACGCAGACGGCGTCGTCCGGGATGTCGGGGGTGCTCGGCGATGCGCGATGGCGTGTGCTCTGGCCGCGCAGCAGCGGGGTCGCGTACCCGCCCGGCAACGACGCGAGCGTCGTCCTGACGATCGAGGGCGGCGGCATCCCGCGCTCGATTCTGCTCGGCGACCTCTCGGAAACGCCTCAGGTCGCGCTCTCACCTGCGGTGAGGGGCAGTTTCGACGTCGTGAAGGTCGCCCACCACGGCAGTGCGGATCAGTCCGCGGGGCTCTATCAACGCATCACCGCGCGCATCGCGCTGATCAGTGTCGGCGATAACGACTACGGCCATCCACGGGCCGAGATCCTCGACGTCCTCGTCGGCACCGGCGCCGCGGTCGTCCGGACCGACCGCTCGGGGGCCGCTGCCGTCGCGGAGACGCAGCGCGGGCTCGAGCTCTGGCGCCAGCGTCCCGGCTGAGTCCAGTGGGCCGGGTGACGCCGTCGGCAGGCGATGTCACCGGTGCCGATTAGGCTGGGAACATGCCGCCGAGTACCCGACGTCCTGCCGCCCGTGGCACTGCGAAGTCGGCCATCCGGCAGCTGTCGTGGCGGTCACCCGAGCCTGCTCCGATCGTGCTCGTCGCCGGTCCCGAAGAGGTGTGCGCCGAGCGGGCGATCGCCGGCCTCCGCGACTACCTCAAGGCGGAAGACCCGAGCCTCGAGGTGTCCGACGTCCGCGCCGACGACTACGCCGCAGGCACGCTTCTCGGCATGGCGTCGCCGTCGCTGTTCGGCGAGCCCCGCCTGGTCCGCGTCGCCGGCGTCGAGAAGTGCTCCGACGCCTTCCTCACCGAGGCGCTGGCGTACCTCGAGAACCCGCAGGACGGAGCGACCGTCGTGCTCCGGCACACCGGCGCCAGCGTCCGCGGCAAGAAGCTCCTCGACGCGATCCGCGCCGGAACGGGCGGTGGCGTGGAGATCGCCGTGCCGGCGATCAAGCGTGACTCCGACAGATTCGATTTCGCCGCGGGGGAGTTCTCGTCCGCGGGCAAGCGCATCGCGCCCTCGGCGCTGCGCACACTCGTCTCGGCGTTCGCTGACGATCTCACCGAGCTCGCCGCCGCGTGCCAGCAGCTCATCTCCGACGTCCCCGGCGACATCGGTGATCAGGTCGTCGAGCGCTACTACGGCGGTCGGGTCGAGACCACAGCGTTCGCCGTCGCCGACACGGCCATCGCCGGGCGCTACGGCGAGGCCCTGCTCACGCTGCGCCATGCGCTCTCGAGCGGGGCCGACCCGGTGCCGCTCGTCGCGGCGATCGCGTCGAAGCTGCGCACGATGGCACGCGTCGCCGGAACCCGCGAGTCGTCGTCGGCCCTCGCAGCACGTCTCGGCATGAAGGACTGGCAGGTCGACCGGGCCAAGCGCGACCTCGTCGGATGGACCGAGTCCGCTCTCGCCACCGCCATCCAGGCTGCTGCCCGCGCCGACGCCGAAGTGAAGGGCGCCTCTCGCGACCCGGTTTTCGCGGTCGAGCGTCTCGTCACGGTCATCGCGACCCGCGCGCCGTACGGGTCCTGACGCCACCGCGGGCGCGCCGCCACCGAGGCGTGGCATCGCAGCAGCAACGAAGAAGGCCCGCCCCGGAACGGGACGGGCCTTCGGAAAGCGACGGCTCAGAGAGCGGCGACCTTCTTGGCGATGGCCGACTTGCGGTTCGCAGCCTGGTTCTCGTGGATGACGCCCTTGCTGACGGCCTTGTCGAGCTTCTTCGACGCGGTCGCCAGAGCCTTCTCAGCGGCGGCCTTGTCGCCAGCGGCGATGGCCTCGCGGGTGCGACGCACCTCGGTCCTCAGCGCGCTCTTGATCGCCTTGTTGCGCTCGCGCGCCTTCTCGTTGGTCTTGTTGCGCTTGATCTGCGACTTGATGTTCGCCACGTTCGACGTATCTTTCGTTCGGAGTTTTTCGGTGGATGTGCCGGGCGGCAGTAGAGGGGTGCCACACGGCGGTCGTGTGAGGGAGGAACCCACACGGCAAGCCGAATTCCGAGTCTATCAGGTCGCGTCGCGGGATCCGGTATCGGCCATCCTGGCAAGCGCCAGATCGAGCACGGCGTTAAAGACCCGCGGCCGCATCGCAGTGACCAGGTGGCTCGTTCGTGGGACGACGATCAACTCCGCCGCCGGCGCCAGCTGTGAGAACAGTCGCTCGTTGACCCGCAGCTGGTCGTACTGGCCGTTCACGAACCACGTCGGCACGTCGATGCGGCGCAGTGCCGCGAGGAGGTCGAGGACCGACAGGCTCGCGAGCGCGGCATCCTGTGCGTCGTACGCATAGCCGCCGGCGCCGAAGTCGGGGCGGGTCTCGACCGGGAGCGTCCGGTCGAGCACCCAGTCGGTGATGCGCTGTCCGCGTCCGGGCAGGCGGTCGAAGCCGAGCGCGAGCGCGCGGTAGACCGCGAGACCGAACCCTCGAGGGATCGCCGTGCAGGATGCCGCGATGAACGCGGACACCGGCGGACGCTCCTCGTTGCCGACGTACGCGGTGCTGAGCAGCCCACCCATCGAATGCCCGACCAGCAGCACCGGCCCGCGTTCGGCGGCACCGCGCACGGCGTCGTCGATCGTGGCGAACGCCCCGTCGAGGGTGAACGTCTCGGACATCCGCGTCCCGTGACCCGGCAGGTCCACAGCGTTCACGGCGACGTCACGGTCACGCAGATGTGCAACCTGCGCGCGCCACATGGTCGCGGACGTCCGGATGCCGTGGACGAGCACCACCTGAGCGGTCATGCCCCCACTCTACGAAGCCGAAGCGGTGCATCGCCTGGGCGAGCGGGCAGGACGGCGACGAGTGAGGGCGGCCGGTTTCCCGACCGCCCTCACTCTGCTCGCGTATCGCGGGCTCAGCCCTCGCGGACCGTCGGCCGCCGCCGCGTCGCCGCGAACACACCACCGGCGACGAGGAGCATCGACGCGGCCAGCAAGGCACCCAGCGGCGTCTCGGCGCCGCTCACCGCGAGCTGTCCGGCTCGCACGACGGTGAGTCCGAACTCCAGCGGCTGCTCACCGGCCGCCGTGATCCGCAGCGTGTGCGCCCCCACGGCGAAGTCGGCGGGGATCGCGATCCGGAAGGAGGTGACGCCGGATGCGTCCGCCACCGGGATGCCGCGCACCACGATCGGGTCGCTGAACACCGTGGCGCCGATCTGCTGGCCGGGCTCGAGGCCCGAGACCCGCACATCGACGAACCCGCCCTGCTCGACTCGGGTCGTGGAGAGCTCGACCTGCGCCCACGCCCCAGTGCCGGGGTCGGTCCCCGGCTCGGTGCTCGGCTCGCCGATCCGAACGGGGATGGCGACCGTCGTCTCCGTGGCATCCGTCGTGAGGGCGAGCTCGGCGGCGCCGTCGGGGAGGTTCGCCGGGAGCGGCACGGACACCACCGCGCTTCCGCCCGCGACCGGCGCGGACGCGATGACCTCGCCGCCGAGCGAGACGTCCACCGCCCCGTTCTGGGGCGCGCCGAGGCTCGTCATGTCGAGGTTCGACACGGTGAGCTCGAGCGTCGAGCCCGCAGCCGCGGTCTCGGGGACTCCCTGGACGCGGACGGCGTGCTTCGTGAACGAGGGGGCGACCGGCTGCTGCTCGCCGAGGTATTCGATCCAGGCCTCGTGGTCGAGGAAGCCGGTGTCGACGTAGTCGGTGCCGGCGGCGAAGGCGCGGAAGTTGTCCCCCGAGCCGGATGCGAGGAACGAGAGCGTACCGATGCGGTACTCGGCGTCGAGATCGAGCGGTTGTCCGTCGACCGTGACCGAGGTGATCCGGCTGCCCTCCGGGCGGGTGTCGTCGAACGTGTAGCTCACGTTGTCGGACAGGCCCAGCTGCAGGTAGGGACGCGACGGCACGTTGCCGTCTTTGTCGCGCTGCCATTGCTGCTCGAGGACGCGCACGAAGTCGGCACCGGTGAGCGTCACCAGCGCCATCGTGTTGTTGAACGGCAGCACGGCGTATGCCTGACCCCACGTGATGGTGCCGTCCGGCACACCCGCTACCGCGTTCGCGCCGAACTCGGCCTGGGTGTCGAACAGGTCGGCCCGCAGTCCTCCCGAGTTCGTCACGCCGATCTGTGCGCCGTTCGGCAGGTTCGCGAGGTTGGAGCGGATGGACTCGGCGACGAGGTTGCCGAGCGACGACTCCGCCGCACGGTTGTCGCGCTTGCCTCCGGCGTAGACGCCGTCGACGTAGGCGCCGCCCGAGTACGCGCTCGTGATGTCGGCGGAGATGGTCGCCACCGGGCGGTTGCCGACCTCGGCGAAGTCCGCCAGCGCGCGCTGGACGATCTCGTTGACTTCCGCGACGCGCGGGTGGGTGGCGATCAGCTCTGCGGCGGGCGTCTTGGTCTGCCCGACGTTCTCCTGCGTGTGCGACAGGACCGCTCCCGTACGCGGGTCGACCGAGAGCACGATCTTGCCCACGAACTCACCGTACGAGCCGGTCTGCACGACCGGACGCGTGCGGTCCGTGCCGGGGATCGGCGCGGACCACGCGTACAGCTTGTGGGTGTGCCCGGTGAAGATGGCCGCGACGTCGGGGGAGGTCTCGTTCACGATCCGGTCGAACACCGCACTGTCGGCGACGGCGTCGGCCAGGCTCGCGTCGGAGGCGTTGTCGGCAGCGCCCTCGTGGTAGACCGCGACGATCACGTCAGCCTGCTCGCCCTCGCCGTCGGTGAGGTCGGCCGTCACACGGTTCACCGCTTCGACGGGGTCGCCGAACTCGAGACCGGCGATCCCGGGGCCGCTGACGAGCGACGCGGTCTCCTGCGTCACCACGCCGACGACTGCCACCGTGAGCCCCTGGGACTCGATGAGCTCGTACTCGTCGAGCTGCGGCTCACGGGTGCCGCTCGCGTAGACGTTCGCGCCGAGGTGCGAGAAGTCCGCGCTGGGGATGACGCGGTCGCCCAGGTCGGCGAAGCCGCGGTCGAACTCGTGGTTGCCCACGGCGCTCGCGCGCAGCTCGAGCGCGTTGAGCACGTCGATCGTCGGTGCGTCCTGCGCCAGCGACGAAGCGGGGAGCGAGGCCCCGATGTTGTCACCGGCCGACAGCAGGATCGCCTCCGGTGCGTCGGCGCGGAGCTCCTCGATGGTGCCGGCGAACCCGACCGTGCCGGGAATCTCCGGCTGCGCCTTGGTCTCTCCCACGGCGGGCTTGGGCGGCGTGATGCCCGCGATGCGTCCGTGGAAGTCGTTGATCCCGAGCAGCGTCAGATCGATCGGTTCGACGGGGGCCGAAGCTTCCGCCGAGAGGCCGACCTTGACCGGATCGTGGTCCGATGAGCGGTACGGGCCGCCCTCGTGGAAGTCCACCGGGAAGGAGTTGTACCGGCTGTACTCCAGGAAGATCGACTCGCCCGCGTTGATGTTCCACACATCGGCGCCCGTGGCACGGTCGTAAGCTGCCTCGTTCATGAGGACGTGGTCGAGCGAGCCCGAGAGCTCCTGGAACACGTAGCTGGTGTCGGTCACGTCGAAGGCGATGCCCGCGTCGACATATCCCGACTCGTAGAAGACCTGCATCGGGTCCTCCTGCGAGTAGGCGTTGAAGTCTCCCGCCAGCAGGACCGACTCCACGTCGCCCTGGATCCGCTCCACCCAGGCATCGAGGGAACGGGCCTGGCGCACCCGCGACTCATTCGACGCGCCCTGGCCGTCACCGGCGTCCGCGTCTCCGGCCCAGGGGCCCGCCGAGCCCTTCGACTTGAAGTGGTTCACCGCGAAGAGGAACGGCTCGCCGCCGTCGACGGGCTCGAAGGCCTGAGCGATCGGGGCCCGTGCGTTCTGGAATGCCTCACCGGCGTCCGACTCCGTGCCGAGCGCGCGGGCGTCACCGACGCGTTCGACATCGCTCGGCTGGTAGATGATCGCGTTCGTGATGACGTCGCGCCCCGCGGCATCCGGGAGCTCGTCCGAAGACGGCACGAACGCCCAGCGCTCCGTGCCGGCCGCGGCATTGAGCGCCGCGACGAGGGACGCGGTCGCCTCGTCGGCCCGCTCGCCGAGGCGTGCGGAGTCCTCGATCTCCATGAGACCGACCACCGAGGCGTCGAGCGCGTTGATGGCGGCGACGATCTTCTCCTGCTGACGTTCGAAGGATGCCGCATCCCATGCGCCGCGCTGGTCGCAGCCGCCCCGGACGTTCGTGCCGTTGCCTTCGCGGTCGGTGTAGGCCTCGCAGGAGGTGTCCTCGACGCCCAGCGTCGTGAAGTAGTTCAGCACGTTGAACGATGCGACCGAGACGTCACCGCCGACCTCCGCCGGCCGGGTGGTTCGGGTGTTCTCGACGGTGATGTCGTCGTCGCGGTTCTCACCGGCGACGATGTACCGTACGGGGCTCAGTTTCCACGCATTGTTGCGATAGTCGAGGATCACCGGTGCATCGAACGCCACCGGTGCGCCGACGCGGATGGGGTCGGCGGTCGAGATGTACGGCGGCGTGGCACCGGCCGCGCCGAGGTTCGTCGACGACCCGTCGTCGAGGACGACCCGCCGGGCGGCGTTGTCGGCGGCGACGGCCGCCGCCTCGGCGGAACCGGGGCGAGCGACATCCGTCGGCTGGCGGAGCGGCTCGGTGCCCGTCGCAAGCACGAGCTCGCCGAAACGGTTGAGGTTGTAGTTGTCGGCGACGACGAAGTCGCCCTGCGGCTGGATGAGCATCGACTCGAGCGACTGCCGCTGTGCATCGTCGGTCGTCCACGCGACCGTGGCGGGGAGAACCGGCGCCGCAGCGGCTATCGCGGTAGCACTGCCGGGGCCGACGGTGAGCTGCGTCAGACCGAAGTAGTCACCGACGACGCCGGTGACGCGCACCGTGCTGCCGAGCGAGACCTCTCCGACGGCCGCGGGGGAGTACACGAAGACGGCGTCGGACGCCCGATGCGTCGCCACGTCGATCGCGCCGCCGGTGCCGCCCGTCTGGATGACGTACCCGTTGTACCCGCCCGTGGGGTAGTGCGCCGTGACGATGCCCTCCGTCGTGACCGTCTGTCCGGCCAGGGGTGAACGGCCGCCCGTTCCCTGGATGTCGGCGATGGTGACGACGGCGGGTTCCGCGGGCTGCTCCGGCTCCGTGGGCTCCGTGGGCTCCGTGGGATCCGTGGGCTCGGCCGGCTCCGTGGGATCCGTCGGCTCGGCGGGCGCAGCGCCCCGCGGCGTCGGAGCGCCGACGCGGAAGTCGGCGCCGTTGTCGCCCGTGTTCGTGGCGTCCGCGTCGCGCGCAACGCTCGTGCTGTTGGTCGTCGCCGGCGCGGCAGTGCCCGCGAAGTCCGTCGCGGCGCCCCAGCCGACGACGTCGACGACGTTCTCGAGGGCAGCCACACCCGTGGCGCCGACGATCGGATCGGTGCCGCGAACGAGCGCGACCTTTCCGCCGGTCCCGCTCATCGCGATCGTGCCCTCGACGTCAGCGGCGAAGCTCGGCAGATCGCGGTTCGTGCCGAACGCCTGGCCGACCAGCAACGAGCCGCCCGGGGCGATCGCCTCGCCGCTGAGCGAGGTCGCCTGCCAGCGCGATGATCCGGCGCCGCCGGCCGCCGAGGTGTACTGGACACTCCAGCCGTCGAGCGAGACGGCTGCATCCGAGGTGTTGCGCAGCTCGATGAAGTCGCGGTTCAGCGGCGCACCGCTGTTGCCGCCGCCCCCGTAGATCTCGTCGATGACGACGGCCGCGTCGGGCGACACGGCCGCCGTGGCGGGCATCGCGCCGAGGCTCACACCTCCCATCGCCATCGCGAGGGCGGCGCTCGATGCCGTCCATCTCTGCCACGGTCGTCGCGCGGGCGCGACGGGGTCTGCTGTGATCACGGTGCTCTCCGGGGGAAGCGGACCGGGCGCGGTGAGTTCGCGCAACCGCCGGCCGCCGCACTGAGCATTCGACGCGATCGACGTGTTCGGCAAGTAGCGGGATGGTTAATTGTTTTTCACCCGACGGATTGCTGGCGTGTCCGGCATCCGACGACGTATTCTCCCGCGCGTCGAACGGCCGCGGGTGTCGAGCGTCGGGGCCCCGGGTAGACTTCCCAGGACATGTCTCCGCGCGCACTTCAGCCGCTCGCGCCCGCCGCCACGCCGCCCGAGCAAATCCGCAACTTCTGCATCATCGCCCACATCGACCATGGCAAGTCGACCCTCGCCGACCGGATGCTGCAGATCACCGGCGTTGTCGCCGACCGCGATATGCGTGCCCAGTACCTCGATCGCATGGACATCGAGCGTGAGCGCGGCATCACGATCAAGAGCCAGGCCGTCCGGATGCCGTGGTCGAAGGACGCCGGCACGTTCGCCCTCAACATGATCGACACGCCCGGCCACGTCGACTTCACCTACGAGGTCAGCCGCTCCCTCGCCGCGTGCGAGGGTGCTGTCCTGCTCGTCGACGCCGCACAGGGCATCGAGGCTCAGACCCTCGCGAACCTGTACCTCGCGCTCGAGAACGATCTGCAGATCATCCCGGTCTTGAACAAGATCGACCTTCCCGCCGCTGACCCCGAGAAGTACGCGGCGGAGCTCGCGAACCTCATCGGCGGCGACCCGGCGGACGTGCTCCGCGTCAGCGGCAAGACCGGCATGGGCGTCGAGGATCTGCTCGACCGCATCGTCGACCGCATCCCCGCGCCCGTCGGCGACCCTGCCGCCCCGGCACGCGCCATGATCTTCGACTCGGTGTACGACGCCTATCGCGGCGTCGTCACCTACGTCCGCATGGTCGACGGCAAGCTCGAGCCGCGCGAGCGCATCCAGATGATGTCGACGCGCGCGACGCACGAGCTGCTCGAGATCGGTGTGTCGAGCCCCGAGCCGATCCCCACGAAGGGTCTGGGCGTCGGCGAGGTGGGCTACCTGATCACCGGCGTGAAGGATGTGCGTCAATCGAAGGTCGGTGACACCATCACCAACCACCGCAAGCCGGCGACCGACGCCCTGCCCGGGTACACCGACCCGAAGCCCATGGTCTTCTCGGGTATCTACCCGATCGACGGCAGTGATTACGGCGACCTGCGCGAAGCGCTCGACAAGCTCAAGCTCTCTGACGCTTCGCTGCAGTACGAGCCCGAGACATCGGTGGCGCTCGGCTTCGGGTTCCGGTGCGGCTTCCTCGGCCTTCTGCACCTCGAGATCATCACCGAGCGGCTCTCGCGCGAGTTCGGCCTCGACCTCATCACGACCGCACCGTCGGTGACCTACGAGGTCGCAACCGACACGGGCGAGACGGTCGTCGTGACCAACCCGAGCGAGTACCCCGACGGGCGCGTCGCGGAGGTGTCGGAGCCGGTCGTCAAGGTCGGCATCCTCGCCCCGAAGGACTACGTGGGCACGGTCATGGAACTGTGCCAGTCGCGTCGCGGAACGCTCCTGGGCATGGACTACCTCAGCGAGGACCGCGTCGAGCTGCGGTACAACATGCCCCTCGGCGAGATTGTCTTCGACTTCTTCGACCACCTCAAGTCGCGCACGCAGGGCTACGCCAGCCTCGACTACGAGCCGGCCGGGTCGCAGACCGCCGACCTGGTGAAGGTCGACATCCTGTTGCAGGGCGAGAAGGTGGATGCCTTCAGCTCGATCGTGCATCGTGAGAAGGCTTATGCGTACGGCACGATGATGACCGAGCGGCTGCGCAAGCTCATCCCGCGTCAGCAGTTCGAGGTGCCCATCCAGGCCGCCATCGGTGCGCGCATCATCGCGCGCGAGAACATCCGCGCCATCCGCAAGGACGTTCTCGCGAAGTGCTACGGCGGTGACATCACCCGTAAGCGCAAGCTCCTCGAAAAGCAGAAAGAGGGCAAGAAGCGCATGAAGATGGTCGGGCGGGTCGAAGTGCCCCAGGAAGCCTTCATCGCGGCGCTCTCGGGCGACGTCGAGGGCAAGGACAAGAAGTAGTCCCCACCGGATCCACGAGGAGAGCGATGCATCACCGACGCGGGACCTTCCGTGACGAGACCGTCGACTACGCGGCGGTCGGGGCGACCCGGGCTCACGACCTGATGGCCTACCCGCCCGAGCGCAGCATCCCCGCCGAGGACGCGTGGCGCATCGGCAGCGGACAAGCGCGCTTCGACACCGCCGCCGACCTGCTGATGTCGTGGAGCGCGCTGCGCGGAGCGGGCCTGCGCGTCACCGACGTGCGACCGGCGTCCGGCCCCATGTACACGGGCGTCGCGTTCGACGACGAGGGCAACGCGGTCGCTCCCAGCAGCCTCGAGCACGAGCAGCGCTTCGACGCCGACGGCACCCCGTACGTCGGAGCGGGCACGACGCTGCGCGTCCACGGCCGGGTCGCGGGGCACAGCGCGGACGGCGAGCTGCGCGTGATCTTCGTCGACGAGGAGCCGCGCCGCGTCGCGTTCGCCCTCGGCACGGTCGACGGCTCCGTCGTCAGTGGCGAGGAGTCGTTCCTGCTCGAGTGGCGCGACAACGACGAGGTGTGGTTCGTCGTGCGCGCCTTCGACCGGCCCACCGCGATGCTGTACCGGATGCTGCCGGCCTTCGTCCGCCGCCGCCGTCGCCTGCTGTTCCAGGGTTACCTGCGCGCGATCTCGCCGTTGTACGCCACCCCCGGGTCCTGATGGGTTCAGCACTGCCCCTCGGCGATCCCGCTCCCGCCGACGGAGCTCTGCCCGACGACCTCGTCGTCTCGCCCGACATCGACTTCGGCGTGTACCTGCACGTGCCGTTCTGCCGGGTGCGCTGCGGGTACTGCGACTTCAACACCTACACCGCCACCGAGCTGCGCGGAGCGCGCCAGGACGCGTACGCCGATGAGGTGTTGCGCGAGATCGCGCTGTCGGCGCGGGTACTCGACACGCGCGGTTCCCGCCGCCCCGCCGCGACCGTCTTCTTCGGTGGTGGCACGCCGACGCTGCTGCCGCCGGGGGACCTCGCGCGCATGCTCGCCGGCGTGCGCGACACCTTCGGCATCGCGCCGGGGGCCGAGGTCACGGTCGAGGCCAACCCCGACACGATGACGCCCGCGGTCGCTGAGGAACTCGCCGGGGCCGGAGTGACGCGCCTGTCGATCGGGATGCAGTCCGCGGTGCCGCACGTGCTGGCCGCGTTGGATCGCACGCATGACCCCGCGAACGTGTCGACGGCGGTGTCGGCGGCGCGCTCGGCGGGGCTGGACGTGTCGCTCGACCTCATCTACGGCGCGCCGGGGGAGAGCCTCGCGGACTGGCGTCGATCCGTCGAGACGGCCGTCGCTCTCGCGCCCGATCATGTCTCGGCGTACGCCCTGATCATCGAGGACGGGACGAAGCTCGAACGCCAGATCCGGCGCGGCGAGGTGCCGGCTCCGGACGACGACCTGCAGGCCGACATGTACGAGACGGCCGACGCGTTGCTCGCGGCCGCGGGGTACTCCTGGTACGAGGTGTCGAACTGGGCGACCTCGCCGGATCAGAGGTCGCGCCACAACCTCGCGTATTGGCGCGGCACCGACTGGTGGGGCTACGGGCCCGGTGCTCACAGCCACGTCGGCGGTCTGCGCTGGTGGAACGTCAAGCACCCCGCGGCCTACGCCCAGCGCCTCGCGATGGACGCCTCACCCGCGGCGGGCCGGGAACGACCGGATGCCGCGGCTCGACGCCTCGAGTCCGTGCTGCTGCGCACCCGCATCGTCGACGGCCTGCCCGTCGCCGAGCTCGAGGAGGAAGGCCGGCGCAACGTGGCGGCGCTCATCGCCGACGGCCTCATCGAGGGAGCGGCGGCGGTGCGCGGTCGGGTCATCCTCACGCGTCGCGGTCGTCTCATGGCCGACGCCGTCGTGCGTGCGCTCACCGAGTGAGTCCTGGCGGCGATCCCACCTCCGTTCGCGATAGAATTGGCACTCAGCTATAGCGAGTGCCAGCGAGGAGGTGACATGGTCTCGGAACGCGGACTGCAGGTGCTGCGAGCGATCGTGCAGGACTATGTCGATACCCGCGAGCCGGTCGGCAGCAAGTCGATCGTCGAGCGGCACGCTTTCGGCGTGTCTGCGGCGACGATCCGCAACGACATGGCTCTGCTCGAGGACGAAGACCTCATCGCGGCGCCGCACACGTCGTCGGGTCGCGTGCCCACCGACAAGGGCTACCGCGTCTTCGTCGACCACCTCGCGGGACTGCGTCCCCTCAGCTCGGCGCAGCGCTCGGCGATCGCGACCTTCCTCGACGGGCCGTCGGACCTCGACGATCTGCTGGTGCGCACGGTGCGGGCGCTCACGCAACTGACCGGCCAGGTCGCGATGGTGCAGTACCCCTCGTTCGCGCGGGCTCAGGTCTCGCACCTCGAGCTCGTCGACCTGGGCGGCGGACGGCTCGTCGTGATCGTGGTGACCGACACCGGGCGGGTCTCGCAGCGGGTCGGCGTCGTGCGGACCCTGCTCGACGAAGCGCAGTTCGCCGTCGCGAAGGCGACGCTGCGGGCCGCCGTGACCGGCAGCTCGATCCGTGACGCGTCGCAGGCGGTGTCGGCACTGGCCGAAGGCCAGTCCGCGGGCGATCCCATCGGCGAGGCCGTGCGCGAGATCGCCCGCATCCTCGTCGAAGAGCTCGAGACCTTCCGGCAGGACCGGCTCGTCATGGCCGGCACCGCCACGCTCGCCCGTCGCGAGGCCGACTTCCGCGGCAGCATCTACCCCCTGCTCGAGGCGATCGAGGAGCAGGTGACGTTGCTGCGCCTGATGGGCGAGATGGTCGCCGACGAGCGGGGAGTCGCCACCCGTATCGGCCGCGAGAACGAGGCCTTCGGGCTCTCGGAAGCGTCCGTCGTGACGAGCGACTACGACGTGCCGGGTTCGCATGCGCGCGTCGGTCTCATGGGGCCGACGCGCATGGACTACCCGACCAACCTCGCGACGGTCCGTGCCGTCGCTCACTATCTCAGCCGGCTGCTCGAAGACGACGAGAGCTCCCGCTGACCGTATCCATCCACGCCCGCACGGGCGGAAAGGCGATCCGTGGCTGACCACTACGAGGTCCTGGGCGTCGCGCGCGACGCGTCGCCCGACGAGATCAAGAAGGCGTACCGACGCCTCGCGCGCGAACTGCACCCCGACGTCAATCCGGGGGAGGACGCTTCCGAGCGCTTCAAGCTCGTGACGCACGCCTATGACGTGCTCAGCGACCCTGAGCAGCGGCAGCGCTACGACATGGGCGGCGACGCCGCCGGTGGTTTCGGCGGCGCCGGCGGATTCGGCGGGTTCAGCGACATCTTCGAGACGTTCTTCGGCGGAGGAGCCGGCGGCGGTGGGCGTGCCGGACGCCCGCGGTCGCGGCGCGAGCGCGGGCAGGATGCCCTCGTGCGCGTGACGCTCGAGCTGGGGGATGTCGTCTTCGGCGTCCACCGCGATATCGAGGTCGACACGGCCGTCCTCTGCGACACCTGCCAGGGCTCGTGCTGCCAGCCGGGAACGCAGCCGGTGACGTGCGACGTCTGCCACGGTGCGGGCAACGTCCAGCGCACGGTGCGCAGCCTGCTCGGCAACGTCGTCACCTCTCAGCCGTGCAACGTGTGCCAGGGCTACGGCACGACGATTCCCTACCCCTGCACCACGTGCCAGGGGCAGGGACGTGTCCGCGCCCGCCGCACCGTCTCGCTCGACATCCCAGCCGGCGTCGAGACCGGCCTGCGGTTGCAGCTGCCCGGCTCCGGCGAGGTCGGCCCCGCGGGCGGTCCGAACGGCGACCTCTACCTCGAGGTCACCGTCGAACCCCACGACGTGTTCAGTCGGGAGGGCGACGACCTGCTCGCGACCCTCGAGGTGTCGATGCCGGACGCCGTGCTGGGTGCGACGACGACGATCGAATCCCTCGATGGATCGGTCGAGCTCGAGCTGAGGCCCGGCGTGCAGTCCGGTGACGTCCTGACGATCAAGGGCCGTGGCATCACGCCGCTGCGGGGTTCCACCCGCGGCGACCTGCGAGTCGGCGTGCACGTCGTGACGCCCACGCGTCTGGACGCGAAGGAGCGCGCGCTCATCGAGGAGCTCAAGCGGCGTACGAAGGCACCCGCGCCGCACCTCGCGGAGTTCCACCAGGGCATGTTCGCGAAGCTGCGCGACCGCTTCCGGAACAGCTGAGCCGGTGGCGCTGCACTTCGTCGTCGATGCGCCGCTGCAGGCGGGCGTGGGCGAGACCGTCGACCTGACCGGGGCCGAGGCGCATCACGCGGCGGGCGTCCGCCGGGTGCGCGCGGGCGAGACCGTGACGGTCGGCGACGGCGCGGGGGTGTGGGTCACGGGCGAGGTGGCGTCGGTGGATCCCAAGCGCGTGAGCGTCATCGTGCGCTCACGCGTCGAGCAGCCGGCGCCCGCCCGGCGCGTGACCCTCGTCCAGGCTCTGGCCAAGGGCGATCGCGACGAGTTGGCGGTGCAGGCGAGCACCGAACTCGGCGTCGACGGCATCGTGCCCTGGCAGGCGGCGCGCAGCGTCTCGCGATGGGCGGGACCGAAGCTCGAGCGCGGCGTGCAGCGCTGGACGACGATCGCGCGCGAGGCTGCGAAGCAGGCGCACCGGCCGTGGCTGCCGGCGGTCGGCGCCCCCGTGACGACACGCGAGCTCGTCGCGCGCGCCGAGCACACCCGCATGCTCGTGCTCGAACCCACCGCCACCGAGCGCCTGAGCGAGGTCGATCTCGGCGACGGCGACGTCGATCTGGTCGTCGGGCCTGAGGGCGGCATCTCGCCCGAGGAGCTCGACGAACTGCGCCGCGCCGGCGCCACTCTCGTGCGACTCGGCGACACAGTGCTGCGCACGTCGACGGCAGGCCCCGCCGCGCTCGGCGTGGTCAACGTCGCCTGGGGGAGATGGTGACGCTTCTCGCCGTCCCGCGCCGGTCCGCCGTCGATAGACTGAGTGGATGAGCGAACCCTCCGTCTTCACGCGCATCCTCCGCGGCGAGATCCCGGCTGAGATCATCGCCGAGACCGAGAACGTGTTCGCCATCCGCGACATCGCGCCGCAGGCGCCGGTCCACCTCCTCGTGATCCCCAAGACCGCGGAGCACCGCAACGTCGTCGAGCTCGCCGCGGCCGACCCCGCTCTGCTGAGCGAGCTCATCGGCCTCGCGAACGCCGTGGCGGCTGAGCACGCCGACGGTGACTTCCGCCTCATCTTCAACACCGGCGCCGGAGCTGGGCAGACGGTGTTCCACGTCCATGCCCACGTCCTGGCCGGTGGCCTCTCCGAAGGGAGCCTCGGTGGCTGACGCTTCCGAACCCGCCGTCGCGACGATCTTCGCCGACGGTGTCGCCATGGTCCAGTTGCTCGGGCCGCAAGACCGTCTCCTGCGCGTCGTCGAGCGAGAGCACCCCGATGTCGACGTCCTGGTGCGCGGCAACGAGATCACCCTCACCGGATCGGCGGATGCCGTCGCCGCGGCGCGCGCGCTCGTCGACGAGCTCATCGCGATGGCCCGCGCCGGTCAGGGCCTCGATCCGAGCGACGTCTCGACGTCGAACCGCATCCTGCAGCGCCGGTCGCCCGGCGACGAGGGCCCTCGGCCGTCCGAGGTGCTCGGCGAGGCGATTCTGTCGTCGCGCGGCAAAGTGATCCGGCCGAAGACGCTCGGTCAGAAGGCGTACGTCGACGCGATCGACGAGAACACGATCGTCTTCGGTATCGGCCCGGCGGGCACGGGCAAGACCTACTTGGCGATGGCGAAGGCCGTCCAGGCCCTGCAGCGCAAAGAGGTCAACCGCATCATCCTCACGCGGCCGGCGGTCGAGGCGGGAGAGCGGCTCGGATTCCTGCCGGGAACCCTGACCGACAAGATCGACCCTTACCTGCGCCCGCTGTACGACGCGCTCAACGAGATGCTCGACCCCGAGCTCGTGCCCAAGCTCATGGCGACGGGCACGATCGAGGTCGCGCCGCTGGCGTACATGCGCGGGCGCACGCTGAACGACTCGTTCGTCGTGCTCGACGAGGCGCAGAACACCACACCCGAGCAGATGAAGATGTTCCTGACGCGTCTCGGTTTCGGTACCCGCATGGTGGTCACGGGCGACATCACCCAGGTCGACCTGCCCCAGGGCACCTCGGGTCTGCGCACCGTCACGCGGGTGCTGAAGGACGTCGACGACATCCATTTCGCCACCCTCACCAGCGACGACGTCGTCCGTCACACGCTCGTCGGCCGGATCGTCGACGCGTACAGCGAATACGACGAGCAGCGGCTGCTGGCGCGGCGCGAGCGCGACGAGGCCAGCGAGTTCGCCAACCGGGCCGAGCGTCGTTCGACGGCCCGCCCCGCCGGTGCCCGCGATCGACTCCCGAAACGAGGACGTTCTTCATGACCATCGAGATCACCAACGAGTCCGGGGTCTCGGTCGATGAGACCGTGCTGCTGCGCCTGACAGAGCACAATCTGGCGCAGCTCAACGTCAGCCCCGACGCCGATCTGGCCATCCTGCTCGTCGACGAGGGGGCGATGGAGTCGCTGCATGTGCAGTGGATGGACGAGCCCGGACCCACGGACGTCCTGAGCTTCCCGATGGACGAGCTGCGCCCCGGCACCGAGGACGCGCCGACGCCCCCCGGTCTACTCGGCGACATCGTGCTGTGCCCCCAGGTCGCCGAGACGCAGGCCCAGGCCGCGCGCCACACCACCCTCGACGAGCTCATCCTGCTCACCACCCACGGGCTGCTGCACCTGCTCGGCTTCGACCACGCCGAGCCGGAAGAGGAGCGCGAGATGTTCGGGCTCCAGCGCGAGCTCATCTCGGCCTTCCACGCGAGCGAGCGCCGCCGCGCGTGACCGAGCTCCTCCTCGCCCTCGGCGCCGTCTTCCTGGTCGCGCTCGGGGGTCTGATGGCGGCGCTGGATGCCGCGCTGGGTGTGACGTCCCGCTCCGACCTGTCCGACTGGGCCGAACTCGGCCGGCAGCAGAACGCCCTGCGGCGGATCGCCGACGACACGACGGCGCACGGAAACGCCGTCGTCTTCATCCGCATCCTCGCCGAGTCGACCGCTGCCGTGTTCGTCACGGCGGCGCTGACCCTCGCACTCGAGAACCTCTGGTGGGCGATTCTCGTGGCCGCGCTGCTGATGACAGCGGTGTCGTTCGTGCTGGTCGGCGCGAGCCCGCGCTCGGTCGGTCGCCAGCACGCCCGGGGTCTCCTCATCGCGTGCGCCCCCATCGTGCGGGGCGCCCGCATCGTCCTGGGCCCGCTCGCTCACCTGCTCGTGATCGTCGGCAACCGGGTGACCCCGGGTGTCTCGCGCGGCACGTCGTTCGCCTCCGAGGAGCAGTTGCTCAGCATGGTCGACGAGGCCGCCTCGCAAGACCTCATCGAGGCCGACGACCGCGATCTCATCCACTCCGTCTTCGACTTCACCGACACCCTCGTCCGCAGCGTCATGGTGCCCCGAACCGACATGGTCACCGTTGCGCAGACCGCGACGACCCACGAGGCGCTGGCGCTGTTCCTCGAGCGCGGTGTCTCACGCATGCCCGTCACGGACGACGAGCGCGACGACATCGTCGGTGTGGTCTACCTGAAGGACCTGGTGCAGTTCTCGTACGGCGAGGCCGCCGGCTGGCGCGACGTGCCGGTGGGGCGCGTCGCGCGCACGGCGCTGTTCGTACCCGAGTCGATGCGCGCCGAGACGCTGCTGCAGCAGATGAAGCGGGATGCCGTGCACGTGTGTCTCGTCGTCGACGAGTACGGCGGCGTGGCCGGGCTGATCACGCTCGAAGATCTCATCGAAGAGCTCGTCGGCGACATCGCCGACGAGTACGACCGTGGGGCGGCCGAAGTCGTCGAGCTCGAGCCGGGCCGCTACCGCGTGAGCGCCCGGTTGGGCCTGGACGAGGTCGGCGAGCTGTTCGGGCTCGAGCTCGACGATGACGACGTCGATTCGATCGGCGGGCTGCTGGGCAAGCAGCTGGGCCGCGTGCCCATGCCGGGAGCGACCGTCGTCGCCGACGGCCTCATGATCACCGGCGGTGTCTCGCGCGGGCGCGGGCGCGGCCTCGCGACGGTTTTCGTCGAGCGCGCGCCGACCGAGGACATCGCCGACGATCCGAACCCCCGCACCGGCGGCATCCGGGTGGAAGCAAGAGGAGAAGACCGATGACCGATCAATCGCACCGTTCGGGGTTCGTGACGTTCGTGGGCCGCCCCAACGTGGGCAAGTCGACGCTGACGAACGCGCTCGTCGGCGAGAAGGTCGCCATCACCAGCGACAAGCCGCAGACGACGCGTCGGGCCATCCGCGGCATCCTCAACCGGCCGGCCGGGCAGCTCGTGATCGTCGACACCCCCGGCATCCACAAGCCCCGCACGCTGCTCGGACAGCGCCTGAACGACCTCGTCGAGCAGGTGCTGGGCGACGTCGACGTCATCGGTTTCCTGGTGCCCGCGGTCGACAAGGTCGGCCCGGGCGACCGGCGCATCGCGGCATCGCTCGACGGCTACCCGCGCGCCAAGAAGGTCGCCATCGTCACCAAGACCGACCTCGCCGGACGCGACGAGATCATGGAGCGGCTCATGGAGGTCGACAGCCTCCGCGAGGACTGGGCCGCCGTCATCCCTCTGTCGGCCGTGACGGATGAGCAGCTCGACGTGCTCTCCGACGAGTTGCTCGCCCTCATGCCCGAAGGTCCGGCCCTGTACCCCGACGACGTCGTGACCGACGAGTCGACCGAGGACCGCATCGCCGAGATCATCCGCGAGGCGGCGCTCGAGGGCGTGCGCGACGAGTTGCCGCACTCGATCGCGGTGACCATCGAGGATTTGTCCGACCGCGAGGACTCCGACCTCACCGACGTCTACGCGAACATCGTCGTCGAGCGCGACAGTCAGAAGGCGATCATCATCGGACGGAAGGGCTCGCGCCTGGCGGATGTCGGAGCCCGCGCCCGCGCTCAGATCGAGCCGCTGCTGGGGCGGCGGGTGTTCCTGTCGCTGCGGGTGCGCGTCGCGAAGGAATGGCAGCGCGACCCGAAGCAGCTGGGCCGGCTCGGCTTCTAGCCCACTTCGCGCATCGCGGACTGCACGACGACGACGTCGTCGCCGAATTCTGCATCCGCGGCGCGCTGCAGTGTCCCGTCGTCCCACACCACCGTGACCCAGAGGCGCCCGTCGTAGGCGCCGGAAGCCAGCACCGTCTCGCCGAGGGTGTCGTGGACCCGCTGCTCGACGTCGCGGAGGGTGGCTTCGTCGGCGCTGCCCGGGCTGCCACCGGTCGGGTCCTCGATCGGTGCCGGGTCGTAGAGCGCAAGCGGCACGGGTGCCTCGGTGACCGTGACGACCCGGCCGTCGTACGTGCCGTGCACGGCGTAGGCGCCCCACCTCGCACCCGACAGCTCCGTCGCGCCGTCGAGACCGTCCCAGCTCCACTCGGCGAGCGGGATCCCGTCGCACTGCGGGGGAGCGGACTCGGCCACGGCGCCCAGGCACAGCTCCACCTCGGACCCGTCGTCGATGACCGTTCCCGGCACCACGACCGGCCCGGACGGCGGCGGGGGCGTGAGTGACGCCTGACCGGCAGGAGTCGTCGCGCAGCCGACCGTGAGCACCAGGGTCGACACGACGACGGCGAGCAGGGGCAGGCGCGCAGTTCTCATACCCGGAAGTGTCGCCGATGCGGCGACCGTCTCAGCGGTGGCACGCCCGTGTGCGCACGACCCGCTCGCCGGTGTAGCCTGGGCGCATGCGCTTCGGCCGACTTCTCCTTCTTAGTCGCCGCGACGAGTCCTCGTTCTAGGGCCTCTCTCGTCGCGGAGCTTCGCGTTGGCCCGCCACACCTGATGAGGAAGAGCGAGACCACCATGGAGAACAACCAGAAGCCTTCGGGCATGCCGATCCACAAGTATCGGCCGTTCCACGAGCAGATCCGCGTCGAGCTGCCCGACCGCACCTGGCCCGCGAAGCGCATCGAGACCGCGCCCCATTGGTGTGCCGTCGACCTGCGCGACGGCAACCAGGCGCTGATCGACCCGATGAGTCCCGAGCGCAAGCGCGTCATGTTCGAGCTGCTCGTGAAGATGGGCTACAAGGAGATCGAGGTCGGTTTTCCGAGCGCGAGCCAGACCGACTTCGATTTCGTCCGGCAGCTGATCGAGGACGGCCTCATCCCCGACGACGTGACGATCCAGGTGCTGACGCAGGCACGCGAGCACCTGATCAAGCGCACGTACGAATCGATCGCGGGTGCGAAGCAGGCGATCGTGCACCTGTACAACTCCACGAGCATCCTGCAGCGCGACGTCGTGTTCCGCACCGATCGCCAGGGCATCATCGACATCGCTCTCGAGGGCGCGCGCCTGTGCCGCGAGTACGAGAAGACCGTTCCCGAAACGGCCGTCTACTACGAGTACTCACCCGAGAGCTACACCGGTACCGAGCTCGAGTTCGCCGTCGACGTCTGCAATCAGGTCATCGAGATCTTCGAACCGACCCCCGAGCGCAAGGTGATCATCAACCTGCCGGCCACGGTCGAGATGGCGACGCCGAACGTCTACGCCGACTCGATCGAGTGGATGAGCCGCCACCTCGCCCATCGCGAGAACGTCATCCTGTCACTGCATCCCCACAACGACCGCGGCACCGCGATCGCCGCCGCCGAGCTCGGCTACATGGCCGGCGCCGACCGCATCGAGGGGTGCCTCTTCGGCAACGGGGAGCGCACCGGCAACGTCGACCTGGTCGCGCTGGGCATCAATCTCTTCACGCAGGGCATCGACCCGCAGATCGACTTCAGCGATGTCGACGGCATCAAGCGGACGGTCGAGTACTGCAACCAGCTGCCCGTCCCCGAGCGCAGCCCGTGGGCGGGCGACCTCGTGTTCACGGCGTTCAGCGGGTCGCACCAGGACGCCATCAAGAAGGGCTTCGAGGCGATGGCCGCGCGGGCCGACGCCGCCGGCGTGTCGGTCGACGATATCGAGTGGGCTGTTCCCTATCTGCCCGTCGACCCGAAGGATCTCGGGCGCTCGTACGAAGCCGTCATCCGCGTCAATTCGCAGTCGGGCAAGGGCGGTGTGGCGTACCTGCTGAAGACCGACCACGCACTCGACCTGCCGCGCAAGCTCCAGATCGAGTTCTCGGGCGTCGTGCAGGAGAAGACGGATGCCGAGGGTGGCGAGGTCACGAGCGAGCAGATCTGGTCCATCTTCACGGACGAGTACCTGCCGGCGTCGGCGGCCCCCGACAAGTGGGGGCGGTTCGAACTGCTCGGCACGCGCACGCACAGCGACATGTCGGGCGATGTCCGGCTCGACGTGACCCTTCGCGACGGTGAAGCGCGTGACGAGGTGTCGGCGGTCGGCAACGGCCCCATCGCCGCCTTCATCGAGGTCGTGCGCGAGCGGGGCTTCGACATCTCGCTGTACGACTACGTCGAGCACACGCTGAGCTCGGGCGGCGACGCGCAAGCGGCCGCCTATGTCGAGCTGCAGGTCGACGACCAGCGCCTGTGGGGCGTGGGAATCGATGGCGACATCTCGACCGCGAGCCTCAAGGCCATCGTCTCGTGCGTCAACCGCGCTATCCGCACGCGTGAGCGCTCGGGCGAGCTCGCGACGGTCTGACGCGGTCCACGGCGCGGACGGCGTTCGTCGAGCGGAGCGATCCGTAGACTCGACGAATGCCTTCCGCGCCGTCGCCGTATTCCGAGCTCCTCTCGCGCATCCCGGTGCGTCGCGACGAAGCCTCGGTGCTGGGCGGCCGGACGGCCTATTGGGTCTACGGTCGCGATGACGCCCCGATCACCCTGGTCGCCGTCCACGGTTTCCGTGGCGAGCATCACGGGCTCGAGCCGGTGGTGGCGCACCTCGGCGACGTCCGCGTCGTCATGCCCGATCTTCCCGGCTTCGGAGAGACCGCGCCGGTGCCGGGGCGGACACACGATCTGTCGACCTACGCGGAATGGCTCAGGGAGTTCGTCGTCGCCGTCGCCCCGGACGCCGTCGTCGTCGGGCACTCGTTCGGCTCGATCGTCGCGTCGGCGGCGGTCGCCCGCGGTCTGGCGACGCCGCGGCTGATCCTCATCAACCCCATCGGCGCCCCCGCCCTCGAGGGGCCTCGTGGCATCTTCACGCGTCTCGCCGTCTGGTACTACGCGCTGGGCGCACGCCTGCCGCGACGGCTCGGCGAGGCGGTGCTGCGGAACCGTGTCATCGTCCGGGTGATGAGCCTCGCCATGGTCAAGACGCGTGAGAGGGGGCTGCGTCGCTTCGTGCACGCGCAACACGACACGTACTTCTCGCGTTTCGCCGATCGTGACGTGCTGCGCGACGCCTTCGTGACGTCGGTCTCGAACGACGTGCGGGCGTTCGCGCCCGACATCTCGCAGCCGACCCTTCTGGTCGCCGCGGTGCAGGACGACATCACGCCGATCGAAGCGGAGCGCCGCCTGCAGACGCTCTTCGCCGACGCCGAGCTCGTCGAGATCGACGGCGTCGGCCACCTCATCCATTACGAGAAGCCGCGCGAGGCGGCGGGGGCCATCAGGCGCTTTCTCGGGCTTTTCGCCGGCGATACGCGTTGACGTTCATGCGGTTGCCGCAGTTGCCGGTGTCGCAGTAGCGTTTCGAGCCGTTCTTCGAGAAGTCGACGTAGACGGCGGCGCAATCGTCGGCCGCGCACGTGCGCACCCGGTCGTACGCGTCCGCGCGGATGACGTCGACGAAGGCCATCGCCGCCTCGACGAGGATGCGCGTCGCGAGCGGCGCGTCGTCGGGGGTGGCGTGGATATGCCAGTCGTAGCCGTCGTGGATCACGAGCTGCGGCTGGGCATGCCCATCGCGCAGCATGGCATTGACGTGGGGCACCGCCTCGTCGCGGGTGATGGCCCACAGCTCGCGCAGCCGCGGCCGGATTCGCCGGAGCGCCTGCAGCTCGGCGTCGTCGCGCACGATAGCCCCGGTGAACGCGAACTCCGAGAGGTAGGCGTCGAGATCCGCGCGATCGGCCAGGGTGTCCGAGGTTCCGGCGCTGGTGCGGGGCAGCGTGTTGACCAGTGCCGCCGTGGCGCGAAGCGACAATTCGGTGTCATGGATGAACACCATGTTGACTCCTGACTCGATCGAGCGTTACTGTCACGAGTGTAGATAACTTTCACCCGTGACACGCGAGGCCTGCCGATGACCAACCCGACCGCGCCCCTGCCCATCATCGCAGCCGCCGATACCGCAGCCTCGCCGGCCGCGCCGTCGGCCGGCCGTCGCACCGTCGGCATGGCGATGGCCGTGGCGTCGGCCCTCGCCTTCTCGTCGAGCGGACCCCTCGTCAAGCCGCTGCTCGAGCAGGGCTGGTCGCTGGGGGCGGCATTGTTCGTGCGCATCGCCACGGCCGCCCTCCTCCTCTCGCCGTTCCTCGTTCGCGCGATGCTCCGCGAGCGCGGCATCCTGCGTCGCCATGGGATCGCGATGATCGCCTTCGGCCTCATGCCCGTCGTCGGCTGCCAGCTGTTCTACTTCTCCGCGATGCAACGGATGCCGGTGGCCGTGGCACTCCTCATCCAGTACCTGGCGCCCGTCCTGCTGGTGATCTGGGTGTGGCTGCGCACGCGACGTCGGCCCTCGAACACCGTCATCGCCGGCTCCGTCGTCGCCATGATCGGTCTCGTGCTCGTCGTCGACATCGCGGGCGCCCGGTTCGACTTCTGGGGCACGCTGCTCGCGCTGGGCGCGGCGCTGTGCACGTGCGTGTACTTCGTCATGGCCGAGCGCACCGGTGACACTCTCGCGCCCATCGTCCTCGCCGCCGGGGGCATGGTCGTCGCCGCGACCTTCATCGCCATCCTCCTCGCGTCCGGGCTGCTGCCGCTGGCGATCTCGGGCGAAGCGGCGGCGGTGCTGGGATCGGAGGTCGCGCCGCTCGCCGTGCTGCTGTTCGTTGGGCTCGCGACGGGGACGGCTTATGCACTCGGCGTGTCAGCGGTGCCCCGCATCGGGTCTCGCCTGGCTTCGTTCATCGGGCTTTCCGAGGTGCTCTTCGCCCTCGGTTTCGCCTGGCTGCTGCTGGCCGAGGCGCCCGCGCCCGTTCAGTTCGCCGGGGGAGCGCTCATCCTCGTCGGCGTCGTGCTCGTCCGGCTCGATCCGGACGGAGCATCATCGGTCAGGCGTCGGGTCGCCCCTGCCGCAGCAGCGGCCGGACGCGGTGGGGGATCACCTCGTCCATGATGAGCGAGGTCTCGGTGCGCTCGACGCCGGCGATGGCGAGGATCCGGGCGTCGATCGCGAAGAGGTGCTGCGTGTCGTGCGCCACGACGCGCACCAACAGGTCGACCTGACCGCTGAGCCCCTGAGCGTGCAGCACCTCGGGGATCTCCGCGAGCTCACGGGCGATGCGGGGGAGCTCGGGCTGCCGCAGGACGACGCTCACGACCGCTTCGATCGGGTAGCCGAGGGCGCGCATCGAGATCGCGCGCTCATACGACAGGAACGCCCCCGACTGCTCGAGGCGGCCCATCCGTGCCTGCACCGTGTTTCGCGACATCCCGAGCCGTTCCGACAGAGCGACGACGGTCGCGCGGGGATCGCCGGCGAGTACGTCGAGGAGCGCCAGATCGACCTGGTCGTGAGGTGCCATGAACCTGGACGATACACCGGCGGGCGTCGGCGTGTCGGCGGGTCAGTGCGACGCGACCGCCACCGATTCGAGCAGGCGCAGACGTTCGCGCTCGAACAGGAACGTGTGGCTCGAGCCGTTCGCGAGGCGCACGCCCTGCAACGGGAACTCGTCGGCGGTGGCGTGGCGGATCACCTCGCGGATCAGCGCGCCGTGCGCCACCACGATCAGGGGCGCGGCGACCGGCGCGGTGCGCGTTCGGGCATCGCGGACCGCGCGCTCGAGCCCGCGCAGCGCACGCTCGCGCACCGTCGGCCACGGTTCGGCGTTCGGCACGTCCGCGGTGGCCCATTCGCCCCAGCGGGCGTGGAACTCCTCGACGCCGACGCCCTCGGCATCGCCGTAACCGCGCTCGCGCAGCTCGGGGTAGGCGAGCGGTTCCGGGGCGCCGATCTCGCGGGCGATCAGGCGGGCGGTCTCGGCGGCGCGAGAGAGATCGCTCGACGCGACCGTGACCCCGGGAACACCGTCCAGCTTCCCGCGGAGCTCGACCCCTACGGCCCGAGCCTGGGCGCGCCCCGTGTCGTTGAGCGGGATGTCGGTGGAGCCCTGGATCCGGCGATCCCGGTTCCAGTCGGTCTCGCCGTGGCGCACGAGGGTCAGAACAGTCACTCTTCGACCCTACGCGCGTCTCGACTCCACACCCGCGTCACGCCGGACACTGTCACGCCGGACGCGGCAGGCGCTCGGCGAGCTCGCGGAGGACCTCGGTCGTCCCGGCGTCGATCTTCACGGTCGCCTTCGCGTCCGCGCGGGTGGCGCCGCGGTTCACGATGACGACGGGGATGCGCCGACGTCGAGCCCGCTCGACGAGTCGCACGCCCGAGTTGACCACGAGAGATGAGCCCGCGACCACCAGCGCGTCGCTCATGCGCACGAGCTGCTCGGCCTCGGCGAACTTCTCGCGCGGAACGAATTCGCCGAAGAAGACGACATCCGGTTTGAGCGTCCCCTCACACACGCTGCAGCGCGGCACCACGAAGCCGTCGCTGGTCGCGGGCAGGACGTCGCCGTCGGGGCCGAGCTCGACGTTCTCGGGAACGGTGATCCACGGATTGTCGCTCTCGACGCGCTCGGCGAGGTCGCGCCGGTCGAAGACCTGCCCGCAGTGCAGGCAGAAGACCCGCCGCATCGTGCCGTGCAGCTCGACGACGCGGCTGCTGCCGGCGCGCAGGTGCAGGCCGTCCACGTTCTGCGTGACGATGCCCGTGACCAGCCCCGCGCGTTCCAGGTCGGCGAGGGCGGCATGACCGTCGTTGGGATGCGCGGCGGCGAACGCGCGCCAACCGAGATGGCTGCCGACCCAGTAGCGACGACGGGCGTCCTCGCTCGCGAGGAACTGCTGCGCCGTCATGGGCGTGCGCACGGGCGCGCCGGCGCCGCGGTAGTCGGGGATGCCGGAGTCGGTCGAGACCCCCGCCCCGGTCAGCACGGCGATGCGACGTCCCGCGAGAACCTCGAGGGCCTGCCGCACGTCGTCGCTCGACGGGGAGACGCTGTCGGCGGAGGTCACCCCTCTACTCTACGAGCGACGCGGGCCCTCGGACCCGGGCTGTCTCACGTGCGAGAGTGGGAGCGTGCCCGTGATCCGCATCGACAACCCCGACGACCCTCGCCTGTCCGACTACCGGGATCTGACGGATGTCGCGCTGCGGCGCGTCCTCGAGCCGGCGGGCGGGCTGTACATCGCCGAGTCGGCGAAGGTGATCGGCCGTGCCCGGGCCGCGGGACACCGCCCGCGGTCGGTCCTCGTGCAGGAGAAGTGGCTCGACGACGTCACCGACCTCGCGGGGGACGCACCGGTGTACGTCGTGTCGGATGCCGTGGCCGAGGCGCTCACGGGCTACGCGGTGCACCGCGGCGCCCTCGCGGCGATGCACCGTCCCGCGGCGGCATCCGTTGCCGAGGTCGTCGACGGTGCGCGGCTCGTGCTCGTTCTCGAAGACATCGTCGACCACACCAACGTCGGAGCGGCCTTCCGAGCTGCGGCGGGGCTCGGCGCCGATGCCGTCCTGATCAGCGATCGGTGCGCGGATCCGCTCTACCGCCGGAGCGTGCGCGTCAGCATGGGCACGGTCTTCCAGGTGCCGTGGACGCGCCTGCCGGCGTGGCCGGAGGCCGCGCCCCTGCTGCGGGAGGCCGGTCTGCACCTGGCCGCCTTGGCCCTGTCGGACGATGCCGTCGCACTGGACGACTTCGCCGCCACGCGCCCTGACCGCGTGGCGCTGCTCATGGGGACGGAGGGCGACGGGCTGAGCCGCCGCGCCCTGGCTGCCGCGGACACCATCGTGACGATCCCGATGGCCGGGGGAGTGGACTCGCTCAATGTCGCTGCCGCAGCCGCCGTCGCCCTGTGGGCGCTGCGGTGATCAGTCGGCGTCGTCGTGCAGACGCCGGATCACCGGCAGCGGTTCCGGGCGTTTCGCCGTGACGTGGTCGCCGGATGACTGGTGCCGCAGGCGCCGCAGGACCCACGGCACCAGGTGCTCGCGGGCCCACACCAGATCGTGAGCGCGTGCCGCGCGCCAGGTGGTGGGCGGCAGCGAGTCGGGCTGCATGGGCTGCAGGTCGTTCGGCACGTTCAGGGCGCGGAGCACCATCCGGGCGACCTCGTGGTGGCCGAGCGTGTTGTAGTGAAGGCGATCATCATCGAAGAAGCGCATGTCCTGCACTTCCTTCAGCGCCCACTGGTCGGCCACGATCGCGTCGTATCGTTCCGCGATCGCCCGGATGTTCTCGTTGTAGATCGCCACGCGCCCGCGGATGCCGCGGAAGACGGGCGTGAAGTTGGTGTCGATGCCGGTGAACAGCACGAGGGTCGCACCCGTCGAGGTCAAGCGGACGACGGCATCCTCGAACTGCTGGGCGACCGCGTCGGGGTCGGCTCCGGGACGGATGACGTCGTTGCCGCCCGCCGAGAACGTCACGAGATCGGGTTTGAGCGCGACCGCCGGCTCGATCTGGTCCGCGATGATCTGCCCGATCAGCTTGCCGCGCACCGCGAGGTTCGCGTAGGCGAAGTCAGGGACCTGAGCGCTGAGCACCTCAGCGACCCGGTCGGCCCAGCCACGGTGCCCGCCGGGGCGGTCGGGTTCGGGGTCGCCGATGCCCTCGGTGAAAGAATCTCCGATCGCGACCATGCGTCGCCACGGGTGCGCGGTCTCATTCGGGACGTAGGGCGTGCGTCGGTCATCCGCGGACGGCTCATTCTCGCTCATGGCACCTCCTGGAGCATCGCTTCATCCACGGTAGCCGCTCACGTCCGATCCCGACGAGGCGACCGTGTCGGCGTGGTCGTTTAGGGTTGTCCCTCGTGACAGAGGACCCGCAGGAGCATTTCGGAAGCTTCGCCGCCGAGCATCTGTCGCCCTCGTTCCCGCAGCGTGCGCCGTGGGGCACGGCTCAGCGACTGCGCGCGTGGCAGGCCGAAGCGCTGGATCAGTACTTCGGCGCCGATGGTCCGGAGGGCGTCGGGCGCGGTCCGCGCGACTTCCTCGCCGCCGCGACGCCCGGCGCCGGTAAGACGACGTTCGCGCTGCGGCTCGCGTCCGAGCTGTTGCGGCGAAACGTCGTGGACCGCATCGTCGTCGTGGCGCCCACCGAGCACCTGAAGACCCAGTGGGCCGATGCCGCCGGGCGCGTCGGCATCCGTCTCGATCCACGCTTCAGCAACCGCCACGCCGCCCCGTCGCGGCAGTATCACGGGGTCGCGGTGACCTACGCGCAGGTCGCCGTGAAGGCGTCCGTCCATCAGCGTCTGACGATGGACGCTCGGACGCTGGTCATCCTCGACGAGGTGCACCACGGCGGCGACGCTCTCAGCTGGGGCGACGCCCTGCGCGAGGCGTACGGGCGCGCCACTCGACGCCTGCTGCTGTCGGGCACGCCGTTCCGCAGCGACACCGCGCCCATCCCGTTCGTGGAGTACCACCCGAACGACAAGGGCATCCGTCTCTCGCGGACCGACTACAACTACGGCTACGGGCGCGCGCTGGCCGACGGCGTCGTGCGGCCCGTGCTGTTCCTCGTCTATGCCGGGCACATGAAGTGGCGCACCAAGACCGGCGACGAGTTCGAGGCCCACCTCGGCCAGGACAACACGAAAGACATCACCTCCCAGGCCTGGCGCACCGCGTTGAACCCGGAAGGCGACTGGATCCCCGCGGTCCTGCGATCGGCGGACCGGCGGCTGAGCGAGGTGCGTCAGGAGGTCCCGGATGCCGGTGGCCTGGTGATCGCGACGGATCAGACCGCCGCGCGGGCATACGCCGAGATCCTCCACGGCATCACGGGCGAGGCGCCCACGGTCGTGCTCTCGGACGACAAGGCCGCGTCGGGGAACATCGAGGTCTTCGCACAGAGCACGAGTCGCTGGATGGTGGCCGTGCGCATGGTGTCGGAAGGCGTCGACGTGCCGCGTCTCGCGGTCGGCGTCTACGCGACATCGTCGTCGACGCCGCTGTTCTTCGCTCAGGCCATCGGGCGCTTCGTCCGGGCTCGGCGCCGCGGTGAAACGGCGAGCGTGTTCCTGCCGAATGTGCCGGTGCTCCTCGGGCTCGCCGCCGAGATGGAACGTCAGCGCGACCATGCGCTCGATCGCGAGGCCGGCGACGACGACGGTCTCGAGGACACGCTCCTCGCCGAGGCGGAGCGTGAAGACGACGCCTCGGACGCGCTGACCGAAGAGTTCACGTACCAGGCTCTCGGCTCCGTCGCCCACTTCGACCGCGTACTCTTCGATGGCGCCGAGTTCGGGCAGCTCGCGGTTCCGGGCACTCCCGAGGAGGAGGAGTTCCTCGGGATTCCTGGGCTGCTCGAGCCCGAGCATGTGCACGAGCTGCTCATGCAGCGTCAGTCGCGGCAGTCCAAGCACCGGCACAGCCGAGAAGCGCGTGAGAAGGCCGAGGGCGGCACAGCAACGGCGGAGGATGCGCCGGAGACAACGCTGCCCGAGCCTCTGCACCGATCGCTCAAGGAACAGCGCCAGCTGCTCAACAGTCTGGTGGGGCTCTACGCGCGGCAGAGCGGCGAGGCGCACGGCCAGATCCACGCGGAGCTCCGCCGCGTATGCGGGGGGCCCGCCGTCTCGCACGCGACGGTCGCGCAGCTGCAGGCGCGTATCGCGGTGCTGCGTTCGCGCGTCCGGTCCTGAGGCCTCGGCCGCGCCGCGCCACGCCCGGGGCGTCGACGATTCTTCACCGCGGCGGTGACGTGTTAGTGTTGATCCTCGGTTGGGAACAACTGAAAACACACTGCGCGGGTGGCGGAATAGGTAGACGCGCTAGCTTGAGGTGCTAGTGCCCGTATAGGGCGTGGGGGTTCAAGTCCCCCCTCGCGCACAGTGAGAAAGGCCCGTCCCGGGAAACCGGGACGGGCCTTTCGCTTGTGTCCTCGGACGATCGTGGCGCAGCCGACGCGTCCGACGAGCGGTCCTGATCCGGACGGCGTCGCGACTAGCGTGGAACCCATGTCCGAGAACGACGATCTGCCCGAAGTCGCCCGCGTCGCGCGGGACCTGATCCGCTTCGACACGACGAACTTCGGCGAGGGCCGCTCGCGCGGTGAGCGCGAGGCCGCCGAGTACGTCGGTGCGTACCTCGAAGGGCTGGGGCTGAGTCCGGAGTACTACGAGCCGATCCCGCGCCGGACCAATGTGTCGGTGCGGATCCCGGGTCGCAACCGCGACAAACCGGCGCTGGTGCTCCACGGCCACTTGGACGTCGTCCCCGCCGTGGCCGAGGACTGGAGCGTCGACCCGTTCGGCGGCGTCGTCCGCGACGGGATGCTGTGGGGCCGGGGCGCCGTCGACATGAAGGACATGGACGCCATGATCCTGACCTCCGTTGCTGCGCTGCTGCGCGCGGGGGAGCAGCCCGAGCGAGACCTCGTGGTGACCTTCTTCGCTGACGAGGAGAACGGCGGTGTGGAGGGCTCTCAGCTGGTCGTCCGCGATCGGCCAGAGTGGTTCGCGGGTGCGACGGAGGCCATCAGCGAGGTCGGCGGCTACTCCATCGGTGTGGACGGGCACCGGGCCTACCTCCTGCAGGTCGGCGAGAAGGCGCTCGTCTGGCTGCGTCTGCACGCGACGGGCCGAGCGGGCCACGGCAGCCGGCTGCATCCCGACAACGCGATCACCCGCGTGGCCGAGGCGGTCGCCGCGCTCGGCCGCGCGCGCTGGCCGATCGAGCTCACCGCCACGACCGAGCGCCTGGTCGCCGACCTCGCACGCCTGAGTGGACGGGATGCCGCGGACCCCGACGCCGTCGTGGCCGCGACAGGCGCGACCTCGCCCTTCCTCGCGTCCACGTTCCGCACCACTGCGAACCCGACGGGCCTGACCGCCGGCTACAAGCACAACGTCATCCCGGATGCCGCTTCGGCGGCCATCGATGTGCGCACCCTCCCGGGGCAGGAGGACGCCGTCCTCGCCGAGATCCAGCGCATCGTCGGCGACGACATCCGGATCGAGATCGTGCACCGCGACATCGGACTCGAGGTGCCGTTCGCGGGCTCGCTCGTCGATTCCATGGTCGCCGCGCTCGAGCGCCACGACCCCGGCGTGCCGGTGCTGCCGTACCTGATGGGCGGCGGCACCGACAACAAGGCGCTCGCAGAGCTCGGGATCGCCGGGTTCGGCTTCGCTCCGCTGCGCCTCCCGGCCGAGCTCGACTTCACCGGTATGTTCCACGGAGTCGACGAACGCGTCCCGATCGACGCGCTCGTCTTCGGGCAGCGCGTGCTCACCGATCTCATCCGCACGTACTGAAAGGCGCCCCATGCAGCTTCTCGAGGCGATCATCCTGGGCATCATCCAGGGTCTGACCGAGTTCCTGCCGATCTCCTCCAGCGCTCATCTGCGCATCGTGGGAGAGTTCCTGCCGTCCGCGCAGGATCCTGGCGCGACCTTCACGGCCATCACGCAGATCGGCACGGAAGTGGCCGTGCTGGTGTACTTCTGGAAGAAGATCACCCGCATCATCGGGCGCTGGTTCCGCTCCTTCACGGGCTCCGTGCCGCGCGATGACGCCGACGTTCGGCTCGGCTGGATCGTGATCATCGGCACGCTCCCGATCGGTGTGCTCGGGTTCCTCTTCCAGGACGTGATCCGCGACACGTTCCGCAACCTGTGGCTCGTGGCGATCGTGCTGATCGTCTTCGGTCTCCTGCTCGGTGCGGCCGATGCCCTGGGGCGCCGGGTGCGCACCGAGAAGGACCTCACGTACGGCCACGGCCTCGCGCTCGGGTTCGCTCAAGCGCTCGCCCTGATCCCCGGCGTCTCCCGCTCCGGCGCGACGACCACAATGGGCCTGACCCTCGGCTACACCCGCCCCGCCGCGGCCGAGGTCGCGTTCCTGCTCGCCGTCCCCGCCGTCTTCGGTAGCGGCCTCTACGAGTTGCTGCAGGCGATCCGCGAGCCCGGCGCGTCGGTGTTCACGTTGACCGAGACGGCGGTGGCCACGGTCGTCGCCTTCGGTGTCGGACTCGCCGTCATCGCGTTCTTGATGCAGTACCTCAAGCGCGGCAGCTTCCTGCCGTTCGTGCTGTACCGGGTCGGGCTCGGCGTCGTGCTCATCGTGCTGCTGTCGATGGGCGTGCTGCAGGCGTCCTGAGCCGCGCGGGGGCCGCGTCAGCGGTGCGGTCCCCGCCCGAGCCCACGACCGTCGCCGTCGCCGCGGTGGCGCAGGTACTTCTCGAACTCCTGCGCGATCGCATCGCCGGAGGCCTCGGGCGAGTCCCACGTGTCGCGAGTCTGCTCGAGCTGGCGGATGTACTCCGTCATCTCCTCGTCGTCGGCCGCGGCCGCGTCGATCGTCGCCTCCCACGCGAGCGCGTCGCCGGGCAGCGAGCCGCGCGCGATCTTCGCCCCCGTGATGCCTTCGAGCCGGTCCAGCAGCGCGAGCGTCGCCTTGGGCGAGGGGGAGTGGCCGGCGACGTAGTGCGGAACGCTCGCCCACAGGGCCGCGGTGGGGATCCCGGCCTCCTCGGCGGCGGCCGCGATGACGGAGAGGATGCCGACCGGCCCCTCGTAGGTCGAGCGCTCGAGACCCAGCGCCGTGCGCAGTTCGTCGTTGTCGCTGCCGCTGAAGACCGTGATCGGCCGGGTGTGCGGAACGTCGCTCATCATCGAGCCCAGTGCCACGAGTCCCGTGATGTCCTCGCTGAGCGCGGCGTCGATGAGCTCGGCGGCGAACGCCTTCCAGGCGCGGGCCGGCTCGGCGCCGCTGAGCACCCACAGGCGGGTGCCGCGGGCGGTCGCCTGGGGACGCCAGAGCGTGGCGTCGGGCCAGCGCAGCGTCCGGCGCCCGTCGGCGTCGGCCTCGATCTGCGGCCGGGTGTACATGTAGTCGAAGTAGAGCTCGGGATCGACCGAGTAGACCGGCTCGTACGGGCGTGCCTCACGCAGCTGGGTCGCAGCGGCCGTCGCGGCTTCGCCGGCGTCGTTCCATCCGTCGAAGGCGACCACGAGAACCCGACGTCCCAGACTGTTCACCCGTCCTCCTTCCGAGAGGTTCTGCTCCACGATACGCCGCGCCCGCTCGGGCCGGGGCGGGGGGCGCGCGGCGCCGGGACGGCGCGTCGGTAACATGGGGCGGATGACCTCTCCCGCTCCTGCCGCCGTCCTGTGGGACATGGATGGCACCCTCGTCGACACCGAACCGTACTGGATGGCCGCGGAGGGCCCGCTCGTCGCGAGCTTCGGAGGCGTCTGGACGCACGAGCAGGCGTTGTCGCTCGTCGGGCTCGGCCTCGAGGACTCCGCGCGGATCCTGCAGGCCGCCGGCGTCCGGATGCAGACGCAGGAGATCATCGACCATCTCACCGACACCGTGTCGTCGCGACTGCGCGCCGAGGGTGCCCCGTTCCGCCCCGGCGCGCGGGAACTGCTCGCCGGTCTCCGCGAGGCGGGCATCAAGACGGCGCTCGTCACGATGTCGATGCGCCGGATGGCCGAAACGGTCGTCTCGGCCATCCCGTTCGAGGCGTTCGACGTCGTCATCGCCGGCGACGATGCGGTCCGGCCGAAGCCGCATCCCGATCCCTACCTGCAGGCATGCGAGGCGCTCGGTGTCGACGTCGCCGACACAGTGGCGATCGAGGACTCCCCGAACGGGCTGCGCTCGGCCGTGGCATCGGGCGCCGTCGCGCTCGGCGTGCCGCTGATGGTGCCCCTCGCGGGAATCGGCGCCCACGCCCTGTGGGATTCCCTCGACGGCCGGACCGTCGCGGACCTGACCGACCTGTACACCCGTCACCGACTCGGAGCTACCGCATGACCGACGACCTGCAGCCCCGCGGGCCCTTCCGCTACGGCGACCGCGTCCAGCTGACCGGCCCCAAGGGGCGGATGCACACCATCACGTTGCGCGAGGGCGGCGAGCTGCACACGCACCACGGCGTTCTCCGTCACGACGTCCTGGTGGGTCAGCCCGACGGTTCGGTCGCGACCAACAGCGGCGGACACGAGTACCTGGCGCTCCGGCCGCTGCTGCGCGACTTCGTGATGTCGATGCCTCGCGGTGCGGCGATCGTCTACCCGAAGGATGCGGCCCAGATCCTCGCGGCCGGAGACATCTTCCCCGGTGCGACCGTCGTGGAGGCGGGAGTCGGGTCGGGCGCCCTGTCGCTGTGGCTGCTGCGCGCGATCGGCGCGGAGGGGCGGCTGCTCTCGTTCGAACGCCGTGCGGAGTTCGCCGAGGTCGCCGAGGCGAACGTCACGACGTTCTCCGGCTCACGCCCCGGCAACTGGGATGTCGTCGTCGGCGACCTCGTCGAGAGCCTGCCGGAAGCCGTCGCGCCGGGCAGCGTGGATCGCGTCGTGCTCGACATGCTCGCTCCGTGGGAGTGCATCGACGTCGTCGCGGATGCCCTCGCCCCGGGCGGCGTGGTGCTCTGCTACATCGCCACGGCGACGCAGCTGAGCCGCGTGGCCGAGTACCTGCGCGGCACGGGCCTGTTCACCGACCCCGAGGCATCCGAGACGATGATCCGGGGCTGGCACGTCGAGGGCCTGGCCGTGCGGCCGGACCATCGGATGGTCGCCCACACCGGTTTTCTGGTGACGGCCCGACGTCTTGCGCCCGGCGCGGTGCCCCCGGATGTCCGCAAGCGTGCGCTCAAGAAGCCGAGCTACGCGGACGAAGACGTCGAGCTGTGGACCCCGGGCGCCGTCGGCGACCGTGAGATCACGGACAAGAACCTCCGCAAGCGCATGCGCGAGGCGCAGCGCGCCGCCGACGGTGCCCGCATCGCCGCCGGGTCGGGCGGCGAGGACGAGTCCGCGTAGACTGCTGCGGTGCGTAGGATCCTCGCCGCCGCCGGCGCTCTCTCGTTGACCGTTGTCGCTCTCACGGCCTGCTCGACTCCCTCGGGGGATGCAGCGTCCTGCATGCGCGAGACCGCGGACTCGAGCGCGCTCGACCTGGTTCAGGTGAGTGATGCCCCCGTCGGCACGGAGCCGGAGATCAGCCTCGGCGCTCCCGTGCACGTCGATGGCCTCGCGGCCCGCGACCTCGTCGTCGGTGACGGCCGCGCCATCACCTCCGACGCCCAGGACGTCGTCTTCGATCTGACGGTCATCGACGGCTCGTCCGGCGCTCCCATCGCGGCATCCGGATACAGCGGCGACCTGTCGCAGGTGTATCCGCTCGACAACTGGGAGGCGACCTTCCCGGGCCTCGTCGATGCGCTCTCGTGCGCCACCGAGGGCTCGCGGGTCGTCATGGCGCTCGGCCCGGACGAGGTCACCGCCGACACGCGCGCGCGTTTCGGGATGGGGCCGGACGCGACGACGGTCGTCGTCCTCGACCTGCAGAAGGTCTACCTCGCTGCCGCAGACGGCGCCGAGCAGTACAACGACCGGTCGGGGATGCCGTCGGTCGTCCGCGCACCCGACGGCCGCCCCGGCATCGTGGTGCCGGATGCTGCTCCGCCGGCCGAGACCGCCGTCGAGGTGCTCAAGAAGGGCGACGGACCCGAGGTCACCGGCGATGTCCCGGTGCGCGTCCACTACACCGCCGTGAGCTGGAGCGACCAGCAGGTCGTCGACACGACCTGGGGCAGCGGCTCACGGCCCGTCATGATCGACAGCATGGGCGTCGCCTTCGCCGACGCGCTGCGCGGTCAGCCGGTGGGGTCGCAGGTGCTCGTCGTGGTCCCGGCGGACGGCGGCTCGAACACGGCGGGCGCCACGGGCGACACTCTGGTCTACGTGGTCGACATCCTCGGTCTCGATCCGGCCGCCTGAGTCGGACGGGCCTCGCCCGCACCTAGAATCGAAGGCGTGTCCAGCCCTTCACCGCGCGTGCCTCCGGAAGAGCGTCTGGTGAACCTCGTCGTGGCGCTCATGGCCACCGAACAAGGCCTCACGAAGGACACGATCCTCGGTTCCGTGTCGGGCTACCGCGAGCAGACTGACAGCGGTGTCCGCAAGGACGCGCTCGAGAAGATGTTCGAGCGCGACAAGGAGAACCTGCGCGGACTCGGCGTCCCGATCGAGACCATCGGCGACTACGCCGACCCCGACGACCTGCGCGAAGCCCGGTATCGGATCCCGCCCACCGAGTACGCACTGCCCGACGACATCGAGTTCACACCGGCTGAGCTGGCCGTTCTGACGCTCGCCGGCGGCGTATGGGAAGAGGGATCGCTTTCGGCCGGCGCCCGGTCCGGGCTGCGCAAGATCCGCTCACTCGGGATCGACGTCGACGAGCCGATCATCGGGTACGCGCCGCGCATCACCCTGCGCGAGCCGTCGTTCCTGCCCCTGCAACGGGCGATCGAGCAGGCTCGGGAAGTGACCTTCGACTACCTGCGCCCGGGGTCGGATCAGCCCCGTCGCCGTCAGGTGAGGCCGTACGCTCTGCTCGATTTCGAGGGGCGCTGGCACCTCTTCGCCTTCGACACGAATGTCGGCGCGGAGCGCACCTTCCTGCTGTCGCGCATCTGCTCGGACGTGGCGACTACCCGTCGCTCGTTCGAGCCCACCGCCCGCGCAGGCGCCGGAGAGCGAGCCCTGGCCGGTCTTCGCGACCTCGCGGCGCGACAGCGCGCCGTGGTCGAGGTCGCGGCCGGCACCGAGGCCGCCGTCCGCCTCGGACGTCGCGCCGCCGGCGGTGCCGACGTTCCCAGCGGGCTGAGCATCCCCTTCGTCGACTTGCAGGTCCTCGCCGACGAGCTCGCCTCGTACGGACCCGAGGTGCGTGTAGTCGCGCCTGCCGACCTGAGGGATGCCGTCATCGAGCGCCTGCGCGGCGCGCTCCGGCAGTCGGAGGTGCGTGCATGAGCTCTCAGCCGATCGTCGCCACCGACCGTGCGGCGCTCATCCTGCAGCTCGTGCCCTACCTCATCGCCGCGGGCGAGGTGACGGTCGAGCAGGCGGCGCACGACTTCGAGGTCTCTGCGGCGCAGATGCGCGAGATGGTGCGCAAGCTCACCGTCATCGGTCTGCCGGGCGAGGGCGGTTTCTGGCAGATGGCGAACGATCTGTTCGACATCGACTGGGATCTCCTCGAGCGCGAGGACCGGATCGTCATCACCAACTCCGTCGGCCTCGAACGCTCACCGCGATTGACGGCGCGTGAGGCGGCGGCGCTGCTCGCCGGCCTTCAGCTGGCGGCATCCCTGCCGGGTGTCGGCGACAGCGACGTCATGCAGGGGCTGCTCGCCAAGCTCGCCCGCGGCTCGGGTCAGACTCCCGCCGAGGTGATCATCGCGCCGGGGCCGGTCGACGAGGTGCGTGAGACGGTCGCCCGCGCGCTGCGCGAGCGGGTGGCGGTGTCGTTCACCTATCGTGCGCCCGACGCTCCGGGACCGACGACCCGCACCGTCGACCCGGTCAAGGTCTCGATCTCGGACGGGCAGTGGTATCTGCAGGGCTGGTGCCACATGCGGCGGGCGATGCGCACCTTCCACCTCGACCGGGTGTCCGATGCGGAAGCGACGCGGATCCCCGCCGTCCACGCGTCCGAGCCCGTGCCGGAGCTCTTCCAACCGGCTGACGACGAGGTCGTCGCCGAGATCCGGTTCCCTGTGGCGGCGACGGCCGCGGTCGGGGAGTACCTCGCGAACGCCGAGGTGCGCTCGGACGGGCCCTGGCGGATCGCGCGCATCCGGGTCGCCGACGCGCGCTCGCTCAAGCGGCTCGTCGCCCGCGCCGGAGGGGCGATAGAGATCATCGCCCCCGTGGATGCACGCCGCGCCGCGCACGACTGGGCGACGGCTGGGCTGGCTCAGTACGAATAAAGACGACGGCGCTCGGCTGCGTCCCCGGATGCCCGGGTTAGACTGACCGAAACGATCGACGAGGAGACGCTATGGGCAATCTTTTCGCAGGACCGCACCTGTGGATCCTACTCATCGTCATTCTGCTGCTGTTCGGCGCGGCCAAGCTGCCGGCGCTGGCGAAGAGCATGGGCCAGTCCGCCCGGATCTTCAAGGGTGAGATGAAGGCCATGAAGGACGACGACGCCGCAGCCGGGACGACCGCGGCCTCGACGGTCGACGCTGCGCCGAACGACAAGCCGGCGGAGTCGAAGAGCGGCCCCGCCGCGCCCACTCCGTAGCTCCGCGTGGTCACTGCTGAGCGCACGCGCTCAGGGGCGGACGGCGGCCCCCGGCGCGACAAGCGCATGTCACTGGGGCAGCACCTCGTCGAGCTGCGCCGCCGCCTCATCATCGCCGCCATCGCCCTGGTGGCGTCGATGGTCGCCTCGTTCTTCCTCACCGACTGGATCATCTGGGCGATGACCGAGCCGATCCGGCTCGTCGCCGAGCAGCGCGGCGACGGCGAGGCCGTGAAGCTGATGTACTCGACGATCACCGGACCGTTCGACATGCGCCTGCGCATCTCGTTCTCGGTCGGCATCATCCTGTCGGCGCCCATCTGGCTGTGGCAGATCTGGGCTTTCCTGATGCCCGGACTGACACGGAAAGAGGTGCGTTACACCGTCGGGTTCGTCTCCGCAGCCGTGCCGCTGTTCTTCGCCGGTGTGTTCACCGGGTGGCTCGTCATGCCCCACATCGTGGAGATCATGGCGACGTTCTCGCCCGAGTCGTCCGCGAACTTCTACGAGGGCAAGTACTACTACGACTTCGTGTTCAAGCTGCTCCTCGTCGTCGGCATCGCCTTCGTCATCCCGGTGTTCCTCGTGGCCCTGAACTTCGCGGGCATCATGAGCGGGATGGCGATCCTCAAAGGATGGCGGGTCGCGATCCTCGTCGCGGTCATCTTCTCGGGGCTGGCGACTCCGGCTGCCGACATCGTCAGCATGCTCATGCTCGCGGCGATCCTCACCGTCCTCTACTTCGCAGCGGCGGGACTGTCGTTGCTGCTCGACTTCCGCCGCTCACGGCGCGCCCCCAAGCTCACCGTTCCGGGTCCGATGCCGACGACGGATCCGCTTCCGTGAGCGGGTCCAGCCCGGCCGACCGGTATCTGGCCGCGCAATCGGCACGCGCGCATCCGCTCACCTCCGCGTTCGCGGACGCGCAGCGCTTCTCGCTCGACCCGTTCCAGATCGCCGGGTGCCAGGCGCTCGAGGACGGACGCAGCGTCCTGGTGGCCGCGCCCACGGGGGCGGGCAAGACGATCGTCGGCGAGTTCGCGATGCACCTGGCCATGCGCGAGCCCGACGCCAAGGCGTTCTACACGACCCCGATGAAGGCGCTGTCGAACCAGAAGTTCCGAGAACTCGTCGAGGTCTACGGGCCCGACGAGGTTGGGCTGCTCACCGGTGACACGAACATCAACGGCAACGCCCGCATCGTCGTGATGACGACAGAGGTGCTGCGGAACATGCTCTACGCGGACTCCCCGGCGCTGCGCGGCCTGCAATACGTCGTCATGGACGAGGTGCACTACCTCGCCGATCGCTTCCGCGGTGCGGTGTGGGAAGAGGTCATCATCCACCTGCATCACTCGGTGCGGATGGTGGCGCTGTCGGCCACGGTGTCGAACGCCGAGGAGTTCGGCGACTGGCTCGACACGGTACGCGGTGACACCGCGGTCGTCGTGTCCGAGATCCGTCCGGTTCCCCTCGAGCAGCATGTCCTCGTGCGCGGCGACCTCCTGCCGCTGTTCGATGATCGCGCCGGGGTCGCCACGGCGCGGGTGAACCAGGAGCTGATGCGTCTTCGGTCGCCGCACGGGCCGCGCTCCGACCGCGACCACCGCTCGCAGGGCCACCGTTCCGGGGGCGAACGCGAAGCGCACCGCAGTCGGCGGCGTGATCGCAACGGGCCGCGCCCGGGCGGGATGCCGCGGATGGAGCGGCTCGACCGGCCGGATGTCGTCGGCCTGCTCTCGCGCGCCAACCTGTTGCCCGCGATCTTCTTCATCTTCAGCCGGGCCGGCTGCGACGGCGCCGTTCAGCAGCTGCGCCGCTCGGGGATCCGTCTCACGACGCCCGAGGAGCGGGACGAGATCCGCGCGGTGGTCGAGCGCCGCACGCGGTCGCTGGCGGAGGAGGACCTCGCGGTCCTCGGCTTCTGGGAGTGGCGCGAGAACCTCGAACGCGGCGTCGCCGCCCACCACGCCGGGCTATTGCCCGCCTTCAAAGAGGTGGTCGAGGAGCTGTTCCAGCGCAAGCTCGTGAAGGTGGTCTTCGCCACCGAGACGCTCGCGCTGGGCATCAACATGCCGGCGCGGACCGTCGTGCTCGAGAAGCTCGAGAAGTTCAACGGCGAGGCCCGCGTGGCCATCACCTCGGGCGAGTACACCCAGCTGACCGGCCGCGCCGGACGTCGAGGCATCGACGTCGAGGGGCACGCGGTCATCCAGTGGACCGAGGCCCTCGACCCGCAGGCGGTGGCGGCGCTCGCCTCGCGTCGCACCTACCCCCTGAACTCGAGCTTCCGCCCCACGTACAACATGGCCGTGAATCTCATCGACCGTTTCGGACGTGAGCGGGCTCGCGAGGTGCTGGAATCGTCGTTCGCGCAGTTCCAAGCCGATCGGTCCGTCGTGGGCCTTGCACGGCAGGTGCGCGACAAGGAGCAGACCCTCGAGGGGTACGCCCGCTCGATGACCTGCGACCGCGGCGACTTCGCCGAGTACTCCGGCATCCGTCGCGAGCTCAGCGACCTCGAGAAGATCAACCGCAACGACCGCACCGTCCCCGCGCGGGTGCGTCAGCGGCGGCAGGATGAGATGGCGCAGCTTCGGCGCCGGATGCAGCGGCATCCCTGTCACGGCTGCCCCGATCGTGAGCACCACGCCCGCTGGGCCGAGCGGTACTGGCGCCTGCGACGTGATGTCGACAAACTGCGGCAGCAGATCGACACCCGCACCGGAACTGTCGCGCGGGTGTTCGACCGTGTCGTCGACGTCCTCGCCGCGCTCGAGTACGTCCGGATCGACGACGACGGCACGACCGCGATCACACCGGCGGGTGCAACGATGCGGCGGATCTACGGCGAACGCGATCTGCTCGTGGCCGAAGCCCTGCGACGTGGCTTGTGGACCGACCTCGACCCGGCGGGCATGGCCGCGCTCGCGTGCTCGCTGGTTTACGAACCGCGTCGCGAGGGGGACGGGCCGGGGGAGTACGGGCTGCCCCGCGGCGCCTTCCGCACCGCCTTGTCGGCGACGCAGGAGCTCTGGGCTGTGCTGGACGACCTCGAACGGGATCACCAGCTGCCGGGTTCCGAGCCGGTCGCGACGGGGCTCGCGGGCGCGATGCACTCGTGGGCGCGCGGTGCGATGCTCGACCGGGTGCTCGTCGAGGCCGACATGGCGGCTGGAGACTTCGTCCGTTGGGCGAAGCAGACGATCGACCTCCTCGACCAGTTGTCGCTGGTGGCGGACGGGCCCGTCGCGCGCACCGCCCGTGCCGCGCTCGAGGCCGTGCGACGCGGCATCGTCTCGTATTCCGGCGTTTAGGCTCGAGAGCGTGCCCGATTCGTCCGCGCCCCCTGCGCGGCCCCTGATCCCGCTGTGGCTGGCGCTCGTCGCCGCGCTGGTGGGCGGGGCCGTGCTCGACGCGGCGTTCCCCGACATCGGCTGGTGGCCGCTCGCATTCGTGGGCGTCGCGTTCTCGCTCGTCGGGCTCGTCGGGCGCTCGCTCGGTGGCGCGGTCGCCGTCGGAGCGGTGTTCGGCGCCTCGTTCTACTTCATCCACATCTCCTGGATCACGCGATACCTGGGGGCCCTGCCCTGGTTCGGTCTCGCCGGCATCGAGACCTTGTTCGTCGCCCTCGGCTCTCTTCCGATCGCCCTCGCCTACCGGTGGCTGCCGCGCGTCGCGCCGGGATGGTGGGGGCGGTTCGTCGCCCTCCCTGCTCTCGTCGCGGGGCTGTGGACCGCGCGCGAGCTGTTCATGGGCTCCTGGCCGTACACCGGCTTTCCCTGGGGGCGGATCGGGATGAGCCAGTCCGAGAGTCCGCTCGCGCACATCGCGTCATGGACCGGGGTCTCGGGTCTGACGTTCCTCATGGTGTTCGTTGCGGCCGCCGGCATCGAGTGGGCGCGTGTCGGGCGGTGGCGCGAGCTCCGCGCAGCACTCCCCGCGCTCGTCGTCGTCCTCGTGCTGGTCCTGACACCGGCGTTCCCGACCACGGGTGCGGACACGTATCGCATCGGCTCGGTGCAGGGCGACGGTCCGGCGGGCTACTTCGATGAGCGCGAACCTTACGGGGTGTTCCGCGCGCAGCTCGACGCGACCCAAGCGATCATCGACGAGCCCATGGACCTGCTGGTGTGGCCCGAGGGTGGCATCGATGCCGACCCGCTGGCCAACGCATCCGTCGCCCGAGCGCTCGATCGCCTCTCGGAGCGCGTCGATGCGCCGTTGCTGGTCAACGCGGCGACCACTCGCGGCGACGACAGCTTCAACACCTCCATGCTGTGGCGCGCCGGGGCCGAGAATCCGGTGGCGATCCACGACAAGTCCCGGCCCGTGCCGATGGGGGAGTACGTGCCCGATCGCTGGTTCTTCGAGCTGATCGTGCCCGACCTGATCGGGTTGATCCAGCGCGAGTACACACCGGGAACCAATCCGCCGTTCATCGACGTCGACGGGGTGGGGGTCGGTCTGGCCATCTGCTTCGACGTGCTCTACGACGATGTGATCTGGGCGGGGGCGCGCGACGGCGCGCAGGTCTACGTGTTCCAGACGAACAACGCCGACTTCCGCGACACCGATGAGAATCTGCAGCAGCTCGCCTTCGCGCGGATGCGCGCGATCGAGACGGGACGCTCCGTCGTCAACATCTCGACGGTCGGAACCAGCCAGGTGATCGCGCCCGACGGGCGCGAGCTCGACGGACTGGCCGCCGCCGAGGCGGGCGCGATGCTCACCGAGGTGCCGCTGCGGACCGGGCTGACGCCGGCGGTCGTACTGGGCGGCGCGGTGCAGGTCGTGCTGGGGTGGGGCAGCCTTGCGGCGCTCATCGTGGTCGGCGTGATCGCCCGGCTCACGCGGCGCCGGTGAAACGACAGCGCCGGCCCCCGAGGGGACCGGCGCTGTCTTCGCGAAACGTCAGGCTCAGGCGCTGAGGCGCGAACCGCGGCGCTCGCGGAGCATGGCGAGACGCTCCTCGAGCAGCTCTTCGAGCTCGGGAATCGTCCGACGCTCGAGCAGCATGTCCCAGTGCGTACGGGCGGCCTTGTCGCCCGAGTGGTCGACCTCGACGACGTTCTCGCCCACGCGCAGCAGAGCCTCCGCGCCGCATGCGCGGCACTCCCAGGTCTCGGGTGCTTCGGCGTCGGCCGCGAAGGTCATGACGGTCTCGTGCGCACAGCGCGAGCACACGTACGTGTGGTTGATCCGGTCGTGGAAGACGACGCCCTCTTCGCTCTGTAGGCTCGAGGCGCCGAGTCGGATGCCGCGCAAACTGCGGTCTGCCATTGTGTGGTCCTCTCGTCGGCTATCAGTTGTAACGTGCGCGGCTGTGTGCATCATCCGAATGAGTGAATGTCGGCGGGGTTTCACAGCCGATGTTCAGCGTCTCGGGGTAATCAGCGCGAATCGTTGATGACGGCCAGCGCGCGATCGATACGATCCGTCACCAGCCCGTCGACCCCGGCAGCCAGCAACCGGCGCATGTCGTCCGCGTCGTTCACGGTCCAGACGTGCACCTCGACGCCGGCGCGATGCGCCGCGTGGATGAGGCGGGGGGAGACGACCCGGACCGGCCCCCGTCGCTCGGGTACCTGGATCGCGTCGATGCCGCGTAATACGCGGCGTATCAACCATGGCATACCGATGCTCGCTGCGACGACGAAGGCCGCGACGCGCACGGTGCCGGCTGAGGTCGCCGGCAGGCTGCCGAGCTGCGAGGCCGAACGCATCGCGGCGATACGGCGCCGCTCGGAGAAGCTCGTGAGCAGCACTCGATCGGCGTGCGGCGCGATGACGCGACCGACGGTCTCGGCCGCGCCCTCGGCCTTGACGTCGAGGTTGAAGCGCAGGGTCGGGAATGCCTCGAGCGCCTGGCTCAGCGTGATGAGCCCGCCACGATCGGCCATCAACGCCTCGAGCTCGCGATCGCCGACCTCTGCGACGCTTCGCCGGTCATCGGCCACACGCGCGAGGTCGGCGTCGTGGAACAGGATGACCGTGCCGTCGGCGCTGACGTGACAGTCGGACTCGACGTATGCCACACCGGCCGCGTGGGCCGCCGCGAATGCCGCGAACGAGTTCTCGACGATGCCCTCCGCGTCGGGCGGCACGAACCCGCGGTGCGCGAGCACGCGGGGGCGGGCAGGTGAGAAGAAGGGGTGCGTCACGGCGTCGGGGGAGCGGGACGGTCGTCGCGACGACCGGCGAAGCCGGCGCTCATCCCTTTCAACGCCTCGGTGAATTCGCTCGGGATGATCCACAGCTTGCTCGACGCGCTGTCGCTGATCTTGGGGAGGGTCTGCAGGTATTGGTATGCGAGCAGCTTGTCGTCGGGGTTGCCGTCGTGGATGGCCTGGAACACCGATTGGATCGCAGCGGACTCTCCTTCGGCCCGCAGGATCTGCGCCTGCTTGTCGCCTTCGGCCTTCAGGATCTCGGCCTGTCGGCGCCCTTCGGCCTCGAGGATCTGCGACTGCTTCGAGCCCTCGGCGGTGAGGATGGCGGCACGTCGATCACGCTCTGCCCGCATCTGCTTCTCCATCGAGTCCTGGATGGAGGTGGGCGGGTCGATCGCCTTGAGCTCCACGCGTGATACGCGGATGCCCCACTTACCGGTCGCCTCGTCGAGCACGACGCGCAGCTGGCCGTTGATGTTGTCGCGGCTGGTGAGGGCTTCTTCGAGGTTGAGCCCGCCGACGACGTTGCGCAGCGTCGTGGTCGTCAGCTGCTCGACGGCACCGAGATAGTTGTTGATCTCGTACGTCGCGGCACGCGCATCTGTCACCTGGAAGTAGACGACCGTATCGATCGAGACGACCAGGTTGTCCTCGGTGATGACGGGCTGCGGCGGGAACGACACCACCTGCTCGCGCATGTCGACCAGGGGGAGGACGCGGTCGATGAAGGGCACCAACAGGTTCAGACCCGGCGACAACGTGCGCTGGTAACGTCCGAGCCGCTCGACCACGCCGGCGTACGCCTGAGGGATGATGCGGATGGCGCGGAACAGCACGACGATCACGAAGATCGCGAGCACGACGAGCAGGACGATCACGAAGATCTGTCCGACGAAAGCGCCGACGTCAACCATGGGTGTTCTCCTTCGGATCGGGGACGGGAGCGCCCACCTCGACGGTCGCTCCGCGGACGGCGCGCACGACGAGGCGCGCACCGACCTCGGCGGAGGGTTGGCCGTCCGCCAGGCGAGCAGTCCAGGTCTCGCCGTTGTCGAGCTTCACCGAACCGGCCCCGTCGACGAACGGCACGAGGACGCGGGCGCCGATACCTGCGAGGGCGTCGACGTTGGTGGGGATGTGCGCGCTGTTGCGATGGAGCACCCGTAACAGCAGCGGCCGGATCGTGAACAGGAGCAGGGCGGAGACGGCCGCGGCCGCGCCGACTTGCAGCCACCAGGGCGCCGACAGGAGGTTCGCTCCGAGCCCGCCGATGAGCGTGCCGCCGGCGAGCATCAGGAAGGTGAACTCGAGCGTCAGCAGCTCGACGATCACGAAGATCAGGGCCAGCACGAGCCACGCTATCCAGAGGTACTGCGTGAGATCGGGCAACATCGGCGCTCCTTCGTCCCTGCCTCGAATCTACCAGTCGGGGGTGCGCGGAAGGCGGTTGATAGGCTCGTGCGGTGCCGGCGATCCGCCGTGCCCGAGCCCACTTCGTTGCAGGAGCGCCCTCATGACTCAGCCCCTTCCCGCCGGAACTCTCAGCGGTCGCACGGCACTGGTGACGGGATCGTCCCGCGGCATCGGCGCGGACACGGCGCGCTATCTGGCGCAGGCAGGCGCGAACGTGGTCATCAACTTCCGCAACAAGGCCCCGCGCGCCGAGAAGCTCGCCGCAGAGCTGCGCGAACTCGGCGTCGAGGTGCTCGTTGTCGGGGCCGACCTCACCGACCGCGCGTCTGTCGACGAGATGTTCGCCGCCGTCCGCGAGACCTTCGGCCACCTCGACCTGCTCGTGCTCAACGCGTCCGGCGGGATGGAGGGTGGGATGGCGGAGGATTACGCCCTCGCGCTCAACCGCGACGCGCAGGTCGGCACCCTCGAGTCGGCGCTGCCGCTGCTCGAAGACGGTTCGCGCGTCGTATTCGTGACCAGTCACCAGGCGCACTTCATCCGGACCACCCCGACCATGCCCGAGTACGAGGCGGTCGCCCTGTCGAAGCGCGCCGGTGAGGACGCGCTGCGCGAGCGCGTCGGTGAGCTCTCCGAGCGCGGCATCGGATTCGTCGTCGTGTCGGGCGACATGATCGAGGGCACCATCACTGCAACGCTCCTGGAGCGCGCGAACCCCGGTGCGATCGCGACCCGTCGGGAGTCTGCCGGCAAGCTCTACAACGTCTCGGAGTTCGCCGCGGAGATCGCGCTGGCGGCGGTCGAGCCGATCCCCGCCGATCACACGCGGCTCGTCGGCGACATCTCGTCCTTCGGCGGCGAGTGACCGTGCGCGCCGAGGACATCGAAGCCCTCATCGCGGTCGGGCGGCCCACGGTCGCCCCCGATGGATCGTTCGCCGTGTTCGCGACGTCGCGGCCCGATATCGCCGCCAACCGCAATGTCGGCCAGCTCTGGCGCATCGAGCTGCCCGGCGGGAACGTCGAGCGACTGACGCGGGGGACCGCGGACACGACGCCGCGGCTGTCGCCCGACGGCACCGTCGTCGCGTTCCTGCGCGCGGACGACCGCGGCAAGGCGCAGGTTCACCTGGTCACGGCGACGGGTTCCGAGGTCCTCCGCGTCACCGATGCGCCACTGGGTGTCTCGTCGTTCGCCTGGGACCCGTCCGGGCGCCGGATCGCCTTCACCGCTCGCGTGCCCGAGGCTGGTCGCTACGGGACCGTCGACGGGCTGACGCCCGAGGCCGAGTCACCCCGCCGCATCACCGGCATCCGCTGGCACGCCAACGGCATCGGCTACATCCTCGATCGCCCCGCGCACGTTTTCGTCGTGGACGTGCCCGACCTCGGGGCCGAGCCGGTCTACGAGGCGGCGCCCGCTCTCGGCGCCGACGGCGCGTCGACGGCGAGCGGGGCGAAGAACCGCGCCATCCAGCTGACGGACGGTCCGCACTCGCACGACGGCGTGGTCTTCACCCGTGACGGCGACGAGATCCTCACGGTGGTCGATGCCATCGAGGCGGAACGGCGCGACCTGCGGACTCCGCTGATCGCTGTCCGCGTGAACGGGTCGGGCTCGCGCGAGGTGCTTCCGGCGGTTCTCTCGATCAGCGACGTCTCGGTCGCGGACGACGGCTCGATCGCCCTGCTGGCTTCGGACCCCGGTCCGACGGGCGTCGACTTCGTCGCTCCGGGCGTCGGACTGTTCCTCGTCGAGGACGGCGAGCCCCGCCGCCTCACCGACGACGAGAGCATCGACCTCGGCGAGGTCGGTTCGCACATCACCCCGGTCGGCGACGATTTCCTCGTCCAGAACCGCACGCGCGGGGAGCTCGAGCTGCTCCGCGTCACCCGCACCGGGACGGTGACGCGCCTCCGCGGCGGTCTCGAAGTGAACGGGCACGGGGCAGACCGCGCGGGGGAGCGCATCGTCTGCGCCGTCGCCACCAACCGCTCCGCGGGCGAGATCCTGCTGCTCGACGCCGATGGCGTCGACGCGCGGCTCGTCACGACGTTCGGCGACGCGGCTGCTGCCCGCGGCTTCGTCGTACCGCGGGCCATCGAGGTTCCCGGTCCCGAGGGTTACCCGGTGCACGGATGGGTCGCCACGCCCGCCGGTGACGGACCGTTCCCGGTGCTGCTGCAGATCCACGGCGGCCCCTATGCGTCCTACGGCGTGCATCTGTTCGACGAGACGCAGGTGCTCGTCGACGCCGGCTATGCCGTGGTGTTCTGCAACCCGCGGGGGAGTGCCGGCTACGGGCGCGCTCACGGGCGCAGCATCCGCGGCCGCATGGGCACCGACGATCTCGTCGACGTCCTCGCCTTCCTGGACGGCGCAATCGCAGCCGACACCCGCCTCGACGGAGATCGTGTCGGCGTCATGGGCGGATCGTACGGCGGCTACCTCACCGCGTGGACGATCGCCCACGATGACCGCTTCGCCGGTGCCATCGTGGAGCGGGGATTCCTCGACCCGGCCACGTTCCAGGGCACGAGCGACATCGGCTCGTTCTTCGGCGATGAGTACGTCGGCACGGACCCGGACGCGATCGAGCGTCAGAGTCCGATGGCGGTCGTCGACCGGGTGACCACGCCGACGCTCGTCATCCACTCGGAGCTCGACTTCCGGTGCCCGCTCGAGCAGGCGACGCGGTACTACACCGCGCTCCGCCGCAACGGCACCGTGGCGGAGCTGCTGGTGTTCCCGGGGGAGGACCACGAGCTCACCCGAGCCGGCCGCCCCCGGCACCGCGTCGAGCGGTTCGAGGCGATTCTCGAGTGGTGGTCGCGCTACCTGCCCGTCTGATCCCGGCCTAGGGGCGGAACGAGAGCCCGCGGACGATGTTCACGATGCCGAGGGCGAAGGCCGAGATGCCCAGGAGCCACCACAGGACGAAGGCTCCCCAGAGCGGCGAGAAGAGCAGCATCACGCCGGCGATGATCGACAGGACGGCGAAGGCGATCGTCCACCCGCGCGAGCTCGACTGGCCGACCACCGAGAGCGAGACCGCGCCCTCGATGATCCAGAGGATGCCGACGAGGACACCGAGGAAGATGGCGAACGAGGCCGTGAATGCGGCGAGGTTGGCGAAAGCGACCACGCCGACGATCACGAACAGGGCGCCGAGCGCGATGTGCCCCAGGCGCGACCAGCCGCCCTTGGTGCGCGAGAAGATCCCGAGCGCCAGATACACGATGCCGGCGACGATAGTGTAGGCGGCGATGATCCCGGTCGCGACCTGAGCGGTGCGCCCGGGCCAGATCAGGATGAGGATGCCGAGGATGATCGAGAGGATGCCGCCCACGATGAACGCCGTGCGCAGCGACTTCACGAATGTCCGGGCAGTGCCGTCGATGTGGGACATGGTCAGGCCTCCTTCTGCGAGGCGCACGCCCCGCCACGCCTCACGCTAGCCCACCGCGGGTGGCGGCGACATGATCAGCCGAGCAGAACGGTCGCACCGATGAGGATGGGGACGCAGCCGAGTGTCGTCAGGAAAACGGTGTCCCGGGCGATCGTCTCGCCGATGTCGTAGCGCTGGGCGAAGTTGAAGACGTTCTGAGCCGTGGGGAGCGCGGCGAGCACCGTCACGGCCAGGATCTCTTCGGGGGAGAGGCGGAAGGCGAACGCGGCGACGGCCCACGCGACGACGGGCATCGCGACGAGCTTCAGCCCGCTGGCGAGCAGGATGTCGCGCCGGCGACCCGAAGGCGAGAGCACACGCTGCCCGTGCAGCGACATCCCGTAGGCGATCAGCAGAACGGGGACGCACGCGTCGGCGATGAGCTGCAGGGGGTCGAGGACGATCGGCGGTAGCTCGAGGCGGCTCACCGAGACCGCGACACCGGCGAGGGAGGCGATGACGATCGGGTTGCCGAACGTGCGGCGAAGGATCGGCAGTGCTCGGCGCTGACCCGTCGTCACCGCTTCGAGGATCGCCATCGTGATCGGGGTGAACACGATGAGTTGCATCAAGATGACCGGCGCCGGCAGCGCCGCGGAACCGAGCAGGTAGAGGGACAGCGGGATGCCGATGTTGTTGGAGTTCACCTGGCCCGCGGAGAGCATCCCGATGAGCGCCTCGCCGACGGGCCTGCGCCAGATGAATCGCGCGACGAGCGCATAGACGAGGAACATCGATACCGCGGCGATGGCGGACACCGGGAGCAGTGCGGAGAACAGCGTCGACACATCCGCCTGCGACAGCACCACGAACATGAGGAATGGTGACAGGACGAAGAAGATGAGTCGCGCCAGCACGGGGCGGCCATGCGGACCGAGCAGATCGATGCGCCCGATCACGTAGCCGACGACGATCGCGACCCCGATCACGACGAACCCGGTCACGACCTGCACCCTCCGAGCCTAGGCGAGGCGCGGGGCAGGACTCGTCGACGGGTCAGTCCGCGAAGGCTGCGGTGAAGTCGCGCGGCGCGCGGCCCGGCGGTTGGGTCGGCCGGGGACCGACGGCGGGCAGCGGGGGAGTCGGCACGGTCGTCGGGTGGCCGGGGGACAGTACGAGGGTCTCGTCGAAGTGCCGGATGGATCGCGTCGGGCCGTCGCTGAGCAGATACACCGTCGCGGCCGGCGTGATGTCGAGATGGAGCGTCTGCCCGTCGATACGGACACCGAAGGCGATCCGTGTCAGCTGAGAGGGGAGGCGCGGGGCGAAGCGGAGACCGTTCTCGCTGTCGCGCATCCCGCCGAACCCGGCGGTCAGTGCCAGCCAGATGCCGGCGAGGGAGGCCAGGTGGAGCCCGGCATCGGTGTTCTCGTGCAGGTCGTGAAGGTCGATCGTGGCCGTCTCGGCGAGATAATCGGCGGCGAGTTCCAGGTGCCCGACCTCAGCGGCGATCACCGCCTGCACCGCGGCCGAGAGCGAGGAGTCCCGGACGGTGAGGGCCTCGTAGTAGGCGAACGCGCGCTCCTTCTCCGTGGCCGTGAACGCGTCGCCGGCGAGATACAACGCCAGCACGAGGTCGGCTTGTTTGACGACCTGCTTTCGATACAGGTCGAAGTAGGGGAAGTGCTCCTGCAGCGGGTACTGGTCGGGGGATGTGCCGTCGAAGTCCCAGTGCTGTTTGTCGGTGAAGCCCGCGAACTGCGGGTGAATCTGTCGCGCGGCGTCGAACGGGACGGTCATGGCGGATGCCGTCGCCGCCCACTGGTCGATCTCATCCGGGCCGACGCCGAGCGTATCGGCCACGTCAGGGTGGCGGCGCGCCGTGGCGGCGGCCCCGTCGAGGTTCAGCCGAGCCATCAGGTTTGTGTAGACGTTGTCGTCCACCATGGCCGAGTACTCGTCGGGTCCGGTGACGCCGTCGATGTGGAACCGTCCGTCGGCGTCGTGGTGGCCCAGCGACATCCACAAACGAGCGGTCTCGACCAGGATCTCCAGTCCTGCATCGCGCTCGAAGGCCCGGTCGCCGGTCGCCCGGACGTAATGCAGGGCGGCGAAAGCGATATCGGCGTTCAGATGGAACGCGATGGTGCTCGCCGGCCAGTAGCCGGAGCTCTCGCGGCCGTCGATCGTCCGCCAGGGGAAGGCCGCACCCGCGAGGCCCAGCAAGCGGGCGCGGCGGCGGGCGTGATCGAGCGTGGAGTGACGCCAACGGAGGGCTTGCTCGGCGGCGCGCGGCGCGGTCGACGTCAAGACCGGCAGGACGAAGGCTTCGAAGTCCCAGAACGTGTGACCGTCGTATCCCGCGCCGGTCAGGCCCTTTCCGGGCACCGACCGCAGCTCGGCGCGCGCAGCCGCCTGGAAGATGTGGAAGAGGGCGAACCGGACCGCCTGCTGCAGCTTCGGTTCTCCGTCCACCCGGACGTCCGCGCACGCCCAGTACTCGTCCAGTCGCGCTCGTTGCTGCTCTGCGAGCCCGTTCCAGCCGTCTCGCACGGCGTCGGCCACGGCGCCCTCGGCGCGATCGCGCAAGCCCGCGACGGACACGCCGTCGGCCCACTCGTGCCCGATGAATTTGACGATCTCGAGCCGCTCGCCGGGCTCCAGACGAACACTGATCGTGGTGCGGGCCAGGTCAGCCGAGACCTCCGTGCCGACGTCGGGGTCGGTCGAACCCGACGTCGCCACCCTGTGGTCCATCGTCACAGCGATGCCTTGGCTGCTCGTGCGGGTGCGGTGCACGAGGGTCGCCGCGGACCCGAGCACGACGTGCTCGACGCCGTCGAGCGGAGCATCGACCGTCCGCTGGACGCGCGCTTCGGGATGCGCGTCGGGGATGGCCTCGTTCGCCACGAGCTCCGACTGAACGGTCGCCGTGACGGGCGCATCCATCGCCTCGACCTCGTAGCGGACCGCGGCGACGGATCGATGTGAGAGAGAGACGAGCCGGGTGGAACGAACGCGAACCGCGCGGCCTGCGGGCGACGTCCACTCGACGTGGCGGTGCAGCGTGCCGGCCCGGAAGTCCAGGCGCTGGTCGTGTCGTGCCAGCGTCCCGCGCCGCACGTCGAACGGTTCGTCGTCGAGCAGCAATCGGAGGATCTGACCGTTGGACACGTTGATGACGTGCTGGCCGTCCTCGGGGTAACCGTAGCCGTCCTCGGCATAGGGCATCGGATACTCCTCGAAGACGCCGTTCAGGTACGTCCCGGGGATGCCGCGTGGATCGCCCTCGTCGAGGTTTCCCCGCCAGCCGATGTGCCCGTTGGACAGCGCGAAGACCGACTCGCGATGCATCAGCTGAGACGTATCGATGCCCGACAGGCCGATGCTCCACGGGTCGACCGTGAACGGATACGAGCCGCTCATGCGATCGGACGTGCGGCGGTGTGGTCGAGCCCGGCGGCGGAGAATCCATGTCGGTGCCCGAGAAGTCGCATCCGTCCACGGTAATCGACAGTGGCTCAGCGACCGTGCGGCGTACCATCACCACATGGGTCGTCGTCGCAGAATCATCGTCGATCCGCAGACGTGGCTGGAAGTCGAGGTGCCGGACTTCGCGACGGACGTCGAGGCGCTCGAGCGTTCACGTCGGCTGTCCCGCGGCGCCGTGCAGTCGGTGCGCATGGAGCCCGACTACGGCCTGGTTCTGCCGCTTTGGCCGGCGGACATCGAGGCCACAACAGACATCGAACGGCGTCTTCCTGACGACATTGTCCGAGGTCTCATGCTGTGGCAGGCGAAATTCGAGGACGGCTACGTCGTCGCGACGGCCTGGCGATCCGACATGCTCAGGAACGAGTGGCTCGCGCAGGGTGAGCGATTGTTCGCCGTCGTACACGAGATTCTCTGGTCGGACTTCGAAGTCCTCCCGAGCTTCCGGAGCCACAGATGATGCATCCGTGCGGTGTGAGATGCGTCACGGCAGCGCTGCGCTCGGCTACGCCGATAATGCACATTATGTCAGCTTGCACAGCTGCGGGCATCCCCGAGTGCGCCTGCAAGCAACCGAAGCCGCCCGTCGCCTCGACCGCGCCCCGAGCGATCCGGCGGCTATGAGATACGACCGGAGCAGTCTGTCGTGCTGCCGACGGCGGCGTCCGCCGGAAGCAGCCCGTTCGCTCGTTCCCGTACGAGCTGAGCTGCAGCTCGCTCGAACGCGATCCTCTCGCGAAGTGCATCATCCAGGCTCGTCCACTCCGGGCCCGCTTCCGTGAACGGGTTCTCCAACGCGGCCTCCTTCACATCCTCACCGAAGGTCGTCCAATCCTGGCTCCGAAGCAGCGATCTGGCCGCTTCGACGTCCGCGTGACCCGAGGCGGCGCTGAGTGACACCGCGAACGTGCAGCGGACGGCTTCTCCGGAAAGTGTCGTGTAATCCACGGCGAGAGTCAGGTCGACATCGACCACCTCCCCCGCGGGCCCGACGCCGAACTGCGGCACCCACATGGCGGCAGCACCCGTCACGAACACCGCCGACACGAGAAGACCCGTTGCGATGGCGCTCGTCCGAGACCAGGACGGACGTCCCCTGCGTTCGCCTGTCCCACCCGGGCCCGCGAGCGAGGAAACGAGCCAGGTCGTCGCTGCGGCGCTCACCCGGTGCCGCAGCGGAATGCGACCTGCATCTGCTGTTTTTGCATGATCGCGCGATGCGCGTTCCCGCTCACCGGCGTCGCGGAGGGCGGATCTCGCGCGTGCCACCGCCTCCGGACGAGGAGTGTGAGTATCGTCACGAGTGTTGCGGAGCGGTGTGAGTTCGTCCATGGCTTCCCTCCCCTTCGACAGTGATGAGCGCCGCCGCCCGACGGATGTGTCGTCGAGCGCGATTGAGGCGGGAACGCACCGTCCCCACGGGCACCTGCATCGCTTCGGCGATCGACGCGTAGTCGAGGTCGGCCCACGCATACAGAAGCAACGTGTCGCGGTCGGCGGCCCCCAGCTTCCGCAGCGCCTGGGTCAGTCGCCGCGTCAACCTCTCGGCATCGACGCGGGCCCCCGTCTGTTCGATGACGTCGGGCGCGATCCGAGCGGCCAGGTCGGCGGACATTCCGCGCCACGCGACCGCCTCGAGCCGGGCATGTTTGCGCATCAACCGGGTCGCGATCCCCAGGAGCCACGGGCGCGCATCGGAAACCGCGAGGTTGTAGGCCGATCGTCTCTCGAACGCGACGAGGACAGTTTCGGACATCACGTCCTCGGCAACGCGGTCCCCCATTCGCTGCGCCGCGTACCGGTACACGGACGTCGCGTGTCGCTCGAACAGCGCGCTGAACACCTCCGGCTCGCGCGCCGAGTGCTCAATCACCTCGTTATCGGGGCTCACATCCGTATTGCTCGAATCCTCCGGATTAGTTCACAGCAATCATTCCTCACAGCGTGCGGTCACGGAACGCCGCGATCCCCTGGCGTGAGCCAAGAGATCTACACTCGGCGGTGTCGTCAGGAAGGACGTTCCGTGAACCATGAGGAACCGCTGGCGGGTGGCAACGCGAGCGGCGCTGTCGTCCGCATCGACGGAACCGTTCGCAAGCCCTGGACGGCATCGACCGCCAGCGTCGTCACCTTCGTGAACGCGCTCCGCGGAGCCGGCGTCGATGCCCCGGCTCCGCAGGGTCGCGACGAGCAGGGTCGACAGGTTCAGGAATTCGTCGCCGGGACGCTGGCCGTCGAGGCCGGCCCGCTCTCCCCCGCGGAGCTCCGGCGCGTGGGCGCGATGGTCCGAGCCATCCACGACGCCAGCGCCGCTTACGTCCCGCCGGCGAACGCGGTGTGGGAGACCGCGGTGCCCGCGCCAGGCGCCGAACTGGTCTGCCACAACGACCTCGCCCCGTGGAACCTTCTCGTCGGAGACCGATGGGTGTTCATCGATTGGGATGCCGCGGCGCCCAGCACCCGTGTGTGGGATCTGGCCTACGCCGCGCAGGCGTTCACGCTCTCGGATGCCGCGCGGGACCCGCTGCTCGCCGCCGTGGACCTGGCCGCGCTCGTCGACGGCTATCGCGCGGACGAGAAGATGCGTCGCGCTCTGCCGGAGGCGATGTCCGACCGCACCGCGGCGATGTACGACCTGCTGCGGAGCTCGCACGCCACGGGGAAAGAGCCCTGGGGCACGATGTTCACCTCGGGGCACGGTGATCATTGGTCGACCGTGAACAGTTACGTCAGCCGCCATCGCGACCTGTGGAGCGCGGCTCTCCTGCCGGTCGCCTGATTCTTCCGGTTTCAGGTCAGGCGGGCGACGATCGCCGCGACGCGACGTTCGCGGGTGTCGGCGGCTTTCGCGCCCGTGACACTCGCGACATCCGCTTTGCGTCTGCTCGGCGCGAGGCCGTCGAACGCTCCGCGGACGCCGGCTACTTCGAGTGCCGCGGCGAGATCCTCGGGGACGTCCACCGTGCGCGGCGTCGTGTCGAGTTCGAGTGCCACGTCGATCGGGTCGCCGCCGGAGAGGCCGGTGGCCGCGCGTTTGTCGGCCGAGAACGGGATGAGGTGGCGTCCGCCCATGACCGCGAGCGTGCTGGGATAGCTGAACCCGTTGACGGTGACGACGACCGCGGCGCGCTGGCCGCCCCCGAGAGCTTCGACGACCTCGGGCGGCACCTCGATGCCGGTGTTGTTGCCGGTCTGGAACAGCGTCGTCTCGAACCGCATGCCTCGGATTATGGCAGTCGTGCCGCCGCGGCGCGAGACGACGGGAGTAGCGTGGACGGGTGACATTCGCCGCCTCCGCTCCCCCGGGCCGCGGCGGACCGGATCTGCGGGCCTGGCTCGTGTGGGGCACGGGCGTCGCGGCGTATGTCCTGTCGATCACCAACCGCACCTCGCTCTCGGCCGTCGGTGTCGACGCGGCGGAGCGCTTCCAGGCGGACGCCGCGACCCTGTCGATGTTCGCCGTCGTCCAGCTGGCCGTCTACGGCGGGATGCAGCTGCCGATCGGCGTCCTCCTCGACCGCTACGGCTCACGGCCGATCATGACCATCGGGATGGTGTTGATGGCGGTCGGGCAGCTGACCATGGCCCTCTCCCCCAGCGTCGGCGTCGCGATCGTTGCCCGCATGCTGCTCGGCGCCGGAGACGCGGCGATCTTCCCCGCGGTGCTGCGGCTGGTCGCCACCTGGTTCCCGGCGCAACGCGGCCCGGTGATGGTGCAGCTGACGGGCATCATCGGGCAGGCGGGTCAGCTCGTTGCGATCATCCCGCTCTCGGCGCTGCTGCACGCCACGACGTGGTCGATCACCTTCGGCAGTATCGCGGGTCTCGGCGTGCTCTTCGCGATCCTGGTGTTCCTCGTGATCCGCAATCACCCGCCCGAGGTGGATCGCGACGTGAGCGTCGACACCGACACGGGCGCGATCCGCGTCGTCACCTCGAGCGTTGACACGGGCGTCGGCATCCGCGCCGCTTGGGCGCACCCGGGAACACGTCTCGCCTTCTGGTCGCACTTCACGACGCCGTTCGCCGGCACGGCCTTCATCCTGCTGTGGGGCATCCCGTTCCTCACCGCCGGCGAGGGACGCACGCAGGCCGAGGCCACGTTGATCACGACGCTGTACGTCTTCGCCGGCATGGCGCTCGGCCCCATCGTCGGAGACCTGTCACGCCGCATCCCGAACCTGCGTTCTCGCGCGCTCGTCTTGCCCGCCGTGGGCGTGCAGCTGGCAGCCTGGACGGCTGTCCTGCTGTGGCCCGGACCGGCGCCGCTGTGGCTGCTGGTCACCCTGGCCGTCGCATTGTCGACGGGCGGCCCGGCATCCATGATCGCGTTCGACCATGCCCGAACGCACAATCCGTCGCACCGGCTGAGCACCGCGACGGGCCTGACGAACTCGGGCGGGTTCCTCGCCGCGCTGATCGCGGTGTTCGCAATCGGTCTCGCGCTCGACCTGCAGGGCGCGGGAACGCCGTCGACCTACACCCTCGACGCGTTCCGCATCGCCTTCCTGACACAGGTGCCGCTGTGGCTCATCGGCGGCACCTTTATCGCGGTCGAGCGCAAGCGCACCCGAATCCACATCGGCATGGATGCGCCGCGGCGACCGCGACGCTGACTCAGAGAGTCGGGTCGCCCGACGTGGTCGAGCTGTTACGCGTCACGCGCTGCCCGCTGGCCGGGTCGACGGCCGTGCGGCTGACGGTCTCGGTCTGGCGACGGCGGGCGAGCAGCACGAGGCCCAGGACGAAGATGACCGCACCCGCGCCCATGAGGATGTAGCCGATGAGGTCGAGATCCACCCACTCCACCTCGACGTTGACGGCGAAAGCGAGGATCGCTCCGATGACGAACAGGGCGATTCCGGAACCAATGCTCATGACAGCTCTTTCGGGACGGGCGTGCAAGCGGACGGCTCCGATCCTGGCGCCCCTGACCGAGCCCGCGCACCCGCTTGACACCGGCGGAGCGTGCGTGCTTGCGTCAGCCGCGCGGCGACACCTCGACCCACGAACCGAACTTCGGCGCACGTCCGTCACCCGACGACCGCCCCGTCAGCCGCCGCCGCACCCACGGGGCGAGGTGCTCGCGGAAGTACTCGCCGCGCGCGAGCGTCGGTGCCTGCTGCTCTGCGGGAAGCGCCCACCACTCCCCTGGCGCGTCCAGCCCGAGAGACCCGAGGACGCGCGCCGCGACACGGTGATGGCCACGGGCATTCATGTGCAGGCGGTCGGCGGACCAGTAAGAGGGATGCGTGAGCGTGCGGTCGTACCAGTTCAGCGCGCGCACGATGTCGTCGCGGTCGCCGAGACGGCTGACGACGGCATCCGACAGCGCGTCGCCGCGGCGGTTCACGAGGCTCCCGAACGGGAGCTGCGCCGACGGGTTCGCCCCCGACAGCACGATGAGGGTCACGCCCTCCTCGTCGCAGCGTCGCACGACCTGCATGAAGGCCTCGAGGACGTGTTCGACCGAGGTCCGCGGACGCAGCATGTCGTTGCCGCCGCCGTTGAACGACAGGTGGGTCGGCCGCAGCGCGAGCGCGGACTCGAGCTGCTCGTCCACGATGGGACGCACGAGCCGGCCGCGGATCGCGAGGTTGGCGTACTGGACGCTTTGCCCCGTCGCGTCGGCCCAGCCGGCGGCGACGAGGTCGGCCCAGCCGCGGACTGCGCCGTCGGGCAACTCATCCCCCACGCCCTCGGTGAACGAGTCGCCGATGGCGACGTAACGGACGGATGCCGCGGACTCAGCGCTCATCGAGTGCCATCCCCTTCCGATCGGCGAGGCCCCACGCCGCGGCGGCCGCGACAGCGAAGAAGATCGCGAACACCACGAAGAGCGCCGGCGCGCCGCCCCACAGCAGAAGCGGCGGGACGGAGAGGGGCGCGAGGATGGACGCGATGCGGCCCACCCCGGCGGCCCAGCCGGCACCGGTGCCGCGCATCGAGGTCGGATACATCTCCGGCGTGACGGCGTACAACGCCCCCCACGCACCGAGGTTGAAGAACGACAGGGCCATACCGGCGCCGATGATGACGCCCTCGGTGCTCGCGGTGCCGAACACCACGGCGGCCACGGCCGAGCCGACCAGGAACACCGACAGGGTCGCCCGCCGTCCCCACACCTCGATCAGCCAGGCGGCCACCGCGTACCCGGGCAGCTGCGCGAGCGTGATGATGAGCGTGAACCCGAACGAGCGCACGAGGTCGTACCCCTGCGTGTAGAGGATCGTCGGGATCCAGATGAACGCCCCGTAGTACGAGAAGTTCACGCAGAACCACACGAGCCACAGGCTCGCCGTTCGCGCGCGGAACTCCTTCGACCAGAGCGCGCCGATGCGACCGCGGCCGGTGGTGACCGGGGTGGGCGCGGCGTGGGCGGTGAGCGCGGGGTCGCCGGCGGCCGGCGAGGCGGGGTCCGCCGCGGCGGCCGGCGAGGCGGCTTCGAACTCGCGCACCACGGCGTCGGCGTCGGCGTGACGGCCGCGCCGCTCGAGCCAGCGCGCCGATTCGGGCAGCCCCCACCGCACGACGAGCGCGTACGCCGCGGGCACAGCGCCGATGAGGAAGGCCCAGCGCCATCCCTCATCGACCTGCGGAATGACGAAGTACCCGATGAGGGCGGCCGCCGTCCAGCCCACCGCCCAGAACGCCTCGAGGATCACGATCACCCGGCCGCGGATGCGTGCGGGTGCGAACTCGCTCACGTACGTGCTCGCGACGGGCAGCTCGGCTCCGAGCCCGAGACCGACGATGAAGCGCAGCACGAGCAGCACGGCGAGTCCGCCAACGGCGGCGCTCGCACCGGTGGCGAGGCCGTAGACGAGCAGGGTAACGGCGAACACGGACCGACGGCCGAAGCGATCGGCGAGCAGGCCGCCCAGGCTCGCACCGATGGCCATGCCGGCGAATCCTGCGGAGGCGATCCACGACGCTTGCGATGTCTCGAGCGACCACTCGGCGATGAGGGCGGTGATGATGAACGAGATCAGCCCCACGTCCATCGCATCGAGGGCCCAGCCCAGCCCCGAGCCGGTGAGGACCTTCAGGTGACGTCGTCCGAAGGGAAGGGCGTCGAGGCGGCGCGCCACCGAGGGCGTCGCGGTATCGGTCATTGCTCCATGCTATTGACCCGCGACGCCCCCGGATGCCACGACGTCAGGCCTTGCCGAGCATGTCGCGCACGAGCGGGACGACGCGCGTCCCATAGAGCTCGATCGAGCGCATCATCGGTTCGTGGCCGAGGGTGCCGTGCGAGAACTTGAGGTCGAAGCGATCGAGGTCCAAGGTCCGGACGGTCTCGGCGATCTTCTTCGCCACGGTCTCGGGCGAGCCCGCGTAGACGGCTCCGTCAGGGCCGAGATCGTGCTGGAACTGCAGCCGCGAGTACGGCGGCCAGCCGCGCTCGGCGCCGATCGCGTCGCGGTTCACCTTCATAGCCGGGAACACCTCTTCCCAGGCCTGCTCGTCGGAATCGGCGATGTGCCCCGGCGAGTGGACGCCAACGGGCAGCCGCTCGGCGCCCATTGCGTCTCGCGTGCGATGGAAGAGGTCCACGTAGGGCCGGAAGCGCGCCGCGCCGCCGCCGATGATCGCCAGCATCAGGCCGTACCCGTGGTGCGCGGTGCGGAGCACCGACTCGGGCGACCCGCCGACGCCGACCCATGCGCGCAGGCCGTTCTCGGTCTTCGGGAAGACGTCGGCGTTCGTCAGTGCCGGTCGGGTCTTCCCCTGCCACGTCACGGGCTGCTCCGTCCGGAGCTGGCCGAAGAGGTCGAGCCGCTCCTCGAAGAGGATCTCGTAGTCGGCCAGATCGAACCCGAACAGCGGGAACGACTCCGTGAAGGAACCGCGCCCGAGGATGATCTCGGCGCGTCCGTTCGAGACGGCGTCGAGGGTCGCGAAGCGCTCGTACACCCGAACGGGGTCATCGCTCGAAAGCACCGTGACGGCGGTGCCGAGGTGGATGTCGCGGGTGCGCGTGGCCGCCGCGGCGAGCACGATCTCGGGGCTCGAGACCGCGAACTCCCGACGGTGGTGCTCCCCCACGCCGAAGAAGTGGAGGCCGACCTCATCGGCGAGCACCGCCTGGTCGACGACGTTACGGATGGTCTGGGCGTCGGACAGGAGCGAGCCGTCGGCGTCGCTCGTGACATCGCCGAACGTGTCGAGGCCGAATTGGACGGAGGTCGCGGTCATGAGATCACCTTTCATTCACACGCATAAAACGGGCGGCCGACGGAAGTATTCCCGTCGGCCGCCCGTGGAGCCCGGCTCAGTCCGTGGCGAGCGCCATGCGCAGGGTGTCGAGTCCCACGCCGCCCAGCCGCAGCGCCGTCATGTGGAACGCCTTGATGTCGAAGTCGTCGCCGGCACGCGCCGCGTAGTCGTCGCGGATCTGCTCCCAGATGCGCTGGCCGACCTTGTACGACGGCGCCTGCCCCGGCCAGCCGAGGTAGCGGTTGACCTCGAAGCGGATGAACTCGTCGGGCATGTTCACGTTGCGCTGCATGAACGCCAGAGCGTACTCGGCGTCCCACACCCCTTCGCCATCGGGACGCTGCTTGCCCAGGTGCACGCCGATGTCGAGGACGACGCGTGCGGCACGCATCCGCTGCCCGTCGAGCATCCCCAGGCGGTCGGCCGGGTCGTCGAGGTAACCGAGCTGTTCCATCAGGCGCTCGGCGTAGAGCGCCCAGCCCTCGGCGTGGCCGCTGGAACCTGCCAGCAGGCGCCGCCACGAGTTCAGCTCCGCTCGGTTGTAGACGGACTGCGCGATCTGGAGGTGATGCCCCGGCACGCCCTCGTGATAGACCGTCGTGAGCTCGCGCCACGTGTCGAACGAGTCGACGCCCTCCGGTACCGACCACCACATGCGACCGGGACGCGAGAAGTCGTCCGTGGGACCGGTGTAGTAGATGCCGCCCTCGTTGGTCGGGGCGATCATGCATTCGAGCGTGCGAATCGGCTCGGGGATGTCGAAGTGCGTGCGCCCGAGCTCCTCGACGGCACGGTCGCTCGTCTCCTGCATCCACTTCTGCAGCGCCTCGGTGCCGTGAAGCTTGCGTGAAGCGTCCTGCTCGAGGAACGCGACGGCTTCCTCGACCGTCGCGCCGGGCAGGATCTCGTTGGCGATCGCCTCTTGCTCGGCGACCATCCGCGCGAGCTCCTGCAGCCCCCACTCGTACGTCTCATCGAGATCGACGGTGGCGCCCAGGAACCGGCGCGAGTGCAGCGCGTACAGCTCACGTCCGACGGCGTCGATGTCGGATGCCTCGGGCAGCAGCTCGGCGGTGAAGAACGAGGCCAACCCGTCATAGGCGACACGAGCGGCGTTGGCGTTGTCGGACAGATCGCGCGCCAGCGACGCGGGCAGCCCGCCCTCCGCCGGCGCCGCGTCGGCGGCGAAGGTGGCGAAGAAGCCGGTGTCGGAGGTGTAGCGGGCGATCTGCGTCGCGACCTCGGCGACCTGGCGCCGCGCCGGCACCACACCGCGGGCGATGCCTTCGCGGAGCGTCTCGATGTACCCCTCGATCGCCGCGGGGACAGCGCCCAACCGCGATGCGATGACGCTCCAGTCATCGACGGTGTCGGTGGGCATGAGGTCGAAGGTGCTGCGGATCTCCTGCGCGGGCGACGCGATGACGTTGACGTCGCGCAGGTGGTTGCCGGCCTCCGCCAGCTCGATCTGCAGACGCAGGTCGCCCGCGAGATCGGCCTGCGTGACGGTGTCGACGTCATCCACGGGCTCCGCCGCTTCGAGAGCGGCGAGCGTCGAGCGCGCCGCCTCGAGCATGCGGGCCGTCCCGGCGGGCGAATAGTCGTCGAGGCGACCGTTGTGCTCGAACCGGCCGATGTACGTCGCGAGCCCGGGCGAGAGCTCGGCAAGGGTGTCGACCCACGCGTCGGCGATCTGGTCGATCGGCGTGGGGGTGCGCTGTGCTTCGGTCATCCTCCGAGCCTACTGCGACCGGTTCCCCCGCCTCAGGGTGTCGCGCGACGCCGGCCTGCACCCGCCCGAAGCGCTCAGTGCCCCGCTACGTCCCAGTCGCCACCGCGCCCGATCTGGACCTCGAGCGGGACGGTCAGATCCGCCGCGTCGCCCATGCGCTCCCGCACGATCCGCTCAGCGGCATCCCACTCCCCCGCGGCCACCTCGACGACGAGCTCGTCGTGGATCTGCAGCAGCACGCGCGAATGCAGACCCTCGGACCGGAACTCCTGATCGATGCGGAACAGGGCGATTTTCATGATGTCCGCGGCGCTGCCCTGGATCGGGGCGTTGAGAGCCGCGCGCTCGGCGTTCTCACGCAGCACCCGGTTGGGGCTCGCGAGGTCGGGGAACGGGCGTCGGCGGCCGAAGATCGTCTCGGTATAGCCGTCGATGCGGGCCTGCTCGACGCTCGAGCGGAGGTAGTCGCGAACGGCGCCGAAGCGCGAGAAGTACTCGAGCATGAGCTGCTTCGCCTCGGACTGCTCGATCCGCAGCTGCTTCGAGAGCCCGAAGGCCGAGAGGCCGTAGACGAGCCCGTACGACATGGCCTTCACCTTGGTGCGCATCGCCGGGGTGACATCGGCGGGTTCGACCCCGAACACGCGGGCGCCGACGAAGCGGTGCAGGTCCTCGCCTGAGACGAAGGCTTCGATGAGACCCGGGTCTTCGGACAGGTGCGCCATGATGCGCATCTCGATCTGGGAGTAGTCCGCCGTCAGGAGGGTCTCATACCCCTCGCCCACCTCGAACGCCGCGCGGATACGCCGACTCTCCTCATTGCGGATCGGGATGTTCTGCAGGTTGGGGTCGGTGCTCGACAAGCGTCCGGTCTGGCTGCCGGTCTGCACGTACGTCGTGTGGATGCGGTCGTCAGCGGCGATCGCGGTATCGAGCGATTCGATGATCTGACGCAGCTTGGTCGCCTCGCGGTGCTGCAGCAGCAGCGCGAGGAAGGGATGCGGGTTCGACTCCTGCAGGTCGGCCAGCACCGCGGCATCCGTCGAGTACCCGGTCTTCGTCTTCCGTGTCTTCGGCAGCTCGAGATGCTCGAACAACACCTCTTGTAGCTGCTTGGGCGAACCGAGGTTGACCTCGCGTCCGATCGTCTCGTACGCCCGCCGTGCGATGTCGTCGGCGCGCGCGCCGAGCTCACCCGAGAACGTGGACAGCTTCTCGTGCGAGACCGCGACGCCCGCGAGCTCCATGTCGGCGAGCGTGTCGAGCGTGGGCAGCTCGATGTCGGTGAGCACCGAGGCGACGGGGGCGGGCAGCTCGGCGCGGACGGCGTCGGCGGCGCGCAGCGTGAACCACGAGAGCTGACCCGGGGTCGCGCCCTCGGTCTCGGGCACGAGCTGCGACGGGTCGGCCTCGGGAAGCTTCTCGTCGAGGTAGCGGTGCACGAGGTCGGCGAGGGTCTTGTCGGGGAAGCTCGGGCGCAGCAGCCAACCCGCCAGGATCGGATCGCAGGTCAGTCCGCCGAGCCGGATCCCGGCGCGCCGCAGCGCCTTGACCTGAACCTTCGCATCGGCCATGACCTTGGGGGTGTCGGACTCGAGCCACGCGCGCAGGGCTTCGGCGACGGTGTCGTCCCACGTCCCCTCGACAGCGGCATCGCGGGTCGCGAGACCGATCCGTTGAGGGAATCCGCCCGCGACCATGACGGTGACGCCGATGTCGCCCTCCTGGGCCTCGGCCCAGGCTGCCAGCGCCGCGGCATCGGGCTCGGACGCGACCGGCGCCGGCACTGCCGGGGCCGCGGCCTCGACCGCCATCGCGGGGTCGGCGCCGGCCGCCTCGAACACCCGCGGCAGCAACGTGCGGAACTCGAGACGGGCGAAGATGTCGCGCACGGCTTCGGCGTCGATCGGCTTGACCGCGAGGTCGGCGGGCGTCCGCTCGAGCTCGACGTCGGTGAGCAGCCGGTTCAGGGCGCGGTTGCGGCGCACGTCGTCGAGGTGCTCACGGAGGTTGCCGCCGACGACGCCGCCGATCTTGTCGGCGTTCTCGATCAGAGCGTCGAGCGTGCCCCACTGGGTCAGCCACTTCACCGCGGTCTTCTCGCCGACCTTGGGGACGCCCGGCAGGTTGTCACTCGTCTCGCCGACCAGCGCGGCGATGTCGGGATAGTTCTCGGGCGGCAGGCCGTACTTCTCGACGACCGCCTCGGGGGTGTACCGCTTGAGCTGCGAGACACCCTGCACGCTCGGGTACAGCAGCGTGACGTCGTCGGTGACGAGCTGGATCGTGTCGCGATCACCGGAGCAGACGAGCACCTGGAAGCCCTCGGCCGCGGCCCGGGTCGCCAGGGTGGCGAGGATGTCGTCGGCCTCGACATCCTCTTTGGTCAGTACCGTCACGTTCATCGCGGCGAGACACTCCTGCAGCAGCGGGATCTGCCCCTTGAACTCGGCCGGGGACTCGGACCGGTTCGCCTTGTACTCGCTGTACTCCCGCGTGCGGAAGGACTGGCGCGACGTGTCGAAGGCGACGGCGAGGTGCGTCGGCTTCTCGGCCTTGATGAGGTTGACGAACATCGACAGGAACCCGTAGATGCCGTTCGTGTGCTGGCCGTCCTTGGTCGTGAAGTTGTCGACCGGCAGAGCGAAGAACGCCCGGTAGGCCAGCGAGTGGCCGTCGACGACGAGAAGGGTAGGCTTTGCGGAGTCCGTCACCCGACCAGCCTAACGAGAGCGACGGACAGGACGACCCGCTGCGACCGAGGGTGGAGCATGCTCGAGAACACCGACGCCGAAGCCGGACTCGACTGGGCGCGCGCCCGCGGCAAAGGAGCGCTGGCCGAGCGCATGGGGATCGATTTCCTTGAGTTCACGACCGAGCGCTGCGTGGCGACGATGCCGGTCGAGGGGAACACCCAGCCCGCCGGCCTTCTCCACGGCGGCGCCTATGTCGTCCTGGGCGAGTCGCTCGGTTCGATGGCGGCCAACATGCACGCCGGCGCCGGTCGACTCGCTGTCGGCGTCGACATCAACGCCACCCACACGCGATCGGCCACCTCCGGCGTCGTGACCGGCACCTGCGTGCCGTTGCACCTGGGCCGTTCGATGACCGTGCACGAGATCGTCGTCACCGACGAACAGGGGCGACGGTGCTCGACGATCCGCATCACCAACCTGATCAAGGACTCCCCCGCCGCGTCCTGACGGCAGACGAGAAGACCCCGCCGGCGCACCGGCGGCCTCAGGCCGAGCGGTGCGCGACGGGGTCTTCGCGACGCGGGTGGTTACTTCTTGGGAGCCAGCTGCTCGATGATCGCCTTGGCGACATCCTGCATCGTCAGACGGCGATCCATCGACGCCTTCTGGATCCAGCGGAACGCCTCGGGCTCGCTGAGCCCCATCTTCTCGTTGAGCAGGCCCTTGGCCCGGTCGACGAGCTTGCGGGTCTCGAAGCGCTCGACCATGTCGGCGACCTCGGCCTCGAGCGTGATGATCTGCTCATAGCGGGCCAGCGCGATCTCGATCGCCGGGAGGAGGTCGTTGGGGGTGAACGGCTTCACGACGTAAGCCAGGGCGCCTGCCTCGGTCGCCCGCTCGACGAGCTCCTTCTGGCTGAACGCGGTGAGCAGGACGACCGGCGCGATGTGCGCCTTGCCGAGCCGCTCGGCCGCCGAGATGCCGTCGAGGACCGGCATCTTCACGTCCATGATGACGAGGTCGGGACGGAGCTCGGTCGCCAGCTGCACAGCGGTCTCGCCGTCTCCGGCCTCGCCGACGACGTCATAACCGTTGTCGCGGAGGATCTCGACGATGTCGAGTCGGATCAGCGATTCGTCCTCGGCGACGACGACCCGGCGAGGTGCGGGCGCGGCCGACGTGGGGACCTCTTCTTGCTCTGTCACCTTTCGATCCTACGGTATGGCCGTTCCGGGAACGCTCCCGCCTCGCTCGGTGGCACGCTTGATTGCCGGTAGGCTCCTAGAGGCGTGCGCCGGTGTGGCGGAATGGCAGACGCGACCGACTCAAACTCGGTTGTCTTCGGACGTGTGGGTTCGACTCCCACCACCGGCACGAACGAAAGGGCGAGTACCTCTTCACGAGGTACCCGCCCTTCGGCATCCCGGCTCCGGTTACTGGATCGCCTGGTAGATCGGTGCCCGGCCGTTGACGGCGTCGCCGATCTTGTGGATGCGGATGTCGTTCGTCGAGCCCTGGATTCCGGGAGGGGATCCGGAGATCACCACGACCTTGTCGCCGACCTCGGCGAGACCGTTGGAGAGGAAGTAGTCGTCGACCTGGTGGTACATCAGATCGGTGTGAGCCACCTCTTCGACCATGCTCGAGCGGATGCCCCACGTCAGCGCCATGCGGCGGCGGATGGCGGGGTCGGTCGCGAACGCGATCATCGGGATCTCGGGGCGCAGGCGCGACATGCGGCGCGCGGTGTCACCGGACTCGGTGAACATGCAGAGGAACTTCGCCTCGATGAACTGGGCGACCTCCATCGCAGCGAGCGTGATGGCACCGCCCTGCGTGCGCGGCTTCGCCGTCAGCGGAGCGATGCGGTCGAGACCGTGGGTCTCGGTCGAGTCCACGATCCGCGCCATCGTCTCGACGACGCCCACCGGGTACTTGCCCACGCTGGTCTCGCCCGACAGCATCACGGCGTCAGCACCGTCGAGGACGGCATTCGCGACGTCGCTGGTCTCGGCACGCGTCGGGACGGGGTTCTCGATCATCGACTCGAGCATCTGAGTCGCGACGATGACGGGCTTGGCCATGCGACGGCACAGCGCGACAGCCTTCTTCTGCACGATCGGCACTGCCTCGAGCGGCAGTTCGACGCCGAGGTCGCCGCGGGCCACCATGATGCCGTCGAAGGCGTCGATGATCTCCTCGAGGTTCTCGACAGCCTGCGGCTTCTCGATCTTCGCGATGACGGGGACCTTGCGGCCCTCCTCCGCCATGATCTCGTGCACACGCGTCACGTCAGCCGCGTCACGCACGAACGACAGAGCGATGAGGTCGGCACCCTGCTGCAGCCCCCAGCGCAGGTCGGCCTCGTCCTTGTCAGAGAGCGCCGGCACGCTGACCGCGACGCCGGGCAGGTTGATGCCCTTGTTGTTCGACACCGGACCAGCGACGATCACCTTCGTGGTCACGACGGGGCCGTCGACCGAGACGACCTCGACGCGGACCTTGCCGTCGTCGATCAGCAGGAAGTCGCCGGCCGTGACGTCGCCCGGAAGACCCTTGAAGGTCGTCGAGACGATCTCCTTCGTGCCGAGGATGTCGTCGGTGGTGATCTTGAAGATGTCGCCCACTGCGAGCTGGTGCGGGCCGTTCTCGAACTTCCCGAGCCGGATCTTCGGTCCCTGCAGGTCGACGAGGATGGCGACGGGGCGCCCCGCATCGTCGGCCGCCTTGCGCACGTTTGCCCAGCGGGCCTCGTGCTCCGAATAGTCTCCGTGGCTGAGGTTGAAACGGGTCACGTCCACGCCGGCGTCGATGATGGCTCGCACCATCTCGTAGCTGGCTGTGGCCGGTCCCAGGGTGGCGACGATCTTGGCGCGTCTCACTGAATCTCCGGTGGTCTCGGGTCGGGAGGGGATGGGTCCAGCCTATGCCCGCTGGAGCCCGATCGCGACGTCCGTCGGACGCACCGGTGCCGGCAGGGCCGTGTCGCCCATCAGGTACCGGTCGACGGCGGCCGCAGCCGCCCGCCCCTCGGCGATCGCCCATACGATGAGCGACTGCCCCCGGCCGGCGTCTCCCGCGACGAACACGCCGGGCGCGGTCGTCTGGTAGTCGTCGGCACGGTCGACGTTGCCACGATCAGTGAAAACGGTACCCAGCTGGGCCTCGAGCTCGGAGCGTTCCGGGCCGGTGAAACCCATCGCGATGAGCACGAGGTCGGCCGGGATCTCCCGCTCCGTGCCGCTCTTGGCGACACGGCGACCGTCGACGAACTCGGTCTCGGCCACGCGCAGGGCACGCACCTCGCCCGCCTCGTTCGCGAGGAACTCCACGGTCGAGGCGAGGTAGCTGCGCTCCCCGCCCTCCTCGTGCGCCGACGCGACCTCGAAGACCGTCGGCATCATGGGCCACGGCTGGTGGTCGGGTCGGTCCGAGGGCGGCTGCTTTCCGATTGCGAGGTTGGTGACGCTGAGCGCCCCCTGACGGTGCGCCGTTCCGATGCAGTCGGCTCCGGTGTCGCCACCGCCGATGACGACGACGTGCTTTCCCTCGGCGTGGATCTGGTTGGCGACTTGGTCGCCGGCGACGGCCTTGTTCGACTCGATGAGGTACTCCATCGCGAAGTGCACGCCGGCGAGGTCGCGACCGGGGATGGCCAGGTCGCGCGGCAGGGTGGCGCCGGTGGCGACCACGACGGCGTCGTAGCGAGCACGCAGCGCGTCCCAGGAGATGTCCTTGCCGATCTCGACGCCGGCGCGGAACCGCGTGCCCTCGTCCTGCATCTGACGCAGGCGCGCCTCGATGTGACGCTTCTCCATCTTGAAGTCGGGGATGCCGTAGCGCAGCAAGCCGCCGATACGGTCGTCTCGCTCGTAGACCGCGACGGTGTGGCCGGCGCGCGTGAGCTGCTGGGCCGCGGCGAGCCCGGCGGGCCCGGAGCCGACCACCGCGACGGTCTTGCCGGTGAGGCGCCCCGGCGGCTCAGCCTCGACCCAGCCGTTGGCGAAGGCCTCGTCGATCGTCGAGACCTCGATCTGCTTGATCGTCACCGGCGGCTGGTTGATGCCGAGCACACACGAGCTCTCGCACGGCGCGGGGCACAGCCGCCCGGTGAACTCCGGGAAGTTGTTCGTCGCGTGCAGGCGCTCGATGGCCGACCGGCCCTCGCCGCGCCACATCAGGTCGTTCCACTCCGGGATGAGGTTGCCCAGCGGGCATCCCTGGTGGCAGAACGGCACGCCGCAGTCCATGCAGCGGCCGGCCTGACGGCGCAGCACGGCGGAGTCGCCGGGCTCGTACACCTCGCGCCAGTCCATGATGCGAACGGGGACAGGGCGCCGCTTGGGTAGCTCGCGCTCCGTGGTCTTCAGGAAGCCCTTGGGATCAGCCACGGGTCACCTCCAGGATGCGGTTCCAGACCTCGTCGCCATCGGGGTCGAGCCCCTCCGCTGCGGCGGTCTGTCGGGTTTCGAGGACCGCGGCGTAATCGCGCGGCACCACACGGACGAAGTTCGCGACCTCGGTGTCGAAGTCGGCGAGCAGGCGCGAGGCCAGCTCGGAGCCGGTCTCGGCGACGTGACGCTCGAGCAGGTCGTGCAGGATCTCGGCGTCGCCGGATCCCATCTCGCCGAGCACGAGTTCACCGGTCGCGATCGCCTCGCGGTTCACATTGGCCTCTTCGAGGCGGTAGACGTAGGCGTTGCCGCCCGACATGCCCGCGCCGAGATTCCGCCCGGTCGCGCCGAGGATGACCGCCAGGCCGCCGGTCATGTACTCGAGGGCGTGGTCGCCGACGCCCTCGACGACAGCGGTCGCGCCGGAGTTGCGCACGAGGAAACGCTCCCCCACGACGCCTCGCAGGAACATCGTGCCCTGCGTCGCGCCGTACCCGATGACGTTGCCGGCGATGACGTTCTCCGAAGCGTCGAAGGCGGCGTCGCGCGGCGGACGCACGACGATCTGCCCGCCCGAGAGGCCCTTCCCGACGTAGTCGTTCGAGTCACCCTCGAGGCGCAGAGTGATGCCGGCGGGCAGGAACGCCCCGAAGGACTGACCCGCCGATCCGGTGAGGCTCACGACGATCGAGTCCGCCGGAAGCCCGTTCTCGCCGTGCGCCAGCGTCACCCGGTTGCCGAGCATCGTGCCCACGGCACGCTCGGTGTTCCGGATGGGGAGATCGATCTCGATGCGACCGCCGTGGGCGACGACATCCTGGGCCCGCTCGATCAGCTGCACGTCGAAGTGCTGGTCGAGCTCGTGCTCCTGGTCGCGCAGGTGACGGCGCGGCACCTCGTCGGCGAACGCCGGTCCGGTGAGGATCGGGCCGAGGTCGAGTCCGTTGGCCTTCCAGTGCTCGATCGCACCGTCGACGTCGAGGACGTCGTTGCGGCCGATGGCCTCGTCGAGCGAGCGGAAGCCGAGCTCGGCGAGGTACTCGCGCACCTCCTGAGCGACGAACTCCATGAAGTTGACGACGAACTCCGGCTTGCCGGTGAAGCGCTCGCGCAACACGGGGTTCTGCGTCGCGACGCCGACCGGGCAGGTGTCGAGGTGGCAGACGCGCATCATGATGCACCCCTCGACGACGAGGGCGGTCGTGGCGAACCCGAACTCCTCGGCGCCGAGCAGCGCGGCGATGACGACATCGCGCCCGGTCTTGAGCTGGCCGTCGGCCTGCACCACGACGCGGTCGCGCATGTCGTTGAGCATCAGCGTCTGCTGCGTCTCGGCGAGGCCGAGCTCCCACGGCGTGCCCGCGTGCTTGAGCGAGTTGAGCGGGCTCGCGCCGGTGCCGCCGTCGTGTCCCGAGACGAGGATCACGTCGGCCAGGGCCTTCGCCGTCCCTGCCGCGACCGCGCCGATACCCGACTGGCTGACGAGCTTGACGTGGACGCGTGCCGCGGGGTTGGCGCGCTTGAGGTCGAAGATCAACTGCTTGAGGTCTTCGATCGAGTAGATGTCGTGGTGCGGCGGCGGCGAGATGAGGCCGACGCCGGGAGTGCCGCCGCGCGTGCGGGCGATCCACGGGTACACCTTGCCGGGCGGCAGCTGACCGCCTTCGCCGGGCTTGGCACCCTGCGCGAGCTTGATCTGGATGTCCTCGGCGTGCGTCAGGTACATGCTCGTGACGCCGAAGCGGCCCGAAGCGACCTGCTTGATGGCGCTGCGGCGCTCCGGGTCGAGCAGGCGGTCGACGTCCTCGCCGCCCTCGCCCGTGTTCGACTTCGCGCCGAGACGGTTCATCGCGATCGCGAGCGTCTCGTGCGCCTCTTTCGAGATCGATCCGTAGCTCATCGCTCCGGTCGAGAAGCGCTTGACGATGGATGCCACCGATTCGACCTCGTCGATCGGCACGGGCGGCCGCACCCCGGTGCGCAGCTTGAACATGCCGCGCAGGGTCTTGAGCTCCGACGCCTGGTCGTCCACGAGCTTGGTGTACTCGCGGAAGATGTCGTAGCGGCGCGTGCGCGTGGCGTGCTGCAGCCGGAAGACCGTCTCGGGGTTGAACAGGTGGGGCGCGCCGTCGCGGCGCCACTGATACTCGCCGCCGGTCCACAGCCGCTCGTGTGCGCGCACCGCCGCGTCCTCGGGGTAGGCGTAGGCGTGGCGCGCCGCGTTCTCGGCGGCGATCACCTCGAGGCCGACGCCGCCGAGCTTGGTCTCGGTGCCCGTGAAGTACTTCGAGACGAACTCGTCCGACAGACCGACGGCCTCGAACACCTGAGCGCCCGCGTACGACGACACCGTCGAGATGCCCATCTTCGACATGATCTTCAGCACGCCCTTGCCGAGCGCGTAGATCAGGTTCTTGACGGCCTTCTCGGGGGCGACGCCGGTGATGTAGCCGGCGCGGACGAGGTACTCCACCGTCTCCATCGCCAGGTACGGGTTGACCGCCGAGGCGCCGTAGCCGAGCAGGGTCGCCACGTGGTGCACCTCGCGGACGTCGCCGGCTTCGACGACGAGTCCGACACGCATGCGGGTCTCCTGACGGATCAGGTGATGGTGCACGGCGGCGAGCATGAGCAACGAGGGGATGGGGGCGAGGTCCTTGTTCGAGTCGCGGTCGCTGAGCACGATGAACTCGGCGCCGTCCTCGATGGCCTGATCCGCCTCGGCGCACATCTGCGCGAGACGCTTCTGCATGCCCTTGTGCCCGGCCTCGACGCGGTACAGGCCGCGGATCGTGACCGAGGACCGGCCGCGCAGCGCCGTGTCGATGTGCTGGATCTTCGCGAGCTCGTCGTTGTCGATGACCGGGAAGTCCAGCGTCACCGTGCGGGTGTGCTCCGGTCCCCAGGCGAGCAGGTTGGCCTCGGGTCCGAGGCCGAGCGAAAGGGAGGTCACGACCTCTTCGCGGATGGAATCCAGCGGCGGGTTGGTCACCTGGGCGAACTGCTGCGTGAAGTAGTCGAACAGCAATCGGGGGCGCTCGCTCAGGACGGCGACGGGGGTGTCGCTGCCCATGGCGCCCAGCGGCTCGGCGCCGACCTGGCCCATCGGCGTGAGGAGGATGCGCACTTCTTCTTCGGTGTAGCCGAAGGTGCGCTGGCGCCGCGTGATCGAGGCGATGGGGTGGACGATGTGCTCGCGCTCGGGCAGGTCCTTGAGGCGGACGCGGCCCGCGTCGAGCCACTCCTGCCACGGGTGCAGGGTCGCGAGCTCGCTCTTGATCTCGTCGTCCTCGACGATGCGGCCCTGCGCGGTGTCGACGACGAACATGCGGCCCGGCTGCAGGCGCCCGCGGCGCTTGATGCGCTCGGGGGCGAAGTCGAGCACACCGGTCTCGCTGCCGATCACCACGAGCCCGTCGGTCGTCTCGGTCCAACGTCCGGGACGCAGGCCGTTGCGGTCGAGGGTCGCGCCGACGAGCGTGCCGTCGGTGAAGATGAGCGCGGCCGGGCCGTCCCACGGCTCCATCTGGATGGAGTGGTAGTCGTAGAAGGCTCGGAGATCGGGGTCGATGTCGGTCTGCTTCTCGTACGCCTCGGGCACCATCATCATGACGGCGTGCGGCAGGCTGCGCCCCGTGAGGGTGAGCAGCTCGAGCACCTCGTCGAACGAGGCGGAGTCGCTGGCGCCGTCGGTGCAGATCGGCAGCAGGGGACGCACTTCGCCCAGCAGCTCGGACTCGAGCTGCGACTGACGCGCTCGCATCCAGTTGCGGTTGCCCTTGACCGTGTTGATCTCGCCGTTGTGCGCGAGCATGCGCAGCGGCTGCGCGAGCGGCCACGACGGGAAGGTGTTGGTGGAGTAGCGCGAGTGCACGACCGCGAGCTCGGAGGCGAAGCGCTCGTCCTGCAGGTCGGGGTAGAACGGCTCGAGCTGGAGCGTTGTGACCATGCCCTTGTACCCGAGCGTGCGGCTCGAGAGCGACACGAAGTAGGCGTCGTGCTCGTGACGGGCGCGCTTGCGCAGACGGTAGACGCGGCGGTCGAGGGCGATGCCCGACAGCGCCGGCGCGTCGCCCACGGCGGGGCGCGAGACGAACAGCTGCTCGAACGAGGGCCGCGCGGCGAAGGCGAGCTTGCCGAGGTTGTCGTCCTCGGTCGGCACGACGCGCCAGCCGAGCACCACGAGGCCCTCGGACGCGGCGAGCTCTTCGATGCGTGCCTTGAGCGCGTCGCGCGCGTCGGCCTCACGGGGCAGGAACGCCATGCCCGCGGCGTACTCCCCCGCCGGCGGCAGGGGGAAGTCGACGACCTCGCGCAGGAACGCGTCGGGCATCTGGGTCAGGATGCCGGCACCGTCACCGGTGCCCGCGTCGGACCCGATCGCACCGCGGTGCTCGAGGTTGCGCAGCGCGGTGAGCGCCAGCTCGACGATGTCGTGACCGGCTTCGCCACGCAGCGTGGCGACCATCGCCAGACCACAGGCATCCTTCTCGAAGTCAGGGTTGTACATGCCCTGCTTGACGGGGAAGGAACCGAATCCGGAGTTGTGGGGTCGAGGGCTCGAGGCCATGCTGACCGTCCTCACATTGGTGCTGAACCGGGACGACGTCGGCCCTGGGGAACTACTGCTTCGAGGTGACTGCGCTTGTGGCGCTGTCTGCGTGAGCTTCGGGCGTCGGGGGTGCGCTCAGATCCACGAAGTCTTCGGTGCTCTGCGATTGTAGCGCGCTCGGAGCCACCCATTCGCGACCGGGCTGGTACGGCGTCGGCTCGTCGCCGAAGTGGCGCCGTGACTGCACGACAATGATGGCGATACCGACGAGGACGGCGAAGATCGCGGCCCAGACGTTCGTGCGCAGGCCGAGGATGATCTCGCTCGGATCGATGCGGATCGACTCCCACACGACGCGACCGGCGCCGTACCAGATGAGGTACAGGCCGAACAGCTTGCCCCACTGGGCCCACACGGTGCGGCCGACCCACAGCAGCACGAGCACGCCGAGGCCGTTCCAGATCACTTCGTACAGGAAGGTGGGGTGAAAGAGGGTGTCGGGGGCCAAGCCCGCCGGGAAGGCGGGGTTGTCGGCGTCGATCTCGAGGCCCCACGGCAGATCCGTGGGGAGGCCGAACAGCTCCTGGTTGAACCAGTTGCCGAAGCGGCCCAGCGCCTGGGCGAGCAGGAGGCCCGGAGCGAGCGCGTCGGCGAAGCTCCAGAACCGGATGCCGGTCCACCTGCAGCCCAGGTAGGCACCGACCGCGCCGCCGATGAGGGCGCCGAAGATCGCGATGCCGCCCTCCCAGATGAACAGGACCGCCCAGGGGTTCTTGTCCGACCCGAAGTAGAACCCCGGGTGCGTCAGCACGTGGAAGGCCCGGGCGCCGATGAGCGCGAGCGGCACCGCGAGCAGGGCGATGTCGATGACGACCCACGGCTCACCGCCCCGCTTGGTCAGCCGGTGGTTGGTCAGGAGGGTCGCGACGATGATGCCCGCGATGATGCACAGCGCATAGAAGTGGATGCGCAGCGGTCCCAGGTCGACGTAGCTCACCGACGGGCTGGGGATGCTCGTGACGAGCAGGGTGGCGGCGTGGATCATCGGATCGTCCCTCGGGATTCGGCGGTCGTGCGACCGGAAAAGTCTAGACCGCGCGGCGCGGCGTGCCCGCGGCCAGGGCGCGGGCGGTCTCGGTCATGGCCGAAACCCCGCCGTCGCGCAGAGCGCGCACGAGTGCGGTGCCGACGATGGCGCCGTCGGCGTACTCGACGACCCCGGCGACCTGGTCGGGCGTCGAGATGCCGATCCCGACGCAGGCGTGACCGGCGCCGAAGTCGCGCAGCCGTCCGACGAGGGTTCGCGCGGCGGCATCCAGCTCGGCACGCTCCCCCGTGATGCCCATCGTCGACACCGTGTAGACGAACCCGGTCGACTCGGCCGCGATCATGCGCAGCCGCTCGTCGGTCGAGGTCGGAGCCGCGAGGAACACACGGTCGAGCCCGGTGCGCTCAGAGGCCGCGATCCACTCGGGCGCGGCGTCGGGGGTGATGTCGGGCGTGATCAGCCCGGCACCACCGGCGGCGGCGAGGTCGTCGGCGAAACGGTCGACCCCGTACTGCAGCACCGGGTTCCAGTAGGTCATGACCAGGATCGGCACATCGACGCGTGCCGCGATCTCGCGCACCGCGGTGAAGGTGTCGCGCAGACGGAAGCCCGCCGCGAGCGACGTCTGGGTGGCCTCTTGGATCACCACACCGTCCATGACCGGGTCGGAGTACGGCGGCCCGAGCTCGAGGACGTCGGCACCGGCTTCAGCGAGGGCAACCGCCGCATCGATGCTCGTCGCGAGGTCGGGGAAGCCCAGGGGCAGGTACCCGACGAAGGCGCCCCGGCCGGCGGCGTGGGCGGCGTCGATCGCCGCGGTGACGCGCGAGGTCACAGTTCGACCCCTTCGCCGGATGCCGCTTCGTCGTGCCCCGGCTCGACGACCGGCTCGGCGCCGTCGTCGTACAGCTCGAACCACCGTGCCGCTGTGTCCATGTCTTTATCGCCGCGCCCCGAGAGGTTGATGGCGATGATCGCGTCGGGGCCGAGCTCGCGTCCGATGCGGAGGGCGCCGGCCAGCGCGTGCGCCGACTCGATGGCGGGGATGATGCCTTCGGTGCGGCTGAGCAGGCGCAAGGCCTCCATGGCCTCGGTGTCGGTCGCGGGGATGTACTGAGCGCGGCCGATCGAGGCGAGCCACGCGTGCTCGGGCCCGACGCCCGGGTAATCGAGGCCGGCCGAGATCGAGTGCGACTCGACCGTCTGACCGTCCTCGTCCTGCAGCACGAAGGTCTTCGCGCCGTGCAGGACGCCGGGGCGCCCCCGCTCGATCGAGGCCGCGTGCCGTTCGGTGTCGACGCCGTCGCCGGCCGCCTCGACTCCATAGAGCGCGACGCCCTCGTCGTCGAGGAACGCGTCGAACATGCCGATCGCGTTCGATCCTCCGCCGACGCAGGCCACGACGGCATCCGGCAGCCGCCCCGTCTCGGACAGCAGCTGCTCGCGGGCTTCTTCGGAGATGATCTTCTGGAAGTCGCGGACCATGGCCGGGAACGGGTGCGGGCCGGCGGCCGTCCCGAAGACGTAGTTGGTCGTCTCGACCGAGGCGACCCAGTCGCGGTAGGCCTCGTTGATGGCGTCCTTGAGCGTCCGCGAGCCGGTGGTGACGGGGATGACCTCGGCGCCGAGCAGACGCATCCGCGCGACGTTGAGGGCCTGGCGCTCGGTGTCGACCTCGCCCATGTAGATCGTGCAGTCGAAACCGAACAGGGCGGCCGCGGTCGCTGTGGCGACGCCGTGCTGGCCCGCACCTGTCTCGGCGATGACGCGGGTCTTGCCCAGGCGCTTGGTCAGCAGCGCTTGCCCGATGACGTTGTTGATCTTGTGCGAACCGGTGTGGTTCAGGTCCTCCCGCTTGAGGAACACCCGCGCTCCCCCGGCGTGCGCGGCGAAGCGCGGCACCTCGGTCAGCGCCGACGGGCGCCCCGCGTAGGTGGCGAGGATGTGCGCGAGCTCGGCGGTGAAAGCGGGATCGGCCATCGCCTGCTCGTACACGGCCGTCAGCTCGTCGATCGCGGCGATGAGCGACTCGGGCATGAAACGCCCGCCGAAGTCGCCGAAGAACGGTCCGTGCTGGTCTCTCAGGCTCACGCGCCGGCCTCCAGGAATGCGTGCAGGGTCGTGACCGGATCGTTGGTCACGAGGGCTTCGCCGATCAGGACGGCATCCGCTCCCGCGGCACGGTAGTGCGCGACATCGGCGGGCGTCAGCACGGCGGACTCGGCGATCTTCACCGCGTCGTCGGGAAGGTGCTCGGCCAGGCGGCCGAACAGGTCGCGGTCGAGCTCGAAGGTCGACAGGTCGCGGGCGTTGACGCCCACGAGTCGAGCGCCGACGTCGGCCGCGCGGTGCACCTCGTCGAGCGAATGCGTCTCGACGAGCGGAGTCATCCCCAGCTCGAGGACCATCGCGTGCAACTGCTCGAGCAGCGGCTGCTCGAGCGCGGCCACGATGAGCAGCACGAGGTCGGCCCCCGAGGCGCGTGCCTCGAGCACCTGGTACGGCGTGGCGATGAAGTCCTTGCGCAGCACGGGCAGCGAGACCGCAGCCTTGACCGCCTCGAGGTCGGCGAGGCTGCCCTTGAACCGCCGCCCCTCGGTCAGGACGGAGATGACGGACGCGCCGCCCTCTTCGTACCGGCTGGCCTGCAGCGCGGGGTCCGGGATGTCGGCGAGGTCACCTCGCGATGGACTCGCGCGCTTGACCTCGGCGATGATGCGCACACGCTCAGCGGGGGCGAGGGCCACCAGGGCGTCTCGAGCCGGAGCCTGGGCGAGCGCGTCGCGCTCGACGACGGCGAGGGGCCGATCGGCCGCACGGGCCTCGGCGTCCTCGACGGCGCCGGCCGTGAGACCGGCCAGCACGTCAGTGCGCTTTCGGGGTGTACTTGTCGCCGTAGGCGCCGTACCCGGCCTTCGACATCGCCCAGCCGACGATGCCGCCGACGACGAGCAGGCCCGCGGACGCCCAGACGAGCGCCGGCATGTCGAGCCAGAAGAACAGGGTGCCCAGCGCGAACGCGAGGAGCATGATCACGACTGCGGTCCACGCCGCCGGGGAGTGTCCGTGGCCGGGGTCGCCGATGTTGCTCATTGTTCTCCTTCGCGGGATTTCTCGGGCTTCCGACAGTCTATCGGGGCTCAGGCGGTGGGGTCGGACCCCCGGCTGAGGTCGTCCCACGAATCGATCGCGTCATGCGAGTCGTGCGGTCGCGATCCGCGGGGCCGCGCAGCCTCCGTCGCGGCGTCGGTGCGGTAGCGCCGTGCCGTACTGCGCCAGGACCGCGCCGTCAGGAGCGTCACCACTCCCCCCGCGGCGATCAGGAGCGCGCCGACGGCGGTGATGACCGGCCACGCGGTCGCCGTGATCGTCGAGACGAGCGCCTCCACGGCGGCGACGCCCGACAGACCGGTGGTCTCGGCGACGACCCCGACCACGGCCGCCGGGGGCGTCGTCAGCGCGATCCGCACCGATTCGACGAGCAGCGCACCCCCGATCACGATGCCCAGGCCTCCGAAGACGTAGCGCAGGACGGGGCCGACGATCGACAGGGCGAGTCCGAGCGCGAGCGCGGCCAGGCCCAGAGGCGTCACCAGGGGCAACGCCTCGGTGCCCGGCACCGGCAGGACCGCGTGGGCGCCGTCGCGAAGAGTGGCCTCGAGCCACGGCTGGGTCGACCCGATGACGGCCAGCCCGCCGCCGAGCACCGCCGCGAGGACGGCCAGCATGCGAGACCGGCCGTTCACGGCACGCTCACGACCGGCGCGAGGTCATCGCTGTCGAAGCAGGTCCGCGTGCCCGTGTGGCAGGCCGCGCCGACCTGCTCGACCGCGATCAGCACCGCGTCGCCGTCACAGTCCAGTCGAGCGCCGCGAACGAGCTGGATGTGGCCGGAGGTGTCGCCCTTGCGCCAGTACTCCTGGCGGGAACGCGACCAGAAGGTGACACGCCCGGTCGTGAGCGTGCGGCGCAGCGCCTCGGCATCCATCCACGCGAGCATGAGCACTTCGAGTGTGTCGTGCTGCTGGATGACGGCGGCCACGAGTCCGTTCGCGTCGAAGGCGACGCGGGCGATGCGATCGTCGATGCTCTCACTCATGCGCGCACCTCGATCCCGTCCGCGACGAGCGCGTCCTTGACGTCGCCGATCGTGAGCTGACCGGAGTGGAACACCGAAGCGGCGAGTACCGCGTCCGCTCCTGCGGCGATGGCGGGCGCGAAGTGCTCGGCCGCGCCCGCGCCGCCCGAGGCGATGACCGGCACGCTCGCGATCTCGCGCATGGCGGCGATCAGTTCGAGGTCGAACCCGTCCTTCGTGCCGTCGGCGTCGATCGAGTTGACGAGCAACTCGCCGGCGCCGCGCTCGATGGCCTCGCGCGCCCATTCGAGCGCGTCGAGGGACGTGGCGGTGCGACCGCCGTGCGTCGTCACGACGAAGCCCGATGCGGTGCCGGGCGCGCGCTTGATGTCGAGCGAGAGCACGAGCACCTGCGCGCCGAAGCGGTCAGCGATCTCGTTCACGAGGTCGGGTCGTGCGATGGCGGCCGAGTTCACCCCGACCTTATCGGCGCCGACCGACAGCAGCCGGGCGACGTCGTCGACCGATCGGATGCCGCCACCCACCGTCAGCGGGATGAACACCTGCTCGGCGGTGCGGCGGACGACGTCGTAGGTCGTCGCCCGACCGTCGACCGTCGCGGTGACGTCGAGGAAAGTCAGCTCGTCCGCGCCCTGGTCGAAGTACACCCGAGCCAGCTCGACGGGATCCCCCATGTCGCGCAGGTTCTCGAAGTTGACGCCCTTGACGACGCGGCCGGCGGCGACGTCGAGGCACGGGATGACGCGACGTGCAAGCGTCACGTCAGAGCCTCGCGTTGTCGATCGCGGTGACGAGGATCGCCCGGGCGCCGATCGCGTACAGGTCGTCCATCGTCTTGTTAACGCTCGTGCGCGGCACCATGACGCGGACTGCGACCCAGGACGGGTCGCGCAGCGGCGAGATCGTCGGCGACTCGATGCCGCCGGCGATGGCGACCGCGTCGTCGACGAGGTGGGCGGGCAGGTCGTAGTCCACCAAGACGTACTGCCGCGCGACGAGCACACCCCGCAAGCGGCGCAGCAGACGCTCGGTGCCCGCGGCATCCGCCGGCCCGGCGATCAATACCGCTTCGGAGCGCAGGATCTCGGGGCCGAAGACCTCGAGCCCGGCCTGTCGGAGCGTCGTGCCGGTCTCGACGACGTCGGCGACGGCGTCGGCGACCCCGAGGCGCACGGCCGACTCGACCGCGCCGTCGAGAGGCACGAGGTCGACGGCGATGCCCCGCTCATCGAGGAAGGCGTCGACCAGCCCCGGGTACGACGTGGCGATGCGCTTGCCGGCGAGCTCGGCGACGTCGGTGAAGGTGCCGGTCGGGGCGGCGAAGCGGAAGGTCGAACCCGCGAAGCCGAGGCGCTCGATCTCGCGAGCGCCGGGCATGCGGGCGTCGAGCAGCAGGTCGCGGCCGGTGATGCCGACGTCGAGGGCGCCGGAACCGACGTAGGTCGCGATGTCCTTGGGGCGCAGGTAGAAGAACTCGACCTCGTTGACCGGGTCGATGACGTGCAGGTCTTTCGCGTCGCGGCGGCCGGTGTAGCCGGCCTTGGCCAGCATCTCGGCGGCGGTCTCGGCGAGCGATCCCTTGTTCGGGACGGCGATGCGCAGCATGGGGGTCTTTCTGTCGCGGAGCGGGAAGGCGGAGCGTCGCTCAGAGATGTCGATAGACGTCTTCGGGGCGCAGACCCTTGCTGATCATGAGCACCTGCAGGTGGTAGAGCAGCTGCGAGATCTCCTCGGCCGTCTCGGCGTCGGACTGATACTCGGCCGCCATCCAGACCTCAGCGGCCTCTTCGACGATCTTCTTGCCGATGGCGTGCACGCCGCGATCCAGCTGTGCGACGGTACCCGAGCCCTCGGGTCGCGTCTCAGCGATCGCGGTGAGCTCTGCGAACAGGGCGTCGAACGTCTTCACCTAGCCAGGGTACCGGGACCGGGACCCCTCCCCGACCGCCGACCGCCGTGGATCAATGACGGTGCGCGGCGGCGGCACCTGAGCGGAGGCTCGCGATGGCGGCATCCGGATCATCCGCCCCGAACACCGCCGACCCCGCGACGAAGGTGTCGGCGCCTGCTTCGGCCGCCTGCGCGATCGTCGCCTCGGAGATGCCGCCGTCGACCTGCAGCCACACCTGGGAGCCGCGGCGTCGAGCCTCGTCGGACAGCCGGCGCAGCTTGGGCATCTGGTCCGCCATGAAGCTCTGCCCGCCGAAGCCGGGCTCGACGGTCATGACCAGGATCTGATCGAACTCGTCCAGCACATCGAAGAGGCCGTCGACGGCGGTGGCGGGCTTGACGGCGACGCCGGCCCGCGCGCCGATGCCGCGCAGGCGACGAGCCAGCCGCACCGGGTCGGTCGCCGCCTCGAGGTGGAAGGTGACGCTCGCGGCGCCCAGCTCGGCATAACCCGGCGCCCACCGGTCGACATCCGAAATCATCAGGTGCACATCCAGCGGGACGGGACTCGTCGCTTGGATGCGCTCGACCATCTGCGGACCGAACGTCAGATTGGGCACGAAGTGGTTGTCCATGACGTCGACGTGCACGAAATCGGCGGCACGGATGCGGCCGAGCTCCGCTTGCATGTTGACGAAGTCGGCGGCCAGGATGCTGGGGTTGATGCGGATGGCGTCGGCGTCGGTCACCCGCCCATTATCCGACGTCACCGCTTCTGCAGCAGCGTGATCGACATCGCGTCGGTGCCGTGCCGATGCGGCCACAGCTGCGCGCGGCCCGACCCATCCTGCGGATCGGGCAGGTCGAGCTCGCCGCGTGACACCGAGCGCAGGACGGCCCGCGCATCCAGCTCGACGAGGTCGTCGCGCGAGCGTCGCACATCGGCGACAACGGCCGCCGTCTCGGCGAGATGGGGCGAGCACGTCACGTACGCCACGACTCCGCCCGGGGCGAGCGCGTCGACGGCCGCCTCGAGCAGACCGCGCTGGAGGTCGGACAGCTCCGGGACGTCCGCGGGCGACTTGCGCCACCGCGCCTCGGGGCGCCGGCGCAGCGCGCCGAGGCCGGTGCAGGGGGCGTCGACGAGGATGCGGTCGTAGACGCCGCGCCCGGCGCGGACGCGCCCGTCCTCCTCCGACACCGGCACCTCCAGCGGCACGCCCGCGACCGAGGTGCGCACGAGCTTCGCCCGGGCAGGAGAGAGCTCGTTGGCCTCCACGAGAGCGCCGCCCGCAAGCGCCTCGGACGCGAGGACGGCGGTCTTGCCACCCGGCGCGGCGCACAGATCGAGCCACCGCTCGCCGGGACGCACCGCTCGCACCCGCGAGAGTGCGAGCGCCGCGAGCTGCGATCCTTCGTCCTGGACACGGACGCGGCCCTCGGCCGCGCGTACGACCGGCTCGGGGTCGCCGCCGCCGAGCCGGAAACCGATGGGCGAGTACGGGGTACGTGCAACGTCGGCGGGGATGTCGGCGAGGCCGGGCAGCGCCGTCATGGTCACCGTCGGCGACACGTTGTCGGCGGCGAGAAGCTCCTCGAGCTCATCGGATCGCCCTTCTGCCGCGAGAGCGCGCCGGAAGGCGCGGATCACCCAGACCGGATGCGCGTAGCGCAGACCGAGGCGCTCGTCGTCGGACCGGGCGGCATCGGCGACCCGCTGCAACCACTCACCGGGGTTGTCGCGCGCGATGCGCCGGAGGACGGCGTTGGCGAAACCCGCCGCGTTCGCGGCTCCCGCGCGTCGGACGAGCTCGACGCTTTCGTTCACCGCGGCGTGCGAAGCCACGCGCGTCGTGAGGAGTTGATGCACGCCCAGGCGCAGCGCGTCGCGCACCGGCGGGTCGATCGCATCGACGGCCCGCCCCGAGGCGTGTTCGATGATCGCGTCGTAGGTGCCGCGTCGCCGCAGCGTCCCGTAGGTGAGCTCGGTCGCGAGCGCGGCGTCGGCGGGCGTCAGTCTCGCGCGCCGTAGTTCCTGCGGCAGCAGCAGGTTCGCGTACGCATCGGACTCGTCGACCGCGCGCAACACGTCGAAGGCGACCCGTCGTGCCGGGTTCATGATCCCGCCTCCGCGGTCTCGAGGCGCTGACCGCGCCACCAGTCGGCAGCCGCCATCGCGCCGCGCCCGGCGGGTTGGACCGTCCGCAGCGCGATCGTGCCGGCCCCCGTGCCGACGACCACCTCTTTGCCGATCAGACGGATGATCCCCGCGGGGAGCTCGGCATCGGGACCGCGCCGGGCGGAGAGCACTTTGAGCCGCTGCCCGCCGAGCGTCGTGTGCGCGCCGGGCTCCGGCGTCGTGCCGCGGTAACGGTCGAGGACCACGTCGGCGGCCTGCGAGAAATCGAGGAGCCCGTCGGCGAGGGTGAGCTTGGGGGCCAGGCTCACGCTGCCCGACTGGGGCGTCGCCGCCGCGGTGCCGCCGGCGATCGCGTCGACGACGTCGGCGAGGGTCTCGGCACCGAGGTCGGCGAGAGACTCCAGCACCTCGCCGGCGGTCGCTCCGCGCGGGACGTCGTAGCGCGCCTCGGCGTAGACGTCCCCGGCGTCGAGCTCGGGGACGAGCTGGAACACACTCGCTCCGGTCACGCGATCGCCCGCGATGAGCGCGCGCTGCACCGGTGCGGCGCCGCGCCAGGCCGGCAGCAGCGAGAAGTGCAGGTTGATCCAGCCGTGTGCGGGAGCCGACAGCAGCGGCTCGCGCACGAGCCCGCCATAGGCCACGATCACACCGAGCTGCGGGGACCACGCGGTGATCGCGGCGGTGGCATCGGCGTCGAGGCGGTCGGTCTTGAGCACCGGCAGTCCGAGCTCGTCCGCGAGCGACGCGACCGGTGACGGGGTGAGCACGCGCTTTCGCCCCAGGGGGGCGTCGCGGCGCGTGACGACCCCGACGATCTCGTGGCCAGAGGCCGCGAGGCGTCGGAGAGAAGGAAGGGCGGGTTCCGGAGTCCCGGCGAACACGATGCGCATGGCGCTCCTCACAGATCGAGATCGGGCACGTCGAGCCGTACCTTGAGTGTATTGCGCGCCCCGGGCGGGGCACCGCGGCGTCGGCGGCCGCGCAGGGCCTCGGCGATGACGGAGGCGCGCAGCGAATCCGCGACGGCGCGGCCCTGGGCGTACTCGAAGCGCACGAGCGCGCGCACGGCAGTGTCCTCGCGGGGCACGGGGCCGAGGACGGCTGCCTCGCTCAGTGCCGGCACGTCCGTCCGCAGTTGCGCGAGGGCGCCCGCGACCGCGGTGGCCGTGCCCTCCACCGCCGCGACCCGCACGACGGGCGGCATCTGCAGCGGGGCGCGCTCCGCCAACTCCGTCCGGGCGTAGGCCGGCTGCGTCCACGTCGCCAGGGCGCGGGCGGCGGGCCCGGCGACGCCGACGAGATGCACGGGTGCACCCGGGGCGGCGAGGGCGGCGGCATCCGACCACCACCGCAGACACGCTTCGGCGATGCGCAGCTGCTCGGTCATGAGCATGCGATCGCCGTCGAGGAGGATCACAGCGCGGTAGCCGCCGGTGACGAAAGGCTCGGCGCCGCGGGTCGCGATGACCAGCGCGGGCTTCGGGTCGACGTGCGTGATCTGGTGCTCGCCGTCCGAGACGATGATGCGGGTGTTCGGGAACGCTCGTCCGAGCTCGTCGGCGGTGCGCTCGCTGCCCGACGAGGCCATTCGCAGCCGCGGCGAGGAGCAGGCGGTGCACGACCACGCCGGGGCCGAGCGGCCGCACCACGTGCAGTCCGGCACGGCACCGGGACGTCGCGCACGTAACGGACCCGCGCAGTGGGCGCAGCGCGCGGGCGTGCGGCAGTCCGCGCACACGAGGACCGGGGCGTAGCCCGGTCGAGCGACTTGGACCAGGACCGGGCCGCGGCCCAGCGCCTCCCGCGCTGCCGCGAACGCGGCGGAAGGCACGCGTGTGCCGCGGGATTCCCCCTCGCGCGTCGCCGAGAGGACGACGCGGGGGCTCTCGCGTCGGCGCATCGGGATGTCGCGCACCCAGCCCAGCGCGACGAGTCGTTCGACGTCGGTGGTCCGGGTGATGCCCGCGAACACGAGGGCGCTCCCCTCGACCTCCTGACGCACCAGGGCCGCGTCGCGGGCGTGGACTCCCGGACTCAGCGGCTCGGCGAGCAGCGGGTCGCCGTCGTCCCAGACGAGGACGACGCCGACGTCGTGGGCCGGTGCGTAGACGGTCGAACGGTTTCCCACGACCACGCACGGCACATCGGACAGCAGACGCAGATAGCTCGCATAGCGCTCCGGACCCGAGCGCCGGGCGTCGTCGCGGACGACCGCGGTATCGGGAAGACGCGCCGCGAGAGCGGTCAGCACGTGCGCCTCGTCCCGGTGGTCGGGCACGACGACGACCGCGCTGCGGCCCGCGGCGAGGGTCTCGACGGCGATCGCCGCGAGCAGCTCGGCCCACGCCGGCCCTGCCTCGCCCGGACGCGGCGGGGCATCGAGAGCGATCCGCTCACCCTGCGCCACGGCGCCGGCGAGGTCGGGGTATGGAGCCATCACCTCGTGCGCCCAGGCACGTGCGTCGTCGGGCACGACCGGGACCTCGGGTCGCGGCGCCGCGACCCAGGCCTTCTCGGCGCGCACCATGCGCTTCGGGATGACCAGGCGCAGGATGTCGCCGGCCGAGCCCGCCGCACGGTCTGCGGCTCGACGAGCCGTGGCATACAGACTCGGGGGCAGGACGACCACGGGCGACACCACGTCCTCGAGCTCCGACAGCGGGCGGTCGGCGTCGCTCTCCTCCCCCAGCTCGACGAGGTACCCCTCGACGGTTCGGCCCACGGTGCGCAACGGCACCTTCACCCGGACACCCGGCTGGGCCGTCTCGATCAACGCGTCGGGCACGACGTAGTCGAAGAGCCGATCGAGCTGCGGGAGCGGCGAGTCGATCAGTACCCGCGCGGTGGGGCGGGCGGTCACAGCCCTGCGGCGGCGCGCAGCTCCTCGACGCGGTCGGTGCGCTCCCAGGTGAACTCGGGCAGCTCGCGGCCGAAGTGACCGTAGGCCGCGGTGCGGGCGTAGATGGGACGAAGCAGGTCGAGGCGGTCGATGATCGCCTGCGGACGCAGATCGAACACGTCGCGGATGGCGTCGGTGATCACGTCATCCGCGACGTTACCGGTGCCGAAGGTCTCGACGTAGAGCCCGACGGGCGCGGCGCGGCCGATGGCGTAGGCCACCTGGACCTCGAGCCGGTCGGCGAGGCCAGCCGCGACGGCGTTCTTGGCGACCCAGCGCATCGCATAGGCCGCGGAGCGGTCGACCTTCGACGGGTCCTTGCCGCTGAAGGCGCCGCCGCCGTGTCGAGCTGCCCCACCGTAGGTGTCGATGATGATCTTGCGGCCCGTGAGGCCGGCATCGCCCTTCGGCCCGCCGGTGACGAACGGCCCGGCCGGGTTGATGACGTACTCGACCGCCGACAGGTCGAGGCCCGTTTCAGCGAGCACCGGCTCGATGACCTCGGCCTGCACCGCGGCGCGCAGCGCCGCGAGGGAGATCTCGGGCTGGTGCTGGGTCGACAGCACCACCGTCTCGACCGTCTTGGGCGTCGCCCCGTCGTAACCGAGGGTCACCTGCGTCTTGCCGTCCGGGCGCAGGAACGGCAGCGCACCGCTGCGCCGAGCCGAGGTCAGCCGCTCCGCGATGCGATGGGCCGTCCAGATCGCCGTCGGCATCAACTGCGGCGTCTCGTTCGTGGCGTAACCGAACATGATGCCCTGGTCACCCGCGCCGAGAGCGTCGGTGGGGTCGTTCGACCCCTGCTCGCGATGCTCGAGCGCGTTGTCGACGCCCGCCGCGATGTCGGAGGACTGCTCGCCGATCGACACGGTGACGCCGCACGAGTCTCCGTCGAAGCCCGTCTCGCTCGAGGTGTACCCGATGCGGTTCACCACGCCGCGGACGATGCCGGGGATGTCGGCATAACCGTCGGTGCGCACCTCACCGGCGACGTGGACGAGGCCCGTGGTCACGAGCGTCTCGACGGCGACGCGCGAGCCCGGGTCGACCGTGAGCAGGGCGTCGAGGATGCTGTCGGAGATCTGGTCGCAGATCTTGTCGGGGTGCCCTTCGGTGACGGACTCGGACGTGAACAGGCGCAGCTGGCTCATCGGGGCTCCCTGAGAGGCGTGACGAAACGGGCGGAATCAGGATCAGGACGACCGGAACGATTCTGCCCGCGGCCGCCGACATCCGGCTGCCACGGGCAGAAATGTGACGGATCGACCGTCGATCAGTCGAGCGAGCGCAGACGCAGCTTGTCTTCGTGGATCTCGTGCATCGCGATCGTCAGCGGCTTGTCCTCGACGGACGAGTCGACGAGCGGGCCCACGTTGTCGAACAGGTTGCCCTCGTGCAGGTCGGAGTAGTAGTCGTTGATCTGACGCGCCCGCTTGGATGCGTAGATGACCAGCTGGTACTTCGAGTCGACCTTGTCAAGCAGGGCGTCGATGGGCGGGTCGATGATGCCTTCGTTGCTTCCGGCCATGGCGGATCCTTCCGGGATCGATGTCGGTGGAGAGTCTGCTGCCGCGCCGTGGGCGCAGGCATCCTCCCATTCTACAGTGCGCCGGCGGCGGACCGCCGACGGACTCAGTGCGCGAGCGCGGCGATCTCGTCCGCGGCCTGCTCGACCGTGTCGTTGACGACCCGGAAATCGAACTCGTTCTGCGACGCCAGCTCGACCCGTGCCGTCCGCAGCCGTCGGGCGCGCTCCTCGGCGTCCTCGGTCCCCCGACCCACGAGCCGATCGACGAGCTCGTCCCAGCTCGGCGGCAGCAGGAACACCAGCGTCGCGTCGGGGGCGGCTGCTCGCACCTGCCGGGCGCCCTGCAGATCGATCTCGAGCAGCACCGTCCGCCCCTCCGCGAGAGCGGCCTCGATGGGCCCGCGCGGCGTGCCGTAGCGGTGCTTGTTGTGGACGGTCGCCCACTCGAGCAGCTCGCCGTCCGCGATGAGCCGGTCGAACTCCGCGTCGTCGACGAAGTAGTAGTGCTGCCCGTCGACCTCGCCGGGGCGCGGCGCGCGGGTCGTGGCCGAGACCGACAGCATGATCTCCGGGTGGTGGGCGCGGATGTGCGCGGCCACCGTGCCCTTGCCGACGGCCGTGGGCCCGGCGAGCACGAGCAGTCGCGAGCGTCCGGCACGGGGCTGCGGCTCGGGCAGGCGGGCGTCGAGGAACGACTGCAGCGCGAGGCGCTGGCGCGACCCGAGACCACCGAGCTTCTTCACCGGTGAGATGTCGAGGTCCTGCAGGATGCGATCGCGCTTGTTCTCACCGATCGCCGGGATGGCGGTGAGGAAGTCCGTCACCCGCATCGCGCCGGCGGCGGAGTCCGGATCGGCCAGCGCCCGCCGCAGCAGTTCCTGCGGCGAAATGACGCGCGTCGCGACATCCTTCTTCAGGGCGGCTCGTGCGCGCCGTGCGGCCACCGCCCGGCGGGATGCCGCGGCGCGATCGACCTCGGGCGGGTGGGGGCGTTCAGCCACGGGGCTCCTCCTCCAGAGCGTCGGCGAGTTCGGCGCGGTGCGCATCGATCGCGTCGGCGATCCCGTCGGGACCGGCCGCGAGCACGCTGCGGCTGGCGCTGGCGATGACCTGCGGGGCGTGTACACCGAACACGGTGCGCACGTCGCGCAGGCCGACGCCCTGGGCGCCGAAGCCCGGCGCCAGGATGGGGGCGCCGCGCAGCGCGTCATCGGTCAGGCCCAGCTCGTCGCGGTCCACCGTCGCGCCGACGACGAGGCCCACCGGTCCCCAGCCGCCGGCGTCGACCGCCGCACGGTTCGCCCAGCCGATACCGCTCGCGACCCAGTCGGAGACCGTCTGACCCCGCTGCGCGTCGACGACCGACACCTCGGCGGACTGCACCCCGAGAGCCTCGGGGTTGCTCGTGGCTGCCAGGACGAAGACACCCTTCCCGGCACGCGCCGCTGCGGTGATCGTGCCCCGCAGAGAGCCCGGCCCGAGGTAGGGGCTGACCGTGACGGCATCCGCTTCGAGGGGCGCGCCCGGCTCGAGCCACGCTGCGGCGTACCCGTCCATGGTGCTGCCGATGTCGCCGCGCTTCGCATCGGCGATGACGAGCAGCCCGGCCTCGCGCGCAGCAGCCTGCACGTCTTCCAGGGCCGCGAAGCCGGCCGATCCCCATCGCTCGAAGAAGGCCACCTGCGGCTTGACGATCCCGACCCGACCCGCCGCAGCGGCGACGACACGGAGACCGAACTCGCGGGTGCCCGCGGCCGAGGCCTCGAGCCCCCACTGTGCGAGCAGGGCCGCATGCGGATCGATGCCGACGCACAGGCGTCCGTGACGGGCGACCGCGCTGTGCAGTCGCTCACCGAATCCGATCACACGCGCGCCGCTCGGTCGCGTGCGTAATCCTGCAGGCTCTTGACCTCGAAGCCCTCGCGCAGGACCGGCAGGGCGCTGACGGCCGCGCCGAGCACGGCCATCGTGGTGAACAGGGCGCGGTCGCCGGCGACGGCGGCCGCGCGGATCTCGTAACCGTCCGCACGCGCGACCCCGCCCGACGGCGTGTTCACGACCATGTCGATCTCACCCGCGTTGATGAGGTCCACGACGTTGGGCTCGCCCGAGGCCTGGGTCTCGGAGTACTTGCCGACGACCTCGACCCGGATGCCGTTGCGCGCGAGGATCTCGGCGGTGCCCTCCGTCGCGACGAGACGGAAACCGAGCTCCTGCAGGCGGTGCGCGGGCAGGATGACGGCGCGCTTGTCGTCGTCGGCGACCGAGAGGAAGACGGTGCCCGAGGTGGGCATGCCGCCGTAGGCGGCCGCCTGGCTCTTCGCGAACGCGGTCGGGAAGTCGCGGTCGATGCCCATCACCTCGCCGGTCGAGCGCATCTCGGGGCCGAGGACCGAATCGACCGTCCGCCCGTCCGCGGTGCGGAACCGCTTGAACGGCAGCACGGCCTCCTTGACGGCGACGGGGGCGTCCAGCGGGACACGGGAACCGTCTTCTGCCGGGAGCAGGCCCTCGGCGATGAGCTCGGCGACCGTCGAGCCGGCCATGATGCGCGATGCGGCCTTCGCGAGCGGGATGCCGAGCGCCTTCGAGACGAACGGTACGGTCCGGCTCGCGCGGGGGTTGGCCTCGATGACGTAGAGGACACCGGCCGAGACCGCGAACTGCACGTTGAGCAGGCCCCGCACCCCGACACCGCGGGCGATGGCGAGGGTCGCCTCGCGCACGCGGTCGATCTCGGTCCGGCCCAGCGACATCGGGGGCAGGGTGCAGCTCGAGTCGCCGGAGTGGATACCGGCCTCTTCGAGGTGCTCCATGACGCCGCCGATGTACAGCTGGTCGCCGTCGAACAGGGCGTCGACGTCGAGCTCCACGGCGTCGTCCAGGAACCGGTCGACCAGCAGCGGCAGGCCGGGCCCGATGATCGCCTGGTCGGCGACCCGCACGAAGTAGTCGCGCAGGCTGTCGGTGTCGTAGATGATCTCCATGCCGCGGCCGCCGAGCACGAAGCTCGGACGCACGAGCACGGGGTAGCCGATCGACTCCGCGACCTCGACAGCGCCGTCCACGTCGATCGCGGTGCCGCTGCGCGGCGCGACGAGACCGGCCTCGTCGAGCAGACGCGAGAACAGCTCGCGCTCCTCGGCGAGATCGATCGCGGCGGGCTGGGTGCCCAGGATCGTGTAGCCGGCGGCCTCGATGCCCTTCGCCAGGCCGAGCGGGGTCTGGCCGCCGAGCTGGCAGACGACGCCGAGGATCGTGCCGGACTGCGATTCGGCGTGCAGGACCTCGAGGACGTCCTCGAGGGTGAGGGGCTCGAAGTACAGCCGGTCGCTCGTGTCGTAGTCGGTCGACACGGTCTCGGGGTTGCAGTTGACCATGATCGTCTCGTAGCCGGCATCCGAGAGGGCGAAGCTGGCGTGCACGCACGAGTAGTCGAACTCGACGCCCTGTCCGATGCGGTTCGGGCCCGAACCGATGATGACGACCTTCGTGCGGTCGGAGGGCGTCACCTCGGTCTCGGTGTCGTACGACGAGTAGTGGTACGGCGTGAGAGCGGGGAACTCCCCCGCGCAGGTGTCGACCGTCTTGAAGACGGGGCGCAGGCCGAGGCCGTGACGGATGCCGCGGACCTCGTCCTCGTCGGTGCCGCGCAGCTGCGCGATCTGGGCGTCGCTGAAGCCGTGCTCCTTGGCGATGCGCAGCACGTGCTCGTCGAGCTCGGCGGCATCCGCGATGTACCGCGCGACCTCGTTGATGAGCTCGATCTGATCGAGGAACCACGGGTCGATCGCCGTGGCGTCGAAGGCCTGCTCGATCGTTGCGCCCTTGCGCATCGCCTGCTGGAGCACGACGATGCGGCCGTCGGTGGGGGTCTTCGCGATCTCGAGCAGCTCGTCGACCGTGCGCTCCTCGTCGCCCCAGTGGAAGCTGGATCCGCGCTTCTCGAGCGAGCGGAGCGCCTTCTGCAGGGCGGTGGCGTAGTTGCGACCGATCGCCATGGCCTCGCCGACCGACTTCATGGTGGTCGTCAGCGTCGTGTCGGCGGCCGGGAACTTCTCGAAGTTGAAGCGGGGAACCTTCACGACGACGTAGTCGAGCGTCGGCTCGAAGCTCGCCGGGGTCACCTTCGTGATGTCGTTCGGGATCTCGTCGAGGCGGTAGCCGATCGCCAGCTTCGCGGCGATCTTGGCGATGGGGAACCCCGTCGCCTTCGAGGCCAGCGCCGAGGAGCGCGACACGCGCGGGTTCATCTCGATGACGATGATGCGACCGGTCTGCGGGTCGACGGCGAACTGGATGTTGCAGCCGCCGGTGTCGACGCCCACGGCCCGGATGATGTCGATGCCGATGTCGCGCATCTTCTGGTACTCGCGGTCGGTCAGCGTGAGCGCGGGGGCCACGGTGATGGAGTCGCCCGTGTGGACGCCGACGGGGTCGACGTTCTCGATCGAGCACACCACCACGGTGTTGTCGGCCGTGTCGCGCATGAGCTCGAGCTCGTACTCCTTCCACCCGAGGATGGACTCCTCGAGCAGGACCTCCGTCGTGGGCGAGTCGCGCAGGCCGGCTCCGGCGATGCGGCGCAGATCCACTTCGTTGTAAGCGAAGCCCGACCCGAGGCCGCCCATGGTGAAGGAGGGCCGCACGACGAGGGGGTACCCGAGCTCGGCGGCGCCGGCGAGCACCTCGTCCATCGTGTGGCAGATGCGGCTGTCGGCGACATCCGCTCCCGAGTCGATGACGAGCTGCTTGAAGATCTGCCGATCCTCGCCCTTGTTGATCGCCTCGAAGTTCGCACCGATCAGCTCGATGTCGTACTTCTCGAGGATGCCGTTCTTGTGCAGGTCGATCGCGGCGTTGAGCGCCGTCTGGCCGCCCAGGGTGGGCAGGATCGCGTCCGGTCGCTCTTTGGCGATGATCGTCTCGATGACCTGCCACGTGATCGGCTCGATGTACGTCGCGTCGGCGAAGTCGGGGTCGGTCATGATCGTCGCCGGGTTGGAGTTGACCAGGATGACGCGCACCCCCTCCTCGCGGAGCACACGGCACGCCTGGGTGCCGGAGTAGTCGAACTCGCAGGCCTGTCCGATGACGATCGGGCCCGACCCGATGACGAGGACGCTCTGGATATCGTCGCGCTTGGGCATCAGTTCTTGTTCTCCTGGGACGCGATCACGAGGTCGCGGAAGCGGTCGAAGAGGTAGTTGGCATCGTGCGGTCCGGCCGCGGCCTCGGGGTGGTACTGCACCGAGAAGGCGGGCAGGTCGAGCGCACGGAGGCCCTCGACCACGTCGTCGTTGAGCCCGACGTGGCTGACCTCGACGCGGCCGTACCCGGCCGGGCTGTCGACGACGCCGTCGGTCGGGGCGTCCACGGCGAAACCGTGGTTGTGCGCGGTGATCTCGACGCGACCCGTCTGCTTGTCGAGCACCGGCTGATTGATGCCGCGGTGGCCGAACGGCAGCTTGTACGTGCCGAAGCCGAGGGCCCGGCCGAGCAGCTGGTTGCCGAAGCAGATGCCGAAGAACGGCAGCTTGTCGTCGAGCACCTCGCGCAGCAGCGAGACGTGGTGGTCGCTGGCGGCGGGGTCGCCGGGGCCGTTCGAGTAGAAGACGGCGACCGGGTCGATGGCCCGTACCTCGTCGATGGTCACGCTCTGCGGCAGGACGTGCACGTCGAAGCCGCGTGCCGCGAGGTTGTCGACCGTCGCCTGCTTGACACCGAGGTCGAGCACCGCGAGGTTGCCGATGCGCTCGGCGGTCGCCGGGGTGACCTCGGCGGCGGTCACCGACACCTCGGCCGAGAGATTGCGTCCGCTCATCTCGGGCGCTTCGCGCACGAGGCGCAGCTGCTCGTCGGGGTCGATGTCGGCGGCATCGCCGCTGAAGACACCGCCGCGCATCGACCCGGCCGAGCGCAACACGCGCGTGATGGCCCGGGTGTCGATGCCGCTGATGCCCACGACGCCGTCATGCTCGAGCGAGTCGTCGAGCGAGTTCTCCGAGCGCCAGTTCGACACGACGCGCGAGGGGTCGCGGACGATGTAGCCGGCGACCCAGATACGGCGGGACTCGACGTCCTCGGCATTCATGCCCGTGTTGCCGATGTGAGGTGCGGTCTGCAGCACGATCTGTCCGGCGTAGGACGGGTCGGTGAGGGTCTCCTGGTAGCCGGTCATGCCGGTGGCGAAGACGACCTCGCCGAGGGTGGTGCCGCGCGCTCCGTAGGCGCGTCCGACGTGGCGGGATCCGTCCTCGAGAACGAGCACGGCGGGGTCACGGGTGAACAGGGTCACGCGTCGCCTCCTGGGGTCTGGGTGGGGGTCAAGATGTTCTGAACGGCCGCGGCGAGGGCTCGGGCCGAGACGGTCTGGGGTCGGAAGTAGCTGTCGACGATCGTCTCGTCGTCGATCAGCCAGCTCAGGCGGGTGAGGCCCTGCTTCTCGACCACACGGTCGATCGCGACGGTCGCCTGATCCACCGAGACGATGCGCGCGGCGGGGATGAACAGCCGCGGCTGGCCGGTTAGGTCGAGGGCGACGCCCGCCGTGGAGCCTGCTCCCGCGACAATGACGTCGACGCGGGAGCGGAAGCCGAGCCCGCGCACCGCGAGACGCTCGAGCGGCTCGTCGTGCCGCGTGGTCGCGACGTAGAGCCCGGACACCGTCGTCTCCGGAACCGCACCGGCCGGCAGCTCGCCGACGGGGGCGGTGAGGCTCGCGTCGCGCTGCGTTCGTCGTCGCCACGCCCACACGCCGAGGGCGAGCAGGACCAGCGCGACGGCGACCATGATCAGCAGGGCGCCTTCGCGGGTCACGCGCGCACCCCCGGGGCGTCGAGGACGGCGCCCTCGGCGACGGTGACCGCGCCGGCGAAGAAGGTCCAGCGCACCTCGCCGGGCAGGTCGCGGTCGAGGTACGGCGAGTTGACGCTGCGTCCGCGCAGGTCGTCGGTGGTGAACCGACGCACGGGACGGGGGTCGTACAGCGTCAGCGAAGCCGGCTGTCCCACCGCGAGGGGGGTGCCGGCTCCGGACAGACGCCCGATGCGCGCCGGGGCTGCCGACATCACGCGCGCCACGTCGTCCCAGTCGAGCAGACCGGTGTCGACGACCGATTGCTGCACGACCCGCAGGGCGGACTCGAGCCCGACCATGCCGTTGGCGGCTGCCGCCCACTCGCAGCTCTTCGCCTCGGCCGGATGGGGGGCGTGGTCGGTCGCCACGATGTCGATCGTGCCGTCGGCCAGGCCGGCGCGGACCGCGAGCACGTCCTCGTCGCGGCGCAGCGGCGGATTGACCTTGTATCGGGCGTCGTAGCCGCGCGCCAGCTCTTCGGTCAGCAGCAGGTGGTGAGGCGTGACCTCGGCCGTGACGTCGACGCCGCGCTTCTTGGCCCACCGGATGATGTCGACCGAACCGGCGGTGGAGAGGTGGCAGACGTGCAGCCGCGACCCGACGTGCTCGGCCAGCAGGACGTCGCGCGCGATGATCGACTCCTCGGCGACGGCGGGCCATCCCGCGAGGCCGAGCTCGGCCGACACCGTGCCCTCGTTCATCTGGGCGCCCTCGGTCAAGCGCGGGTCCTGCGCGTGCTGCGCGACGACCCCGTCGAACGACTTCACGTACTCGAGCGCGCGGCGCATGATGAGCGGGTCGAAGACGCAGAAGCCGTCGTCGCTGAACACCCGCACGCGCGCCCGCGACGATGCCATCGCGCCGAGCTCGGCGAGCCGCTCGCCGCGCTGACCGACGGTCACAGCGCCGATCGGCTGGACGTGCACGTAGCCGGCCGCCTCGCCGAGCGCGAGCTCCTGCTCGACGACGCCGGCGGTGTCGGCGACGGGCGAGGTGTTCGGCATGGCGAAGACGGTGGTGAAACCGCCCGCTGCTGCGGCCCGCGAACCGGTCAGGATCGTCTCGGAGGCTTCGAAGCCCGGCTCGCGCAGGTGCGTGTGCAGGTCGACGAGGCCCGGCAGGGCGATGAGCCCCGCCGCGTCGACGACGGTGGCTCCGGCGGCGGACAGCCCGGTGCCGACCTCGGTGATGACGCCGCCGTCGATGATCATGTCGGTCGCATCGCCGGTCTGCAGTCGCGCGCCGCGGATGAGGAAGCTCTCGCTCATCGTCCGCCCTCCTCAGCTTCGGTCCGCTCCCCCGCCAGCAGCAGGTAGAGCACGGCCATCCGCACCGACACGCCGTTCGCTACCTGCTCGAGCACGGTCGAGCGCGGCGAATCGGCGGCGGCGGCGGAGATCTCCATCCCCCGGTTCATCGGGCCGGGGTGCAGCACAATGCTATCGGCCGGCAGCGCGGCCAGGCGTGCGGCATCCAGTCCCCACGTGCGGGAATACTCCCGTTCAGTCGGGAAATACGCGGCGTTCATGCGCTCGAGCTGGATCCGCAGCATCATCAGCGCGTCCGGGCCGGCCGCGATCGCGTCGTCGAGGTCGTAGACGACCTCGACCGGCCATGCCGAGACGTCCTGTGGGACGAGGGTCGGCGGCGCGACGAGGGTCACCGTGGCGCCGAGCGTCGTCAGCAGCCATACGTTCGAGCGGGCGACGCGCGAGTGCAGGATGTCGCCGACGATCGTCACCCGCAGGCCCGAGAGGTCGCGACCGCGGCTGTCATCGCCGAAGAACCGCTTGCGGATGGTGAACGCGTCGAGGAGCGCCTGAGTGGGATGCGCGTGCGTGCCATCGCCGGCGTTGACCACTCCGGCGCTGATCCAGCCGCTCTCGGCCAGGGTCTGGGGTGCCCCCGAGGCGCCGTGACGGATGACCACCGCGTCGGCGCCCATCGCCTGGAGGGTCTGCGCGGTGTCCTGGAGCGACTCGCCCTTGGAGACTGACGAGCCCTTCGCCGAGAAGTTGATGACATCGGCCGAGAGGCGCTTCGCCGCCGCCTCGAACGAGATGCGCGTGCGCGTGGAGTCCTCGAAGAACAGGTTGACCACCGTCTTGCCGCGCAGCGTCGGGAGCTTGCGCACTTCGCGGTGCTGCGTCGCGGCCATGTCCTCCGCGACGTCGAGGATGCGCACGGCCTCGGCCGGAGTCAGCCCCTTGGTGTCGAGCAGGTGCCGCATCATCCGCAGGTGCCGCATCATCCGATCGTCACCTCCTCCGCGCCGTCGGTCTCGCGCAAGCGGACGTTCACGCGCTCGTCACGCGCGCTCGGGAGGTTCTTGCCGACGAAGTCCGGCCGGATGGGCAGCTCGCGGTGACCCCGGTCGACGAGCGTCGCGAGGCGGACCGCCGCGGGGCGCCCGATGTCCTGCAGGGCATCCAGCGCCGCGCGGATGGACCGCCCCGAGAACAGCACATCGTCGACGAGGACGACGACCTTGCCGTCGATCCCGCCGGCGGGGATCTCGGTGGGTTGCGGCGCCCGCGTCGGGTGACGGTGCAGATCGTCGCGGTACATCGTCACATCGAGCGCGCCCACGGGGACGGCCGCTCCGGAGATGTCGGCGAGCAGCGCGCCGATGCGGGCGGCGAGGGGGACGCCGCGGCGAGGAATGCCGAGGATGACGAGCTCATCGGGTCCCCGATTCGATTCGAGGATCTCGTGGGAGATCCGCGTCAGGGCCCGGGCGATGTCGGCTTCATGCAGCACGGTACGTGTGCTCATCCGCCGCTCCCTTCTCCGCCTCACGGGACGGTGTTAAAGGTTGCTGGGTGCGGCGCCCATGATAGCGGCCGGCGAGCCCGGAAGCACATCCGAGCCGTCTCCAGCCCGCGCGCCGGAGGGGCTGTTACGCTCGTCGAAATTCCATGACTGCATCGACCGACGTCCCCATCGCACCGGACGCTCATCAGCACGCGGCAACCAACGGCACGGCCGCGGTGCCCGTCGCGGTGGGCCGAGCCGGTGCGAAGGCTATCCTCCTGGGCGAGCACGCCGTCGTCTACGGCCGTCCGGCGATCGCGATCCCGGTGCGCGCTCTCGGTGTCGAAGCGCACGCGCGGCCGACGGACGGGCCCGCCCGTCTGTCGAGCAGCCTCTATCACGGACCGATTACCCGCGCCCCCGAACGCCTGGCGGTCACGCTGACCGCGATGTCCGCCGCGCTCGCCGCGGCGGGGCGCGAGGATCTCGCCCTCGACATCGCGATCGAAAGCAGCGTCCCGGCCGAGCGCGGCTTGGGCTCGAGCGCCGCGGTGTCGGCGGCGGTCATCGAAGCGACCCTCGGCGCGTGCGGCATCCGTGTCGACGACGAACGCATGCACGAGCTCATCCAGACCGCCGAGCGCGCCGCCCACGGCTCGCCGAGCGGTCTCGATGCCCGTACCGTCCGGGCGCGCGCGGCGGTGTGGTTCGACGGTGGGCGGATCGAGCCGGTCACCGTCGGTCGAGACCTCACGTTCGTCATCGCCGACAGCGGCGTGCGCGGGCGCACTCGCGAGGCGGTCACCGCGGTGGCCGAGCGGCGCCGCGCCGATCCGACCGGTATCGAGGCGGCACTCGACGAGCTCGGGGGTCTCGCCACCGCCCTTCGCGAACAGGTGTCGGCCGGCGCCCGTGACGACATCGGTCACGCGATGAGCCGTGCACACACCCTCTTGAACGGCATGGGCGTCGGCGATCCCGCTCTCGACCACCTCGTGCACGCGGCCACGTCGGCCGGCGCGCTCGGAGCCAAGCTCACCGGCGGCGGGCGGGGCGGCTGCGTGCTGGCCCTCGCCGCCGACGCCGGCGCTGCCGTCGAGCTGAGCCAACGACTCACCCGCGCCGGTGCCGCCGCGGTCTGGACCACGACCGTGGAAGGAGCGGCATGAGCACCGCGACCGCCATCGCACATCCGAACATCGCCCTCGTGAAGTACTGGGGCAAGCGCGACAGCGAGCTCAACCTGCCCGCGACCGGCAGCCTCTCGATGACGCTCGACATCTTCCCGACCACGACCACGGTCACCGTCGACGGCACCGCCACGACGGACGTGCTCGTCTTCGGCGACGAGGAACGCAGCGACGGGCCTGCGGTTCGGGTCAGCCGGTTCCTCGACATCGTGCGCGAGCTCGCCGGCAGCGATCGTCACGCGCGCGTCGAGACCGTCAACACGGTGCCTTCCGCGGCCGGGCTGGCATCGTCGGCCTCGGGCTTCGCGGCGCTCGCGGTCGCGGCATCCGCGGCCTACGGACTCGATCTCGACGCGCGAGAGCTCAGTCGGCTCGCCCGGCGCGGCTCCGGCTCCGCCTCGCGGTCGATCATTTCCGGCTTCGCCGTGTGGCACGCGGGCGAGAGCGACGAGACCTCCTATGCCGAGGCCATCGACGCCCCCGGCCTCGCCATGGTCGTCGCGATGGTCGAGAAGCGCGAGAAGCCGATCTCGAGTCGCGAGGCGATGCGCCGGACGATCCTGACATCCCCGTTCTACCCTGCGTGGGTGTCGTCGACGGCCGAGAGCCTGGAAGCCGCCGCCGAGGCCTCCCGCACCGGCGACGTCGAGAGGCTCGGACGCATCACCGAGGTCAACGCGTCGCGGATGCACGCCCTCATCCAGTCGTGCGACCCGCCCATCCGCTACCTGACCCCGGTCAGCGTCGAGATCTTCGACCGCGTCGCCGCGCTCCGCGCCACCGGCGTCGGCGCCTGGGCGACGGCGGACGCGGGACCGAACGTCGTGGTGCTCACCCGCCCCGACGACGTGCCGGCCGTCACCGCCGCGCTCGAGGGACTCGCGGAGCTGGCGGTCGCGCGTCCCGGCCCGGCCGCGGCTCTCGTCTCGCGGACGAACGGGTGACCGCGCTCGCACAGCCCGCCATAGTCGTGCGGGCCCCCGGCAAGCTCTTCGTCGCCGGCGAGTACGCGGTCGTCACCCCCGGCGAGCCGTCGGTCCTCATCGCCGTCGACCGCTACTTGACCGTCTCGCTCACCGAGGGAGTCGACGCCGGCAGCATCCACTCTCCCGAGTACGGACGGATGCCGGTGCGCTGGACCCGCGGCGCCGACGGGCTGACCCTCGACCGCGAGCACCACCCGTACGACTACGTGATCGCCGCGATCGAAGCTGCCGAGCAGCTGCGCTCGGAGCGGGGGCTGCCGCCGCGCTTCTTCGACCTGCGCATCGATAGCGGCCTCGACGACCCGAGCGGCCGCAAGTTCGGTCTCGGCTCCTCGGCTGCCGTCACCGTCGCCACGATCGGAGCGATCGACGAGTTCTACGGCTTCGACCTGGGGCTGCGCGGTCGCTACGAGCTCGCGATGCTGGCCACGATCGCCGTCGCGCCGAACGCCTCCGGCGGCGATGTCGCCGCGAGCACCTACGGAGGCTGGATCGGCTACCGCTCCCCCGACCGCGATCGGCTGCGTGCGGCGCGGGCTCGGGACGGCGTCACCGCGGTGCTGGGCTCGGACGCGTGGGCGGGCTCCGAGATCATCCGACTCTCGGCGCCGGCCGGACTCCAGCTGCTCGTGGGCTGGACAGGTCACCCCGCCTCGACCGAACGGCTGGTCAGCGGCGTCTCGCGCGGTACCAGCACGACCGGCGACGACCACAGCACCTTCCTCTCGCAGTCGCGCTCCTGCGTCGGCGATCTGTGGCGTGCGCTCGCGCCCCACGACAGCGAGGACGCCCCGGACGACGACCTCGCGCTGCGCGCGATCCGCCGCAACCGCCGCCTGCTGCAGGAGCTCGGCGCACGCTCGGGCGTCACGATCGAGACCGAGGGGCTGCGGATCCTGTGCGATGCCGCCGAGCGCGTCGGCGCGGCGGGCAAGCCCTCCGGTGCCGGCGGCGGCGACTGCGGCATCGTCCTCGCGCCCGTCGGCGCCGACGTCTCGGGGCTGCTGCGCACCTGGGAGACCAACGACATCCGACACCTCACGATCGGCGTTCATCCGCCGGAAGGAGAACACCATGGCGGCTGAGCTGGCATCGGAGCGCAAGGACGACCACGTCCGCCTGGCCGCGGCGCAGCAGAAGGAGACGCCGCGCCCGAACGGTTGGGATGACGTCCGGTTCGTGCACCACGCCCTCGCGGGCGTCGACGCGGATGTCGTCGACCTCGGCGTCGAGGTGGCCGGCGCCCGCTGGGCGCTGCCGTTCTACGTCAACGCCATGACCGGCGGCAGCGCCTCGACCGGCGCGATCAATCGCGACCTCGCGATCGCCGCGCGGGAGACCGGGGTGGCGATCGCCTCGGGGTCGCTGAGCATCGCGCTCGACAACCCCGAGCTCATGAGCACGTTCCGGGTCATCCGCGATGAGAACCCCGACGGCTTCGTCATGGCCAACGTCGGCATCGAGCGGTCGCCCGAAGATGCCCGCCGCGCGGTCGACGCTCTCCAGGCCGACGCGCTGCAGGTGCACGTCAACGCCATGCAGGAGACGGTGATGCCCGAGGGCAGCCGCTCGTTCTCGAGCTGGCCCGCGTCGCTCGAAGCCATCGTGGCCGCGGTCGAGGTGCCCGTCGTGGTGAAGGAGGTCGGCTTCGGCCTGAGCGCTGCCACGCTGTCCCGCCTCGCGGCCACGGGCGTGCGCTTCGCCGACGTCTCCGGCGTCGGCGGCACGGACTTCATGCGCATCGAGAACGACCGCCGCTCGGGCCGCGACTACGCGTACCTCGCCGGCTGGGGACAGTCGGCGGTGGAGTGCCTGCTCGAGGCCCCGGCCGACGCGCCGGTGCTGCTCGCCTCGGGCGGAGTCCGCACACCGCTCGACGTCGCACGAGGCCTCGCGCTCGGCGCTCGCGCGGTGGGCGCATCCGGATCGTTCCTCTCCGTCGTCCTCGACGGCGGCGCGGAAGCCCTGATCTCGCGGATCCGGGAATGGTCTGACCACCTCACGGCGTTGCACTCTCTGGTGGGGGCGACCGGTCCGGAAGACCTCCGCCGCACCGACCTGATCATCCATGGACGCGCAGCGGAGTTCGCCCGCGCCCGAGGCATCGACATCGACAGCCTGGCGCGCCGCGCCGGCGGGAAGGACGCGCGATGAGCGCCGAGTTCACCCCGATCCCCCTGCGCTGGGTCGGTCCGCTCCGGCTGACCGGTGACGTCGAGACCGAGCAGGACGTCCCGCTCGCCACCTACGAGTCTCCGCTGTGGCCCTCCGTCGGCCGCGGCGCTCGCATCTCGCGGCTCGTCGACGACGGCATCCGCGTGACCGTGGTCGACGAACGGATGACGCGCTCGTCGCTCTTCGTCGCCGACAGCGCCGCCGCTGCCGTCGCCGCCTCGCGTGCGATCGCCGCCCGCTTCGATGAGCTGGCCGACGCTGTCTCCCAGCGCAGCCGGCACGCGAAGCTCATCGACCTCGACAGCGAGGTCGTGGGCAACCTCCTGTACCTGCGCTTCGCTCTGACGACGGGCGACGCGTCGGGCCACAACATGGTGACCTTCGCTGCGGAGACCCTCATGGAGCGCGTGCTGTCGTGGCACCCGGAACTCGAGTACGGCTCGATCTCGGGCAACTACTGCACCGACAAGAAGGCCACCGCGGTCAACGGCATCCTCGGTCGCGGCCGCAGCGTCATCGCCGAGATCCTCATCCCCGCCGATCTCGTCGACAAGCAGCTGCGCTCGACCGCGCAGCGCATCGTCGACCTGAACGTGCAGAAGAACCTCGTCGGCTCGACGATCGCGGGAGCGCTGCGCTCGGCGAACGCGCACTACGCCAACATGCTGCTGGCCTTCTACCTCGCCACAGGGCAGGATGCCGCCAACATCGTCGAAGGCTCGCAGGGCTTCACGTGGGCCGAGGTTCGCGGCGACGGCGACCTGTATTTCTCGTGCACCCTCCCCCACCTCATCGTCGGGACCGTCGGCAACGGCAAGGACCTCCCCGCGGTCGAGGAAGCACTCACGCGGCTCGGCTGCCGTGAGGAGCGCGAGCCGGGCGCCAACGCCCGCCGCCTCGCCGCGCTCATCGCCGCCACCGTGCTCTGCGGCGAGCTCTCCCTGCTCGCCGCCCAGACCAACCCCGGAGAACTGATGCAGTCGCATCTGCTCCTCGAGCGCCGGAAGGACTCCTCGCAGTGACCACCATCGGCATCCACGACCTCGCCGTCGCGACCGCCTCCCACGTCGTCGAGCTCGACGACCTCGCCGCCCGCGCCGACATCGACCCCGCGAAGTTCCGCATCGGGCTCGGCCAGGAGCAGATGAGCATCCCGGGCCTCGACGAAGACATCGTGACGATGGGCGCCGCAGCCGCGCAGCGCATCATCGACCGCCATGGCGTCGACGGCATCCGCACCCTCTTCTTCGCGACCGAGACGGGCATCGACCAGTCGCGCGCCGCCGGCGTGCACGTGCACGAGCTGCTCGGCCTGCCGCGTTCGGTGCGCGTCGTCGAGCTCAAGCAGGCTTGCTACTCGGCGACCGCCGCGCTGCAGTCCGCCGCCGGCCTGATCGCCCGCAACCCCGACGAGCGCGTGCTGGTCATCGCGAGCGACGTGGCCCGGTACGAGCTGGACACGGCCGCCGAGCCCACGCAGGGCGCGGGCGCGGTCGCGTTCCTGGTGACGGCGGACCCCGCCCTTGCCGTGCTCGAGCCTGCTGCCGGCGTGTACACCGCCGAGGTCGACGACTTCTGGCGCCCCAACGACAGCGTCACCGCCGTTGTGGACGGCAAGCTCTCGGTCAGCGCCTACCTCGACGGCGTCGCCGGTGCCTGGGACGACTACCGCTCGCGCGGCGGCGTCGACATCGACCAGATCGATTGGTACTGCCACCACCAGCCCTTCACCAAGATGGCGGTCAAGGCACACCGCGCGCTGGGGCAGCACGTCGGCGTCGAGCTTGCGCCCGAGCTGGTCGCCGCGACCACGGGGTACAACCGGCGGATCGGCAACTCCTACACCGCGTCGCTGTACATCGCCCTCGCGGCGCTGCTCGACGGCGATGCGGACCTCACCGGGGCGCGCATCGGCCTGTTCAGCTACGGCTCCGGTTCGGTGAGCGAGTTCTTCACGCTCGTCGTGCAGCCCGGTTACCGCGCCGCGACCCGGGGCGCCGAGACCGAGGCTCTCCTGGCCGCGCGCACCCCCGTGGATGTCCCGACCTACCGCGATCTGCACGATGCGACCCACCGCGACAGCACCGTCGACGTCGAGATCGCCGCCACGTCTCCCGGACCGTTCCACTTCGCCGGCCTTTCGGGCCGCGCCCGTCGCTACACGCGCGACTGACCGCGCGACCGTTCGTCCGCCGCTGCGGATGAGCAACGAGAAAGGGCCCCGACTTCGCAGTCGGGGCCCTTTCTCGTGCACGGGGTGCTCAGCCCTGGCCGTCCAGCTCCAGCAGGCGGTTGATCGCCTCGGTCAGCTTCGCGTCGGCTGCGCCGTAGGCGGCCCAGTCCGCGTTCTGCATCGCGGTGTTGCGCTCCGCGAGGGCGTCGCGCGCCTGGTCCAGCGCCGCCTGGTAGTCGAGGCTCGGCGCCGCCGGAGCGGTGCCGCCGTCGCCGGGCTGCGTCGGTGCGGGCGTCGCGTCCTCGCCCGGGACGGGATCGGGGACGACGTCGGTGTCACCGGTGCTCGCGCCGGAGTCGCCGCCGAACAGCACGTCGAGCGCCTCCTGCAGCGTGTTCTCGAAGGCGACCTCGTCGCCGAAGCCGACGAGCACCTTCTGCAGAGTCGGCAGCTTCGTGGCGCCGGAGGACTGCACGAACACCGGCTGGACGTAGAGCAGACCGCCGCCCACCGGCAGGGTCAGCAGGTTGCCGTTGATGACCTCGGACTGCCCCTGCTGCAGGATGTTCGAGAACGACGACACCTCGGGGTCGGCGTCGAACGTGTTCTGCACCTGGCCCGGGCCGGCGACCGGCGTCTCGGCGTTGATCTCGAGCATCCGGAGCTTTCCGTATTTGCTGCTGACGACGCCCGCGTCGGCACCCGCGTCGGAATCGACCGACAGGTAGCCCATGAGCACGTTCCGGGTGTCCTGGCCGCCGGGGATGAACGACGAGAACATCGAGTACGAGGGCGCATCCTGGCCGGGCATCTTCATGGTCAGGTAGTACGGCGGTTGCAGCTGGTCGTTCTGCTGCGGGTCGTTCGGCGTCTTCCAGGCGTTGTCGCGCGAGTAGAACGACTGCGCGGTGTCGACGTGGTACGTCCCGAGCATGGCGCGCTGCACCTTGAACAGGTCCGTCGGGTACCGAACGTGACTCATCAGGTCACCGCTCATCTCGCTGACCGGCTTGAGGGTGCTGGGGTAGATCTTCTGCCAGGCCTGCAGCAGGGCGTCCTCCGCGTCCCAGGCGTAGAGCGTGACCTCGCCGGAGTACGCGTCGACGGTCGCCTTGACCGAGTTGCGGATGTAGTTGATGTTGTCGAGCGCGACGCGCGGCTGCGGGTTCGACGAGTCCGAGATCGCGTCGCTCAGGCTCACGATCGACGAGTACGGGTAGTTCGCGCTCAGCGTGTACCCGTCGACGATCCAGACGATGCGTCCGTCGACGACCGAGGGGTAGGGGTCGCTGTCGAGCTCGAGGTACGGCGCGACCTTCGACACGCGCGTGGCCGGGTCGCGGTCGTAGAGGATCTGCGACTCGGAGTTGATCGCATCCGAGAACAGGATGTCGGTCGACTGGAACTTGAGCGAGTAGATCAGGCGGTGGAAGACATCGCCGATGCCGGGGCCGCCGTCGCCGTCGAAGGTCGTCTTCGTCTGGCTCTCGCCCTCCTGACCGCGCGGGTAGTCCAGCTCGATGGGCGAGGCACCCTCGGGGGCGCCGACGATCGAGTAGGTCGGCGAGAACTCGCCGAAGTAGACGCGCGGCTCGTATTCCTGAGCGGCGGTGAGCTCACCCGAGGCCGGGATGCCGCGCTCGACGAAGACCGGGTTTCCGTCGGCGGTGCGCTCGTTGCCCTTGGCCGCGACCATGCCGTAGCCGTGGGTGTAGACGAGCGTCGTGTTGTACCAGGACGCGGCCTCGCCGAGCTGGTTGACGTTGAGCTCGCGCACCGAGACGACGGTGTCCTGCGACTGCCCGTCGATCTGGTAGCGGTCGACGTCGAGCGGCTCCGCGAACTGGTAGTACGACCGGTACTGCTCGATCTGGCGGACCGTCGGTCCGATGATCGCCGGGTCCATGATGCGGATGGATGCCGTCGTGTCGGCGTCGGCGCGCAGCTGACCCGGCTCGACGTCGGTGACGGCCTCGAAGTCGGTCTTCTCCAGGCCGTCGATGCCGTACGCGGCCTTCGTGCCCTCGATGTTGCGCTCGTAGAACGGCGACTCGAGGGTGAGCTGGTTGGGGCGCACCTGCACGTTGGTGACGAACCACGGGTAGGCGATGCCGACGACGAGCGACGACACCACGAGCAGGCCCGTGCCGATCAGGGGGTAGCGCCAGCGGCCGATGATGGCCGTGACGAAGAAGGCGATGGCGACGATCGCCGCGGCGATGGCGAGGATGGCCTGGCCGGGGATCACGGCGTTGACGTCGACGTACGAGGCACCCGTGATGCGGTCGTTGGGCGTCACGAGGGTGCGGTAGCGGTCCAGCCACAGGCTCGCGCCCTGCACCAGCAGGTAGACGCCGGCGAGGACGGCGAGCTGGATACGGGCCGACTTCGAGATCCGCAGCTCGCGCTGTCCGACGCGTACCGCGCCGTAGAGGTACGACACGAGGGCCGTGACCAGCAGGCACACGATGATGACGGCCGAGACGAAGCCGATCGCCGCCGACAGGAACGGCATCGTGAACAGGTAGAACCCGGTATCGAGGCCGAACTCGGGGTCGGTGGTGCCGGTGCTGACGCCGTTGAGCCACAGCGCGACGGTCTCCCACTGCGCCGACGCCGCGAAGCCGGCGAAGAAGCCGAAGAACGCGGGGATTCCCCACATGCCCAGACGGCGCAGCGGCTCGACGACCTCTTGGTAGCGGTCGAGCTGCGAGCTCAGCCGGGCGTAGACCGGCCGGAGCCGGTAGGCGAGCTGGATCGACAGCCAGACGGGTACGGCCATCGCGACGAAGCCGACGACGAACATCAGCACGCGGGCGATCCACTGCGTCAGCAGCACATTGTCGAAGCCGAGTTGCCGGAACCACAGCCAATCGGCGTAGAGGCTCGCGAAGACGAAGAATGCCACCACGATGGCCGCGATGACGGCGAGGGTGATGGCAACGGCGCGGCGGGATCTGCTCGGTGTGGCCGGGGGCGGCGCTGAGGTCGTGGTCACCCTCCCATCCTAGGCGCCGCCCGCTGGGGGGACGCCGTGGGTCAGCCGGTCGTGCAGGTCGGCAGGGCGTCGATGTCGCCGCCCGCGCTGACGGTCTCGATGACGCTGAGGGCGTCGTCGAGGTCCGCGACCGAGAACACGCGCAGCCCGTCGGGGATGTGGCCGACGACCTCGCCGCAGTTGCGCTCGGGCGCGAGGAACCACTCGGCTCCGGCGCTCTTCGCGCCGAAGAGCTTCTGACGGATGCCGCCGATGGGGCCCACCGCACCCTCGGCGTCGATCGTGCCGGTGCCGGCGAACTGCTCGCCGCCGGTGAGCTCGCCGGGCGTGAGAGTGTCGATGATGCCGAGCGCGAACATCATGCCGGCGCTGGGCCCGCCGACGTTGTCGAGCTGCAGCGTGACCTCGATCGGGAAGGCGTAGTCCGGGGTGATGGTGACACCGATCACCCACCGCTTCTCGCCCTCGACGGTCGCCTCGGTCGGCGTCACCTCGACGGTGCGGAGCTCGCCGTCCCGCTCGACCCCGAGCGCCACCGGCGCGCCGTCGCCGGCGTTGATGGCGTCGCGCAGGGACGTGGTCGTGGTCACCGGCTGATCGTCGACGGAGCGGATCACGTCGTTCTGCTCGAGGACGCCGGTCGCCGGGGAGTCCTCCGCGACCTGGAAGACGCGGACCAGTGACTCGATGTCGTAATCCAGTTCGCGCAACGCTGCCGCCGTGGCCTCCTTCTGCGAGTCGACCATCAGGGCGGCGTTCTCGTCGTTGCGCTGCTCGGTGGTCACGCCCTCGGGGAATATCTCGTCGATCGGCACGATCGCCCGCGCCGGATCGAACCACGCCGCCGCGAGCTCGAACCACGAGGGCGTCCGTTCGCGGTTGCCCAGCACCTCGACCGTGAGCAGGTCGAGCGAACCGGACGTCGGGAAAGTCTCGGCCCCGGCGACGCTGATGAGCGGGCGCTCCTCGCCGTCGCCGGTCGTCACGGTGCCCAGGGTGTCGTACACAGGTCCGGGACGCTGGATGACGAACGAGGTGGGCAGCAGCGTCAGCACCAGGAGTGCGACCAGCGAGAGCGACACCGCCCACAGCCCGGTCAGCGCGGGGCGGCTCAAGCGACGTCGGGGCGCGATGACGGGGGCGTTCTCGTCGAAAAGTGACACGTGCTGCTTTCTGTCCCGAGTCGTTCGCGACCGGCGAAAGCGAACGAGGGCCGTTCGCGCCGTGCGACGAGGTCGTGCGGCTAGCGTAGAACGCGAGCTGACCGCCCTGCTGAAAGGCGCCTGACATGGCTGACGACGACCGCTCCCCCGAGGACGAGTTCCAGGAGCTGCTGCGCAGCCTGCTGGGCCAAGGCGGCACCCTCGGGCCCGAACAACTCGAACGCCTCGCCGGCATGGGCATCGACCCGGCGATGCTGCAGCAGATGATGCGGCAGCTGCAGGGCGCTTTCGCGGGCGGGGGCGACGGCAGCATCGACTGGTCGGCGACCCGCACCCAGGCGCTGCACCTGGCCAACAAGGACGGCCACGGCATCAGCTCGGGCGACCGGCAGGACTTCAGCGACGCGTTCGGTCTCGCGACGCTCTGGCTGAGCGAGGCGACGACGATCGCCGATCTGCCGGTGCCCCCGCGCGCGCTCACCCGCGGCGCATGGGTCGAGGCGACCCTGCCGGTGTGGCAGGAGCTCGCCGAGCCTGTCGCGACCTCGATCGCAGACGCGCTCACCGCGGCCCTCGAGGCCCAGGCCCCGGAAGACATGCAGAGCATGATCGCCGGCGCGGGCCGACTGCTGCGCACCGTCGGCGGTTCGCTCTTCGCCGCGCAGCTCGGCGCTGTCGTCGGCAAGCTCTCGCTCGAGGTGGTCTCGGGCGGCGACGTCGGTATCCCCGTGATGCCGGACGGTGAAGCGGCGATCCTGCCCCAGAACTTCGCCGACTTCGGTCGCGACCTCGAGATCGACGACGACCAGCTCGCCCTCGCGCTCGCCACCCGAGAGCTCGCCCACGCCCGGCTGTTCCGCCACGCCCGCTGGCTGCGCCTGCACGTCATCTCGCAGGTGACCGACTTCGCCCGCGGCATCCACGTCGACACCGACGCCCTCGAAGACCTCGCCGCGCGTTTCGACCCGTCGCAGCCGGACGAGCTGCGCACCGCCCTCGAGAGCGGCGTCCTGCTGCCGCAGCGCTCCGAAGCGCAATCCGCGGCTCTCGCCCGTCTCGAGCACCTCCTCGCGACGATCGAGGGCTGGGTCGACGTCGTCGCCGCGGACGCCACGACGCGACTGCCGAGCGCCGGCCGCATCGCCGAGGCGGTTCGACGCCGCCGCGCCGTGGGCGGTCCGGCCGAGCAGGCGATGGCCTCGCTCGTCGGCCTCGAGCTGCGCCCGCGCCGTCTGCGCGAAGCCGCCGCGATGTGGCGTGCCATCACGGATGCCGTCGGCCGCGAGGCCCGCGACGGCCTGTGGGACTACCCCGACCTCATGCCCGCGCCGTCCGACATCGACGACCCGAGCCGCCTCATCGCTCGGCTCGAGGCGCATGCCCGCGGCGAGGCCCCCGAGCGCGACGAGATGGATGACGCTCTCGACGCCCTCCTCGCGTCGGCCGACGCGACCTCGGAACGCGATGCGCCGTCCGACCACGACGCACCGGGCGATGCCCCTGGTGACGGTGCACCCGGTGACGGTGCCGCGGGTGACGGTGCCGCGGGCGATCCGCGCGACGAGGGACCGGCGGGTCCGCGTCCGGTGTGATCGGCGGTCGCCGGTGGGGGCACATCGGCGTCTGCACAGTCGGATTGCTGCCGTCCCCCGCACGCGCGGCTGTGGAGAGCGGCGGAGGCCGGGAGGGCGCGTGCCGAGAATCGGAACGTGCTTCGCCTGATCCCCTCCGCCGTTCCCCTCTGGCGCTCCCCCAGCCGACTGCAGCTCGGAATGGACGGCGCGGTCCGACTCGATGACGTCTCGCCCGCGGCCGAACGGCTGATCGAGGCCCTGCGTGCCGGTGTCTCCGACGGCATGATGACCGCGTTGGCCGCGGAAGCGGGGGCGTCACCCGCTGATGTGGACGCCCTGCTGGCCCGCCTCGACCCCGTGCTCGAGCGTCGGCCACGCGCGCAGGTCGTCGTCCGCGTCTCGTTCGCGCCGGGCATCGAGCTCGCCGATCGGGAGCGCATCAGCGCGGCACTCAGCATCGCGGGGGCACGGATCACGGAGTCGGATGACCGCGATGTCGCCGTGGTGCTCGTGGCGCCCTACCTCGTCGAACCTCGGCGCACCGCGAGTCTGCTGTCGGACGACATCCGCCACCTCCCGCTCGAACTGGCCGGGGATCGCGTGACAGTCGGTCCCCTCGTGGTTCCCGGGCGGACGGCCTGCGCGGCGTGTGCGCATGCGCACCGTCGGGACGCGGATCCCGAGTGGCCGCTGGTGGCGGCGCAGCTGCTCGCCCGCCCCGCGCCGCCCACCGACGCCGCGCTCATCGGCGCCGCGTGCGCTCTGGCCGTCGGGATGGTCAGTGCGCCCGCGACGGAGCGGTCCCGCGCGGCGACGCTGCATTCGGGGCGCGTCGCGGCGACCTGGCGCGAGGCCGAACCGCATCCAGCGTGTTGGTGCCGATCTCCTTCACGAAGCGCGACACCTGCCGTTCGTAACGTCCGATCCCCCGGGCCCACGACAGCGAGAGCGTACGCGCGGCCCGCGTGATGCCCACATATGCGAGCCGCCGTTCCTCGTCGATCTGCTCGAACGTCGTCGCGTAGGCGATCGGCAGCAGGCCCTCGGCCATTCCGACGAGGTGGACGTGCGGCCACTCCAGACCTTTCGCAGCGTGGAGCGTGGAGAGCGTGACGGTGCGGGTCGCGACCTCGTGCTGGTCTTTCGCGCGCGTCTGCAGGTCATTGGTGAAGCCGCGCATGGTCGTCCCCGCGGGCGCCTCCTCGGCGAGTCGCAAGAGCGCCGCGCGTGCCTCCCAGGCGTCACGCAACGGACCGCCCGCCGCCGGCGGCTCGTCGCTCAGGCCGAGCGAGCGCAGCACCGCCCGGACGTCGGCGACGAGGTCGCCCGACGAGGGCGCCACGGCGGCGCCGCGCAGCGCCATGACCGCCTGCCGCACTTCCGGGATGTCGAAGAATCGGGGGCCGCCCAGGACGGATGCCGGAACGCCGCGACGGGCGAGAGCGGCGAGCAACGGCGCCGACTGCGCATTGGCGCGGTAGAGAACGGCGATCTCGCGGGGATCGGCGCCGGCCGCGATCTGATCGGCGACCGTCGCGGCGACGCCGTCGGCCTCGGCCGCGTCGTCGTCGTACTCGCTCAGGGCCGGACGGGGATGGTCGGGCGTCTCGCGCTGCGCCGCGAGCTCGAGGGCCCCCGGACGTCCGCGCATTAACTCGTTCGCCGCCGCCACCACGCTCGCCTCCGAACGGTAGTTGCGTTCGAGCCGCAGGACGCGGGCATCCGGGAACCGCGTGCCGAAATCGAGGAGGTAGCGGGGGTCGGCGCCGGCGAACGAGTAGATGGTCTGGCTCGCGTCGCCGACGACGCACAGGTCGTGCCGGTCGCCGAGCCACAGCTCGAGCAGCCGATACTGGATCGGAGAGACGTCCTGGAACTCGTCGACCGTGAAATGGCGGTACTGCTCGCGCACCTCCGCGGCGACGCGGGGCTCGGCCTCGAGCATGCCTGCACAGGCGAGCAGCACGTCCTCGAAGTCGAGCTGCCGGCGCTCGTCCTTGAGCCGCTCGTAGGCCTGCTGCAGCGCGACCACCGCATCGAGGGAGAGCGACCCCACGCCCTCGGGCCGATCGAGTGCGTACTGCTCGACGGAACGCATCGTGATCTTGCGCCACTCGATCCGGGTCGCGACATCGCGCAGCACGGCCGGGTCGGGGTTCACCCCGATCGCGTCGGCGGCCTGCGCGAGCATGCGCACCTTGCTGCTGAGGATCGTCGGCGCGGTGTCGCCGGCCAGCTGGGGCCAGAAGTAGTTGAGCTGGGCGAGTGCGGCCGCGTGGAAGGTCCGCGCCGCGACGCCGCCGACGCCGAGGGCGCGCAGCCGCCCTCGCATCTCTCCGGCCGCTTTCGCGGTGAAGGTCACGGCCATCACGCGACCCGGGGAGTACGCGCCGGTGTCGACCCCGTGGGCGATGCGGTGCGTGATGACGCGGGTCTTGCCCGAGCCGGCGCCCGCGAGCACGCAGACGGGACCGCGCAGGGCGGAGGCGGCCTCCCGCTGCTGTTCGTCGAGGCCCGCGAGAGCGTCGGTCACTCGTCCTCCTCGCACCAGTCCGTGATCAGGCGATGCGCGATCGACGCCGACCCGGGCAGGGCGACGGGGCCAGTACCCGCGAGCGAGCTCGCGATCTCCGCACGCGTGAACCAGCGCACCTCGGTGATCTCCTCACCGTCGGGTCGAGCCGGGGCGGCATCCTCGGCGACGGCGTGGAAGCCGAGCATGAGCGAGCGCGGGTACGGCCACGCCTGCGAGCCGCGGTACGACAGCTCGTCGACCACCACACCGGCCTCCTCGGCCACCTCCCGACGCACGGCCGTCTCGAGCGACTCCCCCGCCTCGACGAACCCCGCGAAGGTCGAGAAGCGGTTCTGCGCCGCCCACGCGGCGTTCTGCCCGAGCAGCAGTCGTTCGTTCGCGGCGTCGCGCACCGCGACGATCACAGCAGGATCGGTGCGGGGGAACTGCTGCCGGCCGCAGCCCGAGCACAGGCGCGACCACCCGGCCGCGCGCAGCGGCGCGGGCGAACCGCACCGGGGGCAGAAGCGGAAGTCGGTGAACCACCGGGCCAGCGAGACCGCGGTGACGAGGGCTCCCGCATCCTCGTCGCTCAGGTCGCCGCCGACCATCCGCAGCGAGACCCAACCGTCGTCGTCACGTCCATCGGAGGACCTCGGCGGCTCGACGGCCGCCACGAGCCGCGCGGAGCCGTCGCCCGCGCGCCCGAGGAATCCCCATTCCGCCGCGTCCGTCACCGCGTCCGGGGCCTCCCACAGCAGACGGGTGCCGACGGCGGGTGCCCGGTCACCGTTCACGCGCAGCACCCGCGTGGTCGGGTCCGCGAGAAGCCGTGCGACGAGGCCGTCCTCGGCTCGTTCGTCGGGTGACGTGTCGAACGCGGACCGGGCTAGGGCCGGCGGCTGCAATCGCATCTCGGGGACCTCTCTCGCGGGCGTGGCGCGTCGGCCTGCGCCGCCGCCCGACCTACCCTGATGGCATGGCTCGCTCTCCCTTCACTCTAGCCGCGTCCGTCAGCTCGGCTCTGCCCGGCGCCGCCGTGGTCGGCGCGGCCGAACTGACCGAGGGCTCCGACAGCCGCTACGACAGCGCGCTCGTCACGCTCGCCGACGGCAAGCGCGTCGTCGTACGGGCACCCGTGGACGCCGACGCCGACCGCGAGCTCGTGGCCGACACCCGCGCGCTGCGCGCGCTGACGCCCGGCGTCCGCGGCCTCCTCCCCTTCGCGGCACCCACCCTGCTGGGAACCGCACGCCTCGACGGGTTCACCGCCGTCGTGCAGGAATTCGTCCCCGGTTACCGCGTCGACGCCGCTCACATCCCCGCCGGTCGCGGCGTCGCCTGGTCGCTCGGAGCCGCGATCGCCCGTGTGCACGGGCTGCCGCACGCCGTCGCCCGCGACGCCGGGCTGCGCATCCGCACGAGCGCCGACGTGCGGGTGGATGCCGAGCGCCTGCTCGACCGCGCGGAGGCGACCGGCTCGCTGCCCTTCGGCCTGCTGCGACGCTGGAGCACGGCGCTCGGCGCCGACCGCCTCTGGCGGTTCGAGACGACCGTGACGCTCGGCGGGGTCGACCCGAGCCGTTTCGTGCTCACCGACACGGCCGCGGGACCGACGGTCACCGGTCTGCTCGCGTGGAACGGCCTCGGCGTCGGCGACCCGGCGGAGGACCTGCGCTGGCTCGCTTCGGCACCGAATGCGCGGGACGACGTCCTCGAGGCGTACGCCGAGGCGGCCCATCACACCCCTGATGCGGCCCTCGCCTCGCGCGCCCGGCTCTACGCGGAGCTCGAGTTCGCCCGCTGGCTCGCGCATGGGCACGAGACCGGCGCAGCGCGCGTGGTCGAGGACGCCGTCGCCCTCCTCACCGCTCTGGATGAGGGTGTGCGCGACGAGCCCCTGCTCGAGGACGAGCACAGCTCGGTCGACGATGCGCTCGAGATCCTCGAGCGCACCCCCGCCACGGCGACAGCAGCGCGCGACACCTCGATGCAGACCGATACCTACGATCCGGCTCTCCTCGCCGCCTACCTCGCTGACCAGGAGACCGCCGAGCAGGCGGACATCGAGACGATCCCCATCGATCTCTCCGACTGGACTCCCGACGGCGGCTCGAGCGACCACCGCCCCGCGAACCCGCCCGCGCCCGACGAGCCCGCGCTCTCGAGCGACGAGGCCGAAGACCGCGACCCCGAGCACGCCGAGTCGGCGCGCAACGCGTTGCGTCGCTGGGCCGGCAACGACTGAGGAGCGTCACCCCCGCAGGATGAGGTCGTCACCGACGTAGTACAGCGCGACGTCGATCTCGGACTCGGGTACGCCGTGGCGGGTGGAGTACGCCCGCCGATACAGCTCGAGCTGCAGCATCCGTTCGGCGCGTTCGGCCGGCGTTCGCGGCGGCCGGCCCGTCTTCCAGTCGACGATCTCGAGACGGCCGCCCCGGTCGTGGCGTCGGTAGACGGCGTCGAGCTTGCAGATGATGACGTGCGGCCGCCCGTCGCCCAGCAGGGTCGCGTCGGCGAAGTCGATCTCCGTCTCGACCTCGATCGGCTGCAGGTCGGCCCACTCCGAGCGCAGGAAATTCTCCTGCAGCAGGCGGAACTCGGCGTCCGACCCGGCACCGGCGGCACCGGTCTCATCGAGGTCGGCGTCCGTCTCCCACAACGGCGCATCCGGCTGGGGGCCGCGCGCCGCGATGCCCGAGCGCTGCTCGACCCAGGCGTGGAAGCGGGTGCCCAGCCGTGTCTCGCGGTACGGCCGCTCGGGCAGCGGACGCAGCGCTGCTTCGACGGCGGTGGCGTAGTCCGCGGCGAACTCCTTGAAGCGGGATGCCGGGATGCGGGTCGGTGCGCTCGGGGCGGCTGCGTTGCGCCGTTCGTCGCGTTCGGCCAGAAGCAGGGCGAGATCACGGCTCGGCTCCGGCACGGCTCCTGAGGCTCGCACGACGCGGACCGCCTCGGCTGCGGCATCCACCCGGGTCCGACGGGAGCCCAACGCATCGAGCGGCCAGGACAGGAGTTGTCGCCGCTCGAGGTACGGGTTCTCGCCGGGGTCGACATCGTCGATCGGGTGGTCGAGCGCCGCGGCGATCTCGGTGAGGAAGGCGCTGGGACCACGCGGGTTGCGCGTGCCCGACCAGAACGAGCCGCTCAGCAGCAGAGCGTCGCGAGCCCGCGTCACGGCGACGTAGGCCAGGCGCCGCTCCTCTTCCCGCTGCCGGTCGGCGTTGTCGTCGGCGAAGCGGGTCAGGGCGGCCTTGAGGTCCTGCTGCGTCGGCGCCGCGTGCGCCTGCCATGCGAACTCGGGAAGCCACCGGGCGTCACCACGGAACGCATAGGGCAGCACGCCGAAACCCAACCAGCCCTGCTTGTCGCGCGGCCGGGCGGGCAGTTCATCGACGACGACGCGCCCGACGGCGACGGCATCCCATTCGAGGCCCTTGGACCCGTGGATCGTGAGGATCTGGACGACATCGTCCTCGGGCGGCTCGGTGCGCGGCGCGAACTCGTCCTGACGCTCCGCATGGTCGAGCCAGGCGAGCAGGCTGGGCAGCGAGCCCGACTCGTCGGTCGCGAGGAAGCCCTGCAACTCGTCGACGAAGGCGCGCAGCTGGTCGGAGGCGACGCGTGCCGGACCGCGGCTCTCGTTGGCGGCCAGCTCGATGTCGAGCCGCAGCTCGGCTTCGATGAGGCGCACGAGCTCGGGCACCGGCATCGTCGAGGCTCGGCGCAGTCCTGCGAACACCGCTGCCGCCTCGCGCAGTCGCTCGCGTGCGGCGGGAGTGAGTTCGGCCAGCCAGCTGTGATCGGCCGGCACCCGCAGGATGAAGTCGAGCGCATCGATGAGCGACGCGCGCTCCTCGCCGCCACGCAGGTCGGGCGGCAGGGGCTGCAGCGACGCATCCGAGCGAGCGAGGCGGCGCGCCAGCTCGGCGAGTGCGCGCAGGTCGCGCAGACCGACGGCCCATCGGGGTCCGGCGAGCAGGCGCAGCAGGGCGGAACCCGCCGTCGGGTCGCTGATGACGCGCAGCGCCGACACGACATCCACGACCTCGGGTGTACTGAGCAGGCCACCCAGCCCGAGGATGCGATGCGGGATGCCGCGGCGCCCGAGCGCGTCGGCATAGCGGGTCATGTGCTTCTTGCTGCGCAACAGGATCGCCGCGCTCGTCGGCTCGCCCCGACGTGCGCGGTCGGCGCGTACCGACTGGAACCAGGCGGCGACCCGATCGGTCTCGGCGTCGAGATCGGGCTCGAAGACGATGTCGACCTGTCCCTCCGGCGCACCGGGACGTGAACGCAGCTCGTCGACGGGCACGGGCGAGCGTTCCGCGAGCGGCGTGAGCACGGCGTTGGCGGCGCGCAGGATGCGTCGACTGTTGCGCCAGCTCGTCGCGAGCGAGAACCGGTGCGACGGGCCGTCCGGGGCGAACGCCGCCGCGAAGTCGCCGAGGTTGCCGGCGCTCGCGCCGCGCCAGCCGTAGATCGACTGGTGCGGGTCGCCCACCGCCATCACGGCGGTACCCGAGAACACCGCGGCGAGCAGTTCGGTCTGCACGACCGACGTGTCCTGGTACTCGTCGAGCAGGACGACCGGATGCCGCGCCCGCAGCTCGTCGGCCACCGCCTGGTGGCCGCGGATGACGGCGACGGCGCCGGCCACCTGGTCCGAGAAGTCGATGACCCCGGCGCGGACCTTGCGCGACTGGTACTCCCGCGCGAGATCGGCCAACAGGGGCAGCGCGCCGACCTGTTCGGCCGCCCGCGCGACATCCGCGTACACAGTGGTCCCGCTGCGCGTGGAGGGACGTTCCAGCACGTCGGCGAACGCGTGACCGAACCGGCCGAGGTCAGAGAAATCGACGAGGTTGTCGACGCCGTCGCGTGCGATGCGGAGGGCGCCGTCGATGATCGTCCGCAGGGCGTTGTCGCGCAGCTCGAGGCGCTCGTCGTCGGACTCGAGCACGACGCGCCGCATCAGCAGCCACGCCGCGGACTCGCTCAGGACGGCGGCTTCGGGGTCGCGCCCGATCCGGACCGCGTTCTCGCGCACGATCCCGTCGGCGAAGCTGTTGTAGGTCGAGACCGTCGGGCGATCGAGCAGCGAGTCCGCCGGTGCCGCCTGCCCGAGCGCGCCGCAGTCGTCGGCGAGCCGATCGATCGTGGTCAGCCGGGCGATCGCGGGGGCATGCGCCCGTTCCAGCTCGCCGAACACGTCGAGCGCGCCGCGGGCGTGCAGGTCATCGAGGTGAGGCAGCAGTCCGGCGGTTTCGAACTCGGTCAGGCGGTCGAGCCGGCGGCGGATGCGCTCGGCCAGCTCGCCCGCCGCCTTGCGGGTGAACGTCAGGCCGAGGATGCCGGCCCGCGAGACGAGACCGTTGGCCACGAGCCACACGACGCGGCCGGCCATCGTCTCGGTCTTGCCGCTGCCGGCGCCCGCCACGACGAGCGCCGGCTCGAGGGGCGCCGAGATGACGGCGCTCTGCTCGGGCGTCGGCGGGAATTGTCCGAGAGCCGCGGCGAGGGCGGCGGGTGACACGATCACGTCGCGCTCACCGGGGCGATCGTGTGGATACGGCACAGCCCGTAGGAATGGTCGTCGCGGCAGTGCTCTTCGAACGGGGCCGTGAAGGTCGCGCCGCCCATGGTCTGCGCCGCCTCGTGCACGCGCGCGACGAACGTCGCGCGCGTGTCGTCGTCGAAGGGCGGCTGACGCGGCACGACGTAGTCCTTCGACGCGGCGGTCGGACGCAGCACCAGCAGCATCGCGCCGCCGCCTGGCATCCCCGCCGCCGCGGGGATCGCGCCGCGCTCGTGCGCGAGCTGATACGCCGCGAGCTGCGCGTGGGTCGCCACCGCCCGGTCGGTCTGCGGTTCGCGTTTGCCGGTCTTGAGGTCGACGATCACGACCGAGCCGTCTCCGCGCAATTCGACCCGGTCGACGGCCCCGCTCACGACGATGCGCCCATCGGCGTCGTCGGTCGCCAGCTCGACCTCGAAGCGCGGCTCCGCCTCGAGCAGACGACCGCCCTCGCGCTCGAAATCGCGGAGGTACCGCGCGAGGCGGCGGACGAGGTCGCGCGCCCGCGTCCGTTCGGCGCGCTCACGCCACGGCGACTCGAACTCCAGCTCGCCCCACCGTTCCGCCACCGCTGTCCAGAGCGCCTCCTCGTCGGGAGCGGCGACCTCGAGCGCACCATGCACGATCGTGCCGATACCGGCCGTCGCGCTGCCCGAGTCGCCGCCGAGCTCGCCGATGACCCAGTTCAGCTGACACTCCTCCAGTGTCTCGAGCCGCGACGGCGAGACACGGATGCTCTCGACCTCGCGGTCGCGCAAGGGCGCGTCGGAGGTCACGGCGGTGACGCCGAACCAGGCGTCGGGATCGGCTCCGGCGATGCCCGCGTCGGCGAGCAGGACGAGCTGACCGGCAGCGTCGGCGCGTTCGGCATCCGAGGAGCGCGGATCGGTGAGGGTGCGGCGATGCCGTGCGACGAGGCCGCGCAGCGTGAGGGGGTGCGCCGCCTCGGCCGGCGCACCCTCGGGGTCGGGCAGGACGTCGAAGAACGGGCTCGGTCCCGTGTCGTCGTCCGAGACGGCGGTCACGACGAGCTGATCGCGAGCACGCGAGAGTGCGCGGGCGAACAGGCGGAGCTCGTCGTGGAGCACGGAGCGGCGGCGGTCGAGGGCGTCCGCCGCGGCCGGATCGTCGTAGGCCAGACGCCACGTGTCGAGCAGACTGCCGCGAACGCGCAGATTCGGCCAGACGCCCTCCTGCAACCCCGCCACGATCACGGTGTCGAACTCGGTCCCGAGGGCCGCAGCGGGCGTCAGCACCCGCACCGCTCCCATCGCCGGTGGCGCGACGAACCGGTCGTCGCCCACATCAGCATCGAGGATGCCGCGGAGGAACGCCATCGGCGTGGTGCCGTCCTCGCGTTCGCCGTGCCGCTTCGCCGCTTGGAACAGCGCGACGACGGCGTCCAGGTCGCGATCGGCCTGGGCGGCGAGCGGCCCGTGCCCGCGGGCCGCCTCACGCAGTGCGCGCTCGCGCCCGGAGCCCTCCCACGCGGCCCAGAGCAGCTCGTGAGCCGTGGCTCCGTCGGCGATGAGGTCGTGCACGGCAGCGAGGGTTTCCGCGACCCGGGCCGCCCGACGCGCCTCGCGCAGGTCGACGAACGCGAATTCGGCCGGGTGGACCATGGCCGACCGCAGGGTCTCCCACGGCGACACGAACGATGCCGCGGCATCCGCATTCGTGTGGCGCAACGCCGAGCGGAGCCGCCGCTGATCGACCGCGTCGAGCCCGGCGCCCGCGAGAGCCCCGACGATCTCGTCGCGCGTCCAGTCCTCGTGGGGCCGTGCGGCCAGGTCGACCACCCGCAGCAGATCGCGCACGACGGCCGAGTCGCGCAGCGCCGATCCCGTTCCCGAGGTCACGGTCGGCACCTCGCGCGCCGCGAGCTCGGCCTCGAGCGCCCCGACCTGACGACTGTCGTGCGCGATGACCGCGCACTGCTCCCAGGGCACGCCGGCATGGACATGCCGCTCGCGCAGGACGCGTGCAACGGTGTCGAACTCCTCGGTGCGGGAGCGCAGCACGAGAGCGCGCGTGGCGGCGGTGGCCGACCGCCGGTCCGGCGCGGGCGGGCGGCGGTGCGCGACGACGCCGATCGCGCCGATCCGGCTCGTGACGGCCGAGACCAGGTCGGCGTGGCCGCCGTCGGCACGGTGCACCCGGTCGAGGACGAGGAGGTCGACACCGGCGGCCAGGCGCGCGAAGTTCTCGGGCGCCGCGCCGCGGAAGGAGCCCGACCCGACGTCCGGGTCGCCGAAGGCGACGACGGCGACGCCGCGCGACCGGCAGGCCTCGAGCAGCTGGACGCCTCCGCTGGTCAGTTCCTGGGCGTCATCCACCAGCACGACGCGCAGGTCGGGCAGACCCCGGCGGGCCACGATCGCGGCGGCCTCGGCGACCAGCCCGGCGGCATCGCGATGGGCCCCGCGCATCGCGTCTCTCACCGTGTCGTAGTCGGTGAGGAAGGATGCCGCCGCCCGCCAGGCCTCGCGGCCCTCACGCTCCGCGCGCTCCGCCAGCGCCCGGCTCTCGATGCCCAGCGCCGTGCATTCGGCGATGAAGGCACGCAGCTCCGCGCGGAACCCGCGCGATTCGCGGACGGACGCGGGCAGCCAGGCGGGCCAGCGCGACGGCCCGTCCCGCTCGTCCTCGGCGTCGCCCGCCAGCAGATCGCGCACGAGCGCGTCCTCGTCGGCGCCGGTGAGCAGCCGCGGCGGCTCGAGTCCGCGACGCACGGCCTCGCCGCGCACGATCTGAAACGCGAAGGCCGCGACCGACCGGGCGAGCGGCCCGGCCGTGGCCACACCCACCGCCACGGCGAGCTCGTCGCGCAGGCTGGTCGCGGCCTGGCGCGTCGCCGTCAGGACGACGAGGTCGTCGGCAGACAGTCCCGCGCGCACCAGCCGGCGCACCCGCTGCACGACCGTCAGGGACTTGCCCGTGCCGGGCGCACCGACCACGACGGCACTCGCGTCGACCGGCAGCTCGACGACGCGGGACTGCGCGGCATCCAGGTCGACGTCCGGCGAGAGAGAAGGCATTGATCCACGGTAACGCGCGGCTCCGACAGGCGTTCGCCCAGGGCGTGACCATGCCCGCTGCCGGCCCCGACGGGTGTCGTAGAGTCGAAGAGCGCCCGACGGACGGTCGCGGAGGAGGAGATTTTTCGTGGAGATTCGTATCGGCATCAGCCACACCGGACGCGAGCTCAGCCTGGAGTCGAACGACTCGGCCGACGCCGTCCGCGCGAAGATCTCCGAGGCGCTGTCCTCCGACGCCGCCTTCGTCGAGCTGACCGACGCCAAGGGCAGCTCGTACATCATCCCGACCGCCGGGATCGCCTTCGTCGAGGTCGGCACCGACCAGACCCGTCGCGTGGGCTTCGTGGCCTGACCCGTGCACATCCTGCTCGCGCTGATCCTCGGGGCGGTCATCGGCCTCGCCGCCGAGCTGCTCGTGCCGGGACGCGATGCACGAGGTGCCGCCCTCGCCCCCGTCGTCGGGGCCGTGGTGTCCGGGGCGGCTTGGACGATCCTGACCTGGACGGGCCTCGGCATCGCCGACCCGGTCATCTGGATCGTCGCGGTCCTCGCCCCCGCCGTCGTCGTTCCGCTCGTGCTCGTCGTGCTCACGCGTGTGCGCGCCGCGCACGACGAGCACGAGCGTCGGCGCCTGCGTATCGGCTGATCCGCGCGGCGGCCGGCTGTCAGGCCTCGAGGCCCATCGCCGCCATCCGGCGCGCGTGGGCCGCCATCACGTCGGCGTAGGTCGGCTCGACGCGCTTCTCGTTCGCCGGCTCGAGTGAGGTCGACCGCAGGGCGGCGCGCGCGATGAGCAACGTGTCGCCGACGAGTCGGCGTCCCCATAGAGACAGCAGTCCGCGCCACTGCTCATCCGACGCGATCGCCTCGGTGATGATGCGCACGAGCGCGCTGCGGTCGTCGTGGGCGCGCAGGATCACCGCGACCTGACGACCCGTGTCGCCGTAACTCGCCGAGAGCGCGAGGTAGAAGTCATCCAGCATCCCGGCCGTCACGTGCACCGAGAGCATCGTCTCGAGGGGGCGCGCCCCGTGCGTCGCACGCCGGAACGCGTCGAGGGGCTCGCGGAACGGGAGCATGAGCTCGAGCGGGTCGGCACCGCGGTCGCGGATCACCCCGACCAGCTCGCGATGCTTCAACAGGGCCGTCCCCGCCGCGAGCGACAGGGACTCCTTCTGCGAGAGCTCGGGCGTCGACGCGATGAGGTCGCTGAGCGTCTCGAAATAGCCCAGCTGCAGATAGGCGGCCTGACCGAGGAAGGTGTCGACGTCGGGCGCGAGCTCCTCGAAATCGACGCGGCGGACATCGCCGTAGTCGCCGCGCGAACGCAGCCGAAGCGTTCGTCCCACGGGACGCCTGCGTTTGAAGAACCAGCTCACCACGGCTCCAGCCTAGGGTCGCGCTAGGCTGGATGCGCCCCGGCATCGGACTGGGGCCCCGCGCCTGTGGCTGAGTGAAAGGCGTGGACTCGTTCACCCGGCGGCTTCTCACCGCCAGACAGGCATGTCATCCATGACCACTTTCGCTGACCTCGGCGTCGACCAGGACATCGTCGACGCCCTCGCCGAGAAGGGGATCGTCGACGCGTTCCCGATCCAGGAGCAGACCATCCCCCTCGGCCTCCCCGGCCAGGACATCATCGGCCAGGCGAAGACCGGTACCGGCAAGACCTTCGGCTTCGGCATCCCGGTCGTCCAGCGTCTGGGTCTCGATCCCGCGCCCGGCGTCAAGGCGCTCATCGTCGTCCCCACGCGCGAGCTCGCGGTGCAGGTCTTCGAGGACATGGACATGCTCACGCGCAACCGCTCGACGAGCGTCGTGGCGATCTACGGCGGCAAGGCGTACGAAGGCCAGATCGACCAGCTCAAGGCCGGCGCGCAGATCGTCGTCGGAACCCCCGGCCGCCTCATCGACCTCGCCGGGCAGCGACTGCTCGATCTGTCGAATGCCACCGAGGTCGTGCTCGACGAGGCCGACAAGATGCTCGACCTCGGGTTCCTCCCCGACATCGAGAAGATCTTCCAGAAGGTCGCGCCCGTCCGCCACACGATGCTCTACTCGGCCACCATGCCGGGCCCCATCGTCGCCCTGGCTCGCCGGTTCATGTCGAACCCGATCCACATCCGCGCGACCGACCCCGACGAGGGCCTGACCCAGGCGAACATCAAGCACCTCGTCTACCGGGCGCACTCGCTCGACAAGGATGAGATCATCGCGCGCATCCTCCAGGCCGAGGGCCGGGGCAAGACCGTCATCTTCACGCGCACCAAGCGCGCGGCCCAGAAGCTCGTCGACGAGCTCAACGACCGCGGCTTCAACGCGGGCGCGGTCCACGGTGACATGAGCCAGGAGGCACGCGAGCGTTCGATGGCGGGCTTCAAGGCCGGCAAGAAGGACGTGCTGATCGCCACGGATGTCGCCGCGCGCGGCATCGACGTCGACGACGTCACCCACGTCATCAACCACACGATCCCCGATGACGAGAAGGCGTACCTGCACCGCGCCGGTCGCACCGGTCGCGCCGGTCGCACCGGCATCGCGGTGACCTTCGTCGACTGGGACGACCTGCACAAGTGGGCCCTGATCAACCGTGCGCTGGAGTTCGGGCAGCCCGAGCCCGTCGAGACCTACTCGTCGAGCCCGCACCTGTTCGAAGACCTCGCGATCCCGGCCGGCACGAAGGGCCGTCTGCGCAAGCTGCCCACGACGCAGAGCGTGAAGACGGTGCCGAGCGACACCGCCGACGACGCGGGCCAGCGTCCGCGTCGTCGGCGTTCGCGCGGTGGCAACGACTCCGCGCCGGCCGCTGCGACCTCCGGCGACGGCACTGCGACGGAAGATGCCCCGGCAGGAGCGGGCACGCACGACGGGGGCGGCAGCGAGCACCGCGACGGCAAGACGGCGCCGCGTCGCCGTCGCCGCCGCCGCGGCTCGGGTGCCGGCGGCCCCGCCGCCCCGGCCGCCGGCTGAACCGGCTTCGCGTCGAACGGCGCCCGTCTATGCGTAGACGGGCGCCGTTCCGCTTCCCCGGGCGATGATCCGCGCCACCATGTCGTCCGCCGTGGTGTTCTCGCCGGGCAGGTTGGGCTTGCCCAGACCGTGGTAGTCGCTCGAGCCGGTCACGATCAGATCCATCTCGGTGGCGAGCGCGCGCAGCGCCCGCTTGCCGTCCGGGGTGTTCTCGCGGTGCTCGATCTCGAAGCCCGCCAGTCCCTGCGCGACCAGCTCGCGCAGCACCGCGGGCGCCATCATGCGTTCGCGACCGCTCGGCGAGGGGTGCGCGAGGATCGGCACTCCCCCGGCGGCGACGACGAGCGAGACCGCCGTGACGGGGTCCGGCGCGTAGTGCGGGGTGAAGTGCCCCTGACTCGGGTGCAGGATGCCGGCGAACGCCTCGGCCCGGTCGACGGCGAGACCCCGTGCGACGAGAGCGTCCGCGATGTGCGGTCGACCGACCGTTGCACCGGCTCCCGTCTGGGCGACGACGTCGTCCCATGACAGATCGTGCTCACGCGCGATGCTGCGCACGATGCGCTCGGCGCGGCCCACGCGGTCCTCGCGGATGCGTTCCATCTCGGCGCGCAGCCGGGGGTGATCCGGATCGAACAGGTACGCCAGCAGGTGCACCGTGCGCCACTCGTGCCGGGCGCTCAGTTCCATGCCGGGCAGGAGCGTCATCCCGAGCGACGCGGTCGCCTCGGCGGCCTCGGCCCACCCGGCGGTCGTGTCGTGATCGGTCAGCGCGATCGTGCGCAGCCCGTGCCGGTGCGCGGCCAGGACGACGGCGGCGGGCGGCTCGGTGCCGTCCGATCGCAGGGAGTGCAGGTGCAGGTCGCTCGGCCCGCTGAATGCGTGCGCGCGCGCCGTCGTCTCCATTCACCACAGCGTAGCCGCGCCCGGCGATCATCCAGGGTGGCTCTCCTAGAGTCGAGGCGTGAAGCGCGTGCTCGGAGCCCTCATCGTCGCGCTGTTCGCAGCCGCCGCTGCGGTCGTCACGTGGCCGCAGCTGTTCCGGCTCGAGCGCGAGTTCCCCTTCGCCCAGGCGGTGTCGTTGCGCCCCCTGCTCGTCGGAGGCTTCGCGGCGGTCGCCCTGCTCTTCCTCCTCTTCGGCCTCGCCCGTCGCATCCGCGCCTTCTGCCTGTGGGTCGCTCTGATCTCGCTCGTCGCGGCCGGCACCGGCGCCGGCATCCTCGCGACCCGCGGGCTCGGCGCCGAGACGCTGCCCGAGAAGGACGCCGACAGCATCCGCGTGATGACCTGGAACACCGCCGGACCGGCGACGGACGCCGAGACGATCGCCGAGACGGCGGTCGCGATGCAGGCCGACATCGTCGCCCTACCCGAGACCACCATGGAGACCGGCCGCGCGGTGGCCGTCGCGATGGGTGAGCGCGGCACACCGATGTGGGCGCACGTCGACCGGTACGAGGGGCCCGACACCTGGGACGCCAACTCGACCGCGCTGCTCATCTCGCCCGAGCTCGGCGATTACGCGGTGATCGAGTCCGAGGCGGGCGGCACCTCGAACACGACGATCGTGCCCAGCGCGGTCGCGATGCCGGTCGACGGCGACGGTCCCATCGTCGTCGCCGTGCACGCGGTCGCTCCGCGCACCTCCGCGATGGACGGGTGGCGCAGCGACCTGCAGTGGCTCGCGGACCAGTGCGCGACGGACGACGTCATCATGGCCGGCGACTTCAACGCGACGCTCGACCACATGGCGCGCCTCGGCGTCGATGACGCCGATCTCGGCCGGTGCCACGATGCGTCGAAGCAGACCGGCAACGGCGGCATCGGCACGTGGCCGACGGCGCTGCCGGCGCCGCTCGGGGCGCCGATCGACCACGTCATGGCCACGTCGTCGTGGCGGCCCACCGGGTCGGTCGTCCTGTCGTCCCTCGATCACAGCGGCAGCGACCATCGGCCGCTCGTCGTCCAGTACACGCGCCGCTGAGACCGCCGCTCCGCGCCGTCGGGTGCGAGACTGGAGGCATGAGCACGAGCGAGACCGACACGACCGGAACCGAGGCCGCTGCCCCCGAGGCGACGGACGAGAACACCAACCGGCGTCAGCCGTTCCCGCGCGGATTCCTCGACACGATCTCCGAGGGATGGGCCGACCGCGCCGAGGTGACCGTCTCGCCGCGCGCACAGGCGCCGTTCGCTGCGGCGCGCCGTGAACGGCTCTCGACGGCCTTCCCCGGCCGCCGACTGGTGATCCCCGCCGGCTCACCCAAGCAGCGCTCGAACGACACCGATTATCCGTTCCGCGCCCACTCCGCGTTCGCTCATCTGACGGGCTGGGGCAGCGACGCCGTTCCCGACTCCGTGCTCGTCTTCGACCCGACGCCCTCCGGTCACGACGTGACGCTGTTCGTCCGTGATCGCGCCGACCGCACGACACCCGAGTTCTACGCGGATGCCTCGGTCGGAGAGTTCTGGATCGGTCCGCGTCCCGCGCTGGCCGCCGTCGCCGCCGACCTGGGGATCGCCACGGCTCACCTCGACGAGGTGGAGCTGCGCGCGGACGACCTGGTGCTCGAGGACGATGCCGACCTCACGCGTGCGGTCTCGGAACTGCGTCTGACGAAGGACGCTTACGAGGTCGAGCAGATGCGCGCCGCCGTCGCCGCGACCGGCCGGGGTTTCGACGACATCGTCGCCGACCTGCCGCGCATCATCGCCACCCCCCGCGGAGAACGGGCCGTCGAAGGCGTGTTCCACCTGCGCGCGCGCACCGACGGCAACGGCGAGGGGTACGACACCATCGCGGCATCAGGACCGCACGCGTGCTACCTCCACTGGACCCGCAACGACGGACCCGTCGTCCCGGGCGACCTCATCCTCATCGACGCGGGCGTCGAGGTCGACAGCCTCTACACCGCCGACATCACGCGCACCCTCCCCGTCTCGGGACGCTTCACCGACATCCAGCGCCGCGTCTACGAGACCGTGCGCGAGGCGGCTGACACCGCCTTCGCGGCGGCGCGTCCGGGGGTGACCTTCCGTTCGATCCACGAGGCGGCCATGGGCGTCATCGCCCACCGCGTCGCCGAGTGGGGCCTCCTCCCGGTCACGGCCGAGGAAGCCCTCGAAGCCGACCGCGGCGGTCAGCACCGCCGCTACATGGTGCACGGAACGAGCCACCACCTCGGCATCGACGTCCACGACTGCGCGCAGGCCCGGCGCGAGATGTACTACGACGGCGTCCTCGAGCCCGGCATGGTCTTCACGATCGAGCCCGGCCTGTACTTCCAGATCGACGACCTCACCGTGCCCGAGGAGTATCGGGGGATCGGCGTGCGCATCGAGGACGACATCCTCATGACCGAGACGGGGCCGGTGAATCTCTCGGCCGACATCCCGCGCACGGCCGACGAGGTCGAGGCCTGGATCGCGCGTCTCGCCTCGTGAGCCCCGCCTTCTCCGCCGCCCCGCCCCTGACGACGCGCCCGCTGTTGACGGGCACCTTCGGGATGACCGCGTCGACGCACTGGTTGGCGACCGCCGCGTCGCAGGCGGTCCTCGAGCGCGGGGGGAACGCCTTCGACGCCGCCGTGGCCGGGGGGTTCGTGCTGCAGGTGGTCGAGCCGCACCTGAACGGTCCGGGCGGAGACCTCGTGGGGCTCTTTCACGCCGCCGCCGATCGCGAACCGCGCGTGCTCATGGGCCAGGGGCCGGCACCGGCCGCGGCGACGATCGAGCATTTCCGCGGCGAAGGTCTCGAGCTCGTGCCGGGCGCGGGTGCGCTGGCTGCGGCGGTACCCGGCGCCGTGGATGCGTGGCTCATCCTGCTGCGCGACTACGGCACCTGGGAGCTCGCCGACGTCCTGGCCTATGCGATCGGTTACGCCCGGGACGGCCACCCGCTGCTCGCCTCCGCCGCCGCGACGATCGCCCGCGTCGCCGATCTCTTCACCGAGTCCTGGCCGACGTCAGCGGCATTGTGGCTGCGCGACGGACGACCCCCGCAGGCCGGCGACCTCCACCGCAACCCGGCCCTGGCCGACATGTACGACGGCCTCGTCGCGGCGGGAACGGGCGCTGCGGATCGCATCGCACGCATCGAGGCCGCGCGCACCGAGTGGAAGACGGGGCTCGTCGCCCGGGCGGCATCCGCCTTCGTCGCCACGCCGCATCGGCACGCCACGGGCGGGGATCACGCGGGCGTCATCAGGGCGTCCGACTTCGCCGCATTCTCCGCCGGCTACGACGAGCCGCTGGTATGCCGGTTCCGAGGCCGCACGATCGTCAAGCCGGGCGCCTGGACCCAGGGCCCGGTGCTGCTGCAGGCGTTGGGGATCCTCGATGGGATCCCCGACGAAGCGCTCGACCCGGGCACGGCGGACGGCGCCCATCTCGTGCTGGAGGCGCTGAAGCTCGCGCTGGCGGATCGGGACGCCTACTTCGGGGACGGCGTCGACGTGGCGGACCTGCTCGACCCGGCGTATCTTGCGGAGCGACGCGACCTCATCGGCACGGATGCCTCGGTCGAATGGCGACCCGGATCGACGCGCGGACGCGAGCCCCATCGCCCGCCCTTGCGCACCGACGCGCGCCCCGCGGCCGCCGGCACCGGCGAACCGACCGTCGCCCGCTCGGGCCAGACCCGCGGCGACACGTGCCACATCGACGTCGTCGACCGGTGGGGGAATATCGTCGCGGTCACACCGTCGGGCGGGTGGCTGCAGTCCTCGCCGACGATCCCCGAGCTCGGGTTCGCCCTCGGCACGCGTCTGCAGATGGCCTGGCTGGACGAGGACTCCCCCGCCGCGCTGCGCCCCGGCTTCCGCCCGCGGACCACGCTGTCGCCCACCCTCGTGATGAGCGGCGACCGCGCCGACATCGCGCTCGGCACGCCCGGCGGTGATCAGCAGGACCAGTGGCAGCTTCCGTTCCTGCTGCGCGTCCTGGTCGGCGGTTGGAACGCCCAGGCGGCGATCGATGCGCCGACCCTGCATACGACCGCCATGATCGACTCCTTCTGGCCCCGCACCTGGACGCCCGCCGGCGCCGTCGTGGAAGACCGGATCGGCGACGACGTCATCGCCGCGCTCACCGTGCGCGGTCACGCGGTCACCCGAGCGGGTGACTGGGCTCTCGGCCGAATCTCGGCGGTGGGCGTCGACCGTGACGGCGGAACGGTGTGGGCGGCGGCCAACCCGCGCGGTGCGCAGGGGTACGCCGCCGGCCGCTGATCACCGTCGCGAGCGTGCGCTGATCCAGGCGCGGGCGAGATCGGCGATCCCGGCGCCGACGACCGACGCGTCGCGCGGCCCGCCGGCGGTCTCGAACGAGTGGCGACCACCCTCGACCCACTGCAGCTGCGCATCCTGACACGCGGCCACGGCGGCCTCGAGATCCGTCAGCGGGTCCACGAAAGGATCCCGCGTGCCCGACACGAACAGCTGCGGCTGCTCGACGAACGGGAGGTGCTCCGTGCGCGGGCGATCCGGGCGCCCCGGCGGGTGCAGCGGGTACCCGAGGTAGACGAGCCCATCGGGCGAGATGGCCCCCTCCGCGGCCGCGACCGATGCCATCCGTCCGCCGTACGATTTCCCGGCCGCGATGATGGACAGACCGGATGCCGTGCCGCGCACCGCCTCGAAGACGGTTCGCCACGTCGCGACCGCGTGAGCCGCGGGGCCGGGCAGCCGCCGACCGGCGACAACGTAGGGGAATGGGAACCGGACGACGGTGAGCCCGGTCGAGGCGCACCGCGCGGCGAACCCGTCGAGGAAGGGATGCTCCGGCCCGGCGCCGGCGCCGTGCGCGAGGACGACGCACGCCTCGGGGTCGTCAGCGTGGTTCCAGATGAGCGGGACGCTCACCGTTCCGGTCGGCAGCGCGACCGAAACCGCGGGAGTCATCGCCGTGTGTCGTCTCCCGGCAGCGGCTCGGGTGCCGTGGGCAGTTCGGGGCCGGGCGCCTCGCCGCCGGGTACCGGTCCGGTGGCGGGAGGCTGCACCGGCGCAGACCCGCCGGCGGGAGAGGTGGCCGGCGGCGCCGCGGGCGTCGAACCCGGAGCGGCGGGGCCCGGGGCGGGCCGCTCGGTCGGCGGAGCCGGTACCGGGTCGATCCGCTCGCCGTATCGGGGCGGGCCGTCGGGCACCGTGGGGGCCGGGGCAGCAGGACGCGCGGGCGCGACGTTGAGCGCGCCCCGAGCGCGTTGCACGTTGGCCGCCTGCACCGTCACCTCGTAATGATCGGCGGTCACCTGCGTCACCGAGGCGAAGTCGCGGCGCCGCCGGACGAGGGCGAACATCACGAGGCTCATCATCATGCCGATCGCGACGCCCACGAGCATCACGCCGAGGAACAGCTGCAGCGCGGCATCCGGGGTGCCGAAGACGAAGATCAGCGAGAAGATGAGGCCGAGCAGGATGCCGTTGATCGCACCCGTCCGGGCGGCGGTGGCGTACCCGAGCCGGCCGGTGACCGTCTCGACGGACCGCAGGCCGAAACCGACGATCGCGATCTCGCGGGCCGGGATGTCGGCGGCGATGAGCGTCGACACCGCCTTCTGCGCAGCCTCGTAGGACGCGAACTCGGCGACCTTCTCGCCCGTGACCGGGGGCGTTCCGCCCATCATGCTCATCACCCCATCTTGTCACGGGCCCACCTGCCGGTCGCCGACTACGCTGGAGCGGTGAGTACGCAGAGGGTTTTCGTCGCGCGCCTGGTGGGTTGCGTGGTCTTCGATCCCGCTGGCGACCGGCTGGGGAAGGTGAGAGACGTCGTCGTCATCTTCCGCAAGGCCGACCCTCCGCGCGTCATCGGCCTCGTCGTCGAGATCCCGGGGCGACGACACGTCTTCCTCTCGATCGGCCGCGTGACCTCGATCGCGACCGGGCAGGTGATCACGACGGGCCTCATCAACGTGCGACGGTTCCAGCAGCGCGGCGGCGAGGTGCGCGTGATGGCCGAGCTGCTGGGCCGCAAGGTCTATCTGCGCGACGGATCCGGCGGAGGCGTGATCGAGGACGTCGCGATCGAGCGCAACCGTCTGGGCGACTGGGACATCGGCCAGCTGTTCCTGCGCCGGCCCAAGACGAGCGCCTCGCCGTTCGCGAAGGGGCCCACGACGTTCGCGACCTGGGCCGAGGTCCGCGAGGACCAGACCGCCGGAGAGGCGCAGTCCGCAGAGCAGCTCGTGGCGACGTACTCCGAGCTCAAGCCCGCCGACCTCGCGAACACCCTCCTGGACCTTCCCGAGGACCGGCTGCTCGAGGTCGCCGAGGAACTGCCCGACGACCGCCTCGCCGATGCGCTCGAGGAGATGCCGGAGGACGATCAGGTGCACATCCTCGAACGGCTCGGCGACGAGCGCGCCGCCGACATCCTCGACGCCATGGAGCCCGACGATGCGGCGGACCTGCTCGGGCAGCTGCCCGAAGGCCGTGTCGAGCAGCTCCTCGACCTCATGGAGCCTGAGGAGGCCGAGGACGTCCGTGCGCTCCTCGAGTACGGCCCCGACACCGCGGGTGGTCTCATGACGAGCGATCCGATCGTGCTGTCGGCCGAGGCCACGGTCGCCGAGGCGCTGGCGCTGATCCGCCGCCACGAACTGCATCCCGCCCTCGCCGCGTCGGTCTTCGTGACCCTTCCGCCGTACGAGACGCCGACCGGCCGGCTCCTGGGAACCGTCCACTTCCAACGGATGCTGCGGTACCCGCCGCACGAACGACTGGGATCCATCATCGACGACACCGTCGACCCCGTCGCGGCGTCGTCGTCGGCGGCCGAAGTCGCGCGCATGCTCGCGAGCTACAACCTCGTCTCTGTGCCCGTGATCGACCAGGCCCACCGCCTCGTCGGCGTGGTCAGCGTCGACGACGTGCTCGACCATCTCCTGCCCGACGACTGGCGCTCGCAAGACGTCGAGCCGCAGGAAGCCGCGGCCCTGCGAGGAAGACGATGATGGCGCGCTCACCCAAGAAGGTCTCCCTCGAGGCGCCCCGGGGTCGTCGCTCGGTCGTGCTCGGAACGCGGACCCCGCAGCCCTCGCGCGACCGGTTCGGGCGCTTCACCGAGTGGGTCGCCCGTGCGATGGGCACGCCGCAGTTCCTCGGGATGCTGTCGCTGTTCTGCATCCTGTGGATCGCGTGGAACACCCTGGCGCCCGAGCAGGTCCAATTCGACTCGGCCGACCTCGGGTTCACCGCTCTGACGCTGGTGCTGTCGCTGCAGGCGTCGTATGCGGCCCCGCTCATCCTGCTCGCGCAGAATCGCCAGGACGACCGCGATCGCGTGCAGATCGAGCAGGATCGTCAGCGCGCCGAGCGCAACCTCGCCGACACCGAGTACCTCGCACGCGAGGTCGTGGCCCTGCGCCTGGCGATCTCGGACCTGACCGACGGGCTGGTCACGAAAGAGGCTCTGCGTGCCGAGCTCAAGACCGCGCTCGAGCGCATCGACGCCGACGATCGGCCGGACGCCCGATGACGGCCGAGGCGGTCCGCGCGGCCGTCTCGGCGGTGCGCGACCCCGAGCTGCGGCAGCCTCTCGGCGACCTCGACATGGTGCGCGAGATCGAGCTCGCCGATGGCCGCGCGCGCGTCGGCATCGCGCTCACGATCGTGGGTTGCCCCGCCGCTGACCGCATCGAACGCGACGTCCGCTCGGCCGCGCTCTCGGTCCCGGGCGTCGCGGCGGTCGACGTCGTCGTGGGCGTCATGACGCCGGACGAACGCGCGGCCCTCACCACTCGCCTGCGCGGCGACCGTGGAGCCCGCGAGAACCCGTTCGGCCCGGACTCGTTGACCCGGGTCGTCGCGATCACCAGTGGGAAGGGCGGCGTCGGGAAGTCGACGCTCACCGCGAACCTCGCCGTCGCGCTCGCCCGACGCGGCCTCGCCGTCGGGCTCATCGACGCCGACGTCCACGGGTTCTCCATCCCCGGCCTGCTCGGGCTCGTCGGCGACGACGGTCTGCCCCCGCAGCCGACCCGCATCGACGGCCTCATGCTCCCCCCGATCGCGCACGAGGTGCGCACGATCTCGATCGGGATGTTCCTGCCGCGCGACGCCGCGGCCCCCGGCGCGGTCGCCTGGCGCGGTCCGATGCTCCACCGCACGGTCTCGCAGTTCCTCACCGACGTCTACTTCGGCGACATCGACGTGCTGCTCATCGACATGCCGCCCGGCACGGGCGACGTCGCGATCTCGGTCGGGCAGCTGCTCCCCCACGCGGATGTCGTCGTCGTGACCACACCGCAGTCCGCGGCGGCCGATGTCGCCGTGCGCAGTGGTCTGGTCGCCCGTCAGACGGGGCAGCGCGTGGTCGGCGTGGTCGAGAACATGGCGGCCATGAGCCTTCCCGACGGAACGACGCTCGATCTCTTCGGCGCCGGAGGCGGTGCCGCCGTCGCGGCGGCGCTGTCGAGCGACGCCGACGTGCCGCTGCTGGGCTCGGTGCCCCTCAGCCCCACGCTCCGCGGTGATGCCGACGCCGGACGGCCCGTGGTCGTCGCGCATCCCGACGATCCCGCCGCGCGGGCCATCGTCGACATCGCCGACGCGATCGCGCGAGACGGTCGCGGCCTCAGCGGACGCCCGCTGCCGCTGCACGTGCGCTGATCAGGTCGCTTCGTCGTCGAAGGGCACGACCGCATCGCGGTCGAACCGCAGGTGCGCCGCGCCGGCGGCATCCATCCCCACCGCCGACGCCGTCGTGATCGCCGCGCCGGCTGCGGCGGCCCGCACCGCTGGAACCGGAGCATCCTCGAGCAATGCGTCGCGGATGATCCGCCGCGGGTCGTACTGCCGGGGGTCGAGCTTGCGCCACTCGACCTCGGAGAACTCGGGGCCCATCTCGTCCTTGACTCGGTCCTTCGCGCCGTTGACCCACTCGCGCGCTCGCACGGTGAAACGCGCGAGCGCCTCGGCGAGCTGCGGAAGCCGCTCGGGTCCGAGGAGAAGGACAGCTGCGACCCCGATGAGGATCAGCTTGTCCCCGTCTAGGCCGAAGAACATGCCCTCCAGATTACCCGTGCGCCTCGCGGGGCGGAGCCTCGGCGACGCGTACGCTGGCGGGAGGAGGCACATATGGGCGATCAGGAAGCGATCCGCAGATTCGCGATGGAAGCGACGGTGGAACCGGAGCACATCGCTCGTGCGCGCGCTCACGCCCTCGAGATCGGCGCAGCGCCGGTGAGCCCGCCCGTCGGCGCGCAGTGCGCGGTGCTGGCGGCGGCGACGGGTGCGCTGAACATCGTCGAGATCGGGACGGGCGGCGGCGTGTCGGCCCTGTGGCTGCTGCACGGCTCGCCGCGAGCGACGCTCACCACCATCGACATCGAGCCCGAGCACCTCGCCGTGGCCCGCCAGTCGTTCTCCGAGGCGAAGGTGCCGCCGGCACGCGCCCGCTTCATCACGGGCCGCGCGGCCGACGTGCTGCCGCGGATGAACGAGGCCTCGTACGACATCGTGCTCGTCGACGCCGACGCCGACGGCGTCATCGACTACGTCGAGCACGGCCTGCGCCTCGTGCGTCCGGGCGGCATGGTCCTGGTCCCCCGCGTGCTCGCGGGCGGGGCCCTGGCGGACCCGGTGCGTCGGGACGACGTCACCCGCGCCTACCGCACCCTCATCCGTGAGACGCAGTCCTCGCCCGCCGTCCTCGGCGCGCTCTCGATCGTCGGCGAGGGTCTGCTGCAGCTGACGACGGTCCCGCGCGCCTGAGGCACGCTCTGCGAACGAGAACAGCCGGCCCCGCGGGGCCGGCTGTTCTCGAGAGGTGGTCGTCAGGCTGCGCCGACGACTCCGCTCAGGACGCTGTGGAGTTCCTTGGCCTCTTCATCATTGACCGAGACGACCAGGCGCCCTCCGCCTTCGAGGGGGACACGCACGATGATCAGGCGCCCCTCCTTCACGGCCTCCATCGGTCCGTCTCCGGTTCGCGGCTTCATGGCTGCCATAACGGCTCCCTTTCATCATGAGGACTACCTGAAGAGTTTATCGTGCAGCGAACGTCCAGCGTTGACATGCAGGTCACGGGACCTGCGTGAAAGTGTTCCCCAGGGCGTACATGTTGTAGATCCACCACCACTGCGCCGCGGCGCCGACGATCGCGACGCCGACCCGCCACGCGGTCGACCGCGGTGCGGCGACGGCGCCCCAGAGCGGCGACAGGGGCACCAGCAGGCGGAAGGTGCTCGACTGCGGGAAGAACACGGCGAGCAGGTACAGCAGGTAGCTGGCCGACCATAGTCGCAGCGGAACGCCGAGCCGGCGCACACGGCGGTCGAACAGCAGCGTCAGTGCGATCGCGACGACGAGCGCCGTGAGCGCGGCCGGGCCGAGCCAGGCCGGCAGCCCCCAGACCTCGAACCAGAGCGCCGCGGCGCGCACGGCGCCGTCGAACGGGACGAACCCTCCGTGGTCGCCGATCCAGGAGCGCCGCCACGCCAGTTCGGTCTGCAGGTACGCACCCGCATCGCCGGTGACGATGCCGGTGATGACCGGCCAGGCGAACCCGCAAGCCGCGGCGAGCAGCCCGCTGACGACGATGTGGACCACGTCGCGGGCGGGCAACGCCTGGCGCCCGCGGCACAGCCACCGCCAGATGCCGTAGAGCGCCAGCAGCAGCGAGAACGCCAGCACTCCGGGACGCGTGAACGCCATCAGCGGCACCCACAGGTACAGCCACCACCACGCCCGCCGCTCCACCGCGCGCAGAGCGAGCAACAGCCAGAGCAGGAACAGCGCCTCGGCGTACCCGAGCTCGAACAGCGCCCCCATCGGTCCGGCGGCGAAGAAGACCACGCCCCACATCGCCGCCCTGCGCCCGACGCGGTCGCGCAGCAAGGCGTACAGCGCCCAGGACGCCGAGTAGCCCGCGACGACCGAGACGAGGGGCGCGGCGATCGGGTAGCCGCCGACGACGACTCCGAGCGCGTTCGCGATCCACGGGTACACCGGCATGAACGCCCAGGCGTTCTCGGCCACGTTGCCGGCCGCGTCGAGGGGCAGCTCGGTCGGATACCCGCTGTAGGCGATGAGCCAGTACCACTGCGCGTCCCAGCCCATCGTGAGCGAGCCGAGCGTCGCGTCGGCGCCGAAACGGGATGCCGGACCGCTGAGCTCGGCGGCGATCAGAAGGAACGCCGTCGTGAGGATGCGCGAGCCGAGATAGATCAGGCCGACGGCCGCCGGCACCGGCAGCCGCAGCCAGAAACGTCGACGCGTCGTCATGCGACGTCGATCACGGAGCCGACAGCCACGCTCGCAGACCGCGCTCGACCGCGTCGATCTGCGCCACCGGCACACGTTCCTCGTCGTGGTGCGCGAGAGACGGGTCGCCGGGGCCGTAGTTGACGGCGGGCACGCCCAGCGCCGAGAACCGCGCGACATCGGTCCAGCCGTACTTCGGCCGCGGCTCCGCTCCGACGGCAGCGACGAACTCGCGCGCGAGCGGCGCGTCCAGGCCGGGGCGTGCTCCCCCGGCGAGATCGACCACCTCGACCTCGTAGCCGTCGAAGAACCGCTCGACGACGGCGACCGCCTCGTCGATGCTGCGGCTGGGCGCGAAGCGGTAGTTGACCTCGACCTCGCACAGGTCGGGGATCACGTTGCCGGCCACGCCACCCGACACGCGCACGGCATTGAGGCCTTCGCGGTACACCAAGCCCTCGACCTCGACCTCTTCGGGGGTGTGATCAGCGAGGCGCGCGAGGATCGGTGCTGCGCGATGGATCGCGTTGTCGCCGATCCATGCGCGCGCGCTGTGCGCCCGCACGCCGCGGGTGCGGACGATCGCGCGGAGGTTGCCGTTGCAGCCGCCCTCGACCTGCCCGTTCGAGGGCTCCCCCAGGATCGCGAAATCGCCGGCGAAGAGGTCTGGGCGGTTCGCGGCGAGTCGGGTCAGCCCGTTGAGCTCGGCGGCGACCTCCTCGTGGTCGTACCACATCCAGGTGATGTCGACGCGGGGCGCGACCAGCTCGGCCGCGAGCTTGAGCTGCACCGCGACGCCCGCCTTCATGTCGACGGTTCCGCGCCCCCAGAGATACTGCGCCCCGTCCTCGACCACCGGGCGCGTCGGCAGGTTGTCGTTGATCGGCACCGTGTCGATGTGTCCGGCGATCACGACCCGCTGCGCGCGGCCGAGCTGGGTGCGGGCCACGATCGTGTCGCCGTCGCGCACGACGTCGAGGTGGGGCAGGGCCGAGACGGCGGCGAAGATCGCGTCGGCGAGCGTCGTCTCGTCGTCCGACACGCTCGGGATGTCGCAGACGGCCCGGGTCAGATCGACGCTGGGCAGGGACAGATCGAGCTCAGGCATGCCGCGAGTCTATCGACGGCCACCGCACCGATACCCTGGAAGGCATGAACGAACGGTGGGCATGGGGCGTCGGACTCGCGACGTCGAGCAGCGATGGAACGACACTCGACGCCTGGTTCCCCGAGCCCGCGCTCGGCAGTCCTGCGGCGGCCGAGGCCGCAGCGGCGATGGTCGCCTGGGCGCCGTCCGCATCCGCTGACGAGCGCCGCGGCGTGTCGGTCGAGGCCGTAACGGTGACGATCGATCTGGATGCCGCCCCGGCGTCCACCGCCGACGCCTACCTGCGCCTGCACGTGCTGTCGCACCGCCTCGCGGCGCCGAACACCGTCAACCTCGACGGCATCTTCGGCCACCTGCCCATCGTGGCCTGGACGACCGCGGGACCCATGCACCCCGACGAGGCGGCCCGGCGCCGCGCGCAGTTGCAGCGCGACGGCATCCAGGTGCACAGCCTCGACAAGTTCCCGCGCCTGCTCGACTACGTCACGCCGTCAGGCGTACGCATCGCCGACGCGTCGCGCGTGCGGCTGGGGGCCCACCTCGCCTCCGGCACCACCGTCATGCACGAGGGCTTCGTCAACTTCAACGCAGGCACCCTCGGGACGTCCATGGTCGAGGGCCGCATCTCGCAGGGAGTCGTGGTCGGCGACGGCAGCGACATCGGCGGCGGCGCCTCGATCATGGGCACGCTCTCGGGCGGCGGCAGCCACCGCGTCTCGATCGGTCGGCGTACCCTGCTCGGCGCAAATGCCGGCATCGGCATCTCGCTGGGTGACGACTGCGTGGTCGAGGCGGGTCTCTACGTCACCGCAGGGTCCAAGATCGTCCTCGCGGACGAGCCGGTCACCGCGTCGGGGGCCCGTCCCACCGCTAAGGGCGCCGAGCTCTCCGGGCGTGACGGCATCCTGTTCCGCCGCAACTCGGTGACGGGTGCGATCGAGGCCGTTCGTCGCGCCGGTGTGGGCGTGACCCTCAACGAGGCCCTGCACGCCTGACCGCCGTCGTTTCCTTCGTCTGCCTCAGGCGATCGCCGCCAGCAAACCGCACCAGAGGCAGATGAAGGCCAGCATCCCCACGCTGTACCAGATCGACGCCCGCAGGATCTCGGATTCGCGGCCGGCGAGTCCCACGGCGCCGGCTGCGATCGCGATCGACTGCGGCGAGATGACCTTCGCCGCGTTGCCGCCAGCCGTGTTGGCGCCGACGAGGAGCGCCGGGTCGACCGCCAGCCGTTCCGCCGTCGCGACCTGGAGCGGGGCGAACAGGGTGTTGTTGTTGACGACCGACCCGGTGAGGAAGACGCCGATCCACCCGATGATCGGAGCGAGGACCGGGAAAAGGGGGCCGACGGCCGCCAGTGCGGTGCCCATGGACGCCGATCCGCCCGAGTGATTGGCGATGTTCGCGAGCACGAGGATGATCGTGATCAGGACGAGGGCTGGCCACAGCTCGGCGAGCGTGGTGCGCAAGGTCCGCGCGAGGTCGGCGGCGCGCAGCTGCGGCGTGGTCCAGAACGAGATCAGCACCGCCAGCAGGATCGCGGTGCCGGTCGCATTGATCGGGGTGAAGCTCCAAGCGGCGGTGACGACCGATCCCGTCGCCGTCTGCACGCTGCCGGTGAGGCCCGGCATCGGCACCGCGGGCGCCAGGGCCGCGAGCGGCCCGTCGGCGACGAACAGGTTCTTGAACACCGGCAGGCTCCACACGAGGATGACCGCGGTGAGGATGTAGAACGGGCTCCACGCAGCCACCACGTCCGAGAAGCTCGTGCGCACCACCTCGGGCTCGGGGGCATCGGGCTCGCGATACACGCGCCGGGGTTGCCACACCCGACCGAGCAGGAAGAGGGCGACCATCGCCGCGAGTCCGGAGCTCAGGTCGGCCAGCTCGGGCCCGAGGAACCACAGCACGCCCGCCTGGACGCCACTGAAGACGATGGTCACCACGAGCGTCGCCGGCCAGGTCTCGCGCAGGCCGCGCACGCCGTCGAGGATCACCACCAGCAGGAACGGGATCAGCAGCGTCAGCGGCTGCAGCACGAGCACCATCGCACGCGAGAGTTCGTGGACGTCGATGCCGCTCACCTGGGCGCCGACGATCACGGGAATGCCGATCGCACCGTACGCTCCTGCGCCGGCGTTGGCCACGAGCGAGATCATCGCCGCCTTGACGGGGCGGAACCCGAGCTGCACGAGCAGTGCGGCGCAGATCGCGATCGGCACGCCGAATCCCGCCGCACCCTCGAGGAACGCCCCGAACGCGAAACTGATGAGCAGCACTTGGATGCGCTGATCGGTCGAGATGCCACCGATCGACGACCGGATGACGTCGAAGCGGCCACTCGCTACGGCGAGCTTGTACAGCCACACCGCCATCACGATGATGTAGGCGATCGGCCAGACCGCCGTCAGTGCTCCGAGCAGACTCGCCCCCGCGAGCGCGGAGACGGGCATCCCGAACGCGAACACCGCCACGGCGATCTGCGCGACCAGCGCGATCAGGCCGGCGCGGATGCCGCTCAGCCGCAGCACCACGAGCGCGACGAGGAACACGACGATCGGAAGGGCCGCGACGACGGCGGAGAGAACCAGCGAGCCGAGCGGGTCCGTCGTCTGAGTCCACATGTGCATCTCCCGGGGATCGCGAGGCCGACGGGAACACCCTAGTGCCGCGCGGTCCGCCACGACGAGGGGCGTATGCTCGCGGCCAGGAGGTGGTTCGATGGTCGAACGTCTGCCCAAGAAGCTCTACGAGGCCGAACTGAAGCGTCTGCAGGCCCAACTGGTCGACATGCAGGCGTGGGTCCAGGCGACGGGGGCGCGCATCGTCGTGATCTTCGAGGGGCGCGATGCCGCCGGCAAGGGATCGACGATCAAGCGCGTCACCGAGTACCTCAACCCGCGCGTCGCCCGCATCGTCGCGCTGCCCGCGCCCACCGAGCGAGACCGCAGCCAGTGGTACTTCCAGCGCTACGTCGCGCACCTGCCCGCCGCCGGCGAGATCGTGCTGATGGACCGGTCGTGGTACAACCGCGCCGGCGTCGAACGGGTCATGGGCTACTGCACGAACGAGGAGTACCACCGCTTCCTCCACCAAGCGCCCATCTTCGAGCGGATGCTCGTCGAGGACGGCATCCTGCTGCTGAAGTACTGGTTCAGCGTGTCGGACGTGGAGCAGGAGAAGCGGTTCCGCTCCCGCAACGAAGACCCCATGCGCCGCTGGAAGCTCTCGCCCAACGATGTCCTGTCGATCACGAAATGGGAGGACTACTCGCGCGCCAAGGACACGATGTTCGTACACACCGACATCCCCGAGGCGCGCTGGCACGAGGTCGACAACGAAGACAAGCGGCGCGGACGGATCAACATGATCCACCATCTGCTGCAGCAGGTGCCGTACGAGGTCGTCGAACGGCCCGAGATCGAGATCCCTCCCCGGCCGCCCTCCGGCGGGTACGACCGGCCGCCGCAGCAGCTCGACGGGTATGTGCCCGACTACGCGGCGACGCTGCTCGCGGACTGATACGCGAGAAGGCCGGTGACGTCCTGGGGACGCACCGGCCTTCTCTTCGCCGTCGGCGGCTCGACTACGAGACGGGGTAATCCCGCTCGCCCGCGCCGATGTAGAGCTGCTGCGGACGCCCGATCTTGGTCTGCGGGTCGCTCTGCATCTCGCGCCAGTGCGCGAGCCAGCCCGGCAGGCGACCGATGGCGAACAGCGGCGTGAACATGCGCGTGGGGAAGCCCATCGCCTTGTAGATGACGCCGGTGTAGAAGTCGACGTTCGGGTACAGCCGGCGCTCGCGGAAGTAGTCGTCGCTGAGCGCGATCTCCTCGAGCTCCTTGGCCAGATCCAGCAACGGGTCGACGACGCCCAGCTCGGTCAGCACCTCGTCGGCGGACTCCTTGACGAGCTTGGCCCGCGGGTCGTAGTTCTTGTAGACGCGGTGCCCGAAGCCCATCAGCTTCACGCCGTCTTCCTTGTTCTTGACCCGCTCGACGAAGCGCTCGACGCTCTCGCCCGAGTCGCGGATGCGCGCGAGCATGTCGAGGACGGCCTCGTTGGCACCGCCGTGCAGCGGACCGTACAGCGCGTTGATGCCTGCCGAGATCGACGAGAACTGGTTGGCGCCGGTCGAGCCGACGAGGCGCACCGTCGAGGTCGACGCGTTCTGTTCGTGGTCCTCGTGCAGGATCAGCAGACGCTCCAGCGCACGCGAGACGACAGGATTCACCTGGTACGACTCGGCGAGCACGCCGAAGTTGAGCTTCAGGAAGTTGTCGACGAAGCTCAGTGAGTTGTCGGGGTACAGGAAAGCCTGTCCGACGCTCTTCTTGTGCGCGTACGCCGCGATCACCGGGAGCTTCGCCAGCAGGCGGATCGTGTTCAGCTCGACGTGCTCGGGGTTGTTCGGGTCGGACTGGTCCTCGTAGTACGTCGAGAGAGCAGCCGTCGCCGCCGACAGCACCGACATCGGGTGGGCCGTGTGGGGCAGCGAGGAGAAGAACCGCTTGAGGTCTTCGTGCAGCAGCGTGTGACGGCGGATGCGGTCGTCGAAGTCCGCGAGCTCGTCCGCCGTCGGCAGGTCGCCGTAGAGCAGCAGCCACGCGACCTCGAGGTAGGTCGAGTGCTTGGCGATCTGCTCGATCGGATAGCCGCGGTAGCGCAGGATGCCCTGGTCGCCGTCGATGTAGGTGATGGCGGAGCGCGTAGCCGCCGTGTTCACGAACCCGTAGTCGAGGCTGGTGTGCCCGGTCTGCTTGGTGAACGTCGAAAAGTCGACGCTGGGAACTCCAGCGGTTCCTGGCAGCACCGGCAATTCCGCGGTGCGGTCACCGATGGTGACGGTGGCCTTCTGCGGGGTGCCCGTGTCGTTCACGAAGCCTCCTTGCGATCGTCCGGTGCGGTCATTACAGCCTATCGGGCGCACGGGCCTACTCCGTACGTCGCCAAGGGATGGGCGGATGCGTAGGAGAAAACCTACGAAACGGCGAGGCGTCCCGCCGCCGCCTCGATGCGCTCGAGCGGGGCCGTGAGCGAGAAGCGGACGTGCTGCGGGTAGTGCTCGCCGTAGAAGTGACCGGGACCGGCGAGGATGCCGCGTTCCGCGAGCCATCCGAGCGTGGTCCACGCGTCCTCTCCGGCGGTCGCCCACAGGTACAGCCCCGCCTCGCTGTGCTCGATCCGGAACCCGGCCGCCTCGAGCGCGGGGCGCAGCACGTCGCGACGCGCGCGGTACAGCTCTTTCTGCGCGGCGACGTGATCGTCGTCGTGCAGAGCCGCGACCATCGCGTGCTGAACCGGGAGCGGGAGCATGAGCCCCAGGTGCTTGCGCGCCGTCAGGAGACGACCGACGATGTCTGCGTCGCCGGCGAGGAAGGCCGCGCGGTACCCGGCGAGGTTGGACTGCTTGCTCAGCGAGTAGACCGACAGCAGACCGGCGCGGTCGCCGTCGTGGACCCGCGGGTCGAGGATGCTGGGCACGACCGCGTCCGCCCAGGCTCCGTCCCACCCGAGCTCGGCGTAGCACTCGTCCGAGACCACGACCGCACCCAGCTCGCGAGCACGCGCGACGATCGCGCGCAGCTCGGCGACATCGAGGACACGTCCGTCGGGGTTGCCGGGCGAGTTCACCCAGACCAGGCGCGTGCCCGCCGGGAAGTCGGCGGGGTCGTCGGCCGCGACCGGCGTCGCCCCGACCAGGCGCGCGCCGACCTCGTAGGTCGGGTATGCGGCGCGGGGGTGGACGATGACGTCGCCCGCTCCGAGTCCGAGGAGCATCGGCAGCAGGGCGACGAGTTCCTTCGACCCGATCGTCGGCAGGACGTTCTGCACCGTCAGCCCCGCGACACCGCGGCGTCGCGCGTACCAGGCGACGATCGCCTCACGCAGGTCGGGCGTGCCCACCGTCTGCGGATAGGCGTGCGCATCGGTGGCCGCGCGCAGCGCGGCCGCCACGACCTCGGGCGTCGGGTCGACGGGTGAACCGATCGACAGGTCGACGATGCCGTCCGCGTGTCGACGTGCCGTCTCGGCGTACGGGGCGACGGCGTCCCAGGGGTAGTCCGCGAGATCCCGGACGCTCAATGCCCCTCCCCCTGCGGCGGCAACCCGGCCACGAGGGGATGGTCCTTCGCGATGACGCCGATCTTGGCAGCGCCGCCCGGCGATCCGAGGTCGTCGAAGAACTCGACGTTCGCGGTGTAGTAGTCCTGCCACTCGCTCGGGAGGTCGTCTTCGTAGTAGATCGCCTCGACCGGGCAGACCGGCTCGCACGCGCCGCAGTCGACGCACTCGTCCGGATGGATGTAGAGCGAGCGCTCCCCCTCGTAGATGCAGTCCACGGGGCATTCGTCGATGCAGGCGCGGTCCTTCACGTCCACGCACGGAAGAGCGATCACATAAGTCACGAGATCGAGTCTAGTTCGTGTGTACCCGACGAGCCGCCGCCAGCGACGGCCAGCCGACGACGATCGCCACCACCACGGGCAGCGCGAACGTCCAGATGAGACCGGTGCTGAGCTGGCCCTCCGGGGGCGCGGGAACGACGACCGAACCGCCCGGGCCGCGACCCGAGAAGACGATCGTGGCCACGAGCGCGCCGAGCCCGCTCGCCAGGGCGACCCATCGGTCGCCGGTGAGCAGCCGGAGCCCGGCGACGAGTCCGGTGACACCGATGATCGCGACGATGAGCCCCACGGGGAGCACGCCCCACGTGTATGCCTGGCCGATGGTGCCGGCCACGCCGTAGACGACACCCGCCACCGCCGCCACCGCCCACCCGGCGATGCGGGGCCAGATCTGTGTCACCGCTTCATCCTAGGCGGCCCAGCCGACGGCCCGAAGCGCCGCGGCGACGCCCGCCGCCGCGACGACCACCAGCAGGAACGGTGCGCGGAGCACGAGCAGCACGGCGGCGGCGATGACCGCGGGCACCCGGGCATCGACCACGATGGCAGTGCCCGACCCGAGCGTCTGCACGACGACGAGCGCGGCGAGCAGCGCGACGGTCAGCTGATCGATCGTCCGTTGCGCGCGCGGACCGTCGAACCAGCGCGGCGGCAACAGGTACCCGACCGCCTTGAGCGCGACGCACACGATCGACGCGACGAGGATTCCCGTCCAGAGCGTCACGGCAGACCCTGCCGTTCCGCGACGTCGTCGGGCTCTCCCCCGGCTCGCCGCGCGGGCAGCGCGACAGCCACCACGATCGCCACGACTCCGGCGACGAGGACGGGCACGCCGGGCATCGTCACGGGCGTCGCGACGGCCGCGACCACCGCGGCCGCGACACCCACGACCACCGCCTCGCCGCGCCGCAGCCGCGGCCACAAGAGCGCGAGGAACGCCGCCGCCGCAGCGGCATCCAGTCCGTACGCGCGCGGATCGCCGAGCACATCGCCGAGCAGCGCCCCCACGAGCGTGAAGAGGTTCCAGCCGGCGTAGATGCCGATGCCCGTGACCCAGAAACCGATGCGCCGAGCGCGGGCGTCGCTCTGCGCGAGAGCCACGGCCGCCGACTCGTCGATCGTGAACGGCATGGCTGCGAGACGCCGCGCCGCTCCCCCGCCGATGATCGGCGCCATGCGCAGGCCGTAGGCGACGTTGCGCACCCCGAGCAGCGCCGCCGACGCGATCGCGGCGGGGATCGCCGACAGTCCGCCGGATGCCACGACCCCGACGAACGCGAACTGCGAGCCGCCCGTGAACATCAGGAGGCTGAGGACGCACGTCTGCCAGATGTCGAGGCCCGCGGCGACACCCAGCGCTCCGAACGAGACGCCGTACGCGCTCGTGGCCAGCGACACGCCGAGGCCATCGCGCCAGGCCTGACGTGAAGCGGCATCCTGTTGCACCGTCCGATGCTATCGATGCCCCGGTGGCGCGCCCGGTAGCCTGGCGGGCATGAGTCGCGTGTTCACGATGAGCGTCGCGTCGGTGTACGTCCATTACGTCGCCAAAGTCGAGCGCAAGGGGCGCACCCGCGCCGACGTCGACGAGGTCACCCGGTGGCTCACCGGCTTCGATCAGGCGGAGCTCGACGCGCACCTCGCCGGCGGTACGACGTTCGCGGACTTCTTCGCCCAGGCCCGACTGCATCCGAACGCGGAGATGATCACGGGCGTGATCTGCGGCATCCGCGTCGAGGAGATCGAGGACCCGCTGATGCAGAAGATCCGCTATCTCGACAAGCTCGTCGACGAAGTGGCGCGGGGCAAGGACATGTCGAAGGTCCTGCGGCACTGACCGCACCGCGGAATGAGACGACCCCGGAGCCGCGCGGGCATCCGGGGTCGTCGTCAGCGTCCGATGATCAGGAGCCGGCGTCCTGACGCTTGGCACGCGAGGCGGCACGGCCGCGCTCGGTCGCGTCGAGGACGACCTTGCGGATGCGCACCTTCTCGGGGGTGACCTCGACGCATTCGTCGTCGCGCGCGAACTCGAGCGACTCCTCGAGCGTCAGCACCCGCGGGGGCGTCATGGACTCGAAGGAGTCGGAGGTCGACGAGCGCATGTTCGTCAGCTTCTTCTCCTTGGTGATGTTCACGTCCATGTCGTCGGCGCGCGAGTTCTCGCCGATCACCATGCCCTCGTACACCTCTTCGGTGGGCTGCACGAAGAAGCTCATGCGCTCCTGCAGGGCGATCATCGCGAACGGCGTCACGACGCCCGTGCGGTCCGCCACGATCGAGCCGTTCTGACGCGTCGAGATCGCGCCGGCCCACTCGTCGTAACCGTGGAAGATCGCGTTGGCGATGCCGGTGCCGCGCGTGATGGTGAGGAACTCGCTGCGGAACCCGATGAGGCCGCGGGAGGGCACCACGAACTCCATACGCACCCAGCCGGTGCCGTGGTTGGTCATCGTCTCCATGCGGCCCTTGCGCGCAGCCATCAGCTGCGTGATCGCGCCGAGGTGCTCCTCGGGCGCATCGATCGTGAGGTGCTCGTAGGGCTCGGTGAGCTTGCCGTTCTCGTCGCGGCGGGTGACGACCTGCGGCTTGCCGACGGTCAGCTCGAAGCCCTCGCGGCGCATGTTCTCGACGAGGATCGCGAGGGCCAGCTCGCCGCGGCCCTGCACCTCCCACGCGTCGGGGCGGCCGATGTCGACGACCTTGAGCGAGACGTTGCCGATGAGCTCGCGATCGAGGCGGTCCTTCACCATGCGCGCGGTGAGCTTGTGGCCCTTGACCTTGCCCATGAGCGGCGAGGTGTTCGTGCCGATCGTCATCGAGATCGCGGGGTCGTCGACCGTGATGGCCGGCAGCGGCCGGACGTCCTCGGGATCGGCGATCGTCTCGCCGATCGTGATCTCCTCGATGCCGGCGATGGCGACGATGTCACCGGGACCAGCCGACTCGGCGGGGAATCGATCGAGCGCCTTCGTGATGAGCAGCTCGGTGATGCGGGCGTTGCTGTGGGTGCCGTCGTGACGGACCCATGCGACCGTCTGGCCCTTCTTGAGCGTGCCGTTGAAGACGCGCAGCAGGGCGAGGCGGCCGAGGAAGGGGCTCGAGTCGAGGTTCGTCACCCACGCCTGCAGGGGCGCCTCGTCGTCGTAGGCCGGTGCCGGGACGTGCTCGAGGATCGCCTCGAACAGCGGCTCGAGGTCGTCGTTGTCGGGCAGGTCGCCGTTCTCGGGACGGTTGCGGGATGCCGCGCCGGCGCGGCCCGACGCGTACACGACGGGCACGTCGAGCAGGGCGTCGACGTCGAGGTCGGGCACGTCGTCGACGAGGTCGCCCGCGAGCCCGAGCAGCAGGTCGTGGGCCTCTTCCTCGACCTCGGCGATGCGGGCGTCGGGACGGTCGGTCTTGTTGACCAGGAGGATCACCGGCAGCTTGGCCTCGAGCGCCTTACGCAGCACGAAGCGGGTCTGCGGGAGGGGGCCCTCGCTCGCATCGACGAGGAGCACGACGCCGTCGACCATCGACAGACCGCGCTCGACCTCGCCGCCGAAGTCGGCGTGGCCCGGGGTGTCGATCACGTTGATCGTCACGGGGACGTCGGTGTGCACGCCGTTGTAGGTGATCGCCGTGTTCTTGGCGAGGATCGTGATCCCCTTCTCGCGCTCGAGGTCGTTCGAGTCCATCGCGCGCTCTTCGACGTGCGCGTGCTCGCCGAACGAGCCGGTCTGGCGGAGCATGGCGTCGACGAGCGTCGTCTTGCCGTGGTCGACGTGCGCGACGATCGCGACGTTGCGGAGGTCAGGACGAAGGGCGTGCGCCATGAAGGAATCCTCAGGATGAAGGGAAAACGCCGGGATGCCGACGCTCCAGTTTACCGCAGGCGCCCCGCGCGGATGCGGGACGCCTGCGAAAGCGGTCTCGAGGCCTCAGGAGACGTCGAGGATCTGTCGGCGAATGGCCCGGCGGGCGGCCTGCTCGGCCGGGTCCGGCACCGGGATGGCGGCGATGAGACGCTGCGTGTAGGCCTCTTTGGGAGCCCGGAGGATCTCGTCTCGGGTTCCCTGCTCGGCGATCTGCCCGTGGTAGAGCACCACGATCCGGTCGGCCATCGCGTCCACGACCGCGAGGTCGTGGCTGATGAACAGGCAGGCGAAACGGTACTCCGCCTGCAGCTCGCTCAGCAGCTCGAGCACCCGCGCCTGGACCGAGACGTCGAGGGCGCTCGTGGGCTCGTCGGCGACGAGCAGACGGGGCTTGAGCGCGAGCGCGCGGGCGATGCCGACGCGCTGCTTCTGACCGCCCGAAAGCTCATGCGGGTAGCGGTTGCGGTACGAACGCGGCAGACGGACGTCGTCGAGCAATGACTCCACGCGCTTGTCGAGGGCCGACCCCTTCGCCTCCCCCGCCAGCAGCATCGGCTCGCCGATGCTCTCGCCGATGGGCAGCCGCGGGTTCAGCGACGACGACGGGTCCTGGAACACGATGCCGACCTTGCGGCGCAGCGAGCGGATCACCTTGCGGTCGCCACCACTGATGTCGATGCCGTCGACGACGAGCTTGCCCTCGGCGATCGGCTGCAGCCCGATCGCCGCCCGTCCGATCGTCGACTTGCCCGACCCCGACTCGCCCACGAGGCCGACGATCTCTCCCTCGGCGATGTCGAGCGAGACGTCGTCCACCGCCCGGAACGCGGCCACCCGACCGCGCTTGCCGTACTCGATCGAGACGTTCTGGAGCGACAGCACCGGCGCTTCGACCCGGGGGCCGACCGTCGGGTCGACGAGCGGCGCGGCCACGTGCTCCTCGACGACGCTCGCGAGGGCCTCGACGACGTCGACGGTCTCGTCTCCCTCGCCGCCCTGGCCGAGACGGGGTACCGCCGCCAGCAGCTCGCGCGTGTACACGGCCTGCGGGTTACCGAGCACCTGCGTGACCGTCCCCTGCTCGACGACCTCGCCGTCCTTCATGACGACGATCCAGTCGGCGAGATCGGCCACGACGCCCATGTCGTGCGTGATCAGGAGCACGGCCGACTGCAGCCGGTCGCGCAGGTCGCGAAGCAGGTCGAGGATCTCGGCCTGGACGGTGACGTCGAGCGCCGTCGTCGGCTCGTCGGCGATCAGCAGCGCCGGGTCGAGACAGATCGCCTGCGCGATCATCGCCCGCTGACGCTGGCCGCCCGACAGCTGATGCGGGTACGACGAGAACGCCTTCTCGGGGTCGGGCAGACCGACCATGCCCAACAGCTCGAGCGCGCGGGCCTTCGCCTCGCTCGGAGTCTTGGAGGTGTGCGCGCGGATCGCCTCGATGATCTGGAAGCCGACCGTCAGCACCGGGTTGAGCGCCGTCATCGGCTCCTGGAAGATCGCGGCGACCTCGGAGCCGCGCAGCTGACGCAGCTGTCGCGGGCTGAGGCCGGTCACGTCGCGTCCGTTGACCTTGATCTCACCCCGGACCCGGCTGTTGACCGGCAGGAGGTCAAGGATGGCCATCGAGCTCGCGCTCTTGCCGGAGCCGGACTCGCCCACCACGGCGACGACCTGGCCACGCGCGATGCTGTAGTTGAGGTTCTTGGCGGCGGGAACCCAGTAGCCGTCAACGGCGAAGTCGACGCTGACGTCGATCATCTCCAGCGCGGGAACGGAGGGGTCGATGGGAGTGCTCATGGCGCGATCCTTCGCGGCTCGGTCCGCCGGGTCGCGGCGGCATCGGATGAAAGAATAAGCGGATGCAGGCTGTCACGTTCCGGTCCACGTTCAACAAGGTGCTGAGCATCCTGCTGTGGGCGGGACTCGCGGCCGCGGCCGGGGCCACGCTGGTCACCCCGGGTGCGCTTCCGCTGCTGGTCGGCGTCCCCGTGGCGGCCGCGGGCGGCGCGGCACTGGTGTGGGCGCTGCTGTGGTCGCCGCGCGTGACGGTCGACGACGAGGCCGTGCACGTCCAGAACGTGCTGCTCGAGCACCGCATCCCGTGGGGCGCGCTCATCCACGTCGACACGGCCTTCGCCCTGACGCTCCACACGCCCGGACGGCGCATCCGCGCCACCGCGGCTCCCGCCCCCGGCCAGCTGACCGCGTTCCGCGCGACCCGCTCCGAGAAGCGCCGCCTCGACCGACTCGGCGGAGCCGGCGGCATCCGTCCGGGCGACCTGCCCGGCACCGATTCCGGCCGCGCCGCCGAGCTCGTGCGCGGACGCTGGGAGCGTCTGCGCGACAGCGGCGCGATCGAGCCCGGTCAGGCCGACCGGATCAGCGTCGAACGCCGCCCGCGCACTGCCGAGATCGTCGCGGTCGTGCTGGGCACCACCGCGCTCGTCGCGGGGGTGCTCCTGCTCTGACAGGGGAACGCGCATCACGAGGATGCCCGCTCCTTCGTACGCCGACGCGAGAAGCGCTTCTGGCGCGGGTCGAAGGCGTCGCGCAGTCCGTCGCCGACGAAGTTCACCAGCAGTGCCAGCAGCACGATGAACGTCGCGGGCCACCAGAACAGCCACGGCCGCGTCTGGAAGGCCGACTGGTTGTCGGAGATGATGAGGCCGAGCGACACGTCCGGCGGACGCACGCCGAGCTGGAGGTAGCTGAGCGAGGTCTCGAGCAGGATCGCGGCGGCGGCCAGCAGCGTCGCAGCGACGATCACGACGCCGACGGCGTTGGGGAGGATGTGCTTGAAGATGATGCGCAGATCGCTCGCACCGGCCACCCGCGCCGCCTCGACGAACTCCCGCTCGCGCAGGCTGAGGAACTCGGCGCGCACGAGACGGGCGATCACCATCCACGACACCAGCGCCAGGAAGGCCGCCAGCAGCCACACGCCCAGGCCACCGGTCGCCCGGCCGACGATGGCGCCGATGACGAGGGCGGGGATGACGATGAAGACGTCCGTGATGCGCATCAGGATCGCGTCGATCACGCCGCGGTAGTACCCGGCGATCGCACCGACGACGGTTCCGATGACCGTGCCGCCCACGCCGATCACGAGCATGACGATCACGGAGTTCTGCACACCGCGCATCGTCATCGCGAAGTAGTCGATGCCGATACGGCTCTGTCCGAACGGGTGCTCGCCGAGCGAGATGCCGTTGCCGCCGAGCCACTCGGGAACGAGCGACAGGGTCGGAGCGCCGCCACCGGTCTGCGGCGACAGGGTCGTGTAGTCGTGCTTCCACCAGCCGGGGATGGGGCCGAACCCGATCGCGCTCATCGAGAAGCCGACCAGCAGCAGGAAAAGGATCCCGGAGACGACGGCGACCTTGTTCGCGAGGAAGCGGCGGAGGATGAGGCGACCCTGGCTGACGCCGACGGTGTCGTCGACGGTCGTGGGGGCGGCGGGAGCCTCGACGGGCTCGGGCATCATCTGGCTCATCGGATGGCCTCCGGGGTACGAGGGGTCGGGACGATCACGCGGCTACTCGCACTCGGGGATCGAGCGCGGCGTAGGCGAGGTCCGCGAGGAAGTTGAACAGGATCGCGGTGAACGCGATGACCAGGAAGTAGCCCATGATCGGGTTCACGTCGACGCGCTCGAGCGACGACACGAACAGCGATCCCATGCCGCTGATCGCGAAGACGCGCTCGGTGATGACGGCGCCGCCGAGCAGTGCTCCCACGTCGGTCGCGACGAGCGTCGCGATAGGGATCAGCATGTTGCGCAGCGCGTGACGCATGACGACGGTGCGCTCGGAGAGACCCTTCGCGCGCGCGGTGCGGATGTAGTCCTGACCCATGACCTCGAGCAGGCCCGAGCGCGCGTAGCGCGTGTATCCCGCGAACGAGATCAGCAGCAGCGCGATGGTCGGCAGCAGCAGGTGGGTGAAGGTGTCGATACCCGTCAGCCACACGTCACCGGTGAAGCCGGGCGTCGCCGCGCCGACGGTGGCGATCGGGCGGTTGTTGATGCGGGGGTTCGCCATGTACTGCGGCCACGACTGCATGAAGCGGTCGATCAGCGTCAGGGCGCCCACGAGAACCGCGACGATAACGCCGATGCGCATCGCCTGTCCGCGGTCCGTGCCGCCCAGCAGCCATCCGGTCAGCAGGCCGACGGCGATCGCACCGAGCGCGAGGATCAGCAGCGTGCCGATCGACGAGATGTCGAGCAGACCCTGAAGGGCGAAGTAGGAGACGTAACCGATGAGGCCGTTCACGCCGGCGACGATGAGCGCCCGACGGTTCTCGAGTCCGGCGACGAGCGCCGTGGTGACGATGACCACCCCGACGATGAGGAGCAGCATCCCGACGGGGCCGAAACCAGGCTGGCGGAACCAGTTGGTGAGGTCGAAGTACACCAGCAGAGCGGCGGTGGCAGCGGCCGAGACACCCGCGACGAGAAGTCGGCGCTTGAGAGCCCCGCCGACGGCGGCCTGCCAGATGAACCCGCTCAGCACGGTGAGCAGGATGATCACCCACGGCGCGATGCTCGTCTCGGACTGGAGGAAGTTGTTGAAGCCCAGCGCGATGAACTCCTTCAGGAGCACCGCGATGAGGAAGGCGGGGAGGGAGTAGAGGAAGAAGCTGAGCAGCGTGACCGAGAAGTCGAAGCCGCTGTACTGGCGCAGCGCCGTGACGATGCCGACCGCGATGCCGAGGACGATCGCGACGACCAGCGCAACGGTGACGAGCTGAAGCGTCGACAGCATCGCCGTCGGCAGGATGTCGGTCACCTGCGCGTTGGAGATGGTCGAGCCGAGGTCGCACGTGCCGATGAACGGCACGAGGCACTGAGCCGCACCGCCGAGCCACAGGAAGTATCGCAGCGGAACCGGCGTGTCCAGATCCAGGGCCGCGACGCGGGCGGCGATCAGCTGGTCTCGATTCGGAGCGCTCGACTCGCGCAGGTCCTGGAGGGGGTCACCGGAGTTGGCGGACAGCACGTACATGATGAACGATGCTGCGAGCAGGACCAGGATCGAGACGGCGATACGCCTGAGGACGAATCCGACCATCGCGTGGATCTTCCTTCTGTTGGGGGGTCGTGGGCGCTGTAGCGCCTCGACAGGATAGCGCCCGCTCTGCGGACATGGCGGGGCGCCGGAGCCGTGTCGACTCCGGCGCCCTTCAGGTTAACCGGGTGTCAGCCGCCGGCGGTCAGCCGGCGAGCGTCCACTCCTGCGCGTTCCACACGATTCCGGTCTGGCCACCGAAGTACTCGATGCCCGTCACGGAGCCGTTGTCAGCGAACAGGCCGGGCGACTGGAACAGCGGCAGACCGTAGAAGTCCTTCGCGGTCTCGGTGTCGATCTGCACCTTGATCTCGGCGAGACGCTCGGGGTCGAGCGTGACCTGGCTCTCGTCGACCAGCTGGTCGACCGTGGGGTTCGAGTAGCCGTTGTAGTTGCCACCACCGTTGGTCTTGAAGATCTGCGGCAGAGCGGCGTTACCGGCACCCGGCGAGACCCAGCCGAAGATCGACGCGTCGTAGCTGCCGCTGCCCAGGAGCGAGCCCCAGTCGGGCGAACCGGCATCCTCGACCACGAAGCCGGCCTGCTGCGCCGACTGCTGGATGGCGCGGAACGTGTCGACACGGTTCGGGTTGTTGGTGTTGTAGAGGATGCGGACCGTCGGGGTCGCGCCGGCGAGGAGCGCCTTGGCACCCTCGATGTCGGGCTCGGTGAAGGCGTCGTAGCCGCTCGAGGCGACCGCGGTCTCGTACTGCTCACCATCGGTGGGCAGGAAGATCTGCGAGTTCAGGACCGAAGCCTCGGGGTTCACCGGGGTGACGATCGACTCGAGGATCTGCTGACGGGGGATCGTCTTGAGGAAGGCCTCACGGACGTTCGCCTCGGCGAAGACGCCGCTGAAGCTCAGGTCGAGGTGGTCGTACGCGAGCTGGTCGCCCGGGTGGACGGTCGCGTTGGCGTTCTCGAGAGCGGTGAGCGTGTCGGCGGAGGGCTGCGGCTGGATCGCCTGGACCTCGCCGTTCTGCAGAGCGGTGACCTGCGCGTTCGAGTCGCCGATGAAGCGGATCACGAGCTGGTCGTACGCGGGCGCCATGTCGCCCTTGTACTCCGGGTTCTTGCCGAGCGTGATGCTCGACTCGGGAACGAAGTCGGTCACGATGAACGGACCGCTCGCGACGAGGAGGCTCTCGTCGGTCGGCATCGCCGTGACGTCGTAGCCGGTGTTCCAGAAGTCGGCGGCGGCCTTCAGCGTCTCGTTCGCGGGAACGGGAGCCTCGGGGTTGCCCTCGGGGAGCGTCTTGAGAAGCTCGATGAACTCCTCCTCGGACACGCCGGCCTTGTCCGCGAGGACGTGGGCGGGCTTGCCGATGGGGTTGACGAGCTCGTAGTCGACGAACGGCGTGCCGTAGGTGATCGTCATCGACAGGTTGTCGTCGCCGATCTCGGGGAACGCGGTGGTGTCGAGCCCGGCGGTGCTGCCGGCGAGGCTGAAGTACTGCGTGCCGCCGTTGGTGACCTCGCCGGTGGCGGGGTCGAGCACGGCGTCGTCGAAGTAGCCCGACGAGATGGCCCAGTTGACGAGCATGTCGTCGGCGTCGATCGGCTCGCCGTCGGACCAGGTGAGGCCCTCGTTGAGGGTGTACTTGACCGTCAGCGGGTCTTCGGAGACGGTCTCGTACGTGCCGAAGTCGCTGTTCGGGAGGACGCTGAAGTCCGAGTCGAGGCGCAGGAAGCCGCCGAGGCCCAGACCACCGGAGACGCCGGTGAGGTAGCCCACCATGCCGTTGGTGTCGAGGTTGGCCTCGGGGGTGTCGCCGTTGAAGGACGTGAAGGCGTTGGTGGTCGCGATCGTGATCGTGCCGCCCTCTTCGCCCGAGCCTTCTTCGGTGGGTGCTGTGGTGCAGCCGGCGAGTGCCAGGGACGCGACAGCGACACCCGCCCCCGCCGTGATGACGCGTGAGCGCCAGGTCTTTCCAGACACATTTCCTCCTGTGCAAGGGATGGGTGCGGGTCGGCAGACCGGTCACGATCGACCGCCGCGGATACCAAGACGATAAGGAGCGGTCAGACGTTGGTCAAAACGCGTACAGCAAACGTTACATATCCTTAACCCGCTGAGCGCGGCGCGAAGCAGTCTGCTCGGCGGCGCGGCATCCTGCCGGTGGATGGCTCGCCGGCGGCGACCCGAGGAGGTTCCATGACGTCTGCATCACGCGTCCGCCTGGGGTGGGAGATCGGGATCGTCCTCGCCCTGTCGGTGGGGCGATCGGCGTTCTTCTCGGTGCTGTCCTTCTTGCAGGCGATCACCCGCGAGGAGAGTCTGGGCGCCCAGTCGACGGCCCTCAATCCCGGCGCCGCGACGGTGGACCCGTGGTCGGTCGTCTCGCAGGGCTTCTCGCAGCTGTTCAACCTCGCACCGGTCGCGCTCGCGATCTATTTCCTGTGGGAGCCCGGGCGGTCGGCGCTGCAGCGGATCGGGCTGGACTTCCGCAGATTCGGAAAGGATGCCGGAACCGGCATCCTGCTCGTGCTGATCATCGGCGTGCCGGGGCTGGGCCTGTACGCGCTCGGGCGCGCGCTCGGCATCACGGTGCAGGTCGGCGCCGCGCCGCTCGACGGCGCGTGGACGGCCATCCTTCTGCTCACCCTCGCCGCGCTGCGTGCGGGGCTCACCGAGGAGGTCATCTTCATCGGCTACCTCTTCGACCGTCTGAAGCGCCTCGGGTGGGGCACCTGGACGATCATCCTGTCGACCGCAGCGCTCCGCGGGCTCTACCACGCGTATCAGGGGATCGGTCCGATCTTCGGGAACATCGCGATGGGCATCGTCTTCGGCTGGGTCTACCACCGGTGGGGCCGCGTCATGCCGCTCGTCATCGCACACGTCGTGATCGACCTCATCGCCTTCATCGGCTACCCGCTCGCCGCGGCGTGGTGGCCGACGCTCTTCTGAACGCCGCCGAACGCACGCGTTCCCGCCGGCAGTGCGCGAAGGACGGCGCGTCGTCGGCGGGAACGTGCGGGCTGGCGGCATCCGGTCAGGCGAAGGCCTCCGGCGGCGGGCAGGCGCACACGAGGTTTCGGTCTCCGTAGGCCTGGTCGATCCGGCGGACCGGCGGCCAGTACTTTCCGCGGATGAGCGAGCGGACGGGGAACACCGCTTCGTCACGCGTGTACGGATGCCGCCACTCCGACACCACGACCGACTCCGCGGTGTGCGGGGCGGCGATCAGCGGGTTGTCGTCCGCCGGCCACTCCCCCGCCGCGACCCGTTCGGCCTCGGCGTGGATGGCCACCATCGCCTCGACGAAGCGGTCGAGCTCGGGCAGGTCCTCGGACTCGGTGGGCTCGACCATGAGCGTTCCCGCGACGGGGAACGACATCGTCGGCGCGTGGAAGCCGTAGTCGATGAGCCGCTTGGCGACGTCGTCGACGGTGATCCCGGTGCGCTCCCGCAGCGGGCGCAGGTCGAGGATGCATTCGTGCGCGACCAGCCCGCCCTCGCCGGCGTACAGCACCGGATAGTGCTCGCGCAGTCGCGCGGCGACGTAGTTGGCCGCGAGCACGGCGGCGCCGGTGGCCGACCGCAGTCCCGACGCGCCCAGCATCCGGACGTACGCCCACGAGATCGGCAGGATCGACGCCGAGCCGTACGGCGCCGCGGAGACCGGGCCGCCCGCGAACGCGAAGCCGCCGGCGTGCTCGGTGCGCTGCGCGAGCGGGTGCGCGGGGAGGAACGCCGCCAGGTGCGCCTTCGCCGCGACCGGGCCGACCCCCGGTCCGCCGCCACCGTGCGGGATCGCGAAGGTCTTGTGGAGGTTCAGGTGCGAGACGTCACCGCCGAGGTCGCCGAACCGCGCGAAGCCGAGCAGCGCGTTCAGGTTCGCGCCGTCGACGTACACCTGTCCGCCGGCGTCGTGCACCGCCTGAGTGATCGACAACACCTCGTGCTCGTACACGCCGTGGGTGGACGGATACGTGATCATCAGCGCCGAGAGCGCCGCGGCGTGCTCGTCGATCTTCGCGCGCAGGTCGTCGAGGTCGACGTTGCCCGCCTCGTCACAGGCCACCACCACGACGCGCATCCCCGCGAGGACCGCCGACGCCGCGTTCGTGCCGTGCGCCGAGGACGGGATGAGGCACACCTCGCGCTGGAGGTCGCCGCGCGAGCGGTGGTACCCGCGGATGGCCAGCAGACCCGCGAGCTCGCCCTGCGAGCCGGCGTTCGGCTGCAGCGAGACGGCGTCGTATCCGGTGACCTCGGCGAGCCACGCCTCGAGCTGGTCGACGAGGTCGAGGTAGCCACGCACGTCCTCGGCCGGGGCGAAGGGATGCACCCGCGCGAACTCGGGCCACGTCACCGCAGCCATCTCGGTGGCGGCGTTGAGCTTCATCGTGCACGAGCCGAGCGGGATCATGCCGCGATCGAGGGCGTAGTCGCGGTCGGCGAGCTGCTTCAGGTAGCGCATCATCGCCGTCTCGGAATGGTGCGTCGTGAAGACGGGGTGCGTGAGGTACTCGTCCTCGCGCACCAGGGCCGGAAGGGTGTGCCGAGCCGTGTCGGAGGCTCCCGTGAAGGCGAAGGCGCGCTCTGCCGGACCGCCGAACGCCGCCACGACGGCGTGCAGGTCGGCCGGGGTCGTGGTCTCGTCGACGGCGAGCTGAACCGTGTCGTCGTCGCGGAGCCACAGCTGGTATCCGCGCTCGCGCGCGGCCGCGACGACCGCGCGCGCCCGGCCGGGAACGCGCACCGTGACGGTGTCGAAGAAGTGCTCGTGGACGACCTCGGCGCCGGCATCGGTCAGCCATGCGGCGAGCAGCGCAGCGTGGTCCGCGACGGACGCGGCGATGCGGCGCAGCCCGCCGGGGCCGTGGTACACCGCGTACATCGACGCCATCACGGCGAGCAGCACCTGCGCCGTGCAGATGTTCGACGTCGCCTTCTCGCGCCGGATGTGCTGCTCGCGTGTCTGCAGCGAGAGGCGGTACGCGGGGTGTCCCGCCGCATCAACGGAGACACCGACCAGTCGCCCGGGCAGCTGGCGCTCGAGGCCCGACCGCACCGCCATATAGCCCGCGTGCGGGCCTCCGAAGCCCATCGGGACACCGAAGCGCTGGGTGGTGCCGACGGCGACGTCGGCCCCGAGCGAGCCGGGTGAGCGCAGCAGCGTGAGCGCGAGCAGGTCGGCGGCGACGACGACCAGACCGCCGCCGGCCTGGACATCGGCGATGACGGCCGACGGATCCCAGACCCGCCCCGAGGCGCCCGGGTACTGCACGAACGCGCCGAACGCCTCGTCGCCGGTGCCGGGATGCTGCGACGCGAGGTCAATCTCGCGCACCTCGATGCCGACGGCCTCGGCACGGTGGGCGAGTACCGCCTTCGTCTGCGGCAGGGCGTCGGCGTCGACGAGGAACACCGACGAACGGCTCTTCGACGCTCGGCGCGCGAGCAGCATGCCCTCGACCACGGCCGTCGACTCGTCGAGCATCGAGGCGTTCGCGGTGGCGAGACCGGTCAGGTCGGTCACCATCGTCTGGAAGTTGATGAGGGCCTCGAGCCGGCCCTGCGAGATCTCGGGCTGGTAGGGCGTGTAGGCCGTGTACCAGGACGGGTTCTCGAGGACGTTGCGCTGGATGACGGTCGGGGTGAACGTGTCGTAGTAGCCCAGACCGATCATCGAGCGGGCGCCGCGGTTGCGGCCGGCGAGCTCGCGCAGCTCGGCCAGTGTCTCGCTCTCGGACGCCGCCGACGGGATGACGCTGTCCGGGACGTCCGCGGCGTGGATCGACGCGGGCACGGCACGGGCGACCAGCGCATCCACCGTGTCGTAGCCCAGGACGTCGAGCATGCGGCGCTGCGCCGCGTCGTCGGTGCCGATGTGGCGCGCAGCGAACGCCCCGCTCATCGGTCTCCGCCGGTGAGCGCGAGGTAGGCCGCACGGTCGAGAAGGCCCGCGACCTGCGCGGGGTCGACCGTGATGCGGATGAGCCACCCGGTGTCGAAGGGCGCGGCGTTGACCTGCGAGGGGTCGTCGACGACGGCCTCATTGATCTCGACCACCTCGCCGCTGAGGGGCGCGTAGAGCTCGCCGACCGACTTGGTCGACTCGATCTCGCCGCACACCTGGTCGGCAGTGACGGCGGTGCCGACGGCGGGAAGGTCGACATAGACGACATCCCCCAGCTTCTCGGCGGCGTAGTCGGTGATGCCGACCGTGGCGGTCGTGCCCGAGAGCGAGACCCACTCGTGCTCGGCGGTGTACTTCAGTGCGTCGAGATCGGTCATTTCTTCCTCCGGTAGAACGGCAGCGGGGCGACGGTGGCGGGGATGCGGGTGCCGCGGACGTCGATACCGAGCTCGGTGCCCACGGCGGCGAACTCGGAAGCGACATAGGCCAGGGCGATGGGATGCCCGAGCGTCGGGCTCAGGGCTCCGCTCGTGATCTCGCCCACCGGCACCTCGTCGGGACCGAGAACGCGATAGCCGGCCCGCCCGGCACGTCGACCCTCCGAGACGAGGCCGACGAGGACGGGCGCCGGCTCGGCGGCGCGCGCGGCCAGCGCGTCCCGCCCGACGAACGTCTCCTTCTGAGCGGCGACGACGCGGCCCAGTCCCGCTTGCGCGGGCGTGACGTCGCGCGAGAGCTCGTGCCCGTACAGCGGCATGCCCGCCTCGAGACGGAGCGTGTCACGCGAGGCGAGGCCGGCGGGCACGAGGCCGAGCGGCTCGCCCGCGGCGAGGAGAGCGTCCCACAGCGCCTCGGCGGCATCGATGGGCACCATCAGCTCGAAGCCGTCTTCGCCGGTGTAGCCGGTGCGCGCGATCAGGAGCGGCGCGTCGGCGAACCGCCCGGCGGTCGACGCGTAGTACGAGGTCTCCGCGAGTGCAACGCCGTCCGCCGATAGCCCGGTCGTCGCTTCGAGCACGGACACCGCCGCCGGACCCTGCACGGCGAGCAACGCGTAGTCGTCGGTCAGATCGCGCACCTCCGCGTCCCACCCCTCGGCGCGCTCTTGCAGCGCCGCCCACACCGGCGCGCGGTTGCCGGCGTTGGCGATGATGAGGAACCGGTCCTCGGCGAGGCGGTACACGATGACGTCGTCGATGATGCCGCCGTCGTCGGCGAGCACCAGCGAGTACTTCGCCTTGCCGACGGCGACCGTCGACAGCCGGCCCGCGAGCGCCGCATCGAGGCAGTCCCCGGCGACGGATCCGGTGACCTCGAACTCCGCCATGTGCGAGATGTCGAACAGGCCGGCGGCCGCGCGCACGGCGTGGTGCTCGGCGAGATCGGAGGTGTAACGGACCGGCATGAGCCAGCCGCCGAAGTCGGTGAAGGACGCGCCGAGGGCGCGGTGACGGTGGTGCAGGACGGTGGAGCGGGGATCTGACATGAGTTCTCCCGTGACGGGCCACCGGATGCCACGGTCGCGGCATCCGGGAACTCCCCCTCTGTCTTGGGCCTGAGAGTTTCACCGGGCAAACCCGGTTTTCACCGTCGGCGGATCCCTGCGGATCGCTTTCCAGAGCGGCCGGACGCGCGCGGTACGCGGACCTGAGAGATTGGCGGGGAGGCTTGCTCCTTCGGTGCCCGGTGTGACCGGAGCTCTCCCGCGTGCGTCATGCGGCCTGTCTTCAGTTGCGCGATCAGCATAGCGGCACCGCGCACGGTCCGCCCGACCACCGGTGACGCGGGGTCAGCGGGTGCAGGCGCCCGACGCGACGGCGGGCGCAGCGGCATCCACCCCGGCGAGCACGGGCAGCAGCTCGGTGGTCGTCATCGCGTACCCCCGCTGCTCTCCTTCGGCGCCGCGCGCGAAGACCACGCCGGCCACCGCGCCGGTGTCGGTGAGCACGGGACCACCCGAGTTGCCGGGTCGGACGTCGGCCTCGAGCGCGTAGATCTCGCGCGGCGAGCTCGAACCGTCGTAGATGTCGGGAACCGGTGCCGACCCGACCGAGAGGACGAACGCGGCGCCGCTGGTGAACGGCCCGCCCAGCGGGTACCCCTGCACCGCGACGGCAGTGCCGGGCGTCACGGGCGGCACGATGCTGAGCGGCTCGGCGCCGAGATCGTCGACCGCGATGACGGCGAGGTCGTCGGTCGGATCGAAGTAGACCACACGCCCCTCGCGCGCGCCGCGGCCGGGAAGCTCGACGACGGGCGTGTCGACACCGGCGACGACGTGGGCGTTGGTGACGACGAGGTTGTCGGCCGCGACGAAGCCCGACCCCGTCATCGACACACCGCAGGCGTAAGCGGTGCCGCTGATCCGCGCGACGGATGCGGCTGCACGCTGCAGCTCGGGGTCGTCCAGGGCCACCGCCGGCGCGGTGGGCGCGACCTCGGGCCGCAGCAGCTCGCCGATGCGCGGGATGCCCTCGTCGACGACGAAGCCGCGCACCTCGGCGAGCGCGGAGTCGACCGGGTCGGGGGTGAGCCCGTCGATGATGCTGAGCACGCGCGACGAGGCGATGGCCGTCGAGACGACGGGCATGCCGCTGGCCGTGATGGCGCCCGCGCCGAGCAGCAGCACGAGTCCGCCCGCGACAGTGGCCGCGCCCGCACCGAGGATCCGATCGAGGACCCGCAGCTTCGCCCGGTCGACACCTCGACGGATCGCGGCCCCCACCGCTGTGCCGAGGGCGGTGCACACGGCGATGATCGCGATCGCGCAGATCGCGAGCACGAGCGAGCGGTACTCCCAATCGGCGACACCGGGGGCGATGAGCGGAACCGCCCACACGGCGAGCAGGGACCCGACGACGAGGCCGGCGAGCGACCCGGCGATCGCCACGAGCCCCCGCGTGACGCCGATGGCGAATGCCCCGACGAGAAGGATCACGACGACCACGTCGACCAGCAGCACGGGACCTCCTCGGGGACCGGATCAGCGTACGCGGCCCGGCTGTGAGTCGCCCCGCGACGCGACGGGCGGGCTCCTGTTGGCGTTCAGGTCTTCGCGACTATAAGATCGGCGCGAGAGTTAGGGTCACCATGACACGAACACCCTCACCGGAGCCGCGCGATGAGATCCGCGTCGCGGTGTCGACGGTCATCTTCAGCCTGCGTCATGACGACGCCGGCGAGCTGCCCGCGGTCGTGCTGCCGCTGGTGCGGCGCACGCGCGATCCGCATGAAGGTCAGTGGGCCCTGCCGGGCGGGTGGCTCGACGCGTCCGAGAACCTCGAGGCCGCGGCATCCCGCACCCTCGCCGAGACGACCGCGCTGGCCCCGAGCTATCTCGAGCAGCTGTACGCGTTCGGCGACGTCGGCCGCTCGCCCGCACGCGTGGTGTCGATCGTCTACTGGGCGCTCGTGCGCGAGGATGTCGCCGCGACGCCGCTTCCCGCGGACGAGAACGTCGCGTGGTTCGACGCCGCCGCACTGCCGCCCCTGGCGTTCGACCACGAACTCATCGTCGAGTACGCCCTGTGGCGACTGCGGAACAAGGTCGGCTACAGCCGCATCGCCCATGGACTGCTGCCCGAGCTGTTCACCCTCGCCGAACTGCGCGAGGTCTACGAGGCGATCGGGGGCCGCCGGCTCGACCCGGCCAACTTCCGACGCCAGGTCGACGGCTCGGGCACCCTCATCCCGACCGACGACTTCCGCACCGGCAGTCACCGACCCGCCCGCCTGTATCGCTACAACCACGACGCCGAGCTGGCCGACCGCGGCCCGCTCCCCCGCTGAAGGAACCGTCATGACCACCGCATCCCTGCCCCTGACCGCGCGCCCGCTCGACCCCAGCGTCGACCACGGCATCCAGGCGATCGTCGCCGGGGCCTCGCGAGCGGCGACCTGCAACACCGACCTCGCCGCCGGCCCGTGGGAGTTCGATGCCCGTCCCGGCTACGGCCCCGGGTCGTCGATGGGCGACGTCATCCGCACCGGGTCGCCGCGGCAGGGCGAGCTTCCCGAGTGGTACCGGCGCGCATCCGAGCGCGAGCTCGATCAGCGCATCCGCGAAGCGAAGACCGTTCTCGGCGACCGCGTGGTCGTGCTCGGGCACTTCTACCAGCGCGAAGAGGTCGTCGTGCACGCGGACTACGTGGGCGACTCGTTCCAGCTCGCGGGCGCGGCGAAGTCGCATCCCGAGGCCGAGGCGATCGTCTTCTGCGGCGTGCACTTCATGGCCGAGACCGCCGACCTGTTGTCGCAGCCCGAGCAGGCGGTCATCCTGCCGAACCTCGCGGCGGGATGCTCGATGGCCGACATGGCTTCGATCGACGAGGTCGAGGAGTGCTGGGAGCAGCTCGCCGAGCTCTACGGCGATCTGGAGCAGCCGGATGAGGACGGTCTGCTGCCGGTCGTCCCGGTCACCTACATGAACTCCTCGGCCGCCATCAAGGGCTTCGTCGGCCGCCACGGCGGCATCGTCTGCACCTCGTCGAACGCGCGGACCGTGCTCGAGTGGGCGTTCGCACGCGGCCGGCGCGTGCTGTTCTTCCCCGACCAGCATCTCGGCCGCAACACCGCGAAGGCGATGGGCGTGCCGCTCGACCGGATGCCGTTGTGGAACCCCCGCCGCGCATACGGCGGCAACGATCGCGCGGCGCTGACCGACGCTCAGGTCATCCTCTGGCACGGCTTCTGCTCGGTGCATCGCCGCTTCACCGTCGACCAGATCGACCGGGCGCGCGCCGAGCACCCGGGGGTGCGGGTCATCGTGCATCCCGAATGCCCGATGGATGTCGTCGACGCGGCCGACGAGGCCGGGTCGACGGAGTACATCCGTTCGGCCATCGACGCCGCCTCCGAGCCGACCACCTTCGCCGTCGGCACCGAGATCAACCTCGTCCAGCGCCTGGCCGCGCAGTACCCGCAGCACCGGATCTTCTGCCTCGATCCCATCGTCTGCCCGTGCTCGACGATGTACCGCATCCACCCCGGGTACCTCGCCTGGGTACTCGATGAGCTCGTGGCCGGTCGCACGCCCAACCGCATCCAGGTACCGGGCGATGTCGCTGAGCCCGCTCGCCTCGCGCTCGAACGGATGCTGGCGGCCCGCCCGTGACGACGCGCGTCGTCCTGGTCGGTGCGGGGCTCGCCGGTGGGCTCTGCGCGCTGCGTGCGGATCGCGCCGGATGCAGCGTCGTGCTGCTGAGCAAGGGCCCCCTCGGCGCCGGCAACACGGCGTACGCGCAAGGCGGGATCGCGGCAGCGATGGGCGGCGACGGTGACGTCGCGTCGCACCTGGCCGACACCCTCGCCGCGGGCGCCGGGACGGTCGACCCCGCAGCGGCCCGGGTGCTGGTCTCGGCCGGAGCGGAGGTCGTCGACGAGCTCGCCGCGCTCGGCGTCGTGTTCGACCGGGATGCCGCGGGCGCCCTCAGCCTCGGGCTGGAGGGTGCGCACGGCCGGCCGCGCATCCTGCACGCCGGCGGTGATGCGACCGGCGGCGCCATCCAGCGAGCGCTGAACACCGCCCTCCGCGACTCCGACGTCGACATCCGACCCGACACCCTCGCAACCGAGGTGATGATCGCGCGCGGCCGAGCCCGCGGGGTGCGCACCCTGTTCCGCGGAGCCGAGACCACGATCGACGCCGACGCCGTCGTGCTCGCCACCGGCGGCGCGGGCCGCCTGTTCGCGCACACCACCAACCCCGAGGTGGCGACGGCCGACGGCATCGCCCTCGCCCTGCGCGCCGGCGCGCGCGTGGCCGACCTGGAGTTCGTGCAGTTCCACCCCACGGCGCTTGCCGACGGGGAGCTCATCTCCGAAGCGGTGCGCGGCGAGGGCGCTGTGCTGCGAGACGAGGCGGGGCACCGGTTCTGCGTCGAAGCCCATCCCGCCGCGGAGCTCGCGCCGCGCGACGTCGTGGCCCGAGCGATCGCCGCAGCCATGGCACGACAGGACGGCCGCCCGGTCCGGCTCGACGCGACCGCGATCCGGGCGACGGAGAGGGAGACGGCATCCTTCCTCGCCGAACGCTTTCCGTCGATCGACCGCCGACTGCGTGCGCGCGGCCTCGAGTGGGCGCGTGAGCCGATCCCGGTCACGCCTGCCGCCCACTACGCCATGGGCGGGGTCGCCACCGACCTCGACGGACGCACGAGCGTGCCGGGTCTCTACGCCGTCGGCGAGGTTGCGCGGACGGGCGTGCACGGCGCGAACCGGCTGGCGTCCAACTCGCTGCTCGAGGCGGCCGTCTTCGCGGCGCGCGCGGCATCGGCGGTGGCGCTCGACCGCCCTCGCCGCGAGCCGGGCCTGGCAGGGGCGCTCGGCGGGGCGACCGTCGTCGTTCCGCCCGTGAGCGGACCGCCGACCGGGTCGCCGGATGGGCTCCCGCCGTTCTCCCGCGCCGCCCTGCAGCACCTCATGTGGAAGCACGTCGGGCTGCACCGGGATGCCGCGGGCCTGCGTCACGCACTCGCCACTCTCGACGCTTGGACGGCCGAGCCGGCCGAGCCGCGCTCGGCCGGCGAGCACGAGGACGCCAACCTGCTGCTTGTGGCCCGCACGCTGACGAGAGCCGCCCTCGCGCGCTCGCAATCCCTGGGCTCCCATTACCGGTCCGACGATCCGGCCGGCCGCACCGCTTCCGCCCTCCTCTCCGACAAGGTCGCCTGATGATCCCCGCTCGCCACGTCTCCCGCCTCGTCCAGTCGGCGCTCGACGAGGACGCCCCCTGGGGCGATCTCACCAGCGCCGTCTTCGTCCCGGCCGATGCCGAGCTCACCGCCCACCTGGTCAGCCGAACCGCGGGCGTCTTCAGCGGCGCCGCGTTCTTCGCTGCGGCTTTCACCATCACCGACCCGGACTGCGCCGTCGAGCAGCGAGTGCCCGACGGCGCCGGCATCGCCCCCGGCGCGGTGCTGGCGACCGTCACCGGTCCCGCCCGAGCGGTGCTCACCGCCGAGCGTGTCGGCCTGAACTTCGCCCAGCGGATGTCGGGCATCGCGACCCTGACCCGCCGGTATGTCGACGCCGTCGCCGGCACCGGTGTGCGTATCACCGACACCCGCAAGACCACGCCGGGCCTGCGGGCCGTCGAACGCGCGGCCGTCCGTGACGGCGGCGGGGCGAACCACCGCTTCTCGCTGTCGGACGCCGTGATGCTCAAGGACAACCATCTCGGCGTCATCACCGCCGGCGGCGTGTCGCTGACGGACGGCCTGCGGCGCGCCGCAGCCGCCCTGCCGCACACGACCCACATCGAGGTCGAGGTCGACCGCCTCGACCAGATCGAGCCGGTGCTCGCCGCGGGTGTCGACACGATCATGCTCGACAACTTCTCGCTGCCCGACCTCCGCCGCGGCGTGGAGCTGATCGCGGGACGCGCGACCGTCGAGGCATCGGGCGGCGTCACGCTCGACACGGTGCGGGCCATCGCCGAGACCGGCGTCGACGTCATCTCGGTCGGGGCGCTCACCCACTCCGCCGCCGCCCTCGACCTGGGGCTCGATCTGGCACCGTCTCCCCGCTGATGCTGTACGTCGACCATGCCGCCGGCGGCCCGGTGCGCGCCGAGGTACTCGAGGCGATGGCCCCGTTCCTCCTCGGGCGGTTCGGCAACCCCTCGAGTGTCCACACCGTCGGCGAGGACGTCTCGGCGGCTCTCGAGGACGCACGCCGACGCATCGCCGGCGTGCTCGGAATGCGCGCGGGAGACATCGTCTTCACCTCCGGCGGCACCGAGGCGAACAACCTCGCGATCGCCGGGCTCGCTCTCGGCGCACGGGGCCGTCGCCCCGGACACCTGATCACGACGGCGATCGAGCACGCGTCCGTCCTCGCCGTCGGCCGCTATCTCGCTCGCATGCACGACTACGACCTCGACATCCTCCCCGTCGACACCCGCGGACGGGTGCGACCCGACGACGTCGCCGCCGCCGTGCGCGATGACACCGCGGTCATCAGCATCGGCTACGCCAACAACGAGATCGGGACGGTGCAGGATGTCGCCGCGATCGCTGCGACCGCAGGCGGCATCCCGGTGCACGTCGACGCCGTCCAGGCCGCGGGGTGGCTGCCGCTCGCGGGCCTGGGCGTGGATGCGCTCTCGATCGCGGGCCACAAGATCGGCGCCCCTCAGGGGATCGGGGCGCTCGCCGTCCGCGGGCGCCTCCCGCTCGAGCCGGTGCTGCACGGCGGCGGTCAGGAACGCGGCCGCCGGTCGGGCACGCAGAACGTCGCCGGCGCCGTGGCGCTCGCCGTCGCGCTCGAGCTGGCCGAACAGGAGCGCACGGATGCCGCGACCCGCGCTACCGCTGCCCGTGAGGAGTTCACCGCGCGCGTCCTCGCGACGATCCCCGGAGCGCGGCTCACCGGCGACGCCGTCGATCGCCTCCCCGGGCTCGCGTCCTTCGTGTTCACCGGCACGTCGGGCGAGGCCGTGCTGCTCGAACTCGAGCGCCGCGGCATCATCACCAGCAGCGGGTCGGCCTGCGCGGCCGGCAGCACTGACCCCTCGCACGTCCTCGCGGCGATCGGACTGACCGACGACGAGACGCGGACGGCCGTGCGGTTCAGCTTCGACCGCACGGCGCCACCCGCCCCCGCCGCTCTCGCGGACGCGTTGGCGGCCGCCGTGGCCGCAGTACGATCGGCAGCGTGAGCACGCCGGTCGTCACCGTCATCATTCCCGGTCGCGACGTCGCCCCCTACGCCGAAGAGGCTCTGGACTCCCTGCGCACGCAGACCCTGAGCTCGTGGCGCGGCATCCTCGTCGACGACGGTTCGCGCGACGCCACCGGCTCGATGTTCCGGGCGGCGGCCGCCGCCGACCCGCGCCTCAACGTGGTGAGCCACGACCGGCCTCGGGGCCTCGGTGCCGCGCGCAACGCCGGCCTGGACCTGGTCGAGACGCCGTTCGTCGCCTTCCTGGATGCCGACGACATCCTGGCCCCGCGGGCGCTCGAGCGGCTCGTGGGCACCCTCGACGCGTCCGGCTCCGACTTCGTCGCCGGCGCATACGTGCGCCTGCGGCCGACCGACGAGGGATACACCCCCGGGCCGGTGCAGCCCTGGGTCGCCGCCGCGACCGATCCGGAGCGGCGGGGCGTGACCCTGGCCGATCACCCGGCGGCGTCGGGCAACATCGTCGCGTGGTCGAAGGCCAGCCGCATCGAGTTCTGGCGCCGGAACCGTCTCCGATTCCCCGAGGGCCGTCTGTACGAGGATCAGCTCGTCGCGCAGCAGATGTACACCCGGGCACGTGCGTTCGACGTCATCCCGGATGTCGTCGTGCAGTGGCGCGAACGCGCTGACGGGTCGTCGATCACGCAGCACCGGGCGCAGCTGCCCGTGCTCGTGGACTACCTCGACGGGCTCCGGGGCGGCCTCGCGGTGCTCGATGCCGCCGACGCTCGGGCCGCGGCCCGAGCCCGGGTGGACCTCGTGCTCGACCTCGATGTGCCCCCGCTCGTCCGGATCGCGCAGACGCATCCCGACCCGGACTACCGCCGGCGCGTCGGCGCTCTCGTGCGCGAGTTCCTCGCTCGGACGCCGGGACACGAGTCGCGGGAGTCCGAGACAGCCGAGCTGCTGCGCGCGGCACACCTGTGGTGACCTTCCCGCCTCGCACGCATGTCCGCCGCCCCGACCGGGAATAATCGCTCCGGGGGCGCGTTCCCCTCTTCGCGTCCGTCTTCGGATGACGACCGATCTTTCCCCGAGGAGCCCTTATGGCCGTCGCGCCGTCGTCCGCCACCGATTCCCCCGTCCCCGCGACGGCCCCGGTACCCACCGTCGTTTCCGCCGAGGCCAACCGCGTCATCTGGCTGCTGCTCGTCGCGGCCTTCGTCGCGATCCTCAACGAGACCACGATGGGCGTCGCGATCCCCCACCTCATCGTCGACTTCGGCATCACCGCTGTCGCCGCCCAGTGGCTGACCACCGCCTTCATGCTCACGATGGCCGTCGTCATCCCCATCACCGGGTTCCTGCTGCAGCGCTTCACGACGCGCGCAGTGTTCACGACGGCCATGAGCCTGTTCTCGGCGGGCACGCTCATCGCACTGCTGGCACCGGGATTCTCCGTGCTGCTCGTGGCGCGGGTGGTGCAGGCATCGGGCACCGCCATCATGATGCCCCTGCTCATGACGACCCTGATGACGGTCGTTCCTCCCCACGCCCGCGGGCGCATGATGGGGCGGGTCAGCATCGTGATGTCCCTCGCCCCCGCGATCGGGCCGACCCTGTCGGGCTTCCTGCTCGACACGCTGAGCTGGCGCTGGATCTTCGGCGTCGTGCTGCCGATCGCGCTCGTCGCTCTGGCGATCGGTGTGACCTGGATCCACAACCTGGGGTCGACCCGACGCGCACCGCTCGACATCCTCTCGATCGTGCTGTCCGCGTTCGGCTTCGGCGGTCTGGTGTTCGGGCTCAGCCAGATCGGCGCGGCCGGTCACGGTGGCGAGGCCGGCGCTGCTCCGACGGGCCAGCTGCCGCTGATCGTCGCGCTCACGGTCGGTGTCCTCGGCCTCGCGACCTTCGTCTGGCGCCAGCTGCGGTTGCAGCGCTCCGACGAGGCGCTCCTCGATCTGCGCGTGTTCCGGTCGCTGAACTTCTCCCTGTCTGTCGCGCAGCTCGCGGTCATGTCGATGGCCTTCTTCGGGGTCATCACGCTGCTGCCGCTGTACATGCAGAACGTGCTCGGCCTCTCGGCGCTCGAGTCCGGCCTCGTCGTGCTGCCCGGTTCGCTCGCCATGGGCATCGCCGGGCCGTTCATCGGGCGGGTCTACGACCGATGGGGCACGCGCGTGCTCCTCGTCCCCGGAGCGGTGCTCGTGACCGGCATCCTGTGGACCTTCACGACGCTCAGCGAGACGACATCCGTGTGGCACCTGCTCGCCCTGCAGACCGTGCTCTCGCTCGGACTCGCGATGTCGTTCACGCCCCTGTTCACCGCCTCACTGGGTTCACTCCAGCCGCGCTTCTACTCGTACGGCAGCGCGATCGTCTCGACGATGCAGCAGGTCGCGGGTGCGGCAGGCATCGCGCTGCTGATCACGGTGATGGCCGCCGCCGAGACCGGAGCGGGCGATCCCGCGACCGCGGCCGCCGGAGCGGCGGGGGCACGCGCCGCGTTCCTCGTCGCGGCCATCATCGCCTCGCCGCTCATCATCGGAGCACTCCTGATCCGCAAGCCGGCCGACAGCCCCGCCGGCGCCCCGGCCCCGCACTGAGACTACCCGCCCGACACGACGAAGCCGCCGAGCGCATCAGCGCCGGCGGCTTCGTCGTACGCCCGAAGGCGCGATGTTCAGGATGTCGAGCAGCAGCCCCCGCCGCAGCACGAGGCGGCTTCGTCGGTCTTCAGCAGGTTCTTCTCGTCGGGAACCGGCTGCAGGGTCTGGGGCTGAGGCGTAGATGCGGTGGACATGCCGCCATCGTAGCCCCGACACCACCCGTGGAGGCCACGCCGGTCCCGGAGGTGTCAAGCGGGTCCACCCCGCAGCGGCGAGAGCGTAGCGTCGCCCCCATGAGCACACTCGATGGCAAGAAGATCGCATTCCTGGCAACCGACGGTTTCGAGGACAGCGAACTGACCTCGCCGTGGCAGGCCCTGTCGGACGCCGGCGCCACGGTCGTTCTGGTCGCACTCGAGGGCGGCGAGATCACCGGAAAGAACGGGCATTCGCAGCCGGTAGACGTCGTCTCGACGGATGCCGCAGCCGACGACTACGACGCGCTCGTCCTGCCCGGCGGCGTCGTCAACGCCGACAACCTGCGCCTCGACCCCAACGCCGTGGACTTCGCTCGCGAGTTCTTCGAGCAGCACAAGCCGGTGGGGGCCATCTGCCACGCAGCGTGGATCCTCGCCGAGGCGGACGTGCTCTCGGGCCGGACGCTCACGAGCTTCCCGAGCCTGCGCACCGACCTCGTCAACGCCGGCGCGACCTGGGTCGACGAAGAGGTCGTCGTCGACCAGGGCCTCGTGTCGAGCCGCACGCCGGACGACCTGCCGGCGTTCAACGCGAAGGTAATCGAAGAGATCGAAGAGGGGCAGCACTCCGGTCAGACCGCCTGACGCCTCCTCGCAAGCGATCGCCCTCGGACTTCACGCTCCGGGGGCGATTGCCACGCGGAGGAAGGCGCCCGACCGGGCGAGGCCGATCGCCTCGTCGAGCCGGTCCAGCGGCAACGGCGCCGAGACGAGATCGGCGAAGGGATACCGCCGGGTGCCGAGGCTGCGCATGAAGGCCACCGCTGTGGCGAGGTCGGCGGGCGCACAGTCCGGCGCGACGACCGTGAACGCGCCGCCCACGTCGTGGCGCGGCCGCACCGTCGCACGCAGGCCACGCACCGCGGCGCGCTCGGCGATCACGGCGGCACCGAAGCGATGCGCGCGGGAGCGGACACGCGGGTCCGCCGAAGCGATGGTCACGGCGGCACCCCGCTCGGTCGCCATGGCGGCGAGCACGAGCGGATCGATGCCTGCGCCCGTCACCGTCAGATCCACATCCTCCAGGTCGACGCGCTGTTCGGCCTCACGCAGCAGGCCGGCGACGCGCGACACCACGCCCGGCACGGGAGCGAGGATGCAGGCGGGCAGCACCTCCCCCACCCGGACGATCGGCGTACCGGCGGGGACGTGCACGTGCGTGGCGAAACCGCCGACGAGCTCTCGATGCGCCGCGATGCGTTCACGCGGTCGCGGCGCGCACACGACGCGTTCGCCGAGCTCGAGGGCCGTCCCGTCGGCGGCATCGACGCGACCGCCGAGCGCCGCGACCCGACCGACGAACTCGCGGCCGAGCACCGTCGGGGCCGGGCACTCCTCGTCACCGTCGGCGACGGCGAGGTCGTCCTCGGCGATTGTCGCGAGGTCCACGCGCAGCAGTGCCTCTCCGGGGCCGAGAACGACCCCGGGCACGGCGATCGTCTCCTGCGGACGGCCTGGTCCCATCCAGGCGCGCGCGATCGCCGCCGGTCTCAGCAGCACATCGGTGGGTGCCGGGCTCGCCATTGCCATTCGCGCCCTCTCGCCCGTGGTGACCGGACAACTGTCGCAAACCGGCCTCGAACGCGCGCCGGGGGCGCGCGCCGTTCCGGAGATGTTCACCGAACGGTGCGCGCCCCGTCGCCACGGAGCCGCGGGTACGCTGGAATCCGGCGCGCGAGCGTCGGAGAGGACCCCCATGAGAATCGTCGACTCGGCCGACTGGCGCGATCGCCTCACCTACGAAACGCCTTACCGCGTCGCCGAGGTGATGCCCGGCGACGCTGCTCGGTGCGCGTCCTGTCCCGCCGACGCCGCGCCCTACGACCGCGACCACCTGTGGGCGGTCAAGCACCGGCATCCGACCAACCACGGCGGGTTCGTCCGGTTCTACTGCGAGGCTCACGTACCCGAGCGGAAGCTGCCCGCAGCCCCGGTCGTCCGCGCTGCGCCGGCACGGCGATCGACCCCGCGGGCCGCCGCTTCGCGCACGCCCCAGACGCCCGCCGCATCCGATGTCGTCCGCGCCATGTGCCCCGACTGCTTCGTCGAAGTTTCGGCCACCGGCGAGTGCGGGATCTGCGGCAACCGCGTGTGAGGCCGTGAGCTTCCCGACCGCGCTGTGGTGTCGGTCACGGCGAGACGGCGCGCTGTGCACCCGACCGCGGGGTCACGCCGGACTGCACAATCGCCAGGGCACATCGCAGATGTGGTCCGACGCGCAGGCCGACCCGGCAGCCTGCCGCGGCGCCGGATCGAGGGTGGAGCCTGCGCCTCAGCTGCCGAACGGCTTCCCGGGCGGTCGGGCGCTGTGCCCCGTCTGCTCGGATTTCGTGATGCTGCGCGGCGGGGTCATCGCACCGCACGACGCGTACCGGGGCACCTCCGACCCGGCCGAGGCCGCGGATCGCGCCGCGTGGTTCAACCACGTCGGCTGGAACTGACGACGGCCCGCGTCAGGAGGCGTCGTCTCCGTCGCGCCACGGCAGGTTCAGGTCTTCTTCGGCGACCTCGACGTCGCCGACGTCGTCGGGACCGCCCGTGCCGGGACGCGCACGGACGAGGTCGTCGTCGACGTCGGCATCCGGACTCGTGTCCGCATCGTCCTGCTTCTCACGCGTCTCGGTGTCGCTGGCGGGGCTGTACCGCATGTCCTTTCGGACCGCCTCAGGCTCGGTCAGCGGCTCCTGGTCGGTGGCGGGGTCCTGCTCGCTCATGCGGTTCCTCGTTCCCGGCGCCCCAGGGGTCGCGGCGCCTCTGATCGACGGTAGGGAGCAGGGGGCTCGGAGTCAGGCGCATTGACCGCAGCACCGGCTCATGCGATCATCCCCGCCGCGCGGCATCCTGACTCGCTCGTAGTGCATGACCGAGCCGGATGCAAGGACCGGGGACCGAGACGTGCGGGGCGCGACAGTGGACAGATGAGACGAATCACGTACGCGGGCGACACGGTGATCACGACGGATGACGTTGCGGAGGCGCTTGTGGAGCTGACGGCAGCGGTCGCGAACGCCGGCCGGGCTCAAGCGGTACGGATCCCCATCGTCCTCGAAGAAAGCGGCCACATCGACGAGGCCGAACTCGTCATCGGCGTCGGCAACGACGTTCTGTCGGCTCCCGTCGAGTGGCGGGACGATCAGCCCGACTTCAGCGAGGGCGCCGACGAACTGCGGGCGCACGAGAGCTTCCCCCGGCGCTCCGCGTCGGTCGACCGCTTGTCCCTCGTCGAGGACGAATCCCCCGCGCAGTGGGACCCCGACCTCGAAGGCTTCCGCGAGGCCTGAACCTCACCCACGCACGCCGATGCCTCGGCGGCTCCGGTCATCCGGAACCGCCGAGGCATCTGTCGTTCCGGCGCGATCAGCCCTGCGGCTTGCGGTTCTCCGCGCTGACCATCCAGGCGAGCTGCTCGAGGCGCTCGAGGATGGAGTGCAGGATGTCGGCGGTCGTGGGGTCCTCGTCGTCGACCTCGTCGTGAACCTCGCGGCACGTGGCGACGACCGCCTCGAGGCGTGCCGTGATCAGGTCGATGACCTCTGCCGTGTCGATCTCCCCCTGGGGGAACTCGGGCAGCGTCGTGGTCTCGGCGACGGTGTCGCTGCGGCCGTCGGGCAGGGCGTGCAGTGCACGCATCCGCTCGGCGACGGTGTCGGCGAACTCGCGCGCCGCCTCGATGATCTCGTCGAGCTGCAGGTGCGTGTCGCGGAAGTTCCGGCCCACGACGTTCCAGTGGGCCTGCTTGCCCTGGAGCGACAGCTCGATGAGGTCGACGAGCACCTTCTGGGTGTTCTCGCTGAGCTTCTGCGAAGCGCGGAAGCCGCTCTCGGCGTTCTGCTCGTCGGTCAGACCGGCGCCGGCGGCGCGGCGCTTGTTGCGCGTGGGGGTGGTGTTCGTGGCCATGTTGCCTCCTCGAGTCGAGATGTCCTCCACGCTAGAGAGCCGCCGCGTGCGATGCCGACCGCTTGTCGGATGCCGCCACTGCTGGTAACGCGGCAGCGTCGGGAGCCGGTTGCTGCCAGAGCACCAGGGTCTCGAGCGATCGCGCGTAGGACTTGTTCAGCTGAGTCGGCGCGCACGCGTTGATCTGCGCGAGCATGAGCGAGCGAGCGATGATCGCGGCACATGCCCGGTACGCCTCGTCGACCAGTTCGCGGCTGCAGTCCTCGCCGCTCGAACGCGCTGCGGCGACAGCGTCGACGAGGGCGGGGAAACTCGCCTCCAGCATCCCGCCGACCGATCCGTGCTCGCGCAGGAACCACACCGCCATGCGCGAGCTCTCGATGACCTTCCCGGCCCGCGCCGCATGTTCCTGCACCTCCAGTCGCGCCCGGCGCGTTCGCGCCACAACCTCGGCCTCGGCTTTCGGCTTGGCGGTGCCACGGCGCAAGCGCGTGCCGTGGGCCCGCAACACCTCGGCGGTCCCGGGGATGAGCGACGAGCCCGACCGCTCCTCGACCTCGAGGAGGTCCGGGGCGGCGTACCCGACCAGCCAGCAGACGACGTCGGCGGGCCGGAGCCACGCGAGGCTGCCCCTGTCGTCGATGCGAAGCGGGACGAGGCCGCTCGCCTGTCGCGTCGTCTCCATCTGGTCCGTCCCTCCCGCGCCGATCCGGGGGCGCCGCCTCGTGCCCGCGTTCGCGGCACCCCGGTTATCGTGGCGCGCGCCCGCAGGCGTGCCCTCGCCGTGGCAGCGGCTTGCGTGTGACGGCAGGGTGCGTTGCGCGCCTGTAGACGGGATCTGCGTGATCGGACCGGGCATCTCCGTACGTGGACGGCGCGGCTGATGAGCGGGGTGCCTCCGGCGGGTTCGTCGCAACCGGGACTGCTACTCCCTGCCCTCCTCGAGCGGGATCAGCATGCTGCGGAAGGGCCCGGGAGTGGCGTGCGCGTCCCAGATCCGGTCGGCGACATCATCGATGCCGTTGGGCAGCTGCAGACGGGGAATCGCTCCCGGAATCACGAGCTGCATCACCCGCACCCCCTCGTCCTCGAGGGCCTCGTGGAGCATCTCGCCGTACGCGCTCTCCGCGGGGAAGGCGACGGAGGTTCCCGCGAAGCCGGCGCGCGCCTTCACCGAGGTCCCTCCGTTGATGAGGATGATGCTGCCCCGGCCCGACTCGAGCATTGAGGGCAGCACCGCGCGGACTGAGTGGATCAGCCCGAGCAGGGAGAACAGCACGGCCTCCTGTGCGAGCTCAGGCGTCAGCTCGAGGACGGGCTTGAGGTAGTCGCGAGAGGGAAGCGGGCTGTACTGCAGGACCGAGATGGGGCCGAGGTCCGTTGCTGCACGCCCGAGCGCGTCCTCGAGCTCGGTGGGGATACGCACGTCTGCCGAGTAGCCCTGGGCCGTCACCCCCGCTGAACTGAGCTCCGCCACCATGGTGTCGAGCTTTGATCGGTCGCGCGCGATGAGGGCGACGGAGAAGCCCTCGCGGCCGAAGCGACGCGCGACGGCCGCTCCCAGTCCCGGTCCGGCCCCAATGATGGCGATGACGGGCATGGAGCGCTCCTTCGTGCTGTGGTGTTACGGGGACTCTACGGGCCGGCATCGGCGTCGTGTTCATCGCGCGGCCGGCGAAGCCGGAAGGCCCGGGATGCCGTCGGCATCCGGGCCCTCCGCGAGGAGCCGTGCGCGACCTAGACGTTGAAGCGGAACTCCACGACGTCGCCGTCCTGCATGACGTAGTCCTTGCCCTCGAGGCGGGCCTTGCCCTTCGCGCGGGCCTCCGCGACCGAGCCCGTCGCGACGAGATCGTCGAACGAGATGACCTCCGCCTTGATGAAGCCCTTCTCGAAGTCGGTGTGGATGACGCCGGCGGCCTGCGGGGCCTTCCAGCCCTTGCCGATCGTCCAGGCCCGCGCTTCCTTCGGTCCCGCGGTCAGGTAGGTCTGCAGGCCGAGCGTGTCGAAGCCGATGCGCGCCAGCTGGTCGAGCCCCGACTCGTCCTGACCGGTCGAGGCGAGGAGTTCGGCGGCTTCCTCGGGGTCGAGGTCGATGAGCTCCGACTCGATCTTCGCGTCGAGGAACACCGCCTGCGCGGGCGCCACGAGAGCCGCGAGCTCCGCCTTACGCGCGTCGTCGGTGAGAACGGCCTCGTCGACGTTGAACACGAAGATGAACGGCTTGGCCGTCAGCAGGCCCAGCTCCGTGATCGGGTCGAGGTCGATCGACGACCCGGACAGCAGCTCGCCGCGCTGCAGCGCATCCTGAGCAGCCTTCGCCGCGTCGAGCACGGAAGGATCGAGCTTCTTGCCGCGAACCTCCTTCTCGTAGCGGGTGATGGCCTTCTCGAGGGTCTGGAGATCCGCGAGCTGCAGCTCGGCGTTGATCGTCTCCATGTCGTTCTGCGGGTTGACCGCTCCCTCGACGTGCACGACGTCGTCGTCGGCGAAGCCGCGGACGACCTGCGCGATGGCGTCGGCCTCGCGGATGTTCGCGAGGAACTGGTTGCCGAGGCCCTCGCCCTCCGACGCACCCCGGACGATACCGGCGATGTCGACGAACGACACCGCGGCGGGCAGGATCCGCTCCGAGTGGAAGATGTCCGCGAGCACCTTCAGGCGCGGGTCGGGAAGGTTCACCACGCCGACATTGGGCTCGATCGTCGCGAACGGGTAGTTCGCCGCGAGCACCTGGTTCTTGGTCAGGGCGTTGAAGAGGGTCGACTTGCCGACGTTGGGCAGTCCTACGATTCCGATGGTGAGAGCCACGGGCATCGAGTCTACGTGGCCCCCATGGTGTCGAATTCCGCGGCCGACGCGCGTCCTCGGCGGAACACGGCGCGCCTCCGCGCGAGCGCCGCCGGCGCGAGCGACGCTGAAAACGTGCCTCTGGACTTCACCGCGATCGACTTCGAGACGGCGAACTCCTCGAGCGCATCCGCATGCTCCGTCGGCCTCGTCCGCGTGCGCGACGGACGCGTCGTCGCTTCGGACGGCTGGCTGATCCGGCCTCCCGCCGGCCACGACCGCTTCTTCGACATCAACGTGTCGATCCATGGCATCACCGCGGCGGACGTCGCGAACGAGCCGGACTGGACCGCGCAGCTTCCGCGCCTGCTCGACTTCGTCGGCGGCGACGTCCTCGTCGCGCACAACGCCGGCTTCGACATGGCCGTCCTGCGGCGAGCCTGCGAGGCGACGGATGCCGCGCTGCCGGCGTTCCGCTCGGTGTGCAGCGTCCAGCTGGCGCGCAAGACCTACAACCTCGACTCGTACCGGCTCCCCCTGGTCGCCGCGGCGGTCGGCTTCCTCGACTTCGCTCACCACGATGCCCTCGCGGATGCGCTCGCCTGCGCGCACATCGCGATCGACGCTGCCGCACGCGCCGGCGCGCAGGACATCGTCGAGCTCGCGATGCTGCTCGGCGTGCGGGTGCCCGAGCACGCACCTCTCGACGCTTCGCTTCTCAGCCCCGCCTGATCGGCACCGCTCGCGGTTTCTCCGGCTCCGGGTTCTCGGGCCGATGTCTGAGGTTCGTGACACGATTCGAACATGTCTTCGAGTGCGGGATTCGGGAGCGACGCGGATGCCGCCGTGCTGGCCGCGCTCGTGGCGGATGCCGAGGGCGCGGTGGATGTGGTCCGCGGGACAGGTCCGCGAAGTGCGGGTGCTGGCTGCGGCAGGCCTACTCGCGCGAGAGCAAGCCGCCGGGGCGTCGGAGCGGGTGCAAAGCCACGAGATGGCGTTACGTGGAATCGCCGCGGAGCTCGCCGGGGTCTTCGCGGCAACCGACCGCACGCTGCAACGCCGCATCGACGAAGCGCAGGACCTCGTCGAGAACTACCCCGCAACGATGGAGGCGTGGGCGGCCGGACGCATCACCCGCGGACACGTCCGAGTGATCCAAGACGTCGGGTGCGCGGTGCCGGCCCCGGTGCGGGGCGAGTTCGAGCGGGCGGCAATCGAGCGGTGTGAGGGTGAGACGCCCAATCGGGTGCGGGATGCGCTGGTGCACCTCGCGGAACGGTTGCATCCACGGTCGTTCACCGAGCGGCACGAGGCCGCTGCGGCGGGGCGGTGCGTGCGCGTGCAGCCGGGGCCGGACGGGATGTCGGACCTGATCGCGACACTCCCGACCGTGATCGCCGAGGGCGTGGTCGACCGGTTGACGCGACAGGCTCGGGAGATCATTAACGCTCGGCCGCAGGCGGAGGCGGCGACCGGGCCGACGGAGGCGAGCGAGGATGCGGATGCTGCAGCGCTCGGCGGCGCGGATGCTGCGGCGCCCGACTCTGCGGTAGCGGGCGGCTCTTCGTTCGGGGGCGACACCCGCACGATCGACCAGGTCCGCGCCGATGTGTTCGCCGACCTGCTGCTCGCGGGAACGCCCGCGCTCGACGCCACCGCTGACGGTGACGGTGACGGCAATGGTGCGCTCGGGGCGATCCGCGCGAAAGTGCAGGTCATCGTCTCGGCACTCACCCTCACCGGTCAGGACGACGGACCCGCCGACCTCGTCGGCCGCTCCCCCATCGACGCCGCCACCGCCCGCGAACTCGCCGGCGACAACACCACCTGGGACCGGCTCCTCACCCACCCCGTCACCGGAACCGTGCTCGAGTGCGACACCTACCAACCCACCGCGGCCATGCGGCGACTGCTCCGGGCGAGGGACCGGCACTGCCGGTTCCCCGGATGCCGGCAACCCGCCATCCGCTGCGAGATAGACCACACCCACGCGGCATCCGACGGCGGACCTACACATGTTTGCAACCTCGCCCACCTCTGCAAACGCCACCACGACGTCAAACACCACACCCGCTGGCGCGTCAGACAGCTGACGGGAGGACTGCTCGTGTGGACTTCACCCACGGGGCGGGTCTACCGCGAAGACGCACCCCCACCGCTGGTCGCGTTCGTGACGGCCGGCTCGCCGCCGGGACCTTCTCCCGACGACGGAACGCGCGCACGCGTGGCGCCGCCGGGATCCGGCTCGACCCGTTTCCTGGTCGAGCCGCGGCCCCGCATGGTCACGGGCCGACCGCTGTCCGCGCCGCGCGACGCCCGGCCCCCGTTCTGACGCGGTGTGCGCGGTGTCGATGCCGCCCAATCCTCGCCCGGCCGCCCGGTCCTCGGCCGCGCCACCCCGCGTGGGCGCAGACCGATGTCCGAGGCACGCGGCATCCTGAACTCATGGACGCATTCATCGTCGTGGTCGTGGTTCTCTGCGCTGCGGTCGCAGCCGCGGCGGGCTGGTTCGCAGGCACGGCCGCGAGCGCCCGGCGCTCCGCCGCCGAGCTCGTCCACCTCGAGTCGCGCGCGGCCGTCGCCGAAGCCGAGCGCACCGCCCTCGCGGATCAGCTCGAGCGCCAACGCGAACTCCAGCGCGAGTTCGGCAGCCAAGCGCGCGCCGACCAGGCCGCTCGAGACGAACGCGAACGCCGCGATCAGGCCGTGCTGCGGGCGCTCGCCCCGGTGCAGGAGTCACTGCAGGCCATGCAGACGAAGGTCGAGCTGCTCGAGCGCGAACGGAGCGAGCAGTTCGGGTCGCTCGCCGAACAACTCAGGCTCGGCCGCGAGACCGATGAAGCCCTGCGCACGACAACGGAGTCGCTCGCCGGCGCCCTGCGTTCCAGCGCCGCCCGCGGCGTTTGGGGTGAGACGCAGCTGCGGCGCATCGTCGAGTCGGCCGGCCTCACGCGATACGTCGACTTCGACCTGCAGGCCAGCGTCTCGTCCGACAGCGGCGCCGGGCGCCCCGACCTCGTGGTGCGCCTCCCCGGCGACAAAGCCCTCGCTGTCGATGCGAAGGTGCCGCTCGACGCGTACCTCGAAGCGAGCGCGATCCCCGTCACGGCACAGGGCGAAGACGCCCGCCGCCGCAAGACGCTGCTCGCCGCGCACGTGAAAGCCGTGCGTGCCCACGTCGACGCTCTGGCGAAGAAGGCCTATTGGTCCGGGCTGACCACAAGTCCCGAGTTCGTCGTGTGCTTCATCCCGAGCGAGTCGTTGCTGGCAGCGGCGCTCGACGAAGACCCTGCCCTGCTCGATTACGCGTTCAGCCGACGCGTCGCGCTCGCCTCACCGGTGAACCTCTGGGCGGTACTGAAGACCGTCGCGTACACGTGGACGCAACAGGACGTCTCCGATGAGGCGCGTCGATTGTTCGAGCTCGGCAACGAGCTCTACCAGCGCCTCGGCGGCCTCGCCTCGCACGCGGGCGATTTGCGACGGGCGATCGAGCGTACGGTCGAGACCTACAACAAGTTCGTGGGCACCCTCGAGAGCCGTGTTCTCGTCACCGCCCGCAAGTTCCCCGGGATCGATGAGACCCGGCTGGACGCGGTCGCGCCGCCCGCACCGATCGAAACGGCCACGCGCATGACCACGGCGCCCGAACTGCTCGGGGCAGACGTTGGCGAACTGCGCGACCGGATCGGGCCGCGACCGGAAGACCGCTGATTCGCGGCCGTCAGGCCGGGAACATGTTCACGAGGGCCACGACCGCCGCCGACACCGCGAGGAAGGCCCCGATCATCCACCAAGCACTGACCTGATGGCCCTCCGGGTGCCGCCGGCGAAGCAGCACGTCGGGGCGCCGTGCGGGGTCGATCGTCACCGCGATCTGGCCGGTCTGCGGACTGTTCGCTGTCATCGACATGGTTCTCCCGGGTGCTGACGTGAGGGTGGTCATCGCCGTTGATACCGACGCTATTGTCGCAGACCCCACCTGAGAGCCTCAGCGGTTGACACGCCGCCGTGTCGTGATAGTTACAACCGCGGTCACAGCCACTTCGACGTCAGGTGCTCGGACGTGATGCGACGAAGCGTGCCCGACGCGCCACGCAGAACCACGCTCTCCGTGTAGACGAAGTCGCCCTCGCGGCGCACGCCACCGACGAGCTCACCGTTGGTGACACCCGTCGCGACGAAGATCGTGTTCTTGCCCCGCACGAGGTCGTCCGCCTCGTACACATGCCCGTCCATCGACAGTCCGGCGTCGATTCCGCGCTGCTTCTCGTCGTCGTCGCGCGCCCACAGCCGTCCCTGGATGTGACCGCCGAGAGCCTTGATCGCGCACGCCGTGACGATGCCCTCCGGGCTGCCGCCGATACCGACGCACATGTCGGTGCGGGCGTTATGACGTGCAGCGTTGATGCCACCGGCGACATCGCCGTCGCTCATCAGCCGCGTCCCGGCGCCCGCAGCGCGGATGTCCTCGATCAGCTGTGCGTGGCGCGGACGGTTGAGCACCGACACCACCAGCTCGTCCACGGGCTTGCCGAGGGCTTTCGCGAGTCGGTGGATGTTCTCGGCGATGGGCAGTCGGATGTCGACGACGCCGACACCCGCGGGACCGGTGACGAGCTTGTCCATGTAGAACACGGCCGACGCGTCGAGCATCGCTCCGCGGTCGGCCACAGCGATGACCGAGAGAGCGTTGTTGCGGCCCTCGGCGGTCAGCGACGTGCCATCGATCGGGTCGACGGCGATGTCAGCCTGCGGGCCACGACCCGTGCCGACCTTCTCGCCGTTGAAGAGCATGGGCGCGGCATCCTTCTCGCCCTCACCGATCACGATGACGCCGTCGAAGTTGACCGTCGTGAGGAATGCGCGCATCGCGTCGACGGCGGCTCCGTCGGCGAGCTCCTTCTGTCCGCGCCCGATGAAGGGAACGGAGCGGATCGCCGCCGCTTCGGTCGCCCGCACCAGTTCGAGAGCGAGGTTACGGTCGGGATGCAGCGGACTCATGTCGGCGGTCAGACTCACCATGGCCTCAGCCTAGGCGCGAGTTCGCGAGCGAACCCGAAGTTTCAGACGATCCAGAATGAAGGAATCTTGATTCTTTACAGCACGTCAAGACGCCGCGCTCCCGGGCGCGGCCGGCACACCCGCCGATGTTTCTCCGGCCCGGCCCGCAGACCTCGTCCGCGCCCTTCGATAAAGTGGGCTCGGTAACACCGCCGACTTGAGGAGCTGTCATGCCCATCGCCACCCCCGAACAGTACGCAGAGATGCTGGATCGTGCGAAGGCCGGTGGGTTCGCCTACCCCGCGATCAACGCCGCCAGCTCGCAGTCGATCAACGCCGTCCTCCAGGGTCTGACCGAGGCCGGCTCTGACGGCATCATCCAGGTCACCACGGGTGGCGCAGACTACTTCGCCGGCCACACCGTCAAGGGCCGCGCGACCGGCGCACTCGCTTTCGCGAAGTTCGCGCACGAGGTCGCCAAGAACTACCCCGTCACGGTGGCGCTGCACACCGACCACTGCCCCAAGCCGGCGCTCGACGACTTCCTGCTGCCGATGATCTCGGCGTCCGAAGAGGCCGTCGCCGACGGCGGTCAGCCGATCTTCCAGTCGCACATGTGGGACGGCTCGGCCGTGCCGCTGGCTGAGAACATCGAGATCGCCCAGCAGCTGCTCCCCCGCATCAAGGCGATCCGCGCGATCCTCGAGGTCGAGATCGGCGTCGTGGGCGGCGAAGAGGACGGCGTCCAGCACGAGGGCTCCAACGACGCGCTGTACACCACGACCGGAGACGTCTCGCAGGTCGTCGACGCGCTCGGCCTCGGCGACCAGGGCCGCTGGATCGCGGCACTCACGTTCGGCAACGTCCACGGCGTCTACAAGCCGGGCAACGTCAAGCTCAAGCCCGAGCTGCTCGGCGAGATCCAGGCCGGCATCGCCGAGAAGTTCGGCACCGGCGAGAAGCCGCTCGACCTCGTCTTCCACGGCGGCAGCGGTTCGACCGACGAAGAGATCGCGCTGGCCGTCGCGAACGGCGTCGTGAAGATGAACATCGACACCGACACGCAGTACGCCTTCACGCGCTCCGTCGCCGGCTTCATGTTCCAGAACTACGACGGCGTCCTCAAGGTCGACGGCGAGGTGGGCAACAAGAAGGCCTACGACCCGCGCGCCTGGGGCAAGAAGGCCGAGTCGGCCATGGCCGCTCGCGTCGTCGAGGCGACCAAGCAGCTCGGCTCGTACGGCCAGTCGCAGAGCTGACCACCAGCACAGTCGCAGAGCTGACCACCAGCACAGTCGCAGAGCTGACCACCAGCACAGTCGCAGAGCTGACCACCAGCACCGTCGCAGAGCTGACTACCAGCACCGTCGCAGAGCTGACGCCCAGCACCGCGAAAGCGAAGGGCCCCGAGGAGGAATCCTCGGGGCCCTTCCGCGGTACCGAGCGCGGGTGTCTGCGGCGGGGTCAGCGCGGCGCGGAGAAACCCTGCATCACGCCCGGGTCCGACAGCAGCGGAGCGGCGAGCAGCAGGCTCACGATCACGAAGGTGACGATGGCGCCGACGAGCGGGATCCACCAGGACAGGCGGCGGTGCGACAGCGACCACCACGACAGGGCCGCCGTAGCGAGCCAGCCGAGGCTGTAGAAGATCGCGGCGGCGATGCCCCAGGCGCGGCCGGCGGCAGGGTCGGCGAGTGTCGCATCGATGCCCGCCATTTCCATCCAGGTCTCGGCGAAGCCGACGAAGTCGATGAGCTGCGGGATCGCTCCGAGCAGGGTGATAAGACCGTACGCGAGCAGCGCGATGGTGACCACCCGGTCCGCGGTGCGGGTGGGCCGGGCCGCGGTCGTCGTCGGGCGCGGCGAGGGCAGCCGAGGCGGCGCCCCCGTGGGCGCGGCCGGCGCCGGTGACGCGGCGGGAATCGCCGTGTCGACGACATCCGGATGCGGCGCGGTGCCGCCCCCGAGCGCGGCGATGCGGGCACGCTGCTCTTCCGGCGTCGCGTACTCGCCGTACTGCGGGCGCGGGCGCTGATCCTGGTCGCTCATGAACGTCCCCGTCCGCCGCGGGCGCGGGCATCCTGCTGGCCGGATGCATCCGTGCGCAGCTCTTTCGGAAGCGAGAACATGAGATCCTCCTCCGCGGTGCGCACCTCGTCGACATCCCCGTAGCCGGCATCGGCCAGGCTGGCCAGCACCTCCTGCACCAGCACCTCGGGTACGGAAGCACCGCTGGTGACGCCGACCGTCCGGACGCCGTCGAGCCATTCCTGGCGGATCTCGTCGGCGTAGTCCACGCGGTATGCCGCGCGGGCACCGTACTCGAGGGCGACCTCGACGAGCCGCACGCTGTTCGAGGAGTTCGCCGATCCGACCACGATGACGAGATCGGTCTCAGCGGCGATCTTCTTGATCGCCACCTGGCGGTTCTGGGTCGCGTAACAGATGTCGTCGGACGGCGGGTCCTGCAGCTCGGGGAATCGCACGCGCAGCCGTCGGACCGTCTCCATCGTCTCGTCGACCGACAGCGTGGTCTGCGACAGCCACACCACTCGCGAGGGGTCGCGGACCTCGACGACATCCGCGTGCTCCGGAGAGGTGACGACGGTGATGTGCTCGGGAGCCTCGCCCGCCGTGCCCTCGACCTCCTCGTGCCCCTCATGGCCGATCAGCAGAATCTCGCGTTCGTCGCGCGCGAATCGGACGGCCTCGCGGTGGACCTTCGTCACGAGCGGGCAGGTCGCGTCGATCGCCTGCAGGCCGCGATCGGATGCCGCCGAGACGACGGCCGGCGACACCCCGTGGGCGCTGAAGACGACGTGTGCGCCCGCGGGCACGGCATCCACCTCGTCCACGAACACGGCGCCCCGCTCCTCGAGCTCGCGGACCACGTGGAGGTTGTGGACGATCTGCTTGCGGACGTACACGGGGGCGCCGAATCTCTCGAGCGCCTTCTCGACCGCCACCACCGCACGGTCGACGCCGGCGCAGTAACCGCGCGGGGCCGCCAGAAGCACCCGCTTGGCAGCGCCTACCGGGATATCCTGGAGACGGCCGTGACGCCCCGGCACGCGGGGTACGGGCAGCCGGACGGCGGGTGTACTCACTCCTCGATTCTACGAGGCGCACCCCCGACCCGCTCGGAACCGGCCGTGAGGAGATCCATGCCGTCGTTCGAGGCCGCCCCCGGTCAGACGCCGCCGCCCGACGCCGTGCACCCCCGGGAGTCGTCCCCGCAGACGCCGACCTCGATCTCGCGCTTGAACGAGACGATCCGCGACTTCGTCCAGCGATGGAACGCCGTCTGGGTGGAGGGTGAGATCACGTCGTGGAACCTGCGCGGCGGCCACGTCTTCGGCAGGTTGAAGGACGCCGAGGCCGACGCCGCGCTGTCGTTCCGCCTGTGGTCGAGCACCCTGCAGCGCCTGGGCTCGAGCCCGCAGGTCGGCGACCGGGTCGTCGCGTGCGTCAAGAGCGACTACTTCGTGAAGTCCGGCGACTTCTCCTTCACGGTCTCGGCGATGCGGCCCACGGGGCTCGGTGATCAGCTGGTGCAGCTCGAACGGCTGCGGTCCCGACTCCGCGCGGAGGGTCTGTTCGACGCGTCGCGCAAGAAGCCGCTGCCCTTCCTGCCTCACACGATCGGCCTCATCACGGGCGAACGCAGCGACGCCGAACGTGATGTGCACCGCAACGCGGAGTTGCGCTGGCCCCACGTCGCCTTCCGCACGGTTCACGCGGCGGTGCAGGGTGATCGGTGCGTGCCCGAGACGATCGCGGCGCTGCGCACCCTCGACGCCGACCCCGAGGTCGACGTCATCGTCATCGCCCGCGGCGGCGGCGACCCGCAGACCCTGCTCGGTTTCAGCGACGAGCGGCTCGTGCGTGCCGTCGCCGAGGCGACGACGCCCGTGGTGTCCGCGATCGGGCATGAGAACGACCACCCGCTGCTCGACGACGTCGCAGATCTGCGCGCCTCGACACCGACCGATGCCGCGAAGCGCGTCGTGCCGGATGTCGTGGAGCAGCGTGCCCTCGTCGAGCAACTGCGCAGCCGTGCGCGCACGCGCCTGACGCAGCGCGTCGCTCATGACCTCGCCCAGCTCGAACAGCTGCGCTCGCGCCCCGTCCTGCGCAATCCCGAGTCGCTGATGACGACCCGCGCGCACGAGCTGCATTTACTCACGGCCCGCGGACGCGATGTCGTCACGCGCCGCGTCGACACCGCCGCGCACGACCTCGCGCGCCTGCGGGCCTCGCTGCGCGCACTCTCTCCCGGCGCGACACTCGATCGGGGCTACGCGATCGCCCATCTGGACGGCGGCGTCATCGTTCGAGACGCGGCTCAGGCCGCAGCCGGGGCACGCGTCGTGGTGACCGTGGCGCGCGGATCGTTCGGTGCGCACTCCGAGGGCGAGATCGCCGAGGATGCCGTCGCCCCGGGCGCAGCCGGCACCGGCACGGTCACGTCGGCCGACCCGTCCTAGGATGGGAGACATGACTTCGCCGGCCGATGGGCTCCCCGCCGACGTCGCGACCCTCAGCTTCGAGCAGGCTCGGGACGAGCTCGTGCGCGTCGTCGCAGAACTCGAGCAGGGCGCTCCGACGCTCGAGCATTCGCTCGAGTTGTGGACCCGAGGCGAACAGCTCGCCGCTCGATGCGAGGAGTGGCTCCTCGGCGCGAAACGGCGACTCGACGAGGCCCGCACCGGCGGCGCGGGCGACGAGTGATGGCGAAGGGTCCCCGGATCGTCGCCGAGCTCGGGCGCCCCGAGACTCCCGACGAGACCGCCGCTCGCAAGGCCGCGTCCTCGCGTGTCTACCGGTCGAGCCAGACCACGCGCAATCTCATCGCCGCTCTCATCGTGACCGTCGCCGTGGTGGCCGTCATCGTCTTCGGCGTTCCCCGCGGCTCGGTCCCGGAGCGTCCTCCCATCGACGTCGCGGCGGTCGCCGCCGACATCGGCCCCTCGATCGAACGCGACCTCGTCGTCCCCGTCGTGCCCGAGACCTGGCGCGTGAACAAGGCCGAGCTCGCCGGCGATGACGTACGCACGTGGGAGGTCGTGTACGCCCCCGCGAGCGGCTACGTCAACGTGCAGCAGGGCTTCGACGCCGACGCCGGGTGGGCATCGCGTCAGATCAGCGGCGCCCGGGCGACGACGGTCGAGCGGCTCGGCGACGTCGATTGGGACGTCTTCGAGATCACGGACCCCTCGCGGTACGGGAACATCTCGTACGCACTGTCGACGACCGCCGGAACCGACACGATCCTCGTGTATGGCGGCGGCGCCGTCGACGCCGACACCGTGCGCGAGGCAGCGCGCGGCCTCGCACCGCAGATAGCCGACCTGCAGAAGGAGACACGATGACCTCTACGGCCGACAGCACCGCGGTTCCCACTCCCCAGGAGGCGTGGGACGAGATGCGGGCGGGCAACACCCGCTTCGTCGACGGCAGCCCCCGGCACCCCCGCCAGGACGTCGAGCGCCGCCACGAGATCGCCGGTCTGCAGACTCCCCGCGCCGCCCTGTTCGGCTGCTCCGACTCGCGCCTGGCGGCGGAGATCATTTTCGACGAGGGTCTCGGCGACCTGTTCGTCATCCGCAACGCCGGTCAGGTGATCTCCGACTCCGTGGTCGGCAGCCTCGAATACGCCGTCGCGGTGCTCAACGTCCCGCTCATCGTCGTGCTGGGCCACGACGCGTGCGGCGCCGTCCGTGCCGCGATCGACAGCACCGGCGTCGACGCTCCCCCGCTCCCGCCGCTCATCTGGCGCCAGATCGCGCCCATCGTCCCTGCCGTGCGCCGCGTTCTCCGCGCCGGCGCCGCCGACGGGGTGACCGCCGAGACCGTCGACGCCGAGACCGTGGGACGCGAGCACCTGCGCGAGACGGTCGGGCAGCTCCTGCACGCTTCCGAGCTGATCAGCACCGCCGTCGCCGAGGGCCGCGTCGCGATCGTCGGCGCCAACTACCGGCTGGCCGAGGGCGCCGCGGTGCCCGACATCATCCTCGGCGACGTCCACGACGCCGCGGCATCCTGACCCCGAATAACCGAAAGAGGAACGACGACGTGACCGACATCGAGTACCGCATCGAACACGACACCATGGGAGAGGTTCGGGTCCCCAAGGACGCCCTCTACGCGGCGCAGACCCAGCGGGCCGTGGAGAACTTCCCGATCTCGGGCTCGGGTCTGGAATCGTCGCAGATCGCCGCGCTGGCGCGCATCAAGAAGGCCGCCGCCCTCGCGAACAAAGAGCTCGGCACGCTCGACGCCGGGATCGCCGACGCGATCGCCGCCGCGGCCGACGAGGTCGTCACGGGTCGCCACGACGCGCACTTCCCCGTCGACACCTACCAGACCGGCTCGGGCACGTCGTCGAACATGAACATGAACGAGGTGCTCGCGACCCTTGCGACGCGCACCCTCGGTTCCCCCGTGCACCCCAACGACCACGTCAACGCCTCGCAGTCGTCGAACGACGTCTTCCCGACGTCGGTGCACATCGCCGTGACCCAGGCCCTGATCGACGACCTCATCCCCTCCCTCGACCACCTCGCGGTGGCGTTCGAGGAGAAGGCGGAGCTGTGGAAGGACGTCGTGAAGTCCGGCCGCACACACCTCATGGATGCCACCCCCGTCACGCTGGGTCAGGAGTTCGGCGGCTACGCGCGGCAGATGCGCCTGGGCATCGAGCGCGTCCAGTCGGTGCTCCCCCGCGTCGGCGAGGTGCCCCTCGGCGGCACCGCCGTCGGCACCGGCATCAACACCCCGCAGGGCTTCCCGCAGAAGGTCATCGAGCTGCTCGCCGCCGAGACCGAGCTGCCGATCACCGAGGCGAAGGACCACTTCGAGGCGCAGGCGAACCGTGACGGCCTCGTCGAGGCATCCGGCGCGCTGCGCACCATCGCGGTGTCGCTGACCAAGATCAACAACGACATCCGCTGGATGGGCTCGGGACCGAACACCGGTCTCGGCGAGCTGCACATCCCCGACCTGCAGCCGGGATCCTCCATCATGCCGGGCAAGGTCAACCCGGTCGTCCCGGAGGCCGTGCTCATGGTGTCGGCGCGCGTCATCGGCAACGACGCGACCGTCGCGTGGGCGGGCGCGTCCGGCTCGTTCGAGCTCAACGTCGCGATCCCCGTGATGGGCACCGCGCTGCTCGAGTCGATCCGTCTGCTCTCCAACGCCGTGCGCGTCCTCGCTGACAAGACCGTCGCGGGTCTCGAAGCGAACGTCGAGCGCGCCGCAGCCTTCGCCGGGATGTCGCCGTCGATCGTCACGCCGCTGAACAAGCTGATCGGCTACGAGGCCGCGGCCAAGATCGCCAAGCACGCCGTCGCCCAGGGCGTCGCGGTGCGCGAGGCCGTCATCGCGCTCGGCTACGTCGAGCGCGGCGAACTCACCGAGGCGCAGCTGGACGAGAAGCTCGACCTGCTGTCGATGACGCACGCTGGCTGATAATCGGAGAGTGAGTCCGTCGCGGTCGGAGGCCCGGCGCGCACGCATCCTGGGATCGCTCCTGGCTGTCGTGTGCGCCGGCTTCGTCGTTGCCGCCATCGCGACGCTGCTCGTCTTCCTCGTCGTCGGCGCCACCCCGCCGTGGCCGGCCGTCCTCGTCTTCGCGGTCGCCGGCGCCGGAACGCTCGTCACCTTGTGGGCCGTGGGCTGGCCGTTGCTGGCGACGCCGCCGCGCGATGCCGCGGCGCAGGATGCGTCCGATTCCGCCGTCGAGGCGCAGCGCCGCCTGCTCGACGACGTCCGGCACGAGCTGAAGACGCCCATCGCGATCGTCCGCGGACACCTCGAGCTGATGGATGCCGCAGACAGCGGGGATGTCGAGACGGTGCGGCAGATCGCGACGGCGGAGCTCGACCGGATGACGCGCCTCATCGGCGACATCGATCTGCTCGCTTCGGTCGACGGGGCGCGGTTCACGAGCGACGACGTCGATCTCGAGACCCTGACCCAGCGGGTCGCCGACCTCGTCACGGTCATCCCCGGGCACGAGTGGGCGGTCGAGACCACCCAGCGCGCGGTCGTGACCGGCGACCCCGACCGTTTGCTGCAGGCCTGGCTCCAGCTCGCCGACAATGCCGCCAAGCACACCCCCGTCGGCACCGCGATCGAGCTCGGCAGCGGCGTCTACGCCGGATCGGCGCACCTGTGGGTGCGCGACCACGGTCCCGGTGTCCCGCCCGCGGCTCGCCATCGCATCTTCCGCCGGTTCGACCGCGGCGGTCGGCGGCGCTCGGCGGGCGGATCGGGCCTGGGGCTGGCGATCGTCGACGCGATCGCGAAGGGGCATGGCGGCTCCTGCCGCGTCGCGGAGACCCCCGGCGGCGGCGCCACCTTCACCATCGAGATCCCCCTTCGGTCGGCCCGGCGGCTTCCCGCCCCGGTCCGAGCCGACGACGTCGTCCTCCAACGCAAGGAGATCGGATGACCCGCATCCTGCTCGTCGATGACGAACCCCACATCATCACGCTGCTCGAACGCGCCATGCGTTCCGAGGGCTTCGACCCGGTTGCGGCGGAGGACGGCGAGACCGCGCTGCAGATCCTCGCGGGCGAGCAGATCGACCTCGTCGTGCTCGACGTCGGGCTGCCCGGCATCGACGGATTCGACGTTCTGCGGCAGATCCGGGCGGGCGGCTCCACGGTCCCGGTCGTGATGCTGACGGCGCGCAGCGGCACCAGCGACACCGTCGAGGCGCTCGATGCCGGCGCGAGCGACTACGTCCCGAAGCCGTTCGTCGTCGCGGAGCTGCTGGCCCGCATCCGCTCGCGCCTGCGCGAGAGCGGCGGTCCGGCGACCGTGCTTTCGCATGACGGCGTGAGTCTCGACATGCTCACCCGGCGCGCCAGCATCGACGGCCGCGAGATCGACCTGTCGGCCCGGGAGTTCGCCCTCGCCGAGCAGTTCCTGCGGCACGCCGGCGAAGTCCTCAGCCGGGAGGCGCTGCTGCGGCAGGTGTGGGCGCTCGACTTCGACCCCGGCTCGAACGTCGTCGACGTCTACGTGCGCTACCTCCGCGCCAAGGTGGGCGCGCGACGGATCGCGACCGTGCGCGGCGAAGGCTACCGCTGGGAGGCGTGAGCTCGGGGTCGGCGCTGTACCGCGGCAGCGCCGACCCCGCTCCCCTCAGCTGAGTTCGCCCGCCTCCAGGAGGTCGGTGACGAGGGCCGCGATCGCGGAACGCTCCGAGCGCGTGAGGGTCACGTGGGCGAAGAGCCCGTGCCCCTTCAAGCTCTCGATGACCGAGGCGATGCCATCGTGGCGACCGACGCGCAGGTTGTCGCGCTGCCCCACGTCGTGGGTGAGCACCACCCGCGAGTTCTGCCCGATGCGACTGAGCACCGTCAGCAGCACGTTGCGCTCGAGCGACTGCGCTTCGTCGACGATGACGAAGGCGTCGTGCAGCGAACGCCCTCGGATGTGCGTCAACGGCAGCACCTCGAGCAGGCCGCGCGCGACGATCTCTTCGACGACGTTGCTGGAGACGACCGAGCCCAGCGTGTCGAAGATCGCTTGACCCCAGGGGTTCATCTTCTCCTGCGCATCTCCGGGCAGGTAGCCGAGCTCCTGGCCGCCGACGGCGAAGAGCGGCCGGAAGACGATGATCTTCTTCTGCTGCTGCCGTTCGAGCACGGACTCCAGGGCGGCGCACAGTGCGAGTGCTGACTTGCCGGTACCCGCGCGGCCGCCCAGGGAGACGATGCCCACGTCCGGGTCGAGCAGGAGGTCGATCGCGATGCGCTGCTCCGCCGAGCGGCCGTGCAGACCGAAGACGTCGCGGTCGCCCCGCACGAGACGGAACGACCCTCCGCCGGTGACCCGCCCGAGCGCCGATCCGCGCTCGGAGTGGATGACGAGACCGGTGTTCACCGGCATCCCGACCACCTGGTCGCTCGCGCCGATCTCGGTCTCGTACAGGTCGCTCATGTCGTCGCCCGACAGGTCGACGTCGGCGATGCCTGTCCACCCCGAGTCCACCGCCTGCTCGGCGAGGTACTCCTCGGCCGAGATACCCAGCGACGCCGCCTTCACTCGCATCGGCAGGTCCTTCGACACGACGGTCACCGGTTGGCCCTCGTGGGCGAGATGCATCGCGACCGCGAGGATCCTCGTGTCGTTGTCGCCCAGGCGCATGCCCGCTGGCAGCACCGACGGGTCGGTGTTGGTGAGCTCTACGCGCAGCAGGCCGCCCTCGCCGACGGGCACCGGGAAGTCGAGACGACCGTGCTCGACCCGCAGGTCGTCGAGGTGGCGCAGCGCCTGCCGGGCGAAGTAGCCGATCTCGGGGTCGTGACGTTTGCCCTCGAGCTCCGTGACGACGACGACCGGGATGACGACGGAATGCTCGGCGAACCGGAACATCGCCCGGGGATCGCTCAGCAGCACGGACGTGTCCAGGACGTAGGTGCGCAGCTCCTGATCGGAGGCGTCACCTCCATCGTGGATGACGCGACGCTGCTGCTCAGTTGCTCGTGCGGCCACAACCCACTCCCCGCCTCGGGTGTCTCACCCGATTGCCCGAGTCGACCGTGGGTCACGAGTCGTGATCGGCCGACTCGAACGGGCACCGTGCCCGTTGCGATGACAGTACGACCGGGCGGCGTCCGGCGATCAAAGCGACACGCCGCCGATCGTTTCGTGCCGGTGAACTCTTCGGTTCAGCTGCCGTAGCGACGATCGCGCGAGGCGAAGTCGCGGATGGCGCGGAGGAAGTCCACCTCGCGCAGGTCGGGGCCGAGTGCCTCGACGAAGTAGAACTCGCTGTGCGCCGACTGCCAGAGCAGGAAGTCGCTCAGGCGCTGCTCGCCCGACGTGCGGATCACCAGATCCGGGTCGGCCTGGCCGCCGGTGTACAGATGCTCGCCGATCTGCTCGGGCGTCAGACTCTCGGCGAGCTCCTCCAGCGTGCCGCCCCGTTCGTGGTGCGCGGCGATGATGCTGCGGACGGCGTCGACGATCTCGCCGCGTCCGCCGTAGCCGACCGCCAGGTTGACGTGCAGACCGCTGTTCGCGGACGTGCTCTCCTGCGCCTTCGCCAGCACCCGCGCCAGGTCCTCGGGCAGCTGCGCCGCCCGCCCCACATGCTGCACACGCCACCCGGGCTCGCTCGCGAGCGTCTCGGCCAGCTCCGCGATGATCTCGAGCAGGTCGGCGAGCTCGCGCGAGTCGCGCTTGGCGAGGTTGTCGTGCGAGAGCAGGTAGAGCGAGACCACCCGGATGCCGAGCTCGTCGCACCACCGCAGGAACTCGTGCATCTTCGCCGCGCCCGCACGGTGGCCCTCTGCGGGCGTCGGGTATCCGGCTTGGCGCGCCCATCGACGGTTGCCGTCGATCATCATGGCGACGTGGTGCGGGACGACCTCGGGCGTCAGATGCCGGCGCAGCCGGGACGCATACAGTCGATAGAGGGGGCCTCTCCCCCGATTCGCAGCCACTCCCCTACGCTACCTCCCAGCCCCATGTGAACGTGGGCATACGGTCCGGCGTACGCTCGTTGTGTGAACCGACCCGCACCCGACGAGGGCGCCGAGATGCCCCAGCTGCCGCTCCTCGACGCCGCCGCCGTCAGCGCTCAGGTAGAGCTCCGCCCCACCTGGCGCGGCTGGATCCACGCGGCGACCTTCCCAGTCGCCATCGCCGCCGGCATCGTGCTCATCATGCTGGCCGAGGGGACGCCCGCGAAGTGGGCGAGCGCGGTGTTCATGACGACATCCCTCCTGCTCTTCGGCAATTCGGCCCTGTACCACCGCTTCGACTGGCAGCCGCGGACGAAGGCGATCCTCAAGCGCATCGACCACGCGAACATCCTGCTGCTGATCGCGGGGACGTACACGCCGCTCGCGGTGCTGGCCCTGCCGACGGACCAGTCCGTGCTGTTGCTCACCCTCGTCTGGGGTGGCGCGATCGCGGGCATCTTCTTCCGCGTGTTCTGGATCAACGCGCCGCGCTGGCTCTACGTCGCGCTGTACCTCGTGCTCGGCTGGGCCGCGGTGATGTACATGGTCCCGCTGTTCCAGGCGAACGCCGCGATGATGGTGCTCGTGGTCATCGGCGGCCTGCTGTACACCGGCGGCGCGATCGTCTACGCCCTCAAGAAGCCGAATCCGTGGCCGGGCCACTTCGGCTTCCACGAGATTTTCCATGTGTGCACGGTCCTGGCGTTCCTGTGCCACTGGACCGCCAGCCTGCTCATCGCGCTGGCGCCGGCCTACCACGGCGGCTGATCAGCGGGGCTCGTCGTCTCCGCGCCGGTCGGAGGCCAGCTCCTCCTCGTCGAGCTGCTCCCGCACCTCGGCGCGGTACCGACCGCGTCGGACGCGGCGGAGCATGTCGAGCAGAAGCAGGACGACGGCGATCGTCAGCACGACGATCGCGCCGAACCCCCACGGTCCCGGGGTGACCGAGGTCGGGTCGACCGTGATCTCGGGTATCGGAGTCGCCGCCGACGTGAGCCACAGGAGGGAGTGCATCAGTTCCTCGATCCGCGCCCGAAGCGCTTAGCCTGGAACCTCCAGCCTAATCCCGCGAATACCGTCCCGGAGACCGACGCCATGTCCACGCAGTCCAAGCTCGACCAGCGCTACGGTCGCACGCGGGAGCGACGGTCCCGACGCGTCGCGATCGCGATCGCGGGGGTCATCGGAGCCGGACTGCTCGCCTTGGTCGCGTGGACGACCGTCAGCGGCGCCCTCGGCTCGGTCGACACCGACGCGACCGGCTTCGAGGTCGTCGACGAGCACGAGGTCGTGGTGTCGTTCCAGGTCAGCGGTGCCGCCGACAAACCGCTCGCGTGCGCGCTCGAGGCACAGGACACCGAGCACGGCGTCGTCGGCTGGCGGGTCGTGGAGTACCCCGCCGACGCCGGGCTGCGACGCGCCTTCACCGAGACGATCCCCACGGTCGCCCTGGCGACCAACGGTTTGGTCACGTCCTGCTGGATCCCGTAGTCTGGGTCTTTCTTGTGCGCCCCGGCCCGATGCCGGGGCGTTCGCCATAGGCGGCCGATGCCGCGCCAGTGCAAGGAGACCCCATGTCGAATGACGCTCCCGTCACCTTCCTCACCCAGGATGCCTACGATCGTCTCGTCGCCGAGCTCGAGCACCTGTCGACGACCGGCCGCGAGGAGATCGCCAAGCGCATCGAGGCCGCTCGCGAAGAGGGCGACCTGAAGGAGAACGGCGGCTATCACGCGGCCAAGGACGAGCAGGGCAAGCAGGAGGCGCGCATCCGCACCCTGCAGCAGCTCCTGAAGGATGCCACCGTCGGCGAGGCCCCCGAATCGGACGGCACCGTTCTCTCGGGCACCGTCGTCACCGCGCTCGTGGCCGGCGGCGAAGAGGTCTTCCTGCTCGGCAGCCGCGAGATCGCGGCCGGCTCCGAGCTCGATGTCTACAGCGAGGCCTCGCCCCTGGGCGCGGCCATCCTCGGGCTCAAGGAGGGCGACAAGACCTCCTACACCGCCCCGAACGGTCGCGACATCAGCGTCGAGATCGTCAAGGTCGAGACCTACTCGGGTCAGTGAGCCCGCGCTTCGCGTCGACGGTCGTCAATCCGAGACGACGGTCGGCGCGAAGCCGGCATCCTCGAGGATCGTGATGACCTGCGCGCGGTGCTCCTGCCCGCGCGTCTCGACGCTCAGCTGGAGGATCACCTCGCTGATCTGCAGCCCCTGACCGTGACGTGTGTGCAGCACCTCGATCACGTTGGCGCCGGCGACCGACAACAGGTCGGAGACCCGCGCGAGCTGCCCGGGCCGATCCGGTAGCGGGATCTGCAGGGTCATGTATCGACCGGATGCCGCGAGCCCGTGCGCCACGACGCGCTGCAGCAGGAGCGGGTCGATGTTCCCGCCCGAGAGCACCGCGACGGTCGGCCCGCTCGCGTGCACCTTTCCGGCGACGATGGCCGCCACCCCGGCCGCCCCGGCCGGCTCGACGACCTGCTTGGCGCGCTCGAGCAGCACGAGCAGCGCCCGCGCGATGTCGTCGTCCGAGACCGTCACGACCTCGTCGACGAGCTCGCGGATGATCCGGAACGGCTCATCCCCGGGGCGTCCGACCGCGATGCCGTCCGCGATCGTCGGGGTCGTCACGACGGAGAGCGGCTCACCGGCCGCGAGCGACGAAGGGTAGGCCGCGGCGTTGGCCGCCTGGACGCCGATCACGCGGACGGTCCGCCCGGCGGCCGCCGCCCGGGTCTTGACGGCTGCGGCGACACCGGCGATGAGCCCGCCGCCACCGATGGGGATGACGAGCGTCTCGATATCCGGCACCTGGTCGACGACCTCCAGCCCGAGCGTGCCCTGGCCGGTGATGACGTCGGGGTGGTCGAACGGGTGGATGAGCACGGCGCCGGTGCGCTCGGCGAACTCCGCGGCGAGGCGCAGCGGCGTCTCCACCGTGGCTCCCTCGAGCACGACATCGGCGCCGTATCCGCGGGTCGCGAGCAGCTTCGGCACGGGCACCCCGAGAGGCATGAAGATGGTGGCCGGGATCCCGAGTTTCTGGGCGGCGAGGGCAACGCCCTGGGCGTGGTTTCCGGCGGACGCCGCCACCACGCCCCGCGCGCGCTCCTCGGCGGTCAGCCGCGACAGCCGGTACGTCGCGCCGCGGATCTTGAACGAACCGGTGCGCTGCAGGTTCTCGAGCTTGAGGTGCACGGGCACGCCGAGCAGGTCGGAGAGGTGCTCGGAGTACTCCATCGGCGTGCAGGTGACGACGCCGCGCAGGACCTCCGCGGCGTCCTCGAGGTCGGCCGGGGTGGGTCCGGTCATGCGTTCTTCCTCCGGTCTCGGGGCACGGTGCTCCAGATCATCTCGTCGGGCAGGGGCACCGCACCCGTCTCCCACGATCGTCGCGAGATGTAGAGCACGACGACGTTGACGAAGGCGGCGATCGGCACGGCGAACAGGGCACCGGGGATGCCGGCGATCATCGCACCGCCGGCGACGACGATGACGACGGCGAGGGGATGGACCTTGACGGCCGACCCCATGAGCAGCGGTTGCAGGATGTGTCCCTCGACCTGCTGCACACCGAGCACGACGATGAGCATCCACAGGGCGATCCACGGGCCGTTGTAGACCAGCGCGAGGAAGACGGCGAGAGCCCCGGTCACGACGGCGCCCACGAACGGGATGAACGCCCCGAGGAACACGAGCACGGCGATCGGTGCCGCGAGCGGCACCCCCAGGAACAGCGCCCCGAGGCCGATGCCCGTGGCGTCGATCGTCGCGACGAGCAGCTGCGTGCGCGCGTAGGTGACGACGGTGCGCCAGCCCGTGTGGCCGGCCCCGTCGACGGCGGGACGCGCCTGCCGCGGGAACAGCCGCACGACCCAGCGCCAGATCCGGCCGCCGTCGGCCAGCAGGCACAGGAGGATGAACAGCACCAGCAGGGCGCCGGTGACGACGTGTCCCACGGTCGACCCGATCGCGAGTGCTCCCGTCCACAGCAGGGAGGCCTGCTGCTCGAGGAACGACCAGCCCTGCACGAGCAGATCGTCGATCTCGGCCGAGGTCAGGTCGAGCGGACCGTCGATGAGGTACTGCCGGAGCTGCTCCACCGCCTCGATGGTCCGTTCACGCACCGACCCCGACTGCTGGGTGATCTGCCAGATCGCCAGCCCGAGCAGTCCCGAGATGACGGCGAGCGTCGCCAGGACGCTCACCACGATGGCCGCCCACCGCGGGAAGCGATGGTCGAGCATCCACTGGCAGGCGGGCCAGAGCAGCGCCGCGAGCAGGATGGCGATCAGCAGCGGGATGACCAGCAGCTTCAGCTGCATGACGATCCAGATGGCGACACCGACGGCCGCCGCCACGACCAGCAGCCGCCACGCGTAGGCCGTCGCCAGCCGCAGACCGCGCGGGATCCCGGTCGAAGTCTCGGTGGCAACGGTGCGTGTGCGAAGAGCGTCGAAGAACGATCGCCCCGCCTTGTCGTCGCTCATCCCGCCAGTCTAGAACCGCTCACCTGGGCGTCCGGTCCCGCGGGCCCGACGTCGAGGCGCCGCTCAGAACTGCACGCGCGGCGGCTCGGCGATGGCCGCTCCGCCCTCGACCTCGAAGAACTCGCGCTCGCTGAAGCCCAGGCTGCGAGCGAAGAGGTTATTGGGGAACACCTTGATCTTGGTGTTGAGTTCGCGCACCCCGCCGTTGTAGAAGCGGCGCGACGCCTGGATCTTGTCCTCGGTGTCGACGATGGCCTGCTGCAGTTGCAGGAAGTTCTGGCTCGCCTGCAGTTGCGGGTACGCCTCGGCGACGGCGAAGAGCGACTTCAGAGCCTGCTGCAGATGACCCTCGGCGACGCCCGCCTCGGCGGGGCTGGAGGCCGACAGCGTCTCGGCCCGGGCACGGGTGACGTTCTCGAACACGGCCTTCTCGTGCGCGGCGTACCCGCGCACGGTGTCGATGAGGTTGGGCAGCAGATCCGCGCGGCGCTTCAGCTGCACCGTGATGTCGCTCCACGCCTCATCCACCCGCACGTTCAGCGCGACGAGCGAGTTGTAGGTCGCCCACAGGTAGATGCCGACGACCGCGACGACGGCGACAACGACGATGACCGGGATCAGCCACTCCATAGCAAGTCCCCCTTCTCCGCGATCAGTCTAGTCGGCGCCTCGCGACGGCCCTGGAACACGGAACCGACTCGCAGCGCATCCCCATCGAGCGTCGGTCGAGCACGCCCGACTCTGTCGCGGACGTGCGGTCAGCGCAGCTCGCCGTCGACATCGGAGCGTCCGAGGACCAGACGCGACAGCAGCTCCGCGAGCACCGTGCGATCGTCGTCACCGAGCGGCGACAGCACCTCGCGCTCCGTCCTCAGGTGGTCCGGCAGGACGCGCTCGACGATCTCCCGTCCCGATGCCGACAGGCGCACGATCTTGCCCCGACCGTCTGCGGGATCGGGATGCCGACTGACGTAGCCCAGCGACTCGAGGCGATTGAGCCGCTGCGCCACGGCACTCGATGTGATCATCGCCTCCGACGCGAGCTGGGCCGGTGTCAACTCGTACGGACTCCCCTGCCGCGTCAGCGTCGCCAGGACGTCGAACGTCGCGGCATCGATACCGTGTTGCGTGAACGTCGCCGCCAGTCGGGCGTCCACGGATGCCGCCGCTCGTGCGAGCCGGCCGATCACCGCCATAGGGCTGACGTCGAGCTCGGGCTTCTCGCGCGCCCATTGCGCGAGGATGCGATCCACCGGGTCCATGCTCTCGATGCTACTCGCTAAGCACTTCGCTATACTCACTAAGTGCTTAGCAATACGAGAGCGCTCGTGCTCACCACCGCGCTGGCCCCCATCGCCTGGGGAACCACCTACCTGACCGCGACGACCTTCCTGCCTCCCGGCCACCCGCTCCTCACCGCCGCCGTACGCGCGCTGCCCGCCGGCCTCATGCTGCTCGCGCTCGCGCGCCGCCTGCCCTCGGGCCCGTGGTGGTGGCGATCCGGGCTCCTCGGCGCGTTGAACATCACGGTGTTCTTCGCGTGCCTGTTCATCGCCGCCGACCGCCTGCCCGGCGGGGTGGCGGCTGTCGTCGGCGGCATCCAACCGCTCGTCGTGACCGTTCTGGCCTCGCTCCTGCTCTCGGAGCGACTCACTCCCGTCGCGATCGGGGCCGGGGTCGCCGGCGCGCTCGGGGTCGCCCTGATCGTGGCTCCCGGGGGCGTCGACCTCGACCCGCTGGGCGTCACCGCGGCGCTCGTCGGCGCCCTGTCCATGGCCGTCGGGACCGTCTTGACGAAGCGATGGGGTGGAGGGGTGCCCCCGCTCGCACTCACCGCCTGGCAGCTGATGGCGGGCGGCATCCTGCTCGCTCTTCTCGCGGCGATCGTCGAGCCGGCGCCGACGGTTCCCCTGAACGCGACACACCTCGCGGCCTACGCGTACCTGTCGATGATCGGCACGGCGATCGCCTACGTCCTGTGGTTCCGCGGACTACGGTCGCTTCCCGCGCGGCTTCCGGCGTTCCTCGGCCTCCTGAGCCCGGTCGTCGCCGTCCTCCTCGGGCTCACCCTCGCTCGCGAAACCCTGACGCCCCTCCAGATCACCGGCATCGCCGTCGTCATCGGAAGTGTCGCGGCCGTCGTGGGCCATCGTGGCGTTCACGCGCGTCGCGCGGGCGGCGAGTGCCCCCGCTGGGACTCGAACCCAGACTGAAGCGATTTTAAGTCGCCTGCCTCTGCCATTGGGCTACGGGGGCCGCGCTCCACGTTACCGGCACCGATCCTGCACCCGAGCTCCTCGCACCCTCCCCCGGACACGACGAAGCCCCCGGTACCACGGCGCAGGGGCTTCGTCGTGACGGACTCAGCTGTTCGACGAGACCTTGTTGTCCTTCTCGGCCGGGGCGACCGCAGCAGGACCCTCGTCCTTCGCGACGCTCTTCGGGTCGATCGGGGGCTGCGGGTTGGCCTGCTCGGGCGCCGCCGGACGCGGACGGGCCGCGAACTGCTCGAACGTCGCACGCGGCGTCAGGCTCGCCTGCAGCGAGACGTTGTCGCGGCCGAGCCAGAAGTTCATCCACCAGTCGCCGACGACGCGCCACTTGCGCTCCCACGACGGCATCGCCAGGCCGTGGTAGCCACGGTGCGCGACCCAGGCCGGGAAGCCCTTGATCGCGATCTTGCCCGACTGGAAGACACCGCTGCCGAGCCCGAGGCCGGCAACGGCGCCGAGGTTCTTGTGCACGTACTCGCGAGGGGTCTCGCCGCGGAGGACCGCGACGAGGTTCTTCGCGAGGAGCTTCGCCTGGCGGACCGCGTGCTGGGCGTTCGGCACGCAATAGCCGCCGACGCCGCCGCCCGTGAGGTCGGGAACGGCCGAGATGTCGCCGGCCGCCCACGCGCCCTCGACGATCTCCTCGGGCGTACCGACGCGCAGGTCGGCACGGGTACGGATGCGACCGCGCTCCTCGACCGGCAGGTCGCTGCCCCGCACGACGGTGGGGTTGGCCATGACGCCGGCGGTCCAGATGATGACATCGCTGGGGATGACCTCACCCGTCGACAGGGCGACGTTGCCGCCCTCGGCACCCTGCACCTGCGTGTCGAGGTGCACGTTGGCACCCTTCTTCGCGAGCTCCTTCAGCACCCACTGGCTCGTCTCGAGCGAGACCTCCGGCATGATGCGGCCCATGGCCTCGATGAGGTGGAAGTGCGTGTCCTCGAACCGCAGCTGCGGGTAGTCCTTCAGCAGCGACGAGGCCATCGCGCGCAGCTCGGCGAACACCTCGATGCCGGCGAAGCCACCACCGACGACGACGACCGTGAGCAGACGGTCGCGCTCGGGTCCGGCGGGGAGGTTCGCGGCGCGGTCGAAGTTGGTGAGGATGCGGTCGCGGATCGCCATCGCCTCTTCGACCGTCTTCAGGCCGATCGCGTTGTCGGCGATGCCGGGGATCGGGAAGGTGCGCGAGACCGCGCCGGCCGTGACGACGATCTGGTCGTACCGGTGCTCCCACGGCGCACCGTCGGTCGGGGTGATCGTCGCCGTCTTGGTGGCGTGGTCGATCTTGGTGACCTTGGCGTTGACGACCGTGGTGCGCTTGAGGTGGCGGCGCAGTCCGACGACGACGTGGCGTCCCTCGATCTCACCCGCGGCGACCTCGGGCAGGAAGGGCTGGTACGTCATGTACGGCAGCGGGTCGACGATCGTCACCTCGGCCTCGCCCTTGCGCAGGTGCTTCTCGAGCTTCCACGCGGTGTAGAAGCCGGCGTAGCCGCCGCCGACGACGAGGATTTGGGGCACGGAAGTGGTCACGTCGGAAGAACTCCTTGATCAGGGGCTCGGCTAGCGCGAGGCGCGGGCCGATCGGATGCGCCGGACAGCTGCAGTGACGCCGAGCGCCACCAGTATAGCCACCACCGTGGCCCCCAAGAGCGGCACGGTGCCGTACACGAGCGTGTCGATGCTGGGCAGGAACGGCGGGGGCGGGCCGGACGGGGAATCGGCTGCCGGCAGCTCGGGCAGAGCGACCGGCGTGCTCGTGGGAGCCGGCGCCGGCTCCTGCTCCGCGCGGCGGTAGATGCGGATCCATTCCGCGAGGTCGCCCATCGGGTTCGCGGACACCGCGGGCACGGCCGCGGCCACCGCCGCAGCGGCATCCAGGAGTCCGTATCCGTACAGCGGGTCGGGCTTCGCGGTCACGCCCGGCACGGGACGAGCGGTCTGGATGATGCGGTTGATGACGTTGTTGGCGTCGAGCCCCGGATGCGCGGACCGGACGAGTGCGGCGACGCCCGCGACGATCGGGGCGGCCCCGCTCGTACCGTCCCACACGACGACCCGACCATCGGCCGAGACGCCGAGCAGTTCCTCACTCGGCGCCGAGATACCGATCGTGATGCCCTGCGTCGAGGCTTCCTGGCTGGCGACCCCCTGACGGTCGACGCCGCCGACGGTGAGCACACCCGGGATCGTCGCGGGCGCGCCCACGCGATCCGTGCCCGTCCCCCGGTTGCCCGCCGCCACGACGACGACGACGTCGTTCTCGTAGGCGTAGGTGAACGCCTCGTCCCACGAGGGATCCCATTCGAGCAGATTCGTGGTGAACGACAGGTTGATGACGTCGGCGCCGTGGTCGACCGCCCAGATCATGGCGTCGGCGACCTGCGTCGCGAACGGGATGTCGGACACCCCGCCGAAGCCGATCGACAGCGAGAGCAGGTTCGCCTCGGGGGCGACACCGATCATGCCGGCGTCGGGTCCCGTGCCGCGGCTCGCGGCCAACGAGGCGACCCAGCTGCCGTGGTTGCCGTCGTCGCCACCCACCGGTGTGCGCCCGTCGGCACTGCCCGCACCCGAGAAGTCGGCGCCGGCCGACACCGCTCCCTCGAACTCGGCGGGCCCGCGCCCGATGCCCGTGTCGATCACGGCGATGGTCGTGCCCGCGCCGCGCGTGGTCTGCCACGCCGTGCGGATGCCGTAGTCGTCCAGCCAGTACTCCGCTTGCCGCGCCGGATCCGGGGGCGGCGGGGCGACCGCGCCGGCCGACGCCGTCGCGATCACGAGTATGCCCACCACGACAGCGCGGACGAAGCGCAGACTGCGCCGCGTCACGCGGCCACCCGCGGGTTCGCGCAGGCGCACCGCTCGGGCGACCAGCTGGACCGCGCGAGCGCGAGGTCGCCGATCGGGTTGACCCCCGGTCCGGCCGCGAGCGCATGGCCGGCCAGCGCGTGCAGGCACTTCACGCGCGACGGCATCCCGCCGGCCGAGATCCCGGCGATCTCGTCGACCTCGCCGTAGGCGGCCCGGTCGGACAGGTAGGCCTCGTGCGCGGCACGGTAGGACGCCGCGATGTCTTCATCCGCCGCGAGGAGGTCGCTGAGCTCGCGCATCACGTGCGTGGCCTCGAGCACCGACATCGCGGCCGTGGCTGCCGGGTGAGTGAGGTAGTAGAACGTCGGGAACGGCGAGCCGTCGGGAAGCCGCGGCTCGGTGGCCACGACGGTCGGATTGCCGCAGACGCAGCGCGCAGCGACGCCGACGACGCCGCGCATGGGCCGCCCCAGCTGCTCCCGCATGACCTCGAGGTCGGCGTCGGTCGCGGGCGTCAGAGCGGCATTCACTCCCCCAGGCTACCGTCCGCGCCTCGCGCCCGCCCGGTCAGGGACCGGCGTCGGCCGTCCGGGCGCTGCCGCTGGTCACCAGCGATCGCACGAACTGCGACATCCAGTCGGTGCGGGTGCGTTCGACGTCGCCCGACACGGTCGCCGGGTCGTCGGGGATGGCGGCAGCGGGAAGATCGTCGTCGATGAGGTAGACGACTTCACCCGGCCGCACGTAGTACAGGCGCTCGCGCGCCTGGGTGGTGATGAAGGCGGGGTCGCGCCACTGCTCGCGCTCGGTCTCGAGCGCGGCGATGTCGTCGTGCCCGACCCGGACCGACTCCTCCAGCGCCGCGATCTGAGCTCGCTGGTCGAGATAGGTGCTCACCGACGGCACCAGCACGCAGGCGGCGAGGACGACGAGCCCGAGCATGATGAAGGCGAAACCCGACAGCCGGATGCCGCCGAGCCAGGCGCGCACGTCGACGCGCCGGGAACGAGGAGAGGGAGCCGTCGTCTTGACCACGGCTCCCCCTCTCGTCAGAATTCAGCGCAGATCAGCCCTGGAATCGCGGGAACGCGGCACGGCCGATGAACTCCGCGGCGTCACCCAGCTCTTCTTCGATGCGCAGAAGCTGATTGTACTTCGCGACGCGCTCCGAGCGAGCGGGCGCGCCGCTCTTGATCTGACCCGCGTTCACCGCGACGGCCAGGTCGGCGATCGTGGTGTCTTCGGTCTCGCCCGAACGGTGCGAGAGCATCGTGGTGTAGCCGGCGCGGTGCGCGACCGAGATCGCGTCGAGCGTCTCGGACAGCGTGCCGATCTGGTTCACCTTGACCAGGAGCGAGTTCGCAGCCTTGCGACGGATGCCGTCGGCCAGACGTGCCGGGTTGGTGACGAACAGGTCGTCGCCGACGAGCTGCACCTTGTCACCGAGCTTCTCGGTGAGGGCGGTCCAGTTCTCCCAGTCGTCCTCGGCGAGGGCGTCCTCGATCGTGACGATCGGGAAGTCGTTGACGAGCTGGACGTAGTAGTCGGTCAGCTGCTCGGCGTTCCAGTCCTTCTGGTCGAGGCGGTAGACCCCGTCGTTGAAGAACTCGGTCGCGGCGACGTCGAGGCCCAGGGCGATCTCGGAGCCGGGCGTGAAGCCGGCCTTCTCGATCGCCTTGACGAGGAACTCGAGGCCCTCGCGGTTGCTGGGGAGGTCGGGGGCGAAGCCGCCCTCGTCGCCGAGGCCGGTCGCGTAGCCGGCGGCCTTCAGCTCGCCCTTGAGGACGTGGTAGACCTCGGTGCCCCAGCGCAGCGACTCGCTGAAGCTCTCCGCTCCGATCGGCGCGAGGAAGAACTCCTGCATGTCGATGCCGTTGTCGGCGTGCTCGCCACCGTTGATGACGTTGAACAGCGGAACGGGCAGCAGGTGCGCGTTCGGGCCGCCGAGGTAGCGGAAAAGCGGCAGGTCGGCCGAGTCGGCCGCGGCCTTGGCGACGGCGAGCGAGACGCCGAGGATGGCGTTCGCGCCGGTGCGCGACTTGTTCTCGGTGCCGTCGGTCGCGATCAGGATCTCGTCGATGATGCGCTGCTCGCTCGCGTCGATGCCCTCGATCGCGGGGCCGAGCTCGTCGATGACGGCGTTGACGGCCTTCAGGACGCCCTTGCCGTTGTACCGGCTCTTGTCGCCGTCGCGGAGCTCGTACGCCTCGAAGGCGCCGGTGGATGCGCCGGAGGGGACGGCCGCGCGCTGGACGATGCCGTCGTCGAGGAGCACCTCCACTTCGACGGTCGGGTTGCCACGCGAATCCAGAATCTCGCGTGCGCCTACAGCCTCGATCAGTGCCACAGGGGAACTCCTTGCTTGTGGAGGGTGAGTCGTGGAGCGTCGTCGGTCCACTCTGAGTCTAGTGATGACGGCGGCTGCCGCCAGCGGTCGCGCCGGGTCTATCGCGTCTCGGGGTCGACACGGACCGCGATCGCGAGCCCGTCCCAGCCCTTCGCGTCGAGGGTCTGCAGCGCGGTCGCGTCGAAACGGGGGTCGCGCGCCAGCTTCTCGAGGCCGCGGCGGACGCCGGCGATCTGCTCGTCCTCCGTCGCCGGGTCGGCCACGCGGCCCGATCGCACGACGTTGTCGACGACGACGACCGCGCCGACGCGCGCGACACGCGCCGCATGCTCGAGGTAGAGCGTGTTCGATTCCTTGTCGGCGTCGATGAACACGAGATCGAAGGGGCCGTCGACGTCCGGCAGCACCTCGGCCGCCCGCCCGACCCTCACCTCGACGCGGTCGCCGACCCCCGCTCGCTCGATGTTGCGGCGCGCGACCTCGGCGTTGTCCTGCTCGGCCTCGATCGAGAGCAGGCGCCCGCCCGGCGGCAGCGCACGCGCCATCGCGATGGCGGAATAGCCGCCCAGTGTGCCGATCTCGAGCACGTTCGCCGCACCGCTGATGCGGATCAGCAGCTGCAGGAGCTTCGCGCTGAGGGGTGCCACCTCGATCGCCGGCAGGCCGGCGGCGTTCTGATCGGCCACCGCTGCCGCGAGCGCCTCGTCGGGTTCGACGAGGGTATGCGTCAAGTAGGAGTCGATGCGCCGCCAGGACTCGGGAGTGGGATCGGCCATGCCCCCACCCAACCGCACGGCGTCCGCTCGCGCCAGCATCCGAGCCGAGGTCGACTCGTCCACAGCGCCGAGCACGCTCGGCAGCAGCGCGTCCGCGGTGCGCCGATAGCCCAGCGGGCTCGGATGGAACCGGTCGAGGCTGAACATCTCGTCGGGGCGGTCGACGAAGACGGGCCCGACCGTCCTGCGCAGCGACACCACCCGCGCGCCGGCTGCACTCGCCGCTGACTCCTGCGCCGCAGCCAGCGCACGCGATGCCCGCGACGCGAAACTGCGTAACGGCTGCGGCACCGGTCGGAGCGCACCGAGGTCGGGACAGGTGCCGACGACGACCGCGCAGCCGTACGACCGCAGCATGGCGACAGCATCCCCCAGGCTGCGGGCGGCGCGGGCGGCCGGCACGCGGTGGGTCACGTCATTGCCGCCGACGACGATCACCGCGACGTCGGCGCGCGCGTCGTCGCCGAGCGACTCGATCTGCTGGCGGAGGGTCGCGGACTCGGCGCCGACCACCGCGCCGGTGCGCAACCGCACGGGGCGGTGCGTGCGGTGGGCGAGCCCTTTCGCGAGGCGGCCGCCGAGCGTGTCCTTGGGCCGTTCGGCACCCAGACCCGCGGCGAGGGAGTCTCCGAGCATGATCAGGCGGATCGGCTCGCCCTGGAAGGAGCGCCGCCACAAGCGGTCAGCGTCTACCGCCGCCTCGCCGAGCGGTTTGCCGATGCGGTCACGGGCGATCGCGGCCTGACGGCTGAGCACACTGTGCGAGGCGACCGCCACGGCCCCGAACGACAGCGCGACCCCGCCGACGGCGGCTGCGATCCGGCCGGTGGGCGTTGTCATGGCGCCAGCACAACACGCGTCGGTGAACAGCGTCCGACGTTCAGCCCACGGCCGGGCGAACGCGGTCGCCCGCCCTTACGAGCCGAGGGGACGGGGCTCGAGGGTCGGGACGTCCTCGCCCGCGCGCAGCGACACGAAGCCGGTGTAGCCGTCCGCCGCGGCGCGCTCGAGCATCGCCTTGACGTTCTTCGGCCGCTGCTCCAGCCTCACGCGAGCGCCGTCCGCCACGAGCCGGGCCTTCGCGGCGAGTAGTTCGGGCAGCGGCACGTCGCGGTCGTGCACGAGAACGACAGCATGCGCTCCCTGTGCCGCATCCTCGGCGAGCAGGTCGACCAGGCGCTCGAAGCCCAGGGAGAACCCGACCGCCGGCACGTCGGAGCCGAGGAACCGGCCGATCATCCCGTCGTAGCGACCGCCGCCCCCCAGCGAGTACGACACCGAGGGATGGGCCAGCTCGAAGATCGTCCCCGTGTAGTAGCCCATGCCACGCACGAGGAACGGGTCGAACACGAGCGGCGCCGCCGCATCACCCCGTGCAGTGCGCACGGCCTGCCCGATGCCCACGAGGTGGTCGACGACCTCGTCGGCAACGCCCTCGGGCAACCGCGCCCGGATGCCGTCGGCGTCGAACCCGGCGGTACCCGTCACGGGGCGCCGCAGGAATGCCGCGAATGCATCCGCCGCCTCGGTCGAAGCACCGCGGTCTCGCAGCTCGGCGATGACCCCGTCGGGTCCGAGCTTGTCGAGCTTGTCGATCGTGATGAGCACGCCCGGGCGCTCGGACTCCGCGAAGCCGAAGGCCGCGAGCATCGCGTCGAGGACCCGACGGTCGTTGATCCGGATGGAGCCGCCGGTCAGGCCGAGCGCGTCCAGCGCGTCGAGGCTCGCGGTCATCAGTTCGGCCTCGGCGCGAGCGCTGGAGTCGCCGATGATGTCGATGTCGCACTGCACGAACTGCCGATAACGGCCCTTCTGCGGTCGCTCCGCCCGCCACACGGGCGCGATCTGAATGGCACGGAAGACCGTCGGCAGCTCGGCACGGTGCGATGCGTAGAACCGGGCGAGCGGCACGGTCAGGTCGTAGCGCAGGCCGAGGTCGGTGAGGGCGGACGGGTCCTCCGCCGCCGCACGGATGCCGTCGGCGTCGAGGCCGCGCGCGAGCACGTTGTAGGCGAGCTTCTCGTTGTCGCCGCCGATCCCGGCGTGCAGCCGGCCGTACTCCTCCATCACCGGCGTCTCGATCTCGTCGAAGCCGTGCGCGCGGTAGCGCTCGCGGATGACGGAGAGCACGCGCTCGCGGCGGGCCTTGTCGGCGGGGAGGAAGTCGCGCATGCCGCGCGGCGGGTTCACGGTGGCCACCGACCTATTCTTCCAGGTCGCCGGACTCCGCTTCGGCACGTCGGACGTCGGCAGCGACGGCACGCACCCGCTCGCGCAGTGCCCGCTCCGCGTCCCACCCTCGCTCACCCGCCAGCGCCACGAGCGCGAGCAGCGCATCGCCCAGGTCGGCCTCGGACCGGATGTCGCCGCCGACGGGCGCCGGCACGACGGGGCCGACACCGACGCGCCGGGCACGACCGAGCACCTTCTGCGCGTGAGCGAGCGGCGGCATGTGCGCAGACACGCCGTCGAGCACGCTCCGGCGCTCCCGCTTCTCCGCGGCCTTCGCCGCATTCCACAGGACGAGGACCTCGTCGGGGGTCTCCGCGGTCTCGCCCGCGAACACGTGCGGGTGGCGACGGACCATCTTCTCGGTCAGCCCCCGCGCGACGTCGTCGATGTCGAACGGCTCGTCGCTGGACCGCGAGGCGATCTCGGCATGGAACAGCACCTGCCACAACAGATCGCCGAGCTCCTCGCGGAGATCGGCCGCCGTGCCGGCCTCGACGGCATCGACGACCTCGGCCGACTCCTCGACGAGGTAGGGCACCAGCTCGCGGTGCGTCATCTGAGCGGTCCAGACGCAGCCGTCGCGCACGGCGCGCATCGTCTCGGCGGCCTCGCGCAGCGGGTCGGACATGCGGACTCCTTCGGACGGGCGGTCCCAGGCTAGTCGCCCTCGCGTGCGTGGTCGGAGGCATCGTGTGACAGGCCGTGTCGAGGGGGCGGCTCCGGTGCCATTACTTTGGAGGCATGCGCGAGCTGACCCGAACCGAAGCGATCGATCTCGTCGGCCGATACGAGGCCGAGCAGGAGATCCCCGAGGCGATGCGCGCCGACGTACGCATGCTCGGCTCGATGCTGGGCCAAGTGCTGCGCGAGAGCGGCTCGCCCGGCCTTTTCGATGACGTCGAGCGTCTGCGCGGCGCGACGATCCAGGCCTACACCGACGACTCACCGGAGGCGTTCGAGCGGGCCGCCGCGATCGCCGAGTCCTTCACGGTGTCGCGAGCCGATGAGGTCGCGCGGGCCTTCACCGTGTACTTCCACCTCGTCAACCTCGCCGAGGAGCACCAGCGGGTGCGCCTGCTGCGCGAGCGCGCCGGCATCTCCGGTCAGGACAGCGCGGGCGATTCGATCCCCGCGGCGTACGCTCAGCTCGCCGCGGAGGTCGGCGAGGACGAGGCGACGCGGCGTCTGCGCGAGATGCGCTTCCACCCCGTGTTCACCGCGCACCCGACCGAGGCCCGCCGCCGTGCCGTCTCGGAGAGCATCCGCCGGCTCGTGACGCTGCTCGAGACTCTCGAGAGCGCGATCGCCGGGGGCGCCGAGCACCGTCGCGCTCGCCGCCGGATGCTCGAGGAGATCGACACGCTGTGGCGGACGTCCCCGCTGCGCGCGGAGAAGCCGACCCCCACCGACGAGGTGCGTGCGGTCATGGCGGTGTTCGACGACACGCTCTACACGACCGTCCCGCTCGTCTACCGACGCCTCGACGACGCGCTGCAGGGGGATGCGGCCGGCAGCCGTGCACCCGTCGTCGCGCCCTTCGTTCGACTCGGGACGTGGGTCGGCGGCGATCGCGACGGCAACCCGTTCGTCACCGCGTCCGTGACGAAGAAGGCGGCCGCGATCGCCTCGGAGCACGTCCTGCTCGGCCTCGAGCGCGGCACCGAGCGCGTCGGCCGCGGCCTCACGCTCTCGGGCGAGACCACTCCCCCCAGCGCCGCGCTGCGTTCGCTCTGGGACCGCCTCGCCGCGGCGGACGAGGACGGTGCCGCGAACGCCGTCAAGCGCGCTCCGGGCGAGCACCACAAACGCGTCATGATGCTGCTCTCGCGACGGGTGCGCGCGACCCGCCTGCGCGACGCCGACCTGGCGTACGCGGATCCCGAGGAGTTCCTCGCGGATCTGCGCGTCGTGCAGCAGTCCCTCGAACTCGCTGGCGCGGCACGCCAGGCCTTCGGCGCGCTGCAGCAGCTCGTGTGGGCCGTCGAGACGTTCGGTTTCCATCTCGCCGAGCTCGAGGTCCGCCAGCACTCCGCCGTCCACGCGAAGGTGCTCGCCGAGTGCGAGGCCGGCGGTGAGCTCAGCGAGCTCGCCACCGAGGTGCTCGAGGTCTTCCGCACCATCTCGCAGATCCAGAAGCGCTTCGGCCCGCGTGCGGCGGGACGCTACATCGTCTCGTTCACCCGTTCCGCCGACGACCTCGCCACGGTACACGCGCTCGCGCGGCACGCGGTCGGCCCCGAGGGCACACCGCCCGTCCTCGACGTCATCCCGCTGTTCGAGACGTTCGCCGACCTGCAGGCGGCTCCCGAGATCCTCGCCGAGATCGTCGAGCACCCGGCTTTCGCGGCCCGGCTCGAGGCGACCGATCGGCGTCTCGAAGTGATGCTCGGCTACTCCGACTCGTCGAAGGACGTCGGGCCGGTCGCGGCGAACCTCGCGCTGTACGAGGCGCAGGCGCGCATCGCCGCCTGGGCGCAGGAGCAGCGGATCGAGCTCACGCTCTTCCACGGTCGTGGCGGCGCGCTGGGCCGCGGCGGCGGGCCCGCGAACTCCGCGATCCTCGCGCAGCCGCCGCACTCGGTCGACGGCCGCTTCAAGCTCACCGAACAGGGCGAGGTCATCTTCGCCCGCTACGGCGACCCCGACATCGCCCTGCGTCACATCGACCAGGTCGCCGCGGCGGTGCTGCTGGCCTCGGCCCCCTCGATCGAGGAGCGCAACAGCCGCGCCGCCGAGCGCTACGCGGATGTCGCCGCGACGATGGACACCGCCTCGCGCGAACGCTTCTTCTCGCTCGTCAAGGCGCCCGGATTCGCGCCCTGGTTCGCCGCCGTGACCCCGATGGAGGAGATCGGCCTGCTCGCGCTCGGCTCCCGCCCGGCACGCCGTGGCCTGTCGGTCGAATCGCTCGAGGACCTGCGCGCGATCCCCTGGGTGTTCGCCTGGACGCAGGCCCGCATCAACCTCGCCGGCTGGTTCGGCCTCGGCACCGCGCTCGAAGCCGTCGGCGACGAGGCTCTGCTGCGCGAGGCCTATGAGCAATGGCCGCTGCTGCGCACCGTGATCGACAATGTCGCGATGAGCCTCGCGAAGGCCGATCCCCGAATGGCCCGGCGACACCTCGCCCTGGCGGATCGCTCGGATCTCGCCGACCTCGTGCTCGACGAGATGCTGCTCACGCGCGACTGGGTGGTGCGGATCGCCGGTGGCGACGGGCTGCTCGCGAACAAGCCGGTGCTCCAGCGCGCGGTGAAGATGCGCAGCCCCTACGTCGACGCGCTGTCGCTGCTCCAGCTGCGGGCGCTGCGCGTGCTGCGCTCCACCGCACCCGACGCCGAGACGCCGCCCGAATGGCAGCGTCTGCTGCTGCTCACCGTCAACGGCGTCGCGGCGGGGCTCCAGAACACCGGGTGACCCGAGCCGGGATCGGCGGTGCGGCGGTGCCGGGCTAGGCTTGCACCCCGTGCCTACCGATCCCGTGACGCCCTCGGTCCCCGTCGCCCACCGTCCCGCAACGGTGTCGATGCTCACGCTCTCGACGTTCGTCGTGGGCTCGATGGTCGGCGCCGGGGTGTTCTCGCTGCCGGCGGGCTTCGCGGCCGAGACGGGTGTCGCCGGGACGCTCATCGCCTGGGCGATCGCTGGCGGTGGCATGCTGACGCTGGCGTTCGCGTTTCAGCTGCTCGCCAACCGCCGACCCGACCTCGACGCCGGCGTGTACAGCTACGCGCGCGCCGGGTTCGGACGGTACCTGGGGTACTTCTCCGCGTTCGGCTATTGGGCGAGCGCGTGCGCCGGCAACGTCTTCTACTGGGTGTTCATCACCTCGACGCTGGGCGCCGTCTTCCCGGCGCTGGGCGCGGGCGACACGATCGCCGCCGTGGCGTTGTCGTCCGCCGGGCTCTGGCTGTTCTTCATCCTCATCCGCCGCGGCGTCCGTGCGGCCGCCGCCGTGAACCGCGTGGTGAGCATCGCGAAGACGTTGCCGATCGTGCTGTTCGTCGTCCTGTGTCTGACCGTGTTCGACCCGGCCGTGTTCGTCGAGAACTGGACGGGGCCCGCGGGCGCGCCGCTGTGGGACCAGGTGCGAGCCACGATGCTCGTGACGGTGTTCGTGTTCATCGGGATCGAGGGCGCGAGCGTGAACTCGCGCCACGCCCGCTCGCGCCGCGACGTCGGACGGGCGACCCTGCTCGGGTTCCTGAGCGTGCTCGCGGTGTTCGCGTCCGTGACGATCGTGTCGTACGGCGTCCTGCCGCGGGAGCAGATCGCCGCGCTGCCCGAGCCCTCGCTCGGCGGCGTGCTGGAGACCATCATCGGTCCGGTCGGGGCGGTCGTCATCGGGGTGTCGCTCATCGTCGCGGTGCTCGGCGCCTACCTGACGTGGACGCTCATGGCGGCGGAGGTGCTTCTCGAAGCGGCTCGCTCGGGCGATCTTCCCCGCTTCCTCGCGCGCACGAACGACGAGGACACCCCCGTGGGCGCCCTCATGCTCTCGACCGTGCTCGTGCAGGTGCTCCTCGTGGTCGTCCTCTTCGCCGAGAACGCCTTCTCGGTGGCCCTCGACCTCACGAGCGTGCTGGTGCTGATCCCCTTCGTCCTCTCGGCGGCCTACGCCCTCAAGCTCACGGCGACCGGCGAGACGTACGGACGGCGCGACCCGGCGCGGATCCGCGACCTGATCGTCGCCGCCGTGGCGACGGCGTACACGGCCTTCCTCCTCGTGGCCGCGGGCACGCACTACCTGCTGCTGTCGCTGCTGATCATCGTCCCCGGTACGGCGCTCTACGCCTTTGCGCGCCGACGCGCACGCGAGCGCGTGTTCACCCCGGTCGAGTGGGGGGTCTTCGCCCTCGCGGTCGCCGGTGCGGTCGCGGCGATCGTCCTGCTCGCGACGGGCGAGATCACGCTGTAGCGACCGCGGTCCGCGCGGGCCGGCAGCGTCCGCGCGCCGACCCGCGCGCGGCTCACCCCGCGGATGCCGCCGTCGCGGTGGTGCCGGCCGAGGCGGCTCCCGCAGCCGGGATCGGGAAGAGCTGCTCGAGGAGCTGCCCCGTCCACGCGATCAGGTCGGCATCGTTCAGCGGCGCGCCGCCCGCGGTCGGCAGCGGAACGACCAGTGCCTCGCCTCCGGCAAGCAGCTTCGCCTTGGGGTACAGCCGCTGCAAGCGGATGCGCATCGACTCGGGCAGCCGTGCCGGTGCGACGCGGAGGTTCGTTCCCATCGCGACGACGTCGGTCAAACCGGCCTGCGCGGCGCGGCGGCGCAGGCGGGCGACGGTGAGCAGGCCCTCGACCTCCGCCGGGGGCCGGCCGTACCGGTCGGTCAGCTCGTCGATGACGAGGTCGACCGCGTCGTCCTTCGCGCTGACGGCCGCAGCCGCGGAGAGCTTCTGATACGCCTCGAGCCGCAGACGTTCGCTGTCGATGTAGTCCTCCGGGATCCGCGCGGCGACCGGCAGCTCGAGCCGCAGCTCGGCGGGGCCGTCGACCTCTTCGCCGCGGAACGTCGAGACCGCCTCGCCGATCATCCGCAGGTACAGGTCGAACCCGACGCCGGCGATGTGTCCCGCCTGCTCGGCGCCGAGCAGGTTGCCCGCGCCGCGCAGCTCGAGGTCCTTCAACGCCACCTGCATGCCCGAGCCCAGGTCGTTGTTGACCGCGATCGTCTCGAGCCGGTCGGCCGCCGTCTCGCTGAGCGGCTTGTTCTCGTCGTACAGGAAGTACGCGTACGCGCGCTCCCGGGCGCGACCGACGCGGCCGCGCAGCTGGTGCAGCTGGCTGAGCCCGTACTTGTCGGCGCGATCGATGATGATCGTGTTCGCGTTCGAGATGTCGAGGCCGGTCTCGACGATCGTCGTGCACACGAGGACGTCGGCGCGTCTCTCCCAGAAGTCGTCGACGACCTGCTCGAGCTGGTGCTCCCCCATCTGTCCGTGCGCCACGGCGACGCGGGCCTCGGGCACGAGCTCGCCGATCTGGGCGGCGACGCGCTGGATGGACTGGACGCGGTTGTGCACGAAGAACACCTGCCCCTCGCGCAGCAGCTCGCGACGGATCGCCGCCGCGATCTGCTTGTCGCTGCGCGGCCCCACGTACGTGAGGATCGGATGCCGCTCCTCCGGCGGTGTCGCGAGCGTCGACATCTCGCGGATGCCGGTCACCGCCATCTCGAGCGTGCGCGGGATCGGGGTCGCACTCATCGCGAGGATGTCGACGCCGGTCTTGAGCTTCTTGAGCGCGTCCTTGTGCTCGACGCCGAAGCGCTGCTCCTCGTCGATGATCATCAGCCCGAGGTCCTTGAACATGACCTGCTCGGTGAGGATCCGGTGCGTGCCGATCACCATGTCGACCGTGCCGTCTGCGAGGCCGTCGAGAGTCTCCCGTGCCTGCTTCGCCGTCTGGAACCGCGACAGGGGACGCACCTTCACCGGGAAGCCGGCGAACCGCTCGCTGAAGGTCTCGAGGTGCTGCTTGGCCAGCAGTGTGGTCGGCACGAGCATGGCGACCTGCTTGCCCTCCTGGATCGCCTTGAATGCCGCACGCACCGCGACCTCGGTCTTACCGAACCCGACGTCGCCCGAGAGCAGCCGGTCCATCGGGATCGGCTTCTCCATGTCGGCCTTGATCTCGTCGATCGTCTGCAGCTGGTCGGGAGTCTCGGCGAACGGGAACGCCTCTTCGAGCTCGCGCTGCCAGGGCGTGTCGGGCCCGAAGGCATGGCCCTTCGACGCCATGCGCGCCGAGTAGAGCTTCACGAGCTCGACCGCGATGTCGCGGACGGCCTTGCGCGCCTTCCCCTTGGCCGCGGCCCAGTCGCTGCCGCCCATCTTCGACAGGACGGGCGCCTCGCCGCCGACGTAGCGCGACAGCTGGTCGAGCTGGTCGGTCGGCACGAACAGCTTGTCGCCGGGGTACCCGCGCTTGGCCGGGGCGTACTCCAGCACGAGGTACTCCCGCTGCGTCTTGACGGCGTTCCGACCGCCGCTCGAGACCTCGCGCTGCACGAGCTCGACGAACTTGCCGATGCCGTGGGTGGCATGGACGACGACGTCGCCCGGCTTCAACTGCAGCGGGTCGACGACGTTCCGACGGCGCGAGGCGAGCTTCTTCACGACGCGCCCGTCCCCGCCGATGGTGCGCCCGTAGAACTCGCTCTCGGTCAGGACGGCGAGGCGCGCCTCGGCGGATTCGAACCCGCGCTCCAGCGAAGCCACGACGCAGATGGCGACCGGCTCGTCGCCGATCTCGCCGACATCGTCGCTCGTGCGCGCTGCGATGCCCCGCTCGGCCAGCACGTCGCGTGCCCGGTCGACGAGACCCGTGCCGCTGGCGCAGACGAGCACGCGCCACCCGTCGGCGAGCAACCGACCGATGTGGGCCGTCGCACCCTCGACATTGCCCTGGAACGACGGGACGGGGGTTCCGGTGATCCGCAGGTCGGAACCGTCGGAGTCGGCGAGTCCTTCCTCCGCGGCATCCGCGGCGCCGGAGTCGAACGCGCTCAGGCCCCACCAGACGCCGTCGCGCTCGCGGACGGCGTCGCGCAGGGCCGGCAGGGTCAGGAAGTCGCCGGCTCCGAGATCGACGGGGCTGTCGGCCCCGGCGGTGGCGGCACTCCACGCCGCCTCGAGGAACTCGCGGTTCGTGTCGCCGAGCGTCGCCGCGCGCGTGCGGGAGCGCTCGGGATCGACGAGCGCGACAGCCGCTCCGCGCGGGAGGTAATCGACCAGCGGGACGACACCCTCGGCGAGCGTCGGCAGCAGGGACTCCATTCCTTCGACGGGGATACCCTGCGACATCTTCTCGAGCATGCCGGTCAGGCTCGGGAACCTCGTCGCCATCCCCGCCGCCCGTTCCCGGACCGCGGGGGTCAGCAGCAGCTCGCGGGCCGGCAGCAGAACGGCCTCGCCGACCTCGCCCGGCAAGGAACGCTGGTCGGCGATCGAGAAGGCGCGAATCTGATCGACCTCGTCACCGAAGAAGTCGATGCGCAGCGGGTGATCCGCTGCGGCCGGGAACACGTCGAGGATGCCGCCGCGTACCGCGAACTCACCACGCCGCGAGACCATGTCGACGCGGTGGTAGGCGAGCTCGACGAGGCGGCGGACGACACGCTCGAGGTCGACGCCGCGACTGCCGACAGCCAAGGCGACCGGCTCGGCGTCGGTGAGGCCGGCGGCGAGCGGCTGAAGGGCCGCCCGCACGGAGGACGTCACGATCAGCGGGTGCGAGCCGTCATGAGACTCGATCCGGCGCAGCACGTCGAGCCGGCGCCCGACCGTCTCGGGGCTCGGGCTCAGTCGCTCGTGCGGCAGCGTCTCCCAGGCCGGGAAGTGCAGCACCGCGGCCTCGGGCACCAAGCACTGCAGCGCTGCTCCGAGTGTCTCGGCGCGGCGCCCGGTCGGCGTGATGGCGAGCACGACGGGCGGGCGCCGGTTCCGGCCGCGTTCGGCGAGGAGCGCTGCGAGCAGCGGAGCGTCGAGCCCGTCGACGAGCGCGTAGTCGACGCTGCCGACGGCGCCGGAAGTCACCCCCGCCCGGAAGGAGTCAGCCTGCGAAAGGGCGCGCACGATCCCGGCAACTGTCACCACAGAAGCCTACCGCCGCGTACCAACACGGAGTCCGGCACACAGTCCCGCACCGAGCTCGCCGGCGCCCGCGCGCGCCGGACCCTGTTCCTACAATGGCGGGATGACCTCGCCGACTTCCTCGTCTTCGGGCGCGACCCCGTTCGCCGCGCCCTATGTCGTCTCGGCGCCGGGGCGTCTGCCCGATCAGCCGGCGCGTCGGCCGAGCCGGGCCGTCGGCATCGCCGCTCTTCTGCTCGCGTCGGCGGCCGCCGTCGCCGGGGTCGTCGTGGCGGCAATGGTCGCGGCACAACTGGGGACCACGGGCGCATTCGTCGGCTGGCTCGACGGCGAGGGCGACCTCAGCGCGCTCACCCCCGTGCGCGGGTGGGTACTCGTGGGCGAGATCACCGCGTGGACGTGCGCCGTCGCGGGTCTGACTGCTCTCGTGCTCGGGCTCGTCGCGATCGTTCGCCGCACCGGACGCGGGTTCGGCATCGGCGCCGTGGCCGTCGCCCTCGGCGCGCCGGTCGCCGCCGTCGCCGTCGCGTCCGCGACTCTCTTCGCCACGAGCTGACACCCGCACGCGGCGCCGGCCGGCCGGCCGTGGGACGGGATCAGCGCGGAGCGTGGTAGCGCTGCTGCGCGGCGAGGAGGCCGTCGTCGACGACGGTCTCGACGGCGTCGGCGGCATCCGAGATGAGAATGCCGAGCGTCTTGCGCTCGGCGGACGAGAACGGGTCGAGCACCCAGTCGGCCGGATCCTGCGATCCCGGCGGCCGGCCGATCCCGACCCGCACCCGAGCGAACTCGGGGGTGCCGAGCGCCTTCGCGATGTCACGGACGCCGTTGTGGCCGCCGTGTCCCCCGCCGGTCTTGAGCTTGATGGTGTCGAACGGGATGTCGAGCTCGTCGTGGACGACGATCACGTGTCCCGGCTCCACGCCGTAGAAGCCGGCCAACGCCGCGGCGGGGCCGCCCGAGACGTTCATGAAGGTCTTCGGCTTGGCCAGGACCAGCTTGGCCGCACCGGGACGCAGCCACGTCTCGGCGGCCCAGGCGTTCGCCTTGTGCGAGCGCAGCGTGTCGCCGCGTCGTCGGGCGAGCTCGTCGATGACCATCTGCCCGATGTTGTGGCGTGTCGCCGCGTAGCGCGGCCCGGGATTGCCGAGCCCCACGATCAGCCAGGTGTCTGCCATAGCGTCCCTCTCGAACGACGGAGCCCGCCCCCACCGCGGTGAGAACGGGCTCCGGGAGTCGAATGCCTTACTCGGACTTCTCGTCGCCCTCGGCCTCGTCGGCCTGCTCAGCGGCGGTCGCCTCGTCGGCGGCCTCGATCTCGTCGACAGCGGCCAGGGTCGCGGCGGGGACCGACACGGCGACGACGAGCGTCTCGGGGTCGGTGACCAGCGCGGCTCCGCGCGGCAGGGTCAGGTCGGCGGCGGTGATGCGCGCGCCGTCCTCGAGGCCCTCGACGTCGACCTCGACGTTGCTGGGGATGTGGGTCGCCTCGACCTCGAGCGACACCGACGACGCGTCCTGCGTCGCGATGGTGCCTGCGAAGGGCGCGCCGGTGACGACGACGGGAACGTCGACCTGGACCTTCTCGCCCTTCTTCACGACGAGGAGGTCGATGTGCTCGATGATCTGGCGCACCGGGTCGCGCTGGACGTCCTTGACGAGCACGAGCTGGCTCGCGCCGTCGATCGACAGCTCGATGACCGCGTTCGCGCGGCGCACGAGCAGCAGCATCTGGTGGCCCGGAAGGGCGACGTGCACGGGGTCGGTGCCGTGGCCGTAGATGACGGCGGGGATCTTGCCGGCGGCACGCAGACGGCGGGCGAAGCCCTTGCCGAAGTTGGTGCGCGTCTCGGCGACGACCTGGGTGTCGGTCTCGGTGGACATGCTTCTCTCCTTGTGGGCCTTCGCGGCCCTGCTAGCGGTATGCGGGTTCGACGCGATCGCGAGCGCGTGGAGAGGAAACGTCCTGCACACACCCTCGTCGATCACGGATCCCGGTCCCCGCCGAAGCGCAGGCACGCGGCATCCCTCGCCGAAGTACGGCACCACTCTACCAGCGCTGGGTAGGCTGGACGAGTCGTCGACTCACGCCCGGAGGAAAAATGGAATACGGCTGGTTCTCGCACGTGCTCGTCTGGGTCATCGGTCTGATGACCGCCGGGTCGATCGTCTCGGTCTCGCTCGCGCTCTTCTCGATGGGGCGCCAGGGCTACCGCAAGGGCTGATCGCCGAGCGGCGGGTCAGTGGCCCGCCGCTTCGCGCATCGCATCGTCGGCCTCGGCCACGATGAGCCCCATCGCCGCCGCCGCTTCGCTGGGCCGCCCGCCCGCGATCGCGAAAGCGACGTCCTGGTGCCAGCGCACCGCGAGCGGGTTCGCGTCGTGCGGCATGAGGTGGTGCTGCGTCCGGCCGGCGAGCACGGCTTCGACGACCGATCCGAGCGCAGCGAACATCGTGTTGCCCGATGCCGCGAGCAGGGTCCGGTGGAAGCGGATGTCGGCCGACAGATAGACCGCCCCGTTGGCATCGTGCTCGGTCCGCGCCATGTCCATCACCGCATCGACGAGGTCGCGCCGCTGATCGTCGTTCGCATGGACGGCGGCCAGGCGCGCCGCGAGCGGCTCGATGCCGCCGCGCAGCTGGCTGAGCTCCCGCAGTTGGGCGTCGCGCCCGGGGCCGGCCAGTCGCCACCGGATCACCTCGGGTGCGTGCACGTTCCACGCGGACTCCGGCTGCACCTCGACGCCCGTCTTCCGCCGCGCCCGCACGAGCCCGAGCGATTCGAGCACGCGGACCGCCTCACGGCCGGCGCCGCGCGACGACCCCTCGGCGAGTTCGGCGGTGACGAGGCGGGAGCCCGCGGTATACCGGCCGTGCACGATCGCCGCGCCCACGCGCTCGACGAGCGCGTCGTGGACCGAGGCGGGCGCGGGTCGCTGCGTCATGCTCCGATTATGCCCGGCGGACGGCGGTCATCTCCGGCTGATGTCGTGCATGACCGACGCGAATGTGCTTTCATGTACGACAAATAGACCCGCGGCTCGGATGCCGCCCGCCAGACCAAGGATGCTCATGGCCCTCCTCCCCCCGCCGTCCTCGCTCGTCATCGCTGCAGCCGAGTCCGCCTCCCCCGCCCCGGCCGGTCAGCTCATCGGCGCTGCCCTCATCGGTGTCGCGCTCATCGTCGTCCTCATCACCTGGGCGAAGCTCCATCCGTTCCTCGCGCTGACCATCGGCGCCCTGACGACGGGCCTGATCGCGGGCCTCGCGATCGCCGACACGGTCTCGAGCTTCACCGGCGGCTTCGGCTCCACCATGGGCGGTGTCGGCATCCTCGTCGCACTCGGCGCGATCTACGGCAAGCTGCTGGCCGACTCCGGTGGGGCGGACCGCATCGTCGACACCCTGGTCGCCCGCGCGACGCCCCGCAGCCTGCCGTGGGTGATGGGCCTCATCGGCGCGATCATCGGCCTGCCGATGTTCTTCGAGGTCGGCCTCGTGCTGCTCGTCCCCGTCATCATCCTGGTGGCCCGCCGGTCGGGCGTCGCGCTCATGAAGATCGCGATCCCCACGCTCGCCGGCCTGTCGGCCATGCACGGCCTCGTACCCCCGCACCCCGGGCCGCTCGCAGCCATCGACGCGCTCGGCGCCAACCTCGGCATCACGCTCGCCTTCGGCGTCATCGTGGCTATCCCCGCCGTGATCATCGCCGGTCCGCTCTTCGCACCGATCGCCGCGCGCTGGGCGCCCGTGCCGGTGCCCGACCTGTTCGTCTCAGCCGAGGAGAAGGGCGACGAACCGGCCCGCCGACCCTCGTTCGCCGCGACGCTCGGCAGCATCCTTCTGCCCGTCATCCTCATGCTCCTGAAGGCCGTCGCCGACATCGTCGCGCCCGGATCGACCGCCGCGTGGAAGGTAGTGCTCGACTTCCTCGGCATGCCGGTCATCGCACTGCTGCTCGCCGTCCTCGTCGGCTTCGTCGTCCTCGGCCGGGGCGCCGGCTTCGACCGCGACCGGCTCACCGCCGTCGTGGGCTCGTCGCTCGGCCCGATCGCCGGCATCCTCCTCATCGTCGGCGCCGGCGGCGGGTTCAAGCAGGTGCTCGTCGACACCGGGATCGGGCAGGTCATCGCCGATCTCGTCGCCGGGTCGTCCATCTCGGTGCTCGTGCTCGCCTGGGTCGTCGCCGTGGTGATCCGCATCGCCACCGGCTCGGCCACGGTGGCCACCATCACCGCGGCGGGCATCCTGCAGCCGCTCACCGAGACCCTCGACGGACCGATGACCGCCCTGCTGGTGCTCGCCATCGGCGCGGGCTCGGTGTTCCTCAGCCACGTCAACGACGCCGGGTTCTGGCTCATCAAGGAGTACTTCGGCCTCGACATCCCCCAGACGCTGAAAACATGGACGGTGCTCGAGTGCACCATCTCGGTGACCGGTCTCGCCGGTGTCCTCGTGATCAGCGCATTCGTCTGAACGGACCAGGAAGGCTCGACATGACCGCATCCGCTCCCCCCGTCCTCGTCTTCATGGGTCCCTCCGGAACCGGGAAGTCCACCGTCGCGGCGATGCTCGCCGGGCGCCTCAACTGGGCGTTCCAGGAGGGCGATGACCTCCACCCCGCTGCGAACGTGGCCAAGATGGCCGCCGGTCATGCCCTGAACGACGAGGATCGGCGCCCCTGGCTCGACGTCGTGGCGTCCTGGATCGACGAGACGACCGCCGCCGGACGCCCCGGTGTCATCACCTGCTCGGCGCTGCGCCGCCGGTACCGCGACGTGCTCCGCCGCGACAACGTCACGTTCGTGCTCCTCGACGGGGATGCCGCGACGGTGCGCCAACGCCTCATGCGGCGCCAGGGGCACTTCATGCCGCCCGCCCTGCTGGACTCGCAGTTCGCGACCCTCGAGACGCCAGGCCCCGACGAGAACGCGATCGCCGTCGCGCTGGACCAGACACCGCAGGAGCAGGTCGCCGACGTCATCCGTCGCCTCGACCTGCAACCGACGGCCTGAGCCGATCCGCAGCCGATAAAGTTGCCCATGGTGCACGGACTCCGGCCCCGCACCCGCAGAACCTCCCACCCGCACGCGAACCTGGAGCTACGTATGGCGTCGACCCCCTCACCGACAGGACCCTCGACCGATCAGGATCAGGCGCCGCACGAAGCGGCGACCGCCCACGAGGGCGCACCGCGTCCCGAGGATGTCGACCGCCCGACTCCCGCCGAGAGCTCGACCGCGAGCGAGGCGGCCTCGGGCGCCGCCAACATCGGCGTCGTGGGCCTCGCCGTGATGGGGTCGAACCTGGCCCGCAACCTCGCCAGCCGCGAGGGCAACACCGTCGCGGTGTTCAACCGCTCGCGCGCCAAGACCGACGAGCTGGTCCAGACGCACCCCGAAGCGGGCTTCCTGCCGGCCTTCTCGTACGAGGAGTTCGCGGCGAACCTGCAGAAGCCGCGCACGGCGATCATCATGGTGAAGGCCGGCCGGCCGACCGATGCGGTCATCGATGAGCTCATGCGTGTCTTCGAGCCGGGCGACATCATCGTTGACGGCGGCAACTCGCTGTTCACAGACACCATCCGCCGCGAGAAGGCGGTCCGCGAGGCCGGCTTCAACTTCGTCGGCATGGGCGTCTCGGGCGGTGAGGAGGGAGCCCTCCTCGGCCCCTCGCTGATGCCCGGCGGCCCGGACGAGTCGTGGGTCACCCTCGGCCCGATCCTGAAGTCGATCGCCGCCGTCGCCGAGGGAGAGCCGTGCGTCACGCACGTCGGCCACGACGGCGCCGGTCACTTCGTCAAGATGGTGCACAACGGCATCGAGTACGCCGACATGCAGCTCATCGCCGAGGCGTACGACCTCATCCGTCGCGGCACGGGCAAGTCGCCCGCCGAGATCGCCGACATCTTCGCCGAGTGGAACCGCGGCGAGCTCGAGTCGTACCTCATCGAGATCACCGCCGAGGTGCTGCGCCAGACGGATGCCGCGACGGGTCAGCCGCTCGTCGACGTCATCGTCGACCAGGCCGGCGCCAAGGGCACGGGTGCCTGGACGGTGCAGACCGCGCTCGACCTCGGCGTCCCGGTGTCGGGCATCGCCGAGGCCGTGTTCGCACGCTCGCTCTCGAGCCACCGCGAGCAGCGCGACGTCTCGGGCTCACTGCCCGGCCCCGACGACGCCGCGTTCACCGTCGAGGACGCCGACGCGTTCATCGAGCAGGTGCGCCTGGCGCTGTACGCGTCGAAGATCGTCGCCTACTCGCAGGGATTCGACGAGATCCGCGCCGGAGCCGCCCAGTACGGCTGGAACATCGACCTCGGCGCCGTGTCGAAGATCTGGCGCGGCGGCTGCATCATCCGCGCCCAGTTCCTCAACCGGATCGCCGACGCGTACGCCGCCGAGGCCGAGCTGCCGGTCCTGCTGACGGCGCCATACTTCGTCGAGGCGCTGGGCCGCGCCCAGGACGCCTGGCGCCACATCGTGCAGGTCGCCGCCGGCGCCGGCATCCCGGCTCCCGCGTTCAGCTCGTCGCTGTCGTACTACGACGGCCTGCGTGCCGAGCGCCTCCCCGCGGCCCTCATCCAGGGGCAGCGCGACTTCTTCGGCGCGCACACCTACAAGCGGATCGACAAGGACGGCACCTTCCACACGCTGTGGTCGGGCGACCGCTCCGAGGTCGAGGCCGAAGACACGCACTGACCCCGACCTCCGGGTCGACGAAGGCCCCGGCGAGCATGTCCGCTCGACGGGGCCTTCGTCGTGCGAGGCCGGTCGGTTCCTCGACGTCAGAGCCAGTCGTTGCGCTTGAAGATCCCGAAGAGCCCGGCGCTGAGGAGCGCCATGAGGGCGAGCGCCATCGGGTAGCCCCACGGCTGATCGAGCTCGGGCATGAAGCGGAAGTTCATGCCGTACAGGCTCGCGACGAAGGTGGGGGCGAACCCGATGGCCGCCCACGACGAGATCTTCTTCACCTGATCGTTCTGACGCACCTGGACGACGGTGAGATCGGCCATCTTCTCGTCGAGCCGCTGGTTCACGAGCGTGGCGTGGATCGTCAGCGCATTGTCGAGGGTGTGGCGCATGGACTGGACGCGATCCGCGACATACTGCGCCCTGCCACGAGCGCTCTCCCACACCCCGGACACCTTCTCGTCGCCCGCGGTCGCGTCGTCCAGCCGCGACAGCACGTCCGGCAGGGGCGTCGTCGCGTGAGCGAGGTCGATGACCTCGCGCTGCAGATCGAAGATGCGACGAGGCACGCCCGGGTCGTCGCCGAAGAGCTGGTCCTCGATCTCGTCGATGTCGTTCTCCACACCGTCGAGCACGGCGCGGTACCCGGTGATCACGCACTCGAACAGCACCCACAGCACCGCCGTCGTGCCGTGGCGAGCGAGGTCGGGGTGCGCCTCGACCCGCTGCCGGACGTCGCCGAGGTCGATCCGGTCGGTCCGGGTCACCGTCACGATGAGATCGCGGGAGGCGATCACGTCGATCTCGTCGCAGCGCACGGTCTCGGCGGCGTCGTCATAGCGTGCGGGCTGGAGGACGACGAAGAGGTCGTCGCCGTACCGCTCGAACAGCGAACGCTGGTGCGAGCGCAGGCTCTCGCGCGAAGCGATCGGATGCAGACCGAGGTCGCTCATGATGCGACCGACGAGCTCGTCCTCGGCGTCGACCAGCGAGATCCAGGCGAAGCCGCCTCGCCCCCGCGCGCGCTCGAGAGCCCGAACGGGATCGAGATCCGTCTCGACCGGTTCGCCCGCGACGTAGACCGAGGCCTGCACGACTGTCATCCCGTCACTGTAGGCGGTGCCGCCGCTCACAGCCGGGGCATAGCCGTGTCCATAGCTTCTCCATAGCTGACACCTCACAATGGGGTCATGACCACCCCCGCACCCGCACCTCTCCAGCGTCCCGACGGTTCTCCGCTGCGCGTGCTCGTCGTCGATGACGAGCAGATGCTCACCGACCTGCTGTCGATGGCGCTGAAGATGGAGGGTTGGGAGGTCCGCACTGCCTCGTCCGGCTTCGAGGCGCTGTCCGAGGCCCGCGAGTTCGGACCGGACGCGATGGTGCTCGACATCATGATGCCCGACCTCGACGGGATGGCGGTGCTGCAGCGCCTCCGCCAGTCCGGCGACGACGTCCCCGTCCTGTTCCTCACCGCGAAGGATGCCGTCGCCGACCGTGTGGCGGGCCTCACCGCCGGCGGTGACGACTACGTCACCAAGCCCTTCAGCCTCGAGGAGGTCGTGGCACGGCTGCGCGGGCTGATGCGTCGCGCGGGCACCGCCACGGCGGGGGGTGTCGACCCCGTCCTGCGGGTGGGCGACCTCTCGCTCAACGAGGACTCGCACGAGATCGAGCGCGGCGGGACACCGATCGAGCTCACGGCGACGGAATTCGAGCTGCTGCGCTACCTCATGCGCAATCAGCGCCGCGTGGTCTCGAAGGCGCAGATCCTCGACCGCGTCTGGAACTACGACTTCGGCGGACGCTCGTCGGTCGTCGAGCTGTACATCTCGTATCTGCGCAAGAAGATCGACGCCGGCCGCGAGCCCCTCATCCACACGGTGCGAGGCGTCGGCTACATGATCAAAGCGCCGCAATGACCCCGACCGCCCCGGTCGGCGACGCAGCGGTCGACGCCGATCCCCGCGGCGGCGACCGTCGCCCGCTGCACGGCCTGTGGCGACGGTGGAGTCTGCAGACGCGCCTCATGCTCACCGTCGTCAGCATCGTCGCCCTCACCCTCGTCGCGAGCGCGGTCGGACTGTCGACAACGATCGGCACCGTCCTCATCGGCACCGTCGAGTCGAACGTGCGGACCCTGACCGTCGGTCTGCAGCTGTTCGACAACAACAGCTACGTGCTGCGCGCGCGCACCGCCGACGAGGCGATCCTGGGCACGGGCGGCCTTCCCCACGGCTACACCCTGCTCGTGCAGAGCCCCACCGGGCAGACGACGGCGGCGACCTACGACGAAGACGGTATCCGCGGCCTGTCGCCGCGCCAGTTCTCGCAGCTCGCGTCGGTCGACCCGAACATGGCTCCGACCACCGTCGAACTCCCCGGCCTCGGCGCCTACCGGGTGGTGTCGTTCTCAGCCGGTGATGTGTCGGGACTCGCGGGCCTGCCCCTCGCCGAGGTGGACTCGACGGTCGCCCGTCTGGTCACCACCATCACCGTGGTGACCACGGGCGGCCTGCTGCTGCTGAGCGCGGCCATCGCGGTGGTCATCCAACGCTCGCTGCGTCCCCTGCGCGTGGTCGCCGATACGGCCTCGCGGGTCGCGGCGCTCCCCCTCGCCCAAGGAGCCGTGTCGATCACCGAACGCGTCCCCGCCGAAGAGGCCGACGATCACGACGAGATCGGCCGCGTCGGGGCCGCGCTGAACACCCTGCTCAACCACGTCGACTCCTCGCTGGTCGCACGCCAGCGCAACGAGGAGCGCATGCGCTCGTTCGTCGCCGACGCGAGCCACGAACTCCGCACCCCGCTCGCGTCCATCCGCGGGTACTCGGAGCTCTCGCTGCGCGCGATGCGCCAGGGCGTCCCCGGCGTCGAAGAGACCACCACCTCGGCGCTCGAGCGGATCCAGGCGCAGTCGCTGCGGATGACGAGGCTCGTTGAGGACCTGCTGCTCCTCGCCCGCCTCGACGAGGGCCAGGAGCTCGTCTACGGGACCATCGATCTCACGGCCCTCGCAGTCGACTGCGTCGCCGACGCCCGCGCGGCAGGTCAGGACCACGAGTGGCGGCTCGAGGTCGGCGATGAACCGGTCGTCGTCGCCGGCGATGCCACCCGCATCGCCCAAGTCGTGGCCAACCTGCTCGCGAACGCGCGCGTGCACACCCCGGCCGGCACGACCGTGACCACCTCGGTGCGGCTCGACGACGGCAACGCCGTGCTCACGGTGCACGACGACGGCCCGGGCATCGACCCCGCCCTCGCCGACGATATCTTCGAGCGCTTCTCGCGCGCCGACCGGTCGCGCGCCCGTCAAACCGGCGGCACGGGCCTCGGCCTCTCGATCGCTCGCGCGATCGTCGCAGCGCACGGCGGCTCGCTCACGGTGCACAGCGAGCCGGGTTCGACAGCCTTCGAGCTGCGCCTAACGGCGCGACCGGCCGACCCGGCGCCGGGCACCGAGCCGGCGGTTCCGTGATCCGGCGGGCTCGGTAGCCCGCCGGATCAGTCACCCGCGGGGCTCAGTAGCCCGCGAAGGCGTCGGTCGTGAGCGAACGCGCCCGCGCCAGCGCCGGGGCGAGCTCGGCGATCAGCCGCGGCGGTCCCGAGATGTAGGCGTGACGCTCGGCCAGGTCGGGAACGAGGTCGACCAGCCCCGCCGCATCCAGGCGGGCTCCCCCGGACCACCGCCAGCCGCTCGGAAGATCGTGCGGCTCGTCGCGGGTGACGACCAGCACCGGGATGCCCGCGGCGACGATGTCGTCGCGGAACGCCAACTCCTCCGCGGCCGAGGCCACGTAGACCATCACGATGTCGCGGTGCTCGCCGGCCAGGCGCGCCTGACGCAGCTGCGAGACGAACGGCGTCACGCCGATGCCCGCGGCCACGAGCAGCACCTTCGCGTCGGTCCGCGCCGGGAGGACGAAGTCGCCCCAGACACCGGTGACCGGCAGCGCCTGGCCGGGCTCGACCCGCGCGAGCGCTTGCTTGTAGCTCGACTGCGATCCTTCGCGTAGGGCGATCCGCACCTCGGGCAGCTCGGCGGGCGCCGAGACGATGGAGAACTCCCGTCGGGTGCCGCGCGCGTCGGGGCGCCGGTGCGGTACCTCGAGCTCGAGGTACTGACCGGGCCGGAACCGGAACCCCCGGTGCGCACGGAACGACAGTTCGCGCACGGACGGCGTCAGCGCACGTCGTTCGACGAAGGTCAGCCGGACGGCCGCGCGCCACGCGAAGAAGAACGCGAGCAGGTTGCCCACGAGCAGCGCGCGCTCCTGACCCAGGCTGATCTCGCCGATGAGGATCGGCCAGCCGGCGAGGGCACCGACGAGCGCCGCGACCAGATACTGCTGCGATCGGCGCGGGGGCAGCGTGAGCGGCTCGGACAGCATGAACGCGCCGAGGAACAGGAACGGCGACGACAACAGCACCTGTCCGAGGATCTGCGCGTCGACGGGGATGTCGGCCCCGCCGTACTGCACGAACGTGCGCACGAGGGCGACACCGACCGCGACGACGAGGAACACCGCCACCACCCGGACCTTCTCGGTGCGGACGAGCACGATACCGCCCAGGACGAGCACCGGCAGCGCGAGCAGGGGTGTGCCCACCCACCAGGCCGAGGCGCCCAGGTCGGGGAACGGGATGCTCAGCACGGTCAGAGCCGTCGCGCCCGCGGCGGCCGGGTTGAAGATGTGGCGGCCGCGCCAGGCCAGCGCGTACTTGGATGCGGATGCCACGGCACCGGCGATCGCGATGCCCACGAGCCCGGCGGGGTCGAGTGTCGGTCGCAGCACGAAGAGCAGGATGAGCGCCGTGATCACCGCCGACTCGATGCGCCACGCTCGACCGAGCAGGCGCTGCGCCCCGACGTCGACGAGCGCGATCGCCCCGACGAGGACGGCGAGGGAGACAGGCAAGGCCAGCGGATCGCCCGCGAGCTCGCCGACGAGGGTGAGCGCGAAGGCGATGACGGCGAGCACCGCCAGCGCCAGCAGCACGAGCCGGTACATCGAGACGCGTCCGAGGGCGCCGACGGCGCGGTTCCGGGCGGCGGTGAGAGAGGTCATGAGAACAGCTCCGCTTCGCAGTCAGGGGACCATTCGACCGTGCCCTCGGTGCGCATCCGCACCCACGACGCGTCGCGGCCCGCGGCGAATCGCGGACCACCATCGAAGAACAGGGCGGTGGCGACGGCATCGGCCGTCAAGGCATCCGCGGCGACCGCCCACGTCGCGGCATAGGCGCGCACCGGCTGGCCGGTGCGGGCGTCGAGCACATGATGAAGTCCGTCGCCCCATGTCCGGCGGTTCACCGCCGAGGCGCACAGGGCCGCGTCGGCGATCGACCAGATCCCGATCGCTCGCGTCGCGTCGAACGGGTGCTCGAGCGCGATGCGCTGCCGGATGCCGCGAACGGCGAGGTCGCCGCTCGCGTCGACCACGAGCCAGCCGCGCACGCGGGCCTGCAGTACCGCGACGACGAGGTCGACGAGCCGGCCTTTGCCCACCGCGCCGATGTCGATCGTGGCCGGGCGGCGGAGCGTGAGCCGCCCGTTCGCGGCATCCAGGATCTCCCGCCAGTCGGTCGGCGCGGACTCGGCCCCGCGGTCGCGCAGCGAGTAGTCCGCGTCGTAGCCGCGCCGCGCGAGCGCGTCGCCGACGAGCGGATTGACCGCTCCGGCCGTCGCCTCGTCGAGCGCGGCGTACATCGCGAGCAGGTCGCCGGCGTCGTCCGGGGCGGCGGCGGATCCCCCGGACGCGATGCGGCGGACGACCGAGTCGGCGCGGAAGCGCGACCACGCGCGATCGAAGGCGTCGATGACGGCGCTGACCGCGACACGATCGCCTTCGCCGAGCGGGGTCGCGCTGTCGATGCGCCAGGTCGTGCCGATCGCCTCGAAGTCCCAGCGCTGCGCCGGGACGGCGTCGGCGGTCATGCCGCTGCGTCGGTGCGGATCTCCTCGACCGCCGCGTTGAACCCGCCGCTGGTCAGCGACGATCCGGCGACGCGGTCGACCTCGATGTCATCGAGGCTCTTGCCGACGACCAGGTCGTCGATACCGCCGATGAACTCCTCCTGGTACTGCTTGCTCTCGCGACGCGTCGGTTCGCCGACGACCTCGACGTCGGTGACCGCGTCCGACGCGATCGTGAGCGTCACCGTGATCGTCTCCGGGCCTTCGGGCGTCTGATAGCTGCCCTCGGCGGTGTACGAGCCGTCGGTGTAGGTCCCGCCGCCCGCGGAGCCGGTGCTTCCGCCCGCTACGGGCGTGGTGGCGGACGAGGGCTGGTCGGCGCCGGCGGCGGGCTCTTCCGCATCGGACGCGCCCGCACAACCCGCCAGCAGGGCGAGGCCGGCGACGGATGCCGCAGCGGCGGTGACGCGCAACGGACGGGGAACGGCAGTGGTGCGGATCATGGCGGGTCCTCCTGTGTCGTGCCCTCCGGGGAGATGGGCTGCTCTCACGCTAGCGGCCCCCTCCCCGCCCACTCATCAGGAAACCTTATGCGTTTGCATCGGATCCCCGATGGGCCGCAGCGCCTTCAGACCCTCGACCGCGAAGAAGATGACGATGGCGAACGCGATCGGCAGCAACCAGCCCTGGGGGGCGAGCGGACGCGACTCGAACAGCGCGTTCATGAACGGCACGTAGGTGTAGAGCAGCTGCAGCAGGATCAGCGCGCCGGCCGACCACCAGATGACGGGGTTTCCGCGCAGCACGTCCATCGTCAGGCTCGACCGGCGCAGGAACCGGCAGTTCAACAGGAAGGCCAGCTGGCCCAGCGCGAGCACCGAGACCGCGACGGTGCGCGCGCCCTCCAGGTCGGTGCCCATCGCGCGCACGATGGAGAAGGACGCCAGCGTCGCGCCGCCGATCAGCAGCGACACGATCAGGACGAAGCCGAGTTCGCGTCCCGAGATGATCGACCCGCCATTGGCGCGCGGCGGACGATCCATGATCCCGCGCTCGGCCGGCTCGTAGGCGAGCGCGAGCGAGAGTGTGACGGCCGTGACCATGTTGACCCACAGCACCTGGACCGGCGTGAGGGGCAGCGCGAGCCCGAAGACGATCGCCACGAGGATGACGAGTGACTGGGCCCCGTTGGTCGGAAGCAGGAAGACGACCGACTTGCGCAGGTTGTCGTAGATGCGCCGGCCCTCGTGGATGGCGGAGCGGATCGTCGCGAAGTTGTCGTCGGCGAGCACGATCTCGGCGGCTTCCTTCGTCGCCTCGGTGCCCTTGATGCCCATCGCGACACCGACGTCGGCGCGCGTGAGCGCGGGAGCGTCGTTCACGCCGTCGCCGGTCATCGCCACGACTTCGCCGTGCGACTGCAGCGCGCGGACGATCCGGATCTTGTGCTCCGGGCTCGTGCGGGCGTAGACGTCGACATCGCGGACGACGTCCTTCAGCTTGTCCTGGCTCAGCGCCTCGAGCTCGGCGCCCGTCAGCACCCGCGGCTCGCCCTCGCCCACGAGACCCATTTCACGACTGATCGCCACGGCCGTGCCGGCGTGGTCGCCCGTGATCATCTTCACCCGGATGCCGGCGCGGTGGCAGTCCGCGATCGCCTCGATCGCCTCGGGACGCGGCGGGTCGAGGATGCCCCACAGCCCGAGGAACTCGAGGTCGTCGACGTCGTCGATCGAGACGGCGTCGAGCTGCGACGGCTTGCGGGCGGCGGCGAGCACGCGCAGGCCCTCCGCGCTCAGCTCGGCGACGGCCGCCTCCCAGAACTCGCGATTGAGCGCCACGGCGCCGTCGGCGCCTCGCTGCCGGGTCGAACGCTCGAGCAGCCGGTCGGGTGCTCCCTTCACGAGCAGGGCGCGCGACCCATCGGCGCCCTGGTTGAGGGTCGCCATGAACTTGTTCTCGGAGTCGAAGGGCAGGACGTCGATGCGAGCGACGCCGTCGTCCTCACCGGCGTGACCGCCCTTCATCGCCACGACGCGCAGCGCGCCCTCCGTGGGCTCGCCGACGAGCTTCCAGCCGTCGTCCCCTGAGACGAGGTTCGCGTCGTTGCACAGATCGGCCACGGCCAGCAAGGCCGCCAGGTCGCGTCCCGACGCGCCGCCGTCCACGCGCTCGATGTCGCCCGTCGGCTCGTAGCCGAGGCCCGAGACCTCGTATCGCGCGACGGGGGTCACCATCCCGCGCACGGTCATCTCGTTCTTGGTCAGCGTGCCGGTCTTGTCGGAGCACACGGTGGTGACCGACCCGAGCGTCTCGACGGCGGGGAGCTTGCGCGTGATGGCGCGGCGCCGTGCCATCTGCTGCACCCCGATCGCGAGGGTGATGGTGACGAGGGCGGGCAGGCCCTCGGGGATGGCGGCCACGGCGAAGCCGATCGTGGCCGAGATGAGCTCGCCGAACGGCATCCCGTGCGCGAAACGCCCGATGAGCATCATGGCCGCAGCCATGCCGAGGATGACGAGGGTGAGCACCTTGCCGAAAGAGTCCAGCTGTCGGGTCAGGGGCGTCGTGAGCGTTCCCGCTCCTCCGACGAGTTCCTGGATCTTGCCGATCTCGGTGCGGGCGCCCGTGCCGGTGACGATCCCCCGCCCCTGTCCGGCCGAGACGATCGTGCCCGAGAAGGCCATGGACGACCGGTCGCCCACGCCCGCCTCGGCGTCGACCGGCGCCGTCGACTTCGACGCGGGCACCGACTCGCCCGTCAGCGCCGCTTCTTCGATCCGCAGCTGGCTCGCCTGGGTCAGCCGCAGGTCGGCCGGCACCTTGTCGCCGGGCGCGAGCCGCACGACGTCGCCGGGCACGAGCTCGGCGGCGGGGATGCGGCTCCAGGAGCCGTCGCGGCGCACGCTCGCCTCGGACGACAGCATGCCCCGGATGCCGGCCAAGGCCTTCTCGGCCCGACCTTCCTGGGCGAAGCCGATGACGGCGTTGATGATCGCGACGGCGAGGATGACCCAGACGTCGAGCCAATCGGCCATCACGGCCTTGATCGCCGCAGCGCCGAGCAGGATGTAGATCAGGGTGTCGTTGAAGTGCGACAGGAAGCGCAGCCACGCGGGCGTCCGCTTCGCCTCGGGGAGGACGTTGGGTCCGACGGTATCGAGGCGGCCGGCGGCCTCATCCGAGCTCAGACCGTCCTCGCCGGTGCGAAGGGCCGCAGCCACCTCATCGACGTCGTGCGCATAGGGACGAGGCGACGAGAGATCCGCCTCGGAAACAGGGGCAGGCATGCCCCGATCCTACGGGCCGGACCTTTGCCCCGCCTGTGGCGTGGCCGTTTCTTGCGGGTCCGGCATCTGGGTCGGCCGACCTCAGGCGGCGCCGTCGAACATGCTCGTGACGGAGCCGTCCTCGAAGACCTCCTTGATCGCGCGCGCCAGCAGCGGGGCGATCGGCAGGATCGTCAGGCCCGGGAAGCGCTTGTCCTCGCCCAGCGGGATGGTGTCGGTGACGACGACCTCGTCGATGGCGGGGTCCTGCAGCCGGTCGACCGCCGGGTGGCTGAAGACCGCGTGGGTGGCGGCGACGATCACGCGCTCGGCGCCGCTGCTCTTCAGCGCCTGCGCGGCCTTCACGATGGTCCCGCCGGTGTCGATCATGTCGTCGACCAGCAGACACACGCGTCCGCGCACGTCACCGACGATCTCGTTCACCGTCACCTGGTTCGCCACGTTCGGGTCACGGCGCTTGTGGATGATCGCGAGCGGTGCGCCCAGGCTGTCGGACCAGGTGTCGGCCACGCGGACGCGGCCGGTGTCGGGCGACACGACCGTCAGCTTCGCCCGGTCATCGGCGCTCAGGGTGCGCTCGAAGTGCTCCAGCAGCACCGGCTTGGCGAAGAGATGGTCGACGGGGCCGTCGAAGAAGCCCTGGATCTGCGCGGCGTGCAGGTCGACGCTCATCACGCGGTCGGCGCCGGCGGTCTTGAACAGGTCGGCGACGAGGCGTGCGCTGATCGGCTCGCGACCGCGACCCTTCTTGTCCTGACGCGAGTACGGGTAGTACGGCGCGACGACGGTGATGCGCTTCGCGGATGCGCGCTTGGCGGCATCCAGCATGATGAGGGTCTCCATGAGCCACTCGTTGACCGGCGGGCCGAACGACTGCACGAGGAAGAAGTCGCACCCGCGGATCGACACCTCGAAGCGCGTCAGGATCTCGCCCGAGGCGAAGGTGCGGTGCTCGGTGGGGACGAGCTCGGTGCCGAGCGCGCTCGCCACATCGACCGACAGCGCGGGGTGCGAGCCACCTGATGCGACGACGAGGCGCTTCTTGGTCTTGGCGACCAGTCCCGGGGCGATGCCCCGCGAGACGTCGAGGTCAACCGTGTTCTTCTTGCGAGCCATCGTCCGCTTCCTGTGAAGACCGTACGCGCGCCGCTGCTGCGGCGGCGCCAGTACCGGGTCTGTTCTTCTCGACCCACCCCTCGACATTTCGCTGGGGGGCGACGCTGAGGGCGAGAGCACCGGCCGGGACGTCCTTGCGGATGACCGCTCCGGCGCCCGTCTTGGCGCCCTCACCGATCTTAACGGGCGCGACGAACACGTTGTGCGAGCCGGCGTGGACCTCGTCGCCGATCACGGTGCGGTGCTTCGCCAGGTCGTCGTAGTTCGCGGTGATCGCGCCGGCGCCGAGGTTGACGCCTCGACCGATCTCGGCATCGCCGACGTACGACAGGTGCGGCACCTTGCTGCCGTCGCCGATCACCGAGTTCTTGGTCTCGACGAAGGTGCCGATCTTCCCGCCCGCGCCCAACTGGGTACCGGGACGCAGGTACGAGAACGGGCCCACGGTCGCGGCGGCGCCGATGACGGCGAGGGTCGCGTCGCTGCGGGTGACGGTGGCGCCCTCCCCCACCTCGCAATCGTTCAGCGTCGTATCGGGGCCGATCGTCGCGCCCGCGGCGACCGTCGTCGCGCGCAGGATGTGCGTGTTCGGCAAGAGCGTGACGTCGGGCGAGAGGGCGGCGGTGACGTCGATCCACGTCGTGGCGGGGTCCTGCACCGTGACGCCCGCGAGCTGCCACCGCCGGATCGTCCGGGCGTTGAGCAGGCGCCCGGCCTCCGCCAGCTGCACGCGGTCGTTCACGCCGACGATCAGCGAGGGATCGGTCACGAGCTGCGCGGCGACGCCCAGCTCGTCCGAGCGCAGCATGCCGACGACGTCGGTGAGGTACTTCTCGGCCTGGGCGTTGGCGGTACTGATGCGGCCGAGCCGGTCGCGCAGCGGCTCGGCACGGAACGCGTACACGCCGGCGTTGATCTCGTCGACCGCGCGCTCGGCGTCCGTGGCGTCCTTGTGCTCGACGATGCGGTCGACACCACCGGCGCTGTCGCGGATGACGCGTCCGTACCCGGTCGGATCGCTCAGGCGCGCGCTGAGCAGCGTCGCCGCCGCACCCGAGGCACGGTGCACCGCGAGCAGATCGCCGAGCGCGACGTCGTCGAGCAGTGGGACGTCGGCGCTCAGGACGAGCACATCGCCGGTGAAGTCCGGCAACCGGTCGAGCGCGACCTCGACGGCGCGGCCCGTTCCGGGCACCTCGTCCTGGTCGACGACGACGACCTCGGGCGAGACGCCGAGAACGGCCTCGGCGACGCGGTCGCGTTCGTGACGCACGACGACCAGCACGTGGGCCGGGGCGAGATCCCGCGCTGTGTCGAGCACGTGCCCCACGAGCGGGCGCCCGCCGATGCGGTGCAGCACCTTCGGCAGCGAGGACTTCATGCGCGTCCCCTGGCCGGCGGCGAGGATGACGACGGCGAGGTCGGGATCGAGAGAGGTGTCGCTCATGCTCCGCCGCCAGGACTCGAACCTAGACCTCACAGCTCCAAAGGCTGTCGTGCTGCCATTACACCACGGCGGACCGCCGCACCGGGGTGCAGCCCGTCAAGTCTGCCAGAGCCTGCGGCGCCGTGCCCGCGCACGCGCTCCCGCCCCGCGATAATGAGGCCATGGCACACGAGACCGACGAGGTGGACCGCATCGTCGGGGCGTGGTCGTTGCAGCGACCGGACCTCGACTTCTCACCCCTCGAGGTGCTCTCCCGCGTCGACCGCCTCTCGCGCCACCTCGACCGGGCTCGGCGCGAGGCCTTCCGGCGCAGCGACCTCGAGCCGTGGGAGTGGGACGTGCTGTCGGCGCTCCGCCGCGCCGGCGAGCCCTACCAGTTGAGCCCGAAGCAGCTTCTGCAGCAGACGCTGGTCTCGAGCGGGACGATGACCAACCGCATCGACCGGCTGGTGGGTCGGCGGCTCGTGCGCCGCGAGTCCGACCCGGGCGACGGCCGCAGCATCCTGGTGACGCTCACCGACGACGGGCGGGTGCGGGTGGATGCCGCCATCACGCGGCTCGTCGACGCTGAAGCGCTGCTGCTCGCGGGCCTGTCGAAGGGCGACCGCGACCGCCTGGCCGCGCTCCTGCGCAAGCTGTCGCTGGGGTTCGGCGACTGAACGCGCTCACGCGGTCGCGGCACGGTGACCGCTGCCCGAGCGGGCTGGCCTAGCCTGGAGGCAATATGGCTCATCTTCTGGGGGGCGAGGCCCTGCGCCTCGAGTATCCGACCAAGGTCGTCTTCGACGGCGTCTCCATCGGCGTCGACGAGGGCGACCGCATCGGCATCGTCGGCCGTAACGGCGACGGCAAGTCGAGCCTGTTGCGCATGCTCGCCGGGCTCGTCGAGCCCGACTCCGGACGCGTGACGGTCCGCGGCGGCATCCGTGTCGGCGTGCTCTCGCAAGCAGACGACCTCGACGACGACCTGCGCGTGCGCGACGCGGTCGTCGGCGACCAGGCCGAGCACGAGTGGGCGGGTGATGCCCGCGTACGCGACGTCATCGCTGGCCTGCTCGGTGACCTCGACTGGGAAGGCCCCATCCGCGGCCTATCCGGCGGTCAGCGCCGACGGGTCTCGCTGGCCGCGCTGCTCGCGGGCGACTGGGACGTCGTCTTCCTCGACGAGCCCACCAACCACCTCGACGTCGAGGGGATCGCCTGGCTCGCGGAGCACCTGAAGCGGCGCTGGCCGGCGGGGTCGGGTGCCCTGCTCGTCGTCACCCACGATCGCTGGTTCCTCGATGAGATCTGCACCGCGACGTGGGAAGTGCACGACCGGATCGTCGAACCCTTCGAGGGCGGCTACGCCGCCTACATCCTGCAGCGGGTCGAGCGCGATCGGCAGGCGGCGTCCATCGAAGCGCGACGTCAGAACCTCGCGCGCAAAGAGCTCGCCTGGCTGCGCCGAGGCGCGCCTGCCCGCACGTCGAAGCCGAAGTTCCGCATCGATGCGGCGAACGAGCTCATCGCCGACGTGCCCGAGATCCGTGATCGCGTGGCCCTCCAGTCCCTCGCCGTCTCGCGGCTGGGCAAGGACGTCGTCGACGTTCTCGACGCCGGCGTCGCCTACGGCGACCGCGTCGTGCTCGAAAAGGTCGAGTGGCGCATCGCGCCGGGCGAGCGCACCGGCATCCTCGGTGTCAACGGCGCCGGCAAGTCGACCCTGCTCGGCCTCATCTCGGGCACCGTCGAGCCGACCTCGGGACGGATCAAGCAGGGCAAGACCGTGAAGGTCGCGACGTTGTCACAGCGGATGACCGAGCTCGACGAGCACCTGGCCGATCCGGTGCGGGTCGTGATCTCCCAGCTGCGCACGAGCTACACGATCGGGTCGGGGTCGAAGGTGCAGGATCTCACGCCGGGTCAGTTGCTCGAGCGGATGGGATTCAGTTCGGCGCAGCTGTCGACAGCCGTGAAAGATCTCTCCGGCGGTCAGAAGCGCCGCCTGCAGCTGCTGCTGATCCTGCTCGATCAGCCCAACGTGCTGATCCTCGACGAACCGACGAACGATCTCGACACCGACATGCTCGCCGCGGTGGAGGACCTACTGGACTCGTGGGCGGGCACCCTCATCGTCGTCTCGCACGACCGGTACTTCCTCGAGCGCGTCACCGATCAGCAGTACGCGATCCTCGGCGGGCGCCTGCGGCACCTTCCCGGCGGTGTCGACGAGTACCTGCGGCTGCGTCGCGAGCAGCCGGAGCTCACGCGCGCCGCCGGCGCAACGGCGACACCGGCGGCTGACGCCGCCGCCCTCTCGGGGTCGGATCGGCGGGCGGCCCAAAAGGAGGTCTCCGCCATCGATCGCCGTCTCGAGAAGCTGCAGCGCGAGATCGCCGACGTCGACGCCCAGCTCGCCGATGCCCACGACGACTTCGAGCGCCTGCTCGGGCTGCAGCGGCGCCGCGACGAGCTCGTCGGCGAGACGACGACGCTCGAGGAGCGCTGGCTCGAGCTCGGCGAGGCTCTGGACGCCTGACGCCTGACGCCTGACGCCTGACGCTGCCGGCGGCGGCGGGTGTGCTTCGGATCGCAGCCCGGACGCACGAGACCCCCGGAGCGCATCGCTCCGGGGGTCTCGTCGGTCGGGAAGAGGGTCAGACGAGACCGTTCTCCTCGAGCCACTGCGTCGCGATCTCTGCGGGCTCGAGCTTGTCGACGGTGCTCTGCACGTTCAGCGCCACGAGCGCCTCGGGAGTCAGCTTGGCGCTGACCGCGTTGATCGTGTCGGCGATCTCGTCGGCGACGTCGACGTTCACGACGGGCACCACGTTGGACGCGAGGAAGAGGCCCTCGGGGTCCTCGAGCACGACCAGGTCCTCGGTCTGGATGCGCGGGTCGGCGGTGAAGACGTTCGCGACGTTGACCGTGCCGGCGACGAGGTCGTCGACGGTGGTCTCACCGGTCGCCTGGAAACCGACCTCGACGCCGTACGTCTCGGTCAAGCCCGACGGGCCGTACGGGCGCTGCTCGAGCTCGGCGGGGCCGCCGAGGGTGAGCGGCTCGGTGACGTTCGCGAGGTCGGCGATCGTCGTCAGGTCCCACTGCTCCGCGAACGCGGCGGTCACGGTGTAGGAGTCCTGGTCGCTCGCGGTGGCCTGGTCGAGCACCGTGAGGTTCTCGGGCAGCGCGTCGGTGAGCGCTGCATACACGTCGTCGGACGTGCGCGCCTCGGTCTCGGGCTCGAAGTACTGCAGCAAGTTGCCGGTGTACTCGGGGAAGAGCGTGAGGGCACCGCTCTCGAGCTCGGGCAGGTAGGCCTCACGCTGGCCGGTCGTGAACTGGCGGTCGACGGTCTTGCCCGCGCCCTCGAGCGCCTGGGCGTAGATCTCGGCGACGATCTCGTTCGAGTAGTAGTCCTGCGAGCCGATGACGATGGTTCCGTCCGCGGGAGCCGCGGACTCCCCGCCGCTCTCGGCGAGCGGGTCCGAGCCGGCGCACCCGGCGAGCAGGGTGGTGGCGGCGAGCACGCCGACGCCGGCCGTCAGCAGACGGCGCGTGGTGAAGCGAGACATGGGTTTCCTCTTTCTGGTGGTGCGGAAGGTTCGAGCTGTGAACGGGACGGAGGAGGGGCGGAAGCTGCTTCAGGCGGTCGCCGCAACGGGACGGCGGCGCTCGGGGGCGGCGGAGGCGACGCGGATGCCGCGCGGAGCGGTCCACCGCTGCAGGAGCGCGAGGAGCGCGTCGAGCACGAGCGCGAGTAGCGCCAGCACGAGGGCAGCCCCGAGCACTTGATCGATGGCGCGCAGGTCGATGCCCTGGATGATGCGGAAGCCGAGCCCGCCGAGGTCCGTGTATCCGGCGATCGTGACCGTCGCGACGACCTGCAGGACGGCGGAGCGCAGCCCTCCGACGAGGAGCGGCAGCCCCAGGGGAACCTCGACGCGCCAGAGGATCTGCCACTCGGTCATACCGACGGCGCGGGCGGCGTCGATGGTACGGCCGTCGATCGCCTGCAGCCCGCTGTACGCGCCGGCCAGCAGCGGCGGGATCGCGAGGACGACGAAGGTCACGAAGGCCGCTTCGGTCTTCCGGGTGACCCCCAGCAGCAGGATCAGCAGGATGAGCAGCCCGAAGGAGGGAATCGCTCGCGCGGCGCCCGAGATCGCCACCGCGAACTCGCGCCCGCGACCGGTGTGACCGATGGCCCAGCCGATCGGCAGCGCGATGAGGGCAGCGATCAGAACCGAGATGAACGTGTAGTACAACTGCTGGCCGATGAGGACCGGCACCGAGTTCGTGCCGGTGTACTGGGCGGGATCGAGCAGCCACGCGATCGCGTCGACGAAGACGTTCATGCCGTCGCCTCCGCTCGCCGGCGCACCCGGCGCGACCCCTGCCGCGCGGGTGTGCGCGCCCACGGCATGAGCACGCGCCCGAGCAGCACGAGGAGTGCGTCGATGATCAGCGCGATGAGCGCCACGGCGACGATCCCGGCGAAGACCTCTTCGAGCAGGCGGCGCTGGATGCCGTTGGTGAAGAGGTAGCCGAGGTTGGTCACGCCCACGAGGATGCCGACGGTCGCGAGCGAGACGGTCGACACCGACATCACCCGCAGGCCGGCGAGGATGACCGGCCCCGATAGCGGCAGGTCCACCGCCCAGAACCGGCGGAAGCCTCCGTACCCCATCGCCGTCGCGGCCTGACGAACGCCCGGATCGACCGCGTCGAACCCGTCGGCGACGGATCGCGTCTGAATGGCGATCGCATAGATCGTCAGCCCCACGATCAGGTTGGTCTCGGTGCGGATGCCGTAGCCGAGGACGCTCGGCAGCAGGACGAGCAGGGCGAGGGAGGGGATCGTGTAGAGCAGACCGGTCACTGTGATGACCCAGCCGCGCAGCAACCGGTACCGCCACGCCACCCAGCCGAGCGGCACCGACAGCACGAGGCCGAGGACGATCGCGATGACGCTCTGGCGCACGTGGTCGAGCGAGAGCGAGAGAATGAGGTCGAGGTTCGACCAGATCCACGACACCTCAGGAGCCACCCTCGATCAGCGTCCCCTGCGTGCGTCCCTCGGTGTCGACGAGGACGGCGCCGCGTTCGGTGCGCTCCACGCGCAGCGCCCGCTTGCCGCGATCGGCTCCGATGAAGCTCGCGACGAAGTCGTCGGCGGGGTCGCGGATGATCTCGCTGGGCGAACCGACCTGCAGCTTGCGGGCACCGGCGGCCAGGATGACGACCTGGTCGCCCAGCAGGAACGCCTCGTCGATGTCGTGCGTGACGAACACCACCGTCTTGCCGAGCTCGCGCTGCAGCCGCAGCAGCTCCTGCTGCAGCTCGGTACGGACGATGGGGTCGACGGCGCCGAACGGCTCGTCCATCAGAAGAATGTTGGGGTCTGCCGCGAGCCCGCGAGCCACGCCTACGCGCTGCTGCTGTCCCCCCGAGAGCTGGCTCGGGTAGCGATCGGCCATGCGGGTGTCGAGCCCGACGGTGGCCATGAGCTCGAGCGCGCGGCGTCGTCCGTCGCGACGGCTCGTGCCCGTCAGGACCGGCACCGTCGCGATGTTCTCGGCGACGGTGAAGTGCGGCAGCAGTCCGGAGTTCTGCATGACGTAGCCGATGCGGCGGCGCAGCTGCACCGGCGAGCCGGTGGATACGTCTTCGCCGTCGATCTCGATCGACCCCGCACTGGGCTCGACCATGCGATTGATCATGCGCAGCAGGGTGGTCTTGCCGCACCCGGACGAGCCGACGAAGACGGTGGTCTTGTGCGACGGGATGACGAGGGAGAACTCCTGGACCGCGCGGGTGCCGTCGGGGAACTGCTTGCCGACCTCGCGGAACTCGATCACGCCCGGTCAGCTCTCGATGGCGACCGCGCGGTCGAAGGCGACGTAGCCGGAGAAGTCGGTGCCGACGCGCTCGATGGCGGTGGCGTGCGGCGTCGGATACGACCAGGCCTTGTCGGCCGACCCCGCGACGTCGAAGTACTGGGCGTCGCCCTTCCAGGGGCAGGTGTACGCGGTGTCGCTCTCCGCGAGCACACCCGGCGCGATGCTCCGGGGCGGGAAGTACCAGTTCCCCTCGATCCGGACGAGGTCGGCCTCGTCCGCTTCAGCGATGATCGTGTCGCCCAGTCGTGCACGCATGGCGCCGCCCTCCGTTGTGGATTCTCACGCTAGTGGGCGGTCACGACACCCGGGGTCGTGTTGCGTCATGTCGCGAAATGGACTATCGCCGCCGATCCCGTACCGGCGCCGCGCCTCAGTACCAGAGCCCGAGTCGCGGCGTCACGGGCGACCGGAACATCCGTCCGATCGCTTCGGGGTCCGCGCAGGTGATGCGCCCGGCCCGCGCGAGCGCGACCGGTGACACGCCGCCGAGGTAGAGGGCCGCGAGTTCCACGACCGAGAGCTCGAGGGTCGTCGCCGCTGCAGCATCCGAGGAACCGGTGGTCACGCTCGCGACTCCGGCGTCGTCGACCGTGAGGAGGTACTCCCCCGCCGCGAGACCCAGGGGGTCGCTCACGCGCAGCATCACCGTGCCGGCGGCGCTGTACCGGCGGGCGGCGAGGGCGGTGGGAACGTCGAGCACCCGCACGTACTGGTGGTCGAAGACCGACACGGCCGCGGCGCGGCGGTCGCCGATCATCCACAGCACCGGCTCGTCGGTCGAGCACAGTTCCGCGTGCACGTGCGCCACGAGGTCGAGCTCGAGCAGGAACCGCCAGAGCGCCGCATAGGCCTCGTCGGTCTCGGCGAGGAGGATCGTGACCTTCGCCGTCCCGTGGACGATGTCGCGCTCGTGCGGCGTCAGCGTGTAGGTCAGCACGCCGCGGACGACGCCCTCGGCGTCGCGGTACTGCACGCATCGGATGTTCCCGCCGTCCTTGGCGTCGGGGTCGGTGCCGGTGTAGCGGTCGGCGTGCCCCGGCGGCAGGGCGACGTCGCCGGGCGTCCGGCCGCGTGTGCGCTCGTGCAGGTCGACGACCGCGTCGCGCGCCGTCTCCCGGCCGACGAAGTCGATGCGCCCACTCGGGGTCGGGCCGCTCCAGCGGACCCGGCGCGTGTCGATATCGATGATCGCGGCGTCCGCGGCCGAGGCGAAGCCGTACCGGCCGTAGAGGGTGGACTCGGTGACGGTGAGCATCGCCAGCGGCATCCCGGCTGCCGCGATGCTCCGCAACTCGCCCTCCAGCAGCGCACGCGCGATGCCGCGCCGGCGATGCGTCTGCGCGACCGTCACGGCGCTGATGGCGCCGGCAGCGACCGTGGCGCCGGGAACGGTTAGCTCCGATGCCCACGAGGCGATGGTGCCGACGGCGAGATCCGGCGACGGACCGCTCTCGTCGAAGACACCGGTGAGGCGGCGACCGGCGTTTCGCGTGCCGGCGGCGGCCACCTGTTCGGCGGACCGCTCGCCGTCCTGGAACCCGCGGGCGACCGCCTGGATCCAGCCCGCGAAGGCATCGGAGTCGGCGGCCACAGTGCGGTAGCTCAGGTCGTGCGCCGCCAGCCGCGTGCGCGACTGCTCGTCCACCTCGGTCTGCTGCCAGGAATCGTGCGTGCCGGTCATCGGGTCACCACTTTCGCGCCCGTCACGGGGCCATGGACATGGCGGGCGCGACGGCCCGCGGCGGACAGGGTCTGTTGGAGGCGACGTGCGCTCTCGTCTCCGGCGGCCAGGAAGGCGACGGTCGGGCCCGAGCCCGATACGAGGCCTGCGACGGCCCCGGCCGATGCACCCTGATCGAGCAGGTCGGCGAGGTCGGGACGCAAGGCGCACGCGGCATCCTGCAGATCGTTTCGCAGTGCGCCCGCGAGCACGTCGGGCGAGCCGGAACGCAGGGCCTGCAGGATCACGGGGTCGACGGCGGGCGCTTGCTGCGCCGGCTCGATGTCGGGCCGCGCGGCCGATCGCAGGCGGTCGAGCTCGGCATAGACGGCCGGTGTCGACAGCCCGCCCTCGTCGGTCACGATGACCCAGTCGAACCGGGCGCGCGCGAGCGCGGGACTGAGGCGATCGCCCCGACCGGTGCCCACCGCGCTGCCGCCGAGCAGCGAGAACGGGACGTCCGCACCGAGGCGTGCCGCGAGCTCCTGGAGCGCCGGCGACGTGAGCCCCGCGCCCCACAACGCGTCGCAGGCGACGAGCGCCGCAGCGGCGTCGGCCGATCCCCCGCCCATCCCGCCGGCGACCGGCACGCACTTGCGGATGTCCAGGTGCACCCCGCCGAGGTACCCGACCTCGCGCGCGACGAGTCGCGCAGCGCGGAGTGCGAGATTGCGATCGTCGGTCGGGACGCCCGGCACCGCGGCTCCGGATTCATCGACGACCCGCACCGAGAACGCGGCGGCGGGCGTCGCCGTCACCTGTTCGACGAGCGAGACCGCCTGGTACACCGAGGCGACGTCGTGGTAGCCGTCGGCCTGGACGTCGCCCACGTCGAGGAAGAGGTTGATCTTGCCGGGGGCCCGCACGCGCACGCTACCGGGCACGGCGCTCAGGCTCATGCGCCGTCCGGCCCGTCCCAGAGCCGTCCGATGCGTCCGGCGATCTCGTCGATGCGTCGCAGTTCGTCGTCATCGAAGTCGGGCGCCTCGAGCGCGGCGAGGTTCTCGTCGAGCTGGTCGGTGCGCGAGGCGCCGATGAGTGCCGAGGCGACCACCGGGTCGCGCAGGGTCCAACGGATCGCGAGCTGCGCGAGGGTCTGCCCGCGCTCCCGTGCGAGGTCGGCGAGCTCGCGGAGGCCTGCGAGGGCCGACTCGGCGAGGCGACCGTCGTCGGGCAGCGAGAATCGCTGCATCGACCGGTCGGACGTGCCGTCGTCGAGGTAGCGCCCGGTCAGCAGCCCCTGCTGCAGCGGCATGAACCCGATCGCTCCCATGCCGTCGGCCCGGAGCTGATCGGTCAGACCGTCCTCGATCCAGCGGTTGAGGATCGAATACGACGGCTGGTGGATCACCAGCGGCGTGCCCAGGTCACGGGCGACGGATGCCGCGCGGGCCGAGTTCTCGGCGGAGTACGACGAGATGCCGACGTAGAGCGCCTTGCCCTGGCGCACGAGGGTGTCGAGCGCGCCGACCGTCTCCTCGATCGGGGTCGTGTCGTCCTCACGGTGCGAGTAGAAGATGTCCACGTAGTCCAGGCTCATGCGACGCAGCGACTGCTCTGCGCTGGCGATGAGGTACTTGCGCGAGCCCTGGTTGCCGTAGGGGCCGTCCCACATGTCGTAGCCGGCCTTGGACGAGATGATCAGCTCGTCGCGGTACGGCGCGAGGTCCTCGCGCATCATGCGTCCGAAGTTCGTCTCGGCCGACCCGTACGGCGGCCCGTAGTTGTTGGCGAGGTCGAAGTGGGTGATGCCGCGGTCGAACGCGTGCCGCAGGATCTCGCGCTGACGATCGAACGGAATGTTGTCGCCGAAGTTCCACCAAAGCCCGAGCGAGATGGGCGGCAGGTACAGCCCCGAGGCCCCGACCTGACGATAGGCGGTGCCCTCGTAACGGTCGGCGGCGGCGGTGTAAGGACGGTGGAGGTCTCCGCCGCGCGAAGCGGGGAAGCGGGGCGAGGCGGTCACGTCCCGAGCCTATCGACCGCGAGGCCGAGCACCAGCCGGGAAGAGAACCGGGCGGCCGCGCGTTGCACCGAGAACGGGAGCGCGGCGCATCGACGCGGAGCGCCCCTCAGGCTCGGGCGACGTGCGAAGAAACACCTTCGTAACGGAGAATGTCTAGTCTGCATACGAACGCCTTTCCCCCCGAGGAGGAAACCCTGGCCCTTTCCGCTCTGCCCCGCCGCGAGAACCCCTGGATCGATCTGCCCGCACAGCGCGACGACGTCGTGCTCGATGAGGGGCTGCTCCGTCTCGTCCATGACGACACCACACCGGATGCCGCCCGCACCGCCGACCTGCTGCTCATCGCCGACGCGCTCCGCGCCGCCGACGTGCGGGTCCTGCTCATCCGGCATGATCTTCACACCCCGGCACTGGCGATCGATCTCGCCGACGCCGACCGGGCCGCGGCGGCCCTGCGCACCCTCGGGTGGGAAGAGCCGCTGTACCTCAAGGCCAAGGGCGCGGCGCCGGTCTTCGCCGCGGACGCGACGATTCCCGCGGTCGCGCCGCACGTCATGCGCGCGTACCGCCCCCGCATCACCGTCAATGGCGGCCGTCGCTACGACCACGAGTACGGTGTGCGCCTGGAGTTTTGGCGATTCCGTGAGAGCACCGTCGAGGCTCCGCAGGCCAACGCCCTCATGCGGCGCGTCACGCCCGCGAAGGACGTGACGATCGTCTCGGCCACGCGCTGGGGGCGCGAGTGGGACACCGTCATCGGCATGCTCGACCCGCACCCGCGCGAGGTGACGCACGACATCGACATGGTCTTCTCGTGGGTCGACGGGTCGGCGTCGGAGTTCCAGCGCCAGCGCGCTGCTCAGCTGTCGGAGTACGTCGTCGGCGAGGGCGATGACGGTCCCGCCCGTTACCGTCACGTGGACGAGCTGCGGTACGCGCTGCGCAGCGTTCACATGTACGCGCCGTGGGTGCGCCGCATCTTCATCGCGACGGACTCCCCCGCCCCGTCCTGGCTCGCCGACCACCCGCAGGTGACGATCGTGCGCAGCGAGGAGTTCTTCGCGGATCCGTCGACGCTGCCGACGCACAACTCACACGCCGTCGAGGCTCAGCTGCACCGCATCGACGGGCTCGCCGAGCACTTCCTCTACTCCAACGACGACATGTTCTTCGGCCGTCCCGTGCACCCGGAGCTGTTCTTCTCGCCCGGCGGCGTCTCGTCGTTCGTGGAGTGCGACGTCCGCATCGGCGCCGGGGAGCCGCGCCTCGAGCGGTCCGGACACGACAACGGTCTGCGCGTGAACCGCGCGCTGCTGGAGGAGCGTTTCGGGCGCATCATCCTCCGCGACCTCGAGCACTGCGCCGCGCCGCTGCGCCGCAGCGTGATGAGCGAACTCGAAGAGGCCTTCCCCGAGGACTTCCGCCGGACGGCGGCATCCCGTTTCCGCGCCTCGACCGACATCTCGGTGACCAACTCGCTCTACCACTACTATGCGATGTTCACCGGTCGGGCGATCCCCACCACCGTGCCGCGCACCCGTTACGTGCAGACCACGCTCGCCCGCTCGCTGGCCGGTATGGAGCGCCTGGCGAAGCGGCGCGACATCGACATGTTCTGCCTCAACGACGGCGGCGAGACCGAGGTTCCCGAGGAGATCCGCGTGACGTCGCTGCGCGACGTGCTCGAGCGCATGTTCCCGATCCGCGCGCCGTGGGAGATCCCCCTGGTCAGCGAAGCACGGACACGGGACGCGTCGGCGGTGCGCTCCGGCGTGAAGCGCTGACCGGGGCGATCCCCGCCTCGGCGAGCCGCCGCTGCGCCTCGTGCGCATCGGTGTGCTCGAGCGTCACCGGCGCCTCGACCGGCACCACGGAGTGGACGACCGTCTCGTCGTAGACGTGGACGAAGTTGAACGACTGCGCGCCGTCCTGGGGGCGCGTGCCGCCGACGGGAACCGTGAGGTCCTGCGCGTAGCAGGTCGACGAGGCCACCGAGACCGGGATGCCGGCGAAGGTCGCGAACGTCGAGTAGTGCAGGTGACCGGCGATGATGGCACGCACGTCCGAGCCGCGCAGCACCGCCGCCAGCGAACGCTGGTCGCGCAGCTCGACGCTCGCGGCGAGCGGCAGGACGCTCGGAACCGGCGGGTGATGCATCGCCAGGATCGTGCCGAGCGGCGCGGGTGTGGCCAGCACCTCACGCAGCCACGCGAGCTGGTCGGGCCGCACCTCGCCGTGATGGGCGCCGGGCACGCTGGTGTCGAGCGTGATGAGGCGCAGGCCGTCGATCTCGTCGACGCGGTCGGCCGCAGCATCCGATGCCGGTTCGCGCCAGAGCGTCTCGCGGAAGCCGGCACGGTCGTCGTGGTTGCCCATGACCCAGAAGACGCGCGTTCCCAGCCGTTCCGCGAACGGCTCGATGAGCTCGCGCAGCTCGACGTAGGCGTCGCGCTCACCGAGGTCGACGAGGTCGCCCGTGAAGACGATGCCGTCGGGGCGCAAGGCGGCCGCCTCGATCGCGGCCATCGCGCGGCGCAGGTGCGCGGCCGCATCGACGCGGTCGAAGAGCTGGGAGCCGGCGGCTCGCAGGTGGGTGTCGCTCAGGTGCAGCAGCACTCTTTCGGGTGCCGGGTACTCGGCGGTTCGCATCGTCTCTTCCGTGTCGGGTGATGCTCGCCACGACGCTCGCGGCTCCTCCGAAATGTTACCGACGTGTTTCCGGAGAAGCTGATGACGCGCTGATGAGCATTCAGTGAACGGATGCCGCGATGCGCATGAAGTCGTCGACGGTCAGCTGTTCGCCGCGCAGCGTCGGGTCGATCCCGGCCGCTTCGAGGACGGCCGACGCTGACGCTGCGCTCCCGCCCAGCACGGGCGCGACGGCCTGCCGGAGCATCTTGCGGCGCTGGCCGAACGCGGCGTCGACGATCTGGAACGTCCGGCGACGCAGCTCGTCATCACCGCGGGGCTCGGCGTCGCGCTCGAACGCCACGAGCAGGCTGTCGACGTTCGGCACGGGCCAGAAGACCTGACGCGACACCGTGCCGGCGAGGCGCCACGCGCCGTACCACGCGGCTTTGACGCTCGGAGAGCCGTAGATCTTCGAGCCCGGTGCTGCCGCCAGTCGCTCGGCGACCTCGGCCTGCACCATGACGACCCCGCGCTGGAGGTAGGGGAACGTCTCGAGGAAGTGCAGGAGCACCGGCACGCTGACGTTGTAGGGCAGGTTCGCGACCAGGACCGTCGGCTCGCCCGGCAGCTCCGTCACGCGCAGGGCGTCGGCGTCGACCACGGTGAGGGCGCCGTCGGGCACGTTGTGACGCTCGGCGGTGCGCGGCAGGTGCGCGGCGAGGCGGTGGTCGATCTCGACCGCGGTCACGCTCGCGCCGGCCTCGAGGATGGCGAGGGTCAGTGAGCCGAGGCCCGGGCCGATCTCGACGACGCGCTCGCCGGGCTGGACGCGGGCGGCGTGCACGATCTTGCGAACGGTGTTGGCGTCGACGACGAAGTTCTGCCCGAGCTTCTTGGTCGGTGTGACGTCGAGTTCGGCCGCGAGAGCGCGGATCTCGGACGCGCCGAGGAGGGTCACAGGCATGAGGACCAGCCTAGTTGCGGCGACGAGGCGCGCACGGCGCGATGCACGGGCACTGCGACGCGGTCGCGGGGCGCTGCGCCGCTGACCCGAGGTGCTGCGCCGCTGACCCGGCGTCCTCCGCACGCCCGCGTCCGGGTGCGGGCGGAGAACGCCGGGTGAGCCGGCTCAGGACGCGGCGGCGGTCGCCGCGGCGCGCGCTGCCGCGGGCAGGGCCGAGATGATCCGCTCGAGCGCGGCGTCGTCGTGCGCGGCGGTGAGGAACCAGGCCTCGAAGGCCGACGGCGGCAGCGACACCCCCGCATCGAGCATCGCGTGGAAGAAGGCCGCGTAGGCGGCGGCATCCTGCAGCGTCGCCGTCTCGTAGTCGGGCACGCCGTCAATGACGGCCGCGCCGAAGAACACGCTGAACAGCGTCCCCGCCCGCTGCACGACGTGCGGCATCCCGGCTTCGGTCAGCGCAGCGGATGCCGCCCGCGACACCGTGTCGGCCGCCCCGGCGATCCGCGCGTACACCGCGTCGTCGGCGAGGCGCAGCGTCGCGAGCCCCGCCGCGACGGCGACCGGGTTGCCCGACAGCGTGCCTGCTTGGTAGACCGGCCCGAGCGGAGCCAGCAGGTCCATGACCTCGGCGCGCCCCGCGATCGCGGCGACGGGGAGCCCGCCCCCGACCACCTTGCCGAAGGTGAGGAGGTCGGGCGCGACGTCCTCACCGGCCTCGCGGAGCACACCCCAATAGCCCGACGGCCCCGACCGGAACCCGGTCAGCACCTCGTCGCTGATCAGCAGCGCTCCGTGCCGTCCGGTGAGCTCGCGCAGGAACGAGGTGAACCCCGGCGCCGGGGGCACGACGCCCATGTTGGCGCCGGCGGCCTCGGTGATGACGGCCGCGATCCGCTCGCCGTGCTCGGCGAAGACAGCTTCGAGCGCGGCGCGGTCGTTGTAGCGCACGACCAGGGTCTGCGCGGCGATGGCCGCGGGCACGCCGGCCGACCCGGGCAGGGCGAGGGTGGCCAGCCCCGAGCCGGCCTGCGCGAGCAGTCCGTCGGAGTGGCCGTGGTAGTGCCCGGCGAACTTCACCAGCAGGTCGCGGCCGGTCGCACCGCGGGCGAGGCGGATCGCGGTCATCGTCGCCTCGGTGCCCGTCGAGACGAGGCGGATCTTCTCGGCGATCGGAACGCGACGGCGGATCTCCTCGGCCAGCTCTGTCTCGGCCGGGGTCGACGCTCCGAACGACAGCCCGCGCCCGGCGGCCTCGACGACCGCGGCGATCACCTCGGGGTGCGCGTGCCCGACGAGGGCCGGTCCCCAGCTGGCGACGAGATCGACGTAGTCGCGTCCGTCCGCGTCGGTCACCAGCGGTCCCGACGCCGACACGAAGAACCGCGGTGTGCCCCCGACCGAGCCGAAGGCACGGACCGGGGAGTTCACGCCCCCGGGGATGACGGCGCGGGCGCGCTCGAACAGGTCGTCGTTGCGGCTCATGCGAGATCCTTTCCGGCGCGAATCCAATCCGCCACTTCGCGGGCCCAGTAGGTGAGGATGACGTCCGCCCCGGCGCGACGGATGCCGAGCAGCGACTCGCCGATCGTCCGCTCGCGGTCGATCGCGCCCGCCCGCGCGGCGAGCTCGATCATCGCGTACTCCCCCGACACCTGGTAGGCCCAGACGGGCACGGTCGACACGTCGGAGACGCGCGCCAGGACGTCGAGGTACGGGCCGGCGGGCTTGACCATGACGTAGTCGGCGCCCTCGGCGATGTCCTGCATCGCCTCGGCGACGCCCTCGCGGCCGTTCGCGGGATCGAGCTGGTACGTGCGGCGATCGCCCTGCAGCGTCGACTCGACCGCGTCGCGGAACGGTCCGTAGTACGCCGAGGCGTACTTCGCCGAGTAGGCCAGCAACGCCACCTCGGCGTGGCCGGCCTCGTCGAGCGCGCGGCGGATGACGGCGACCTGGCCGTCCATCATCCCCGACAGCCCGAGGATCTCGGCGCCGGCGCGTGCCTGCGCGAGCGCCATCCGCGCATACACCTCGAGCGTGGCGTCGTTGTCGACGGACCCGTCGGCCGCCAGCAGACCGCAGTGGCCATGGTTGGTGAACTCGTCGAGGCACAGGTCGGCCTGCACCGTGATGCGTCCCCGGGCCGCGTCGGCCGCGACCCGGATGGCGCGGTTGAGGATGCCGTCCTCGGCGACCGCGCCCGAGCCCTCGGCGTCACGGACGGCGGGCACACCGAAGAGCATGATGCCCCCGACTCCTGCCTCTGCAGCATCCGTCACGACCGCCGCGATGTCCTCGAGAGGATGCTGCAGCACGCCGGGCATCGAGGCGATCGGCTGCGCCACGTCGATGCCCTCCTTCACGAACACCGGCAGCACCAGCTGCGCGGCCGCGAGGTGGTGCTCGGTCGACAGGCGACGCATCGCCGGGGTCCGGCGGGTGCGACGCAGGCGTCGCTCGGGGAAGCTGCTCATGAGGATTCCTCTGTTCCAGGGCGGGCGTCGAGTTCGGCCAGAAGGGCATCGACGCTCTGCGAGTGTGCCGTGTGATGAACCGTGTAGCCGAGCTTCTCGGCATCGCGGGTGGTGCCCGGGCCGATCGAAGCGATGAAGACGTCGGGCCCGGGGATGCCGACCTGACGGCGCAGCTCGCGTCCCACGCTGAGCGAGGTCAGCAGCACCGTGTCGATCGCGCCGGTGCGCACCTCGTCGGCGACCGTGGCGTCGAGGTCGACGCCGACCGTGCGATAGGCGATGCAGACGTCGACGTCGTACCCCTGCAGCTCGAGCTCGTCGCTGATGACCGCCATCGCCAGATCCGAGCGCAGTACGAGGCAGCGGCCGGTCGACCGCGGCGAGCGGCCGGCGCACCACTGGGCGATCATGTTCGTCGCCGACGACGTGCCGACGGGGACGAACTCGACCTCGAAACCGGCGTCGGCGACCGCACGCGCCGTCGGGCGTCCGACGGCGGCGATGCGCGTTCCGACGGGGATCGAGACCTGCTGCGCGACCAGCTGCTCGACCGTCGCCGCGCTCGTGATGAAGACCCAGGCGTAGTCGCCGGCGGCCAGCCGCGCGAAGGCGCCGTCGCGGGCGGCGGTGTCGCGCGGCGGGCGCGACTGGATGAGCGGCGCGATGACGCCCGTCGCGCCGCGGCGCTCGACCTCGTCGCGCACGCGCTCGCCCCAGGCGCCGCCGCGCGGGATGAGGACGCGCCGGCCGCGCAGTCCCCCGCTCACCGGCTCGTCCCCGGCAGATCGGCGATGTCCGCGGCACCGCCGTCCAGCAGCTCCGCGACGACGTCGGTCGCGATCCGCTCGCGTTCGGCGGGCGATGCGAGATCGGCCTCCAGCGAGCGCACCGCGCGGACGGTGCGCGCACCGTCCGGTGCGTAGACCTCGGCCACGAAGGCGGACTCGGTCCCGAGTCCCGTCACGGTGATGCCGACGGGCGCCGCGCATCCCGCTTCGAGACGGCGCAGCACGGCGCGCTCGAGGAGCGCGCGCGAGGCCGATGCGGCGTCGTCGATCAGCCGGACGGCGCGACCGATGGGCCCGTCGAGATCCGCCGTGCGGACCTCGACCGCCAGGGCGCCCTGCCCCGCCGAGGTCGGCCACGCGTCGAGGGCGAAGACCTCGCCGATGGCCGCGTCGCGACCGATGCGGCGCAGCCCCGCCTCCGCGAGGACGACGGCGTCGTACTCTCCGTCGCGCACTTTCCGCAGCCGGGTGTCGACGTTGCCGCGGATGTCGCGCACCTGCAGGTCGGGTCGCCGGCGCCGCACCTGCGCGACGCGACGGGGCGAGCCCGTGCCGACGACCGCGCCGGCGGGCAGGGCATCCAAGGTCGTGCCCGCCTCGGGGCCGCACAGCACGTCGCGCTGCGGTGCCCGCGGCGGGACCGCGGCGATCTCCAGGCCCGGGTAGGGCGCGGTCGGCAGGTCCTTCATCGAGTGCACGACGAGGTCGCAGTCGCCGCGGACGAGCGCCTCGCGCAGCGCCGTGGCGAACACACCGGTGCCCCCCATCTGCGCGAGCGACCCGGTCAGCACGTCACCGTCGGTCGTGATCTCCACGAGCTCGACCGGGATGCCGGTGGCGGTGGTGATCGCGTCGGCGACGTGCTGCGACTGCGTCGTGGCGAGAAGGCTCGCACGCGTGCCCAGCCGCAGGACCGGGGCTTGCGTCACGGCGCCACCCCCGCGAGCGCCGGCTGGAAGCCGAGGCGCTTGTTCTCGCAGCATCCGGGACGGCACACGTCGTACCACGGGCCGAGCGAGGTCACCGCGGGCCGCTCCTCGACGGGGGTCGCGTGCAGCCGCTCCTCGACGAGGTCGACCAGACCCGAGACGTAGGCGGGGTGCGTGCTCGGCGACGCCGTGCGGACGGCGAACAGACCGTGCTCCTCGGCGGTCTCCATCGCCTCGGTGTCGAGGTCCCAGAGCACCTCCATGTGGTCGCTGACGAAGCCGAGCGGCACGATGAGCACGGCCTTGCGCCCGGCGGCGGGCAGCTCGGCGATCGCGTCGTTGATGTCGGGCTCGAGCCACGGCACGGACGGCGGGCCCGACCGGCTCTGGAACACCAGCTGCCAGGGCGCGGTGGTCCCCAGCTCCGCGACGATCGCCTCGGCGACCGCGGTGTGCTGGGCGACGTACGCGCCTCCGGGCCCGAAGCCGCGCTCGGGCGGACCGGAGCGGTCGGCGTCGGAGTTCGGGATCGAGTGCGTCGAGAAGAGGATCTCGACGTCCCGCTCATCGATGCCGCGCTCGCGCACCTGCGCGAGTCCGTCGCGGATGCCCTCGACGAAGGGAGCGACGAAGCCGGGGTGGTCGAAGAACTGGCGCACCTTGTCGATCTCGACCTCGCCGGCGAGGCCCGTGGCCTCCATCGCGTCGGCCAGGTCCTCGCGGTACTGGCGGCACGACGAGTACGAGCTGTAGGCGCTCGTGGCGACCGCGATGACGCGACGGTGTCCGTCGGCGTGCACGGCGCGCAGCGCGTCGTCGACGTACGGCATCCAGTTGCGATTGCCCCAGTAGACCGGCAGATCGAGGCCACGAGCGGCGATTTCGGCCTCGAGGGCGGCCTTGAGCTCGCGGTTGTGCTGATTGATGGGCGAGACCCCGCCGAAGTGACGGTAGTGGTGCGCCACCTCCTCGAGACGCTCGTCCGGGATGCCGCGTCCGGCGGTGACGTTCCGCAGGAAGGGCAGCACGTCGTCCTGGCCCTCGGGACCGCCGAAGCCCAGCAGCAGCAAGGCGTCGTACGACGTCGGCTCGCTGACGTGCGGGGCGCCCGCGCAGGCGGCGGGGCTCGCCGCGGGCACGGCGCAGCCGGGAGCGCACGCGGGAGCGCTCGCCGCACGCGGCGGCTTCGGACGGAACTCGCTCGTACCCATCAGGACAGCACCTCCGTGAGTTCGGACACCGCGACGCGGCGACCGGTGTAGAACGGGACTTCTTCGCGCACGTGGCGGCGCGCATCGGTGGCGCGCAGGTCGCGCATCAGGTCGACGAGGCTGATCAGCTCGTCGCTCTCGAGGGGCAGCAGCCACTCGTAATCGCTCAGCGCGAAGGTCGAGACGGTGTTCGCGATGACGTCGGCGAACTTCGCGCCGCGCCGGCCGTGCTGGGCGAGCATCGCCGAGCGCTCCTCCTCCGGCAGCAGATACCACTCGTAGCTGCGGACGAACGGGTACAGGCACAGCCACTCGCGGGCGTGCTCGCCGCGCAGGTACCCCGGCACGTGACGCTTGTTGAACTCGGCCTCGCGGTGCACGCCCATCGCGCTCCATTCGAGGTCGAATGCTGCGAGCGCCGACGTGCGACGCAGAGCCCGGAGGGCGCGCTGCAGCGCGGCGGGGTCGTCGTCCGAGCCGGGGGCGGTGTGCAGCCAGATCATCAGGTCGGCGGCGCCGCGCATGCCGGTCACGTCGTAGAGTCCGCGCACGGTGACGCCCGACTCCGGCAGCTCGGCCACGAGGCGCTCGAGCTCGGCGATGTCGGCATCCGTGGGCGCCTGCGGCCGCGGACGAGGGCCGGCGAGGATCGCGAAGAGGGTGTAGCCGAGCGGAATGTTCTCCGTCATCAGGGCTCCTTTCGGTCGGAGGAAACGGTCAGGAGGTCGTGCGCGAGGGCACGTGCGTGCGGGATCACCGACGCGAGTCCGGTGCCGGCGGCGACGGCTCCGGTGACTTGGATGCCGCGCGCGGCAGCCTCGGCCACCGTGTCGGTCCACGCCGCGGACTCCGCCGGCACGACGGCATCGCGCCAGCGGGTCGTGATGATCTCGCCGATCTCGTCACGGTCGACGCGGGCACCCGTGAGGTGCGAGATCTCGCGCGCGATCGCCGCGGCGGAGTCGAGCCCGGCGGTGTCGTCGGCGCGCACCGAGAGCCGCACGAGGTGCGTTCCGGCCGGCAGCGCCGCGCGGGCCCACGCCCACTTCGCGTCGATGTGCGTCAGAGCCTTCGCCGCGGTGGGGGCCTCGGGCGCGACGATGACCCCGGAGCCGACGGGCTCGGCGCCGAGGTCGGGGGCCGTGACCGCCGCGGTCAGCAGGCGGATGGCGGGCTGGATGGGCGCGGATGCGGCGGCGTCGACGTCGGCGGCATCCATCGTGCCGGTCACGCGGCCGAGCAGCGAGGCGGCGCCGCGCGGGCCGGTCGCGACGACGACCTTCGCCGCGCGGAGCGCTTCGCCCGAGGCGAGGTCGACGCGGACACCGCTCGCCTCCGGCTCGAGCGCACGCACGGCGACACCGGTGCGGATGTCGGCACCGCGCTCGGTCGCGAGGCTCGCGACGGCCTCCGCGAGGCGCCACATGCCACCAGCGATCCCGCCGACGGCGGTGCCACCGGGGGCGTCCGGGGCGACCTCCGCGGCCGCAGCCAGGAGTGATCCGGTGCGCTCGAACGCCGCCCACATCTTCGGGTGCAGTCGGGGAAGGGGCACGGCGGCCGCCGGCTGCGAGTAGATGCTGCGGCAGAGCGGGTCGACCAGGTCGGCCACGATCCCCGCCCCCAGGCGCTCCTCGACGACGTCGGCCAACGACGCCGTCGGGTCGATGGGCGCCGCGAGCACCTCGGCCGCGGCCCGCTGCGCGGCGCGCTCGCCGATGATCGCGACGACATCGGCGGCGAGCGGGTTCGCCGGGATGCCGATGACGGTGCGGCGGGGAAGCGGCAGGCGCGTCCATCGACCGGCCGCGCCGAGACCGCGGTGCGACACCAGGTGCGCCGGCCCGGATCGGGGCGAGACGACCTCGAGCGGCAGGCCGAAGTCGGCGATCAGTCGCGGCACGGCGTCGGTGCGCTTGGCGAACGACTCGGCACCGAGATCGACCTCGACACCGGCGATGCGCCCGCGGCGCAGCATCCCTCCGGTCTGGTCGTCGGACTCGAGCAGGACGACCCGCGCTCCCGCGGTCGCCGCTTCGAGGGCGACGACGAGACCGGCGATGCCCCCGCCGATGACGACGAGGTCGGCGTCGGAGCTCATGCCGACCGCCAGCGGTGGACGGTGCGGACGACCGAGCTGATCGCGTCGGGGTCGGCCTGCATCGGCACCCCGTGGCCGAGATTGAACACGTGGGCGCGTGCCGAGCGGCCCGCCTCGAGGATGCGCTCGATCGCCGCATCCCGCACCTCGGCGGGGGCGAACAGCAGCGCGGGGTCGAGGTTGCCCTGCAGCGTCAGGTGCGATCCGACGCGACGAGCGGCCTCGTCGAGCGGCACCCGGTAGTCGACGCCGAGCGCGTCGATGCCGATCGAGGCCATGTCGCCGAGGATCTCGCCGGTGCCGACGCCGAAGTGCACGAGCGGGATGTGGTCGATGCCCGCTCCCGCCGGGACCGGCAGGGCACGCACCGCGTCGAGGGATGCGGCCGAGGCGGGCAGCGCCGCGGCGCGGTAGTCCTCGGGCGGCAGACCGCCGGCCCACGAGTCGAACAGCTGCGCGGCGCTCGCACCGGATTCGACCTGCAGCGCGAGGAACTCCCCCGTCACCCGCGCGAGCCACTCGGTGAGGGCGGTCCAGGCCGCGGGGTCCTCGTGGATGAGTCGACGCGCGGCGAGGTGGTCCTTCGAGGGGCCGCCCTCGACGAGGTAGGCGGCGAGTGTGAACGGGGCGCCCGCGAAGCCGATGAGGGGCAGCGGCTCCCCCCGCGACTCGGACTCCTCGGCGAGCATCTCGGTGGTCAGCTGCACCGCGCGGGCAATGGCCTCGCCGCGTTCGCGGACGAGCGCGGGATCGATCTCGACCGCGCGGGCGATGTCGGCTGCCGTGCTGAGGGGCTGCGCGAAGACCGGACCGCGACCGGCGGCGATCTCGACCTCGATCCCGAGGATCGCGAGCGGCACGATGATGTCGCTGAAGAAGATGGCGGCGTCGACGCCGTGGCGCCGCACCGGCTGCAGCGTGATCTCGCTCGCCAGTCCCGGGGTGAGGCAGGCATCGAGCATGCTGCCCTGCGACCGCAGCGCGCGGTACTCGGGAAGCGATCGGCCGGCCTGGCGCATGAACCAGACGGGGGTCTTGTCGACGCGTTCGCCGAGCAGGGTACGCACGAGCCGGCTCGAGCCGGTCGCGTGCGCGACGAGAGGGTGGGCGGATGCCGGAATGATGATCTCCTCGAGTGAGTTAATCGATATACTAGTCACGATCTCAGGGGGTTCTTCCGCACGTGCTCGTCGCTCTCACCGCGCATCAGCGCTCCACACCGCTCGATTCTCTCGAGCGACTCTCCGTCATCGGAGACGAAGTCGGCACCCGGTTGACAGAGGCCCACGAGGCCATCCAGGGGGCCGTCGTCCTGGCCACCTGCAACCGCTTCGAGGCGTACTTCGACCTGCGCGACGACGCGGACTTCCCCTCCACCATCCCGGCGATGGATGCCGCGATGGAAGAGATCGCGAAGCTGAGCGAGCTCCCCTACCGGACGGTCCGCGAGACCGTCGACTTCGCGCACGGCAATAAGGTCGCCCACCACCTCTTCTCGGTCGCCTCGGGGCTCGACTCCGTCGCGGTCGGCGAGGACGAGATCGCCGGACAGGTGCGCCGCGCCCTCGACGACGCCCGACGCGGCGGGTTGACGACGGCGCCTCTCGAGCACCTGTTCCAGCGCGCCACCGAGACCTCCCGCGCCGTGAAGAACAGCACCCGCATCGGCGAGTCGGGCCGGTCGCTCGTCCGCCTCGCGCTCGAGCTGGCTTCCTCGCGCGTCGCCGACTGGTCCGCGGCGCGCGTGCTCCTCGTGGGCACGGGCCGCTACGCCGCGGCGTCCCTCGCCGCGCTCCGCGACAAGGGCGCCGTGGACGTCCGCGTGCACTCGCGCTCGGGCCGCAGCCGTTTCGCGCAGCGCGAGCACCTCGTCGCCGTCGACGCCGAGCACTATGCCGCCGAGGCCGCCGCGGCCGACGTCATCGTGACCTGCACGACCACGACCGACACCTACGCTCTGACGGCGACCGAGCATGCCGCTCGCCGGATCGGCGCCGACCGCACCCAGCTCATCATCGACCTCGGGCTCCCCCGCAACGTCGACCCCGCGCTGCGCGACGTGCCCGACATCGAGCTGCTCGACCTCGAGACCATTCGCGTCCACGCCCCGATCGACGAGTTCGCGACCCTCGGCGAGGCCCGCGAGATCGTCGCCGGGGCGGCCGCCCGCCACGCCGCCGCCCGTCGGGTGCACGAGGTGGCGCCGTCCGTCGTGGCGATGCGCAGCTACATCACCGACATCCTCGACGACGAGATCGACCGCGCCCGGCTGCGCGGCGAGGCTCCCCAGGTCGAGGCCGCGCTGCGGCACTTCTCGGGCGTCCTGCTGCACCGCCTCATCGCGCAGGGCCACACGCTCGCGTCCTCCGGCTCGGGTTCGGCCTGGGCCGACGCGGTCCGCACCGTCTTCCCCGGCACCGACGACTCCGCCCGCACCTCGCCCGACGAGGTGGCCCCGGGCGACCCGGGCACGGGAGCTGCGCGGTCATGACCCGGCAGGTGACCCTGAAAGACATCGCGCTGCGCGCGGGTGTCTCCACGGCCGCCATCAGCCAGGCGCTCAACGACCGCGGGAGTCTGCGCCTCGAGACGCGCGAGCGCATCAAGGCGATCGCGGCCGAGCTCGGCTATCAACCCAACAAATACGCCGCCGCCCTCCGCAGCGGCCGGACGATGTCGGTGGGCTTCGTGCTGCCCGAGGGCATCGAGCTCGACCTGTCGCGCCGCAGCGCGCTGCACCGCAGCCGTCACATCGGCGCGCTGGTCAGTGCGGCGGCCCAGCAGGGCTTCACCGTCACGATGCTCCCCGCCTCGCGCCCCGACCTGCTGCGCGGCGCCCAGATCGACGTCGTGTACTTCGCCGAGGTCGCCGCCGACGACCTGCTGCTGCGCGAGGCGGTCATCCGCGGCATCCCGGTCGCGACGAACGACCTGTACGTCGATACCGAACGCTCGATCACCGTGCGCACGGGCTACGACGAGGCCGTGCGCGCGGCGCTCGGGCTGCTCGAGGCCGGGGGCGCGCAGCGGATCGGCTTCCTCGTCGACGACGCCGGCGCCCCGCGTGATCGCATCGGCGAGAGCGCGTACCGCGCGTGGAGCACGGTTCGGGGGCGCACGCCGCTGGTCGCGCACGTCGATGCCGAGCACGGGTCACTCCCCCGCCGCGTCGGCGAGCTGCGCGACGCCGGTGCCGACGCGATCTTCTCGTTCGCCGAGGAAGGTCCGGCCATCTACCTGCAGCTCGAGGAGATGGACTTCGTGATCCCCCGCGACATGCAGTTCGTCGCACTGTGCACCACCGACTGCGCCGTCAACAGCCGCCTGGGGGTGACGCACGTCTGCGTGCATCCCGAACTCGCCCCCGCGGCGATGTTCGAGGCGCTCAGCACCGTTCGCGATGGGGTCGAGCCCGACGTCGTCGACCTGCCGTGGGAGATCATCCGCGGCTCCTCGACCCGCTGACCGTCTCGCCGAACGCGGTCAGAACTCGCCGTAGACCGCGCGGGTGTTCGTGGCGATCTGCGCGGCGAGCTCGTCGACATCCGCACCGAGTTCCGCCGCCATGAAGCGCAGGGTGACCGGGATGAGATACGGCGCGTTGGGGCGTCCGCGGTGCGGCGTCGGCGTCAGGAACGGCGCGTCGGTCTCGACGAGGATGCGCTCGCGGGGGGTCACCGCCAGCGCGTCACGCAGGTTCTGCGCGTTCTTGAAGGTGACGTTGCCGGCGAAGCTCAGCCAGTACCCGCGCTCGGCGGCGACGCGGGCCATGCCGGCGTCTCCCGAGAAGCAGTGGAAGACCGTCCGCTCCGGCGCACCCACCCGCAACAGGGTCTCGAGCACGGCGTCGTGGGCGTCGCGGTCGTGGATCTGCATCGCGACGTCGTGCTTCTTGGCCAGCGCGATGTGGGCCTCGAAGCTCTCGAACTGCGCAGGCAGGCCGTCCCTCTCCGTCCGGAAGAAGTCGAGCCCCGTCTCGCCGACGGCGCGCACGCGCGGCTGGGCGGCGAGTTCGTCGATGACGTCGATCGCTTCCTGCAGCCGTCCGGCAGCGGCGTAGACGGGCGCCTCGTTCGGGTGGATCGCGACCGCCGCGAGCACGCGCGGGTGCGAGGCGGCGGCCCACGCCGACCAGCGGGACGACTCGATGTCACCGCCGGCCTGCACGACCCCCACGACACCCACGGATGCCGCCAGCTCGAGCTGCTCGGCGAGCGTGCGCGGCTCGTCGCCGTCCTCGATCTCGAGGTGCGTGTGGTTGTCGTAGACCGGGACCGTCAGCGGCTCGGGCGCCTCCGGCCAGCGGACATCCCGCGCCGCCTGCGACCGCTGCCGCACATACTGCGACACGTCGTCCGTCGGCTCGCCCCCAGGTGCCGGTGTCGGGTCGGCCGGATCCGCGTTAACTGGCGTGTCGGCCATGGGTCACGCGGTCTGCTCGACGCGCGGGAACAGCGGGGTCAGTCCCGTGACCGTGGTGCCGGCGGGCAGGATGCCCCAGCGTCCGGCCTCGCGCAGCCGCTGGTCCGCGAGCCGGGCGTCGATGCCGAGCGCATCCCAGAGCTTTCCGGTCGCGGCGGGCATCACGGGCGAGAGCAGCACCGCGAGGGCGCGGAGCCCCTCGGCGGCGGTGTACAGCACCGTGCCCAGGCGCGCCCGCTGCGCGTCGTCTTTGGCGAGAGCCCACGGCTCGTTCTCGGTGATGTAGCCGTTCAGGGCGTCGACGATCGTCCAGATCGCCGCGATCGCCTCGTCGGGGCGGAACCGCTCCATCGCCGCGTCGGCCGCCGTGGCGGCATCCGCGACGACGCGCTGGATCTCGAGGTCGCCGGCGGTGTACTCGACCGGCGTCGGCACGACCCCCGCGAAGTACCGCTCGACCATCGCGATCGTGCGGGAGGCGAGGTTGCCGAAGCCGTTGGCCAGCTCGGCCTGGTAGCGCGCCGACAGGTCCTCCCACGAGAACGACCCGTCCTGCCCGAAGGCGATGGCCGAGAGGAAGTAGAAGCGGTACGCGTCCGAGCCGAACACGTCGGTGATCTCGGTCGGCGCGATGCCGGTGAGCTTCGACTTCGACATCTTCTCACCGCCGACGAGCAGCCACCCGTGGGCGAAGACGCCACGCGGCACCTCGAGGCCCGCGGCCATGAGCATGGCCGGCCAGATGACCGCGTGGAAGCGGAGGATGTCCTTGCCCACGACGTGGTAGGCCGGCCACCGCCGCGCGAACTCGTCGGGGTCGGTGCCGTAGCCGATCGCCGTGGCGTAGTTCAGCAGCGCGTCGACCCAGACGTAGATGACGTGCGACGGGTCCCAGGGCACGGTGATGCCCCAGTCGAACGCCGACCGCGAGATCGACAGGTCCTTCAGGCCCGAACGGACGAACGAGACGACCTCGTTGCGTGCGGATTCGGGTCGCACGAAGTCCGGGACGCTCTTGTAGAGCTCGAGCAACCGGTCCTGGAACTCGCTGAGCTTGAAGAAGTAGTTCTTCTCCTGCAGCAGTTCGAGCGGCTTGGAGTGGATGGCGCAGACCTTGAGGCCCTCGAACGCGCCGGTGCCGTCGGCGATCTCGGCCTCGGGCTTGAACTCCTCGCAGCCTACGCAGTACAGCGCCGCGTACTCGCCGGCGTAGATGTAGCCGCGGTCGAAGAGCGTCTGGACGAAGACCTTCACCCGCTCCTCGTGACGCTCCTGCGTCGTGCGGATGAAGTCGTCGTTGGCGACGTCGAGGGTGCGCAACAGCGGGAACCACGACTCCTCGACGAGCTTGTCGACCCATTCCTGGGGCGTGACGTTGTTGGCGGCGGCAGCGCGCAGCATCTTCTGCCCGTGCTCGTCGGTGCCCGTCAGCATCCAGGTGTCGTCGCCGGCCTGACGGTGCCACCGGGCGAGCGTGTCGACGGCGACGCTCGTGTACCCATGCCCGATGTGGGGCAGATCGCTGGGGTAGTAGATCGGCGTGGTGATGTAGAAACTGCGGCCGTTGCTCACCCCGAGATTCTAGTTCGCGGCGGCGGCGCTCCGGAGCCGGATGACAGCGCCGGCGCCCGTCACGCGGTTTCGCGGCGCACGAGGGTCGTCGGCAGCACGAGCGGCTGCGGGTCCCCCCCGGCGATGACCTGCAGCACCATGTCGACCATGGCCGCGCTGATCTCACCCCACGGCTGCCGCATGGTCGTCAGGGGCGGGTCGTGCGTGGCCGCGAGGCCGGAGTCGTCGAATCCCGCCACCGCGATGTCGTCGGGCACCGTCCGGCCACTGCGACGGATGGCGGCGATCGCGCCCACGGCCATGACGTCGGATGCCGCGAACACCGCCTCGATGTCGGGCGCGCGCTCGAGCAGGCGGCCCATGGCCGCGGCTCCGGCGTCGCTCGAGTAGACGTCCTGCTCGACGAGGTCGGGATCGAACAGCTCCCCCATCTCGGCCCGGAAGCCCTCGAGGCGATAGCGGCCGCCCGGGGTGTCGTTGGGCCCGGTGATGACGGCGATGCGCCGGTGCCCCTGAGCGAGCAGGTGGCGCGTCATCACCCGAGCCGACTCCTGTTCGTCGACCGAGACCGTCGGCACGTGCGCGCGGTCGCCCAGCGGCACACCCGTGCACACCGTCGGCACGCCCGCCGCGATGAGCGAGGCCAGCAGCGGGTTGGACTCGTGCGACGAGATCAGCAGCACACCGTCGACGTGCCCGGCGCGGACGTACCGCTCGACGTTGGCCCGTTCGGCGGCGGTGTCGGCGATCATCAGGACGAGCGTCATCGACCGCTGCGCGAGCGCCTCGGTGGCCCCCCGCAGCAGGAGTGCGAAGGTCGGGTCGGCGAACAGCAGGTGCTGCGGCTCCGTCAGCAGGAAGGCCAGGGAGTTCGCGCGCCCCGTGGCGAGGCTGCGGGCCGCGTGGTTGGCGGTGTACCCGGTCTCGCGGATCGCCCGGTCGACCGCCTCGCGCGCCTCGGGCGAAACCCAATGCCCGCCGTTGATGACGCGCGAGACCGTGCCGTGCGAGACGCCCGCGGCGGCCGCGACGTCGCGAATGGTCGGTTTGCGCGACGCGCCGGTGGTGCCGTTCACGTCGGTGAGCCTACTCCCGCGCGAGCCCGCACCACGCCACGCGTCGGGGCCGCAGCGGCCCGGCTGTGACCGGTCACAGTTCGATAACGGCATCCCGGGAATCCGACGCGCTCGATTACGCTGGTGATCACACCCTGTGACCGGTCACAGCCCGATCGGTCCGCGAGACACAAGGACGCGTTTCATGCCTGCGAGCGTTTGGCCGGCCATCGACGGGATCGCCTACGGCGGCGACTACAACCCCGAGCAGTGGCCGCGCGAGGTATGGCGCGAGGACGTGCGCCTGATGCGCGAAGCCGGCGTCAACGTCGTCAGCATCGGCATCTTCTCGTGGGCGCTCATCGAGACGAGCGAGGGCGTGTTCGACTTCGACTGGCTCGACGAGATCATCGGGCTGCTGCACGAGAACGGCATCGCCGTCGACCTCGGCACTCCCACGGCCTCGCCCCCGGCCTGGTTCTTCGCGAACCACCCCGACGCCCGGGTGATCACCCGCGACGGCGTCGTCATGGGGTTCGGGTCGCGCGGCATGGCCTCGCACTCCGCCCCCGCCTACCGCGAAGCAGCCGTGGGCATCGCCGGCGCGCTGGCCGAGCGCTACGCCGACCACCCGGCCGTCGTCATGTGGCACGTGCACAACGAGTACGGCGTCCCGGTCGGCGAGGACTACTCCCCCCACGCCGTCCGCGCCTGGCGCAGCTGGCTGCAGGAGAAGTACGGCAGCCTCGACGCGCTCAACGCCGCGTGGGGCACGGCCTTCTGGGGGCAGCACTACGGCGACTGGGAGCACGTCGGCGCACCCGCTGCCGCACCCTCGGTGGTCAACCCCGCGCAGCGCCTGGACTTCGCCCGCTTCACCGACGCGCAGCTGCGCGCCTGCTTCGTCGCCGAGCGCGACGCCATCCGTCGTTTCTCGTCCCTGCCGGTGACCACCAACTTCATGGCCAACCAGCACAACGGCTGCGATCTGTGGGCCTGGGGGCGCGAGGTCGACATCGTGTCGGACGACCACTACCTGTGGGCCGCCGACGACGAGGGCGAGATCGGCCTGGCCATCGCCGCCGACCTCTCACGATCCGTGGGCCGTGGCAAGCCGTGGATCCTCATGGAGCACTCCACCTCGGCCGTGAACTGGCAGCCGCGCAACGTCGCGAAGCGTCCGGGTGAGATGGCGCGCAACTCGCTCTCGCACCTCGGCCGCGGCGCCGACGGCATCCTCTTCTTCCAGTGGCGCGCCGGACGCTCGGGCGCCGAGAAGTTCCACTCGGCGATGCTGCCGCACGCCGGCACGGGGTCCCGCGTCTTCCGCGAGGTCGTCGACCTGGGGGCCAAGCTCGACCGACTGTCGGAGGTCCGCGGTTCGCGCGTGCAGGCGGATGTCGCGATCCTGTGGGACTTCGAGTCGTTCTGGGCGCAGGACCTCGAATGGCGTCCGTCCGAGGACGTCTCGCACGACGAGCGGATCCGCGCGTTCTACGAGCGACTCTGGCGCGACAACATCACGGCCGACTTCGCCCTTCCCGGCGACGACCTCTCGGCCTACAAGCTGGTCATCGCTCCCGCCCAGTACCTGCTGCGTCGCGACGACGCCGAGAACCTCAACCGCTACGTCGAAAGCGGCGGCACGCTCGTGGTGTCGTTCTTCTCGGCGGTGGTGGACGAGAACGACGCCGTCCACGCGGGCGGGTTCGGCGTCCCCCTCGAGCCGTCGCTCGGCGTCTGGGTCGAGGAGCACCTGCCGCTGCGCGCAGGGGTGTCGACGTCCGTCGCCTTCGGCGAAGACACGTTGCGCGTCGACGCCTGGCACGAGCACCTCGTCGTCACGGGCGCCGAGACGCGCGCCACCTACACGGACGGCCCCGCGGCGGGCATGCCCGCGATCACGCGCAAGTCGCACGGTAACGGAGCCGGCTGGTACATCAGCACGCGGCCGGATGCCGCCGGCCTGGCCGCCGTCATGACGGAGGTCTACGCCGACGCCGGCATCGCACCGCTGCCGGCTTCCGCAGGGCTTGAGGTCGTCCGCCGCGCGGGCGCCGACACCGACTACGTCGTCGCGATCAACCACGGTGCGACGGCCGCACGACTCGCTCTGGAGGGCGTCGACCTGCTGACAGGCGACACCGTCGAGGGCACGCTGGAGGTGAGTGCGGGCGACGTCGCCGTCGTCCGAGCACCGCGCACAGCACCCGGAGGTGATCGCTGATCGATGACCCCACCGCTGGCCGACAGTCGACGTCGGCCGGCACGCACTGAGAAACCGCCGACGCCACCCGGCAGCGGCATCCACACCGGTCGTGACGGCGCGACCTCTCGCGAGGCGCCCCGATCGACCACTTCGGAAGGAAGATCCATGCGCAAGATCGGGACCGGAATCGTCGCCATCGCGGCGACCACCGTTCTGCTCGCCGGTTGCTCCGGCGGCAGCTCCCCCAGCGAGAGCGGCAACGCCGACGGCGGCTCGGGCGGCACGCTCGTCGTCTGGACCGACGCGAACCGCGCGCCCGCCATCGAGGCGGCCGCGAAGGCGTTCGAAGAAGAGACGGGCACGAAGGTCGAGCTGGTCCAGAAGAACTTCGAGGACATCCGCAACGACTTCATCAACCAGGTCCCCACGGGCGAGGGCCCCGACATCACCGTCGGCGCGCACGACTTCCTCGGCTCGTTCGTCTCGGCCGGCGTGGTGGACACGATCGACCTCGGCGACAAGGCCGAGCAGATCGAGCAGGTGGCCGTCGACGCGTTCACGTACGACGGGCAGGTCTACGGCTTCCCCTACGCGCTCGAGACGATGGCCCTCATTCAGAACACCGACCTCGTGGGCGAAGAGGCCCCGACGTCGTGGGACGACATGATCGCCCGCGCGCAGGCGGCCGGCGCTGAGCGTCCGTTCGTGATCAACACCGCCGGTCAGAAGGGCGACGCGTACACGATGTACGGGTTCCAGACGTCGTTCGGCGCCCCGGTGTTCGTGCAGGATGCCTCGGGGTCGTACACCACCGAGATCGGCATGGGCGGCCCGGCCGGCGAGGCCTTCGCCTCCTGGCTCGGAGCTCACGGCGAGGCGGGCTCGGGTGAGATCTCGACCACGATCGACTACGACACCAACAACGAGCTGTTCGCCTCGGGCACGGCCGCCTATACGGTGCAGGGCCCGTGGGCGATCGAGGCGCTGACCGCGGACGGGGTCAACGTCAAGGTCAACCCCATCCCGTCGGCCGGCGGCGAGACGGCGGCGCCGTTCGTCGGGGTGCAGGGCTTCTACATCAGCTCGGAGAGCTCGAACAAGCTGCTCGCGCAGGAGTTCCTGACCACCTACCTCGCCACCGACGACGCCCAGCGCGCGCTGTACGAGGCCGACCCGCGTCTGCCCGCGTGGAAGACCCTTGCCGCAGAGGTGTCGTCCGACCCCGTCGTCGCCGGCTTCCTCGCCTCCGCGGCGAACGGCGTTCCCCAGCCCTCGCTCCCCGAGATGGGCTCCGTCTGGGAGCTGTGGGGCGCGGCTCAGGCTCAGATCATCAAGGGCGGCGACGCCGTCACGGCGTGGAACACCATGGTGACCGACGTCGAAGCCGCTATCGGCTGATCCCCTCCGGGGGCGGAGGAGACTCCGCCCCCGGACCCTCGTCGCAGGAAAGTCGAAGGAGATGCACATGTCGGTCCCCCAGGGAACCTTGAGCGAGAGCGCACCGCCGCCTCAGCCCCCGCTGTCGAAACCGGGCGCCGAGCCGCACGGCCGTCGATGGAACGGTCTCGGCTGGGGCTTCGTCGTGAAGCTCGTGCTGATGGCCATCGTCAACGCGTTCGGCCTCATGGGCGTCTTCGCCGCCGTGCAGGCCGAGTCGTGGATCATCGCGACCGCGGCCGCCGTGCTGCTGATCGCCGCCGATGTCGTGTACTTCACCAAGCGGGCGCTCCCGCTGAAGTACTTGCTTCCCGGCCTGGCGTTCCTGCTGGTGTTCCAGGTCTTCATCTTCGGCTACACCGCGTACATCGCCTTCACCAACTACGGCGCGGGGCACGTCGGCTCGCAGGAGCAGGCCGTCGCCGCCGCCCTCGCGCAGGGTGAACGGCGCGTCGACACCTCCCCCTCCTACCCGCTCGCTGTGGTCGAGCAGGGCGGCGAGTACGGCTTCGCCATCAACGACGACGGTGAGATCAAGGCAGGCGCGGTCGATCGGCCTCTGGAAGTCGTGGGCGAGACCTCGGCCACCGGCGCGCCCACCGACGTTCCCGGGTGGAACGTCGTTCCCCGAGGCACCTTCCTGGGCGATCCCGACCTGCAGGCCGTGGTCGTCGAGCTCCGTGTGCCGGTCTCGGACGACCCGAACGAGGGCTCCATCCGCACGAGGGACGGCTCGACCGGCGCCGTCTACCTGTCGACGCTGGAGTGGGATGCCGCGGCGCAGACCATCACCGACACGGCATCCGGCACGGTGTACACCGCCAGCGACAGCGGCTCCTTCGTCTCGGAGGACGGAACCGCACTGCCGACCGGATGGGTCGTGAACGTCGGGTTCGACAACTTCCTGCGTCTGGCCACCGATCCCGGTCTGCTCGAGCCGCTGGCGCTCGTCACCCTGTGGACATTCGTCTGGGCGACGCTGTCCGTGCTCATCCCCTTCATCATGGGGCTCGTCGTGGCGTTGATCTTCAACGACCCGAGGGTCAAGGGCCGCAAGATCCTCCGGACCTTGTTCATCCTCCCCTACGCGTTCCCGGCGTTCATGTCGGCACTGTTGTTCCGAGGCATGTTCAACGCCGAGTTCGGTGTGATCAACGAGTTCTTCTTCGGCGGGGCGAACATCGACTGGCTCGGTGATCCCTGGCTGGCTCGCATCGCCGTCCTGTTCGTCAACGTGTGGCTGACCTACCCGTACTACTTCCTCGTGTGCACCGGTGCGCTGCAGGCGCTGCCGTCCGACGCACTCGAGGCGGCATCGATCGACGGCGCCGGCCGGTTCCGCCAGTTCCGCGCGATCGTGCTGCCACTGGTCCTCGTCGCGACCGCCCCGCTGCTCATCTCGTCGTTCGCGTTCAGCTTCAACAACTTCACGATCATCTTCATGTTCAACAGCGGCGGGCCGGCGATCCCCGGCGCGCCCTACGCCCTCGGCGCCACCGACATCCTGATCTCCGCGATCTGGGCCATCTCCGGCGTCTCGGGCGGTGCCGCCGACTACGGCCTGGCCAGCGCCCTGTCGATCCTCGTGTTCATCGTCGTCGGCGTGATCTCCGCCCTGGCGTTCCGTCAGACCCGCAAGCTGGAGGAGTACCAGTGATGTCCACCGCCACCGTCCGTCCCCGCGCCGGCCGCACGACCACGGCCCGCCGCCGCCGCTGGCTGCTCGACGTGGGCTGGAAGTACCTCGTCGCGCTCGTCATCCTCTTCTACGCGATGTTCCCCCTGCTGTACGTCGTCTCGGCGGCGCTCAACCCCCGCGGCAGCCTCGCCGCGAGCAACCGGCTCTTCGCGGCTTTCGACCTGTCGAACTTCGCGGCGCTCGGGGGGACGTCGTACTGGACCTGGTACGGCAACACGCTGATCGTCAGTGGCGCCTCCGCGCTCGGCGCCGTGTTGATGGGTGCCGCAGCCGCGTACGCCTTCTCGCGGTTCCGCTTCCGCGGGCGGCGCCCCGGCCTCACCGCCCTGCTCATCATCCAGATGTTCCCGCAGGCGCTGGCCTTCGTCGCGATCTTCCTGATGCTCCTCGCACTCGGCGAGGTCTTCCCGGTCCTCGGGCTGAACTCGAAGCTCGCCCTCATCTGCGTGTACCTCGGCGGCGCGCTCGGTGTGAACACGTTCCTCATGTACGGGTTCTTCAACACCATCCCGATGGAGCTCGACGAGTCGGCGAAGATCGACGGCGCGACGCACGCGCAGATCTTCTGGCGGATCATCATGCCCCTCGTGACGCCCATCCTCGCCGTGGTGGCGCTGCTGGCGTTCATCGCCTCGTTCGGCGACTACATCATCGCGAAGATCGTCCTGGTGTCGGAGGACAACTGGACGCTCGCCGTGGGGATGTTCCAGTGGGTCTCGAACCAGCTGGCGAGCAACTGGGGCCTGTTCGCCGCGGGCGCCGTCCTCGCCTCGATCCCGATCCTGGCGCTGTTCCTCGGTCTGCAGCGCTACATCATCGGCGGTCTGACCGCCGGGTCCGTCAAGGGCTGACCTGCCCCCGGGTTCGTCGATGACGGACCCGCACCGGGCCCCCGCGCGATCGCCGGGGCCCTCACCTCGAAGGAGAGGCCCATGCCCCGTCGCCCGCATCCGTTCCGCCGACTCGGCGCCGCAGTGACGGCGGGGGCCCTCGCCCTCGGCGTGCTCGCGCTGCCCTCCGCCGCTGTCGCCGCCGAAGACGCCGCCCCCGTCGAGGCGGAGATCAGCGTCCCCCGCGTCGAGAACCTGTCCGCCGACTTCATCGGCGGCGTCGACGTGTCGTCCGTGCTCTCGCTGGAGGAGTCGGGCGTGGTGTTCCGCGACGACAGCGGCGCACCCGCCGACCTGTTCGCCGTCCTGCGCGACGCGGGCGTCACCGACGTACGCATCCGCGTGTGGAACGACCCGTACGACGCCAACGGCAAGGGATACGGCGGCGGCAACGTCGACGTGCCGCGCGGGGTCGAGATCGGCCAGCGCGCGACGGCAGCCGGGCTCGGCGTGCTCGTCGACTTCCACTACTCCGACTTCTGGGCCGACCCCGCCAAGCAGCAGGCACCGAAAGCCTGGGAGACGCTGTCGGTCAACGACAAAGCCGCCGCGGCCGGCGCCTTCACGCGTGACGCTCTGCGAGAGTTCGCCGCCGCCGGCGTCGACGTCACGATGGTGCAGGTCGGCAACGAGACCAACGGCAGCATCGCGGGGGTCAGCGGCTGGGACGACATGTCGCGGATCTTCGCCGCCGGCGCCGCAGCGGTGCGCGAGACGCTCCCCGAAGCCCTCGTCGCCCTGCACTTCACCAACCCGGAGCGTCCGGGCTTCTACGCCGGCGTCGCCCGCGAGCTGGCCGCACGCTCGGTCGACTACGACGTCTTCGCGTCGTCGTACTACCCCTTCTGGCACGGCACCCCCGGGAACCTGACGACCGTCCTGTCGCACATCGCCGACACCTACGACAAGCAGGTGCTCGTGGCCGAGACCTCGTGGGCGTACACGCTCGAGGACGGCGACGGCCACGGGAACGTCATCGACACCCCCGCTGAGGCCACCTCGTACCCCGTGAGCGTGCAGGGCCAGGCCACCGCCGTCCGCGACGTCGTCCAGGCTGTCGCCGACGTCGGTCCCGCCGGGCTGGGCGTCTTCTACTGGGAGCCCGCGTGGCTGCCGGTCGGCCCGCCCGCCGAGGTCGCCGCGAACAAGATCCTCTGGGAGCGCGACGGCTCGGGCTGGGCGACCAGCTTCGCCGGCTCGTACGAGCCGCACGACGCCGGCCCCTGGTACGGCGGATCGGCGTGGGACAACCAGGCCCTCTTCGACCACGCCGGCAACCCGCTGCCCTCGCTGCGGATCTTCTCCTACATCCGCACCGGAGCGACGGCACCGCGCACGGTGACCGAGGTCGAGAGCCCGCGCCTGACCATCGAGATCGGAGACGCGGTGACTCTGCCCGAGACGGTCGCGGTGTCGTACAGCGACGGCACCCGCGAGCAGCAGCCGGTGGCCTGGACACCGGGCACCGAGGTCATCGCCGGCGTCGGCGTGTACACCTTCGCCGGCACGACCGGAGCCGGGCGGGCCACGACGGCGGTCGTCACCGTCCTCGGGCGGAACCTGCTGCGCAACGGCGGCTTCGAGGACGCCGACAGGTCGATGTGGCGTGCATCCGGGGCAGCGTTGACGCTCGGCTCGAACGACACTCCGCGCTCGGGCGCGCGGTCGGCGCACTTCTATGCCGCGACGCCGTTCACGTTCGAGCTCGAGCAGCAGCTCACCGCGGCCTCCGCCGGGTTCTATTCCGCCGGTGCCGCACTGCAGGGCGGCAACGCCGCTCCGGACGGGCAGGTCGAGCTGGCACTGTCCACCTCGGCGGGCCGGTCGGCGACGGCATCCTTCGGCATCGACGGCTGGCGCGCGTGGTCGACGCCCGTCACCGACGCGGTCTTCGTCGCCGCCGGCGAGACCGTGACCGTGCGCATCGCGGGCGCCCTGCCCGCCGGCGCGTGGGGCACGATCGACGACGTCACGCTCGTGCAGGTCGCACCGGCCGCCGACACGTCTGTGCTCGGCGCCGCGGTCGCGGCGGCCCAGTCGCTGGACCGAGGCGCGTACACCGCGGAGTCGCTCGCCGTGCTCGATGCGGCGCTCGCCCGCGCCCTCGCGATGCTGGCGGCCCCCGATTCGGCGCAGGACGCCGTCGACGCCGCGACCACGGCCCTCGACGCCGCGACCACCGCTCTCGCCACCGCCGCCCCGGCGCCCGTGGCGACGCCGACGGCGCCCGCCGACGCGGCCCCGATCGTGTCCGCTGCGGCGCCGGCCGCTGCGGGATCGGACGCCGCGGAATCGGCCGCTGCAGGATCACTGGCCTCGACCGGCGGCTCGTGGGCCGCGGCATCCGTATTCGGCGGCCTCGGCCTGCTGGCCGCGGGCGGCTTGCTGATGCGACGATCTTGGGCGCATCGCGCCTGATCGGCCGGTCGGCACGCGGCCGCGACGCACCGGTGTGCGCGTCGCGGCCGTGTGCCCGGCCACGACGGATGCCGCGGTGCGTCAGGCCCGGCGGGCGGCGAGCGCGGCCTGGTAGAGATCGCGCGACGACAGACCGGTGGCGGCCGAGACCTCGGCAGCGGCATCCTTCAGCCGCATCCCGTCGGCCACGAGCGTCTGCACCTGCGCGAGGGCGGTCTCGGGGTCGCTCGCCAGCGGGCCGGCTCCCTCGACGACGACGACGATCTCTCCTCGGACGCCGTCGGCGGCCCAGGTCGCCAGCTCGGCCAGGGTTCCCCGCACGATCTGCTCGTGCAGCTTGGTCAGCTCGCGGCAGACGGCCGCCCGGCGGTCCGCGCCGAAAGCGTCGGCCATCGCCGACAGCACCTCGGCGATGCGCGAGGGGGCCTCGAAGAACACGAGGGTGCGTGTCTCGGCGGCGAGCTGGTCGAACAGGCGGCGGCGGTCGCCGGGCTTGCGCGGCGGGAACCCCTCGAAGGCGAAGCGGTCGGTCGGCAGACCCGAGACGGCGAGCGCCGTGAGTACGGCGCTCGGCCCGGGCAGGACCGTGACATCGACACCGGCTGCCGCCGCCGCGGCCACCAGGCCATAGCCGGGGTCGCTAACGGTCGGCATCCCCGCATCGCTGAGCACGAGGATGTCTTCTTCGCGGGCCCGCTCGACCAGGTCGGCGGCGCGCTGCCTCTCGTTGTGGTCGTGCAGAGCGATCAGACGAGGGCGGTGGGCGATGCCGAGCGCCTGCAGCAGCCGCTGCGTCGTGCGGGTGTCTTCCGCGGCGATCGTGGTGGCGTTCTCGAGCGCCGACACGAGCCGGGCCGACGCGTCGCCGAGGTTGCCGATGGGCGTCGCGGCGAGGATGATCACCGCCCCAGCATAGGCTGGCCCGGTGACGACGACCGCTGAGCCGCTGGCGCCCGAGGAGCGGCCGACGCTGCTCGATCGGTGGCACCGGCGGGTGTCGGGCGACCCGGTGCTCGCACGTCGCATCGGGTGGATCGCGCCGCTGCTCATCACCCTGCTGGCGGCCGTCCTGCGCCTGTCGAACCTCGCCCACCCGCACGCCGTGGTGTTCGACGAGACGTACTACGTCAAGGACGCGTGGAGCCAGTGGGTGCTCGGATATGCCGCGACCTGGCCGGACGAAGCCGACGAACGGTTCCTCGCCGGCGAGACCGACATCTTCACGACCACCGGTAGCTTCGTGGTGCACCCGCCGCTCGGGAAGTACCTCATCGGCCTGCCGATGGCCCTGTTCGGGGCGGACTCGACGTTCGCATGGCGTCTGGCGACAGCCCTGGCCGGCACCGCGTGCGTGCTCGTGCTCTACCTGCTCGCCCGCAGCCTGTCGGGCTCGGTCGTCTTCGCCTCGCTCGCGTCGGGCCTGCTGGCGATCGATGGACTCGGCATCGTGATGAGCCGTGCGGCGCTGCTCGACATCTTCCTGACGCTGTTCACCCTGCTGGCGTTCTGGTTCGTGGTGCTCGACCGCCGGTCGCATCGGGTCACCCTCGCCGCCCGGGTGGCCGCCCGCTGGGACGACGCAGGCCCGCCGTCGTGGGGTCCCGTGCTGTGGAACCGCCCGTGGATCATCGCCGCGGGGGCGGCTGCCGGTGCCGCGTCGGCGGTGAAGTGGTCGGGCGCGTTCGTCCTGGCCGCGATCGGCCTCTATCTCGTCGTCAGCGATGCTCTCGCGCGTCGCCGAGCGGGCGTGCTCTTCTGGCCGATGGATGCCGCCGCGCGTCAGGGCGTCGCCTCATTCCTCCTCCTCGTTCCGGTCGCGCTCATGGTGTACCTGGCCTCCTGGACGGGGTGGTTGGTCACCGACGGCGGGTATGACCGGCACAGCGCGGACGCCGCACCCGCCACCGGGCTGTGGTCGTGGGTTCCGCTCCCCCTGCAGAGCCTCTGGCGCTATCACGAAGGGATCTACGCCTCGACGGCTGCCATGTCGACGCCGCACGCGTATGCCAGCCCCGCCGTGCAGTGGCCCCTGCTGCTGCGACCGACGTCGATGTACGCCAACAGCACCCCGAACGGCACCGACGGATGCACCGACGCCAACGGCTGCTGGGAGATCCTCTACAGCATGCCCAACCCGATCGTGTGGTGGGCGGCGGTCGCGGCGACCCTCTACCTCGTCTATCGGTTCATCCGCACGCGGGACGGCCGGTACGCGCTCGTCCTGACAGCAGTCGCGGCCACCTACGTCCCGTGGCTGCTCTACCCCGATCGGACAATCTTCCAGTTCTACACGGTACTCATCCAGCCCTTCCTGCTGCTGGCACTCGTGTTCGTCGTGCAGGAGGTGGTGCGGGGCACGCGCAGCTCCGGGCGTGCCCGCAGCACGCAGCGCGTCGTATGGGCCTTCCTCGTCCTCGTGGTGGTGATCGCGGCGTTCTGGTTCCCCCTGTGGTCGGCGATGCGCGTGCCGTACGAGTTCTACCGCCTGCACAACTGGCTGCCCGGCTGGGTCTGACACGCCGCGCGCGCCGCCGGCCATAGGCTAGGCGCGTGTTCCGCTACCCCACGCCCGACGACGCGCCCGGTGCCGGCTTCGCGATGGTCGCGGACCGCTTCGCCCTCCTCCTCGGCCCCGAGGCGGGCGACGATCTCGCCTCTGCGCTGTGGGGCGCGATGACGGTCCCCGACGCCGTCTTCGAAGACCTGCTCTCGATCATCGCCGCGGTCGGCATCGGCCGTCTCCCCGACTTCGCCCTCGTCGAGCTCGTCGACGTCCCGTCGAGCTCCGTCGCCGTGGCCGTTCGGGGTGGCGCGACGATCGACCTGCACGGGCCGCAGCGCAGCAGCTACAGCGGCGGCGGCGTCGGCACCTGGGTCGAAGGGTCGGCGCAACGGGTCGGCGGCATCTCTCTCGGACTCGATGTCGCCGCCGGCGGCGGCGTCCTGCCCCTGGGGCGCGGCGTCGCCCGAGCGAACGCCCTGCAGTGGGGCGAGACCGACCCGACGCCCGATGCGGCCCTCGACGCCGCGCCGCGAGCAGCCGCGCCGCTCGCGGACATCGACCCGCTCGAGACCGTCACCATCGACCGCGGCTCGCTGGACGACGCGGTCGGACCGCGGCGCCGCGGCAACACCGCGCCGGCGGCGGCTCCTCGTGCCGAGGCATCCGGTGCGGCATCCCTCGGCGCTGCCTCACCGCAGCCCGAGACCGCCGAGATCGACGACAGCACCGTGCTGGGCGCGCGACGCCCGGCGACACCGGCGGTGACGGTGCCCGAAGCACCCCGTCCGCCGCGATACGTGCTGCGCGTCGGCGACGTCGAGCATCCGCTCGACCAGCCCGTGGTCCTGGGGCGCTCCCCGCGGGCGGGGCAGCACCCGGGGGCGCGGATCGTCGCGGTGGCATCGCCTCGCAAAGAGGTGTCGGGCACTCACCTCGAGGTCAGCATCGCGGACGATCACATGGTCGTCCGCGATCTCGGGTCGACGAACGGGACGGTCCTGCGCGATCCCGCCGGAGTCGCCTCGCTCCTGCGCGGCGGGGCCTCGGCGCGTGTCGAGCCCGGCACCCGACTGGATCTCGGCGACGGCGTGACCGCTGAACTCACCTCGGCCCCGTGACCACCGGGCGAGCGATTTCCCACCACGGGCAGGCTGTGTTAGAACACTCTCACGGGATTCGGGTTCCGGGGGCGACGTTGACCGCACCCCCGTCGACAGGGGGTGCATGACAGGTGGCGTCGAGACTGCCCTCAGCGCCTCCCGGCATCGCCGGCTTCACCTACGTCCGACCTCTCGGCACCGGCGGGTTCGCCGACGTCTTCCTGTTCGAGCAGAACCTCCCCCGCCGCCCGGTGGCCGTCAAGGTGCTGCTCGAGGACATCGTCGACGAGAACCTGCTGCGGATGTTCAACGCCGAGGCCGACGTCATGGCACGGCTGAGCGCCCACCCCTCGATCCTGACGATCTACGAAGCGTCGATCTCGGCCGACGGCCGGCCCTACATCGTCATGGAGTACTGCCCCACGTCGCTGACGAATCGCTACCGGCGCGAGGTCATCCCCGTCACGGAGGTCCTGCAGCTGGGCGTGAAGATCGGGTCGGCCCTCGAGACCGCCCACCGCTCGGGCCTGCTGCACCGTGACATCAAGCCCTCCAACATCCTGATCACGACCTTCGGTGCTCCCGTGCTCTCGGACTTCGGCATCGCCGCCGCCATCACGGGCCGCGCCGACGAAGACGAGGTCTTCGCCATGTCGGTGCCCTGGAGCGCGCCGGAGATCGTCGAGGAACGCATCTCGGGGTCGGTGCCGGCCGAGGTGTGGGGTCTCGGGGCGACGCTGTACTCGCTGCTGGCGGGGCGCAGCCCCTTCGAACGCCCCGGCAGCGGGCAGAACAGCCGGGAGCAGCTCAAGTCGCGCATCCGCAAAGCGTCGTACACCCCCATCGGCCGCGCGGACGTGCCGCCCCGTCTCGAGCAGGTGCTCGCGCGCGCCATGAACCGCGACCCGGCCGCTCGCCACAGCTCCGCCGCCGAGCTGGCGCATGAGCTGCAGCTGGTGCAGCACGACCTCGGTGTACCGCACACGCCGATGGAGGTCGCCGTCGACGAATGGGCTGCGGCCGGCGCAGCAGTCGACTTCGCCGACGATCGCGCCCGAGGCCCCGTGCGGCCGTCCGTGCAGTACGCCTCGCGGCGTCCCGCGCGTGCGCCGCGCGCCGTGGACCGGCGGCCCGACGAGGGCACCGTCCTCGCGGGTGCCGAGCCCGCTCCGCGCCTGGGCACGGCCGCGCGCATCGCGCTCTTCGCCGGGGGCGGCGTCCTGCTCGCCGCGGCGGGCGCCGTGACCACCCTGCTCGTCACCGGCGGAGGGCTCTGACGATGGCCCGTCGCGACGCCGCGCGTCCCCGCGTGCGCAGAAGCACCTGGATCGGCGCCGCCGCGGTGACCGCCGCCGTCGCCGTGATCACCACCCTCGCGGTCGTGTGGCCGGGGTACGACGCGCAGCAGACGCCGCCCGACAACCCCACGGTCTGGGCGCTGCAGAACGGCGCCGGCAGCGGCTACGCGCGGGTGAATCTCGAGCTCGGCGAGATCGACACGGTCAAGCAGGTCGACAACGGCAGCCAGATCGCCCAGACCGGTGACCGGCTCTTCGTCTACAGCGACGGCGGCTCGCAGTTCTCCGACGTCGACATGGGGCGACCGGCCGACCTCACCGATGACCTCGAGGACGCCTTCGCACCCACGCCGCCGGGAACGAGCGACATCGCCACGGCCGGAGACCACCTCGCCTACCGCACCGAGGCGGGGGCCGTCTTCGGCTCGAGCCTGTCGGGCGGGGGCGATGCCGTCCCGATCGACCCCTACGCCGAGGTCGAGGTCGCCGAGGGCGAGGAGCGTCCGCGCTTCGTCGCCGCGGCCGTCACCGTCGACCCGAGCGGGACCGTCTACGCCTACTCGGCGGAAGAGAGCCGCATCGTCCGCGCGGACGCGCGCACCGGCCGCATCCTCGGTGAGGACGCGACCCCGGACGCACCCGAGGCCGCGCAGCTGACCGCCGTCGGCGGCACCTGGGTGCTCGTCGACGACGCGACCGGCGACGTCTGGATCCGCGGACGCGACGAGCCCGTCGCCGCCGGTATCGGGGCGGGGTCGCGCGTGCAGGATGCCGCTGCCGAGGGCGACGCGGTCCACGTGGCCGACGCAGACGGACTCGTGCGCATCGACCTGGGCGACGGACAGGCGACGCGGGTCGTCGATCAGCCCGGGTCCGGCACGCCGGCCCGACCCGCCGTGCTGGGATCGACCGTGCACGCGGCATGGCTCGCCGACGGGGAGTCCTCGGGCTCGTTGTGGTCGAGCGCCGCACCCGACACCGTCACGACGCTCGACTACCGCGGGGCGGACATCGGCGAGAACGTCGACCCCAGCTTCGTGGGCAACGGAACGCGCCTCGCGCTGAACGACCGCCGGTCGGGATGGGTCTGGTCGGTTCCCTCCGGCGAGCTCATCGCCTCGTCTCAGCAGTGGGACCTCGAGCAGCAGACCCAGGTCGAACAGCAGGAGGATGCGACATCCGAGCGCGTCGTCGAGCCGAAGCCGCCCGTCGCCGTGGATGACGCCTTCGGGGTCCGGCCCGGTTCGGTCACGCTGCTGCCGGTACTGCTGAACGATCACGACCCCAACGAGGACGTCCTCAGCATCGACGTCGCCTCGCTCGAGAACCTCGACCCCGCGTTCGGGACGGCGACCGTCACGGGGGCGCAGCAGCAGCTGACGGTGGCGGTGTCGCCGGAGGCCACGGGGTCGGCGACGCTGCGCTACCGCGTGACCGACGGCACGACCGCGGACGGCCTGCTGTCCGACTACGCGACCGTCACGCTGACCGTCGTGCCCGATGAGCAGAACACCGCGCCCGCCTGGTGCGGTGTCGAGGAATGCCTCGCCACCTGGCCCTCGCTCACCGTCGCGCCCGGCGGCACCGTCTCGGCCGAGCTCCTCGAGGGATGGGTCGACCCCGAGGGCGACCCCGTCTTCCTCGCCGGCGCGACGAACGACACCGGCGTCGGCACCGTGACCACCTCGCCCCAGGGCACGCTGACCTACCAGCACCCCGATCCGAACGCCACCGAGGGCCTCGCGGTCTCGATCACCGTCACCGTGTCGGACGCCCGCGGCGCCACCACCACGCAGCCCCTGTCGATCACGGTGACCCCGACCCCGGAGCTGACGGCGGAGTCCTTCGCCGTGACCGGCGTCGTGGGCGAGCCGCTCGACATCTCCGTCGCGCCGTACGTGACCGGCGCGGCCGGACCTGTCACGCTCACGGGAGCCGTCGCGCTCGACGAGGGCCGCTCGACCGCCGCTGCGAACCCCGCCGCGCTCAGCATGGTGGTCACCGCATCGGCGCCGGGGTCGTATCTGGTCCAGTACAGCGTGCGCGACGCGCTCACCGAGGCCACGGCGACGGTCCGCGTCACGATGCAGGCGCCCGAATCGGCTGTCATCACGACGCCCCCGCTCACCGCGTTCGTCCGCCCCAACGAGGACGCCACGATCGACGTCGCCGCCGCGGTCTCCAACCCCGCCGGTCTCGTGCTGCTCCTCAGCGACATCCAGCCCGAGAGCGATCCGTTCGCCTCGCTCGGCGTCGACCTCGTCGGGCAGAGCCTGCTGCGGGTGAGCGGCACCACCGACACCGGCGCTCCGGGACGGCTCGGCGTCGTCCGGTACACCGTCTCGGACGGCACGGGCAACGCTGCCGCCACGGCCCAGGGCGAGCTGACGGTCGTCCTGCTGCCGGCCGCGACCGCCGAGCCGCCGATCGCCGTCGACGACGCCGTCACGGTGCGAGCGGGCACGCAGATCGACATCCCGGTTCTCGACAACGACACCGCGCCCTCGGGCGCCCTGATCGCCATCGACCCCTCGTCGATCGTCAACGAAACCGGTGGCGGCCTCGCGTTCGCGACGAACCGCGTGCTGCGCTACCTCGCGCCCGACGAGGCGGGCACGTACGCGCTGACCTACACGATCTTCCGGCTGGGCTTCCCCGAGGTGACCGACACCGCCCGCGTGACGGTGACGGTCGTCGGCAACGAGTCGAACCAGGCGCCGCTGCCGCGCACCCTCGTCGGCCGCGTGCTGAGCGGCCAGTCCATCAGCATCCCGCTCGACGGGTACGCGGTCGATCCCGACGGCGACCCGGTCACGCTCGATCGGATCGTGTCGCAGCCCGAGCAGGGGTCGGCGACGATCTCCGCCGACGGTTCGGCGATCGTCTACACGAGCCCCGAGGGCTTCAGCGGGCAGGTCCGCTTCAGCTACGCCGTCCGCGACCCCAGCGGCGCGACCGGCACCGCGGACGTGCGCGTCGGCGTGATCGACACGCAGGCCGACCCGAGCCCCGTGACCTACAGCGACTACGTGCAGGTGCAGGTCGGCGCCGAGAGCGCCGTCGTCGTACGTCCCACCGACAACGACATCGATCCGGCGGGCAGCGAGCTCGAACTGGTCGAGGTGCGGCCGAACGCCCAGGAGGGCTCGGCGGAGTACGACACCCTGCAGGCGCTGATCGGCTCGGTCGATGCGGGCGCGGTGACCCTGCGCGCCGGCGAGGTGCTGGGCACGTTCTCGTACACATACACGGTGCGCAACGATCGCGGCGACACCGCCATCGGCCTCATCGTCGTGAAGGTCGTCCGCGAGCCGGTGCCGGACTACCCCATCGTCCGCGACACCGTCCTGACGGTCGAAACCCGCGACGACTTCCCCACCGGGGTCGACGTCCTCGACGGCCAGGTCTCGTGGAACACCGGCGACGTCTCGGGCCTGCGGCTGAGCCTGTGGGGCGACCCCGACGACGTCGCGGTCGACGGCTGGAAGATCTCGGGCGAGCTGCCCGAGAAGTCGCGCCTGATCCCGTTCGAAGTTACCGGCACCGCGTTCGACGGCACCGAGGTCACCTCGTACGGCTTCCTGCGCGTGCCCGGCGACGCCGATGTGCGCCTCGCGCTGCGCGAGGGCTTCGGACCCGTCGAGGTGCGCGAGAAGGAGAGCGTCGACATCGACCTCGCCGAGGCGGTGCGCATCCCCCGCGGCGCGACCCTCGTGCTCGAGGGCGCGGGCGTCCGCGCGGGCGGTGCGCGTGGTGAGGCGACCTGCACCGCTGTGTCCGGCACGACCGTGCGCTACGCCGCTGGCGCCGGCGCCCCGTGGACCGACAGCTGCGTCGTGCCCGTGCGCCTCGAGACGCAGGAGGTCGCGACCTACCTGACCGTCCGCGTGTCCGTCGAGGCGGAGATCCCGCAGCCGACGCTCCGCAGCGCCTCGCTGACGGTGAGCCCCGGATCGACGCAGACGTACGACCTCGCGCAGATGGTGCAGTGGGCGGGCGCCGCCGACTGGGACGCCGTGCAGTACGCCGCCTCGTACGGCGGCGACCAGTTCGCCGTCGAGGTGTCGGGCAACACCGCGACCGTCACCGCAGCCGACACCGCGCGTCCCGGCCGCCAGGAGCCCGTCGCGCTCACCCTGCCGAGCCATCCCGACGCTCCGGCGGCCAACCTCCTGCTGACCGTCGGCCCTGCCCCGTCCACCCTGCCCAAGGGCGGCTCGGCGGTGCAGACATGCTCGCAGGCGGGCGGCTCCACCTCGTGCACGGTCGAGGTCATCGGCGCCGGCGGCGAGGTCAACCCGCTGCCGGGCACGCCGCTGCGCGTCGTCGGTGCGAGCGGTCCGGGCAACTGCACCGGCGTGTCGTTCTCGCGCGCGAGCGACACGGCGGTGCGCGCCACCTGGCAGGCCGACGCACCGGGCGCAGGCGAATGCACCGGCTCGTTCACGGTCGAGGATGCCCAGGGTCGCCAGTCGAGCGGCGAGCGCAACGGCCAGGTCATCCTCGATCTTCAGGGCCTGCCGGCGAACCCCGCGCGACTGGAGTGGACCGCCTACGCGGGCGAGTCGGTGACGCTCCGCGTCTCGTCGGACGGGGGCTCCTACCCCGCCGTCCAGGGCTACCGCATCACGGCGGGCGGCCGCGAGGTCGCCACGTGCCCTGCCTCGGGCGCCTGCGGGCCCATCTCCGCGCCCGTCGGCGAGAAGATCACCTACGAGGCGCGCGCGTTCAGCTCCGTCGGCGAGTCCCGCTCGACGGTCCGCGCCGAGGCCTGGGCCTATCGCCCGCCGGCACAGCCGGGCGGGTCGTCCTTCGAGCCGACTCCCAACGGTCGTGACGGCGGTCGCGCGACGATCACCGTGACGGGACTGGATGCCACCACCGGCAGCGTGCGGCTGACGGGCGGCCGCCAGGGCTCCGACACGCGCCCCGTCGTGGGCGGAACCGCGACGTTCACGAACTACGACGTCGGTTCGAACACCGCGACCGCGCTCACCGCGACGCCGCTGACGACGTTCGACCTGCCACCCATCGCGGCGGGCTCGACCGAGGGGCAGTCGCGCGCGGTGACGGCGCACGGCGTCGGCGCCCCCGGCCTGACGCTGACCGAGACGAACACCTCGAACTCGGTACGGGTGACCGCGACGGTGGCACCCAACGGCGACGGCACACAGACCCTCATCGGCTTCAGCGACGTCTCCGCGGCGGCGTGCGTTCCGAACGGAACGGCGACGAGCCAGCAGTTCCCCGCCGAGGCGTTCCGCCGCAAGACGGTGTGGGCATGCGCGGAGCACACGTTCAACGGCAAGCGCGGCTTCGGGGTCACCGGGGCCGAGATCACGGCTCGCCCCGTCGGCAACGTCGAAGCCCCCGACGGCATCACCTTCTCGGTCAACACGCAGCCGAGCAGCGACGGGACGACTTTCACCTACGGCGCGCAGCTGAACCGCCCGACCGATCCGCCGTTCCCCGACGCGCAGTTCCGACTGCTGTACAACGGCGGCACCGTGTCGGACTTCACGCCCGGCTACAACAGCCCGGTCACCGGATGGTCGGGGCGGTGGTGCGACACCTTCCTCGGCTTCGACGCCACGTGTTCGGATCCGTCACCCATCGGACCGGCCTCGTCGAACGCGTCCTTCCCGGTGCAGGTCTCCGCGAACTCGCTGCCCTCGTGCCGGTCGGACCAGCCCTCGGTTCCCCCCTGGAGCCCGCCGGGCCTCCCGTCCGGCACCTACTCGGTGACCTCCGAGGCGGTCGGCGGCGAGGGCGCGGTGCAGAAGAACCGCTACACGGTCACCTGGACCGGACCGCTGGCCGGGCTGCAGAGGCTGACGCTCGAGCAGTCGTGCGAGCCGATCACCCCTGAGCCGCAGCCCACACCGACCGACCCGCCGGCACCCCCCGCCCCCTGACACCGCCCCCTGACCCCGCCGTACGGCATCCGCGAGAGGACCCCATGAGCATCACCCCGGAGCAGACCGCCTGGTTCCAGGAGACCTTCGCGACGCTCGTCGACAACGTCGACACGGTCGTGCTGGGCAAGCGCCACGTCATCGAGCTCGCCTTCACCGCGATGGTGTCCGAGGGCCACCTGCTGCTCGAGGACTACCCGGGCACGGGCAAGACCTCGCTCGCTCGGGCCATGGGGCAGACGGTGCAGGGCACCAGCAGCCGCATCCAGTTCACGCCCGACCTGCTGCCCGGCGATGTCACCGGCATCACCGTCTACGACCAGAGCCGCGGCGAGTTCGAGTTCCACCAGGGCCCGATCTTCGCCAACATCGTCCTCGCCGACGAGATCAACCGCGCCTCCCCCAAGACGCAGTCCGCGCTGCTGGAGGTCATGGAAGAGGGCCAGGTGACCGTGGACGGCGTCACGCGCCGGGTCGGGGTGCCGTTTCTCGTGGTGGCGACGCAGAACCCCGTCGAGCAGGCCGGCACCTACCGCCTGCCCGAGGCGCAGCTGGACCGCTTCCTCATGAAGACGACCCTCGGCTACCCCGACCACGCCGCGACCGTGCGCATCCTCGAGGGAGCCGCCGAAGCGCGACGCGAGGTGACGCCCGTCATCACACCCCAGGGCATCGTCAGCATGGCCGACATCGCCCGCGGCGTGTACCTCGACGCCCTTGTGCTCGACTACATCGCGCGCATCGTCGAAGCGACGCGTCTCGCGACCGAGGTCCGTCTGGGCGTCAGCGTCCGCGGCGCCCTCGCCCTGACCAAGGCCGCGAAGACCTGGGCCGTCGCGCACGGCCGCAGCTACGTGACGCCCGACGATGTCAAGGCGCTCGCCGAGCCCGTGCTCGCACACCGGCTCATCCTCGATCCCGAGGCGGAATTCGACGGTGTGACCGCGGGGGCCGTCATCGGTCAGGTGCTGCTCGACACCGTGCCGCCGAGCCAGAGAGAGGCCGTGTGAGCTTCAACACCGAGTCTCGCCTGACCCGGACGTCGGTCGCCGACGGCACGGGTTTCGCGCGCACCCGGTTCGGCACGACGGGCCGGACCACCGTGCTCGCGGTGCGCGGCGTGCAGTCGTGGCGCCGGCTGCGGCGAGCCGCCGTCGCGACGGGGCGGTGGATCGCCGAGACGGTAACGGTCGCGGGATGGCTCATGGTCGTCGCCGCGGTCGCCGGGCTCGGCATCGGTCTCGCGTTCGGACTCATCGAGTTCGTCGCCGCGGGTGTCGTGGCGCTCGTGCTGCTGGCACTGTCGGTGCCGTTCCTCTTCAGCGCCCGCGCGTACGACGTCGACCTGCAGCTCGAGCACGATCGCGTCGTCGCCGGCACGCAGGTCGAGGGCACACTCGTCGTCACCAACGTCGGCACTGCTCCTGCTCTCCCCGGCCGCATCGACGTGCCGGTGGGCGACGGCATCGTCGACGTGCACATCCCGCTGCTGCGCCACGGCCACCAGCACACCGAACAGGTCATCGTGCCCACCCATCGCCGCGGCATCATCACGGTCGGCCCGGCCCGCACCGTCCGCGGCGATCCGTTGGGCATCCTCAAGCGCGAGGGCACGTGGGACGACATCCACACTCTCTACATTCATCCGGTGACGACCGCGTTGCGCAGCACCACCACTGGCTTCGTGCGCGATCTCGAAGGCAGCGCCTCGCGCACGATCGTCGACGCCGACTTCTCGTTCCACGCGATCCGGCCCTACGTGCCCGGGGATTCGCAGCGCCAGATCCACTGGAAGTCGACAGCGAAGACCGGAACCCTCATGGTCCGGCAGTACGAAGAGACGCGCCGCAGCCGGATGGTCATCGCGCTCGCGCTCGGTGACGACGAATACGCCTCCGACGATGAGTTCGAGCTCGCCGTCAGCGCGGCGGCGTCGCTCGGCGTCCGCGGCATCCGCGACGGACGCGACGTCGACGTGGTCGTCGGCGGCGACGTCCCCGAGTTCGCCCGTCGCCGCGTGCGGACCATCCGCGAGCTCACCACGATCACCTCGCGCACCCTGCTCGACGACCTCGCGGGTGTCGAGCGCACCGAGCATGTCAGCCCGCTGCGGGATGCCGCTTCGCTCGCGGCCGAGAGTCATCCCGACGTCTCGATCGCCTTCCTCGTGTGCGGTTCGACCCTGACTCCCGCGCAGCTGCAGTCGGCAGCCCTCGCCTTCCCCGCCGACGTCGGCGTGATCGCCGTGACGTGCGCGCTCGATGCCGAGCCCCGGTTCACCCGCCTCGGATCGATGTCGGTCCTCTCGATCGGTCTGCTCGACGATCTGCGCCAGCTTCTCGCCCGGGCGGCGCAGTCGTGAGCGCGCCCGCCCGACGAGACCTGCGTGCGCGCCGCACCTCGCGCGTGCAGCTGCGCTTCCTCGCGGCGCAAGCCGCCGTACTCGACCTCGCGATCGCGGTCGGGGCCGTCGCGGCGTGGCCGATCTACCGCAGCGTCTCGTTCATCGTTCTCGTCGTCGTCGCGGCAGCTGCCGGACACGCCATCGCCGCCGCCGGTCTGCGATGGCGCTGGAACGGTTGGTGGCTGGCCGCCGCCACGCTCGGCGCGTACGTCGTCCTGGGGCTTCCGATCGCTGCGCCGTCGATGCTCGGCTCGCTGCCCCAGGCGCTGCAGGGCTTCCGGGGAGTGCTGACCGCCCCGGTCACGGGGTGGAAGGATCTTCTCACCCTCGATCTTCCCCTCGGCAGCTACCAGACCACGCTCGCGCCGGCCCTGCTGGTGTTCCTGGCCGTCCCCGTGGCGGCGCTGTCGCTCGCCTGGCGCGGCGGTCGGCTGTGGCCGCTCGCGGTTGCGGCGACCCTGCTGCCCACCGTGTTCGGCGTCGCGTTCGGTGCGACGGCGCTGCAGGCTCCCCTCGTCCTCGGTCCCCTCGTCATCCCGCGCGAGGCGATCGTCGGTATGGCCGCCGTCGTCGCCGCCCTCGTCGCCGTCGTGTGGCGCACCCTGTCGGACCGTCGGCGCGCCATCGCGACGGCGGCCGCCGCGACCGGCATCCGTTCGAACGGTCGTCCGCTGCGCGGCCTCACGGGACGGGTGGCGACGGCTGCCGGCATGGTCGCCGCGGCCGTCGTCATCGCGGGCGTCGCCGCCCCGGGGGCGTTGGCCGGACAGCCCCGCGAGGTGTTGCGCTCCGACGTGGATCCCCGGCTCGAGCTCGCCGCAGCGCTCAGCCCGCTCGGCCAGTACCGCGCGTCGTTCGCGGATGACCGCTTCGACCAGACGCTGTTCCGGGTCGAGGCGCCGGAAGCGGCCGACCGGGTGCGCCTGGCGACGCTTCCCTTCTACGACGGACGTTTCGCCCGCGTGGTGGATCCGGATGCCGCACCCGGCGACCCGCGCACCGCGTTCTCGCGCGTGCCGTCCGCGCTGGTCGCGCCGTCCGGCACGGCCGTCGGGACCGCGCAGATCTCGATCGAGGCGTACGACGGCGTCTGGATGCCGACCATCGGGTCGGTCACCTCGCTGGATTTCGTCGCCGGCGACGCCGCCGCCCTTGCCGACGGCTTCTACTACAACGCCGAGACGAGCGCCGCCGTTCAGCTCGGCGAGCCGGGGCTGAGCGCCGGTGCCGCCTACCGTCACGAGGCCGCTGTCGCCGCGAGCTCCGCCGCGCTCGGTTCGCTCGAGCCCGCGCGCACCGGCCCGTCGCTGGCCGATGAGCTCGTTCCGCCGAGCCTCATCGCCTGGGTCGACGCCCAGGAGGCCTCGACGGGAGGTCCGGCCCTGGAGACGCTCATCGAGCGGCTGCGGGCCCGCGGGTTCCTCAGCCATGCTCTGACCGTCGACGAAGCCAACCCTCCCTCGTGGATGAGCGATCTCGGCGACTACGCCTTCCAGCCGAGTCGCGCCGGGCATTCGACCGACCGCATCGAGCAGCTTTTCGCCGACCTGCTGACCCGCCAGAACGAGGTCGGCGGTGACGACGACGCGCTCCTGGTCGCCGGCATCGGAGACGATGAGCAGTTCGCCGTGGCGGCGATGATGATCGCGGATCGGCTCGGGTTCGACGCCCGCATCGTGGTCGGCGCCCGCCTCGACTCCCGTGACGAGACGCTGTCGACCTGTGTCGACGGCGACTGCACCGCAGGTGATCTGGCCGCCTGGATCGAGGTACGCGGAAGCGACGCGACCTGGGTGCCCGTCGACGTGACCCCGCAGCACGCGGTGTTCCCCTCGCCGGATGTCCAGCAGCGGCAGGACCCGAAGATCCCGACGGATGTCCGCCAGGAGCAGGCCGAGACGGTGCTCCCCGCCGACGCGAACCCCAGCGACGGCGGGCAGCGCCCGGACGACGACACCACCGCGACGCGCGACCTCACCGCACTGTGGACGGCACTGCGCGTCGGCGGACTGTCGCTGCTGGCCGTGCTGCTGCTGTTCGGTCCGTTCGCGTTGATCGTGCTGGTCAAGCTGCTCCGTCGGCGCGCACGGCGCAGCGCGGACGATCCCGTCGAGCGGTTCACGGGCGGATGGCAGGAGTTCGTCGACGCGGCGATCGATCACGGTCGCCTCGCGCCCCGGTCGCACACCCGCCAGGAGCTCGCGACCGCCTACGGTGCGACACCGAACGCGGTGCAACTCGCCACGTGGGCCGACCGCTCCGTCTTCGACGTGACCGCGCCCGACGCTTCGGAGAGCGAGCGCTTCTGGGAGCTCGTCGACGCCGAGCGCTCGCGGTTCGACGAGGGCCTGGGATGGTGGGCGCGGGTGCGCGCGCGGGTGTCGCTGCGTTCGCTGCTGCACCGCGAGCACAGCGCCGGTCCGCGCAAGCGGATGCCGCGCACGCGGCGGGATCGCTAAGGTGGCACGCGGCGCCCGGAGCGGCGCACAGCCGAGAGGGCAGGAGAACAACAGGTGACGGCACACATCCGGTCGCAGGAGCTCGCGGCCGCACTCATCGCGCTCGGCGGTTCGAGCGGTGTCGACCCCGGCGCCCTGGCCGTCGCGTCGATCGTGCAGACTCTGCTCGGCATCGGCGTCTACGTCTGGACCGCTCTCGCGCTCACCGCCGTGTTCCGCAAGGTCGGCGTCACCCCGTGGAAGGCGTGGGTGCCGGTCCTGAACATCTGGGAGCTGTTCGTCCTCGCCGGCATGCGCGGATGGTGGGCGGCCGTCCTCGCCGGCGGCGCCATCCTCGTCGGCATCATCAGCACGGTCATCGCTGGTCTCTTCACGGCCGCCGCGCTGAACGCCGGCTTCGGCGGTGACGCGGGCAGTGCCGCCGGCGCTCTCGCCGCCGCCGTCATCATCCCGGCGCTCATCTGGCTCGCCTTCGCGGTGTTCGTCGTCATCCTCGAGGTGCGCATGCTCCGTGCCGTGAACCGCGGCTTCGGCCTCGGTACGGCCTACACGGTGCTCGGCGTCCTGCTCTTCCCGGTGTGGGCGAGCATCGTCGGCTGGGGCTCGGCGCAGTGGCGCGGCACGGAGACCGCCGCAGCCGAGGGCCCGTTCCGCCGCGGAACCGCTGCCGTCGCGGATGTCCCGACGCCGCCGGCATCCTCCTCCACCACCTCGTCACCGCCGCCGGCCGCAGCCGCCCCGGGGTCCGGACCGTTCGCTCCCCCGCCCGCCTTCCCGGCCGCGAGCGACGCACCGCCGCCCCCGCCTGCCGCAGCCGAGCCGGTGAGCGCCAGCCCGTGGGCACCGCCGCCGCCGCCCGCTGAGCCTGCGGCGGCCCCCGCCGCACCGCAGCCCTGGGTGTCGGCACCGGCCGCCGCTCCCGCGGCCGCCCCCGTCGCCGCCGCCCCGGTCGCCGCGCCCACGCCCGCCGCCGTTCCGGCCGACGACCTCGACGAGCGCACCGTCCTTGCGGCGCGTCGCGGTCCGCAGGCGAGCCTCCGGCTGCCGGATGGCACGACCGTCGTGTTGGCATCGGATGTCGCCGTCCTCGGACGCAACCCCCTCGCCCCCGCCGCGGCGCCCGAGGCGCAGCCGGTGCCGATCGACGACGTCACCCGGACGATCTCGAAGACCCACGCTCTGCTGCGCCGCACCCCCGAGGGCTGGCGCATCACCGATCTCGCCTCGACGAACGGCGTGTTCGTCGGCGCGGACGAGAGCGAGGTGTCGGGCTCCGCCGTCGTCACCGACGTGTTCCATCTCGGCGACGCCGAACTGCACCTCGTCGAGGGCGAATGACGAGCGCGCCTCCTCCGATCGACGTCCACGTCACCAGCGGCGCCCGCACCGACACCGGCCGGCGCCGGTCGGTGAACGAGGACTCGCTGCTCGCGGAGTACCCGGTGTTCATCGTCGCGGACGGCATGGGCGGGCACGAGGCCGGCGACCGCGCATCGGCCGCGGTCATTGAGGCCTTCCATGCGTTCGTCGGCCGTGACGATCTGCGACCCGAAGAGGTCGCCGACGCGGTGGAACGCGCACACTCCGCCGTCGCCGGCATCGCCTCGGGCACCCAGCGCGGGGCCGGGTCGACGCTCTCGGGCGTCGTCGCCGTGCAGCAGGACGGCACGCGCCGCTGGCTCATCGTCAACGTCGGCGACTCTCGGGTGTACCGGCTGCTCGCGGAGCGGCTCGAGCAACTGACGATCGACCATTCCGTCGCCCAGGAGCTCGTCGACGCGGGTCAGCTCACGCGCGAGCAGATGTCGACCTACGAAGGTCGCAACGTCATCACGCGTGCCATCGGCGGCGAGCGCAGCCGCGCGGATTTCTGGCTCATCCCGATCGTCACCGGTGAGCGCATCGTGGTGTGCTCGGACGGCCTGACCGGCGAGATCTCCGACGAGGCCTTGCGCGCAGGGCTCATGATGGGCGGGTCGCCCGCGCAGACCGCGCAGTCGCTCGTGGCGCAGGCGCTCGCGCACGGTGGTCGCGACAACATCAGCACCATCGTGTTGGACGTCATCGCCGGGGGCATCAGCCCGCGGTTGGAAGAGACCACCGGTGGGATCATGAACAGCGAGTCGGTCACCGCGACCGTCGAGGTCGCGACCGCCCGCTCCGAGCGGCGCCGGAGCACCCGTGGCTGAGCTCCGTCGGCGGGCGCACGACAGCCCTGCCGCGCCGATCGAGCTGAACGACCGCGAGGTGGACCGGTTGCTCTCGACCAGCCCGCGCGCGGACGTCCACCTCTACCGTGACGCCGGGCGGCGGCATCCGGTGGTCGTGAAGGCCCGGCGCGACGCCGTCGGTGACGGCGACCGCGCCGAGATCGAGGCCTCGCTCCAGCGCCTCGTCACCCTGTCCGTCCACCCGGCGATCGCGACGGTGCACGGCGGCGGTGTCGCACCTGACGGACGCCCTTACGTGGTCATGGAGTACTGCTCGCGTGCGGACCTGGCCGAGACCACCGAACGGCAGGTCCCGACCGTCGCCGACACCCTGCGCCTGGTGATCCAGCTCAGCGGCGCGGTCGAGAGCGCGCACCGCAGCGGCCTCGTCCACGGCCGCGTCGCGATCGAGAACGTCCTGACCACCGACTACGGGTGGCCCGCGCTTATCGGCTTCGACGCCGATGCCCTCACCCCGCGGCGAGTGGACCCGGATGCCGCCGCGCGCGCGGTCGACGTGCATGGCCTCGCCGTCGCGGCATCCGAGCTGCTGACGGGTCGGCCCATCGCCGAGGCCGAGAGCGCCCTGCCGTCCGAGGACGCCGTACCGGCCGACCTCGAGGCACTCGTGCTCGACGTCCTCGAGCGCACCCGCGCCGGGGGCGGGCCGACGGCCGCGGAGTTCGCGCGGGCGCTGCAGGGCGTCGAGGTGGCGCTGCACCTGCCGCTCACCCACCTCGACATCCGCGATCCCGATGGCACGCTCGACGCCGGCGACGACCACACGGTCCTGTCCATCCGGCGCGACACCGCGACGGACGACCACACCGTCCTCTCCACCCGGCGCGACACCGCGACCGACGACCACACCGTCCTGTCCACCCGGCGCGACACCGCGACGGACGACCACACCGTCCTCTCCACCCGGCGCGACACCGCGACGGAGGACGAGCACACCCGTTTGTCGACTCGGCACGACGCTTCCGACGCCGACCACACGCGCCTGTCGACCCGTCACGGAGCACCAGAGGCCGACCACACCGTCCTCTCTGCCCGGCACGAGCCCGCCGACGACGAGCACACCCGGCTGTCGAGCCGCGCGACCGAGGCCGACGAGCCCGGACCGGCAGCCGTCCCGTCCGCGGCCCCCGTCGAGGCGGATGATTCGGTCGGTCGCGCCGAGCCCGAGACGGTGTGGGTCCGCCGGCAGGCGAAGGACCGGATCGTGCGGGGGCGTCTCGACACGGCGCGGCAGGCGTCGGTTCCGGATGGCGGCGGCGAGCGCTACCGCGTCCGCGAGGCGGTAGCGCCGACGCCGGTGGTCCGTACCCGCGTCGATGCGCCGGTGCGCCAGGCATCCGGCGCTCCCGCGCGGCGTCGCCGTCGCGGCACAGCGACGATCATCGCCGTCGTCGGCGGGGGCGTCCTCGTCCTCGGCGCCGCGGCGACCGCAGCAACGATCCTCATCGGAGGGGCCCCATGACCACCACAGACGACGCAACGAGCGAGCACGAGCGCGACGGCGACGACGCCGCACAGCCCGAGACGGTGTCGATCGAGTTCTGCGGCGAGTGGTTCCGGCCGCAGGCCGGCGACACGTACGCCATCGGCCGCGACGCCGACCTCGTCATCGACACCAACCCCTATCTGCACCGCCGACTCCTGGCGATCGATGCCGAGCACGGGCTGTGGTGGCTCTCGAACACGGGGCAGTCGATCTCCGTCAGCCTCGCGACCCCGGACGGCGCCTACCAAGCGGTGCTCGGTCCCGGCGCCCGCGTGCCGCTGGTCTTCCCCGCCCTCGTGGTGATGTTCACGGCGGGCGCCTACACCTACGAGCTGACGGTGCACACCGACGGCGCACGCTTCACCGTCCGCGACAGCTTCCCCCGCACCGCCGATGAGCATGTGGGCACCACGACCGTCGGCGCGGTCGCGCTCACCACCAGCCAGCGCCTGCTGCTGCTCGCGCTGTGCGAGCCGATCCTGCGCGGCGGGATGGTCGGTTCGAGCCAGGTCCCGACCTCGGCGGCGGCCGCAGAGCGCTTGGGCTGGCCGCTGACCACCTTCAACCGCAAGCTCGATAACGTCTGCGACAAGCTCGACCGCGAGGGCGTGCGCGGCCTGCGCGGTGGTGTCGGCAAGCTCGCGACCAACCGACGTGCGCGTCTGGTCGAGCACGCCGTGCTGTCGCGTCTGGTCACCTCCGCGGACCTGCCGCTGCTCGACGCCGTTCCCGCCGACCGGACCTGAGACCGCGCATGGCGTCGTACGATGGAGGGCTGTGTCCTCACCCGCCCCTGTGATCTCGTTCCCGCCCGAGCTGCCCGTCAGTGGGGCCCGGGACGAGATCGCGCGCGCCATCCGTGAGCATCAGGTGGTCATCGTCGCCGGCGCGACCGGCTCGGGCAAGACGACGCAGCTGCCGAAGATCTGCCTCGAGCTCGGCCGCACGAACATCGCGCACACGCAGCCCCGGCGCATCGCCGCCCGCACGGTCGCCGAGCGCATCGCGTCCGAGATGGAGGTGCCGCTCGGCGGCGCCGTCGGATACAAGGTGCGCTTCACCGACCAGGTCTCGGCCGACACCCGCGTGTCTCTGGTGACCGACGGCATCCTGCTCAACGAGATCCACCGCGATCGCCTGCTGCGCCGGTACGACACCATCATCATCGACGAGGCGCACGAGCGCTCGCTCAACATCGACTTCCTGCTGGGCTACCTGCGCCGCATCCTGCCGAAGCGCCCCGACCTGAAGGTCATCGTCACCTCCGCGACGATCGACCCCGAGAGCTTCGCGGCGCACTTCGCCGATGCGAACGGCGTGCCCGCGCCGATCATCGAGGTCTCGGGACGCACCTATCCCGTCGAGGTGCGGTACCGCCCTCATGATGAGGGCGACGAGGATGACGTCGACGGGCTCGTCGCCGCCCTGCGCGAGCTCGACCGCGAGTCCGACGGCGACGTGCTGGTCTTCCTGCCTGGTGAGGCCGAAATTCGCGATGCGATGGAGGCGGTGCGAGGCGCCTATGCGCGGGATGCCCGCCCGACCGAGGTCCTCCCCCTCTTCGGCCGCCTGTCCGCGGCTGAGCAGCACCGTGTCTTCGAGCCCTCGGGGGTGGCGGGCGTGCGCCGCCGCGTCATCCTCGCGACGAACGTCGCCGAGACGAGCCTGACGGTCCCCGGCATCCGCTACGTCGTGGACACCGGCACCGCCCGCATCTCGCGGTACAGCAACCGCTCGAAGATCCAGCGGCTGCCGATCGAACCGGTCTCGCAGGCCTCCGCGCAACAGCGTGCCGGACGGGCCGGACGCACCTCGCCCGGTATTGCGATCCGGCTCTACGGCGAAGAAGACTTCACCGGCCGGCCGGAGTTCACCGAACCCGAGATCCTGCGTACGAGCCTCGCGTCGGTCGTACTGCAGATGCTCGCGCTCGGGTTCGGCGACATCGCCGACTTCCCCTTCCTGACCCCGCCCGACTCGCGCGGGGTCAAGGCGGCGTTCGACCTGCTGGTCGAGCTGCGGGCCGTCCGGCGCGACGAGAAGGGGACCTGGCGTCTCACCGACATCGGGCGCGAGATCTCGCGGCTGCCGATCGACCCCCGCTTCGCCCGGATGCTCGTTGAGGCGCGCGCCCTCGGTGTCACCCGCGACGTGCTCCCGATCGTCGCCGGCCTGTCGATCCAGGATGTCCGCGAACGGCCCGAGGAACGGCGCGAGGAAGCCGACCGCCTGCACGCGCGGTTCACCGATCCGACGAGCGACTTCCTGTCCCTCCTCAACGTGTGGAACCACCTGCAGGAGAAGCAGCGCGAGCTCGGCTCGAGCGCCTTCCGCCGGCTCTGCCGGGCCGAGCACCTGAACTACGTCCGGGTGCGGGAGTGGGCCGACGTCCAGCGCCAGCTCACCGCGCTGGCCCGCGGTGGACGCGAGCGGGATCAGCGCCCCGACGACGGGGTCCGCCCCGCAGGTGAGGGTGCCGGTACCGGTGCCGCGGCGTCCGTGGCATCCGGTGCCGCAGCCCCCGACCGGGTGCACCGCGCGATCCTCGCGGGCCTTCTGTCGCAGATCGGCGTGCTCGACACCCGCAGCGCCGCCCCGCCCGCCCGCGGCGGCTCGGCCCGCGCCGGCGCACCCAAACCGCAGCGCCAGCGCGCCGAGTACCGGGGTGCACGGGGCGCGAAGTTCGCTGTCTTCCCCGGCTCGGGCCTGCGCAAGGCCTCCCCCGACGCGGTGATGGCGGCCGAACTCGTCGAGACGTCGCGTCTGTACGCGCGGACCGTCGCCGCGATCGATCCGGCCTGGGCCGAAGACCTGGCGGGCGACCTGGCGAACCGCTCGCTGAGCGACCCGCACTGGTCGAAGGATGCCGGCGCGGCCGTCGCCGCAGAGAAGGTGACGCTCTTCGGCGTCGAGATCGTGCCCCGCCGGCGGGTGCAGTTGGCCGGACGCGACCGAGAGCTCGCGCGCGAGCTGTTCGTGCGGCACGCCCTCGTCGAAGGTGACTGGAACTCCGCCCACCTCGACAAGCGCCTCACCGCTTTCGAGCGCCGCAACCTCGAGCTGCGCCGGCGTCTCGAGAAGATCGAGGAACGCGAGCGTCGCCGCGACATCCTCGTCGGCGACGAGGCGGTGTTCGCGTTCTACGACGCGCGCATCCCTCGCGACGTGTTCGACGTCCGGTCCTTCGAAGCATGGTGGCGCGATGCCGCCGCCCGTACGCCGCGGTTGCTGGACATGAGCGAGTCCGACCTCGCCGGCGACACCGCCGGCGGAGATGAGCGGGCGTTCCCCGCGCGATGGCGGCAGAGCGACCAGGTCCTGTCGCTGGCCTACCGGTTCGAGCCCGGCTCGCCCGACGACGGCGTCAGCGTCGTCGTCCCGGTGGCCTTGCTCGCCTCGCTGCGCCCCGACGGCTTCGACTGGCAGGTGCCGGGTCTGCGCGATGAGCTGATCGCCGGGCTCCTGCGCGCGCTGCCCAAGGTCATCCGCCGCCACGTCGTGCCGGCCGCCGACTGGGCGGCCACCTTCGCCGAGGAACTGCGTGCCGATGGACCCGAGTCCAACGACGGGTTGCCCCCGCGACCGCTGCGCGACGCGCTCGCCGCACGGATCCAGCGCGTCGCGAATCAGCCGGTCTCGGCGTCCGACTTCGATCTGGAGCGTGTGCCCGCGCACCTGTCGATGTCGTTCCGCGCCGTGGACGAGCGCGGGCGCACGCTCGGCAGCGCACGCGACCTCGGTGAGTTGCAGCAGCGTCTCGCCGGCCGCTCACGTGCGTCGGTCGCGCGTTCCCTCGCCCGGGCCGCGCCGCGCGCCGGCGCGCAGCCGGCCGTCGCCATCCCGGGCGAACCCGCCGCCGCGGGCGCCGTGACCGAGCGCACGGGGCTCACCGAGTGGACGGTCGGCGACCTGCCCGACCTCGTCGACACGCGTGTCGCCGGCGGCGTCGTCCGCGGGTACCCCGCGTTGGTCGACGACGGCGCCAGCGTCTCGCTGCGCATCGAGGCGACACCCGAACGCGCCGAACGCCTCACCGCAGCTGGTGCACGACGGTTGCTGCTGCTGGCCGTGCCGTCGCCGAGCTCATACGTGCTCGATCACCTCACCGCCGCCGAGAAGCTCGCGCTCGCGGCATCCCCGTATCCGTCCGCGAAGGCGCTGATCGAGGACGCACGTGTCGCAGTCGCCGATGCCGTCATCGCCCGCACGGCGCCGGTCGTACGCACCGAGGCGCAGTTCCGCGCGGTGCGCGATGCGTTCTCGGCCGCCGTCGTGGACGAGCTCTTCGCGGCGGTCTCGCTCACCGCGCGCATTCTCGTCCTGCAGCGCGATGTCGAGCGGGCCGTGCGGTCGCAGAACTCGATGGTGCTGCTGGCGGCCCTCGGCGACGTGAAGCAGCAGGTCGCGGGGCTGCTGTTCCCCGGGTTCCTCTCGCGCACCGGTATCGCCCGCCTGGCGCACCTCCCCCGCTACCTCCAGGGTGCGCTCGAGCGGGTCACCGGTCTCAGCGACAACCCCGGCCGCGACCGGCAGCGCCTCACCGAGTACGAGCGGGCGTCCGCGCTCTACGCCGACGCCGGCGGCACCATCCCGCTCCCGAGCGACGCGGCGGCGCATCTGGTGCGTGCGCGGTGGCTGCTCGAGGAGTACCGGATCAGTCTCTTCGCTCAGCGCCTCGGCACTGCCGAGCCGGTCTCGATCCAGCGGATCACGAAGGCCCTGTCCGGGAAGGACTGAGGACTCGATAGCGTGGCGTCATGGCACAGGCAGTGACGTACTCCGAGTTCGGCGGACCCGAGGTCCTCGCCCTCCACGACATCGACGTTCCCGAGCCGGCACCCGGCGAGGTACGGCTGAGCGTCACCGCGGTGGGGGTGAATCCCATCGACCACAAGCTGCGCGCGGGTCTTCGTCCGTCGGCGACCATCACGAAGCCGCGCCGCATGGGCAACGACGGAGCCGGCATCGTGACGCAGGTCGGGGCCGACGTCGAGGGGTTCCGCGTCGGCGACGAGGTCGTGATCTTCGGCGCGCGCGGCGTGTACGCGACCGACATCATCGCGACCCCCGACATGCTCGTGCCGCTCCCGGCTGGTGTCTCCCCCGCGGTCGGTGCGGCGCTGGGCATCCCGGTCGCGACGGCGTACCAGGCGCTGCGCTCGCTCGGTGTCGGCCCGGCCGACACCCTGCTCGTCCACGGCGGATCGGGATCGGTCGGGCAGGCGGCGATCCAGTTCGCGCGCCTGCGCGGTGCCGCGGTCGTCGCCACCGCGAGCGAGGGGCGCGCCGACCGCGTGCGCGACCTCGGCGGCACCCCGGTCGTCTACGGCGACGGCGTCGCGGAGCGCGTTCGCTCCGTCGCCCCGCAGGGTGTCACCGTCGCCCTGGACTGCGCCGGCACCGACGAGGCCCTCTCGTCCTCGATCGAGCTCGTCGCCGATCGGTCACGCATCGCGACGATCGTGCGGGGCGCGGACGCCGCAGGCCTCGGCATCCGCGCCTTCTCGGGCGGCAGCCCCGACCCCCTCACGGCGCAGCAGCTCGCCTGGCGCGTCGAGGCCATCCCCGTCGTGACGGCGCTGCTCGCGGCGGGCGCCTTCCGCGTCGAGCTCGGGCCTGAGCTCCCGCTCGCCGCTGCCGCCGAGGCCCATCGCCTCGTGGCCGCTCACACCCCGGGGAAGATCGTGCTGATCCCCTGAGTCGGGCCGCTCACGAACGCCGCGGCGCCCCGGTCGGCGAGACCCGCAGGTCTCGCGGCCGGGGCGCCGCTGGTGGTCCGGGTCAGTTACCCGAACGCCGCTTGTTGTAGACGTCGAAGGCGACGGCCAGCAGCAGCACGAGGCCCTTCACGGCCTGCTGCCACTCGATGCCGATACCCATGATCGACATGCCGTTGTTAAGCACACCGATGATGAGACCACCAATGATCGCGCCGCCGATCGTGCCGACGCCGCCCTGCACCGCCGCACCGCCGATGAAGGCAGCCGAGATCGCCTCGAGCTCGAAGCCGTCACCGGCCTTGGGGCCGGCGAGGTTGAGCCGCGCGGTGAAGATGAGGCCGGCGAGGGCCGCGAGCACGCCCATGTTGACGAACAGCCAGAAGTCGACCCGGCGTGTCTTGATGCCCGACAGCTCCGCCGCGTGGCGGTTGCCACCGATCGCGTAGATGTGGCGACCGAACACCGTGCGGTTCATGACGATGCCGTAGACGAGCACGAGGACGGCCAGGACGATCAGGGTGACCGGGATGCCCTTGTACGACGCCAGCGCCCAAGCGAACCAACCGATGACGATCGAGATCAGCACGAGCTTCGCGACGAACCACACGAGGGGCTCGACCTGCTGGTCGTACTTCTGACGGCCGCTGCGGGTGCGCCACTGCTGCACGACGAGCGCGACGATGCCCACCGCGCCGATGAGAAGCGTGAACAGATCCGTTTCGGACTCCCCGAACAGCCCCCCGAGGAACCCGTTACCGAGTGCTCGATACTCCGTCGGGAACGAGCCGATGTTGGCGTTGCCGAGCACGACGAGCGCGAGTCCGCGGAAGATCAGCATGCCCGCGAGCGTCACGATGAACGCTGGTATGCCGACGAAGGCGACCCAGAAGCCCTGCCACGCTCCGACCAGAGCGCCGATGAGGAGCGACAGGACGATGGCGAGCCACCACGGCATCCCCATCTTGACGGCGAAGACACCCGAGATGGCGCCGATGAAGGCGGCGACCGATCCCACCGACAGGTCAATGTGACCGGCGATGATGATCATCACCATGCCGATCGCCAGCACGAGGATGTAGCCGTTCTGCACCACGAGGTTCGACAGGTTCTGCGGGCGCAGCAGGATGCCGTTGGTGAGGATGGCGAAGAGGGCGACCACCGCGATCAGCGCGATGAAGATGCCGTTCTTGCCGAGGTCGGCCAGGATGTGGCTGAGCCAGCGCGTGAAGCGGTTCTCGGTGGGGTTGATGGCCCCGCCGGCGGCGGTTTCGGGGCCGGTAGCGTTCTGAGACATTCGTGGATCTCCTGCGGCCCCGTCAGCGGGGCTTCTCCATGGTCATGAGTTTGAGGACCGACTCGGGCGAGGCGTCGGCGATGGGCATCTCGCCCGTGATGCGTCCCTCCGAGAGGGCGTACACCCGGTCCGAGATGCCGAGCAGTTCGGGCAGCTCGGACGAGATCACGATGATCCCCTTCCCGGCGGCCGCGAGCTTGTTGATGATCGTGTAGATCTCGTACTTCGCACCGACGTCGATGCCGCGCGTCGGTTCGTCGAGGATCAGCACCTCCGGGTCGGAGTAGATCCACTTCGACAGCACGACCTTCTGCTGGTTGCCGCCCGAGAGCTTCCCGGTCTTGGCCAGCACCGTCGGCGCCTTGATGTTCATGCTCTTGCGGTACTGGTTCGCGACCGAGAACTCCTCGTTGTCGTCGACCAGACCCGCCTTCTCGAGCTTCTTCAGCGATGCCATCGAGATGTTGCGCTTGATGTCCTCGATGAGGTTGAGCCCGTAGGTCTTGCGGTCCTCGGTGGCGTAGGCGAGGCCGTTGGCGATGGCCTCGGAGACCGTGCGCGTGCGGATCTCCTTGCCGCGCATGAACACCTTGCCGGTGATGCGCGTGCCGTAGCTGTGGCCGAACAGGCTCATCGCGAACTCGGTGCGGCCGGCACCCATGAGGCCGGCGATGCCGACGATCTCGCCCGCGCGCACCGTGATCGACACGTCGTCGACGACGACGCGAGTCGGGTCCTGCGGATGGTGGGCGGTCCAGTTCTCGACCCGCAGCAGCTCCTCGCCGATCTGGGGCTCGTGGTCCGGGTACCGGTGCTCGAGGTCGCGGCCCACCATGTCCTTGATGATGCGGTCCTCGGTGACGTCGTTCTTCGAGATCGTCTCGATCGTCTTGCCGTCGCGGATGACCGTGACGCTGTCGGCGACCTTCTTGATCTCGTTCAGCTTGTGGCTGATGATGATCGACGTGATGCCCTGCTCGCGCAGGCTGAGGATCAGGTCGAGCAGGTGGTCGGAGTCCTCGTCGTTCAGGGCTGCGGTCGGCTCGTCGAGGATGAGGAGCTTGACCTCCTTCGACAGTGCCTTGGCGATCTCGACGAGCTGCTGCTTGCCGACACCGATCTGGTTGACCTTGGTGGTCGGGTTCTCTTTGAGCCCGACGCGGCGCAGCAGCTCAGCCGCGGCGAAGTTGGTCTTGTTCCAGTCGATGAGACCGCCGGCGCCCCGACGCTCGTTGTTGAGGAAGATGTTCTCGGCGATCGACAGGTAGGGGCTGAGCGCCAGCTCCTGGTGGATGATGACGATGCCGCGCGCCTCGCTGTCGCGCAGGTTCTTGAACTCGACGGTGTCGCCCGCGTAGACGATCTCGCCGTCGTAGCTGCCGTGCGGGTAGACACCCGACAGCACCTTCATGAGGGTCGACTTCCCAGCGCCGTTCTCGCCGCAGATCGCATGGATCTCGCCGCGCTCGACGGCGAGGTTCACATTCGAGAGCGCTTTGACGCCGGGGAATGTCTTGGTGATTCCGCGCATCTCGAGGATGGTTTCGCTCACGTCTCCGACTTCCTTGTGGGGTGGATGGTGGGTCGGTGCGGCGGCGGGGGCTGCTGCCCCCGCCGCCGCCGATCAGGGTCGACGGATGCCGCGGCTCACAGGCCGAGCTCCTCCGCCGTCCAGTAGCCGGTGTCGACCAGGGCCGACTGCACGTTGTCCTTGACGACGGGCACGGGCGAGAGCAGGTACGAGGGAACGACCTTCACGTCGTTGTCGTAGGTCTCGGTGTCGTTGATCTCGGGCTCTTCGTCGTTGAGCGCGGCCACGGCCATGTCAGCTGCGACCTTGGCGAGCTCACGCGTGTCCTTGAAGATCGTCGCGTACTGCTCGTCCGCGAGGATCGCCTTGACCGAGTCGACCTCGGCGTCCTGGCCCGAGATGATCGGCCATTCCTCGCCCACGGCGTAGCCGGCGCCCTCGAGCGCCGAGATGATGCCGCGCGAGATGCCGTCGTAGGGCGACAGGACCGCGTCGACCTGGGTGCCGTCGGAGTAGTTCGCCGTGAGGATGTCCTCCATGCGGCTCTGGGCGGTCTCGCCGTCCCAGCGCAACGTGGCGGCCTGCTCGATGTCGGTCTGGCCCGACTTCACGACGAGGGTGCCGTCGTCGACGAAGGGCTTCAGGACGTCCATCGCGCCGTCGAAGAAGAAGAACGCGTTGTTGTCGTCGAGCGAACCGGCGAACAGCTCGATGTTGAACGGTCCGGCCGGCGCACCGTCGGTGGGGTTGCCCTCGAGGTCGGTGAGGCCGAGGCCGTTGAGGAGCGTCCACGCCTGCTGCTGGCCGACGAGGAAGTTGTCGAAGGTCGCGTAGTAGTCGACGTTCTCGGTGCCGACGATCAGACGGTCGTAGGCGATGACGGGGATGTCGGCGTCTGCGGCGTTCTGGAGGGCCTCGGTGAGGGTCGTGCCGTCGATCGAGGCCACGATGAGCGCCTCGGCGCCCTTGGTGATCATGTTCTCGATCTGGTTGACCTGGGTGGGGATGTCGTCCTCGGCGTACTGCAGGTCGACGGTGTAGCCCTGGTCTTCGAGCGCCTTCTTGACGGCGTCGCCGTCCTGGATCCAGCGCTCCGAGCTCTTCGTCGGCATCGCGACGCCGATGAGGGCGCCGCCGCCCTCACCCTCTCCGGAGCCTCCGCCGGAGTTTCCGGCGCAGCCGGAGAGCGTGATCGCGCCGACGGCGAGCGTCGCCGCGGCGAACAGGAACTTCTTGCTGTTCACTGTGTGTCCTTTCCAGTGACTTCACTGTCTTGGTGGGAAATGGTGACCGCGCCCCGGTGCGGGGCTACCGGCGGTCGTCGGTGGTCTGTCCGTAAACGTTCTGGTACCGGTCGTAGAGCTTGTCGATCGACTCCTGCGGGATCG
>NZ_JAQZCH010000015.1 GCF_028737325.1 Microbacterium thalli | reverse complement strand
ATTTAAAGTGGTACGCGAGCTGGGTTTAGAACGTCGTGAGACAGTTCGGTCCCTATCTGCCGTGGGCGCTGGAGAACTGAGGGGGGCTGCTCCTAGTACGAGAGGACCGGAGTGGACGCATCACTGGTGTTCGGGTTGTCATGCCAATGGCACTGCCCGGTAGCTAAATGCGGAAGAGATAAGTGCTGAAAGCATCTAAGCACGAAACTTGCCCCGAGATGAGTTCTCCCTGACTCCTTGAGAGTCCTGAAGGAACGTTGAAGACGACGACGTTGATAGGCCGGGTGTGTAAGCGCAGCGATGCGTTGAGCTAACCGGTACTAATGAACCGTG
>NZ_JAQZCH010000001.1:354731-1616927 GCF_028737325.1 Microbacterium thalli | reverse complement strand
GCTGTTGAGTTCTCAAGGATCGGACGCTCCCCCAACCAGCCTCACAGCCAGCCCAGAGGGCAACTTCACAACCATACCCGACCGACATCGTGTTCCAGAACCTACCTCGGCGAACCGGGTGTGCTCTGGGGATGTGATCGGGACCCTGTGGCAGGTCTTGGACCTGCGACGCTCGAGAGCGTCTGTTTCGGGTTGTTCTCCGCTTGAGGGAGGCGGGACCTTCCGGCCCTCTCGCTCTTCCCTGTGGGGCGAACAAGTAATAAGTTACGCGGCTCCGGGCATCCTGGCAAAGCGGCGCGACATCCCGGGCGTGTCGCGACGCTCAGACCGGGGGAAGACGCGGGACGGCGGCCACCAGCCGCGCTGTGTAGTCCTCGGTCGGCGACCCCAGCAGTCGCGCGGTCGAACCCTCTTCGACCACACGCCCGTGCTGCAGGACGATCATCCGTTCGCACAGTGCCGACACGATGGTCAGATCGTGCGAGACGAGCAGCATGCCGATCCCCTGCTGCGCTGCCAGACGCTGGAACAGCTCGATGACGTGCATTCGCACGGATGTGTCCAGTGCGCTGACCGGCTCGTCGGCCAGGAGCAGCTTCGGACGCGGCGCGAGCGCCCGGGCGATCGCGATGCGCTGTCGCTGCCCGCCCGAGAACGCGTCGGGGTACCGGGCCGCGGCGTCCGGGGCGAGGTCGACGGCCGTCAGCAGCTCGGCGACCCGCTCGTCCACGGCATGGCGAGCGCGCGAGACCCCCAGTGCGCGCAGCGGCTCGGCGATCGAAGCGCCCACGGTCATCCGCGGGTCGAGCGACGAGAACGGATCCTGGTAGACCGGCTGCACCTCTCGGCGTAGCGAGCGAACCTGCGCACGATTCGACAGGCGCAACGGCTCGCCCCGGAACAACACGCGGCCGGCCGTCGGCTGCGAGAGTCCGAGCAGGAGGCGCAGCACCGATGTCTTGCCGGCACCCGACTCCCCCACCAGACCGAGCGTCTGCCCCTCACCGAGGCTCAGCGAGACATCGTGGAGCACGCGCTGCGACGCACCATACGAGAAGTCCACGTGATCGAGGGCGAGCATCGGCGTCTCGGTGCCGGTCATCGCGAGCCCTCCCGCGTCACGGCGGCGCCCCGGCCCGTCGGCGGATCGGGCAGGAAGTCGTCGAGCGCCCGCGATGCCGCCACCAGCTGTGCGGTGTAGTCGTGCTGCGGGGCCCGAAGCAAGCGCGTCGTCTCGCCGAGTTCGACCTGCCGCCCGTCGCGCATCACCAGCACCCGATCGGCGACGCGCGACACGACCGGCAGATCGTGGCTGATGAAGATCAGCGACATCCCGCGCTCGGTCACTTCGCGCTGCAGGAGGTCGAGGATGCCGGCCTGCACGGTCACGTCGAGGGCCGTGGTCGGCTCGTCGGCGATGAGCAGACTCGGCCCGGCTGCGAGCGCGAGCGCGATCGCCACGCGCTGACGCTGTCCGCCCGAGATCTCGTGGATGAAGGACCGCGCGATGCGTTCGGGCTCCGCGAGCTGGACTTCCGCGAGCGCGTCCCACACCGCACGCCGTAGCGCGTCGCCGCGCAGTCCGCGGTGGCGGGCGAGCGGCCAGGCGAGCTGCTTGCCGACGCGCATGAGCGGGTCGAGCGAGGCGAGCGGCTCCTGGAACACCGCCGACACGACGCTCCCGCGTATCCCGTCGAGGCGCCGGGATGCGGCATCCACGACCTCGACCGGTTCGCCGTCGACCTGAATCGTGGCCGAACCGAACGAACGCAGGGGGTAGGGCAGCAGCCCGAGGATCGACAGGGCGGTGAGCGACTTGCCCGAGCCGGACTCCCCGATGATCCCCAGCCGCTCGCCGCGCTCGAGCGACACGTCGATGCCGTGGACGAGCGCGCGATCGTCGCCCAGGCGCACGCCGAGTCCGGTCGCGGTCAGCAGTGCCGTCATCCGATGCTCCTCGTGGTGGGGTCGGCGATGTCGCGCAGGCCGTCGGCGAGCAGGTTGGCCCCGATGATGAAGGCGACGAGGAGGATGCCGGGCAGGATCGCCGCCGTCGGCGCGACGAGCACGGTACTCTGCGCCTCTTCGAGCATCCGGCCCCACGACGCGTTCGGCGGCGGCGAGCCGAGGCCGAGGTACGACAGCGACGCCTCGGCGCCGACCGCTCCACCGAACTGCAGGGCGAGCGGGACGATGAGAGTGGGCCAGACGTTGCGCAGGACGTGCCGGAACACAATGCCCCACCGTCCGGTGCCGGACGTGCGGGCCGCAGTGATGTAGTCCATCGCCAGCACCCGCGTCGCGGCGATGCGGGTGAGGCGGGCGATCACCGCCGCCCCGGCGAGACCGATCGCGAGGATGGCCGACTCGAGCGACGCACCGCGCCACGCGACGACGAGCATCGCCAGCAGCAGGGTCGGGAACGCGATCGCGATGTCGAGCAGGCTCGTGAGCGCGTCGTCGATCCAGCGCCGGGCGACCGCGGCGAGCAGCCCGAGCGCGATGCCGATCAGCGCGGCGATCGCCACGGAGCCGAAGCCCACCGCGAGGGCCAGCCGCGCTCCGATCATCAGCTGTGTGAACAGGTCGCGGCCCAGCCGGTCGGTGCCCGCCCAATGCTCGCCCGAGGGCGGCTGCAGGCGGCCGCCGCTGGTGTCGTCGAAGGCGAACGGGGTCCAGAACACCGAGACGATGCCGATGACCGCGATTACGCCGAAAAGGATGCCGCCCACGGCGAGATTGACCGAGCGGCGCCGGCGGGTGCGAGGTGCGGCGCGCGCGGCCATCGTGCCCGTGTCGGGGAGGATTGTCGCGGTCATGACGCCACCGCCGCTCGTCGGTTGCCCGAGATCGATTCGCGCAGGCGCGGGTCGATGATGCGCTGCGTGATGTCGGCGGCGAAGCCGAGCAGCAGCACGAGCGCGGTCGAGAACAGCAGCACGCCCTGCACGCTGGGGAAGTCCTGCTCCTGGATGCCGACGAGCAGCATGTCTCCGAGCCCGGGCAGGGCGAAGACGCGCTCGATGATGACCGCTCCCACGAAGGTGGTCGACAGCTGGATCGCGAGGATCGCGATGAGCGGGACGACGGCGTTGCGCACGCCGTGCCGCCAGACCGCGGTCGCGAAGCTCTGGCCGGTCGCCCGGGCGGCGCGGAGGTACTGCTGTCCGAGCACGTCGAGCGTGGCACTGCGCACGTAGCGCGCGAGGTCGCTGCCGGCCACGAGCGCGATCGTCAGGACGGGCAGCGTCAGCGACACCAGTGCAGCCGCCGGATCCTCCCAGTCCCGTCGCGGGAACCCACCGGCCGGCAGCAGACGCCAATTGAGCGCGAAGACCGCGACCAGGAGGATGCCGACCCAGAACACCGGAATCGCGCCGCCCAGCTGCGACACCGCCGAGAACGCGGTCCCGTACCAGGTGCGCGCCTTCCACGCGGCGATGAAGCCGATCGGCACCGCGATGACGACCGAGAGCGCGAAGGCGATGAGGGTCAGGGGCAACGTCACGTTGAGGCGCCGCAGGATCTCGTCACCGACGGGCAGATTGTTGGTGAACGAGCGGCCGAGGTCGAAGCTGGCGAGCTGACCGACGTAAGCGAGGAACTGTTCCGGGATCGGCCGGTCGACCCCGAGTCGCGCGGCCGCTGCCGCGATCTCGGCATCCGTCGCTCCCACCGAGATGAGCGCGAAGACCGGGTTGCCGAGAACGCGCAGCACGACGAACAGGATCACCACCGCCAGCGCGAACGCGAGCAGCAGCAATCCTGTTCGTCGGATCAGATACCGGGTGATGGAGATCAGGCCTTCGCGATGTCGGAGACGTAGAACAGCGAGTTCAGTCCATTCTCGGGCACGCCCGTGATGCCCTCGGCGGCGATGCGCAGCTGCGGGTTGAGGTACAGCCACACGCTGGCGGCGTCGTCCGAGATCTGCTGGTTCGCCTTCTTGATGAGCTCGGTCTGGTCCTCGACGGATGCCGCTGCCTCCGACTCGGTGAGCCAGGTCTGCACGTCGGCGTTGTCGTAGCCCCAGTAGAAGTCGGGGTTACCGTAGAAGTTGATGTCGCGGTCGTTGACGTGCCCCTGGAGCGTCGCCTCGAAGTTCTTCTCCGTGTAGACCTTCTGGTACCACTCGTCGTCGGTGATGATGTTGATGTTCATCGTGATGCCGACCTTGGCGAGCTCCGACTGGAGGAACTCCGCGACGGTCGAATGCACGCCCGAGTCCGGCGTGTCGACGGTGAAGGTGAAGCCCTCCGCCTGGCCGGCCTCGGTGAGCAGCTGCTCGGACAGGGCCGGGTCGTACGGGTTGTTGTCGGCGAGGTCGATGTACCAGGGCTCGGACGGCGGCACCATCGAACCGATGAGCTCCCCGCGGCCGTCCCAGATCGCATCGAGCAGCTTCTCGCGATCGATGGCGGAGTAGATCGCCTTGCGCACGCGCACGTCGTCGAACGGGGCGACTCGGTCGTTGAAGGCGAGGAGCTCCTTCGTCGTCGAGGTTCCCTCGATGATCTGGAAGCCGGCTGCCTCGAACTCCGCGATGCTGTCGGGGTTCGACTGGCTCGTGACAAGGTCGACCGCGCCCGTGGTCAGCGCGTTGTTCAGCGCCGTCGGGTCGGCGTAGTACTGGTAGACGACACCGCCGTTGGCCGGTGCCTCGCCCCAGTAGTCGGCGTTGACATCGAGCGTGATCGAGTCGCCCTTGCGGTAGTCGCCGAGCGCGTACGGGCCGGTGCCGTCGGCCGTGGCCGTCAGGTCACCGGCATCCGCGTTCACGATCCAGACGTAGCCGAGGTTGTATGTGAAGCTGATCGACGGCTGCGACAGCGTCACCTCGACGGTCTTGTCGTCGACAGCGGTGACGGTGTCGATGACGCTGAGCTGACGCTTGCGGGCAGCGATGGACTCGTCGCCGACGAAACGCTCGAGGCTGTACTTCACGTCGTCGGCGGTCAGCTCCTCGCCCGAGTGGAAGGTCGCGTCCTCGAGCGTGAAGGTGTAGACCAGCCCGTCGGCCGACACCGTGGTGTCGGCCGCGAGCAGCGGCTCGACCTGCGCGTCGTCGGTGATACGGAACAGACCCTCGTAGACGTTGCCGGTGAAGACCTCGGTCACGCCCGAGGAACCGCCGAAGATCTGGTCGAGGTTGGTGGGCTCGTTCTGCGAGCCCACCACGATCTCGGCGTTCGGGTCGCTCGCGCCGCCGGTTCCGGCGGGGTCGGCCGAGCCGGAGCAGCCCGCCAGGACGAGGAGGCCGGCGCTCGCCGCGGCGGACGCGACGAGGAGGCGGGAGAAGCCGCGTGAAGTCACGGGTATTCCTTTGCTGTGTAGGAGGGAGTCAAGCGGAGCGAGGTGCGGGCGCTCCGCCGTGCCGGGGGGAGGATCAGAGGGCGAAGTCGCCCGCGAACCGCACCTTCTTCTCCCCCGCGCGAACGGGGAAGGGCAGGCGGTTCTGCAGCGGCGGCAGCGGGCAGTTCATCTGGTTCGAGAAGCCGCAGGGCGGGACGACGGCGCGGTTGAAGTCAACCGTCACGGGCGTGCTGTCGCCCGCGGCGAGGTCACCGGTGGCGCCCGGATGGTCGAGGAAGAGGAAGCGCCCGGCGCCGTAACTCTCGACCCCGTTCGTCCGGTCGCCGAACACGAGATGCAGCTTCGGGCCGCCGTAGTTGGTGTCGAAGGCCGCGAGGCGGTACTCCGTGCCGTCGATCTCGAAGACCAGATCGCCCGAGACCGGGAGGCCGCGTGTCGCGCCCCCGTCCTTGATGTGCTCGAACGGCACGACGCGGTCCTCGTCGACGAGCTCGAACCGCCCCTCGAGCACCCATGCGGGGTCGTAGTCGTAGCGCTCGATGTCTTCGAAGGCCTCGTTCGCCGGCGAGTCCTGCCGCCAGATCCGGTAACCCTCCTGGGGCAGACCGGTCTCGATGTCCGTGCGCTGCAAACGCGTAAGCAGCGCGTCGACCGGGTGCCCGGCACGAGCGGCGGCATCGTCGACGGCGGGCTCACCGGGTGCGGACCAATGCGTCAGCACGAGCGCGAGCGACCCTTGCGGAGCGGTCACCGTTGCTCGACGGGACTCGGCCCAGGCCGAATAGTCGGATGCTGCGGACGCGGACGCGGATGTACTCACCATGACAGGCAACCAAACGCAGCCGACATCCGGGAAATTCCGTGTCGGACTGTTGCGGTGGGTCAGCCGGTGTGCTGCGAGGCTCCGCGCGGGCCCGAAGTCGCCCACAGCGCCCACGCGACGAGGACGGGCTGCAGGAAGAGGCGGCCGAAGCGACGCGCGTCGGTGTCCAGACCGGGAGCGGAAGCACCGGAGCGCCATTGGTGCACGTTCCCCGGGAAGACGGCGACGAACAACGCCGCGACTGCGGCTCCGACACGCCGCCGCTCTCTCGGCAACGCGATGAGTCCGGCGCCGAGCATGAGCTCGACGGCACCGCTGGCGACGACGATCATGTCCTTGTCGGTCCGCAGGACGCGTGTCGCCCAGTCGGGGACGGCGATGCGATAGCCACGTCGCAGAACGGTGAGATGCGCCGTTCCGGCGACGATCAGCAGAGCGGCGAGGGCGAGACGAGCGACGGTGCGCGGCATCCGTCCACGCTACGCCCGCCCGGGCGGCCCGATGAGCAGCAGCACGACGTACGCGGCGATGATCCCGACGGCCAGGATCACCGCGAGCACCGCGGGACGCCGGACGAACCAGCGCAGGAAGCGATCGAGCCCGCGCGCGTCCCGCGGATCGTCGGTCGCCTCGGTGCGCCACTCGCCGGCGAGCAGACCCCGCCGGTTCAGGACGATCTCCGTCGGGATCGTGGCGTACGGCACGACCGCGGCCCCCACGGCGCAGACCGTCGGCAGAAGCGACCAGCGGTTGTTCCATGCGACGAGCACCGCCGTCGCGCCGTAGCAGAGGAAGACGAAACCGTGGATGCCGCCGCCGATCGTGACCGCCACCGGCTGGTCGAAGAGCGCCCGGACGATCAGTCCGGCGATCAGCAACGTCCACGACACCGCCTCCGCGAACGCGAGGAAGCGGAAGGCGGTCAGCGGGGTTCGGAACACCCCCGAACCCTACCCGGCGGGTCTAGACGATGCCTGCGCGGATGCCGTCCATCGAGGCCGCCAGCCGGGGCATGTTGTCGCTCAGTGTGGAGTCGAGCTCGAGCAGTCGCTGGTGCGCCTGCTCCATGACGGCGATCCCCTTCGGGGTGATGCGCAGATCGGATGCCGAGCCGGCGTGCGCGGTCGCATCGGCGACGAGCCCCTCGTCGACCAGCGTGCGGACCGCGGTGTGCGCGGACTGCACGGTGATGTGCGAGCGCCGCGCGAGCTCGGAGAACGAGATGCCCGGTTCCGAACCGATGTGGCCGAGCAATCCGAACTTGCGGGTGGAGAGGCCGAGATCTCGCAGCGCGGCCGAGAGCCGCCCTTCCCACGACGCCGACACGGCGATGAGCGCGATCACCGGGCTGAACCGCGGTTCGCGCTGAGGGAGAGTGGTTTCCGACACGCCCTCGATTGTAGGAGGCGGTGTGCCTTCTGCGTGGGTGATCGGACCGGAGAAGATTGTGTCGTCATCGCCGACCCGTCGGCCACCTGTAACGCCTCGTTCACCGGCCGTCAAGACCCGGGCGCGCAGCGGCGCCCCCGCGCATGATGGTGCAAAGCAAGAGGCGGGGAGGATCGACATGATTACGCACGACGAGCAGAACGAGCAACACACCGACATCCGCGGCGAAAAGCCGTTCGGTCAATGGCTCGGACTCATCAACGGCGGCCGCTGAACGCCTGACGACTGCCCCCGGCGTCCTTTCTCGCGAGAAGGATGCCGGGGGCAGTGTCATGTCCGGCACCGCCGGTTGTATAGTTTTGCTATGCATTTTGAGCCGGAGCCCGGCGCCAGCGAGTCGGACACCGCCGCCATCCGTCTGATGTCGGCCTCGAGCCGGTACAACCGGGCCGTGGCGCGGCGAGTCGAGGCGCCGACCGCGGCCGGAACCTGGCGAGCGCTCGCCGCGCTGCACGAGCTCGGGCCCACGCGGGTAAGCGATCTCGCCGAGTGGCAGCGCGTGAGCCAGCCCACGATGACCACCCTCGTGCGCCGCATGGAGCAGCAGGGCTGGGTGGAGCGGCATCCCGATCCGACAGACGGACGGGCCACGCGGGTGTCGATCACCGACGACGGGCGGGCGCAGTTCCAGCGTTTCCGCGCGCAGGCGCTCGAGCTGACCGGGCCCGCCTGGGCACGGCTGACCGAAGCCGACCGGGCGACCCTCGCCCGCGCAGCGGACCTGCTGCGGGCATTGCTCGACGAACCGGAACTGCGATGACGATGAAAGGAAGGTACGCGTGACGAGCGCAACACGAACAGAGGGTCGGACAAAGCCGGCGGCCGAGAGCGCGAAGGCGTCGATCTGGCGACAGCCCGTCGCGGTCTGGGCGATCGCCTTCGCCTGCACGGTGTCGTTCATGGGCATCGGCCTCGTCGACCCGATCCTGCCGGCGATCAGCCGCGAGCTGGACGCGACGCCGTCCGAGACGATGCTGCTGTTCACCAGCTACCTCTTCATCACCGGTGTCGTGATGCTCTTCGCGAGCTGGGTGTCGTCGCGCCTCGGCGTGAAGAACACGCTTCTGCTCGGCCTCGCCCTGATCGTCGTGTTCGCCGCCGCGGCGGGACTCTCGGGCGGCGTCGTCGAGATCATCGGCTTCCGAGCCGGCTGGGGCGTCGGCAACGCCCTGTTCATCGCGACAGCACTGGCGGCGATCGTCGGGGCGGCGAGCAGCGGAAGCCGTCAGGCGATCGTGCTCTACGAGGCATCCCTCGGCATCGGCCTCGCCGTCGGCCCGCTGCTCGGCGGCGCGCTGGGCGAGGTCTCGTGGCGGGGACCGTTCTTCGGTACGGCGGCCCTCATGGCGATCGCACTGCTGGCCATCCTCGTGGTGTTCCGCTCCCCCGCCCCCGCGGCCGGTGCGGCCACCCCTGCGAAGGTGTCGTTCTTCGCGTCGTTCCGGGCGCTGCGGAACCCTGCCCTGCTGACGCTGTCGCTGACGGCGTTCTTCTACAACGTGGCGTTCTTCGTGCTGCTGGCCTACAGCCCGTACCCCATCGAGTCCGCCGCAGCGCAGGCCGGGATGACGTTCGGTGCCCACGAGCTCGGGCTCGTCTTCTTCGGCTGGGGCCTCGCGGTCGCCCTGACCTCGGTTCTCGTGGCGCCCGTGCTCACGCGCCGGCTGGGCTTGCGGCCCGTGCTGTTCGCGATGCTCGGGCTGCTCGCCGTGGCCGAGGCCGTGCTCGCGATGGGCATCGACAGCGCCGCGGTGCTGATCGTGACGGTCATCGTCGCGGGCCTGTTCCTCGGCGTGCTCAACACGGCGCTGACCGAGGCCGTGATGGAGGCGACCGACCTGCCCCGGAACGTCGCGAGCGGCACGTACTCGGGCGTGCGCTTCATCGGCGGCGCGATCGCCCCGGCAGTCGCGGGTCCGCTCGCCGCCGCGCTCTCGCCCAGCGCACCGTACTGGCTCGGCGTCGCGGCGCTGATCGTGGCGATCGCGATCCTCGCCGCCGCCGGCCGCACCCTCGCGCACCTCGGACGACCGCACGAGAGCGCGGTAGCCGAGGCCGCCGACATCGGCCAGGGCGACGCCTGACGCCGGCGCGGAGGAGATCGGCGCAACGGAGGGCGGACTCCAGCGAGACCGCCCTCCGATGTGCAGCCTTCCTCCGATAGGGATGCGGGTCAGTCGCCCTTCACGTTGACGAGCTGGCGCAGGGTGTGGCGCACCTCGACGAGGTCGCCGGCATCCTGCATCACCCGGTCGATCGGCTTGTAAGCCTGCGGGATCTCGTCGATGAAGGCATCCGTGTCGCGGAACTCGATGCCCACCATCGCCTCACGCAGCTGGTCGTGCGTGAAGGTGCGGCGTGCGGCCGACCGCGAGTACTCGCGGCCCGCGCCATGCGGCGAGGAGTTGAGCGAGAGCGGGTTGCCGAGCCCCGAGACGACGTACGACGCCGTCCCCATGGACCCCGGGATGAGGCCAGGACGGCCGGCATCCGCCTGGATCGCGCCCTTGCGCGACACCCACACCTGCTTGCCGAAGTGCTTCTCGCTCTCGGTGAAGTTGTGGTGGCAGTTGATGCGCTCGAGCTCCTCAACATCCGTGCTCATCGTCTCGGACAGCTGACGAGCGACGCGGTCCATCATCTCCTCGCGGTTGAGGAGCGCGAAGTGCTGCGCCCACCGGAGCTCACGGATGTAGCGCCGGAACTCCTCCGTGCCCTCGACGAGGTACGCGAGGTCGGGGTCAGGCAGGTCGATCCACCACTGCTTCGCGAGGCGCTGCGCGACGCCGATGTGGTGCGTCGCGATTCTGTTGCCCACTCCCCGTGAACCCGAATGCAGGAACATCCAGACCGCGTCGGTCTCGTCGACCGAGACCTCGATGAAGTGGTTGCCCGACCCGAGCGACCCGAGCTGGTTCCGCCAATGCCCGGCATAGCGGGCGGGGTCGAACTCGTTCTTCTCGGCGAGCTCCTCCAGCTCGGCGATGCGCGGCTCCGCCGTCGCGACGATTTTGCGGTTGTCGCGACCCGCCGAGAGCGGAATCGCCCGCTCGATCTGCTCGCGCAGCGCGGCCATGTCGCGGCCGAGCAGCTGCGCCTTGGTGAACTGCGTGCGGACGGCGATCATGCCGCATCCGATGTCGACGCCGACGGCCGCCGGCATGATCGCCCCGAGCGTCGGGATGACCGATCCGACGGTCGCCCCCTTGCCCAGGTGCGCGTCCGGCATGAGCGCCAGGTGCGGGTGGATGAACGGCATCGCCGACGCGGTGCGAGCCTGAACGAGAGTCTTCTCGTCGATGATGCTCGCCCACGACAGCAGCCTGTTCGACAGCTTCTCCATGGTTCCTTTCCTTGTGATGGCGGTCCCGGGACGGGCGCATGGAGAGGAACACACGAACGCCCCGGACCTGTGCGGTGCGGGGCGTTTTGACCGTGGCGGTGTCAGACGTCTCGCACCGGAGGGTACGGCTCATTGCGGAGCTGGAACTGGTCCAGGTCCGCGGCGATCAGGCGCTCGTTGCGCATGGTCATGTCGTTCCTCCGGTGATGCTGTGCCTCGTGGCGCAGCCTGGCAACACTATGCGTAGGCCCGGCGCGGCGTCAACGAGAAAGTGGCGCGTGCGCCGGGAACCGCCGGAGCGATCCCGTCACACGCGCCACTTTCGTGTCGCTACGTGGAGCTTAGAAGTCCCAGTCCTCGTCTTCCGTAGCCTCGGCCTTGCCGATGACGTACGACGAGCCCGACCCCGAGAAGAAGTCGTGATTCTCGTCGGCGTTCGGCGACAGGGCCGACAGGATCGCCGGGTTCACGTTGGTCACCGTGGCGGGGAACATCGCCTCGAAACCGAGGTTCATCAGCGCCTTGTTGGCGTTGTAGTGCAGGAACTTCTTGACGTCCTCGGTCAGGCCGACGGCGTCGTAGAGGTCCTGCGTGTACTGCACCTCGTTGTCGTAGAGCTCGTAGAGAAGCGAGAACGTGTAGTCCTTGATCTCGTCGCGCTCGGGCTGGGTGAGCTTCTCCATGCCCTTCTGGAACTTGTAGCCGATGTAGTAGCCGTGCACGGCCTCGTCACGGATGATGAGGCGGATGATGTCGGCGGTGTTCGTCAGCTTCGCCTTCGCCGACCAGTGCAGCGGCAGGTAGAACCCCGAGTAGAAGAGGAACGACTCGAGCAGGGTCGAGGCGACCTTGCGCTTGAGCGGCTCGTCGCCACGGTAGTAGTCCATGACGATCGAGGCCTTCTTCTGAAGGTTCGGGTTCTCGACCGACCAGCGGAACGCGTCGTCGATCTCGGGCGTCGAGGCGAGCGTCGAGAAGATCGACGAGTAGCTCTTCGCGTGCACCGACTCCATGAACGCGATGTTCGTGTAGACGGCCTCCTCGTGCGGGGTGATCGCATCGGGGATGAGCGAGACGGCGCCGACGGTGCCCTGGATCGTGTCGAGGAGCGTCAGCCCCGTGAACACCCGCATCGTGAGGGTCTGCTCGTCGGGCGTCAGCGTGTTCCACGACTGGATGTCGTTTGACAGCGGCACCTTCTCGGGCAGCCAGAAGTTGTTCACCAGACGGTTCCAGACCTCGAGGTCCTTGTCGTCCTGGATGCGGTTCCAGTTGATCGCCTGCACGTGGTCGACGAGCTTGAGCGGTTCGGGAGTCATGTCGCTTCAGTTCCTGGTTCGGGTTCCGGCATCCGTCACAGCATGCAGCTGACGCACTCGGACATGTCGGTGCCCTCGAGCGCCATCTGCCGCAGGCGGATGTAGTAGATCGTCTTGATGCCCTTGCGCCAGGCGTAGATCTGAGCCTTGTTGATGTCGCGCGTGGTCGCGGTGTCCTTGAAGAACAGCGTGAGCGACAGGCCCTGGTCGACGTGCTGGGTCGCGGCGGCGTACGTGTCGATGACCTTCTCGTAGCCGATCTCGTACGCGTCCTCGTAGTACTCGAGGTTGTCGTTCGTCATGAACGGCGCCGGGTAGTAGACGCGGCCGAGCTTGCCTTCCTTGCGGATCTCGATCTTCGACGCGATCGGGTGGATCGACGACGTCGAGTTGTTGATGTACGAGATCGAGCCGGTCGGGGGCACCGCCTGCAGGTTCTGGTTGTAGATGCCGTGCTGCTGGATCGATGCCTTCAGCTCGCGCCAGTCGTCCTGCGTCGGGATGTGGATGCCGTCGAACAGACCCTTCACCTTGTCGGTCTGCGGTGCCCACTCCTGCTCGACGTACTTGTCGAAGAACTCACCCGACGCGTAGGTCGAGTCGGGGAAGCCCTCGAAGTACGTCCCGCGCTCGATCGCGATCTTGTTCGACGCCTGCAGGGCGTGGAACAGCACCGTGTAGAAGTAGATGTTCGTGAAGTCGATGCCCTCTTCGGAACCGTAGAAGACGTGCTCACGCGCGAGGTAGCCGTGCAGGTTCATCTGCCCGAGACCGATCGCGTGCGAACGGTCGTTGCCGTCCTCGATCGAGCGAACCGAGGCGATGTGGCTCTGGTCGCTGACCGCGGTGAGAGCGCGGATGCTCGTCTCGACCGTCTGGGCCAGGTTCTTGCCGTCCATCGCGAGCGCGATGTTCATCGAGCCGAGGTTGCAGGAGATGTCCTTGCCGATCTGGGCGTAGGAGAGGTCCTCGTTGTAGGTCGTGGGGGTGTTGACCTGGAGGATCTCCGAGCACAGGTTGGACATGTTGATCCGGCCCTTGATCGGGTTGGCCTTGTTCACCGTGTCCTCGAACATGATGTACGGGTAGCCCGACTCGAACTGGATCTCGGCGAGGGTCTGGAAGAACTCGCGCGCGTTGATCTTCGTCTTCTTGATGCGCGCGTCGTCGACCATCTCGCGGTACTTCTCGGTGACCGAGATGTCGCCGAAGGGGACGCCGTAGACCTTCTCGACGTCGTAGGGCGAGAAGAGGTACATGTCCTCACCGTTGCGCGCGAGCTCGAAGGTGATGTCGGGGATGACGACACCCAGCGACAGCGTCTTGATGCGGATCTTCTCGTCAGCGTTCTCACGCTTGGTGTCGAGGAACTTCAGGATGTCGGGGTGGTGGGCCGACAGGTAGACGGCACCGGCACCCTGACGCGCGCCGAGCTGGTTGGCGTAGCTGAAGCTGTCTTCGAGCAGCTTCATGACGGGGATGATGCCCGACGACTGGTTCTCGATCTGCTTGATCGGAGCGCCGGCCTCGCGGATGTTCGACAGGAGCAGCGCCACGCCGCCACCGCGCTTGGACAGCTGCAGGGCGGAGTTGATGCCGCGGGCGATCGATTCCATGTTGTCTTCGATGCGCAGCAGGAAGCACGACACGAGCTCGCCGCGCTGGGCCTTGCCCGTGTTGAGGAAGGTCGGCGTCGCGGGCTGGAACCGGCCCGAGATGATCTCGTCGACCAGCTGGATCGCGAGGGTCTCGTCGCCGTCGGCGAGACCGAGGGCGGTCATGACGACGCGGTCCTCGAAGCGCTCGAGGTAGCGCTTGCCGTCGAAGGTCTTCAGCGTGTAGCTCGTGTAGTACTTGAACGCACCGAGGAAGGTCTCGAAGCGGAACTTCTTGCCGTAGGCGAAGTCGTTGAGCTTCTGGATGAACTCGAGCGAGTACTTCTCGATGACGGCCGGCTCGTAGTACTCCTTCTCGACGAGGTAGTCGAGGCGCTCCTTGAGGGAGTGGAAGAAGACCGTGTTCTGGTTGACGTGCTGCAGGAAGTACTCCCGCGCCGCACGCTTGTCGGCGTCGAACTGGATCTTGCCGTCCGCCCCGTAGAGGTTGAGCATCGCGTTGAGGGCGTGGTAGTCGAGACCCTCGAACCGCGTGTCGACCTTGAAGCCGTTATCGGTCAAGGCTGTTTCCAGTGCTGATTCCACCATCGTTCCAATCCTGCGCTCACGCGCTCGACGTCTTCGGGCGTGCCGAATAGTTCCACCTTGTCCAAGTGCGGCACGGAGCACTTGCGGCTGATGATGTCGCCGGCGAGGCAGTACGTCTCGCCGAAGTTCGTGTTGCCGGTGGAGATGACTCCACGCAGCAGGGTGCGGTTGCGCTCGTCGTTCAGGAACCGGACGACTTGCTTGGGCACCGCACCCTTCTCCTCACCGCGCCCCTGTCCCCCGCCGTAGGTGGGGGTCACGAGCACGAAAGGCTCGGTGATGACGAAGGGCGTCGGTGAGGAGTGAAGGGGGATGCGGAGCGCGGGCAGTCCGAGCTTGTCGATGAATCGCGCGGTGTTGCCCGAGACGCTCGAGAAGTACACGAGCAGAGGCGCCCGCGTCGCGACCGCCGTGCTCATGAGGTCAGGCGAAGCGAGCGGCCAGCTCGTCGATCTTGTCGGGGCGGAAGCCCGACCAGTGGTCCTCGTCGGTGATGACGACGGGGGCCTGCAGGTAGCCGAGCGACTTGACGCGCTCGAGCGCCGCCGGGTCCTCGGAGAGGTCGAGGACGTCGTATTCGATGCCCTTGGAGTCCAGCGCACGGTACGTCGCGTTGCACTGCACGCAGGAGGGCTTGGTGTAGACCGTGATCGCCATGTCGAGTGGGTTTCCCTTCGCTTCTTACGCATCTCCGGCTGTGATCTCGCCGGGACCTCAATACTACATATGGGTGCCGACATCGGGGGGCACCACAAGGGGTAGTAGTTACAAGTCTGTAGTTTTGCACCGCTCTCCCCAGGTACAACACAACTTGTCCACCGTTTCATCCACAGTCGACGGCCAACTTCAGCCGCCGTCTGGAGGCGTGATTCCGCGGTTTCCACCGGCCGCTCGAGCGACTGTCCACAGCTCGGACGGTAGCCGCGCCCGCAGACATCCGATTCCGACGGATCGATCGGTTTCGGCGTGTCGCGGCGTGTCGGCGGAGGGCTCGCGGAGTCGCTACCGTGGAGGGGTGGCGGGATATGGAGAACTGCTGCGCACACCGGGTGTCGCGCGCATCATCGCCGCACAGTTGACCGCGCGCTTTCCGAACGGGATGACGAGCCTCGCCGTCCTGCTTCACATCGAGCACGTGACCGGTTCCTACGGGGCTGCCGGTCTGGTCCTGGCGGCCACCTCAGTCGGACAGGCCGTCGCCGGACCGGTGACGAGCCGGTGGATGGGCGTCTGGGGTATGCGCCGGGTGCTGACGCTGACCCTCGCCGTGTGCGCCACCGCGATCGCGCTGCTCGCGCTGCTCCAGGTCTCGCTGCCGATCTACATGCTCCTCGGGCTCGTCGCCGGACTGTCGACGCCGCCGGTGCAGTCGGCGGTGCGGACGATCTACCCCAAGATGGTGACCTCGCGTCAACTGACGCCGCTGTTCTCGCTCGACGCGTCGCTGCAGGAGATCATCTGGATCATCGCCCCGGTGCTCATCACCTTCGTCGCGTTGCAGGCCGGCACGGTGCCGGGGCTGCTCCTGATCGTCGTGATCCTCATCGGCGGCGGAGCGTGGTTCATCGCCTCGCCCGAGCTCGGCCGTGTGCGCATCCCCCGCAGCCGCCGCAGCCTCGGACGTGTGCTGCTGAAGCCGCCCGTGGCATTGGCCACAGCGACGGGCTTCCTCCTCATCGGCGCCTGCTCGGCGGTCGAGGCCGGGGTGGTCGCCTCGTTCGGCCACGGCGGACTCGAATCGGGCATCGTGCTCGCGGTCTTCGCGGTCGGCAGCCTCGCCGGCGGCCTGTCGTTCGGCCACATCCCGATCGGCCGCTGGGCGATGGCCCGCCGCTTCGCGATCGTCACGGTGGGTCTGACCGCGACGATCTTCTCGCTCAACGCGTGGTGGCTCGGCGGGTCGCTGCTGGTCGCGGGCATCGGCATCGCCCCCGCGCTGGCCGTCATGTTCGCCATCACCTCGGCGAGCGTGAAGTTCAGCGAGACCGCCGAAGCCTACGGCTGGATCGGCACCGGGCAGCTGATCGGCGCCGCCGCGGGATCAGCTGTCGCCGGCTTCCTGATCGACGGGGTGGGCCCGCAGGGCGCATACATCGCCGCGGCTCTGTTCGCGGCCGCCGGGCTCATCGTCGCGGCAGCCTGCGTGCGCTGGTTCCCCGACCTGCGTGGTCGCGACTCGTCGCCGATCCCCGACACCGAGCCGGTGCACACCATCACGTGACCCCGATCCCGAGCCTCAGTCGGTGACGCGGCGGAGCATCTCGAGCACGGCCGCGGCGTACGCGTCCTCGGGCTGCGGGTGCTCGAACGACAGCGCCTCTCCGGCGAGCTCGATCTCGACGCGGTGGGTGTCGGCGAGGCGGCGGAGGCTCCGGAACGCCCCGCGCAGCATCTCGCGCAGCTGATCCTCGCGCGGCAGCCACAGGGCCTCGTCCAGCGCGACGGAGTCGAGCGCCCACTCGGTGGTGCCGTTGAACGCCAGGATGGTCCCCGTCGGATACCGCCTCGGCTCGATCGTCATCTCGCTGACGGTGAAGACATCGGCCTCGAACTCCGGCTCGTTCAGCTGGAAGCGGTCGCCCGAACCCGGGTGCCAGACCAGTCCGGCTTTCCGCAGGGCGAGGGCTGCGTCGGTCGAGATCATGACCCCATCCTGCCCCGGCTCGTCGGGCTGGTCGCGCTACTTCCTCAGATCCGGCATCTCCCCCGCTCCTCCGGCTCCCCCGGGGCCACCCACCCGCCGGATATGAGGAGTTGTGGCGCCGCCCCCGGGCCGACCCGGGAGCAGAATGGATGCCGTGAGCGACTTCGACCCGGCCCGATACCTGCCCGACGACCTCCTCGAGCGCATCCGCAGCTGGGCAGCGGCCGTCGACGCCGGCAACGTGTTCCCGGACGAGGACCTCGTCGAGCTGCGTGCCGCCGGGTACCTGGCGATCCTCGTGCCCGAAAGCCTCGGCGGCGCCGGCCTGTCGCTCGCGCAGGCCTCCGTTCTGCAGCAGCGCCTCGCCGGCGCGGCCCCCGCCACCGCGCTCGCGATCAACATGCACCTCGTCTGGACCGGCGTCGCGAAGGTGCTCGCCGACCGGGGCGACGACGCCCTGCGCTTCGTCCAGGAGGGCGCGGCCGCCGGCGAGGTCTTCGCCTTCGGCATCAGCGAGGCGGGCAACGACCTCGTCCTGTTCGGCAGCGACACCGCCGCCACGCCGCAGCCGGACGGCGGCTACGCCTTCACCGGCACCAAGATCTTCACCTCGCTCGCCCCCGTCTGGGACCAGCTCGGACTGCACGGTCTCGATACGACGAGCGCGGACGCCCCGCGCCTCGTGTTCGGGTTCGTGCCCCGCACCGACGCCGTCCGCACCCGAGACGACTGGGACACCCTCGGCATGCGCGGAACGCAGTCGCGCACGACCGAGCTACACGAAGCCATCGCTCCCGCCGACCGCGTCGTGCGCCGCCTGGCGCCGGGTCCGAACCCCGACCCGCTGGTCTTCGGCATCTTCTCGGTGTTCGAGCTGCTGCTGGCCTCGGTCTACACGGGCATCGCCCGGCGGGCGCTCGACCTCGCCGTCGAGACAGCCCACACGCGCACCTCGAAGAAGACCGGCCGCTCCTACAGCCAGGACCCCGACATCCGGTGGCGCATCGCCGACATGGCTCTGACCTACGACGGGATGCTGCCGCAGCTCGACGTCATCGCCCGCGACATCGACGCGCGTGCCGATCACGGCGCGCTCTGGTTCGCCAAGCTCAGCGGACTCAAGCACCGCGCGGTCACGGCGGCCAAGCGCATCGTCGACGAGGCGATGCTCGTCGCGGGCGGTTCGTCGTACTTCTCACGGTCGGAGTTGAGCCGCCTCTACCGTGACGTGCTGGCGGGCCAGTTCCACCCCTCGGACCCCGAGTCGGCGCACAGCACCGTCGCGGCCGCCTGGCTCGGTCCGGTCGACCCCGCCTGACGCGAGGTTCCGGCCCCCGCCGCGGACCCGCGTGGGAGGATGACCGGATGGCACCTACGCCGACATCGCTGCTGTCTCCCGCGGACCAGGTCCGCCGACAGGGCCTGCGCCGGATGAAGGCGGTCGCCCTCGGCGCCCTGCTGTTCATGGCCGTGGTCTTCGCCGTCTCGTTCCCGCTGCAGCAGGCGATCCCCGCATTCGGCTACGTCCGGGCGGCTGCCGAGGGCGGCATGGTGGGCGCCCTCGCCGACTGGTTCGCGGTGACCGCGCTGTTCCGGCATCCGCTGGGCATCCCCATCCCGCACACCGCGATCATCCCGAGGCGCAAGGACGAGATCGGTCGGACGCTCGGCGAGTTCGTCGAGACGAACTTCCTCGAGGCCGGCGTCATCCGCGAGAAGCTCGAGTCGATCGGCGTCGCGGCCCGGGTCGGCAGCTGGCTGCGCCGCCCCGACAACGCCGAGCGCGTCGCGGCCGAGGCCTCCGCCGTGGCATCCGGGATCCTCACCGCATTGAGCGACGACGAGGTGCAGGATCTGCTCGAGGACCTCGCACGCGATCACCTGCTCGCCCCCTCGTGGGGGCCGTCGCTCGGCGGCTGGCTCGACCGGGTCGTCGACACCGGCGCGCACCACGGCGCCGTCGATCTCGCCGTCGACAGCATCGAGACCTGGCTCGTCGCGAACCGTTCGGTGTTCACGGGACTCGTGTCGCGCCGGCTGCCCTCGTGGGTGCCGTCCGTCGCGACGCGCCTCGTCGACGACACCGTCTATCGCGAGGCCCTCGCCTTCGTCGCCGCCGTCCGTGCGGACCCCGACCACCCCGCCCGCCGCGCCATCGACGGCTATCTCACCCGTGTCGCCGACGACCTGCAGGGTGAGACCGAGACGGCGGCCCGGCTCGAGGCCGCCAAGGCCGCGGTGTTCGACAGCCCGCGGGTGCGCGCCCTCGCCGCCGAGGCGTGGGGTACCGCCAAGGCGGGACTCGTCCGCTCACTGGGCGATGCCGACAGCCCGCTGCGCCGACGCATCGCCGCCGCTCTGGCTGAGATCGGCGACCGCCTGGCGACCGAGCCGGCACTCCAGCAGCGCATCGACGCGCGGGTCACGGATGCCGCAGCGACGCTGGTCGACCGGCACCGGGCCGACATCGCCTCGATCATCACCGATACGGTCGAACGCTGGGACGCGCAGGAGACGACCGAGAAGATCGAGCTCATGGTCGGCCGCGACCTGCAGTACATCCGCCTCAACGGCACGATCGTCGGCTCGCTGGCCGGCCTCGTGATCTTCACCATCGCGCACGCCGTCTTCGGCGCGGGAGGATGAGCAGATGACCACCCTGACCCTCGTGCGCCACGCCAAGAGCGACTGGGGCTCCCCCGGCCTCGATGACCACGACCGGCCGCTCAACGAGCGCGGGCAGCGCGACGCACCCGCCATGGCGCAGCGCCTCGCCGCCTCGGGCACCCCGGTCGACCGGCTGCTCGCCTCGACCGCCCTGCGCGCCCGGACGACGGCGGCCGCGTTCGGTACGGCATTGGGACGCGAGCCCGAGCTTCGCGACGAGCTGTACGGCGCGGGCGCCCGGGTGCTGCTGGACGCCGCTGCCGGCTCGGGGGTCTCGTCCGTGCTGATCGTCGCGCACGACCCGGGGATGACGGTGCTCGCCGAGCGCCTCTCGGGGGGCGGCATCGCTCACATGCCCACGTGCGCCGTCGCGACCTTCACGTGGTCGACCGACGATTGGGATGTCGCCACCGCGATCGGCCCGGACGACTGGAGCTTCGACAGCCCGAAAGGCTGACGGGTCGGTCAGACGACCGCGACGACCGTGCCGGCGGTGAGCCGGACGAGCTCGTCGAACGTGAGCGGGAACACCGTGTGCGGCGTCCCGGCCGCGGCCCAGATGCGCTCGTACGTCGCGAGGTCCTCGTCGACGACGGTGCGCAGCGGCGCGGGGTGCCCGGTCGGCGCGACGCCGCCGATCACCTGGCCCGTCGCGGCACGCACCTGCTCGACGGTCGCGCGACGGATCTCTCCCCGCCCGAGACGCTCGGCCAGACGCGCGGTGTCGACGCGGTGCGCGCCGCTGGTCATCACGAGCAGCGGCTCGCCGTCCGACCAGAACACGAGGCTGTTGGCGATGGCGCCCACCTCGACGCCGAGCGCGGCGGCCGCGAGGGCCGCGGTCGAGGCGGCATCCGGCAGCACGACGATGTCGCCCGCGATGCCGGCGCCGCGCAGCGCCTCGTGGACGATGCGGCTGCGGGAAGGCAGGTCGGTACTCACATCGTCACTCTAGAAGAGGCAGAATGGGCGGGATGCCGCAACGCCGCGGCGTCACAGAGCACGAGCCCACAAGGCTCCGCCGAAAGAGGATCGCGATGACCCACGCCCTGCCCCTTCCCGATTTCACGCACGAGCGCGTGGAGGTGATCACGGGGCGGCGCAGCGGCCTCTTCATCGCCGCCGCGCTGCACTCCTCCGTGCTCGGCCCCGCCCTCGGCGGCGCCCGCATGTGGAACTACCCGCACTGGAGCGACGCACTCGGCGACGCGCTGCGCCTGTCCGCGGCCATGACGCTGAAGAACGCCGCCGCGGGCCTGGATGCCGGTGGCGGCAAGGCCGTCATCGGGCTGCCGCCCGGCACCGTGCTCGATGCGGAGCGCCGGCGGGCCGCGTTCCTCGACCTCGGCGATGCGGTCGAGTCCTTGGGCGGGCTGTACCGGACGGCGGAGGATGTCGGCTCGACGACCGACGACATGCTCGTCGTGAGCGAGCGCACCGAGCACGTCGTCGGGCTTCCCGATCGGGTGGGCGGCTCCGGCGAACCGGCGGGGCCGACGAGCATCGGCGTCTACGCGTCGATGACGGCGACGCTCGAGCGCGCGGTCGGCACCGCCGATGTCGCCGGGCGCCGCATCACCGTCGCGGGCCTTGGCCAGGTCGGCAGCCGGCTCGCGCTGCAGCTGGCGGCCGAGGGGGCCGTGCTGACCGTGACCGACGTCAACCCGGCCAAGAAGGAGCTCGCAGCCGACCTGGGCGCCGCATGGGTGGATCCCGCGGAGGCCCACCTCGCGACCGCGGACGTGTTCGTCCCCGCCGGCATCGGCGGCGTGCTGACCGACGAGGTCATCGACGCGCTGGACGCGCGCGCGGTCTGCGGACCGGCCAACAACCCCCTCGCGCACCGTGCGGGTGCCGACCGGCTCGCGGCGCGCGGCATCCTGTACGCCCCGGACTTCGTCGTGAACGCCGGCGGTGTCATCTACCTCGACCTCGCCGCGAAGCAGCGCGCACGGGCCGAGATCATGGCGCGGGTCGAAGGCATCGGCGACGTTCTGCGCCGCATCTTCGACGAAGCCGATGCCCGCGCCGTCACGCCCCTCGCGGCTGCGGAGTCGCTCGCCGCGGAGCGTCTGGCCGCCGGCTCGGCGCGTTCCGCTCTCGTCTGACGCCGACCCGGCTGGGACCGGGTTGCACGGCATCGTGTCGGACACGTCCCTTGCAACCCGGCACGCGGCCGGGGCGGCATCCGGTCAGATCTGCAGGATCGCGCGGGCGATGAGGAAGTAGAGCACCAGACCACTCGCGTCGACGAAGGTCGTGATGAACGGGTTCGAGAACACCGCGGGGTCGACGCGGATGGCGCGGGCGAGCAGGGGCATGACCCCGCCCACGGTGGCGGCCATCGTGCAGACCGCGATCAGGGTCGTCCCGATGACGAGGCCGATGAGCGGGTCGTACACGAGCGCGGTGACGCCGAAGCCGACGACACCGAGGATCGCGCCGAGGAAGAACCCCACGCGCACCTCGCGGGTCAGCACCCGCACGACGTCGCGGGGCCGGACGTCGCCGAGCGCCAGCGCGCGCGTGACCGTCGTCGCCGCCTGGTTGCCGGTGTTGCCGCCGGTTCCGATGAGCAAGGGGACGAACAACGCGAGCACCGTGATCTGCTCGAGCGTCGCCTCGAACGCCGACAGCACCTGCACCGTGAGCGTCGCGCCGACGGCGAGCACGAGCAGCCAGACGACGCGTGAGCGCACGATCTGCAGGATCGGCGTCGACAGGTACGGCCGGCGCAGCGGTTCGGCGCCTCCCTGACGGGCGGCATCCTCGCTCTCCTCGTGCTCGAGGATGCGGGCTGCGTCGTCGACCGTCAGGATGCCGACGAGACGCTCTTCGCTGTCGACGATCGGGAGCGCGAGCAGCCCTCGCTCGGTGCAGCGGCGGGCGGCGTTCTCGGCGTCGTCGTCGACCCCCGCGGTCTGCGCCGGCTGCATCGTGTCGCGCACAGCGTCGGTGGGCGATGCGGCGAGCAGGTCGCGCAGGCTGACCACGCCCACCACGCGGCGACCGGGATCCACCACCGGCAGGGTGTACACCGTCTCGGCGTCGTGGAGCCGCGCCCGCACGCGCGTCATCGCCTCAGCGACCGTGCTGCCGACCGGGACCGAGACGAACTCCGGGCTCATCCGCCGACCGATCGATCCGCGGCGGTAGCCGAGCACGGCGGCGGTGAGGTCACGCTCGCGCGGCGGGAGACCCCGCAGCAGGCGCGAGGCCAGCGACGCGGGCAGCTCGTCGACGAGCCAGACCCGGTCGTCCGGGTCGAGGTCGGTGAAGATCTGCGCCACTTCGGCGTCGCGCAGGTCGCCGATGAGCTCACCCTGCAGGTTCGGCGACAGCTCTTCGAAGACCCGGAGTGCATGGTCCTTGGGGAGCAGCCGGTACGCGACCGCACGGTGCCGACCGTCGAGGCGTTCGAGGACCTCGGCGAGGCGCTCGGGCTCCACCTGCGCCAACGCCGCGGCAGCCGACGGCAGATCACCGCGCGACAGCGGGGCGGCGATGCCGTCGACGACGATGGTCAGTTCGTTGATCTGCTCTGGAGTCATGGGACTCTCCTCACGTTCGGCGCGCGCCGACGCCGTCAGGGGCGTCGGGTCGCGCGAAAGCCTGCGGGATGCAGCGCTCCGCTGGCTCGTCGCTCAGAACGTGAGGTCGTCGACGAGGAGGACGGCAGCGGGCGCGGCGCTGGGTTCGCGATGGCAACTATCACTGCTCATGGAGCACCTCACCTCGCTTCCTGGTCCTCGTGTGTCGACGGCTGCGGCCGAGTGGTGGCCGCAGGTCCGGGGCTCCGCCGCGCTCGGACCGCGCGAGAACCCCACCGGCCATCGTACCGCCCGGACCTGGGAGAACCCGGCCGTTCTCCCACACGTCACCGACCGGACAGCACCCGCCGCCCGGGGCATGCGAAGGGGCGCCGACCATGTTGGTCGGCGCCCCTGAGGCGAGGTCGCGGCGTCAGCTGACGGGGCTGAGTGTCTTCGCGACGTGCGTGTGCACGGCCTTCAGCCACGACACGAGGAACTCGACGGTCGACTCGTCGTTCACCGTGCCGTCCTCGTCGATGAGCCCATCCGTCAGCTGCAGGTAACCCTCGGGCTGCGCCAGCTCGGGCGAGGCGAGGAACGACAGGATCGAGCGCAAGTGCTGCTGCGCCACCGCCGTGCGGATGGGACCGACCGAGATGCCGATGACCGCGGACGGCTTGCCCGCGAAGCTGTTGTCGCCCCACGGCCGGCTCGCGGTGTCGAGGGCGTTCTTCAGCACGCCGGGCACCGAGCGGTTGTACTCGGGCGTCACGATGATGACACCGTCTGCGGACTCCACGCCCGCCTTGAACTCAGCGGCCTCGGCGGGGATCGCCGCGTCGTTGTCAGCCGAGTAGAACGGCAGCGCCGAGATCGGGATCTCGGTCAGCTCGAGGTCGGCCTGCGGCGCGAGCTTCGTGAGCGCGTTCGCGAGGCGACGGTTGATCGAGGTGGACGAGATGCTGCCGACGATGACGCCGATCTTGTACGTGGTCATAAACGAGACCTCCCGGAATCGATTCAGTTGCATACATTCTACGCTCTCCACGACGACGGCGTCTGAGAATGCCCGGGCAAACGAAAACGCCCACCGCGAGCGATGGGCGTTTCTTCGGTGGACCTGAGGGGATTCGAACCCCTGACCTCTTCATTGCGAACGAAGCGCGCTACCAACTGCGCCACAGGCCCGGAACTTCTCCACACTATCACGGCGTCGCGGGCGCTCTGTGCGCTCACAATGGGGGGATGCACCACCCCGCGGCATCCGTCATCCGAAACGTCCGGCTCGACGGGGGCTCGCCCGTCGACATCCGCATCGCCGACGGCGTCATCACGGGCATCGACGACTCGGCGGCAGCGGCATCCGACACCGCTTCGGACGGCGTCGTCGACGGGCGCGGCCTGCTGGCGCTGTCCGGGTTCGTCAACGCGCACGCGCATGTCGACAAGTCGTGGTGGGGGCTGCCGTGGCAGTCGTACGGCGGCGAGGGCGGCACGGACGGACGCATCCGCCATGAGCGCGCGCGCCGAGACGAGCTGGGTATCCCGAGCGTGGCGACGACGGCGCACGTGCTGCGCGAGTTCGTCCGACACGGCACGACGGCCATCCGCACGCACGTCGATGTCGACCTGGGCGTCGGCCTGCGCGGCATCGAGGCAGTCCGCGAGGCGGCCGCGGCCTACGGCGACGCCCTGCAGGTGCAGATCGTCGCCTTCCCCCAGGACGGAGTACTGCGACGCCCCGGCATGATCGACATGCTCGACTCCGCGGCGCAGGCCGGCGTCGAGTTCATCGGCGGGCTCGACCCCGCCGGCATCGACCGCGATCCCGTCGGTCAGCTCGACGCGCTGTTCCGCATCGCCTCCGACCGCGGCGTCGGCATCGACGTGCACCTGCACGACCCCGGTGACCTCGGCGCCTTCCAGATCGAGCTCATCATCGAATGCACGCTCGCGCACGGCCTCGCGGGCCGCGTCAACATCGCGCACGGCTTCGCGCTGGCGCAGGTGGATGCCGCACACCGCCACGACCTGCTGCAGGCCCTCGCCGCCCTCGACATCACGATGACGACCGTGGCACCCCTGCGCCTCCCCCAGCTGCCGCTGCAGGAGCTGGATGCCGCGGGCGTGCGGTTCGGCTTCGGCACCGACGGCATCCGTGACCTGTGGAGCCCTTACGGCACCGGCGATCTGCTCGGGATCGCCTGGCAGTACGCACGCGCGTCGGGCCTCGTCCGGGACGACGATCTCCGCCGCGTCGTCGAGATCGCCACGTCGGCATCCGCGCCGTTGGCCGGCCTGCACGCGGGCGGGCTGGTCGTCGGCGGCCGGGCCGACATCGTTCTGCTGGACGCGGAGAACGTCATGGACGCGCTGGTGAGGGCGCCGGAACGCGAGATGGTCGTCGGCAACGGCCGGATCCTGTTCGAACGCTGACGGCGATCCGGGGGTGCCGGCGCGGAGCTCAGCCGGCGGCGCGCTGCGCGAGCAGGCGACGCACGTGGTCCTCGATCGCCGCGTCGTCGACTCGCCCGGAGCGAGCGAAATCCGCGACGGGCACCTTGGCGGTGCGACCGGCATCGAGCGAGACAGGAGCGCGACGCTCGGCCTCACGCTGCATGGCCTCGCCCACAGCGGCCTGACGGAGGGCCTCGCGGGCGTCGACCTCATCGAGCACCGCAGCGGCGCGCGACCCGGCCGAGGCTGTGAGCGGGCGAGGAAGCTCACGCGGGGTCCAGGTGGTCCGGGCCTGCGAGAGCTCGAGATCGGGAATGACGGTGGCGGCTGCCGCGCTGCGCGCGACGGCGACGGGTGCGACGTGCGCGGCGGTGACGGCACGACGTGCGACGGCAGCGAGGCGGCGGAGCACGACCGTCGTGACCAGCAGCGTCGCGAGTCCCGCCCCGAGGACGGCGAGGGAGCCGGTCGTGGCCACGAGGAAGCCGCCCCAGCCGGAGACCGCGAGCGCGGCGACGGCGACGAGCGTCGCGCCCAGACGGACGCGACGGCGGACCCGGGCGCGGTGCTCGGGCGAAGCGAGGCGTTCGACGCGCGCCGCGCGGACGGCCTGGCGCGCTTCGGTGAGGCGCTGACGCTCGGCCTCGAGGCGGAGCTGCTCGTGTTCGTGCTGCACCTGACGGGCGAGCTTCTGCTGCGCCAGCGCGGTGCGCGTGGAGAGCTCGACCCGCACCTCACCCGGCGTCTCGGACGTTTCGGCGAGCACACGCAGCGCCTGGTTCAGGCGGACGGCGTTGCGTTCGGCGGCGTCGTAGCGATAGCGGCTGTGCCATGTCGGCAGCAGATAGACCATCCACAGCGCAACGGCGACGAGGACGATCACGCCGCCGCCGAGAACCTGCCCACCCATGGGTACACCGTACGTGCCACGAGCCGCCGCGCCGCGGCATCCGCCCGCGTGTCTGACGTTCTTGCTCAGGTTGAAGGTTCGAGCCCGGCCGCGCGGCGGTCGGCCAGCGGCACCGCGGCGGATCCCGGGGGCACCGCACCCTCGACCCAGCGGGCGAGGACGCCGCGCGGGACGTCCTCGGCGAGGAGCGCGAACGCGAAGTGGTCGCGCCAGTCGCCGTCGATGTGGATGTAGCGCCGGCGCAACCCCTCGTACCGGAACCCGAGCTTCTCGACGACGCGCAGACTCGCGCGGTTCTCGGGGCGGATGCAGATCTCCATGCGGTGGATCCGCAGCTCCTGGAAGCACAGGTCGGTCGCGAGGGCGACGGCGGTGGGCGTGATCCCCTTGCCGGCGAAACGCTCACTGACCCAGTAACCGATCGTCGCCGACGACAGGGAGCCGCGGGCGATGCCCCAGACGTTGAGCTGTCCGGCGACCTCACCGTCGTACTCCATGACGAACGGCACGCTGGCGCCGTCGCGGTACTGCTGCAGCAGGCGACGGATGCCCATGCGCATGTCGAGCGAGACCGGCCCGTCCGGGCTCGTCGCCTCCCAGCGCTGAAGCCACGACCGATTGGTCAGCAGTTCCGTCTGCAGGGGCCGGGCGTCACGAGGCCGGACGAGCCGGATCGCCACCGGTCCGTGGTGGCGCGGTGCGGTGGCATCCACGCGCGTTCCCGTCTGATCGGTCAGAGGCCGTTGACGAATTCCTGCAGCCAAGGACGCAGCTCGGGACCGAGGTCGTCACGGTCCGAGGCGAGCTGGACGATCGCCTTGATGTAGTCGAGCCGGTCGCCGGTGTCGTAGCGACGACCGCGGAAGACGACGCCGAGCACGCCCTCGGTCGTGGCCAGTTCCTGCAGCGCGTCGGTCAGCTGGATCTCGCCGCCCTTGCCGGGCTCGGTGCGCTCGAGGATCTCGTACACGTTCGGCTTCAGCACATAGCGGCCGATGATCGCGTAGTTCGAAGGAGCGTCTTCCTTCTTCGGCTTCTCGACGAGCCCCGTCACCTTCACGACGTCCGGGTCATCGGTGGGCTCGACGGCGGCGGCGCCGTACAGGTGGATCTGGTCGGGGTCGACCTCCATGAGCGCCACGACGGTCAGGCCCGAGCGCTCCTGCTCGGCGATCATCTTCGGCAGCAGCGGGTCGCGCTCGTCGATGAGGTCGTCGCCGAGCATGACGGCGAAGGTCGCATCGCCCACGTGCGCGCGCGAACGCAGCACCGCGTGACCGAGCCCCTTGGGCTCGCCCTGCCGGACGAAGTGGATGTCGGCGAGGTCCGAGGACTCCTGCACCTTGCGCAGCTTGACCTCGTCGCCCTTGCGGGTGAGGTTCTGCTCCAGCTCGGGAACCGAGTCGAAGTGGTTCGAGAGGTTGTTCTTGTTCCGCCCGATGATGATGAGGACGTCCTCGATGCCGGCCTGCGTCGCCTCTTCGACGACGTACTGGATGGCGGGCTTGTCGACGACGGGCAACATCTCCTTCGGCATCGCCTTCGTCGCCGGAAGGAATCGTGTGCCGAGGCCGGCGGCGGGGATGACCGCCTTGATGCGCTGCTGAGACATGCGTCCACCATAGCGACCGGTCGGCACGAACGAGAGGGGCGACTCTCACCCTTTACAATCGGGGCATGTCCGACTCGATCGACAACGCCAAGCGCGCGCTCCGAGCGGACCTGCGCGAACGTCGGTCGACGATGTCGGATGCCGCGCGCGAGACGGCGGCCGACGGCATCCGCTCTCAGCTGCGCGAACTCGTCGAACGCCTGGGCGTCCGCTCGCTCTCGTGCTACCTCTCCGCCCCCACCGAACCGGGAACCCGCCTGTTCGTCGATGAGGCCGTCGCCGCGGGCCTGCGCGTGCTGCTTCCGGTCACCCGCAACGACGGGTTGCTCGACTGGGTCGTCGCGGAGCCCGGCGGCGCTATCGCGGACGGCATGTTCGGTCTGCCCGAACCCGTCGGCGAAGTGCTCAGCCCGATGTCGGTCGGCGAGGTCGACCTGCTCGTGATCCCCGCCGCCGCCGTCGACGTCGCGGGCATGCGGCTCGGCTGGGGCCGCGGATACTTCGACAAGACCCTCGGCTCGATGGAGAATCGTCCCCCGGTGTACGCCGTCGTGTTCGACTCCGAGCTCGTCGACGAGGTGCCCCGCGACCTCCACGATCAGCCGGTGACCGGAGTCGTCACCCCCACCCGAACCGTCGTCCTCGCCCCCGAGACGCACTGAACACCCGAGGAACCATGCCCACCTACGCTTATGCCTGCAAGACGTGCGGGCACCGTTTCGATGCCGTCCAGTCGTTCGCCGACCCCACGCTGACGATCTGTCCCGAGTGCTCGGGCGAGCTGCGCAAGGAGTACGGCTCCATCGGCGTCACCTTCAACGGCGCCGGCTTCTACCGCACCGACTCGCGCGCCAGCGGGTCGGGCGCGGGTGGGTCAAGTGGTGGCAGCGAGTCGACCTCTTCGGCATCATCGAAGTCCGAGGCGTCGTCCTCGCCCGCCGCGGCGGGCTCGTAGAGTCCGGCATCGCCGGAGAAAGAAGAGAGCCATGATCAAGGGCTTCCGCGACTTCATCATGCGCGGCAACGTCATCGACCTGGCCGTCGCGGTCGTCATCGGCGGCGCGTTCACCGCCGTGGTCAATGCGATCGTGGCGAGCATCATCAATCCGCTCGTCGCGCTCGTCTGGAAGGCCGACGAGAACGGAAACGCCGGCTTCCCCGTGCAGGGCCTTCACGGCGAGGTCATCTTCCCGGTGGGTGCACTGCTGACCGCCGTCATCAGCTTCTTCGCTGTGGCGCTGGTCGTCTACCTCGTGTTCGTCGTGCCGATGAACAGGTGGAAGGAGCGCCAGGCCGCGAAGGCCGGCGTCGTCGAGCAGGCGGCCCCCCTGCCCACCGAGCAGGAGCTGCTGATCCAGATCCGCGACCTGCTCGAGCAGAACCGTGCCGCCGCCCCCGCGGCAACCGCGGCGTCCGCGACGGACGGGCCCCTGCGTCGTTCGCAGTCGACCACTCCCCCGGCGACGCCCTCCGCCTGACGACTCTCAGTAGTGCGGCGGGACGTCGTTCCGCATGCGCGCATCGTTCGGACCGGATGCCCCGGCCGCGCCCTCGGCGCCGGCCGGGGCATCCGTCGTCTCATCGGCGGGAATCGGTTCGGGCGCCGTCCCGGGCGCGGCCGTCAGACGCGCGCGGCGCGGACCGGTCCGTTCGACCCGCTGACGGTCACTCGATGACATCGAGCGGTTCGGTGCTCGCGTCCGCCGTCGGCGCCTCGGGCTCGACCCCGAGGATCGCCGCCACGCGCGCCGCGACACCGGCGGGGTCGCTGTAGAGGTCGAACGAGTGCACGCGGATGTAGTGCCAGCCCAGTCGTCGCAGGATCTGCGGGCGCAGGCGCAGCGACTCGCGCAGCGACTGGCCGATCGTCTCCGGGTCGCCCTCGACCACGACGGCCTTGCCGTCGCGCTGGGCGACGAGGGGCAGGATGCCGCGGTAAGCGACATCCACGGCGACGCCGAGGCTCCGCAGGTTCTGCGCCAGGGCAAGGGTGAGCGGGTCAGCGAGGTCTTCGAGCCGCGCCTCGCGCGAACGCGCCGCGAGGTTGCCGAGGATCGACATGAGCGTCGCGGCACCGTTCTCGAGGCGGCCGTCGTCGAACGCCGAGGGCCGAATCGACGACACGATGACCATCGAGCGGCGCGCGCGGGTCATGCCCACCGTCAGCAGGCGCTCACCGTCGGGCTCGGACAGCACGCCGAAGTCGCTGAGGACCCGTCCGTGCCGGGTCAGGCCGTAGCCCAGCGAGAAGACCACGCGGTCGCGGCTCTCGGCGACGGACTCCTCGAGGCCGAGTACGGCGAACGGTTCGGCCGTCTCGCGACCGACGAACTCCGCGACATCCGAGCGTCCGGCGAACGCCGCCTCGACAGCCGCACGGATGCGCAGCGCGTGCTTGGTGGAGGCCGTGACGACCATGAGCGATTCCTGGGGGCGGTTCACGGCGTGCTCGACCACGAGGGTGACCACGCGGGCCACCTCGGCATCGGGGCTCTCCACGGCACCGGAATCAGGGTCGGGCGCACCGACACCGCCCTCGACGTAGTCGACGCTCAGGCTGCCGCGACCGAGGTACGACCCGGCCCACGGGAACGAGACGATCTCGCCGCCGTAGAAGGCCTCGTTGACCAGTTCGGCGAGGTCCTCGCCACCGGCGCGATAGCTGCGGGTGAGGGTCTCGACCGGAACGATCTCGGCGAGGCGTTCGAAGACGCTCGGCTCCTCAGGATCGACGAGCGGCTCGTCGGACGCGTCGCGATCGGCGGCGATCTCGAACGGCGTGGGGCGCTGGGTGACCGGATCCCCGAAGGCGACGATCTGCCGACCGCGGCGCAGGGCCGACGCCGACTCGGCGACGCTGAGCGCAGCGGCATCCGCGATCACGACGACATCGAAGGCCGGACGCGCCGGCAGCGCCGACACCTCGTAGGGCGAGGCGATCCAGACCGGGGCGAGCGTCCGCAGGAGCTTCGGCGCCACGGCGAGCAGTTCGGCCGCCGACGCCGTGCCTTCGCGCAGCGCAGCCTTCAGCGCTGCGGTCTCGTCGGCCTCATCGACGATCGCGATCTTCCACCGCGTCGCCAGCTCGGCGGCGAGCTGCTGACCCGCCGAGGCCGCGTGCGCCTCGTCGACGAGTCGGAAGTCGCGCTCGAGGCGGTCGACAACGCTCGTGTTGGCGCCGAGCAGGGCACGGTCGCCGCGCAGCATCGCCTCGAGGGCCGACTGCCACCACGCGAACTCGAACTCCGACGCGACCCGCTCTTCCGGAACGTGGCGGACCGACAGCTCGGTGAGCAGCGCGTCGAGTCCGAGCGAGGCGAGCTCGCCGCGCAGAGTCGCGCGCTCGACGAGATTGTCGAACACGTCCGAGTCGGCGGCGAGTCCGGCGAGGGTGCGGACGAGATCGGGGATCGGCGTGGCGAGCAGGTCGTTGCCGGGACCGAGGACGCGCGAGAGCTCGGCAAGGTCGGCGTCGACCCGCTGCCACGAGGTCGCGACGGCGTCGAGGCCCGCGGGGATCTCGGGAACGACGCCCGCCTCGGCGACACGCTGCCACTGCTCGCGCTGCTTCTGCACGCGCACGAGGGCATCGTGCATGTCGGTCACGTGCATGCCGGGACGCACGTACTCCTTCGACAGACGGCGCAGCCGACGCCGCGTCGCGCCGTTCATGTCGGGGGTGTCGCGACGCGTCGAGTGCGCCTCGATGAGGTCGGCGAGCGGCCGCTCGAACACCGTGAGGCTGAAGCGGTCGAGGGACGCGCGAATGCCCTGCAGCAGGCGGATGTAGGCGCCGAGCTCGGCGAGCGTCGTGAACGGACGCATGCGGGTCTGCCCGATCAGCTCGTACGACCGCTCGAGGATCTCGGGCACCTCGCTGCGGTGCAGACGGCCCGCGAGGGCGTGCGCGGCCCGCGCCTGCTCGGTGGTCTCGAACGCCACGCCGTACCAGGGCGAGTCGTCGGGGCCGAACCGGAACTCTCCCAGGCGGGCGGCCGTCGCCAGCTTCGCGGCGGCCTCGGCGCGGCGCGTCGACAGTCGCTGGAGCGTGTGGGCGTCGAAGCGCGTGGCCGCCGACGGCTGCGGGTCTTCGCCGGCGATGGTGGTGAGCTTCTGCAAAACCTCGAGGGGCGAGACACCGAGCAGGGGATGCCGCTGCGTCAGCGACGCGCGGTAGTCGCGCAGCACGCTTCGCAGCCGCACGAGGGCGTCGTCGATCTCACCCATCTTCGGGTGCTCGGCCTTCTCGTTGCGCGCGATCGCCCGGATGAGGTCGCGGTGCACGCCCCGCGGCGACACCGCCAGACCGGGCAGACCGATACCGGAGAGGCGATGGCGCACACCCTCGAGCGTTCCTCGGCGGGCACTGACGACCAGGACGCGCTTGCCGCGCCGCACGAGTTCGCCGACGGCGTTGATGACCGTCTGCGTGCCGCCGGTTCCCGGCAGGGTGTGGACGACGAGTGACTGCCCCGCCACGATGCGGTCGAGGACGCCCTCCTGCTCGGCGTCGGCGTCGAGCAGCAGACGGTCGGATGCCGGTGGGCGGTCGTCGGCCGGGACAGCGTCGGGCACCGGGTGGCGCATGGCCACCAGCGCCCGGTCGTCGTCGTGGCCGGCGAGCGCGTTGAGCACGGGAACGTCGAGGTCGGCCGCGTCGCGCTCGGCGCGGGCGGCGACGTCGGCGAAGGTCGACACGATCAGGCGGGGCTGGACGGTGAAGGTGTCGACGTGCGCGGTCAGGGCGCGCAGGTGGTCGATCACCGGCTGCGGCTTGAACACGCCGCCGTCGTAGGCCAGGGCGGCCAGGCCGCGACGGTCGAGGTCGATTCCGAAATGGGTGCGGGCGACCTCGACGAGCTCGGGGTTGACCGCGAACGAACCGTGGAGCTTGAGGTCGAAGTCACCGTGGTGCCGGCGGATCGCCAGCGGCCGCAGCAGCACGGGGGCGTTGTAGGTGAGACCGCCCGCGCGCCACGACGCGAAGCCCACGCCGAGGTGGACGGTGTCGAGCCCGCGGGTGGTCCGCAGCTCGACGTCCTTCGCGGTGATGCGTCCGGCGGCGAGCCGGGCGGTGCGCAGCGCCACCTCGTCTCGGAACAGGTTCGACAGCAGCGTGGATCGGCCCGTGATGAACTGCGGCAGGCTGCCCGGGTGCGCCTTGGTGATGTCGATGCCGACGTCGTCGGAGGCGACGTAGTGCAGCAGCGTCGAACGGCCGCCGAGCTTCGCCGCCTGCAGGCGGATCCGCTCCCGCTCGGCCTCGGCGACGTGCACGATGGCGACGTCATCGTCAGCGACACTGAGTTGGGCGGGGGTCACCGAATCCACCCGATCCTCGTCGGTCGCGTCCGGTCGGACGGCTCCTCGATCTCCACGCCACACAGCACACACCCTAAGCGGCTCGTGGGCATCCGGGGTTCAGCCCTGCCGAGTTTCGCGCTATTGCCGACACGCCGGATCACCGGCGTTTCCTCCCCATCATCGTCACGCCGCGAGCCCTCCCCCGTTTTCCGGCCACGACCCGGCGTCGGAGCGCCACGCCGGGATGATGGAGACATGACCGACGCAGCGTTCTGGGTGCACCCGACACCGATCGGCGAGGCCCTCATCGTGGTGACCGATGCGGGCCTCGCCTCCCTCGACATCCTCGACCGCCCCGCCGAGATCGCCGTCGCCGATCTCGCCGTCGCACTCCGCACCGTCCCCGTGCCCGACGCGTCCGCGACCCGCAGCGTCGTCACCGAACTCGACGCCTACTTCGCCGGTGGCCTGCGCCGGTTCTCGACCCCGATCGACTGGCAGCTCGCGCCGACCGGCTTCGCTGCCGCCGCGCTGCGCGCCGTCTGCGACGTCCCGTACGGCGAGGTGGCGACGTACGGCGAGGTCGCCGCGGCGGCGGGGTCACCGCGCGCGCACCGCGCCGTCGGCTCGGCGTGTGCACGTACGCCGATCTCGCTCGTCATCCCCGCGCACCGCGTCGTGCGCAGCGACGGGTCGATCGGCGAGTACGGCGGGCACCCCGAACGCAAACGCTTCCTGCTCGACCTCGAGAGCGGGCACGGCTCCGCGCGCGAGTAGGCCGCGCCGGAACGCGAGGCGGCCCCGGGCCTGTTCCGCCCGGGGCCGCCTCTCCGTTGGAGATCGGTCTGTGGTCCGTCAGCGCGCCGTCAGTGGTCGACGGCCTTCTCGGCGCCGTGGCCGGTGAGCGAGCGGACCTCCATCTCGGCGGCCTTGACCGGATCCTCCTTCGCCCGCGAGGTCACCGACCCGAGCCAGCCGAGGAAGAAGCCGAGGGGGATCGAGACGATGCCCGGGTTGTTCAGCGGCCAGATCGCCACACCGACGTTCTTGAACACGCTGGTCTCGGTGCCCCAGAACACCGGCGACAGGATGATGAGGATGATCGCCGCCGCGAGCCCGCCGTACATGCTCCACACCGCGCCGCGCGTGGTGAACTTGCGCCAGAACAGCGAGTAGATGATCGTCGGCAGGTTGGCCGAGGCGGCCACGGCGAAGGCCAGCGCCACGAGGAAGGCGACGTTCTGACCCTGCACGCCGATCCCCCCGAGGATCGCCAGGATGCCGATGACGATGACCGTGCGGCGAGCCACCTTCACTTCGCCGTCCGGCGGCACGTCGCCCTTCTTCACGACGTTCGCGTAGATGTCGTGGGCGAACGACGCCGCCGCGGTGATGGTCAGGCCCGCCACGACCGCGAGGATCGTCGCGAACGCCACTGCCGAGATGAAGCCCAGCAGCAGCGGGCCGCCGAGTTCGAGGGCGAGCAGCGGCGCGGCCGAGTTGACCCCACCGGGGGCGGCAGCGATGCGTTCCGGCCCCACGAGGGCACCGGCGCCGTAGCCGAGCACGAGCGTCAGCAGATAGAACAGGCCGATCAGCCAGATCGCCCACACCACGGACCGACGGGCCTCCTTCGCCGTGGGGACCGTGTAGAACCGCATCAGTACGTGCGGCAGACCGGCCGTGCCCAGCACCAGTGCGAGAGCCAGCGAGATGAAGTCCCACGGGTTCGCGCCGTACTGCAGCCCGGGCCCGAGGATCGCCTCGCCCTTCGGGGATGCCGCGACGGCGCTCTCGAGCAGCGTGTTGAGGTTGAACCCGTTGATGGCGAGCACCCACACGGTCATGACCAGCGCGCCGCCGATGAGGAGGAACGCCTTGACGATCTGCACCCAGGTCGTGCCCTTCATGCCGCCGATCAGGACGTACACGATCATGAGGACGCCGACGACGGCGACGACGATCGACTGACCGAGCTGTTCGGTGATCCCGAGCAGGAGCGATACGAGACCGCCCGCACCGGCCATCTGCGCCAGCAGGTAGAAGAAGCACACGGCGAGCGTCGTGATCGCCGCGGCCATCCGCACCGGCGTCTGCTTGAGCCGGAACGACAGCACGTCGGCCATCGTGAACTTGCCCGTGTTGCGCATCAACTCGGCGACGAGCAGGAGAGCGACGAGCCAGGCGACGAGGAATCCGATCGAGTACAGGAACCCGTCGTAGCCGTTGATCGCGATGGCGCCGCAGATGCCGAGGAACGATGCGGCCGAGAGGTAGTCCCCCGCGATCGCGAACCCGTTCTGCGGCCCGGTGAACGACCGGCCGGCGGCGTAGTAGTCGGCGGCGGTCTTGTTGTTGCGGCTCGCGCGGATGACGATGAACAGCGTCACCGCGACGAACGCGCCGAAGATCGAGATGTTCAGGACGGGGTTGTTGTCGACGGTCTCCCCCGCGGCGACGATCGCCGAGCCCAGGCCGGTCACGGCCTCCCAGACGCCGTTCACGAGGCGCCCTCCGTCCGCTCGAGGTCGGCGCGGATCGACGACGAGAGCGGATCGAGGCGACGGTTGGCGTAGCGCACGTAGCCCATGGTGATCGCGAAGGTCGTCACGAACTGCCCGAGCCCGAACAGCAGCCCGACGGTGACGTCACCCCAGACACGCTGCGCCATGAAGTCGGTCGCGAACGACGACAGCAGCACGTAGACGAAGTACCAGACGAGGAACACCACCGTCAGCGGCCAGACGAAACTGCGGTGCTTCCGCTTGAGTTCGCGGAACGGCGCCGACTCCTCGACGGCGACGTAATCCACCCGTCCTGGCGGGGACGGAGGGCGGTTCGATGCGGTCATGTGGCCTCCTTGCCTCATGGTGAGCAGCTGCTCGCACGGCCGTCGTCGTCGACGGACCGCGATGGTAGGGTCGACGCTACGAAAGGCGGCAACGAGGCCGTCACCCCCGGAAGTAGGTAGTGCGTGACGGCACTGGCGGCACCCGACAGCGACACGCAGCTGGTCTCTCGCGCGGTCGACGATCTCGCTCGCAGCACTCGCTTCCCCGTCGTCTTCGGCGGCCTCGAAACCGAAGGCTCGGTGCACGTCACCGCGATCGCCGGCGCTCGCTCACACGCGATCGACGACCTCGTGGTCAAGGTCGGACGCGGGCTCGGCGGCGCGGCGATGATCGAGAAGCGTCCGCGGCTCGCGCTGGAGTACCGCACGGCCCGAACCATCACGCGCGACTACGACCGCGCGATCCTCGGCGAGGGAATCGCGACGCTCTTCGCGGTGCCCATCGTCACCGAGGGCCGCGCCCGCGGGGTTCTCTACTGCGGCTCGTGGTCGCAGGCGCCCGTCGGGGATCTCGTCGCCCGGCCGGCGTTCCGCGCCGCCGACGCCGTCGGAACCGAGTTGCGCATCCGCGACGAGGTGCAGCGGCGGCTGGCCCTTGCGCCGTCGCCCGAAGCAGCGGCCGGCCTGACTCCGGCGGCCAAGGAGGACCTGCGCGAAAGCTTCGCAGAGCTGCGGAGCATCGCCGCCACCGTGGATGACGCCGCGCTGCGACAGCGTCTGGCCGCCGTGGAGCAACGTCTGGCGGCTGTCGCGCGCGCGGGTGCCGGAGCCGGCGACAGCGACGTGCAGCTGTCACCGCGCGAGCTCGACGTGCTCGCGTGCTGCGCGCTCGGTTCCACCAACGCCGAGATCGCCGCCACGTTGAGCCTCAAAGAAGGCACCGTGAAGTCGTACCTGCAGGCGGCCATGGCCAAGCTCGACGCCTCGACCCGGCACGCCGCCGTCGCACGGGCTCGCCGGCTCGGCATCCTGCCCTGACCCGCGGCACGGCGCCGTCGATCCGGTGGCGCGCGAGCCGGAAGGCTCAGGCAGCGAGGCGCAGCGTCCGGCGCTGGGCGTCGATGACCGCGCCGTACTCGCGCACCATGCGGTCACGGCCGAGGCCCGGCCGAGCCGCCCGCAGGGCGGGGGCGAAGCGGCCGCGTTCGGCGCACGCGCGCTGCCACGCCGTCGCGATCTCGCGGGGGTCGCGCCCGGTCACGATGCCGAAGCCCGCGATGAGGCGCGCCGCATCGCCGACGTCGGTGGTGACGGGCACCGCGCCCGACGCCGCGCCTTCGAGCAGGCACAGGGGCGCGGCCTCGCCGTAGGCGCTCGTCAAGGCGACCACGTCGGCGGCGCGGTAGATCGCCGGCATGTCATCGCGGATGCCCAGGGCGTGCACGCGAGCGTCGCCGACCCGGGCCAGCAAGGCCTGTAATCCGGCGTTGCCCGTCGTCATCCCGGCACCGCACACGATGTAGTGCGTGTCGGGTGCGATCTCGGCATGGGCCGCGACCGCGCGGAAGAACAGGTCGGGGTTCTTCATCTCGTCGAACCGCGCGGCGTAGACGACGACGGAGGCGGCATCCGGAATCCCCAGCTCGCGGCGGACGGGGTCGCCGCCCCGGGTGAGCGCCGGACGGAACCGCGTCAGATTGATGCCGTTGTCGACGGTGTAGCGCGATGCCCCGGCGAGCGCGGGAGCGTAGGCCGCGTCGGTGGCGTGCGCACACGAAACGGCCGCGGTGACGATGCCCCGCTCGGCGCCGGTGCGCAGCCACGACAGCGCCTCGCCCGAGTGCTCCGGGTCGGAACGGTGCAGGCACGCGATGACCGGACGGTCGGGCAACATCATCGCCTCATCGAGCGCGAGCAGCAGGCCGAGCGGCTGCTCCTTGAGGGAGAGGACGACGTCGGCGGCGGCGATCGCCCGCGAGGCCGTGCGCAGCTGCCGGGACGAGAAGGTGTGCGGTGCGTGCGGGACACCACCGGCCGTCTTGCCGAGCGACGTGATGCTCACCCCTCCGGCGCGCAGCGAGCGGTATCTCGGGTCAGCCGCCATCGGCTGCACCGTCGCCTCGCGCCGCGCCCGTGAGGCGATAGCCAGCACGCTGTGGGTCTGGTCCCCGCTCGCATGCAGCCCCGCGACGACGTCGCTGTGGAGGATGCGCGCTCCTCCGGCGAAGAAGCCCTCGGTCAGGGTGAGGACGCGGAGGGGTGCGGTCATGGCGGGCCTTCCGGGACGGCGACAGGTGCGATCCATCGTCGAGCCCCGCTCGCCCGTGGCGTGTGAACCACGGGCGAGCGTTCGATGAACGAACGGCGACGGCCGCCGCGTTCAGAGGATGGGCTTGCCGCCGGTGACCGCCAGGCGGGCTCCCGAGATGTACGACGCCTCGTCCGAGGCCAGCAGCACATAGGCGGGCGCGAGCTCCGCCGGCTGTCCCACGCGACCCAGCGGGGTCTGCTCGCCGAAGCTCTCGACGGCCTCCTCGGGCAGGGTGGCGGGGATCAGCGGCGTCCAGATCGGACCCGGCGCGACGCTGTTGGCCCGGATGCCGCGCTCGCCCAGCATCTGCGCGAGCGAGGCCGTGATGCTGGCGATGGCCGACTTCGTCGCGGCGTACGGCAGCAGGTTCGGCGACGGCTGGTCGGACTGGACCGAGCTGGAGCCGATGATGGACGCACCGGGTCCGAGGTGGGGAAGCGCCGCCTTGACGATGTGGAAGTAGGCATCGACATTCGTCGCCCACGTGAAGTCCCACTCCTCGTCGGGGATCTCTTCCAGCGTCTCGCGGTTCATCTGGTAGGCGGCGTTGCTGACGACGATGTCGAGCCCACCGAGCTCCTCGACGGTGCGGCGGACGACCTCGCGGCAGTGCGCGGGGTCGGAGATGTCGCCGGGGATGAGCACCGCTCGACGCCCCGCCTCTTCGACGAAACGACGGGCTTCGTCGGCATCCTCGTGCTCGTTGAGGTAGCTGATCGCGACGTCGGCGCCTTCGCGGGCGTACGCGAGGGCGACGGCCTTGCCGATGCCGCTGTCGCCGCCGGTGATCAGGGCGCGCTTTCCGGCCAGGCGGCCCGAGCCGCGGTAGCTGGTCTCGCCGTAGTCCGGCTTCGGCGTCATCTCCTGGTCGGTTCCCGGGACGTTCTGCTGCTGGGGTTCCATTGTCATCCCTTTCGTTCGTGGTCGTAGGTCCCACTCGACTCGGTCGGCGCCGGTCGCTCACAGGGCTTGACACGATGCCGCCGCGGGGGCACCGCGAGCCGACGTCAGTCGACGCCGTGGGAGCGGGCGATCGTGACGGCCGAGCGGATGCCGCCGTCCTCCCAGGCCTCGCCGTGACCGGGCAGCACGAGGCGTGCATCCGTCTCCCCCAGCAGGAGCAGCGAGGCGAGCGCTTCCTCGCTGCGTGCCGTGGCGGCGCGGGCAACGGCTCGCGGCCCGGTGCGCCCCGTGTACGGGTCGAGGGTCACGAGCGCATCACCGGTGAGCAGGATGCCGTCGCGCTCGAGCAGGAACGCGCAATGGCCGTCGGTGTGGCCGGGGGTGAAGATCGGACGGATGCCGCCCGCGAGGGGGATCGTCTCACCGGCGACGATCGTCGGCTCAGCGCGCACGCCCTTCACCCCGAGGGCGCCGCCCGCGACCATGCGCGCGAGAACCGGCAACGCCCCGGGGTAGCGGAACGGGTAGGGGAAGCGCGCGGACTCGTGCGCGTAGCGGTAGGGATGCCGCACGAGTTCCGCGTCGCCGACATGCACCCTCGGCACGAGATGGTGCTCATCGATGAGGCGGTCGCACATGCCGACGTGATCGAAGTGGCCGTGGGTCAGTAGCAGCGCATCGATGTCCGACACTCGCGCCCCGATCGACGCGAGAGCTTCTTCGAGCAGCGGCCACGTGCGCGGCAGTCCGGCATCGATGAGCACGAGCCCGTCGTCCGCGGCGATGAGGTAGGCGTTGACACCGCCGCGCTCGAGTTGGAACACGCCGTCGGCCACCATGGTGACCCGAGGTCGGTGATCGGCCATGGGTTCCCCTTCCGTCGCGCCGATCCTCGGCGGCGCAGCGGCGGAACACCCGGGGGTTGACAGACGCGCGGGGCACCGAACCCGGTCGGACGAAGCCGGCACGATAGCCGCCGGGTCGGGCTTCGTCCACCCCGTGTGAGCGAGCACGCGAGTGACCGCACAGTGGCGGGATCACCGGCAGAGAGGCGATCGATGAAAGCCATGACCTATCGCGGTCCGTACAAGGTGCGGGTCGAGGAGAAGCCCGACCCGCGGATCGAGCATCCCCATGACGCGATCATCCGGGTGACGCTCGCGGCGATCTGCGGTTCGGACCTGCACCTGTACCACGGCATGATGCCCGACACCCGGATCGGTCACACGTTCGGGCACGAGTTCATCGGCGTCGTCGAGCAGCTCGGCGGTGCGGTGACCAACCTCGCCGTCGGCGACCGCGTGATGGTGCCCTTCAATATCTACTGCGGCTCGTGCTACTTCTGCGCCCGCGGTCTGTTCTCGAACTGTCACAACGTCAATGCGAACGCCACCGCGGTGGGCGGCATCTACGGCTACTCGCACACCGCCGGCGGCTACGACGGCGGCCAGGCCGAGCGGGTGCGCGTGCCGTTCGCCGACGTCGGCCCCACCGTCATCCCGGATTGGATGTCGGACGAGGACGCCCTCATGCTGACCGACGCGTATTCGACGGGGTACTTCGGCGCGCAGCTCGGCGACATCGTCGAGGGCGACACGGTCGTGGTGCTGGGAGCGGGTCCGGTCGGACTCGCCGCGGCGCAGTCGGCGTGGCTCATGGGCGCCGGCCGGGTGATCTCGATCGACCACCTCGACTACCGCCTCGAGAAGGCGCGGACGTTCGCGCACGCCGAGACGGTCAACTTCTCGGAGTACGACGACATCGTGGTGCAGATGAAGAAGATGACCGACTACCTCGGCGCCGACGTCGTCATCGACGCGGTGGGTGCCGAAGCCGACGGCAACGCCACGCAGCACATCACCTCGGCCAAGCTCAAGCTGCAGGGCGGGTCGCCCATCGCCCTGAACTGGGCCATCGACGGCGCCCGCAAAGGCGGTCGTGTCTCGGTGATCGGTGCGTACGGGCCGCTGTTCAGCGCCGTGAAGTTCGGCGACGCGCTCAACAAGGGTCTGACGCTGCGGATGAACCAGGCGCCGGTCAAGCGTCAGTGGCCGCGACTGTTCGAGCACATCCGCGCCGGCTACATCTCCCCCGGCGATCTCGTCACGCACCGCGTGCCGCTCGAGCACATCGCCGAGGGGTACCACATGTTCTCGTCCAAGCTCGATGACTGCGTGAAGACCGTCGTCGTGCCGTCGGAAGGCTGACCCATGAGCTCGAACTCCTCGAACACCCCCACCCCGTACACCGCGAGCGTTCCTCGCCCCGCCCCCGACCGTGCCGCGCTCCGGGCGCGCATCCCCGGCTGGGGCGTCGACCTCGATCCCGCCGACCGACCCTCGGGCGTCGTCGAATCGATCGACGAGGCGGCGGTCGAGCGTGGGATGCCGCCGCGGCAGGCTCTCGAGGCCGACCGCGAACGCTCCATCGAGCACGCGTTCCTGACGCCCGTGTTCGGCACCGCGCAGCCGTTGCACGGTGTATCGGGGCGGATCCGCAGGCTCGCCTACGCCCGCTTCAGCGAAGGGCGCGCCGCACACTGGCTGCTGCTCATCGTCGGCGACCGGGTCGAGGCGATCGGCGCGCACCTGCGATCGCTGGCGACGCTGCGGCCCGACAACCCGATCACCGAGACGGGTGTGCTGGCCGAGGCACGGCGGCATCCGATCCGGTCGCGTTTCGGTCGCGGCCGCGTGGATCTGCACCACACCTGGCTCGACCCGATCCTCGTCGCGGGGCCATGGGTACTTGCCGCGTGGGGCGCGTTCCGCGTCGTGCGCCGCATCATCGCCCGGCGCTGACGCTCGCGGGCGGTCGGCGGAGCCCTGCGCCGACCGCTCAGCGGCGCGGAGTCTCCGCGACCGTCGCGGGATCCTCGAGGGGCGCGAGCACGGCGCCGGAGCTCGGCGGGGTCACCGCACCGCGCCGCACGCGGGCGTGGGCGAGGTCGGCCGAGAAGCGCGACGTCAGGCGTGGCGCGAGCCGCGCGCCGATGAGCGATGCTCGGGCCTTCCACCCGGCGGGCTGTGCGACCTTCGGCGCAACGGCAGCCGAGAGGATCGCGTCGACGACGGGTTCCGGCTCGTCCATGAGCGGCATGCGCAACGCCCGGCCGGCGTGGTTACCGGCGTGCCGCCAGAACGGTGTGCGCACCGCCCACGGCAGCACAGCCGCCACCGATATGCCGTCGGCGTGGGCAAGTCGCAGCTCCTGCTGCAACGTCTGGGTGAGGCTGAGCACCCCGGCCTTCGTCGCCGCGTACGACGCCTGGTAGGCCAGCGGCACGACGCTCTCGACGGATGCGGTGTTCACCAGGACGCCCGACCCCTGCGCGAGAAACAGGCGAAGGGCCGTGTGTGCGCCGCGCATCGCGCCGGCGAGGTTGGTCTCGACCACGCGGATATGTTCGTCGATCGGCACGTCCCAGAACAGGCCGATCGTGCCGACGCCGGCGTTGTTGATCCAGACGTCGATCTTTCCGAACGCTGCCTCGGCCTCGTCGGCCAGGCGCTCCACGTCACCGGGACGGGCCACGTCGCCGACGACCGCGTGTGCACGACCGCCAGCCTCTTCGATGCGCGCGACGAGGCTGTCCAGAGCGTCGGCCCGACGTGCGAACACGACGACGTCGGCACCGAACTGGGCGGCGCGCAATGCGGTGCCCCGTCCGATGCCGGTCGATGCGCCGGTGACGACGACGGTGCGTCCGGACAGGTCTGCGAGGCGGGAGAGAGCGGTCATGCGTGAAGCATCGCCGTGCTCGCCTGCCGGACGATGCCCGTTGCGCCCGGTCACTCGAGGCGCTACGGGCACCGTCGACGGGTCAGCGGTCGGTCCGCGCTTCTTCCGCGGCCTCTTCTGCTTCCGCGCCCTCCTCGGGCGACTCGGAACCGGCGGATGCCGCCGCGTCGTCGCCCTCGTGCTGAGCGTCGTCGTCTCGTCCGTGGTGGTCCGCAGTCATGTGCTGCCTCCGTTCGCGTCGCGTGGCGCCCCGCAACCGCGGGACGAGTTCCACTGTGCCCGGGGGACGGATGCCGCGAACCGGGGTTGCCCCCACGGCGGATGCGTGCGTAGCGCCCGCCTCCATCGTGGGGGCGACCGATGTCAGTCGTTGGGGTCCGAGCGGTGGCGGGGCTTGCGCGCCGGACGCTCGTCGCGCTCGCTCGAGCGCTCGTCACGGTCGTAGCGCTCGCGCGGGCGACGGCTCGGGCCACCGGTGTCGAGCCGGATCTCGATGGCCTTGCCCGAGATGCGGGTGTCGGCGAGCCGGTCGAGCGTCGACTGCGGCATGTCGGATGGCAGCTCGACGAGCGAGAAGTCGGGACGGATCTGGATCGCCCCGAAGTCGCCGCGGCTGAGCCCGCCCTCGTTCGCGAGAGCCCCGACGATCTGACGCGGTTCGACGCGGTGACGCTTGCCCACCGCGATGCGGTACGTCGCCATGTTGGGGTTGCTCGCGCGCGGGCGGCGCTCGGGGCGGCCGTCGCGGTCGTCCCGATCGAACGAGCGCGGCGCGCGGTCGTCGCGAGGGGCGCGGGCGCGGGGCTCGGGGTCGGGCTCGAGCAGCAGCGGCGTCTCGCCCTGTGCGACGACGGCGAGCGCGGCGGCGACATCCACCTCGGGCACGTCGTGGTGACGGACGTAGTGGGCGATGATGTCGCGGAAGCGCTCGACGCGTTCGGTGTCTTCCAGCGCTGCCGTGATGCCGTCGTCGAAGCGCGACAGGCGGGTGACGTTGACCTCGTCGACGCTCGGCAACTGCATCTGGGTGAGCGGCTGGCGGGTGGCGCGCTCGATCGCCGCGACGAGGCCGCGCTCGCGCGGGGTCACGAAGCTGATCGCGTCGCCCGTGCGGCCGGCGCGGCCGGTGCGGCCGATGCGGTGGACGTACGACTCGGTGTCGGTCGAGATGTCGAAGTTCACGACGTGCGAGATGCGCTCGACGTCGAGGCCGCGGGCGGCGACGTCCGTGGCCACAAGGATGTCGAGCTTGCCCGACTTCAGCTGGTTGACCGTGCGCTCGCGCTGCACCTGGGCGACGTCGCCGTTGATGGCCGCAGCCGAGTAGCCGCGGGCGCGCAGCTTCTCGGCGACCTCTTCGGTCGCGCTCTTCGTGCGGGCGAAGACGATCATGGCCTCGAAGTTCTCGACCTCGAGGATGCGGGTGAGCGCGTCGATCTTCTGCTGGAACGACACGATCAGGTAGCGCTGCGTGATCGTCGACGAGGTCGTGGTCTTGGACGCGACCGTGATCTCTTCGGGATCGTTGAGGTACTGCTTCGACATCCGGCGGATCGCTGCCGGCATGGTCGCCGAGAACAGAGCGACCTGCTTGGTGTCGGGAGTGTCGGCGAGGATCGTCTCGACGTCCTCGGCGAAGCCCATCTTCAGCATCTCGTCAGCCTCGTCGAGCACGAGGTACTTCAGCTCCGACAGGTCGAGCGTGCCCTTGTCGAGGTGGTCCATGATGCGGCCGGGTGTGCCGACGATGACGTGCACGCCGCGGCGGAGCGCCGACAGCTGCACGCCGTACCCCTGTCCGCCGTAGACCGGCAGGACGTGGACGCCCTTCGTGCGCGACGCGTACTTCTCGAACGCCTCGCACACCTGCAGCGCGAGTTCGCGGGTGGGGGCGAGCACGAGCGCCTGCGGGGTCTTCTGCGTCACGTCGAGGCGGTCGAGGATCGGCAGGGCGAACGCTGCGGTCTTGCCCGTTCCGGTCTGCGCGAGACCGACGACATCACGCCCCGCGAGCAGCGTCGGAATGGTCGCCGCCTGGATGGCGGAGGGGGTTTCGTAGCCGACGTCGGAGAGCGCCTTGAGCACCGGCTCCCCCAGCCCGAGGTCGCGGAAGGTGATGACGGCAGGCTCCTCGGGAGCCTCGACAGCGGTGGGTTCAGCAGAAGTGGACACGCTTCAGGGTAGTCCGCGTATCGCCCGATCGTGTGATCCGCTCGGACACGCCGCGGACTGTGGCCTAGCCTCGGAGAAAGGTCGACGCTCTCGGGGGTACGGATGCCGGAATGGTTGCTCTTCGCGATCGGAGCGGTGGTCTTCGCCGTCGTGGCCACGTGGCTGGCCAAACGCGCGCTCGAAGCGCGGGTCGGCTGGGTGCGCGGACCCATCGTGTCGCTGGTCGTGTTCGTCGTGTTCGCGCCGCTGGGCGTGTGGGTGCTCCGCCAGTCGGGCATCCTGCGCGGGTCTCGGGTGTTGGCCGACAACCCCGTCACGATCGGCTTCGTCCTTCTGGTGCTGGCGTGGATGTTCGCGATCGTGCTGATCCTCCTCATCACGCTCGAGCTGATGTGGCCCGCGCGCGTTCCCGTCGGGCCCATCCGCGCCATCCGCGGAGCACTGCACCGCCGGCGCCGCGCCATGCGGTACGCCCGGATCGTCGCGATCGCCTCGCGCCACGGCCTCGGCGGCGTGCGCAGCGAGTCGGCGCGCGCCGAACTCCCCCGCGCCCTCGCCGCGACCCTCGACGACGCCGGCGTGACCTTCGTCAAGCTCGGACAGATCCTCTCCACCCGCAGCGACCTGCTGCCCGCCGAGATCACCCGTGCGCTCGCGACGCTGCAGATGGACACGACGCCGATCCCCTGGTCCGAGGCGAAGGCTGCGATCGAGACCCAGCTCGGGCGCCCCCTCGACCTCGTCTTCACCTTCATCGACGAGACGCCGCTCGCGGCGGCATCCGTCGGCCAGGTTCACACGGCGCAGTTGCGGAACGGCACGGATGTCGTCGTCAAGATCCAGCGCCCGAAGGCGCGGGCCGAGGTGGCCACCGACCTCGACATCATCGAGCGCGCGGCCGCCGACCTCGAGCGCCGCACCACCTGGGCGAAGGATGTCGGCGCGTCGGCGCTCGCGGCGCAGTTCGCCGTCGCGCTGCGCGAAGAGCTCGACTACCGCGTCGAGGTGGCCAACATGGAGATGCTGCGCGACTCGATGACGGCGGCCGACGCCCGCGCGGTGCGCATCCCCGACGTGTACCCCGACCTGTGCACGGAGCAGCTCATCGTGATGGAGCATGTGCGCGGCATCCCGTTCAGCCGTCTGCCCGCCCCCGGTGAGCCCGGCTCCGTCGCTCCCGAGGACGCGACGGCCATCGCCGACGCCGTGCTCGACGTCATCGTCGGTCAGGTCGCGCTGCGCGGGGTGTTCCACGCCGACCTGCACCCCGGCAATCTCATCCTGCAGCCGGACGGCATCGTCGCGCTGATCGACTTCGGCTCGGTCGGCATCGTCGAGAAGAGCCTGCGCCGGCTGCTGCTGCCCCTGCTGGTCGCCCTGCACAACGAAGACGACTCTGGCGCGACCGACGCCGTGCTGATGCTCGTGAAGCCGCGCGCGGGCGCTGCGGTGGATGTCGCCGCGCTGCAGCACGACATCGGCGTCATCCTCACGCGGCTGCACAACTCGCGCGCCGACCAGCACCTGTTCACGGCCCTCATCGACGTGCTGCGGCACCACCGGCTCGCGCTCCCTCCGGGGCTGCTGCTGGCGTTCCGGACCCTCGGCGCCGTCGAAGGCACGCTGCGCCGCCTCGACCCCGGCTACGACATGATCAAGCGGGCCCTCTCGCGTGCGCCGCAGTACGCGCTGCGGATGGGCGACCCCCGCACCGCGGCCTTGAGCGCGCAGGTGCAGCTGCAGCTGGGCCGGGAGCGGATCCGCGACCTGCCGCGCCGCGTCGACGGCATCCTGCACGACCTCGAGTCGGGACAGCTGACCGTACGCCTGCGCGCGCTCGAATCACCCGACGACCGCTCGTGGGTCGAGTCGCTGACCGGCCGGCTCACCACGACCCTGGTCGGTGCGACCCTCGTCGTCGTCGGCGTCATGCTGGGCGTCGCCGACCACGGACCGCTTCTGACCGAGACGGTCTCGGTCTTCCCGTTCCTCGGCAGCATCGTCGGGCTCGGCGGCCTGTTGCTGCTCCTGCGGTCGCTGCGTTCCGCGCTCGTCCGGCGTGAGAGCTCGGGCAGCTGAGGCCGGGCGTCGGGACGACCGCTAGCGCACACCGCGGGCTGACGCCACCCCCAGCCCGATGCGCACACGTCTCGGGTATGCCGGGAGACATGGACAGAATTCACTACGCGGGCGACTCCGTGGTGACCGGGTCCGACGTCGCCCGGGCCCTTCTCGGATACGCTCAGGCACTCGCTCAAGTCGGCAGCTCGGCAACGGTGGACATCCCCGTCGTCGGCACCGACGGCACGCAGGCGCGATGGGAGGTGCTGGTCGGCCCCGCCAGTCAGATCACCTCGCGCGAGACCGACTGGGACGGCCCCGAGCTGCGCGACGACGTGCTCGTCGCGCGCCTGCGCCGCCAAGCCGATCAGCTGCGCAACCGCGGAACATCGGCGGCGGTCGCCACCGAAGACCCGGACTTCGGCGGTGCGCCGCAAGCCTGGAGCGACTTCGACACCCTGTGAGGGCTCGCGGGCATTCCGGACGGGTCGGCGCTTCCTGAGACAATGGGCGCAAGCCTCTCTCCCGCACCGCTCTCGAACGGCTGGAACCCGCAATGACCGACACGACCCGCCCGCCGGCGAATCAGGACGGTGAAGCGTGAAGATCCGCGACCTCGTCCACTTCGTCGCCGCCGCCGACGCGCTGCACTTCCCCCGCGCCGCCGAGAGTCTCGGTATCTCACTCCCGGTGCTCTACTCGTCGCTCGACCGGCTCGAAGAAGAGGTCGGGCACCCGCTCTTCGTCAAGGACGGCGGCAAGCCGCGCCTCACCCCGGCCGGCACCCTCCTGCTCGCTGACGCACGAGCAGAGGTGGCCGCTGCGCCGGCGCCGGCTGTCGCGCCGAAGCAGAAGGCGTCAGGCGGCGGCAAGGCGAAGGCCTCGAAGGGCTCGGGACGCGCACCCATCGTCAAGGGACAGCCCAAGCCCTACAAGAAGCGCCAGGGGCGCTGACCCCTCAACCACGGATAACGGCTGGTTCCGGGGAACGCGGCTGCGGGTGCGGCTTCCAACGGAACAAGTCGATGAGTCGCGTCAGCGCCGGAACCCGCGCGAGCACGAGCAGCAGACCGTAGCCCAGAGCGCCGCCGGCGACGTTCGAGAGGAAATCGTTGATGTCGGCGATGTGGCCGCCGGCGAAGAACGCCTGCGCTGCGAGCTGCAATGACTCCATCGTCAGGCTCGTGATCGCGGCCGCACCGACCACTTTCAGCCAGGCCGGCCGCGCGAGCATGAGCGGGATGAGGATGCCGAGCGGCACGAAGACCAGCGCGTTCATCAGCGCGTCGTCGATTTCGTAGTCGACGAATGGCACGAGCGCCAGGCCCGGCGTCCACGGCAGGCCCGAGTCGGGCTTGTTGAGGAAGATCGGGAAGATCGTGTTGCCCACGATGCCTGCGGCATAGACGGCAACCGCCGCGGCTACCGCCGCACGCGGCAGCGTGGAGATGCGGCGCGCCCGCAGTACGACCAGCAACACGGCGAAGACCACGACGCCGAAAGGGATCACGACGGGGAGGACCGGCACTTCGGCGAAGGGATTGCTCATCACCCCGACGCTATCGCGTCACCGCGCAGTGCTCGCACGGTCGGTTCGGCCGGACCGGACATACGCGAAATCCGCCGGCCCGGCTAGGGCCTCTCTCGATCGCGCCGGCGATGCGAGAGTGGCGACGTTCCGCCTTACGACGAACGGAGCCGCCATGGCTGACGAGAACACCCCCGCCGCGACGAACGACGAGCAGAGCGCGTCCACCACCGAGACCCCGAAGTCCGAGAAGGGCCTCACGCGCGCAGCCTCCCGTGCCGTCCATGGTGTGGCGGACGCCGGCAAGGGCGTCATCCACAAGGCGCAGGATGTCGCGAAGAGCGCCATCCCTGACGCGGTTCCCGTCGCCGACAAGATCGTGGATGCCGCCGCCGGTTTCGCCACCGCCCGCATCGACGCCAACACGAAGATCGCCGATCGCGTGCTCACGGTCTCGCGCGGCACCGGCAAGGCCGTGCGCCTCGCCGCCGTCATCGCGGCGGTGGCCATCGCCGCGGTGCTGATCAGCCGCCGCGGGTAGGCGGCGTGGGCGGCATCCGGTTCGACCTACCGGAACGCCCGCCCGATCGACGCGCCCAGCTGCGAGATCTGCAGCCAGATCGCGAACGTGTAGAGCGGTCGCATCACCCAACGGAGCGGAGGGATGCCGCGACGCGAGCCGGTGCGCTCCCAGGCCTGGCGGATCCGCAGGTGCGTGCCGCCCGCCGCGGGTTCCAGCTCGATGCGCGTGCGACGCGTGTTCGAGGTCATCGCGTCGGGCCAGGTCGTCGTCCACTCGATCGCGACCATCGGCTCGAGCTCGACGAGCGTGACGCGAGCCCGCTGTCGATCGGGCCGGACGCGCTGCGGCTTGCCATCGGCCGCGGTTTCGAGCGCGTACGCGGTCCACACCGACCCAGCGACGACCTCGCCGGGCAGGTCGCTGACGCGGCCGAAACCGAGGTCCCATTCCGGCATCCGCGCGGGATCGCTCACGAGCGCCCACACCGTCGCGACGGGAGCGGTGACGTGAGCTGCGCCGGAGCCCGACAGCGAACGACCGTCGAAGGTGCCGCTCGGCGGCGACGGGTACCGCTCGGCCTGGTCGAGAAGCTCACGCACCTGCTGCGGCGTCGTCTCAAGCCGCTGGAGGATCGCCTCGACGAGGCCGCTGCCCTCGCCGACGAGTTCGCGCAGCACCGCGGCAGCATCGCCGCGCTTCCGACCCTTCGCCGCGCGCCGCAGCACGTCGAGAGCGCGGTCGTTCCATTCGAAGTCACCGCGCTCGTGGAACGTGATGCGGCCCGGGCCGGGCGGCGATGCCCGCACCCCGAGCGAGGCGAGCTGCTCGGCATGCTGCTGCTCGACCGCCGCGCGGGTGCGTTCGAGGTCGGCGCCGAGCGAGCGCAGCACCTGGCCGGCGACTTGCTCGTTGATCGTCAGAGCCAGCAGAAGGTGGTCGATGTCGCCGCTCTGTTCTCCGAGACGGGATGCCTCCTCCGCGGCGGCCAGGGACAGGTCGTACATCGTCGCGGTGGCGACCGTCAGCTTGCTCATCGGGCTCTCCTCGGGATGTCGATGGTCGGGTCGATCCGCTTGGCGTACTTCTTGTGCACGGCCTGGCGTGAGACGCCGAGCGCGTCGGCGATCTCCTGCCAGCTCATGCCGGCGCGCAGACCCGCCTCGACCTGCGCCAGTTCGAGGCGCTCGGTGAGCGAGCGCAGCGAGGCGATCGCCCGCAGGCCCGCACGCGGGTCGCGCGTGTCGGCGGCGACGCCGGCGACCTGGGTGGATTCCATGTCAGCAACCTAGGTTGCTTATCGGGCGGTTGTCAACCTCGGTTGCTCAGCGAGCAATGCGGCGCAATTGGCTTGTACCATATCCCTGATACATTTTGTTTCACTCTCGGGATACAAGCGAAAGGCGTCACGCATGCTCGTCCCTCTCTTCGCGACCGTCGGGCCCCTCGACCTCACCGGCGCCATTGCGACGTGGCCTCCGATGTCGTTCGTCCTCGCGCTCGTCGCCGCCGCGACGGTCGTCGCGATCCGGGCGAACACGAGCGGCGGTATCGAGCGCGGCGCTGGACTCATCGGAGAACGTCGATCCGCGCTCCGGCATCGATATGCCGGTGAGCACCTCGCCCTCGCCGGCACGGGCGTCGCCGTCGCAGTCTCCTTTGTTCTCGAGTTCTTCTTTCGCGGCTACATCTGGGACGGCTTCGGGGCGTCATGGTGGCGCGTCGCCACGCCCCTCGTCGTGGCGGTGATCGGCATCGTTGCCGCACTGATCCTCATCCGCACCCGCGGATCGGGCGCACCCGAGCGTCCCGTGTCGCCGCCGGTACGCAGGTCGTGGGTCTCATTCAGCTCACCGATGGCCCTCGTCGCGCTGACCATCGCAGCCCTCACGCTGGTCGGGACGACAATCGCGGCCGGGCTCGCTTCGTCGCCGAACGATGACGGCGACTGGCTGTGGCTCGTCATCCCGATCCCGAACGCCGCGGATGTCGATCCCCTGCGCGTCGTCTTCTACGGCTGGATCTACGGCGTGCCCGCCCTGATCGCCCTGGTGCTGCTGGCGGTCGCCGCTTGGCGTGCACTCGCCCGCAACGCGGCGCGGCCGTTCCTCCGTCCCGAGACCGTCGCGACCGAGCGAGCAGCCCGCCGCCGCACCGCCGGGGGCGTCGTCTGGCTCACGACGGGTGCGAGCCTGCTCACCCTCGCCGCCGCGTGGCGCCTCATCGGCAACGCGGGCTCCGCCACCACGCTCACCGTCGATGGCCCGGCCGCCACGACGTCCTACGACGTCGCGTGGCGATACGCGGAGCTCGCCTCTCTCGCCGGAGCCGCAGCGCCGATCGTCGAGATCGTGGCGCTTTGCATGCTGCTCGTCGTCGGGGGATCACTCGTGCCGCGCGCCGATCACACCTCGGTCGCCGCCCCGGCTACCCCCGCACCCGGGGCGTCCGGACCGGATGTCGGCTACGCACGATGACCATGACTCGGCCGCTCTTCGCCGACGAGAGCACCCCGTCGCGCGAGATCTATCTGCAGCTGCGCGGGCTCATCGTGTCGGGCATGCTCGCGGCGAACGAACGCCTGCCGACCGTCCGTCAGACCGCCGCCGACCTCGGCGTCGCACCCGGCACCGTCGCGAAGGCCTACAAACTGCTCGAGCAAGAGGGACTCGTCGTCAGCCGCACCGCCGCCGGAACGCGCGTCGCGGAATCGGCGGCGGTGCTCCCCCAGGGCGTGCTCAAGCGTGTTCGCGAGCTGACCGACGAAGCCCTCCGCGCCGGATCGGGGCTCGACGATGTCGTGAGCGTGCTGCGGGCGCAGTGGAGCGCGCAAACCGAGCAGCCACCGACGGACTGAGTGTCGGGTAGCCGCGTCGGGGCAGTCCGCGCGAATTAGGCCTCGGTGACCCGACCGCCCTCGACGTGCCAGCGACGGTTGGTGCTGACGGCATCCAGCATCCGACGGTCGTGGGTGACGAGCAGCAGCGTGCCGTCGTACGACTCAAGGGCTTGCTCGAGCTGTTCGATGGCCGGCAGGTCGAGGTGGTTCGTCGGTTCGTCGAGGACGAGGACGTTCACGCCGCGCGCCTGCAGCAGGGCGAGGCCGGCGCGGGTGCGCTCTCCCGGTGACAGCTCGCCGACCGGACGCAGAACGTGGTCGGCCTTGAGCCCGAACTTCGCGAGCAGCGTCCGCACCTCGCCGGAAGCCATCTCGGGCACCAGCGCCTCGAAGGCGTCGGCGAGCGGCGTCGAGCCCACCAGCAGCGAGCGCGCCTGATCGATCTCGCCGATGCTGACGTTCGACCCGATGCTGGCGCTCCCCTCGTCGGGCTGCTGCCGTCCGAGGATCGTGCGCAGCAGCGTGGACTTGCCGGCACCGTTGGGCCCAGTGATGCCGATGCGGTCGCCCGCGTTGATCTGCAGAGACACCGGTCCGAGCGTGAACGAGCCCTGGCGGACGACGGCGCCGTTGAGCGTTGAGACGACCGAGCTCGACCGCGGCGCAGCGCCGATCGTGAACTCGAGCTGCCACTCCTTGCGCGGCTCCTCGACCTCGTCGAGCCGGGCGATGCGGCTCTCCATCTGGCGCACCTTCTGCGCCTGCTTCTCGCTTGACTCCGTCGCGGCCTTGCGGCGGATCTTGTCGTTGTCGGGGTTCTTCTTCATCGCGTTGCGCACGCCCTGGCTCGACCACTCGCGCTGCACGCGAGCCCGCGCAACGAGGTCGGCCTTCTTGCCCGCGAACTCGTCGTACTTCTCACGAGCATGACGTCGCACAGTCGCCCGCTCTTCGAGGTAGGCGTCATAGCCGCCGCCATAGATGCGGTGCGAGTTCTGCGCGAGGTCGAGCTCGAGCACGCGCGTCACGCTGCGCGCCAGGAACTCGCGGTCGTGGCTGACCAGCACGACTCCCCCGCGCAGGCCGTGCACGAACGCTTCGAGACGCTCGAGCCCGTCGAGGTCGAGGTCGTTCGTGGGTTCATCGAGCAGCACGATGTCGAAGCGCGAGAGCAGCAGAGCGGCGAGTCCGACGCGCGCCGCCTGCCCGCCCGAGAGGGACGTCATGTGGATGCCGTCGGCGTCGAGCTCGAGCCCGAGGTCGGCGAGCACGATCGGCAGGCGCTCGTCGAGGTCGGCCGCGCCGCTCGCGAGCCAGCGGTCGAGGGCGGTGGCGTACCGATCGTCAGCGCCGGCGATGGAGGGATCACCGAGGTCGGATGCCGCGGCATCCATCTCGGCCGTCGCCTCGGCGCATCCCGTGCGGCGGGCGATGTACGCGGCGACGGTCTCGCCTTCGACGCGCTCGTGCTCCTGCGGCAGCCAACCGACGAAGGCGTCGGCGGGAGCGAGACTGACGGTGCCCGCCTGGGGCGCGTCGCGTCCGGCGAGGATGCGCAGCAGCGTGGACTTGCCGGCACCGTTGGCGCCGACGACACCGACGACGTCACCCGGGCTGACGGTGAGATCGACGCCGTCGAAGAGAGTGCGGTGGCCGTATCCGCCGGCGAGGTCCTGAGCGACGAGAGTTGCGGTCACCGGACGATTCTGTCATCCGGCGGGATGAACGCTGACGCAGCCCCAAACCTGGCAGTGGCTAACGGGACGTGAACCCGTTATCCCCGTTTACGGGCGGACGCGGACCGTGCGACCTTCGTGGCTGACGACGTCGTCGACCTGCAACTGACGACCACGGCGCCGCTCAACCTCGCCGTTGACCGTCACGTAGCCATCGATGATGGCCTCTTTGACGTCGCCGCCCGAGTCGAGCAGGCCCGCAAACTTCATGAACTGACCGAGACGGATGCCGTCGCCGCCGATCGAGACGTCGGTGATCCGGGGTGCTTTGGCCATGCGGAAATGCTAGCCGAGCGCCTGGGGCGCAGGATCAGAATGTCGCCCGGGCTGGAGCTTCGGCTCGGAGAAGGACTTGTGGTTGTACGACAACATCGTGATGTAGTCGAGACAGAGGCGTTCTCCGATGCCGTACCCGGTCTCGCCGGACGCCACGCTGTAGGTCACGTGCCTTCGCGCCCTCAATACAGTCAGCACAGACCCGATCTCGAAGAGGCGGGTTGAGTAGAAACTGCTAGAGGCAGCCCGGTCTTGATCCGATCGACGGCGTCGGTGGGTCGGCGCGTCCGGCTTGAAGTAGTACTCGCTCGAGATCACCTCGAGATTGATGGTCGAGCCCGGCTTGTATGGCGCCACAACGACGTCTTCGACGTTCATCTCGTCGCGGAATCGCAGCAGGGCACCGGCGCGAGCGGCGATCGACCCAGTTTTCGCATCCGGATGCTGCCCCGCGAGGGCTCGTTCAACCCCCTGACGTCCGTGCCGAATTCCTCGCAGATCGGGCTGGGGCGCACTGGGAAGGGCCGGCGCGCTCAAGCCACCGAAATCGCCCGGTCGCGTGGGTTCTTTTCAGCGTACCCTTCCGTCGCTGCTGCCCAACGCGCGGCTTATCCGCAAGATCCCTCGACGCACCCGCGCCGCCGGGGTTTCCCCGAACGGTGACGCTATCGCCTCCTCGCGGGCGCTGTACTCGCCAAACTGTCCGACGAATTGGCCGCAGGGCGCCGCTACTCGGGCTCGAGGCCCGCGCGGAGTCTCGTATCACCCTAGTCGCCGAGAGCAGCACCGAGGATGTGATCGCAACCGTCCTCGAAATTAGCACCCAACGCACCAACACGACAGATCAAGCACTGCACCACTAACGGCGACTCGACCGCGGCGACACGCGCAAGACGCAGCGTCGCGTGATTCATGTCATCGGCCGGTAGATTCGCTCCTCGGGAACCGCACGGTCTGCTTGCAGTCGGGCGTCGGAATTGGGGGGGGGTGTCTCGTGCCGCTCTCGAGATCAAAAGCCGATGGCGCGCACGGTCTCGACACTCCAACATAGGCGGAACGCCAACATAAAACGTCCCCTGCGACCCGCTACTTCGCGCGATACTTTGAACCTCGGCCACTCGTCCCTGGCACGCGTTCGATCAGGTTCGACGCAACTAGCGATTCGAAGAGCCGCCGGATTGAACGTTCCGCTTCCGGCCGGTTGAGCAGTGTACGCGCTTCACGATTGCTGATCGTCTTGTTGGATTTCAGAAAGTCCATGATTCGTGACTCCGGTGACGCGAGACTCTCATGCCACACGACAACGAGAACCGAAGTGCCCGTGTCGCGGATCTCCGGGTCGCGGAGGTCCAACTTACGCATTGCTTCGAAAGCAGTGTTCAACCCCTCGCCCACATCCTTGTTTGGTGCGTCCGGGAATTTGTTGAGGAGGCGAACAACGATCGGATTTCTTGAGAACCGCTCGTCGAGAATATTTGCAGCAGTGATATTTGCCGGCAAGCCGCCCGGGCTCTGAACCTCGATCCGGTTGTCGAAGATGCGCACGTGCACGTCGTCGTTTACTGCATAGTCCCGATGAATGACGGCGTTCGTAATAATCTCGTGAAGCGTCTCGTCGGGATACTTGATCTTTATGAGCCCCTCGGTGTCAAGCGTTGGTATCTCTTCGACCTGACGCACCGTCTCGGCAACTGCAGCGGCAACTTGTTCCGCAATAGCACCGTCAATCGAGATCGGATCGTACGCAAGATGCTCGCGGGATCCCTCCACGTCGCTCGTCGTGTACCGGTAGATTTTGACGGACGAGCGCGGCAGATGAATTTGCGGCTCGTCGTGGAACAGGAGGGTCCCGGCCACCGTCGGAAGGTCTCCCACGATCAGGTTCTGCTTACGGAGCCATGGTTCGGGCGCCGACGTTGGTACGATCCGTCGAGTGAAGTCATCAATGACCGGCGACTCGACGAGTTGCGTGTATGGGTAGTTGAGGGTTGCAGTCTCGAGGGTCGTCAAGCCCTTCTGGCGCCTAAGCAACTCGAGGTCCTCCACCGGGAGGGACTGCGCACCGCGGCGAACGTAGGCCTTGCCGTCGGATGCAAACTTGATTTCACGGGACTTCTGAACGGTGACGTGCATCACGACGCTCTGGTCGTCTGGATGGGTCAGGAACTCGTAATCAAACTCGGTCCCGTACGGAAAGAGTGGCTCAAAGGCCTGCAGGGTGCCATTGAACGCCTCCACTTTAGGTGCGCCATTCCAGGTACCGTCATCCTCGATGCCGATCAAGATCTCACCGCCGTCGGCGTTGGCGAACCCAGAGAGCGTCTTCGTGAGCTTTGCCGGCGTGATGCTCCGCGATTTCCGATCGAAGAGGTGGTCTTCCTCCCGGCTGGACAAGGCCCCCACCTGCTCGATTGTGAGTGTCGTAGTCTCCAAGATTGCTCCCCCGCCTCATCTTCCTTGACAGTACCGTCCCACGCGTGCGGCACCGCGCCGGAGGCACGGCGCGATCTGGATCTGCAGAATAGCGCGCAAGCCTCGCGGGCGGCGGCATCAGGAGGCCGCGCAGCTTCGTCAGTCGAACTTTGTGGTGCCCCTGGAGGGATTCGAACCCCCGACCCGCTCCTTAGGACGGAGTGGCTCTTCCACTGAGCTACAGAGGCTAGGCACCTCCGAGTCTAAGCGTCCTCGACCTTCCGAATCCCCTGGGAGTCACCGCCTACGTTTGCGTCTGCCACCGATTCTCGGAATCGTGGCCGGTTCCGCAGCAATCCACGGAAGGAGAGCTTCATGCTCACGCTCACCGAGAACGCCGCCACCGCGGTGAAAAACCTCACCGCTCAGATCCCCGCCGAGGCCGGTGGTGTCCGCATTGCCGACACCGGCTCCCCCGAGACAGGTTTCGCTCTTTCGCTTGCCGAGGCACCGCAGAGCGAGGATGCCGTGGTCGAGGCCGACGGTGCCCGCGTGTTCGTCGACCCGGCCGCAGCGCTCGCGCTGGACGAGAGCGTCCTCGACGCGCAGGTCGACGGCGAAGGCGCGATCAGCTTCGCACTCGGCGTCCGCGCCTGACGCCAGCAGTCTTCGAGAGCCCCGGCACCCACTCCTTGAGCGCGGTGGCCGGGGCCTTCGTCTGTCATCCGGCGGCAACGACGAGGCGATGAGCCCGTCACGCCTCGCTGATATGGTGCGGGCAACCCAGCTTTGGAGGAACCGTGACCTACGCCACCCCGTCGCACCCCGCTGCATCCGCGTCCACTCCCCTGTCGCAGCCGCTCTACGGCGCCTCGTTCGGGCAGGCGTTCGGACGGTTCTGGCGCAAGTACGCCACGTTCTCGGGTCGCGCGAGCCGCAGCGAGTTCTGGTGGTGGTACCTGGCACAGGCGCTCGTGGTGACGGCGATCACGGTGTTCATGCTCATCGGGGCCTTCGCCGGAGCGACGACCGACCCCATCACGGGACGCAGCCAGCCGGGGCCGCTCATCGGCGTGGGCGGCATCCTGCTGTTCCTGTGGATGCTGGCCACCCTCATCCCGACGCTCGCGATCTCGTGGCGACGGCTGCACGACGCCAACCTCGCGGGTCCGTTCTGGTTCATCAGCGTGGTGCCCGGAATCGGGGCGATCGCCCTCCTGGTCCTGTACATCCTCCCCAGCAACCCCGCCGGCGCCCGCTTCGACAAGTGACCGCACCACGGCGACGAGCATCGTCTGGCTAGGGTCGGACGGATGGAGAACGACCTCGTCGCCCGCGTCGTGATCTTCGTCGTCATGACAGGTTCCGGGAGCGCGCTGATCTGGATGGCGCGGGCCGCCGGCTCGGGGCGGCTCAAGCGGAACGCGCTCGCCGGCATCCGCGTCCCCAGCACCATGACGAGTGACGAGGCCCGGCTGGCAGCTCACAAACGCGCGAAGCGCCCGACGCTCATCACCGGCGTCATCGCGTTCGTGATCGCCGCGAGCACTCTGCTTCCCGTTCCGACCGAGGCACTCGCCATCGGCGTGCTCATCGGCGGCATCCTGATGCTGCTCGTAATGATGTGGGGCACGCGGGTCGGCACCAGAGCCGCGAAGAAGGCGACCGACCACACCCGCGCCTGAGACCCGGCCCAGCGGTATAGACCCAGGTACTGGTCGCCCCCGCACATCCGGACCCCGGGCCGATGTGCGGTTTTCTCGCCGTCCGTAGCGTCGACGGCGACGAAAGGGTGACACATGATCCGTGTTCAATCGCTGTCGAAACGGTACGGCGACAAGGTGGCCGTCGACGGCCTCGACTTCACCGTCGAGCCGGGCAAGGTGACCGGGTTCCTCGGTCCGAACGGCGCCGGCAAGTCGACGACCATGCGCATGATCGTCGGGCTCGACCGGCCGACATCCGGCACCGCCGAGGTCAACGGTCGCGCCTACCGCGACCTGCCCGCACCGCTCCGCGAGGTCGGCGTGCTGCTCGACGCCCGCGCCGCACACAAGCGTCGCACCGCCTACAAGCACCTGCTCGCGATCGCCGCGACCCACCGCATCCGTGCCCCGCGCGTGCACGAGGTCATGGAGCGCACGGGCATCGCCGCGGTCGCGAACAAGCGGGTGGGCGGGTTCTCGCTCGGCATGGGGCAGCGGCTCGGGATCGCCGCGGCCATGCTCGGCGACCCGCAGACGATCATCCTCGACGAGCCGATCAACGGCCTCGACCCCGACGGCATCCTGTGGATCCGCGGTCTGCTGCGCGATCTCGCCGCCGAGGGCAGGACGGTGCTGCTGTCGTCGCACGTGATGAGCGAGATGGCGCAGACCGCGGAACAGCTGATCGTGATCGGGCGCGGTGCGATCCTCGCCGATGGTCCGCTGCAGGAGGTCATCGCCGGTGTGACGCAGTCGGTGGTGCGGGTGCGCACGCACGACCCCGACCGCCTGCGCGCCGCGATCGCCCGCCCGGGCGTGACGGTGGTCACGCGCGCCGACGGAGCGCTCGACATCACCGATCTCTCGGCCGAAGAGGTCGCCGGCATCGCGGGTGCCGCGGGAGTCGTGCTCTACGAGGTGACGTCGGTCGCCGGCTCGCTCGAAGACGCCTACCTGGCGCTCACCGCGCAAGCCACCGAGTACCGCTCGACACCGACCACCACGAAGGAGAACCAGTGATGGCCCTCACCGCCAAACCGCACCGCGCCGACGCACGCACACAGCGCCCGCCCTTCACGGCCGTCGTGCACTCCGAGTGGATCAAGGCCCTGAGCCTGCCGGCATCCGTTCTCGCCCTCGCCGGAATCCTCGCCATCGGAGTGGGCGGCAGTCTGTTCCTCGGGGTGACGCTCGAGTCGTCGGGAGTGCCCTCGGTTCCCTCGATCGAACGGACGCTCGCCGACGTCACTGTGCCGACCGTCGTGCTCGGGCAGATCATCGCCGGTATCTTCGGCGTTATGTTGATCGGCGCCGAGTACTCCTCCGGTGCCATGCAGACGACGCTCACCGCCGTCCCCCACCGGATGCGGGTGCTGGCCGCGAAAGCCGTCGTCGCGTTGACCGCCGTCACCGTCGTGGCCCTCGTCACCGTGTTCGTGTCGTGGGCGGTCACCAACCCGATCTACGCCGGCTTCGGCCTCGACGCCCCGCTCACCGCTCCCGGCGTGATGCTCGCTTTGGTCGGCTCGGCCGTCTACCTGGGCCTCTGCGCGGTCTTCGGGCTCGGCGTGACGACCCTCGTGCGCTCGACGACGGCGGGCTCGATCATCGTGTTCGCCGCGACCCTGCTGCTGCCGGTGCTCAGCTCGCTGCTGCCCTTCGGTCTGCTCTCGCGCGTGCTGCGCCTGGCGCTGCTCGGCAACGCCGGCGACGCGATGGGCCGGGTCGGGATCGAGGGCGGACCGTTCATCGACCTGTGGAGTGGACACATCAGCGTCGGCGCCGGCTGGACCATCGCGGCGATCTGGGCCGCGGGCGCCCTCGTGATCGGCGCCATCGCGCTGCGGACCAAAGACGCATGATGGCTCCGTCCCGGCGACGACCGGATGCCGCTGACACCGCGATCCTGGCCGGCTACCTGGTCATCGCGGCGGCCCTCGGCTACCTGTCGGTCGAGTCCACCATCGCCACTCCCCTGTGGCCGCTGGTGCTGCTCGCCATCGCCGGGACGGCCGTCGTCCTCGTCTCGCGGCGGCGCCCGGCGGTCGCGTTCGGTGCGGCCATCGTTCTGATGCTCGCGTCGTTCGCGGTGGGGTCGGGCGCGGAGGCCGCACTCGTCATCGCGGGGCTGTACCGGGCCGGTGTACGCGACAGCCGCGGCGCCTGGATCGCTTTCGGCTGGGCCGCAGCCGGGGGCACGGCGGCGGCGCTCATGCTCGCGCTGCGGGTGCGCTCGGGACCGCCGCTGCTGGGCCTCGCCCCGCGCGCGGATGCCGCAGCCTGGGCCACCGACTGGCTCAGCATCACCGTGGTCGTGCTCGCGGCGAGCCTCATCGCCACGCTGCTCGGCATCAACGCCGGGCACGGCCGCCGTCAGGCCGCAGCGCTCGCCGAGCGGGCCGAACACCTGCGACGCGAACGCGATCAGGAGGCGAGCATCGCGGCCGCGGCCGAACGCGAACGCATCGCCCGCGAAATGCACGACGTCATCGCCCACAGCCTCGCGGTGATGGTGGCGCTCGCCGACGGCGCCCAGGCCTCGGTCAACGCCCGCCCCGACGAGGCGCACCGCGCGATCGGCCGTGTCAGCGAGACCGGCCGTCGCACGCTCGGCGAAGTGCGCCGACTGCTCACCGCCGTCCGTGACGAGCGGGATGCCGCGCCGCCGGCCGAAGCGCCGCGGGTGGAACGGATCCCCGCGCTCGTCGACGAGTTCCGCGCCGCCGGCATCCCGGTCCGCCTGGAGCAGACCGGCTCGCTCACCGAGGGCGCGGCGGTCAGCCTCACGATCTACCGCATCGTGCAAGAGGCCCTGACGAACGTGCTGCGTCACGGCCGCGGCGTGCGCGACGTCCTGGTGCAGCTGGTGTTCAGCCGCTCCGAGGTGACGATCCTGGTCAAGGACGTTGCGGCACCGACCGACCCGGCCGCGGGCGCCGGACGAGGGCTCGTCGGCATCCGCGAACGGGCCGCCTTCTACGATGGGTCGGTGGAGGCGGGGCCGGTCGCCGGGGGCGGCTGGCGGGTGTTCGTCCGCCTCTCGACGGAGGACCGATGAGCCAGCCCGCCACGCCCGAGGGCCGTATCGCCGTGCTGCTCGTCGACGACCAGGAGCTCATCCGCTACGGCTTGCGTCTCGTGCTCGAGGCGCAGCCCGACATCGTCGTGGTGGGCGAGGCATCCGACGGCGCCGAGGCGGTGCGGGCGGCACAGCGTCTGCGGCCCGACGTCGTGCTGATGGACGTACGGATGCCGGGCGTCGACGGCATCGCGGCGACGCGAGAACTCACCGCCGCGCTGCCCGACACCCGCATCCTCGTCCTGACGACGTACGACCTCGACGAGTTCGCCTTCGGTGCGCTGCGCGCCGGAGCGGCGGGCTTCCTGCTCAAGAACACACGCCCCGACGAGCTCGTCGCCGCAGTGCGGGCCGTCACGACGGGCGACGCGGTGGTCTCGCCCCGGATCACCGCGAAACTCATCGACATCGCGATACCGCATCTCGCGCGCCCGGACGCACCGGCATCCGGTGACGCCCTCGCCGCACTCTCGCCGCGCGAGCGCGACGTGTTCCGGTGCGTCGGACAGGGACTCACGAACGCCGAGATCGCCGCAGCCCTGCACCTGAGCGAATCGACGGTGAAGGCGCACTTCGGCCGGATCCTCCTGAAGCTCGACCTCGCGAACCGCGTGCAAGCGGTCATCCGGGCCTACGAGCTCGGAGTGGTCAGCGTCGAGTGATGAGCCGGCGCGCGGGACCGGTACAAGCGGTCAGCGCGCCCGGTACTCCTCGTCGGTGACGTGGGCGCCCCACGACGCACTCTCGCCGCCGTCGGGCGTCTCCCACAGAGCGAGATGTGTCATGAAGCTGTCGGGCGCGGCCCCGTGCCAGTGCTCCTCGCCGGGAGGGCTATAGACGGTCTGACCGGCGTGGACCTCGACGACGGCCCCGCCGCGAGCCTGCACGAGCGCCGTGCCCTCGATGATCCGCAGGGTCTGACCGAGCGGGTGGGAGTGCCACGCGGTGCGCGCCCCGGGCGCGAACCGCACCAGGCCCGCGCTCATCCGCTGCTCCGCGTCCCGCGGCGCGGCGACCGGGTCGAGCCAGACATTACCGGTGAACCACTCGGGCGGGTTCTTCACCGTCGGGGGCGTGGGGACGACGTCCATGAGAGGACCTTCCTGATCGGCGTGCGGGATGAGTACCAGTGAACGCCCGACGCGGCCGCTCGGACAGACCCCGGCAAGACGTGTACCGACAGGGAGTGCCTCGCGTCCGGCGCGCGCCGTAGCGTGAACGGTATGAACAACAAGGCCGAGGTGCGCGAGTTCCTCATGACCCGGCGGGCGCGACTCTCCCCCGCCGACGTCGGCCTGCCCGCCGGCGTGAACCGCCGCGTGAGCGGTCTGCGGCGCGCCGAGGTCGCGATGCTCGCCGACGTGAGCGTCGAGTACTACGCCAAGCTCGAGCGGGGAGACATCGGCGGCGCATCCGCCGGCGTGCTCGAGTCGCTCGCCCGCGCGCTGATGCTCGACGAGACCGAACGGATGCATCTTCTCGACCTGGCCCGCGTCGCCGACGGCACGCCGACCTCGGGACGTTCACGACGCCGAGCCTCATCGCAACTGCCGCCGCGGCCCGGCCTGCAACGCACCCTCGACGCGATCACCGGTGGCCCCGCATTCGTGCGCGACCGTCACCAGAACCTCGTGGCGACCAACGCGCTCGGTGCGGCGTTCTACTCGCCCGTCATCGGCACGGGCGGCCGGGTTCCGAACCTGGCCCGATTCCAGTTCCTCGACCCCGCCTCACGTGACTTCTACCCCGACTGGGAGCTGTTCGCGCAGATGTGCGTCGGCATCATGCGCGTCGAAGCGGGCCGAGACCCCCACGACCGGGCGATGCAAGACCTCGTCGGCGAACTGACCACCCGCAGCGAGACGTTCGCGCGGCTGTGGTCCGCGCACGACGTTCGTACGCACGGCAGCGGCACCAAGCGCTTCCATCACCCGGTCGTCGGCGAACTCACCCTCGCCTACGAGGAGCTGTCTGTCACCGCCGAGGACGGACTGGCGCTGCTCGTCTACACCGCCGAGCCCGGATCGCCCACCGCCGAGCGCCTGCAGATGCTGGCCAGCTGGTCGGCGACGACGACGGGCGTCTCGTGAGCCTCGACGCGCTCCTCGCCGCACTCGACGCCGGCGAGACCATCGCCGCCGGATCGCCGCTGCACGCCACGATGCACGAGACGAGCCAGCGAGCGTTACGCATCGCCGGCGAACTCAACGGCGGGTATGTCGAACCCGATCGGGTGCGATCGCTCCTCACGCAGCTCACCGGACGACCCGTCGACGCGACGGTGACGCTCTTCCCGCCCTTCACCGCCGACTTCGGGCGCAACATCCGCCTCGGCCGGCGCGTGTTCATCAACTCCGGATGCCGTTTCCAGGACCAGGGCGGCATCACCATCGGCGACGACTGCCTGATCGGACACAACGCCGTCATCGCGACCCTGCAGCACGACATCCATCCCCGTCGCCGCGGCGACCTGCTCCCGGCGCCGGTCGTGCTCGGGCGCAACGTGTGGCTCGGGGCGAATGTCACCGTGCTGCCCGGTGTGACCATCGGCGACGACGCCGTGATCGGAGCCGGCTCCGTCGTGACGAAGGATGTACCCGCGGCATCCATCGCGGTCGGCTCGCCCGCCCGCGTCGTCCGGCGCATCGACACAGCATAGCCAGCCGCCCCGGCATCGCGTGCGATCAGCGCGACGCTTCCTCCCGATCGGCACGGACGCCCTCGTCGAGCGTCCGGAGATGGTGGGCGTTGCCGCGCAGCGCGGGCTTGTAGCGGTCGAGGTCGTCGCCGTCGACGTGTGCCGCGATGACCTCGAGCAGGCCGGCGAGCGCGAGGCTGTGCCGCCCGGCCGCATGAAGGGTGAGCGATTCGAACGCGGCGAGCGCCACCGAATCGGGGAACTCCTGCCGCGCACCGCCGAACATCGCGATCGAGTCGTCGAACCGGCCCAAGTTCCGCAGTGTGCTGCCGTACTGGAGCAGGCACCGCCGGCGGATGTCGCCGGCGAGACCCGCATCGAGCGCGCATCGGTACAAGCCGGCCGCCCGCTCCTCCTCGCCTGCGGTGTCGTACGCCCCGCCCAGCTCGTAGAGAACGCGCGCGTCATCGGGATGCTGCTCGTGAAGCGGCAGCAGGGCCGCAATAGTGGGCGCCATATCAGCACGGTCGCGCGCAGCGAAGATCCGATCCAGTTCGGCGTACAGCGGGTCCATGGGAGTCATCCTCGCAGTCGCCCTGTCGCATCGTTCCGGCGGACCAGCAGCGGTGCCACCGCAAGCCCCACGACCGCCGCGGTGAGCGCCGTCGCCCCGAGCGCCCAGCCTGGGCCGGCGGCATCCGTGATCACGCCGAAGACGAGCGCTCCCACCGCCGCACCGAGGTTCACCGCGGTGTTGATCCAGCTGCTGGCCTCGGTGCGTACGCGCGGATCGGTCAGCTCGTCGGCCGTGAGGTAGCCGACGATCAATAGCGGCGCCAGGCACAGCCCGCCGACCAGAAGTCCGACAGCCCCGGCGATCGGGCCCCCGACGGCGCCGGCGACACCCACACAGACGACGAGCACGCCGAGCAGCGCGAGCAGCTGCGCCGCGTGCGAGCCGGCGAGCCGCAGCCGCCCGAAGACAAGGCCGCCGACGGCGCTGGCCGACGCGAACAGCGCGAGCAGGATGCCGGCCAGGAACGGGGCGCCGGCTTCGAGGGCGAGCGCCGGGGCAGCGAGCTCGACCGCGCCCAGGATGAGCCCGGGAGCGGTCATCACGAGCACGACCGGCACGAAGCCGCGGCTGCGCAGTGGCGTCAGGACCGTCGGGGAGGTTGCCTCATCAGCGGTGGCGCGGTGCGACCCGCGCTGCTGACGCGACAGCCCGCTCGCCACGAACAGTCCCGTGCCGACGGCGACGCAGCCGGCGGAGAGCACGAGCGCGGCCACCGGCCCTGACAGGGCGACGAGGGCCGCGGCGACGAGCGGACCGACCGCGAAGGTGACCTCTTCTGCGACCGCGTCGAGGCTGAACCCGCGGGTGCGCAGCGCCCCGGCGGGCAGGGCGTCCGACCAGACGACGCGCATCGTCGCGCCGAACGGTGGTGACGACACCCCCGCGACGATGCTCAGCACGAGCAGCACCGGCAGCGGCGCCGCAGGGAACACCGCGAAGGCGATGAGCGAGAGGGTGTGCAGGGCTCCGAGCGCCGTCGGGATCGCGAGCTGACCGCGACGGTCGATCAGGCGCGCACGCACCGGCGTCGCGATGACGTTGGCGATGCCGAGGGCAGCCGTGATGGCACCCGCGACCGCGAACGACCCGGTCGCCTGCTCGAGCATCAGCACGAGAGCGAGCCCCGAGGTCGCCAGCGAGAGCCGTCCGATGATGCTCGGAAGGAACGCCGGGCGGATGCCGGGCGCGCGCAGAACGGCGCGATAGGACGGGGGTGGGGTCGACAAGGGGTTCTCCGAGGGTGCCGAACCACTCTAGGGGCCGGGCGCCGACACCCTAGGCCCGAACGGCCCCGTCCGCACGCCGTTCCGCAGGGCCGCGGCGGTCGTGTTGACTTCAGGGATGAGCAGCTGGACCGAGACCGTCATGTGGTGGCACGTGTACCCGCTGGGGTTCGCCGGTGCGCCGATCCGTCCCACCGGCGAGGAGCGTGACGGCGGCGTCGTGCACCGCCTGTCGCGGATCGAGGGCTGGCTCGACCACCTCGTCGGCCTCGGGCTGAACGGCCTGCTGCTCGGGCCCGTCTTCGCCTCGACCACGCACGGGTACGACACCACCGATCACTTCCGCATCGACCCGCGGCTCGGCGACGACGATGACGTCGACCGGCTCATCGCGGCGGCCCGCGGCCGCGGCATCCGGGTTCTGCTCGACGGCGTCTTCAACCATGTCGGACGTGAGCACCCCGCCTTCCGCGCCCTCGAGACCCACGGACCCGAGGCCGACACGGCGGAGCTCTTCCGCGTCCGGTGGGACGGCTGGTCGCCCGGCGCCCCGGTCGACGCCGATGTCTTCGAGGGGCACGATGCTCTCGTCGCCCTCAACCACGCGTCTTCCGCGGTGGAGGACTTCGTCGTCGACGTCATGACCCACTGGTTGAACCGAGGCATCGACGGGTGGCGTCTGGATGCCGCGTACGCGGTGCCCCCGCAGTTCTGGGCACGGGTGCTCCCCCGCGTGCGCGCCACGCATCCCGATGCCTGGTTCGTCGGTGAGGTCATCCACGGCGACGCCGCGAGCATCGTGCGGGAGTCGACGATGGACTCGCTCACGCAGTACGAACTGTGGCAGGGCATCTGGCACGCCATCAGTGACGGCAACCTGTTCGAGCTCGCGCACGCGATCGAGCGGAACAACGAGCTGCTCGCCGTCTACGCGCCGCAGACGTTCGTCGGCAACCATGACGTCACGCGCATCGCTTCGGCCATCGGGGTCGACCGGGTGCCCCTCGCGCTCGCCGTGCTGTTCACCGTCGCCGGCGTGCCCTCGGTTTACGCCGGCGACGAGTACGGCTACGAGGCGGTCAAGGAGGAACGTCTCGGTGGCGACGACGCCGTGCGCCCCGAGTTCCCCGACGCACCGCCGTCACCGGAAGCCCTCTCGGCGAGCGCCGAGCGCATCCTGCGCACCCACCAGCAGCTGATTGCGCTGCGCCGGCAGCATCCGTGGCTGCACCGCGCCCACACGGATGCCGTTCACCTCGAGAACACGTCGATGGTGCTGCGCACCGCCACGGGAACGGATGCCGTCATCACCGCGCTCAACCTCGGCGACGGCCCCGTGACGGTGCCGGTGGCCGATGCCCGACGCGTGGTCGCCGGTGCTGCCCGGCTCATCGGCGCCGAGGCCGAGATCCCCGCGGGGGGCTTCGCGGTCTTCTCCTCGTAGCGGAGGGCTCGGGCGGCGGCCCCTGCGGCGCGGCTCGCGCGTCCGGCCGGCGGGCGGTGCGGTCACCGGAAGTCTCGGGACTGGTGCCGCATCCCCGCCACCCGCAGGTCTTCGAAAGCATCGGCGAGGATGTTGACCACGCCCTCGTTCGACCGCTCGAGGATGCCGCGCACGATCAACGCGGGACTGTCGCGTACGACGCGGCGGTAGCGATGCCACATGCCGAGCGAGCAGATCACGTTCATCAGGCCGTGCTCGTCCTCGAGGTTGAGGAACGTGATGCCGGATGCCGTCGCGGGGCGCTGCCTGTGCGTGACGAGCCCGGCGATCTCGACGCGGCGCCCCGACTCGTGCTGGCGCAGATCGTTCGCGGTGAGCACCCCGCGTGCATCCAGCTGCGAGCGGTAGTGCGTCAACGGATGGTCGTCGGGCGAGATGCCCGTCGCCCACAGATCGGAGGCCAGCACGTCGTAGTTCGACTGGTCGGTGAACAGCGGCGGCTGCACGGCGATGAGCGAATCGGGCAGGTACTCGATGCGGTCCTGCGCCGCCGACCCCGCCAGCCAGATCGCCTCGCGCCGGGTGTGGCCGAAGCACTCCAGCGCGCCGGCGGTCGCGAGGGCTTCGAGCTGCGCGGTGTCGGCGCCGGTGCGGCGCACGAGGTCGCGCATGTCACGGTAGGGGCCGGACGCCTCGCGCTCGGCGACGATCCGCTCGGCGAACTTCTTGCCGATGCCGGTGACGGCCGCCAGCCCCAAGCGCACCGCGAACGCGCCGTCGCGTCGATGCGCCGCCGACTCGTCGGGGGCGTTGATGTCGAAGACCGGCACCGGAGGCTGCTCGCCGAGGCAGCTGTCGCGCCCCGTCGGTGCCGCTCGCTCACCCTCCGCCACCGGTTCGAGCAGGGCTTCCGCGTTCGAGAGCTGCAGGTCGGGGCGGCGCACCTCGACCCCGTGCCGGCGGGCATCGGCCGACAGCGTCGCCGGTGAGTAGAAGCCCATCGGCTGCGCGCGCAGCAGCCCCGCCAGGAACGCCGCCGGGTAGTGGAGCTTGATCCACGAGCTGGCGTACACGAGCAGCCCGAACGACAGCGAATGACTCTCGGCGAAGCCGAAGTTCGCGAACGCCTGGATCTTCGCGTAGATGTCGTCGGCGGCATCCCCCACCAGGCCGTTCTCGGCCATACCGTCGTAGAGCTTCTGCTTGAGCGAGTCGATGCGCTCGATGCCGCGCTTGGACCCCATCGCCCGGCGCAGCAAATCGGCGTCCTCGCCCGAGAGCCCGCCGATCACCATGCCCATCTGCATGAGCTGTTCCTGGAACACCGGCACCCCGAGCGTGCGCTCCAGCACGGGCTTGAGCTTCTCGTGCGGATACGTCGTCTTCTCGTAGCCGAGCTTGCGCCGCACATAGGGGTGCACGGCGCCGCCCTGGATGGGTCCGGGGCGGATCAGCGCGATCTCGATGACGAGGTCGTAGAACCGGCGCGGCTGCAGGCGCGGCAGCAGACCCATCTGGGCGCGCGACTCGACCTGGAACACCCCGATCGAATCGGCCCGGCAGAGCATGTCGTAGACCGCCGCCTCTTCCTTCGGCAGCGTCGACAGCTCGAACCGCTCTCCCGTCGCGCCCGCGATGAGGTCGAAGCAGTACTGCAGGGCGGCGAGCATGCCGAGCCCGAGCAGGTCGAACTTCACCAGCCCCATCCAGGCGGCATCGTCCTTGTCCCATTGGATGACGGTCCGGTTCTCCATACGCGCGTGCTCGATCGGCACGACCTCGCCCACCGGTCGATCGGTCAGCACCATGCCGCCGGAGTGGATGCCGAGGTGCCGCGGCGCTTTCAGCAGCTCGGCGGCGTATGCCAGCACCCGTTCGGGGATGTCGTGGTCGGGGCCGGTGTCGAGGGTCGCTCCCCAGCGTTCGACCTGCTTCGACCAGGCATCCTGCTGACCCGGCGAGTGCCCGAGCGCCTTGGCCATGTCGCGGACGGCGTTCTTCGGCCGGTACTGGATGACGTTCGCCACCTGTGCCGCACGCTCGCGCCCGTAGGTCTGGTAGACCCACTGGATGATCTCTTCGCGCCGGTCGGAGTCGAAGTCGACGTCGATGTCGGGTTCTTCCTCGCGCAGTGCCGAGAGAAAGCGCTCGAACGGCAGCTGGTAGTAGATCGAGTCGATCGCGGTGATGTCGAGCAGGTAGCAGACGGCGCTGTTGGCTGCCGATCCTCGTCCCTGGCACAGGATGCCGCGCCGCCGCGCCTCTTGCACGATGCCGTGCACGATGAGGAAGTAACCCGGGAAGTCCTTCTGCTCGATCACCGCCAGCTCGCGTTCGATGCGGTCGCGGTCTTTCGGCGGCAGGCCCGGGTACTTGCGCGGGACGGCCTCCCACACAAGGTGTCGCAGCCACGACATCGGCGTGTGTCCGTCGGGGACGGGAAGCTTCGGCAGCGCGGGCTTGGCTCGGCGCAGGGGGAACGCCAGGTCGTCGGCCACGGTGACGGTGCGGGCGACGGCCCCGGGGTAACGGCGGAACCGACGTGTCATCTCGGCGCCCGACCGCAGGTGGGCGCCGGCGTGTGCGGGCAGCCATCCGTCGAGCTCGTCGAGTCCCCGGTTCGCGCGGACCGCGGCGATCGCGGCGGCCAGGTGGGCCCGCTCGGGCACGGCGTAGTGGACGTTGTTGGTCGCGAGCACCGGCAGCCCGCGCTCTCGCGCGAGGCCGGCGAGGATGTCGTTGTGCCGCGAGTCCAGCGGCTCGCCGTGGTCGATCAGCTCGACCTCGATCGCGTCGCGACCGAAGCGTGCCACCAGCGCGTCGAGCTCGGCCGCGGCGGCATCCGTTCCCCGCTCGAGCAGCGCCCGCCGCACCGAGCCCTTGCGGCAGCCGGTGAGGATGCTCCAGTGCCCGTCGGCGGCGTCGGCCAGGTCGTCGAGCCGGTACCGCGGCTTGCCCTTCTCGGCTCCGGCGAGCTGGGCGTGCGTCAGCGCACCGGCGAGCCGGTGGTACCCCTCTTCGCCGCGCGCGAGCACGAGCAGGTGCTCGCCCGGTGGATCGGCCTCGTTGCGCGACGCGCCGACGCGCTGCGGCAGATCGAGCGAGAGCTCGGCGCCGAACACGGTCTTCACGGCGAGCTGCTCGGCCGCCTCGGCGAAGCGCACGATGCCGTAGAAGCCGTCGTGATCGGTGACAGCGAGAGCGTGCAGCCCGAGGCGCTCGGCCTCTTCGGCGAGCTCTTCGGGCGATGAGGCGCCGTCGAGGAACGAGTACGACGTGTGAGCGTGCAGCTCGGCGTACGGGACGGCGTCGTCGGGCCGCTCGATACGGGGCGCGGAGTACGAACCCCGCTTGCGCGACCACGCGGGGCTGTCACCGCCGTCGGCCCCCGGCGGCGCGCTCGGAGCACGGTTGCCGCTGAGCAGCCGCTCCATCTCGGACCACGACACCGACGGGTTGTTGAATCTCATCAGTCGTACCGCCCCTCGGCCAGCCACTCGCCGCCGTCGCACACGAGCAGCCAGGCCGTCTGCGTGGCGTCGACCATCTGGAAGCGGTAGGCGCGCCGCGCGCGCGTGGCATCCCACTCCCGCTCGATCACCGGCCAGGGACCGGCCCACGACCGGATGCCCCGCGAGCCGTTCGCCGACACGAGCGCCGACGGCGCCGCGGTCAGCTCGCCCCGACCGTCGACGGCCACCATGTCGCCCTCGCGATCGATGACCGCGAGCGGAAGCGCGCGCTCGAACACCGTCGAGGGCAGCGGATCGGGCAGGCTTCCCGGCCACGGCCGGCCCCGGTCGCTCGTGACGGGGCGATCTCCCCAGGGCACGAGCACCTGCCGTTCGGTGAGCCAGCGACCGCCGCCCACGACGGGGGTGACGACGCCGCGGTGCCCGAGCATCGCCTGCACGCGTGAGAGGGCGTGGTGCACCCGCTGCTCGGGACCCGACCCGAAGAGCGAGACCGCATGATGGGATGCCGCATCCACCGCCTCGGGCTCGATCTTCACCCGTGCGACCCCGCTGGTGAGCTTGCCGCTCTCGGCGAGCTGCCACCGCACCCGGTCGACGACGGCGGCGGCGTCGAAGGTGCCCGGATGCAGCCACACCCGGTTGCTCGTCTCACCGCGGTCACCCGTGAGGATGACGCGCAGCTCGGTGCACACGAGATCGACGGCGCCGAGGCCGGCGATGAACTCCTCGGCCGCGACACGCATGCCGAACGCGACCTGGTCGGCGAGCTCGAGGGGCGGCTCGAACGCCACTTCGCGGTGCAGCTCGGGCGGCGGCGTCCGCGGCGTGACGGGCCGGGAGTCGGCGCCGGCGGCGAGGGCGTGCAACCGGGCGCCGCGGGTGCCGAACCGCTCGACCAGGCGTTCGGGCTCGATCGCGGCCAGGTCACCGAGCGTCTGGACGCCGAGCCGCGCGAAGAGGTCGACCGTCTCGTCCTCGAGCACGGCGATCGTCAGCGGAGCGAGGAACTCGGCCGAGCGCCCCGCGTCGACCACCCGGATGGGCCGATCGGCCCGCGTGCTCATCCGCGCCGCCTGCTGCGCGGTGAAGGGACCGTCGGCGACACCGGCCCGGGCATCGAGGTCGCCCTCGGTGACGGCGGCGAGCAGAGCGCCGGCAGCCTCGGTCTCACCGCCGTAGAAGCGGGCCGGTCCGCGCACCCGCAGGGCGCACAGTCCCGCTTCGAGAACCTGCACGCCCGGCGCCATCTCTTCGAGCCGTGCGACGATCGGCGAGAACTGCCGGTGATCGCGCGCGGCGTCGGCGTCGGCCACACGCAGCGCCGGACACCGCGCCTGGGCATCGCGCCGACGCTGCCCTCGGGCGACGCCGTCGGCGCGGGCTGCGGGCGAGCAGGCCACGACCATCCCCTTGTCGAACACGGCGATCGGCTCGTCCGGGTCTCCGCCGCTCTCGCGGATGAGCGCCACGACCGGCCAGTCGGGCACCCACACCACGAGGCTGCGGACGGGGGCGTGCGATGTCGACTCGGCCACGTCAGACCGCCCGTCGCATCGGGATCGGCTCGACCAGCGGCTGCTCCTCGAACGGCACCGGGGCCATGCGTCCGCCGTGCTGGTGCTGCGGAGCGGCCGAGAGGGCACCGTCGGGCGCCGGCAGCAGCATCCGCGCCGAACGGGGCACGGGGAAGCGCCGGCTCGACACCGTGACGGTCAGTTCGCGGTCGCTGAGGTAGCCGTCGCCGTCGCCCAGGCCCGACCAGCGCGGGTCGGTGACATCGAGCATCGCCTCGGTCTGCGGCCACGGCCCCTGCACGAGCAGCACCGCACCGCGGTCGCGGAGGCGGGCGGCGAGCTTGGCGATGTCGGAGTCCTTCGCCCGCTCGGGCGGTCGCACCGCGATCACGGGGAGGACATCGGCGATCGTCGCCGTCACCGCGAGCCATCGCGGCCCGGGATCGGGGATCAGCACGACCCGCGACAGGTCGACGCCCGCCCGCTCGGCGGCTTCGGCGCCGAACCCGGGCATGCCGACGACCCCGCACCACGAGCCGGTCTGCGACGGCTGCGCCAGCAGCGCGAACAGCAGCGAGGAGGACGAACCGAGAGAATAGGCCGTCCCCGGACGCAGCCCTCGCCCCGGCAGCAGGTTCGCCAGAGCCGGGTGGGTCGGCAGCACGGGAGCGTCGAGGCGGCGCCCCTGCATCCGTTCCATCTGCGCGCGCAGTCGCTGCACGTCCTCGGCGGCAGCAGGATTGCGCATGATCGACCTCACTCATCAAGGGTAGAACATACGTTCTAGTCCATCAACGTCGAGATCGAAGATACGACCGACTTCCGACATCGCCTCCGCCTGGGCGCGGCGATGCCCCGTCGTCAGGCGGCGAGGCCCAGGTAGGGCTCCCACATCGGGTCGGTGCGCTCGGTTCCCCGCACCGTCCACTGCGGACCGCGCGGCGGCTTCGGCGCCCACCGCAGCTCCCACCCCATCTCCTGCGGGGTGTGGTCGCTCTTGTGGTTGTTGCACCGCAAGCAGCACGCGACGAGGTTCTCCCACGAGTTGCTGCCCCCGCGCGAACGCGGCAGGACGTGGTCGATCGTCGACGCCGCCTTCCCGCAGTACGCGCACCGGTGACCGTCACGGCGCAGCACTCCGCGCCGCGTCACCGGTACCCGGCGCGCGTTCGGGATGCGCACATAGCGGGTCAGCACGATCACCGCTGGGCGCTCGTAGATCCCGTCGATCCCCAGAACGGGATCGTGCACGACGTGCTCGACGATCGTCGCCTTGTCGTTCAACACGAGCAGGAGTGCCCGGCGGAACGACACCACGGCGAGTGGCTCATACCCGGCGTTCAGTACCAGAGTGCGCATTACCTGTCCTCACGAACTGCCCTGACGGCTTCAGCGGATGTTCGATCATCGACGCCCTGCGCACCGAGCGGGCGGAACGGGTCCGGGCACGAAAAAAGGCGCTGTCATGAAGACAGCGCCTTGATTCACGGCCGAGGCCGCAGTGGTGCACGTGATGCCGCAGGACATAGCGACCGATCGCATTCACGGTTCGAATGCGTGGCACTGATCCCATGGCTCCCCCTCGGCGTGCGCGAGCGTCGGGATCAGGGTAACCCACCCCCGCACCAGGAAGGTCGACGGAAGGTGAACGGACGACGCGTGTCGTCAGCCCGCGTTGGCAGCGAGCCAGGCCTCGCCGTTCACGTACGTGCCGTCGATCACGATCTCGAGGTGCAGATGCGTTCCGAACGCACGGCCCGTGTCGCCGACCTGGCCCAGCAGCTGACCGGCCGAGACCGTGTCGCCGACCTGGACGGCGCGGGTGCCCCAGTCCATGTGGGCGTACAGGCTCGTGACGTTCGTGCCGTTGATGTTGTGCGCCACCTTGACGTAGACGCCCCACCCGGGACCGCTCTCGCTCGAGGCCACGACGGTGCCGTCGGCAACCGAGTAGATCGGCGTGCCGCGGTCGGCCATGTAATCGGTGCCGCGGTGACCGGCGTACGGGGTGCCGAAGTTGTTGAACGACATCAGCGGACGACGCACGAGACCGGAGCCCGGCGCGACGAGGGGGATGGAGTTGCTCAGCGATGAGGACGACGACGCGGTCGAGCTGCTTGCGGAGATCCGGTTCGCCAGGGCCTCGGCGGCTGCCTTGGCGGCGGCCTCCTCGTCCTTCTTCTTCTGGATCTCTTCGGGCGTGGTCGCGGTGAAACCGCTGCGGTCGAGTGTCGCGGGCGCCGACTCGGAGCCGACCACGAGCGACTGCGCGTTGTCGGCGGCCACCTGCTGCAGCGTCATCGCGTCGGCCGACGTGGCGCGGACGGCGGCGAAGGCCGGAATCGCGACGGTGGCGACGAGTCCGACCACGGCCACGACGGTGAAGGTGCTGCGCACGGGGTGCACGGTTCGGGGGCGACGACGTGCGGCGCGGTTCTGGGCGGTGGCGAGCTCACGGCTCTGCTTCTTCGCCATCGGGAAGCGCCGCCGGGTGTGCAGCGCGCGACCGGTGTCGTCGGGATTCGTCGCGTCGACCTCGGGTACGTCCACGGACGAATCGTTGTGTTCAGCCAAATCAGTCCTCCGGCGCCTCCGCGCTGACGCGCTGGCTCGTCGATACTGCGTGATGATTCACGCGACGTTCGGGTGTCACCGTGTGGACGACGAGCCGAAGAGGCAATCCACGCAGCGGTCTCGGGCGGGCTTCTCGCCTAAAGACTTCTCGAGGCTACCGGAAGGTAACGAATAAGTCACGCTACGGTCGCCATGCCCACCCGACACTCAGATTCGGCGGACGGCGGCGTCAGTCGCGGCGCGTGAGGAAGATGTGCGAGGCGACCTCGATCGGGAGCTCCAGCCCCTCGTCGGTGCCGGCCATCTGCACGAGGACGTACCCCTCGGAGAACTGGAACGTTCCGTCGCGACCCGGCATGACGCCGGCAGCTCGCAGCTGCTGCAGCAGCTCGGGATCGACCTGGGCGGGCTCGGCGAGGCGGCGCACGGTGCCCTGCACCGGACCACCGCTCTCGTTGAGCAGCCGAACGAGGCCGACGACGCCCTCATCGAAGGTGCGGGCGGGCACATCGCCGAGCTGGTCGAGACCGGGGATCGGGTTGCCGTACGGCGACTCGGTGGGGTGACCCAGCAGCTCGATGAGGCGGCGCTCGACGAGCTCGCTCATCACGTGCTCCCAGCGGCAGGCCTCTTCATGCACGTACGCCCAATCGAGACCGATGACGTCGCTGAGTAGACGCTCAGCGAGCCGGTGCTTGCGCATGACGTCGACGGCCTTCTGCCGCCCACTGTCGGTCAGTTCGAGCGAGCGGTCTTCCGAGACGACGACGAGTCCGTCGCGCTCCATGCGCCCCACCGTCTGCGAGACCGTCGGGCCGGAGTGTCCGAGACGCTCCGAGATGCGAGCGCGAAGCGGGACGATCGCTTCTTCCTCGAGTTCGAGGATGGTGCGCAGATACATCTCTGTCGTGTCGATGAGATCGGTCATCACAGCCCTTGTCGTGCGTAGTGGAGTGGTTCCCACCCTATCCGCTGGCACCGACATACCAGCCGGGAGCGCGGCGGTCATCAGCCGGCATCAGGGCACGGGCCGCCCCCGCGCCGACCCCTAGAATCGGCACATGGCGCATGTCACCCTGCCTCGAGACATCCTTCCCCGCGACGGTCGCTTCGGCTGCGGCCCGGCCAAGATCCGGCCGGAGCAGGTCGCTGCCCTGTCGGGCCCGGGCTCGATCCTGCTGGGCACCTCGCACCGGCAGTCGCCCGTGAAGAGCCTTGTCGGCCAGGTCCGCTCCGGACTGTCCGATCTGCTCCGCCTGCCCACCGGTTACGAGATCATCCTCGGCAACGGCGGCTCGACCGCGTTCTGGGATGCCGCCGCCTTCGGCCTCATCGAGAAGCGCAGCCAGAACCTCGTGTTCGGCGAGTTCGGCGGCAAGTTCGGCGCCGCCGCATCCGCCCCCTGGCTCGAGGCCCCCGACATCCGGAAGGCCGAGCCCGGCTCGAGCATCGCCGCCGAGGCCGTCGCGGGCATCGACGTCTACGCCTGGCCGCACAACGAGACCTCCACCGGCGTGGCCGCTCCGGTCCGCCGCGTCGCCGGCGACGACGGTGCCCTCACCGTGATCGACGCCACGAGCGCCGCGGGCGGCATCGACTTCTCGGTGTCGCAGTGCGACGTCTACTACTTCGCGCCGCAGAAGAACCTCGGTTCGGACGGCGGCATCTGGTTCGCCGCGGTCTCGCCCGCCGCCATCGAGCGCATCGAGCGCGTCGCGGCATCCGGACGCTACATCCCCGAGTTCCTCAGCCTGAAGAACGCGCTCGACAACTCGCGTCTGAACCAGACCCTCAACACCCCCGCGGTCGCGACCCTCTACCTGCTCGACAAGCAGCTCGAGTGGATCCAGAGCAACGGCGGGCTGCAGTGGGCGGCCGACCGGACCGCCGAGTCCTCGTCGGCGCTGTACGCGTGGGCCGAGGCGTCCGAGCACGCGACGCCCTTCGTCGCCGACCCGGCCGACCGCTCCCCCGTGGTCGTGACGATCGACTTCGACGACACCGTCGATGCGGCCGCCGTCGCCAAGAGCCTGCGCGGCAACGGCATCGTCGACACCGAGCCCTACCGCAAGCTCGGCCGCAACCAGCTGCGCGTCGCGACCTTCGTCTCGATCGAGCCCGACGACGTGCGTCAGCTGATCAAGTGCATCGACTACACGATCGAGCGTCTCTGACACCGAGCCTCGGAAACACGGAAGGGATGCCGCACTGCGCGGCATCCCTTCCGTGTTTCGTTCGCGGGCTGAGGCGTCAGCGCTCGTTCGGCGCTTCGTCGTGAGCCGGGTCCTCCGACTCGTCGACATACTCGTCCTCGTCCGACTCGTCCGAGTCGTCGTCGTCCGAGTCGTCCTCGTCCTCGTCGGAGTCGTCTTCGTCGTCCGATTCGTCGGCGTCGAGTTCGTCGATGTCGACGCCGTCGACGTCTCCGGCGTGCGTGACGACGGTCGCGCCGCCGTCGAAGTCGTCCTCGTCGTCCGAGTCGTCCTCGTCGTCATCGAGGTCGTCGTCGTCATCGAGGTCGTCGTCGGCGTCGAGTTCGTCGTCGGTGTCGAGTTCGTCGTCGTCACCGGCCTCTTCCGCGGCCGTCTGCGCGGCCTGGTAGTCGGCGAGGCGCACGGCCCACGGCACCCACTCGGGGGCGAGCAGGGCTCCGGTGGCCGGCAGCAGCTCGACCTCGAGCACGGTCGGCTCGGAGTCGGGCACCACCGCGACACTGACCGTCCACAGCCAGCCGGGATAGCCGGGCATCCGGTTGGCGAAGCGCAGCGAGATCACGCCGTCGGCCTCGATGACATAGTCGACTGGTTCGCCGACCGTGGCTTCGGGCGTCACCTCGGCGAGCGCGGCGCGTGCGAGATCGGACGCGCTCAGCAGCCGCTCGTCGACGGCGACGGGTGTGGTGCTCGATGCCTCGGCATCGGGCTCGGGGTTCGACGACGCGTCGTCGAACGACTCAGGCGTCGAGGTCATCGGCGACCTTGCGCAGCACCGCGGCGATCTTCTTGCCATGGCCCGAGCTGGGGTAGCGGCCACGGCGCAGATCCGCGCCGATGCCGTCGAGGAGCTTCACGAGGTCCTCGACGATGATCGCCATGTCGTCCGCGGGCTTGCGGTTGCGCTTGCTCAGACTGACGGGCGCCTCAAGCACCCGCACGGCGAGAGCCTGAAGACCGCGCTTGCCGTCGGCGACGCCGAACTCGAGCCGGGTGCCGGGCTTGAGCGACGTCGTGCCCGCCGGAAGGGCCGTGGCGTGCAGGAAGACGTCCTGGCCGTCATCTGCAGAGATGAAGCCGAACCCCTTCTCGTCGTCGTAGAACCTGACCTTGCCGGTGGGCATGTGCGTACCTCGCTGTGATGGCCGCGCTTTCGCGGGCTGAACGGAATGCCGGGACCTGATGCGCCCCGACATCCAGACTACGGCACCACCGTGAGCCGCTACGCTGATGCGGATGAGCACCCCCAGCCCGAGCGACGACCTGCCGGTCCGCCGCATCGACCGCATCCTCGCGTTCATGTCGCTGGGGTTGCTGGTTCTCGCGATCGTCTGCTTCTTCTCGATCATCATCGGGACGGCGACGGGCCTCGAGCAGGCCGACTTCGCCTCGGGTGCCTGGCCCACCGTCAGCGCGATCGTCTGGATCGCCCCGCCTCTCGCCTTCGCCCTGCTGCTGACCGTGCTCATCATGACGTTCATCCGACGGGGCCGGGCGAACAAGGGCCGGTGAGATGACCCCGGTCGACGCCCGTGCTCTGGCGAGCTGGCTCGCTGCGGCGGACGACGACGCGCTGATCGCCCTGCTGCGCGCGCGCCGGGTCGCCCCGGATGCCGCGTGGTCCGACTTCTTCGACGCTGCCGAAGCCCTGCTCGATCCGGCCGCCGTCGCAAAGGCCGCGCCCGCGCTGCCGCGATCACTCGTCGAGGCGATGGACGCGGCCGTCGCTTCGGGTCGGCCGGTGCCCGAAGGCGACGAGCGCGCGGCGCTGACGGCGCTCGGCTTCACGACAGCGTCCGGCGAACCGTATGCCGGGATCACGAACGTGTGGGCGGACCTGCCGCGCACCGACGCCACGGACGACGACGCCGACGCGTCGCCCGCCGACGGTGACGCCACCGACGAGGACGCCGGCGAGGACGACGACGCGCAGCTCGCGGAGCGCGCCTTCACCGCTCTCTCCTCGCTCGCAGATGTCCTGCTCCTCACCGCGCCCGCGCCGCTCGGTCGCACCGGCGCCGGAACACTGGGCGCGGGCGACCGGCGCCGCCTGATCGATGCGGGGGCCGTGCCGGACGCCGAGACGGCCGATCTCGTGATCGCGATCGGCGTCGATGCGGGCCTCTTGGCGCCGACGGGCCGCGAATGGCGCGTCACGACGGCCGGCAACGCCTGGCTCTCACGCGGCACCGTCGACCGCTGGGCGAGCACCGCACGTGCCCTGCGCGACGCCCTACCCGCAGCACTGCGCGCTTCCACCGGCGGATGGATGCCGCCGGCCGCGTGGCCTCGCGCGTACCCGCTCGATCCGTCGTGGGGTGCTCGCGCGCGGCGGCTCATCGCGCAGTGGCGCCTGTGGGCCCTGGTCGACGGCTCGGGTCGGGCCCCGGCGTGGGCGACTCCCCTCGAAGCCGGCGGAGACATCGACGAGGCGGCGCTGCAGCAGCGCTTGCCCGGCGAGGTGGATCGCATCTTCCTGCAGAACGACCTCACCGCGATCGCCCCCGGGCCGCTCGAACCGGCGATCGACGCGCGACTGCGCCGCGCCGCGCGCCGGGAGTCGCGGGCACAGGCATCCACTTACCGCTTCTCGGCCGAGTCGATCGGCGCGGCCCTCGCCGCCGGTGAGGATGCCGCTTCGCTCACGGAGTTCCTCACCGGCATCTCGCTGACCGGGCTGCCGCAGCCGCTGGCGTACGAGCTCGAGCGCGCGGCCCGCCGTCACGGCCGGCTGCGTGTGGGCGTCGACGCCTCGGGGCGCACGCAGGTGACGGCGACCGAACCCGGCGCCCTCGACACCTTGGCCGTCGATCAGGCGCTGCGGCCCCTCGGGCTCATCGCCGAGGGCGACCGTCTGACCAGCCGCAGCTCGGTGGACGCGGTCTTCTGGATGCTCAGCGATGCCCGGTACCCCGTCGCGGCGGTGGACGAGGACGGGAAGGTCCGCATCCTCGACCGCGCCCAACTCGCGGATCCGGCCGATGACGCCGACCTCGACGGCACCGACACGGGCTACCGCGCGCTGGTCGGGCGGCTGCGAGCGGCGCACGCCGCGGGCGACGCCGATGCCGCCTGGCTCGGGCGCGAACTCGAGCAGGCGGTCAAGGCCCGCGCGGTCGTCGCCGTCAGCGTGAGGTTGCCCGACGGGTCGACGCGCGACTTCTCGCTCGAGGCGACGGGGCTCGGCGGCGGCCGGCTGCGCGGACGCGATCGCGCGTCGGACGTCGAGCGGACGCTTCCCGTCTCGAGCATCGTCTCCGCGCGCGTGATCTGACCCGCGGCGCGCGCTGGCGGTCCGTGGACCCTCGACCCGATCGGGCACGGCACCGGTAGGATTGCTCGTTATGGCTGATGGCCCCCTGATCGTCCAGAGCGACCGCACCGTGCTGCTCGAAGTCGCCCACCCCAGCGCCGAGGACGCCCGGCACGAGCTGGCGATCTTCGCCGAGCTCGAGCGCGCTCCCGAGCACATCCACACCTATCGGATCACCCGTCTCGGGCTGTGGAACGCCCGCGCCGCCGGCCACACCGCCGACGACATGCTCACGACCCTCGACCGGTGGTCGCGATTCCCCGTGCCGCCCTCGGTGTCCACCGACATCCGTGAGACGGTCACCCGGTACGGCCGGCTCGTCATCGAGCGCGACGACGAGGGCACCCTGATCCTGCGTTCGACGGATGCCGCCGTGCTCGCCGAGGTCACCAAGAACAAGCGCATCCAGCCGCTGCTGCTCGGGCACCCCACCCCCGACACCTACGTCGTCGACGCGTGGGCGCGCGGCCAGATCAAGCAGGAGCTGCTGAAGATCGGCTGGCCCGCCGAGGACCTCGCGGGGTTCACCCCCGGCACGCCGCACGAGATCGAGCTGCATGAGGACGGCTGGACCCTGCGCCCCTACCAGCGCAAAGCGGTCGACATCTTCACCGAGGGCGGGTCGGGCGTCGTCGTGCTCCCCTGTGGCGCCGGCAAGACCCTCGTCGGGGCAGCTGCGATGGCCGACACCAAGACGACCACGCTCATCCTCGTCACGAACACCGTCAGCGCGCGCCAGTGGCGCAACGAGCTGCTCAAGCGCACGAGCCTGACCCCCGAGGAGATCGGCGAGTACTCCGGGCAGTCGAAAGAGGTCAAGCCGGTCACGATCGCGACCTACCAGATCCTGACGGCCAAGCGGAAGGGCGAGTACGCGCACCTGGCGCTGCTCGACGCGCTCGACTGGGGCCTCGTGGTCTACGACGAGGTGCACCTGCTGCCCGCGCCGGTGTTCAAGCTCACGGCCGACCTGCAGGCCCGTCGCCGCCTCGGCCTGACCGCGACGCTCGTTCGCGAAGACGGACGCGAGGGCGACGTGTTCAGCCTCATCGGACCCAAGCGGTTCGACGCTCCGTGGAAGGAGATCGAGGCTCAGGGCTTCATCTCCCCCGCGGTCTGCTATGAGGTGCGGGTCGACCTGCCGGCATCAGACCGGCTCGAGTACGCGGCATCCGCCGACGACGAGCGCTACCGCCTCGCCGCCACCGCGCACGCCAAGATCCCGGTGGTGCGCGATCTCGTCGCGAAGCACGCGGGCGAGCAGATCCTCGTCATCGGGCAGTACCTCGATCAGATCGACGTGCTGTCCGACGCCCTGAGCGCCCCGAAGATCACGGGCTCGACCCCGGTCGACGAACGCGAGGAGCTCTACGACGCTTTCCGCACCGGCGAGATTCCGGTGCTGATCGTCTCGAAGGTCGCGAACTTCTCGATCGACCTGCCCGATGCCTCGGTCGCGATCCAGGTCTCGGGGTCGTTCGGGTCGCGGCAGGAAGAGGCGCAGCGCCTCGGCCGTCTGCTGCGCCCGAAGTCGAACGGGCACACGGCGAGCTTCTACACCCTCATCGCCCGCGACACGGTCGATCAGGACTTCGCGCAGAACCGGCAGCGGTTCCTCGCCGAGCAGGGCTACAGCTACACGATCCTCGACGCCGAGACCCTCGCCGTCGCCTGACGCGCCTCCCGCCTGGGACCGAGGTCAGGGCCGCGTCAGGTCCGGCGTCGGCTCGCCCGGAAGCGGGACGGTCGCCGTCGGCGTCGGCATGGCGACCGTCGGCGGCAGGGGCGCGCGCGGCAACGCGTAGGTGCGCACGATGGGCCGGCGGCGCAGCACGAGCTCGACGGCCCCCGCGTACACAGCCAGCAGCAGCACGGACGACGCGAAGCTCACCCACCCGACATCCGTCGCCGCCGGATCCGACAACCCGAGCAGCCCCAGCAGGAACGCCAGCAGGTTGTTGACGACGTGCAGCGCGATGGCCGCCTCGAGCCCGCCGGTGCGCCACGTGAGCCAGCCCGCGGCGACCGCGAAGAGTCCGACGGCGGCCTGGCCGACGGGGTCGTACAGATGGCCGATGACGAACAGCGGAACCGGCAGCAGGATGGCGAACAGCGGATGCCGCAGCCACCGCCCGATGGCTTGCATGAGGTACCCGCGGAAGACGTACTCCTCTGCGGTCGCCTGCACCGGCACGAGCAGGACGACCGCGAGCAGGCTGAGCCACAGCGTCGCCCCCGCGGGCGCCTCGAGCGTCGCCGCCGACGCGTCCGCCGGCAGGAGCGCCGTGACGAGGGTGACGACGACGGCCGTCGCGATCGCGAGGCCCCCGCACACCAGCATCCACCGCCAGCGCAGGCGGCCGTAGACGGCGGAGGCGAAGCCCAGGCGGCGCCCGTTGACCACGAGCGATGCCAGCAGGTAGGCCGGCAGCATCAGGGCGACAGTGCCGAGCCCCACGACGAGCGACAGCGGCGACGTCACGTCGAGGGCGCCGCCGTCGGCGAGGACGGCCTCGAGCGCGCGGGCCGCGTCGGGGTTCGACAAAGCCGCGGCCACGCCGACCAGAGCCAGGAGCAGCAGGGCGAGGATGTAGATGACGAGTCCGAGCGCGCCGACCGCGAGCGGGGTCCACCAGCCGTGACGGCGCCGCGCGAAGACGAGCCGGTGGAATGCGAGACGGTCGAAGTCGATCGGACGCGGCATGCCCCCATCCTCCCCTGTGGCCTAGCACCACGACGCTCGCCGCAGCGATATCCAGCAAACCGATGGATTCCGGTGCCAGTATGGGCCTATGACAGCACCGCGCATCCTCGTCGTGGACGACGAACCGAACATCCGTGACCTGCTGATCACCGGGCTGAAGTTCGCCGGCTACCAGGTCCGCGCCGTCGGCAACGGCGCCCAGACCATCTCGGCCGTGCTCGAGGAGGAGCCCGACCTGATCGTGCTCGACGTCATGCTCCCCGACATGAACGGCTTCAGCGTGACCAAGCGCCTCCGCGGCGCCGGGTACACCGCGCCGATCCTCTTCCTCACCGCCAAGGACGAGACCGAGGACAAGATCGAAGGCTTGAACGCGGGCGGGGACGACTACGTCACCAAGCCCTTCAGCCTCGACGAGATCGTCGCGCGCATCCAGGCCATCCTCCGCCGCACGATGCAGGCCGACGAGGAGTCGATCATCCGCGCGGGCGAGCTGACGATGGACCAGGACACGCACGACGTGCAGGTCGGCGACGCGTCGATCGACCTGTCTCCGACAGAGTTCAAGCTGCTGCGCTACCTCATGCTCAACCCGAACCGGGTGCTGAGCAAGGCGCAGATCCTCGACCACGTGTGGGAGTACGACTTCAACGGCGACGCCGGCATCGTCGAGAGCTACATCTCGTACCTGCGCCGCAAGATCGACCCGCACTCCTCCGAGCCGCTGATCCAGACCAAGCGCGGCTTCGGCTACATGCTCAAGGCCGACAAGTCGGCCTGATCGACGGAGCAGCAGCCTGACCGACGCCACGAACGACAGCGTCACCCGTTGGTGGCGCGGCATCAGCCTGCGCACGAAGGTGACGGGCGTGATCGTCACGCTCCTCGCGATGGGGCTCATCGCCGCGGGCGTCGGCACGATGATCTTCCTGCGCAACGCCCAGGTCGCGGCGCTCGATGAGAGCCTGCGATCGCTGGCTCCCACCGATCTCGCGAGCTCGGTGATGGAAGTCACCGTCGACGACGGGATCGCCTCGTTCGAGGCGAGCACGACCGCACCCCCGACGACGTTCGTCGTCGCCGTGTACAGCCCCGAGGGTCAGCTGCTCTCGGTGGCGGGCGGGCCCGAGTATCCGAAGCCCGACCTGCCGACGACGTTCACGCTCGACAAGACCGTCGTGAAGGGAACGGAGCCGTTCGAGGTCCCGGCCCGCGAGGGCTCGGGCATGTTCCACGCGAGCGTCGACGTGCTGCAACCCGAGGGCTCGCGCGAGAGCTACACCCAGCTCGTGGCGTTGCCTCTGACCTCCGTGACCCAGACGGTCACGACCTTCATCAGCATCTACACGATCATCGCGGCCCTGATCCTCGTCGCCGGCGCGCTCGGCACCCGCTGGCTCGTGACGCTCACCTTCCGCAGCCTCGGCGAGGTCGAGAACACCGCCATGACCATCGCCGCCGGCGACCTCAGCCAGCGGATGGGCGACATCTCGCCCGGCACCGAGGTCGGCCGGCTCAAGATCGCCATCAACGCGATGCTCGACCGCATCGATACCGCCCTGGCGCAGCGCGATGCAACGGTGCAGCAGATGCGGCGGTTCATCGGCGACGCCAGCCACGAGCTGCGCACGCCGCTCGTCACCGTGCGCGGCTACGCCGAGCTGTACCGCATGGGGGCCATCACCGACGCCGAGCACACCGCGCAGTCGATGGAGCGCATCGAGAAGGAAGCCGTCCGCATGAGCGGGTTGGTCGAAGACCTGCTTGCCCTCGCCCGCCTCGACGAGCGGCGCGACCTGGTGATCGCCCCCGTCGACCTGCGTCCGATCGCTCGCGACGCCGCCCTCGACACGCGTGCCGCCGCTCCCGAGCGCGAGGTCTCGGTCATCGAGTTCTCCGACGATGCCTTGACGCTGGAGCTGCCGACCGAGCCCGAGGCCGCGGGCGGCCGGAAGCGTCCCGGCAGCGGGCGCGGCCGCGGTGGGCCCAGCCTGCCGCGTCTGCGTCGACGACCGCGCGACGAGCGCCGCACCGAGCCGCGCTCGAGCGACCAACGGTCCGGCGAGCAGCGCGACCGCGAGCAGCCGGTGGACGAGCCACCCCTCGTCCACCCCGCCGAGCCGCCGCTCGTTCCCGTCGTGCTGGGTGACGAGAACCGCATCCGACAGGTCGTGGCCAACCTCATCGGCAACGCGCGTCGGTACAGCCCCGAGGGCACGCCCATCGAGATCGCCGTCGGGCTCGACCGTCACACGCGGATGGGCTGGATCTCGGTGATCGACCACGGCGAAGGCATCCCGGAACAGCTGCGCGAGAAAATCTTCCAGCGCTTCTGGCGAGCCGACACCTCGCGCACCCGCGAGACCGGCGGCTCCGGTCTCGGGCTGTCGATCGTCGCATCGATCGTCGAGGCGCTGCACGGCTCGATCGACGTGCAGAACACCCCGGGTGGCGGCGCGACCTTCCGGGTGTCGTTCCCCCTCGCCGACCGGCGCGAGGCAGCCGAGCACCTCTGGATCGAGACGCAGCCGCTGCCGCGCCTCCGCAACGATCAGGGCTGAGCCGACGCTCCTCCCCCGCGGATGCCGCGAGAGGGTTCTCCCCGGACCGGGAGGGAGCCCCTGACGACGGTTCCCGCCGTCCCTAGCCTGGGCGCATCCGAACGAAGGAGCACTCATGGCCATCTTCTCCATCGACAGCGACGCCGTCACCTCGGCCACCGCTGCCATCCGAGCCACCTCGGGCCGCCTCGAAGCCGACACCGGCGCCATGATGGCGCAGCTCACTCAGCTGCAGGCGTCATGGACAGGCGGGGCCGCGGTCGCGTTCCAGTCGGTCGTCGAGCGCTGGCGCGCGGCCCAACGCGAGGTCGAGACGGCGCTGACCGAGATCGGAGCAGCGCTGGATGCCGCGGGCCAGCAGTACCTGCACGCCGAAGCCGCCGCGGCGGGCATGTTCCGCTGATTCACGCCGCCGGAAACGCGAAACGGCCCCTCCCGAAGGAGGGGCCGTTCTGCGTATGGATCAGAAGTCCATGCCACCCGTGGGGTCGCCCGCGGGAGCGGCGGCCTTCTCGGGCTTGTCCGCCACGACCACCTCGGTCGTGAGGAACAGGCCGGCGATCGACGCGGCGTTCTGCAGCGCCGAACGCGTGACCTTGGCGGGGTCGATGATGCCCTGCTCGAACAGGTTGCCGTACTCGCCCGTCGCGGCGTTGAGGCCGTGACCGATCTCGAGCTCGGCGACCTTGTTGGCGACGACGCCCGGCTCGAGGCCGGCGTTCAGCGCGATCTGCTTGAGCGGAGCCTCGATCGCGACGCGAACGATGTTGGCACCGGTCGCCTCGTCACCCGTGAGCTCGAGCCCGGCGAACGCGTTCTTGCCGGCCTGGATGAGCGCGACGCCACCACCGGCGACGACACCCTCTTCGACGGCAGCCTTCGCGTTGCGGACAGCGTCCTCGATGCGGTGCTTGCGCTCCTTGAGCTCGACCTCGGTGGCCGCGCCCGCCTTGATGACGGCGACGCCACCGGCGAGCTTGGCGAGGCGCTCCTGAAGCTTCTCGCGGTCGTAGTCGCTGTCGGTGTTCTCGATCTCGCGACGGATCTGGGTCACGCGGCCCTCGAGCTGAGCCGAGTCACCGGCGCCCTCGACGATCGTGGTCTCGTCCTTGGTGATGATGACCTTGCGAGCGCGGCCGAGCAGGTCGACGGTCGCGTTCTCGAGCTTGAGGCCCACCTCTTCGGTGATGACCTGACCGCCCGTGAGGATCGCGATGTCCTGCAGCTGCGCCTTGCGACGGTCGCCGAAGCCGGGCGCCTTGACGGCAGCCGACTTGAAGATGCCGCGGATCTTGTTCAGCACCAGCGTCGCGAGAGCCTCGCCCTCGACGTCCTCGGCGATGATGAGGAGCTCCTTGCCCTCCTGGATCACCTTGTCGACGATGGGCAGAAGGTCCTTGATGTTCGAGATCTTCTGGTTCGCGATGAGGATGTACGGGTCCTCGAAGACAGCCTCCTGGCGCTCCGGGTCCGTGACGAAGTACGGGTTCAGGTAGCCCTTGTCGAAGCGCATACCCTCGGTGAGCTCCAGCTCGGTGCCGAAGGTGTTCGACTCCTCGACGGTGACGACACCCTCCTTGCCGACCTTGTCGATCGCCTCGGCGATCAGCGCGCCGATCGAGGGGTCAGCGGCCGAGATCGAAGCGGTGGCAGCGATCTGCTCCTTCGACTCGACCTCCTTGGCGTCGGCGAGAAGCTGGTCGGTGATGGCCTTGACGGCCTTCTCGATGCCCTTCTTGAGCGAGATGGGGTCGGCGCCGGCGGCCACGTTGCGCAGGCCCTCGCGCACGAGCGCCTGAGCGAGCACGGTCGCGGTCGTGGTGCCGTCACCAGCGACGTCGTCCGTCTTCTTGGCGACCTCCTTGACGAGCTCCGCGCCGATCTTCTCGTACGGGTCGTCGAGCTCGATCTCCTTGGCGATCGAGACGCCATCGTTCGTGATGGTGGGGGCGCCCCACTTCTTCTCGAGCACGACGTTGCGACCGCGGGGGCCGAGCGTCACCTTGACGGCGTCAGCCAGCGTGTTCAGGCCGCGCTCGAGGCCACGGCGGGCCTCCTCGTCGAAAGCGATGATCTTTGCCATGTGTGTGTCGTCCCTCCCGGACGGTGGAGAACAGTCATTAGCACTCGACGAATGCGAGTGCTAAAGCCATTCTGGCACTCGACCATGGGGAGTGCAAGCCACGCCGCACCCGAGTCAACGCCGCGAAAGAGCGCGCCGCTATCGCGACGCGCTCTTTCGAATGGAGATGAGCCGCGGCTCAGACGAGGGGGCGGACCGATTCGGCCTGGGGGCCCTTCTGGCCGGTCCCCACGGTGAACTCGACCGCCTGCCCTTCCTCGAGCACGCGGAATCCGTTCATCTCGATGTTGGAGTAGTGGACGAAGACATCCTGGCCTTCAGCCATCGTGATGAAGCCGAAGCCCTTCTCGGCGTTGAACCACTTGACGGTTCCCTGTGTCATGCGAATCTCCTGATGATGCTGAGCGACAGCGTCATCGTATGCAGGCGATTTCGCCGGATCCGGCCGTTATCGGCACTGTTGACACGTCCGCATCGAGAAGTTCACGAGCGCGAAACACGCATCCTCAGCCGGTCGTGTCGCCACCCGCTCGGTCCAGGCCGACCACCACGGTGAGCTGCGTGCCCGGATTCCCGTCGGCGTCCACCGGGCCGGGGTAGGCGTCGCTCAGCTCGAGGTTGGCACCGCCGATGACCTCGGCCAGCCCACGAGCCGCCCCCTCGTCCTCGGCCGACGGGTAGTAGATCGTGGTCGTCGCGAAATCCTGCGAGCCCGCCTCGCCGGCGTTGACCGACTCCGTGCTCCAGCCGGCGGCGATGACCGTCTCGGCGATGGAGTTCGCCAGGCCTCGTTCGGCGGTGGCGTTCAAGATGAGCACGGGGTAGGACGTATCGACGACCGGCGCCGCCTCGACGGGCGCTTCGGCGGCTGGCGCCGAATCCGCACCCGATGGGAAGAGCGACAGTCGACCGGAGATCAGGAGCGTGCCGAGAATGCCCACGGCGATCAGGACGAGAACGGCCACGGCAGACCAGAACAGCAGCAGGCCGGCCCGCAGGCGCGGGTTCTCGGCGCGGTGCGCTCCCACGCGCGCGGTGTCAGCGGGCAGCTCGTCGAAGCGGTCCTTCGGGTAGGTCGTTGTCGGCACGGAGGAATGCTATCTGTCGAATCTCCGCGTCACATGGCCGCGCGCCCAGCGCCCGCCCGGCGCCCGGAGGCACGGAGTCGGCGCAGGCGGTGCACCAGCAGGGGGTCGTACGCCACCGCCTCGGCAGAGTCGATGAGACGCCCGAGCAGCTGGTAGTAGCGCGCCGGCGTCAGCGAGAGCTCCGAACGGACGGCCTCCTCCTTCGCCCCGCTGTGCCCCGTCCAGCGCGCCTCGAAGTCGAGGAGCGAACGGTCGCGGTCGGAGAGAGGCACGCCTCCACGCTACGACCGGATCGCGCCGGATCCGGGACGCCACTCCCACCAACGCCCGAGTGGATCCGCGGCCCCGAGGATGTCGCCGTCGAGGGCGACCGCGAATCCGTCGGCCCACGCGGTGGGCTGCCCGCCGCGCCAGCCGTCGTGGAGGCCCGGTTCGTCGATCGTGATCCAGCGACCCGCCGACTGGGCTGCGCGGATCACGTCGGCCCGTGCGGCTCGCGGGATGTGCGCGAGCACGCCGGGCGTCGTCACGACCAGCGTCGCATCGGCGGGAGCCTGAGCGGCGATCTCGGGCAGCAGCGCCGACGCGTCACCTGCGGCCATCAGCGGCGGGTCGCCGGCGGCGATCCCCGCCGCCGCACGGATCCGTTCGGCGCGGCCCGTCTCCCCCGGCCAGACCAGCTGCGCCAGCCAGTCGACGTCGCGCGGGTTCCGCACGTCGAGCGGATTCAGGTCGATGCCGGCACGCCAGACGACCTCGGGTGAGCGCACGAGCGGCATCCGTTCGCCTCGCACGTCGCAGACGAGCTCCACCGTCGATGGCCCCGCGTCCGGGTCGACCCGCGTGTCGCCCTGTCCGCTGCGATACCGATACGAGTACCGATCGGGATAGAGGCACAGTCCCGCGCTCGCGCCGATCTCGAGCAGCGCGATCGGCCCGTCGATCCGGCTCAGCGCAGGAAGAAGCGCCGCGCAGCGCAGCGGTTCGTTCGTCTGCACCGAACGCGCGAGGCACTCCGCGACGACGGCATCAGCGTTGTCGCGCATCCACTGCGCCCAGGCGTCCGCCGGCACATCCCCCGAGCCCAGCAGACGGGTCACCGCGAAAACCAGCGGCGGCTGACGGCGGATGCCCGGCAGCCGCGCGAGCAGTTGCTGCAAAGCCGGATCGCTCGCGACCCGGTCCGCCCAGGAGGCGTAGAGCTCGGAGCGCCCCGGCGCCTCGACGACGGCGAACCGCCGGTAGCGCTCGGCGACGGCGGCGAGTTCATCGGGCATGAAGCCATTGTGCGGGAACACCCAGGGCGATCGTCGAGTTGAATAGGACGAGGCGAAGGAGCAGACATGACCTATTCCGTGAACAAGACCGACGACCAGTGGCGCGCCGAGCTGAGCCCTGAGCAGTACGCCGTGCTGCGCCAGGCGGGCACCGAACGCGCCTGGACGGGTGAGCTCCTCGACGAGAGCCGCGCGGGCCTGTACGCCTGTGCCGCGTGCGGTTCCGAGCTCTTCCAGAGCGGCACCAAGTTCGACTCGCACTGCGGGTGGCCGAGCTTCTACGAGTCGGTGCGCCCCGAGGCCGTCGAGCTGATCGAAGACCGGTCGCACGGCATGGTTCGCACCGAGGTGCGTTGCGCCAACTGCGGATCGCACTTGGGCCACGTCTTCCCCGACGGCTTCGGCACCCCCACGGGCGACCGGTACTGCATGAACTCCCTGTCGCTGTCGTTCACCCCCGAGACGGAGAAGTGACGAGCGCCTACGAGGCGGCGCGTGCGCGGCGCTCGTGGTCGCGCGTGACCGACGAGGCACCCTCGCACGACGAGCTCGTCCGCATCGTGTCGGCGGCGGGGCGCGTGGCCGATCACTCGTCGCTGCGCCCGTGGCGGCTGATCGAGCTGCGCGGCGACGACCGGATGCGGCTGGGCCGGGCCCTCAATAAGGCCGAGGGCAAGCGCGGAATCTCGACGAAGCCCGGGCGCGCGCCACTGCTGATCGCCGTCGTCGCGAGCTATAGCAAGAAGAGCAAGGTGCCGCGCTGGGAGCAGGAGGCCGTCGCCTCCGGAGTTGCGCACATGCTGAGCCTGCTGCTCGACGAGGCGGGCTGGGGCGTGTTCTGGCGCACCGGCTCGGCGACGCGGTCGAAGCCCATCGCGAAAGCGCACAAGCTCGGCAAGCGCGAGGAGCTGCTCGGCTGGCTCTGCGTGGGAGGCAAGCCGCTCGACCGCGATTCCGGGCGCCGCAAGACGATCGACGCCGAGGCGTTCATTTCGCGGATGCCCTGAATCCGGGCTGCCCCGCGGCCATGCCGGTACGAGTCGTCCGCGGGTAGACGGGCGACTCGTCCAGGCCCGGCAACAGGTCGACCATCCGAACGTCGAGCGCAGCAGCGATCTCGGCGAGCTCTTCGACCGACATCGGGCTCGGGTGACGCACGTGCAGACGACGGGCCAGTGTGCGCATCGGGATGCCGCTGGCCACGGACAACCACTCCTGCGTCAGACGCTTCTGGGCGAGCACTGCTCGCACCGTTCGAGCTACTCGAGCGCTTAACAGAGTGCCTGCCATATGGCAACCCTATGGCCAGAGTTTGCCAGATGGCAAGTGGCGCGCCAAACTTGGCACGTGCCTACTGGAAAGACTCCGACCCCTGGTCCCCTCAGCCGCCACATCGCCACGACTCTCATCGCCGAGATCCGTCAGCGCGGCCTCCGTCAGGTCGAGATCGCCGCGCGTGCGGGGATGTCGCCGTCTCAGCTGTCCCGTGTCCTCGCCGCGCGGAAGGTGTTCACCATCGATCAGCTCGACGCCGTATGCCGGGCGATCGGGGTGTCGCTGACGCAGGTGATCTCCCAGGCCGTGCAGGCGACCGAGCCCGACGCGTCGGCGAAGGTCACCGACATCCGTGTCCGATCCTCGCGCGACAATGGCCGGGCAGTGGCCAAGGAGCCGGAGGGCGATCGCGGAGGGGACGATGGCGACGGATGACGACCTGCTCGATATTCTGACCGCGCTCGGCGTGCGGGTGATCGTCACCGACCTGCCGCCCGACCGCGACGGCGAGTACGAGCACGGCAGCCGCACCATCCGACTACGGCCTCGCATGGCGCGGCGGCTGCACCGGTCGGTTCTTGCACACGAGTGCGGACACGCCGTCTACGGCGACGTCCCGATCGACGACCGCCGGTACGCCGAACGGCAGGAGGCGCGCGCGGACGAATGGGCGGCACGGGCGCTCATCTCGGTCGAGGCGTACCGCTCGGCCGAGACCCTGCACGGCGGACACGTCGAGGCCATGGCGGTCGAACTCGACGTGACCGTCGGGCTGATTCGCGCCTATCAGCGCCTGCTCGCGCGGCAGGGTAGCCGTTTCGGGCCGCTGTCTACCAGAACTCCGCTCATGCAGCCGACCGCATGAGCGCCGACCTAAAATCGTGGGATGCCCGGATGCGCCCCAGCGGCGCGGGCCGAAGGCGGTCGCCGTCGGCCACGGGAGACATCGCGGGAGTCGCATTGCACGGAAACGCCACCCTTCGTTACGACGACGTCGCCCTCCTCTCGGTGGCGAGCGTCCTCCCCTCTCGGATCACGACCTCCGACGCGATCGAAGAGCGTCTCGGCGGCGCTCTGTCGCAGCTCCGGCTCAAACCCGGGCTGCTGCGCCGCGTGGCGGGCGTCAACGAGCGACGGAACTGGGGCGAGGGCGAGTCGTCCGACGAGGCGACCATCGCCGCGGGACGCGACGCGCTCGCGCAGGCGGGGATCGCCCCGTCGCAGATCGGGCTGCTGATCAACACCTCGGTGACACGCAAGCACCTCGAGCCGTCGGTCGCCGTCCGCCTGCATCACGGCCTGGGCCTGCCGACATCCGCCATCAACTTCGACGTCGCCAACGCGTGCCTGGGGTTCATCAACGGGATGACGCTGGCCGCCGGGATAATCCAGTCGGGGCAGATCGACTACGCGATCATCGTCAACGGCGAGGACGCGGATGAGATCCAGGTGAACACCGTGGAGCGACTGAATCGCGGCGGCCTCGACCGCGACGGCTTCATGAGCGAGTTCGCCTCACTGACCCTCGGGTCCGGCTCTGCCGCCGCCGTCCTCGGACGCGCGAGCGCCCACCCCGAAGGTCACCGCATCGTCGGCGGCGTCACCCGGGCGGCGACGCAGTTCCACGAGCTGTGCGTCGGAAGCGTGGACGGCATGTTCACCGACGCGAAGGCGCTCCTCAAGGGCGGGCTCGCGCTGGTCGTCGATGCGTGGCGCGAGGCGCAGTCCACGTTCTCGTGGTCGTCGATGAACCGGTACATCACGCATCAGGTGTCGTCGGTGCACACGAACGCCATCGTCAAGGCGGTCGGGCTGGACCGTCGCCGCGTGCCGATCACGTTCCCCCACCTCGGCAATGTCGGGCCGGCGTCGATCCCCATCACGCTGGCCGCCGAACAGGCCACGCTGCAGAAGGACGACCGGGTGCTGCTCATGGGCGTCGGGTCCGGCCTGAACACGAGCATGCTGGAGCTCGCATGGTGAGCCTCGCGCCCGCGACCGCCCTGCCCGGAGTCGAGCCCGGGGTGTCGCGCCTCATCACGATCCCCGGGGTCGGAGCCGATGCCGGAACGGACCGTCGCTGGCACCTGCTCGACACCGGCGCGATCCTCGACGAGCTGGGCGCGGATGTCGTCGGCACCATCGTTGCCGTGCACGGCAACCCGACCTGGTCGTACCTCTGGCGCTCGCTCATCGCGACGTCGCTCGATCGTGCCCGCGCGGGAGGCGCGGCGTGGCGCGTCGTCGCGGTGGACCAGCTCGAGATGGGCTACTCCGAGCGCACCGCCGTGACCCGCGGCCTCGACCAGCGCATCCGCGACCTCGGCGCGCTCATCGACAGCCTCGACCTCACCGGCCGACTGGTCACGCTGGGTCACGACTGGGGCGGTCCGGTGTCGCTCGGGTGGGCCGTGCGCCACCGAGACCGCGTCGACGGCGTCGCCGTCCTCAACACCGCGGTGCACCACCCCGCCGGGATGCCGTTGCCTTCGGCTCTCCGCGTCGCCGGTGCCCGCGCGATGCTCGCAGCCACGACGGTCCGCACGACGGCGTTCCTCGACACGACGCTGGCCCTGGCCGATCCGGCGCTGGCTCCCGAGGTGCGCGCGACCTACCGCGCCCCGTACGCGACGCCGGACCGGCGCCGCGGGATCGGCGCGTTCGTCGCCGACATCCCCGCCACCCCCGACCACCCGAGCACCCCGGCGCTCGACGAGGTCGCGGGCGGGCTGCCCCGACTCACCGTTCCGGCGCTGCTGCTGCGCGGCCCGCGCGACCCCGTGTTCGGCGAGCACCACCTCGACGATCTCGCGCGCCGACTCCCCCACGCCGACGTCCACCGCTACGAGGGCGCCGGGCACATGCTCGCCGAGGAACGGCCTTACGCCGACGCCGTGCTCGACTGGCTCGACGACCGCGTGCTTGCCGCCGAATCGTCCGCGACGTCCCCGGCCTCCGATCGACCGGATGCCGACGTCTCCGACGTCGACGCAACGGACGCCGACTCGACGGATGCCGCCGCGACCGATGCCGACTCGCCCTCGACGCCGCTGTGGCACCGCCTGGTGGAGCGCCGCGAGGACGATGACACCGCCGTGGTCGATCTCACGCGTCGCGTCGACGGCGAGCCGCTGAAGGTGAGCTGGCGCGCCCTCGCCACCCGTGTCGACGAGCTCGCCGCGGGATTGGCGGCGTTCGGCGTCCGCCCCGGCGACCGCGTCTCGCTCCTCGTCCAGCCCGGACCGACCCTGACGGCGGTGCTCTACGCATGTCTGCGGATCGGAGCGGTCGTGGTCGTGGCCGACCGCGGGCTCGGCATCCGTGGCCTCTCCCGTGCGGTCCGCGGAACGGAGCCCTCATTCGTCATCGGTGAGCAGGCCGGCCTCGCCGCAGCGCGTGCGCTGGGCTGGCCGGGCCGGCGCATCTCGGCGCCGCAGCTGCCGGCTGCCGCGGCGCGCGCACTCGGTGTCGAGACGAGCCTCGCCGAGCTGGCGGCATCCGGTCGTCGGGGCACGGTTCCCGCCGAGCCTCAGCCCGACGACGAAGCGGCCATCCTCTTCACGTCGGGCTCCACCGGGCCGGCGAAGGGTGTCGTCTACACGCACCGGCAGCTGAGCGCTCTGCGCGACGCCCTCGAGCGGCACTTCGCCGTCGAGCCCGACACGGGGCTCGTCACGGGCTTCGCGCCGTTCGCCCTGCTCGGCCCCGCCCTCGGCACGCGTTCCGCCACGCCGCGCATGGATGTCTCGGCGCCGCGCACCCTGACGGCGAGCGCTGTCGCCGAGGCGGTCCGCGCGTCGCGAGCGGGCATCGTCTTCCTCTCCCCCGCCGCCCTCGCCAACGTGTGTGCGACTTCCGACGCATTGACGGATGCCGACCGCGCGGCGCTCGGCGAGGTGCGCACCTTCCTCTCGACCGGCGCGCCCGTCGGCATCGAGCTGCTGCGCCGCGCGCACGAGCTGATGCCGAACGCGCAGGCGCACACGCCGTACGGGATGACGGAGTGTCTGCTCGTCACCGATGTGACGCTCGACGAGCTGGAGGACGCGCAGCGCTCCCCGGACGCGGGTGTGTGCGTCGGCACCCCTATCGGTGCTGGTCGTGTGCGCATCAGCGCCCTCGACGCCGAAGGGCGCGCCTCGGGCGAACTCTCGGATGCTCCCGGCATCACCGGCGAGGTCGTCGTCTCGGCGCCGCACCTCAAGCAGGGTTACCACCGCCTGTGGGCCACCGACCGCGAGGCGGCACGCGCGACGGGGTCGGAGTCCGGCAGGTGGCACCGCACCGGAGACGTCGGGCACCTGGATGCCGGCGGACGGCTCTGGATCGAGGGGCGACTGCCGCACGTCATCGTGACGGCGTCGGGGCCGGTGACCCCGGTCGGCCCGGAGCAGCAGGTCGAGACGGTCGACGCCGTCCGCCGCGCCGCCATAGTGGGGGTCGGACCACGCATGCGTCGGGTGTGCGCGGCCGTCGTCGAGACGGTTCCGGGCGCCCGCCGTCCCGGTCTCGCCTCCGCCGAGCTGACCGAACAGGTGCGCGGTGCGACCGATCTGCCGCTGGCGGCCGTTCTCGTCGTGCCTGCGCTGCCCACCGACATCCGTCACAACTCCAAGATCGACCGGTCTCGCCTGTCGGCCTGGGCCGAACGCGTCCTCGCGGGAGAGAAGCCGAGCGCACCATGATCGTCCTCGCCACGGGCACGTCGGGCTTCCTCGGTCGCACCGTCGTCACCGAGCTGATCGCCGCGGGCCACGACGTGCGCACGCTGCAGCGACGCCCCTCGCGCGTGGACGGCGCCCGCGACATCCTCGGCTCGGTGACCGACGCCGCCGCTGTGGCGGAAGCCGTCGAGGGCGTCGAGGCGGTGGTGCACCTCGCCGCCAAAGTCTCACTTGCCGGCGATAAGCGCGAGTTCCGCGCGGTCAACGTCGACGGAACACGCACGCTGCTCGACGCGGCGGCTCGCGCCGGGGTCACCCGGTTCGTGAACGTGTCGTCGCCGTCCGTCGCGCACGCGGGGTCGGCACTCAGCGGCGCGGGCGCCGATCCCGCGGACCCGGTGAACGCCCGCGGCGACTACGCGCGCACGAAGGCCGAGGCCGAGCTGTTGGCCCTCGCCCGCGATTCCGCGACGATGCGGGTGGTCGCCATCCGCCCGCATCTCGTCTGGGGTCCCGGTGACCCGCAGCTCACCGAGCGCATCGTCTCGCGGGCACGACGCGGCACCCTGCCGCTGCTCAACGGCGGCACGGCTCTCATCGACGCCACCTACGTCGACAACGCCGCCTCGGGGATCGTCGCGGCGCTGCATCGAGCGGATGCCGTCGGCGGACGCGCCTATGTGCTGACCAACGGCGAACCGCGGCCGGTCGGCGACCTGATGGCGGGGATCTGTCGTGCCGCCGGTGTCCCCGTGCCACGCTTCAGCGTCCCGGCCGGCGTCGCGCGTGCCGCGGGCGGCGCGATCGAGACGTTGTGGCGAGTCCGCCCGAGCATGGACGAGCCGCCGATGACGCGCTTCCTCGCCGAGCAGCTGTCGACCGCGCACTGGTTCGATCAGACCGACATCCGGCGCGACCTACAGTGGACACCCACGGTCAGCCTCGACGACGGCCTCGATCGTCTCGCCCGGCACTACGCGGACGCCCGCGCCTAGCGCCGGCACCCGATCCGCTCAGACCCGCCGACGGCGACGCCACGGCACGACGGCGATGACGACGCCGACGAACGCCACGGCGGCGGCGGTCGTCGCCGCGGTGAGCGAAGGGCCCGACGGCGGCGGTGCGACGGCGTCGAGCACGATCGACGCCGCCAGCAGGCCCACGACCGAACCGAGGCCGAGCAGCAGCACACCGGTTCGCCGCACGAGTGCGGCCGAGATCACGATGTAGACGACCCCCATCGCGCCGCCGAGGTACATCCACGGTTCGGTGGGCAGAGCCGCGGGCGCACCGTTGATCGCGACGCTGACGACGGCAGCGATGCCGAGGGCGATGGATCCGCCCGTGAAGTTCACCACCGTGGTGGCGAGCGGGCTGCCGACCTCCTGCCGCAGGCGCCCGTTCGTGCCCTGCTGCCAGGCGATGCCCACCCCGGCGATGAGCGGAAGCGCCAGCATCCACCACACGACCGGCTCTCCCCGCTGACCGAGGGCGCACAGCACGACGCCCGCGATGGCGAGCAGGCCGCCCACGAGCCGCGGCAGGGTGACGGGGACCACCCCACCGGGCCCGTAGCCCACGCGATCCAGGACGAGCCCGCCGGCGGTCTGACCCGCGACGAGACCCACCGTGAACAGCGCGACACCGATCGTGGCGACGGTCAGACCCTGCGTGGCGACGGTGACGGCGCCGGCGAGCCCGCCGAGCAGCATCCAGAACGGGATGCCGCCGCGCAGTCCTCGGCGCAGGCGCACCAACCCCGCGCGGCCGCTCGGTGACAGCGCCGTGATCACGACGATCAGCACCAGCCCCGAGCCGAACGAGATGGATGCCGCGACGAACCCGTCGCCGAGGGCTGCACCGAGCTGTCCGTTGATGCGGGCCTGGACCGCCGTCAGCACGCCGATGAAGACAGTCAATGCGATGGCGACCCCGAGGGGCAGGGTGCGGGGGCGTTTCTGCTCGGTCACTCATCCAATGGTGCATCACCCGGAGGCCGTTCCGGACCATGCGCTGCACCGGCCACCCTTGACAGGTGTGGTCGTCCGCGCCACCGTAAGAAGCAGCACGGAGAACGCTCTCGGCAGTGGTCCTCACGCCTCAACCCCTCAGTGCGGCGGCTACTCCCGACGGACGTCTCCCGAGGGTCATCATGGGTCGATTCATCTACGGCAACGGCAACACCAAGGTCGAGATCGAAGACCGAACCCTCGCGCACCTGCAGCAGGTCATCGGCACGAAGCTGCGCCGAAACGAGTCGTTCTTCTTCTCGTGGCGGGAAGACACGAGCGTCGGCGGCGGGCGGCGCTCGGTCTGGATCCACCAGGGGGCGGACCTCGAGTTCACCTACTTCGGGCATCGCGCTCCCCGACTGAACCGGGATTGGCTCGAGGCGATGGCGCTGGTCGCCGGCTCGGCCGCCGGCTTGTACGTCGTACCCGAGCCCGCACCGCGCTCGTCGACGGACACCGGCACTCTCCGCGTGCCCATCGAGTGGAGCTCGGACGTCGACCACGCCTGACGCGGCCCGGCCCGAGGCGGCCGCGGACGGCAGCATCCGCGTTCTAGGCTGGTCGACATGTACATCGGCACGATCCGGCCCGTCGAGACCAGCACCATCGACCTGACCGGACACTCGCTCGCCGAGATCAAAGAGCAGGCCCTGGCTGCGACCCCGGCGGGCTTCCGCCTCGCGTCAACGCCCGTGAAGATGATCAAGGGCAGCACCGAGCTGACAGCGACCGCCACGTTCCGCCGTCACGACGGCGGCCGAGACATCGAAGCCGATGACCGCGCGGCACTCTTCGCGCTCGTTCCCCCGGGCTGGCAGCTCGTCAGCATCCGGAAGCTCTGAGAGCCCTCAGCGGCTCGGATCTCGTCGCCGTAGGATAGCGCGTCCAGCGCAACGCACAACCCCATGACAGCGATCGGCGAGCCCACGACAATGGAACAATGCGACGAGTCTTCTATGCCGGTGTCGCACTCACGACCACAGCCGGCATAGCCGAGGCTCTCGCGCGGCTGGCCGTCGCCATGTCGGCCCTCGGCGAGACGGACATGATCACGATCCCGATCGTGACGGAGCCGGCGGGGACGACCGCGACGGTGCAGCTACTCGTGGGCCCCGGCATCCCGCTGCTCAGTATGCCGCTCGACCACGAGGATCCCGAGCCGGATTTCTCGACCGACGTGACGCTCCTCCAGATGCACCGCTTCTATCCGTACACGCAGCACGATGACGGTGGCAGCAGTGTCGACGGCGGCGAGCCCGACCCCTGGGATCCCGACCTGCACGGCTGACCGTGCGGCGCGGTGTCCGCCGCGAATCGCCACCACGGTGTTCTGAGCCGACTACGGGACTTGAACCCGTAACCCCCGTATTACAAGTACGGTGCGCTACCAATTGCGCCAAGTCGGCGGAGCCCCGCCGAGCGGGACCGACCCGAGCCCGGAGGCGCGGATCTTCTGACTCGATTCTAGGGCGTGTGCGCTCATGACCCGAGCCCGGGCGCCGTCAGCCCGCGCTCGCGGACCGGCCCGTCGGGTCGGGGGCGCCGTCGGGTTCGTAATGCCCGAGTGACTTCTCCTGCAGGTAGGCGCACAGCTCTGCGGCGATGAGCAGCTCGTGGGTCAGAGCATTGAGGTCGAAGCTGGACAGCACGAGCGTCTCGTCGTGCGGCTCGATCGACACGGACCAGCTCAGGTCGTCGCCCTCGCCGCTCGGTTCGATGTAGACGGCGTTCGGAGCGTGGACGAGCGGCACGAGCACGAGGCCGGTGTCGGACCCGCCCGATCCATCCTGAACCGCCACACGGATGTCGTCACCGGCGCCGCGAGACGCGACGAACTCCGCGACCCAGTGCTCGAGGGTCTTCTTGCTATGGAACGGCACGGTGGTGTCCTTCTTCACGGGGCGGATGCCTGGCTCGAAGTTAACACCCTCGATGTGCGCATCCCGCGTCTGAAGCAAGCGAAACGGATGACGCGGCGAACGCTGTCGCGATCCGGCGCGGCAGCCCCGCGGCGGTCAGGAAGCGGGTGTCGGTGTCGGCGTGGGAGTCGGAGCCGACCGGTAGTACGCGTCGCTCGCCGTCGTGAGCACGAACTGCGAGAACTCGGCGGGGTCCCCCATGTCGCCGATGTACTGCTTGCCGTTCACGAGCACCATCGGGGTACCGGTGAGCGACAGACCGTCGGTGTCGGGGATGCCGGCGACCGCGCGCTCGGTGGCCGCCTTGGCCCACGCCGCGTACGACCCGGACTCGATGCACTCGCGGATGACCTTGGTCGAGTCGACGCCGGAAGCAAGCGCCATGTCGGCCAGCTGCGTGTCGGAGAAGCCGTCGGTGTCGATGTCGGGCTGGCGCGTGAGCAGTTCGTTGTTGAACGAGTAGAACGCGTCGGGTGAATGCGTCGCGACGCACGCGGCGGCGCTCGCGGCGCGCAACGAGTACTTGGTGCCGTTCGACTTCGCCGTCAGCATCGCGACCGGGTAGTAGCTGAGGGTCACGGCGCCGTCGTCGACCCACGACGTCAGCTGCTGCGAGTTCGCCAGCTGCCACTCGCGCGCGCCGGCGGAGAGGTAGTCGACGTAGACGCGGATCTCGACGGGCGGCTTCGCGGTCGCCGAGGGAGCCGGCAGCCCCTCGGCGGGTTCGGCGGCCTCGGTGGCCTCCGCAGCCTCAGCCGGAGCTTCGGCCTGCGCCTCGATGTCGGTCGAAAGTGAACCGGTGACGACATCCGCCACGACGAAACCGTCGCGCGACGAGGTCGCTGGCTCGAGCTGGGGCCGACTGTTCGCGCCCGAGACGGTCATGGTGACCATGACCGCAGCCGTGGCGACAGCGCCGACGGCGAGCAGGCCGAGGCCCGAACGACGCGCGATGCGCGCCCGGGACTGGCGCGTGTGAACCTGGAGCGCCTTCTCGCGAACCGCTTCGCGGCGGTCGGTGACCGCCGACGATTCGGGCGCGTCGTGGGTGTCGTCAGAAGACATGAAACCTCGGAGAACGAAGAAGGATGAGGGCCGCGCGAGATCTCGTCGCGGGCTCACGAGTCAGTCGATGGTAATCAGCCAGTCTGGGAAAGCCCAGAGCACGACGCGGCACGGCGGCGTCCGACCCGTGCACTTCCGGGCTCATCGCCCTCGCGCGCGTGCCATACTGAGATCGCGTCCAATGATGGGCGTACGGGGGTGACCCCGTTCCATTCACAACGGATCGTCCGGCACGTACCTGCCGGTGAAGGAGAAGAAACGATGGCGTCCGTCACTTTCGACAACGCAACCCGTCTGTACCCCGGGGGCACGCGTCCCGCGGTCGACAAGCTGAACCTCGAGGTCGCCGATGGCGAGTTCCTTGTTCTCGTCGGCCCCTCCGGCTGCGGAAAGTCCACCTCGCTGCGCATGCTCGCCGGCCTCGAAGAGGTCAACTCGGGCAGCATCCGCATCGGCGACCGCGACGTCACCGACGTCCCGCCGAAGGACCGCGACATCGCGATGGTGTTCCAGAACTACGCGCTCTACCCGCACATGACCGTCGCCGAGAACATGGGCTTCGCCCTGAAGATCGCCGGTGTCGGCAAGGAAGAGCGTGCTCAGCGCGTGCTCGAGGCCGCCAAGCTGCTCGACCTCGAGGAGTACCTGACCCGCAAGCCGAAGGCCCTCTCGGGTGGTCAGCGTCAGCGTGTCGCCATGGGCCGCGCCATCGTGCGTCAGCCCCAGGTGTTCCTCATGGACGAGCCGCTGTCGAACCTCGACGCCAAGCTCCGCGTCCAGACGCGCACCCAGATCGCGTCGCTGCAGCGTCGCCTGGGCGTCACCACGGTCTACGTCACCCACGACCAGACCGAGGCGCTCACGATGGGCGACCGCATCGCGGTGCTCAAGGACGGCCTCCTGCAGCAGGTGGGCACGCCCCGCGACCTGTACGAGAAGCCGAACAACGTCTTCGTCGCCGGCTTCATCGGCTCCCCCGCCATGAACCTGTTCCCGGCGGACCTCGCCGAGGGCGGCGTGCGCTTCGGCTCCGAGGTCGTTCCCCTCGACCGCGACACCGTCGGCCGCGCCAACGGCAGCCAGGTCACCGTGGGTGTGCGTCCCGAGGACATCGAGGTCGGCCCCGCCGACGGCCGCGGCCTGCCCGTCCAGGTCGACCTGGTCGAGGAGCTCGGCGCCGACGGTTACCTCTACGGCCACACCGAGGTCAACGGCAAGCGCGTCGACATCGTTGCCCGTGTCGACGGCCGCAACCACCCGAACGCGGGACAGACCGTGACGCTGGCCGCCAAGCCGGGTCACGTCCACGCCTTCGACATCGAGAGCGGCGAACGCCTGAACGACAAGGCCATCGCCTCGGCCTGATCCGGTATCTTCATACGCTGCGGCGCGGGTGGCCATCGGTCGCCCGCGCCGCGGTTCTTTGCTCCCCACCCGATCGGAGAATCCGTGCGCTCCTCGCTCTCGATCACCGCCAGCAGCGTCGATCCGGGCCTGCTCGCCCTCCCCTGGTCCACGACGCTGGCGGACTGGTCGACCCCCGACATCGTGTACTTGCCGAAGGGCATCTCACGCCACCTCGTGCGGTTCGCGAACCTGTCGGGGCGCGTGGTCGCCATCAAGGAGACGACCGCGACGATGGCACGCCGCGAGTACGAGATGCTCGGGTCGCTGCAGCGCCTGGATGTGCCGTGCGTGGAGCGCGTCGCGGTGATCGATGGCCGGCGCGACGAGAACGGTGAGGAGCTGCCCGCGGCGCTCGTCACGGCGCACCTGAAGTTTTCCCTCCCCTATCGCGCCCTGTTCACGCAGGTCCTCCGCCCCGACACGGCCACCCGCCTCGTCGACGCGCTCGCGGTGCTGCTGGTGCGCCTGCACAACGTCGGCTTCTTCTGGGGCGACGTGTCGCTGTCGAACACACTCTTCCGACGGGATGCCGGCGCATTCGCCGCCTATCTCGTCGACGCCGAGACCGGAGAACTGCACGAGCGCGGGCTCACACGCGGCCAGCGCATGCACGACCTCGACATCGCCCGGACGAACATCGCGGGCGAGATCATGGACCTCGAGGCCGGCGGGCGCCTCGAGGGCGGGGTGGATGCCGTGGCCATCGCCGACGGCATCATGTCGTCGTACCACTCCCTGTGGGCGGCGCTGACCGACCAGGAATCGTTCTCGGCCAACGAGTCGTGGCGGATCACCGAGCGCGTGCAGAAGCTCAACTCGCTCGGCTTCGACATCGGCGAGATGTCCATCGACGCCGCCGCCGACGGCACGCGGGTGTCGATCCAGCCGAAGGTCGTCGATGCGGGGCACCATCAGCGCCGCCTGCTGCGTCTGACGGGACTGGATGTCGAGGAGAACCAGGCTCGGCGTCTGCTCAACGACCTCGACGAGTTCAGCGCGCGCGTCTCACGGCTCGGCTCGAACGAGGAGATGGTCGCGCACGAGTGGCTCACCCGCGTGTTCGAACCGGTCGTGCTGTCGGTGCCGTGGGACCTGCGGGCCAAGCTCGAGCCGGCCGAGCTCTTCCACCAGGTGCTCGAGCACCGGTGGTACCTGTCGCAGACCGAGGGCCGTTCCGTGCCTCTCGCGGAGGTGCTGTCGTCCTACGTCGAGAACGTGCTGCGCCACCGACGCGACGAAGCGACCGTCATGGGCCCTCCCACCGAGACGATGTCAGTGCCGATCGTCACCGACGCCGTCCCGGTCGACGACGACGAGACCACCGTCGACTGGCGCGACCTGGTCTGAGGTCGCGCCCGTCCGAACCGGTCGCGGGTCAGTAGCCGACCGTGAACCGCTCGCGCACGTGGCGCGGGTTCTCGATCTCGTCGAGCACCGCGATGGCGAAGTCGTCGCCCGAGATGAACGAGTCGCCGTTCTCGTCCGTCACGAGCACGTCTCCACCGTCGCGGTAGGTACCGGTGCGCTCCCCCGGGTTGAATGCGCCGAAGCCACCGGCCGGGTGGATGAAGAACCAGTCGCGTCCGGTCGGGTCCGCCTGCAGGTCTTCGAGGACACCGATCGCCTCGAGCGCCTCGTCCTTGAACTCCTCGGGGAAGCCGCTGTCGATCAGGCGCGGTCCGCCCGGGGCGACGAGGCTGCCGCCGGCGCCGCCGACGACTCCGACGCGGACGTTCTCGGGCAGCGCCGCCACCAGCAGCGCCGTGTTCGGCCGCACCTGCCCCTGCATGTCGCCGCGCGGAGCGACCGCCGAGACCACGACATCCACGCCGTCGAGCTGCTCGACGAGGGCGGGCACGTCGAGCAGAGTGCCCTCGATGTAGGTCGCGCCGTCGACGCGATCGGCGGGCAGCTTGCGTGCGACCGAGACGACGGTGTGACCGCGCGAGACGGCCTCGCTGATGATGTGGCTGCCGGCGTATCCGGTGCCTCCGATGACGGCGATGCGTGCCATGGCGTTCCCTTCGTTGGTTGTTCCTCGGCTGACGGATGCGGCTGGGCCGCGGTCAGCGCACGGGCTGGGCGTGCCAGATGCGGTCGATGTAATCGCGGATCGACCGGTCGGACGAGAAGAAGCCGGTTCGAGCGACGTTGAGGATGGCCGATCGCGTCCAGCCGTCGCGGTCCGCGTACGCGGCATCCACGCGCTCCTGCGCCGCGATGTACGCGGTGTAATCGGCCAGCACCATGAAGCGGTCGTCGTAGAGCAGGTTCGAGACGATCGGCTCGAAGGTCGACCGGTCGCCGCCCGAGAATGCGCCCGACGAGATGAGGTCGAGGGACCGCCGCAGCTCGTCGTCGGCTTGCGCGAACTCACCCGGACGGTAGCCGCTCGCCCACAGTGCCTCGACCTCGGGCTCGCTCATGCCGAACAGGAAGAAGTTGTCGTCGCCGACGAGCTCGCGGATCTCGACGTTCGCGCCGTCGTCGGTGCCGATCGTGAGCGCACCGTTGAGGGCGAACTTCATGTTGCCGGTGCCGGATGCTTCCTTGCCTGCGAGCGAGATCTGCTCCGACAGGTCGGCGGCGGGGATGACGCGTTCGGCCAGGGTCACGTTGTAGTTCGGCGGGAAGACGACCTTGAGGCGTCCCTCGAGGCGCGGGTCGTTGTTGACGACCGATCCGACCGCGTTGATGAGGTGGATGACCCGCTTGGCCATGGCGTACCCGGGCGCCGCCTTGGCGCCGAAGATGAAGGTGCGCGGCTGCAGGTCGGACGCCGCGACGCGGCCCGACACGACCCGCTCGTAAAGCGTCACGATGTGCAGCACCTTCAGCATCTGCCGCTTGTACTCGTGCAGGCGCTTCACCATCACGTCGAGCAGGTGGTCATCGGCGATCGCGAAGCCGTCGCGCGCGAGCAGCACCTCGTTCAGGCGGCGCTTGTTCGCGGCCTTCACATCGGCGAAGGCGGCACGGAAGTCGGCGTCCTCGGCGTACGACTCGAGCTCGCGCAGCCGCTCGAGATCGGTCAGCCAGCCGGTGCCGAGCGCCGCGGTGATGAGGTCGGAGAGCTCGGGGTTCGCCAGACGCATGAACCGGCGCGGTGTGACGCCGTTCGTGACGTTGGTGAACTTCTCGGGCATCATCTCGTCGAAGTCGTGCAGCACCTTCTCGCGCAGCAGCTGCGAGTGCAGCTCGGCGACGCCGTTGACCTTCGCGCCGGCGACCGTCGCGAGGTACGCCATGCGCACCGAGGCGGGGTTCTCCGACACGATCGACATGTCGCGCAAGCGACGCTCGTCGTCGCCGAACCGCTCGCGCACCGCCAGCAGGAACTCGTCGTTGATGCGGTAAATGATCTCGAGGTGACGTGGCAGCAGGCGTCCCAGCAGATCGACCGACCAGACCTCCAGCGCCTCGGGCAGGAGCGTGTGGCACGTGTACGCGAAGCACTTCTGGGTGATCGCCCATGCGGCATCCCAGTCGAGCTTGCGCTCGTCGACGAGCACCCGCATCATCTCGGGAACCGCGATGACGGGGTGGGTGTCGTTGAGCTGGAAGATGACGCGATCGGGCAGCGTCGCCAGGTCGAAGTCATTCGGCAGCACCTTCGACATGTAGTCGGCGATGGATGCCGCGACGAAGAAGTACTGCTGCTGCAGACGCAGCTCCTTGCCCTGCGGCGTGGAGTCCTCGGGGTAGAGCACCTTGGAGATGTTCTCGGCGAAGGTCTGCGCCCGCACGGCCTCGACGTAGTCGCCGCTGTTGAACGTCCGCAGGTCGAACGCCTTCGTAGCCTCGGCGCTCCACAAACGGAGAGTGTTCACGCGGCCGTTCTGGTAGCCCGGAACCATGTAGTTGTAGGGCACCGCGCGGACACTCCACGCCGGCACCCAGCGGGATCGCAGCACACCGTCATCGTCGTAGGTCTCGGTGTGTCCGGCGAACGACACCGTCTGCGCGGCCTCGGGGTGGCGGAACTCCCACGGCGAACCGAGGGCCAGCCATGCGTCGGGCTTCTCGACCTGCTGGCCGTCGCGGAACACCTGACGGAAGATGCCGTACTCGTAGCGGATGCCGTAGCCGATGCTCGGCACGCTGAGGGTGGCGAGCGAGTCGATGAAGCAGGCGGCGAGGCGCCCCAGACCACCGTTGCCGAGCCCGGGCTCCACCTCGTGGGCGCGCATCGTGTCGATGTCGATGCCGCACGCCGCAAGCGCTTCGGTCGCGATCTCGGTCAGCCCCGAGGCGAGGAGGTTGTTGTCGAGCTGCCGGCCGAGCAGGTACTCGGCCGAGAGGTAGCAGACCGCCTTGCTCTGATCCGCGCGCTGCATCCGCTGGTCTTCGAGCCAGCGCGCGACGAGGTAGTCGCGCACGGTCGACGCGAGCGCCAGGTACTTGTCGGTCTCGGTCGCCGACGACAGCGCGACGCCGCGTTCGAGGTTCAGGTTGACGAGGAACTCGCGCACGAAACCGTCGACGGTGGCCGGCGGTGAGCTCACCGGGGCCAGAGCCAGCGGATGCGTCGCCGTCAGCGGACGGGGGCCAGGAGTCTTGTCGTTCTCGGACACGGTTCGAAACTACCCAATGGCACCGCGTCCTGTCTGGTCCCCGCAGCCGCGGCTGCCGGAATTTACAGGAAGGTCATCAGCCCGTACCGCCGCGGCGGCGAGCGCTCACTCCTGAGCGGCGCGGATGGTCGCGACCTGGTACAGGGCGACCGATGCGGCGATGCCGGCGTTGAGCGACTCGGTGGCAGCCGAGATCGGGATCGACACGACCTGGTCGCACGTCTCCGTGACCAGCCGCGAGAGGCCCTTGCCCTCGGACCCGACGACGATCAGGACAGGACGGTCGGCCAGCTGCAGCGCCGGCAGCGACACATCGCCGTCGCCGTCGAGGCCGAGCACGAAAACGCCCTGCTTCTTGAACTCCTTGAGCGTGGTCGTCAGGTTCGGAGCGATCGCGACCGGGATGCGCGCCGCTGCGCCCGCACTGGTCTTCCATGCGGCCGAGTTGACGCCCGCCGAACGGCGCTGCGGGATGATGACACCGTGACCGCCGAACGCGGCAGCCGAACGCATGATCGCGCCGAGGTTTCGCGGGTCGGTCACACTGTCGAGCGCGACGAACAGCGGCGTCTCGCCCCGATCGATGACCTCTTCGAGCAGATCCTGCGGGTGGGCGTACTCGTACGGCGGCACCTTGATCGCGACGCCCTGGTGCACGCCGTCGAAGCCCGCCATGCGGTCCAGCTCCTGCCGCGTGACCTCGAGCACCGGGATGTTCCGGTTCGTGGCGATCGACAGCATCTCCTTGACGCGGTCGTCCATCTCGACGCGCTGGGCGATGTAGAACGCCGTCGCGGGGATCTTCGCACGCAGCGCCTCGAGCACGCTGTTGCGGCCCGTGACCGTCTCGGTGTCGTCGCCCGCCTTCGACTTCGGGGCCCGGTTGCCACCGCTCGGACGCTGCGACACCTTGCCGCCGGCCGCGACGAACCGCTCCTGGGCGGCCTTGCGCTTGCCGGCGGGGTGCCAGGCTCGGTCCTCCGCCTTCGGGGTCGGGCCACGGCCCTCGAGCGAGCGACGGTTCTTGCCGCCGGTGCCCTTGGTGGGGCCCTTCTTCTTGCCGCGTCCGGCGGACGGGTTTCCTGGCTTAGCCACGGTTCACACTCCAATGGGTCCCCTCGGGACCGTCTTCGAGGACGATGCCGGCCGCCGCGATCGCGTCGCGAATGCGGTCGGCCGTCGCCCAGTCCTTAGTGGCGCGCGCGTCGGCGCGCTGGTCGATCATGGTGCGCACGAGCGTGTCGAGCGCGACGGTCTCGGCGAGGTCGCCGCCCTGCTGCGCGGCGACGTCGAGTCCGAGGATGTCGAGCATCGCGGCGACAGCGCCGGCGGCGGCAGCAGCGGCATCCGTGTCTGCGGCATCTATCGCAGTGTTGCCCGCGCGCACGGTCTCGTGCACGACCGCGAGGGCCTGGGGCACACCGAGGTCGTCGTCCATCGCGGCGGCGAAGGCGTCGGGCACCGCGGGGGTCGCGTCGTCCGTTCCGCCCGGCAGAACTCGGGCGACCCGCTGCTGGAACGATCGGATGCGGTCGAGGGCCGCTTCGGCCTCGTCGAAGCTCGCGGGACCGAGGTCGAGGTTGGACCGGTAGTGCGCGGCGCCGAGCGCATATCGCACGACGAGGGGGTCACGTTCCGCGAGCACCTCGTCGGCGAGCAAGAAGTTACCGAGCGACTTCGACATCTTCTGATCGCCGACGGTGACGAGTCCGTTGTGCACCCAGTACCGGGCGAAGGCGTCACCGGCGGCCGTGGACTGCGCGAGCTCGTTCTCGTGGTGCGGGAAGCGCAGGTCGAGTCCGCCGCCGTGGATGTCGAACTCGGACCCGAGGTAGCGCCGGCTCATCGCCGAGCACTCGATGTGCCATCCGGGTCGCCCGAGGCCCCACGGTGACGCCCACGCCGCGTCGGCGGGTTCGTCGGCCTTGGTGCCCTTCCACAGGGCGAAGTCGCGGGGATCACGTTTGCCGCGGGGGTCGGCATCCGCGGCCGCCTCCATCGCGTCGAGCGACTGCCGCGTGAGCGAGCCGTACTCCGACCACGACCGCACATCGAAGTACACGTCGCCCGAGCCGTCGGGGGCCGCATACGCGTGCCCGCGCTCGATGAGCGTCTCGATGAGCTCGATCATCTGCGAGACGGATGCCGTTGCGCGCGGCTCGTAGGTCGGAGCCAGCACTCCCACGGCGGCGTAGGCCCGCGTGAACTCGAGCTCGATGCGGTACGCCAGCGCCCACCACGGCTCACCGTCGGTGGCGTTCGCGAGGATCTTGTCGTCGATGTCGGTGACGTTGCGCACGAACGTCACCCGATCGAACCGGTGCATCAGCCAGCGGCGCAGGATGTCGAACCCGACGGCGGCACGCACGTGCCCGATGTGCGGTCCCGATTGCACGGTCGGACCGCAGACGTACATCGAGACATTCGACGCATCGCGGGGCGCGAAGTCGCGCAGCGCCTGCGCGCGAGTGTCATAGAGCCGAACGGTCACCGCACAATCCTACCGGCGGGGCGCTGGAGCCCCGTCGGCACGCGCCGCCCGGTCGACGCGGTAGAACTGGAGGATGCCGTTCGTGATCGCCGTCCTCGTCGCGGCCGTGCTGTTCGGCACCACAGGTACCGCCCAAGCCCTCGGTCCGAGCGAGACCACTCCCCTCGGCGTGGGCGCGGTGCGGCTCGTCGTCGGCGGCACCGCCCTTGGGATCGTAGGCCTCATCGTGGGGTCTCGCCGCCAGGGCGCCCGCGCGGCGGCCGGCGGTGCGGCCCCGACCGGCGGACGTCGTGCGCTCGCGCTCATGTCGCTGACGGGCCTGTGCCTCGCCCTGTACCAGCCGCTCTTCTTCCTTGGGACGGCACGCAACGGCGTCGCCGTCGGCACGGTCATCGCCCTCGGCTCGGCGCCGGTCCTGGCGGGTCTGCTCGAGTGGATGCTGACGCGGCGGCGCCCCACATCGCCATGGCTGATCGCGACCGCGCTCGCCACGGTCGGCGTCGCTCTGCTGGCGGTCGCCGGCGGCGGAGCGGCCGGAGCCGACGGCATCGGCGTGCTCGGCTCGCTCGGCGCGGGCGGAGCGTTCGCGGTCATCGCCAACGCGCAACGCCGCTTGATCTCGGGCGGCTGGGACGCCTTCACCGTGTCGGGCGCCATGGGCATCGGCGCAGCCGTGTGCGGTGTCGCGATGCTGCCCGCGACGGACATGACCTGGATCGCGCAGCCCCGCGGCTGGGCGATGGCGCTGTGGCTCGGCCTCGCGACGGTCGCCGTCGCGTACGCGCTGTTCACGTGGGGACTCGGCGGCCTCAGCGCTGCGACCGCCGCAACCCTGACGCTGGCCGAGCCGCTGATGGCGAGCCTGCTCGGCGTCGCACTGCTGGGCGAACGTCTCGCGCCGCTCGCCATGGTGGGGCTGGCCGTGCTCGCGGCCGGACTCGTCCTGCTCGCCATCACCGCGCGCTCGACACCTCGACGCGTTCCGTCCCCTCGAGAGGCCTGACATGGCGCCCGCATTGACGATCGTCCGCGACGACCTGACGGGCGAGCCCACCCGCCGTCTCATCGCAGCACACCTGGCCGGCATGCTCGCCAACACACCCGTCGAGAGCGTCCATGCGCTCGACCTGTCGGCGCTGCAGCATCCGTCGGTTCGGGTGTATTCCGCCTGGGTGCACGGTGAGATCGCCGCCATCGGCGCATTCGCGATCTTCGACGGCGATCGCGCCGAGCTCAAGTCGATGCGTGTCGCCGACGCGTTCCTGGGTCAGGGTCTCGGGCGCGCGATGCTCATGCACCTCGTACGGGAGGCCGGCGCCGCCGGCATCCGCAGCCTCTGGCTCGAGACCGGCTCCGGGCCCGACTTCGTCGCGGCGCGCTCGCTGTACGAGAGCGCCGGTTTCGTCGCGTGCGCCCCCTTCGCCGACTACCGCCCCGATCCCCTGTCGGTGTTCATGACGCGGGCGATCGGCGCCGACGCGATGCCGTAAGGCGCAGTTCGTCGCAAACGGCGCAGGTGCAACTGCGCTCTCGGCGCGCGAAAGTGCGCCGGACGCGGATGCCGCCGGGCGGCGAGGCCCGTGCCGCGGGTCAGCGCAGCGGGTAGACGAGCGCGACGGCGGTGGCCTGCACGCCGTCGCCGGTGCCGGTGAAGCCCAGCCCGTCGGTCGTCGTCGCCGAGACCGCGACGGGGGCGCCGAGCGCGTCCGAGAGCACGGACTCGGCTTCGACGCGCCGCCCCGCCATCCGGGGACGGTTCGCTTGAACCTGCACCGAGACGTTGCCGATCGCATAACCCGCTTCGGCGACCAGGTCGCGGACGCGGCGCAGGAACACCGTTCCCGTCGCGCCGGCGTACTCGGGGCGATCGACGCCGAAGTGCGTGCCGATGTCGCCGAGACCGGCGGCGGCGAGCACGGCGTCGACGATCGCGTGCGCGACCGCGTCACCGTCGGAGTGACCGCTCAGCCCGCTCTCGCCGGGCCATTCCAGGCCGGCGAGACGCAGTGGACCATCGCCACCGAAGGCGTGCACGTCGGTGCCCGTCCCGATCCTCGGCACGACGGATGCCGCGCGCGAAGGCGTCAGCAGGTGTCGGGCGCGATCGAGATCGGCGGGCGTCGTGATCTTGAACGAGAGGTCGTCGCCGGCGACGGTGCGCACGCGGTGCCCAGCGGCGGCGAACAGCGCCGCATCGTCGGTGTGCTCGTCGACGGCGTCGGCGTAGGCGGTCACCAGCAGCTCGCGCGGAAAACCCTGGGGGGTCTGCGCCGCGACGAGCGGCGAGCGATCCACAGCGGCGGTCACCACCGCGCCATCCACCCGCTTGAGCGTGTCGACGACCGGCCGCGCCGGGACGACGCCCGCGCGCGAGCGCATCACCTCGTCGATGACCCGTGCGAACACGGCGGGCGGGGTGAGGGCGCGCGCGGCATCGTGGACGAGCACGCACTCGACATCGGCCCACAACGCGGCCAGCCCCGCGGCGACCGAGCGCTGGCGCGTGTCGCCTCCCGTCACGACCGAGACGAGATCGCTCCGGTCGCCGAAAGCGGCTTCGGCCTCGGTGCGCGCGTCACCCTCTCGTCCAGCGGGGACCACGACGACGACCTGAGCCGACGGCGCGGATGCCACTCCATCGAGGGCGTGGCGGAGGATCGAGTGCTCGTCGATACCGACAAACGCCTTCGGCGCAGATGCACCGAGCCGCGTTCCGGAACCGGCGGCGACGACGATGACCGCGACCCGCGGCACCGGAATGATGTTCACAGCCGGGTTCGCCGCGCGGCGATCAGGAGGCGAGGACCTCGTCGAGCACGCCCGAGGCGTGATCTTCGTCGGCCTTCAGCGCGAGCGCGATCTCGGACACGAGGATCTGACGAGCCTTCGCGAGCATACGCTTCTCGCCCGCCGACAGTCCGCGGTCCTGGTCACGACGCCAGAGGTCGCGAACGACCTCGCTGACCTTGATGACATCGCCCGACGCGAGCTTTTCGAGGTTCGCCTTGTAACGGCGCGACCAGTTGGTCGGCTCCTCGGTGAAGGGAGCGCGTAGCACGTCGAAGACGCGCTCGAGCCCGTCCTTGCCGATGACGTCGCGAACGCCGACGAGATCGACGTTGTCGGCCGGGACCTCGATGATCAGGTCGCCCTGGGTGACGTTGAGCTTCAGGTATTTCTTCGTCTCGCCCTTGATGATCCGGTCCTTGACCTCGATGATCGTGGCTGCCCCGTGGTGGGGGTAGACGACGGTTTCGCCAACCTCAAAAAGCATGGAGTTATGTCCCTTCGGCAACATCCAGGATACCACAGGGGTCATACAGTAAGGTTCGCGGTCGACCACCCCCGGCGTCGAGGCCGCGCCTGTCCGCGGAGGGGCGAGCGCACCCGTAGACTGCTCACGACGCCGTCTGCCTGCCTGGAGGATCCGTGAAACTGCGAATCGTCGCTTCGATTGCCGTGGCCGCCGCCCTGACCCTGGGGGCCACGGGATGCAGCATGATCTCGCCCCAGGCGACGACCATCGACTACTCCGCCTCCGACGGCGTGAACATTCCGTCGTCCGGCCCGGTCGACGTCCGCAACGCGATGATCGTCGCCGATGAGGACGGCACCGCCGGCAACTTCCTCGCCGCCATCGTCAACGACACCGACGAGGCGCAGACGCTCGTCTTCGGCTTCGGCGACCAGGTCGAGACGCTGCGCGTGCCCGCCCGCGATCGGATCAGCCTCGGTGTCGACGGCGATGAGCCGATCCTGTTCGAGGGCATCGACACGAAGCCCGGCGGCACGCTGTCGATGTCGTTCCAGTCGGGCGACGGCGAGGGCGTGGCCACCGAGGTGCCCGTGCTCGACGGCACGCTCCCCTACTACACCGAGTACGTCCCGCTGGTCGACTGAGCTCCGCTCACCAGCGACACGAGAGGCCCGGCGCACAGCGCCGGGCCTCTCGTCGTGGGGTGCCGTCGATGAGGGAATGCCGTCAGGCCTCGAAGCGGTAGCCCAAGCCGCGCACTGTGAGCAGCATCGTCGGCTGGCCGGGGTCCGTCTCGATGCGCGACCGGATGCGCTTGATGTGGACGTCGAGCGTCTTGGTGTCGCCGAAGTAGTCGCTCCCCCACACGCGGTCGATGAGCTGACCGCGCGTCATGACGCGGCCGGCATTGCGCATGAGCACCTCGAGGAGCTCGAACTCCTTGAGCGGCATGTTGATCTCACCGCCGTCGACGGCCACCGTGTGACGGTCGAGGTCGATCGTCACACGACCACCGGCGAGGACCCGCTCGTCGACATCGACGTCGGCGGTGGCCGAGCGACGCAGGACCGCACGCATCCGGGCCAGCAGCTCGCGCGACGAGTACGGCTTCGTGACGTAGTCGTCCGCTCCCAGCTCGAGCCCCACGACGATGTCGACCTCGGAGTCCTTCGCCGTCAGCATGATGATCGGGATCTTCGACGTCGTGCGGATGATGCGGCACACCTCGGTGCCCGGCATCCCGGGCAGCATCAGGTCGAGCAGGACGATGTCCGCGCCACGGGACTCGAACGCTTCGAGGGCGGCCGGACCGTCCTCGGCGATCTCGACCTCGAAGCCCTCGCGGCGCAACAGGTACGCGAGCGGATCGGCGAGGTCGGGCTCATCCTCGACGAGCAGAACACGGGTCATGGTGCGTCTCCCTTCGTCCGGGCGGGGAGCGCTCGGGCGATCTTCTTCTTGGTCTTCTTCGGGGCGGGTGTGCCGTCGGGTGCCGCGATAGCGGGCAGGCGGATGGTGAAGGTCGAGCCGCGGCCGGGGCGCGACCAGAGCTGGACCTCGCCGCCGTGCCGCTGGACGGCGTGCTTGACGATCGACAGGCCGAGGCCCGTGCCGCCGGTCCGGCGCGACCGCGCGTAGTCGGCGCGGTAGAAGCGCTCGAACACGCGCTGCTGGTCGCTTTCCGGGATGCCGATGCCGCGGTCGCTCACGGCGATCTCGACCGCATCGGTGACCCCGCGCACCCCCACCCCGACCTGACTGGCCGGGGGCGAGTAGGCGATGGCGTTGGCGATCAGGTTGCCCACGGCCTCGCTCAGCACCTGCACATCGCCCCGCACGTACAGCCCGCGGTCGCCGCCCCGCACGAGCGTGACGCCCGCGGACTCGGCGGCGATCGCGTGCGTCTCGACCGCCGAGGTGATGACCTCGTCGATCGCGACGTCGCGCAGCTCGGTCAGCTCGTCAGAGGACTGCAGCCGCGAGAGGCTCATGATCCGCGACGTGAGGTTGCCCAGACGCGTCGCCTCGGCACTGAGGCGCGTCGCGAACGACCGCACCTGGTCAGGGTCGTCGGCGGCGGACTCGATGGCCTCAGCCAATAGGGTCACCGCGCCGACGGGCGTCTTGAGCTCGTGGCTGGTGTTGGCGACGAAGTCGCGGCGCATCTCGGCGAGACCCTCGCGCTCGGTGATGTCCCGCACGAGCACGAGGGTCAGTCGCGGCGTGATGCCGCTGGCGCGCGCCACGATGAGGCGCGGCTCGGCGGGTGCGACGCTGCGGCGGAGCCGCAGCGTGCCGGTCTCGGAATGCGAGACGCCGCGCGACGCACGCAGCAGCTCGCGCAGCTCGTCGCCGGGGATCGCCTCGCCTTCGCGCAGGCCGAACAGCTCGGCCGACGGTGAGGTGGCCACGATGACGAAGGAGGCATCGACGATGAGAGCTGCCTCGTCGAGCGCCGCCAGGACCTCGCGCGCTCCCGGCGGGACGTCGCCGTCCGCCTGCGCGCGGGCCTTGTCGCGCGCGCGCAGGGCGGCGATGACGAGTCCCGCGATGAGAAGCCCGACGACGGCCCCGGCGAGCAGGGCGACGAGCGCCAGCTGCGTCGGGTTCATTCCTCCAGATTAAGACGCCGTTCAACCGCGCGTTGTCGCACGGCGGGCGTTCCCGGAGTGCGGCGAAGGGATGTTCATCGCTCCGGCACCGTTCGTTAACCTTGTCAGGCGACAATCGCGTCGCCGTGAGTGCGGTGTCCTGCTGTCCCCGCAAGAAGGAAAGGTGCCCCGATGCGCGAAGTTTTCCACCAGTCCCTCGAGGACGTCCAGGCCCGCCTGGTCGAGATCTCCGAGCTGGTGACCGTCGCGATCGAGAAGGCCACCCGCGCGTTCGGCACCAGCGACATCACGCTGGCCGAAGAGGTCATCGACGCGGACGCCATCATCGACGAGAAGGCCGTCGCGATCGACGAGTCGGCGATCGAGATCCTCGCCCGCCAGCAGCCGGTCGCCCGCGACCTGCGGATCGTCGTCGCCGCGCTGCGCACGAGCGCATCGCTCGAGCGCATGGGTGACATCGCCGAGCACATCGCGCAGCTGACGCGCATGCGCTTCCCCGAGCGTGCGATCCCGAAGGGCCTGAAGGGCACCTTCACCCGTATGGGCGAGATTGACGTCGAGGTCGCACGGACGCTCACCGAGCTGCTGCGCACCGAAGACCTCGCTCTCGTCGAGACGCTGCGCGGCCTCGACGACCAGCTCGACGACCTGCACCTGAGCGTCTTCGAGAAGGTGCTCAGCGAGAACTGGCAGGGCGAGGCGGCCGCGACCGTCGACGCGACCCTGGCCAGCCGCTACCACGAGCGCTTCGCCGACCACGCGGTCACCGTCGGCAAGCGCGTCGCCTACCTCGCGACCGGCGAATGGCGCCCCGACACCGAGACGATCAACGTGATCGTGGGCGACGGCGGTCTCTGACCGGCATCCGGAACGCGAAGAGGGGCGGTGCCGATCGGCACCGCCCCTCTTCTGTCGTCTGGCGTCAGGCCTTGCCCTGGTTCGCGACGGCGGCAGCACCGGCAGCGGCGGCCTCGGGGTCGAGGTACTCCCCCGGTCCGAGCGGCTGCAGGTTCTCGTCGAGCTTGTAGACCAGCGGGATGCCGGTGGGGATGTTCAGCTCGGCGATGTCGTCGTCGCTGATGCCTTCGAGCTGCTTGACGAGGGCGCGCAGCGAGTTGCCGTGGGCCGTGACGAGCACGGTCTTGCCCGACCGCAGGTCATCCGCGATCTCGGACTCCCAGTACGGCAGCAGACGGTCGATGACGAGCTTGAGCGACTCGGTGCGGGGCACCTCGCCGTCGATGCCGACGTAGCGCGGGTCGTCGACCTGGCTGTACTGGTCGTCGTCGGCGAGCGGCGGCGGCGGCACGTCGAACGAGCGGCGCCACAGCATGAACTGCTCGTTGCCGAACTCCTCGAGGGTCTGCGCCTTGTCCTTGCCCTGCAGGGCGCCGTAGTGGCGCTCGTTCAGGCGCCACGAGCGCTTGACGGGGATCCACAGGCGGTCGGCGGCGTCAAGCGCGATCTGCGCCGTCTGGATGGCGCGGCTCAGGACCGACGTGTAGAGCACGTCGGGAAGCAGACCCGCTTCGGCGAGGAGCTCGCCACCGCGGTGGGCCTCGGCCTTGCCCTGCTCGGTCAGTCGGACGTCGACCCAGCCGGTGAACTGGTTGGACTTGTTCCACTCGCTCTGCCCGTGGCGGAGGAGGATCAGCGTGTACGGCGCAGTCATGCTCCGAGTCTATCGAGCCGAGGCCTGCGATCATGGGGGTATGGCCCCGGGACATATCGGGCAGGCCACCCGTGGCACCACGAACACGAACCGCCTGCGACGCGTCGATCGCTGGATCGCGCGGCATCCGATCCTCCGTCGGTGCGTCGACCCGCTCGTCGTCGACCTCGGGTACGGCGCGAGCGGCGTCACGGCCCTCGAGCTCGAGGCGCGGCTGCGCCCGGCCCGGCCGGACGTCGAGGTGCTCGGACTCGAGATCGACCCCGAGCGCGTCGCGCGTGCCAGCGAGCAGCTCTCCGAGGTGCGGCGGGGTGGCACGAGCTTCGCGCCCGACGCCCGGGTCTCTTTCGCGCGCGGCGGCTTCGAAGTGCCGGTCCCGGGTGGTCGACGCCCCGCCGTCATCCGCGCCTTCAACGTGCTGCGTCAGTACGACGAAGCGGATGTCGCCGACGCCTGGGCCCGCATGACCCGGCGACTCGCGCCCGACGGGATGCTCGTCGAGGGGACCTGCGACGAGATCGGCCGCGTCAGCACGTGGGTGCAGGTCGGACCGGATGCGGTACCGCGCAGCCTGACCATCTCGCTCCGTCTGATCGACCTCGCGACGCCGGGCATCGCCGCCGAACGCCTGCCGAAGTCGCTCATCCACCGCAACGTCCCCGGCGAGCGCATCCACGAGGTTCTCGGAGCGCTCGAGGATGAGTGGACGCGCGCCGCATCGGCCGCCGCCTTCGGGCCCGAGCAGCGGTGGCGCACCGCCCTGGCCGCACTGAGCGGACGCGGCGTCGACCTGGGACCGCGTGCCCGGTGGCGCCTCGGCGAGCTCACCCTGCCCTGGCAGGCCGTCGCACCCCGCTGAGACGGATCAGGATCAGGCCTGTCTGTCCCAGTCGGCAGCGTCACGGCGCGCGGCGGAGCGTCGCGCCGCCGCGATCGCCGTCGCGAACCCGTCGTCGGGGTGGGTGAGCAGGTGATCCGTGGCGAGCGCGTGCACGCGGACATCCCAGTCGTCTGAGGCTGCCGCCGTGTCGACCGCGGGCTGACCGGCGGACCCGAGCACGAGGAACGCGCGCGTGAGGCTCTGGCGCACCTCCTCGGGACCGACGCCGAAATGCACCGCGAGCTCGTCGGCGAGCGCGGGTTTCGCCTCGTCGGGAGCGAGCCCGGCGGCGGTGCGCCACGCGGTCTGGGCGACCTCCGGGTCGTCGTCGTGCAGGAGGGCGGTCGTGATCTCGGGCCACGCTCGCGCGTCACCGAGCTTCGACAGGGTGTGCAGCGCCTGTCGACGGGCTTGAGGCCGCTCCGACCGCAGCTCCGGCAACAGGGATGCCAGCGCCGTTTCGCGGTCCTGGCGGGTCAGCGCCCACGTCAGGGTCTCGCGCACCGTGAAGTCCGGCTCGTGCGCGCATTGCTCCACGAGAACCGCGACGTACTCGGCGCGCGGGTAGGTGCCGGCCGCCAATGCGCTGCGGACCCGACTCGACCCGTCCCCCGCGTGCAAGGCGGCCCGCAGCCGATCGGATGCCGTCCCCTCGGCCTGCTCGCTCATCGCCCTCCCTTTCGCGCTCCTTCCGCCAGCGTCGCACATCCGCGCGGGCCGAGGGCCGCGAACGAGAAGGACGGCCGCACGGGTGTGTGGCTCAGATGCGCGGCATCGTGGCGCGGGCCTCGGCCGGCGGCATCCCCGCGGCGGTGAGGAGGTCGACCACGAGCGGGCGAAGCGCCGCGATGACGTTCTGGTCGCCGAGCGACGCCTCGGGAGCGAGCGTGCGCGGATCGAGGCGCGCCGCCACCGCGCGCAGCGATTCGAGCGCGACCGGCTCGAGCGCGATGTCGTCGATGGACTGGGCGAGCAGGTCGGCGCCGCGCGCGATCTGGGCCAGCAGATCGGCGGCGATCGGACGCGGCTGGCGGTCGTCGAGGGCATAGACCACCCGCCGGGCGATGACCCGCAGGTTGCGGGTGGCGAGGTCGAGCGAGGCGCGCATCCGGTCCTGGCGCTCGAGCTCCGTGCGCTGACGACGCAGGAAGGGCGAGATGCGCGCGACGGCGAGTCCGGACTCGAGCGAGGTCGACCAGTCGTCGACGAGGGTTTGCAGCGCGCGAGCCTTCTCGAGTCCGCGGTCCGCGCGCACGCGGTCACCACGCCGGAGCGCCTGGATGACCGTGGCCGCGGCGCCGCCGAGCGCGGCGAACAGCTCGTGGCCCGCCCGGGACACCTCCCGCAGCGGGCGCCGCGGCAGCAGAGCGGTCGCCAGCAGAGCCGCCACCGCCCCCACGCCGCCGTCGACGAGGCGGAGGAAGGGCATGCTGCCGGGGATCGCGATGACGATGACCGACTGGATGGCCGCGGCGATGGCGAAGCTCGGCTGCGACGACAGCAGGCGCGCGATCAGGAGCGTCGCCAGCAGCGCGAGCGCGAGCTGCCAGGTGCCCGAGCCGACCACGAGCACGATCAGTTCGGAGACGAGGATGCCGACGAGCATTCCAAGGACGGTCTCGAGCACGCGACGGGGCCGCGCATCGCGGACGAGACCGAGGCTCGAGATGGTGACCGTCGCCGCCAGCAGCGGCGCGGTGTGCCCCAGCACGAGGTGCGCGAACGCGTATGCAGCGGAGGCTGCGAGGACGATCTGCAGGACCGCGGGCACCGACTCCCGCATGCGGTTCAGGCCGCGCTGCGGCCGAACGCGCGCACGCCAGCCGGTCGCGATCGGCGCCGTCACGGGCGACGGCTCGTCGGAACGCTCGGGCGACACGTCAGGTGCGGCGGCTGAGCCGGGGCAGTCGCGGCGGGGCGGCCGCGCGCCCGGCGGTGGGCGGCACGACGGTCTCCTGCACAGCCGCGACCGCCTCGTCGTCGACCTGGACGATGAGCGGCGCATCGACCGGCACCGACCGCTTGACGATGGCGAGCGCGATCGGCCCCTGCTCGAAGTGCCGGGCCGACGACGTGACGCGACCGACCTCATCGTCCGCGAAGCGCACGATCGCCCCGGGCTCGGGGAGCACGGCATCGCTGCCGTCGAGCTGCAGCGCGACGAGCCGGCGCGGCGGGTGGCCGAGGTTGTGCACCTTCGCGACCGTCTCCTGCCCGCGGTAACACCCCTTCGACAGGTGCACCGCGGTGCGCAGCCAGTCCACCTCGTGCGGCAGCGTCATGCCGTCGGCCTCGGCGCTCGGACGGGGACGCCAGGCCGCGATGCGCAGCGCGTCGGCGGCGAGACGTCCGACGATCGATCGCTCGCCCGCTCGGGCCTGCGCCGCCAAGCGCTCGAGCTCGGAGCCATCGACGACGGCCTCGACCCAGTCGCGCCCCGTGGCGGGGTGGCCTTCCGTGGGAGCGTAACCCCAGCCCCCGACGGTCACGTCGGGCCACGGGTCACGCCAGACCACCCGCGTAGCCACGTCGGCGACCGCCGCACCCGCGCCGCCGACGACAGCCGTATCAGCCGACCGGTCGGCGATCTCGACGCGCAGACGGAAGCGCATCCGCGTCAGCCACGTCGTCAACGCTGCGACGCGCTCGGCGTCGGTGATGAGCCAGGTCGTGTCGCCGTCGTCGACCACGGATGCCGCGTGCTCGACGCGCCCGTTCGGATCGAGGACGAGCAGTTCGGTGCTCTCCCCCGGCTGCAGTCCCGCCACCGCCTGCGAGGTGAGCGAGTCGAGCCACGTGAGGCGATCGGGACCCGAGACGGTCACCACCGCGCGGTCTCCGAGTGCGGCGAGGGCGGAACCGCGTTCGAGCAGCTGCTGCTCGCGCAGCGGATTGCCCACGTGCAGCAGCCCGCGCTCGTCGTGCACGGCGCCGGCGACCCCGGCGAAGACGTCTGCCGTGCCGGGCATCACTCGGCTCGCGCCAGTCGCGCCGACGCGTGCGAGGCGAGCTCGCCGCCGAGCGCAGCGATGTCCCAGGCCCAGAGCAGATGGCCGTCGACGAGGCCGTACATGCGGGTGGCGGCGGTGTACTCCTTGGCGGATGCCGAGCGCACCACGGCATCCGTCGCGATGTCGATGCGCGGGCCGCGGACCTGACCGAGGTACAGCTCGCTCACACCGTCGGAGTGCACGAGGCCGACCTCGATGTCGAACCCGCCCTCGGCGTTGCGAAGCGCCTCGACGTCATCGACGGTGCGCGGCTGCGGCGCGGGAACGGTCGCCGGCAGCAGTGCCGGTCCGGCGTCGGCGTCGTCCGCGGGACGTGCCAATCGCCAGAAGCCGCTCTCGGCGACGAGCGCCTGCGTCGTGGCACCGGCGTCGTCGAGCAGCCAGGCGGTCGCCGAGTAGTTCAGGTAGTCACCGCCGTCATGGCTGAAGCTCACCCGGTGGGTGAACTCGCCCGAGACGTGACCGGCCGCCGTCTCGTAGTCGATGACGCCCGATCCCTCCCAGACGCCGATCAGCCACGAGAGGGGGACGAGGTCCGCCGGAAGATCGGTGGGCAGCTCGAGCACGACGTCAGCGCTGGCCGCGGTAGAGGTTCTTCACCACGACGGCCGAGACGAACACGATCGCGAGCGACGCGAGGCCGAGCAGGCCCACGTAGAAGATTTCGAGCGCGAGGAGATCCATGCCCTTACTCTACGCCCGCGCGCGGTGTCAGACCGCGACCAGTGACGACAGACCGAAACCGACTCCGATGAAGCCCATGACGAGCAGTGCTCCCAGCACGCTCGCCGACACGCGCTCGATGAACCCCCGCGAGCGGCCCAGCGCCAGCTGCACGCAGAACGCGAGGATGAGGCATCCACCCAGCGCGACGGGCATCCACAGCGCGCGCGTCTCGTTCGGCGCGAGCACCCCCACCACGACGGCGGCGAGCGCGGCCACGACCCAGACGGCGATGACGCCGCCGATGGTGCGCGGCGGGGCGAGATCGGGTGCTGTCACCCGTCCATTGTGGACCAGCCCGCGTCTCCGCGCGACGCGGGCGCGCAGCGGGCCCGGACCGAGACCCTAAGATGAGGTCACGTCCCGGCCGCTCCCGGAGGAATCCCCGTTGGCACAGCTTCTCGTCCTGAGTTCCACGCACGGCGGTGGTCTCGCGCTCCCCGCGCTCGAGCTGCTCAGCCACCGCGTTCGGCAGATCCCTGCCGAGCCCGCGCAGCTCGTCAACGCCCCGAGCGCCGACGTCATCTTCATCGACGCGCGTCTGGACCTCGTCGGAGCGAAGTCGCTCTGCAAGATCCTCGGCACCACCGGCATCGACGCGCCGCTGGTCCTCATCGTCACCGAGGGCGGTCTGACCGCGGTCTCGACCGACTGGGGCATCGACGACGTCATCCTCGCGACGGCCGGTCCGGCCGAGGTCGACGCACGGGTGCGGCTCGCCGTCGGACGGGTCAGCAAGGAGCAGGTCTCCAGCCGCATCCAGACCTCCGGCATCACGATCGACGAGTCGTCCTACTCGGCGAAGGTGCACGGGCGCCCGCTCGACCTGACCTACAAGGAGTTCCAGCTCCTGCACTTCTTCGCGACGCACCCGTCGCGCGTGTTCACGCGCGAGCAGCTGCTCAGCGAGGTCTGGGGATACGACTACTTCGGCGGCACGCGCACCGTCGACGTCCACGTCCGGCGCCTGCGCGCGAAGCTGGGCGACCTCGAGCAGCTCATCGGCACCGTCCGCAACGTCGGCTACCGCTTCAACGTCTACGAAGACGACCAGCTGCCGGCCGCACGCGAGACCGCGCCCCGCTGACGCGCCCCCGCGTTCACCGGCAGGACACGCGAGACTGCCATGATGAGGGGATGATCGACACCGAGGCTCTGGACTCCGGTCTGGGAGACGCAGACGACGACGACTTCGACCCCGCCGTCGAGGACGTCGACGCCGAGCTGCCCGACCACCGCTACACCGACCGCGAGCTGAGCTGGCTGGCGTTCAACCAGCGCGTGCTCGAGCTGGCCGAAGACCCGACGCTGCCGGTGCTCGAGCGCGCCAACTTCCTCGCGATCTTCGCCAGCAACCTCGACGAGTTCTTCATGGTGCGGGTGGCCGGCCTCAAGCGCCGCATCGTCACCGGCCTCGCGGTTCCCACCAACGTCGGCCGCGCGCCGCAGGAGGTGCTCTCCGACATCTCGTCCGAGGCGCACGCCCTGCAGCTTCGTCACGCCAGCGCTTGGGGCGACATGGTGCAGCCCGCCCTCGCCCAGGCGGGCATCGAGATCGTCGGGTGGGACGATCTCGACGACTCCGAGCGCAGCCGCCTCTACGACTACTTCCAGGCTCAGGTCTTCCCCGTGCTGATGCCGCTCGCGGTCGACCCGGCTCACCCGTTCCCCTACATCTCGGGTCTGTCGCTCAACCTCGCCATCCGCATCCGCAACGCCAAGACCGGTCGGCAGGAGTTCGCGCGCCTGAAGGTGCCCCCGATGCTGCCGCGTTTCGTCGAGCTCAACACGGGCACGTCCGTCAAGCGCTACCTCCCGCTCGAGCACCTGATCGCCAACAACCTCGGCGACCTCTTCCCCGGGATGGAGATCCTGCAGCACCACACCTTCCGCCTCACCCGCAACGAGGACGTGGTGATCGAGGAGGACGACACCGAGAACCTCATCCAGGCGCTCGAGGCCGAGCTGCTGCGTCGCCGGTTCGGGCCGCCGATCCGCCTCGAGGTGACCGAGGACATGGATGATGTGACCCTCGATCTGCTGCTGGGCGAACTCGACATCACCGACCAAGAGGTCTACCGGCTTCCCGGCCTGCTCGATCTGCGGGGCCTGTTCGACCTGTCGCGCATCGACCGCCCCGAGCTGCGGTACAAGCCGCACGTGCCCACGACGGCGACGGCGTTCCAGCCGGCGGAGCAGAACGGCCGCACCGACTTCTTCGGCGCCATCCGCGCCGGCGACGTGCTCGTCCACCACCCGTACGAGTCGTTCACCACGAGTGTCGTGGCGTTCCTCGAGCAGGCCGCGCGCGATCCGCACGTGCTCGCGATCAAGCAGACGCTGTACCGCACATCGGGCGACAGCCCCATCGTCCAGGCCCTCATCGACGCCGCCGAGCGCGGCAAGCAGGTGCTGGCCCTGGTCGAGGTGAAGGCCCGGTTCGACGAGGCTGCGAACATCGTCTGGGCGCGGAAGCTCGAAAAGGCCGGCGTGCACGTCGTCTACGGCCTGGTCGGGCTGAAGACGCACTGCAAGCTGCTGCACGTCATCCGCGAAGAGGACGGCGCGCTGCGCAGCTACAGCCACATCGGCACGGGTAACTACAACCCCAAGACGAGCCGGCTCTACGAGGACTTCGGTCTGTTCACGAGCGACGAGCAGGTCGGGCGCGACCTCACCCGCCTGTTCAACGAATTGAGCGGCTACGCGATCGAGAAGAAGTTCAAGCGTCTGCTGGTCGCGCCCCTGCACCTGCGCAAGGGGCTGCTGCGTCACATCGAAGCCGAGCGCCGCAATGCGCTCGACGGCAAACCGGCTCACATCCGCATCAAGGTCAACTCGATGGTCGACGAACAGATCATCGATGCCCTGTACCGCGCCAGCCACGCCGGTGTGCGCGTCGACGTCTGGGTGCGCGGCATCTGCTCGCTGCGGACGGATCTGCCGGGCGTCACCGACAACATCACGGTGCGCTCGATCCTGGGCCGCTACCTCGAGCACTCCCGCATCTTCGCGTTCCACAACGACGGGGACCCCCTCGCATTCATCGGCAGCGCCGACATGATGCACCGCAACCTCGACCGCCGCGTCGAGGCCCTCGTCCGCGTCATCACGCCCGACCACGTCAACGAGCTGACGACGCTGTTCGATCTCGCGATGAGCGACGCGACCAGCTCGTGGCATCTCGGCGAAGGCGGCGTCTGGACGCGGCACGCGTTCGATGAGGACGGCAAGCCGCTGGTGGATCTCCAGGACCGGACGATGGCGCAGGTGCAACGCCGGCGCCGGGCGCGGGCGGTGCGATGACCGACACCGCGGTGTACGCGGCCGGAGGCGTCGTGTGGCGGTGGGTCGAGGGCAAGGTCAAGGTGCTCATCATCCACCGCACCAAGTACCGCGACCTGACCCTGCCCAAGGGCAAGGTCGAGCCCGGCGAGATGCTCGCCGAGACGGCGGTGCGCGAGATCCGCGAAGAGACGGGCATCGCCGTCCGGCTCGGACCACCCGTGGGCGTCTCGAAGTACCGGCTGCCGAGCAAGAAGCAGAAGATCGTCCACTACTGGGCGGCCGAGGCGACCGAGCTGGCCATCCGGGTGTCGACGTTCGTTCCGAACAAAGAGATCGCCGCGCTCGAGTGGATGGGCCTGAAGAAGGCGCGCAGCCGGCTGAGCTACCCCGTCGACATCGAGATCCTCGACGAGTTCGTGCGCCTGGTCGACGAGCAGGCGATCGACACGTTCCCCCTCATCGCCCTGCGGCACGGCAAGGCCGTCTCGCGTGACGACTGGGAGGGCGAGGATGCCGCTCGTCCGCTGTCGCCGCGCGGCAAGAAGCAGGCGCACGCGGTCGTCGGCCCCCTGATCGCCTTCGGGGTGCGCCGTATCGTCTCGTCCGACGCGCAGCGGTGTCTGCGGACGGTCGCGCCCCTCGCCGCCGCGATCAGCAAGCGCGTCGATCGCTCGCGCGCCCTGTCGCAGGACGCCTGGGAACAGGGGCAGGCCGACGTGCGCGGCGTCGTCGGCGAACGCGTCCGCGCTCGCAAGCCCGTCGTGCTCTGCACCCACGGCCCCGTCCTTCCCGACCTGCTGAGCGAGATGGCGCTGGCGACCGGAACCCTGCGCGGGTCCTACCTCGGCAGCGCCTCCGCCCTCGAGACCGGTGCGTTCTCGGTCGTGCATCTGCCGCGGACGAACCCCGGCGCCGGCATCGTGGCGATCGAGACGCATCTGACGCCCGTCTGATGACCGCCGGCCTCGACGTGCGCTGGTGTCGCGTGCCCCCGGGGCAGGACCGCCGCCGTATCGCCGATGAGCTGCTCGTCGCGGCGCTGCGGGACCGCGGCATCCGGTCTCCCCGCATCGGTCGGGTGTGCCCATGGTGCGGCGGCCCGCACGGCGCAGCCCGCGCGACCGACGACGGCACGTCGATTGCCGTCGCGGTGTCGGTCAGCTACGCCGGCGGCTGGGCCATCGTCGCGACCCGCGCGGGCGACGGCGCGTTCGCGATCGACGCCGAACCCCGCGCGCTCGACCCCGGCGCCCAGCACCGCTTGCGCGCCGCGCTCGGCGACGACACCGCCGATGCCGCGACCTGGACCCGCGTCGAGGCGGCCCTCAAAGCCGACGGACGGGGGCTGCGGGTCGACCCCGCCACCGTGCGACTCACCCGCCAGGGCGACGGCTGGCTCGCCCACGTCCCCGACCACCCCGGAGCCCTGCTCGTCCGCGAGCTCCCGGGCCCCGCCGAGGTCGTGCTCAGCGTGGCGACAGCGGCGGGAGCGGCATCCGATCGATCCACGCGCTGAGAACGGATGCCGCGGGCTCGCCGGCTCGTTCGAGGACGAGGTCTCGGAAGTCCTCGGTGCTGACGAGCGTGTGACGGTTGCGCTGCGTCCACGCGCGCACGAGGTCGAAGAACGCCGCATCGCCGATCGTCAGCCGCAGCGCGTGCAGGGTGAGCGCGCCCCGCTTGTACACGCGGTCGTCGAACATGAGATCGGGTCCGGGGTCGCGCAGCGGAAGGTCCTGCGGCAGCGCAGCGAGCCGCGCGTGGTGCTCGGCCGCGCACTGCGCGGCGCTCGGACCGCCCGCGCGCTCGGACCAGAGCCACTCGGCGTAGCAGGCGAAGCCTTCGTTGAGCCAGATGTCGCGCCAGGCGCCGATGCCGACGCTGTTGCCGAACCACTGGTGCGCCAGCTCGTGCGCGATGAGTCGCTGCTCGTCGGGGACGAGGTGGTTCACGCCGAACACGGCCAGACCCTGGGCTTCGAGCGGAATCTCCAATTCGTCTGCCGCCACCACGAGCGCGCACGTCTCTTGCGGATACGGGCCGAACAGGTCGCCGAAGAGTTCGAGCATCGCGGGCACCGGCGCGAAGGCGCGCTGCACCGCGGCGCGGTGCTCGACGGGGAAGGCGACGCGCACCGGCACCGGGCCCGCGAGCAGCTGCTCGACGTAGTGGCCGATGTGCACGGCCGCGAGGTAGGTCGCGACGGGGACGCTCGAGGTGAACGCCCACGTGCGCAACGCCCCCGCACGGGTGGGTGGCGCCGCGACTCCGGTCGCCACGACGGTGTAGTCACCGTCGGTCGTGATGCTCAGCCGCATCGGCGCGCGGGCGTCGGGGCGGTCGTTGCAGGGGAACCAGGTGGGCGCTCCCGTCGGCTGACCCGCGACGAGGGCGCCGTCGGTCAGCTCCTCCCAGCCGATCGCGCCCCAGCGCGAGCGTCGGGGCGCCGGCGTCCCGGCGTAGACGATGCGCAGCCGGAACCGGTCGCCCGCGACGACCTCGGTCGGCAGCCCGATGCGCAGGCGCCGCGGCCCCTGCCGCATCGTCCGCACTCGCACACCGTCGACCTCGACCCGCTCGACGCGCAACCCGACGAGGTCGACATGCACCGCCGAGATGTCTTCGCGCGCCACCGCGTCGAGGACGGCGACGCCCGACAGCCGGTTGGTGCGCACCCGGTAGGTCAGATCGAGGTCGTACCCCTCGACGTCGTAGGAGCCGTCTCCCGACTGCGGCGCATAGGGATCGGTCGCGGGCGCCCCCGTCACGACGTCGACTGGTAGGCGCGGACGGTGACCGCGCGCCAGGGGCCGATGGGGTTGCCGCTCCAGCGCGAACCGACCGGCACGCTCTCGCCGCGCATGACGAGCGACGCGGGACCGACCGTCGCGTGGGCGCCGATCGTGGCCGCGGGAAGGATCACGCTGTGGGGCCCGAGCGTCGCGCCGGGTTCGAGGCGAACGGCATCCATGCTCATGATTCGATCATGGAACAGGTGGGTCTGCACGACGCACCCGCGGTTGACGGTGGATCCGTCGCCAAGTTCGACGAGATCCGGCTCGGGCAGCCAGTAGCTGTCGCACCACACGCCGCGTCCGATCCGCGCTCCGAGCGCACGCAGCCACACCGCGAGCGCCGGGGTGCCGGCGGCCGCGCGGGCGAACCAGGGCGCGGCGACCATCTCGGTGAAGGTGTCGGACACCTCGGTGCGCCAGACGAACGACGACCACAGCGGTTGCTCGCCCGCGCGGATCGGCCCGACGATCAGCCATTTCGCCGCGACCGTGATCGCGGCGGCGACGGCGCCCGCGGTGAGCATGACGACGCCCGACAGCAGCAGCGCCGCGATCGGACCCGCCCAGGCCGTCAGCGCGGCGAGGGCGAAGAGCACGAGCAACCCCACGGCGCAGGTGACGATGACCGGCACGATGCGGCCGAGCTCCCACAGCGCCCGGGCCACGCGCAGGCGGGTCGGGGGGCGGTAGGTTCGGCTCTCGTCGGCGTCGGAGGCGAGCCGCCGCAGGCGCACGGCCGGTGAGCCGAGCCACGACGTTCCCGCCTTCGCTTTCGCCGGCGCGGACGACAGCACCGCGACCAAGCCGTCGCGCGGCACCCGGTGCCCGGGGGCGGCCATGCCCGAGTTGCCGAGGAACGCCCGGCGTCCGATGCGGACGGGGCCGATGCGCATCCAGCCCCCGTGCAGCTCGTACGAGGCGACCATCGTGTCGTCGGCGAGGAAGGCGCCGTCCTCGATGCGCGTCATCGAGGGAAGCAGCAGGACGGTGGATGCCTCGACGTCGCGGCCCACGCGCGCGCCGAGCAGTCGCAGCCACACGGGCGTCGCGAGGCTCGAGTAGATCGGGAACAGCACGGTGCGCGCCGAGTCGAGCAGACGCTCGGTCGCCCACGCCTGCCAGCCGACCCGGCTGCGCACGGGGTGGACGCCCTCGGTGAGCTTGATGCTGAGCAGCCGCACGAGCAGGACGACGGACGAGGCGAAGACGATCCCCGTCGCCACCACCGCCGGCGCCAGCCAGACGAACGATCCGGCGAGCGCCTCACCCAGGGTCTCGGTCCCCCGGATTCCCTGGGCGAGCACGAGCCCTCCGACCGCGAACGAGGCGAGCGGCAGCAGTGCCAGCGCGGCGGCCCCGGCGGCGTAGGCCCACAGCCAGCGCTTCGCCGCGGGAGCCCGATGGCGCGGCCAGTCCTCCGCCGTGCCGCCGACCCGCACGGCCGGCGATCCCGCCCACGTCTGGTCGGCGCGCACGCGTCCGAACACCGCCGAGCCCGGCGCGATCTCCGCCCGTCGACCGATCTTCGTACCGGGAGCGAGCGTGCTGCGCGCTCCGACGCTGGCTTCGGCGCCGATCCGGATGCCGCCGATGCGTACGACGTCGCCGTCGATCCAGTAGCCGCTCAGATCGACCTCGGGCTCGATGGCCGCTCCCTCGCCGATCTCGAGCATGCCCGTCACGGGCGGGAGGCTGTGCAGGTCGACGCCGGGTCCGATCTTCGCGCCGAGGGCTCGCGCGTACAGGGCGACCCACGGCGCTCCGGCCAGGCCGACGGCGTCGATCTGATCGGCGACCTGCTCGGCGAGCCAGAGGCGCAGATGGATCGCGCCGCCGCGGGGGTAGTCCCCCGGGCGCACGCCCGCCAGCAGCAGTCGCGCGGCGATGACCGCGATCGCCATCCGCCCGAACGGTGTCGCGAAAACGACGAGCCCGATGACGAGCACGGGCCAGGGGACGGACGGCAGCACCTCGAAGCCCGGCGCCGTGCGCAGGATCGCCGCAGCCGTCAGCAGGTACAGCAGCCAGCGCACCCCCGACAGGATGAACAGCGGCACCCCCAGCAGCGTCTGCGCCCACTGCGTGCGGCGGGGCGTGGGCTCGGGGCGGTGGTAGCCGGCGGCGTTCTCAGCGGTCGGAAGCGGGCCGAGCGCGCGGGCCATCGTGCCCAGCCGCGGCAGATCGTAGATGTCGGCGACCGAGAACTCCGGCACGCGAGCGCGGATGAGCGAGACCAGCTGAGCTGCGGCGAGCGACCCGCCGCCGAGGTCGAAGAAGTCGGCCTTCGGGCCGGGTACCGGCAGTCCCAGCACCGCCTGCCATTGCTGCGCGAGCCAGGCCTCCGCCGGGGTGAGATCGGCGTGCGCGTCCTCGAGCAACGGCAACGGCCAGGGCAGCGCGGCCCGGTCGACTTTGCCGCTCGTGCGGACGGGCAGATCGTCGACGACGGCGAGGACGGGCACCATCGGGGCGGGAAGACGCTCGGCGAGCGCCGCACGCGCGGCGAGGCGGTCGAAGTCCGGCGGCGCCGCGAGGTAGCCGACGAGGATCGGCACTCCGGCATCCGTGGTGCGGACGGCGGCGGCAGCCCCCGAGACGCCCGGCAGGTCCTGCAGCGCCGCCTCGACCTCGCCGAGCTCGATGCGGCGTCCGCCGACCTTGACCTGGTCGTCGGCACGTCCCTGGAACAGCAGCCCCGCGCTCTCGAAGCGCACGAGGTCGCCCGAACGGTACGCCCGCTCCCAACCCAGCGTCGGCATCGGCGCGTACTTCTCGGAGTCCTTCGCCGGGTCGAGGTAACGCGCGAGCCCGACGCCGCCGATGATGAGCTCGCCGACCTCGCCTTCGGCCACCGGGGTACCGTCGCCATCGACGACGGCGAGCGACCAGCCGTCGAGCGGCAGACCGATCCGCACCGGTCCGCTGCCGGTGAGCGGCGCCGCGCACGCGACGACCGTCGCCTCGGTCGGGCCGTAGGTGTTCCAGACCTCGCGGTCATCCGAGGCGAGCCGCGCCGCCAGCTCGGGCGGACAGGCCTCGCCGCCGAAGATGAGCAGCCGGACGTTCTCGATGAGAGCGGGCGGCCACATCGCCGCGAGCGTCGGAACCGTCGAGACGACGGTGATGCCCTGGCGCAGCAGCCACGGCGCCAGGTCTTCGCCCGAACGGACGAGCGAACGAGGCGCGGGCACGAGGCAGGCGCCGTGGCGCCAGGCGAGCCACATCTCCTCGCACGACGCGTCGAACGCCACGGACAGCCCCGCGAGCACGCGGTCGCCGGGGCCGAGCGGCGCTTCCTGCACGAACAGTCGCGCCTCGGCATCGACGAACGCGGCGGCGGAACGATGCGACACCGCGACGCCCTTGGGCACGCCGGTCGAGCCGGAGGTGAAGATCACCCAGGCGTCGTCGTGGGGTCGCGGCTGCGGCACCGTCACGACCGCATGCGTCGACGGGTGCGGTGCTTCGCCCGCGAACAGCGCGCCGGGACCGACGGATGCCACCCCACCAGCATCCGCGTCGGCATCCGCGTCGGTCGCGATGGCGCGGTCGGCGGGCACGTATTCCCCCGTGCCGCCGATGATGCCCCGCACCGCGGCCTCGCCGAAGACGAGGCGCGCGCGCTCGTCCGGGTCATCCGCGTCGACGGGCACGTACGCTGCTCCGGCCGCGAGCACGCCGAGGATCGAGAGGTACAGCTCCTTCGAGCCGGACGGCATCCGGATGCCGACGCGGTCGCCGCGGCGGACGCCGCTCTCGTGCAGGCGCACCGCGAGCCGGCCGACGCGAGCCATCAGTTCTCGGTAGCTCAGGGCACCCGAGCCGTCGTCGAGGGCGGATGCCTCGGGGTGGCGCTCGGTCGTCGCGCGCAGCACATCGAGCAGCGTGCGTTCCGGCGGAGTCTGCGCGCGCCGATCGAGCACACGCTGCACGGTGGCGGTCACCGTGCGGTGAGTCGCGCGACGAGCTGCGCCTTCGGCAGACGCGAGTACCCCGTCAGGCCCGCGTCACGTGCCCGCACCCGCAGCTGAGCGACGGTGAGGGCAGACAGCGGTGCGTCGAGCTCGTCGGTCGCCAGCTGGGATGCAGCGAGATCACCGACGACATCAGCGCCGCCGGTCGCAGCCGCGTCGCTGACGGTCGCGTCGGTCTCGGGTTCGCCCAGCGCGACCGCGAGCTCGTCGTCCGCTTCGCGCGCGGCCCGGTCGGCGCGGGCGGCGGCCTTCTCGGCCTCGGCGGCAGCGCGACGGCGGGCCTTGGACTCCGCCTTGGCCGCGGCGGCCTCTTCTTCGGCGCGGCGCGCGGCCGCCTCGGCCTGCTCCGCCTGTTCACGCAGACGTGCCTTCTCGGCGGAGCGCTGCACCGCTTTCGCGACCGCCTTCTCGAGGCGCGCGGCGGCAGCCCGTGCTCGCTTGGCGACCTTCTTCGGCGCCTTGCGCACGTCCTTCTTCGAGACGTCAGCGGCATCGCGGGCGTCGTCGATGGCGTCCTGCAGCGGTCGCGCGACCTTCTTGGGCAGCTTCTTCGCCGTCTTCCTCGCGGTCTTCGCCGCAGCCGCTGTCTCCTCGACCGCTTCGCGGGCCGCGCGTTCCTGCTTCGCACTCTTCGACATGGCGCACACCGTAGTGCCTGCAGGTGAACGACTTCCGCGCCACGCGGCATCCCTCACGCCTGCCTCACGGATGCCGTTCACCTTCTGTTCACCCCGACAGCGCACTCTCGTAAGGGACGGTCTCTACGGTCTCCACGTGCCCTGCACCAGGGGCAATCCCTTATCCCGAAGGAATCACAGCGTGAAGCTTTCCCGTTTCGCCCAGATCGGCGCCCTCGGCGCCGTCGCCGCTCTCGCACTGACCGCGTGCGCCCCCGCCAACGAGCCCGCCCCGGGTGGCGACGCTTCGGGCGACGCAGCCTCGAACCTGTCGGGCACCGTCAACGCGACCGGCGCCTCGTCGCAGGGTGCGGCACAGCAGGCCTGGACCGCCGAGTTCCAGAACGCTAACGGCGGCGTGACCATCAACTACCAGCCGACCGGATCGGGCACCGGCCGCGAGAACTTCATCGCCGGCTCGAGCGCCTTCATCGGCTCCGACCGCGCGTTCAACGAGGAGGAGCTCGCCGCCGGCCAGTTCGGCAGCTGCGTCACCCCCGACATCGTCGAGATCCCGGCCTACATCTCGCCGGTCGCCGTCGTCTTCAACCTGCCGGGCGTCGAGACCCTGAACCTCACCCCCGACCTGATCGCGCAGATCTTCGACGAGAAGATCTCCACCTGGAATGACCCGGCCATCGCCGCGCTGAACCCCGACGCCGAGCTGCCCTCGACGAACATCACGCCCGTCTACCGCGGCGACGCCTCGGGCACCACCGGCACCTTCACCGAGTACCTCGCCTCGGTCGCGCCCGAGGCGTGGCCCTACGAGGACGGCGACGAGTGGCCCGTCTCGACGACGCGCTCCGAGTCGGCTCAGCAGACCTCGGGCGTCGAGTCCGCTGTCGGCGCCGGTGAGGGCACGATCGGCTACATCGACGCTTCCCGCGCCGGTGACTTCGGAACCGTCGCCGTCGGCGTCGGCGAGGAGTTCGTTCCGTTCTCGGCCGACGCCGCCGCGCAGCTCGTCGCCGCGTCGCCGCTCGCGGAGGGCCGTGGCGAGGGCGACCTCGTCTTCGAGGTCGACCCGGCCGCCGCTCCCGCCGGTTCCTACCCGATCGCGCTCGTGAGCTACCTCATCGCGTGCGAGCAGTACGAGGACGCGGCGACCGCCGACATCGTCCGCAGCTACTTCGAGTACGTCGCCAGCGAAGAGGGCCAGAACGCTGCCGCCGAGGCCGCGGGCTCCGCTCCGCTGTCGGAGGACCTGCGCTCGCAGGTCACGGACGCCATCGCCATGATCGGCGCCGCTCAGTAAGACACCCCATGCGAGCCGGGTGGTGCCAGTTTCGGCGCCACCCGGCTTCGCGCGGAGATAACGAATCACAGAGGAGAAGATGACCACCTCAGCTCCCCCGGCTGCCGAAACCTCGGCGCCGGTCACGACGAAGGCGAAGAAACGTCCCGGTGACGTCGCCTTCTCCGGTACGGCGCTCGGCGCCGGTATCGTCATCCTGGCGGTCCTCGCCGCCGTCACCTTCTTCCTCATCGCGCAGAGCATCCCCGCCCTGACCGCCGACCCGGACGGCACGCAGTTCCTCAACGGAACGCCCTTCCTGCAGTACGTGTGGCCGTTCGTCTTCGGCACCATCTGGGCATCGTTCATGGCCCTCCTGGTCGCAGCGCCGCTCAGTATCGGCGTCGCCCTGTTCATCTCGCACTACGCTCCGCGCCGGCTGGCCTCGGTCATCGGCTACGTCGTCGACCTGCTCGCCGCCATCCCCTCGGTCGTCTACGGCCTGTGGGGCGCGCTGGTGTTCTCGCGCATCCTCCAGCCCTTCTACGTCGAGCTGAACGAGCGCGGCGGCTGGATCTTCGTCTTCTCGGGTCAGCCCTCGCCGACCGGCCGCACGATCCTGACGGCATCCCTCGTGCTCGCGGTCATGATCCTGCCGATCATGACCGCCATCTGCCGCGAGGTCTTCCTGCAGACCCCCAAGCTGCACGAAGAGGCCGCGCTCGCCCTCGGCGCCACGCGCTGGGAGATGATCCGCATGGCCGTCTTCCCGTTCGGCCGCGGCGGCATGGTCTCGGCGGCGATGCTCGCCCTCGGACGCGCACTCGGCGAGACCATGGCCGTGACCATGGTGCTGTCGGCCACGGGCGTCGTGAGCTTCCAGGTGCTCACCTCAAGCAACCCCACCCCGATCCCCGCGAACATCGCCCTGAACTTCGGTGAGGCGTACGGGACCGGCACGAACGTCCTCATCGCGACCGGTCTGATCCTGTTCATCGTGACCTTCGCCGTCAACGCCATCGCGCGGTGGATCGTCAACCGCCGCGCCGAGTTCTCTGGAGCGAACTGATGACCGCCACCGCTGTTCGCCCGCCTCGGCCCGCCGGCTCGTCCGGCTCGGGCACCTCGTCTCTCACCGCCGGGCGCCTGCCCACGTGGATGCCCTGGGCCCTCCTCGGCATCAGCGCGCTGATCAGCATCCTGATCTTCACGGTCCTGAACCTCGGCAACGAGCTCGGCGACTTCAACATCGCCGGCGCGACCGTCATCGCCGCCGTGATCTTCGCCATCGGACTGGTGACGCTCTCGGCCATCGTCGAGTCGCGCCGCCACGCGGTGAACCGCCTCGCCACCGTCGTTGTGAGCATCGCGTTCCTCATCGTGCTGCTGCCCCTGGTGTCGCTGCTGTACACCGTCGTCGTCAACGGACTGTCGCGCTTCGACGCGACCTTCTTCAGCTGGACGATGCGCAGCGTCGTGGGCGAGGGCGGCGGCGCCCTGCACGCGATCTGGGGCACGCTCCTGATCACGGCCATCGCCGCGGTCATCTCGGTGCCGATTGGACTGATGACCTCGATCTACCTCGTCGAGTACGGCCGCGGCCGCCTCGCGAAGGCCATCACGTTCTTCGTGGACGTCATGACCGGCATCCCCTCGATCGTCGCCGGTCTGTTCATCGTCGCGCTCGTCGCCCTGCTGATCGGACCCGGCAACAACACGGGCCTCATGGGTGCGCTCGCGCTGTCGGTGCTGATGATCCCCGTGGTCGTCCGCTCGAGCGAAGAGATGCTGCGTCTGGTCCCCAACGAGCTGCGCGAGGCGTCGTTCGCACTCGGCGTGCCGAAGTGGCTCACGATCCTCAAGGTCGTGCTGCCCACCTCGATCGCCGGCATCACCACCGGCATCATGCTGTCGATCTCGCGCGTCATCGGCGAGACGGCGCCCCTGCTGCTCACCGCGGGCTTCACGAACTCGCTCAACATGGACCTCACCTCGCAGCCGATGATGACGCTGCCGGTGTTCGTCTTCGACCAGTTCCAGAACCCGGGCACCAACATCGAGGCCGCCATGCAGCGTGCCTGGGCCGGTGCCCTCACCCTGATCATCATCGTCATGGTGCTGAACCTCGTCGCGCGATTCGTCGCGAAGCGGTTCGCCCCCAAGTTCGGTCGCTGACCCGGCAACCCGAAGCCAGTTAGAGGAATCAACCAGTGTCCAAGAGCATCGAGGTCAACGACCTCAACGTCTACTACAGCGACTTCCTGGCCGTCGAAGGCGTCTCGCTGCACATCGAGCCCCGCAGCGTCACGGCCTTCATCGGACCGTCGGGCTGTGGCAAGTCCACCTTCCTGCGCACGCTGAACCGCATGCACGAGGTCATCCCCGGTGGTCGTGTCGAGGGCAGCGTGCTGCTCGACGGCGACGACCTGTACGGCCCCGGCGTCGACCCGGTGCTCGTGCGCCGCCAGATCGGCATGGTCTTCCAGCGCCCCAACCCGTTCCCCACGATGTCGATCCGCGAGAACGTGCTGGCCGGCGTCAAGCTGAACAACAAGCGCATCTCGAAGTCCGACGCCGACGCCCTCGTCGAGAAGTCGCTTCGCGGCGCGAACCTGTGGAACGAGGTCAAGGACCGGCTCGAGAAGCCCGGTTCGGGCCTGTCGGGTGGTCAGCAGCAGCGTCTGTGCATCGCCCGCGCGATCGCCGTCTCGCCCGACGTACTGCTGATGGACGAGCCCTGCTCGGCTCTCGACCCGATCTCGACCTTCGCGATCGAAGAACTGATCGAAGAGCTCAAGAGCGAGTACACGATCGTCATCGTCACGCACAACATGCAGCAGGCGTCGCGCGTCTCGGACAAGACCGCGTTCTTCAACATCGCCGGCACCGGCAAGCCCGGCAAGCTCATCGAGTACGACGACACCACGTCGATCTTCACCACCCCGACCGTGCAGGCGACCGAGGACTACGTCTCGGGCCGCTTCGGGTGATCCACCCCTGAACACGCGACGCGCCGGTGCGAGGTCCTCCTCGCCCGGCGCGTCGTCGTTTCCGGGCCGCGGCCCCGCCCCGGTCAGTCGCGGGGCGAGAGCAGGTAGTCGTTGAGGGATGCCGTGAACGCGGCGTCGACGTTCAGCGCGACGCCATCGAGCTGGCGGATCGGCGCCGCGAGGCGCACGCTCGACACGAGCCACGCAGCATCCGCTCGGCGCAGGTCGTCGACCGGGATCGTCTCGTACGCGGTCTCGAAGCCGCGGGACGCGAGGTGCTCGAAGAGGCTGAGCTGCGTCGTTCCGTGCAGGATGCCGCCGTTGGGCGCGGGGGTGACGAAGGTGTCGCCGCGCTGCAGGATGAGGGATGCCGTCGGCGCTTCGAGCACGAATCCGTCCGAGCTCAGGAACACCGCGTCGTCGGCGTCGCGCCGGTGCGCCTCGCGCAACGCGGCCATGTTGACCGCGTACGACAGGGTCTTCGCGCCCAGCAGCAGCCACGGCGCGCGTGCCGGCGCGTCGATGGCGTATCCGCGGTCGAGCGTGACCACCCGGATGCCCTGCGTGCGGGCGTCGGTGAAGTCGCCGGCGGTCGCAGCGGTCGCCCATGCGGTCGGCGTCGGCCCGTGCTCGACCCCGCGGCTGAGGATCAGCTTGACGACGCCTTCACCGTCTCCGCACTCGGATGCCGCCACGGCGACCGCCGCCCGCCACTGCGCCACGTTGGGCTCGGGAAGGTCGCACAGGCGCGCCGAATGGACGAGGCGTTCGAGGTGGGCTTCGACATCCTGCGGGTGGCCGCCCACCACGCCGATGGACTCGAAGATGCCGTCGCCGCGCTGCGTGCTCAGTTCACCGACCGTCAGAGCGGGGGCCGCCGGGTCGACGGTGGTGAAGGTCGTCGACAGGTCGGGGGTGGTCTCGTCCGCCGCGAGCGGATCGATCATCAGCGCGAATCGCAGTGCCATGCGCCGAGCCTACGGCCAGCGCTGGACGCGCACCCGCGGCATCCGATTCGACACCCCGGGAATGCCCTCGGGTGAGGCTCGGTTAGACTGTAGGTGCCGGGCCGCAGTAACCCCGGGCTCCATCTTCAGCCGCCGCGAGCGGCCACGCGCCGAGAGGCGTTCTGCGGTCCGGCACTTCTTTTCTCCGGACGACCTGCGCAGCAGCGTTGCCGCCCGCTCCCCGGCTCAGGTCAGCGCTTCACGCCGCCAGAGGCCCGCACACGAGCCCAGATCGTCGGCGTAGGTGCTCAGCCGCAGGGCACGCGCGGTCAGCGCCGTCGACTGGTCGGGCTCGCTGGCGTCATGGTCGTCGGCGACGGAGGTCGCGCCGGCGGCCTGCACCCGGCAGAACGCGGCGGCTCGCTCGAGGGCGACGGCGAAGTCGCCGCGGAACGCCCCGCGCAGGATGATGTCGATGAGGGCGACGAGCTCCTCCGGTCCGGCGGGCGTCGGGGCTCCCGCGATCACCTCGTCGGCCGAGCGAAGTGTCGTGCGCCCGCGCTCGTAGAGCAGCGCGGCGGTGCGGGGATCGCGATGGATCATCAGCTGCAGCAGGTACAGCCGCCACAGCGCCCCCGGCAGCGACTTCGCCGGCGACCGTGACCACAGCTCAGCGACGGTGTCGATCCCGTGCTGCGCGGTGAGGCCGACGAGCCGCTCGACGACGTCCTCGCTGGGGTCTTCGCGCACACGCGAGAGCAGCGCGCCCGCGGTCGCGTGGGCGACGCGTGAGACCTCGGCCGGATCCTCGCCGGCGAAGTGCCGGTCGAACTCGTCGGCGGGGCGTCGAACCGGCTTGTGGTAGTCCCGGGATGCGTCCGTCATCATTCCAGGCTAAGCGAGGCGCTGCCCCGACTGGCCCCTGACGGAGGACCGCTCGCGAGGGGTGAACACGGACGACAGAACGGCCGGCCCTTCGATGGGCCGGCCGTTCTGCTGCCGGATAACGGGGTGGGCAGTCAGGCGCTCGTCGGGATGGCGACGATCGGATCGGTGGTCGGCAGGCCGCTCGGCGATCCGCCGCTCTGCTCGATGGTGAGGGCGATGACGTCGTCGGGCTGCATCTCGCCCTCGAGCAGCAGCGCCGCCGAGCCGTCGCTCGACTCGAACGCTCCCGCGGGGATAGGCGCGGAGCCGCGGACGAACCAGGCCTCGTACGACTGGTCGTCAGCGATCTCGGGCAGGCCGTCGGCGACGAGCACGACACCCTCGACGTTCGGCGACCAGTGCACGGTGGCCTCGCCGCCGTCGGCGAGCTGCGCGGTGTTCGAATGGGCATCGCCGGAGCGCTCGATCTGAGCGAGCACGCTCTCGGCGCTCGGCGCCCGCATGTCCTCGGTCAGCGTGCCGACGCCCCAGCCGATGCCGACCAGCAGCGCGATCGACGCGGTGAGGGCGAACAGGCTGCGCGTCCAGTTGCGGCGCTGCACCGTCTGGATCTGCTCGGTCACGGGCGAGCCGACGGGGTGAGCGGTCGCTTCCGCTCGCGGGTCGTCGTCGCTCAGCTCGTCGCCGGGGTCAGCGGCATCCGGGTCGGCTGCGGTGTTCCCTGCGGGCGCAGCAGTCCCGGGTGCACCGATGCGAGCCAGCAGGCTGGCACGGATGTCGGCCGGCGGGGCGACCTCTTCCGCCCCCTCGGCGAGGAAGGATGCCGCGCGGGCATCGTCATCGGCGAGAGAGGCGTATTCGGGGTGTGCGTGGAGTGCTTCGCGGTAGGCGGTTTCGTCTTCCGGCGACAGCGCGCCGAGGGCATACCCGGCCGAGAGTTCGGCGAATTCCTGTTCGTTCACGATGTCACCCCCATGGCGGTGCGCAGCCGAGACAGGCCGTCTCGCATCCGCGTCTTGATCGTTCCGAGTGGCGCTCCTACCAGCGCTGCGATCTCGCTTTGACTGTAACCCCCGTAATAGGCGAGGGTGATGGCCTCTCGCTGCGCCTCGGGTAGAGAGCTGAGAGCCCGAGCAACGCGCCGTCCTTCGATGCGAAGCTCCACTTGTTCGGCGACGCCTTCGGGCTGCGACGCCATGTCTCGGTAGCCCGCACGTACATCGCGATCGCTGCTCGCCTGCGACGACCTCACTCGATCGACCGCTCGGCGGTGGGCGATCGTGAGAACCCACGATCTTCCTTGCCCTCTTTTCGGAGCGAACGACGAAGCGGATTGCCACACTTCGAGGAAGACCTCTTGCAGCACTTCCTCGCTCTGCGCCCGGTCGACGAGCACGCGCAGGATGAGGCCGAATACGCGCGCGGAGAGCATGTCGTAGAGGCGGGTGAATGCGCTGTGGTCACCGTCGGCGCAGCGCTGCAGCAGCTCCGCCACGTGATCCGTCGACGGCCCGTCCTCGGGCACGTCCATTCCATCGATGACCATCCGTATAAGCATGCCGCATCAGGCAGCACGTTCCCGATCCCCGCGCCGAGCTGTTATCGCTTCTCTACCTCCGCTACGCCGCTTCGTCACGGGGTCGTCGAGCGCCCGGAAGCTCGTTTTCCAAGATTCTCAACTTTTTTCCGATCCGTTCCGCGGGGGTCTCCGAAGAACCCTCGACGCCGGGGACGGACCCACGGCGGAGACACACGGAGGCAATCATGCTCAGCACCAAGAAGAAGTTCACTGCTGCCCTGGCCCTCGGCTTCGCCGGAGCGCTCGCGCTGTCGGCTTGCTCGTCCAGCTCGGGCGAGACGATGACCGAAGAGACCACCTCGCCCTCGTCGGCGCCCATGGAGTCGGCCTCCCCCGACGCCAGCATGGACCCCGCCGCCAACCTCGTCGGCGCCGGCTGTGCCGACTACGCCGAGGCCGTTCCCTCGGGTGCCGGTTCGGTTGAGGGCATGTCGCAGGACCCGGTTGCCGTCGCAGCGTCGAACAACCCGATCCTCACCACGCTCACGGCGGCCGTCAGCGGCCAGCTGAACCCCGACGTGAACCTCGTCGACACGCTGAACGGTGACGAGTTCACCGTCTTCGCTCCCGTCGACGACGCCTTCGCGAAGATCGACCCCGCCACCATCGAGTCGCTGAAGACCGACTCGGCGACCCTGACGTCGATCCTCACCTACCACGTCGTCCCCGGCCAGATCGCTCCCGACGAGATCGAGGGCACCCACGCCACCGTCAACGGCGGCGAGGTCACCGTGACCGGCTCGGGCGACAACATCATGATCAACGACAGCGCTGCTGTCATCTGCGGTGGCGTCGAGACCGCCAACGCAACGGTTTACCTCATCGACTCGGTGCTGATGCCCCCGATGTGACCCGAACAGCCGCGGTGAGGGGTTCCCGCGGCACGGCCTCGGTATCTCCGTGGCCGAGGCGAAGCCGCCGGTGCGAGCACACCGGCGGCTTTGTCGTGCCCGGACGGATGCCTTCCGGGTGCGGCGGCCGGTGCGGCTCGCAGGCACCGCGACGGCTACTAAGCTGGGAAGCTCAGGGCCTCTAGCTCAGTCGGTAGAGCATCGGACTTTTAATCCGCGGGTCGTGGGTTCGAGCCCCACGGGGCCCACCACTGGAACAGCGTCGGAACTCTCGACCTCCGAAGAAGTCGGAACGCCGGCGCCCACCGCAACCGCCTTGGCCACCGAGCGGCAGCAATCCTCCTGCTCACGATGCCTGCCTCGACATCCACGTACGCTTGGCAGTGCACCGACCGAAGGATCCGCCGTGTCGTACGACAACACTTCTGACCACCACATCCCGGCTGCCGATGAGCCGAGCGTTCCGGAGCTCGAGGCTGATGAGACCGTTGCGCCACGGCCGGAGGAACAGATAGCCGACGTTCTGCGCGCTGAACCCGACTTCGCGGACCACAGCCAGCACCCGGACGCCTGAACCGCTCCGAATGGCGATCTCGAGGGTAGTCCCAGCCCTCGGGGCCCGCGCCGATCGCCAGGGCAGGACTGTCAAGCTCCGATAGCCCGCAACCCCCTTCCGCACCCGTCGCACTCCCCCGTAGCGTCGGCCGTTCCGACGACATGCGAACCATACGGAGGACGCGATGACCGATGTATCGAGCCAGGGGCCCGCTGAGGGCGACGACCGCCAGGAGCTGACCACCCGGCAGGGACACCCCGTCTACGACAACCAGAACCAGCGGACGGTCGGGGCTCGGGGGCCGGCGACGCTCGAGAACTACCACTTCCTCGAGAAGATCAGCCACTTCGACCGTGAGCGCATCCCCGAGCGCGTCGTGCATGCGCGCGGCTTCGTCGCGTTCGGCTACTTCGAGACGACGGGCACATGGGGCGACGAGCCCATCGCACAGTTCACGCGCGCGAAGCTCTTCCAGGAAGCCGGCAAGCGCACGGATGTCGCTGTGCGCTTCTCGACGGTCATCGGCGGCCGCGATTCGTCCGAGGCCGCTCGTGATCCGCGGGGCTTCGCCGTGAAGTTCTACACCGAGGATGGCAACTGGGACCTCGTCGGCAACAACCTCGGCGTCTTCTTCATCCGCGACGCGATCAAGTTCCCCGACGTCATCCACTCGCTCAAGCCCGACCCCATCACCTTCCGGCAGGAGCCGGCGCGCATCTTCGACTTCATGTCGCAGACGCCGGAGTCGATGCACATGCTCGTCAACCTGTTCAGCCCCCGCGGCATCCCGGCGAACTACCGCACACAGCAGGGGTTCGGCGTCAACACCTACAAGTGGGTGAACGAGCAGGGCGAGACCAAGCTCGTGAAGTACCACTGGATCCCGTCGGTGGGCGTCAGCTCGATGACCGAAGCGGATGCCGCTGCCGTCCAGGCCGGCGACCTGGGCCACGCCTCGAAGGACGCGTACGAGGCGATCGAGCGCGGCGAGTACCCCGAGTGGGAGCTGCAGGTTCAGATGATGGATGACCACGACCACCCCGAACTCGATTTCGATCCGCTCGATGACACGAAGCTCTGGCCCGAGAATGAGTTCCCGCCGCGCACCGTGGGCAAGATGGTGCTGAACCGCAATGTCTCGAACTTCTTCGCCGAGAACGAGCAGATCTCGTTCGGCACCGGCGTGCTCGTCGATGGACTCGACTTCTCGGACGACAAGATGCTCGTCGGCCGCACGTTCTCGTACTCCGACACGCAGCGCTACCGCGTCGGCCCGAATTATCTGCAGCTGCCGGTGAATTCGCCGAAGAATGCGTCGGTCGCCACAAACCTGCGTGATGGCCAGATGGCCTATCACGTCGACAACGGCGGTGAGAACCCGCACGTCAACTACGAGCCCTCGATCACGGGCGGTCTGCGCGAAGCGCAATATCCCACGCACGACGAGCAGGGCCCCGAGATCACGGGACGCCTGACGCGCAAGCGCATTCCGCGCACGAACGACTACACGCAGGCGGGCCAGCGTTACCTGTTGATGGAGGACTGGGAGCGCGATGACCTCGTGGCCAATTTCGTCGAGTTGATCGGGCAGGCCGCGCGTCCGGTGCAGGAACGCATGCTCTGGCACTTCTACATGGTGGAGGACGACCTCGGTCGGCGCGTCGGCGAGGGGCTCGGTATCGGGCTGGACGAGGTCAAGGATCTGCCGCCGCTGCAGTCGCAGACGCTCAGCGAAGGCGAGCTCGAGCGACTGGGCAATCTGGGGAACAACGGCCCCCGCGATGTCGCCGGTCTGCAGATGACGCATTGCGTTCCGAATGCGCGGGCGAAGATGGTCTGAGCGTTTGCCAGGCACGACATGAAATAGCGGTCGGGGAAATCGATGAGGGGAAAGGACGCGTCAGCGTTACCATGGCGTACATGGCCCGCAAACAAATCACCCAGCTCATCGATGACCTCGACGGCACCGTGCTCGAGGACGGCGAAGGAAAGCAGATCACGTTCTCGATCGAAGGTCGGGCGTACGAGATCGACCTCTCCGACGACAACGCCGAGAAGTTCTACAAGGCGCTCGAGCCTTTCGTGGAGGTCGCCCGGTCCATCCGCGCGAACGGAAACGCCACGCGTGCGCGTTCCTCGCGCGCGACCAAGAGCGACCTCGACCTCGGCGCCGTCCGTGAGTGGGCGCGCGCGAATGGGCACACCGTTAACGAGCGCGGCCGCATTCCGGCATCCGTGATCGACGCTTATCGGGCCGCGAACTAAGCACACCCGATCTCAGGAATGGCTCAGGCACCTCCAGGCCTGGGCCATTCCGCGTTTTCGGCGAATGACGAAGGAACTCCATGGCCGACGCCACATCACCGCCTGCGCCGTCGCCGCGCGTTCCGCGCTCTCTCTGGTGGATCGCCGGCGCGATGATCGCGAGCGGCCTCCTGCTGATCCTGTTCGATGCCTTGATCACGAAGCCACAAGCCTCATTCGGGTGGTTCGCCTACCAGCCGCTGGCCGCGGCCTCCTATTTTCCGACGCCGGGCACCGTCGTCTCGCCGCTCATGTGGGCGGGGATCGCCGTTGCCGTCGTCGGCCTGCTCGCGCTGGCGTTCCTGCTCGGCCGGCGGTCAGCGACGCCTCCCCCGGCGCAGAACCGCCCGACCTCGGACTGAGGCCGCCCCGCGGTAGGAGCTCGGCGGTCAGTCAGTCGGTCGCTTCGGCGCCGGGAGCTTGGCGCCGCGTGAACCTGCCGTTCACGACGTAGATCGCGACCACCATCGGCACGAAGGCCGCCGCCACGACGATCGGCGTCACGAACCAGAGGGCTCCGCGCGACAGCGCCAGCATCACCGCCGCGAAGACGATGAGCGTGGCACCGCCGACCCGCAGCGCGCGCACACCGCCCGGTTCGCGAGTCGCGAATGTCCAGAGCGGGTACGGGACGTCGGGGCGCAGCCGCTCGAACCAGAACACCGACACGACCTGCATCGTCGCTCCGGCGGCGACCGGCAGCAACCACAACCACGACAGGTCCATCGCTCGATGCAATCACATCGGGGCTGCGGCATCCACCGTCGCCCGGTCCACCATCCGGCTCACCCGGTCACGGCATGCGGACGGCGTGCCCCGACACGGTGATCCCACCGCTCTCGGTGATCTCGACGGTCAACTCCCCCGGTCGGCCGACGTGCCCACCCTGCTCGATGACGACCGTCGATGGCACCGCGACCGCGCCGAGCGACCGCAGGTAGGCGCCGAAGGACGCTGCGGCGGAACCGGTCGCGGGGTCTTCGGTGATGCGCCCGACCGGGAAGAGGTTGCGCGCGTGGAACCGATCGGATGCCGCCCGGTGGGCGACGGTGATGGTCGCGGGCCATCCGCGGTCATCCAGCAGCGCGCGTACGGCATCAGGGTCGAACGTGAACCCGTCGAAGGTCTCACGGTCGCGCAGCACGATGACCGGGTGCGTGTTCCCGGTGTTCGCGAGGCGCGGCGGCAGCGTGGGGTCGAGGTCATCGCGCGTCAGCCCGAGCAGGTCGAGGATCGCGTCGAGGTCGGCATCGTCGAGCTCGCGCACCGACGGCTGGATGCTCGTGAACGCCGCCCGGATGCCGCCGTCGTCGTGCGTGACCGCGATGGCGACGACTCCGACGGGGGTGTCGAAGCGGACGGCGCCGTCATCCGCGACGCGTCCCCGCTCGGCGAGCGCCACGGCGGTGGCGACCGTGGCGTGTCCGCAGAACGGAACCTCGGCGATGGGCGAGAAGTAACGCACGGTGTGCGCGCCGTCGGGGGTTGTTCCCGTGAGGAAGGCCGTCTCGGCCTCGTCGACCTCGGCGGCGATGCGCTGCATGTCGCGGGCGTCGAGCCCAGCGGCATCCAGGACGATCCCCGCGGGGTTGCCGCCCTCGGGACGGGATGTGAACGCGGCGTACCGCAGAACCTCGGGCGCACTCATCCGTTCAGGCTATGCCCGGTTCACCGCTCGGGCGACGGCGCGAGCCGGTACAGCACCTGGGGTCGGCCCCGCTTGCCGTAGCGGTGCGAGAGGTGGATCACGCCGGTGTCGACGAGGTGCGTGAGGTACCGGTTCGCGGTGGCGCGCGAGATGCCGCACGCGGCGGCGACCTCGGCGCCGGTGAGGGGCACGACGGGATCGAGGGCGGCGACCACCTGCGCGAGCGTGGGCGCGGCGAGCCCTTTCGGCAGCGCGGCCGCGTCGCCGCCCGAAATCAGGTGCGCCGCGCCGCGGCCGTCGCGCACCGACGTCGCCGATGCCGTCCGAATCGTGCCGGTGGACAGCAACCGGTCGATCTCGCTCTGGGCGAGCGGCCGGTCGCGCTCGTCGGACACCCGGCGCTCGCGGTCGACGGCGTAGCGCTCGAGGCGTTCCTGCAGCGCCGCGAACGTGAACGGTTTGACGAGGTAGCCGACCACCTGCCCGGCGAGCGCCTGGCGCACGGTGGTCTGATCCTGCGACGAGCTGATGACGAGCACGTCGGGGCCGCCCGCCTCGAGCGTGCGCAGGCGGTGCAGCACCTCGATGCCGCTGATCCCCGGCAGCCGCATGTCGAGCAGGACGAGATCGACGCCGCCGCGGATGCGCTCGAGCGCCGCCTCACCGGTGTCGGCTGTACCGACCACCCGGAACCCGGGCACGTCCGCCACGAACCCGGCGTGCAGGGCGCGCGCCCCCCGGTCGTCGTCCGCGATCAGAACACGGATGCCGCTGCTCACCGGGCCACCGCCAGATCGAACGTGAACCGGGCTCCACCGAGCGTCGATGCACCGACCTCGATCGAGCCACCCCGCGCGGTGACGATCCGGCGGACGACGTCGAGCCCGAGCCCGCGTCCGAACCCCGAGGCGTCATGCTTGGACGAGAACCCCGGCGTGAAGATGCGCCCCGCGACGCTCGGGTCGACGCCCGGACCGTCATCCTCGACCGAGCCGATCACGCGCTCACCCTCGGTGCGCAGCGCGCACGAGACAACCGTGGCACCGGCTTCCGCAGCATTGCGGCACAGGTTCGTCACGACCGAGACGAGTCCCTCGTCGAGGTCGGAGGCGAGGTCCAGGTCGAACCGTGCCTGGGCGCCGAGGTCGAGCAGCTCGGCCTGCACCGCCCGCATCGTCGCCGCGGCGATCGGGCGGTCGTCGGCGCGCCCATCGCCCGATGTCTCGAACTCGCCCTCCGCGCGGCGCACCGGCACGATGTCTTCGATGTAGCCGAGCGCCTCCGGGCCCTGTCCGCGCGAGACGAGACCGTGGATGACGTGCAGGCGCGTGCGGAACTCGTGCGACTGCTCGCGCAGTGCCGCGGTGGTCCGCCGCATCTGCGCGTGCTCGGCGGCGATGACATCCAGCCGGCGGAAACGTCGCTCGACGACGGCGGTGACCACGGAGCCGGCGAGGGTCGCGATCACGAGCGCGCCGATCGCCCACGGGCGCAACGCGCTGAGCGCCTCATCGAGCTCGCTCGCGATCTGCGACTCGAGGACGCCGACGGCGACCATGCCGATCGGTTCGCCCGAGGCATCGCGCACCGGCACCTTCGCGCGCAGCGACGGCCCCGACGCCCCGACCTCGGTTCCCACGAACGTCTCGCCGGCGAGCACCGACGCGTTGGCGGTCTCGACCTGCACGCCGCGCTCCGACGCGAGCGGATGCGTGATGCGCACGCCCTCGTCATCGGTGATGACGACGTAGTAGACGCCCGCCGCCTCGCCCACGAGCTCGGCGATGGGTTGCAGCACGGCCGTCACGGGGGCCAGGCCCGCGGCATCCGTGAGGTCGTCGGGCGTTCCCGCCGGCCGGGCCGCCGCCACCGCTTCGCGGACCTCGGGCAACTCGGCGAGGCTCGACGCGACCTCGAGCACCCGATCGGTCGTCGCGGTGCGGATCGTCCGTTCCTGCAGCGCCAACGCCACGCCCGCCGTCGCCGACAGCGCGCCGATCGTGACCAGCGACGGCACGACGAGCATGACGAGGCGCACCGCGGAGGGTCTCATCGTCATCGGCATCCTGGTCACTTCCTCGTGGAGAACGGCCGCGTCGGCATCCCTCGTGCGCATCAATGAGAACAAATCGCCTCGGCGGTCGGGGCGGTGCGATGAGGTGCCATCCTAATTCGATCTCGCGGACGACGACGTCCGCGCGAATGGAGTGATCATGACGCAGAACGCGACGGATACAGACGCGCGTCCCGGCTCGACCGGACGCAGAACCGCAGCGCGGGTCATCGGCGGGGCGATCGCGGCAGCCGCGATCGGTGTGGCGAGCTTCGGCTCGATCTCGTCCGCCGCGACCGGCGAGGAGATCAACGCCTCGATGACGATCATCGCCCCGGCGGCCGCGGGCGGCGGCTGGGACGGCGTGGCCCGCGAGCTGCAGCAGGCGCAGAAGGCCAACGGGCTCGTGAACAACGTGCAGGTCGTGAACATGCCGGGCGCCGGCGGCACGATCGCCCTCGGCAACGTCTCGGCGCTCGACGGGCACCCCGGCAACATGCTCGTCGGCGGCACGGGTCTGCTCGCCGCGACGATCCAGTTCGACTCGGCGGCCACCCTCGACGACGTCACGCCCCTCGCCGTGATCGTCGAGGAGTACGACGTCATCGTCGTGCCGGCCGATTCACCGTACGAGACGCTCGACGACCTCGTCGCGGCATGGCGCGAGGACCCGAAGTCGATCCCGTGGACCGGCGGCGGCTCGTTCGACCAGCTCGTCGTCACCGACCTCGCGCTGGCAGCCGGCATCGACCCCGTCGACACGACCTACATCTCGTCCGACGGCGGCGGCGAGGCCATCCAGGCGCTGCTGAACGGCACCGCGAAGGCGGCGACCGGCGGCTACCCCGACAACATCGATCAGATCGAAGCCGGGCGCCTGCGGGCGCTCGCCCTCGTAGCCGAAGAGCCGATCGACGGCATCGACATCCCGACGGCGGCCGAGCAGGGCTACGACATCTCGCTGTCGAACTGGCGCATGCTGGCCGCGCCCGCCGGGCTCAGCGACGACGACGTCGACGGGCTCACGCAACTCGTCCTGGATTCCGTGGCCACGCCGGAGTGGCAGGACGCGATCGAACGCTACCGCTGGACCGAACGCGTCATCACGGGCGACGAGCTCGACACGTTCCTGAAGGACGAGGAACAGCGCATCCGCAACCTGTACGAGGAGATGGGACTATGACGTTCCCCGCCAACCCGACCGCCACCTCGGCCGTCGTCGGAGACCGGCTGCGGCTCGTCTCCGGCCCGGGCGCCGCGGCACTGCTCAAGGGCCTCACCATGCCCGCCGTCGTGGCCGCGTTCGCCACCTACCTGGTCGTGGGCATCCTCACGATGAAGGTGCCTGCCGGCACCGTCTTCCCCGGCCCGCAGTTCTTCCCGGCGATCATCGCGGCGGGGCTGTACGTCTTCGCCGCGGCGCTCGTCGTTTCGGCCGTGAAAGAGATGCGCGAGCGCGCCACCGCACCTGTCCGCGCGACCGCCACGGCCGATGACGCCGCCCCGCGTCCGGTGCGCGTCGACGTGCGATCGCTGGCGTGGGTCGTGGTGTCGTTCTTCGCGTTCGCCTTCCTGCTCGACATCCTCGGCTGGATCATCGCCGCCGGCCTGCTGTTCTGGTGCGTCGCCCGCGGGTTCGGCTCGCGCAAGCCCGTGGCGAGCCTCGTCGTCGGGCTGACGGTGAGCTCACTGGCCTACATTGGTTTCGACATGCTGCTCGGGATGCCGCTCCCGTCCGGCATCCTCGGAGGTTTCTGACCATGGACGTCCTCCAGCTGCTCGGCGAAGGCTTCGCCGGCGCCCTCACCCCCGCCAACCTGCTGTGGGTGCTCATCGGGTGCGTCCTCGGAACCGCCGTCGGCGTGCTCCCCGGCCTCGGTTCGTCGATGGCCGTCGCGCTCCTGCTTCCTGTCACCTTCTCGCTCGATCCGACCGCCGCGTTCATCATGTTCGCGGGGGTCTACTTCGGCGGTCTGTTCGGCGACTCGACCATGGGCATCCTCATGAACACCCCCGGTCAAGCGTCGGCGATCGCCTCGACGTTCGAGGGACACAAGATGGCGCTCAACGGGCGGGCCGCCCAGGCGCTCGCGACCGCGGCGATCGGCGCCTTCATCGGCGGGTTCGTCGCATCGGTGGTCGTGGTGTTCCTCGCCCCGGCCCTCGCGGACTTCTCGAGCCGGTTCGGTCCGGCCGAGTTCTTCGCCCTGGCCGTGTTCGCCTTCGCCGCGACCTCGTCGGTCGTCACCGACAACGTGGTCAAGGGTCTGACGGCGCTGTTCATCGGCCTCGGCATCGCGGTGATCGGCATCGACGGCGTCTCGGGCGCCCCGCGGTTCACGATGGACTCCCCCAACCTGTTCGACGGCATCTCGCTCGTGACCGTCACCGTCGCGATCCTCGCCCTCGGCGAGGTGATCTACGTCGCGTGCCTCGAGCGCCACACCTCGACCAAGGGGCTGATCAAGCCGACCGGACGCCCCTGGCTCTCGCGCCAGGAGCTGAAGGAGGCGGCTCCGGCCTGGGCCCGCGGCACCGCCATCGGCCTCCCGTTCGGCGTCGTGCCGGCGGGTGGCTCGGAGATCCCGACCTTCCTCGCCTACGGACTCGAGAAGCGCCTCGACGCGCGGCGCAAGCACCCCCGCTTCGGCACCGGTGCGATCCGCGGTCTCGCCGCCCCCGAGGCGGCGGGAAACTCCACGACGGGCATGGCGATGGGAGCCCTGCTCGCGCTGGGTCTGCCGATCTCGGCGACGGCGGCCATCATGCTCGCCGCCTTCCGGCAGTACGGCCTGCAGCCCGGACCGCTGCTGTTCGACCGCGCGCCCGACCTCGTCTGGTCGCTGCTGGCGAGCTTCTTCATCGCGATGGTCGTGCTGCTCATCCTGAACCTGCCCTTCGCGATGCTGTGGGCGAAGCTGCTCCTCATCCCGCGCCCGTACCTCTACGCCGGCATCACGGTGTTCTGCGCCCTGGGTATCTACGCCACGTCGGGCTCGACGTTCGACCTGCTGATGCTGTTGGGCATCGGGCTGCTCGGGTTCCTCATGCGGGCGATGGACTTCCCTCTGGCGCCGCTCATCATCGGCATGGTGCTCGGGCCTCTCGCCGAGACGAGCCTGCGCGACGCGGCCATGAGCTCCAACGGCGACTTCTCGGTGCTCGTCCAGAGCCCGATCACGATCGTGCTCTACGCGCTGCTCGCGATCGTGCTCGTGTTCTCCGTGCGCAACCGCGTGGTGGCGCGCACGCGCGAGCGTCAGGCGGTCAGCCGCTGATGCCGCGCTGCGGGCGGCCGATCATCGTGATGCGAGCATCCGATCGGCCGTCCGCAGCGACATCGCCATCTGCGTGAGGCCGGGGTTGGCCGACAGCGCGCTGGGGAACGTCGAGTTGTCGCAGATCCACATGTTCGGGATGTCGTGCGACCGTCCCTCGGGATCGACGACGCCGTCATCGGGGTCGGTGCTCATGCGGCACGTGCCGATCGTGTGGGCGGTGCGGGCGAGCACCCGGGTCTCGCGCGCACCGGCCGCCTCGAGGATGCGGGTCATGACGTCCACCGCGTGAGCATCGATGGCCTTCTCGTTCTCGCCCGGCGAGAAACTGATCTCGGCGCGCCGGATGCCCCATTCGTCGGTGTCGTCCGACAGCACGAGCAGATTGCGCTCGGACGGCAGGCACTCGCCGTTGATCCCGATGCCGGCGGAGTTCTGCCAGGCGTCCAGCGCCGCCATGAGGTCCGCGCCCCACAGCCCGCCCCCGCGCACGAGCGAGGTGGCGTAGGTCAGCGGCATCACCCCGAGGCTCTGGATGAGATACCCCCCGGCGAAATCGACGCCTTCGGGGCGCACGAAGTCCTCGGTGATCGCCGCCGACGGATACCCGCGGTATCCGCGGACCGATTCGTCGAACCGCCCCCACACCTGCACGGCGCCGTGGGCGAGGAAGTTGCGGCCCACCTGACCGCTCGAATTGGCGAGCCCGGTGTTCAGCAGCAGCCGCGGCGTCTCGATCCCGCCGCCCGCGAGCACGAGCGCGGCGCAGCGCTGTCGGTACTCGACGCCCTCGTGCAAATAGATGACCGCGGTCACTGCGCCGGCCGCATCCTGTTCGATCCGGTGCACCATCGAGTCGGGGCGGATCTCCGCCCCGTGCGCGACCGCGACGGGCAGGTAAGTGATGGCAGTGGTCGCCTTGTAGCCGAACCGGTCGCCCTGATGGATGCCGCCGACGTCGATGCTCGCCTTGCGCGGGCCGTAGTGCGGCTGGTCGCGGTCCTGGGTGATGATCGCCGCGGGCGCGTCGGTGGCCCTGATGCCGAGGCGCTCGCAGCCCTGCAGCACCAGGTCGGCGGGAGCGTTCCGCCGCGTCGGGCCGTCGAGGTACTCGCGCTGAGGGTCCCACGGATACGGCGTCGGACCGCTCACCCCGATGGCGCGCTCGACCTCGGCGACGTAGCCGATGAGCTCGTCGTAGTCGACGGGCCAGTCCCGTCCCTGCCCGGTCTCGGTCCGCAGCGACAGGTCGCGGCGGTCGGGGCGGGGCGTGAAGGCTCCCCAGTGCAGGGTTCCGCCGCCGACGCCCCACCCGCTGTTGTTCGGGCCGAATGCGGTCGGTGCGTCGCCGCCGCTGAAGCGGTCCGACATCCAGTTGATGCGGGTCGCCTCGCGCTCGTCCGGCGTGAACTGGTCGAGCTCGAGGTTCGGCCCCGCTTCGAGGGCGACGACGCGCAGGCCGCGCTCGGCGAGCCTGCTGAGCAGGGGGCCACCCCCGGCGCCGGTGCCCACGACGACGACATCCACGACCTCGTCCAGGTCGTAGGTGCGCATCCCGGTGAGGTTCATGCTGCGTCTCCTTCTGCCTCGAGGCGGCCGAGCTCGGCGGGTTCCCATTCCTCGCGCCGTCCGGCCGCGAGCACGAGGTATCCCGCGGGCTCGGGTCCGGTGCCGCCGGTGGCGAAGCCGCTATACCCGACCCGTGCGAGGGATGCCGGGTGCGACAGCCACGCGCGGACGAGGTCGTTGCGGACGTCCTCGAACCACAGGCTCAGCTGTCCGGGCGAGAGCGCGGAGTTGGGGGCCGCCGTCCCGGCGATGACCTCGCGGATGACCTCGTCCTGCGCGGCCGACCCGCGCTTCCAGATCGCGGCGAGCGCGTCGAGACCGGCGCGGTAGGCCTCTTCGTCCGTCGACATGCCGGTGGGGCGCCACCCGTCGCTCTCCCCCGCGTCGACCATCCGGTCCAGGCGCGCGGCGAGGTCCATCGCGGGTCCCTCGCCCTGCGGCATGACGCGACGGGCCACCTGCCGCAGCAGCGCCAGCTGCGCGGGCGACAGCGATCGCGGCGCATACTCCGGGTCATCGGCGAGCGCGCGGCGAGCGTAGGTCGCGCGCACCGCGACATCGGTGCGCGACGAGGCGATGACCCGCGCCCAGGCCTCCGGCACACGCGGAGAACGATCGGCGATGCGGCCCGCGAGGCGCCGGACAGCGACCGCGAGGTCATCGGCGGCCGTGGCGTCTGCGGGCACCTCGCGCTCACGCACGACGCCAGGCACCGAGCCGTCCACGACGATGACGCCGGCGAGCCCGAACACACCGATCGCGCCGTCGAGCACGCAGTCGGCGATCGTCGCGATCAGCTCGTGCTGCGCGGCGTCACCGACGAGGATCCAGGGCGTGTAGATCTCGGCCTGGGCGATGGCGGAGAGGACCTCGTCGGCGTCCGTCGGCGAGCCAGCGACGACGACGCGGAACGGACCGGCAGGGTCTGGTGCGGCGGGATCCGCAGGGCCGGGGGCGTCGTCGAGCCTCGGTACGTCTCCGCGCAGCGAGACGACCGCGAAGGTTCTGGGGCTCACGGAGTGACCATGCCCCCGTTGACGTTGAGGGTCTCGCCCGAGACGTAGCTCGACTCCGCCGATGCCAGGAAGACGAATGCCGGGGCGATCTCGGCCGGCTGCCCGGCGCGCTGATAGGTGCTCTCATCATCGAAGGCGCGCATCTGCTCGTCCGACACGCCCTGGCTGACCTGCAGCGCAGACCACACGGGGCCTGGGGCGACGACGTTGACTCGGATGCCGCGGGGCGCGAGCTGCTGGGCAAGACCCTTCGACAGGTTGTTGACGGCGGCCTTCGTCGCGGCGTAGTCGAGACGGTCGGGGGCGGGCTGGTACGCCTCGAGAGACGCCGTGTTGATGATCGACGCCCCCGCCGGCAGGTGCGGCAGCGCGGCTTTGGTGATCCAGAAGTTGGCGAACACGTTGGTGTGGAAGGTCGCCGCGAACTGCTCGTCGGTCAGGTCTTCGAGCCGCTCGACGGCGACCTGCTTGCCCGCGTTGTTGACGAGGATGTCGATACCACCGAGGAACTCGACCGCCTCGGCGACGAGCGACCGGCACGCCTCGGCGTCGGAGATGTCGGCCGCGATGGCGTGCCCGCGCGCTCCGGCGTCGGCGATGAGGCCGAGGATGCGATCGGCATCGAGCTGCTCGGCGGGCAGGTGGACGATGACGACGTCGGCCCCCTCTCGCGCGAACGCGATCGCCGTCGCGCCGCCGATGCCGGAATCGCCGCCGGTGATGAGGGCTTTCCGGCCGAACAAGCGGCCGGAGCCGCGATAGGTCTCTTCGCCGAGGTCGGGGGTGGGCTGCATGTCGGCCTGCACGCCGGGCTCGGGCTGGTGCTGCACGGGCGGCTCGACCCGCTCGTATCGGGTCACGGGGTTGTCGAAGTCGTACTGATCGCTCTGCTGCACGCGGCTCACGGTATGCGTCGCGATTTCTCGCCGCGAACGCTTGCCAGAAGTCAAGGAAGAGGCGTAAAGCGTCTCGCGAGAGCGCGCATCACGGACTGCACCGGCGCCCTCAGGACCGCGGCGCCCCCGATACGAGCGCGAGAGCGGTCCCGATGGCGTCGACGGCGCCGGCGCTGTCGACGCGGACGAGAGCGAACGCCGAGATGACCAGACCGGTGCACGCATCGGCGAGCGTCGCGCTCTCGCCGGCAGGAAGATCGGGTCGGCGCGCCGCGACGCCCCGACCGAACGCAGCCCGCAACTCGGCACGGTAGTCGGCGACCACCTGGGCGACCGCATCGTCCCGCCCGATCGGAGCCGCGGCCGTATTCACGAGCAGGCAACCGCTCGAACCGGGCAGCGACCGCGATCGTCCCAGCGCGGCGCGCAACCCGACGAGATAGTCCTCGATCGCCGCGGGCTCCACGGTCGCTCCGGTCAGGGGCGCCAGCCGGGGTCGCACGACCTCGTCGAGGTAGCTCTGAACGGCAGCGTCGAACAGGCCCCGCTTCGAACCGAACGCGTGGTAGATGCTCGACCGATTCAGCCCCGTGACGCGCTCGAGCTCCGGCAGCGGCGCGCCGTCGAACCCCTGTTCCCAGAAGACACCCCGAGCTGCGCGGACGACCTCGGCGCGGTCGTATGCCTGCGTTCGCCCCATCTCTCACACCCCTTTTGTGTATCGGTCAGTCCAGTATATATTGAACCGACCAGTACAGAAGTGCGGTGGCAACCGCCGGAAGGGAACAGCTCGTGATCATCCTCGGTCTCGCGCTCGCGGGTCTTGCAGCGCTCATCCACGTCTACATCTTCTATCTCGAGTCACTTGCCTGGACGAGCGAGCGGGCTCGCGCGACCTTCGGCACGGGCACCGTCGCACAGGCCGAGACGCAGAAGGCCCTCGCCTTCAACCAGGGCTTCTACAACCTGTTCCTCGCGATCGCCGTCTTCGCCGGCATCGTCTTCGTCGCGGTCGGCGAGCTCGCGATCGGCGTGACGCTCGTCTTCGCCGGTGCGGGGTCGATGGTCGCGGCGAGCCTCGTGCTCCTGCTGTCCGATCCGTCGAAGGCATCCGCGGCGCTCAAGCAGGGCGTGATCCCCGCGCTCGGTGTCGTGGCCCTCATCCTCGGCCTCGCCCTCTGACCCCGCGCCACCCGCGCATCCTGTCCGCGGCTCCGATCGAGCCGGCGGCATCCGTCACCGACCCCTCACGAAGGAGAACCATGACTCACGCGACCAGCACGCAGATCCGGCTCGCACGCCGCCCCGAGGGGTGGCCGACTCCCGACGACTTCGCGATCGAACGCGTCGAGCTCGGCGCGCTCGCCCCGGGCGAGGTGCGCGTCGCGAACGAGTACGTGTCGGTGGACCCGTACATGCGCGGGCGGATGAACGACGTCCCCAGCTACATCCCGCCCTTCGCTCTCGGCGACGTCATCGCAGGAGGCGCGATCGGTCGCATCGTCGAGAGCGCCGCTGACGACCTGCCCGTCGGCACGGTCGTGCTGCACCAGCACGGATGGACGGATGTCGTGCAGGCCGAGGCCTCGAGCTTCCGACCGGTACCCGAGGTTCCCGGCCTCCCCCTGTCGTTGCGACTGCACATCCTCGGGATGACGGGCCTCACCGCATACGTCGGGCTCACCGCCATCGCAAACCTGAAGCCGGGCGACACGGTCTTCGTGTCGGGGGCCGCCGGCGCCGTCGGGACGGCCGTCGGCCAGATCGCCAAACTGCTCGGTGCCGGCCGCGTCATCGGGTCGGCGGGATCGGCCGAGAAGGTCGCCCTGTTGACGGAGAAGTACGGGTACGACGCGGCGTTCAACTACAAGGACGCTCCTGTGCGTGCACAGCTGCCGACGCATGCCCCCGACGGGGTCGACGTGTTCTTCGACAACGTCGGCGGCGACCACCTCGAGGCGGCGCTCGATGTGATGAACACCGGCGGACGTCTGGCCCTGTGCGGCGCCATCACCGGCTACAACACCACCGAGAAGACGCCGGGCCCCGACAACATGGGCAGGCTGATCACTCGCAGCCTCACCGCCACAGGCTTCACGTTGGCCTCCTACCTTCACGTGTCGCCCGAGTTCACCGAGAAGATGACCGCCTGGTTCGCCGACGGCCGGATCGCCTACGACGAGACGGTCGTCGAGGGCATCGAGAACACCGTCGACGCGTTCCTGGCGATGATGCGCGGCGCCAACACCGGCAAGATGCTCGTCCGCGTCACGCACGCCGGCAGCGAGGGCTGAGCCGCAACAGGCAGCGAACAGGGGCGGGGTGCATCAGCACCCCGCCCCTGTTCTTCGTTGCCGCCCGGTCAGCCCGTCGCGACCGTCAGGATCGTGTCGGTTCCCGAGACGGCGCGGCGAGCACGCGGCGCGCGCTTCGTCCCCGACTCGTGGCCCACCGGCGTCGAAACCGTCGGGCCGTTGATGAACGCTGCGAGGGCGCTCGGCGTCGGCAGGTCGACCCACAGGCGGATGCTGCCGGGCGCCGTGCCCGTGCCCGATACGAGCGCCGCTCCGCCGATGCGGTCGAGCAGCGGGGCGAGGTCGCGGGCGCGGACGTCGGACACCTGGCCGACGACGCGCCCCCGGGCGTACACCGCGATCGCCGTGGGATTGCGCCGGTCACGCCGCGACCGGCGGAGCACGTACAGACGGTCGCCGCGGATCTGGCGCTGGCGGTCGTTCACGAGGAAGTGCGTCCGCTCGATGCGCGAGCGCTGCGATTCGAGGCTCCGGAGATCCGGGACCGCGGCGTGGGAGTGGGTGCCGAGCGAGAGAAGGTCGCGCACCCGTTCCCACCAGATGCTGGCCGCGCGCTGCGGGGAGCCCATCAGTGGGCCACGACCGGCGGCGCGCCTTCGACGGGCGCGGGCTTGCGGACGAAGAACGTCAGCACGACCGCCGCGGACGCGATGATCGCTCCGGTCACGAATGCCGTGTGCACGCCGGTGGCGGTCGCGGCAACCGCATCCGCCCCCTCCGCGGCCGCCGTCGCTGCGCCGACCGACATGAGCGTGATGAACAGCGCCGTGCCGGCCGCACCCGCGACCTGCTGCAGCGTGCTCACCGTCGCGCTGCCGTGGGAGTAGAGCCGCGCCGGCAACGAGCCGAGCGCCGAGGTCAGCAGCGGGGTGAAGACGCAGCCGAGCCCGAGGTTGAGAGTCATGTGGACCGCGATAATCCAGGCGATGGACGTCTCGGTACCGAAGGTCGTCATTCCCCACAGGGCGCCGGCGGCGACGATCATGCCCGGGATGACGAGCGGGGTCGGCCCGAAGCGGTCGAACAGCGCGCCCACGATCGGGGCGATCACGCCCATGAGCACACCGCCGGGCAGCAGCATGAGTCCGACCGTCAGGGTGTCGAGGCCCAGCACCTGCTGCAGGTACAGCGGCAGCAGGATGAGCGAGCCGAACAGGGCCGACATCACGACGACCACGAGCACGACGGCGAGGCTGAACGCGCGCGAGCGGAAGGTGCGGAGGTCCAGCAGCGCGGCGTCCGACTTCTGCAGCGCGAGCTGACGCACGACGAAGGCGGCCAGCGAGAGGGCACCCACGATGAGCGGGATCCACACCGGGATGGGCGCGTGACCCGAGGCGGATTCGCCGATGGAGCTGAGGCCGAAGATGAGGCCGCCGAAGCCGAGTGCGGAGAGCACGACCGACCCGATGTCGAAGCGTGCCTCGCGGGTCTGCGTGACGTTGCGCACCCAGACGGCGCCGAGCGAGAGGGCCAGCACCGCGATGGGAAGGACGAGCCAGAACATCCAGCGCCAGTCGAGCACCGAGAGGATCAGGCCCGACACCGTGGGGCCGATCGCGGGTGCGACAGCGATGACGATGCTGATGACGCCCATCATCCGGCCGCGGCGCGAGGGGTCGACGACGTTGAGCACCGTCGTCATCAGCAGCGGCATCATGATCGCCGTGCCCGATGCCTGGACGACGCGCCCTGCGAGCAACATCTCGAACCCGGGCGCGAGGGCGGCGATGAGCGTGCCGAGCGTGAAGAGCGACATCGCCATGAAGTAGATGCGACGCAGCGGGAAGCGCGCGAGCAGGTAGCCGGTCAAGGGGATGACGATCGCCATCGTCAGCAGGAAGCCGGTCGTCAGCCACTGGGCGGTAGCCGCCGTGATGTTGAGATCCACCATCAGACGCGGCAGGGCGACACCCATGATCGTCTCGTTCAAGATGACGACGAACGCAGAGGCCACGAGCAGCGCGATGACGGGTCCCGTGCGGATGGCGGGGGTCACGACGGCGGAATTGACGGGTACCGATTGCGTTTCGGGATGCTGCTGTTCGAGAGTCACTGCTCGATTATATGGCAGTGACTGACACGAAGGCACTGTGCGACAATTCCTGCATGGAGAGCGACCGCGAGGATCCCCTCGCCGACACCCCGCCGACCGGACTGCGTGAGCGCCGGCGCCTCGAGACGCAGCGCGAGCTGTCGGATGCCGCCCTCGAGCTGTTCGAGGAGCGGGGAGTGCACGGGACCACCGTCGACGACATCGCCCGTCGGGCGGGCACCTCGCAACGGACGTTCTTTCGCTACTTCCCCACCAAAGAAGCGGCCGTGTTCGCCAGCGCCGATGACTCGGCCCGCGTCGTCAGCGATGCGATCGAGGCCGTGCGAGCCGGCGCGTCGGTCGTCGAGGGCATCGAGCTCAGCTGGCTGAATCTGCTCGAACGCTTCGATGCGCACCCTGACGAGCACATCCGCGCCCTACGGGTACGCCGCATCGTGGGCGCCGAGCCGTCGCTCCTGGCCCTGGCGCTGCGCAACGAAGCAGAACAGGTCGAGCAGCTGACGGACGCCGCCGTCGACGCCGCGGGTGCCGACGCGGACGTGATCGCCTCGCGAGCCGCTGTTTCAACGCTCGCGCTGGTGCTGCGTCTGACGATCGACGAGTGGGTTCGCCGCGCCGAACTCAATGAGCGAGCGAGTGTGCGCGAGATCTATCTCGAGATGCGCCGCGGTGTGGCCGCGATCGCCCGCGACCTCGAGGGCGCTCCCCCGACGTACCGCTGAACCGCGGTGCGTCGGGCCCGACCCACGCGTGGTGAGGGTCAGTGACGGTCGAAGGAGTGCCGCCGCGGGCGAGAAGCCGCGGTGCGGGTGGAAAGCCGACGCGCACGCGACGGGCCGCTGCGGGCGGGCGCCGCCGCGTCGGCGACGGCAGCTGCCGCGGCCCCCGGTGACGTGTGAGCGCCGAGGTCGGCGCCGTGGCCGCTCTCGGCGTCGAAGGTAGCCGGCAGCGAGCCGGTCGTGACGAACCCGGCGTACTGGCCGTCGAGGGTCGCGACGTAGAAGTCGGCGTCGGCCTGTCGCCAGACGAGGGCGGGCGCGGACGAAGAAAGCGTGGAGAGCAAGAGTGCCTTAGAACAGTGGCGCACGAACGCGTGCGCACGAAGATGGGGGCTGGACGAACCAGGCTGGGGGCTGGATGAACCAGTGATCGCGTCACGATCTGCTCGACGGTGAGCCAGACGAACGACGCACGAGCCCCGGAGGGACCCCTCAACGCTAGCACGGGGTTCGCGTGCCCGGGCCGGACGGGCTCACAGCCTCCAGTGACCGAGCGTTCGACGCAGACGACGGACGGCCGCATCGACGAACGCCGGATGCGCGAGGTACCACTCCCGGTGTGCGGCCGCCACGACGTCGGGCTCGATCTCGACGCCGTCCGCCCGCCAGCGCGTCCGCGGCTCGTCCGGCAGGTCCCATGCGTCGACCACCCATTCCTCGAGTGGTGCTCGCACGGCGGCGAGCAGCGGGCGGCCCGGATCCGTTGGCGCTCCCGAGTCGTCGAGCGCTTCGAGGACCCGCTGCGCCAGCGGCATCCAGACGACGTTCCCCGGATGATTGACCGTGCGCATCACCTCGCCCGAGGTCGGCCGCAGCAGATCGGATGCCGCCACGTCGATCGACTGCTCACGCCGGCGCAGTTCGTCCAGCGAGTCCGCCGCGACCTGCTCGACCGCGCGTCGCGGCAGGCGCGATGCGACCGGCAGCCCGGCGACTGCGGCGAGCGTGCGGACGTCGTGATAGGCCACGACCGGCGGGACCTCGTCGATGCCCGACACGTGCAGAGCCGCCTGGAACGGATGCAGGCCCGTGTAGCGCACGATGGGGAAGGTCACGAGCCGCGCGTGATGCGACAGCGCGGCCGCGAGCTGCCGCGTGCCCAGCGGAAGGCCGTGGTAGTCGTCGCGCACCGGCTGCGCGACGAGGAACGACGCCCGCGGCAACAGCTCGTGCAGGCGTGCGGTGTCGGCGGCATCCAACTCGTGGACGGGTGGGACACGCACGGTCGGCCGGTCGTCGGCGTGCAGGAGGATCCGCATGGTCTCGGCTTGACAGTTGCCGACGACGAGCCCGAAACCGTCGGGAAGCTCGGAGGCACGGAAGGGGGTCGGCTCGGTGGACATCAGTCCACTGTGACGCGTCGTTCCGCCGCGTGCGGTCGTTTGTCGTCAACCGGCGCGATGCGCTATGGCGGTGCGGGCACGGTGGCGGCGCACGCCGTCGCGGTTCGCGCACCGCACCGAGCAGTACCGCTGCCGACCGTTGCGCGTGATGTCGACGACAACGTTGCGACACGGGTCGCCGGCGGCACCGCCCGCCGCGCATCGGGCGAGCCGGTGCATCCCGCGAGTCGTCACGTGCAGCGCCGTTCCGACCGCGATGACCGCGCGCAGCACCTGCGGCAGGCGCTGGTCATCGTCGCGATAGTGCAGGTGCCAAGCGCCGTCGTGGTCGGTCAGGCGCGGGTACGCCGTCGCCGCCGCCATCTGGTCGTTCAACAAGCGTGCTCGCTGCGCCTCCGTATCGGCGTCGACGATGTCGAGCCACGCGTCGATGACGTCGCGCGTGCGGGCATGATCGGATGCCGCCGCGGGTGCGTAGACGGCGGTCATGCCGTGCTCGTAGGTCCGGGCGACGACGCCGTCGCGGTCGGCAGGCCAGTCGTTGGCGCGAGAAGCCGCCAACAGCACCGCGTACTCGCCGTAAGGGTTGAGCTGCATAAGGGCATTACAGCACGATCGGGTGATGACCACCTCCTCCCCCGCGCAGGCCGACACTCATCGCGACACCGGTGTCTGGCCCCACGACCACGGGTGGGTGACCGAATCGGCCCATCGCACCAGCGAGGGTCTGATCCGCTATGTGCGCTGCCCGCACTGCGGCGCCCATCGGGTCGACCTGCAGCCGGCGAACACGGCTCCGCCCGCCGCGGCGAGCGTCGTCATCGATCCGACGATTTCTCGTGAACGTCATCCTTCTGGATGATTCGGTCGCTCCCGCCCGCGCCATAGCCTGAGCGCGTTCTTCATTTCAAGGGGGTTGCAGGTGCACCGGAACACACTTCGATGGACGGCGCCGGCGATGGTCGGTGCGGTCCTCCTTCTCGCGGGATGCACGGGCACGGACTCCGGCGCACCGGACGAGAAGGTCTCGCCGCTGAGCGAGTACTTCATCGCGCTCTCCGGTGGCGACCTGAGCCCCGAGGAGCAGGAGGCGAAGTACGCCGCCGAGGACAAGCAGCGCGAAGAGCTCATGGCGCAGTGCATGCAGGACGAGGGGTTCGAGTACGTTCCCGTGCCCACCACGAGCGTGTCGTTCGACACCGGGGAAGAGTGGAAGCCGGACGACCGCGAATTCGTGTCGCAGTGGGGCTACGGCGCCGTGGAGTACCCGGGCGGCGACGAGGAGCCCGCGCCCGAGGAGATGACGAGCGACCCGAACGCCGACTACGTCAGCAGCCTGTCGGAATCCGAGCAGACCGCCTTCTACGAGGCGCTGTACGGACCGACTCCCAGTGAGGAGGAGATGTCGGAGGACGGCTCGTACGAGTACGACTGGCAGACGGCCGGCTGCAGCGGATGGGCGAGTCACGAGATCGGCGGCGACGACCCGCTGCAGTCCGACGAGTTCGCCGACGTCATGGACGCCATCAACACGCTGTACGAGGACACCGCGTCATTGCCCGAGATCGCCGAGCTCGATCGCGCCTGGTCGACATGCATGGATGCAGCCGGCTACCCCGGGTTCGCCACGCAGTCCGACGCGCAGAACTCGATCTACGACGAGCTCAACGCCCTCTACGAAGAGGGAGCCTCGGAGACCGGCCTCGACCAGGCGCAGCTCGACGCCGTGCACGAGCGCGAGGTCGAGCTCGCGCTCGCCGATCTGGACTGCCGGGAAGAGCTGGACTACCGGGAGACCTACGAGAAGGCGCAGTTCGCCGCCGAGGAGGCCTTCATCGAAGACCACAAGGCCGAGCTCGACGCGATGAAGGCAGCGGCTGAGCAGGCGCGTTCGTGAGCGACGGTCGCACCGACGCCCCGGCGTCGCCGGACGACGCCGCCTTCGACGAGCTCATCGGCGATCCTGTGCCCGACGCGGCGACGAACGCCGACGCGGCGACGGGCGGCCGACGGACCGTGTGGCGCTCGATCGCGACCCGCAACCGTGCGCTGTGGATAACGGCGGCCGTCGCGGTCATCGCGCTCGTGGGGGGTCTGCTGCTCGGGCGCTTCGTCATGCCGGCCGCTTCGGCCGCCGCGGAGGACGCGCCGGCTCCCGGGCTCGTGACCGTGCCGGTCGCGTTCGGCGCGCTGAGCAACGACGTCACCATCCGCGGCGACGTCGGTTTCGCCGACCCCGTCGAGGTGAAGATCGACACCTCCGCGATCTCGGGCCCGGCGGTCGTGACCGGACAGGTGCCGGAGGTCGGGGCGCAGCTTTCTCCGCTGTCGGTGGCTCTCGAGGTCGCCGGTCGCCCGGTCATCACCCTGCCGGGCGATCTGCCCGCGTACCGCACGCTGCGGTTCGGCGTGTCGGGCCCCGACGTCGTGCAGTTCAAGGAGGCCATGCGCGCCGTCGGCATCGACGCGGGCGACCCCGCGAACGCTGCCTTCGACGAGCAGGCGGCGAACGCCGTCACCGCGCTCTACGCCGCGGTCGGGTACACCGGCCCCGAGGGCGAGGAGGACGGCGAGGGTGCGGTGCGCGCCGCGAACGAGGGCGTCCGCTCCGCCGAGCAGGCGGTCACGAGCGCACGAGGCGCGCTGGATGCCGCTCGCAGTGGCGCCTCGCCCGTCGAGATCCGTGAGGCCGACAACGGGATCTCGAGCGCGCGGCGCCAGCTCGACAATCTGCGCACGACGCAGCCGGACGACACCGTCGCGATCGGTGACGCCGAAGACGCCCTCGCCCTCGCGCAACTGCGCCGCGAGCAGCTGAACGCCGGGCGCGACACGAGCGCCGAGCGCGCCGCTGTGGATGCCGCCGTCTCCCAGCTCTCGCAGGCGCAGGACGACCTCGCGCGGGCACGCCAGGAGGCTCTTCCCGCCCTCCCTGCGGGTGAGGTGCTCTACCTGAGCGAACTCCCGCGGCGTGTGGACGCGGTCACCGCCGAGCGCGGCAGCATCCTCGCCGGCGCCGCGATGACCGTGTCGGGCGCCACCGTGGCTCTGACCGGGTCGGCCGCCGAGGCGGACGCGAAGCTGCTGACGACGGGGGCGACGGCGACGTTCGCGCTGCCCGACGGCGCCGAGCACGCCGCCACCGTCACCGAGGTGTCCCCGGGCGCGGACGGCGAGGCACGCTGGAAGGTGACGCTGCAGCCCGCCGAGCTGTCGGCCGAGCAGATCGCGCAGTTGCAGGGGTCGAACGTGCGAGTCGTGATCGCCGTCGGCGCCACCGCCGGCGAGGTGCTCAGCGTCCCCGCCGCCGCGCTGACCGCGGGCCCGGGCGGCGAGACGCGGGTCGAGGTCGTCGCGGGCGATCCCCGCGACGCCGACGCCCGCACCCGCCTGGTCGTCGTCGAGACCGGGCTGTCGGCCGGCGGCGCCGTCGAGGTGCGGGCGACCGAGGGCGAACTGAACGAGGACGACCTCGTCGTGGTCGGCCGATGACCGCGGCGACCGCCGTCCCGCCGGTGATCGAGCTGCGCGATGTCACGCGATCCTTCCCCGGGCCGCCCGAGGTACAGGCGCTGAAGGGCATCAACCTCACGGTGTCGGACGGCGACTACGTCTCCATCGTCGGACCCAGCGGGTCGGGCAAGTCGACGATGCTCAACATCCTCGGGCTGCTCGATCGCCCGACGGTCGGCGAGTACCGGCTGTCGGGCGAGCTGACCGGCGGCTACACCGAGGACCAGCGGGCGGCGGTACGCGCGCGCCGCCTCGGATTCGTCTTCCAGGCCTTCCACCTGATGCCGCGGCGCACCGTGCTCGAGAACGTCATGCTGCCCATGCTCTACAGCGGGATGCCGCGTGACGAGCGCCCCGTTCGGGCCCGTGAGGCCCTCGAGCGCGTCGGACTGAGCCACCGCGTCGACTTCCTGCCCGGCCTGCTGTCGGGCGGCGAGCGCCAGCGCGTCGCCGTGGCGCGTGCCGTCGTGACCCAGCCGCGGGTGATCCTCGCCGACGAGCCCACGGGCAACCTCGATCAGGCGACCACCGCGGACATCATGGCGCTGTTCGAAGAGCTGCACGCCGGCGGCCTCACCTTCGTCGTCATCACCCACGACCAGCACGTCGCCGATCGCGCCGCCCGGCGCATCCGGATCGACGACGGCCGCATGCGCGAGCTCGCGTGACCGCGCCGCGGAGGGCGCTGCTGCGCTGGCTGCCCCGGCGGCGGAATCGGCCCGATGCCGAGCTGACGACGGCGGTCGCCGAAGCCGATCGTGTGCCGCGCGCCGACCGGTTCGGCTTCGGCGACCTCGTCCTGGAGGCGACGGTCGACATCGGCTCACGACCCGGGCGACTCGTCATGACGATCGCGGGCACGGTGCTGGGCATCGGGGCGCTCGTGGCCACCATCGGCTTCGCGCAGACCGCCGCGGGTCAGATCGCACGGCAGTTCGACGCGGCCGCAGCGACGCATCTGAGCATCGGGCCCGCCGAAGCCGAAGCCCGCGGCGGCCAGAGTGTCGCGACGGCATCCCTGCCCTGGGACGCCCCGCAGCGACTCGAGAGCCTGGTCGGCGTCGAGGCAGCGGCCGTGCTGGCCGCGGTGACCCCGCCCGAGAACTCGATCACCGCCGTCCCCATCAACGACCCGTCGGTCGCCACCGCTGCTCCCCCGGCGCTGTTCGCCGCGTCCGGCGGCATACTCGAGACCCTCGGCGGCACCGTCGTCACAGGGCGGGCGTTCGATGCGGGGCACGACACCCGCGGCGACCGCGTGGCGCTGCTCGGCGCGGGGGCCGCCGAGAGGCTGTCGATCAATCGCGTCGACACCCAGCCGTCCATCTTCATCGGCGGTACCGCGTACGCCGTCGTGGGCATCTTCGACGATCTGCAGCGGCGCGCCGAGCTCGTCGACGCCGTCGTCATCCCCACCGGGGCCGCGCGCAGCGACTTCGGGTTGAGCGCGCCGGGCGACGCCATCGCCCACATCACCGTCGGGACGGGACCGCAGCTGCGCGAGCAGGCGCCTCTCGCCCTGGCACCCGACGCCATCGATACCCTCGAGGTGAGCGCGCCGCAGGGCCGGTCCGATCTCGCCCGCGACGTCCAGGGCGATGTCAACGTCGTGTTCGTCATCCTCGGGGTCATCGTGCTGCTGGCCGGCGGGCTCGGCATCGCTAACGTGACGACCCTCTCGGTGCTCGAGCGCACGGGCGAGATCGGCCTGCGCCGCGCGCTCGGGGCCACCGGACGTCAGATCGCGGGCCAGTTCGTCGTCGAGTCGGTCGTCATCGGGTTGCTCGGCGGTCTCATCGGCGCGGCACTCGGGGTCTTCGGGGTGCTCGCCGTCGCCGTCGCGCAGCAGTGGACCCCCGTGCTCGACCCGCTCGTGGCGGTCGCGGGCACGGTGCTCGGTGCGTTGATCGGGCTCGCCGCCGGCGGCATCCCGGCCCGACGTGCCTCGCGCATCGAACCCGTGGTCGCCCTGCGGGGCAACGCTTGAGCGCCGGCCCATAGCGCGGGCCGGCGCTGGGCGCCAGCCCGAGGCGGAAGCGATTTCGCGGGTCTACGGTTTTTCCCGGGGTGGGGATGGCCGAGCACGAGGACGCGATGAACGACGGAGCCACGAGCGACGACGCGGTCGATGTCGGCGCGCTCCTGGCGGGGCGCTATCGGGTCGTCGAACCCATCGGGACGGGCGGGATGGCGCGGGTGTTCCTGGCGCACGACGAGGCGCTCGGCAGGCGTGTCGCGGTCAAGGTGCTGCGCGCCGACATCGCGGATGAGGCGACCGCTGATCGCGCCGGCATCGAGACCCGGCTGCTGGCGTCCCTGAATCACCCCGGTCTCGTCACGCTGTTCGACGCGCACCTCTCGCACGAGCCCCGCTTCCTCGTCATGGAACACGTCGTCGGCCCGACCCTCGCCGACCGGATCGCCGACGGTCCGCTCGACATACGCGAGCTCGCGGCACTCGGCGCGCAGCTCGCCGATGCACTGCACGTCGTCCACGATGCGGGCATCGTCCACCGCGACGTCAAGCCCTCCAACATTCTTCTGGCACGCTCGTCGACGCCGGGAGTGCCGATGCGCGCCAAGCTCGCCGACTTCGGCATCGCGCACCTGCTCGACAGCGACCGCGTGACCTCGCCGAGCCTCATCGTCGGCACGGCCGCGTTCATCGCACCCGAGCTGCTGCACGGCGCCGATCCGGCACCCCCCTCAGACATCTACGCGCTCGGGCTCGTGCTGCTCGAAGCCGCCAGCGGCGAGCGCGCGTTCGCCGGCACCGAGGGCAACCGCGGACAGCTCCTGGCGCGGCTCTCCCGCGACCCCGAGATCCCCGGCGGACTGGATCAGCACTGGCGCGACCTGCTGTGCGAGATGACCGCGCGCGAACCCTGCGACCGTCCCACCGCCCACGAGGTCATGGCACGAATCCCGAGCGACGGTCTCCGCTCGACGCTCTCGAGCACGGTCGACGGGCGCCCCGAGTCCGAGCGTCGCGCCGCGCAGGCCGACCTCGCCACCGCCGCCTGGCCGGTGACGCCGCCGCCCGCCGTCAGTGCCCCCGTCACCGCCTCGCGAGCCACGGCGGCCGGGCGCAACGACACCAACCCGACGCTGGTCTCCCCCAGCCTCGCCGCCGCGGCGGCGTCGGCTCCCGACCGTGTCATCGCGAATCGTCGTCAGCGGCGCCGTCGGCGGCGGGTCGCCCTCGTCACCGGGGTGGCCACGGCCGTCGTAGCGGTCGTCGTGGCGGCATCCGTCGTGCTGGCCCAGCCGCAGACGGCCTCGACCACGACGCCCGTCGACCCACCGGTCGTGCAGACCCCCCTCGTCGAGCCGGCCGACGCACCGGATGTCGCCGAGACCGACGTCTCGCCCGCCGGTGACGAATCGGCGGACGACGCCGTCGAGGCGGAGGAGACCGTCGCGGTCGATGCACCGATCGCACCCGCCGAGCCGGTGATCGAGCCGGTCACGGAGCCCGTCGGCGTGCCCGTCGAGCCCGGCCCCGCCGAGGTTCCCGGCGCGGGCGGCAACGGAAACGGCAACGGACCCGGCGCGAACAGCGGCTCGGGGCCTGGTTCGAACAGCGGCAACGGCAACGGCAACGGCAACGGGAAGCCGGGCGGAAAGCCCGGCGACGGGAACTGAGCGTCAGAGCGCGTCGGTGGTCGCGAGCTCCGCGCCCGCGTGCGCCAGCTCGGCCAAAGCCGCCTCGCTCGTGGCGGGCGCGACGCCCGCGACGAGATCGGTCAAGACACGCACCCGGCGTCCGTGGGCGAGCGCATCGAGGGTCGACGCGCGCACGCAGTAGTCGGTGGCGAGACCGACGACGTCGACGTCGACCACGCCGTGCGCAGTGAGCAGCTCGGCGACCGACTCCCCGGCATCCGTCGTCCCCTCGAACAACGAGTACGCGGGGATGCCCTGCCCCTTCTTGACGTGGTGGGTGATGGCCTGCGTGTCGAGCTCGGGGTCGTACTCGGCTCCGGGGGTGTCGGCGACGCAGTGCACAGGCCACGAGTCGACGAAGTCGGGCTCACCGTCGGCGAAGTGGCCGCCGTTGTCGTGGTCGGCGTGATGCCAGTCGCGCGAGGCGACGATGAGCGCGTAGTCGTCGGCGTGGGCGCGCAGGTGACGGGTGATCGCGGCGGCGACCGCATCGCCGCCCGAGACGCCGAGCGCCCCTCCCTCCGTGAAATCGTTCTGGACATCGACGATGAACAGTGCACGAGTCATGGCTCGAGGGTACGCCCGGCGGCTCGGGGGTGTCAGTCGTGTCGGCGCTCGACCCGTTCGCGCCGGTGCTCGGCCCGCTCGCGTCGCCACAGCTTCGACGGCCACCAGATGGCGGGGCCGATGTCGTGCGCGAGCGCGGGCACCAGCAGCGACCGGACGACGAACGTGTCGAGCAGCACTCCGAAGGCCACGATGAACGCGATCTGGGCCAGGAACAGGATCGGGATCACGCCGAGTGCGGCGAACGTCGCCGCCAGCACCAGACCGGCCGAGGTGATGACCCCGCCGGTGGCGACGAGGCCCCGGGCGATACCGCGGCGCGTGCCGTGCTGCAGCGTCTCTTCGCGGACCCGGGACATCAGGAAGATGTTGTAGTCCACCCCCAGTGCGACGAGGAAGACGAAACCGTACAGCGGCACCGCCGGGTCGCCGCCCGGGAAGTCGAAGACGTGGTTGAACACGAGGGCGCTGACCCCGAGCGCCGTGCCGAACGACAGGATCGTGCTGAGGATGAGCAGCACCGGCGCGAGCACCGAACGCAGCAGCAGCATGAGGATCAGCAGGATGACCACGAGGATCACCGGGATGATCAGCGTGCGGTCGCGGATCGACGTGTCGTTCGTGTCGACGTCGGTGGCCGTCGAGCCGCCCACGAGCACCCCCGGGACATCGTCCGCGAACGTCGCGCGCAGGTCGCGCACGGTCTGCTCCGCCTCGAGCGAGTCGGCGGGCTCGGTCAGCGTCGCCGACAGCAGGACGTCACCGTCCGACACCGTCGGCGACGGCACGGGCGCTCCGGGCGGGCCGGCCGCCGTGAACACCGGGGCGCCGTCCTGCAGCGCGACCGAGACCTGACCGGTGGGCGAATCGGCGGCGGTGGCGGCGATCGAGTCGATACCGGGGTTGTCCTCGAGCACCGCCAGAGCGTCGGCGAGTCGATCCTCCGGAACGATGATCGACGCGGGGCTGCCCGAACCGGCCGGGAAGTGCTCGGCGAGCGCCGCTTGGCCGTCACGGGCCTCCGACGCTCCCAGCACGAGGTCGCTCGACGGAACGCCGTTCGCATTGAGCTGCAGCACGCCGACCGCGCCGATGAGCAGCACCGCCGTGCTGGCGATCCACACGGTGCGTGCTCGACGCGCGACGAAGCGTGCGAGTCGCGGCCAGATCCCGCGCACCGGGACGGCCGGATCGTCGGGCAGGTCGATGGCGCCCGTGCGCGGGATGAACGGCCAGAACGCCGCGCGACCGAACAGCGCGAGCAGGGCGGGCAGGAACGTCAGCGCCGAGAGCATCGAGAACGCGATGCCGATCGAGGCGATGGGCCCGAGCGCCTTGTTGCTGGCCAGGTCGCTCAGCAGCAGGCAGAGCAGACCGGCGATCACCGTGCCGCCCGACGCGAGGATCGGCTCGACCGATCCCTTCCACGCCCGCACCGCGGCATCCCACCGGTTCATCCCCGAGCCGATCGCCTCGCGGTAGCGGGCGGTGTACAGCAGCGCGTAGTCGGTGGCCGCGCCGATGACGAGGATGAACAGGATGCCTTGCACCTGGCCGTTCAGCACCACGATCTCCGCCTTCGCGAGCCACCACACCGTCAGCAGCGCGACGCACAGCGCGAACACCGATGTCAGCAGCACGAGGATCGGCAGCAGCGGTGACCGGTACACGACGACGAGGATGACGAAGACGGCGGCCAGCGCGACGATGAGGAGCAGCCCGTCGATGCCGAGGAAGCCTTCGACCAGGTCCGCGGTGAACCCGGCGGGCCCGGTGACCCACCCCTCCACGCCGGCGGGGATGTCGTCCTGGACGAGCGACCGGATCTCACCGACGATCTCGCCCACATCTCCGGAGGCGTCGATCGGCACGAACAGCTGCACCGCGAGACCGTCGTCCGCGGGGATGGGCGGCGACACCTCGCCCACGCCGTCCAGCTCTCCGATCGCGGTGCCGAGCTCGGCGAGCGCCGCGAGCTGCGCGTCATCGAGCAGAGCGTCGGAGGATGCCACGACCACCGCGGGGATCTCCTCGGCGCCGGTGAAGTCGGTCAGCCGTTCGTTCACCTGGGTCGCGTCCGCGCTCGACGGCAGGAACGAGGATTGGTCGTTGGTCGCGACCTCGTCCACCCGGCCGAAGTAGGGACCGCCCACCGTCCCGCCCACGAGCCAGATCAGGACGAGCAGGGCGGGGATTCCGAGGCGCAGCCAGCGCGGCACACGTGTTTCGCTCTTCACGTAGGTAGCTTATCTAGCAATCTACGTATACGCCAGACCCGGCATCCGTCGCGGACGCCCGAAACGGCGGCGATCAGCCGCGCGCGAAGAGGACGATCGTCGAGACCACGACCGACACGATGCCCAGCGCGAGCGCTCCCCAGGTCAAACCGAGCAGCAGACGATGCATCGGGGGCCTGCGGGTGAGCCGCATCCGTCCGTGCCAACCGTGACGGAACCAGATGTCGGCGCGGTCGGCCCCGGCCAGCGCGGCCGCCGTGTGGTCGTCGACACGGGCACTGTTGGCCTCGCCCTCGTCGTCGAACCAGCGCACCCAGGTGCCGTCATGGTCGTGGTCGACGACCGCCTCGGCCGGCAACCAGGTGCCGTCACTGGCCCACAGCACCACCAGCGCGATCGCGAGGGCGACGGCGCCGCCGAAGCCGATCCACGTGAAGACCTCGAGGACGGCGTCGAGAGCCGTCGTCACGCGCGCGGCCGGCGGAGGGATCGGGGCGCGCGCAGCATGCTCTCAGTATGGGTCACGCCGGACGCAGCAGCACGCTCAGCGAGGCGAGTGTGCGTTCGAGCTCGATCGACGGCTCGAGCAGCCACTGGATCTGCAGACCGTCCGACGCCGCGACCAGCAGCGCCGCGAGCTGCTCGGCGGGCACGTCGTCGCGCACGGTTCCCGCGGCCTGCTCTGCCCGCAGCCGCTGCGTCAGTTGAGCCCGCACACGCTCGAACCGGGCCGTGAAGAACGCTTTGCCGTGGTCGCTGTTCGCCTCCAGCGCCCCCGCCACGAGGATCGAATACAGCTCGACGAGGCCGGGCACCTCGGCGTTGTCGACGGCCGCGCGCGTCATGACGCCGACGGCCGTCGCCGACGGCGGCCGATCGCGGGCGTCGCGCTGAGCCTCGGCGTGCTCGTAGACGGCGACGAGCAGCTGCTCGCGCGACTCGAAGTAGTGCAGCAGCGCGGCGTGCGAGACACCGATCGCCTCGGCGATGCGGCGCAGCGACGTGCCCTGTAGTCCGCGCTCCTGAAACACCTCGATCGCGCGATCGAGGATCTCGCGGCGCCGCGCGACCCCCTTGGCATAGGCGCCGGGCCGGCCCACGGCTGCGCGATCGTCGGTGCTCACAGCGCGACTCTAACAAAAACCTCCAGCCGGATGTTTTCCGTGTTAGCGTGTCGACGTGCCACCACGAGGCACCCCGCACGATGACGTACGAAAGAAGGTCGACTGTGACTGACGTCCAGGCATCCGTCCAGCTCTATTCGCTCGCGAAGGAGTTCTCCGCCGACATGTCCGGCTCGCTGGCGAGGCTCGCCGAGATCGGGTTCGCGCATGTCGAGGCGTTCGACTTCGTCTCGCGTCCCACCGAGATCCGCGCGGCTCTGGATGCCGCCGGTCTCACATCGCCCACCGGCCACGCTCCCCTGCTGACCGATGAGCTCTGGACGCCCGACGGCTCGATCCCCACCCCCGCGCCCGAGGTCGTCTACGAGGCCGCCGCGACGATCGGCATCACGACCGTCATCGACCCGTTCGTCGCGCCCGAGCGCTGGCTGAGCGAGGACGGTGTCGCCGACATCGCCGGGCGTCTCAACGCCGCCGCGGAGACCGCCGCCGGATTCGGCCTGACCGTGGGCTACCACAACCACGCGCAGGAGTTCATCGCGTCGTTCGACGGGCAGAGCGCTTACGAGCGCTTCGTCTCGCTGCTGGACGAGCGCGTCACCCTCGAGCTCGACCTGTTCTGGGCCCTGACCGGCGGGCAGGACCTCCCCGCGCTCGTCCAGCGCCTGGGCGACCGCCTGATCGCGGTGCACGTGAAGGACGGCATCGTCCCCGCCACCAACCCGTGGGCCGCCGGAGCAGGCGAGTTCGGCTCCGACAGCCTCGACCAGCGCCACGCCGGCACCGGCGACGTCCCCCTCGTCGAGTCGCTGCGCGCGGCCACGGCGCTGAAGTACGCGGTCGTCGAGTACGACAACGCTCCGGGCGACGTCTTCGCCGATGTCGCCGCCAGCCTGGCGTTCCTGCGCGAGAACGGTGTCAGCGCATGACCGGGCCCGTCGGAGTCGGCTTCGTCGGCGTGGGCGTCATCAGCGACACCTATCTCGAGAACCTCGGCTCGTTCCCCGATGTCCGCGTCGTCATCCTCGGCGACCTCGACGTCGACCGCGCGAAGGCTCAGGCCGAGAAGCACGGCGTCGCCGAATGGGGCTCGACCGACGAGGTGCTCGCGCATCCTGACGTCGACGTCGTCGTCAACCTGACGATCCCCGCCGTCCACGTCGAGATCTCCTCGCGCGCCATCGCGGCCGGAAAGCACGTCTGGACCGAGAAGCCATTGGGTCTCGACCGAGAGAGCACCGCCGAGCTGCTCCGACAGGCGGATGCCGCGGGCCTGCGCATCGGCTCAGCGCCCGACACCCTGCTCGGACCGGGCTTCCAAACCGCCAAGCGCGCCATCCAGAGCGGCGTCATCGGCGAGCCGATGTTCGCCTCGACGACGTTCCAGACCGTCGGACCCGACCTGTGGCACCCGAGCCCCGCCTTCCTGTTCGCGCAGGGCGCGGGTCCGCTGCTCGACATGGGCCCGTACTACTTCAGCGGTCTGGTCAGCCTGTTCGGGTCGGCCGACCAGGTCGCCGCCGTGGGCCGCAAGAAGCTCGAGGAGCGCACCATCCAGGCCGGCCCGCAGGCGGGCACGGTCTTCCCCGTCGAGGTTCCGACCACCATGCAGGTCGTCACCGCCTTCGAGGCGGGCCAGCAGTCCGCGAGCCTGCTGAGCTTCGACTCGCCGCTCGAGCGCCACGGCGTCTTCGAGGTCCACGGCACCGAGGGCTCGATGGTCCTGCCCGACCCGAACCAGTTCGAGGGCCGTATCGCCTACGTCACGGCGCGGAAGTCGATCTCGGACGGCAACTGGGGCGAGCAGGAGTGGATCGAGATCGAGCAGGAGGGCGCGCTCACCGGCCGTGGCCTCGGTCTTCTCGACATGGTCCGCGCGATCGCCGAGGGTCGCCCGCACGTGGCCACGGGAGAGCTCGGCTACCACGTGCTCGACATCATGCTGTCGGCGCAGGAGTCGGCGGCATCCGGCGAGTTCGTCACCGTCGCCAGCACCGTCGCACCCGTGCCGACTGTTCCCGTCGACTTCGACCCGTTCACGGCGACGCTGTAACCCTCACGGCGCCCCGCTGAGGGGGAACGCGACAGGCCCGGACTCTTCGGAGTCCGGGCCTTTCGTTGTGGAGCCGCCTAAGGGAATCGAACCCTTGACCTATTCATTACGAGTGAATCGCTCTGCCGTCTGAGCTAAGGCGGCGCGCGTCGCTGTGCGATGCACGATCAGCAATGTTACATGCTGGCGGACCCCGCCGCGAACCGGCGCCGCTCGCGCACCCCATATAGCGGGAGACGCCGTGTTACGCATCGATTACTCGTTGGACATCGGGGGCGCTTAGCGTCGAAGGGCACCGCGACGAGGCGAGCGCGACCCCGGTCGCGCACGGGCGGGACACCGCCCCGCGGTGCCTGATCCGAGGAGCACCACTCATGTCCAAGCGACTTCTGACCGCGGCCGCCCTGGCCCTCCCCCTGACCCTCCTGCTCGGCGCCTGCGCCGGCGGATCCGACGGCTCGGGAGACGCCGCATCCGAGGGCCCCGTGCGCATCGGCGTCGTCGGCGCCGGCGACCCGTACTGGGAGACGTACGTCGAGGCCGCTGCCGCAGAGGGCATCGAGGTCGAGATCGTCGACTTCACCGAGTACACGCAGCCCAACCCCGCCCTGTCGGCGGGCGAGCTGGACCTGAACCAGTTCCAGCACATCATCTACCTCGCGACCTACAACGTGAACGCAGACGACGACCTCGTCGCCGTCGGTTCGACCGCCACCTACCCGCTCGGGCTGTACTCGTCGCAGTACGGTTCGGTCGACGAGATCCCCGAGGGCTCGACGGTCGTCGTTCCCGACGACGAGAGCAACCAGGCGCGCGGCCTGCTCGTGCTGCAGGCGCAGGGACTCATCGAGCTCAAGGACGGCGGATCGGTCTTCTCGACCGTCGCCGATGTCGAGCCCGGCTCGAAGGTGACCGTCGAGGCCCTGGATGCCGCGCTCACGGCCACCTCGCTGCCGGATGTCGCCGCCGCGATCATCAACAACGACTTCGTCGAGGACGCCGGACTCACGTTCGACGAGGCCCTCGCGACCGACGACCCCAGCGACCCGAGCGCGCAGCCGTACATCAACATCTTCGCCGCCAAGGCCGAGGATGCCGACAACCCCACGTACCAGAAGCTCGTCGAGATCTTCCAGGACACCACGGCCGTCACCGACGGGCTGCAGGAGGCCTCCGGCGGCTCCGCGGTGCTCGTGAAGACCCCCGCCGACGAGCTCGCCTCTGCCCTCAAGCAGGTCGAGGACGACATCCGCGCCAACCAGTGACATCCTGCGTGTGCGGCCCGCTCCCTCCGGACGGGCCGCACACGCATGTCGCGTTCGAGGAGCCTTCGTATGACCCTGATCCGCCTGTCCGGCGTGACCAAGCGCTTCCCCCCGTCCACGAAGGGCGGTGACCCCGTCGTGGCGGTCGATGACGTCGACCTCGACATCGCCGCGGGCACCGTGTGCGGCATCGTCGGCTACTCCGGCGCGGGCAAGAGCACCGTGCTGCGCCTGGTCAACGCCCTCGAGACGCCGACGAGCGGACGGGTCGAGATCGACGGGCGCGACATCACCGGACTGCGCGAACGCGAGCTGCGCGCATTGCGCGGCGACATCGGCATGATCTTCCAGCAGTTCAACCTATTCGACTCGCGCACCGTCGCGGGCAACGTCGCGTATCCGCTCGAGGTAGCGGGCAGATCCCGCACCGAGGTGAAGGAGCGCGTGAGCGAACTGCTGGACTTCGTCGGACTCGCCGGCAAGGCCCGCAACTACCCCGAACAGCTCTCCGGCGGCCAGCGCCAGCGGGTCGGCATCGCCCGCGCGCTGGCCACGGATCCCCGCATCCTGCTCGCGGACGAGGCGACGAGCGCGCTGGACCCTGACACGACGCAGGAGGTGCTGGCGCTGCTCAAGCGCGTCAACACCGAGCTCGGTGTGACGATCCTCGTCATCACGCACGAGATGGAGGTCGTCCGCGCCATCGCCGACCGCGTGGTCGTCATGGAGCACGGCCGCATCATCGAGAGCGGCGAGGTGTTCGAGGTCCTCTCCTCGCCGCAGCAGCCGGCGACCCGTCGGTTCGTCGCGAGCATCATCGACGAAGTGCCCTCGGGCGAGAAGCTCGCAGCCCTGACACGGCGGCATCCCGGCCGGATCGTGACGTTCACGATCCGCGAGGGCGACGCCACCCAGGCCGACGTCTTCGCCGCGCTGTCGTCGCACGGGGCCCGGTTCGAGCTGATCCACGGCGGCATCAACGACATCCGTGGTCGCGTCTTCGGCCACCTGACCCTTGCTGTCACCGGCGACGACGACGCCGTCGAGCGCGCCATCACCGCCGCGTCGCAGCACGCCCCGCTGATCGAGGAGGACGTCCGTGGATAGGCTCATCGACCTGCTGCCCGAGCTCTGGCCCGCGACGGCCGAGACGCTCTACATGATCACGCTCAGCCTCCTCTTCGGTGGGCTGGCGGGATTCCTCATCGGCCTCGCGCTGTACGCCACGCGCGCGGGCAGCCTGTTCCCGAACCGCGTCGTCTTCGGCATCCTGAACGTCATCGTCAACACGTTCCGACCGATCCCGTTCATCATCCTGCTGGCGGCCGTGCAGCCGCTCGCCCGCGCTGTCGGCATCCGCGGCATCGGGATCGAGTTCGGCGTCTTCGCGATCTCGATCGCTTCGATGTTCGCGATCGGCCGCATCGTCGAGCAGAACCTGCTGACCGTGCGCCCGGGCGTCATCGAGGCCGCACGCGCCGCAGGCGCGAGCCGGTCGCGCATCCTGTTCCGCCTGGTGCCGCGCGAGTCGCTCGGCCCCCTCGTGCTGGGCTACACCTTCATCGTCGTCGCCCTCGTCGACATGACCGCCATCGCCGGCGCCGTCGCGGCCGGCGGGCTCGGTCAGTTCGCGCTCGTCAACGGCTTCCGCCAGTTCAACCCGTGGGTCACCTGGGCCGCGGTGCTCGTGATCGTCGTCATCGTGCAGGGCGTGCAGTTCCTCGGCAACGCCCTCGCCCGCCGCATCCTGCGCCGCTGACCACTCCGGACGACCGATGCCGTCGGCGCTAGCTGCTCGAGGCGGTCGCGGCGGCGCGTTCGCTGCCGCGACCGCACGTCTGAGCTACTGGCAGACGAGCCCGTCCTCGGGCACGGTGCCTTCGATGAAGAACGCCTCGACCGCCGTGTCGACGCAGGCGCTGCCCTTCTGGAACCCGGTGTGACCCTCACCCTCGCGGGTGATGAGCACGCCCGAGGCGAGCTGCTCGGCGAGGGCGACGGACCATTCGTACGGGGTGGCCGGGTCGTTGGTGGTGCCGATCACGATCATCGGCGCCGCCCCTTCCGCGGTGATCTCGCCGCGGGTACCGGTGGGCGGGTACGGCCACACAGCGCACGCGTCGACGCCTTCCCAGTACGGCGCGATGGTCGGGGCCTCGGCGGCCAGACGCGCCGTTGAGGCCGCCTCCGCCTCGGGGTCGTTCTCGACCGGGTAGTCCATGCAGTTGTAGGCGCGGAACGCCTCCGAAGAGTTGTCCTCGTACTCCCCCGCGGGCGTGCGCGCGTAGTAGAAGTCGGCGAGCAGGAACGCCGTCTCGGGGTCGCCGGCCAGCGCCTGCGACAGCGCCTGGCGCAGAATCGGCCAGTTGCCCTCGGCGTAGAGCGCGGCGATGACCGCCGTCATCAGTGCATCGGCGCCGAGCCGGCGACCGTCGGCTGCGGGCAGCGGCGAGGCGTCGACGCTGGCGAGCAGCGAGCCGAGGTCGGCCATCGCCTCGTCGACCGAGCCGCGGAAGGGGCAGTCCTCGGCTTCCAGGCACGCCGCCATGAAGGCGCGCAGAGCGGACTCGAATCCGACCGCCTGGGTCGTGCTGACGTCGAGCGAGGGGACGCTCGGGTCGATCGCGCCGTCGAGCACGAGACGGCCGACGTTGTCGGGGTAGAGCTTGGCGTAGGTCGCGCCGAGGAAGGTCCCGTACGAGTAGCCGAGGTAGTTCAGCTTCTCGTCACCGAGCACGGCCCGCAGCAGGTCCATGTCGCGGGCGGCGAACTCCGTCGTGATGAAGGGCAGGACGCCGTCGCTGTTCTGCTCGCACGCTGCGGCGAACTGCTCGTTGCGGGCGGTGAGATCCGCCTCCCACTCGGGGGTGCCGCGCGGAGCCGCAGGGATGTCGAAGAAGTAGGCATCGGTGCCGGCGGCGTCGAAGCACGCCACCGGCGTGGAACGGCCGACACCGCGCGGGTCGAAGCCGACGACGTCGTAGGCGTCCGCGAGCACCGAGCCCACCGCGAACTGCGCACTGTCGGCGACGAGGTCGTAGCCGCTGGCCCCGGGGCCGCCCGGGTTGACCAGCAGTGAACCGGCCGGGGAGCCCGAGTCGGCGGCGCGGCGGACGAGCGCGAGCTCGAGTTCGCCGGCCGACGGGTCGTCCCAGTCGCGCGGCGCGCGCACGGTGGTGCAGTCGTAACTGCCGGCGTCCGCACCCTCACAGCTCTCCCACGTCAGATCCTGGCTGTAGAACGGCAGCAGGTCGGGCGAGATGCCCTCGATGACGGGAGTGCGGCTGGGGGCCGTGCTCTTCTCGTCGGGGATGGCGTTGTAGATGCAGCCGGTCAAGGCGACGACGGCGGCCCCGACGAGGGCGACGGAGGTGAGCAGACGACGAGGAGCTTTCACGGTGTCCTTCCGCTGGCAACGGTGATGAGCATGCTCTCGAGCGCGAGCAAGGGGGCCGCGTTGCCCTCGAGGTTGGTGCGGGTGGCCGAGATGCGATCGAGCACGGCGAGGGTCCGCTCCGGCGTCCACGCCGACGCGAGAGCGGCGAGCTCGTCGGTCAGCTCGACGTTGATGAGGTCGTCGGCGCGTCCGAACTGGAGCATGAGGGCGTCTCGGTACATCGACTCGAGATCGGTGAGGACGCGGTCGATGCCGTCGCGCAGGCTGCGCGTCGCGCGGCGCTTCTGGTCGTCGGCGAGGGCCCCGAGCTGGCCGCGGATGGCCGGTGGAACCGCGGCGCCCGGCGCGACGCCCAGGGTGCGCAGCAGCGCCTCGCGCTCGGCCTCGTCGCGTTCAGCGGTGAGTGCCTTGGCGTCCTCGGTCGCCGCAGCCACGATGCGCCCCGCCGCCTCGACCGCGTCGCCGACACCGCGCACCGCGAGCACGGACCGCAAGGTCGCGTCGCGTCGTTGCCGCGACGCGACGTCGGTGGCGAGGCGCTGCGCCATCCCGATGTGACGCTGCGCGAGACGAGCGGACTGCAATGCGACGGCCTCGTCGACGCCCGTGCGCGCGGCGATGAGACGAGCCACGTCGGCGACGTCCGGCTCGCGCAGCCGCAGGGTGCGTACGCGGGAGCGGATGGTCGGCAGCAGGTCGGCGTCGCTCGGGGCACACAGCACCCAGACCGTCCGCTCGGGGGGCTCTTCGAGCGCCTTCAGCAGAACGTTGCTCGTGCGCTCGACCATCCGGTCGGCGTCTTCGACGACGATCACCCGGTACCGTCCGAGCGACGGCGAGAAGTACGAACGCTCGACGAGGCCGCGAGCGTCTCGGATCGAGATCACGACGCCTTCGGTGCGCAGCGCCGTCAGGTCGGGGTGCGTTCCGGCGAGCACCTGCCGCATGGCCGCCTCGTCGCCGGGCTCGGCGATGAGCGCCGCCGCGAACGCGTGGGCGAGCGTCGAACGACCGGATCCGGGCGGGCCGGTGATCAGCCAGGCGTGCGCCAGCTGCGCGGGATCGGATGCCGCAGCCTGCAGCGCCGCCACAGCGGCATCCTGCCCCCACACCTCGCCCCACGGGGGCGCGAGCTCGGTCGCCGCTGCCATGGGTCCAGCCTACGGGGAGCCCCCGACCTCGCCCGCACGCATCAGGGCGCACGGCTGGGGATCCGGCGGGGTTCAGCTTGGGGAGGAGGCGTGGAGCACGCGCTCGGCCCGCTCGCGGATCTCGGTCGCGATATCGAGGGGCGGGCGGGTCGCGTCGACGACGAGGAACCGCTCGGGTTCGGCGGCGGCGAGCCGGAGGAAGGCTGCCCGCACCCGCTCGTGGAACTCGGACTTCTCGGCTTCGAGCCGGTCGAACGGCTTGTCGGCGGCGTCGAGCCGCTCGCGTGCCGCACGGGGGTCGAGGTCGAGCAGCACCGTCAGGTCGGGCAGCGCTCCCTCGGCGGCCCACAGCGACAGCTCGCGCACCTCGTGCGCATCGAGCACGCGTCCGGCGCCCTGATAGGCGACGGACGAATCGAGGTAGCGGTCCTGGATGACCACGTCGCCGCGCGCGAGGGCGGGCCGGACGACCGTCTCGACGTGGTGGGCGCGGTCGGCGGCGTACAGCAGCGCCTCGGCCCGCGGGGAGATGTCACCGCGGTGATGCAGCACGATGTCGCGGATGAGCACACCCACGTCGCTTCCACCGGGCTCTCTCGTGCGCACGACAGCGCGCCCCGCCTGCCGCAGCCACGACTCGAGCGCGGCGGCCTGAGTGGTCTTGCCCGCCCCGTCACCGCCCTCGAGCGTGACCCACAGCCCGCGGGTCGCGGCTGCCGTCACTTCTTCTTCGCCGCGGGCTTGCGGGTCGTGGTCGTCTTGCGGGTGCGCTTGGGCGCCGGCCCCTTGGCACGCTTGTCGGCCAGCAGCTGCACCGCCCGCTCGAAGGTGACCTCTTCAGCGTTCTCACCGCGGGGAATGGTCGCGTTGGTCTCACCGTCGGTGACGTAGGGACCGAAGCGGCCGTCCTTCAGCTTGATCGGCTTGCCGCTGGTCGGATCGGCCTCGAACTCCTTGAGCGCACTCGACGCCGCACGGGCGCCGTACTTCGGCTGCGCGTAGACGGCCAGGGCCTCCTCGAGCGTGATGTCGAACAACTGCTGCTCGCTGGCGAGCGTGCGCGAATCGGTGCCCTTCTTCAGGTAGGGACCGTAGCGGCCGTTCTGCGCCGTGATCTCGGCGCCCGTCTCGGGGTCGACGCCCACGACGCGCGGCAGCGACAGCAGCTTGAGGGCCTGATCGAGGTCGACCGTCTCGACGCTCATCGACTTGAAGAGCGACGCCGTGCGCGGCTTGGGGGCCGCTTCCTTCTTCTTCGTCGTCTTCTTCTTCGCCGGTGCGACCTCGCCGGTCGCCTCGTCGACGGTCTCTTCCGGCTCGGGCTCGAGCTCTTGGACGTAGGGTCCGAAACGACCGTCCTTGACCGCGATGAGCTTGCCGTTCTCGGGGTTCTCGCCCAGCACGCGGTCCCCCGCGACGGGGGCCTCGATGAGCTCCCGCGCCTTCTCGGGCGTCAGCTCGTCGGGTGCGAGGTCGTCGGGGACGTTGACGATGCGCGTCTCGCCGTCGCCGACCGGAACGTCGAGGTACGGGCCGTACTTGCCGAACCGCAGGGTCGCGACATCGCCGATGGGCGTGGCGTTGAGCTCGCGCGCGTCGATGTCACCGAGGTTCTCGACGATGTTGCGAAGGCCCACGTGGTTGTCGGAGCCGAAGTAGAACTCCTTCAGCCAGGCCTCGCGCTCCTGCTCGCCGCGCGCGATCGCGTCGAGGTCGTCCTCGAGCGCCGCCGTGAAGTCGTAGTCGACGAGGTCGGCGAAGTGCTGCTCGAGCAGACGGACCACGCTGAAGGAGAGCCAACTCGGCACCAGGGCCTGTCCGCGCTTGGTGACGTAACCGCGCTCGAGGATGACGTCGATGATGCTCGCGAACGTCGACGGACGGCCGATGCCGCGCTCTTCGAGCGCCTTCACGAGGCTCGCCTCGGTGTAGCGGGGCTTGGGGCTGGTCGCGTGGCCCTTCGGTTCGACATCCGACAGCGTCAGAGTGTCGCCGACGGTGACGGGCGGCAGCGACTGGTCTGCGGAGCGGTCGCTGTCACCGCGCTTCTCGTCGTTGCCCTCTTCGTACGCCTCGAGGAAGCCCTTGAAGGTGTACACCGTGCCGGATGCCGTGAACGCAGCACGCTTGCCGTCGGCGTCGACCTCGAGGGTGACGGTGGTGGTCTCGTACTTCGCGTCCGACATCTGGCTGGCGACGGTGCGCTTCCAGATGAGGTCGTAGAGGCGCTGCTCGTCGCGGTCGAGGCCGGAGGCGACGGAGGCCGGCGTGCGGAACTCCTCGCCCGACGGGCGGATGGCCTCGTGGGCCTCCTGCGCGTTCTTCGCGTTGTTGCGGTACGAGCGCGGGCTCGCCGGCACGGCGCGGTCGCCGTACAGCGCGACCGCCTGCGTGCGCGCCGCCGACACGGCCTGCGCCGACAGCGCGGTCGAGTCGGTTCGCATATAGGTGATGTAGCCCTTCTCGTAGAGACGCTGAGCGACGCTCATGGCGTGCTTCGCGCTCATCGAGAGCTTGCGGCCGGCTTCCTGCTGCATCGTCGAGGTCGTGAACGGCGGCTTCGGGCTGCGCGTTCCCGGCTTCGCCTCGACGGCGGTGACGGCGGCGTGAGCGGCCTTCTCGATACCGGCGGCGAGCGCGCGCGCTTCGGTCTCGGTGAGCACGACGACGGCCTTCTTGAGCGAGCCGGTGTCGTCGAAGTCGGTGCCGCGCGCGAGGGGCGCACCGTCGAGCCGCGCGAGACGCGTCGAGAACGAGCTGCCCTCCTTCGCGGCGTGCGCCTCGATGTCCCAGTACGACGCCGATACGAAGGCCATGCGCTCGCGTTCACGCTCGACGACCATGCGGGTGGCGGCGGACTGCACGCGACCGGCGCTGAGCGCCTGACCGTCACGGCCGGAACCGACCTTGCGCCACAGCACGGGAGAGACGTCCCACCCGTAGAGGCGGTCGAGCACACGCCGGGTCTCCTGCGCGTTGACGAGCGCGATGTCGAGTTCGCGCGTGTTGTCGGCGGCCGCTCGGATGGCGTCCTTGGTGATCTCGTGGAAGACCATGCGCCGCACGGGCACCTTGGGCTTGAGGACCTCGAGAAGATGCCACGCGATGGCTTCGCCTTCGCGGTCTTCATCGGTGGCGAGCAGGACCTCGTCGGCGCCCTTCAGGGCGCGCTTGAGCTCGGCGACCGTTTTTGTCTTGCGGTCGCTGACCACGTAGTACGCATCGAAGCCGTTCTCGACGTCGATGGAGTACTTGCCGTACGCCTGCTTCTTGTCGGCCGGGATGTCCTCTTTCTTAGCGAGGTCCCGGATGTGCCCGACCGAGCTGAGCACTTCGTACTCGTCGCCCAGGTACCCCTGGATCGACTTCATCTTGGTCGGGGACTCGACGATGACGAGTTTCTTGCCGCCTGCCACGAGTCTTCCTTTCTCCGACGCAAACCATACACGCGCCACACGGGGTAAGACGCTGGGAGCGGAACGCCCGTATCCTCCGGCGGGCATATCAAGCCGGAGGCCCCGCGCGGGCGCGCGCCTGCACGCGGAATACACCCGCCGAGCCCGCCACCTCGACCGTGGCGACGACGCCCGCCACCTCGCAGGAAGCCAGGTCGAGCCGCGCACTCGCGACGACCTGCGCGGCTCGCTCGCACGGCGCTCCCCCGACGATCCCGACCGCCGCGTCCGCCGCAGCCAGCGCCGCACTGTCGGCTGTGGCGGTGACCTGCGCCGAGCGGATGGCCGCCCCGCCGACGGCGGCGCACCCGGCGGCGAGGGTCGCCGTCACGACGAGCACGCCGGCGGCGACGGCCGCGCCCGTCACGACAGGTCTCCGGCGAGAGCGCAGGCGCGAGCCCGCAGGGGCGGCAGCGGCAACGGCACGCCGTGGTCGGCCGAGACGGCGGCGCATACGAGGTCACCATCGTCGCCGAGCGAGAGCGACGCACCGGGAACCGCCGCGGTGACGGTGGCGTGCGCGCGGGCGGCATCCTCTCCCCGCGCGGCGAGCCGGGCCGCCTGCGCCGCCGCATGCTCGAGCCGGACCTGCGTGCCCGCCGCCGCCAGCGAGGCGACGGCGAGCAGCACGACCAGCAGCGCCGCGGGCACGACGATGGCGAACTCGGCGGTCGCCGAGCCGCGCTCGTCACGGCGAATGCTCATTGCACGGTGAGCGCGCGGCGCACCAGGTCGGTGAGGATGCCGCGGACTTCGTCGCTGCGCATGATGATCACCAGCAAGCCGGCGAAGGCCACGGCCGCCATGGTGGCGATGGCGTACTCGGCCGTGGCGGCGCCGGACTCGTCGGCGAACAGGCGCGCGGCGCGTGCACGGGTGAGGCGCGGGAGGTGGGGTGTCATGATCGCTCCGTTTCTCTGGATGGGTGGTGGGTCGGGCACGGCTGGGTAGCTCGGCGGCGGGCGTCACAGCGTCACAGCGTCACAGGGGTGCTCGCGAGCACGCTGAGCAGCATCGGGGCGACGCCGATGAGCAGGAAGGCCGGCAGCGTGCAGACACCGAGCGGTATCAGCAGTCGCGACGAGAGGCGCGCCGCGCGCAAGCGCCCGTCGACGCGGGCGCGATGCCGCTCGAGATCGGCGGTGGCGCGCAGCAGCTCGACAGCCGGCGCTCCGGCGGTGCGCGAGAGCTCGAGCACCTCGCGGTCGGCCGGGGTGGGCTCGGTGTCGACCGATGCCAGCACCTGCTCGGCGCGCGCGATCGAGACGCCGCCCGAGAGGGCGATGGCAAGCATCTCCGACGTCAGCCCCGCGACGGTCGCATCGGGTTGCGCCCGCGCCACGAGCCGCCGCGTCCATACGTGCGCCGCAGCCATGAGGAACGCGCCGGCGGCGAGGCAGACAGCACCGATCGGGTGAGTCACGGTGGCGACGATGTCGAAGCCGAGGACGAGCGCGAGGACGACCGCGACGAGGGGAAGCCAGCTGACCAAGCGGGCGGTCGCGGCCGGTTCGGCGAGCGCGACACGAACGTCGTCGCGTGTCTGCTCGGCTTCGCTCAGGGCTGCTGCGATGCTCCGGAGCGTGCGTGCGAGCGGCGCGCCGACGACGGCGGCGACCTGCCATGCCGCGGCGGCGTCGCGCCAGGCCCCGCCCGACGCCCCGATCGCGTCGACCAGGTCGCTGCCGGACGTCCGGCCGGCGCACACGCCGACGGCTGCGGCGTCACCGGCGGCCGCCAGGTGCTGCCACGCGAGGTCCGGTGCGACGCCGGCTTCGAGCAGGACCGCGAGGCGCCGCAGGGTGGGCGCGACCGATGACGCCGTCGCGGCAGCGGCATCCGTCGTCCGTCGTCGCAGTGGCCTCACCGCAACTCCTGCACGTCGAGCCGCCCCGCGGTCAAAATCGGTCGAGCCATCCCGGTGACACGTCGTGCTCCGTCGACACGGCCGACGTGCACGATCGCTCCGATCGCGCTGACCACCTGCCGCGCGACCGCATGATCGTCGAGTCCGGCGAGCGAACCGAGCGCCTCGAGGCGCGCCGGCACGTCACCCAGACCGCTCGCATGCACCGTGCCCGCGCCGCCGTCGTGTCCGGTGTTGAGGGCTGTCAGCAGCTCGCGCACTTCTTCTCCGCGACACTCCCCCACCACGAGACGGTCGGGACGCATGCGCAGCGCCTCGCGGACGAGCCGGGCCAGCGGCACCGCGCCCGCACCCTCGAGGTTCGGCTGCCGTGCTTCGAGCCGCACGTGGTGAGGGTGGTCGAGTCGGAGCTCGGCGACATCCTCGATCGTCACGATGCGTTCGGTGGGCGCGACGCGCCCCAGCAGCGCCGCGAGGAGCGTCGTCTTGCCCGCCCCGGTCGCACCGGTCACGAGGACGTTCGTCCGCGCCGTCACCAGCGCCTCCAGGCGCTTCGCCGTGGCGGCGTCGAACATCCCGCGGCGCCCGAGATCGTCGAGGGTCATCCGGTCGCCCGCGGGAAGCCGGATCGAGATGACAGCACCCTCGCACGCCACCGGCGGGAGAACGGCGTGCACCCGGATGCCGCCCTCCCAGCGCACGTCGGCGCACGGTGTCGCGTCGTCGATGTGGCGACCCCCGAGCGAGATCAGCGAGACCGCCAGCGCGCGCGCCGCCGACTCGTCCGCGCGCCACCCGACGACAGGCTCGGCGCCCCGGCCCCGGTCGACGAACAGGCCGCCGCGGCCGTTGACGAACACGTCGGTGACCTCGGGATCGAGCAGATGCGGGCGCAGCGCATCGAGCGCAGGATGATCCGGCAGCCGCCGTCGGGAGGGTGCCCCGCCAGCTGCATCCGCCACAGGTGAAGCGGCCCGCGCAGCCGCGGTGCGGGCGGAAGGGCTGCCCTCACGGGGAGCGACGACGAAGGGTTGAGACATACCCCGAAGGTAGAAACCGGCGGCGTTCTCGCGGAGCCGCATCCGTCGATCAGTGGAGGAACGGCACCTGCCCGGCGCTGGGGAGGGTTGTCCGAAGAGGGGGGAGGACGGCACCCCACATTGGGGGATTGGGATGCCGTCCACGCGACGACCCGCCGCTTGGGGGGTAGGTCGGGGCGCCACGGGCGCGAAGAACTCGCAGCCACCTCCAGCTTACGCCGCGCCTCCGACCCCGGCCACTCGCCGAGGGCCGGACCGGCCGTGGCTGGCCACCCACTATCGGCGGTAGTCCCCCGGCACCGCGCCGGTCTAGATTGACCGGACGCCGCACTGCGGCGCCATGGACCGCAAAGGAGCGTGCGCATGAGCAGCAAGATCGACCACCTGCTGACCGAGACCCGGCGATTCGCCCCCTCGCCCGACTTCGCCGCCGCCGCGATCGGCACCGCCGAGCTGTACGAGCGGGCCGCGGCGGACCGCGAGGGATTCTGGGCCGATCAGGCACGCGAGCTGCACTGGCACACCCCCTTCACGCAGGTGCTCGACTGGTCGAACCCGCCGTTCGCGGAATGGTTCGCCGACGGCGAGCTCAACGTCGCCTACAACTGCCTCGACCGGCACGTGGCCGCCGGCCTCGGAGACCGCGTGGCGCTGCTGTGGGAGGGCGAGCCCGGCGACGATCGCGCCGTGACGTACGCCGAGCTGACCGACGAGGTCAAGCGCCTCGCGAACGTGCTCACGGAGCTCGGCATCGAGCAGGGCGACCGGGTCGCGATCTACATGCCGATGATCCCCGAGGCCGTCGCCGCGATGCTCGCCGTCGCCCGCCTCGGCGCGGTGCATTCGGTCGTCTTCGGCGGCTTCTCGGCCGACAGCCTGCGCACCCGCATCGACGACGCCGGCGCGAAGCTCGTGATCACCGCCGACGGCGGCTACCGCAAGGGCAAGGTCTCTCCCCTCAAGCCCGCCGTCGACCAGGCCCTCGCCGACCGCGGCGCCGGACCGCAGCTGACGGTCGAGCACGTGCTGGTCGTGCGGCGCGGCGAAAACGACGTCGAGTGGACCGAGGGCCGCGACCTCTGGTGGCACGACGTCGTGCCGGCGGCATCCGCCGATCACGAGGCACGTGCCTTTCCCGCGGAGAACCCGCTGTTCATCCTGTACACGTCGGGCACGACCGGGAAGCCCAAGGGCATCCTGCACACCTCCGGCGGTTATCTGACCCAGGCCGCGTTCACGAACCGTGTCGTCCACGACCTGCACCCCGAGACGGACGTCTACTGGTGCACCGCCGACATCGGATGGGTCACGGGCCACAGCTACGTCACCTACGGACCGCTCGCGAACGGTGCGACCCAGGTGCTCTACGAGGGAACGCCCGACACCCCGCACCCGGGACGGTCGTGGGAGATCATCCAGAAGTACGGGGTGACGATCTACTACACCGCCCCCACGGCCATCCGATCGTTCATGAAGATCGGCCGCCAGGTGCCCGCGGAGTACGACCTGTCGAGCATCCGGCTGCTCGGGTCGGTGGGCGAACCCATCAACCCCGAGGCATGGATGTGGTACCGCAAGGTCATCGGCGGCAAGAACGCCCCGATCGTCGACACGTGGTGGCAGACCGAGACGGGCGCCATCATGATCTCCGCGCTGCCGGGGGTGACCGAGACGAAACCCGGCTCGGCGCAGATGGCCTTGCCGGGCATCTCGATCGACGTCGTCGACGAGAACGGCGACCGCGTCGGCGAGGGCAACGGCGGCCTTCTGGTCATCACGGAGCCGTGGCCGAGCATGCTGCGCGGCATCTGGGGTGACCCCGACCGGTTCGTCGAGACCTACTGGGAGAAGTTCCAGGATCGCGGCTACTACTTCGCCGGCGACGGCGCCCGCCTCGACGACGACGGCGACATCTGGCTCCTGGGCCGCGTCGACGACGTCATGAACGTGTCGGGCCATCGCCTGTCGACCACCGAGATTGAATCGGCCCTCGTGGCCCACGAGGCGACCGCCGAGGCCGCGGTCGTCGGCGCGTCCGACGAGACGACCGGCCAGGCGGTGGTGGCGTTCGTGATCATCAAGCAGAGCTACCTCGACGCTCACGAACCCGACGGGCTCGCGACCTCGCTGCGCCAGTGGGTCGGCGAGCAGATCGGACCGATCGCACGTCCGCGCGACGTCTACATCGTCGGCGAGCTTCCCAAGACGCGTTCGGGCAAGATCATGCGGCGTCTGCTGCGGGATGTCGCCGAGGGCCGCGAGGTCGGCGACACCACGACGCTCGCCGACACCGCCGTGATGTCGGTGATCAGCGCCCAGCTGAAGTAGGGGCGGTCAGTCGTCGGTCCGCTCGAGACCGCGGGCGCGGATCTCGTCGAGGTCGAGGCTGGCCAGGATGCGGCGGGCCACGAGGTCGTCGATCGTCCCCTCCCGGCGCAGACGCAGCAGCACCTCGCGCTTGCGGTCGAGGACGGCCAGGTGCAGGCGCGTGGCCTCGCGGTGCCGGATCAGGGGTGAGCGCTGGGTGAGGTCGATGTCGTCGCTCACGGCGATCATCTCGAGCTGCGGCACGGCGCGGCGGCCGTCGCCGTCGACCGCGTCGGGGGGCACCGGCCCCACGCGAGCGGCTTCGTCATCGCCCCCGATGCCATCGTCGGCGTCCGAGCGCTCGCTCTCCTCGGCGGCGCGGACGCGGGCGACTGCGCGGGCGTTGGCGAGCTCGAGGCGCTCGTAGCCCTCGCGGCGCGCGCGGTCGCGGACGACATCGCTGATGCCGTGCTCGACGGCCAGATCGTCCAGGGCCGCGAGGGCGGCGCCCGAGATGGCCCGCTGAGCGAGCTCGAACTCGGCCACGGCGGCATCGTCGGACGGGAGCTTGGCCCACCGGATGACCGCCGGCAGCAGCGGCCCCTGCACGAGGAGCGTGAGCATGATGACACCGGCGGTGACGAAGACGATGGCATCGCGCCCCGGCACCGGCCCGCCGCCGGGCAGGGTGATCGGGACAGAGAGCGCGATAGCGAGCGAGACGGCGCCGCGGAACCCCGCGAAGGTGCTGACGACCCGCGAGCGATGCCGCAGCGACCGCGACGAGCCGGCGGCGGGCCGCGAGAACGGCGAGAACAGCCACTGGAAGACGTAGCGGACGACGACGAGGGCGATCCAGGCGGCGAGGGTGACGAGCAGCAGGGTGCCGATCTCGGACGGCGAGATCTCGTGGATCACGAGCTGCACCTCGAGCCCGATGAGCACGAACAGGGCACCGTTGAGCAGGTAGACGCCGAACGGCCAGGTGGCGTCGGCGGCTCGCCGCGAGGTCGCCGTCGTGATGCGCGGCGACACCCAAGCGATGATGAGGCCGGCGAAGACGACGGCGAGCACCCCCGACGCCTCGATGAGCTCGGCGACGAGGAACGAGACGAACGGGACGAGCAGCAGCGTCAGGTTGATCGTGAGCGTCGACCGCATCCGGCGCAGCACGACGAAGGCGGCGGCCGCGACCGCGACACCGGCAGCCGCTCCCCCGAGGTACGACAGCGCGACCATCCCGGTGATCGACCACGGGGTGACCTGGTCGCCCAGCAGCAGCGAGACCGCGATGGCGTAGAGCACGAGCGCCGTGCCGTCGTTGGTGAGGCTCTCGGCCTTGAGCTTCATGAAGGTGCGCTCGGGCAGCAACCGGCCCAGCGCGGCGACGGCGGTGGCGTCGGGCGGCGCGACTGCCGCGCCCATCACGAGCGCCGCCTCCCACGGCACGCCGAGAGCGGTGGCGACGCCGGCCACCGCGAACGCCGAGGCGACGACGAGCAGCGTGCTCATGGGCACGATGTAGCGCAGCGATCGGCGCACCGACCGCAGTGACGTCGTCCATGCCTCGCGGAACAGCATCACCGGCAGGAACAGCAGCAGCATCGTCTCGGGCGGCAGCTCGATCTCTCGCAGCTCGGGCACGAAGCCCAGCAGCAGGCCGATCGCCAGCAGCACGAGCGGTGTCGCGACGCGCAACCGGGGCGCGAGCACCGTGCCCACCAGCATCGCGATCCCGAGCAGAACCGTGACTTCGAGTCCCTGCATGCCTACCGCCTCCGTCGTGAACCTGAGCACAGCGTAGAGATCGCCGCGCCCTCGCGGGGGCGGCGCGTGTCGGTGTCAGCCGACGGTGTCAGCCGACGGGGTCAGCGCAGGGCGAAGACGACCTCGACCTCGACGGGCGAATCCAGCGGCAGGACGGGCACGCCGACGGCAGACCGCGCGTGACGACCGGCCTCGCCGAACACCTCGCCGAGCAGCTCGCTCGCACCGTTGATGACGCCGGGCTGACCGGTGAATTCCGGAACGGATGCCACGAACCCCGTGACCTTGACGACCCGCACGAGCTTGTCGAGCCCGCCGGCGGCGTCGGCGGCCGCAGCGATCGCGTTGAGGGCGCAGCGGCGCGCGAACTGCGCGGCATCCACGGGCGGGACGAGTCCCTCGCCGTCGCCGACCTTGCCCGTCGCAGGAAGCGCTCCGTCGACCATCGGGAGCTGACCCGAGGTGTAGACGAGGTCACCGTGCACGGTCGCGGGGATGTACGCGGCGACCGGCGGAACGACCGGCGGCAGCTCGATCCCGAGCTCGCGCAGGCGCGCGGCGACGCTCACGCGCCCATTCCTTCGAACTGCTGCGCCGCCTGCTGTGCCGCCCCGAGACCGGCGTTGGCGACGCCTCCGCCCGCCGGACGCTTGAAGTAGGCCACCAGGCCGCCCTCGGGACCGGGCACGACCTGCACCAGCTCCCAGCCCTGCTTGCCCCAGTTGTTGAGGATCGCGGCGGTGTTGTGGATCAGCAGGGGCGTGGTGAGGTACTCCCACGTCGTCATCGGGGCTCCGATCTGTGGCAGGGCTAGGGTGCGAAACGGCCGCGCGCAACGGCTCGACCTGAGGCGGACGCCCAGGTATCTCGCTTACGATTCACCCTATGCCTCACAAGAAACGCACGGCCACCGGTGTGCTCGGCGGTCTCGCCGGCCTGGTCGGCCTCAGTGCCGTGGCCGGGGTGCTCGTCACGGCGACCGTGACCCCCGCCATCGCCGTGTCGGGTTACGCAGCATCCAGCGCGATCGACGTCTTCGACAACATGCCGAGCTACCTCGAGGTCGACGAGCTCATGCTCCCGACCGAGTTCTATCGCAAGGACAGCGACGGCAACGACGTCCTCATGACGCAGTTCTACGACCAGAACCGCATCCCCGTCGCTTGGGAGGAGGTCGCGCCGGTCATGTACGACGCGATCATCTCGAGCGAGGACAAGAACTACTACACGCACGGCGGTGTCGATCTGGTCGGTACCGCCAGCGCCGTGTTCGGCAACCTGCGTGGTGGCGACACCCGCGGTGGCTCGTCGATCACGCAGCAGTACGTCAAGAACGTCCTGCAGCAGGCCTGCGAGAAGGAGGCCAAGTCGCAGGAAGAGGTCGACGCCTGCTTCCGCTCGACGACAGTCGCCAGCGGCACCGACGGCATCGAGCGCAAGCTGCAGGAGATGCGTTACGCGATCCAGCTCGAGAAGCGCTACCCGAAGAACGAGATCCTCCTCGGCTACCTGAACATCGCGCACTTCGGCGGCACGGTGTACGGCATCGGCGCAGCGGCCCAGTACTACTTCAGCACCTCCGCGGCCAACCTCACCATCGGTCAGGCCGCCGCCATCGCGGGCATGGTCCAGGAGCCCAACTCCTACCGTCTCGACCGTCCCGAAAGCGAGACGAACGGTGCCGCGAACGGGTACGCGCTGACGAAGGACCGTCAGACCTACGTGCTCAACCGCATGTTCTCGGACGGCAAGATCACGGCGGAAGAACGGGATGCCGCGATCGCGGAGCCCATCACGCCGGCCATTCAGCAGCGCCCCCAGGGATGCCAGCTGGCCGCCGGCGCGGAGTTCTTCTGCGAGTACGTCCGCAACATCGTCCTGTCCGACCCCGCGTTCGGAGAGACCCTCGAGGACCGTCAGCAGAACCTCCGCCGCGGCGGCATGAAGGTCTACACGACGCTCGACCCCGACCTGCAGAACGCCGCGCTCGACGCGATGTCGGTCGTCCCGGCGAACCACAGCGGGATGAACCTCGGCTCCTCGGCCGTCCAGGTCGAGGTGGGCACCGGCCGCGTCCTGTCGATGGTCCAGAACCGACCCTTCGCCCCCACGGGCGACGACTCCGGCAACGTCACCCCGGTCAACTACAACGTGCGCAACAACGACGGCGGCGGCGGTCACTCCGCGGGCTCGACGTACAAGGTGTTCAGCCTCATCAACTGGCTCGAGCAGGGCCATTCGGTCAACGAGGTGCTCAACGGCCGCGTAGGGACCAAGCGCGTGCTGACCACGTGCGAGGGCGGCACGCAGAACGTGCGGGCCGACAACAGCCGCGACGGCATCGGCAACTTCCAGAACAGCAACGGCTACTCGGGCACCGTGCGCAAGTTCACCGAGGACTCCCTGAACTCGGGATTCTTCGCCATGGCAGAGCGCATCTCGGTCTGCTCGACGAACCAGGTCGCGATGAAGATGGGCGTCATGCGCTCGGACGGCTCGCCGCTCGACAACGGTAACCAGCCCTACAACGTCCTGGGCGACGCGGCGGTCGCACCGATCGACATGGCGCAGGCCTACGCCTCGATCGCCGGCGGCGGCACCCTCTGCCCGAGCAAGGTGATCGACCGCGCCATCACCTCCGACGGCACCGACATCACGCCCCAGCTGCAGTGCTCGCAGGCGATCTCGGCCAACGTCGCCGCGACCGCCGCGTACACGCTGCAGGGCGTGATGAACGCGACCGGTCAGGGCTCGCGCACCAACGACGGCACCCCGATCTTCGGTAAGACCGGTATCCACGAGTACGAGCACACCTGGATGGACGGCGCGAGCTCGAAGGTCGCGACCGTCGTCTGGGTCGGCAACGTCATGGGCCACGGCAAGCTCAACGAGTACCGCGCCAACGGCTGGCGACTCGACCAGATCCGTAACGCGGTCTGGCCGGTCATGCAGCGCGCTGCCAACGCCAAGTTCGGCGGCGACCCGTTTCCGGCTCCCGATTCGAACCTGACGAAGAACATCCTGACCGACCTGCCCAACGTCGTCGGCCAGTCCGTCGAAGAGGCCGAGCGCGCGCTTCAGGCCGCGGGCTTCAGCGTCAACGTCGCGTCGCCGACCGACTCGACGGAGCCCGCGGGCCGGATCGTCTCGCAGGACCCGGGTCCGGGACGCGCCCCGGGCGGTACGACCGTCACCATCACGCCGAGCAACGGCGAGGGGGCCACGGTCCCGCCCGTGACGGGCAACCCGCAAGAGGCGGAACGCCAACTGCGCGCCGCCGGGTTCACGAGCGTGACGACCGCCTGCACGCAGCAGGAGGATGCCGCTCAGCCCACCGTCACCGGCACGGATCCCGCCGCCGGCACGGGCGTCGGCCGCAGCACGCAGATCACGATCCAGTACGCGGCGAAGGACTGCTGATGGCGAGCGTCCGCCGGACGCTGACCACGATCGCCACCGCCGGCGCCCTGAGCGCCGGCGGTGCGGTCGTCTGGGGCGTCGGTATCGAGCGATACCTGTTCACCGTGCGTCGGCACGAGCTGCGTGTCCTCCCGCCGGGCAGCGCGAACGTCACGGTGCTGCACCTGTCCGACGCCCACATGGCGCCGTGGCAGCACCGCAAGCAGCGTTGGATCGCCGACCTCGTCGAAGACACCCAGCCCGATCTCGTCATCAACACGGGCGACAACCTCGGGCATGCGCGCGGGCTCGACGGCATCCGTTCCGCGTTCGCCCCCCTGCGTGGGGTGCCCGGGTTCTTCGTCCACGGGTCGAACGACGTCTTCGAGCCGAGCGGCCGCAATCCGCTGCGCTACTTCACCGGCCCGTCGGGCCACGCCAAGGCCGCGGACAAGCTCGACACGCCCGCCATGGACGCGTACTTCGCCGACGAGCTCGGCTGGTCGGATCTCGACAACGCGGCCGCCACGGTCCGTGTGGGCGCCCTGCGCATCGACGGTGTCGGCGTCGACGACGCCCACCGCGACTGGGATGACCTCGACGCCCTCCCCGCGGCCCTCACGGGGCTCGGGAAGCCCGACGAGGCGCAGCTCACGGTCGGCGTCACCCATGCCCCGTATCGACGGGTCCTCGACCGCTTCGTCGACCTCGGCGCGGATGTGATCTTCGGCGGCCACACGCACGGCGGCCAGGTGCGTGTCCCGTTCTCGTCGCGGGCGCTCGTCGCCAACTGCGACATCCCCCTCGACCAGGCCCGCGGCCTGAGCACGTGGGGAACGGATGCCGTGCCTCTCAACGTCAGCGCCGGCCTCGGGCACTCCATCTACGCCCCGATCCGCTTCGGATGCCGCCCCGAGGCCTCCGTGCTGACCCTGCGCGCTCGCATGTGAGCCGATTCGTCATCTGAGCCGGATCGGGGTAAGCTTGGAGGGTTGCCACGGGGTGTGGCGCAGCTTGGTAGCGCGCGTCGTTCGGGACGACGAGGCCGCAGGTTCAAATCCTGTCACCCCGACAGCGAAGAGGCTCCGCCGGAAGGCGGAGCCTCTGTCATGCCACCGGAGAACGGAGCACGGATGCCCACCCCTCGCCTGGTCGCCTTCGACCTCGACGACACCCTCGCCCCCTCCAAGAGCGCGATCGACCCGCGCATCGGCCGGCAGCTGCTCGATCTCGCCGAGCGCGTCGAGGTCGCCATCATCTCGGGCGGCCAGCTCGCGCAGTTCACGGCGCAGGTCGTCGACCGCCTGCCCGAGACCGACGCCGAAGTGCTCTCGCACTTCCACCTGCTGCCCACCTGCGGCACGCAGTACTACCGCCTCTCCCCCGCGGGCATCGAGACGATCTACGCTCGCGCCCTGACCGACGACCAGAAGCAGCGCGCGCTGGCCGCCGTCGAGGGCGAGGCACGCCGTCTGGGCTTGTGGGAAAGCGAGACGTGGGGCCCGATCCTCGAGGACCGCGGCTCGCAGATCACGTTCTCGGCGCTCGGGCAGCAGGCTCCCGTCGACGCGAAGATGGCGTGGGACCCGTCCGGCGAGAAGAAGAACACGTTGCGTGAAGCCGTCCAGGCCCTCCTCCCCGACCTCGAGGTGCGATCGGGTGGCTCCACGTCGGTCGACATCACCGAGCGCGGCATCGACAAGGCCTACGGCATGAACCGGCTCGTCGAGCAGACCGGCATCCCGCTCGACGACATGCTCTTCGTCGGCGACCGCCTCGACGAGAACGGCAACGACTACCCCGTGCTCGCCATGGGCGTCACCTGCCAGGCCGTCGACGGCTGGGAGGACACCGCGGAGTTCCTCGACACGCTGCTGCCGACGCTGCCTCGCCGCTGAGCCGCCACACGACCACCGGGCCCCGGGATCCGACAGCCGTTTCGCTGTCGGCCCGGGGCCCGGTTCTGTGTGCGGGGGTCAGTCCTTCGCGGCGGCCACGGCGCGGGCGCCGGCGGAGCGACGCGCGGAGGGCTGCGCGATCGGCACGAGGCGCTGCAGCTGGGTGACGTGACGCGGCTCGAGCTCCTCAAGGCTCGAGACGCCCAGCAGCTGCATCGTGCGCTCGATCTCGCTGCGCAGGATGCCGATCGTGCGGTCGACGCCCTGGCGCCCACCCGCCATGAGGCCGTACAGGTATGCCCGCCCGATGAGGGTGAACTTGGCCCCGAGCGCGACGGAGGCGACGATGTCGGCGCCGTTCATGATGCCGGTGTCGACCATGATCGTCGCGTCCTTGCCGACCTCACGGACGACCTGCGGCAGCAGATGGAACGGCACGGGGGCCCGGTCGAGCTGACGACCGCCGTGGTTCGACAGCACGATGCCGTCGACGCCGAGGTCGATCAGACGCTTCGAGTCCTCGACGTTCTGCACGCCCTTGATGACGATCTTGCCGGGCCACATGCTGCGGATGATCTCGAGGTCGTCGTAGCTGATCGTCGGGTCCATCGCCGCATTGAGCAGCTCGCCCACGGTGCCGCCGGTCGTCGTCAGCGAGGCGAACTCGAGCTTGGGCGTGGTGAGGAAGTCGATCCACCACCAGGGGCGCGGGATCGCATTGACGATCGTTCCGACCGTCAGTGCCGGCGGGATCGAGAAGCCGTTGCGCTTGTCGCGCAGCCGGGCGCCCGCGACGGGGGTGTCGACGGTGAACATCAACGTGTCGAACCCCGCCTCCGCCGCGCGCTTGACGAGACCGTACGAGATCTCGCGGTCGCGCATGACGTAGAGCTGGAACCAGTTGCGGCCATGCGGGTTCGCGGCACGGACGCCCTCGATGGAGGTCGTCCCGAGCGTCGAGAGGGTGAACGGGATGCCGGCGGCGCCCGCGGCCGATGCTCCGGCGCTCTCACCCTCGGTCTGCATCAGGCGCGTGAAGCCCGTCGGGGCGATGCCGAAGGGCAACGCCGACCGGCCACCGAGAATCTCGGTCGACATGTCGACCGACTCGGCCGGACGCAGGATGTCGGGGTGGAACTCGATGTCTTCGAACGCGTGCCGGGCGCGCGCCAGCGAGAGCTCGCCCTCGGCCGCGCCGTCGGTGTAGTCGAAGGCCGCCTTGGGGGTACGACGCTTCGCGATGGTGCGCAGATCGTCGATGGTGAGCGCGGAGTTGAGGCGACGACGCCGCCCGTTGAGGTCGGGCGCCTTGAACTGCATCAACTCGAGCAGTTCCGGGATCTTCGGCAGCTGGCGGGTGACCATGTTCCTCCTCGGGTTCGGCGGTGACGCCGGGATCGTGGTGACGTGCGGTGGGTCAGGCGGTTTCCGGGCGAACGGGATTCGCCGAGGCGTAATAGCCGGTGATGTGGTCGTGGACGGCGGTGCGGGCATCGTCGGCGCGCCCCTCTTCGATGGCGGCGACGATCGCGCGGTGCTCGCCGCGCAGGCGGTCGACGGCGCTCTCCCAGTCCGGGATGCGCGAGGCACCCTGCAGCACGTAGTCCTCGATCGAGGAACGCAGCCCGGCCATCATCGCCGCGACGACCTCGTTGCCCGAGGCCTCGGCCAGTGCGACGTGGAACTGCGCGTCGAGCGCGAGGAAGTCCGCGGGGCTCAGGCTCGCCGCATCCATCGCGCGGAGCGCCTCGCGGGCCGTGCCGAGATCGACCGCGTCGGCCGCGGCCAGGCGGCCCGCGACCCAGTCTTCGAGCAGCAGGCGGGTGCTGACGACATCCGAGATCGCGAAGCCCTGCGCCGCGACCTGCAGCTTGAGCAGCGCCTGCATGCCGCCGCTGGGACGCGCCACGACGATGGCGCCCGCGCTGGGGCCGGAACCAGTCGCCGTGCGGATGAGTCCCATGACCTCGAGCACGCGCAGCGCCTCGCGGACGCTGGATCGTCCGACGCCGAGCTGCGCGACCAGGTCGCGCTCCGAGGGAAGGCGGTCTCCGGGGCCGAGCTTGCCGGCGAGAAGATCGGACTCGATCTTCTCCAGTACGACGCGCCAAGCGCGCGCCGGGGTTTCGTCCGCCATGACGCCCCTCTCCTTCGTGGCCGGATCACCCTACATCTTGTGGTCTGACCGCGCAAAGCGGTAGCGCATGATCGGCGTGAAACGTCTCAGGCGAGCCGACCGGCCGACTCGCGCAGGTAGCACTCGGCGCACATCGACTCGTACGTAACGCGGTCCGCGGCGAGCTCGTCGATCGCGACCTGGTCGCCCTCGAAGACGAACCGACCACCGACGAGCCGGGCATTGAAGAGCGCCTTGCGCCCGCAGCGGCAGATCGTCTTGAGTTCTTCGAGACTGTGCGCGAGCTCCATCAGGCGCGCCGACCCGGGGAAGGCGCGCGTCTGAAAGTCGGTGCGGATGCCGTAGGCCAGCACCGGCACGTTCTCGTCCACGACCGTCCGCAGCAGGTCATCGACCTGGGGCGAGGTGAGGAACTGCGCCTCGTCGATGAGCAGGCAGGCGACGTCGGAGCCGGTTTCGGCCTGCACGCGAGCGCGGTGCTCTGCGAAGATCGCCCGCACGTCCTCGCCGGCACCGATGAGGAAGTCCACGTCGCGCTGCACCCCGAGCCGGCTGGCGATCTGCCCGGCGCCCTTGGTGTCGATCTCGGGTTTGGCCAGCAGCACGTGCTGACCGCGCTCCTCGTAGTTGTACGCCGCCTGCAGCAGAGCCGTCGATTTGCCGGAGTTCATCGCTCCGTATCGGAAGTAGAGCTTGGCCATGCCCGTCAGGGGGTGATGGACAGCGCCGCGGCGGTCTTCTCGACCGAGGCGCGGGCCGCTTCGCCCCGGGGGTTCAGCGGCTGCCCGTAGCTGGGGATGAGCTCGCGCAGCTCCCCCTCCCACGCCGGCATCCGATCGGGGAAGCACTTCTTGAGCAGCCCGAGCATGATGGATGCCGCCGTCGAGGCGCCCGGCGAGGCGCCGAGCAGACCGGCGATGGTGCCGTCGGCCGAGGTGACGACCTCGGTGCCGAACTGCAGCACGCCGCCCTTCTTCGGGTCCTTCTTCATCACCTGTGCACGCTGACCGGCCTGGATGAGCTCCCAGTCCTCGTCGCGCGCGGTCGGCATGAACACGCGCAGCGCGTCGACCTTCTTGCTGTGGTTCTTCATCAGCTCGCCGACGAGATAAGAGATCAGGCTCGGGTTGTCGACCGCGACCTTCAGCATCGGCACCAGGTTGTGCGGACGCACCTGCGCGACGATGTCGGTGATCCGGCCTGTCTTGAGGAACTTGGGGCTGAAGGTCGCGAACGGACCGAACAGCAGCGAGGCCTCGCCGTCCACGACGCGGGTGTCGAGGTGCGGCACCGACATCGGCGGCGCGCCGACGGAGGCCTGCGAGTAGACCTTCGCCTTGTGCTGCGCCACGACCTCGGGGTTGCTGGTCTTGAGGAACTGGCCGCCGATCGGGAAGACGCCGTAGCCCTTGATCTCGGGGATGCCCGACTTCTGGAGCAGCTTCAGCGCCCATCCGCCCGCGCCGACGAACACGAATCGCGCGTCGGTGTGGCCGGGGGTGCCGCCGAGCCGGCTGCGCCACAGCACGCGCCACGACCCGTCCTTCTGCTGCTTCATCGTGCGCACCTCGCGGTCGGTGATGACCTCGACGCCCTGGTCCTGCAGGTGCGTGAACAGCTGGCGGGTGAGCGCGCCGAAGTCCACGTCGGTGCCGGCGGGCACGCGCGTCGCCGCGAACGGCTCGCCCTTGCGCCGGTGCTGCATGAGCAGCGGCGCCCACTGGTTGATGACGCGGGAGTCCTCGGAGTACTCGATGCCGGCGAACAGCGGCTGATCCTTGAGCGCCTCGTAGCGCTTCTTGAGGTAGGCGACATCCTTCTCGCCGCGCACGAAGGTCATGTGCGGGGTCGCATTGATGAACGTCGACGGCTCATCGAGGATGCCGCGCTCGATGAGCGATGTCCACAGCTGACGGCTCTGCTGGAACTGCTCGTTGATCGTGATCGCCTTGCCGGGGTCGACCGAACCGTCGGGCCCCTCGGGCATGTAGTTGAGCTCGCACAGCGCAGCGTGGCCGGTGCCGGCGTTGTTCCAGGCGTTGGAACTCTCCTGGGCCACATCCGAGAGGCGCTCATGCACCTCGATCTTCCAATCGGGCTGGAGCTGCTTCAGCAGCGTTCCCAGGGTGGCACTCATGATGCCACCGCCGATCAGGACGACGTCGACCTTTTCACTCACGATGCACCAGTCTATCCCCGCTGGCGGCGCCGGAATCCGGCCGCCCGGTCAGAGGCGTTCGGCCACGATCTCGGCGATCTGCACCGCGTTGAGCGCGGCACCCTTGCGCAGGTTGTCGTTGCTGATGAACAGCACGAGGCCCTTGCCCTCGGGTGCGGACTGATCGGCACGGATGCGGCCGACGTAGCTCGGGTCGTTGCCCGCCGCCTGCAGCGGCGTCGGCACCTCTTCGAGCACCACGCCAGGTGCGGCCGAGAGGACCTCGCGGGCACGGTCGGGCGTGATGTCGCGGGCGAACTCCGCGTGGATCGACAGCGAGTGGCCGGTGAACACCGGCACGCGGACGCAGGTGCCGGCGACGCGCAGGTCGGGCAGCTCGAGGATCTTGCGGCTCTCGTTGCGCAGCTTCTTCTCCTCGTCGGTCTCGTTGTCGCCGTCGTCGACGAGGTTGCCGGCGAAGGGGATGACGTCGAACGCGATCGGGGCGACGTACTTCTCGGGCTGCGGGAATTCCACGGCCGAGCCGTCGTGGACGAGATCGAGCGTGTGTCCCTGCGCGAGCACGCCCTCGACCTGCCCAAGCAGTTCCTCGGCGCCCGCGAGCCCGGAGCCGGAGACAGCCTGATAGGTCGAGACGATGAGGCGCTCGAGACCGGCCTCGGTGTCGAGGACCTTCAGCACCGGCATCGCGGCCATCGTCGTGCAGTTGGGGTTGGCGATGATGCCCTTGGGCGGGTTGAGCGTCGCGTGCGGGTTCACCTCGCTCACGACGAGCGGCACCTCGGGGTCCATGCGCCAGGCGCTGGAGTTGTCGATGACGACGGCACCGGCCTCGGCGAAGCGCGGGGCGTGCGCGCGCGAGCCGGTCGCGCCGGCCGAGAACAGGGCGATGTCGATGCCCGCCGGGTCGGCGGTCGCGATGTCTTCGACGACGACGTCGTGACCGGCGAAGTCGATGGACGTGCCGGCCGAGCGCGCGGTCGCGAACAGACGCAGCTCGCGGATCGGGAAGTCTCGCTCGACGAGGATCTCGCGCATCACCTTTCCGACCTGGCCGGTGGCGCCGACGACGGCGACGGAGAGTCCGGAATCGGAGATGCGGGTCATAGCTGTTCCTTGCGTGGAGCGGGATCGGGTTTCCGCGATTCTACCGGCGGGCCGAAGCCGCCTCGGCCCGCGTGACGGCCGATGACCGCCGGATTCACGCCATCTCGGGGCGGTTCCACTCCCCCGGCACGGCGAGCGCGCCGTAGGCCACGTCGACGCCGTCCGAGCCGATGGTCGCGGTGCACACGAGCAACGACAGCGTCGGGATGCCGTACGGCCGGTTGTCGCGGATGATGGCCGCGTCGTCGGCCGCGGGCGTCGCCGTGGTGTCCTGCAGGACGTCGAGCCAGGGCGTGACGTCTGCGCTCCGCTCGAGCTCGGGAGCCGCCGCGGCGAACGCCCCGAGCCACCGGCGGATGCGGGCCGTGCGCGGATCGTCGACGTCGTCGTGCGCGATCATGTGCGTGCCGGGCTCGAGAGCGACCGTCCGCAGGGTCGCGGCATCCCACATCGTCACGCGCACACCGTCGGGCCCGACGTCGACGAGGTTGAAGCCGTGCGTGGGCGGTGCGCCCGTCGGCGGGTCGCCGGCGACGGCGTCGAGGACGATGCCGCCGCGGGATGCCGCCGGGGCGTCGTCGGGCAGCACGTCGGCGCGATTGAGGATGACGGCCAGGCGCCGCTGCTCGTCGTCCGCGGCGAGCCATGCGCCGCCGGCGCGGCGATCGCGCACCCCGATGACGCCGGGATAGGACTCGGGCCACCACGGCCCGACGGGGTCCCACGCGCGTGCCGGATCCTCGTCGCGCACGGCGAGCAGCCGCACCGGATGGGTGCGGTCCGAGGGAACCTGGATGACGACGGTGCACATGACGGTTCTCGCTCTCGACGTCCCGTCCGCGCCCTCCGCGCTCTCCCTACGGCGTGGGAGGATCGGGACATGTTCATCGTAGTCGGGGTCACCGGCGGCATCGCCGCGTACAAGAGCGTGCAGCTGGTCCGGCTGCTGGTGCAGGCCGGGCACGACGTGCACGTCGTGCCGACGCCGGACTCGCTGCGGTTCATCGGCCTCACGACGTGGGAGGCGATCAGCCGGAACCCCGTCACGACCTCGGTCCACGACGACGTGGCGCAGGTGCGGCACGTCGCGCTCGGTCAGAGCGCGGACCTCGTCATCGTCGCCCCCGCCACCGCGAACACCCTCGCCGCGATGGCGGCGGGTCTCGCGTCCGATCTGCTCGGCACCACGCTGCTGGCCACGACGGCGCCGGTCGTCGTCGCCCCGGCCATGCACACGGAGATGTGGCGGCACCCCGCCACCACCGCCAACGTCGCGACCCTGCGTGAGCGCGGCGTCGTGGTGGTCGGCCCGGCCGACGGCCCGTTGACGGGCGGAGACAGCGGGCCGGGGCGTCTGTCGGAACCCGAGGACATCGTCGCCGCGGCCCTCGCGGCGGTGTCGGGCGGGCCGCTCGACGGACTTCACGTCGCCGTCTCGACGGGCGGCACCCGCGAGCCGCTCGACCCGGTGCGCTTTCTCGGCAACCGTTCGAGCGGACGACAGGGCGCCGAGGTCGCCCTCGACGCGGCCCGGCGCGGCGCGACGGTGACCCTTGTGGCGGCATCCGTCGATGCCGGTGTGCTCGACGGGGTCGCGGCGCACCCGCGCGTGACGATCGTGAACGTCGAGACCGCGGCGCAGCTCGGCGAGGCGATGGGCACGGCGGCCGCATCCGCCGACGTCGTCGTCATGGTCGCCGCGGTCGCCGACTACCGCGCCGCCTCGGTCTCGGAGAGCAAGCTCCGTAAGGAGGACGGTCCCCTCGACAGCATCGCGCTCGTACCCAACGACGACATCCTCGCGGGGCTGGCCGCCGCGCGCCGGCCGGGTCAGACCGTCGTCGGGTTCGCGGCCGAGACCGCCGATGACGACCTGCTCGAGCGCGCGCGGCGCAAGCGCGAGCGCAAGGGCGCCGACCTTCTCGTCGTCAACGAGGTGGGCTGGGACACCGGGTTCGGCGCGGGCGGCAACACGATCGCGGTGATCGGTGCGGACGGCGCGGTCGTGGCCGAGGCAACCGGCTCGAAAGCCGTCGTGGCCCGCGCGGTCTGGGACGCGATCACCGCCGTCCGCGGCATCCGCTGACCGCTCGATCGCACTGATCGACGGGGCCCGTCGCGGACCCCGCGGACGTCAGCGACCGGTGCCGGCGTAGACGACGGCCTCGGTGTCGCCGTCGAGCCCGTAAGCGGTGTGGACGACGCGTGCGGCCTCGGCGAGCTCGTCGCCGCGGACGACCACCGAGATGCGGATCTCGGACGTCGAGATCATCTCGATGTTCACGCCGGCCGTCGACAGCGCCTCGAACAGCGTCGCCGAGACGCCGGAGTGCGTGCGCATACCCGCACCGACCACCGAGAGCTTGCCGATCTGGTCGTCGTGCACGAGGCTCTCGAAGCCGACCTCGTTCTGCTCACCGGCGAGGGCACGCAGTGCCAGCGTGGCGTCGGTCTTCGGCAGGGTGAACGAGATGTCGGTACGGCCGGTCGTGGCCGCCGAGACGTTCTGGACGATCATGTCGACGTTGGCGCCGGACTTGGCGACGATCTTGAAGATCTCGGCCGCCTTGCCGGGCACGTCGGGCACCCCGATGACGGTGATCTTGGCCTGGCTGAGGTCGGTGGCGACGCCCGCGACGATCGGCTCTTCCATCTCTTCTTCCTTTCGACCTGCGGGCAGCGTCATGCCCGGACCCAGCACGAAGGTGCCGGTGCCGGAGCTGAACGTCGACCGGGCGTTGATCATGACGCCGTGGCGGCGGGCGTACTCCACCGCACGGATGTAGAGCACCTTGGCGCCGTTGGCGGCGAGCTCGAGCATCTCTTCCGCCGAGACGACGCCGAGCTTGCGCGCCTTGGGCACGACGCGCGGGTCGGCGGTGTAGATGCCGTCGACGTCGCTGTAGATCTCGCAGACGTCGGCCGAGAGGGCCGCCGCGAGCGCGACGGCGGTGGTGTCGGAGCCGCCGCGGCCGAGGGTCGTGATGTCGCGGGTGTCGCGGTTGAAGCCCTGGAAGCCGGCGACGATCACGATGGCGCCCTCGTCGAGGGCCTCGCGCAGGCGCACCGGCGTGACATCGACGATGCGGGCCGCGCCGTGGGTGGCGTCGGTGATCATGCCGGCCTGGCTGCCGGTGAAGGACCGCGCCTCGAAGCCCATCGAATGGATCGCCATCGCCAGCAGCGCCATCGAGATGCGCTCGCCCGAGCTGAGCAGCATGTCGAGCTCGCGCGGGGCGGGGATGGGGGCGACCTCGTTGGCGAGGTCGAGCAGCTCGTCCGTCGTATCGCCCATGGCGCTCACGGCGACGACGACGTCGTGGCCGGCGCGACGGGTGTCGACGATGCGCTTGGCGACCCGCTTGATGCTCTCCGCATCGGCGACGGACGACCCGCCGTACTTCTGCACGATCAATGCCATGTGGGTTCTCCCCGGGATGCCGGAACCGGCGCGATTGCCTCAGGACGCCGGATGCCGCGTCCACCGCCCCATCTTACGGAGCCTCCCATGCGGTGTTCGCCATGTGACAGCCCGTCCCCGCCGGAAGCGGCGCTCCGCCGGGACCGGCCGAATTAGGCTGGACCGCATGGGACGTCCCCGGCTCTTCGCGTCGCTGAACGCACTCGTCCGCACCTCCGACGCGATGGCCGGCCCCGCGACCGAGATGCTGCCCGTCATCGACGACGCCTTCGCCGTGCGGGTGCTCGATCTGGCGATCCGCATCGGCGAGACCATGCTCGTCGCCGGCTCGCCCGCGAGCGAGGTCACGCTCACGATCGTGCGGGTCGCAGGCGTCTACGGGCTCGACCCCGTGCACGTCGACGTGACCTACAACTCCATCACCGTCGCGCATCACCGCAGCGGCGAGGACCGCCCCATCACGCTCATGCGCGTCGTGCGCAGCGCTGCGCCCGACCATGCCCGCCTGCAGCGGCTGCAGGCCCTCGTGGCCGAGATCCGCTCGGGGCTGCCCCTGGATGCCGCCGCCCTGCGCTTCCGCGGCATCCGTCGGACGCCGTTCCGCTATCACCAGCCCGTCGTCGTCGCGTCGCAGGCCCTCCTCGCGGTCGGCGTCGCGCTCATGTTCGGCGGCAACTGGCTGGTCATCCTGCTGTCGTTCCTGGCCGCGGGCGCGGCCGCGTTCACCCAGTTCCTGCTCGGACGCGCACGCGTGCCGTTCTTCTTCAGTCAGATCGCCGGCGCCTTCGTCCTCACGATCGTCGCGGCCGCTTCCCCCCTGCTGCGCTCCACGGGATGGGACGCGGCGATGAGCATGCGACCGTCCGTCATCGTCGCGTCGGGCATCGTCCTCATGCTCGCGGGCCTGACGGTCGTCGGCGCCGCGCAGGACGCCATCGACGGCTTCGCGCTGACCGCCATGGGACGCATCCTCGAGCTCGTCACGCAGACCCTCGGCGTCGTCCTCGGCATCCTGGCGGGCATCGAGACAGCACGCGTCATCGGGCTGGGGCTCGAAGCCCCCACCGAGGCACTCCCCCTCGGCGGCATCCCACTGCAGTTCTTCGGGGCGGGGCTGATCGCCCTCGCCGTCGCGATCTTCAACGGTGCGGGGCTGCGCATCATCGTCGTCAGCGTCGCCCTCAGCGTGGTCGCCTGGGCGGGCTACGTCGCCGCGGCATCCGTCGGGTTCGAGACCGCCACCGCCAGCGGCGTGGGGGCCTTCGTGGCAAGCCTCGCGGGCATCGTCGCCGCGTATCGCCTGCATGTGCCCTCCGTCGCCATCACCACGGCGGCGATCCTGCCGATGGTGCCCGGAGCGGCGGTGTTCCGCGGCCTGCTCGGGGTGGTCGAGTCGGGCGACAGCCCCGCCACCCTGCTGACGGGGTTCAGCACGCTCGCGGATGCCGCCACCATCGGCATCGCGCTGGCGGTGGGGGCGTCGCTCGGCATCTACCTCGGCCAGCCGCTGCGCGCCTCGCTCGGGTCGGTCATCCGCTCGCGCGCGCGCGTGCGCTGACGAGCGCCCGAAACGGCAGCGACCGCGCCCGGCGGTTCTCGGAGGAGAACCTGTGCGGACGCGGTCGCGGGAAGAAGCGGTGGTTGCTCAGCCGAAGAGGGCGGCCGCCTCTTCGTAGCGGTACAGGGGCACGGTGTTCAGCTCGCCGAGCGCCTCGTCGAACGAGACGCGGACGATGTCGGTGCCCTTGAGGGAGACCATCTGGCCCCAGGCGCCGTCGACGAGGGCGTCGGCGGCAGCGAGCCCCAGTCGCGTCGCGAGCACGCGGTCGAAGCCCGAGGGCGAGCCGCCTCGCTGGATGTGACCGAGCACCGTCGCACGGGTCTCGATGCCCGTGAGGCGCTCGATCTCGGGCGCGAGCACCTCGCTGATGCCACCGAGACGGGGACGGTTGAAGGCGTCCAGGCCCTTGTCGCTGTACGCCTCGTCCTGGCCCGTGAGCTTGAAGCCCTCCGACACGACCACGAGCGGCGCGCGGCCGCGGTCGAACGCCTTGGTGACCTGGGCGACGATCTCGTCGATCGACATCGGCACCTCGGGGATGCAGATGACGTGGGCGCCGGCGGCGATGCCCGCGTGCAGTGCGATCCAGCCGACGTGGCGGCCCATGACCTCGGCGACCATGCAGCGCTGGTGCGAGTCACCCGTCGTGCGCAGGCGGTCCATCGCGTCGGTCGCGATGTTGACGGCCGTGTCGAAGCCGAACGAGTAGTCGGTCGCCTTCAGGTCGTTGTCGATGGTCTTGGGAACACCCAGGACGTTGATGCCGTCGTTGGCGAGGCGGTTGGCCGCGGCGAGCGTGCCCTCGCCGCCGATGGCGATGATGCCGTCGATGCGGTGCTTGTCGAGCGTCGCGGCGATGTTCTCGGCGCCACCGCGGGGGCCCTCGTAGGGGTTCGTGCGGCTCGTGCCGAGGATCGTGCCACCCACCTTCGACAGACCCTTCACCTCGTGGCGGGTCAGCGGGAAGAAGTCACCGTCGACCACGCCGCGCCAGCCGTCACGGATGCCGACGAACTCGATGTTGTACGAGGTGGTGCCCTTGAGCACGACGCCTCGGATGACAGCGTTGAGTCCGGGGCAGTCGCCGCCGCTCGTGAGGATGCCGATCTTCATGGGGAGATCCTTCGTGGTAGCTGGGTGGGGGTGCGGCGACGATGCCTCGATCCGAGACTATCGTCGCCGCGCCCCCGCTGCCACGCGGGGACCGCCGGAGAAACTCCTCTGCCGCGCTCAGGCGGCGCCGAGCGCCTGACGCAGCAGGTGCATGAGCGCCGACAGCTGCACCGAGTCGCTCGAGGTCGGGTCGACCGCCTCGCCGTCGAGCGCGCGTGCCGCGAGCCCCTGCTTCGAATCGATCAGCTCGGCGATCTTGGTGTCGATCGTGTGGGCGGCGATGATGCGCCACGCCGTCACGGGCTCTTCCTGACCGATGCGGTGCACGCGGTCGATCGCCTGCGTCTGCTCGGCCGCCGTCCACGACAGCTCCGCGAGCACGACGTTCGACGCCGCCTGCATGTTCACCCCGACACCCGCGGCCGTCAGCGAGCACACCGCGATCGCGACGTCCGGATCGTTGTTGAAGGCGTCGATCGCGTCCTGGCGGGCGGTCGCGGTCTGGTCGCCGCGCAACGAGACCGTGCGCAGCCCCGCGGCCGCGAAGTGGGCCTCCGCGGCATCCATGACGTCGATGTGCTTGGCGAAGAAGACGACCTTGCCGACCGAGCGCTGCAGCTGCGCGGCGTAGTCCGCGGCGAGCACGGCCTTGGCCTGGCCGATGCGACGGACCATCGTGAAGACGTTCTCGGCGCCGGTGCCGGCGGCCTTGGACTCCTCGAGCTCCTGCGTCGAGACGAGGCGGACGATGTCGTCGTCGGCCTCGCCGATGAACACGCGGTCACCGCGGGCCTCGATGATGCGGCGATAGCGGGCGGCCATGCGCTCACCCAGCTCCTGCTCGGCCTGACGGATCGAGCGACCGTACTCGTCGTCGAGCTGCACGGGCAGATCGGCCACGAGCTTGTCGGGCAGGTCGGCCGCGACATCCTTCTTCTTCCGGCGCACGATGCCCATCGAGATGACGGCGTCGCGGGCGGCGGGGTAGAACGCCTTGTCGGCCGGCGTGAGTCCGGTCTCGTCCAGGCGCTCCATGAGCACGGGACCCGGCTTCTCGCCGTTGGTCCAGCCGAGGAACCGCCAGATCGCATCGAAGTCCTCGACGTCGTTGATCAGCGGTGTGCCGGTCAGGGCCAGCATGAGCGGGTCGCGGACCTGCTCGCGGATGCGGCCGGCCAACGCGAGCACGTTCTGCGACCGCTGCGACGAGAGGTTCTTGATGAAGTGCGCCTCGTCGACGACCATGCCGCGCAGCCCCAGCGAGCCGAGCCACGACAGGTGCCGGTCGAGCACCTCGTAGTTGACGATGAAGACGTCGGCGAACGCGTCGATCTGGTCGCCGTCGCCCGAGATGACCGTCGCCCGGCGCTGCGGCGTCCACCGCTCGACCTCGCGCGCCCAGTTCATCTTCACGACGTTCGGCACGACGGCCAGCAGCGGATACGCATCGGCGACGGATGCCGCAAGCACCGACTGCGCCGTCTTTCCGAGTCCCGGCTCGTCGGCCAGCAGGAAGGAGCGGTGTCCCTCGCGCACCGCCTCGAGGAACCGCGACTGGTGGGGCATGACCTCGAGGCCCTTGGGCGAGAGTCGGTCGAACTCCGGCACGGGGGGCAGGTCCATCGAGGCGGCGGCGCCGCCGGCGCCGGTCTCGAACGCCTTGTACAGCGGGCCCATCAGCTCCCAGCCGTCGAGGCGGCGGCGCGGCGTGGGGTGGGGTGCGCGCAGCTCGAGGTCGGGGGCGAGGAACGGGTTCGCCTCGCGGCGAGCCAAGACCTGCGGCGGGGTGACCTGCCGGTCGGCGACCGCGGCGGGCACGACGGGTGACTGCGCCGGCGCGGCATCGGTGATGATCAGCTCGTCCTCGGGCAGCTCCGCCCCGGACTCGAGCAGCCAGTCGCGCCGCATGCGCTTGGCCACCGGCGACGTCGCCTGATCGACCTCGAGCAGCTGGATGAGGGAGGTGTCGCGCGCGGCCGTCTTGGCCAGGATCGTCGCGACGCCGTCGAGGCGCTTGAGCAGCTCCGCACGCGCCGCCGTCGAGATGCTCTCGTCGGCCTTGACGCGGGCGCGCTCCTCTCGGACGAGGAACGCGATGACCTGGAACTTCACACGATTGGTGGGACCGAGCTTGCCGCGCTGCGCCTTCGCCTCGACCTCGCGCACCTTGCGCGCGAGGATCGGGATGAGCGGGGCGTCGTCGTCTCGGCGCGCGGACGAGGACTTCCTGCGGCGGTTGGCGGTCGCTGCGGCGGTGGCCATGGTCGGCATGCTCCTCCTGAGCCTGAGTGCCGGAGTTCCGTCGTGACGGAAACGTACGAGGTGCCGCCCGAGCTGACGTCGGAACGTCAGGCGAGCGATGGGGTTCTCGTCGGCCGGCCACGGGCACTCGCTTCAGCGAGCTGCGGCGTCGAATACGACGATGTCCCCGGTCGTCAGTCTACGCCATCATCGTCCGCGCCCGTGAGGACGCACCACCGCGGGTTGCGACGCGGCGGTTCCGAGAAACGGGGTGCGCTCGCGGGAGCGGCACGCGGACGCCTGCGCCCCGGTGGCGAACCGAACCGGGTCGCGGCGACCGCGTACGCTGAGACCATGCCCACGATCTCCGAGCGCGACCTCGCTGCGACCCTCGACCACGCGATCCTCAAGCCCGAGCTGACCCGCTCGCAGGTCGACGCCGAGCTCGCCATCGCCGCCGAATGGCGTGTGTTCTCGGTGTGCGTGCGTCCGTCCGACATCGCGCATGCGGTCGAGCGTCTGGCGGGCACCGGCGTGGCCGTCGGCACCGTCATCGGGTTCCCGCACGGCACGACCTCGACCGCCGCGAAGGTCGCCGAGGTCCAGCAGGCGCGCACCGACGGTGCCAGCGAGTTCGACATGGTGATCAACATCGCGGCGCTGCGCTCGGGCTTCGACGACGTCGTGGTCGACGACATCCGCGCGGTGGTCGACGCCGCGGGCGACTCGATCGTCAAGGTGATCCTCGAGACCAGCCTGCTCGACGACGAGCAGATCGCACGCGGCAGCCGCCTGACCGAAGCCGGCGGTGCGGACTTCGTCAAGACGTCCACGGGCTTCGCGGGCGGCGGCGCGACCGTTCCCCACGTCCGCCTCATGCGCGAGAACGTCGGCCCCTCGGTGCAGGTGAAGGCCTCCGGCGGCGTCCGCAGCTTCGCCGATGCCGTGGCCATGCTCGAGGCCGGCGCCACCCGCCTGGGTACGAGCGGCAGCGCCACGATCCTCGGCGAGGCCCGGCGCATCGAGGCCGGCGGCGAGGCCACCGGCGCCGTCGACCAGTCGTCGTACTGACGCCCACGGGCTGACTCCCACGGGCTGACGGCCGCCGGGCCGGTCAGGCCAGGGCTTCGCGCACCCGGACGATGTCGTCGTCCATCTGGGCGATGAGCGCCGGGATGCCGGTGAACGCCACCATCCCGCGGATGCGCGCGGCGAAGCGCACCTCGACGCGGTGCCCGTACAGGTCGAGGGTCGTCTCGTCGAGCACATACGCCTCGATCTGACGCTGTGGGACGTCGTCGAAGGTCGGATTGGTGCCCACGGAGATGGCGGCGGGATAGCGGATGACGCTGCCGGCGGCGGCATCCGCGGGCCCCTCGGCACCCTGGTCGACGAGCCAGCCGGCGTACACCCCGTCGGCGGGGATGAACCCGGCCGCGTCGGCGGAGAGGTTGGCGGTCGGGTAACCGAGCTCGCGCCCGCGCTTGAGCCCGTGCACCACGACCCCCTCGACCGCGTGGGGGCGGCCGAGCAGCCGCGCGGCGCCTTCGACGTCGCCCTCGGCGAGCAGGTCGCGCACCCAGGTCGACGAGACCCGGCGTCCGGCGTCGCGGGCGCGCACGTCGCCGATGACTGCGACGTCGAATCCCAGCTCGTCGCCGAGCCGCGTGAGGAGGTCCGGATCGCCCTCGCCGCCTCGGCCGAACCGGAAGTCGTCGCCGACCAGCACCGCGACAGCGCCGAGCGCGCCGACGAGGATGCTCTCGACGAAAGTGCGGGCGGGCAGGGCGGCGAGCTCGTCGTCGAAACGCAGCACGAGCACCGCATCGACGCCCGCTGCCGCGAGAAGCCCGATCTTCTGCTCGAGGCCGACGAGCGGCTGCGGGCACAGCTCGGGACGCAACAGGCTCAGCGGGTTGCGGTCGAAGGTGACCGCGACCACGCGGGCGCCGAGCTCGGCGGCATCCACCCGCGCCCGGTCGATCACGGCTCGGTGACCCGAATGCACACCGTCGAACTTCCCGATCGCGACGACGCTGGGGCCGAAGCCGGGCGGGACCTCGGCCGGATCGCGGAACACGGTCACCATGACGAACCCTCCAGGACGGCCGGAGCCTCCTCGGTCTTCGGTGCGCCGTCGCGGTGTGCGACGAGCCACCAGATGCCGACGAACGGCAAGGCCAACGGCACCCAGAAGTATCCGAAGCCATACCCCGACCACACCGTCGCGTCGTGCGAGAACAGGTCGGGCAGCACGAGGCTGAGGGTGCCGACGAGGAGGACGCCGGCGAGCTCGAAGCAGATCGCCACCCAGGCGACGAGGTACCAGGCGCGCGAACCCGAGTTCACGAGGGCGACCGTCGCGAGGACGTACACGAGCGCGGCCACCGCCGACAGCGAGTACGCGAGCGGCGCGTAGGCGAAGTCCTCGACGATCTGCACGAACGAGCGCCCCGTGGCCGCGAGCGCCATCACGGCGTACACGACCACGAGGACGCGACCGATGCCGGTCATACGGGGACGGGTGTGATCCATGACCTGTCAATGATAGGCGCCACCGGTGCGGCTTCAGCCGACCTGAACCGTCCAGATGACCTGCATCCGCCACACCATGACCGCCACCGACAGCGCGGCGACGCCCAGGATGACGGTGCTCCAGCGGCTGCGCTCGACGAGCGCCCAGAACACCGCCGCCGGTGGGATCAGCACCGCGGAGACGAGGTAGACCCAGAACTCCAGCGCGCTTCCGCTCGGGCTGTTGCCGGCGAAGGGGGCGACGATCGCGATGACGACCTGCGCCAGCAGAAGCAGCTCGACGAGCGCGAGCGACCCCACCGACAGGTCGCTGGGGCGCCGGTTCGCGAGCCCCAGGACGACGCACAGCAGACCCGCGGCGACCGCTATCGCGACCTGCACGATGGTGAAGACCGAGATCACGCGTCCGCCGCCATGTTCATGAGGCTCTTGACGTCGTCACCCCGTCGTTCGACGATGCCGACGAGTCGCCCGTCCGGATCGACGGCGGCCGGGGTGTCTCCGGTCAGCCGCGCCGCGGCTCCGGGCAGCCGCTTGCCGTGCCGCAGATCGCGGGCCTCGTCGGCGCTGACGTCGAAGGCACCGAGCACCGCCGTGGCCACGGCCGCGTCGCTCAGCAGCGCTGCGCCGGGTTCGATCTCGGGGCCCGCGTCGGCCACCGCGAACGGGCCGATGCGAGTGCGTCGCAGCGCCGTCAGGTGACCGCCGACGCCGAGGTCGGCGCCGAGGTCTCGGGCGAGGGCCCGGATGTAGGTTCCGCTCGTGCAGTCGACCACGACATCGACGTCCACGGCGGTGCCGCCCGCGTCAAGGTCGGCACCGCGCACGGCGACGACGTCGAAGCGCGAGACCGTCACGCGACGGGCCTTCAGTTCGACCTCCTCGCCGGCGCGCACGAGATCGTAGGCGCGTTTGCCCCCGACCTTGATCGCCGAAACCCGGCTCGGCACCTGCGCGATCTCTCCCGTGAGCTCGCGGACGCCGGCGTCGATGCGCTCGCGGGTGACCGCCGCGACGGCATCCGGATGCGCGCGTGCGGTCTCGCCCCCGTCCGCGTCGTCGGAGTCGGTCGCGACGCCGAGCCGGATCGTCGCTTCGTACGTCTTGTCGAGGCCGACGATGTAGGTCAGCAGCCGCGTCGCGGCACCGACGCCGAGCACGAGCAAGCCGGTCGCCATCGGGTCGAGCGTCCCGGCGTGCCCGATCTTGCGGGTGCCGAGCGCCCGACGAGCGCGGGCGACGACGTCATGACTGGTCATCCCGCCCGATTTGTCGACGAGCAGGATGCCACGGGGCGCGGGTTCGGGCATACCTTCCAGCCTACGGCGCTGGGCCGTGCCCGCCGGTCCGGCGCTTCGGGTGCCGTTTCGCCGACCGCGCGCGGTCTCATCTGGGCCCCACGCTCGGCGTGCGTCTCATCCGCGGCCGCTTAGGCTGGAGGGATGTCGGACCTCGCCGCACCGCTCATCGAGTGGTACCGCGACAACGCGCGCGACCTGCCCTGGCGTCGTGCCGGTTTCGGCGCATGGGGCACGCTCGTCAGCGAGTTCATGCTGCAGCAGACCCCGGTCAGCCGAGTGATCCCGCTGCTCGAAGCGTGGCTGGAGCGGTGGCCGACGCCCGCGGACCTCGCGGCGGCCCCGCCGGCCGACGCCGTGCGCCACTGGGCCAACCTCGGATACCCGCGGCGGGCGCTGTGGCTGCACCGGGCAGCGGTCGAGATCCGCGACCGCCACGACGGCATCGTGCCCCGCGACGTCGACGACCTGCTCGCGCTCACGGGCATCGGCGACTACACCGCGCGCGCCGTCGCCGTGTTCGCCTACGGCGACCGGCATCCGGTCGTCGACACCAACACCCGGCGCGTGCTCGCGCGCGCGGTGGACGGGCGTTCGCAGCCCGGGCCGGCGGCCAAACGCGACCTGGCCGACATGAGCGCGATCCTGCCCGCGAGCGTCCCGGACGCGGCGGTGGTCAACGCCGCGGCGATGGAGCTCGGCGCCCTGGTCTGCACGGCGCTCGCTCCGAGGTGCGAGGCGTGCCCGCTGAGCGATCGCTGCGCATGGCGCGTCGCGGGCTACCCCGATACCGGTGACACCCGCGTGAAACAGGCCCGCTACGAAGGCAGCGACCGGCAGGCGCGCGGCGCCGTTCTGCGGGTGCTGCGCGACGCACCCGCGCACGACGTCGCGAGCACCGACGTCGTGCCCGACTGGCCGGATCTCGTGCAGCGCGACCGCGCGATCGACTCGCTCGTCGCCGACGGCCTCGTCGAAGCGGTCGACGGACGGTTGCGCCTTCCCCGCTGACGATCGAGGAAGGGGGATGCCGCCGCAGCGACATCCCCCGTCCGATCAGTCCTCGTCGTCCGCGATCTCGCGCGGCTTGACGTAGGGGTCGGGCTCTCCCGCGTAGTCCGCACCGGTCGCGGTGGCGGCGGTCGCGGCATCCCGCTCGCGCGCTTCGCGCAGCAGGTGCTCGATGTGCCCGGCGTTCTCCGGGATCGCGTCGAGGATGAACTCGAGGGTCGGGGTCAGGCGGACGCCGAGCTTGCGCCCGACCTCGCTGCGCAGCATGCCCGTGGCCGCCCGCAGCGCCTCGGCGGAGTCGGCGCGCTCCTGGTCCGAGCCGTACACGGTGTAGAACACCGAGGCGTGCTGCAGGTCACCGGTGACGCGCACGTCCGTGATGGTCACGAAGCCGAGCCGCGGGTCGCGCAGGCCCTTCTCCAGACGCTCCGCGACGAGGACGCGGATGCGATCGGCCAGGCGCGACTGACGTTCGCTGGACATACCTTCTTCTCCTTCTTCGGGCCCGCTCGTCGGCGGACCGGCGACTGCGGAGGCGATGGATGTCGCTCGGATAGTCGGGTCTTGGGGGTCCCGTCATCCGAGCGACATCCATCGCCGTAGCAACCAACGATGGGTCAGCCGCGCGGCTTCTCCACCATCTCGGTGGTCTCGATCTCGTCACCGATCTGGATGTCGTTGTACTTGCCGAGGCCGATACCGGCTTCGAAGTCCGTGCGGACCTCGGTGACGTCGTCCTTGAAGCGGCGGAGCGACTCGATGGCCAGGCCATCGGCGAGCACCACACCGTCGCGGATGACGCGTGCCTTCGCGTTGCGCGTGATCGTGCCCGAACGGACGATGACACCCGCGATGTTGCCGAACTTCGAGGAGCGGAACACCTCGCGGATCTCGGCCACACCCGACTGGACCTCTTCGTACTCCGGCTTGAGCATGCCCTTGAGCGACTGCTCGACGTCGTCGATCGCGTTGTAGATGACCGAGTAGAACCGGACGTCCACACCCTCGCGGGCAGCACGCTCGCGCGCCTTCGTGTCGGGACGGACGTTGAAGCCGATGACGATCGCGTTGTCGATCGTCGCCAGGTTGATGTCCGACTCGGTGATGGCACCGACGCCGCGGTGGATGATCCGCAGCTGCACGGAGTCGTCCACCTCGATCTTGAGCAGCGACTCCTCGAGGGCCTCGACGGCACCCGAGACGTCACCCTTGATGATGAGGTTGAGCGACTCGACCTTGCCCTCTTCGAGAGCACGGGTGAAGTCCTCGAGCGAGATGCGCTTGCGGGCCTTGGCCAGCTGGGCGTTGCGCTCGGCGGCCTCACGCTTCTCAGCGATCTGACGCGCCGTGCGGTCCTCGTCGGTGACGATGAACACGTCACCGGCGCGGGGCACGGAGTTCAGACCCTGCACCTGGACCGGACGCGACGGGTAGGCCTCTTCGACGGCGTCGCCGTTCTCGTCGACCATGGCACGCACGCGGCCGTACGCCGTTCCGGCGACGATCGCGTCTCCGACGCGCAGCGTTCCGGACTGGATGAGCACCGTGGCGATCGAACCGCGGCCCTTGTCGAGCTTGGCCTCGATCGCGACACCGCGCGCCGCCTTGTTCGGGTTCGCCGTGAGGTCGAGCCCGGCGTCGGCCGTGAGCAGCACCGCGTCCAGAAGCTCCTGGATGCCGGTGCCCTGACGAGCGGACACGTCGACGAACATCACGTCGCCGCCGTACTCCTCGGCCACGAGACCGTACTCGGTGAGCTGCTGGCGCACCTTGCCGGGGTTGGCGTCGGGCTTGTCGACCTTGTTGACCGCGACCACGATCGGCACGTTCGCCGCCTGTGCGTGGTTCAACGCCTCCACCGTCTGCGGCATGATGCCGTCGTCGGCGGCGACCACGAGGATCGCGAGGTCGGTCACCTGCGCACCACGGGCACGCATGGCGGTGAACGCCTCGTGACCCGGGGTGTCGATGAAGGTGATGGCCCGCTCGATCCCCTCGTGCTCGGTCCAGACCTGGTAAGCACCGATGTGCTGCGTGATGCCGCCGGCTTCGCCCGCGACCACGTTGGTCTGACGGATCGCATCGAGCAGTCGCGTCTTACCGTGGTCGACGTGGCCCATGACGGTGACCACGGGAGGACGGATCTCGAGGTCGTCCTCGCTCTCGGCCTCCAGCTCGGCATCCAGGTCGAGACCGAAGCCCTCGAGGAGCTCTTTGTCCTCGTCCTCGGGCGAGACCATCTGGATGGTGTAGCCGAGCTCCTCGCCGAGCACCTCGAAGGTGGCTTCGTCGAGCGACTCGGTGGCCGTGGCCATCTCACCCAGGTTGAACAGGATGGTCACGAGCGTGCCGGGCTGCACCGTGTAGCCGCGCAGCGCCTCGAGCTTGTCGGCGAAGTCCGCGATCGACGCGCCACGGCGCAGGCGGATGATCTCGCCGTTGCCCTTCTGGACGTTGACACCGCCGACGACCGGCGCCGACCGCATCTCGAATTCCTGCCGCTTCGCGCGACGCGACTTACGCTGCTTCGACTTGCCGCCGCCCTTGCCGAAGGCACCTGCGGTGCCACCGCCGGGACCACGGCCACGGCCGCCACCGCCACCGGGACGACCGGCGAAACCGCCGCCGCCCGGGGCGCCACCGGGACGCTGGAACCCGCCGCCGGCACCGCCGGGACGACCGGGACCACCGGGACGCTGCTGGAACGGCGCGCCGGGACGACCGCCACCACCGGGACGACCAGCGCCACCGGGACGCGGAGCGCCGGGACGCGGGGCGCCGGGACGCGGAGCCTGCGGACGCGGGATGTTGCCGGGGTTGGGTCGCTGACCCATGCCCTGCGCTGAAGCGAAGGGGTTGTTGCCCGGACGCGGGCCGGCGGGACGCTGACCCATGCCCTGCGAAGGAGCGAAGGGGTTGTTGCCGGGACGCGCGCCACCCGGACGCGGAGGCTGCGAGCCGCCGGGCGTCGGGCCCGCGGGCTTGGCCGGGCCGGGCTTGCCGGCACCGGGAGTCGGGGCAGAGGGCGCGGCGGGGGCCGCGGGCTGAGCAGCCGGGGTCGCCGGCGCGGCCGGGGTGGATGCCGCGGGGGCGGCCGGAGCGGCGGGCGCCTCGGGCGCAGCCGGTGCGGCGGGCTTCGCGGGGCCGGGCTTCGCGCCGGCAGGGCCGGGCTTGGCGCCAGCGGGACCGGGCTTGCCGGCACCCGGACGGGCGGCGCCGGGGCGCGGGCCCGAAGAAGCGGCGGGCGCGGGGGCCGCAGCGGCGGAACCGCCCTCGGCCTGGAGCGCAGCCCGCAGCTTGCGAGCCACGGGAGGCTCGATGGTCGATGACGGGCTCTTGACGAACTCGCCGAGCTCCTTCAGCTTGGCGAGTGCGACTTTGCTGTCGACGCCGAGCTCGGAAGCGATCTCATGTACGCGTGGTTTTGCCACAATTCTCCTGTCAGAAGGCCCACCCTCGGACAGGGCGGACCGTTTAAGCGCGGACGGGTCTCATCTGGAGCCGTTCACTTCGTGTCCATAGCCGTTCAGCCTTTGCGCTGGTGATCAATCTGGAAATCCTGCGTGTCCAGTGGGCCGGACAGTCGCAGAGCTCGTCCGAAAGCACGACGCCGCAGGGCGGCATCCACGCATTCCGTCGTGTCATGCACCCACGCGCCCCGCCCCGGAAGCGAGGCGGCCGGATCTGCGATCAGGACGCCGTCGCGGGCCACGACTCGCAGGAGTGAGGACCGGGAGGCACGCGCGCGACATCCCACGCACGTTCGAACAGGATCCATTCTACCCCCTCGACCGGGTCGGACGTTGCGATCGCGCCGACGCGGCTGCGCAGCCGGCGAGCCTCACGACTCCAGGATCGAGTCGGGCTGGATGTCGATCTTCGCGCCGGTGAGCTTCGCGGCCAGGCGGGCGTTCTGCCCCTCCTTGCCGATCGCGAGCGACAGCTGGTAGTCGGGCACGAGCGCCCGGACGGCCTTCGTGGACGCGTCGAGGACGAAGCTCGAGGTGACCTTCGCCGGCGACAGCGCATTCGCCACGAACGTGGCGAGGTCGGCGTTGAAGTCGATGATGTCGATCTTCTCGCCGCCGAGCTCTTCGGTCACCGCTCGCACCCGTCGTCCGAGCTCGCCGATGCATGCACCCTTCGCGTTGATCGACGGGTCGTTCGCCGTGACGGCGATCTTCGTGCGGTGGCCCGCCTCGCGGGCGAGCGAGGTGATCTCGACGAGACCGTTCGCGATCTCGGGCACCTCCATCGCGAAGAGCTTGCGCACCAGACCGGGGTGGGTGCGCGAGACCGTGATCGACGGGCCCTTCGCGCCCTTCGCGACCGAGGTCACGTAGACGCGCAGGCGCGAACCGTGCCGGTACTCCTCGCCGGCGACCTGCTCTTCGGGCGGGAGGATCGCCTCGATCGTGCCGAGGTCGACGTGCACCATCCGAGGGTTCGGCCCCTGCTGGATGACGCCGGCGACGATGTCGCCCTCCTTGCCCCGGAACTCCCCCAGCACCGCGTCATCGGCGATGTCGCGCAGACGCTGGCTGATGACCTGCTTGGCGGCGAACGCGGCGATGCGGCCGAAGTCGTCGGGGGTCGACTCCTCCTCGCCGATGACCGCGCCCTCGTCGTCGCGCAGCGGCACGTAGATGGCGACGTGGCCGGTCTTGCGATCGAGCGCGGCACGGGTGCCCTCGGGCAGCTCGCCCTCGGGCGACGTGTGCTTCGCGTAGGCCGTCAGAACGGCCTGCTCGATGATGCGGATGAGTTCGTCGAAGGGGATCTCCTTCTCTCGCTCGACCGTGCGCAACAGTGAGAGATCGATGTCCATGGTGCCCTCCGTATTCAGCTCTCGACCGGGGGCGCGCGAGGCTCCCGGCATCCCTCCAACGTTACCCGATGCCGCTCGTGTCGTGTTTGCCCGGTCGGCACCCTGCCTCCGCCGATGCTGGACCGGGATACTGAGGCGCATGAGTGCACGCACGCCCCGCCTCGCCGACCCCGGCCTCATCGGTCTGCTCGGCTTCGTCATCGCGACGCTGACGGCGCAGCTCGAGCATCTCGGGCTGCAGAACGAGAGCCCGGTCTTCTGGGTCGGAGCCGTCTTCGGCGGCGTCGTCCAGGTGACCGCTGGCATGCTCTCGTACTTCGCGGGCGACGACTTCCACTTCATCGTCTACAGCGCCTTCGGCTGGTACTGGATCTGCATGCCCGGCTTCCTGCTGGGCGGCGAGCTCGGGATCTTCGCCGTCGACGGTCCGGCACGCGGCGTCTTCACGCTCATGTTCGCGATCCTGGCCCTCCTGTTCGCGGTGTCGGCGGCGAGCCGCAACACCATGCTCCCCGTGACGCTGCTGGCCGTGTCCGCCGGGCTCGGACTGCAGACCGTCACGGCCTTCGGCGGGCCCGCCGCGTTCGGCGCCACCGGCTCGGCCGCGCTGCTGCTGGCTTCCGCGCTGGCGGCGTACATGCTCGTCGAGAAGTTCTTCGGGCGCACCCTCGGTCGGTCGTTCCTGCCGCTCGGGCGCGCGTGGTACCGCGTTCCTGCGGCGCCCGAGCCCACGGCGGAGCCGGGCGACGACTTCGGCCATCGCTGAGCCACCCAGCGGCCTCCCGGCGGACACCGGCACGTCACGGGGGCTCTCCAGAGTCGGGGACCGGCGCATATCGCGCCGCCCTCCCCGTCGAACAGGAGTTCCCGCGTGTCCTCACGCCTTCCGTCAGCCTCTCGCACGCGTCGCACCGCCGCCGCCCTGACCGTGGCAGGTCTCGCCGCCGGTCTCGCCGTGGCCGCGCCCGCGACCACCGCGGCGACCGCCGCCGTACCGCCCGCCGAAGACCTCGCTTCCCGCTTCACCCTCGCCGTGCTGCCCGACACGCAGTTCTACTCGCGCTACTCGGCCGACCAGTTCCTGCCCCGATACGGCACCGACCCGTTCGCGACGCAGACCGAATGGCTCACGGCCCACGCGGACGACCTGCGCATCCCGTTCACGCTCCACCTCGGCGACATCGTCGATCGGGCCGGGGTCGAGGCCGAGTGGCGCGCGGCCGACAACGCGATGCGCACGATGGACGAGGCGGCCGCGCCGTACTCGATCCTCCCCGGCAACCACGACGTGCTCAACAGCGGCGTCCGCGATGACCAGCTCGACGTCGCGAACGAGCCGTTCACCCGCTGGTTCGGGGCGACGCGTGCGGCGAAGCAGAGCACGTACGGCGGCAGCGACCCGCTCGGTCTGAGCCAGTTCCACATCTTCGAGGCCGAGGGCCAGCGGTTCATGTCGCTCGCCGTCGCCTGGAACGCCTCGGACGCGACGCTCGCCTGGGCGCAGAGCGTGCTCGACGCGCACCCGGATGTCCCGGTGATCCTCACCTCGCACGCGCTGATCAACGTCGCGGCCGACCAGACCTCCCCCATCGAGACCGGCGACAGCCAGCGCGTGTGGGACCGCCTCATCCGCGGCAACGACCAGATCTTCCTGACCTTCAACGGCCACTTCCACGGGGCGACGCGACAGGTCAAGCAGAACGATTTCGGCCATGACGTGCACCAGGTGCTGATGGACTACCAGATGGCGTACGAGGGCGGCAACGGCTACCTCGGCCTCGTCGAGTTCGACCTCACCAACGGCAGCCTGTCGCTCGAGACCGGGTCGCCGTGGGTCGTGCAGAAGCCGCAGGACAGCCTCACCAGCTACGACCAGCCCCTCCTCGACGGTGAGCACCAGCGCTTCACGGTGCCGATCGACTTCCGCGAGCGCTTCGCCGGCTTCGCCCCCGGGTTCACCGCCGGTTCGGCCGACGAGCCGAAGCTGACGGATGCCGCCCGCGCGATCCTCCTCGACGGCTTCGAGGGTCCCGACCCGATCTCGACCGAGGCCCCGGGTAACGAGCTCGACTTCGTCGAGGCCGAGGGCACGCTCGCACACTGGCGCTTCAACGGCCAGGACGGCGTCGTCGACGGCGACACGGTCATCGAGGACATCGCCGGCGACAACGACCTGACGCGTCCCGATCCCGCCGACACCAACGCCGTCGGGACGCTATGGGAGGACGTCACGGTGCAGTCCTCCGACGTGCACGGTTACTCGTCGGATGCCGCCGCGGTGTGCTTCGACGATTCGTCGGGCTCGCGCTTCAGCTACCTGACGACCGGCCCCGACGCCCCGATCAACGAGGCGGACCTGTCGCAGGGGTACACGATCGAGAGCTTCGTGAAGATGGATGCCGATTGGAACGCGTCGGACAACGGGTGGTCGAAGGCGCTGACCCGCACCGGTAACCGCTCGAAGATCGGGGTGCCGCAGACGCGCTGGGACTGGACCGCCTCCCCCACGGCGCTGGGCATCTCGAACCTGCGCGAGTTCCAGTACACGAGCCTCGACGCCGACGCGACGCTCGGCGACCGCGTCAACTGGTCGGGCGAGATCATGGTCGACCAGTGGCAGCACGTCGCGATCGTGAACGACCCCACGTCGCGCACGACGACCATGTATGTCGACGGCGCTCCGGTGCTGCGCAATGCCACGAACGTCGGCGGCATGGCCTGGCACGAGGGGCACTCCTGGATCCTCGGGGCCGACTGGACCGATGACGCCGCGCGCAACGGCTGGCACGGATGCATCGGCGAGACGCGCATCATCGACCGCCCGACCACCCCGGACGAGTGGCTCACGCAGCGCGCCGACCTGACCGGCTTCGAGGTCCGCGAGGCACCGTCGGGCGAGCTCGCCGCCGATGTGTCGTCGGTGCGCTTCGCCGGAGTCGGCTTCCCCGGCGCCGAGGTGCGTCTGGCGCCCGCCGCGGCGAGCATGGCCGCACGCGCCGACCTCGGCGGTGCTGTCACCGCCGTGGCAGCGGACGGCTCGTGGGAGATCGTCGTCACGTCCGGTCTGACCGCCGGCGAGCACGCCGTCGAGCTCTCACAGGCTCTCGGAGCGCGCACCATCGCGCCGCAGCGTGTGGCCTTCGCGATCGCTGCGCCGTCGCCGGCGCCGGTTCCGACGACGCCGGCCCCCGCTGTTCCCGGCGGAACGGTGCCCGGCGAGACCGCGCCGACCGGCACCCCCGCCGCAGACGTCGACGGCTCACTGGCTGCCACCGGTGGCGACTCGGGCCTCATGATGCCGCTGGCCGTGGCGGCATCCGTCCTGACGGTCCTCGGCGGGGTGCTGCTGACCCTGCGCCGCCGACGGATCGCCCGCGGCTGATCCCCCGGGCCGGGGCGCGGCGGCATCCGTCGCGTCCCGGCCCGCCGCTGCGCCGTCGACCTCGCACCGCCATAGGCTCTCGGGATGACCGAACACGGGGTGCACGACGCGGCGCGAGCCGTCGAACGGCAGCCCGTGGCTCGAGCGCTCGCGCGCGGCGGCTACGTCGCGAACGGCGTCGTCCACCTGCTCATCGGCTCGCTCATCATCGCCGTCGCCTTCGGCGGCCGTCAGGACGCCGACCAGACCGGCGCGTTCCGCGCGGTCGCTGAGATACCTCTCGGTTCCATCGCGCTGTGGGCCGCCGCCGCCTTGCTCGCGGCACTGGGCGTCTGGCACCTCGCAGAGGGCATGCTCGCCTCACGGCGTCGAGACGGCGCCGCCGCCTGGGGGCTGCGGATCTCGGAATGGGGCCAGGCGTTCGTCTTCCTGTTCTTCGGCGGGCTCTCCGCCGCGGTCGCGCTCGGGGCGCGGCCTCGCGCCGATCAGGCCGCACGCGACGCGAGCCGCGGCGTGCTGGCCCTGCCGGGCGGCGTCGTCGCGATCGTGCTGGTCGGCGTCGGGGTCGCCGTGGCCGGCGTGGTCTTCGCGGTCATGGGCGTGCGCCGGTCGTTCCGTTCGAAGATGTCGATCCCCGACGGTGGCCTCGGGCGCACGGTCGAGGGCCTGGGCGTCGCGGGCTTCATCGCGAAGGGCATCGCCCTCGGCTCACTCGGGCTCGTGCTGGTGGTCGCCGCGCTCCGTGCCCGCGCCCAGGACGCCGGCAGCCTCGACGCGGCCATCCGCGCCATGCTCGACCTGACGCTCGGGCCCGCGATCGTCGTGACAATCGGCGCGGGCCTGCTCGCCTACGGCGTGTTCACGGTGTTCCGCGCGCGCTACGCCCGGCTCTGAACGCCGCCGCGTCGACGCCGACGTCGCGACAGCCCGGGGGCGGCGGTGTCAGACGCGGTCGCGTGCATCGAGCGCAGAAAGAAGTGCGCCGGATGCCGCAACGTCTGCGGCATCCGGCGATGACAGGCGGTCAGCGTGAGGTGAGACGCGCGACCGCGTCCGCGACAGCGACGGTCTCGCGCTCGCCCGTGCGCCGGTCCCACAGCTCGACCTGACCCTCGGCGGCGCCGCGCCCGACGATGAGGATCTGCGGCACGCCGACGAGCTCGGCGTCACCGAACTTCACACCCGGCGAGACCTTGGGACGGTCGTCGTAGACGACCTCGAGCCCGGACGCCTCGAGATCGGCCGAGAGCTTCGCGGCGAGCTCGAACGCGGCGGCGTCCCGTCCGGTCGCGACGACGTGCACGTCGAAGGGAGCGACGGATCCCGGCCAGATGAGACCACGGTCGTCGTTGTTGAGCTCGGCGATGATCGCGAGGATGCGCGTGACGCCGATGCCGTACGAGCCCATCGTGACCGTCACGAGCTTGCCGTTCTCGTCGAGGACCTTCAGCCCCAGCGCCTCGGCGTACTTACGTCCGAGCTGGAAGACGTGACCGATCTCCATGCCGCGCGCGATCGAGACCGGGCCCGACCCGTCGGGGGCCGGGTCGCCCTCGCGCACCGTGGCGACCTCGACGAACGCGTCGGCCGTGAAATCGCGGCCCGCGACGAGCGAGTGCACGTGCTTCTGGTCGATGTTCGCGCCCGTGATCCAGGACGTGCCGTCGACGACGCGCGGGTCGAGAACGTAACGGATGCCGGTGGCCGACTCCTCGCCGAGCACCGGACCTTCGGGCGACCAGGGGCCGATATAGCCCTTCACGAGCAGCGGGTGCTTGGCGAAGTCCTCCGCGGTGGCGGGCTCGACCTCGGCAGGCGCGAAAGCGACCTCGACACGCTTCGCGTCGACGTCACGGTCGCCCGGCAGGCCGACGACGACGAGCTCGCGGGTGCCGTCGAGGTGGGTCAGCGCGAGCACGACGTTCTTGAGTGTGTGCGCCGCCGCGTACTCACCCTCGAGGGTCGCGTTCGCGTGGGCCACGAGCGTCTCGATCGTGGGCGTGTCGGGCGAGTCGAAGACGACGGGCTCGGGCAAGCCGTCGATCGGCAGCGCCTCGGGGACGACCGTCGTGAAGGCCTCGACGTTGGCGGCGTAGCCGCCGTCCGAGCGGACGAAGCTGTCCTCACCGACGGGCGTCGGGTGCAGGAACTCCTCGGACCGCGAGCCACCCATCGCGCCGGCATCCGCCTGGACGATGACGTACTCGAGGCCGAGGCGCTGGAAGATGCGCTCGTACGCGTCGCGCTGCGCCTGGTAGCTCGCTTCGAGCCCGGCGTCGTTCGCGTCGAACGAGTAGGCGTCCTTCATCGTGAACTCGCGCCCGCGCAGCAGGCCGGCGCGGGGCCGGGCCTCGTCGCGGTACTTGTCCTGGATCTGGTAGATCGTCAGCGGCAAGTCCTTGTACGACGAGTACAGGTCCTTCACCAGCAGCGTGAACGCCTCTTCGTGCGTCGGCGCGAGCAGGTAGTCGCCGCCCTTGCGGTCCTGCAGGCGGAACAGCAAATCGCCGTACTCGTCCCAGCGCCCGGAGGCCTCGTAGGCCTCACGCGGCATGAGCGCCGGGAAGTGCACCTCCTGCGCACCGGCGGCTGCCATCTCCTCGCGGACGACGCGCTCGATCTTGGCCTTGACGCGCAGGCCGAGCGGCAGCCACGCGAAGATGCCCGCTGCCTGCGGCCGGATGTAGCCGGCGCGGATCAGCAGCTTGTGGCTGGCGACCTCGGCGCCCGCCGGGTCTTCACGGAGCGTGCGGAGGAACAGGTGCGACATACGGGTGACCACGAGTCGAGTCTACGGATGCCGCGGCGCGGCGATGTGCGCTCACTGAGAAGGTTCCCGATCACGGACGTTCTAGCCTGGATCGATGAGAACTGTGCTGCTGACCGGCTTCGAACCCTTCGCGGGCGACGCGACGAACCCGTCGGGCGACGCCGTGACACGGGTTGCGGAGGAATGGGACGGGCCCGAACGCCTCGTGGTCGAGATCCTGCCCGTCGAGTTCGATCGAGCCGGACGCACCCTGACCGAGCTGATCGCGACGCATCAGCCGGATGTCATCATCGCGACGGGCCTCGCCGGTGGTCGTACCGGCATCACACCCGAACGCGTGGCGATCAACCTCATGGATGCACGCATCCCCGATAACGCGGGCGCGCAACCCGTCGACATGCCCTCGCGCCCGGGCGGTCCCGCCGCCCACTTCGCCACGCTCCCGGTGAAGGCGATCACCGCCGCGATCGCCGACGCGGGGGCGCCGGCATCTGTGTCGTACTCCGCAGGGACGTTCGTCTGCAATCACGCGATGTTCACGGCTCTCGACAGCACCGATCGCGAGAGTCAGCGCGCGGGCTTCATCCACGTGCCCTACGCCTCGGAGAACGCGCCGGAAGGCCAGCCCTCGCTGCCCCTGGCCGCGATCACCCAAGGCCTGGCCATCGCGATCCGGACGGCGCTCGACGTCGACACCGACGCCACCTACGCCGCCGGCACGATCTCCTGATCCCGCCGGCGGGTCATCGCGCTGAGCGCGGGGCCGGTCACGACGACAGCGACGTCATGATGCGTCCGACGATCTGCACGGCAAGGTCGGGGTTCTGTGAGTAGAGGCTGACGACGTTCGTGCCGTCCGTCGCGAACACGATGCTCGCCCCGTACCCCTGGTCGACGGCGAACGCATCGGCCGCACCCTCGACATCGACGGCACGCGAGGAGTTCTCGGCATCGGCACGCAGCTCGTCCCATTGCCACGCCAGCCCCGGGGCGACGTATGGCGTCAGGTAGTGGAATTCCCACGCCTCGGAGTCCGGGTGCTCGGGGTCGGTGAAGAGCGGGCAGCCCGCGAGCACGCCGGCGGCGCGGAACAGGTCGTCTTCGGGCTCCGCCTTGCCCTCCCAATGCCCGTGCACGTACGGGCCGATGAGCTCGTCGAGCCGGATGTCGCGCCCGAGCGATTCGCAGTCGGGTATCGACCAGACCTGATCGGTCAGCGTGATCGGACGGGCCCGCCCGACGGTGCTTGCGAGGTTCTCCGCGACGGCGTCGATCGCGGAGGCGAGCAGCTCGCGAGGAGGTTCGGGCACCGCGTCGCCGACGGAGGCGCTCACCCAGCTCTCCCCGGCAGTTCGTCCGAGGCGACAGGCGCTGGTTCCGTAGTTGGATTCGCAGACCGCGACGGAGTACTTCGCCGCGTACTCCTTCGGCACCGAGGATGCGGGGAGGACCATCACGGTGAGGACCCGCAGTCCGTCCGGAAGGTCCGCGCCCTCGGCGGCGTACCAGGTGCAGCCGAGCCCGCCGAGCGTCCCGGCGACATCCACTCGAATGGGAAGGGGACGATCCGGCTCCATCTGCTGCGCATGCTCCTCCGCCGTGCGTGAACCCACGCCGAGGATCGCGTCACGTTGATCGGTCGTCAGCATCTGCGCGCAGTCGCCGTCGAACGCCGGTACCGGTCCGGCATCGGGCGTTTCAGAGGGCGTGGGCGTCGGGCTAACCTCGAGTGTGGGGGTCGCCGTCGGCGTATCGGCGACGGGCGCGGGCGTCGCACAACCCGCCGTCAGGGCACCGACGAGGGCGAGCGTGAGGACGGCGATACGGCGGCGCGGCATGACAACACTGTGTCAGCACAGCCATACGCGCAGCGGCATCCGGATCCAAGCCGTTACCGAATCGACGTCGGATCGACCCGGGTGGTCCCGCGTCAGGCGGTGACGACCTGCGCGGTGCCCAACGGCGCGTCGGGGCCGAGCTCGTCGGCGATGCGGCGGGCCTCTTCGATGAGGGTCGCGACGATCTCCGACTCGGGCACGGTCTTGATGACCTCTCCCTTGACGAAGATCTGACCCTTGCCGTTGCCCGACGCAACACCCAGGTCGGCCTCGCGGGCCTCACCGGGTCCGTTGACGACGCAGCCCATGACGGCGACGCGCAGCGGAACGGTCATGTCCTTCAAACCCTCGGTGACGTCGTCGGCGAGCGTGTAGACGTCGACCTGTGCGCGTCCGCACGAGGGGCACGAGACGATCTCGAGCTTGCGCTCACGCAGGTTCAGCGACTGCAGGATCTGGTGGCCGACCTTGACCTCCTCCGCCGGCGGTGCCGACAGCGACACGCGGATGGTGTCGCCGATGCCCTCGCCCAGCAGGATGCCGAACGCCGTCGCGCTCTTGATCGTCCCCTGGAAGGCCGGACCGGCTTCGGTGACGCCGAGGTGCAGCGGCCAGTCGCCGCGCTCGGCGAGCTGGCGGTAGGCCTTCACCATGACGATCGGGTCGTTGTGCTTGACCGAGATCTTGAAGTCGTGGAAGTCGTGCTCTTCGAACAACGACGCCTCCCACACGGCGCTCTCGACGAGCGCCTCGGGCGTGGCCTTGCCGTACTTCTCGAGCAGGCGACGGTCGAGCGACCCCGCGTTGACGCCGATCCGCAGCGAGACCCCCGCAGCTGTGGCCGCGCTCGCGATCGCACCGACCTGGTCGTCGAACTTGCGGATGTTGCCCGGGTTGACGCGGACAGCCGCGCAGCCGGCGTCGATCGCCTGGAACACGTACTTCGGCTGGAAGTGGATGTCGGCGATGACGGGGATCTGGCTCTTCTTGGCGATGATGTGCAGCACGTCGGCGTCGTCCTGCGAGGGCACTGCCACACGGACGATCTCGCAGCCGGATGCCGTCAGCTCGGCGATCTGCTGCAGGGTGGCGTTGATGTCGGTCGTGGGCGTCGTCGTCATCGACTGCACGCTGACCGGGGCGCCACCACCGACGAGCACCCGCCCGACACGGATCTGCCGGCTCTTGCGGCGCGGGGCGAGAACGTCGGGAATCTGCGGCATCCCGAGATTGACTGCTGGCACGCGCTCAGCCTACGCGGCGGTGCCCCGCCCGGGCTGGGAACGGCGCGCGCCGGGCGGGTGTGATAATTTCGCCCCATGCGCACGCGCTTCTCCTGGTGGCACACCGCTTAGGCGGTGTGTCCGACGTGCACACGACAACAGACCGCCCGGCGACGAAGGCCCGGCGGTCTTTTTCGTGGGGCGGACGCCCCGACGACGAAAGACGACGATGACCTCCTCGACGCTGACCGATCTCGCCGCGAGCGGCGAGCCGTTCGCCCTCATCGCTCGCGACGGCGCCACCGTGGAGGTGCTGCGAGGCGACGTCGTCGACGTCGACCTGCTGGGCGACATCCCCCTGCACGACGGCGACGGCACGCCGCGCGAGGTCCTCGCGCTCGTGCCGTTCCGTCAGGTGGTCGAGCGCGGCTTCGTCTGCCACGACGACGGCGCTCCCCTGCGCTGCCTGCGCGTCACCGACCACGGATCGATCCCGCTCGCGGAGGCTCTGCGCGAGCTGCCGTCCGAGCGGATCCCCCTCGGCGACGCCGGCTTCGACATCTCCGACGACGAGTACGCCGACATCGTCCGCCGCGTCATCGCCGACGAGATCGGTCGCGGCGAGGGCGCGAACTTCGTCATCCGCCGCGACTTCACCGCGACCGTCGACACCGACCCGGTGACGGCCGGGCTCACCTGGTTCCGCGCGCTGCTGCAGCACGAGCGCGGGGCGTACTGGACGTTCCTCGTGGTCACGGACGGTCATGTCGCCGTGGGCGCGAGCCCCGAGGCGCACGTCAGCGCGCACAGCGGTCCGCCCGCTGAGCCGGGCACGAGCATCGTGACGATGAACCCGATCTCGGGCACCTTCCGGCATCCCCGCGGCGGGGCGACCGCCGAGACGTTGACCGAGTTCCTGTCGTCGACCAAGGAGACCGAGGAGCTCTTCATGGTCGTCGACGAAGAGCTGAAGATGATGTCGGCGGTCTGCTCCGACGGCGGCCGCATCACGGGCCCGCATCTGAAGGAGATGTCGCGGCTGACCCACACCGAGTACATGCTCCGCGGCTCGAGCACCATGGACCCTCGCGACATCCTGCGCGAGACGATGTTCGCCCCGACGGTCACCGGCTCGCCGATGCAGAACGCCTGCACCGTCATCGCCCGGCACGAGCGCTCGCCCCGCGGCTACTACTCCGGAGTGGCGGCGCTGTTCACGCCGACCGTCGACGGCGGTCATGACCTCGACGCGCCGATCCTCATCCGCACGGCTTACCTCGTCGACGGCCGACTGCGGGTGCCGGTGGGCGCGACGCTCGTGCGGCACTCCGACCCGGCCGGCGAGGTCGGCGAGACCCACGGCAAGGCGGCGGGCGTGCTCGGTGCGATCGGCGCCGTCGACCGCGACGACGCTCCGGCCGCCGTGCCGGTCGCGACGGCGATCGACGAGGACGCGCCCGCGGACGCCCCCGCCCCCCGGTTGGGCGACGACCCGACCATCGCCGAGCTCCTGGCCTCGCGCAACGCGCGCCTGGCGCAGTTCTGGCTCGATCCGCAGGCCGCTGAGGGCGGGCCGTTCGCCGGGCGGGATGTGCTGGTCGTCGATGCCGAGGACCGTTTCACGACGATGCTCGGACACCAGCTGCACCACCTCGGCTTCCGGGTCGACATCCGGACGTGGAGCGAGGTGACGGATGCCGCTGTGGACGAGGCCGGTTTCGTCGTCTTCGGTCCCGGACCCGGTGACCCGCGCGACGGCGCCAGCGCCCGCATCGCGCGCATGCGCGACCTCGTGGCACGGCGCGCGGATGCGCTTCGCCCCCTGCTGGCCGTCTGCCTGAGCCACCAGATCCTGGCCGACCGGGTCGGGCTCGATCTCGCGCCGCTCGCCTCACCGCACCAGGGCCTGCAGAAGCAGGTGGATGTCTTCGGCGTGCCGTCGTCGATCGGGTTCTACAACACCTTCACGGCGCGCGTGCCCGCGGGCATGCAGCACCTCGGCGAGACCGAGATCGCGGCGGACGCGGCATCCGGCGACGTCTACGCCCTGCGCGGGCCGGGCTACGCCTCGGTGCAGGGGCACCTCGAGTCGATCCTCTCGCGCGACGGCCTGCCGACGCTCGAGCGACTGATCGGCTTCGCCCTCGAGCCCGCTCAGGCCTGAGCGCGTTCAGCGCGGAGGTCCTGCGGCGTCGGGCACTGCGGCGCGTCAGCCCAGGATCGAGATGGGGTTGAAGACGTCGGCGAGGATGAGCGTCCCGCCCATCACGATCAACCCGATCACGACGACGAATGTCACCGGCACGAGCTTCGTGGCGTCCACCGGGCGCGGCGCCGGCCGTCGGGTGATGCGCGCCCACGCGCGCTTGATCCCGTCCCAGAGGGCCACGACGACGTGCCCGCCGTCGAGCGGCAGCAGCGGCAGCAGGTTGAAGACGAACAGCGCGATGTTCAGCGAGCCCAGGAGGCTGATCAGGTCGAGCACGCGGTCTTGGATCGGCGCCTCGGTCGCGGCGACCTCGCCCGCGATGCGCCCGGCACCTACGACCGACAGCGGCCCGTTCGGGTCGCGCTCCGCGCCGGTGACGAGCGTGACACCGGTCTCGTAGACCTTGACCGGCAGCTGCCAGATGACGCCCGCGACCGCGCCCACGCGATCGACCGCCGCCTGCGGCCCGGCCCACAGGGGCTGGGGCTCGTTGATGCGCGTGCCGCTCATCCCCACGAAGCCGACCTCGGCCTGCGTCGTTCCCCCGTCGGCGGTCGCCACGAGCCGCTCCGCCCGGACGGGCGTGACGGTGAGCTCGACACGCTCGCCCTCGCGCTCGACGACGATCGGGATGCTGCGACCCGGCGCGTCCTGGATGATCGCGGTCGCCGCAGCGAACGTGTCGACCTCGGTTCCGTCGACGGCGACGATGACGTCACCGGGGCGGATGCCGGCTGCCGCAGCCGGCGAGGTCGGGTCTCCCGCCTCGCAGGCCGTGCGATCGGCGCCGGCGGGAAGCACGCACTCGTTGACCGACGCGACCGTCGGCGAGACGGCGGGCAGGCCGATGGCGCTGAGGGCGACGCCGAAGAGCACCATCGCGAACAGCAGGTTCATCACGGGGCCACCGAGCATGATGACGACCCGCTTCCAGACCGACAGCTGGTAGAAGGCCGGGCGGGTGTCGCCCTCGACGAGGGTCTCGGCGTTGGCGTCCCGCGCGTCCTGCACCATCGTGGCGAAGAATCCGCCGCCGGCCCGACCGGCCGCGCTCTGCCCCTCGAGGGCGGGCGGGTACATGCCCGACATCGAGATGTAGCCGCCGAGCGGCAACGCCTTCACGCCGTACTCGGTCTCGCCGAATCGACGCGACCACAGGGTCGGACCGAAGCCGATCATGTAGCGCCCGACGCGCAGGCCGAACGCCTTCGCCGGAACGAGGTGACCGATCTCGTGCAAAGCGATCGACACCGCGAGCCCGACGACGAGCAGCACCACTCCGATGGCGAAAGCGAGGACATCCACGAGCGGTGAGGCTACCGGTCGAGCCTTTGAATTGCCCGGGCCCCTAAACTCGGACCCATGGACCGGCCGGGGGGTGCGCACGCTCGGCGTCTGCGCGCCGGCCGCGGCGCCGGGTCGGCAGCGATCGCCACCGTGCTGGCGGCCACCGCACACACCCTCTCGGGCGGGCTCGCACCGCTCTGGCTGATCGCCGCTGCCGCTCTGCTGGCCACGCCGGTGTCGGTGTGGCTGGTCGGTCGCACGCCGTCCTCGGGGCGAACGGCGCTCGTCGTGCTCGCCAGTCAGGGTCTGTTCCACACCTTCTTCTCCATCGCCGGGTCGGCGAACCCGGGGGCGGCCTCCGCGCACCTGCATCCGGGATCGCAGCTCGCCCTCGCGGCGGGGTCGCACGCGCATGCGGCGAGCCCGTCGATGACGGCGACCCACGTCGCTGCCGCGGCGCTCACGATCCTCGCGCTCGTCGTGGGCGAACGCGCCATCGGGGCGATCGCCCGCGGGATCCGTCGCGTCGAGCGGCTGCTGTCGCCGGTGGCGCCGGTCCCCGCTCTCCTGCGGCTGACGCCCGATCGCCGGCGGCGGTTCGTGGTCGCCCGCCCGGTCCGCTCCTTCCTCTCGCTGCGGGGTCCGCCGGTCGCGACCGCGTGACCATCGACCCACCCCTTGTGCGGCGCCGCCCGACGCGGCCCGCCCGTTCCGAGAGAGAACCATGTCCCGCATCACTCCTGCGCGCCGCCGCGTGCGCACCCTGGCCGGCGTCACCGCCGGCGCCGCCCTCGCCCTCGCGCTGCCGCTGGCCGCGTCGGCGCACGTCCACGTCACGCCCGAAGAGGTCGCGGCGAACGGTTCGACGCGCATCGACTTCGCCTTCAGCCACGGCTGCGACGGATCGCCCACCACCGCGCTCGTCGTCGACATCCCCGCCGAGGCCCAGGGCGCGACCCCTGTGGTCGACGGCGCCTGGACCATCACGACCGAGGCCGGCGAGTCCGGCATCCCGACCCGCATCACGTACACCGCCGTGACTCCCGTGCCCGACGCCTACGCCGCGTCGGCGGGCATGAACGTGATCTTCCCCGGATCCGCGGAGGGCGAGAGCTTCGCCTTCCCCGTGACGCAGCAGTGCGAGGCCGGCGAGGCGGCGTGGGTCGAGATCGCCGAAGACGGGCAGGACCCGCACGACCTCGAGTACCCCGCGCCGGTGGTCGTGGTGGGAGCGGCCGCGGACACCGAGCACGGCGGCCACGCGAGCGGTGAGCACGGCGATGACACCGCGGCCGACGCCGAGAACGCCGCCGCGGCGGCGCCCGCCGCAGACCCGCTGCCGGTGTGGCTCTCGGCCGGCGCCCTCGTCGTCGCCGCGGCCGCTCTCGTGCTGGCGATCGCCCGACGCCGCGCCTGACCATCGTCCGGGCGGGAGGGTCGTCGGACCCGCCCGCCCGGACCTGCCTGGAGTGGCAGAATGGTCGGCAATGCCTACCGACGCCTCGAACCTTCCTCCCGTCCTGCGCCCCGCGCGTCCGCCGCGCCGCGCGCTGGCCGACCTGGCCGCCCGTGTCGGCGGCCGTGTCGTCGGCGACGCCGACGGCGTGACCGTGACGGGGATCACCCTGGCCACCGCCGACCTGCGAGCCGGCGAGGCCTTCGTGGCCATCCGCGGCGGAGCACGCCACGGCGCCGAATTCGCGTCCGTCGCCGCCGACCGCGGAGCCACGGCCATCGTGACGGATGCCGCGGGCGCGGAGATCGCCGGCTCCGCCGGGCTGCCGATCGTCGTCGTCGACGATCCGCGCGCGGCTCTGGGCGACCTGTCGGCTTGGGTCTACGGCACCGGTCGCGACGACGAGCTGCCCGTCCTGTTCGGCACCACGGGCACGAATGGCAAGACGAGCGTCTCGCACCTGCTCGAGGGCATCCTCGGGCAGCTGGGGGCGGTCACGGGGCTCTCATCGACCGCCGAGCGCCACATCGCCGGAGAGGTGATCGTCTCGCGACTGACCACGCCCGAGGCATCCGAGTTCCACGCCCTGCTCGCGCTGATGCGCGAACGCGGCGTCGAGGCGGTCGCCGTCGAGGTGAGCGCGCAGGCGCTGACGCGCCACCGCGTCGACGGGGTCGTCTTCGACGTCGCCGGGTTCACCAATCTGTCGCACGACCACCTCGACGACTACGGCGACATGGCCGAGTACTTCGAGGCCAAACTGCCGCTGTTCCGCGCGGACCGGTCGCGCCGCGGCGTCGTCTGCCTCGACTCGGCCGCGGGCTCCGACATCGTCGCGCGCGCCGACATCCCGGTCGTCACGATCGTCACGCCGGCGATCGCCGACGACCCGACCCAGACGGCGGACTGGACCATCGACATCGTCGAGGAACGCCAGGACGGCACGCGCTTCCGACTGCGCGGCCCCGGCGACCGCGAGCTGACCACGACCGTGCCCGTGATCGGGCCGCACATGGCCGCCAACGCCGGGCTCGCGATCGTGATGCTCCTCGAGGGCGGCTACGCGTGGGACACGATCGTCAGCGCGCTCGACGGATCGGTGATCGACGCTCACCTGCCCGGACGCATCCAGCGGGTCTCGGGCGATCGCGGCCCCGCGGTGTACGTCGATTTCGGGCACTCCCCGGACGCGTTCTCGAAGACCCTCGCCGCCGTGCGCCGCGTGACCCCGGGCCGCGTCCTCATGCTCTTCGGCGCCGACGGCGACCGCGACAAGACCAAGCGCCACGACATGGGCGCGACCGCCGTGCTCGGCAGCGACATCCTCATCGTGACGGATCACCACCCGCGGTTCGAGGATCCCGACGCCATCCGCGCCACGCTGCTCGAGGGCGCCCGCAACGCGCGCCCGGATGCCGACATCCGGGAGTCCTCGCCGCCCGAGCGGGCGATCGTCGACGCGGTGTCGCTCGTCGGCGAGGGCGACGCGATCCTGTGGGCCGGCCCAGGACACCAGGACTATCGCGACATCCGCGGGCAGCGCACGCCGTACTCGGCGCGCGAGCTGGCCCGCCGGGCGCTGCGGGATGCCGGGTGGCCCGTGCCCGAGCCGAGCTGGTCGGTGCCGTACACCGACTGAGCGCGTTTGTGGTCAGACCACTGTGAAAAATCAGCGGCATCCATAGCTCCTGTAGTCGTCGTGCATGATCCGCATCGTGCTCCGCGCGCGGGCGTAGCGTCGGCCTCAGGCACGCCGCGGCAGGCACGACCAGCGCCTCCCCCGCTCCCCGGCGGGCCTTCCGACAGGACGAAGGACCCACGATGAGCACAGTCATCCCGACCTCGACAGCACACGACGACGATGCCGTTCCCGCGGCGTGGGAGGGGTTCGCCCCGGGCCCGTGGCAGGACGACATCGACGTTCGCGACTTCATCCAGCGCAACTACGAGCCCTACACCGGCGACGCGTCGTTCCTGGTCGGACCGACTGCCCGCACCACGGGACTGTGGGGCACGCTGAGCGAGATGTTCCCCGCCGAGCGCGAGCGCGGCGTCTACGACGTCGATGCCGCGACCCCTTCGACGATCACCTCGCACGCTCCGGGCTACATCCGACGCGACGACGAGCTCATCGTCGGACTGCAGACGGACGCGCCGCTGCGTCGCGCCATCATGCCCAACGGCGGGTGGCGCATGGTCAAGGGCGCCCTCGAGACCTACGGCTACCCCGTCGACCCGACGCTCGAGACGATCTTCACGCGCTACCGCAAGACGCACAACGACGGCGTCTTCGACGTGTACCCGCCCGCCGTGCGCCTCGCCCGCAGCAGCCACATCATCACCGGCCTGCCCGACGCCTACGGTCGCGGACGCATCATCGGCGACTACCGGCGCGTCGCGCTCTACGGCACGACGGCCCTCATCGCCGCCAAGAACGTCGAGCGCGCCGAGCTCGACATGCACCCATCGACGGAGAACATCCTGCGCTCGCGCGAGGAGAACGCGGAGCAGATCCGGGCCCTGCACGAGCTGGCCGAGATGGCGGCCTCGTACGGGTTCGACATCACCCGGCCCGCCGCCACCGCCCGCGAAGCGATCCAGTGGCTGTACTTCGCGTACCTCGGCGCCGTGAAGGAGCAGAACGGCGCGGCGATGAGCTTCGGCCGCAACACCGCCTTCCTCGACGCCTACATCCAGCGCGACATGGCCCGCGGCGCGCTCACGGAGGTCGAGGCTCAGGAGCTCGTCGACGACCTGGTCATCAAGCTGCGCATCGTCCGGTTCCTCCGCACCCCCGAGTACGACTCCCTGTTCTCGGGCGACCCGACGTGGGTCACCGAGTCGATCGGCGGCGTCGGCGAGGACGGCCGGACGCTCGTGACCCGCACCGCGTTCCGGTTCCTGCAGACGCTGTACAACCTCGGCCCGGCGCCCGAGCCGAACCTCACGGTGCTGTGGACCGACGCGCTGCCGGAGGGCTTCAAGGAGTTCTGCGCCCAGGTGTCGATCGACACCTCGTCGATCCAGTACGAGTCGGACGACCACATCCGCGCCCTCTGCGGCGACGACGCAGCGATCGCGTGCTGCGTGTCGCCCATGACCGTCGGCAAGCAGATGCAGTTCTTCGGCGCACGGGTCAACCTCGCCAAGACGCTGTTGTACGCGATCAACGGTGGCCGCGACGAGGTCAGCGGCAAGCAGATCGCTCCCGCTGCGTCCCCCGTGGCCGGCGACATCCTCGACTACGACGATGTGCGCGAGCGCTTCCGCGGAATGATGGAGTGGCTCGCCGAGACCTACGTCGACGCGCTCAACTGCATCCACTTCATGCACGACAAGTACGCGTACGAGCGGCTCGAGATGGCCCTGCACGACGGCAACGTCCTGCGGACCATGGCCTGCGGCATCGCGGGGCTGTCGGTCGCGGCGGACTCGCTGTCGGCGATCAAGTACGCGCGGGTCGAGCCCGTCCGCGACGCCTCGGGTCTCGTCGTCGACTACCTCGTGCACGGCGACTTCCCCACCTTCGGCAACGACGACGACCGGGTCGACGAGATCGCCCGCGAGCTCGTGTCGGACTTCATGACGATGATCCGCAAGCACGAGACGTACCGCGACGCCGTCCACACCCAATCGGTGCTGACGATCACCTCGAACGTCGTCTACGGCAAGGCCACCGGCAACACTCCCGACGGCCGACGCGCCGGCCAGCCCTTCGCCCCGGGCGCCAACCCGATGAACGGTCGCGACACGCACGGCATGCTCGCCGCGGCCCTGTCGGTGGCGAAGCTCCCGTTCGACCAGGCGCAGGACGGCATCTCGCTCACCACGACGGTCACGCCGGGCGGCCTCGGTCGCACGGCGGAGGAGCGGGTGCGCAACCTCGTCGGGCTGCTCGACGCGCAGATGGGCTCGGACGGCTACCACCTCAACGTCAACGTGCTCACGCGCGAGACGCTCGAGGACGCGATGGAGCACCCGGAGAAGTACCCGCAGCTGACCATCCGGGTCTCCGGTTACGCGGTCAACTTCGTGCGACTGACTCGCGAGCAGCAGCTCGACGTCCTCAGCCGCACCTTCCACACGGGAGTCTGAGTCCCGTGTCCGCCATCCTGGTGCCGGGTGCACCGAGCAACGCTGATCTGTGCGACGCCCCGCGCGATCGTCTCGCCGCACGACGATCCGGGCAGATCGCCAGCGTGCATTCCTGGGAGCTCGTCACTTCCGTGGACGGTCCCGGCACCAGGATGACCCTCTTCCTCGCCGGCTGCCCGCTGCGCTGCCAGTACTGCCACAACCCCGACACGTGGCGGCAGCGCGACGGCGAGCTGACGGCCCTCGACGACATCCTCGCTCGCATCCGCCGCTACCTGCCGGTCTTCCGGGCGACGGGCGGCGGGCTGACGATCTCCGGCGGCGAGCCGCTGCAGCAGGCCGCGTTCGTCACGCGGCTCGCGCGGGCCGCGGCCGACCTCGGCGTCCACGTCGCGATCGACACCTCCGGCAACCTCGGCCGCGCGGCATCCGACGCCCTGCTCGACGACCTGTCGCTGGTGCTGCTGGACGTCAAGTCCGGCCTTCCCGAGACCTACCGCGAGGTGACCGGCCGCGAACTGCAGCCGACGCTCGACTTCGGCGACCGCCTCGCCGCGCGCGGTGTGCCGGCGTGGATCCGCTTCGTGCTCGTCCCCGGCCTGACCGACGCCCCCGAGAACGTGGATGCCGTCGCCGACATCGTCGCGAGATGGTCCAACGTGCAGCGGGTCGAGGTGCTGCCGTTCCATCAGATGGGCACGTCGAAATGGGAGCGCCTCGGCATCCCCTATCCCCTGGCCGGACGCGAGACGCCCGATGCCGGACTCGTCGCCCACGTGCGCGCGCAGTTCGCCGCGCGCGGCCTCACCGTGTACTGACACCGACATGACACGCCCCGGGCGCGCCGGGTGGGTGCGCCCGGGGTCAGGATGCCGCGGCGATCGCGCGATCCGCCGCTGACCGCGCCCACGACTCCGCCGCGGCGAGGCTCTCGCGGCTGAGCTCGGTCGGCGGCTCGTGCCTGTCGACGACGCGCTCGATCGTCTCGACGATGCCCGGGAAGGTCAGCGCGCCGGCGTGGAAGGCCTCGACGGCCTGCTCGTTCGCGGCGTTGAAGACGGCCGGGTAGGTCGCCCCGGCCCGCCCGACGCTCTTCGCCAGCGCGACGGCGGGGAAGGCCTCGCCATCGAGCGGTTCGAAGGTCCAGGCGGTCGCCCGCGTCCAGTCGATCGGCGCTCCGACGCCGGCCACACGGCGCGGCCAGTCGAGCCCGAGCGAGATCGGAAGCCGCATGTCGGGCGGCGAGGCCTGCGCGATCGTCGATCCGTCGACGAACTCGACCATCGAGTGCACGACCGACTGCGGATGCACGACGACGTCGATGCGGTCGTAGCCGATACCGAACAGCAGATGAGCCTCGATCACCTCGAGGCCCTTGTTGACGAGCGTCGCGGAGTTCGTCGTCACCACCCGGCCCATGTCCCACGTGGGATGCGCGAGGGCTTCGGTCGGGGTCACATCGACGAGCTCGTTGCGGCCGCGACCCCGGAACGGGCCCCCGGATGCCGTCAGCACGAGCCGTCGCACCTCGGTGTGCTCACCCGCACGCAACGCCTGCGCGATCGCGGAGTGCTCGGAGTCGACGGGCACGATCTGGCCGGGCCGGGCGAGCGAGGTCACGAGCTCGCCGCCCACGATCAGCGACTCCTTGTTCGCCAGGGCGAGGATCCGACCGGTTTCGAGGGCCGCGAGCGTCGGCCCGAGCCCCACCGATCCCGTGATGCCGTTGAGCACGACATCCGCGTCGACATCGCGCACCAGGCGCTCCGCGTCGATGGCGCCGAGAGCCGTCTCGCGCACGCCGAACCGTGCCGCTTGCTCGGCGAGCAGCCCGCCGTTCGAGCCAGCGGCCAGGCCCACGACGGCGAACCGGTCGCGGTTGGCGTCGATGACGTCGAGCGCCTGCGTTCCGATCGATCCGGTGGAGCCGAGGATGAGGACGCGACGCATGCCGTCAGCCTAGGCGTTCGTCGCCCGGAGGCCCCGAGCCCGACCCGCCGCCTCAGCCGGCGGCGGGAACCGGGGTGCGCTGGACGCCGAGGATGTCGACGACGAACACGAGCGTCTCGTTCTGGAGCTCGCTGCCCTCCTGCGCGCCGTACCCCGCTGCCGGCGGGATCACGACGAGCACCTGCGAGCCGACCTGCTGCCCCTCGAGCGCCTGCTGGAAGCCGGCGACGACACCGTTGGTCGGGAAGGCCGCGGGCTGGCCGCGGTCCCAGCTCGAGTCGAAGACCGTGCCGTCGGACCACTTCACGCCGGTGTACTGCACGAACGCGGTGTCGCCCGCGCCGACGGTTGCACCGTCACCGGTCTTCAGGTTCGCCAGCTGCACCTCGGTGGGGGCGTCGCCCTCGGGGATCGTGATGGTCGGCGCGCCGTTCTCGCCGAGCTCGACCGCCGGCATCCCCTCGACGGGCTCCTGCTCGTCACCGGTGGCGCGGGTGTCGAGCTTCTCGACGCCTTCCGCCACGACGACGACGGAGGTGCGACCCTCGCCGAACGCCGAGCCGGGGATCGCGAGCGCGGCGGTCGACCCGAGCGGCGCGCACTCGAGTGCCGCCACGAAGACGGAGTACTGCTGCGGGTCGAGCAGGATCGGCACGAGGCCGGAGTCGTCGGGAGAGGTCGTGGCCGACGACTCGAGCTGCTCGCCGGTCGCGCCGTCGTAGATCGCGTACGCGCCCGACACGAGGTCGCCCGCGACGAGCTCGTCGCCGTCACCCTCGGCCGTCAGCGTGCGCTCGATGTCCGCCGGCTCGATGCCCGGCGTCACGGTCGCCGTCAGGTCGGGCGCCGAACCCTCGACCTCGATGCTGTTCGACGCGTCGCCCGGCTGGGCGTCGACGAGGCACTGCGACGAGCCGGAGGCGTCCGGGCTGGGCGTCTCCGTGGGCTCTCCCCCGCCGGCGCAACCGGCGAGTGCGAGCGCCGACACGGCGACGACGGACAGAGCGGCGAGCGGGCGCAGACGCACGAGTGACCTCTTCGATCGGGGAAAGGAAGACTCCATCCTCTCGCATGACGTTCAGCGGCGGCTGAGAACGCCGCGGAGGAGTGCGCGGTGGGAACGACGGGCGGTGGGAACGACGGGCGGTGGGAACGACGGGCGGTGCGAACGACGGGCGGTGCGAACGACGGGCGGTGCGAACGACGGGCGGTGCGAACGACGGGCGGTGGGAACGACGGGCGGTGCGAACGACGCGTGTTGCCGGCTCAGGCAGGGAGCACCAGCATCGCGGCATGTGGCGAGGCCGCGGGCCAGCGGCCACCGGATCGTGGCACGGCCCGGGCCGAGGCCGATGTCGGAGGTCCATGACATCATTCGAACATGTCTTCGAATAACCGGGTCGGTAGCGGGATCGGGAGCGACGCGGACATCGCCGCGCTCACGGAGCTCGTCGCCGACGCCGCGGGTGTCACGGATGCCGCGCGCGCCGTGCAGATCCGCGAGGTGCGCGTGCTCGCCGCGGCGGGGCGGCTGGCGGAGCAGCAGGCGGCGAGGGCGGACGAGCGGGTCAAGGCCCGCGAGATGGCACTGCGGAGCATCGCAGCCGAGCTCGCGGGAGTCTTCGTCACGACCGACCGGACGCTGCAACGACGCATCGACGAAGCGCGAGACCTCGTCGACAACTACCCCGCGACGATGGATGCCTGGGAGGCCGGGCGCATCACGCGGGGGCATGTCCGGGTCATCCAAGACACGGGGTGCGTCGTGCCGGCCGAGGTGCGCGGAGAGTTCGAGCGGGTCGCGATCGAGCGGTGCGAGGGTGAGACGCCCAACCGCGTGCGGGATGCCCTGGTGCACGTGGCGGAGAGGTTGCATCCGCGGTCGTTCACGGAGCGGCACGAGGCCGCCGCGGCGGGGCGGTGCGTGCGCGTGCAGCCGGGGCCGGACGGGATGTCCGACCTCATCGCGACACTGCCCACCGTGATCGCCGAGGGCGTCGTCGACCGGCTGACTCGACAGGCACGGGAGATCATCGACGCCCGCCCGCGGGCGGATGCGGCGGGAGCGGACGCGGGCGACGCGGCCGCCGAAGCCGAAGCCGACGCAGACGCAGACGCAGACGCCGACGCCGACGCCGACGCACCTAACGGCTCGTCGTTCGCGGCGGATACCCGCAGCATCGACCAGGTTCGTGCCGACGTGTTCGCCGATCTGCTGCTCGCGGGAACGCCCGCGCTCGACCCCCCGGCCGACGACGACGGAAACGGTGGGCTCGGGGCGATCCGCGCGAAGGTGCAGGTCGTCGTGTCCGCGCTCACCCTGACCGGTGAGGACGACGGGCCGGCCGAGCTCGTGGGCCGCTCCCCCATCGACGCAGCCACCGCCCGCGAACTCGCCGGCGACAACACCGCCTGGGACCGGCTCCTCACCCACCCCGTCACCGGAACCGTCCTGGAATGCGACACGTACCAACCCACCGCCGCCATGCGCCGGCTGCTGCGAGCAAGAGACCGGCACTGCCGGTTCCCCGGATGCCGGCAACCCGCCATCCGCTGCGAAATCGACCACACCCACGCCGCCTCCGACGGCGGACCCACGCACGTCGGCAACCTCGCCCACCTCTGCAAACGACCCCACGACGTCAAACACCACACTCGATGGCGCGTGAGACAGCTGCACGGCGGAAGGCTCGTGTGGACCTCGCCCACCGGGAGGGTCTACCGCGAAGACGCACCCCCGCCCGTGGTCGCGTTCACGATCGCGGCCGATCCGCCGCGGACGATGAGGCAACCGGGAGTCCCGCGGGTTCCCGCCGAATCGCCACCACCGTTCTGAGCTTCGGTTCGACGCCGCGGGTCGGCGATCCTCCGCGCGCAGAAAGCCGACGGCCGCGGCATCCGATTCCTCGGACCCGCGACCGTCGAGCGGCCTAGCGGCCTAGCGGCTCAGCGAGCCTGCGACTCAGCGCCTCTGCCGCTCAGCGACTCTGCCGCTCAGCGACTCAGCGACTCAGCGGCTTGCGGCTGCGCGGCGCTGGCGGGCGCGCTCCTCCTTGGCGGTGGCTTCGGTGAGCGCCGCTTCCTCGAGGCCCTGGGTGTTGACGGCGCCGGTGTCGTCCGACATCCCGTCGTGTCCGTGGCCCGTCAGTGTCGACTCGTCGAAGGGGTGCTGTCCGCTGAGCACGGCACGCGCCTGCTCGCGGTTGAACTCGCGCGTCCAGGTTCCGATGAGGACGGTGGCGACGGCGTTGCCGGTGAAGTTCGTCAGCGCGCGGCCCTCCGACATGAACCGGTCGATGCCGACGATCACGCCGACGCCGTTGACGAGGTCGGGACGGTAGGCCTGCAGACCACCGGCCAGCGTCGCGAGGCCTGCGCCGGTGACGCCCGCGGCGCCCTTCGACGCGATGATCATGAACACGAGCAGCCCGATCTGCTCCGGGATCGACATCGGCGCACCCATGCCCGCGGCGATGAACAGCGACGCCATCGTGAGGTAGATCGCCGTGCCGTCCAGGTTGAACGAGTAGCCGGTGGGAACCGTGATGCCCACGACGGGCTTCGACACACCCAGGTGCTCCATCTTCGCAATCAGTCGCGGCAGTGCCGACTCGCTCGACGAGGTGCCGACGATCAGCAGGTACTCCCGCGCGAGGTACTTCATGAGGCTGAAGATGTTGACCCGGGCGACGGCGTACAGGATGCTGCCGAGCACCGCGACGATGAAGATGATGCAGGTGATGTAGAACGCGATCATCAGCACGCCCAGGCTCACGATGGCTGCGACACCCGTCTTGCCGACCACCGCCGCGATGGCGCCGAAGGCTCCGATGGGCGCGAGCCACAGGATCATGCCGAGGATGCGGAAGACGAGCGTCTGCAGGTACTTCACGGCGTTCATGATCGGCTCGCCCTTCTTGCCGAGCCCCTGCAGCGCGAACCCGACCAGCAGCGCGATGAACAGCACCTGCAGCACGCTCTCGCCCGTGAAGGCCGAGAAGAACGTCGTCGGGATGATGCCGAGGATGAAGTCCGTCGTCGACTTCGCCTCGGCTGCGGTGCCGGCGTCGTAGGTGGCGCTCTGCATGTTCAGACCCTCGCCGGGGTGGATGATGTTGCCCACCACCAGCCCGATCGCGAGGGCGAAGGTCGACATGACCATGAAGTACAGCAGGGCCAGGCCGCCGATCCGGCCCACCGTGGCCGCCTTGGCGATCGAACCGACGCCGACGACGATCGTGCAGAAGATGATCGGGGCGATCATCATCTTGATGAGGCTGACGAAGCCCTTGCCGAGCGGCTCGAGCCCGACCGCGAACGTCGGCCACAGCAGACCGACGACGGCGCCGAGCACGACGGCGAGGATCACCGAGACGTACAGCCAGGTGTGCTTGTCCCAGGCCTGCTTGCCTCGGCGGAAGTTGTAGCCCGGAAGGCGGAAGGATGATGTGAGAGCCATGGTCTTCTCCAGGTGAACAGTCGTTGTCCGTGGCCGACGCCTCTGTCGGTCCCCCTCAGCTTCCGCCGGTTCTCGTCCGCGTCCGATTTGTGGTCGTATTGGTCGCGGAGCGCGAGCAGCGCACCCGCGACGACGCGAGAGAGGGAGGGGCGATGGCGCCCAGACGCAGCCGCAGCGCGGCGTCACTCGTGTTCGTGGCCGTCACGGTCGCCGTGGCCGTGCTCAGCCTCGCGATCGCCGGCATCCTGATCGTCGACGGGCAACGCACCGCCCGTGCGCAGGCCGAGCGGGTCACGCAGGCCGTCGCGCAGACCGTCGCCGACACCGCGCAGGTCGCCGACGCCCTCGCCGACGACGACGCCGCGGCCGCATCCGCGCTGCTGCAACCGCAGGTCGAACAGGTCATCGTCGACGCGCGCGTGGACTTCGTCACGATCATGGACCCGGACGGCATCCGCATCACGCACCGCGACCGCGAGCGGATCGGCGAACCGTATCTCGGCTCGATCCCCGCGGAACCGGCAGCGCTCACCGAGGAGTTCACCGGCACGCTCGGCCCTTCGGTGCGCACGATCGTCCCGGTCGAGCGGAACGACCGGATCGTCGGCTGGGTGTCGGTCGGCGTCACGATCGGCAGCATCACCGCAACCCTCGGCCCTCGTCTGCTTGTGGTCGCCGGCATCGCCGCGGCCCTGCTCGTCGCCGGCCTCGTCGGCGCCGTCGTCGCCCGCCGCGCCACTCGCCAGGTCACCGGCGACCTGCCGGCGGGGGCGATCCGCGACGCGGTGTCGTCGTTCGAGTCGCTGCGCACGCTCGGCGAGGCGCTGCGGGCGCAGACCCACGAGCACGGGAACCGCATGCACACCGCCATCGCGCTGCTCGAGCTCGGTCGCACGGCCGAGGCGATCGAGATCCTCGCCGAGACGTCGCGCCAGAGCCAGGTGCTCGTCGATCAGGTGGCCGCACGCCGCGACGGCGACCCGACCGTCGGCGCGCTGCTGCTGGGCAAAGCGTCGCAGGCGAAGGAGCGCGGCATCCGGTGGCGCTCGCACATCGAGCCTGACGCTCCGCGCTCGGTCCTCACCCCCGTCGACGCGGTGTCGGTGGTGGGGAACCTGATCGACAACGCCCTCGACGCCGCCGCGAGCGGCTCCGAACCACGATGGGTGGAGGTGCGGATGACGCGGACGACGGACGACGAGCTCGAGATCAGTGTCTCCGACTCGGGAGCGGGTGTGCCGCCCGAGCTCGAGCGGCGCATCTTCGAGCACGGGTTCTCGACCAAGCCCGCGGGCGCCGAGGGACGCGGCGTCGGGCTCGCGCTCGTGTCGGCCATCGTCGATGACGCGGGCGGCTCACTCGCCTTCGCACCCGAACCCACGACGTTCCGCGTCGTCCTGCCCCGGAGGAACGCATGATCGGCGTGCTGCTCGTCGATGACGAAGCCCTCACCCTCGACCTGCACCGCCACTACGTCGAAGGACTCGAGGGGTTCCAGGTCGTGGGCGAATGCGCGGGCGCGCGGTCCGCGCTCAGCGCGTTGCTCGACGGCCCACGGGCGCCCGAGATCGACCTCGTGCTGCTCGACATGACGATGCCGGACGGCTCCGGACTCGACGTGCTGCGGCACCTGCGCGCCCGCGCCCGCACCGTCGACGTCATCGCGATCACGTCGGTGCGCGACGCCGACGTCGTGCGCCAGGCGGTCGGACTCGGGGCGATGCACTACCTCGTCAAGCCGTTCACGTTCGCGATGTTCCAGGAGCGGATGACGCAGTACGCGCGATATCGCGAACGGGCGAGCGAGACCACGGGCGCGGCGACGCAGGCCGAGATCGACGCCATGCTCGGCGCGCTGCGGCCGGTCACAGCCCCGGTGCCGAAGGGGTTGGCGCCCGAGACGCTCGAGCGGGTGACCGCCGCCCTGCGCTCCGCCGGGGTGCTCTCGGCCCGTGAGGCCGCCGCATCGCTCGGGCTGTCGCGCGTCGCCGCCCGCCGCTACCTCGAGCACCTCGCCGACGGCGGCCGCGCCGAACGCGCGCAGCGCTACGGCACCCCGGGCCGCCCCGAGACCGAGTATCGCTGGCGCGACTGAGCCCGGCGCCCCACGCGCCCCCTGCCGTAGCGCACCGCCGCGGTCACTGCGACAGCGACGACCGTCGCCGGTCGGACGGGCCGATCCGCAGGTAGAACGGCTGCTTCGCCGCGATGCCGTCGCCGGCGGTGCGTCCGCGCAGCCGACGCCACATCCAGGGCAGGACGTCCCGCCGCAGCCAGGTTCCCGCGACGGGCAGGTCTTCGTCGAGGTGCAGCGCCTCGTCGAGGTCGGCGAGCGCCTCGGCATCGGGGACGCCGAGCGCTTCGGCCGCACGGTACGCGACGAGTCGGTGTCCGCGCGAGCGCAGGTGGACTCTGTCGTCGGCCCACAGCTCGACGCGGCCGAGCTCGGGAACCGCCTCGAGGTCGAGCAGGATCGCCCCGGTCGCCGCGGCGATCGTGCGCAGCCGCGCGTTGAAGGAGGCGAACCGGCGCGCGAGCACGCCCGCCGCCGCACGATCGGGAAGGAAGACGGTGCCCAGCAGCACATCGGCGCCGGAGTCGCGCAGGCGCCGGACGGCGATCTCGACCTCGTCCGCGACCGCCGCCACGTCCACCCGGCCGCGCACGAGGTCGTTCGCCCCGATGAGCACCGAGACGAGGTCGGGGCGGAGCGCCAGACAGGCCGGCACCTGTTCGTCGACGAGGTGCCGCACGCGCCGGCTCCGCACGGCGAGGTTCGCGTACTGGAACGCCCCCGCCTGCCCTCCGGCACGCGGGGCGGCGAGCGCCAGCAACTGTGCCAGACGATCGGCCCAGCCGCGGTAGGCGCCATCCGGCACCCGCGACGTGTCGCAGAGCCCTTCGGTGATCGAATCGCCGAGGGCGACGTACCGGCGCCACAGCGGCGGGGCGCTGCTCACGGGAGCCGGGTCAGGGCGCGGCCACACGCGCACGCGTGCGCCGCGATCGATGCCGTGCAGCGCCCCGGCGCGATCGTAGTGCGACAGCAGCGCGTCGCCGAGGCTCTCCCACGTGCGGCCTGCGACCGCCGAACGGGCGGCGTCCGCGAAAGCCCGGCGCTTCGCGGCATCCCCGGCGAGGTCGGCGACGCGCGCGCGCAGATCGGCGGCGTCTCCGGGCCGGTACAGCCAGCCGTCGATGCTGTTGCGCACCAGGTCGAGCGGACCGCCGCGCCCGGTGGCGACCACCGGCACCCCGCTCGCCTGCGCCTCCTGGATCGTCTGGCCGAACGTCTCGCTCTCACCGGGATGCACGAAGACGTCGAAACTCGCCATCGCCGTGGCGAGCTCGTCGCCCTGCAGGTGGCCGAGGAACACGGCATCCGGCAGCAGCCGCTCGAGCGTGGGACGGGCCGGGCCGTCACCGACGATGACCAGGCGAACGCCCTCGAGCGAGCCGAGCACGGCCAGGTCTTCGACCTGCTTCTCGGGCGCGAGCCGGCCGACGTATCCGACGATGACCTCGCCCCGGGCGGTCCCGGGGACGACGCGCGCGCGCCAGTCCTCGTCGCGGCGGTGCGGGGCGAAGCGGATGCCGTCCACGCCGCGTCCCCAGATCGAGACGCGATCGACGCCGAGGCGTTCGAGCTGACCGCGTGCCGCCTCGGAGGGGGCGAGGGTGAGGGTCGCCCGCCGGTGCAGCCGACGCACGTGTGCGGCGGCGAGCGCGGTCGCGTGCGGCAGGCCGTAGCGCTCGGTGTAGGCGACGACGTCGGTCTGGTAGATCGCGACGCTCGGCACGCTCATTCCTTCAGCGGCGAGAAGCCCCTGCCAGCCGAGGACGAACGGCGACGCGAGGTGGACCACGTCGGGGCGGAACGCACGCAGCGCGCGGCTGATCGAGGCCACGGGAGGCGCGGCGACGCGCACCGCCGGGTAGCGCGGCAGCGGCAGCGACGGCACCGAGCGGCCGGGTATCGCGAGCGGGTGCTCGCGGCCGGCGCCGGGGGCGACGACGAAGGCTTCGTGTCCACGCCGCTCGAGATGCTCGAGCACCTGGAGCACGGAACCGGTGACCCCGTTCATGTGGGGCAGGAACGACTCGGTGACCACCGCGACTCTCACACGACCAGGGTGCCCCCGCGGTCGGCGCCCGGCGCCGGGGAACCGGCCCGAACGCGGAGTGTTCACGCAGTCATCGATCGCCGGTCACCTCGCGGTCGCCTGACCGTCGTCGTTCCCGCACCGTTCACCCCCGGCTGTTAGGCATGCTGTCGTGCCCGCCGATCTGTTGACCGCGATCTCGGAGGGCCCGTGGACGCTGGTCGTCATGTTCGCGCTCGTGCTCGCCGACGCGGTCGTCGTGGTCGTCCCCGGCGAGATCGCCGTGACGGCGGCCGGGGCGCTGTCGACCGCGACCGGCTCTCCCCCGCTCGCGGCGGTGATCGGGGTCGCCGCTCTCGCGGCCTTCTGCGGCGACGCGCTGTGCTTCGCGATCGGGCGTCGAGTCGGCCTCGGACGGTGGCGCTGGATGCGCGACACCCGCGTCCAGCGCGCGTTCGACTGGGCGCGGCGACGGCTCACCCGCGGCACGGCAACCGTCGTCTTCACCGCGCGGTTCATCCCGTTCGCCCGGCTCGCGGTGAACCTGACCGCCGGCGCCACGCGGGTGCCCGCGCGACGGTTCCTGCCCATCGCCGCGGTTGCGGCCACAGCCTGGGCGTCCTACCAGGCGGTGATCGGCGCGGCGATCGGGGCGCTGCTGCCCGACGCGCCGCTGCTGGCAGTGCTGGCGTCGATCGCGGTCGCGCTCGCGCTCGGTGTCGTGATCGACGTGCTGTCGGCGCGCGTCGCACGAGGCCGTGCCGCCCGCGGCGCGGACGACACCGACCCGGACACCCCCCGACCGACCACCGCGGAGGATCGATGACATCGCACGACGGCTACCAGCCCGACTTCCTCCGGAGCGAGGTGCCCCTTCCCCGGCCCACCGACGATCGTCCGCTGCGGGATCTCTCCTACCCGCACTTCAGCGTGCTGCTCGACCCGGCGCGGCGCCTCGCCGTCTCGACGGGGGTCAACATCGACGGCTCGTCGCTGCGCGATGTCGCGCGCTCGGGCGACTGGTACCTCGACTCCCGCGTCCCCGCCGACGAGCAGGCCGGCAACGAGCTGTACCGCGACAACGACTACGACCGCGGCCACCTCGTCCGCCGCCGCGACCCCGGCTGGGGTACCGCGGAGCAGGCGCGCACCGCCACCGAGGCGACCTTCGCGTACCCGAACGCCGCACCGCAGGCCGCCGACTTCAACCAGTCGCCCGAGCTGTGGGTCGGACTGGAGGATCACGTGCTCGCCTACGCCGAGGCGAGCGGCCTGCGCGTGAGCGTCTTCTCCGCACCGGTGCTCGCCCCCGACGACCCGAGGTACCGCGGCATCCTCATCCCCCGACGCTTCTGGAAGGTCGCCGCCTGGGATGCGGCGGAACCGGGCGCGTCGCCGCGGCTCGCGGCTGCCGGCTTCGTGCTCGATCAGACCGCGATGCTCCTGCCCGCCGCCGTCCCGCCGCTCGCGGGGTTCCGAACGTTCCAGGTGCCGATCGCCGACATCGCCGCGCTCGCGGACGTCGACCTCGGGCCGCTCGTCGCCGCCGACGTGGCGAGAGCGACGCTGCGGACACCGCAGTGGATGCCGCTCGCGTCGCTCTCGCAGGTCGTGCTGGCCTGAGACCGCGGGTCACTCGCCCGCGAGACCGCCGAGCAGGTGACCGAACGACTTGCCGTCACCGAGGTAGGTCGACGGGTCGAACGGGTCGGTGCCGGTCTGGGGCGCGCGGGCGATGACCGCCGCCGCCAGCTCGCGGGCACCGCGGTCGACGCGTGCGCTCAGCGGCGCGACGTCGTCGGCCTTGCTGCCCCAGTCGCTCGAGGCGGCGAACACACCGGTCGAGACCGGGGCCGCGTGCAGGTACGCGAACAGCGGTCGGATGGCGTAGTCGATGGCCAGCGAATGCCGTGCCGTGCCCGCGTTCGCCCCGATGAGCACCGGCTTGCCGGTGAGCGAGTCGGGGTCGAGCACGTCGATGAACGACTTGAACAACCCGGAGTAGCTCGTCGAGAAGATCGGCGTCACGGCGATCAACGCATCCGCCGAGACGACCGAGTTGATCGCCGACTCCAGCGCGGGCGGCGCGAAGCCGGTCAGCAGGTTGTTCGTGATGTCGTGCGCCAGGTCCCGCAGCTCGATGACATCGGCCGTCGCGGTGACGTCGGATGCCGCGAGCTCGGCGATCGTCGCCGTGGCGAGCCGATCGGCGAGCATGCGTGTGGACGACGGGTTCGACAGACCGGCCGAGACGACCGCGATGCGCCGCGCGCTCATCGTCCCGCCCCCACACCGAAGGCGGCGCCGGCGGGAGCCGGAGCGTCCTGGTAGGGCGAGGGACCGCTGAGGTTGTCGCCGCGGTTGGCGCGGGGACGCGCCTCACGCGCAGGACCGTCGCCGTACACGGCGCGGACACGTGCGGCGTGCGTCGGGGCATCGGGCACCTCGGGGCCGCGCCCCTGAGCGAGCTCCTTGCGCAGCACCGGCACGACCTCGCCGCCGAGGATGTCGAGCTGTTCGAGCACCGTCTTCAGCGGCAGCCCCGCGTGGTCGATGAGGAACAGCTGACGCTGGTAATCGCCGAACGTCTCGCGCATGGCGGCGTAGCGGTCGATGACCTGCTGCGGCGAGCCCACGGTGAGCGGGGTCATCTCGCTGAAATCCTCGAGCGAAGGTCCGTGACCGTAGACGGGGGCGTTGTCGAAGTACGGGCGGAACTGCCGCACGGCGTCCTGCGAGTTGGCGCTCATGAACACCTGGCCGCCGAGGCCGACGATCGCCTGCTCGGGCGTGCCGTGGCCGTAGTGCGCGAAGCGCTGGCGGTACAGGTCGATGAGGCGCTGGTAGTGCTCCTTCGGCCAGAAGATGTTGTTCGCGAAGAACCCGTCGCCGTAGTAGGCCGCCTGCTCGGCGATCTCGGGCGTGCGGATCGAACCGTGCCAGACGAAGGGCGCGACGCCGTCGAGCGGACGGGGCGTCGAGGTGAAGCCCTGCAGGGGCGTGCGGAACTTGCCTTCCCAGTCGACGACGTCCTCACGCCACAGCTTGTGCAGCAGCGCGTAGTTCTCGATCGCGAGCGGTAGTCCCTGGCGGATGTCCTTGCCGAACCACGGGTAGACGGGGCCGGTGTTGCCGCGGCCCATGATGAGGTCGACGCGGCCGCCCGAGAGGTGCTGCAGCATCGCGTAGTCCTCGGCGATCTTCACCGGGTCGTTCGTCGTGATGAGGGTCGTGGCCGTCGAGAGGATGAGGCGCTCGGTCTGCGCCGCGATGTAGGCCAGCGTCGTGGTCGGCGACGACGACCAGAACGGCGGGTTGTGGTGCTCGCCGATCGCGTAGACGTCGAGGCCGACCTCTTCCGCGTGCTTGGCGATGGTCACCGCCGCCTGGATCTTCTCGGCCTCGCTCGGGGTGTGGCCGGTGGTGGGGTCGGCCGTGATGTCGCTCACGGTGAAGATGCCGAACTGCATCCCCGGCCAGCTGGTGTTGTCGCTCGTGTGCGTGTTCACGTCGATCCGCCTTCCCGGACGCCTCGGCATCCGTTTCATGCAAATGAATATAAACCATGGAACGTGGGGGCGCCTGGAGTATTCCCGCGGGATAGTGTTTCATCCACGATGACGCATCCCGCAACCGGAACGACGCCAGCGCGCCCGAAGCGCCGGGTCCCGTTCTGGGACAACGCCCGGTTCGCGTGCATCGTGCTGGTCGTGCTCGGCCACGCGGTGCAGCGCTTGACGTACGACTCCGACATCGCGATGGCGATGTACCTCGTCATCTACGCCTTCCACATGCCCGCGTTCGCGATCATCTCGGGCTACTTCTCCAAATCCGACCCGCCCTCGCGGCGGCAGATGGCGCGGATCCTGACCGACATCGTCGCGCCCTACGCGATCTTCGAGGGCCTGTGGACCCTCACGAAGTTCGTGGTCGAGGGGCATGCCAACCCCAACCCGACGCAGCCGTCGTGGACGCTGTGGTTCCTGCTCGCCCTCGGCATCTTCCGCCTCGTGCTGCCGTACCTCGCGCTGCTGCGCTGGCCCCTGCTGTGGGCCTTCGCGATCTCGATCGTGGCGGGATACCTGCCCAACATCGACTCCACCCTGTCGCTGTCGCGGACCTTCGGCTTCCTGCCGCTCTTCGTCCTCGGCTGGTGGTTGCGCGACCGTGACATCGTCGACCGCTTCCGCCTGCTGCGACGCAGCGCCTGGTCGCTCGCCGCCGCCGTGGTCACGTTCGCGGTCGCCGGGTGGGCAGCCTGGGCCTTCATCGACGTCTGGCGTGAGGTCGACCTCGGCAGGTGGCTGTCTTACGACGCCAGCTACGCCGACGCCGGAACCACCGAGTGGTGGGCCGGCGGCATCCGTGTCGCGCTGCTCCTGCTCGCCCTGGTGCTGACGGCGGCGTTCTTCGCCCTCGTGCCCCGCGGTGAGCACGGCTGGACCCGCCTCGGCCAGTACACGATGTACGTGTACCTGCTGCACTCGTTCGTGCTCTACCCGTTCCGCGAGTCCGGCGTGCTGCGCGACGCCGAGCCCACGTGGCTGTGGCTGCCGGCGGTCGTGGTGGCATCGCTCGGCATCGCGCTGGGCCTCGCCTCCCGCCCGGTGCGGCGCCTGTTCCGCCCCCTGGTCGAGCCCCGCCCGGCATGGATCTTCGCCGACCGGGGACTCGCGGCGCGCGAGGGACACCGCAACGATCCGACGGGGTCGCGCCGCCCCCGCGAACCCGGCGGAGTCATCCCCCGCAACAATCGAGCGGATGCCGCCGACGGCTCGTAGCCTCGCTGCATGAGCGACCTCTCCCTGCCCGTGCTCGACTTCTCGCAGCTCGACGGCGATGCGGCGGCCGTGGCCCGGTTCCAGGACGAGCTGCGCGCTGCGACGCACGACGTCGGCTTCTTCTACCTGACCGGCACCGGCATCCCCGCCGGCCTCGAGCAGCGTCTGCATCGTGTCGCGCGTGATTTCTTCGCGCTTCCCGAGGCTGACAAGCTCGCGATCGAGAACGTCACCAGCCCGCACTTCCGCGGGTACACGCGCGTCGGCGGCGAGCGCACGCAGGGGCGGGTCGACTGGCGCGAACAGATCGACATAGGCCCCGAGCGAGCCGCCGTCACCGATCCCGACGCGCCCGACTACGCCCGCCTCATCGGCCCCAACCTGTGGCCCGAGGCGCAGCCCGAGCTGCGAGAGGTCACGGACGCGTGGGTCGCCCACCTCTCCGAGGTCGCCCGGCGGCTGCTCCGCGCGTGGGCGGAGGCGCTGGGTGCCCGCGCGTCGTACTTCGAGGACCACTTCGGTGAGGCGCAGACGCTGCTGAAGATCGTGCGCTACCCCGGGAAGGACGACCCGACGCCGGCGCAGGGCGTGGGCGCGCACAAGGACTCGGGAGCGCTGACGCTGCTGTGGGTCGAACCGGGCAAGGGCGGACTGCAGGTCGAGCGCGACGGCGCCTGGGTCGACGCTCCGCCGGTGCCGGGAGCCTTCGTCGTCAATATCGGCGAGCTGCTCGAGTACGCCACCGACGGCTACCTGATCGCGACGAACCACCGCGTGGTGTCGCCCCGTTACCCCGACGACCGCATCTCGGTGCCGTTCTTCTTCAACCCCGCGCTCGACGCGCGCTTCCCGCTCATCGAGCTGCCGGCCGACCTCGCCGCTCAGGCTCGCGGTGTCACGCGCGACCCGTCGAACCCGATCCACGCTGTGCACGGCGAGAACGCTTTGAAGTCCCGCCTGCGCGCCCACCCGGACGTCGCGGAGCGCTGGCACGCCGACCTGCTCGCCACCCGCGCCTGACGCGCGGCGCACTGCCCGGGTCGCGGGGAAATGCCGAAGGCCGCCCCGCACCTGGGACGGCCTTCGCAAGAATGTTTCGCGCGATTGTGCGCGGGTCGTGCTCCTTAGCGGCGCAGACCGAGGCGCTCGATCAGCTTGCGGTAACGCTGGATGTCGAGCTCCTGGAGGTAGCCGAGCAGTCGACGGCGCTGACCGACGAGCAGGAAGAGTCCACGGCGCGAGTGGTGGTCGTGCTTGTGGATCTTGAGGTGCTCGGTGAGGTCCTTGATGCGCTGCGACATGAGCGCGACCTGCACCTCGGGGGATCCGGTGTCACCGGGGTGCGTCGCGTACTCTTCGATGATCGCCTTCTTGACGTCTGCTTCGAGTGCCATAGATGGGATCCCCTTCCTTCTCATTGCGCGGCGCCCGGCACCTGATGTGCGAGCTCTCTTTATCCGCGGCCGATCGAACGGCAACCGCTCTACTCTACCAGTCCTCTAGGCTCGTCCGGTGCGCCTGCGACGAGACCATCTGATCGACCTCCGGCCGCTGACCACCTCGCCCGCGTTCGCCCGCATGTGGGTCGGCTCGACGCTCGCCGGCCTCGGCGGCCAGCTGACCATCGTCGCGATCATGCTCCACATGTACGAGCTGACCGCGTCGACCTTCGCCGTCGCGATGATCGCCGTCGCGGGCCTCGTGCCGATGATCATCGCGGGCCTCTACGGCGGCATGCTCGCCGACGCCTTCGACCGGCGCCGCGTCGCGCTGATCGCTGCCTCGATCACCTTCGCCTCGACCGCGGTGCTGATGGTGCTGACCTGGACCGGTGACGAGACCGTCGGCTGGCTGTACGCCATCGCCGTCGTGAACTCGGCCGCGAACTCGGTCGTCATGGCGGCGCGCCAGGCGATCGTGCCGCGGCTCATCCCCCGAGAGCTGCTGCCGGCGGCATCCGCACTGGGGGGCATCACGATGGGCATCATGGTGTCGGTCGGACCGGCCGCCGCGGGACTGCTCGTGGCGTTCACGGGCTACGGCTGGACGTACACGATCGACCTCGTGCTGATGAGCGCGCTGTTCCTGGGCCTGTGGTCACTGCCGAGCATCCGCCCCGAGGGCACCGTCGTGCGCCCCGGCCTGCGCTCGCTCGCCGACGGCTGGCAGTTCCTGCAGCGCGCTCGGAACATCCGGATGCAGTTCATCCTCGACATCATCGCCATGACGTTCGGGCAGCCGACCGCGCTCTTCCCCGCCATCGGCGCCGTCCTGCTGGGCGGGGGCGCGATCACGACGGGGCTGCTGACCGCCGCGATCGCCGTGGGCGCGTTCTTCTCGAGCCTCTTCTCGGGCCCGATCGCCCGCTACCCGCTGCACGGCCGCGGCATCGAACGCGCCATCATCGCCTACGGCGTGTCGATCGCGCTCTTCGGCGGCGTCCTGCTGGCCGGCAGCCTGCGGTTCTTCGCACCCGGGCGCATCGGCGAGGACTCCGCGAACGTCACGCTCATCGTCCTCGCCGCCGTCGCCCTCGCCGGATCGGGTGCCGCCGACAACGTCAGCTCCATCTACCGCAACACGATGGTGCAGGCGGCTGTCCCCGACGCGATCCGCGGCCGCCTGCAGGGGCTCTTCATCGTCGTGGTGGCGGGCGGACCCCGACTGGGAGCGCTGTACGCCGGCACGCTCGCCACCGTCACCGCGCTGTGGTTCCCGCCACTGCTCGGCGGCTTCGTCATCATCGGGCTCGTCGCGCTGCTCGTGCGCCTCGCCCCGACCTTCCGCGCCTACGACGCGGCCCACCCGACGCCCTGAGACAGAACGAGGGGCGGATGCCGCAGCATCCGCCCCTCGGAGAGAATCCGGGCGATCAGGCCTGGATCGAACCCTGCAGATCGAGCTCGATCGTGACGTCCTTGCCGACGAGCACGCCGCCGGTCTCGAGGGCGGCGTTCCAGGTGAGGCCGAACTCCTCGCGGTTGATGACCGTCTTGGCCGTCGCGCCGGCCTTGTAGTTGCCCCACGGGTCGGTGCCGAAGCCGCCGAACTCGACCGTGAAGGTGACGGGCTTGGTGACGTCCTTGATGGTGAGGTTGCCGTCGACGAGGAAGTCGCCGCCCTGCTCGCGCACACCGGTCGAGACGAAGGTCATGGTCGGGTAGGTCTCGACGTCGAAGAAGTCGGCGCTGCGCAGGTGGCCGTCGCGACCCTCGTCCTTGGTGTTGATCGACGCGACATCGACCTTCGCCTCGAGCGTGAGGTCGAGCGGGTTCTCGGGGGCGACGATGGTCGCCTCGGCGACGGCGAACGTGCCGCGGACCTTCGAGATCATCATGTGGCGAACGCTGAAGCCCACCTCGCTGTGGGAGGCGTCGAGCGCCCAGGTGCCTGCCTTGTAACCGGGGATGTCAGTCGTGGTGGTCATGATCGTCCTTCTCGTAGGGCGTCCGGAGGGGTCCGGCGTACAGGGGGCGGCAACGCGCCGCTCGAACATCGTATTCCCGCGAATGTAAATTCGCGGCGACGGAACGACGACCGAACAACGACGGGCGGATGCCGCTGTGCGCGACATCCGCCCGGAGAGCGTCGGAGCGGGGTCAGCCCACCGCGAGCAGGTCGATGATGAAGATGAGGGTCTTGCCGCCGAGGAAGTGGCCGCCGGCCGGGCCGTACGCGAGGTGCGGGGGGATCACGAGCTCGCGCCGTCCGCCGACCTTCATGCCCGGGATGCCGTCCTGCCAGCCCTGGATGAGGCCGCGCAGCGGGAACTGGATGCTCTCGCCGCGGTTCCACGACGAGTCGAACTCTTCGCCCGAGGTGTACTCGACACCGGCGTAGTGCACGGTGACGGTGTCGCCGGGCTTGGCTTCAGCGCCGTCGCCGACGATCAGGTCGCGGACGACCAGGTCGTCGGGTGCCGGGCCCTCAGGGGCATCGATCTCGGGCTTGGTGCGGTCGTCAGTCATGGGCTCCATCCAACCCGAGCGCGCCGCCCGGTGCAACGCGAGCCGGCGGTACGCGACCGCCCTTGACGGCCCTCGGGTCCGGATGGATCATGGATGCAGGCCAACTCAGCGCCCGGGAGACACGCAGGCATCGCCGCGGCACCGGGCGCTGAGTCTTTCTCCGCCCGTCTCGTGAGCCTGCGTCAGCGCAGTCCGTCAGAGCAGCAGCGTCCGCCGCAGGCGCGTGGCGCGGGCCAGGTGGGCGCGCTCGTCGGCGAGGGCCTCGTCATCGCGGCCGGTGAGCGCGCGCTGCCGCGCCGAGGCGAGCCGCGTGGCCTCGGCGATGAACGCGCGCATCGTCTCGGTGCGATCGCCGGGCAGCGACCGCGCCCAGGCGAGCGCGCGGCGCCGACCCGGTCCGGTGGCGAGCAGGTCGACCTCGACGGGGGTGAACCAGCCGGCGGCGGCGTAGTCCTGCAGGCGCGCGCGGGTGAGCCGCGACTCCTCGCGGCGCAGGAGCACGATGCCGAACACGAAGGCGATGAACAGCGGCACCTGGAGGGTCACATACAGGGCGAAGAAGTCCGCGAATGCGGCCGAGCCGTTCCACAGCGCGTGCAGCAGGATCGCCACGGCCAACCCGCCCGCCCAGGGGGCGAACACCGCTCCCCCGCGAGCCCCGCGCCGCACGGCGAGGCCGACGGCGAAGCCCGTCGCCGCCGTGAACATGACGTGCGCGAACGGAGACAGGATGCCGCGCAGCACGAACGTCACGGTCACCTGGGCGAAACCGCCCGAGATGAGACTGTCGGCGAAGTAGAGGATGTTCTCGGTGAAGGCGAAGCCGGCTCCGATCATCGCCCCGTAGACGACACCGTCGACGGGACCGTCGAAGTACCGACGACCGATCCACAGAATGAGCAGGATGCCGAGCCCCTTGGCGATCTCTTCGACGATCGGCGCCTGCACGACGCTCGCCATCGCCGACGCCAGCGGGTCGCGGGACGGCCCGACCGCGAGCGCGAGCAGCAGGTCGACGCCGAGCGCGATGACCACCGACGCGATCGCCCCCCAGCCCAGGGCCACCCAGAGCAGGCGCGGCGGCTCAGGCTCCCACCGGTCGACGATGCGCACGACCCACAGCACCCCGAGCAGCGGGAGGAGCGCCAGCACGGCACCGATGATCGACGCCACCCATCCGAGGAACGTGACGACGTAGGCCACCAGCCCGAGCAGCAGCACGACCAGCAGCGCGATCACCCACAGGGCGGCCCAGCCACCGGGCCGCGCATGCACCGGCAGCGTCGCGGGCGACGCCGGGGCGGGAGGGACGGCGCCGGGCTGGCCGGGCTGGGGCTGCGAGAGCGACGACGGGTACGACACGCCCCCACCCTAGGGCGCGCCCGGTCCCCCACGACCCCGATCGCGCGGATCGCGCAGCCGCGCGTCACGCTGCGCCGCGTCAGCCGTAACGCGAACGATAGGCGGCGAGCGCCCCCGGGTGCAGTTCGAGGGGCGCGGTGTCGATGAGGGACGACTCGGTGAGGTACTGCACGCCGAGGCTTCCCGGCGGCACCAGCCGCGGCGCCTCGTCGACGAGGACATCGACGAGCAGCCGCACGGCGTCGGCCGCGACATCCGGTCGCACCAGCAGCAGATTCGCGATGCCGACCGTCCGGGCCTCGCCCTGCTCCGGGTAGACACCCGCGGCGATCTCGACCGGCCGGTAGAACTCCGGCCAGTCCTGCGCGAGCCGGTCGGCGGGCTCGTCGAGGTCGAGCAGGCGCAGCGGGGTGGCGGGCGGGCGATCGACGAGTTCGGGAATGGGCACGCCGCCCGAGAAGAACACGGCGTCGAGCTCGCGCGCCTCGAGCGCATCGAGGGCGGCGCGCAGCGGGAGCTGCCGGGTCCGCGGCCACCGCCCGGGGTCGCCGGACTCGATCACGCGCCGAGCGGCCACCGCCGCGCCCGACCCCGGAGCACCGATCGACACCGTCAGCCCCGCCAGCTGTGCCGCGTCGGTCAGGCCGGAGTCGGCGCGCACGAGGCACTGCAGGTAGTTCTGGTACACCCGGCCGACCGCCTGCAACCCGTCGGCCCGCTCGGCGGCGAGATCGGCGAGGCAGAGCCCCAGGTCGGCGTCGCCGCGGCGGAGCAGGTCGACGTTGTCGGCGCTTCCCTCGGTCTCGACGACGCGCACGGCACCCGGGCGTCGAGCATCCAGGCGATCGCGGAAGTTCTCGCCGAACTGCAGGTACGTTCCGCCCCGCTCACCGCACGCGAGCCGCAGCGCCGGCGCGGCATCCCGTTGCCCGCACCCCGCCAGCGCCGCAAGGGCGACCGACCCCAGACCGAGCCCGAGGAGGGCCCGCCGCGTCAGCTCCACGACGCACCCGCGAACGTGACCGTCACGGTCAGGCCGCTCGGGCGTCCCCGCGACACGGAGACCGTTCCGCGATTGGCGTCGACGATCGCGGCGAGCACGGCATGACCCAGGCCGGTGCCGGGCAGCGACCGGTGCACCGCGGCGCGCCAGAACCGCTGACCGACGAGCGGAAGATCTCCGTCGGGCAGACCGGGACCGTCGTCGCTCACGCGCAGCACCGCCCGGTCTCCCTCGGCACGCAGCGCCACCGACGCCGTGGGGCTCACCCCGGCGTACTTCCGGGTGTTCTCGAGCAGGATGAACACGACGTCCTCGAGGTCGCTGCGGCGGCATCCGACCACCACCTCGTCGCGGGTGGCCGACACCAGACGGAGGCCGTCGAGATCTCGGCGCTGCCGGAACAGCGCGACGAGCGCATCGGCCGAGGTCACGTGCTCGGCGGCGCTCGCACCGTGATCGGGGCGCGAACTCGCCCGCTGCTCGGCCTCGGCCAGCGCCAGCAGCCGGTCGAGTGTGGCGCTCAGCCGCTCGAGGTCGGTGTCGAGGGCGGTGACGGACTCCGAGGTCGGGTCGTCGGCGAGCAGGTCGTCGACCCGGTAGCGCATGGCGCTGAGCGGATTGCGCAGCTGATGGGAGACGTCGGCGACGAGCCCGCGCTGACGCTCGAGGGCCTCTTCGCGAGCGCGCGTCATCCGGGCCACCGATTCCGAGAGGTGCTGGATCTCGGGTGGTCCGATCGGCACGGCGTCGAGCCCGCCCGTGCCGAGCGCCCCATCGGTGGCGGCCGCGTCGAGGATGCGCACGGGACGCAGCACCCAGTCCGTGAAGCGGAGCGAGAAGGCGATCAGGGCGGCGAGCAGCAGCACCGCCGCGCCGAGCGCGATCGCCCACGACCGTGTGACGTCGGCCCGGGCCTCGCCGACGTCCACGACGAGCATCGCCGCGCCGCGTGCCACCTCCGAGGAACGGCGTACAGGGGCCGCGATCGGCGCGGCCTCGGGCGACCAGGGCAGCACGACGGGGAGGTCGTACTGCGGCAGGTTGCGGCGCGCCGACAGCAGCATGCGGTCCGCCCGGCCCGCGTCGACGAGTTCACCTACCCCGGCGATGGTCCGGCCGGTGCCATCGACCACCCGCACCGATTCGCCGTGCACCTCGAAGAACCGGTCGAGGTAGCGCTGCAGCGACACCGGCCGGCTCTCGTCGGTCGTGGCGGCGAGCTCGACGATCTCGGTCAGCGCAGCTCCGCGCTGCAGGGCGAGAGCCTGGGTGCGAGCGGACGCGAGCGCGCCGAGCAGCGGCACGAGCACCGCGACGAGACTGATGCCGCCGAGCAGGAGCAACCCCACCAGCATCCGTGTCTTCATGACTCCGTCTCGAGGCGGTAGCCGTAGCCGCGGATGGTGGTGATCGTCGCCACCGGCAGCTTCTGACGCAGCGCCGTCAGATGCACGTCGAACGACCGTGACGACGCCGCGTAGGCGTCGCCCCACACGGCGTCGAGCAGCCGGTGACGGCTGACGGCCCGGCCCGCGGAGCGTGCGAGCTCGGCGAGCATCTCGAACTCCGTCGCGGTCAGGTGCACCTCGTCGGCGTGCATCGCGACCCGTCGCGCCGCGAGATCGATGGCGAGGTCGCCGATGCGCACCTCGTCGACGCGGGGCGTCTCGCCTCGGCGGCGGGCGACCGCCTCGACGCGGGCCAGCAGCTCGGGGATGCGGACGGGCTTGACGACGTAGTCGTCGGCGCCGGCACGCAGGGCGCGCACAGTGGATTCCTCGTCGCCGCGGGCGGTGACGACGATGAGCGGCACCTCGGAGGTGCGACGAAGACGCCGCAGCGCCTCGATGCCGTCGAGATCGGGCAGCCCGAGATCGAGCAGCACGACGTCGTGGTCGTGGTGCTGGAGCAGCAGGTCGCTCGCCCGCGCGACACGGGTGGCCGAATGCGGGGACCGCCGCAGGCCCGCGACGAGGGCGGCGGCGACCGAGTCGTCGTCCTCGACGATGAGCAAACGCATACTGCAGGGTACGACGGAACGGGCGTCACCCCGCGGCGCTGTAAAGGCGACGTAAAGATCCGGGCGGCGATGGGGTCCCGTGGAGATGCTGGGTGACGGAACATCCCGGCGGCCGCAGCGACGCGCCCGCCGCAGAGAGAGGAATCGCTCATGTCGACGGCGACAGACCGGCCCCGCAGCGTCAAGCGCTCCGTCCTGAACACCCTGAAGGGCTCGGCGGGCAACCTCGTCGAGTGGTACGACGTGTACGTCTACTCGGTCTTCCTGACGTACTTCGAATCGCAGTTCTTCAGCGCCGACGACCAGAACTCGACGTTGTACGCCTGGGCGATCTTCGCGGTGACGTTCCTCATGCGCCCCCTCGGCTCGTGGTACTTCGGCCGGCTCGCGGACCGCCGCGGGCGACGGTTCGCCCTCACCGTCTCGGTCACCGTCATGGCGGCGTGCTCCGCCCTCATCGCGCTGGCGCCCACCGCCGCGATGATCGGCGGCGGCGCGGCGGTCATCCTGCTGATCGCCCGGCTGGCGCAGGGATTCGCCACCGGCGGCGAGTACGGGGCCAGCGCGACGTACATGTCGGAGGCGGCGGTTCCCGGGCATCGGGGGTTCCTCTCGTCCTTCCACTACGTGACCCTCGTCGGCGGGCACGTGCTGGCCCAGACGACCCTGCTGGTCATGGTGCTGACCTTGACCCCCGAGCAGATCAGCGACTGGGGCTGGCGCGTCGCGTTCGGCATCGGCGGCCTCGCCGCGATCGTGGTGTTCTGGCTGCGCCGCACCATGGACGAGTCGCTCAGCCAGGAGACGCTCGACGCGGTGCGCACCGGGCAGTTCACCCGAGCCGGCTCGATGCGCGACCTCATCGTGGTGCAGTGGCGCCCGCTTCTGCTGTGCTTCCTCATCACGATGGGCGGCACCGTCGCCTTCTACACGTACTCGGTGACCGGGCCGAACATCGTCAAGAACGCATTCGCGGACGGCGACGTCGTCGCCGGAACGGTGATCAACCTCATCGCTCTCACGGTGCTCATGCTGCTGCAGCCGCTCGGCGGCTGGATCTCGGACCGCGTCGGACGTCGCGCCCTGCTGGTGTTCTTCGGCATCGGCGGCGTGCTGTACACCTGGTTCTTCCTGACCTACCTGCCGCAGCAGACCGATCCGGTGATCGCCTTCGCCCTGCTCATCGGAGCGTTCGTGATCCTGACCGGGTACACGTCCATCAACGCGATCGTGAAGGCCGAACTCTTCCCGACCTACATCCGCGCCCTCGGCGTCGGCTTCGGGTACGCCATGGCCAACTCGATCTTCGGAGGAACGGCGCCCCTGCTGTTCACCGCAGCCAACGCGAGCTCGCAGGTGCCGTTGTTCATCGGCTACGCCACGGTCGTCATCGCCGTCTCGCTCGTGGTCTACGCGAAGTTCCTCAAGACCGATCAGACGAACTGGCTCGACTCCGACAAGCACCCGGCGCCGTCCCGCGAACGGGCCGCGACGGACGACCGCGCGGGATCATCCGCGTCCGGCTCCCGGTAGCCTGGGATCATGCGCTTTGCCCACGTGATGACCGCGGGGGCCGACGAACCCCGACTCGTGCTCGTCGACGACGACCGGGCCACCTTCGTCGGCGACCTGTTCGACGGCGCACCCGATCGGCTGCAGCAGCTGGTCGAGCTCGGCGACGAGGGTTTGGCGCGCGTCGCCGAGGCCGCTGCGGCCGGTGGTGTCGCCTGGCACCAGCTCGCGGGCGTCACCTACGCGTCGGCGGTGCTCGCTCCCCCGATCGTGCTCGCCGTGGGACTCAACTACGCCGCCCACTCGAGCGAGCTGGGTTTGAAGGCCGACAGCGCGCCGACCGTGTTCACGCTGTGGCCGAACTCGCTGACCGCGCACGAGGCGACGACCTCGTGGCCGCGGAGCCTCAGCGAGTCGGTCGACTACGAGGCCGAGCTCGGCGTCATCATCGGACGCCCGGCCAAGAACGTCGCCGCCGATGCGGCCCTCGACCACGTGTGGGGCTACACCGTCGTCAACGACATCACCGCCCGCGACATCCAGTTCTCCGAGGCCCAGTGGTCGCGCTGCAAGTCCTTCGACGGCTTCACGCCCACCGGTCCCTTCGTCGTCACCGCCGATGAGATCCCGGACCCGCAGGACCTGCACATCTGGGCCGTCGTCGACGGACAGACGGTGCAGGATGCCTCGACGGGCCAGATGATCCGCTCCGTTGCGACGCTCGTCGCGCACCTGTCGACTGCGGCGACGCTGCTGCCGGGAACGCTCATCTCGACCGGCAGCCCCGGCGGTGCGGGCTACTCGCGCGACCCGCAGATCTTCCTGCGCGACCGCTCGGTCGTCACGGTGGGCATCGACGGCATCGGCGAGCTGCGCACCCACTGCCGCATCACCGACTGACGGCGACCCCGCAGCCGCAGCTGCCGCCGATGCGCAGCTCGACCTCGACGCGCACGCTGCGTCGCTCGAGTGTGCCGTCGGCGGGGTCGTTGAGCAGCAGATGCGCGGCGAGGCGCCCCATCAGCTCCATCGGCTGGCGCACGGTCGTCAGCGGCGGCGTCGACATCCGTGCCGCCTGGATGCCGTCGAACCCGGCGAGTCCCACCTGACGCGGGACGTCGACGCCGTGGGCGTGCAGCACGTCGAGGGTCGCGAGAGCCAACTGGTCGGTGGCGCACAGCACCGCGTCCGGCAGCGCCCCGGCACGGATGCGACCGGTGAGTTCGGGGAACGATGGCGAACGCTCGAGGTTCACGACATCGAGCACCTCGGCCGAGGCCCCCGGATGCGCGGCGACGGCATCGAAGAACGCCGTCCGTCGCTCGTCGGTGTCGAAGCCCGCGGGAGCGTCGATCCATCCGAACGAGCGCGCGCCGTGCGTACGGACGAAGTGGTCGACGAGCATCCGCTCGCCACCGGCGTTGTCGGCGAGCACGTGATGGGCGTCGCCGATCGGCGAGCTCAACACGACCACCGGCAGCGTCGAGGCGACCGAGCCGAGCGAGGCGTCGACGGTCGCGCCGGGCAGGATCGCGAGACCATCGACCTGGCCCGCCGTGTCGGCGATCTCGGAGGCGCCGCGGCCACCGGTGCTCAGCAGCACCGCCGACCCGTTCCGCTTGCATTCGAGGACGAAGCCGCGCTGGACCTCGTCGACATACAGCGGGAAGGTGCGCGGCTCACTGCGACGGCTGTCCTCGTCCGAGTCCCAGGCGAGCAGGCCGCCGTCGAGGTCGAGATCGGCCAGATCCGTGAGACGGCTCCGCGCGGGCGGCGCGGGTCGCGCGGGATCGAGGTCGAGGGGCGTGGCCGACTCGACGAGCAGGTCGAACAGGTGCAGCCCGAGCACACCGGTGCGGCCGCGCGCGAGGTTCCGGGCCGAGCCGCTCGGGACGTACCCCAGCTCGCGCGCGACACGGAGCACCACCTCGCGGGTCTCGCTGCGCACCTTGTCGGGCCGCCGGAACGCGAACGACACCGTCGCGATCGACACCCCGGCCCGTTCCGCGACGTCATAGACGGTGGGACGCCCGATCGCCATGACTACCTCGATTCCTCGGGGAGTCTACCCAGCGGCCTCATGCCGTCACGATCGACAGACCGGTGCCACGCGGGAAGATCGGATCGACCGTGTCACCCGGGACGTCGGTGCGCGAACGCCGGACCTGATCCATCGAACGGGGGATCTCGACGGGCAGCTGTCCCCGCGGCGCCACCGCCCCCGTGAGGGCGGCCAGGACCGCGGCATCGGAGCTGCCGTAGTCGGCGACGATCGCCGAGGCGACCGGCACGAGCGGGGTGAGGATCGCCGGTCGGTCGAGCCCGACGACCACCACGAGCGGGGCGTGCGCGGCGACGCGGGCGAGCCGCGCCACGAGGCCCGGCCCGAACTCGAGGGATCCCTGGTGGAACCACTTCTCGAGGAAGAGGTCGTCGCGCGGCTCGAACGGCGCTCCGATCCGGACCACGGCGACGTCGGCATCCTCGGGCCGCGACACCCGCTCGCCGACGGCCGCGAGTGCATCGTCACCGATGTTCTCGGCGTACACGCGCGGGCGCGGCGTCGCCCGGAGCGGCAGGACGCCGTCCCGGTTCTGCAGCACCGTCAGCGACTCGGCCTGCGCCCGCTCCCCGAGCGCGCGGAACTCGGCGTTGCCGACGATGCGCTCGGCCTCGTCCTCGTCGACGTACGGATCGTCGAACAGGCCGAGGCGGAACTTCACGAGCAGGATGCGGCGGGCCGAGACGTCGACGCGTTCGATCGGCACGACGCCGCGCTCGACGAGGTCGACGAGCAGCTCCGTGCACTCCTCGCCGCCGAACTGGTCCACGCCGGCGTCGAGCAGGCGCAGCATCCGCTCGGTGGGGTCGAGCTCTTCGACTCCCCAGGCGCGTGCGGGGAGGACCTGATCGCCGACGTGGTTGTCGTTGACGAGCTCCCAGTCGGTGACGACGACGCCGTCGTAGCCCAGCTCGTCGCGCAGCAGGTCGGTGATGATCTGCCGGTTGTAGGCGAATCCGACCTCGGCGATCGGCTCTCCGTTCCGCTCGAGACCGACGGGCATGCCGTAGTAGGGCATCATGCCGGCGGTGCCGCGTCGGATCGCTTCGCGGAACGGCTCGAGGTGATACTCGAACATCTCGCCCGGGTACACCTGCTCGCGCCCGTACGGGAAGTGCGCGTCCTCGCCGTCGAGCTGCGGGCCGCCGCCGGGGAAGTGCTTCGTCGTGCACGCGACGCTGTCGGCGCCGAGATGCTCGCCCTGGAACCCGCGCAGGTAGGCCGCGGTGATCTGCGAGACCCGGTCCGCGTCGAACCCGAAGGTCTGCGCCTGGCGTCCCCAGCGCGCCTCGGTCGGGAGGTCGATCTGCGGATGCAGCGCCGCGCGGATGCCGACGGCGCAGTACTCGCGCCGAGCGACGTCGGCGAACCGCTCGATGACCTCGAGGTCATCCAGCGCGGCCAGGCCCAGCGGCTCGGGCCACTGCGAGAACGGCCCGGCCGAGAATGCGACGCCGGTGTTCTCGACGAAGGCGTGGCGCGGGTCGGTGCTGATCGTGACCGGGATGCCGTGCGGCGTGCTCTCGGCAAGACGCTGCACGTGGTTGTTCCAGCGCGCGCCCTCGCGAGCCGTGCGGATCGCATGGACGTTGAAGTGGCTCATGTTCTTGCCCACGACGACGTCCGAGGTGGGCGACTTCGAGATCGCGCCCGGCGCCTCGAGCAGCTCCCCCTCGGGACCGATCTCGATGACGGTCTGGAACATCAGCCCGATCTTCTCGACCGGCGACATCCGTCCGACGAGGTCATCGGCGCGCTCTTCGGGGCTCAGGCGCGGGTCCTCGTACGGATCGAGCACCCCGTTGCCGTTGAGGTCGCGGAAGCGCGTGCCGTCGGGTGCGGTGTGGAAGTCGGGTCGCATGGAGAGCTTTCGTTCGTGGGGGGACGGATGCCGCGTCGCGGTCGTCACTTGAGTCCGGTCGTGGCGACGCCGCGGATGAACCAGCGCTGCAAGAAGATGAACAGCACGATGATCGGCGCGATGACCAGCACGGATCCGGCCAGGAGCAGGCCGTAGTTGGTGGCGTTCTGCCCCGTCGAATACAGCGACAGCGCCACCGGGAGCGTGTACATGTCCTCGCTCTGGGCCGACACGAGCGGCCAGAGGAAGTTGTTCCACGACGCCAGGAAGGTGAGGATGCCGAGGGTCGCCAGCGGCGGGCCGCACAGCGGCATCACGATCCGCGAGAAGATCCGCCACTCCCCCGCGCCGTCGAGCCGCGCCGCCTCGAGCAGCGCGTCGGGGATGCCCTGGATGAACTGGCGCATGAGGAAGACGCCGATGGGAGCGGTGATGAAGGGCAGGATGAGCGCCGGGTAGGTGTTGACCAGGCCCAGCGACGACACCATGACGAACAGCGGCACGAAGGTGACCACGCCGGGGACCATGAGCGTCACCATCACGAGGACGAAGAGCACCCGCTTGCCGGGGAACTCCATCTTCGCCAGCGCGTAGCCGACCATCGAGCAGAACACGATGTTGCCGAGCACCGTGACGACAGCCACGACGAGGCTGTTGACGAAGAAGTGGCCGAAGTCGAGCGGACCGAACCACTGGGCGAAGTTCTCACCCGTGGGGTTCTGAGGCAGCCAGGTCGGCGGCCGCTGCAGGATCTCACCCTGGGTCTTGACGGACCCGAGCAGCATCCAGACGAATGGGATGAGCCACAGCGCGAGGCCGACGCTCAGGACGGTGTACGTGATCGCGCGGGGACCGAGACCGCGGCGGCGGCGGCGACGGGTCGTCGGGGCCGGCGCGACGGTGTCCACCACGGGGGCGGGGATCGTGGTCATCGGGTCAGTCCTTCGAACGGAGCAGCCGGAACTGCAGCAGGCTCAGCAGGGCGATGGCGAGGAAGAGCACGTAGCTCGCGGCGGACGCGAGACCGTACTCGCCGAAACCGAACTGCTGGAAGGTGTAGTACGCCACCGACAGCGTCGAATCGAGCGGCCCGCCCTTGGTCATCACGAAGGCCTCCTCGAAGAACTGCAGGTAGCCGACCGAGATGAGGACGGCGCCGAGCAGGATCGTCGGGCGCAGCAGCGGCAGGGTGACCGAGATCAGTCGGCGCCACGACGAGGCGCCGTCCATCGTCGCGGCTTCGTTGACGTCCTGCGGCACCGCCTGCAGCCCCGCGAGGAAGATCACCATCAGCGTGCCGACGTTGCGCCACACCGCCATCATGATGAGCGAAGGCAACGCGAACGCGGGATCGTTCAGCCAGTTGGGCCCGTCGATGCCGACGACCGCGAGGGCGGAGTTGAGCAGCCCCTCGGGCTGGAGGATGTAGCGCCAGACGACGGCCACGGCGACGATGCTCGTGACCACGGGCGCGTAGAAGCCGACGCGGAAGAACGCCACGATGCGCCCTCCCCCGCTGTTGAGCGCAAGCGCGAGAGCGAGGGCGAGCACCATCGTCACGGGGATGCCGACGACGACGAAGACGGCCGTGACACCGAGCGAGGTGAGGAAGCGCGGGTCGCGGAAGAGGGTCGCGAACTGGTCGAGCCACACGAAGTTCACCGCGAACGGCGAGGTGATGTCGCGCGCCGTGAAGTCGGTGAACGACATCGCGAACGACCCGACGATCGGGAAGAGCATGAAGACGGCGAACACGGCGACGAACGGCAGGCAGAACGCCCACGCGATGAGCGCCTGGCGCTTGCGCTGGCGCGCATGCAGGCCGCCGGGGCGGGAGGCCCCGCGGCCGGAGTCGGTGACGGCTCCGGCCGCGGGGAGGGTGGACGTGGACATCGAGGTCACTTCACGCCGATGGCGTCGGCGTCCGACTGGAGCTTCTGCAGCACGGTCGCGACGTCGGCGCCGCCACGACGCAGTTGCTCGAGCGCCTGATCGCCCTTCGCGGCGACCTGCACCCAGCTCGTGGTGACGGGCGGAGCCTTGGCCGTCTGCAGCTGCTCGCCGAAGGTGGTCAGGCTGGTGTCATCCGCCAGCGCGGGGTCGTCCCACGCAGCCTGCAGCGCCGGGAGGTCACCGGTCTCCTCGTAGAAGGCGACCTGCGTCTCGGGCTCGCTCAGCCAGCGCACGAGCTTCCAAGCCGACTCGGCGTTGGCGCTGTTCTCGAACACGACGAGGTTCGCGCCGCCGCTGAACGACACCGACTCGTCGGCTGCCGGCAGCACGGCCGTGGTGTACTTCGAGGCGAAGTCTTCGCCGCCCACGAGCTCGAGCTGGCCTCGGAGGAACGGCCCTTCGACGACCATGGGGGTGGTGCCGGCGACGAACTCCGACTCGGTCGCTCCGGCCGAGACATCAGCGTCCGCATCGGCGAGCCCCTTGTCGAAGAAGCTCTGGTAGTACGCCAGCCCCTCGGCCATCTCGGGGGTGTCGAGGGTCCAGGCGTCTCCGTCGATCAGCTCGGCGCCGGCCGACCACGGCATCCACATGGCGCCCTGGAAGGAGTCGTTGCCACCCGGCATCCGGATGCCGAAATCGGCGCCCGCCTTGTCCTTCATGTCGGCGGCGAGCTGCTGCAGCTCGTCCCAGTCGGTCGGCGCCTGCGTCCAGCCGGCCTGCTGCGCCAGGTCGGTGCGGTAGTACAGCACGCGGGTGTCCACGTACCAGGGAACGCCGGCCGCACGGTCGTCGAACTCGGTGGTGCTGAGCGGGCCGGGGAAGAAGCCGTCGGTCGGGATCTCGGCGGGAACCGTCGCGAAGGCGTCGCCGAAGTCGGCCATCCAGGTCGAACCCATCATGGCGATGTCGGGGGTGTTGCCCCCGGCGATCGCCGTCTGGATCTTGTTGTGCGCCGCATCCCACGGGATCGCGGTGACCTCGATCTTCACATCGGGGTTGGCCTCTTCGAACTCTGAGACGAACTCGGGCAACGCCTCGCCCTCGGCCCCCATCGCCCAGACGCTGAGCGTCCCGGTGGCCGGGCTGTTGTCGAGCGAGGTGACCTCGGCCGGGCCTGAGGCCGTCTCGTCGGCGCGACCGCAACCGGTGAGCACCAGGGCGAACACCGCGAGGGTCGCGACACCGCCGGCCACTGTTCTGAACTTCACGTCTTCCTCCTTGAATCGCGGATGACACGGTGCGATCAAAGCGCTTAAACCGTGCCCTCCCGAGTTTAAGCGCTTTGATGCCGCCGCCGCAACCGGCCGCTCCGAGCTGAGACCGCACAGCGAAAGCCCCCGCGGTCGTCCGCGGGGGCTTTCGGGTACTCGGCGTGCCGACGGCGTCAGCGCATGTCGGCGCAGGACTGCGTCTGGCCCCACACGGTCACCGTGTCGGCGCCTTCGACGACGCACGCCTGGTAGACGTCGTTCGCCACGTTGCCGAAGATCGTGAAGAGCACGATCGCCACGATGATGCCGACCACCATGAGGACGGCGCTGATGATGATCGCGGCCAGAGCGAACCCGTTCTTGTGCCCGGCCTTCTTGCTCTGGACCAGCGCGACGATACCGAGCACCAGCGCGACCAGCTGCGCGAAGAACGACAGGATGAACGCGACGATGCCGAGCGTCTTGCCGGGCACGGGCGCGTTGGAGTTGCCGTACGACGCGTCCGAGGACGAGGTCGGGTAGGCCGGCGGCTGGTACGCCGGAGGCTGCGGCGCGGACGAGTTGTTCGGGTCGGTCATGGGGTCCCCCGGTCGGTCGAGAAGCGATGAACACCACCGACGTTAGCGACAGCGGTCACCGCCGCACAAAGGCTTGCGCGGGCCGGGTGCGCGGAGTCGTCAGCGCGCGGCATCCTCGTCGACATCGGGGCGCACGATCGGGATCGCCGCCGTGATCGCCTGCAGGCCCGACAACCGCGCCGGCGACAGCTGCTTGTCGACCTCTTCGCGCGACATCAGACCGGCCTCGACGACGAGGTCGCCGACGTTGCGGTGGGTCAGCAGCGCCGTCTTGGCCAGAGCCGCGGCCGCCGCGTACCCGATGAAGGGCGTGAGGGCGGTGACGACGCCGACCGACGAACCGACCATCGCGCCCAGGCGCTCGTGGTTGGCCGTGATGCCGTCGATGCAGTTGACGCGCAGCGTGCGCATCGCGCGCCGCATCCAGGTGATCGACTGGAAGATCGAGTGCGCGATGATCGGCTCGAAGGCGTTCAGCTGCAACTGTCCTCCCTCGACGGCCATCGTGACCGTGAGGTCGGCGCCCGCGACGGCGAAGGCGACCTGGTTCACGACCTCGGGGATGACGGGGTTGACCTTGCCCGGCATGATGCTCGACCCCGCCTGCCGCGGCGGCAGGTTGATCTCGCCGAAGCCGGCCTGCGGGCCGCTGGAGAGCAGACGGAGGTCGTTGCTGATCTTCGACAGCTTGATGGCGTTGCGCTTGAGCGAGGATGAGAACGACATGAACGCGCCGGTGTCGCTCGTCGACTCGACGAGGTCGACGGCGCTCGACAGGTCGAGACCGGTGATCTCGCGCAGGTGTCGCACGACGCTCGCGCGATAGTCGGGATGCGTCGTGATCCCGGTGCCGATCGCGGTCGCGCCCATGTTGATCTCATACAGCAGCGACGCGTTCTCGCCCAGGCGCTCGAGGTCCTCGCCCAGCGTCGTGGCGAAGCCGTGGAACTCCTGGCCGAGCGTCATCGGCACGGCATCCTGCAGCTGCGTGCGACCGACCTTCAGGACGTCGTGGAACTCGACGGCCTTCGCGAGGAACGACGCGCGCAGCAGCCCCAGCTCATCGAGCAGCGTCTGCAGGTCGAGGCCGAGCCCCACCTTGATGGCGGTCGGGTAGACGTCGTTCGTCGACTGGCTGCGGTTGGTGTGGTCGATCGGCGACAGATAGGCGTAGTCGCCCTTCTCGCGGCCGGCCATCTCGAGCGCGATGTTGGTGATGACCTCGTTCGCGTTCATGTTGGTCGAGGTGCCGGCACCACCCTGGACCACACCCACGACGAACTGGTCGTGGAACTCGCCGTCGATGACCCGCTGTGAGGCGCGGTCGATGAGGTCGGCCCGCTCCGGGTCGAGCGCGCCGATGTCGCGGTTGGCGCGAGCCGAGGCCTGCTTCACCATCGCCAGCCCCCGCACGAGGTCGCGATACACCGAGATCGGGCGCTGCGAGACCGGGAAGTTCTCGAGGGCTCGCGCCGTGTGCACCCCCCAGTAGGCGTCGGCGGGGATCTCGAGGGATCCGAGCGAATCGGTCTCGGTGCGGGTGGCGGGAGTGGGCAAGCTCATGCACGGGTCCTTGTGGGTCTCACGGCGATGGGAGGGACGCTCCCAGCCTACTCAGCGCTTACGCGAAAAAGCCTCGAGCCGCTCCTGCGGCGAGAGGGCTGCCATCCGTGCGGTCCACTCGGCCGAGAAGTAGTCGCCGGTCGGGGCCTCGACGACGGGGACGACCGCGTGGGTGATCACGTCGTCGTAGACGTGCACGAGCTGGAAGGCCTGGCCCGCATCCATGCCGTTCACCGCGGCGGCCGGGCGCTGCAGGTTCATCGTGTAGCAGGTCGCCGAGGCCACGCTCACGGGAACGCCGGCGAAGGTGCCCGAGGTCGAGTAGTGCAGATGACCGGCGAGGATGCCGCGCACGTCGGTGCCCCGGATGACATCGGCGAACGCGTCCTGCTCGCGCAACTCGAGGATGTCGAAGAACGGGATGTGGCTCGGCAGCGGCGGGTGGTGCAGTGCGAGGATCGTGCCGTGCGGTGCCGGCTCGGCGAGCACCTCGTCGAGCCAGGCGAGCTGGTCGGGGTCGATCTGCCCGTGGTGCCATCCCGGCACGGTCGAATCGAGCGCGACGAGGCGGAGCCCGCGCAGGTCCCACACCCCCGTCAGCGGCGCGTCGTCCCGACCGCCCGGCCCGGCGGCATCCATCAGGCCCGCGCGCATCGCGGGGCGCTCGTCGTGGTTCCCCGCCACCCAGACGACCGGGGCGCCGAGGCGCTCGGCGACGGGCTCGACCGCATCGCGCAGCCGGCGGTAGGCGTCGGGCTCGCCGAGGTCGGTGAGATCGCCCGTGAACACCAGGGCGTCGGGACGCACGCCGGTTCGCTCGACGGCGGCGAGGGTGGCCGCGAGATTGGCCTCGACGTCGTAGCGACCGCCCAGGGCGGCACCGCCGGCGAGCAGGTGCGTGTCGCTGAGGTGGACGATCACGTGCTCGGCGGGTGCGTGGCGCCCGAACTGCACGCGTGCGGCTTCGGACGATTCGCGAGAGCTCATACGGTCAGCCTAGGCCGGGGCTCCTACCGGCCCGCGACGATGAGGACGATGCCGCCGAGAACCGCCAGCCCGCACAGGGCGAAGGCTCCGACGGCGCCGATGAACGCGACGCGCTTCTGCCCCGCGGTGAGCGGGTTCTTCTTCGCGGCCTTGGCGGCGGCCTTCGCCCGGCGGCGGGCCTGCTTCTCGCTGATCACGGCGATCGCGTCGGTGAACTCCGCCGGGCTGACCACCGGCACCCGGCCCGCGCGCACGAGCAGGCGCAGCCCGAGTGCGTAGAACCCCACGACCAGGAGGGCGCCGCAGATGGCGGCGGCGAAGACCTGGACGAAGGCGAGCCAGTCGATCGAGACGCTCATCGGTCCTCCTCCCGTGTCGGAGTCTGCGCGGCGGCGGCCGCCTTCTCGCGACGCTGACGGCGGGTGGGCGGCGGGTCGGCCGGCACATCGACGGCGAGGCCCGAATCGGCGACCTCGCTCATCGCGTTCCCCGCGTGCACCTCGTCGCGACGCGAACGCAGGAACAGCACCACCACGATCGCGACGGCGAGCACCGCGTCGACGATGATGCCGACCGCGCCGAACCACACCACGAGGAGCGCGGCGAGCGCGCCCACGGCGCCCGAGGCCGGCAGGGTGAGCAGCCACCCGATCGCGATGCGGCCCGCGGTGCGCCAGCGCACGGTCGAGCCGCGGCGCCCGAGACCCGAGCCGATGACCGAGCCCGAGGCCACCTGCGTCGTCGACAGCGCGAAGCCCAGGGCGCTCGAGGCGAGGATCGTCGAGGCGGTGGATGCCTCGGCCGAGAAGCCCTGCGCCGGCTTGACGTCGGTGAGTCCCTTGCCGAGCGTGCGGATGATGCGCCAGCCGCCCATGTAGGTGCCGAGCGCGATCGTGACGGCGCATGCGACGATGACCCACAGCTGCGGCTCGGCGTGCTCGGCGTTCTGCCATCCCGCGGCGATGAGGGCGAGAGTGATGACGCCCATCGTCTTCTGCGCGTCGTTGGTGCCGTGCGCGAGCGCGACGAGCGACGAGGTGAAGATCTGGCCCCAGCGGAACCCGTCGCGCCCGTCGGGCTTGCCGTCGTGGCGACGGGTCACGGCATAGGCGACCTTCGTCACGGTGAAGGCGATGATCCCGGCGGTGACCGGGGCGATGAGCGCGGGCAGGATGATCTTGCTCAGCACGACGCCGAAGTCGATCGCCATGGCGCCGACGCCGACCAGGGTCGCTCCGATCAGGCCGCCGAACAGCGCGTGCGACGAGCTCGAGGGCAGCCCCAGCAGCCACGTCAGCATGTTCCAGGTGATCGCGCCGATGAGTCCGGCGAAGATCAGCGGCAGCAGAGCCGTCGCGGCGAGCTGATCCTCGTGGATGATGCCGTGCGAGACGGTCTTGGCGACCTCGGTCGACAGGAAGGCTCCGACGAGGTTGAGTCCGGCCGCCAGCAGCACGGCGACCTTGGGCTTGAGCGCCCCGGTCGCGATGGGCGTCGCCATGGCGTTCGCCGTGTCGTGGAAGCCGTTGGTGAAGTCGAAGAACAGGGCCAGTGCGATGACCAGCAGGAGGATCAGGACAGCGGTTTCCACTACGCGCTCTCTGTGACGTGCGGCCGCGCGAGCGCGGGTCCGCAGGACGAATCGGGATGCCGCGGCGGCGGCGGGCGCGAACGAAGAGTTCACCGTCTGTTCAGGGTCCGGCAACCGGACCATCGAATCCTGCCACATCGATCCGTGCGACCGGCAATCGTCCGGCCGGGCAGCGCGGACGCGGCACTACCGTGGAACGGTGACCGATTCTCGCGACACCGCATCACCGTCCGCCCCGATCGCCCCCGTCCACGAGCACCGACGCCGGCACCACGGCGACGAGGTGATCGACCGGTACGAGTGGTTGCGCGCGAAGGACGACGCCGCCGTGCTCTCGCACCTCGAGGCCGAGAACGCGTACACCGACGCCCGCACCGAGCACCTGGCGGCGCTCCGCGATCGCATCTTCGACGAGATCAAGGGCCGCACGCTCGAGACCGACCTGTCGGTGCCGTCGCGCCGCGGCCCGTGGTGGTACTACAGCCGCACGGTCGAGGGCAGCCAGTACGGCATCCACTGCCGCGCTCCCCTGGCCTCGGCCGACGACTGGACGCCCCCGCAGCTCGAGCCCGGCGTCGACGTGCCCGGTGAGCAGCTGCTGCTCGACGGCAACGTCGAGGCCGAAGGCGCCGAGTTCTTCTCGCTCGGCAGCTTCGAGGTCTCCACGGACGGCTCGCTGCTGCTGTACGGCGTCGACACCGAGGGCGACGAGCGCTACACGCTGCGCATCCGCGACATCGCGACCGGCCGCACATTGCCCGACGAGATCCCCGGCACCTTCGCCGGTGCCTCGCTGTCGCCGGACGGCCGATTCGTCGTCTACTCGACCGTCGACGACGCCTGGCGCCCCGACTCGGTGTGGCTGCACGAGATCGGCACCGACCCGGCATCCGATCAGCGTCTGTTCCACGAGCCGGACGAGCGCTACTGGGTCGGCGCGGGCTTCACCCGCAGTGACCGCTACCTCGTGATCGAGGTCGGCTCGTCGATCACGAGCGAGGAGTTCCTCGTGCCCGCCGACGACCTGCGAGCCGAGCCCCGGTCGGTGTGGCCGCGCCGCGAGGGCGTCGAGTACGAGCTCTCGCACGCGGTCGTGGACGGCGAGGACGTGCTCTACATCCTGCACAACGACGGCGCGCTGGACTTCGAGCTCGTCCGCGTCGCCGCCGACGACCCCACCGGTGCCCGCGAGGTCGTGCTTCCCCACGTGCCCGGGCGCCGCTTGGAGGGCCTGTCGACCTTCCGCGACTGGGCGCTGCTCGGCTACCGCCGCGAGGGGCTGCAGCGTCTCGGCGTCTTCGACTACGCGAGCGGATCGGTCGACGAGATCACCTTCCCCGAACCGTTGTACACCGTCGGCTCGGGCGGGAACCCCGAGTGGGCTCCGCCCGTGGTCCGGCTCGGATACGGCTCGTTCGTGACGCCCGCCGCCGTCTACGACTACGTCGTCGAGACCGGCGAGCTGCTCTTGCGCAAGCGTCAGCCGGTGCTCGGCGGCTACCAGCCGGAGGACTACGAGCAGCGACGCGTTTGGGCGGTCGCCGACGACGGAACCCGCATCCCCGTCTCGGTGGTGTGGAAGCGCTCGTTCGGCGACCCCGCTGCAGCGGATGCCGCTCCGCGCGCGCTGCACCTCTACGGCTACGGCTCGTACGAGCACTCCATCGACCCGGCGATGTCCGTCGCTCGGCTCTCGCTGCTGGATCGGGGCGTCGTCTTCGCCGTCGCACACGTCCGCGGCGGCGGCGAGATGGGCCGCCAGTGGTACGAGGAGGGCAAGCTGCTGCACAAGCGCAACACCTTCACCGACTTCGTCGCCGTCGCCCGCCACCTCGTCGACACCGGCTACACCGCGCCGGATCGGCTCGTCGCCGAGGGTGGATCGGCCGGCGGGCTGCTGATGGGCGCCGTGGCCAACCTCGCCCCGGAGCTGTTCGCCGGCATCCTCGCCGCGGTACCGTTCGTCGACGCGTTGACGACCATCCTCGACCCGTCGTTGCCGCTGACGGTCATCGAATGGGACGAGTGGGGCGACCCGTTGCACGACGCCGAGGTGTACGCCTACATGAAGTCGTACTCGCCCTACGAGAACGTGCGCGAGGGCGTCACCTATCCCCGCATCCTGGCGGTGACCTCACTCAACGACACGCGTGTGCTGTACGTCGAGCCGGCGAAGTGGGTCGCCCGCCTGCGCGAGGTCGGGGCCGACGCGCTGCTCAAGTGCGAGATGTCGGCCGGCCACGGCGGCGTGAGCGGGCGCTACAACTCCTGGCGCGAGCGCGCCTTCGAGCTGGCTTGGCTGCTCGACGTCGTGGGTCTCGCCGACGCGCCGACGGAGTCCTGAGGCCGGGCGAGGGTCGCCGTCAGAGCTGGCGGCGGCCCTCGAAGGCTCGCCCGAGGGTGACCTCATCGGCGTACTCGAGATCGCCGCCGACGGGCAGCCCCGACGCGAGACGGGTGACCCGGATCTCGAGCGTCGTCAGCAAACGGCTGAGGTACGTCGCCGTCGCCTCGCCCTCGAGGTTCGGGTTCGTGGCGAGGATGACCTCTTGCGCCGTGCCGTCGGCGAGACGCTGCATGAGCTGCGCGATGCGCAGGTCGTCGGGACCGACGCCGCCGATGGGGCTGATCGCACCGCCGAGCACGTGATAAAGCCCGCGGAACTCGCGGGTGCGCTCGATGGCGGCGACATCCTTCGCGTCTTCGACCACGCAGATGAACGTGCCGTCACGGCGCGGATCGCGGCAGATGGCGCAGCGCTCCTGCTCGGAGACGTTGCCGCACAGCTCGCAGAAGCGCACGCGTTCACGCAGCTCGCCCAGCAGGTGCGAGAGCTTCGAGACGTCGAAGGTCGGCGTCTGGAGGATGTGGAACGCGATGCGCTGCGCCGACTTCGGCCCGATACCGGGAAGCCGGCCGAATTCGTCGATGAGGTCTTGGACGATGCCGTCGTACATGGCTTATCCGAATCTCGTCGGTGACGTGAAGGGCTCTTCGCGGACGAAGGTGGCGCCGAGCATCTGGCGGACGACCGCCTCGCCGTAGCGCTCGATGCCGCCGCGACGCGGCGTGGAGCGCTCCGATGCCGGTACCGGGGCCGGAGCGGGCGACGTCGCCGAAGCGGGCGACGGGCCGGCTGCCGGCAGCGCGGTGCGCTCGGACGCGGCGCCGACGAACGACTCGGGGGCGCGACGCTCGACGGCGGCCGGGGCACGCGGCGGCAGGGGGGCCTCGTCGTCGATCGGCGGCGGAGGGTCGTCGCGGTCTTCCTCGTCGATCGGCGGCAGCGGATCGGGGTACCGGTCGATGTCACCGTCGTGCGGTGCCGTCAGCGTGCGCACCGGTGCGACGACGGCGTCCTCGGGCTCGTCGTCGACGGCGAGCTGGGCAACCGGCTCGCCCTGCGGGATCGGAGCCACCGCCCATTCGGTCACGGGCGCGGCGTACGCGGCGCCGCGCGTCGGCGCGCCGCCCGCCCGGCCGGCCGGCTGGCCCGACCCGGCGGGAGCGGATGCCGCCGCCGGAGCCGACGCGGCGGGCGAGGCGGATGCCGCAGGCTGAGCCGATGCGGCGGGCGGTGCGGACGAGGAGGGCGCACCGGTCCCCGTGGAGCGGCCGTCGGGCTGCGGGCGGGCGTCGCCACCGGGCTCGCCGCCGGGGGCGCTCGGCGCGGGGCCACCGGGCGCGGGCCCGCCGCCGGGGTCGGAGTCGTGCCGGGCGACGTACTTCACGCGCACACCCAGGACGCCGAGGATCGCTCCGCGCAGGTCTTCGCTCGGCCCCTTTCCGGCGTTGAGCTTCTTGAACTGCAGGACGTCGGAGTGGCTCTGGAACGACAGCGTCAGCACGCCCGTCTCGGAGAAGGCGACGGGCGAGGCGACCGAGGCGATCATCCACGACGTGCGGCTGATGGACTCGAGACGCTGCAGCACCTCGGGCCACGCGTCGCGCATCTGCCCGAGCGTGACCGTCGACGGGTCGCGCGGCTCGGCGGAAGCGGCATCCGACCCGTTCGACGCCGCCGGCGACGGCGCGGCCGACGACGCCGGTGCCGCCGCGGCGGGTGCGGCCGCCGGCGACGCCGGGCTGGACGGCGCCGCGGGCGCGGATGCGGCGGGCGTGACGATGCGCGGCGGCGCAGCCGGCTGCGACGAGGCCGCGGGGGCCGATATCGCCGACGAGGCGGGAGCGGCGGCGACCGGCGCGCCGCTGGTCGCCGGTACCCCGTGCTGCGCTGCGGCCAGGACGCGGGCGACCAGCAGCTCGAGCTGCAGTCGAGGCGAGGTGGCGCCCGACATCTCGTCGAGAGCGGAGACGACGAGATCGGCGGTGCGCGAGAGCCGGTCGGTGCCGAACATCGACGCCTGCCGGTCCATGCGCTCGAGCTCCTCGGCGGAGACGCCGCGCAGCACCGCCGACGCGCCCTGGCCGGTGGCCGAGACGATGATCAGGTCGCGCAGCCGCTCGAGCAGATCGTCGACGAAGCGCCGCGGATCCTGCCCGGTCTGGATGACGCGGTCGACGGCGGCGAAGGCCGCCGCGGCATCGACGGCGCCGAACGCACCGACGACCTCGTCGAGCAGCTCGGCGTGGGTGTAACCGAGCAGCGCTACGGCCCGCTCGTACGCCACGGCGCCGTCGTCGGAGCCGGCGATCAGCTGATCGAGCAGCGACAGCGTGTCTCGCGGTGACCCGCCGCCCGCCCGGACGACCAGCGGCAGCACGCCCGCCTCGACCTGCACGCCTTCTTGCGTGCACAGCTGCTCGACGTACTCGAGCATCGCGGCGGGTGCGACGAGCCGGAACGGGTAATGGTGGGTGCGCGAGCGGATCGTGCCGATGACCTTCTCGGGCTCGGTCGTGGCGAAGATGAACTTCACGTGCGCGGGCGGCTCTTCGACGAGCTTGAGCAGGGCGTTGAAGCCCTGCGCCGTCACCATGTGCGCCTCGTCGAGGATGAAGATCTTGAACCGGTCGCGGGCCGGCGCGAACACGGCGCGCTCGCGCAGGTCGCGGGCGTCGTCGACACCGTTGTGGGATGCCGCGTCGATCTCGACGACGTCGAGCGATCCCCCGCCGCCGCGGCTGAGCTCGACGCAGCTGTCGCACGTCCCGCAGGGAGTGTCGGTCGGCCCCTGCGCGCAGTTGAGGCAACGAGCGAGGATGCGGGCCGACGTGGTCTTTCCGCACCCGCGGGGGCCGGAGAACAGGTAGGCGTGGCCGACGCGGTCGGAGCGGAGCGCCGTCATCAGGGGTTCGGTCACCTGCGACTGGCCGATCATCTCGCCGAACGCTTCGGGACGGTAGCGGCGGTAGAGGGCGGTGGTCACCCGAACAGACTACGGCGTACCACCGACATGGGCCCTGCCCGCATCCGCCCCGCTCGGCCGCCGAGCGGGAACAGCGCAGGGGGCGGCGCGGTTGCACGGAGCATGGATGCCGTACCCGTCGATGTCGTCGTCATCGGCGCGGGACAGGCCGGACTCTCCGCCGCGTACCACCTGCGGCGCCGGGGATTCGAGCCCGTCGGTTCCGGTGCCGCCGAGCGTACCTTCGTCGTGCTCGACGCCGAACGCGCGCCGGGCGGCGCGTGGCAGCACCGGTGGGAGTCGCTGCGCATGGAGACCGTCAACGGCATCCACGAGCTCCCGGGGTTCGCGGTGCCGCCCGCCGACCCGCGGGCGTCGGCCCGGTCCGTGCTGCCGGCCTACTTCGACGCGTACGAGCGGCGATTCGACCTGCGGGTGCAGCGCCCCGTCGACGTGCGGCGGGTCGAGCGCGCGGACGACGATCCGCGCGGCCGACTGCGCGTGAGCACGGACGTCGGCAGCTGGTCGGCGCGCTGGGTCGTCAACGCGACCGGAACCTGGCGCCGACCGTTCTGGCCCCACTACCCCGGCTCCGACACCTTCCGCGGCCGCCAACTGCACGTGCACGACTACATCGCGGCCGACCGGTTCGCCGGCGAGCGTGTCGTGATCGTCGGTGCCGGCATCTCGGCCATCCAGCTGCTCGATGAGATCTCCCGCGTCGCCGACACGTTCTGGGTGACCCGCGATGAGCTGCGGTGGGATGCGGGCGACTTCGACACCGCCGCCCGCATCGCCGCCATCGCCGGCGTCGAGGAGCGCGTGCGTCAAGGCCTGCCCCCGGGCAGCGTCATCTCCGTCACGGGCCTGCACTGGAACCGCTGGGCCCAGGCGGCTCACAACCGGGGCGTGCTGGTGCGGCATCCGATGTTCGAACGCATCGAGCCGGGCGGCGTACGGATGCCCGATGGCTCGTTCGAGCCCGCCGACGCGATCCTGTGGGCGACCGGCTTCCGCGCCGACATCCCCCACCTCGCACCCCTCGGCCTGCGGACGCCGGCCGGCGGTGTCCGCGTCGCGAACGGCCGCTCGCTCGACGAGCCGCGTCTGTTCCTGATCGGCTACGGGCCGTCTCAGTCCACCGTCGGCGCGAACCGCGCGGGCCGCGACGCGGTGCGCGCGATCATGGCCGATCTCGCATCCGACACGTCCGCCACCGCCGTGTCCACGCACCGCTGAGCGCGCGGACACGGCGATGCTCAGGCGTCGAGGCCCGTCCGTACCTGCTCGGTGAAGTTCTGCTCGTAGTCGGTCACGACGGGGATCTCGCCGGTGATCGTCGGGACGGTACCCGTCACCGTCGGGATCGACGTGGTGACCGTCGCGACCGGAACGGAGGCGCCCAGCAGCGATCCGTCCTCGCGGCGCGATTCGGCGACCTGGCGCAGCGACGGCCGTCCCGTGAGCAACGGCCCCTGACCGGCGAGCGGGATGGTGACGGACTCGCCGCCGGCCACCCGCACATCGCGCCCCCGCACCGAGAAGTCCACGGCCTCGCCCGGGCCGGCGTCGACCGTCAGCGCGTTGGCCGTCACGGTGACATCCAGCCGCGTGCCGCGCCAGTGCAGCGTGAACTCGAGCGACGGCCAATCCCGCGGCAGCCGCGGGTCGAAGCTCAGCTCGCCGTAGTGGTCGCGCATGCCGCCGAAGCCCGACACGAGCGACGTCCACACACCGCCGGCGGATGCGACATGCACGCCGTCGGCGGCGTTGCTGTGGAGGTCGCCGAGGTCGACGTAGATCGACTCGAGGAAGTACTCCAGCGCCAGGTCCTGGTACCCGACTTCCGCTGCGAGGATCGACTGCACGACCCCCGACAGCGTCGAGTCGCCCGTGGTCAGCGGGTCGTAGTACTCGAAGTCGGCCAGCTTCTCGGCGTCGGTGAAGTGGTTGCCCTGCAGGAAGAGCGCCAGCACGACGTCCGCCTGCTTGAGCACCTGGTAGCGGTAGATCACGAGCGGGTGGAAGTGCAGCAGCAGCGGCCGCTGGCTCTCGGGGGTGTTCTCGAGGTCCCACACCTCGCGGTCGAGGAAGACCGCGTCCTGGGGGTGGATGCCGAGCGATTCGCTGAACGGGATGCGCATGGCCTCGGCCGCACGCTCCCACGCGTCGGCCTCGCCGGGGTCGAGCTCGAGCCGGTCGACGAGCGCGCGGTAGGCCTCCGGCGCCTCGTCGGCCATGTCGCGCACGGTGCGCGCCGCGAACCGCAGGTTGAAGCGGGCCATCACGTTGGTGAAGAGGTTGTCGTTGACGACGGTCGTGTACTCGTCGGGGCCGGTGACACCGTGGATGTGGAACGACTCGTCGTCGCCGGTGTCGCCGGAGCGCCAGAAGCCCAGCGTCGACCACAGCCGCGCCGTCTCGACGGCGATGTCGACCCCCTCGCGATACAGGAAGTCGGTGTCGCCGGTCGTCCGGACGTACTTGGCCAGCGCGAAGCTGACGTCGGCGTTGATGTGGTACTGCGCGGTTCCGGCGGCGTAATACGCCGACGCCTCCTCGCCGTTGATGGTGCGCCACGGGAAGAGGGCGCCCGCCTCGTTCAGCTGACGGGCGCGGCGCCGCGCAGCGGGAAGCATGAGGTAGCGCATGCGCAGCGCGTTCCGGGCCCACAGCGGCGTCGTGTACGCGAGGAACGGCAGGACGTAGACCTCGGTGTCCCAGAAGTAGTGGCCGCTGTACCCCGACCCCGACACGCCCTTCGCCGGCACGCCCTGGCCGTCCGCGCGCGCGGCGGCCTGCGCGAGCTGGAACAGGCACCAGCGGGTCGCCTGCTGCAGGTCGTCGTGGCCGCCGATACGGACGTCGGAGCGACGCCAGAAGTCCGCGCACCACGCCGCCTGGCGCTCGAACTGCGTGTCGACGCCCTCGTCGCGCACGCGGTCGAGCATGCGGCGCCCGCGGTCGACGAGCTCGCGCGCGGGCACGCCGCGCGAGGTCTGGTAGCTCACGAGCTTGGTCACCGTGATGGGGACGCCGCGCTTGGCGTGCACACGGAAGACGTTCTTGGCGATGTCGGGCTCGACGAGGCGGCGGGCGGAATGCTCGTTCTCGGTCTCGACGATGTGGTCGGCGACGACGGCGACGGTCATGCCCGAGTTGGACGCCTTGTACGACAGCACCGCGCGGCCGTCCTCGTCCTGCCAGTACTCCTGCGGCTGCAGGACGCGCTCGTCGATCTTCTCGGTCTTGCGCGGGTCGAAACCGGCCTTCGGCAGGTTGGGCGCGGATCCGCCGTAGACGTCCTCGCCGTCCTGGCGGTTGACGATCTGGCAGCTGACGGTGACGGGGGCGTCGGCGTTGAGCACGGTCACGGTGAGCCGCATGATGGCGAGGTGCTTCTCTTCGAACGACACGAGGCGCTCGAAGTCGACCTGCACCTCCTTGCCGCTCGGCGTCATCCAGCGCAGCTTGCGCGTGAGCACACCCGTGCGCATGTCGAGCGCGCGCTCGTAATCGCGGACGTCCGCGATGTCGAGGGTCAGCGGCTCGTCGTCGACGTAGACGCGCATCACCTTCGCGTCGGGCGCGTTGATGATCGTCTGACCGACCTCGGCGAAGCCGTACGCCTGCTCGGCGTGACGGATCGGGAAGATCTCGTGGAACCCGTTGATGAAGGTGCCGTGCTCCTGCGCGTTGCGTCCCTCGGGGTGGTTTCCGCGCAGACCGAGGTACCCGTTGCCGACGGCGAAGAGGGTCTCGGTGACGCCGATGTCATCGACCGAGAAGCTCGTCTCGACGAGTCGCCAGGGGTCGACGGGGAAGCGATCGCGATCGATCATGACGGCCTTCCAGAGGGCGGTGACCGGCCGCGGGAGGTGGCCGGTGGATGCGGGTGAGTTCGGGTGATTCGGGTTCAGACGAAGGCGTCGAGATCGTCGACGACGACGTTCGCTCCGAGGGCGCGGAGCGTGTCGGCGCCGGCACCGCGATCGACCCCGACCACGAGAGCGTAGCCTGCCGCGACGGCCGACTCGACGCCGGAGTGCGCGTCCTCGATGGCGACCGAACGCGCCGGGTCGACGCCGAGCATGCGCGCGCCTTCGGCGAAGACGTCGGGCGCGGGCTTCGAGGGCAGGTGACGCTCTTCGGCGATCACGCCGTCCATCACCACCGGGAAGCGCTCGAGCAGGCCGGCGACATCGAGAACCTCGCGCGCGTTCTTCGAGCTCGACACGACGGCGATGGGGATGCCGGCCGCCTGCAGCTTGTCGACGAGGGCGAGCGAACCGGGGTACGGGGCGATGCCCTCGGCGCGCAGCACGCGCTCGAAGACGGCGTTCTTCCGGTTGCCGATGCCGCAGACCGTGTCGGCGGAGGGGTCGTCGCCGGGCTCGCCCCACGGCACCTCGACGTCGCGCGAGCGCAGCAGGCTCGCAACACCGTCGTACCGCTTCTTGCCGTCGAGGTGACGGAAGTAGTCGTCGGAGGTGTAGGCGGGCGTGATCCCCCACGCCGTGAACAGCTCGGTGAACATCGCCTCCCACGCATGCATGTGCACCTCGGCGGTCGGGGTGAGAACCCCGTCGAGGTCGAACAGCACGCCGTCGTAGGTGGTCAGGTCGGGAAGCTGAGCCGCGGTCACAGACCCAGCGTAATCACCCCCGGGCCGCTCGACGCGCCACACGGCCGGATGATCTCAGGCGGTCACGGCGACGGTCTGCCGCGCGATCTCGAGCTCCTCGTTGGTGGGCACGACGAGGACCGTCACGGCCGAGCTGTCGGTCGAGATGCGACGGATGCCGCGACCGCGCTGCTCGTTGCGCGCCGGGTCGATCTCGATGCCGGCGAAGCCGAGCGTGGCGAGGGCGCTCGCCCGCACGAGCGGCGAGTTCTCCCCGACCCCCGCGGTGAAGGAGATGACGTCGACGCCGCCCAGCTGCGCGAGGTAGGCGCCCGCATACGCGCGCAGCCGGTGCGCGTAAACCTCGAAGGCGAGCGTCGCCTTCTCGTCGCCGCGTTCGACGCCGTCCTCGATGTCGCGCATGTCCGAGACGCCCGCGAGGCCGAGCACGCCGCTGCGCTTGTTGAGCAGGTCGTCGAGCTCGGGGATGGTCATCTCGGCGCGGCGGGCCAGGTGGAAGATGACGGCGGGGTCGAGGTCGCCCGAGCGCGTGCCCATGACGAGGCCTTCGAGTGGGGTCAGACCCATCGACGTGTCGACCGAGCGCCCGCCGTCGATCGCCGTGACCGATGCGCCGTTGCCGAGGTGGAAGACGATCTGACGCAGGTCTGCGAGCGGGCGCCCGAGATGGGCGGCCGCCGCCTCGGAGACGAACTTGTGGGAGGTGCCGTGGAAGCCGTAGCGGCGCACCCGGTGCGCCTCGGCGAGCTCGGCGTCGATCGCGTACGTGTAGGCCGCGGGCGGCATCGTCTGGTGGAAGGCGGTGTCGAAGACCGCGACGTGCGGCAGGTCGCCGAAGGCGGCCTTCGCGGCGCGGATGCCCTGGAGCGCCCCGGGGTTGTGCAGCGGCGCGAGCACCGACAGCTCGTCGATGTTGATCTCGACCAGGGGCGTGATGAGCGTCGGCTCGAAGAAGCGGGCGCCGCCGTGGACGACGCGGTGTCCGACGGCGACGGGCGCCAGGCGCTCGAGCGACGGCCCGTTCTCAGCGAAGGCGTCGAGCATCAGCTGGAACCCGGCCGTGTGGTCGGCGATCGGCAGCTCGCGCTCGTACGTCGCGTCGGTCGCCGCGACGGCGGCATCCGCTCCGGTCGTGTCGGTGCCCGAGAAGAAGACGGTGTGCTTGACGCGGCCCTGCTCCTGGCCGATCCGCTCGACGAGGCCGGAGGCGTGCGGAGACCCGGTGGCGGCGTCGATCAGCTGGTACTTGAACGATGACGAGCCGCTGTTGATGACGAGCACGATGCTCATGCGGATGCCCCTCCCTGGGCCTGGATCGCGGTGATGGCGATCGTGTTGACGATGTCTTCGACGAGCGCTCCGCGCGAAAGGTCGTTGATGGGCTTGTTCAGGCCCTGCAGCACGGGACCGATCGCGATCGCGCCCGCCGAGCGCTGCACGGCCTTGTAGGTGTTGTTTCCCGTGTTCAGGTCGGGGAAGACGAACACCGTCGCCTTTCCGGCAACTGACGACCCGGGCATCTTCTTCGCCGCGACGGCGGCGTCGGTGGCCGCGTCGTACTGGATCGGTCCCTCGACGAGCAGTTCCGGCGCGCGCTCGCGCACGAGTGCCGTCGCTGCCCGGACCTTGTCGACGTCGGCGCCCGAGCCCGACTCCCCTGTCGAGTACGACAGCATCGCCACGCGCGGGTCGATGCCGAACTGACGCGCCGTCTCGGCCGACGACACGGCGATGTCGGCGAGCTGCTCGCTCGTGGGGTCGGGGATGACGGCGCAGTCGCCGTAGACGAGCACGCGGTCGGCGAGCGCCATGAGGAAGACGCTCGAGACGACGGAGACGCCCGGCTTGGTCTTGATGATCTCGAACGCCGGGCGGATGGTGTGGGCCGTCGTGTGGGCGGCGCCCGAGACCATGCCATCGGCGAGCCCCAGGTGCACCATGAGCGTGCCGAAGTACGACACGTCGGTGACGGCATCGGCGGCCTGGCCGTACGTCATCCCCTTGTGGGCGCGCAGGCGCTCGTACTCGCGGGCGAACTTGTCGACGTGCACGGCGTCGAACGGCGAGAGGATCTCGGCGTCGCGCAGGTCGAGGCCGAGCTCGAGCGCACGCGAGCGCACCTCGACCTCTTCGCCCAGCAGGGTGATGTCGGCGATGCCGCGCGAGAGGACGATGGATGCCGCGTGCAGGACGCGGTCGTCGTCGGCCTCGGGAAGCACGATGCGGCGCCGGTCGGTGCGGGCCCGCTCGACGAGTCCGTACGCGAACATCAGCGGCGTCACGACGGTCGAGCGCGCCAGGCCGAGGGCCTGCGTCAGCTCGGACGTGTCGATGTGACGCTCGAACAGGGCGAGAGCGGCGTCGTAGTGCCGACGGGAGTCGGCGGCGAGGCGACCGCGGGTGCTCATGATGCGCGCGGCCGTCTCGTACGTGTCGAGATCGGTCGCGATGATGGGAAGGGTCGCGCCGACGCCGTCGATGAGCCGGTCGACCGACTCGGGCAACGGGAAGCCGCCGTTGATGACGATCGCCGAGAGGGTCGGGAAGGTACCGGACGCGTGCGCGAGCAGCGTCGCCAGGAGGACTTCGGCCCGGTCGGCCGGGATGACCACCACCGAGCGCTCGCTCAGGCGCGGCAGCACGTTGACCATCGACATCGCGCCGATGACGACCCCGAGCACCTCGCGGCCGAGCAGGTCGGCATCGCCCTTGACGAGGCTGCCCTGCACCGCTTCGAGCACGCCCCGCACGGACGGCGACACGAGGAACCGGTCTTCGGGCACCGCCCACACCGGGACGTCCTGGGGGACGGTGCGACGGACGGCGGCGATGATCTCGTCGAGGCGGTCGCCGTCGGCACGGTTCGCCACGACGGCGAACAGCTCGGCCCGGTCGCCGCGCAGTTCGGCGACGGCGAGCGAGGCGATCTGGCCCATCTCGTCGGGCGTGCGCGCGGCCGACGAGCCGAGCGTCTCTCCCCCGCCCTGCCCGGCGCGACCGCCGAGCACGAGCAGCACGGGAGCACCGAGGTTCACGGCGATGCGGCCGTTGTAGCCCAGTTCGGCCGGCGACCCGACGTCGGTGTAGTCGCTGCCCATGATGACGACGGCGTCGCACTGCGCCTCGACGGCCTTGTAGCGCTCGACGATGCGCGAGAGCGCGGCATCCGGGTCGCTGCGCATGTCGTCGTAGGTGACGCCGATGCAGTCGTCGTAGGCGAGGTCGACGCCGTCGTGGTCGAGCAGCATCTCGAGCACATAGTCGCGTTCGTCGGTGGATCGCGCGATCGGCCGGAAGACGCCGACGCGTGGCGCGACGCGACTGAAGGCCTCGAGCACCCCCAGCGCGATGATCGACTTCGCGGAATGGCCTTCTGCGGATGTGATGTAGATGCTCTGAGCCACGGGTTCAGCCTAAGAGGAGAGGCCTGACCACGAGCCGGGAAAATCCCCGCGGATCGTGGCGGCGGATGCCGCAGGCCACGTCGGTGGGGAAAATTAAGACTCTCCGCGAACCCGGCAGAGCCTGGTTACCCTTGCTACGTTTCCGTCCTGGGGGAGTTGGCCTGGATGCCGCCTCGCGGAGAGCTGCCACCAGTCTAACCCGGAAGCTGAGTCCTCCCGTCACCGGGGCCGGTTAGGCTCTGCCGCAGACGCGCGCGATGCGGCGTGGCGCAGGGAACGAGGGGATCGCATGACGAACGAGGGCACGCGGGCGGCTTTCGGCCCCGATCGGTTCGCGGCCACGACCGACGCCATCTCCGCGAGCATCGCCCGGGTCATCGACGGCAAGCCGGAGGCGGTGCGCTCCGCGCTCGTGTGCCTGCTCGCCGAGGGGCATCTGCTCATCGAGGATGTGCCCGGTGTCGGTAAGACGATGCTGGCGCGAGCCCTCGCGGCCACCGTCGACGCGTCGGTGCGCCGCATCCAGTTCACGCCCGACCTGCTGCCCGGCGATGTCACCGGCGTCAGCGTCTTCAACCAGGCCGACCGCGAGTTCGAGTTCAAGCAGGGCGCGATCTTCGCCAACATCGTCATCGCCGACGAGATCAACCGGTCCTCCCCCAAGACGCAGTCGGCGCTGCTCGAGGCGATGGAGGAACGTCAGGTGACCGTCGACGGGCGTACCCATCCGCTTCCGGCCCCGTTCCTGGTCGTCGCGACGCAGAACCCCCTCGAGATGGACGGCACCTACGCGCTGCCGGAGGCGCAGCGCGACCGGTTCATGATGCGCATCTCGATGGGTTACCCCGATGCGGCATCCGAGGCGCGCATGCTGCGCGATCGCGACAGCGTGAACCCGCTCACGTCGTTGGCGCCGGTCGTCGCGGCCGCCGACGTGCAGGACCTCATCGCGTGGGCGCGTCGGCTGCACGTCTCGCCCGCGATCGAGGAGTACGCCGTCGCGATCGCCCGCGCGACCCGCGAACACCCCGATCTGCGCCTGGGCGCCAGTCCGCGCGCCACCTTGCAGCTCGTGCGCGCCGCGAAGGTGTGGGCCGCCCTGGACGGGCGCCCGTTCGTCATCCCCGACGACCTCGTCGCCCTGCTGCAGCCGGTGTTCGCCCACCGCCTCATCCCGGCCCGCAGCAGCGGCGCCGCGCGCGGGCGCAGCGGCACGGAGGTCGTCGACGCGGCCCTCGCGGCCATCGCGGCCGAGGTTCCGGTGCCGCTTCCGGTGCGGTGAGGCGCGACATGCCGGCCCGCTCCGCCGTCGCGACACGCCCCGCGCGCCTCCGCGCCCGCCTGCGCCGCGGGTGGCCGTTGACGCTGCGCGGCGGCGGCGCCGTCGTCCTCGGGGTGGGCGCCATCGTCCTCGCCCATGCCGTCAACGTCGCCGAGCTGGTCTACGTCGGTGTGCTTCTGCTGGCGACCGTCGTGGTGGCCTGGATCTCGCTGTGGTTCGTGCACCGCTACGGCGAGGTGTCGCGGTCGTTCGCACCCGATGTCGCCGCCGTCGGACACGAGAGCGTCGTCACCGTGCACGTATCGGCGCGCTCCGGCCTGCCGGGCACGCTCGCGCGCTGGACCGACGTATTGCCCGAGGGCATCGAGGGCGAGGCGACCGGGGTCGTCGCGGCGGGGTCGGCGGGACGGATGCGGCTCGCATACCGCATCCGCGCGGTGCGGCGCGGCATCCGTGAGATCGGCCCGTTCGGTCTGGTCGTCACCGATCCGTTCGGCCTCACCCGCCGCCGTCTGCGGGTCGGCGGCATCGAGTCGGTGACCGTCACCCCGGCGATCGTCGCGCTGCCACCCCTGGCCGAGTACCCCGGCGAGGCCGGCGGCAGCCTGCACACCGCGACCCATCAACTCGGCGAAGGAGCCGACAACCTCATCCCCCGCTCGTACGAGCCCGGCGACTCGATGCGGCGCATCAACTGGCGGGCCAGCGCCCACCACGACGAGCTGATGGTGCGTCAGGAGGAGCAGGAGTCGACCCCCGAGGCCACCGTCGTGCTCGACCGCGCGGCGACGCGGTGGTCGGCCGACGCGGCGCTGCCCGGCGCGGACCCCGCGTTCGAGGTCGCCGTCTCGGCCGCGGTGTCGGCGAGCGCCCGCCTGGCCCGCGAAGGCTACGACGTGATCGTGCTCGACACCGAGGGGATGCCGCTGGGGGCGCCGGTCCCGGCGGGCGACACGGTCGCGGTGGAGCAGCTCGGCCTCGACCTCGCGACGGTCGTCGCCGGCGGCGCGGACCGTCTGTCGCTGATCCCGCGGTTCTTCTCCACGACCGTGTCGGGCCCCGTCGTCGTCATCACCGCGCACGTGAGCCCCGCGGACATCACCGCACTGTCGCCTCTCGTCGGACACAGCGCGCTGCCCATCCTCTGGGCCGCCGACACGACCGCGGACGTGTTCGAGCGCGCCCGCGACGCCGGGTGGCGCGTGGCGCCGCTGACGCCCGACCGCGACCTCGCCGATGCCTGGCAGCTCGCCACCGACCGAGGGGCGAGCCGTGCGGGGGTCTGAGGTGCGGCGGCTCGAGGTTCGGCGCAGCGGCCGTACGCGCCTGGCCCTCGCCCTTCTCGTCGCGATCACCGTGGCGGTCCTGCCGCTGCTGCGCGTCGTCGCGGCGGGGTCGTGGCTCGTCGTGGCGGCCGCCGTCGTGATCACGGTCCTCGCCGCCGGCGTGGCTCTGCGGCGGCTGCGCACCCCGGCGCTCCTGGTGACGCTCGCCGAGCTGCTGCTGGCCGGGGCGCTGATCACCGCGGTCTACTTCGGCAGCACCGCCCTACTGCTGGTCATCCCCTCCCCCGGCACGATCGCGGAGCTGCCCGCCATCGCCGCCGGCGCCGCCGATCAGATCATCACCGGTGTCGCGCCGCTCGAGGTGGGCCGGCCGCTCGCGATCGTGACGGTGGCGGCCCTCGCCGCACTCACCGTCCTGCTCGACCACACCGTCATCACGGCGCGTATGCCGCTGCTGGGGGCCGTCGCCCTCGTCGCGGTCTGGCTGATCCCGGCGCTGTCGGTGCCGACGCCCCTCGACATCGCGTCGTTCGTCGCCTTCGCGGCATCCCTGCTGCTGCTCCTACGCACCGAGACGCGGACGCGTGAGCGAGCGCTCGTGGCGGCGGCGGCACGGACGGCATCCGGTTCCGACGCGACCGCGACATCTCGCCGTTCGCCGCGGACCGGCACGGCGCTGGCCGCGGGTGTGGCGGTCGCGGCCATCGTCGCGACGGTCGTCGTCGTGCCCGAGCTGCCGCGGCCCGCGCCGCGCGTGGGCATCGGCACGGGACCGGCCACGACGATCAACGCCAACCTCGAGCTGGGTGACGACCTGCGGCGCCCCACCGAGGTCGAGGTGCTCACGACGCGCACCAACGCCCCCAATTCGCCGTACCTGCGCGCAACGACGCTCTCGCGCTTCGACGGCCGGGTGTGGGAGCCCGACCGCGACGAGACCGCCCCGTTGACGCCCGACGCGCTCGGACCCGTCGTCGCCGATCCCGACATCCGGATCACGGAGTACCGCACGACCGTGGCGGTCACCCAGCTCTCGTCGACGTGGCTGCCCGTGCCGTCGCCGGCCGTGCGCGTCGACGACCTCGCCGGATCGTGGGCGGCGATGCCGAGCAACCGCACCGTCATCGGCGACGGCGCCGACACGCAGGGCCAGGAGTACGTCACCACGACGCACGTGGTGCGCCCGACGCTCGAACAGATCCAGGCCGCCGGCACGACCTCGGAGGGACTACCCGACTTCGTCACGCAGCTTCCCGACGCCATGCCGCCCTCGATCGAGCGCACGGCGCGCGAGATCACCGCGGGCGAGGTCACCGCGTACGACCAGCTCGCCGCACTGCAGCGGTGGTTCCGCGGCTCGGACTTCCGCTATTCGCTCGACGCTCCCGTGGCCGACGGGTTCGACGGCTCGGGGGTCGACGCGATCGCCGACTTCCTGCGGGCGCGCAGCGGGTACTGCGTGCACTACGCCTCGGCGTTCGCCGTCATGGCGCGCACGCTGGGCATGCCGTCCCGCATCGTCGTGGGCTACCTGCCGGGCAGCCTCACGGGGCGCTCGGTCGACGGCGAGAGCGTCGCCTCGGTCCTGAGCTCGCAGCTGCACTCGTGGCCCGAGGTGTACTTCGCGGGTATCGGCTGGGTGCCGTTCGAGCCGACGAACAGTCTCGGTGCGCCGCCGACGTACCAGCGGTCGACGCAGCCGCTTCCCGACGACGGCGGCGAGGACGTCACGCCCGATCCGGCGCCGCAGCCCACGGCATCCGTCGCCCCCAGCGACGCGGCCGCGCCGAGCCCGTCGGCCTCCGCGGCTTCGGGCACGGCATCGCAGCGCTCGCCCGTCGCGGTCGCGCTGCCCTACGCCGGCGTCGTGCTCGGTGCCGTCGCCGTGCTTCTACTGCCGGCGCTGCTGGCCGCCGCGCGCCGCCGTCGCCAGCTCTCGGCTGCGCGGCGCGGGGACGTCCTGGCGGCGTGGCAGTTCGTCCGCGACAGTGCCCGCGACGTCGGGCTGTCGCTCTCGGACGCCGAGAGCCCCCGCGCGCTGGGGACGCGGTTGATCGCGCTGCCCGCCGTGCCCGCCGAGCGCATGGCCGCGCTGGTCGGTGCCGTCGAACGCGCCGGCTTCGACCGACCCGGCGACGCCGCCGACACCTCGGCGGGCAGCGCGGCCGCGGAGGACGCGGCGGCGGTGAGGCAGGGACTGCTCGCGTCGGTGTCGACCCCGCGGCGCCTGACGGCGATGCTGCTGCCTCGCACCCTCGTTCGGGCCTGACCTGCCACGCACACGAGAGGGGCCGGCCCGGAGCATCCGGACCGGCCCCTCTCAGGTGGTGGCGTCGCGATCAGGCGCGCGCGGGCTGCTCGAGCTCGTCGGCGCTGTCGTCGGCGAAGGGGTCGCCCGAGCGCTCGGCGTCGTAGAGCTCGCGGTCGAGGATGCCTTCGCGCTTGGCGACGATCGTCGGCACGAGCGCCTGCCCCGCGACGTTGACGGCGGTGCGGCCCATGTCGAGGATGGGGTCGATCGCGAGCAGCAGGCCGACGCCCTCGAGCGGCAGGCCGAGCGTCGTGAGGGTCAGCGTGAGCATGACCGTCGCGCCGGTGGTGCCTGCGGTCGCTGCCGAGCCGACGACCGAGACCACGACGATGAGCAGGTACTGCACGACCGACAGCTCGAGGCCGAAGAACTGCGCGACGAAGATCGCGGCGATCGCGGGGTAGATCGCGGCGCAGCCGTCCATCTTGGTCGTCGCGCCGAACGGGACGGCGAACGAGGCGTACTCGCGCGGCACGCCGAGGTTGCGCTCGGTGACGCGCTGCGTCAGCGGCAGGGTGCCGATCGACGACCGCGAGACGAACGCGAGCTGCACGGCGGGCCACACGCCCGAGAAGTACTGGCGGATCGAGAGGCCGTGGGTCTTCAGCAGCACCGGGTACACGACGAACAGCACGAGGGCCAGTCCGACGTAGATCGCCACGGCGAACCACAGCAGCGTCGTCAGCTTCTCCCAGCCGTAGGTCACGACGGCGGAGCCGATGAGGCCGAGCGTTCCGATCGGGGCGATGCGGATGATCCACCACAGCACGCGCTGGACGACCTTGAGCGCCGACTCGGTGAACGTCACGAACGCCTCGGCCCGCGCGCCCAGCTTGAGCGCGGCGATGCCGATCGCGGCCGAGATCACGATGATCTGCAGGACGTTGTAGCCGACGCTCGACGACGCCGCGCCGGTGTCGGGGTTGATCGAGGTCGACACGGTGAGCCCGAGGAAGTTCTGCGGGATGAGCCCGGTGAGGAAGCTCCACCACGAGCCGACGTTCGACGGGGTCTCGGGCGTGAGCTGGCCGGCGTCGACGCGCGCGCCGGGCTGGATCGTGACGCCGAGCACGATGCCGATCGTGACCGCGATCAGGGCGGTGATCCCGAACCACAGCAGCGTCTGCCCGGCGAGGCGAGCGGCGTTGGTGACGTTGCGCAACTGCGTGATCGAGGCGACGATCGCGAGGAAGATCAGCGGCACGACGGCGGTGCGCAGCAGCGTGACGTAGCCGCTGCCGACCGTGGACAGCGTCGCGGCGAGCCCGTTCGGGTTGCCCTCGGCGTCGGGGCCGAGCTGGCGCGCCAGCAGGCCGAGCAGCACGCCCGCGACGAGGGCGACGGTGATCTGGAAGCCGAACGAACGGTAGAACGGCTTCTTCCGCTTGGCGGGGGCCGGACTCTTCGAGGTGGCAGAACTCATGGTGATGCTCCTGAGGGGATGTCGTCGCGATGGCGACCCACCGACGCTAAACCCTTCGCGGGGTGGTGAGGGTCATATGACCCTTCGTGACGCCTCGAAACGCTCCCCATCGTCGCATTCGCGACAGCGTCGCGCTGATCCCTGCCGGACCGGCCGCCGCGGGCCGGCATCCCGACCGCCGGGATCGACAATGACCGGGTGACCTCGGATCTCGACGCGCTCCTCGCTCCCCCGACCCCCGCCGCCGCGGCGGCCCTCGAGACACTGCGGCGCTGGTCGTCGCCGGCGCTGGTGAACCACGGCATCCGATCCTGGGCGTGGGCGCGGCTGCGGGCCGACGCGCTGTCGCTGCCCTACGACGCGGAACTGCTGTTCGTCGCGGCGATGCTGCACGACCTCGGAGTGACGCCGTCCTTCGACGCCCACGAGGTCGCGTTCGAATCCGCCGGCGGTGCGGCAGCGTGGGCGTTCGCAGCCGGAGCCGGCTGGCCGCCGGAGCGCCGCGAGCGGGTGCGCGAGATCATCGAGCGCCACATGTGGCTGAGCGTCGACCCGGACGAGGATGCCGAGGGGCACCTGCTCGAGGTCGCGACGAGCCTCGACGTGTCGGGCGTCGCACCCGAGCTGTGGGACCACGATGTGCTGCGGGCCGTGACGGTGCGGCATCCGCGTTCGGGGTTCACCGACGAGTTCGCCGGCTGCATCCACGCCCAGGCCGTCCGCAAGCCGACGACCGCCGCTGCACGCTTGGACGCGTCGCAGCGCATCGTGGCCGGCGGCCGCATCTGGGCGGGCATCCTCGATGTCCCGGCCGGTGAACGCGACTGACCGGCGCGCCCCGGACACGACAGAGCGCCACCCCCGGAGGAGTGGCGCTCTGTCGTTCGTGGCGGAAGTGACAGGATTTGAACCTGCGAGGCGAGTTACCCCGCCTACATGGATTCCAGCCATGCTCCTTAGGCCGCTCGGACACACTTCCGTCCGCGAGTTTATCAGTCCCGGCGGGGCGTTCCCGCCGCGAGCCCGCCGACACCCCCCGGCTAGGCTCGGGGTGTGACTGACTCCTCTCTCGTCCTGGTCGCCAACGCGGGCGACAACAGCATCAGCGTCTTCCGCCTCGTGGGCGATGCGCTCGAGCGGCTCGCCGTCACGGCAGACCTCCCGGGCACGGGCACCTTCGCCGTCGACGAAGCACGCGACCTCGTCTACGCCGGCGTGAAGGGCGACCCCGCCGCCATCGTCACGCTCGCGCTGGACCGCGAGACCGGAACGCTCACTCCGCGCTCGCGCTTCGCGCTGCCCGGCGGCTCGGTCAGCTACATCGCCCTGACCCGTGACGGCTCGGCGCTGCTGGCCGCCTCGTACGGCGGCGACTACGGCGTCGTCGCGCCGATCGTCGACGGAGTCGTGGGCGAGCCGACCGGTCGCGTCGAGTTCTCGAAGCTCCACTCCGTCCTCCCCTCGGCGGACGGCCGGTTCGTCTACTTCGTGTCGCTGGGCGACGACCTCGTCGCCGCGTACGCACTCGCCGACGACCTGACGCTGAGCCCCGTGGGCACCGCGGCGGCCCCGGCCAGGAGCGGTCCGCGCCACCTCGTGCTCACCGCCGCACAGGACGCCGTCTACGTCATGACCGAGTACTCCGGCGAGGTGCTGCACTACGCCCGCGATCGCGACACCGGCACGCTCGAGCTGCGTTCGCAGGCCCCCGCCGTCGACCCGGCCGCCGGGCTCGTCCGCGGTGAGATCGGGGCGGACCCCGTCGCCCACCACGCGGTGTGGGGAGCCGACATCCACCTCGGCGCCGACGAGCGCCACCTGTGGACGTCCGAGCGCTCGACGAGCTCGCTGGGGGCGGTCCCCGTCGCGCAGGACGGCACCGTGCGCCCCGTCGAGACCTTCATCCCCACCGAGCCGCAACCGCGCGGTTTCGCCGTCTCGCGCGCCGGCGACCGGCTCGTCGCCGCCGGCGAGCGGTCGGCGACGGTCTCGCTCTACGCCGTCGACGGCGTGAAGCTGACGCTGCTGCAGCAGATCGAGACCGGCGCCGGCGCGAACTGGGTGCGTTTCCTCTGAACCCGGCCGCCCGCCGGCGCGGGTACCGTAAGTAAGGTGGCCCTATCTTCGCGCACCGCTCCCCGTGCCCCTCGTCCGAGCATCGACCTCCAGGTCGTCGCGACCGAACGCCTGTCGGCTGACCTCGTCCGGATCACGCTCGGCGGACCCGGGATGTCGGCGTTCGAGAACCGCCCCGAGACCGACAAGTACGTCAAGCTGAAGTTCACGACGCCGGCGCCCGAATCGGCGCCCGTGACCCGCACATACACCGTGCGCCGTGTCGACGCCGTGGCCGGCACGCTCGACATCGACTTCGTCGTCCACGGCGACGAGGGCCTCGCCGGGCCCTGGGCGGCACGCGCGCAGGTCGGCGACACGATCGAGCTGATGGGTCCGGGTGGGGGCTACCTGCCGGATGCCGCCGCCGACTGGCACCTGCTCGCGGGAGACCTGTCGGCACTGCCTGCCATCGCCGCAGCGCTCGAGGCGCTGCCCGAAGACGCCGTGGGCCGCGCCTTCGTCGAGGTGCCCGCGGATGACGCCATCCTGCCGCTCACCGCGCCGGCGGGCGTCGAGGTCGAGTGGGTCGTCGACCCGGCGCACGACCCCGAAGCGCTCGCGGCGGTCGTGCGCCAGTGCGACTGGCGGGCAGGAGATGTGCAGGTCTTCGCGCACGGCGAGCGCGAGTCGATGAAGGCGCTCCGGCGCGTGCTCTTCGACGAGCGCGGGCTCGACCGCGCCCGGGTGTCGCTGTCGGGCTACTGGGCGCGCGGGCGGACCGAGGACCGGTTCCAGGCCGAAAAGCGCGAGCCCATCGGCCAGATCCTCTGACCGCGTCGCGCCCAGGCGGGGAATGTCGCCGCGACAGGCTCGGTTGACCCCGCCATGACCACAGTGGGAATCATCGGAGCAGGACACATCGGCAGCGCCCTCGCGGCGGGTCTCGTCGAACGCGGCTACGACGTCGTGATCGCGAACTCGCGGGGGCCCGAGACCCTGGCGGACCTTGTCGGCCGGCTCGGCGAGCACGCACGCGCGGCGAGTGCGCGCGAGGCCGCGGAGGCGGCTGACTGGGCGATCGTGACGGTGCCGCTCAAGGCGCTCGGCGACATTCCCGCCGAGCCGCTGGCCGGAAAGATCGTGCTCGATACGAACAACTACTACTGGGAGCGCGACGGCCGGATCGCCGACCTCGATGACAAGACGACCACGACGTCCGAGATGGCGCAGCGCCACTTCGCCGACGCGAAGGTCGTCAAGGCGTTCAATCACATCCCGGCCGCCGACATCACCACCGACGGCTCCCCCGCCGGCACGCCCGGCCGTCGGGCTCTCGCCACCGCGAGCGACCACCCCGACGCCGTTGCGCACGTGACCGCGCTCTACGACGAGTTCGGCTTCGACACCGTCGACATCGGCTCCCTCGCCGAGAGCTGGCGCGTGGAGCGCGACCAGCCCGCCTACGTCGTGCGCCAGGACGCCGACGAGCTGCGGGCCAACCTCGCGCGCGCCGAACTCTGACGCGTCGCCGCTGCCCGCGGCATCCCCGTGCCCGGTTCGACGGCGCCGGCCGTCACCAGCCCATCGAGCCGGGCACGCCCTTGAACGGCCCCGCGATGTTCGCCGTCACCCAGCCGCCGTAGAACCCGCCCGGCTGCGGCGTGACGACCTCACCGTCGACCGTGCACCGGTCCATGCCTCCCGCGTACACCGCGACGCGTCCGACGAGCTCCTCGTAGCCGGGCGCCGGGGTCGGGTACCCCCAGGCCGCGCGCGCCGCGACGGCGGTGTCCCGCACGACGTCGAAGTACTCGGCCGCACCCTTGAACTCGCAGAACGACGAGCCCGCCGTCGGCACGAGCGAGCCCGGCACGAAGGCTGCGGCCGGCAGGTAGTACACCGGCGGGTGGCTGGTCTCGAGCACCCGCACGACGTCGTCGGTGTCGACGATCGTCACCGCGGCGAAGTCGATCGTCACGCGCACGGGGATGCGCTCGAGGCGCGGCGGCCGCGGGTAGTCCCAGACGGACTCCTGGCCGGCGCCGACGGGATCGGGAACGGGATGACGCATGCGCTCCACGCTACGCGCGGGATCCGGCCCCGCGGCTGAGAGAGCGCCGAGCCCGCAGCGCGGCGAGCGCACGGGCGACGGCGCGCCAGCCGATCAGCAGGGTGAACACCGTGAGGGTCGCGACGATGACGAACGGCAGCGCCGTTCCCTGACCGGATGCCGCGCGCAGCAGCATCCCGCCGGCGACCGTCACCGCCGCGACACCGAGGCCTGTCCGCACCGGCGCCGCGGGAGCACGCCATCCGCGCACGGCGAGCCACCCGACCAGCAGAGCGGCGAGGAACGGCCACGAGGTCTGCCACAGGCCGGAGAGGATGTCGGAGTCGTGGCTGGCCCGCCCCGTGGCGGCGAAGGCGACGACGAAGACGGCATCGAGCAGGAGGGCGAGGACCATGCATCCATCTTCGCGGTCGCACCTCGGCTGCGGCGCATGTGGCCCGCGGCATCCGGCCCTTCTTAGACTCGGGAGGGCGTCCCCGCGCCGTGCGCCGGACGCGACGACAGATCCGAGGCCCATGTCTTCTCCCGCCGCCCCGACGCCCACCGACGCCTTCCGCGCCGCCCGCGACTTCCTCCTCGACCATGCCCATGACCCCGACAGCGCCCATGCCGGGTTCTCGTGGCCCGAGGTCGGCGCGCACTTCAACTGGGCCGTCGACTGGTTCGACGCCGTCGCCGCCGGCAACGACCGCATCGCGCTGCACGTCGTCGATGAGGACGGCACCGAGTCCCGTGTCACGTACGAGCAGATGCGATCACGCTCCAACCGCGTCGCGAACTGGTTGACCCGGCAGGGCGTCGGGCGCGGTGACGCCGTCATGCTCATGCTCGGCAACCGAGTCGAGCTGTGGGAGGCGATGCTGGCGATCCTCAAGATCGGCGCGATCATCCTGCCGACCTCGGTCGTCCTCGGCACCGAGGACCTCATCGAGCGCGTCGAGCGCGCGGGCATCCGGGCGGTCTTGGCGGACGACACGGATGCCGCCAAGTTCGACGCCATCCCGGGCGATTTCGTGCGCGTCGTCGTCGGCGCCGAGCGCCCCGGCTGGCTGGGCTTCGCCGACGCTGCCGCGGCGTCGGACGCGGCCCCCGGCGTCGTGGTCGCTTCGGACGACCCCGCGCTGATCTACTTCACCTCGGGCACGACGTCGCGGCCGAAGATGGTCGTGCACACACACGTGAGCTATCCGGTCGGGCACCTGTCGACGACCTACTGGATCGGCGTGCGCCCGGGCGATGTGCACATGACCATCAGCGCGCCCGGCTGGGGCAAGCACGCGTGGAGTCTGTTCTTCGCCCCGTGGATCGCCGAGGCGACGATCTTCGTCTACAACTACGCGCGCTTCGATGCGGCGGCGCTCGTCGCTCAGCTCGATCGCAACGCGGTCACGACGTTCTGCGCGCCGCCGACGGTGTGGCGGATGCTGATCCAGGCCGATCTCGAGAGCCGTCCGCGCGCCCTGCGCGAGCTGCTGTCGGCGGGCGAGCCGCTCAACCCCGAGGTCATCGCGACGATCGACCGCTGGTGGGGGCTGGCCATCCGCGACGGGTACGGGCAGACCGAGCTGACCGCTGTCGTCGGCAACACCCCCGGCGTCGCGCTGAAGCCCGGTGCGATGGGCCGCCCGCTGCCGGGCAACGACGTCGTGCTCATCGATCCGCTGACCGGACGCATCGGCGACGAGGGCGAGATCTGCCTGCCGACGGCGCCGACGCGCCCGCTGAACCTGACCCCCGGCTACCTCGGCGAACCCGAACGCACGGCGCGCGTCGACTACGACGGGTACTACCACACGAGCGATGTCGCGACGCGGGATGCCGACGGGCAGCTGACCTTCGTCGGGCGCACCGACGACGTGTTCAAGGCGAGCGACTACAAGGTCTCGCCGTTCGAGGTCGAGTCGGTGCTGCTCACCCACCCGGCCGTCGCCGAAGCGGGTGTGGTGGGAGCACCGGATGCCGTGCGGCTGAACGTCGTCAAGGCGTACGTCGCCCTCGCGGCGTCCTGGGAGGCCTCGCCCGAGACGGCCCGCGCGATCCTCGCCCACGCGCGCGAGCACATGGCCCCCTACATGCGCGTCCGTCGTCTGGAGTTCTTCGAGCTGCCGAAGACGATCTCGGGCAAGATCCGCCGCGTCGAGCTGCGCGACCGCGAGATCGCGGCGGGCGATGAGCGCATCGAGACGGAGTGGCGCGAGAGCGACTTCCCCGATCTCAAAGGCTGACCTCACGCAACCCCTGGCTGGCGCATAGCGAGCGGGCCGAGACTGGAGGCATCCCGTCAGCCTCAGCCGAAGGAGTTCCCGTGCCGCAGAACGTCGCCGAGCAGATCGTCGCCCAGTTGATCGATGCGGGGGTGAAGCGCATCTACGGCATCGTCGGCGACTCGCTCAACCCCATCGTCGATGCGGTGCGACGAACGGGCGGCGCTGCCGAGGGCGGCATCGATTGGATCCATGTCCGGCACGAAGAGGCGGCCGCCTTCGCCGCCGCGGCCGACGCCGAGCTGACCGGCGAGCTCGCCGTGTGCGCCGGCAGCTGCGGCCCCGGGAACCTGCACCTCATCAACGGTCTCTTCGACGCGCAGCGGTCGGGGGTTCCCGTGCTCGCGATCGCCAGCCACATCCCGAGCGTCCAGATCGGATCGGGGTACTTCCAGGAGACGCATCCGGAGCGGCTGTTCACCGAGTGCAGCGACTACTGCGAGATGATCCTGACGCCCGAGCAGTCGCCGCGCGTCGTCGGCTCCGCCATCCGTCACGCGACGGCGGGGTCGGCGGTCTCGGTGATCGTGCTGCCCGGCGACCTCGCCGAGCACCGGTCCAGCGGCGCGCCCGCCCCGTTCGTGCCCGCGCGACCGGGACGCGTCGCGCCGGATGACCGCACCGTCGCCGAGCTCGCCGCCGCGATCGACGAGGCCGAGAAGATCACCCTGTTCGTCGGCGAGGGGGCGCGCGACGCCCGCGACGAGGTCATCGCGTTCGCGGAGCACCTCCAGGCCCCGATGGGGCACTCGCTGCGCGGCAAGCAGTGGATCCAGTACGACAACCCGTACGACGTCGGCATGTCGGGGCTGCTCGGTTACGGCGCGATCGACCACGCGATGCACGAGACCGACCTGCTGCTGCTGGTGGGAACCGACTTCCCCTACGACCAGTTCCTGCCCGACGGCGCGACGACGACCATCGCGCAGATCGACGTCGACGCCCGCCGCCTCGGACGGCGCGCCGGGGTGACCCATCCCGTCCACGGCGACGTCGGTCTCACCCTCGCGGCTCTCCGCGCGAAGACCGCCGCCAAGCGCGACGACCGGTTCCTCGAGCACACCCGCAAGCGCTACCGGAAGGCGATGACGGACTCCGTCGCGACGTACACCGACTCGGACGCGCAGCCCATCCATCCCGAGCGCGCCATGACGGCGATCGATCGGGCCGCCGCACCCGACGCCGTCTTCACCGCCGACACCGGTATGGGAAACGTCTGGCAGGCACGCTACGTCACCCCCACCCCGCAGCGCCGACTGCTCGCGTCGTGGCGGCACGGCTCGATGGCCAACGCGCTCCCCCACGCGTTCGGCGCGCAGCTGGCCTACCCCGACCGCCAGGTCATCGCGATCGCGGGCGACGGCGGGCTGTCGATGCTGCTGGGCGAGCTGATCACGGTCGCCGCGTACGACCTGCCGCTCAACGTCTTCGTGTTCAACAACTCGACGCTGGGCATGGTCAAGGCCGAGATGCTCGTCGCCGGCTTCCCCGACTTCGGTGTGGACGTCCCCATGGTCGACTTCGCCGCCGTGGCCACTGCCCTGGGCTTCCACGCGCAGCGGGTGACCGACCCGGGCGACCTGGATGCCGCTGTCGCAGCGGCCCTGAGCCACCGCGGCCCCTCGCTCGTCGACATCGTCACCGATCCCGATGCGCTGTCGATGCCGGCATCCATCACGGCGGAGCAGGTCGCCGGGTTCGGGATGTCGATGGCCAAGATGGTGCTCGGCGCGAAGGACTCCGGTGGCGTCGGAGCCGTCATCGACACCGCGAAATCCAACATCAAGCACATCCGCAGCCTCTGAGCGGCCGCCGGACCGCGCCGCGCCGGGTCTGCCGAGAGGTCCGTCGGAGGCGGGAGGCCGATCCGACGGACCTCTCGGGTCAGACGAGGCCGGTCGGCACGGGGAAGCGCAGCACCGCCGCAACCGGTGCGCCGTCGGGCAGGTCGGCGCTGCGCACGGCACGCACCCGGCCGCCCGCGCGCAGCACGCGCGCCGCGATCTCGTCGAGGATCGCGTAGGTGCCGGGGCCGGCGTCCGGCGCACGGGTGATATGCCCGGTCTCGTCGATGACGCCCTCCTGCTCGAAGCCGACGTCGAACAGCAGCTCATCGACGGCCGCCGTGCTCGCGGCCACCGCCGCCTCGCGCACCGACGAGGTCGCGAGGCCCTGGGCGCGCAGCGACCCGAAGTGCTCGCGCCAGGCAGCGAGCTCGCCGTGCTCGTGCGCGTCGAGCACCTCGCGAGCGGCCTGCTCGAGATCGGCGTCCGAGAGCGAGTCGGGGTGGGCGTGGATGCCGCGCTCGAGCAGGCCGCGGTGCGTGTTGACCGAGCGGTAGGCGGGCTCGAGGTCCTGCGAAGCGGCGAGGATGAGCGGAACCCCCTCGGGCACGACGCGCACGACCGCGTCCTGCACGATGCGGCTGAACTTCTCGCGCTCGATGCGATCGCCCGTCGTCCCCTGGGGCCGCGGCATGTCGCGCTGGCCGTCCGTCGTGGTGTGTGCGAGCGCGGCCCACAGATCGTCGGGCAGCTCGATCGCGCGCTCGGTCAGGCCCTGGTCCGGTCCGATCTCACTCAGCCGTGCGCCTTCGCGCGACAGCCGCACGATGAACGCCCGACGCGGGAAGGTCACGGCACGCAGCAGCGGCCCCGCGTCGAACCGGTCGCCCACAGCCGCGCGGGCGTCGAGGCGACTCGGCAGCCGGAAGGCGGCGACGCGGCCGGGTGCGGCGAACACGACGATCGAGCGCGACTGACTCTGCCAGAACTCCTCGTCGTCGACGAGCCCGCGCAGCGACGCGATCACGCTGCCGCGCTCCTCCGCCGGCACGTCGGTGTCGGCGAGCTGGCGGGCGGCCGCGTCGATGCCCTCGCGCAGCTGCAGCTGGGCCAGACGCCGGTCGGACGGGATCGGCGACGACGGCGCGACGATGGTCACACTCGCCGGATGCCGCGCATCGATGAGGTCGAGCAGGGTTGCGGTATCGGGAAGATCTGATGCCAACATCGCCACAGGCTACGCGGGGGCGCCCCTGCGGCGTCGAGGGGTTGCGAGCGTCCGGCGATGCCGGTAGACGGAGCCCTGCTGGCTGCGTCAGCCGAGGAACTCCCACGGGTCGAACGCCTCGATGGGGATGACACGGACGCGCGGCAGCGGCGCGTCGAAGGCATGCGCGTCGTACTCGAGGTCGAAGAACTCGACCCCGGGCAGTGCCGTCAGCTCGCTGCTGCGGAACTCGGCGAACGCCAGAACGCCGACGCGGCGGTCGGGCCCGGTGAGCGCTGCGACCTCGCCGACGAAGTCGCGGTCGTGGCTGACGAGGACGACGTCGTCGGCACGGTCCTTCAGCGCGGCGAGCGTGCGCTGGATGGCGATGTCGACGACCTTCTCGTCCGCGTCGCCCGACAGCGGCACCGGCTTGTAGCCGAGCGCGAGCAGCGCCTGCACGAACGACATCGGCAGGTGGTTGCTGGCGTTCAGGAAGAACAGGCCGCGCGCCGGCTGCTGCCACTGGTCGCCGACGAACTGCAGCAGGCGGTCCCACCGCGGACGCTCGTCGGGCAAGGGGCGCCGCCCCAGGATCGACTGTCCGAGTGTCGCGTCGATGTTCTCGCCGTCGATGAGCAGCCACGTCACGCGTTCGGTCACCCGGGTCCCCTGTTCGTAAGAGTGTTCCTCGAACGCTATCAAGTCCGCGCTCATGCGCCGGGCGTCAACGGCACGCGGACGAGCCGGTCGTCGCCGGCGGCGGCGTTGCCGCGGCCGTCGGTGTTGCCGGTGAGCAGCCACAGTTCGTCGCCCGCGACGACCGCGTCGCGGACCCGGCCGAGCTCACCCGGCCACAGCGCGACCGGCTCGCCGACGACCCCGGCGTCGGTGACGTCGATCTGCCACACGCGCTCCCCGCGCAGGCCCGCGACGAAGACGGTGCTGCCGCGCGCGGCGATGCCGCTGGGACTGGCCTCGTCGGGCGTCCAGATCGCCACCGGCGAGAGGTAGCCCGGCTCGTCCGACATGCCCTCGTGCACGGGCCAGCCGTAGTTGCCGCCCGGCTCGATGCGGTTGAGCTCGTCGAACGTGTCCTGTCCGAACTCGCTCGCCCACAGGCTGCCGTCCTGCGTCCAGGCCATCCCCTGCACGTTGCGATGACCGAGCGAGTACACCGGCGAGTCGAACGGATTGCCCGGTGCCGGATCGCCGTCGGGCGTGAGCCGCAGGATCTTGCCCGCGAGCGAGTCGGGATCCTGCGCGGCATCCGGGTCGCCGGCATCTCCCGTGGCGACGTAGAGCAGGCTGTCGGGGCCGAATGCGATCCGGCCGCCGTTGTGCACCCGGTCGCGCGGGATGCCGTCGATGACGACCTCGGGGTCGCCGAGGCGCCGATCGCCCGGTTCACCCTCGAGCGACATCCGAACGACCCGGTTGTCGTCGGCGGTCGTCACATACGCGTAGAGGCGCGTGCCCTCCTCCTCGTCGGATCCGGCGGGATCGGGCACGGCGATGCCGAGCAGGCCGCCCTCGCCGACGGCAGCCGTCAGGTCGATCCGGCCGGCCACGCGGGGCGCGGCGCCCGGCTCGACCTCGAGCACGTCGCCCGTATCGCGCTGGCTGACCAGCTGCGTCCCGTCGGGCATCACCACGACCGACCAGGGCACTTCGAGCTGCGTCGCGATGTCGACCGGATCGCCCGACGGCCGCCACGTGGTGGCGTCGGCGACCGGCGTGGTCGCGACCGGGCTCGGAGTGGACGGTGGCGTCGTCGGAACGGGCTCGGGCGGCGCCGCGCAGCCGGCGATGAGCACGACCGACGAGACGAGGGCCGAGACCGCCAGCACCGGGCGGGCCGAACGACGACGGATGCCGCGAGGACCGAAGCGCTTCATCGCTTCAGGCTACGGGGCGCCGAGAATCGCCGCTGCGTCCTGGGCCCAGCCGAAAACGACGCTCGGGTGGACGAGAGCCGCGGGGTCGTCCGAGCGGGCGAGCACGGTCACGACGACGGGCGTCGCTCCCTCGCGCTCGAGGTACCACGAGCCCGCGAGCACGCCGATGGAGCTGCCGCCCTTGAACGCCACGTAGCTCCACCGGTCGCCGAACTCGACGCCGGGGTTGGCCGAGAGGATGTCGCGCAGCGGCGCGCCGGCGGGGGTGAGCGCTCGCTCCTGCAGGGCCGCGTGCGCGGCGGTGAGATCGTCGGCGGTCGCGAACCAGTCGACACCGTCGCGCCACGCGGGCTGGGCCCCGCTCATCGCCGCAGGATCGGGGACGCCCGCGGGGAGGCGCTCGAGCACCGAGCGCCGGGCCTCGGCGTCGCCTGCGGCACCGCCCCACAGCGTGCGCAGGTCGGCGTCGCCGAGAAGCAGCCAGAAAAGCTCGCGCGTGGTCGGGAACGGCGTGTTCAGCGACGGGTCGGCGTGCCCCATCGCGGCCATGGCCTGCTCGACGGCGTCCCGCCCGACCGCCCGGATGAGGGCGTCGGTGGCGGTGTTGTCGCTGATGGCGATCATCTTCTCGGCGGCCTCGCGGACGGTCACGGTCGCCCCGTCCGGCAGGTTCTGCAGCTCACCGCTCGGCAGGCTGCGGACGCCCGCATCGATGACCAGGGGGTCGTCCCACGTCAGGCTCCCGCCGCCGACGGCGTCGGCGACGGCCCCGAGCACCCACAGCTTGAAGATCGAGCCGATCGGGGCGGCGCCCGGACGCCCGAAGGACTGCAGGGTCTCGCCGCCGACGTCGGTGACCTGCACCGTCGCGTCGAAGGGTGCCGACTCGACCTGCTCGCGCAGCTCCTCCCACGACGCCGCCGGCTCGCGCTCGGGCGGGGTCGGACCGAACAGGAGCCCGTCGATGAGGTCGTCGGCAGTGACGGAGAGGGTCATGTCGTAGGTGACCTCGGCCGACGTGATCGTGACGCGGGCCTGACGGTCCCCCTCCTCGTACGCGGTGGGCGTCCACGGCGCGGCATCCTGCAGCTGCACGAGCACCGACTGCAGGTCGGCAGCGGGAAGCTGCTCGAGGGTCGCGGGATCGAATCGTCGCTCGATCTCGTCGATGCGCGGTTCCTCGTCGGCGTTGATCTCGTCGAGCACCCAGGCCGCCTGAGCGCCGACCGGTGAGCTCGGGATCTCGACGGCGGCGGTCGGCGCCGGGGTCGAACGGGCGTTCGGCGACGCGCAGGCGGCAAGAGCCGAGGCGGCCAGGGCGATGACCGTGGCGGCACCGGCGATGCGCGCGAGTCGGAGGGGGACGGAACGGGGGCGAAGGGGGGCGGTCACCCTGCCAGCCTGCCGCCCGCGGCGTCTCCGCGCCTCCCCCGCGCGACGGAGACCGCCGTCCCGGCGGATTCGGAGGAGGCCCCCAGTAGCGTGGATCGCGTGGACCCGATCGTCGCGACATTCCTGATCCTCGCCGCCGCGATCGTCGCGTTCCTCTCCGCCCGCGTCCCGCTGGAGATCGTGGCCGTGGGTGTCGCGCTGGCGCTGTGGGCGACGGGGGTGCTGACCCTGCCCGAAGCCCTCGCCGGTTTCGGCGATCCGACCGTGCTGTTCATCGCGAGCCTGTTCGTGCTGGCTAGTGCCCTCGAGACCAGCGGAGTGACGCGCTGGGTGGGCAGCGTGATCCTGGCCCGGGCCGGCACCCGGCGCGGGCGCATCCTGCTCTGGGTCGGCGGCATCGTCGCCGTCCTCACGGCGCTCATCAGCATCAACGGCGCCGTCGCGGCGCTCATCCCGGTCGCCGCCGTCATCGCGCGGCGTGCGAAGGTCCCCGCCTCTCAGCTCATGATCCCGCTCGCCTTCGTGGCCTCGGCGGCGTCGTTGCTGACGCTGACGGGCACCCCGGTCAATGTCGTCGTGTCCGATCTCGCGGCGACCGAGGCAGGGCGGCCCTTCGGCTTCTTCGAGTTCGCACTCGTCGGCGTGCCTCTCGTCATCGCCACGATCGCGATCATCATCGTCCTCGGCCCGCGGCTGCTGCCGCATCACGGACCCGACACGGCGCCGGCTGCACACACCGAGCGCGAGACCGAGACGCTTTCGCTGCTGCCCGAATCGGTGCGCACCGGCGCCGTCGCCACCGTGCGGGACCGGCGTCTGGGCCGCGGCTCGCGGCGCACCCTCGTCATCACAGCGGCCATGGTGGTGCTGCTCGCGACCGGCATCGCACCGCCGGCGGCGGCGGGCCTGCTCGCGGCCGCGGCGCTCCTCGCCACCCGCGTCGTGCGGCTGCCCGAGCTCTATCACGGCATCTCGTGGACGACGCTCGTGCTCATCGCGGGCATGATCCCGCTCTCGGTGGCCTTCCTCGAAACGGGCGCAGCCGATGTCGTCGCCGCCGGCCTGCTCTCCCTCGTCGGCGAGGCCGACCCCCACCTCGCGCTCCTCGTGATCTGCATCGCAGTCGTGGTGCTGGGGCAGTTCATCTCGAACGTCGCCACCGTGCTGATCATCGCGCCCGTCGCCGCCTCGATCGCGGCGACGCTCGAGGTCAGCGCCCTGCCCTTCCTCATGGCGCTCACCGTGGCGGGAGCGGCATCCTTCCTCACCCCGGTCGCCACGCCCGCCAACCTCATGGTGATGGCCCCGGGCGGCTACCGGTTCGGCGACTACTGGCGCCTCGGGCTGCCGCTGGCGGCGCTGTTCCTGGCCACCGCCGTGCTGTACGTCCCGCTCATCTGGCGCTTCTGACCCGGTGGGCCCCGCCCGCGGTCAGGGCAGCAGCAGCTCACGGCCGCGGTCCCAGTCCTCGGTCCAGCCGAGCTCATCGAAGAGCCCGTCCAGCAGCATGGCGGTGAAACCCCACACCAGGTGGTCGCCCGCCGGATCGTGGACGACGAACCCGGGGCCGCGCCACTCTTGACCGTCGCGGTGCAGCACCGTCACGACGCGATGCGCCGGCGAGAGCAGGTCGGCGACGGGCGCGCGGAAGACCGCAGCCGACTCGGCGACGTCGACGACCCGCACCGGCGAGGGTCGACGCCACCATGCCAGCACCGGCGTGACGAGGTGCCGCGAATATTCGAGGGGAAGCGGGGAGAGCTCACCGAGCACCTCGACGCCGGCGGTGTCGAGCCCGGTCTCCTCGCGCGCTTCACGCAGCGCCGCCTCGACCGGGCCGGCGTCGCCGGGGTCGATCCGTCCACCGGGCAGCGCCACCTGCCCCGGATGCGAGCGCAGCGTCGCGGCGCGCGCCAGCAGCAGCACATCGAGATCGCGTGACACAGCCGCGTCGGCAGCGTGATCGCTGGGCGAGCCGTCGAGCACGCCGAACAGCACCAGCACCGCCGCCGCGCGCGTGCCGGGCTCCAGCGCAGCGTCCGCCGCCGACGGGCTCGCGACACCCGGGCCGCCCTCCGCGACCGGCCGAGCCGCGCGAGCCGCGAGCGCTCGCAGCTGCTCCCGCGCAGCAGGGCTCGAGACATCGCGGGGCATGGAGCCCACGCTAGTCGCGCCGCCCGCCGCCGCCGGTGAACAGACCCGCGAACAGCACGTGCAGCAGGGGCAGCACCGACGCGCCCATCAGCACGGTGCCGAACGTCTCGTCGTCCGGGCGCAGCAGGACGCCCGCGACGAGGAGGCCGGCGAACAGGATGCCCGACACGGCGCGCCGGCCGAGGCGCTCGAGCCGCGACATCCGGCGCTCGAGGCGCCCGCTGTCGAAGTCGAGGTTCCCGTCCTCGAGATGGGTGATGAGTCCGTCCAGACGCTGCGGCAACCGCATCGACACATCGGCGACCGTCATCGCCCGTCGCGCCACGTCGCGCATGAGGTCACCGCGCTCCTCCCGCAGCAGTCGCGTCGCGTACGGCTCGACGGCGTCCCACAGGTTGAAGGCGGGGTCGATCGAGGTGCACACCCCCGACGTCAGGGAGGCCGCACGGATGACGAGCAGGAAGTTCTCGGGCAGCTGGAACGGCAGCGCACGCGCGAGCTCGCCGAACTCGCCCGCGAAGTCGCGGAACTCGCGCGGATCGATCTGCTTCAGCTCCGCGAACCCCATGCCGCCGAACCGGGCGAACAGCTGGGTCATCGCTCGCTCGAGCTCGCGCACATCGGCCGACGGCAGCAGCGCACCGACCTGGTCGATGCCGGCGACGAGGCCCCGCCCGTCGCGACTGGCCGCGGCGACCAGGACGGTGCGGAGCGCCTCGCGCGTGGACGGCGGGATCTCGCCCATCATGCCGAAGTCGATGAAGGTCAGCACCCACGGCGGGTCGGCCTCGCCGCGCTCCTCCGGCGGCACGACGGTGACGAACACGTTGCCGGGGTGCGGGTCGGCGTGGAAGAAGCCGAAACCGAAGAACTGGTCGAACATGACCGAGGCGAACACCGACGCGACCTCGTGCGGGTCGATGCCCGCTCGACGCAGGCCGTCGACGTCGGTCACCTTGATGGCGGTCACGTCGGCGAGGGTGAGCACCCGCGCGGTGGACCGCTCCCAGGCGATCTCGGGGACGGCGACCCGCGGGTTGCCGGCGAACTCGGCGCGGAAGCGCTCGGCGTTCGCGGCCTCGTGGCGGTAGTCGATCTCCTCGAGGCTCGTGACGGCGAACTCCTCGACGAGCGCGGGCATGTCGGCGCGCTCGGCGACGATGCGGATGCGCCGCAGCCAGCGGGCGACACGGCGCAGTGCCGCGAGGTCGACGTCCACGATCGCTGAGATGCCGGGTCGCTGGACCTTCACGATCACGTCGGCGAAGCCGGCATCCTGCGCCAGCTCCGGTGTGAGGCGGGCCCGATGGGCCTGCCCGAGGGATGCCGCCGCCACCGGCGTCTCGTCGAACGCGGCGAAGGCCTGGTGCACAGGCATGCCGAGCTCGGCCTCGGCCGCGGCGCGGATCTGCGCGAACGGCACGGCGGGAACCTCGTCCTGCAGGCCCGCGAGCTCCGTGGTCACCTCGGGCGGCAGCACGTCGAGCCGCGACGACATGAACTGACCGACCTTGATCATCAGTCCGCCGAGCTCGACGGCGAGCACGTGGAAGCGCCGTGCGAGACGGCGCATGCGCACGGCGCGGCGGCGGTCGGCGAGGCGGTGCAGCCCGAAACGCGGCAGCACGAGCTCGAACCACCACGTCTGCACGAGCGCACGCGCGGCGAAGCGCAGGATGCGGCGGTACCGAGCGCGCATGCGCGCATCACCCGGCGCGGGACGCGCGCCGGGTGATGCGGACGGATGCGGGTGGGCCGAGGCCACCCCGGTCAAGCCTGCGCGAGCAGGGCGTACAGCTTGCGTCGCGCGTCGTCGAGGATCTCGACGGCCTGCTGCACCTGCTCGGGCGAACCGCTGCGGCCCACCTGCGCGGCAGCCTGGGCCAGCTCGACGCCGGCCTTCGGCAGCGCGGTCATGCGGCCGTGGTCACGGCTCTGGTCGCGGCTCGCACCCTCCCACGGTGCGGGCTTCTCGCCCGACTCGGTCGCCGCGGCACGGCCTGCCTCGGTGAGCGAGTAGGTCTTGCGGCCGTTCGACTCCTGCGCGCTGATGAGACCTTCGTCCGAGAGCAGCTGCAGGGTGGGGTAGACCGAGCCGGCGCTGGGTTTCCACGAGCCTCCGCTGCGCTGGTCGATCTCGTGGATGATCTGGTAGCCGTGCATCGGCTGCTCGGCGAGAAGCGCGAGCACCGCAGCGCGGACGTCGCCGCGACCGACGCGGGTGTTGACCTTCTGCTCGAAGGTCGAGCGCAGCTGGTCGAAGGCCTCGAACACGTTGTTTCCGAGGTCGGAGACGTTGAAGCCGCCGCGGCCGCCGAAGATGCTGTCTCGGCCGCCGAAACCGCCGTTGGGGAATGTTCCGCTCATGCTGACCTCCCGGGTCGTCGATGCGTTAGCGATACTCGACGATATATCGCTCAGCCCCGCGAAGGAACCCCCCGCGCGGCATTCCCGGGTGGCGTTCAGGCAAGGGGCCGAGCGCGCTGCTCGACGATCCCGTCGGCATTCTCGGCGATCCACTGCATCAGGGGCATCATCCGCTCCAAGAGGTCGTCGCCGAGCGGCGTCAAGGCGTACTCGACGCGCGGCGGAACCTCGGGGTAGGCCGTACGGCGGACGATGCCGTCCGCCTCGAGCGTGCGCAGGGTGGACGCGAGCATCTTCTCGCTGATGCCCGCCACGGCCCGGCGCAGCTCGCCCCAGCGAGCCGTGCCGTCGGTGAGGGCGAGCAGGACGAGCACGCCCCACTTGCTCATGACGTGATCGAGCACGACGCGCGTCGGACAGCTCTCGGTGAAGACCTGATCCGAGCGCTGCTGCAATTCCGCGAAACTCACCGTCACGTGGGTAGCTTACCCAGAAGTGGGTACCTGACGCCGGGAATGCTCCTCGTGACGAACACGGTTGTCGCGGAGGATCACCCGACCGAAAGGAACACCCATGACGATCCTCATCACCGGCGCGAACGGACACCTCGGCCGCCTCGTCGTCGACGCCCTGCTGACCCGCGGCACGGCTCCCGACGCCATCGTCGCCGGCGCCCGAGACCTGACACGCGTGGCCGATCTCGCCGAGCGCGGCGTGCGCACCGCTCACGTCGACTACGACTCCCCTGCCTCGCTGAGCGCCGCGCTGGCGGACGTCGACTCGGTGCTGTTGATCTCGGGCTCGCAGCCGGGCGCGCGTCTCGAGGGACACCGGAACGTCATCGACGCCGCGGCCGCCGCAGGCGTGACCAAGCTCGTGTACACCAGCGCACCGAAGGCCACCAGCGTCGACTGGGCGCTGGGCGCCGACCACCGCGCGACGGAGCAGGCGATCGCCGAAAGCGGCATCCCGGCCGTGATCGTGCGCAACAACTGGTACATCGAGAACTACCTCCCCGACGTGCAGCGCGCCGCCGACACCGGCGTCATCGCCGCATCGGTGGGTGACGCGCGCATCGCGCCGGCCAGCCGGGCCGATTTCGCCGAGGGCGCCGCCGTCGTGCTCGTCGAGGACGGGCACATCGGCCGGGTGTACGAGTTCGCCGGCGACACCCCCATCAGCTACGACGACATCGCCGCAGCGGCATCCGAGGTCGTCGGCCGGGACGTCTCGTATGTGCGGCTGAGCACGGAGGAGCACATCGCCGCGCTCACGAGCGCCGGGCTCGATGAGGGCACCGCCGCATTCGTGGCCGGGATCGACACCGGAATCCGCGAGGGCGTTCTCGACATCTCCGACAGCCCGCTGGCCGATCTCATCGGTCGGCCGACGACCCGATTCGTCGACGGGCTGCGCGCGGCACGGGCCTGACCCCACGCGGCGCGCCGCGGCTCCTCGGATGCCGCGGCGCGCCCTGCGTCAGTTCAGCGGACGGGTCGACGGCGGGATGACACCGTTCGCGTAGAGCTGCTGGGCGACATCCTGCAAGGCCGTCAGCGCGACCCGCTGCGTCGTGGGGCCGTACGAGATGCGGGCGACGCCCAGGTCTTCGTACTCGCTCGCCGTCAACGCACCGGGCAGGCCGATGACGCTGAGCTTGCGCTCACCGAGTCCATCGACGAGCCGGCGGGTGATGTCGGCGTCGAGGACGCCGGGGACGAACACGAGGTCGGCACCCGCGCCGAGGTAGGCGCGTCCGCGCTCGATGGCGTCGGCGATCGACTCCTCGGTGGAGCGGTCGCCCGCCCGGACGAAGGCGTCGGTGCGGGCGTTGAGGGCGAACGGAACACCTTCGGCCTCACCGGCCCGCACGATCGCCTCGACGGCGGCGACGGAGTCGGCGAGCGGCTGCAGCCGGTCCTCGACGTTCGCACCGACGATGCCGACACCGATCGCGCGGCGGGTAGTCTCGCCCGCGTCGCCGAATCCGGCGTCGAGGTCGGCGGTCACGGGGATGTCGCCCGCGACCGACACGATGCGTCCGACCATGTCGAGCACGAGCTCGAGCGGGATGTCGGTGCCGTCCTCGTACCCGAAGGTGGCGGCGATCGAGTGGCCGGCGGTGGCGATGGCGCGGGTCTCGGGCAGGGCGAGGATCGCCTCGGCCGACACGACATCCCACACGTTCACCACCCGCAGGATCTCGGGGGCGGCGTGGAGTTCGGACAGGGTCTGGGCGCGCTCAGCGGGGGTGCTCATGCCGCCACGCTAGCTGCCAGAACCGACACCGACGAGCGGTTGCCTCGCGGCCGCCACCGTGCCATCGCTGTGCGACCGCGACACTCGCGCTCAGCCCTGGCGACCCTTGAACCGCGGGTTGAGCTTGTTGATCACGAATACGCGGCCGCGGCGGCGCACGACCTGCGCCCCGGGCTGGTTCTTGAGTGACCTGATCGATGCACGGACCTTCATGGCGACCTCCTATTGATAACGTTTCTCAACAACAAGGTACGGTGGTCGACGAAGCCACACAGCTCGGAAAGCACGCCGTGACCACACATCTCGCCATCACCGGAGTCTGCAGCGCGGAGCGCCGTCGTTACGCGCGGCTGGGCGCCGCCGCCGGACGCCACCGCTCGCTGCACGTCATCGATCTCCCGAGCGCCGCCGACCCGCTGCTGGTCCACTCGACCCTGCACGGCATGGAGACCCTGTGCGTCGTCGACGCCCGCCACGCGCTGGACGACCTCCGCGACGACGCACCCGTGCGCCGCGCCGTGCCCACCGGCGACGCCCGCTCCGATGTCGGCGCCCGCGCACGGCTGGCCGCTCAGCTCATCGAGGGCGCGAGCGCCGTCGTCATCGTCAACGGGGAGCACCTGCCCACACCCGACCTCTCGATCCTCATGGCCGTCGCGTCGCACCTTGCGCCGACCGCGCGCGTGCGACTGAGCCGGGGCGTGCGCGACGACCTGGCCGCGTTGGGATTCGGCACCACGCTCCCGGTGGGCCGGCGCGACGACCGCGCGGGGTGGACCCGCGTGCTCAACGGCGAGCACGAGCCGTTCCTCACCGACCGCCGCGTCACGACGCTGCGCTACGAGCAGCTGCGCCCCTTCCACCCCGCTCGACTCGTCCGCGCGCTGGAGATCCTCGATTCCGGCGCCTGCGGCATCCTGCTGCGCTCGGTGGGCGTCTGCCGCCTCGCGACGCGAGCGGCTACCCCTGCCCGCTGGGAGCAGGCCGGATCAGCGATGTGGATCGACCCACTGGGCGAGGGGCACGGCCTCGACGACGTCGGACAGGATCTCGCGATGACCGGTATCGACCTGAACAGCGGCCACCTGCGTCGAGTGATCGATGACGCGGTGCTCGACGACGACGAGCTCGCGGCCGGCCCCGCCCGATGGCAGACCCTGCCCGACCCGCTGCCGGACTGGCACCGGGTGGTGGGCTCCGACGACGGCTCGACCGTGTGACGCCCACCACCCGCGCCGATCAGCCCGCGGCGCTCTCGCGGCGACGCCGGCCACGCACGACCGTCAGCGCGCCGCCCGCCAGGATCAACGCCGCCGCGGCGAGGGCACCGAAGCCCACGAGGCTCGACGAGCCGCCGGTGGCGGCGAGCCCGTCGGGACGGGCCGCGCCGGCCGGGACGCCGACCGCACCGGCATCCGGTCGTCCTGCTCCCCCGTCGCCCGGGGCGGCACCGCCACCCGGCTGCGGCGCCGGGGTACCCGCGCCGCCGTCCGATCCGCCCGGAATCTCGGGCTCGGCCGCAGGGATCACGGCGAACAGCGAGACGCGCGAGAAGTCGACGGCCCCGTAGGGATCGCTCGTGCGCACGTACCAGCCGCGCTCACCCGTCTCGGCCAGCGGCCACGAGGCCGACAGGATCGAGCCGCTGGCGACGTCGGAGAACGAGGCGATCTCGGTGTCGCCGAGGATCTCGGCCGAGAACGCGTCGGTGCCGAGGCTGCGGGTGCCCGGGTCGATGCGGAGCTGATCGTAGGTGAGCGCGAACTGCTGCGGGGAGTAGTCCCCCGCGCCGCCCGGGCCGAGCAGGCTCGCCTCGTCGGAGTTGTAGACATCGAGCGACGGCGAGTAGGTGCGCACGAGCATCTGCCGACCCTCGTTGTCGAAGTGCAGGAGTCGCAGGAACCCGAGGCCGCCCTCCGGGAGGCCCTGGTAGTCGAACAGCATCGAGAACACCGTCCGGTCGTTCACGCCGTCGCCGTCGTCGTCGAAGCCGTCCTCGCGCAGGAAGGCATCGTGGTAGTGCCCCGACAGCACCATGCGGACGTTCGGGTTGACCGCGACGACCTCGTCCATGACCCGCTGCGGGATCGCGCCGAGCCCGCCGGTGGTGAGGATGAACTCGTGCTGCGCGATGATCGCGACGCGGTCGGGGTACTGCGCGAGCACCTCGTTCATCCACGCGATCGACGCGTCGCCGGGCAACCAGCCCGTGTAGAGCATCACGAAGTCGATGCCGCCGGCCGAGACGAGATCGTAGTGGCCGCGGTTGTTCTCGAAGCTGCCGCCGTACCAGGGGTTGCCGGCGTAGCGCTGCTCACCGAAGTACGCGCCGTAGTTCGTGTAGTCCTCGAGGTGGTGACCCACATCGTGGTTGCCCGCGAGCACGCCGTAGGGAAGACCGGCCACGTCGAGGCGCCGGTACTCCGGATCCGCGCGGTCCCACTGCTCCGAGACGTCGAAATCGTCGACGATGTCACCGGTGTGGAAGAGGTACTGCAGGTTCAGCTCGTCGCGCCGGTCGAGCAGGTACGAGTGGATCGCCTGCTGGTGGCGGTACGGCTCGCCGGGCATCGTGTTCTCGTTGTAGTACTGGGTGTCCGACTCCCAGGCGAACGTGAAGTCGTAGTCGCTGCGCGGCACATCGGCGACGTTGTGCGGCGCCACCGGGGTCGTGCGGTCGCTGAGGTCGGCGCCGGCGAAGCCCTCGGAGTGCTGCACGAGCATCCGGACGACCCGGCCCTCCGCCGCCGCGAACGCATAGTCGTCGACCGCGACGACGGCATCGAGCGAGAACGCTTCGTCATCGGACGCCGCCACGTGCCGGTCGACCTCGTCCCAGCCGGACTCATCGGCACGCTGGGCGTAGAGCACGACCGTCGCGCCCGTGTTCGCGCGGCCCGACCACGTCGAGCGGACATCCGCGCCCGCGTCGGCGTCGGTGACCGCGACGTCGAAGAGCTGGTACGGGAAAGCCCGATCGCTGGAGATCTGCTCGGCCACGCCGTCGACCGCGGCCAGCGTGCGCAGCTGGTCGGTGGTCAGCGGCTCGGCCGGGGCGCGGTCGACCGCGCGGGCGTCCTGCACCGTGCCGGACTGCACGGAGATGTCGCCGTCCGACAGGTCGAGGCGGCGCCCCTCGAGGAAGGCCACGTCGAGCACGTCGCCGGTCGGGTCCTCGACCTTGGCCTGCAGCGTGACGTCACCGGCGGGTACCTCCGCCCCCTCGGCGGGCGCGAGCGCGCCGGCGCTCGGCTGCTCGTCGTAAGTGGTGAACGCCGCCGTCCAGGTGTCGGCGTTGCCCGCGTGATCGGTCGCGGTGATCTCGACCTCGTGGTCGCCCGCCGCGAGATCGACCGACGACGTCTCGTACGGCAGGGCGATCTCGGCGCCGTCGAGGCGCGCCACGACCTCGGCGACGCCGGACCCCGCATCGGCCACCTCGGCGTCGATGACGATCGGCCCCTGGTAGGCGGTGCCGTCGACGATCTGCGATGCCACGACGGGAGCGGTGTTGTCGACGACGACGGTCCGCGAGACCGCTGCGGCGCCATCGGTGGCGGTGACCACGGCGGGACCATCCGCGTGCTCGGTGGTGTCCCACTGCGCCGCGACGGCGGCGAAGGCGTCGTCGGGCAGCGCGAAGCGCGCCTCGTAGAAGTCGAGCTTGCCCGAGGGCGCACCGGTGGCGGTGACGCTGTCACCCATCCGGAGGACCGCCGCCGGGTCGTCGTAGCCGGTCGGGGTCAACGTGCGGCCGTCGGGCAGCACGAGACGCAGGCCACGGATCTCGAAGTCGTCGTTGTTCTCGGCGAGGTCGATCTCGGGGGCCTTCTTCGTGCCCGCCCAGACGCTGACGACGAGCTCGTCGCCCTGCACGACGTAGTCGAGCGGGACCGGCGTGATGATCGTCTCCCACCCCTCCGTGCCGATCTCGAAGATGTTGAGCACGTCGTCGCCGATGCGCACGCCGTTCTTGAAGTAGTAGTTGACGTTGGTCGTCTCGAACACGAACCGCGGCTCGGCCTCGAGCGCGGGCTCGGTGTCGATCGCCGCACCGTCGATCGACAGGTCGATCGGGCTCGGGTACGCGTCGCCGGCGGCCACGACCTCGGTGGTGCCGGCGACGAACTGGCCGTCCTCGAGGTTCAGGCGCACCGGGTCGGTGTTCGCACCGGCGACGGGCACGCGCCGGGTCTCGGTCGAGGCACGGTTCGTTCCATCGCTGGCGGTGAGGGTGTACTCGTACCAGGTCTTCCCGATGAGGTCGGCCGCGTTCACGACGAACGACACCGTCCCGTCCCCGGCGTCGAGCAGGTTGGCGCGCACCGGCGAGCTCACGGTGTCGACGTCGTTCGCGAGGGTCAGGCTGACCGTCCGCGCGAGGACGTCGTCGGTCACCGTCGCGGTGATGGTGAAGTCGGTGCCGGGCTGGATCTCGCCGGCGGTGCGATCGACGATGGTCGGTGCCTGCGTGTCCGGAGCGACGATCATGAGACCGGCGGGAACCTGGTCGGCCTGCACGGCGCCCGGCGTCGCGGGCGCGAGATCGACGATCCGCTGCGTCGCGAGGTCGTCGCCGACGGTGTAACGGATGCCCTGATCGGCGACGGTGTCGTCGGCGCCGTCGAGGTTGTACATCGCGGTGCTGACGTGGCGACCGGTGTTGGTCTCGACCGCGATGCCGCGCGGCGAGCCGTTGGCCATGCCGGCGGAGGAGATCTCGACGAGGTCGTCGCCCAGCACGAGGTTCGAGGCGAAGTGCGCGTTGAAGTCGGCCGCCGTCAGCGCGTCGTTGGCGCCGTTCTTGATCCAGAACACGAGCGTCTCGCCGCCCGGGATCACGACGCCGCTCGGCGCCGCCGGCCAGGTGCTGGACGTGCCCTCGACGGGGTACAGGTAGTCGATCGTGTAGTCCGAGAAGCTGACCGGATCGCTGCTGGCGTTGTAGACCTCGATGAACTCGAATCCGTCCAAGCCAGACACGTTCGCCGAGTCGGGAAGCACCTCGGTGATCTGCAGCGGCGCGGTGACGACCGACGGATCGGGCTGCGGGTCGAACTCCGGCTCACCGGGCTCGCCGGCGGGCGGGGTCACGGCCTCGGGTGCCACGACCCCCGGGCTCGCCGGCGCCGGCTCGACGAGGATGTCCATGCCTCCGTCGGTGCGCTCGGCGGGGAGACGGAAGTGCGCCGACTGTCCCGCGGCCGCGGCCGTCCGGCCGTACGTCGACCAGCCGACGATCGCGTCGTTCTGCAGGATCCGGATGCCGCGCGGCGCACTGTTGGCCATACCGGGCTGCCCCGTCACGCGAACGACCGTCGTGTCGGGTGTCGCGCCCGTGTGCGCCCGGAAGTCGTCGACCGAGCGGGCGAAGGAATCGACGCTGCCGGTTGCATAGCTGAGCCAGAGAACGACGGTGCCACCGGCCGGGATGACGACGGGCTCGGCGATCGACAGCGCCACATCGCGCCCACGGTCGGCGCCGTCGACGTACGTGTAGGCGAACGAGAACCCGTCGGCGGCGAGATCGATGTCACGGCCGGTCGGGTTGTGCACCTCGAAGTACTCGTAATCGTCTGCGCCGACGTTGTCGGGGGCGATCTCGGTCACGACGAGCGACCCGAGCGCGGGGGCAGCGGCGGCAGGCGTCGCGTCCCCGGGCGCGGCGAACGCCGGCGCAGCGAACGCCGCACCGACTCCCGTCGCCAGGGTCGCCGTCAACGCGACGGTGAGAAAACGGGCGCGCGGGCGCTCAGCGGGCATGACGACCACCTTCGGTGCAGGGAGGGATGCCGCCGAGGCTAGGCACGGCGCACCAGCGGCGGGTGAACGCGGGGGCGCACCCCGGTTGCCGGCCGGTGACGCGGTCGGTCACCTCGGTGTGCTACTCGCGCGCGGCGTTCACCGCGCGTTCACCCGCGGATGGTGCGCTGGCGCCGTGTCGAACCTCGCCGCCGTCGCCGCGGTGTTCTTGCGACTGGGACTGACGTCGTTCGGCGGGCCCGTCGCGCACCTCGGCTACTTCCGCGACGAGTTCGTGACCCGCCGCCGGTGGATCAGCGACGACGCCTACGGCGAGCTGGTGGCGCTGTGCCAGTTCCTGCCCGGCCCCGCGTCGAGTCAGGTCGGTTTCGCCATCGGACTGCGCCGCGCCGGACTGGCCGGGGCGCTCGCGGCCTTCGCCGCGTTCACGCTGCCCTCGGCTGCCCTCATGGTCTGGGCGGCGGCGAGCGTCGACGCCGTGTCGGGCCCGCTCGCCGGCGGCGTCATCGACGGGTTGAAGGTCGTCGCGGTCGCGGTCGTCGCGCACGCCGTCTGGGGCATGGCGCGGTCCCTCGCGCCCGACCGCCCGCGAGGCTCGATCGCGATCGCCGCAGCCGTGGGCGTCCTGCTGGTGGGCGGACCGTACGCGCAGCTCGTGGCGATCGCCCTGGCAGCGATCGCCGGGGCGGTCTGGCTGCGCGAGACAGGATCGAACGACGGCCATCCGGCCTCGGCATCCGCGGTCGCGGCGCCCGATGCGCTGCCGACGGCGGGGATGCGGATCGGGGTCGGCGCTCTCGTCGCGCTCGCGGTCCTGCTCGTCGCGAGCCCGATCGTGGCCGCGACCAGCGGCGTCGAGGCGGTCGCCCTGTTCGATGCGTTCCTGCGCTCGGGCGCTCTGGTCTTCGGCGGCGGTCACGTGGTGCTGCCCCTGCTCGACAGCGCCCTCGTCGGGCCGGGGTGGGTCGACGCCGAGACGTTCCTCGCCGGATACGGCGCGGCGCAGGCGCTGCCGGGGCCGCTGTTCGCGTTCGCCGCGTACCTCGGCGCCCTCTCCGACGTCGGGCCGGGAGGCGTCGCGGGTGCGGCCATCGCGCTTGCGGGCATCTTCCTGCCCGGCTTCCTGCTCCTGCTCGGCGCGCTTCCCCTCTGGGCCGCGATCCGCCGCCGACCTCGAGCCACGGGGGCCGTTCGGGGTGCAAGCGCTGCGGTGGTCGGCATCCTCGGCGCCGCGCTCTACGACCCGGTGTTCACGACCTCGGTCACCCGGGTCGACCAGTTCGCGCTCGCTCTCGTCTGCTTCGGGCTGCTCACGCTCTGGCGCTGCCCGGCGTGGGCGGTCGTCGTCCTCGGGGCCGCCGTGGGCGCCGCGTCGTCCTGGCTCTGACCGGGCCGGGTCGGCTCACCGGTCGGCGAGCACCGGGGTCGGCTCGGGCGCGACCGGCCCCGCGGCAGCGCGAGCGGCGCGCTCGCGGCGCTCGATGATGAGGTTGACGACGCCCAGCGTCAGCACGAGCACACCCGCAATGGTCGGCAGCAGCATCGCGAGGCGGACATCGCCCGCTTCGGCGATCGCCCCGGTGACGGCCGACGCGAGTGCCTGAGCCAGCGTCAGCGCCGACCCGAGCAGGGTCATCGTCGTCGCGGAGCGGCCGACCGGCGAACGGTGACCGGCGATGCTGAAGAGTGTGACGAGGGTCGGTCCGACACCCAGGCCCATGAGCAGCAGCATGACCACGACGAGACCCAGCGAGTCCGCGGCCGCATAGCCGCCGGCCGAGACGGCGAGCACGGCGGCGAACACCAGCCACCGATGCCGCAGGGCGAACCGGGTCGGCAGCAGCACGACCGCCAACGCCAGCGCGGCGGAGCCGATGCCCATGAGCCCGTACAGCAGGCCCGCTTCGACGCCCTCTCCCGCCGTTCGCGCGAACGCCGTCAACGACGTCAGGGTCGCGCCGAAGAACAGTCCGACGCCGAACGTCGCGGCGACGAGCACGAGGATGCGACCGCGCAGCACTTCCGACATCGGCGCGCGCTCCTCGACCTCGCCCGCCGGCAGCGCCGCGGCGATCCGACCGCTCGGGTGCAGGGCGAAGGCGGTCACGAACACGAGGCTCAACGCCGCCGCGATGGCGATCGGCGCCCAGGGGGCGATGGCCGCCGCGAGGATGCCGACCAGGAACGGCCCGATGACGAACGCCGTCTCATCGGCGGCGGACTCGTATGACATGACGCGCGAGAGGGTGCGCGGGCGGTGGTCGGCTCCGATCCGGATGCGGATGATGCCCATGAGGCGGCTGCGCGACATCGCCGCGGCCTGCGGTGCGCTCAGGCCGATCGCGGCCCCCGCGGCGAGGATCACGGGGTCGGGAAGACCCGCGGTCACCACGACGGGGAACAGAGCGAGCAGGATGCCGTTGGCGATGCCGAGCGGCACGAGCACACGACGCTGGCCGAAGCGGTCGACGGCGTCGCCGATGACGGGCCCGGCGATGACCACGCCGATGCCGACGGCGGCCGAGGTGAGCCCGCCGAGACCGACCGAGTCGGTCGCCGAGACGACGAGGGTGAGCACGCCGACCACCATCATGGCGAAGGGGAGGCGGGCGATGAAGGCGATGGGGAAGAAACCCCAGCCGGTGTGCTGGATGAGGGAACGATCGTGCATCGTCATGCGCGCCTCCGGGAGGTCAGCTCGTGATCACGTGCCGCCTTGCTCCATCAGCAGGTAGTTGCATCGCTTGGCCCGGGCCGGTGCCGCGGACCCGACCATTCTACCGGCGGAACAGTTCTTCGGCCACGAGCGCGAGGTCGTGCAGGTCGCTGACCCCCGCGAGCTCGCGCGCCGAGTGCATCGAGAGGATCGGGATGCCGACGTCGACCGTGCGGATGCCGAGCCGGGTCGCGGTGATCGGCCCGATCGTGGAACCGCAGGGGACGCCGTTGTGCGAGACGAACTCCTGGCCGGCGACCCCTGCCGCGGCGCACCACCCGTTCCAGGCCGCCGCGCCGACGGCATCCGTCGCGTACCGCTGGTTCGCGTTGATCTTCAGGATCGGACCCGAGCCGAGCACCGGCTGGACGACCGGGTCGTGCTTGTGGGCGTAGTTCGGGTGCACCGAGTGCCCGACGTCGCTCGAGACGCACCAGGATGCCGCGAGGCCCCGCAGCTGCTCGGACCGGTCGGCACCGAGGCCGAGCTGCACGCGCTCGATGACCTCGGCCAGGAACGGACCGGCCGCACCCGACCGCGTCGCGGAGCCGACCTCTTCGTGGTCGAAGACCGCGAGCATCGCGATGTGCTCCGCATCGAACCCCTCGGCCGCGCGCTCGAGCGCGACGACCCCGGCGTGCACCGAAGCCAGGTCGTCGAGCCGGCCCGATGCGAAGAACACGTCACCGGCGCCGAACACGGCTCCGCGGGCGGCGTCGGCCGTGACGATGTCGTAGCCGCGGATGCGGGCGGCATCCACGCCCGCCGCGTCGGCGAGCTCGCCCAGCAGGTCGGCCGAATCGGCCGAGCCGAGTCCCCACACCGGCTGCGTCTGCGTCTGCTTGTCGAGCGCGAGGCGGTCGTTCGCCTCGCGATCGAGGTGGATCGCCAGCTGCGGCAGGCGCAGCAGGGGCCCCGTCGCCGCGAGCACGGCGGTGCCGTCCTCGAGCACGAGACGGCCGGCGAGGCGCAGCTCGCGGTCGAGCCACGAGTTCAGCAGCGGCCCGCCGTAGATCTCGACGCCGGCCTGCAGCCAGCCGAGGCGACCGGTGGTCGGGCGCGGCTTGAGCTTGAACGCGGGCGAGTCGCTGTGCGCGCCGAAGACCCGCACCGGGGTGGTCGGGGTCGCCGCCGCCGGCACGACCCAGGCCAGCACGGCACCGTCGCGGACGACGAGGTAGCGGCCGCCCGGCTGCTCCGGCCAGCTCTCCTCTTCGTCCAGCGCGGTGAAACCGGCGTCGGTGAGCCGGCGGGCGACCTCTTCGGCGGCGTGGAAGCTCGACGGCGAAGCCGCGACGAAGGCGGCGAGGTCGTCGGCGTGGGCACGGGCGGCGGCGGTGACGGCTGACACGGGTACTCCTCGGACGGGACGGGCGTCCCTCGATCGTAGGCGTCCGCGTCCGAGGGGCTCAGCCGGTGGCATCGGTGCGCATGTCGGGGCACGCCCGACCCGGCTCGGTCGCGAGCTCGAAGTGCCACGGCTCGTTGGCGTAGGTCTGGCAGATGCCGTAGCCCGACCCGTACGAGATCAGCCAGTACTGGGCATCGACCGGGCCGATGTCGACGGCATCGCCGTTTACGTGCCGCGACTGCTCGGGGGTCGCGACGTAGGCGCGCGCCGTCTCCTCCCCCACCTCGGCGATGCGGGTGTCGAGCAGCCACTGCTGGTACGCGGCGCTGCGCCACCCGCCCGTCACCTGGAAGCGGATGCCGTCGCCGGCGGCATCCGCTTCGGCTGCGCGCATCGCGGCCAACAGCTCGGGGTCGAGCCGGGCGATCGCGGGCAGGTCGTCATCGGCGAGGTCGACCCCGGCGCCGTCGCCGATGAAGCCGTCGTCGGCGGATGGGGAGAATGCCGTGCCAGGGATGACGGACGGCAGCGACGATCCCGAGACCGAGGGGAAGACGCCCATGAGCCCGGCGGCGAGCGCGACGACTCCCGTCGCGGCGACGGCGGCCACCGCGAGCCGGCGCCGCCGGACGCGCCGCGAGGGCCGGGACCGGTGGGTGCGCGGGGCGACGAACGTCGTGCGTCGCGCGGAGTCGAACGGGGCCGGGCGACGCGAGCTCGGGGCGGAGGAGGTGCTCATGGTCCCAGTCGACCCGGCGGCATGTTGTCGCGGCGTCGTCGATTCTGCATACGGTGGCGATATCCCGACCGGCCTATCCTGGCTGGCATGCGTGTGCTGATCGTCGAGGACGAGTTGTTTCTCGCCGAGGCGATCCGCGACGGCCTCCGACTCGAGGCGATCTCGGCCGACCTCGCCGGCGACGGCGACACCGCGCTCGAACAGCTCGCCCTCACGACCTATGACGTCGTCGTGCTCGACCGCGACATCCCCGGTCCCGACGGCGACGAGATCGCCCGCCGCCTGTCGGCGCATCCCGAGAGTCCGCGCATCCTCATGCTCACCGCCGCGGACCGGCTCGACGACAAGGCGAGCGGCTTCGAGTCCGGCGCCGACGACTACCTGACCAAGCCGTTCGCGATGCGCGAGCTCGTGCTGCGGCTGCGCGCCCTCGCGCGCCGGTCGCCCGCCGCCACCCCACCGGTGCGGGAGTTCGGCGATGTGCGCCTCGACCCGTTCCGCCGCGAGGTCTACCGCGGCGGGCGCTACGTCGCGCTCACGCGCAAGCAGTTCGCCGTCCTGGAGGTGCTGGTCGCGGCCGAGGGAGGCGTGATCAGCGCCGAGGCCCTGCTCGAGCGGGCGTGGGACGAGAACGCCGACCCGTTCACCAATGCCGTGCGCATCACGATCTCGACGCTGCGCAAGCGGCTGGGCGAGCCCGGGGTCATCGAGACGGTCCCCGGCGTCGGTTACCGCATGACGGACGCGTCCGCGTGATCGCGCGGCGCCGGGGGCTGTCACTGCGGGCGACGCTGACGCTCAGCTACGCGGGGTTCCTGCTGCTCGCCGGCGTCGCACTTTTCGTCGCGGGACTGCTGATGCTGCGATTCGTGCCCGACGGCCACCTCTTCACCGGGCCGACGGGCACCTGGGCCCCGGGCCGCGCCGACCTCGCCGAGGTGTTCATGAAGTATGCGGGGTGGGCGTTCGCCGCACTGACGGTGGTGGGCCTCGGAGGCGGGTGGCTGCTGGCGGGCTGGATGCTCGCTCCGGTCGGCCGCATCGCCGACGTGGTGCGCCGCGTCGACGCCGGCACCCTGCAACGGCGGATCGCGCTGCGCGGTCGGCGCAACGAACTGACCGAGCTGGCGGACGCCTTCGACGGCATGCTCGACCGCATCGAGCGAGCGGTCGAGGAAGAGGGCCGGTTCGCCGCGAACGCGTCGCACGAGTTGCGCACCCCGCACGCGGTGATCCGGACGATCGTCGAGGTGGCTCGCGCCGATCCGGCGGGGCGCGATGTCGACCGGGTGCTCGAACGCGTCGCCGCGACGAACGAGCGCGCCATCGCGACGACCGAGGCGCTGCTGGCGTTGGCGCGGGCGGGGCGCGCGGGGCTCCGTTTCGAATCAGTGGAGCTGCCGCCGCTCGTCGCCGAGGTGGTCGCCGAGGCTCGCGCCGCCGGAGCCCGCGGGGGCCGCGGCGACGGGCTCACGCCGACGATCCGCCTCGAAGCGGGAGCGGCGGTGGCGCACGCGAATCCGGCGTTGGTGCGCCAGCTCGTCGCGAACCTCGTCGCCAACGCCCTTGCGTACAACCTCCCGGAGGACGGCGACGTGGTGCTGCGCACGGGAGCCACGTCCGCCGGCGAGGTGACGCTGCAGGTGGCGAACACGGGACCGGTCGTCGCCCCGGACGTGGCCGCGACCCTGACCGAACCGTTCGTTCGCGGCGGCGGGCGCACGCGGGCCGGCGACCCGGGCGTCGGGCTCGGCCTGACCATCGTCGCGGCGATCGTCCGCAGTCACCGGGGTGAGCTCGAGATCACGGCGCCCGCGTCGGGCGGCCTCGACGTCCGGGTCGTGCTGCCCGCGGCCTGACGCATTCCGGACCGCGGTAACGACAAGGTCGAATCGATTCGATACACTCGATCCGGCGGTGCTCGGGCACCGCCGTTGTCGTGCCCGCTCGATCTCGGAAGGTCAGCCGATGTCCCGCACTCTCACCACCGGCAGTCCGTGGCGGGTCATCCTCGCCTTCTCGGTGCCGCTGCTGATCGGCAACGTGGTGCAGCAGATGTACCACGTCGTCGACGCCATCGTCGTGGGCCGCTGGCTCGGCGTCGATGCGCTCGCGGCGGTGGGTGCGACGGGGTCGATGCTGTTCCTGCTCATCGGCTTCGCCTGGGGGCTCACCTCGGGGTTCGCCATCCCGACAGCGCAGGCCTTCGGCGCCGGCGACCATGCGGCCGTGCGGCGATCGGTGGCGGCGGGTACCGCGCTGACGGCGATCACGAGCATCGTCCTGACCGTCGTCGCTCCCTTCCTCTCGCGCCCGCTGCTCGAGCTGCTGCAGACTCCCCCGCAGCTGCTGGACGACGCCACGACGTTCGCCGTCGTGAGCTTCCTCGGTGCGGGCGCGACGATGTTCTTCAACTACCTGGCCGCGATCATCCGTGCCATCGGCGACTCCCGCACGCCGCTGATCTTCCTCACCGTGGCGTGCCTGTTCAACATCGCGCTCGTCGTGCTCATGGTCGGCCCGCTCGACTGGGGCGTCGGCGGCGCAGCGCTCGCGACGGTCGTGTCGCAGGCGTTGTCGGTGCTGCTGTGCCTGGGCTACATCCGCCGACGCATCCCGGTGCTGCAGATGGCGCGGGCGGACTGGCGGGTCACGCGCGCCGACCTCGCCGTGCACCTGCGTCTCGGCCTGCCCATGGGGTTCCAGGCCTCCATCATCGCCATCGGCACCCTCGCGGTGCAGGTGCGCCTCAACGAGCTCGGCGCCGACGCGGTGGCGGCGTACACGACCGCATCGCGCGTGGACGGCCTGGCGATCGCCCTGCTGCAGTCGCTCGGCCTCGCCGTGTCGATGTTCGTCGCGCAGAACTACGGCGGTGGTCGCCCCGACCGCATCCGTCAGGGCGTGACGCAGGCGACGTGGATGGCCGTCATCGGGTCGGTGCTGCTGGGGGTCGTGCTCGTGGCGTTCGGCGCTCCGCTCGTGCGCCTGTTCGTCGGCGACGGAGCAGACGGGGTCGTGGCCCTCGCCGCCCTCATGCTCATCATCAACGGCGCGACCTACACCGCCCTCGGCGTGCTCTTCGTCCTCCGCGGCGCTCTGCAGGGGCTCGGGCACACACTCGTCCCGACGATCACCGGCATCGTCGAGCTGTTCATGCGTGCCGGCGCGGCCGTCGTCCTCGGCGCCCTCATCGGGTTCGCGGGCGTGGCCTGGAGCAATCCGCTCGCGTGGCTCGGTGCGACGGCGATCCTCGTGCCCGCTTACCTTCGCGCACGACGGGAACTGGCGTCGATGCCGGTCGCCGTCGCCGACCACCTGACCACCGCCACCACGCCCGTGCCGGTGGTGGGTCCGAAGAACGGATCGATGGTCGTCGACGCGGTGGTGACGCAGCCCGTGCCGATCGTCCCGGCCACCGCTCGCGGCCGCCGCGGGCTCACGGCCGCGCTCCGTCGCCGACGGGCCGGCGCCCGGCGCCGCTGACGCGCGCTGCGGATCAGCCGGCCGCTGATCCCGGACGCGACGCACGCCGCGGGGCGCGCTTGCGCGCCGGCGCGGGCGCATCGGCGCCCGCTGCTTCCGTCGCGCCCGCCTCGGCCGCACCCGCATCGGATGCGGCGGGCGCGGGCTGCTCCACGACGGCGGCAGCGCCGGTCGCCGGGGCCGCCTCCGCGGCAGCGGCGGTCGCGGGTTCGGACGCCGCGGCCTTCGGGGTCCGCTTGCGCGGGGCGCGCTTCGGGCGCGCGGGGGCTGCGTCCTCCGTCGGCGCATCGGCGACCGACTGCGGCGCATCCTCCGTCTGAGCCGGCTCAGCGCCCGCATCGGGCGCCGCAGCCGCCGAGTCGACTGTCGGGCCGGCTCCGGCTCGGCGAGCGGCGTCCGACACGGCATCGAGGGCAGCATCGAGAGCCTGGTCGAGGGTGAGCTGCTCGATGGGGCGGCGCGAGCCGCGGGCGCGAGCCGAGGCGCGCTTGGCCGGCGCACCCTCGGTCACCGCGTCGGGATCGGTCGCCTCGGTACCCGCGCCGTCGGTGTCCGCCTCGCTCGCTGCGGCCGGGGACTGCTCCGGCTCGGGGGCCGCGGCGCGGCTGCGCGTGCTCTTCTTCCGCGGGCGCTGCGCGGCCGCGGGGGCGGGGGCGGCCGACTCACCGGCATCGCCGGCGGCGACGTCGGTCGCGGCGTCCGTCGGCGCGGCATCCGTCTCGTTCGCGTTGCTCTCGGCGGCGTTGCTCTCGGCGGCAGGGCTCTCGGCGGCGTTGGCCTCGGCGGCGGGGCTGGGGGCGGGGACGGCATCACCGTCGGTTGCGGACGCGTCCGTTGCGGGGGCGGTCTCCGCCTCGCCCGCCGGCGCGGCGTCCGCGGTGTCCGATGCGGATCCGCCGCGCGCCGATCCCCGCTTGCGCGGGGCGCGCTTCGTCCGCTCCGGAGCCGGTGCTGCGGCGGCCTCGGTTTCGGCCTCGCCGCCGGTGGCCGTCGTCGGCGCCTCCGATGCCTTCGTCCCCTTGCCGGTGCGGGGGCGCAGCGACATCCCGCCGGGCTTGGACTCGATCGTGAACAGGTCGACCGCCTTGAGCAGGTCGGAGAGCTTCGCGTAGCCCCAGTTGCGGGGGTCGAAGTCGGGCTGCTGCTTGCGCATGAGCTGTCCGACGGTGCCCAGGTCGGCCCAGCCGTCGTCCGCCGAGGCCGTGTCGACGCTGCTGCGCAGCAGCGAAGCGAGCCGCGCATCGCCCCGCAGGGCGGCGGAGGACCACCGCGCCGGCGTCGTCGACCGGGCGGCATCGGGTTCGTTCGCGGCACCCAGCACCTCGAGGTAGGTGAACTGATCGCACGCGTTGCGGAACGCCTCGGGGGTCTTGCGCTCCCCGAACCCGTACACCGTCACGCCCTCCTCGCGGATCCGCGACGCGAGCCGGGTGAAGTCGCTGTCGCTCGAGACGATGCAGAAGCCCTGGAAACGCCGCGTGTAGAGCAGATCCATCGCGTCGATGATGAGCGCGCTGTCGGTGGCGTTCTTGCCGGTCGTGTTGTCGAACTGCTGCATCGGCTGGATGACGTGCTCGCTCGCGGCGTCCTTCCATCCGCGCAGCTGCGTCTTGGTCCAGTCGCCGTACACGCGCTTGACCGACGCGGTGCCGTAGGTGGCGATCTCGGCGAGGACGGCGCCGATCCGCGATGGCGAGACGTTGTCGGCATCGACGAGGACGGCGAGGAGATCGCTCTGCTGAGGCATGCCTCCAGCATGTCACTGCTGACCGGATGCCGTGGTGTCAACCGGTTCGCCCCTCCCCGACCGTCCGCCTAACGTAGGGAGGGATGCCGCACCCCCCTGCCCCGCGATCCGAGCGACCGACGGTGTCGGTGGTGATCCCGGTCAAGGACGACGCCCCCGCCCTCCGGCGGTGCTTGCGGGCCCTCGCGCTGCAGTCCGATCCGCCCGACGAGATCGTCGTGGTCGACAACGGCTCGAGCGATGACTCGGCGCATGTCGCCCGCGCCGGCTGCGCCCGCGTCGTCCCCTGCGCCGACCCCGGCATCCCCGCCGCCGCGGCGACGGGCTACGACCACGCCACGGGCGAGGTGATCCTCCGGCTCGACGCCGACTGCATGCCCGCCGCCTCGTGGGTGGAACGCGTCCGCGGCGAGTTCGAGCGCCGCCCCGACACCGCGGTCGTCACCGGCGGCGCCCGCTTCATCGACGGCCCCCGGCCCCTGCGCATCCCGCTCGCCGCCGCGTATCTCGGGCTCTACGCGGCCGTCGGCTTCACCGCCCTCGGCCACCTTCCGCTGTTCGGCTCGAACCTCGCGTTCCGGCGGTCGGCGTGGCTCCGCGTCAGCGCACGGGTGCACCGAGATCCCCGGTTGCACGACGACTTCGACCTCGCCTTCCACCTCGGCGAGTACTACCCCGTCCGCTATGCCCGGCACGCGGCCATGGGGATGTCGATGCGCCCCTTCTTCGACCGTCGCGCGTTCGGCGAGCGGGTCGCGCGCGGTTTCCGCAGCGTCGTCATCCACTGGCCGGTCGACCTGCCGCCGATCCGCCTCGTGCGACGATGGCTGCGCGTCGCGGCATCCCGTCCGTCCGCAACGAGAGGGCACGCATGACCGCTTCCGTCGTCGCCGACACCGCCGTCCGCCCGCTGTTCCCGGCGCCGAACGAGACGGCGCCGGGCGACCTGCACATCGCGAGCTGGAACATCCGTCGTCGCATCGACGGCCCGACGTGGCCGCCGAACGACCGGTGGAAGGTACGGGCGCCGCGCCTGGCAGCCGTGCTGCGCGCCGACCCGCCCGCGATCCTCGGCACGCAAGAGGCGATGCCTGATCAGGCCGACCTCGTCCGCGCGTCGCTCGGGCCCGGCTATCGCCTCGTCGGCCACGGGCGCAACGCGGACGGCCGCGGCGAGGGTTGCCCGATCTTCTTCGACGCTGATCGCCTCGAGCTGACCGGCCACGCGCAGCTCGCATTGTCCGAGACCCCCGGCGTCGCCGGGTCTGTCTCATGGGGCAACCCGGTTCCTCGCATCGTCGTCCGCGTGAGCTTCCGCGATCGCGTCACGGGCGCGACGCTGACGGTGTTCAACACGCACCTGGACGTCTTCTCCGCCAAGTCGCGGCTGCGCTCGGCGTGGCTGCTGCACGACCTCGCCGAGGAGGCGACGGGCACGGTCGTCGTGATGGGCGACATGAACGCCGGTCCCGGCTCGGCCCCGCTCGCAGCGCTGCTCAGCGGCGACCTCGTCGACGCCTGGGCGGCCGCGGCGCAGCGGACGACCCCACTGTGGGACACCTACGGCGGCTACCACGAGCCGCGGGTTCGGCGCGGGCCGATCGACTGGATCGCGGTGGACCGGGGCACGACCGTGCGGCAAGCGGCGATCGACACGCGGACGGTCCACGGCGCGGCACCCTCCGACCACCTCGGTGTGCACGTCGTGCTCGGACTCGACGAGGAGACGTCGTGAACCGCCCCGTGATGATCGAGAACTTCCTGCGCCCGCCACGCTCGGCGAGCGCGATCATCGCCGACGCGGTGCGTTTCGCCGGGCTGCTCAGCGTCGCGATCGCCGCGATCTGGTTCGAGCTGACGGATGCCGGTGTGCTCGCCCTGACCCTCCCGGCGCTCGTCATCCCCCGCTTCCTCGGGGCGCGGCCCGCCTTCGACATCGTCTGCGGCGTCACCGTGCTCGTCGCCGCGTGGAGCAACATCGCCGACCTGTACCGCACCTACCCCGCCTGGGACATCCCGATGCACTTCCTCTGCACCGGCGTGCTCGCGGCTCTCGGCTACCTCGCTGCGGGCCGGCTGCACGTCGTCCCGCTGCCCGGCGCACCCGATTACCGTCGACGTACGGGGGTCGTCGTGACAACGGCATTCGGACTCGCGCTGAGCGCCGTGTGGGAGATGATCGAGTGGCTGGGGGCCGTCTTCGTCGACACGATCTTCGTCGCCTACGACGACACGATCGGCGACATGGCTGTGGGAGGTGCCGGCTCGATCCTCGCCGGCATCCTCGTCGCCCGGGTGCGGCTGACAGCCGAGACCGACGTCAGCCGCGACGATACCCCGGTCAGACGCGCCCGGTGAGGATCAGGTTCCAGTAGACCCACGGCAGCACGCGGCGGTCGAAGAACCACGACAGCCGACTCTCGCGGTACATCCGCCGCAGGAACGGGATCGTCGGCATCAACTCGCCCGCCGGCCCGAACTCGGCCCACACGACACTCGACCGCGACACCGTCATCGGACATACGCCGTAGCCGTCGTAGTGCGCCGTCGGCTTCTTCCCCGCCAGCACCGCCGTGAGGTTCTTCGCGAGCACCATCGTCTGCTTTCGCAGGGCGCCGCCGCTCTTCGAGTTCGTCGTGGCGGCGGCATCCCCCAGTCCCCAGACGTTGGCGAAGCGCGGGTGCTGCAACGTCTCGGGGTCGACCTCGACGAAGCCGTCGGGGTCGTCGGCGGCCGCTAGACCCGATGCGCGGATCCACTCGGGTGCCGACTGCGGTGGCGTGACGCTGAGCAGGTCGTACGGCACGCGTTCGATGCCGGCCGGTGACGCGATCACGGCCTCGGAGCGGCCGGCATCCACCTCGATGAGGGCGCTGTCGGTGCGCAGCTCGATGCCGTAGCGGTCGATGGCCCGCTGGATCTCGCGATCGAAGGGCTCGATGCCGAACACCGTCTTCTCGGGCACGACCAGGACGGGACGGATGTCGCCGAGCACGCCCGTGCGCTGCCAGTAGTCGCACGCCTGGTAGAGAGGCTTCTGGGCCGCTCCCGCGCACGACGCCGGCCCCGCGGGCTGGGTGAAGACGACCGTGCCGCGACGCAGGTCGCGCAACCGCAGCGAGGTGCGAGCGGCCAGATCGCCCTCGTAGTGCGTCGTGACGTCACCGGTGCCGATCGACTCCGCGAGGCCCGGGACGCTCGCCCAGTCCTTCTGCATGCCGGGCGAGAGCACCAGCTGGTCGTACCCGACCTCGCCGCCCCCGGCCAGCTGGACGACCGAACGCGCCGGATCGACGAGCACGACGGCGTCGCGGATCCACGTGACATCGTCGGGCATGACCGATCGCTGCGGCCGCACGGTCTCGCTGATGCGCGCGGTGCCGCCGGCGACATGGGAGAACAGCGGCTTGTACTCGTGGACGTCGCGGGGCTCGATGAGCGCGACATCCGCCACCCCCCGGCGCAGCAGGCGCGCCGCGGCCGAGACGCCGCCGTTGCCGCCGCCCACGACGATGACGCGGTGATGAGCAGCGGGTCGTGCGTCCGCACCGGTGAGGTCGGTGTGCGCCGTCGTCATCAGCCTGCGGCTCCGAGCGTCTCGACCAGGTAGATCCCGATGAAGATCGCCAGCGCCCCCACGGCGAGGATGCCCATCGCGACCGCGAGCCGCCGGTTGCGTACGGGCGCTTCGCCCGACGACCGGGCAGCGACGAGCATCATCGCCCACGCGACGACGACGAACACGATGCCGATCGCCGGCAGCACGACCTGCAGCTGGAACGCCAGCGCGTACAGGACGATTGCGACGACCGCGAGCACGCCGGCGGGAATCAGCCAGCGCGACGACGAGCCCTGGCGGAAGCTCGCCTGGTTCGTCAGGTCGGTGGGGTCCGGGCGGGGCTGCCGGTCGGGCAGCTGCCCGGGTCCGTGGGCCTCCGTGCGCTTGTCGACCATGGGGTCCTCCGTTCGTGGGATCCCCACCGTATGCCGTCGCTCCGCCGGACCGGAGCCCCTTGCGCTCGGGCCTCGGATGCCGCAACACGGCGGCTATGTGCTGCGCGAGGTGAGCGCACGGGCGTCGAATCGACGGCGGTAGCTCGAGGGAGTGCAGCCGAACGCCGCGAGGAAGTTCTGCCTCAGGGTGACCGGGCTTCCGAACCCGCTCGCATCAGCGATTTGATCGATGCTGAGGTCCGTGGTCTCCAGCAGGCGCCGGGTCTCGTCGAGCCGACGTGATCGCACCCAGGCGGCGGGCGTCGTGCCCGTCGCGGCGCGAAAGGCCCGGACGTAGGATCGCCGGCTCATGTGAGCCCGCGACGCCAACTGCTCGACGTCGATCTCCATCGCGAGGTGGGTGAGCGCCCATTCGAGGGAGTCCGCGACGGGGTGACCGCCGACGTTCGGAGCCACGGGCCGTTCGATGTACTGGGCCTGGCCGCCGTCGCGATGGGGAGCGACGACCAGCGAGCGCGCCACGTGGTTCGCCGTATCGGCTCCGAGGCGGGTACGCACGATGTGCAGGCAGGCGTCGAGGCCGGATGCCGTTCCCGCCGAGGTCAGCACATCTCCGAGATCGACATAGAGCGCCGACGCGTCGACGGTGATGTCCGGGTGGCGGGCGGCGAGTTCGTCGGCGGCCTGCCAGTGCGTGACCGCGGTCCGCCCCGCCAGGATGCCCGCATCGGCCACGACGATCGCGCCGAGGCAGAGCCCGGCGATGAACACTCCCCGCTGATGAGCGTCCTGCAGCGACCGCCGGAGCTCGGGGCTGACCTCCTTGCCCCGGCGCTCCCAGGAGGGCAGGACCACCATGTCCGCCTCGTCCATCGCCGCAAGCCCCTGAACACCCTCGACGGTGTACCCCTCCGCGGTGCGGATCGAGCCGGCGCGGTCCGAGAAGAGCGTGCACGTCCAGTCGGCCACCCCCTGGCGACGCACCTCGTCGAAGACGAGCTGCGGCGTCGACAGATGGAACATCGTCGCGCCGTCGAATGCGTAGATGGCGATTTTCACGTCTGTCCTCCTGGCCCGAATTCATCGTATTCCGTCATTCGTGCCAATGGCGGACGGCGGCCGTCCGCACGATCGTTGAGGGAGGCAGCGATCGAGCTGCGTGACATCCCAGAGAGCAGATGACCATGACCACTCCCCGCCGCGCACTGATCCTCGTCGACGTGCAGCAGGACTACTTCGCCGGCCCGCTCGAGGTGCAGTGCCCGCCGCACGCGCAGTCACTGCCGCGGATCACGGCCGCCATCGACGGTGCCCGGAAGGCCGGAATCCCCATCGTCGCCGTTCAGCACCGGGGCGGCGACGGCTCGCCCGTGTTCGACCCGGCGACAGCCGGCTTCGATCTCCACCCCGAGGTCGAGAGCCGTCTGGACGCCGATGCGAAGCGGGTCACGAAGGAGTACGGCACCGTGTTCGGCGGCACCGACCTCCTCGCCTGGCTCCGGGCACACGCGATCGACACGATCTCGCTCGTCGGCTACATGACGAACAACTGCATCCTGGCGTCCGCCGCCGAGGCGGAGACGCACGGTCTCACGGTTGAGGTGCTTTCGGATGCCACGGGCGCGATCCACCTCGCCAACGCTGTCGGCTTCGCGGATGCTCAGACCGTCCATGCGACGCTGATGACCCTGCTCCACTCGAACTTCGCCGCGGTGGCACCGACGAGCCGATGGCTGCGTGCCGTGGCGGACGACGTCGCGCTCGATCGCGACAATCTCGTGCAGTCCGCGCGAGCAGGCGCTGAGCGCGCTCGTCAGCGATGACCCCCACCGTACGCGCGCGGAAGCTGCGGAGGGCCATCGATCGCCTCCTCGCTACGGCGCAGGACATGGCCGCCATCCATCTCGACGCCCTGATCGAACACGACGTCGTCCAGGTTCTGCCGGTGGCGCCTGCGCCGCTCAGTGCGCGAGGGAGACCATCTCGGCGCTGCGCTGCCACAGCTCTCGGGCGAGGACGGCGTCGGTGGCGTCGCGGTGCGACCGCGTGAGCCGGTCCTTCTCGTAATACCCGCCCGGAACCCAGTCGCGCCCCGGCTCACCGGACGCGAGGAAGACCATCCGCGCTCCGCCTTCGTCCGTGGTGGTCATCACGCGTCGGGCGACGGGGTTGTGATACATCCAGCGGAACGGTCCGGGCACGTTCGCGGCGAACTGCGTCGCGACGACGCCCGGGTGGAAGGCGGCGGCCGAGATGCCGCGGTCGCCGGCGCGGTGCTGCAGCTCTCGCGTGAAGAGGATGTTCGCGAGCTTCGCGTTGCCGTACGCGACACGGCCCGAGTACCGCCCCGCGGCGTTGAGATCGGTGACGTCGAAGCGCGAGAACATCCGCGCGGCGACGCTGGCGGTCTGGATGACCGAAGCGCTGCTGTCGGCGAGCCGGTCGAGCAGCAGGTTCGTCAGCAGGAAGCCGGCGAGATGGTTGACCTGGAACGTCTGCTCGAAGCCGTCGACGGTGAGGTGGCGCGGCCCGAAGATGCCGCCCGCGTTGTTGGCGAGCACGTCGATGCGCGGATACGCCTCACGCAGCTCCCCCGCCAGTCGGCGTACCTGGGCGAGCTCGGCGTAGTCGGCGAGGTGGAACGGAGCGCCCAGCTCCGCGGCGAGGGCGCGGGTCTTCTCCGGCGACCGACCCACGAGCACCACGCGGTGCCCCTCGCGGGTGAGACGCCGCGCGGCGGCGGCTCCGATTCCGTCGCTGGCTCCCGTGATCACGATCGTGCGCATGTCCGCAGTCTCGCAGGACGCATCCTCTCCGGCGACCGCTGGCGCATCGGAGCGGACTGTGTCAACGACTAACCCGGCGTCCGTGCGGCGCGGCAGGATCGCCGCAACGAACGCACAACGGAAGGAGCCGGCATGGCTCAGGAACTGTCGAAGGGCGACCGCGTCAGCTGGGGCACCTCCCAGGGGCGGACGCAGGGGACGATCGTCGAGAAGAAGGAGAAGGACTTCCAGTTCGCGGGTCAGAAGTTCACGGCGTCCGCCGACGACCCCGCCTTCATCGTCGAGTCGGAGAAGAGCGGCGACCAGGCCGCTCACAAGCGGTCTGCGCTGCGGAAGCTCAGCAGCTGACCCCCGGCGACACACACGAGGCCCCTCCGCTGAGCGGAGGGGCCTCGTGTCTTTCGTGGATCGAGATCAGTTCTCGATGTCGCCGCGCCAGGCACCGGTCTCGGTGCCGCGCGACTCGATGAACTCCTTGAACCGCGTGAGGTCCTTCTTCACGGCGTGGTCGTCGATGCCGATGGCAGCGCCGACCGACTCGACGAAGCCCTCGGGCTTCCAGTCGAGCTGCACGGTGACGCGCGTCTCGTTGTCGCCGAGCTTGTGGAACGTGACGACACCGGCGTGCTCGTCCTTGCCCTGGACGCTGTTCCACGCGACGCGCTCGTCGGGGTGCTGCTCGGTGATCTTCGCGGTGAACTCGCGCTCAGCCCCGCCGATCTTCACCTTCCAGTGCGTGGTGCCGTCGTCGAGCTGGGTGACCGACTCGACGAAGCTCAGGAAGTGCGGGAACGATTCGAACTGCGTCCACTGGTTGTACGCGACCGACACGGGCACGTCGACGTCGATGGTCTCGATGATGCGGGCCATGGGCGGCTCCTTTCGGTTTCGATTTCGGGGCTGATCCCATGCTTCGCCGTCACGGTCGGCACGGCGACCTGGTTGCGACCTCGGCGGTCGCCTGGTAGGCGTCAGTCCAGGCCGCGGACGGGCACCCCGAGCCAGCCGGCGAGGTCGCGGATCTCGGCATCCACCGCGTCGCGTTCCTCGCTCTCCCACGGCACGAGCTCGTGCACCGCCGCCACCACGAGGTTCTCTTTCGTCTTGTCGAGCGCGGCATCGAGCAGACCGATGAACCGGTCGCCACACAGGATCGGGTGGGCGAAGTAGCCGTAGACGCGCTGAGCTTTGGGCACGAACTGCTCGAGCTTGAACGTGAAGTCGAACGCCTCGACGAGGCGCGGACGATCGAACAGCATGCCGTCGTAGGGGCTGAGGATCGCGATCCGCCCGCCGGGGTCGTCGTCGATCGCCTCGAGCGCTCGCGGATCGACGCGCCACTTCCACGCGCTCCCCTCGACCACGGCGGGCTCCCCCGCCATGCCGACCGCCGCCCAGGACGAACGCTGCCGCGCGAGTCCGGCGCCCTGCAGGCGACGCTCGTCGAGCAGCGCACCGGCCTGGTCGACGTCGGGCCCGTCGGGCTCGGGGCCACGCGCGCGCTCGGCGATGTCCCACCGGCGAAGGCGCCCCGCGCGTCCGACGACCGCGACCTCGCCGAGCCGCTCGAGCAGATCGAGCATGCGCGGCACCTGGTTGTCGCTGTACCAACCGCTCTCGTTACCCGCCGGCACGGCGGCGGTGTCGGGGATCGCCGAAGCCAGCAGCGGGCCGTCGCGGCGCAGCCGTGCGATGACGTCGGCCCGGAAGGCCGCATTGGCGTCGAGCCACGCGGCGGTGCTCTCGCGCAGCGGCCGGCCCCGCATCCGCACGCGCATGAGCGGCAGAAGGCTCGCCGGATAGAACGACCCGGCGTACTCGAACAGCTGACGGTCGTCCTCGACCGCCTTCGTCAGCTGTCCGGGTTCGTACCCCCAGCCGATGCGCGTCCACGGGATGGTCTGCTCGCTCGGAGCGATGACCGCCGTCGGATCGATCTTGATCGCGCCGAGCTGCTCGGCGACCTCGACGACGTCACCCGGGCGGTCGGCGTCGAGCAGCTGCGCCCGCACGATGATGCGGCGCGCCTGCTCGCGGGTGAGCCGGTGCGGTTCCATGCCCCGACGCTAGCGGCGCCCGCCGACATCCGCACTCACGCCGGCAGCGCGGCATCCGTTCGGCGCGCGTGCGCGGCGATCTCATCCAGCGACAGGTCCAGCGCCGTCGCGACAGAGGCGACCGTCGTGAACGACGGGGTCGCGAGCCGTCCGGTCTCGATCTTCCGCAGCGTCTCGGCCGAGATCTGCGCCGCCGCCGCGACCTCGGCGATCGAGCGATCGCCGCGTGCCTGCCGCAGGAAGGCGCCCAGACGCCGGCCTCGGGCGATCGTCTCGGGCGTGTGCGCCGGGCGAACCATCATGGCGCGAGCATAGCGGTATTATCGGCCCGGTATTTTAATGACGCCGACGACCCGACGGAGAGCAGCCCATGATCGAGATCCTGAACGAGACGCAGCTCGGCCACGCCCGCGCCACCGGCGCCCTGGTCGGCGACATCCTCCGCGAGCTGCGCGAACGCTCGACCGTCGGCGTGAACCTGCTCGACATCGACGCGTGGGCTCGCGAGCTGATCGTGCGAGCGGGTGCGACATCCTGCTACGTCGACTACGCGCCCTCGTTCGGCGACGGCCCGTTCGGCCACCACATCTGCACCGCCGTCAACGACGCCGTCCTCCACGGGATGCCGCACGACTACGCCCTGCGCTCGGGCGACCTGCTCACGCTCGACCTCGCGATCACGAGAAACGGCGTCGCAGCCGACGCCGCGATCAGCTTCACCGTCGGCCCGTCGCAGCCGGCGCGCGACGCCGCCCTCATCGACGTGACCGAACGCGCCCTCGCGGCGGGGATCGAGGCCGCGCGCCCCGGCAATCGCATCGGCGACATCTCGTCCGCCATCGGTGCCGTGCTTACCGGAGCGGGGTACGCCGTCAACACCGAGTTCGGCGGCCACGGCATCGGCAGCGTCATGCACGGCGATCCCCACGTGCCCAACATCGGCCGCCCCGGACGCGGCTACCGCCTGCGCCCGGGGCTCCTGCTCGCCCTCGAGCCCTGGGTGATGGACGACACCGACATCCTCGTCACCGACCCCGACGGCTGGACGCTCCGCAGCTCCACCGGCTGCCGCACCGCGCACACCGAGCACACCGTCGCCATCACCGAGGGTGCCGCCGAGATCCTCACGCTCCCCCGCTGAGGATCAGAACCGCGCGGCCCAGACGGGAACGGTCTCGGTCGCGGGACCCAGCACCACCTCGTCGAACAGGCGCGTGTCATCGTGCGCGTCGAGGTTGAGCAGAGCGGTGCGCGCGCCGGCCTCGGCGGCCACGGCGACGAGGGATGCCGCGGGGGTCACCGCGCCCGACGTCCCGACGACCCAGAACTCCTCGCAGAGCGACACCACGTCGAAGATCTCCTCGAGGCCGTAGACCGCCTCGCCGAACCAGACCACATCGGGACGCAGGGATCGCGCACCGCACGCGGGGCACGGCGGCTCGTCCGCCAGCTCGCCGGTTACCGGCATCCGGGTCCCGCACCGCTCGCACCGCGCCCGGTCGAGCCGCCCGTGGATGTGCAGCACCCGCTGCGAGCCCGCGCGCTCGTGCAGGTCGTCGATGTTCTGCGTGATGACGGCCACCTCACCCGGATGCCGCGCTTCAAGCTCGGCGAGCGCCCGATGCGCGGCGTTCGGCCGGGCCACCCGGGCCACGCGGCGACGCTCGTCGTAGAACGCCTGCACGCGGGCCCGATTCGCCGCGAAGCCCTCGGGCGTCGCGACATCCTCGATTCGGTGGTCCTCCCACAGTCCGTCGGTGGCGCGGAAGGTGCGGATGCCCGACTCGGCCGAGATCCCCGCCCCCGTCAGCACCACGATCCGAGCCATGTCAGCCCCGCGCCGCGAGGTCCGGCGTCAGCGCCTCGCGCTCATCGAAGACGAAGCATTCGCCGTTCCAGTGCGCGCCGCCCTCGTGCTCGAAGTAGCCCAGGATGCCGCCCTCGAGCTGGTAGGCGTCGACGCCCTCGTCGCGCAGCACGATCGCCGCCTTCTCGCAGCGGATGCCGCCCGTACAGAAGCTGACGACCGTCTTGCCGGCGAGCTGCTCGCGATGCTCCGCGGCAGCGCCGGGGAACTGCGTGAACCGCTCGATCCGCCAGTCCACCGCCCCCTCGAACGTGCCGTAGTCGACCTCGAAGGCGTTGCGGGTGTCGAGCAGCACGACCTCGCGGCCGGCGTCGTCGTGCCCCTGGTCGAGCCAGCGGCGCAGCTGGGCCGGCGCGACGGCCGGAGCGCGCTCCGCTTCGGGACGGATCGCCGGACGATCCATCCGGATGATCTCGCGCTTGACCTTGACGAGCATCCGGCCGAAGGGCTGATCGTCCGACCAGCTCTCCTTCGTCGTCAGGGCGACGAACCGCTCGTCGGAGCGGAGGTCGTCGACGAACCCGCGCACCGCGTCGGCGCGGCCCGCCAAGAAGAGGTTGATGCCCTCCGGCGCGAGCAGGATGGTCCCCCGCAGCGCCGCCGCCTCCGCGCGCCCGCGCAGCGTGATGCGCAGGTCGGCCGGATCGGCGATGTGCGTGAACAGGTACGCCGAGACGTTCAGGACGGATGCCACCGCCCCAGCCTACGAAACCCCGGCCGGACGCGCGTCGGGCGCAGTTCCCGGCATCCGCCGCAGATCCAACTGCGCGCGACGCCGAGACCTGCGCCCGATACGGCGGTGGGTCAGTGCACCTCGGAGGGGTGCGCGCTCACCCGGCCCGAGCCGTCGCCCGGGTCGAGCGCCGAGATGGCGTCGACCTGCGCGGTGGTGAGCTCGAAGTCGAACAGCGAGGCATTCTCGACCATGCGCTCGCGGCTCACGGTCTTCGGGAAGACGATGAACCCGCGCTGCAGGTGCCAGCGCAGCACGACCTGAGCGGGGCTCTTGCCGTGCGCGGCGGCCGCCTCGGCGACGGGCTCGGCACCGAAGAGGTCGTACTTGCCCTGACCGAGGGGACCCCACGACTCGATGCGCACGCCCTTGTCGGCGGCCCAGTCGACGACATCCTTCTGCTGGTAGGCCGGGTGCAGCTCGATCTGGTTCACCGCGGGCAGGACACCGGTCTCGGCGTGGATCTTCTCGAGGTGCTCGACGAGGTGGTTCGACACGCCGATCGAGCGGGTCAGGCCGGCGTCGCGCAGCTCGACGAGCTTCTGCCAGGCGTTGACGTAGTTGCCGTTGTCGGGGGCCGGCCAGTGCACGAGGTACAGGTCGGCGTAGTCGAGTCCGAGCTTCTCGAGGCTCTCGGACAGCGCGGCGCGGGGCTCGTCGCCGGCCTGGCGGTCGTTCCAGAGCTTCGTGGTGATGAACAGCTCGTCACGCGGGATGCCGCTGGCGGCGATGGCCCGACCGACACCCTCTTCGTTGCCGTAGATCGCCGCGGTGTCGATGTGGCGGTAGCCGGCCTCGAACGCCTCGGAGACGAGACGCTCGGTCTCGGCGGGGTCGACCTTGAAGACGCCGTAGCCGAGCTGCGGGATCTCGAAGCCGGAGTTGAGGGACACGTGGGGGACGTGGATCTGATCTGCCATGCCCTCAGCCTAGAAGCGCGAGCGACCGCCGGCTCCGGGCTTGACGCCGCCCGGACGGCCCGTCACGCGATCAGCCCGCGAGTGCGGCGAGGGCGTCGCCGGCGAGCCGCTGAGTCGTCCACTCGTCCATGGGCTCGGCGCCGATCGAGCGGTAGAAGGCGATCGATGGAGCGTTCCAGTCCAGCACCGTCCACTCGAGCCGCGAGTAGCCCCGTTCGACGCACACCGCCGCGAGCGAGGCGATCAGCTGCTTGCCGTAACCCCGACCGCGCTGCGCCTCGTCGACGTAGAGGTCTTCGAGCCAGATGCCGTGCCGGCCGGTCCAGGTCGAGTAGGTGAGGAACCAGATCGCGATGCCGACGATCGCGCCCTCGCGCTCGACGACATGGCAGAACGCGCGCGGCTCGTCGCCGAAGAGCGTCTGCCGCAACGCATCGGCGGTATTCGCTACCGCGTCGGGCTCGCGCTCGTAGACCGCGAGCGCGCGGATGCAGCCGAGGATGCCGTCCTCGTCGCCGGGACCGGCGGCGCGCAGCACGGCGCCACCGGAGAGTTCACGCGGATCCATCGGCCCAGCGTACCGAGGCGGGCCGGCGCGGCACGGGGCGGGCGGCGGCGTAACTCCTCAGAAACGCGACCGCCCCGCCGCCCAGCCCGGAGGAACCCGGGATGAACGGCGGGGAGGATGGCGGAATCTGAGGAGTTACGCCCGCACCGGGCGCGGTACCTCGCCGCGGCGCGGGGTCTCAGCCGGCCGCGATGGCGTCGGCGACGGGGGTGTCGCCGCTCGAGAACTCGATCATCCGGCCGATGGTGGCGGGCTCGGCGAGCACCGCCGCGACGACCTCGGCGACGTCTCCGCGCGGAACGGACTGCTCGCCCGAACCGCCGACCGTGATCCTGCCGGTGGGCTCGTCGAGCGTGAGGGCGCTCGGGGCGACGATCGTCCAGTCCAGACCGCTCTCGCGCAGGTGGGCGTCGGCCTCGGCCTTTGCTTCGGCGTAGGCGTAGAAGGAGTCGTCCTCGGGCACGCCGTGGTCGGGGCCCGCGCCGAAGTACGACACCATGACGTAGCGCTTCACGCCCGCGGCGACCGCGGCGTCGATCGAGCGGATGGCGGCGTCGCGGTCGACGGCCCACGTGCGAGCGACGTCTCCCCCGCCGGCGCCGGCCGACCAGACCACCGCGTCGTTGCCGCTGACGAGGTTCGTCAGCTGCTCGGTGTCGAAGGATTCGATGTCGGCGACGAGCGGCGTGGCACCGGTCGCGGCGACATCCGCCTCGTGATCGCGATTGCGGATGACCGCGGTCACCGTGTCACCGCGTTCGGCGAGGATCGGCTCGAGCCGCTGCGCGACCTTGCCGTGACCGCCGATGATCAGGATGCGGGGCATGGGTGTTCCTTTCGTCGGGGGATGGGGTTCGGAGGGCGGGCTCAGCCGCGGAAGTCGTCGGGGTCGATGTCGTCGAGGAACTCGCGGAACTCGGCGACGCGCTGCTCCGCGGCCTCCGGTGTCTCGGCGCCCTCGGGGGCTTCACTGACCGTGTCGGGGATGCCGGCTTCGGCAAGCACGTCGTCGGCGACGAAGATCGGCGCACCCGCGCGCGAAGCGAGAGCGATCGCATCGGAGGGGCGCGCGTCGATCACCCGCGAGCCGGTCAGCGCGGTGACCGTGATCTCGGCGTAGAAGGTGCCGTCGTCGATGCGTGTGACCTCGACCCGATCGACCGTCGCATCGGTGGCATCGAGCAGGCGCACCATCAGGTCGTGCGCGAGCGGACGCGGCGGAGCCACCCCCTCGACGGCGACGAGGATGGATGTCGCCTCCTGCGACCCGATCCACACGGGAAGCACCCGGTCGGAGAGCGCATCGACGGGCTTGAGGAGGATCACATGCTGCTGCGCGGGATCGAGGGCGACCCCCAGGACGCGGACCTGGACCATGACACCTCCCGGGGTCGGTTTCGCCCAGCCTACGCACGCGGGAATGCGGGCGGGGGTCTCGTCGTTGCGGCTTGACATGCAGCGTTTCGGCACTCTCTCGTTCGGTCACTACGGTCCGCTCGGCGGTGGGCGCGAGCTCACGGCGGGCGATTCGATGCGGCAGGCGATCGACCTGGCGCAGGGGATGGACGACCTCGGGGCCGTCGGCGTGTACTTCCGCGTGCACCACTTCGCACGCCAGCAGGCATCACCCATGCCGCTGCTGGCCGCCATCGCCGCGACGACGAAGAACGTCGAGATCGGCACCGGCGTCATCGACATGCGGTACGAGAACCCCCTCTACCTCGCTGAGGAGGCCGCCGCCGTCGATCTGATCTCGGACGGCCGACTCGCGCTCGGTGTGAGCCGTGGCTCACCCGAGACCGTCGTCCGCGGCTACGAGACGTTCGGCTACACCGGGTCGCAGGACCCGCGCGGCGCTGACATCGCCCGCGAGCACTTCGACACGTTCCTCCGCGCCATCGAGGGTGAGGGTCTCGCCGAGCGCGACCCGAACAGCCCCTTCGGCGGCGGCAGCGGGATGCAGCGCATCGAGCCGCACTCCCCCGGACTCCGCTCGCGCATCTGGTGGGGCGCCGGCAACACCGAGTCCGCGGAGTGGGCCGGCCGGAAGGGCGTCAACCTGATGTCGTCGACCCTCCTCACCCAGGCCGACGGCACGCCGTTCGACATCCTGCAGGCGCAGCAGCTCGACGCGTTCCGCGCCGCGTGGCGCGAGGCCGGGCACGCGGGCCAGCCCCGCACGTCGGTCAGCCGCAGCATCTTCCCCATCACGACGGCCGAGGACGAGCTGTACTTCGGCGGCAGCAACGAGCAGGACGGCATCGGCTACATCGACGGCATGCGCTCGACCTTCGGCAAGACCTACGCCGCGGCGCCCGACGTCCTCGTCGAGCAGCTGCTGCAGGATGCCGCCGTACAGAGCGCCGACACGCTGATGCTGACCATCCCGAGCCAGCTCGGCGTCGAGTTCAACCTGCGCATCGTCGAATCGTTCGCGAAGTACGTCGCTCCCGCGTTGGGCTGGCAGCCCGAAGCCGTGACGGCCGGCTGAGGGTACAGGGACTGCCGACGCGAGTTCAAGCGCGTCGAGGCCTTCTCGAGAGGCGGCTACTGTCTCGGAGGCGCTCCGTTCGGGGTGCCTGCACCAGTTCCACGGAAGAAAGAGAAGCATCATGCTCTGGACGATCCTCGGTCTCATCCTCGTCGGACTGATCGCCGGCTTCATCGCTCGTGCCGTCATCCCCGGCAAGCAGAGCATCGGCATCCTGATGACCATCGTGCTCGGCATCATCGGCTCGTTCGTCGGTGGTTTCCTCGGGTTCCTGATCTTCAACCACAGCCCGGAAGGCGGCTTCCTGCAGCCCTCCGGCATCATCGGTTCGATCATCGGCGCGATCATCGTGCTCGGCATTTACGTGGCGGTCACCCGCCGTGGGTCCGCTCGCAAGCGCTGAGCGACGCTCACCCACCGCGACGGCGGGGCTGGCAGCTGCCGGCCCCGCCGTCGGCATTTGCCGGGCCGGCAGCCGGGGCCCGTTGCCGAGATTGGGTCGCCGCAACTCCTCAGATTCGGGCCTGATGCGGCTACCGAGGGCCGTTACGGCCGGAATCGGCCTGGATCTGAGGAGTTACGGCACACCGCTCCCCCGCCACCGCTCCCCGCGCACCGCCGCGCGGAATAGCCCCGGCGCAGCCGCGTTGACACCCGCATGACCACGATCGGAAACAGCGACCTGTCCGTTTTCCCGCTCGCACTGGGCGGCAACGTCTTCGGGTGGACCGCCGACCGCGACGCCTCGTTCGCGATTCTCGACGCGTTCGTCGAGGGTGGCGGCAACTTCGTCGACACCGCCGACTCTTACAGCGCCTGGGTGCCCGGCCATGCCGGCGGCGAGAGCGAGACGATCATCGGCGAGTGGCTCGCTGCTCGCAGCCGTCCCGAGGTCGTCGTGGCCACGAAGGTCAGCCAGCATCCCGACTTCCGCGGCCTGTCCGCGCCGAACGTCCGTGCCGCCGCGGAGGCGTCGCTGAAGCGCCTCGGGGTCGACGCGATCGACCTCTACTACGCCCACTTCGACGACGAAGAGACCCCGCTCGACGAGACCGTGGGCGCGTTCGGCCAGCTCGTCGCCGACGGCCTTGTGCGCCATGTCGCGGTGTCGAACTACAGCGCCGCGCGCATCGAGGAGTGGCTGCGCATCGCCGATGAGACCGGGGTCGCCCGCCCCGTCGCGATCCAGCCGCACTACAACCTCGTGCATCGCAACGACGTGGAGGAGGCGATCGCTCCCCTCGCCGAGCGCGAGAACCTCGGCCTCGTCCCTTACTTCGCCCTCGCGAAGGGGTTCTTGACGGGCAAGTACCGGTCGACGGATGCCTCCGGCCACGACTCTCCGCGCGCCGAGGGCGCGGCCGTCTACGCGACGCCGCAGGGCCTGCAGATCGTCGACGCGCTCGAGCGGATCGGTTCCGGTCATGGTGTTTCCATCGCGGCGACGGCGCTCGCCTGGCTGCGCGCGCAGCCGACCGTGGTCGCGCCGATCGCCAGCGCGTCGCGTCTCGACCAGGTTCCCGCGCTGCTCGACGGCGGTCGGGTCGAGCTCACCGCCGACGAGGTCGCCGAGCTCACGCGTGTGTCGACCTGGACGCCCGAGGCCTGACGCACCGGCATCCGTCCCTCGCACACCGACGAACCTCGGGAGTCTGCTGTCGCAGGCGTCCGAGGTTCGTCGGTTTCTGCGGACTTCCTGCCGCTCCCGGCGCCTGTTTCCGGCGACATCCTCCAAAAGCTCGCGTGTGGTATGACCACACGGTCTTTTCCGTGTTTAATGGGGGCATGAGCACCGCGACCGTCGGATACAGCGTCATCTCGAGCTACTCCCGCGTGGAGATCCTGCACCTGATCCAGGAGCAGCCGCGCCGGACCATCCTGGAACTCCAGGAAGCGACGGGGCTGCACCCGAACACCATCCGCGAGCACCTCACCCGGCTCATCTCCGACGGTTTCATCGTCGCCGAGAAGGAGCACCGGACGACCCGGGGACGCCCGCGCGTGCTCTACAGCGCCGCCGACGGCGACGCGACTCGCAGCGCGATCCAGCGCCGCAAGGTCCGCGACGCCGCCCAGCGCGGTGACCTCATGCGCCGGGTGCTGACGCTCGACGTCCCCGACGTGCTCGAGACCGCGGCACTGCACCAGATCGACGCGCTCGTCGAGGAGCTCGAGGACGAAGGGTTCGACCCGATCATCGACGAGAGCGCCCTCACCGTCGACCTGACGCCGTGCGCGCACGCCGAGGCGCAGGCGTCGCACCGCGAGGTGCTGTGCAGCGTGCACCTGAGCCTGCTGCAGGGCGTGCTCTCCGAGGCCGGCGGCCCGCTCGCCGTCGACGGCATGCGCTCGTCCTGCGACCCGTCGGTGTGCATCATCCAGCTGCTGCACGCCGCGACGACGCACGACTGATCCGCGCTCCCCCCGTCATCCGTCGGCGCGGGCGGCGCGGTCCGACCGGGCGGCAGCCACCACGATCGCAGCCGTCGACCGCGCGCGACTCGAGCCGTAGCCCGGCTCGCGCAAGCGCATTGCGAGGTCGCCGCTGACGAGGATGAGCAGCCGCTCGGCCAGCTCCGCGGCACCCTCCGCGCCGGAGACCGGGACGGCGAGCTCGGTCAGGTGGGCGCGCATTCCGGCGGTGTCGTCGCCCACGGCCGACGCCACCTCGGGTGGCGCCTCGGCATACTCGGCCGCCGCACCCAGGAAGGCGCACCACCGCGACCCGCGCGGCCGATCGCGGAACGTCTCGAGCGCGTCGAAGATCGCCAGCAGGCGTTCCTCCGCGCCGCCGGCGCGTTCCACGGCGGCATCCCACGCGGCTCGCCACGATCGCTGCCGGCGCTCGAGCGCGGCGGCGAGCAGAGACTCTTTGCTCGGATAGCCGCGGTACAGCGTGGCCGCGGAAACGCCGGCGCGGGCGGTCACGGCATCGATCGGCGTCGCCGCGATGCCCCGAGTGAAGAAGAGGTCCTCCGCCGCGTCGAGGATCCGCGCCTCGGTCGTCGGCCGCAATCCCATGTCAGCACTCTATGCTCGGGAAAGTGAAACGACCGTTTTTGTTTCGACGGGTCGCCCTCGTCACTGCCGGGACCGCCCTCATCGCCGCGACGTACGGACTCGTGCGCCTGGCATACGGCCTGCACCTGCCGGAGATGAGCGCCGACCTCGGCATCGACACTGCGACGGCGGGAAAGATCTCGGCCGCGGCTTCGCTCGTCTACGGCGGTGCAGCCCTGCTCGGCTTCGTGCTCGGCGCCACGCGGCCCCGACTGCTCGTCGTCCTCGCGATGCTCACGGCGGGCGGCGGCGCGGCCGGCATCGCCCTCGCGCCGGACGCCGCGGTGCTCGCCGTGTCAGCCGCGGTGAGCTCGGCCGGTGCCGGGCTGGCGTCACCCGCCCTGGTGCGCCTCGTCCACGCCGCCTTCGACGGCGATGACTCCGACGCGGCACAGGCGATCGTCAACGCCGGAACCGGTCCGGGACTCGTCGCGGCCGGCCTCATCGCGCTCGCCGTGACGCCCGACTGGCGCGTGGCGTGGCTGATCGCGGCGGTCGCGACGCTCGGCGCCGGACTCGCCGTACTCGCTCTCGCCCGTCCCGCCGATGCCCGCAGCGCCGCAGCCCGTCGCCTGCCGCCCGCGCCATGGTGGCGACGCCACCGCCGCCCCGTGGCGGCCGCCGCGCTGTTCGGGGTCGGCGCTGCGGCGGTATGGAACTACGGCCGCGTGGTCATGGTGGATGCGGGCGCCACAGAGTCGGCCTCGGTGCTGGCCTGGATCTGCGTGGGATGCGGCGGGGCCGCGGTCATCGCGACGGCCCCGCTGACCGGTCGCGCCGCGCCGCGCCGTGTGTGGCTCATCGCGACCGCGGTGGCCGCGGTGGGAACGGCGGCACTCGGCGCTTTCCCGGGCCAGCCGCTGACCGCCGCGGTCGCGTGCGCCCTGTTCGGGTGGGGCTACGTTGCGGCATCCGGAGCGCTCATCGGGTGGACGACCGGCATCGACGCCGATCGCGCCGCCGCCGGGACGGCCGCCCTGTTCGTCGTTTTCATGATCGGGCAGGCGGCCGGTGCGACAGTGCTCGGGGCGGCCCTGCCGGTTGCCTGCCCGACCGTCGCCTTCGTCGCCGCCGGAGCGCTCAGCGTGGGCGCGGGCCTCCTCGCCGCGGGATGGCGACGGGTACCCGCTCGCGACGTCGGGTGAGTCAGCCGCCGATCGCGTTCATGCCGCGCGCGGGCTGGAGGAAGCCCGGGTCGTCGATGGCGTGACCGGCGCGCTTGCCCGCGACGCAGTTGCGCAGCACGCGCTCGATCTCGAAAGCTCGGCCCGCTTCCGGCTCGGCCGAGCGCAGGACCGGCAGCAGGTCGTACTCGTCGTTCGAGAACAGGCAGTTGCGCAGCTGGCCGTCGGCGGTCAGCCGCAGCCGATCGCACGCGCCGCAGAACGGTGCGGTCACCGACGCGATGACACCGACGACGTGGGGGCCGCCGTCCAGTCGCCACTGCTCGGCAGGGGCGCCGCCGCGACCGGGCACCGGCGTGAGCTCCCAGCGCTGCGACAACGCCTCGAGGATCTCCTCGCGCGTCACCATCGTCGAGCGGTCCCACGTGTGCCCGGCATCCAACGGCATCTGCTCGATGAAGCGCATCTCGGCGTCGTTCGCCACGGCGAAGGCCACCAGGTCGGCGAGCTCGTCGTCGTTGACACCGCGCATGGCGACGGCATTGATCTTCAGCGGGCGCAGCCCCGAGTCGCGCGCCGCTCGGACGCCGTCGAGGACATCATCGAGCCGGTCGCGCCGCGTCAGGCGGGCGAACCGGTCGCGGTCGACCGTGTCGAGCGAGATGTTCAGTCGCTTCAGACCCGCGGCGACCAGGTCGGGCAGCACCTCGGGCAGCCGGATGCCGTTCGTCGTCATCGCGATCTGCACCGGTCCTGTCGGGGCGCGCAGCGCCGAGAGCCGGCGAACGATGTCGACGATGTCGGTGCGCAGGAGCGGCTCGCCGCCGGTGAGGCGGAACGTCGTGACCCCGGCCGCGGCAGCCACGGTCGCGACCTCGACGATCTCGTCGACGGTCACGATGCTCTGCCGGGCGAGCCATTCATTGCCCTGCTCGGGCATGCAGTACGTGCAGCGCAGCGAGCAGCGATCGGTCAGCGAGATCCGCAGGTCACGGTGGACCCGGGCGAATCGGTCGACGAGCGGCTCCGGCATGGTCCGAGCGTAGACGGCGGGTGACACCCCGAGGGCCGAGCGGAGTGAACCCGCAGGGGAACCTGTGGTCTGACATCTGCTTGCTTTGTGGTCTGACCACGCTTAGCATTATTTCCGGCGGTCTTCCTCACCGGGAAAAATCCCGCTCGATACCTTCAGCCTGTCGAAACCCTCGCCTCCCGAAAGGCACCGCCCGATGGACTTCCTCGATCCGCTCCTGCTGGCCCGCTGGCAGTTCGGACTCACGACGCTGTACCACTACCTGTTCGTCCCGCTGACCCTCGGCATGGCGCTGGTCGTCGCGATCTTCCAGACCGTCTGGCACCGCACCGGCAACGTGAAGTGGCTGCACCTGACCCGGCTGTTCGGCAAGATCTTCCTCATCAACTTCGCGATGGGCGTGGTCACCGGCATCGTGCAGGAGTTCCAGTTCGGCATGAACTGGTCGGCCTACTCACGCTTCGTCGGTGACGTGTTCGGGGCGCCGTTGGCGTTCGAGGGCCTACTCGCCTTCTTCTTCGAGGCGACCTTCATCGGGCTGTGGATCTTCGGCTGGGACAAGCTGCCGAAGGCGCTGCACCTCTTCTCCATCTGGATGGTGGTGTTCGGATCGACCCTGTCGGCGTACTTCATCCTCGCGGCGAACGCCTTCATGCAGAACCCCGTCGGCTACCAGATCGCCGCCGACGGCGGCCGGGCCGAGCTGATCGACTTCGGGGCGGTCCTGACCAATCCGATCGTGCTCGCCGCCTTCCCGCACACGATCTTCGCCGCGTGGATGTTCGCCGCAGCCGTCGTGATCGCCGTGGCCGCCTGGCACATCTCGCGCGCCCAGCACATCGAGACGATGCGCCCCGCGCTGCGCTTCGGCATGTGGGGCATGCTCGTCTCGTTCGTCGGCGTCGCCATCTCGGGCGACCAGCTGAGCCTGGTCATGGTCGCGACGCAGCCGATGAAGATGGCGGCCGCCGAGGCGATGTTCAACACCGCCTGCGGTGCCGACGCCTCGTTCTCGATCTTCTCGATCGGCACACCGGACGGCAGCGCCGAGGTGTGGTCGCTGCGCGTGCCGTATCTGCTGTCATTCCTGTCGACCCACAGCTTCGACGGTTGCGTCGAGGGTCTGAACGATCTCCAGGCCCAGTACACCGAGACCTTCGGCGCCGGAGTCGACTACCGCCCGATCGTCTGGGTCACCTACTGGTCGTTCCGCTGGATGATCGGCCTCGGCGGCATCGCGACGCTGATCTCGGTCGCGGGTCTGTGGGTCACCCGCACGAAGGCGACCCGCCCCGTCGCACCGTGGATGTGGAAGGTCGCCATCTGGTCAGCGCCGCTGCCGCTGCTCGGCAGCCTCGTCGGCTGGGTCTTCACCGAGATGGGCCGCCAACCGTGGATCGTCTTCAGCCTCATGCTCACCGAGGACGGCGTCTCGCCGAACGTTCCGGGCTGGACCGTGCTGATCTCGCTCATCGCGTTCACGCTGGTCTACGCCGCCCTCGCGGTGGTGGAGTTCGGCCTCATCCGCAAGGCCGCGCAGAAGGGTCCGGACCCCCTGCCCGAGCCGGGCTCCCCCGAGGCAGAGGCCGCCTCCTCCTCCCACACCCAGACCACCGTTTACTGAGGAGCACGCCATGGATCTCGCATACGTCTGGTTCTTCATCGTCGGTGTCCTCTTCGTGGGCTACTTCGTCCTCGACGGCTTCGACTTCGGCGTCGGCATGTCATTGCCCTTCCTCGGCAAGGACAACGTCTCGCGCCGGCAGATCATCAACACGATCGGGCCGGTGTGGGACCTCAACGAGACCTGGGTGATCGTGGCGGGCGCGTGCCTGTTCGCCGCCTTCCCGGAGTGGTACGCAACCCTCTTCAGCGGGTTCTACCTGCCCCTGCTGATCATCCTCATCGCGCTGATCCTGCGTGGGGTGTCGTTCGAGTACCGCCACCAGCGCGACGATCCCACATGGCGCAAACGCTTCGACCTGATGATCGTGTGGGGGTCGGCGCTGCCGGCCTTCTTGTGGGGCGTCGCGGTCGCGAACATCGTCCAGGGTGTACCGATCGACGCCGACAAGGAGTTCACCGGCACACTGCTGACGCTGCTCAACCCCTACGGACTCCTCGGCGGCGTCGTGACGCTGCTGCTCTTCTTCACCCACGGCGTGTACTTCGTCGCCCTCAAGACCGACGGAGACGTGCGTGAACAGGCCCGCCGGCTGGCCACGAAGTCCGGGCTGCTGACGCTCGTCGCCGCGGCGTTCTTCCTCGCCTGGACCGTGCTCTCGGCGATGGGCGCCCAGGCCCCCCTGCTTCCGCTGGTCGTGGTCGCGGCCGTGGTGGCTGCGCTGATGCTCATCACCGCGATCCTGGCGAATGCCCGGGGCCGCGAGGGCTGGGCGTTCGCGGCCGGCGCCGGAACCGTGATGTTCGCGGTGCTGACCCTGTGGCTGTCGCTCTTCCCGAACGTCATGCCGTCGTCGACCGACCCGGCCTTCCACCTCACGATCGAGAACGCCTCGTCGACCGACTACACCCTGTCGATCATGACGTGGGCCGCGGTGATCTTCCTGCCCCTGGTCCTGCTGTACCAGGGCTGGACGTACTGGGTGTTCCGCAAGCGGGTCACCCGGGCACGCATCGAAGAGGCCGAGCTCGTCGCCCACTGACGCCGCGGGCCGGGTCGGCCGGTCATCGCGGTAAGGCAGGATCGAAGGGTGAGCATGGACCAGCGCGACGAACCCGCGCGCGCGAGCGGCCGGCCCGTCGATCCGCGCCTGCTGCGGTACGCGCGCACGTCGCGCGTGTTCTTCGTCGTGATCGCGGCCATCGGACTGGGCCAGACGGTCGTCGTGGTCGCGTTCGCGTGGCTCCTCACCCGCGCGATCGTCGGAGCGGTCGACGGGATGCCCGCCGCCGAGCTGTCCGGCGTGCTCGCCGCCCTCGGCGGGGTCGTGGCCGCGCGCGCCGGGCTGCTGTGGCTGCGCGAAGCGCTGTCGGCACGGGCGGCCGCGCGGGTGCGGAGCGAGCTGCGCACGGCGCTCACCACCGCCGTCGGCCGTCTGGGTCCGGGGTGGCTCGCGACCCGCAACTCGGCCCAGCTGGCCGTCACCGCCGGGCGCGGCCTCGACGCACTCGACGCCTACTTCGGTCGGTACCTGCCGCAACTCGTCCTCACCGCGATCGCGACGCCCGTGCTCATCGCCGTCATCTGGTGGAGCGACTGGGTCTCGGGTCTCACGGTGCTGCTGACGATGCCGCTCATCCCGCTGTTCATGGTGCTCATCGGTCTGGCCACCCGGGCGGTGCAGCGCGCGCAGTGGCAGACGCTGCGCCAGCTCGCGGCGCGCTTCGCCGACACCGTCCGCGGCCTGTCGACCCTCACCGTCTTCGGCCGCCAGCACCGCGCCGCGACGTCGATCGAGCGCGTCACCGAGACCTACCGGGTCGAGACGATGCGGGTGCTGCGGGTGTCGTTCCTGTCGGGCTTCGCGCTCGAGTTCCTCGCCTCGATCTCCGTCGCCATCGTGGCCGTCTCCATCGGCTTCCGCCTCATCGACGGCTCGCTCGGCCTGGCTGTCGGCCTGTTCGTGCTGCTCCTCGCACCCGAGGCCTACTTGCCGCTGCGTCAGGTCGGTGTGCAGTTCCACGCCGCCGCCGAAGGGGTCGCCGCCACCGACGACGTCTTCGACGTCCTGGATGCCGCGCGCGCCCGACCCGCGGACGCATCTGACCGGGCCGCGGCCGACGTCTCTCCCGCGACGCAGGATGCCGCGCCGGGCGGCACCGTCCGCGCGACCGACCTACGGGTGCGGCGGGGCGACCTGCTGCTGGAGCCCGTGACGTTCACCGCCGAGCCGGGAACCGTCACGCTGCTCGCCGGCCCGAGCGGTTCCGGCAAGTCGAGCGTCTTCGCCGCGTTGCGTGGGGTGGCGGACTTCGAGGGCGAGCTGTCCGTCGACGGCGCTCCCCCGCGCCCGGCGTCGACGTGGCTGGCATGGGCCGGTCAGGAGCCCGGACTCATCGCCGGCACGGTCGCCGAGAACGTCACGCTCGGCTCGCCCGCCGACACCGTCTCGTCGGAGCACGGACGCCGCCTGCTCCGCCGGGCGCAGAAGCTCGCCGGCGCGGGCGACATCGACCCGGGTCTCGAGCTCGGCGTCCGGGGCTCCGGCCTGTCGGGCGGGCAGGCCCAGCGCATCGCCGTCGCGCGCGCTCTCTACCGGCACCTCAGCGGCGCGGCATCCGTCATCGCCCTCGATGAGCCCAGCGCCGCGCTCGACGCCGAGACCGAGGCGGAACTCTGGCAGAGCCTGCGCCGGCTGGCCGACGACGGCGCGACCGTGCTGCTCATCTCGCACCGAGCCTCGGCCGGCGTGATCGCCGACGCGATGGTGACCGTCCGCGCGGCACAGGAGGTGACGGCGTGACGACCACACGAGAGGTGCTGCACGGCGCGCTGCCCCCGGCCCGGAAGTTCTGGCCCGCCCTGGCGACCGGTTTCGCGACCGAGGCCGCAGCGGTGGCTCTGCTCGCCTGCAGCGCGTGGCTCATCGTCCGCGCGAGCGAGCAGCCCGCCGTCATGTACGTCATGGCCGCCGTCGTGGGCGTGCGCGCCTTCGCGATCGCCCGCGCCGTGTTCCGCTACCTCGAGCGCCTGACGTCGCACGACGCGGCGCTGCGGCAGCTCGCGGCGACCCGTACCGACCTCGTCCGCCGGCTGATCCCCCTGGCCCCCGACGGCCTGGGCCGTGTACGGCGCGGCTCCGCGCTGTCGGCGCTCGTCGACGACGTCGACGATCTGCAGAACCTGCCGTTGCGCGTCGTCGAGCCCCTCGTGGCCTCGGCGACCGTCGCGCTGGCGTCGGTGATCTTCGTCGCGTCGGTGTCATGGCCGGCAGCGCTGACGCTGCTCGGCTGCCTCGCTCTCGCGGCGACGGCGGCGACCGGGTGGGGCTGGCTCGCCGGCGCCCGGGCCGAGCGCACCATCGCGCCGCTGCGCGCACGCCTGGCCGACGCGGTCGCCGACCACCTCGGCAGCCTCGACGTGCTGCTCGCCTTCGGCGCCGAGTCCACGAGCCGCGAGCGCATCGAGGCCGCCGACCGCGAACTGCGGCGCGCCGTCGTGCGCCGCGCCGGCGCACAGGCCGGCAGCACGGCGATCGTGTCACTGGCCGCCGGAGCCGCCTCGATCCTCGCCGTCGCGGTGACGGCGCCCGACGTCGCGACGCTCGGCGGCCCGTGGCTCGCGGTCGCGGTGCTGGTGCCGATGGCGGTGTTCGAGGTCTTCACGACGGTGCCGCTCGCGGCGGCGTCGTGGCGCCAGGTGCGCGCCTCGGCTGAGCGCATCGCCGACACGGTGCCGAGCGACATCCCCGCCGGACTCGTCTCGAGCGATCTCTCCCCCACGGGAACCGCGCCCGCCCTCGGCGACGGTCTGCACCTGCGCGGCGTCTCGGTGTCATGGCCCGGCGCCACCCGTCCCGCGCTCGCGGACGTCGACCTCGACGTCCGCCCCGGCGAACGGGTGCTCGTGGTCGGGTCGAGCGGCGCGGGCAAATCCACGCTCGCGCACGCGCTGGTGCGGTTCCTCGAGGTCGACGGCAGCTACCGCATCGGCCGCACCGACGTTCGCGACCTCGCCCCCGACGACGTCCGCCGGACGGTCGGCCTGTGCGAACAGCAGCCGATGCTCTTCGACGAAGACATCCGTCAGAACCTGCTCTTCGCGCGCGACACCGCCACCGATGCCGAGCTCGAGGCGGTGCTCGACCGCGTCGGCCTGGGCCCGTGGCTCCGCGAACGCGGAGGGCTCGATGCGCGCGTGGGCGAGCACGGCTCGCTCGTCTCGGGCGGCCAGGCGCAACGCATCGCCCTGGCGCGCGCCCTGCTGCACGGCTTCCCCGTGCTCGTGCTCGACGAGCCGACGGCGGGGGTCGACCCCGCGGCATCCGACGCGCTCCTGCACGACATGCTCGCCGCGGTGGACGGCGAGCGGGCCGTGGTGCTGATCTCGCACGTGCGGGTGCCCGCCGAGCTCGTCGACCGCACGGTGCGGATCGCCGACGGCCGGGTCGTCACCGGCTGAGCGCGCCCGACCGGCCGAACCGATCGCGCTTCAGCGGACGGTGAATTCGATGCCGAAGTCCTGCGAGCCCGGTCCCGAGGGCAGGCGCTCGAAGCCGAGCCGATCGTAGAAGGCGAGCGCGCCCGTGTTCTGGGCCGACGTGCCCAGATGCAGTCCGGAGACGCCCGCGGCCCGCAGCTCGTCGAACTCGCGCTCGATCAGCCGCCTCCCCCACCCCTGCCCCTGAGCCGACGGCAGCAGGTCGATGTGCAGATGCGCCGGGTAGCGACGCGCGTGCGGCTCGGCGCCGGGACGTCGGCCGAAGGCGTAGCGCAGGATTCCCGCCCGGCGCGAGGTGTCGTCGGCCGCCGGCTCGGGCCAGCGATCGGCGAACCGCGGCCACCAGACGTCGCGGAACCACGCCTCGAAGTCGTCGGTGTCGGGGGTGGCGACGACGTACCCGTGCGGCTGCTCGTCGTCGCCCGCGACGACGAAGGCGAACTCGGGATGCCGCTGCGCGTACGGCACCGCGAACACCGCGCCCCAGATCTCGTCGTCATCGAGCACGCCCGTCGCGTCGGCGCCGTGGTCGGCGGTACGCAGGCAGATGTCGGAGAGCGCGGCGACGTCGCCGGGCCGCACGCGGCGCAGATGGAGCATCCCCACATCGTGCCACCGCAGCGACCGGCCGTGCGGCGTATCAGGCCCAGGTGATGTCGGATGCCGCGAGCTCGAGCACCACGGGCCGGCCGGGGCGCAGCTCCGCCGCGTGCTCGACACTGACGTCGACGGCGAGCGCGGGGTCCGCGACGAACACCCGCACACCGCCGACCGTGGGCTCGAGGCGATCGACCGTCGCCTCCCAGGTGAGAGCGTCGGCGAGGCGGCCGATTCCGCCGTCCCCGGCGGCGAGGCCGACGGCGCCGGGGCGGAACAGCGCGATGGACGCATCACCGGCATCCGCCCGCTCGGCGATGCGCAGGGCGCCCGCCCGCCAGACGCCACCGTCGACACGGCCGACCACGCGGTTGAGTCCGGCGATGGCCGCGCCGAAGGGCGTCGCGGGCGCGCGCAGCACCGAGCGCACGTCGCCGGCCTGCGACACCCGCCCCTCCTCCAGCAGCACGAGGCGGTCCGCCGCCGCGGCGGCGTCGAGGGCGTCGTGCGTGACGAGCAGGGCGGTCGTCCCCGCCGCGCGCAGCTGATCGGCGAGCACCGTCCGCAGGGTCGCGGCCGTCGCGGGGTCGAGGGCCGTCAGGGGTTCGTCCAGCAGCACCACCCGGGGTTCGGCAGCGAGGGCCCGCGCCAGGGCGACGCGCTGCTGCTGTCCGCCCGACAGTTCGCGCGGAGCCCGCTCCTCCGCCCCCGCGAGCCCGACGCGCGCGAGCCAGTCCTCTGCGACGGCACGCGAGCGCCGCGCCGTCTCTCCGCGCGAGCGCAGGCCGAACGCGACGTTGTCGCGCGCGCTGAGGTGGGGGAACAGGCACGGGTCCTGCCGCAGCAGCACGGTGCCGCGTCGTTGCGGCGCGACCTGCCGCCCGGGCGCCGAGACGACCTCGTCGCCGATGCGGACCGAGCCGGCGTCGAGCGGTGTCAGCCCCGCGATCGCCTCGAGCACGGTCGTCTTGCCCGCGCCGCTCGGCCCCATCACGGCGACGATCTCGCCGGGCGCCGCGGTGAGGGCTGCAGCCACCGTCAGGCCGCGGCGCCGCACGCGGATGTCGGCGGCGAGCGCGGCCGTCACCGGGTGCTCCCGGGACGCCAGCCACGCACGAGCAGCAGCACCGCGACCGCGGTCACGAGCAGCAGCAGCGAGAGCGCGACGGCGGTGCCCTGCGAGACGCCCGCACCGTTGAATGCCGTGTAGATCGCGAGCGGCATGGTCTGCGTGACGCCCGGCGCATTGCCCGCGAACAACGCGGTCGCGCCGAATTCGCCGAGTGCCCGCGCGAAGCACAGCACGACGCCGGCGACGAGTCCCGGCCCGGCGAGCGGCAGCGTGATGCGCCAGAGGATCCGCCAGCGACCGGCGCCCAGCGCGGCGGCCGCCTGCTCGTACCGTACCCCCGTGGCACGGAGCGCCCCCTCGAGCGCGAGCACGAGGAAGGGCAGGGCGACGAACGTCTGGGCGAGGATCACCGCGGCGGTCGTGAAGGGGATGCGGACGCCGACCGTCTCGAGCGCGGCCCCGAGCCAGCCGTTGCGGCCGAAGAGGAACAGCAGCGCGACGCCTCCGACCATCGGGGGCAGCACGAGGGGAACCGTCACGATGGCGCGCAGCACCGCGGCCGTCCGCGCTCCCGCTCGGGCGATGACGAGTGCGAGCGGGATCCCCAGGACGGCGCACGCCGCGGTCGCGATCGTCGCGGTCTGCAGCGAGAGCACGAGCGCCGACATCGCCGCGGGCGAGGTCACATCGGCCCACAGCGTCGCCGGGTCGAGCCGCCCGATCAGCGCGATGAGCGGAATGACCAGCAGCGCGACGGCGAGCGCCGCCGGCAGCAGCAGGACGCGCGGCAGGAAGGCCGAGCCGGTCGCCCTGGTCGAGCGCCGCCGGCCGGGCGTCGCGTCGTCGGGGCTCGCGGTGCTGACGGTGCTCCCGGTATCGACGGTGCTCACGGTGCGCCGAATCCCCACCGCTCGAGCACCGCGCGGCCGGCGGGCGAGAGGACGTGGTCGACGAAGGCGGCGGCCGCCGGCGTGCGGGCCTCCGCGAGCGCCACGATCGGGTACCGGTTGACGACATCATCGGCGCCGACAGTCGCCACCGTCTCGACATCGTCCGAGCGGGCGGCATCCGTCACGTACACCAGTCCCGCATCGGCCTCGCCCGTGGCGATCTTCGTCAGCACCGCCGTGACGTTCTGCTCGTAGCTGTCGACGCGCGGTGTCACCCCGGCGGCCCGCGCCAGCTGCCCGGATGCTGCGCCGCACGGCACCTCGGCGGCGCACAGCACCACGGCGAGGTCGGGGTCGGCGAGGTCGGCGAGCCCGGTCACGTCGCCGGGGTTCCCGGTCGGGACGACGAGGGTCAATCGGTTGGTCGCGAACACGCGCGGCGACGCGGCTAGCCCGGCGTCGACGACTCGCTGCAGGTTCGCCTCGTCCGCCGACGCGAAGACATCGGCGCGCGCTCCCTCGATGAGCTGCGTCGCGAGCGTCGACGAGCCGTCGTAGCGGATGGGCTCGATCTCGACGCCCGGATGCGCCGCCTCGACGTCCGCTGCGATCTCATCGAACGCGCCGCTCAGCGACGCCGCGGCGAACACCGTGACCTGCCCGGCGACGGCATCCGTTCCCGGGGTGCCACCGCCCGGGCCGCCGCAGCCGGCGAGAACCAGTGCGAGCCCGGTGAGTCCCGCGGTGATCCCGACACGCCGCCGCATCCTCGCGCTCATTCCTTCGGCGTCTCGATGACGACCGTCGTCGCCTTGACGACGGCGACGGCGAGCGATCCGGGTTCGAGAGCGAGCTCACGGGCGGCCTCGGCCGACATCAGCGACACGACCCGATGCGGCCCCGACTGCACGTCGACCTGCGCCATGAGCCCGTCGATCTGAACTCGGGTGACGAGCCCGACGAACCGGTTCCGCGCGCTCGAGAGCTGATCGAGCGGATCGGATGCCGCGTCCGCCAGCGCGACCGCGTGGGCGGCGAGTGCGTCGCCGGGGATGCGCCGCGGGCTGCCGTCGGTCGTCGGCAGCGAGCTGCTCTCGGTCCAGCGACGCACGGTGTCGTCGCTGACGCCCAGCAGGCGCGCCGCCTCGGAGATGCGATAGTCGGTCACGCAGCCGAACATACCCGCAGCTGCGGTACCTCCGGGCGGATATCGCCGCATCCGCGGCGGCCGTCGGGTATTTCGGTGATCCCGCGCCGCCCAGGGTCGGCCGCGTCTAGCCTGATGCCATGGCTCTCCCGCCCCTCGTCGCCCCCGCCGCACCGCTCTCGGAGCGCGAACGCGAGCGCACCGCGCGCCACAGCGTCTTAGCCGGCCTCGGCGACGAGGGGCAGCGCCGGCTCGCCGGGGCGCATGTCGCCGTCGTCGGGGCGGGCGGACTCGGGTCGCCGGTCATCCTCGGCCTGGCCGCCGCGGGCGTCGGTCGCCTCACCGTCATCGACGACGACGTCGTCGAGTTCTCGAACCTGCAGCGCCAGGTGATCCACCGCGCCGAGGATGTCGGTGCGCCCAAGGCGACGTCGGCCGCGCGGGCGGCGCGCGCGCTCGCCCCCGACATCCGGGTGGACATCCGGCGCGAGCGCCTGGATGCGGGCACCGCGGCCGACCTCCTGACCGGGTGCGACCTCGTGATCGACGGCACCGACACGTTCGCCACCCGGACGGCGGTGGCCGCCGCCTGCGACGAGCGCGGTGTGCCGTTGGTGTGGGGCGTCATCCAGGAGTTCCACGCGCAGGTCACGGTGTTCTGGTCGCGTCCCCCGGCGGGGACGGATGCCGTCCGCCTGGCCGACCTCTACCCGCCCGGCAGCGCCGGCGAGCCACCCACGTGCGCCGAGGTAGGGGTGCTGGGGTCGCTGTGCCTCACGGTCGGCGGCATGCTCGCGACCGAGGCGATCAAGCTCATCACGGGCATCGGCGCTCCCCTGCTCGGGCGGGTCGTCCTGATCGACGCCCTGACGGCGACGCAGCGCGAGGTGCCGCTGCGTCCGGCACGTGCCACGGCCGCATCCTCGGTGCCCGCCCCCGCGCCGGCGTCCGAGATCGATCTCGACGGCCTCTTCGCCGCCCAGGCGGCGGGGGCGACGGTCATCGACGTGCGCGAGCCGTCCGAGACGGCCGCCGGCTCGCTCGCCGGCGCCGTCCTCATCCCCCTCGGCGACCTGCTCGAGCACCCCGAGCGCTTCTCGGGCGACCGCGCCGTCGTGGTCTGCGCCCGCGGGGTGCGGGCGCACCGGGCCGCCGATGCGCTGCGCGCTCGGGGCGTCGATACCGTCGTGCTCAGCGGCGGTCTGGCAGCGTGGCCCCGATGAGCGGATCGCTCGGCGACGGCCTGCGTTCGGTCGAGGAGCAGCTCGCCGATGTCTTCGCGGCCGTCCGCCCCCTGCCCGCCCGCACCGTCGACCTCGCCGACGCCGACGGGATGACGCTGCGTGACCCGGCGCTCGCGCTCGGCGGCATCCCGGCCTTCGACAACTCCGCGATGGACGGCTTCGCGGTGCGCTTCGACGATGTGAGCGGCGCGTCCGACGCGCGCCCGGTCGAGCTGACCGTCGTCGCCGATCTGCCCGCCGGCGGATCGGACGACCCGCCGCTGCGTGCGGGACAGGCCGCCCGCATCATGACCGGCGCTCCCGTCCCGACCGACGCCGACGCCATCGTGCCGTTCGAAGACACCGCCGGCGGACTCGAGGACTCCCTGCGGGTCGTCCGCGTCCTGCGCGCCCCCGCGCGCCCGGGCGCCTTCGTCCGTCGCGCCCACGACGACCTGCGACCCGGCGACCGCGTGCTCGAGCCGGGCGCTCTGCTCGGTGCCCTGCAGCTCGCCGCCGCGGCGGCCGCCGACGTCCCCCGCCTCACGGTGTCGGAACGGCCGCGGGTGGCGATCGTGTCGACCGGCAGCGAGCTGGTCGAGCCGGGCGCGCCGCGCACGCACGGGCAGATCCCCGAATCGAACGGGCTGCTGCTCGCAGCGCTCGTGCGAGCAGCCGGCGGCACGGTCGTGGCGCGCGAGCGCGTCGACGACGACGGACCGGGACTGCGCCACGTGCTCGAGCGGACCGCCGCGGGCGACGACCGGGCCGACGTGTTGATCACCTCGGGCGGCGTCAGCGCGGGCGCCTACGAAGTGGTCAAGACCGAGCTCGGCAACGCGCTGCGCTTCTCGCGCGTGGCCATGCAGCCGGGGAAGCCCCAGGCGTTCGGCGTCCTGCCCTCGGGCACGATGGTCTTCGGACTGCCGGGCAATCCGGTCAGCGCCGCCGTCTCGTTCGAGGTGTTCGTCCGCCCGGCGCTGCTCGCGCTGCAGGGGCGCTCGGAGCTGCAGCGACCGGCGCTGCGGCTGCCCGCCGGCACCGCTTGGCGCACTCCGCCCGGACGCCGGCAGTACCTGCCCGCGGCGATCGACCGCAGCGACCCCGCCCGGTGGACCGTCGGGCCGGCGACCGCGGGCGGCTCGGGCTCTCACCTGGCCGGCGGGCTCTCGCGCGCCGAGGCCTACGCGATCGTCCCCGCCGAAGTGTCGGAGGTCTCGCCGGGCGACCTCGTCGATGTCCTGCTGCTGGAAGGATGAGCACATGACCTTCACGCACCTCGACGACGCCGGCCACGCCCGGATGGTCGACGTCACCGCGAAAGAGCCGACGGTGCGCTCCGCGACCGCGCGTGGTCTCGTCCGATGCAGCCCCGCGGTCGTCGCGACCCTGCGCGACGGCGCCGTGCCGAAGGGCGACGTGCTCGCGGTGGCCCGCATCGCCGGCATCCAGGCCGCCAAGCGCACGCCGGAACTGCTGCCGCTGGCGCACGTGATCGGCGTGCACGGCGTCGTCGTCGACCTCGCGATCACCGACGCGGGCGTCGAGATCGAGGCGACGGTGCGCACGGCCGACCGCACGGGCGTCGAGATGGAAGCCCTGACGGCGGTCTCGGTCGCCGGCCTCGCCGTCGTCGACATGGTGAAGGGCCTCGATAAGGCCACGGCCATCGACGCGGTGCGGATCGTCGCGAAGTCCGGGGGACGCAGCGGCGACTGGCTCCGTCCCGACGAGGCACGCTGATGGCGCGCGTCCGCTACTTCGCCGCGGCCGCCGAGCGCGCGGGCGCGGCGGAAGAGACGCGCGACGAGACGACGCTGGGCGCCCTGCGCGCCGCCCTGGCGGCGGAGCGACCCGCGCTCGGCTCGATCCTGTCGCGATGCGCCGTGCTGGTCGACGGCTCACGGGTCGACGACGACGCGACCCTCGACCGCGACGTCGTCGTCGACGTGCTGCCGCCCTTCGCCGGCGGGTGACCCCGAGGCGGGATCAGCCGCCGATGCCCTTCCAGGCGGTGGTTCCGTCGCTCTCGATCTGCTGCTTCCAGATCGGCAGCTCACGCTTGATCGTCTCGATGAGGTCACGGCACACCTCGAACGCGTCGCCGCGATGCGCGGTGCCGACGGCGATGACGACGGCGGCGTCGCCCACGGCGAGGCGGCCGACGCGGTGGCTCACGGCGACGGCTCCGTCGCGCTCGCCCAGGACGGCCTCGGCGATGCGCCGCAGCGCCGGCTCGGCGTCGGGGTGGGCCTCGTAGTTCAGCTCGGCGACCGCGCCGGCGGCATCCGGATCATGATCGCGGACCGTTCCGACGAAGCTCGTCACGGCGCCGACGGCCGGCGACTCGACGGCCGCGAGGTGCGCGGCCACGTCGAGCGGCTCCGCCGTGATGCGGGCGATGCGTACCCCGGTCATCGGTGGTCACGCCCCTCGAGCTGCGCGATGACGTGCCCGGCGACCTCGACGACCAGCCCGATCCCGGATGCCACCGCGCGCGGCGACCCGGGCAGGTTCACGATCAGCGTCGCGCCGGCGACGCCCGCGATGCCCCGGGACAGCACGGCCGTCGGCGTCTCGGTGACGCCGCGGCGGCGCAGCTCTTCGGCGATGCCCGGCAGCGCCCGCTCGACGACCTCCGCGGTGCCCTCCGGGGTCTCGTCCCGCGGTGACACGCCGGTGCCGCCGGTCGTGACGATCAGGCGTGCACCCGCGTCGATGGCCGCGCGCAGGGTCTGCGCGACGACGGCGGCGCCGTCGGCGACGACCGTCGGCGCCTCGCAGTCGAAGCCCGCCGCGCGCAGCGCCTCGACGGCGATCGGACCGGCGGTGTCGTCGCGCTCACCCCGCGCGGAACGATCCGAGACGGTGACGACGACGGCGCGGTGACTCATGAGTTCACCATAGAGTCCGGCGATGCGGCCGTGGCCACATCGCGCGGCGACCGGTCGCCCACGGCATCCGCCGTCGCCGTCGGCGCGCGCCCCTCGGCCATCTCGGTGATGCGGGTGGCCATGGCGGTGAAGATGAGGCCGTGGAAGGGCAGCACGCCCAGCCAATACAGCCGCCCCGCGAGCCCGCGCGGGAAGAAGACGGCGCGCTGCTCGTAGCGCGCTCCACCCTCACGCGGCACGGCCTTCAGCTCGAGCCACGCTTCACCGGGAACCCGCATCTCGGCGCGCAGCCGCAGCAGCCGGCCCTCCTCGACCGCCTCGACGCGCCAGAAGTCGATCGCGTCGCCGACGCGCACCGTCCCCCGACTGCGCCGGCCGCGCGCGAGCCCGATGCCGCCGACGAGGCGGTCCATCCAGCCGCGGATCTCCCACAGCGCCCGCGCCGAGTACCAGCCGTTCGTGCCGCCGATACCCGCGATCACCGCCCACAGGCGTTCCGGCGAAGCCGTCGTGTCCGCGCTGCGCTCGTCGGTGAACACCGTGCGGCCCGCCCATTCCGGGTCGCTCGGCAGCGGGTCGCTCGGCGCGCCGAGCACGTCGGCGTCCTGCCAGCTCGTCTCGACCTCGTCGGCGTCGACGCGCCCCAGCGCGAGCTGGACGGATCGGCGGTACGGGGTCAGTCCGCCCTCGGGCTGCGGGATGATCGCGTCGATGTCGTGGTCGTCCATGACGCACTCGTTCTGCAACGAGGCGATCAGCGGACGTGCGATGGCGCGCGGCACCGGCGTGACGAGGTTGACCCAGTGCGACGCGAGCCCCGGGGTGAGCACCGGCAGCGCGGCGATCGCGCGCTGGCGCAGCCCCGCTTCGAGCGCGTACCCGTTCATCATCTGGCCGTAGCGCAGCACGTCGGGTCCGCCGATGTCGACGGCACGGTTGAGCTCGGGATCCACCCGCGCCGCGCCCAGCAGGTAGTGCAGCACGTCGCGCACCGCGATCGGCTGGATGCGGTTGCGCACCCACCGCGGGGCGGGCATGTAAGGCAGCACGTCGGTGAGGTGCCGCACCATCTCGAACGACGCCGACCCCGAGCCGATCACGACGCCGGCCTGCAGCACCAACGTCGGCACCCCCGAGGCGAGCAGGATCTCCCCGACCTCCACGCGTGAGCGCAGGTGCGGCGACAGCTCGCCGTCGGCGGGGTGCAGGCCCCCGAGGTAGACGATGCGGCGGACGGATGCCGCGGCGGCGGCCTGCGCGACGGTGCGAGCGGCCCGCTCGTCGGCCGCCTCGAACCCGGCGCCGGCGCCCATCGAATGGATGAGGTAGAAGAGCACATCGACATCGTCGACGGCCGTCGCGACGGCATCGGGGTCCTCGGCCGACCCGGCCACGACCTCGACGTCGGCGCCCCAGGGGAAGCTCGCGACGCGCTCCGGCACCCGCGCGAGGACGCGCACCCGGTACCCCGCCGCGACGAGGCGCGGAACGAGGCGTCCGCCGATGTATCCCGTCGCCCCGAGGACGAGGGCGCGCGGCGCCGAGCCGTCGGCCCGGGGCTGGGCCTGGAGATCGGGTTCGCGTCCGGTGGGTGCGGTCAGCTCGCTCATGGTCCGACGCTACGGCGCGGCATCCGCCTGCCGACACGACTTGACACACGTCGCTCGGGCGGTCGGCGGTCCGGTGTCTGCGCCGCCGCCTCGGCATGCCATAGGCGGCGGGCCGACGGATCGCAAGCCGGGCCGGCGAATTGCGTGCCGGCCCCCACCGGGGTCTACGCTCCCGTGAGCGAAGGACAGTCGTCTGGCGACCCGAGCCGGCGGCGCTGCCGGAGGAGAACCGAACATGTCACGCATGCGCACGAAGCGCCCCGTCCGCCGACGCCTCGAGGTCGACGACGTCATCGTCGTCGAGCGCACGAAGGTCCGCACCGCGATCTCGGGAACCGTGGTCGGCAACTTCATGGAGTGGTTCGACTTCGGCATCTACGGCTACCTCGCCGTCACCTTGACCGTCGTCTTCGCCGAAGACATCCCCGACCCGTGGGGCCTGCTGGTGACCCTCCTGGGCTTCGCCGTGTCGTTCCTCGTGCGCCCCCTCGGCGGGATCGTGCTCGGCCCCCTGGGCGACCGGATCGGGCGCCAGAAGGTCTTGTTCCTCACGATGGCGATGATGGCGACCGCGACGGCCCTCATCGGCCTGCTGCCCACCTCGGCGCAGATCGGCATCTGGGCCGTCGTTCCGCTCTACCTGCTCAAGATGGTGCAGGGCTTCTCGACCGGCGGCGAGTACGCGGGCGCCTCGACGTACGTCACGGAGTTCTCCCCCGATCGCTCCCGCGGCTTCTGGGCCTCGTGGCTGGATGTCGGCTCGTACGTCGGCTTCGCAGCCGGTGCGACGGTCGTGGCGCTGACCACCGTCATCACCGAGAGCCTGTGGGGGCCCGACGCGATGGTCGACGGCGGCTGGCGCATCCCGTTCCTCGTGGCCATCCCGCTCGGGATCGTCGCGATCTGGTTCCGCCTGCGCATCCCCGAGACGCCCGCCTTCGAGCAGGAGAGCTCGTCGGCCGCGATCGACGGCGCCGACGACCCGTTCGCGCGCCACGGCATCGGCGGCATCATCCGCCACCACTGGCGCACGATCCTGATCGCCGTCGCGATCGTCGCGGCGACGAACACCGCGGGGTACGCGCTGACGAGTTACATGCCCACCTACCTCGAGACCGAGGTCGGGCTGTCGAACCTGTCGGCCGCCGTCGCGACCGTGCCGGTGCTCGTGGTGATGTCCGCCACCCTCCCCTTCGTGGGCCGGCTGAGCGACCGCTTCGGCCGCCGGCGCATCTACGCGTGCGCGATCGTCGCCTCGCTCGTGCTGACGGTGCCGGCGTTCGCGATCATGCAGATCGGCGAGCTGTGGGCGGTGTTCATCGCGCTCGGCATCATCGCCGTCCCCGTGGCGCTGTTCGTGGCGATCTCGGCGAGCGCGCTGCCCGCCCTCTTCCCCACGGCGACCCGGTTCGGCGCCATGGGGATCGCCTACAACCTCGCCGTGTCGCTGTTCGGCGGGACGACACCCCTCTTCAGCCAGGCGCTGATCGAGTGGACGGGCAACCCCTACATGCCCGCCTTCTACATCATGTTCTTCTCCGCACTCGCCGCGGTCGCACTCTTCTCGATGCGCGAGACCGCGCAACGCCCCCTGCTCGGCTCGATGCCGACCGTGGAATCGCGGGCCGAGGCCGAAGCGATCGTCGCGCGTCAGGACGACGACCCGCGCATCGACACGTCGACCATGCCGCTGGACATCATCAGACCGTGACGGGGCGGCGGCTCACCGCCGCCCGGTGCCGAAGATGCCGCGGATGACGCCGGTGAGCAGATCCTGGCCGGCGCGCGAGCCCAGGATCTGCTCGGCGGGCGTCCGGCGGCGCGATCGCGTGTTCGTCGTCAAGCTGCGCAGCAACCGCTCGTGCTCGCGGCGCTCCTTCGCCTCGTCGGCGGCCGCCTGCTTGCGGATGGCGGCGAGCTGCTTCGCATACGCCGCGTCGGCCTTCGCGCGCAGCTTCGCGGCATCCTGTTCCGCCGTGCGGCGTGCGGCTTCGGCCTCGGCCGCATCCAGGGCGGCCTGCGCGGTGTTCAGACGGGCCGTGAGGATCTCGCGAGCCGACTCGCGGTCGATCGCCTCGGTGTAGCGCGGTCGCAGTTCCGACGCGGACAGCACGGCGTCGACAGCCGCCGCGGGCGCGGGCGCCATCGAGGCCAGCGGTGCTCGCAAGCGGGTCCACGCGACGGGCGTCGGAGCGCCTCGCTCGTTCATGACGGTGACGATCGCCTCGCCCGTGCCGAGTTCCTGCAGCACGCGCTCGAGGTCGTAGCCCGACCGCGGATAGGTGCCGACGCTCGCCCGCAGGGCCTTGGCGTCGTCGGGGGTGAACGCCCGCAGGGCGTGCTGCACGCGCGAACCCAGCTGCGCGAGGATGTCAGCCGGCACGTCCTTCGGCGTCTGCGTGACGAAGAAGACGCCGACGCCCTTCGAGCGGATGAGGCGGACGGTCTGCACGACGGCGGCGACGAAGTCCGTCGAGGCGTCGCGGAAGAGCAGATGGGCTTCGTCGAAGAAGAAGACCAGCTCGGGCTTGTCGACATCGCCCACTTCGGGCAGCAGCTCGAACAGCTCCGCGAGCAGGTACATGAGGAAGGTCGAGTACAGCACCGGCCGGTCGGCGACGCCGGGGACCTCGAGCAGGCTGATGACCCCCTCGCCCGATTCGGCGACACGCATCAGGTCGCGGACGTCGAACTCCGGCTCGCCGAAGAACACGTCCGCGCCGGAATCGGCGAAGACGATGAGCTCGCGCAGGATGACGCCGACCGTCGCCTTCGACAGGCCGCCCAGTTCGGTGAGTTCAGCCTTGCCGTCGTTGCTGACGAGGTAGGTCAGCACCGCGCGCAGGTCGGAGAGGTCGACGAGGGCGAGGCCGTTGCTGTCGGCGTAGTGGAAGACGAGGCCGAGGCTCGACTCCTGCGTCGCGTTCAGACCGAGGACGCGGCTGAGCAGCAGCGGCCCGAAGCCCGACACCGTCGCTCGGACCGGCGTGCCCGTGCCCCGTCCGCCGAGCGCGAGGAACTCGGTCGCGAACGAGCGCGGCGCCCATTCCTGACCGATCGCGCTCGTGCGGGCGAGGAGCTTGTCGCTCGGCTCCCCCGGTGCCGCCACACCCGACAGGTCGCCCTTGATGTCGGCGGCGAACACCGGCACCCCGTGGGCGGCGAGCTGCTCGACGAGCACCTGCAGCGTACGGGTCTTGCCGGTGCCCGTGGCCCCCGCGACGAGGCCGTGGCGATTGGTCATGGCCAGAGGGATCCGCACCGGCACGGTGGGCACCGGGTCGCCGTTGAGCAGCGCACCGAGCTCGAGGGCCGGGCCCGTGAACGCGTACCCCTGCCGGATCACGTCGACCTCGGCCGCATCGAGCGGAGCGGTCGGCCCCGCGGCCGTCGCGGCCGCCTCCGCAGCCGGTTCGGCGGGTGCCGTACTCGCGGCCGATCCGGAGGGCGCCCGAGCGGCCGCCGCCTCGGCCGCCGCCAGCGCGGCGCGGGCACGCGCGGCCACGAGCGCCGCCTCGGCGGCATCCGCTTCGGCGCGCAGCCGGGCCAGCTCGGCGGCGGCCACCGCGGCGTCGGGCGGAACGGTCGGGTCGTCGAACGCGGCGCTCATGCGGGCGAGCCTAGCTCCGCCGCCGGAGCAGGGCAGTTCGCTCGCGCTCGAGCTGCTCGGTGAACATGGCCGCGACGATCAGGGCGACTCCGGCACCGATCAGCATGCCGCCGACGGTGTCGGATGCCCAGTGCGCGTGCACGACGGTGCGGCTGAGCCCCATCAGCAGGGTCCACACGACGCCCGCCACCAGCACCCACACCCGCGGGAACAGGATGACCGCGACGACGGCGATCGTGGCGGCATTGGCCGTATGCCCGGACGGGTACGAACCGGCGTCGGTCGTGACGAGGATGTCCTCGGGACGCGAGCGATCGACGAGCCCCTTGATCAGCTGCACGGCAAGGGCGCTCACGGCGGATGCCACGACGAAATACCCCGCGGCCCACGGCCGGCGCAGCAGCACGAGGGCGATCGCGGTGGCGATCGGGATCGCGAACACCCCGACCCACGTGCCGCCGATGCGGTTCATCACCAGCCCGAAGACCAGGCCCACCGGCCCGGGGTCGGCCGGCAGCCACTCGTTCCACCAACGGTCGATGTCGAACGGCTGGCCCAGCTGCGTGAACAGCCACCAGCCGAGCAGCACGCCACCCACCAGCAGCACGCTGCCGCTGATGGCGCGGCGGGGCCAGAGCCGGCGGAGATCGGTCGCTGGCGGGGTCGATGGTGCGGCATCCATCGATCCATTGTGCCGACGTCGACCGATTCCCGGTCTCCCCTTGCGCGGAGCGCGCCGATCAGGGAGAGAGCTGCGGAACCGTCCGCGGCCGGACGACCAGCCACAGCGAGAGCACGGCGACCACGGCGCAGGCCGCCATGACCGAGGCCATCGACGTGGCGGTGATGCCGGCGTCGCCCGAGATCCATGCCGCGAGCGGCGAGATGAACCCGGCGACACCGAAGTTGACCGCCCCGATGAGGGATGCCGCCGTGCCCGCGGCACGTCCGTGGCGGTCCAGTGCCAGCACCTGCACGCACGGGAAGGTGAAGCCGCACGCCGTGATGAAGAAGAACAGCGGCACGACCGTGCCCCACAGCCCCAGCCCGAGCTGGTCGGTGACGATGATGCTCGCACCGGCGATGACGAGAACCGTCGTCGACACCGCCATGACCCACTGCGGGCCGAAGCGCGCGGCGAGGCGCGACGCGGTCTGCACGCCGAGGACGACGCCCAGCGAGTTGATCGCGAAAAGGACGCCGTACTGCTGGGGGTCGAAGCCGTAGGTCTGCTGGAACAGGAACGACGACGACGACAGGTACGAGAAGAGTCCGCTGAAGGTCATGCCGCCGATGATCAGCACGCCGATGAAGATGCGGTCGCTGAGCACGCTGCGGTACCGCTGCCACACCGTGGCCGACCCGTTGTCGCGGCGGCGGGCCTTCGGGAGCGTCTCGGGAACGAGGAACAGCGAGGCGATGAGCATCACGGCGCCGTAGGCGGCGAGCACCACGAAGATGCCGCGCCACGGCATGACGGTGAGCAGCCCCGAGCCGACGAGCGGAGCCGCGACGGGAGCGACGCCCGACACCAGCGCGAGCCGGCTCAGCATCACCACGAGGCGGCGTCCGCCGAACAGGTCGCGCACGATGGCCATCGCGACGACGCCACCGGCGGCGGCGCCGATGCCCATGAACACCCGAGCGGCGCTCAGCAGCTCGAGGGTGGGCGCGATCGCGGCGGCGGTGCTCGCGAGCACGTGCAGCGCGGTGACGCAGAGCAGGGGCACGCGGCGCCCGAGCTTGTCGCTCAGCGGACCGACGACGAGCTGCCCGAGCGCGAAACCGACCATCGTGCCCGTCAGGGTGAGCTGGATCGCGGCGGCGCTGGTCTCGAAGTCGGCCTCGAGCGCCGGGAACGCCGGCAGGTAGAGGTCGATCGTGAACGGGCCGAGGGCGGTGAGCGCCCCCAACAGGATGATGTAGACCACGCGGCGCGCGGTGGGGATCGCGTCGCCGGGGTGGAGCATGATCGGCGCCGTCGCGGGGTTCGAGCCGAGCGTGCGGATCGCGCCGGTCGCGGTGCGAAGCGAACCGGTCGCGGTGCGGATCGCGCCGATCGGGGTGCGGACCATTCCGGTCGGGGTGCGGAGGGATCCGGTCGGGGTGGGGACGGAGCCGGTGGGAGTCGGGGACGCAGCGGGGGGATTCGAGTGAGTTTCGGGCACGTCTTCTTCGTTTCGAGGCAATAGCGTGGAGAGAGCGACCTGCAATCGTAACTCCTTGCCGGTTACTCGATGTACCCGCCTCTCAGCCGATTCACCATTCACGCGCATACTCTGAGGACGCGCTGCCCCGCGCTCCCCCTTGCCCCCGAACCGAGGTCACAGCATGACTCCGTCCGCCGACAAGCGTACGAGCGGCAATCCTGCCGCCCAGGCCAAGATCAACCTGACCGTCAAGCAGCAGCGCGAGCAGCAGAAGCAGGCCAAGCTCGCCGACTACCAGAAGCAGCTCGCTCAGCGTCGTCGCAGCAAGCTCGTGTGGTGGGTGGTCGGCTCGACCGCTGCCATCGCGATCATCGGCCTCATCGCGGCATCCGTCATCTTCGCCCCGAAGCCGGTGACGTACGAGGCCGGCAACAGCACCGGACGAGAGATCGACGGCGTCGAGACCTTCGAGCACGTGACCACCCACGTCGAGGGCGCGGTCACGTACGAGCAGACCCCGCCCGCCGGTGGCGAGCACAACCCCATCTGGCTCAACTGCGGCGTCTACACCGAGCCGCAGGCGAACGAGAACGCGGTGCACTCGCTCGAGCACGGCGCGATCTGGATCACGTACGACCCCGAGGTCGTCTCGGAGGCCGAGGTCGAGAAGCTGCAGGGCTACATGCCCAGCACGTACGCGCTGCTCTCGCCGTACCCCGGCATGGACACCCCCATCGCCGTCAGCGCCTGGAACGCGCAGCTGAAGGTCGACTCGGCCGACGACGAGCGCATCGAGGAGTTCTTCACGGAGTACTGGCGCAGCCAGAACGCTCCCGAGCCCAACGCCATCTGCTCCGGCGCGCTCGACGGGCCCGGCAAGGCGTGACGGACCGCTCGCCCGCCGGCCTGCGCTGGTGGGGCGTCCTGCTGATCGTGCTGGCCGTCGCCGGCGCGGCGTTCGCGGTGGGTCGGTTCACGGCCTTCGGCACGTCCGCCCCGGTGCCGGGCGAGTCGTCGCCCGAGGCGGGTTTCGCCCGCGACATGCAGGTGCATCACACCCAGGCGATCGAGATGGCGATGACCATCTATCGCAAGACGGACGATGAGGGCATCCGCACCCTCTCGTTCGACATCGCGACGGCCCAGGCGGGTCAACGCGGCGAGTTCTACGACTGGCTCGTGCGGTGGGGGCTCCCGCAGCGTTCGTCGGCGCCCCTCATGCAGTGGATGCAGAGCGTCCCGGAGCACGCGCACGGCACCGCGGCCCAGCCGCTGTCCGACGACGAGCTGACCACCGAGATGGGGATGGCCACGCCCGCTCAGCTCGCCGAGCTCGACGCCGCGACCGGCACGGCGGCGGACTGCCTCTTCCTCGAGCTCATGATCCGCCACCACGAGGGCGCGGTCCCGATGGCCGAGGCTCTCGTCGATCTCGGCAGCGACCCGCGTGCCGTCCAGGTCGCGGGCGGCATCGTCCAGACCCAGAGCGCCGAGATCGACCTCATGCGCTCGGTCCAGACGCGACTGGGGTGCGGAGGCTGACAGCCCCCGCACCCCAGCGGCATCCGTTCCTCGGGTTCAGCCCTTGGTCGCGCCCGCCAGCAGGCCGCGGACGAAGAAGCGCTGCAGCGCGAAGAACACGATCAACGGCACGATGATCGAGATGAAGGTTCCCGCCGACTGCAGGAACCAGCGGTTGCCCCACGTGCCCGACAGCGAGTTCAGCGCCTGCGTGATCGGCAGCGCTCCCGGCGAGGCGAAGATCGTCGCCACGAGCAGGTCGTTCCAGACCCAGAGGAACTGGAAGATGCCGAACGACGCGATCGCGGGCGCCGCGAGCGGGATGATGATCCGGAAGAACACCTGGCCGTGTCCGGCGCCGTCCACGCGCGCGGCCTCGATGATCTCACCCGGGATCTCGGCGATGAAGTTGTGCAGCATGAACGTCGCCAGCGGCAGCGCGAAGATCGCGTGCGCGATCCACACGCGAGCGAAGCTGTACTGCACCTCGTTCAGGCCGAACCCGGGGAAGATCGGGACATCGCCGAGCGTCAGGCCCTCCGAGAAGAGGCTCAGCAGCGGCACGAGGGCCATCTGCAGCGGCACGATCTGGAGCGCGAACACGAAGATGAACAGCGCGCTGCGTCCCTTGAAGTCGATCCAGGCGAACGCGTAGGCAGCCAGCGCCGCCATGACGATCGGGAAGACCGTCGCGGGGATCGTGATCGCGAGCGAATTGACGAACGCCGAGGCGAGGGTCGTCGACGTGCCGCCCGCGGTGAACGCTTCGGCGTAGTTGTCGAGGGTGAACTTCGGGTTGGTGAAGACGGTCCACCAACCCGTCGACTGGGTGTCCGCACCGGGACGGAAGGACGTCACGAACAGGCCGAAGGTCGGGATCGTCCAGAAGATGGCGATGATGACGGCCGCGATGGTCGCGCCCTTCGACGTCAGCTTCTTGTGGGCGATCGCCTCGTTGCGGCGGGTGTCGCGCGCCACCTGGCGCTTGGTGCGGGTGTCGACGGGCGCGGCCGGGGCTGCAACGGTCATCAGCGGATCTCCCTCTGCTTGGCCAGCGATCGGGCGTTGTAGATGATCAGCGGCAGGACGAACAGGAACAGCACCACGGCGAGCGCGGACGAGTGGCCGTAGCTCTGGAACCGCTGCTGCTGGTTGACCATCTCGAAACCGAGCACGGTCGTCTCATCACGACCGCCCGTCATGACGGCGACGATGTCGTACACCTTCAGCGACGCGATCGTGATGGTCGTGAGGACGACGATGAGCGACGACCGGATGCCGGGCACCGTGACGTTGCGGAAGCGCTGCCAGGCGTTCGTACCGTCGAGCTGAGCCGCTTCGAGCTGCTCGGTCGGAACGGCCTTGATGGCGGCCGAGAGGATCACCATGGCGAAGCCCGTCTGCGTCCAGATGAAGACCACCAGGAGCATGAGGGTGTTGATGACCGGCTTGATCGCGAGCCACTGCACGGGGTCGCCGCCGAACGCGGTGACGATCGCGTTGAGCAGACCGACCTGCTCGCCCTGTCGGGCGTCGTACATGAACTTCCAGATGATGCCGGCGCCCACGAACGAGATCGCGACCGGCATGAAGACCAGGACCTTCAGCACCTTCTCGCCGCGTGCCCGGTCGATGAACACGGCGTACGCCAGTCCGATGGCGACCGAGATCGTGGGTGCGAGCACCGCCCACAGGATCGTGTTGACGACCGAGGCCGTGCCGGTCGGGTTCGTGAAGACCCAGAAGTAGTTCTCGAGGCCGACGAACTCCTGACCCGACTTGTCGTAGAACGACTTGAAGATCGTGGCGATGGCCGGGTAGATGAGTCCGAGCGCGAGCATGATGCTGGCGGGTGCCATGAACAGGATTAGCTGGAACAGGTATCCCGCGCCCTGCCGCGAACGGAAGTCGGCAAAGAAGAGCAGCGCGCCCACGAGCAGCGCGATCGCGACGACGTACAGGACGGCGTTGGCGTAGGGGCGCAGCAGCAGGAACGCGAGCACGGGGATCACGAGGCAGGCGACCAGCCGCATGATGAAGTACCCGCGGCCCGGGCGCGGCGCGTACTCGATCAGGACGAGGATGATGCCGACAACGAGCCCGAACACCGCGAGGATGACCGGGATCTGGACGAGCGGGTTCATCGCGCCGAGCCACAGGAAGAAGCTGTTGAGCGAGAAGCCGATCGTGATGCGCGACGACTCCTCGCTGGATCCGGTGAAGATCAGCAGCAGCAGGATGGCGGCGATCAGGGCGAACCCGGCGGCGACGACGATCCGGGTGATCGATCGGCCTTTCGGGTCCGCGGCATGGACGGTGGTGGGAGTTTCGTGGTCGACGGGCCTGTCGACTGTCGTCTGCGACATGTGGATCCCCTTCTGAGTACAGCGGCGTACCCGAGCAGTACGGACGGGAGGAGCGGGGCCGGGCTTGTACAGCCCGACCCCGCTCGGCTCAACCGATCGTCAGGCGACGATCAGTTCTCGTAACCGGCCTGGATGTCGGACAGGACCGTCTCGGTGTCCTTGCCGTCGATCCAGTCGACCATGCCCTTCCAGAACGATCCCTGGCCCACCGTGGACGGCATCAGGTCGGATGCGTCGAAGCGGAAGACGGTGGTCTCGTCCTGCAGCGTCGTCATGGCTTCCTGCAGGAACTCGCTCGAGGCGAGGGAGGGGTCGGCGTTCTTGTTGGCCGAGATGACGCCACCCAGCTCGACGCGTGCGTCGGCGAACTCGGGCGAGGCCATGAACTCGAGCACCTGCTGCGTCGACTCGTCGTCCGAGAACGCCGCGACGAACTCGCCGCCGCCCTCGATCTGGAGCTCGCCCTCGGTGTAGCCGGGGGTCAGGAACGCGTAGACGTCACCGTCGGGTGCGACCACGGGAGTCTCACCCTCGGCGGTCTGGACGTCGAGGAAGTTCGCCGACAGGAACGATGCCTGGTGGGTCAGGGCGCAGTCGCCGCTCGCCACGGCCGCAGCCACGTCACCGAACGCCGTCGCGTTGATGCTCTTGACGTCGCCGTAGCCGGCGTTGACGTACTCCGGGTTCAGCAGGATCTCGCCGACGGCGTCGAACGCTTCCTTGATCTCGGGGTCGGTGAACTTCACCTCGCCGGCAACCCACTGGTCGTAGACCTCGGGGCCGGACTGGCGCAGGACGAGGTCCTCGATCCAGTCGGTGCCCGGCCAGCCCGACGCGGCGTCGGACGCGAAGCCCGCGCACCAGGCGGGGCCGCCGGTCGTCTGAACGATGGTGTCGGTGAGGGAGATCATCTCGTCCCACGTCTTGGGGACCTCGACACCCCACTCCGCGAACTGCTTCGGCGAGTACCAGACGTACCCCTTCAGGTTCGCGAGCATCGGAGCCGCGTAGAAGGTGTCGTCGAAGGTGCCGTACTGCTTCCAGTCGGGCGACCAGTTCTCGTCGACGGCGGTCTCGACGGCCTCCGGTGCGGGCAGCACCTTGCCGGTCTCGACGAGCGTCTTGAGCAGACCGGGCTGCGGGACGATGGCGATGTCGGGGGCGTCGCCACCGGTCACCTTGGTGACGATGTTGCCCTCGAACGCCTTGTCGCCGGTGTACTCGACGGCGATGCCGGTGTCTTCCGTGAACTGAGCGAACGATTCGTTCAGCGCGTCGGCCTCACCGCCGGTGATGCCGCCCGAGATGCGGACGGTCGTCTTCCCCTCGCCGCCGCCTTCGCCTTCGGCGCCGCCTTCGGCGCATCCGGCCAGCACCAGTGCTGCCGCGCCCATCAGAGCGACGGGGGCAAGAAGGCGGTATCGCTGTGACAATGCCATGTACTTCTCCTCTATCGGGATCATCGTCCACCCAGAGGAGCCTTGTCCGCATCCATTGGGGAACCGATTCCAGGACAACCTACTGGCCGCGAGAGACGGACACAACCGCTGGATTATCACGAGATGACAACCATCCGGTGAGGTCTGAGCGCTCCCGTGGGAGCGCTCACACGAAATCGACGTGGAACCGGTTCCTGGATGCCGCCGAAAACGCTACGCTTCCCGTGGAGAACCCGGCAGGTCTTCCCCGAGTGGACGAGGAGGTCCCATGAGCACCATCGCCGACGTCGCCACCCGCGCCGGGGTGTCGAAAGCGACGGCGAGTCGGGCCCTGACCGGCCGCGGTTATGTCTCCGACGAGACCCGGGAGCGCGTGGCCGCTGCCGCTCGCGAGCTGTCGTACGTCGCGCACTCCTCCGCGATGAGCCTGGCGACCGGGCGCACCCAGACGATCGGCGTCGTCATGCCGCACGTCAGCCGGTGGTTCTTCGGCGAGGTGCTCGAGGGCATCCAGGCCGCGCTGCTCGAGCACGGCCTCGACCTCACGCTGTACGACGCACGCCCGGGCACGAGCACACGCCGCCGCGTGTTCGAGGACTATCTGGCCCGCCGGCGCTTCGACGGCGTCATCGCTGTCGGACTCGAACCAGCCGAGAGCGAGCTCGATGCCCTGCTGGCCCTGGGCAAGCCCGTCGTCAGCGTGATCGGCACCGAAGGGGCCACGAGCGTCGTCACTCTCGACGACGCTCACGCGACTGCCCTGGCGACGGCCCACCTCGTCGAGCTCGGCCATCGACGCATCGCCTTCCTCGGCGGCACCGACGAGACGCGCTGGCCGCACGTGGAATCCGAGCGTTACGCGGGCTATGAATCCGAGATGCGGCGGGCCGGCCTCGCCACCGAGATCTTGCGCGTGCCCGCGGAGCTGTCGATGCCGGCCGGGTACGCCGCGGCCGTCGACCTGCTCAGCGACGCGTCCGCACGACCGACCGGAATCGTGGCCGCGTGCGACGAGGTCGCGATCGGGGCGATCATCGCGGCCCGACGTCTCGGCATCCTGGTGCCCTCGTCGCTGAGCGTCGTGGGCATCGACGACCACGTCAACGCCGAGATGTTCGCTCTGACGACGCTGCGGCAGGTTCCGCATGAGCAGGGTCGGGCTGCCGTCGAGCTCCTCCTCCGTCACATCGACGACCCCGATGCCGACACGGTGACCCTGCGCGTCAAGCCGCGGATGGTCGTTCGCGGGACGACGGCGAGCGTGACCGGACACAGCTCCGTCGCGGTGCGCGACTCCCCGCTCTCGCGTCGGAACTGACGCCGGATACGACGATGGCCCCGGATGCTGCATCCGGGGCCATCGTGCTGCTCTCGAGTGAGAGCGGGGAATTACTTGAGGGTGACCGTCGCGCCGGCCTCTTCGAGAGCGGCCTTCGCCTTCTCGGCGGTCTCCTTGTTCGCGCCCTCGAGGACGGCCTTGGGAGCACCGTCGACGACAGCCTTGGCCTCGCCGAGGCCCAGCGAGGTGAGCTCGCGGACCGTCTTGATGACCTGGATCTTCTTGTCGCCGGCAGCCTCGAGGATGACGTCGAACGAGTCCTTCTCCTCCTCGGCCTCAGCGGCACCAGCGCCACCAGCAGCGCCGGCAACGGCGACGGGGGCAGCAGCGGTGACGTCGAACTTCTCCTCGAACGCCTTCACGAAGTCGCTGAGCTCGACGAGGGTCAGGCCGGCGAACTGCTCAAGCAGCTCCTCGGTGGAAAGCTTCGCCATGATGTATCTCCTAGATAGATGGGGTTGGTGTAAGAGCTCGCCTGTCGCTCACGCGGCGTCGGCGGTCTCCAGCTTTTCGCGAAGCGCGTCGATGGTGGCGGCAGCCTTGCCCATCGTCGCCTTCATCATGCCCGCGGCCTTGGCCAGCAGAACCTCGCGGCTCTCGAGCGAGGCGTACTTGTCGACCTCGTCGGCGGTGAGGGCGTTGCCCTCGAAGATGCCGCCCTTGATGACGAGGAGCGGGTTGGCCTTGGCGAAGTCACGCAGAGCCTTGGCAGTGGCGACGAAGTCGCCGTGCACGAACGCCACAGCCGAGGGGCCCTTGAGGTCCTCGTCGAGCGACGTGATCCCCGCGTTGTTCGCAGCGATCTTGGTCAGCGTGTTCTTCACCACGGCGTAGTTCGCGTCCTGACGGATGTTGTTGCGCAGCTGCTTGAGCTGGGCCACCGTCAGACCGCGGTACTCGGTCAGCAGAACGGCAGTCGAGTCCTCGAATGACTTCGTGAGCTCGGCGACCGATGCGTCCTTCTGCACCATGGTCACTCCTTGATGTGTGCCTGACGGTCCGCGGTGGCGGAGCGCCGGCCTCGACCAGCTCAGACATGACAAAAGCTCCGGCGCAGAGGCACGGAGCTCGGTTCCCGAAGGAGAAGTTCAGTGTCACCTGCGCGGGCCCCTGCAGTGCAGAGCTTCGATCACGTGTGCGCTTGCGCGCTCAGCAATGACCAGCGGTCTTTGGCTTGGCCCCAGCGTACCCCCATATCCCTCGTCCCCCAAATCCCCCTCGACTGTCCACCGAGTGCACGGCATCCCACCCAATGCACGGCAGCGCTACGCACCCTTCTCGTGCAGTCGGCGCGTGCTCGTTCACTCGGCGCCGATCGCGAGCTCTGCACAGGTGAGCGCGACGCGCTGTGATTCACAGAAGCGAAGGGGTGGGGGCAGGCGGGAGTCGGGCGGGCGGAGGGTGGGCGGGATGCGCAGACGACGAGGACCGGACGAGGTACGGGCACTCCTGCACCGCCGACGGGACCTGCTCGAGGCGGGTGAGAGTGAGCGCTCGATCGACCGTTCTGTCCACGACGGCATCCGGGTGCATGTGCGACGCGGCTGGTACGTCGACCGCGCCGCGTTCGACGAGCTCTACGCCGAGGACGCACATCTGCTCCATGTGATGGCGGTGGCGCGCGAGGTGCGGGGCCGCGCGGTGGTCTCCCATGAGTCCGCCGCGGTTCTGCACGGTCTCGATCTCTATCGCGTCCGACCGGCGCGCGTCCACCTGACGACGGCGCCGGGCGCCCGGATCTCCAGCGGCCCCGATGTGTTCCGCCACTGCACTCCTCTCGACGCGCACGACGTCGTCGAGGTGAACGGCATCCGCTGCACCTCCCTCGCCCGGACGGTCTTCGACGTCGCGCGCACGATGGCGCCCGAAGCCGCGCTCGTCATGGCCGACCGAGCGGAACGGATCTGGTGCGACCGCACGGGCCGCGGCCCCGACGACTGGCGGAGGGGCATGGCGACTCGGATCGCCGGAGCGGAGGCGGCGCGCGGGATCAGGCGAGCCCGGTGGGTCGCGGGCTTCGCCGACGGCCGGTCGGAGTCGACCCTCGAGAGCGTGAGCCGGTTCCGGTTGCACCAGCTCGGCTTCCGGTCGGTCCGTCTGCAGGTGCCGATCGCGGGCCCGCGCGGCGCGGGCTGGTACCGCGTCGACTTCGGCCTCGACGACGCCGACGCCTGGGGCGAGTGCGACGGCGCCGGCAAGTACCTCGACACGGAGCTCCGTTCCGCACGCTCCGTAGAACACGTGATCCTCGACGAGAAGCGCCGCGAAGACTGGATCCGGGGCACGACCGGACGCCGCCTCGTGCGCTGGGAGGCCCGTCACGTCACCTCCCCCGCAACCCTCGCCGCCCACCTCAGCGCTCTCAACCTTCACCCTCCCCGCTGAGCGCCACCGAGCGCACGGCTTGCCGCCGGATGCACGAGACACCCACGCACCGATGTCGTGCACTCGATGGGATGCCGTGCACTCGGCGTCAATGCGAGGGGCGGGGCACGCCGAGCGCAACGCCGCGAGTGACGTCGACCCGGGTTAAGGTCGAGGGCGTGTCATCCGAACTCGCCGCTCGCATCGTCGCGGACTCGCGCGACCGCGTGGCGTGGATCCGGGCTCGCTCGCGGGGCATCACGGCGACGGATGTCGCGGCGCTGACGAGCCCGAAGGCGATCGCTCGCGCCGCCGACGCCAAGCTCATGGGCTCCGGGTTCTCCGGCAACGCCTACACCGACCACGGTCGCCGCCGCGAGCCGGAGATCGCCGCCTGGGTCGCCGCGACACACGGCATCCAGCCCTCGTCGGCGCTCTTCCACGCCGTCGTCGAGAAGCGGCACCTCGCCACGCCCGACGGCGTCGGCCTCGACTCCGAAGGCCGCGTCGTCCTGGCCGAGATCAAGACCACGAACAAGAGCTGGCGCTCGATCCCCCGCACCTACCTGCGTCAGGTGTGGTGGCAGCAACACGTCCTCGGCGCCGAGCGCACGCTTGTGGTGTGGGAGCAGCACGACGACTTCGTCCCCATCGGCGACGAGCCGCGCTGCGCATGGGTCGACCGCGACGAGCGCGAGATCCGCTCGCTCGTGAACCTCGCGACCGACCTCATCGACGAGCTGTACCGCCGCACGATGCAGCGCCGCGCCGCCGAAGCGCCGCGCGTCCCGGCCGCACCGCCGCGCGAGCCGTTCCGCGCGCTCGCCCTCGCGGACTGACCACCCCGATCGTCCGTCCGGACGGCACGGTCACCGCAGCACGGTGACGAGCTTCTGCTCGGCATCCCAGAGGCGCAGGCCCGAGAACCGTCCGTCGAGGGATGCCGCACCGACGACCGCCAGTGCCTGCCCGACCTGTTCCGCCGTCATCCGGCGCGCGAGCGTGACGTGCGGCGTCCAGCGGTCCTGCGCCGTAACCGCGTAGTCCTCGGGCGGTGCCCCGATGAGGCCGACGACCTCCGCGTGGAAGCGCATCAAGGCGGCCGTCATCACGATGGGGCGAGCCAGCACGAAGCGGTCGCGTGCCGGGAAGACCACCGCTCCCCCGAGTCGGCACGCCGCGGGTAACTCCGTGCCGAGCGCGGTGAGGCGGCTGACGGCGTCATCCGGCAGGTCATCGCGCACGGCGACGGTCACGTGCGGTCGATTCGTCTCAGACGGATGCCGCCCCGCGCTCGGCAGTCCGGCGTCGATGAGCCGCTGCCAATCGCCGCGCACGGCCGCGTCGATGTCGTCGTCGGGAAGCATCTCCACGCTGAACATGCCTCCATCCTGACGGGCGACGCGCGACCGCGGGAATAGTTGACGCAGCTCAACGATTGACCATATAGTTGACCAATCTCAACGGTTGACTCAGATCAACCAGTTACGCCGTCATCGGCAATCGAAGAATCCGTCCCACGACGATCCCGCGCCAGCGCCGCCGCGTCCGTCTGAATTCCAGGAGGACCCATGTCCGCTTCCGCATCCGCTCACCACGAGGGGAAGACCATGTCGCGTCGCGGCGTGCTCGAGGCCCTGTCGGGTCTGCTCCTCGGCATGTTCGTGTCGATGCTGGCCTCGACCGTCGTCTCGACGTCGCTGCCGGTCATCATCCACGACCTCGAGGGCACGCAGACCGCCTTCACCTGGGTCGTCACGGCGACCCTGCTGACGACGGCGATCTCGACCCCGATCTGGGGCAAGCTCGCCGACCTGACCAACCGCAAGGTCCTGTACCAGCTGGCTATCGTCATCTTCGTGCTGGCGACCGCCGCCGCCGGCTTCTCGCAGACCCCCGAGATGCTCATCGCGTTCCGCGCCGTTCAGGGCATCGGCGCCGGCGGTCTCGCCGCCCTCAGCCAGGTGCTCATGGCCGACATCATCAGCCCGCGTGAACGCGGTCGTTACATGGGCCTCTTCGGCGCCGTGATGGCCGTCGCCACCATCGGCGGCCCGCTGCTCGGCGGCGTCATCACCGACGCGTGGGGTTGGCGTTGGAACTTCTTCGTCGCACTGCCCGTCGCCGTGGCCGCGCTCGTGATGGTGCAGCAGACGCTCCACATCCCCGCGCACCCCCGCAAGCAGACGCGCATCGACTACCTCGGCATCGTGCTGCTGTCCGCCTCGGTGTCACTGCTGCTGATCTGGGTGACGCTCGCCGGCGACTCGTTCGAGTGGATGAGCATCGAGACGCTGCTCATGGTGGGCGGCGCCGTCATCGGCGCCATCCTGTTCGTCGTCACCGAGCTCAGGGTGCGCGAGCCCCTCGTGCCCCTGACGCTCTTCCGCAACCTGACCTTCACGCTGTCGGTCATCGCGTCGATCGCCACCGGCATCGCCATGTTCGGCGCGTCGGTCTTCCTCAGCCAGTACATGCAGCTCGCGCGCGGTGCAACGCCGACCGAGGCCGGCCTCATGACCATCCCGATGATCGCCGGACTGCTCGTGGCGTCGATCGGCGTCGGCGCGCTCATCACCCGCACCGGCCGCTGGAAGTCGTTCCTCATCGTCGGCGCCGTTCTGCTGATCGGCGGCGCGAGCCTGCTGTCGACCATCCACTACGACACCGACTTCACACTCGTGTCGATCTACATGGCGATGCTCGGCGCCGGCATCGGCATGACGATGCAGAACCTCGTGCTGGTGGTCCAGAACACATCGCGTCCGGAGGAGATCGGCGTCGCGAGCTCCGGCGTGACCTTCTTCCGCAGCCTCGGTGGAACCATCGGCGTCTCGGTCATGGGCGCCGCCCTGGCATCGCAGGTGACCACCCTCGTGAGCGACCGCACCGCCGACATCCAGGCGGCTCTGCTCTCCCTCGGCGACCAGGCGCAGACCTGGGCGGCGCAGCTGCAGTCGGGCACCCTGCCGCAGGTCTCGGCGATGCCCGAGGCCCTGCGGGTCGTGTTCGAGGACATCTACGCGACCGGCATCTCGCGGTCGTTCCTCATCGCAGTGCCGTTCGCCGTGCTCAGCCTGCTGGCGATCGTGTTCCTGCCGAACAAGCCGCTCACCACGATGACCACGAGCGAGCGCCTGCAGGCGTCGGAGGCAGACTTCGCGACGGTCTCCGTGACCGAGGGCATGAACTCGCTCACCGCCACCGGCACCGTCCCCACTCGGGCCGACGAGCCGGCCGACGGCTCCCGCTCGGCTCGATAGGGTGATCGGGATGACGACCACGCCTTCCTCCGACGGCGCCCGGGGCGACCTCGCCTCGGGCCCCGTCGGGGCCGGCGGCTCCCCCGACACCGATGAGCGCACCACCGCCGTCCGCGCGCTCGAGACGGAGTTCGGCGAGCTCTTCACGCACGTGCGGCGGCTCTTCACCGAGAACGCGAACCGCCTCAGCCCCGGCCTGATGCCGGGCTCGTACAAGGTGTTCACGACCATCGCGCGTCGCGGCGAGAGCACCCTCTCCGCCCTCGCCGAGGCGCTGCACTCCGACAAGGGGCAGATCAGCCGGGCGGTGCGCGAGCTCGAGGAGCTCGGCCTGGTCCGCCGCACGCCCGACCCCGCAGACGGGCGGTCGAGCCTGCTCTCGCCGACGCCCGACGGGCTCGAGCGGCTGCGTGCCGTGCGCGCCCCGCGCGAGAACTCGTTGCTCGCGGCCCTCGAGTCGTGGCAGGTCGACGACATCCGCGAGCTCACGCGACTGCTGCACGCCCTGTCGGCGGCCGAAGCGCCCGAGTGAGCTTCTCCCCGCGGTGACCGCTCCGTAACACGGTCGAGACAATGTCACGATTGACTGAGGTCGACCGAGCATCACCGCCGCCGACGACGGCGGTGTGAGGAAGGAGCGACGGATGAGATTCCGGCCGCTGCGCACAGCGACATCCCCCCACCCGGTCGCGGCTCCCGAGCCGCCGCCGGCCAGCATGCGCGCCGTCGTCTTCGACGAGCCGGGAGCACCCGACGTGATGCGCCTCGCCGACGTCGCGGTGCCGAAGCCCGCGCTGAGCGAGGTGCTCGTGCGGATCATGGCCGCCGGGGTCAACCCGATCGATGCCAAGACACGCGCCGGACGCGGCGTCGCCGGACTGATCGACCAGTGGCCGAGCACGCTCGGCTTCGACTTCAGCGGCGTCGTCGTCACGAGCCCCTACGAGACCCACGAGCTGCAGCCCGGCACCGAGGTGTTCGGCATGCTGCCGTTCCCGCGCTCGGGCGGCAGCTACGCCGAGTACGCGGTCGTGCCCTCGATGTCGGTCGCCCGCAAGCCGACGAGCCTCTCCCACGCCGAGGCAGCGGGCGTTCCGCTCGCCGCACTGACGGCCTGGGGACTGGTCGTCGAGACCGCCCATGCGCACGAGGGCCAGCGGATGCTGATCCACGCCGGCTCGGGCGGCGTCGGGCACTTCGCCGTGCAGCTGGCCGCGTACTTCGGCGCCCAGGTGACGACCACCGGCTCCGAACGCAATCTGCCGTGGCTGCGCGAACTCGGCGCCGCCGTGACGATCGACTACGCCACGACACGCTTCGAGGACGTCGTGGGTGAGATGGACGTCGTCATCGACCTGGTGGGCAACGTCGACGACGACACCGGCTCGCGCTCCCTCGACGTGCTGCGCCCGGGCGGGCTCTACGTCATGGTGCCGACGGGCGCGTGGCCCGGCTACGCCGAGGCGGCCGCCGCCGCGGGCGTCCGCGCCACGGGGTACAAGGTCATCCCCGACGGCACGGTGCTCGCGACGCTCGCTCGCCTGCTCGACTCGGGAGCCATCCAGGTCTTCGTCGACAGCGTCCACGATCTCGGCGACGCCGCGGCTGCGCACGCAGAGGTCGAACGCGGTCACGCCCGCGGCAAGGTCGTCCTCACGATCGGCGACGCCTGACCTCTTCCGGTTCGAGCACGCGGTGGGCCTCGGCGACGACCTCGTCGGCGACGGCATCCAGCAGCGGTGAGCGCAGGTTCCACTGCTGCCAGAACAACGGCACGACGACATCCGCTCCCCCGAGCCGGACGAGGTCTCCGGCGTCGATGTGCGGCGCCGACTGCAGCGTGGGCAGCAAGGCCCAGCCCAGGCCGAGCAGCACCGCGGTGGCGAAGTCCTGCGATGCCGGCACCCGGTGGCGCGGCGGCAGCGACGGGTCGATGCCCGACTCGCGCAGCCAGCGGGTCTGCAGATCGTCGCGGCGGTCGAAGTCGACGACGGGCGCGACGGCGAGGGCAGCGGCATCCGTGCCGGCGGCGAACCAGCGTCGGGTGAACCCGGGAGCCGCGACGGCTTCGTAACGCAGGGCCCCGAGGGTGCTGACACCGCATCCGGCGATGGGGTCTTCGCGCGAGGTCACCGCGCCCATGACCGTGCCGCTCTCGAGCAGTTCGGCGGTGAAGTCCTGGTCGTCGCGGTGCAGGTCGAAGACCACCTCGTGCGCTGCGGAGAGGCGGGCGAGGGGCGGCAGGAACCAGGTGGCGAGCGAGTCGGCGTTGACCGCGAGGGGCACGGTGGCCACGGAGGGGGCGATGTCTGCGAGCGCGTCCTGCTCGAGCAGCGCGAGCTGGCGGGCGTACCGGACGAACGCGTGCGCCGCCTCCGTGGCTCGTACCGGCTTCGACCGCACGAGGAGCACCTGTCCCGCGATCCGTTCCAGCGCGCGGATGCGTTGGCTGACGGCGGACGGGGTCACGTGAAGTCGGCGCGCGGCGGCATCCAGACTGCCCTCGTCGAGCGCGGCGACGAGCGTCTCGACCAGTTCGACAGGTACGCGCATCTTCAGCCGCGCTTACGGGGATGAAGAATCATGAACTGGACTGTACCTGCTGGCGTGCCTACCGTCGAGACATGCTCACTGCTTCGCTCGCCGGCTTCGGCCTCGGCCTGTCGCTCATCGTCGCGATCGGCGCGCAGAACCTGTTCGTCCTGCGCCAGGGCATCCGCCGTGAGCACGTCCTGCTGGTCGCGGTCATCTGCGCGGTCTCGGACGCTGTGCTGATCGTGGCCGGTGTGGCCGGGCTCGGGCTCGTCCTGCAGAGCGTGCCGTGGCTGGTGCCCGTCGTGCGCTGGGCGGGCGCAGCGTTCCTCCTCGGCTACGGCCTGCTCGCCGCGCGCCGGGCGTGGCGGCCGAGCGGCGAGGTCCTCGACGCCCGGGCGCCGGCCGCAGGCGGTCGATCCGCGCGCCGCGTGAGCGTGGCGCTGACGTGTCTGGCCTTGACGTGGCTCAACCCGCACGTCTACCTCGACACGGTCTTCCTCCTCGGCAGCATCGCCGCCACCCACGGCGCCGATCGCGGCTGGTTCGCCGTCGGGGCGGTGACCGCCAGCGTGGTCTGGTTCTTCTCGCTCGCGTTCGGGGCGCGCCTGCTCAGCCGGGTGCTCGCGACGCCGCGCGCCTGGCGTGTGCTCGACGCGATCGTGGCCGTCGTGATGATCGCGATCGCGGTGAGCCTCGTCTGGCCGTGAGGCAGGATGGGCTCATGCGAAGCGTCCACGTGATCGTCGACGGCCGCGTCCAGGGCGTCGGCTACCGCTACTCGCTGCGCGCCGCAGCTAGGGACGCGCGCGTTTCCGGCTGGGTACGCAATCGCGCCGACGGCTCGGTCGAGGCAGTGCTCGAAGGACCGGATGCTGCCGTCGACGAGGTCCTCGCGTGGATGACGCAGGGGCCGCCCGGTGCGCGCGTCGACCGCTCCCGCGTCACCGAGACCGAGCCCACGGGCGCGTCAGCTTTCGAGGTGCGTGAGACCGCCTGACCCGCGCCCGGTCGCTCAGCCCGGAATACCGGCAGCGAGCTCCGCGAATACGTCGGCGGCATCCTCGCGTGTGGCCAGCGCCGCGGCCTGACCGGCCCACAGCGACGACAGCTCGGGGTCGCCGCCCGCCGCCGCCCGGAACACCCCGGTGAGCCAGTTCTGCGCCGGGAAGGGCGCGATGACGCCGGCTGTCTCGATGTCACGCACCGCTCGATTCGGGATGCCGCGCGCCAACCGGCCGCTCATCGCCCGCGTCAGCACCGTGCCGGTGTCGCGCGCGCCGGCGATCGCGTGCCGGTGCCCCGCCGAGGCAGCCGACTGCCGCGTGCGCAGGAACGCGGTGCCGACCTGGACTCCGGCGGCCCCGAGCGCGAAGGCCGCCGCGACCCCACGCCGATCCGCGATGCCACCGGCGGCGATGACGGGCACGTCGACGGCGTCGACCGCCTGCGGGACGAGGGCGAACGTGCCGACGAGCGAGCGCTCGGGTGCCGCGAGGAACGAGACCCGGTGCCCGGCGGCTTCCGCACCGCTCGCAACGACGGCATCCACTCCCCCTGCCGCGAGCGCCACCGCCTCGGCGACGGACGTCGCCGTGCCGATCACCCGGATGCCGCGGCGGTGCGCCTCGGCGACCACGTCGGGCGCGGGGACGCCGTAGACGACGCTGAGCACCGCGGGCGCGGCATCCCAGACCGCCGCGAGCTGCTCGTCGAGCGGGGGGACGAACCGCGCTGGGGCGTCGGGCAGGGCAGCGCCGGCCGCTTCGTACAGGGGCCTCAGGGCGGCGCGCACGGGTGCGATGTCGATCTCGCTCGGCGTGACCTCGTCGCCGAGCGGCAGCCAGATGTTCATCGCGAACGGCCGCGTGGTCCGCTGCCGCAGTTGCGCGGCCGTCTCACGGATGCGCACGCCGTCGTAGCCGTACAGTCCGAACGAGCCGAGGCCCCCGGCCTCGCTGACGAGTGCGGTGAGCTCGGGCGACGACAGGCCGCCGAACGGGCCCAGCACGATGGGGACGTCGATGCCGAGGACGTGGCAGAGGTCGCGCGTCATGTCCCGACGTTATCGCGCACGGTGGCCCGGCGGGCGGGCATCACGGCGCCGGAGACGACGAACGGGGCCCCACCCGAAGGCGGAACCCCGTTCGCAGAAGCTGCGATCAGACGAGCGCGTTGACGTCCAGCGGGATGCCGGGGCCGAACGTGGTCGACACGGCACCCTTCTGGATGTAACGGCCCTTCGCGCTGGAGGGCTTCAGGCGGACGATCTCTTCGACCGCCGCGTTGAAGTTCTCCTCGAGCTGCTCGGCCGAGAACGAGGCCTTGCCGACGACGAAGTGCACGTTGGCGTGCTTGTCGACACGGAACTCGATCTTTCCGCCCTTGATCTCCTCGACGGCCTTGGCCGGGTTGGGGGTCACGGTGCCGGTCTTGGGGTTCGGCATGAGGCCACGGGGACCCAGGACCTTACCCAGACGACCGACCTGGCCCATGAGCTCGGGGGTCGAGACGGCGGAGTCGAACGACGTCCAGCCGCCGGCGACCTTCTCGATGAGCTCGGCGCCACCGACCTCGTCGGCGCCGGCAGCGATGGCTGCCTCGGCCGCGGGGCCCGTCGCGAAGACGATGACACGCGCGGTCTTACCCGTGCCGTGCGGCAGGATGACCGTGCCACGGACCATCTGGTCCGCCTTGCGCGGGTCGACGGCGAGCTTCAGCGCGACCTCGACGGTCGAGTCGAACTTCTTCGAACCGGTGTCCTTCGCGAGGGCAACCGCCTCGGTGGAGCTGTAGAACTTGTCGCGGTCGATCTTCGCCGCGGCTGCTTCGTAAACCTTGGACTTAGCCATTGTCGTCTCCCCCTCAGCTCTCGACCGTGATGCCCATGGAACGGGCGGTGCCAGCGATGATCAGCGAGGCGGCCTCGATGTCGTTGGCGTTCAGGTCGGGCATCTTGGCCTCGGCGATCTCACGGACCTGGTCCTTGGTGAGCTTCGCGACCTTGGTCGTGTGGGGCGTCGGCGAGCCCTTGGCGACGCCGGCGGCCTTCTTGATGAGCTCCGCGGCGGGCGGGGTCTTCAGGATGAAGGTGAAGCTGCGGTCCTCGTAGACGGTGATCTCCACGGGGATGACGTTGCCGCGCTGCGACTCGGTCGCGGCGTTGTACGCCTTGCAGAACTCCATGATGTTGACGCCATGCTGACCGAGCGCGGGGCCGATCGGCGGCGCCGGGTTGGCGGCTCCAGCCTTGATCTGAAGCTTGATCAGGCCGGTCACCTTCTTCTTCGGTGCCATTCGTTTTCCTTTCGTCGAGCGGATGCCGGGCGGCATCCCTCTCCCGCACGCTCGGCCTCTCCGAGCGGCGGTGCGTTCCGCGAGCGCGCAAGCGCCCGCAAACCCCCCAAGCTTACCGCATCCGAAGCGGTCGCGCCCGGGACGGTGTGCCTCCGGATCGTCGCCACCCGGGAACGGCGCAACGCCCCCCGGCGAACCGAGGGGCGTTGCGCGACGCGGGTCGCGTTACTGCTTGGTGACCTGGTCGAACGAGAGCTCGACGGGGGTCTCGCGCTCGAAGAGCGACACGAGCACCGTGAGCTTGCCGCTCTCGGGCTTGATCTCGCTGATCGAACCGGGGAGGCCGGCGAACGAGCCTTCCTTGATCGTGATCGTCTCGCCGACCTCGAAGTCGACCTCGGTGACGACGCTGCGGACCGGAGCGGCGACGCCCTTGGCGGCACCCGCCTTGGCCGGAGCGGCTTCCTTGACCTCGACGAGCGACTTGAGCATGTTGAACGCCTCGTCGAAACGCAGCGGCGTGGGGTTGTGGGCGTTGCCCACGAAGCCCGTGACACCGGGCGTGTGGCGAACGACCGACCAGGTGTCTTCGGTCAGCTCCATACGCACGAGCACGTAGCCGGGGATCCGGACGCGCGTGACCATCTTGCGCTGACCGTTCTTGATCTCGACGACGTCCTCCATGGGGACCTCGACCTGGTAGATGTCTTCCTCGACCTCGAGCGTCGACTTGCGCTGCTCGATGTTGGCCTTCACCTTGCGCTCGAACCCGGCGTAGGAGTGGATGACGTACCACTTGCCCGGGAGCATGCGCAGCTCGGAGCGGAATGCCTCGTAGGGGTCCTCGTCCTCGCCCACCGTGATCTCGATACCGGCGGCAGCCTCGAACTCGGAGAGGTAATCGACGGTCTCATCCGAGACCTCGACGTCGGGCTCGGGGCCGTCGTACGGCTCGACCTCGTCGGCGGCCTCGGCGGCCTGCTCGGCACGCTCTTCCTCCAGCGAGTCGGTCAGCACCTCGGCGGCGGCTTCGGCCTCGGAGGTCTCGTCGATCTCGAGCGCGTCGTTGACGACGGCGTCGGCCTCGGGGTCGTCGATCTCGATGCCGTCGAGGTCGAGGTCGTCCTCGTCAGCCTCGTCGTCCACCACGTGGACGGCGGCGTGCTCAGCGGCGTCGGAGGAGCGCTCCTGGCCCGCGAGCACGTTGCCCTCCTGGGCCTCATCGTCCTCGCTGGACTGCTCGGCGGCCGTGGCCCAGTCGACGTCGTCGGGGATGCGTTCTGACACTGCGTTCTCTTCCATCGATTGTCGGGATGCCTGCGCGGCAGGCATTCGCGGGTCGTGCGGGCCGGGCCCGTCGATCAGCGCGGGACGCCGAAGACGACGGTCGTGATCCAGACGAACAGGACGTCGAGGCCGTACACCAGCGCCATCATGACGACGACGAACCCGAGGACCACAGCCGTGAACTTCACGAGCTCCTGGCGGGTCGGGGTGACGACCTTGCGGAGTTCGGCGAACACCTGGCGGATGAAGATGATGATCCGCGCGAAGATGTTGGGCTTCTTCTCGCGGGGCGCGCCACCTGCGGCGACGACTTCGCCACCCTCTTGGACCATCGAACCCACCTGATACCTTCCGTGAGCCGGCTGACGCCGACGCGCAGGGCGGACAGGAATCGAACCTGCAACCTGCGGTTTTGGAGACCGCTGCTCTGCCAATTGAGCTACCGCCCTAGAGATCCGAGGATCCCGAGGTCGACCCGCACTCTTTCATATGCCATACCGTCACAGTTGCTCGGGCACAGCGAAAGAATGCAGATTTCGACTGCTCCTCCCAGTGTACGTCATGCGCACGACGGTCGCGAACGACGGCGGTCGACCCCTCCCCACCGGCGCAATGTCGCGATGTGTCCCCGAGGGCGCGTGAGGGCCGTTCGGATGTCGGTGGTTCGCGCGATCATGGACATATGGCAACGACGAGCGGTGGCGGCGCGGTGGGATTGAGTCCTCACGCCGGTGCGCTCGGTGCGTTCGCCGAGGCGCTGGATGCTGCGCACACGGGGGATGTCGCGCTCGTTCGGGCATTGGCTGAGGTGGGGCGGTCGGCGTTGCGCGTCGCACACGTCGGTGGGGTGCGGGGTATGGCATCGGACATGGAGTTGCGGTCTGTCGCTGCGGAGGCCGCGGGGCTCGCGGGGCGGTCGGATCGGCGGTTGCAGCACGACATCGACCACGCGATGACGATCGTCGACGACTACCCGGCGGTGTTCGCGGCCTGGGAGACCCGGCGGATCACCCGCGATCACGTAGAGGTGGTCGTGAAGGCCGGGATGGTGGTGCCGGCGGAGGTTCGACCCGCGTTCGAGGAAGCGGCGATCGACATCTGTCAGCGCGACATTGCGGTGCGCGTGCGCGAGCCGCTGAGAGCGTTGGCGGAGCGGATGCACCCGCGGGAGTTCACCGACCGGCACCGGGACGCCGCCGCGGGCCGGTGTGTTCGGGTGCTTCCGGGGGCGGACGGGATGTCGGACCTGATCGCGACCCTGCCCACCGTGATCGTCGCGGGGATGTTGGACCGGCTCACGCAGATGGGCCAGTCCGTGAAGGATGCCCGAGCGGCGGGGGTGGATGCCGCAGCGGCGGGTGCGGGTGCTGCGGGGGCTGGCACTGGGGACGCAACCGAGCCTGACGCCCGCACGATGGATCAGCTCCGCGCGGACGCGCTTGCCGACCTGGTGCTCAGTGGCGCTCCGGCAGTGGATCCGACCTACGGCACCGACGCACCTGGCCCTCTCGGCGCGATCCGTGCGCGGGTGCAGGTCGTCGTCACTGCAGACACCCTCACCGGAACCGACCACGGTCCCGCCGAAGCCGTCGGCACCGGACTCATCGACGCCGACACCGCCCGCGAACTCGCCGGGCAGACAACTTCATGGGACCGGCTGTACATCGACCCGATCACCCGCACCCCGGTCGAAACCGACACCTACCGGCCCACCGCATCCATGCGACGCCTGCTTCAAGCAAGGGATCAGCACTGCCGGTTCCCCGGATGCCGACGCGCCGCGATCCGCTGTGAGATCGATCACACCGTCGACCACGCGTTGGGCGGCCACACGCACATCTACAACCTCGCCCACCTCTGCCAGAGACACCACTCGATGAAGCAATTCACCGACTGGAACGTCACACAACTCGGCGGTGGCGTCCTCGAATGGACCTCACCGGGCGGACGGACCTACCGCGAAGACGTACCCATCCCAGCCGTCTGCTTCACACCGGGCATCCCGAGCACAGCACCGCCCGGGACAGCGCCGCCCGGGACAGCGCCGGCACCCCCGCCGAACGCGCCGCCCGCGTCTCAGCCACCCTTCTAGACCGCACGCGCGCGCCTAGACGCACGCGCGCGTCTCCGCGGCGCCCTTCCGAGGGACGGGCACGGCACGGCACGGCACGGCACGGCACGGCACGGCACGGCACGGCACGGCACGGCACGGCACGGCACGGCACGGGCGCAGGATCGCCGACGCGCCCCCGGAAGTATGAGTCGGTTATTCAGCTCCGGGGCCGTCCGGCTCTCACCGAGTCGGGCGGGCCCCGCCAAGTCGGGCCCCCGCAGAGGCGGGCCCCGCCGAGGCAGGCCCCCGCCCAGTCGGGCCCCCACCGAGTCAGGCCCCCGCGGCGTCAGGCCCCGGTGCGGATGAGTTTCTTATTGACGAATTCGTCCGCCGCGAGCAGTCCGAGCTCCCGCGACGTGCCACTGCGCTTGACTCCGCCGAACGGCAGGCCCGCCTCATCCGCGAGGACGACGTTGATGTAGACCATGCCGGCCTCGATGGCATCCGCGACCCGGGCCGCCTGCGCGGCATCCGTCGTGAAGACGTACGAACCCAGCCCGAACGGGGTGTCGTTCGCGAGCTCGATCGCCTCAGCCTCGTCGGCGACGCGATAGACGACGCCGACGGGACCGAAGAACTCCTCGCGGTAGGCGTCCATGTCGGGCGTCACGCCCGTGAGCACGGTGCCCGGATAGAAGGCGCCGTCGCGCTGGCCGCCCGTGACCACCGTCGCGCCCTGGCTCACGGCGCGGTCCACCTGCTCGGCGAGACGTTCCGCGGCCGCGAGCGACGACAGCGGTCCGAGCACGGTGTCCTCGGCGAACGGGTCGCCGACCTTCGCCTCGGCGAGCGCCGCCGCGAACTTCTCGACGAAGGCGTCATAGAGCCCGTCGACGACGATGAAGCGCTTCGCACCGTTGCAGGACTGCCCGACGTTGTCGAGGCGCGCTTCCGCGGCGGCCGACACCGCGGCGTCCAGGTCATCCGTCGACAGCAGGATGAACGGGTCGGACCCGCCCAGCTCGAGCGCCACCTTCTTCAAGTGACGGCCGGCGACCTCGGCCACGGCCGATCCGGCACGCTCCGACCCGGTCACCGACACGCCCTGCACCCGCGGGTCGGCGATGACGTCGGCGGCCTGCTCGTTGCTGATGTAGAGGTTCGTGTAGACGCCCTCCGGGAAGCCGGCATCCCGATAGATGTCGGCGATCGCCGCCGCCGACTCGGGGCACTGCGGCGCGTGCTTGAGCAGGATCGTGTTGCCCACCGCGATGTTCGGAGCGGCGAACCGCGCCACCTGGTAGTACGGAAAGTTCCACGGCATGATGCCGAGCAGCACGCCCAACGGGGAGCGCCGGATCACCGCTTCGCCCTCGCCCTCGATCGGGATGGGGGTGTCACCGGTGATCTGGTCGACGTGGTCGGCGTAGTACGCGGTGATGTCGGCGGCGAAGTCGACCTCGCCCTCCGCGGCCGCGAGCGGCTTGCCCATCTCGCGCACGATGATCGCGGCCAGCTCGTCGCGGCGTTCGCGGTGCAGGTCGGCCACGCGGCGCAGGCGCTCAGCGCGCTCCGCGGGGGCGACGACCCGGGCCCAATCGCGGTACGCCGCGTGCGCGACGCCGAGCGCCTGCTGGACGTCCTCGTCGGTCGCGGGGTCGTAGGTCGCGAGCGTTTCGCCCGTCGCGGGGTTGGTCACGGCATACGTGCTCATCGGTTCTCCTTCTTCGACGTTCGTCGACGTCGACGCTCGTCTTCGTTCAGTCGGCCGGGATCAGGGTGTACTTGGTCGAGAGGTACTCGTGGATGCCCTCGAGGCCTCCCTCACGTCCGACACCGGACTGCTTCACACCGCCGAACGGCGCCGCGGCGTTCGAGACGACCCCGACGTTGAGGCCCATCATGCCGGTCTCGAGCCGGTCGATCATCCGGTGTCCGCGCGCCAGGTCCTGCGTGAAGACGTACGAGACGAGCCCGTACTCCGTGTCGTTCGCGAGCCGGACGGCCTCGTCCTCGTCCGAGAACGTGGCGATGGCGAGCACCGGCCCGAAGATCTCCTGGCGCAGGATGTCGCTGCCGGCGACGACCTCGGTGACGACGGTCGGCTCGAAGAAGCTGCCCTCGCCCTCGATCGCCGACCCGCCGGTCCGCAGGGTCGCGCCACGCGAGACGGCGTCGTCGACGAGCTCACGCGTCTTCGCGACGGCACGGTCGTCGATGAGCGGCCCGATCTGCACACCGTCCTCGGTGCCGCGGCCGATCTTCATCGCGGCGACGCGCTCGGTGAGCCGGTCCGCGAACGCGTCGGCGATCGACTCGTGCACGATGAAGCGGTTCGCCGCGGTGCAGGCCTGTCCGATGTTGCGGAACTTCGCCAGCATCGCGCCGTCCACGGCCTTGTCGAGATCCGCATCGTCGAACACGACGAACGGCGCGTTGCCGCCGAGCTCCATCGAGACCCGCAGCACACCCTCGGCGGCCTGCTCGATGAGCTTGCGACCGACCGGGGTCGACCCCGTGAACGACAGCTTCCGCAGCCGCGGGTCGGCGATGATCGGCGCGGCCACCTCGCTCGAACGCGTCGCGTTGACGACGTTGACGACGCCCTTCGGCAGCCCGGCCTCTTCGAGCAGCTGCACGAACAGCACCGTGGTCAGCGGCGTGAGGGCCGCCGGCTTCACCACGACCGTGCACCCGGCCGCGAGCGCCGGCGCGATCTTGCGCGTGGCCATCGCCAACGGGAAGTTCCACGGCGTGATGAAGAACGACGGACCCACCGGCCGCTGCGAGACGATCATCCGCCCCGTGCCTTCCGGGTTGAGCCCGTAGCGCCCGGAGATGCGCACCGCCTCTTCGCTGAACCACCGCAGGAACTCGCCACCATAGGTCACCTCGCCCCGCGCCTCGGCCAAGGGCTTGCCCATCTCGAGGGTCATGAGCAGCGCAAGGTCCTCGCGGCGCTCCTGCACGAGGTCGAACGCGCGTCGCAGGATGTCGCTGCGGGTGCGCGGCGACGTCGCCGCCCACGCGTCCTGGGCGGCCACGGCGGCGTCGAGGGCGCGGATGCCGTCGGCGGGCGACGCATCGGCGATCTCGACGAGCGTGCGCCCCGTCGCCGGGTCGGTGACGGCGAAGGTCGCGCCGCCCTCGGCTTCCACCCATTCGCCGCCGATGAACAGGCCGCGCTGCAGCCCCGCCAGCAGCCGGGTCTCGTCCTCGTGCGTCATCGCGTCACTCCTCTCCGGCGCCGGCTCACCGGCGCGTCCTTCGTCAGCGTCTCTCCCCGGAAGAATGCCGGACGCCTCACGGCCTGCCACACCATCACGGCGACGCCGATGAGGATGACGCCCACCCCGAGGATGAACACGAGCCCGATGCCACCGATCTGCGAGCCACTGCCGTACGCCGGGTCCATCGTGTCGATCAGCGTCGTCACGAACAGCACGGCGAGGATGGCACCGCCGATCAGCGGGAACAGGAACGTGAAGAACACGTTGCGCACCGAATCGAACCACTGCCGGCGGAAGTACCAGACGCAGGCGAATGCCGTCAGCCCGTAGTAGAAGCAGATCATCATGCCGAGGGCGAGGATCGTGTCCCAGAGGATGTTCTCGCTGACGATGCGCATCACGACGTAGAAGGCCGAGGCGGCGACCGCCGAGACGACGGTCGCGTAGCCGGGGGTGAAGAACCGCGGGCTGACCTTGGCGAACTGCTCGGGCAGCGCACCGTAGTGACCCATCGCCAGCAAGGTGCGCGCCGGGCCCACGATCGTCGACTGCAGCGACGACGCCGAGCTGGTCAGCACCGCGAGCGACACGAGGAAGGCCAGCGGCCCGAGGACCGGACCCGACAGGTGGAAGAAGACGTTCTCCTGGATGTCCTCGTTGCCGAGTCCCAGCTCGCCGGTGCCGACACCGGCGAACATGATCATCGCGATCGCGAGCAGCAGGTAGAGCGCCACGATCATGACGACCGTGATCGTCGCCGCACGCCCAGGCGTGCGCTGCGGGTCCTTCGCCTCCTCGTTCATCGTGAGGGTGACGTCCCACCCCCAGAAGATGAAGATCGACAGCGACAGGCCCGCCGCGAACGCGCTGAACGACGGCACGGCGAACGGGTTGAACCACGACCAGTCGAAGGATGTCGCATCGAATGCGTTCCCCGACACGGTCTCGACGATCGCGGCGCCGGCGAAGAGCACGAGCACGACCACCTGGAAGGCGACGAGGCCGTACTGCAGCTTCTGCGTCGTCTGCAGGTCGCGGTACGACACGAAGGTCGCCGCCGCGACGAACAGCACGCACACGAGGACGTTGATCCAGGTGACGGCGGCGAGGTCGGCGATCGCCTCCTGCCCGGTCATCTGGGCGATCAGCAGGAACAGGAAGTCCACGGCGACGCCGGCGAGGTTCGACAGCACGAGGATGGTCGCCGCGACCAGGCCCCACCCCGCCATCCACCCCACCCACGGGCCGAACGCCCGGGTCGCCCACGTGAAGCTCGTTCCCGAGTCGGGCATGCGGTTGTTGAGTTCCCGGTAGCCGAACGCCACGAGCAGCATCGGGATGAAGCCGACGAGCACGATCGCCGGCACCTGCAGCCCCACGACGGATGCCGTCGGTCCGACGGCCGCCGTGAACGTGTAGGCCGGCGCGATCGACGAGATACCGATGACGACGGCCCCCAGCAGGCCCACCGTCCCGACGCTCAGCCCCTTGCGGGAGATGCCTCCGGTGACCGGGTCACCCGCGGGTACCTGGGATGCCTCAGCTCTGGTCATGCGCTCGCTCCTTCGCGCTCGCTGCGGGTGCGGGGCACCACGATCATGGGGGCGGTCACGACGCGCAGCATCCGGGCCGCCGTCGAGCCGAGGAACAGCCGGCGCGGCTGCGCCAGACGACTGGAACCGACGAGGACGATCTCGCCGGCCTCCCACTCGAGCTGCCCGGCGGCATCCTCGATCCCGTCGCCGGCCGCGACGACCGCCGTCACGTCGGCGTCGGCGGGAAGAGCCGATCGCACCTCGCCCAGCACCTCCTGCGCGTGGGTGTCGCTGACCGTTCGGATGGCGCCGGTGTCGAGGCCGGCGGGCAGGTCGAGCGCGACGAGCGAGAGCAGCCGCACCGGAACGCCCGTCGCCGCGGCCAGCCGGATGGTCTCCTCGACCAGCAGCTCCGTTCCCTCGCGCTCCCCCACCGCCGCGGTCAGGCGCGTGATCCCGGTCTCGAGCGTGATGCGCCGCGCGCCGCGCGGGACGAGAGCCACCGGAACATCGGAGGAATGCACCAGCTCGGTCGCGGTCGTGCCGAGGCGATGGCGCCCGCGGTGGCCGCCGTCGGCGCCGCCGACCACGATCAGCGATGCACCGAGCTCGTCCGCCGTGTCGACGAGGCCGGCCGCGACCGACTCGCCGTACCGGACGTGGGCGCGGTGCGGGATCTCCTCGGGCACCGTCGCGGCGCCCTCCCGCAACCACCCGGCCGCCTGCTCGCGCACGAGGCGCTCGTACCCGGCGTCGGGCGGCACGATCCCCGGCTTCTGCGCGGGCAGAACGAGCACGAGGTGCAGAGCCGAACCGGATGCCGCGGCCAGGCGGCTCGCGAAGGCGACCGCGTCACGGCCGGCCTTGGTCGCCGTGTAGCCGACGACGATGCGGTCGCCACCGCCGAGGGGAGCGCTCATGCCCGGTCCGCCGCGAGGATCTCGTCAGCGACGCGGTGCCCCATGCGGATCGCGCCGTCGACGTGCTGGTAGCCCAGGCCCGCAAGGTCGCTGCAGGCGACATGCAGCGGATCGACCAGTTCGAGCTGCTCGGCACCGTAGCGGGTGAGACCGCCGAGGTCGAAGCTCGCCGCGTACGCGCCGCGGGTCCACTCCTCGCTGCCCCAGTCGCTCTCGTAGTAGACGACCGGCTGCTTCGCCTCGGGGCCGTAGTAGTGCGAGAGCGACTCGAGGATCCGCTCGCGGCGCTCGTCGGCCGACAGGCGGAAGAGGTCGTCGGCGGTACGGTCCGACACGAACGCCACGAGCGTGCCGCGCTCGTCACCGTGGTTGGTGTTGTCGTACGCCTCGTGCGACACCTCGTACGGGCTGAACGCCGTGCCCGAGAGCCCCTGCTCGCGCCAGAACGGGCGGTCGTAGACGGCGTGCACCTTGATGACGAACCCCATCGAGAGGTGCTGGTGCATCTGGTGCTTGAGCCGCGGCAGCGGGGGCACGAAGGTGATGCGGTTGTAGAGCACGGGCGCCACGGCGAGCACGACGCGCCGTGCGCGGACGGTGAGCTCGTCGGTGCGCAGGACGGCGCCGGCATCCGAGTACTCGATCGTCCGCACCGGCTGGTTCAGCAGCACGTCATCGCCCAGGCGCTCGGCCAGCCGCAGGGGCACCCGCTGCAGACCGCCGACCACGCGCTTGTCGAGGATGAAGTCGGCGTCGACGAGGTTCGAGTACGACCCCGCCGAGGCGGCCATCAGCAGCGACTGCAGTAGCGAGAACGAGTGCGTCGGCTTGGTCAGCATCGCCGATCCGGTGGCGAAGGCGAGGTTGCGCACCGCCTCGTCGTCATCGGTCTGCTGACGCAGCCAGGCATCCCACGAGATGGTGTCCCACTCGGCGGCGCGCTCGTGCGCCCACGGCCGGTCGGGGTCGATCTCGGCGACCATGGCGTCCAGACGCTCGGTGATCTCGTCGATGACGCGCTCGGTCTCGGGCGCCACGGGGAACATCTCGCCCCGGAACCGCCGCGCCTCGCCATCGGGACCGACGTACACGCTGTCGCCGTCGCGATAGCGCTCGTAGGTCTCGAGCCCGAGGTCGGCCAGCGTCTCGATGAGCGCGTGCTGGTCGGGTGAAACCCACTGCCCGCCGAGCTCGAGCATCGCGCCGTCGATCTCCTCGGTCCACAGCCGGCCTCCGACGCGCTCGCGCGCCTCGAGCACGACGACCGACAGGCCGGCCTTGCGCAGGTCGTTCGCCGCGGTCAGGCCGGCGGCGCCGGCTCCGACGATCGCGACGGCGCGGGTGATCTCAGTCATTGCGACTCCTTCGTTCCGATGCGTGAGGTGCGGGGCCGGGCCCGATCAGGCCGCCGCGAGGGCGGCCGCCACGACGTCGAGCCCGTCGTCGAGCAGCTCGTCCGAGATCGCCAGCGGCGGCAGGAAGCGGATGACGTTGCCGTAGGTGCCGCACGTGAGCACGATCACACCCTGCGCGATGCACGCCTTCGCGACGGCCGCGGTCAGGGCGGCATCCGGCGCGCCCGTCTCGGGGTCGACGAACTCGGCCGCGATCATGGCGCCGAGTCCGCGCACCTCGCCGACGCGCGGGTCGGCCGCACGGAGCGCCTCGAGGCGCGTGGTGAGGTGTTCGCCGAGCTGCCGCGCGCGTTCGATGAGCCCGTCGTTCTCGAACGCGTCGATCGCGGCGAGCGCAGCCGCGCAGGCGACGGGGTTGCCCCCGTACGTGCCGCCCAGCCCGCCCGGGTGCGACGCATCCATGATCTCGGCGCGCCCGGTGACGGCGGCGAGCGGCAGGCCGGCGGCGATGCCCTTGGCGGTCGTGATGAGGTCGGGGACGATGCCGAAGTGCTCGCTGGCGAACATCGCGCCGGTGCGGGCGAACCCGGTCTGCACCTCGTCGGCGATGAAGACGACGCCGTGCTCGCGGCACCAGTCGGCCAGCGCCGGCAGGAACCCGTCGGCGGGGACGATGAAACCGCCCTCGCCCTGGATCGGCTCGATGATGACCGCGGCGAGGTTGTCGGCGCCGATCTGCTTCTCGATCAGCGAGATCGACCGGGCCGCGGCATCGGCACCCGAGAGGCCGTCGCGGAACGGATACGACATCGGCGCCCGGTAGACCTCGGGCGCGAACGGGCCGAAGCCGCTCTTGTAGGGCATCGACTTCGCCGTCAGCGCCATCGTCAGGTTGGTGCGTCCGTGGTAGCCGTGATCGAAGGCGACGACCGCGGAGCGTCCCGTCGCCTTGCGCGCGATCTTCACCGCGTTCTCGACCGCTTCGGCGCCGGAGTTGAACAGCGCCGTCTTCTTCTCGTGGTCGCCGGGGGCGAGCCGGTTCAGGGCCTCCGCGACGGCGACGTAGGACTCGTAGGGCGAGACCATGAAACAGGTGTGGGTGAACTGCGCGACCTGGGCCTGCACGGCAGCGACGACGGCGGGATGCGCGTTGCCGACCGAGGTGACGGCGATGCCCGACCCGAGGTCGATGAGCGAGTTGCCGTCCGCATCGACCACGACGCCGCCGCCGGCGGCCACCGCGTGGATCGGCGCGGTGTGCCCGACGCCCGCGGGCACCGCCGCCGCCTTGCGCGCCAGCAGCTCCTCGGAGCGCGGCCCCGGGATCGCGGTGACGACGCGACGCTCCTGCGGGAGGGTCGGGCCGCCGAGGGGGATGGTCGGCGTCGAGGTCATGGTGCTCATCCCGCGACAGTAGGACGCGTGCCGCCGTGGCCGCACTCGCCGCCGTGTACAGTGAGCGCACCTCTTATCGCCCGCACGTACAGGATGCCGATGTCCGCCGTCTCACAGCCCGCGCCCGCGCCGACCCTGCGGGCACTGCTCGCCCGGCGCGAGCTCGAGCTGCACCTGGCGACCGCTGCCGATGATGCGGCGCTCGACGCCGGCGTGCGCTGGGTCCACAGCTCGGACCTCGCCGACCCCACCCCGTTCCTGTCGGAGGACGTCGTGCTGCTGACGACGGGCACTCAGTTCGTCGACGGTTTCCTCGACGGCGGCGCCGACGGCGAGAGCAGCGGCGCCGAGGACTACGTCACGCGGCTGCGGGCCCGAGGCGTCCGCGGCCTGGGCTTCGGCACCGAGGTCGTGCGCGACGGCATCCCCGAATCGTTGCGCGCCGCGTGCGAGCGCGCCGGCATCCCGCTGTTCGAGGTGCCCTATCGGACCCCCTTCATCGCCGTGGCGCGAGCCGCCGCCGAGGCGATCGCGGCCCAGGCCTACGCCCGTCGCAGCTGGGCGCTCGACGCGCAGCGCGCCCTCGCCCTCGCCGCGCTGCGACCCGACGGCTTCGACGCGACCCTGGCCGAGCTCGCCCGTCAGCTCGGCGCCTGGGTCGGGCTGTACGACGCGTCGGGCGCACTGTCGCACGCGCACGGCGCGGCCGACGTCGGCGCGAACTCCCGGCTGCGCGAGGCCGTCGACGCCGAAGCCGCCGCTCTGCTCCGACGCGGCGGCGGCACCGGCGCCGCGATGCGACTGCACGGCACCGCGGTGACCCTGCAGACCCTGGGGTCCGGCGGGCGCCGCGGCGTCCTCGCCACGGCGGGCGTCGACCTCGACCAGGAGGCGCGCGCCGTCGTGACCGCCGTGGTCGGGACGACGGGGCTCGCGCTCGAGCAACGGCGGATGACGGCGGGTGCGTGGAGCCGGCTGCGGGCGGCGCTCGTCGACCTCCTCGTCGGGGGCCGCCCCGAGCTCGTCCGCGACGTTGCCGTGGATGCGTGGGGCGGCCACCCGTCCGCGCCGTACGTCGTCGCGCTGGCCGACAGCGCCGCCCCCACGGGCGCCCGCGAGCTGCTCGACCAGCTCGCCACGAACGGCCGCCTGTTCTACGGCCGCGACGACGACGGCGTGCTGCTCGTGGCAGCGGCATCCGACCGCCCCCTGCTCGACGACGTCGCCGAGCGCCTGACCTGGCGCCTCGGCGTCGCCGACGCGGCGACCGACGCCGACCTCGCCACCGCGCGCGAGCGGGCGCGCCTGGCCCGTGACCGGGGCCGTCTTGGCGCCGCGACCGACATCGCCGACGCCCCCGGCGACCTGCTCGGCGATCTCGCGACGCCGGCCGCGCGAGCGCGAGCGGGCGCGGAGCTCGAGCGCCTGCGCAGCCACGACGCCCGCCACGGCACCGCGCTGACCGCGACCCTGACGACCTGGCTCGAGCACGACGGCGCGCACGAGGCGACGGCCCGCGCTCTCGGCCTGCACCGGCACACCATCCGCGCACGGATCGCGCTCGCGCAGCGGCTGCTCGGGCGCGACCTGTCGTCGTTCCCCGACCGCGCCGCGGTGTGGGCAGCTCTGCGCCTGTCGGGCTGATCGCTCAGCGGTCGAGCGCGGCCTCGCCGAGGTTGTCGGAGAGGATCTCGAGCACCTGCGCGCGCACCGCGCCACCGGCATCCGGCATCCGCGACGCCACCTCGTCGACGAACGCCTCGACGAACAGCGCATGTGCCGCGCGCGAGGTGTGCTCGAGCTCGTCGCGGAAGCTCGTGCCGGCGGGTGCGATCACCAGCGCGTGCGTCGCGAGGTCGACCAGCGGCGATGCCGCGAACGAGGTGATCGCGATGACCGCCGCTCCCCCGCGGGCTGCCGCCGACGCGGCGCGCAGGCTCGCCTCGTTCGCGCCCGAGCCGCTGACGACGACGCACACGTCGCGCGCTCCGAGCTGGCGCGCCGAGATCTGCTGCGCGATCGCGTCAGCGATGACTTCCGCCGGTCGGCCCGCCGCCGTCAGCCGCATCGCGAGATCGCTCGCGATCGGCGACGAGAGCCCGTTGGCGACGACGAGCAGCCGACCGGCACCGACGACGGCGTCGCGGGCCCGCTCGAGCCCCTCGGCGTCGAGCAGGCTCGTCGACGCCGGCAGCGCCGCGGCGGCCCGGTCGATCGCCGTCCGCAGACGTCCGAGCACACCGCCCCCGTGATCGGTGACGGCCGGAGCGCCCGAGCCGAGCTCAGCGGCGAGCGCGACCCGCAGCTGCGGGTAGCCGCGGAAGCCGAACGTCTGGCAGGCGCGCACGACCGACGACCGCGCGACGCCGGCCCGGTCGGCGAGCTGCTGGGCCGTCAGCTCGACGACCTCGTCGGGTGCGTCGAGGATCGCGTCGGCGACGCGTCGCTCGGTCGGCTGCATGCTGTTACGCAACGCCTGGATGCGAACGGTGGGCGGGGCGTTACCGGACACGTGCGCCCTCCATGATCCGTCGGCGGATGCGGCCCGAGACGCCGTCGATCGCCATCGTCACGGCGATGACCACGATCAGCAGCATCCCCACCGTCGACCACTCACGGTACTGGGTGTACGTCGTGAGCATGTCGCCGATCCCGCCCACGCCGATGAGTCCCAGCACAGCCGATGACCGCACGTTGATCTCGAAGCGGTACAGCCAGAACGACAGGAACACCGGCGTCGCCTGCGGCCATACGCCCCATCGCAGCACCTGCGCGGGACTGCCGCCGGCCGAGCGGGCGGCCTCGATCGGGCCCGGCGGCACGGCCTCGACGGCTTCGTAGCCCCACTTGCCGAGCGTGCCGACGCCGTTGATCGCGAGCGCGAGGGCTCCCGTGAGCGGCGTCAGTCCCGTCATCGAGAGGATGATGATGGCGAAGATGATCTCGGGCACCGCGCGGATCGTCGAGAACACGAAGCGCAGCAGGGCCCGCAGCCACGCGGGGCCGAAACCGCGGGCGGCGACGAGACTGAGCGGCGTGGCGATGAGGATGCCGAGGACGGTGCCCACCCATGCCATCTGCACGCTCTGCCAGGTCTGCCACAGGGCGTCGGGCAGCTTCTCCCACGTCGGCGACGAGAACATGAGCCAGCCGTACCGCACCAGTTCGGACGGCAGGTCGGCCAGGCGCGTCCACGTGATGTCGACCGACCAGAACGCGAGGACGACCACGACGGTCACCGCCGCGCCGATCGCCCAGCGGCCGAGGCGGCGCGGGCGCGGGGGCGCCACGAGGACGGGGGTCCGGGGCGGGTGCGCGAGGACGGGAGCGGTCACGTGAGCCTCCGACGGAGAGCGGAACTCGCGGCGTCGATGACGAGCACGACGACGAGGATCTCGAGGATGATGAGCGACAGCTGGTCGTACCGGTAGAAGGTGCGGACCGCGTCGATGATGAGTCCCATGCCGCCGGCACCGACGAGCCCGAGCACGGTCGAGGCGCGCACGTTGAGCTCGAGCACGTAGAGGGTCTGCGCCGCGTAGGCGGGCCAGGTGTCGGGCAGCGCGAGCGTGCGGTTGATCTGCAGCTGCGTCCCCCCGGCCGCGCGCCCCGCTTCGAGGGGGCCGGTGTCCATGGCGTCGATCGACTCCGAGACGAGCTTGACGACGATGCCGACGTTGAACACGACGAGGGCGAGGATGCCGGGCAGCGCCCCGACACCCACCATGGCGACGAGGATCGCCGCCGACAGCAGATCCGGAACGCTGCGCACGATGTTCAGCGCGGTGCGCACGGCACCACGGGCCCACCGGTTCGGGTTGGTCGGGCGCGCGGCCCAGAGGCTGAGCGGAAGCGACAGCGCGGCGCCGACGACGGTGCCGATGACGGCCATCTGCAACGTCTCGAGCAGCGGCGCCACCGTCCGCGGGAAGAACGACCAGTCGGGCTGCAGCAGACCGAGGACCTTGTCGGCGCCGTGCTGCCAGTTGCGGACGATGCCCGAGAGGTCGAGGCCGACCCCGATGCCCGGCAGGCAGGTCACGACGGTGATGGCCGCCACGACCGCCGCGACGATCCAGGGCACGGCGCGGCCGGGCGGACGCGTCGGCACCACGAGGCTGTTCGGGGCCACCGAGCTCGTGCCGCTCACGCGTCGAGCCGGTCCTCGGCCGTCAGCGACCGGCCGTAGATGCCCGCGAAGTCGGCGTCGGTGGCATCCGCCGCCGTCCCGTCGTAGACGACCTCTCCCCCGCGCATCCCGATGAGGCGCACCCCGTAGGTGCGTGCGAGATCCAGCAGGTGCAGGTTGACCAGCACCGTGATGCCGAGGTCGAGGTTGACGCGCTGCAGGTCCTTCATCACGCCGTGCGCGGTCGGCGGGTCGAGGCTCGCGACGGGCTCGTCGGCGAGGACGATGCGCGGCTGCTGCGCGAGAGCGCGGGCGATCGCGACACGCTGCTGCTGACCGCCCGACAGCGCCGAGGCGCGGTCCCAGACGCGCGCCAGCATGCCGACGCGGTCGAGCGCTTCGCAGGCGAGACGCCGGTCGTCTGCGCGATAGGCGCCGACGAGGGTGCGCCACACCGGCGTGTGCGCCAGCCTGCCGACGAGCACGTTGTTCATGACGCTCGTGCGTCCGGCGAGGTTGAAGCCCTGGAACACCATGCCGATGTCGCCGCGCAGACGGCGCAGCTCTCGGCCGCGGGCGGCGTCGACCCGCACGTCGCCGACCATGAGCGAGCCGGAGGTGATGGGGACGAGCCCGTTGATGGTGCGGATGAGTGTGGACTTGCCGGAGCCCGAGAGCCCGACCACCGCCACCATCTCGCCGGCGGGGATGTCGAGCGAGACACCGCGCAGCCCCAGGGTGCCGTTCGGATAGCGCACCGTGACGTCGCGCAGCCGGATCGAGGACGGCGATGCCGGGGCCGCAGCCCCGGCATCGCCTGCGGTGGCCTCGATCACTGCAGTCCGAGAGCCTGTGCCGCGCGCGCCACGACGTCGAGCGAGTCGGCGTCGGCGGGAGCGAGCTTGGTGATCGAGTAGATGCTCTGCAGCACCTCCGAGCCCTCGGGGGTGTTCGAGAAGTCCTCGAGCGCGGTCGCGATGCGCTCGCGCAGCTCGGGCGACAGGTCGGCGCTGAGGGCGACGCCGTCGTTGGGGATCTCTTCGGTCATCGCGAACACGACGACCTTTTGACCGACATCCGGGGTGTCCTTCTGCACGATCGTGCGGGCGTCCCAGAAGCTGAACCCGACCTCGGCGTCGCCGTTGTAGACGGCGAGCACGGAGGCGTCGTTGGCGGTCACGGGCAGCTGCTCGATGTCGCTGTCGGTGTCGAGCCCCGCCTCCTGCAGCGCGAGGATCGGGTAGATGTAGCCCGCGGGCGAGCCGGGGCCGAGGACGGCGACCTTCGCGCCCTCGACCTTCGTGATCGAGTCGAGGCCGGCCGGACCGGTCATGGCGTCCGCGCCGTTGCAGAACAGCATCCCGTCGCGTTCGACGGGGGCGTCGTCGCAGTACTTGTCGGGGTTGTTGGTCATGAACTGCGCGGGGTAGCTGATGTTGCCGTTGCGCTCGGTCTGCAGCACCACCTCGGCGTCGTACATGTCGTTGGCCTGCCACAGCTGCAGCGAGGGCAGGAAACCGATCTGCGCCTGGCCGGCGCCCATCGCCTCGACCGCGGCCTGGTAGTCCTTCGAGACGACTCCGGTGACCTCGATGCCGAGCTCGTCGGTGAGGTAGTCCGTCAGCGGCGTGGCCGTCTCGACGAGGCCGTTCTGGTCCTGCGAGGGCACGAGTGCGAGCACGAGCGAGTTCGGGTCCTCCGCAGCGGCGGGGGTGTCGCCGGCGGCGGGAGAGCCGGCGCAGCCGGCGAGGGCGATCGCGGCGACGGCCGTGACGGCGGCGGCCGCGAAGAGGCGGGTGGTGCGCATGGTGATGTCCTTCGGGTGAGAGGTGTGAGAGAGGGTGTTCGGGATCAGGAGACGGATGCCGCCGCCCACGCCTCGATGCGCGGGAGCAGGTCGGTGAGGGTCGCGGCGCGGAACGTGGGCGTCGCAGCGGGGTCGGGCCACAGGCCCACGAGCGCGGTGTCGTGCCCGCGGCGGTGCGCCGGCTCGAGGTCGTTGCGCCAGATGTCGCCGACGGCCAGCACGCGGCGACCGGCTACCCCCGGCTCGTCGAGCAGGCGGTCGAGGCCGGCGGGCTTGCCCGCGTCGGTCACGATCCGGGTGAAGGCGTCGCCCAGGCCGAGGGCCGTGAGCGTCTCGGCGATGCGGATGGCGGGCGCGTTGGTGACGAGCACGCATTCGGCCGCGAGCGCGGCGGCCACCGCCGCGAGTCCGACGGGCGCCTCGACGGGAGCCTCCGCCGAGCCGAGCAGAGCACGGCTCGACAGGTAGGCGCGCGAGAGCGCGTCGGGCGCGACCCCGGCCTCCACGGCGGCGACCCGGATGACGTCGTAAGCGTCGATCGGCTGCGCGGCGGCGGCCGCAGCGACCGGCCGGAGGCCCGCGTCGACGCGGGCCAGAAACCGTTCCGGCTCGTCGGCGGAGGCGGCGGCGGCTCGCGCATAGGCGAGCACGGGGCCGTCGCCGAGCGCGACGGTTCCGTCGAAATCGAAGATGATGAGAGGAGAGTTCGGCACGAGTCGGGCTTTCTGAGTGGACGCTTCGTCCATCGTGAGGTGACCGTATGGACACAGATCCCACAGCCGATGAACGCCGAGTGAACGGCATCCGTCGCCTCGACGAGGCCTCCGCAGCGGCGAGCGCGGGCGACCTCGAGTCCGCCTGGGCCGCCGTCCCGTGGCTGCCCCGGGCGATCGCCGCCGACGCGGCATCCGGTCTGTTCGCGCTCTGGGCACGGTCGACCATCGTCGACGAGAACGTCGGCGCACCGGTGCTCTCACGGGGCGTCTTCGAGCGCCTGCACCGGGAAGCCGGACTCACGGCGGACTGGCCGATCGGCAATGCCGGCCTGCTGCACGTCTACGGCTACCTGCTGTCGACGACCCCCACCCCGTACGGCCTCAAACGCGAGCGATGGCTCGGCGCCGACCTCGCCGCCGCCTTCGGGCTCGACGACGATGCGTTCCTGCCGTGGCGACCCGGGCCGTCTCTGCTCACGCGAGTCACGGCCGCCGCCCTCGCGCTGCTCGACACCGCCCCGGTGCGCCGCGACGAGCGAGCCGGCACGTTCCGCGTCGCGCTGTCAGCCGCGCGCGGACCGGCGGCCCTGGTCTACGCCCGCACCGACGCGAGCGACCATGTCGCGGGCAACGATTCCGAGGGCAGCGACTCCGAGGGCAGCGATTCCGCGGGCAGCGACTCCGCGGGCAGCGACTCCGCGGGCGTTCGTCTGGTCACGACCTTCCCCGTGACGGATGCCGCCGCGCTGCTGGCTGCCCTGGACGCGGAGCCCGACCGGGTGCGCTGGAACGCCGCGGGCTGAGCGGTCGGCCGCCGGTCAGCGCCCCGTCGATCCCCCGCCCAGCACGCCGCGTTCGAGGGCCAGGGTCACGGCGCGTGTGCGGGTGTCGACACCGAGCTTCTCGTAGATGCGCAGCAGGTGGGTCTTGACGGTCGACTCGCCGATGCCGAGTTCCACCGCGATCCGCTTGTTGGCGTGCCCGGCCGCCACGAGCCGCAGCACATCGACTTCGCGCGGAGTGAGAGCGGATGCCGCCGGCTCGGGGTGCCGCATCCGTTCCACCAGGCGCACCGCGACGGACGGCGACAGGGCGGACTGTCCGGCCGCGACCGAGCGGATGCCCGCGACGATCTCCTCGCGCGGCGCGGCCTTGAGCAGGTAACCGCTCGCGCCGGCCTCGATGGCGGCGAGGATCTGGTCGTCGCTCTCGTACGTGGTGAGGATGAGCACGCGCGGCGCCGCGGCGTCCCCCCGCGACGCGACGATGCGCGACGTCGCGGCGACGCCGTCGACGTGCGGCATCCGCAGGTCCATCAGCACCACATCGGGCTGCAGCTCGGCGGCGAGCGCAGTCGCCTCGGCGCCGTCCGCGGCCTCGCCGACGACCTCGAAGCCGGGCTCGTCGGAGAGCAGACCGGCCAGCCCCGCCCGCACCACGGGATGGTCGTCGGCGATGAGCAGGCGGATCATGTCGCACTCCCGATGCGTCGGGCCGTCGCCGGCAGAGTCATCGTCAGGGCGGTACCCGCGCCCGCGGTCGAGGTGACGGCGACGGTGCCGCCGGCGAGCGCGACCCGCTCGGTCATGCCGTCGAGACCGTAGCCGAGCCGCGGCGACGCCGTGTCGAAGCCCCGGCCGTCGTCGCGGATCGTCAAGCGCACGCCGCCCTCGGTATCGCGGTCGACGGCGACCGTGACATGTGCGGCAGCCGCATGCTTCCGCACGTTCGCGAGGCCCTCCTGCAGGCAGCGGAGGATCACGACCTGCGCATCGCGCTCGAGCGACTCGCCCGTCTCCTCCACCGTCAAGGCGATCTGCAGGCCCGTGTCGATGCGGAAACGCTCCACGAGGCGCTCGACGGCCGCCTCGAGCGCCTGATCGCCGGGCACGGCGGCGGTCCGCGCGACGATGGCCCGGGTCTCGTCGAGCGCGTCGCGGGCCACCGCCTCGAGGTGTTCGAGGGTCGAGGCGGCGGCGGAGGCGTCTCCGCTGTGCGCGCGCCGCCGGGCCTGCTCCGCGAGGATCACGAGGCCCGCGAGCGTCTGAGCGAGCGTGTCATGGATCTCGCGGGCGAGGCGCTCGCGCTCGTGCGCCGCCCCCGCGTCGCGGCTGAGCGCCTCGACCTGCTCCTGCGCCCTCGTGAGCTCGGTCAGGAGCCGGCTGCGCTCGTCGCCGTAAGCCGCGATCGCGCTGATCCACCAGCCCATCGCGACCGAGAAGGCGACCGACAGCGCCGCCACCAGCGCGGCTTCGCGCACGACGTCGGCGGTGAAGCCGAGGCCCGCGGTGTACCCCGCGAGCACGGCCACCCCGACAGCGACCGAGCCGGCCACCCCCCAGCGCCGGCTCGGACCGAGGATCCACACGAGCGGGTAAACGATCACCTGCATCGTCGCGAGCGACGGCTCCGCGGCCGTCATGACGACGACCGCCGCGATGGCCAGGATCAGGAAGCCGATGAACCGCGCCGGGCGTTCCCGTCCGATCCCGGGGCGGCCCGCGACGTACGCCACCAGCAGCAGCCCCAGGCCCGCCAACGCCCACGGCAGCCGCGCACCCGTGTCGGCGAGCGCGACGATGATGAGGCCGAGCACCGTGACGGCGCCCACCGCGACGTCCACCCACTTCCGCCGGATCATGACCCCCATCCTGCCGTCACCGGATGCGAGATCGGATGCGGGCTGCCGCGAGCACCGTGAACGCGACGGCGACGACGGCGAGCACGACCACCGCGACCCAGACCGGTACGACACCGCCGGCGACCTGCAGCTCGATGCCGTACATGCGACTCAGCTCCTCGACCGCCGCCGGCGACGAGCCCGCCAGTTCTTCGAGCGGATCGAGGGCGAACTCGCGTCGCACGAGCATCGCCGACTGCGCGAAGGGAAGCACGCCGACCGCGTCGCGCACCGCGTCCGGGAAGGCCCCGACGGGGATGTACGCACCGGCGACGAAGCCGGTGAGCGTCCCCACGAGCGTCGACAGCCCCGAGTACGCCCCGGTGGTCCGCAGGAACGACACGACGAACGCCCACAGGGCCGTGTACGCCGCCACCGACAGCGCTGTCCAGCCCACGATGCGGGCGATCTGGCCCGCATCAGGTAACGCGCGCCCGGTCAGAGCGAGGTAGACCAGCGCGACGACGAGCACGATCAGGGTCGTCAGCAGACCGATGACGAAGGCCGAGCCGAGGTAACCGAGCACGAGCTGCGTCCGGCGCACCGGTGACACCAGGAAGTCGCGGAACCGGCCCGTCGCGGCATCCTCCACGAACGTCGACAGCGCGCCCAGCGGCGTCGTGACGGCAGCGACCGCCACAACCCCCGCGAACATCCACGAGTCCACGAAGTCCCGGGCCGCGTCGGCATCGAGCCCGGGCGCCTGCGCGAGCGAGTCGACCTGCATCTGCCCGAGGAACAGGGCATACAGCAGGAACACCACCAGCGCGCCGGTGAGGGAGAAGAACACCCCGAGCGGGTCGCGGTAGAAGAGCCGGAGGTTGCGTCCGACGTACGCCTGCACCGTCCTCATCGCGCACCCGCCTCGTCGGCGGGGCGCCCGGTGAGCGCGAGGAACACGTCGTCCATGCGGCCGTGCCGGAACTCGAAGTCGAGCACCGCGTCGCCGCGATCGGCGAGGATGCGGCGGGCTTCGGCGGCATCGGCGACGGCGATGCGCTCGTCCCCCGCGGCCGTCACGAGCGACAGGACGCTCGAGCTGTAGCGGGCCCGCAGCTCGGCGGGCGTCCCTTCGGCCACCAGGCGGCCGCGCTCGATGATGCAGACGCGATCGGCCTGTTCGGTCTCTTCGAGGTAGTGCGTCGTGAGGAACACCGTCAGTCCCGATCGCTCCCGCAACTCTTGGATCGTGCGCCAGACCATCTGACGACTCGCCGGGTCGAGCCCCGTCGTCGGCTCGTCGAGGAAGACGATCTCGGGATCGTGCAGCAGCGCGCGGGCGATGTCGGCTCGGCGGCGCTGGCCGCCCGACAGCCGGCCGTAACGCCGATCGATGAACTCTCCCAGGTCGATGATTCCCGCCAGCCGCTCGATGCGCTCGCGGATCGCGCCCGCCGTGCCGAGGTAGGGCCGCGCACGCACGGTCAGGTTCTCGCGCACCGTCAACGCCTCGTCGAGCAGCGAGTCCTGGAAGACGACCCCGATCGCCCGGCGCACCGCGTCTCCGGCGGTCCGCACATCGTGTCCAGCGACGGTGAGCGCGCCCTCATCCGGCTCAATCACCGTCGTCAGGGCGCCGATCGTCGTCGACTTACCGGCTCCGTTGGTGCCGAGGAAGGCGAAGACACCGCCCGCGGGCACCTCGAAGCTCACGTCGTCGACGGCTGTGACATCGCCGTATCTCTTGGTCAAGCCGCGCACGACGGTCGGGGCGGGCGTTCTCGTGGTCATGACTCCACCGTGCCCGCTCCGGACCGCGCGCGACAGCGGCCGTCCGGGCGAGGGGGCATCCACCATTCGGTGGACGCCGCCGCTACGCTCGGAGGGTGACCGAACGCGCACCGCTCTCCCGCAAGCTCTCCGCCATCGCCGAGTCCGCGACCCTCAAGGTCGACGCCAAGGCGAAGGCCCTGCAGGCGGCCGGCCGCCCCGTCATCTCGTACGCGGCGGGCGAGCCCGACTTCTCGACACCGCAGTTCATCGTGGATGCCGCGCAGCACGCCCTCGCCGACCCGTCCAACTACCGCTACACGCCCGCCGCCGGGCTCCCCGTGCTGCGTGAGGCGATCGCGGCGAAGACGCTGCGCGACTCGGGCCTCGAGGTGAAGCCGTCGCAGGTGATCGTCACGAACGGCGGCAAGCAGGCGGTCTACCAGGGGTTCCAGACCGTCGTGAACCCCGGCGACGAGGTGCTGCTGCCCGCGCCCTACTGGACCACCTACCCCGAGGCGATCGCCCTCGCGGACGGCATCCCGGTCGAGGTCTTCGCCGGTGCCGACCAGGAGTACAAGGTGACCGTCGAGCAGCTCGAGGCCGCGCGCACCGAGCGCACGACGGTGCTCGTCTTCGTCTCGCCGTCGAACCCGACCGGCGCCGTCTACACGCCGGAAGAGACCGCCGCGATCGGACAGTGGGCCCTCGAGCACGGCATCTGGGTGATCAGCGACGAGATCTACCAGAACCTCGTCTACGACGGCGCCCGCGCGGTCTCGATCGTCGAGGCGGTGCCCGAGCTCGCCGGTCAGACGATCCTCGTCAACGGCGTCGCGAAGACCTACGCGATGACTGGATGGCGCGTGGGCTGGATGATCGGCCCGGCCGACGCCATGAAGCTCGCCGGCAACCTGCAGTCGCACCTCAGCTCGAACGTCAACAACGTCGCGCAGCGCGCGGCGCTCGCGGCGATCACCGGCCCGCAGGACGAGGCCGAGCAGATGCGGCTCGCCTTCGACCGTCGGCGCCGCCTGATCGTCGAGGAGCTCGGCAAGATCCCCGGCGTGACGGTCCCCACCCCGCTCGGTGCGTTCTACGTGTACCCCGACGTCACCGGCCTGCTCGGCCGCAGCTGGGGCGGCACGGAGGTGACGACGTCGCTCGAACTAGCCGACCTCATCCTCGACCAGGCCGAGGTCGCCGTCGTACCCGGCGAGGCGTTCGGGCCGTCGGGCTACCTGCGCCTGTCGTACGCGCTCGGCGACGACCAGCTGCTCGAAGGCATCCACCGCCTCCAGCGTCTCTTCTCCTGACCCTCCCCTCCTGTTCCCGTTCTCGCCCCGGGTGGGCGCGGGGCGGGGCGGGGCGGGGCGGGGGTTAGAGTTCGACGCCGACGAGGACGGGCTCGGGCTGCAGGATGAGCCCGAACTCCGACTGCACGCGCTGCTGCACGAAACGGGCGAGCGCGGCGAGCTGCTCGGCACTCGCGCCACCGCGGTTCGTCAGCGCAAGCGCGTGCTTGGTCGACAGTCCGGCACGCGAGCCGGGCAGAGCGAAGCCCTTGCCGATGCCGGCGTGCTCGATGAGCCAGGCAGCGCTGACCTTCACATGCGGTTCCGCGATCTCATCCGCCGGGGCGACGCCGTAGTACTCGTTCAACGGGATGACGCGGTCGGCGACAGGGTCGGGAGCGACGGGCCACCGGGGGCACTCGGGCGGCAGGCTCCGCGCGAACGCAGCCGTGACGACAGCGTTCTGGAAGAACGATCCCGCACTCCAGGTGTCGGGGTCGGCGTCGTCGAGGACCATGCCCTTGCTCGCACGCACCGCCAGCACGGTCTCGCGCACCCAGCGCAGCGAGACGGTCGCGTCGGGGTCGAGCCCCAGCGCTCCGCGCAGCTGCGGGCCGCGGATGGCGAACTCGCCGTGCCCGACCTGCGCGAGCTCGAGCGTGATGGAGAGGATCACCGCGGGCCGCGCAGCGACCGACCCGTGGTGCTGCTTGAGCACCGAGGTGCGGAAGCCGAGGCCGAGATCGGATGCCGGCACGACGCTCACCTCACCGGTGGCCTCGTCGAGCAGCTCGACCTCGACCAGCGTCTGCACGACCTCCTGGCCGTACGCGCCGATGTTCTGCACGGGCGCAGCACCGGCGGTGCCCGGGATGCCGGACATCGCGGCGATCCCGCTCAGACCCGACGCCACCGCATACTCGACGAGATCGTCCCAGGAGTGGCCCGCCTGCACGCGCAGGCGCGTGTGACCGGGGTTCGGCGAGGGCAGCTCGTCGATGCCGGTCGTGCGCACGACGACGACGGTTCCGTCGAACGGCTCGTCGCCGACGAGCAGGTTCGACCCGCCGCCGACCACGAGCCAGGGCTCACCGTCGGCCCACAGCTCGCGCAGCACACCGACGAGCTCGTCGGTCGTGTGCGCTTCGACCATGCGCGCCGGAACCGCACCCGCACGCAGCGTCGTGAGTTCGGCCAGCGGCCGCGGTGAGACCTCCGCCACGATCAGGCAGCCGTCCGCACGCGCACCTGCGCCTTGCCGAGCACGACGGTGGCGCCGTGCTTCACCGTGAGGTCGATGCGGGCGGTCTCGGTGTCGACGGCACCGACGGTCGCCGTGACGGTCAGGGTCGCGCCGTGCTCGGCGTCGACGACGACCGGCCGCGTGAAGCGCACCCCGTATTCGACGATCCGCCCGCTGTCGCCCAGCCATTCGACGATCGTCTCGACCGCGAGCCCCATGGTGAGCATGCCGTGGGCGAGGACGCCGGGCAGTTCGACGCGTGCGGCGACGTCATCGCGGTAGTGGATGGGGTTGAAATCCCCCGAGGCCCCCGCGTAGCGCACGAGAGACTCCCGGCTGAGCTCGACCGTGCGCTCGGCGACGACCGTTCCGACTTCGAGCACGCTCATGCGTCCTCCCCTCCCACGAGCAGGACGGAGATGGCGGTGACCACGTGGGCGGCATCCGCGTCGAGGATCTCGGCCTCGCTCGTGACCATCGCTCCCTTACCGAACGCGCGGATGCCGGTGACCGTCAACTGCGCGGTCAGCTCGTCGCCCGCGACGATCGGCCGGCTGTACCGGAAGCGCTGCTCCGCATGGACGGTACGTTCGAGCGCGATGCCGGAGTCGGGCTCACCGAGCAGCTGCTGCAGCGTGAGGTCCTGGATGACCATCGCGAAGGTCGGCGGCGCGACGACGTCTGCGTAGCCGAGGGCGCGAGCGGCCTCGGGGTCGGTGTGCTGCGGGTCGGTCGCGAAGACCGCGCGCGCGAACTCGCGCACCTTCTCGCGACCGACGAGGTAGGGAGCGGTCGGCGCGAAGGCGCGCTCGACCAGATCGGGATTGACGGACACGCTCCGATTCTACCGGCGGCCCTGCGCGGCCCGGGGCTCGCGAGCGGCGGAACGACGCGTGCGATGGACCGCGATCGCCCGCCAGGCCATCTGCGCCGCGATGAAGGTCAGGAACGCTGCGAAGAGGATGTTCGCGACCATCGGGTTCAGCAGCGTCGCGATCCAGGCGCCGAGCGCGGTGGTCGTGCATGCCGCGAGTCCCACGACGACCGCGGCCAACAGGTCGACGTTGCGCCGACGCACGTTGCCGATCGTCCCCGACAGGGCGGTCGGGATCATCATCAGCAGCGACGTGCCCTTCGCGATGAGGTCGCTCGTACCGAAGAGGAACATCAGCGCAGGCACGACGATCACGCCGCCGCCGACGCCGAGGAGCCCGGCCATGACCCCGGTGAACAGTCCGAGCCCGCCGAGACCGAGACCGGTCAGCCAGGTGAGCTCGAGCACCGCGTCGCGCGACGGGACGACGATGAAGAGCATCACGACGACGACGACCAAGAAGCCGACGAAGCCCCAGCGAAGCGCGTTCTGCGGGATCTTCGCGAGCAGCCAGCTTCCGATCTGCGCACCGATGACGGCACCCACCGCGAGGATGATCGCCGGGATCCACGCGACCGAACCGGTGACGGCGTACGAGATGACGCCGACCGAGGCCGTCGGCACGATCGCCGCGAGGGACGTGCCGGCAGCCAGGCGCTGATCGAAGCCGAGCAGGAGGACCAGCAGCGGCACGATGACGGTGCCGCCGCCGACGCCGAAGAGCCCCGAGAGCAGACCCGCGGCGAGGCCGACACCGACGCACGCCAAGTAGAACCGCGGGCTGCGCCGCGCCTTGTCGCCGGCCATCACGGCTGCGACTCGACGAAGTCGTCGATGAGCCAGCCGGACCCGTCCGACACCAGCGTGTACGAGTAGGAGAAGCTGCCGGGCACGGGGTTCTCGAGCGGCAGACCTGCCTCGTCGAGCACCTGCACGAAGCTCTCGACCGTCTCGACGTAGATGGTGTCGCCTTCACGCGAGCTCGAGATGACGTTCACCTCGTAGTCGTCGACGGACTCGTTGAACACCGTCGCGGCCTGATCGAACTCGGCGCAGTCGGCGTAGCCGTAGGCCGTGAGATAGGCGGGCGTGAGCGTCGCCTTATAGGCCGTGCAGTCGATGTCGTCCCACGCGTCGTCGTAGTCCTCGACCACCTGCTCGGCGGCACGCACGTCCGCGTCCTGAGCGACGCCGCCTTCCGGGCGTCCGCCCGAGGGGTCGAGCAGATCGGCGACGAAACGCGGGATGAAGACGGCGGCGAGGATGATGAGCCCGAGCAGAACAGCGCCGAGCACGACGAACAGGATCCACAGCTTCGACTTCCGCGGCGGCGCATCCGCGGCACCGGGCTGCGCCGGGATCGCGCCGGCGTACGACGGCACGGCCCCGGGGTGCGGGGGCACCGGTCCGGGATGCGGCGGAACCGACCCGGTGAACGGCTGCGCGGACGCGTCCGCCTCGAAGACGGGCGCGGGGCCTGCGGGCGCGGGCGGCACGGGAGGCAGGGCATCGGTCGGCGTCGCGGTGTCGGGAGACGCGGCGGCCTGCTGGCTCTCGGCGAGGGAAGACTCGGTCGAGAACGGGGACTCGGTCGAGAACGGGGACTCGACCGCGGGCTCGGACGAGGCCTCGGTCGGCGACCGCGTCTCGTCGGGCTGCGGCAGCGCGTGGGTGTGCTCGGTCCACTGCTCGCCGTCCCACCACCGGAGTGCGCCGTGACCGTCGTCGTACCAGCCGGGGGGCGTCGAACTGCTCATCTCTGCCTCATTCCACATCGGGCGGCCTGCCGCCCCCTCACCCTATCCGTCGGTCGGGTTCGCGTCGGCTGGTCCCGTCACGGCGTCGACCGGGCTCTCCGCCTCGGACGCGGCGCGTTCGAATTGCGACCGGTAGAGCCGCCAGTACGCGCCTTGCGCGGCGATCAGCTCGTCGTGCGAGCCCTTCTCGACGATGTCACCGTGCTCCATGACCAGGATGAGGTCGGCATCGCGGATCGTCGACAGCCGGTGCGCGATGACGAACGAGGTGCGCCCCTCGCGCAGCGCCGACATCGCCTGCTGCAGCAAGAGCTCGGTACGGGTGTCGACCGAGCTTGTCGCTTCGTCGAGGATCAGCACGGCCGGCTGCGCGACGAACGCACGGGCGATCGTGATGAGCTGCTTCTCCCCCGCCGAGACGTTGGCCGCGTCCTCGTCGAGCACGGTGTCGTAGCCGTCGGGCAGCGAGTGCACGAAACGGTCGACGCGCGTCGCGACGGCGGCATCCATGATCTCCTGGTCGGTCGCGCTCTCGCGTCCGTAGCGAATGTTCTCGCGGATGGTGCCGGCGAACAGCCACGGGTCCTGCAGCACCATGCCGGTGCGCGAACGGACATCGTCGCGCGAGAGCTCGGAGATGTCCTGACCATCGAGCAGGATGCGTCCGCCGTCGAGCTCGTAGAAGCGCATCAGGAGATTGACGAGCGTGGTCTTGCCTGCGCCCGTCGGTCCGACGATGGCCACCGTCTGCCCGGGCTCGACGCGGAACGACAGATCGCGGATCAGCGGCTTGTCGGGCGAGTAGGCGAAGCGCACGTGGTCGAACTCGATGACGCCGCGTCCACCGGATGCCGCCCGCACCTCGGGGTCGTCGGGATCCTGCTCGTCCTCATCGAGCAGTTCGAACACCCGCTCGGCCGAGGCGGTGCCCGACTGCACGACTGCCGCCATGCCGCCGAGCTCCGACAGCGGCTGGGTGAACTGCTGCGAGTACTGGATGAAGGCCTGCACATCGCCGAGGCGGAGCTGACCGGAGGCCACCATCAGACCGCCGAGGACGGCGATGCCGACATACGACAGGTTTCCGATGAACATCATCCCGGGCATGATCAGGCCCGACAGGAACTGCGCCTTGAAGGCTGCTTCGAACAACTCGTCGTTCTCGGCCTCGAACTTCTCGCGCGCGTCGCGCTCCCGGCCGTAGACCCGCACGAGCGCGTGACCCGAGAAGGACTCCTCGACGCGCGCATTGAGCCGGCCCACCTTGCGCCACTGGGTGGCGAACGCCTTCTGCGAGCGCGGTCCGATGACGCCGAAGATCACCGCCATCAGGGGCAGCGAAACGAGGGCGACGAGCGCGAGCTGCCACGAGATGGAGAACATCATGAATAGCACGCCGAACACGGTCAGCACGCTCGTGAGCGCCGTCGAGAGCGACTGCTGCATCGTCTGGGTGATGTTGTCGATGTCGTTGGTCACCCGCGAGATCAGCTCACCGCGCTGCACCCGGTCGAAGTACGACAGCGGCAGCCGGTTGATCTTGGCCTCGACCGACTCGCGCAGACGCCACATCGTGCGGACCATGATGATGTTGATGACGAAGCCCTGCAGCCACGTGAGCACGGCCGAGCCGACGTAGATCGCCAAGACGGTCACGACGACCCACTTGAGGCGGTCGAAGTCGACCCCGGCGCCGACCTGGAAGTTCTCCATCGCGCCGACGAGGTTGGCGATGTCGGTCTGACCGGCGGCGTTGAGGGCCGCGACCACGTCTTCCTGGCTGGTGCCGGCCGGGAACTGCTCGCCGAGGTTGGCCGACACGACGCCTTCGAAGATGAGGTTCGTCGCGTCGCCGAGAACCCGCGGCGCGAGGACTGCGAGCAGCACGCCGAGCGCACCGAGCACCGTCATCAGGGCGAAAACCGCGGCGTAGGGGCGCAACAGCCCGATCATGCGCAGGAAGCTCGGTCCGAACTTCTCTGCCTTGCCCGGCGCGACGCTGTCCCAGTCGCCCGAGTTCTGTCGCGCCTGCTCGGCGAGCTCGAGCTCGAGCCGCTCGTCGTCGGTCAGGTTCTGCTCCGTCGCGCTCATGCGTCCACCCCCAGCTGCGACTGCACGATCTCGCGATACGTGTCATTGGACTCCAACAGCTCGGCATGCGTGCCGAGCCCGGCCATCCTGCCGTCGTCGAGGACGAGGATGCGGTCGGCGCCGGTCACCGTCGAGATGCGCTGCGCGACGACGACCTTGGTGACGTCGGGCAGCTCGCGCCACAGCGCCTCGCGCAGGCGGGCGTCGGTGGTGAGGTCGAGGGCCGAGAAGGAGTCGTCGAAGACGAGGACGTCGGGGCGCCGGACGATCGCGCGTGCGATCGCGAGCCGCTGCCGCTGACCACCCGAGACATTCGTGCCGCCCTGGGCGATCCGGGCGTCGAGCCCGCCCTCCATCTCGGCGACGAAATCGCGGGCCTGCGCGATCTCGAGGGCACGCCACAGCTCATCGTCGGTGGCGTCCTCACGCCCGAAGCGCAGGTTCGACGCGACCGTCCCCGTGAACAGGAAGGCCCGTTGCGGGACGTAGCCGATGCCCGCCCAGAGCTCGTCGAGGTCGGCCTGCCGCACGTCGACGCCGGCCACTCGGACCGAGCCGCCCGTGACATCGAACAACCGCGGGATGAGCGACACGAGCGTCGTCTTGCCCGAGCCGGTCGAGCCGACGACGGCGACCGTCTCGCCCGGCGCCGCGCGGAACGAGATGCCCTCGAGCACGGCGGAGTCCGCTCCGGGATAGGTGAACGAGACGTCGTCGAAGACGATCGCGCCGGGTTCGGTGAACGTCCGCACCGGGTCGGCGGGGCGCTCGAGCGCGTCGTGCGACGCCAGCACCTCGCCGATGCGATCGGCCGACACGGCGGCCCGCGGGATCATGATCGTCATGAAGGTGGCCATGAGGACGCCCATGAGGATCTGGCCGACGTACTGCATGAAGGCGAAGAGGGTGCCGATCTGCACGTTGCCCTGATCGACCTGGATGCCGCCGAACCAGATGACCCCGACCACGGTGACGTTCAGCACGAGCATCGCGAGCGGGAACATCAGGACGAACAGCGAGCCGACCTTGCGCCCGACGATCATGATGTCGGTGTTGGCGCCGCGGAAGCGCTCCTCTTCGATCCGCTCGCGCACGAAGGCGCGGACGACGCGGACGCCGGTCAGCTGTTCGCGCATGATGCGGTTGACGTTGTCGAGACGCGTCTGGAACTGCCGGAACAACGGCACCATCCGGCTGATGATGATGCCGGCGACCACGAGCAGGAGCGGCACCGAGACGCCGATCAGCCAGCTGAGTCCGACGTCCTGCTGCAACGCCATGATGACGCCGCCGATGGCGAGCATGGGAGCGGTGACGAGCATCGTCGCACCCATCATGGCGAGCATCTGAACCTGCTGGACGTCGTTGGTGTTGCGCGTGATGAGGGTGCCCGGCCCGAACCGTGAGACCTCGCGCTCGGAGAAACCGCTCACCTTCTCGAAGACGTCGCGGCGGATGTCGCGGCCCGCGGCCATCGCGGCACGTGCGGCGCACAGCGTCGCGATGACGGCGGCGATGATCTGGCCGAGGGCGATGAGCAGCATGATCGCGCCGCGCGACCAGATGTAGGCCGTGTCGCCCTGGGCGACGCCGTTGTCGATGATGTCGGCGTTGAGGCGCGGCAGGTAGAGGGAGGCCATCGCCGAGCCGAACTGGAACACCAGCACGCCCAGGAGCAGCAGCCGATAGGTGCGCAGATAGCGGATCAGGAGCTTGCCGAGCATGGTTCTCCCTGGGCGAGGCGGGTCGGGACGGTTCATGGTAACGCCGGGTCCCGACATCCGCCGGGTCGAGGTTGCGCCCCCGGCGAACGGCGAGCGTGCTCACAGCGGGCGCTGACCCGATGTCGCTACCGTCGGACTCATGACGACCGGCAGCGCCGTTCCCCCGCTCTCCGTCACCGACGGGCTGCAGAACTTCTCCCCGCAGGAGCTGCGCAGCCTCCGGGACGAGTTCCAGCAGTTCCTGCTCGAGTACCGATTCGGGATGCAGGAGATCGAGACCAAGCTGCAGATCCTGCGCGACGAGTTCCAGCAGCTGCACGACTACAACCCGATCGAGCACCTCTCGAGCCGGCTGAAGTCCCCCGACAGCATCGTCGAGAAGGTGGTGCGCAAGGGCGTCGAGCCCGAGTTCGCCGCGATCCGCGACAGCATCACCGATATCGCCGGCGTGCGGGTGACGTGCAGCTTCACGCAGGACGCCTATCGCCTGTTCGACCTGCTCACCGCGCAGGACGACGTCGAGGTCGTGCTTGTGAAGGACTACATCGCCGAGCCGAAGCCCAACGGCTACAAGAGTCTGCACGCGATCGTGCAGGTGCCCGTCTTCCTCTCCACCGGCCGGCTGATGGTTCCGGTCGAGGTCCAGTTCCGCACCATCGCGATGGACTTCTGGGCGAGCCTCGAGCACAAGATCTACTACAAGTTCGCCTCGAACGTCCCGGCCGAACTGCTCACGGAGCTCAAGGATGCCGCGCAGACGGCGTCCGAGCTCGACGCGAAGATGGAGCGGCTGCACCGCGAGGTGCGTCAGCGTCCCCGCGTCGTGCGCATCTGAGCGCGCGGCGCGGGGACGCGGGGATCAGTCCTCGGAGACCGTGATCTCGACGGGGATGTTGCCGCGGGTGGCGTTCGAGTACGGGCACACCTGGTGGGCGGCATCCGCCAGCTTCTGCGCGACGTCGCGCTCGACGCCCGGCAGGACGACCTCGAGGACGACCGAGAGGGTGAAGCCGCCGGCATCCGTGGGGTGGATCTGCACCTGGCCGCCGACGGCGGAGTCGGTGACGTCGACCTTCTCGGTGCGCGCGACCATCTGCAGCGCGGAGTGGAAGCAGGCGGCGTATCCTGCCGCGAACAGCTGCTCGGGGTTCGATCCGTTGCCCGATCCGCCCATCTCCTTCGGGATGGCCATGTCGAGGTCGACGCGGCCGTCGGTGCTGCGGACGTGGCCGTTGCGGCCGGCTCCGGTCGACAGGGCTTCGGCGGTGTAAAGGGCGCTCATGCGTGCTCCTTCTTCTTCTCGGGGGTGGTCCGGGCGGCGGGTGCCGTCCGCGCGTCGGCGGCGGTGTCGCGCATGCCGTCGGCGAGATGGGTGAGGGCGGTGATCAGCTCGCGCGCGCCGTCGGGCGTGATGCCCATGCCCGACGCGATGCACGCCGGCACGTGCGCGAGGTCGGCGCGCAGCTGCCGTCCGCGGTCGGTGAGCGACACGGTGACGACGCGCTCGTCGTCGGCGGTGCGTGTCCGTTCGACGAGACCGTCGCGGCCCATGCGTCGCAGCAGCGGCGACAGCGTGCCCGAGTCGAGGTCGAGCGCATCGCCGAGGTCGCGCACGCTGCGGCCGTCGCGGCTCCACAGCAGCACGAGCACGAGGTACTGCGGATAGGTCAGCCCGTGCGGTTCGAGCAGCGCGGCATACGCCTTCGTCGTCGCACGCGACGCGGCGTACAGCGAGAAGCACACCATGTGCTGCGTGGGTTCCATACTTCGACTGTACACAATTAGGTTGTGCACAATCAATAGGGCCGGGCAACGCCCCCGGAGCGCAAGCGCGACTCCGGGGGCGCGGGTCGCCGTCAGGGCGTGGGCATGCCGCCGTTGACGTTGAGCGTCTCACCGGCGACGTAGCTCGACTCCGCCGACGCGAGGAACACGTACGCGGGCGCGAGCTCCGCGGGCTGACCCATGCGTCCGAGCGGCGTCTCCTCGCCGAAGCTCTCGATCTTCTCCTGCGGCTGTCCGTCGCTCGGCTGGAGCGGCGTCCAGATGGGGCCGGGAGCGACCGCGTTGACGCGGATGCCCTGCGGCGCCAGCTGCTGCGCGAGAGCCTTAGTGAAGGTGTTGATCGTGGCCTTCGTCGAGGCGTAGTCCACGAGCGTCTCGGACGGCGAGTAGGCCTGGATCGACGTCGTGTTGATGATCGACGCGCCCGCGGGCAGGTGCGGCAGCGCGGCCTTGGTGATCCAGAACATGGCGTAGACGTTCGTCTTGAACGTGTCGTCGAACTGCTCGTCCGTGAGGTCGGCGAGCGTCTCCTGGAAGATCTGCTTGCCGCCGTTGTTGACGAGGATGTCGATGCCGCCGAGCGCCGAGACGGTGTCGGCCACGAGCGACCGGCAGTACTCGGGATCGCGCAGGTCACCCGGCAGCTGGGCGACGGTGACGCCCGCTTCCTTCAGGATGCCGGCGATGCGCTGGGCGTCCTCCTCCTCCTGAGGCAGGTACGAGATGGCGACATCGGCGCCCTCGCGAGCGAACGCAATGGCCGTGGCCGCGCCGATGCCCGAGTCGCCGCCGGTGATGAGGGCCTTGCGCCCCGTGAGCCGGCCGCTGCCGCGGTAGCTCTCCTCACCGAGGTCGGCCTTCGGCGTGAGGTCGGCGTCGAGTCCGGGCTCCGCCATGTGCTGCTTCTCGGGCTCGATGTCCGAGTAAAGCTCGGCGGGGTTGACGAAGGTGTACTGATCGCGGGACATGGTGTCTCCTTCCGTTGGTCTTCCTGGGGGTGGTGGTGCGGCTCAGTCGGTGGACGATGAGCCGAAAGTGTGGACGCCGCGTCCGGCGACGCCGAGCGAGAGCCGGAAGATCCCACCCGAGAGCGGATGCTGCTGCAGCTGCTCCTCGGTCAGGTTCTCGCGCGCCGAGCCGACGAGGAGGATGTCGTGCTCCGGTCCGACGAAGGCGACGGAGGTGAGGTTCGGCACGGGCAGCGCGATCTCGCCGATCAGGTCGCCGGCGGCATCCCATCGTCCGATCGAGCCTTCGCCGTAGAAGGCCGACACGAACGATCCGTCGCTCGCACGCGAGAGCCCGTCGCTCGGACGGCCGACGAGGAACGGCTCGAGCTCGCCCAGCTCGCCGTCGGGACCGTACGAACCGCGGTAGACCGTGGTCGTGGCGGTGTCGGTGACGTACATCATCCGCGCATCGTCCGACCACTCCATGCCGTTCGCGACACCGAATCCGCCGCCGAGGACGCGCACGTCGCCGTCGATGCCGACCGACCACACGGTGGCATCGGCGTCGTCGGCGGTCAGCTCCATCCCCCCGACGATGAACCGGCCGAAGGGATCGACCTTGCCCTCGTTCAGCCGCATGCCGTCGTGGCGGTGGCGCAGCGACGCGAGCTCGCGCTCGATGCGGCCGCCGTCGTCCAGCAGCACGATGCTGTCCTTCAGCGCCGCCACGTAGCCGCCTCCCGGGGCGGGTTGCACGGCGGAGACGGGCGGCGGCAGCTCGACGACCCGGTCGTCGCTGCCGTCCACGGCGCCGTCGAGGCGACCGCGGTGCAGCAGGCCGGCCGTGATGTCGACCCACACCACTTCGTCGGTGCGCTCGTCCCACCAGATGCTCTCGACCAGCACGGCGCGCGTGTCGCGGAACACGCTCACGTTCTCATCTGTCACGAAGGGCCTCCTCGGGGACGACGTCGCGGATGGTCAGCACCGTCGCGATGAACGCGAGGTGGCTCAGCGCCTGCGGGGTGTTGCCCCAGGCGGTGCCGTCATCGGCGTCGATCATCTCGGCGTAGATGCCCACGTCGTTGGCCATCCCGACGAGCTGGTCGACGAGGTCGAGCGCCTCGTCGTGGCGTCCGACGCATGCGAGAGCCTCGGCACGCCAGAACGCGCACGCCACGAACGTCTTCTCTTCGCGGTCGACCCCGCTGTAGCGGTAGAGCAGCGGGCCCGCGCCGAGATCGGCGGTGAGGGCGTCGATCGTCGACGACATCCGCTCGCCGCGGTCGAAGCCGGTGGGAGCGTGCAGCAGCACGGACGCATCGAGCTCGTCGGTGCCGGGGTAGAACACGTACGCGGCGCGTTCGTCGGACCAGCAGTTCTCGTCAATCCAGAGCCGGATGCGTTCACGCTCGGCCTTCCAGCGCTCGGCGCTGCCGGGGATGGCCCCGGACTCGGCGAGCGCGACCGCGTCGTCGAGCGCCTTCCAGCAGCCCATCTTCGACGACGTGTAGTGCCGCTCCTCCGGCAGCTCCCACATGCCCGAGTCGGGGTTGCGCCACAGATCGCACGTGCGGTCGGCGAGCCCGGCGAGCATCCGCCCCGTGCCGATGTCGAGGACGTTGCCGGCGTCGACATACGTCCGGCAGATCGCCATCAGGTCGCCGTAGACGCCCAGCTGCAGCTGCTGCCGCGCGGGGTTCCCGGTCACCACGGGAGGGATGCGGCCCCATCCCGGCACGGGATACTCGCGCGCATCCGGGACGAGCGCCCCGTCGAGCGTGTACATGACGTGCAGCTCGGGGCCGTGCTCGCGGATCGTCCGCAGCATCCACGACAGCGCGGCGTGGGTCTCTTCGCGCAGACCGAAACGGACGAGGGCGTGAGCGGTATAGGCGAGGTCGCGGACCCAGGCGAACCGGTAGTCCCAGTTCTTGCCGCCCGCGGGGTTCTCGGGCAACGAGGTCGTCGCTGCGGCCGCGATCGCTCCGGTCGGGCTGAAGATCAGCAGTTTCAGCGCGAGTGCGCTGCGCTGGATGCGTTCGGCCCAGGGTCCCTCGTACGAGAAGACCTCCGACCAGTGGCGCCAGTTGTCGATCGTGCGGTCGATACCGATGTCGACCTTGTGCGGGTCGGGCAGGTGCAGCGGCTCGTCATGCGTCGCGGCGAGCGCGATGAGGTGGCGCGAGTCGGGCTGCGTCGTGAACGCTCCCGTCAGGCGCGGCCCGCGCGTGCCATCCGGGTCCGGCTCGTTCGGGCCGTGGTCGAAGCCGACGACCACGAGCGCCGTCTTGCCGCTGCGGACGACATCACCGTGCTGGGTGCGCTCGATCCAGGGCGCCGCCGTGGTCAGCGACGTGCCCGGATGGATGCGCCACGCCATCTCGACCTCGCCGTCGAGACCGTCGATGCGGCGGGCGAGCTCGGCCCACGGCATCCGTCCGGCCACCCCCGACACCATTGCGTCGGTGACGCGCACCGATCCGGCAGCGGTGGTGAACGTCGTCTCGAGGACGTTGGTGTCGGGCACGTAGCGGCGCGTCGTCTCGAATGCGTCGACCGGGGCGAGCTCGAGGCAGCCGCCGGTGTCGCGATCGAGCAGACGCGCGAAGATCGGCGTGTTCGTCAGCTCGGGCAACGGCAGCCAGTCGATGCTGCCGTCGAGTCCGATCAGGGCGACGGTGCGTCCGTCGCCGATCGGTGCATACGACTCGATGCCGGCGGTCACAGATCCACGTCGGACAGGTCGCCCTCGCCGTCCTCGCCGAGCTCGGCGACGATGGGGTCGTCACCCTGCGACTCGGGCTGCAGACCGCTCGAGGGCTGGTCGTCGGCGGGGATCTCGTCGGTGTCGTCGGCGAGGTGCGCGGGGTCGTCGCCGGTCGCGGTGGCGACGTCGAGCTCGGCCGGGTCGACGCCCGCGTCGAGCGCCTCATCGATCGCGTCGGTGCGGTCCCACTCCTGCTGGGCCGGGTCGAGCGACGGGTCGCCCTCGCTGGTCGCATCGCCATCGCGCAGCGGCTGGATGCCGGCATCCTCGGCTGCGGTGGGGCGGGCCAGGTCGTCGTTGAATGCGTTGGACATGACTCCACCCTCAGCCGCGTCGCCGATTCCGTCGAGCCACTTGCGAGTGCTCGAGACGCGAGGTATCGCGAGGTGCCGGTGCGGCTCTCGGGGTTCACCCGGGTGGAGGTCGGTAGCGTGAAGGACTCCGTTCGCTCCACCCGGAGGTCCCCCGTGCCTTTCGCCCGCATGCTGCTCGACACCGGTCGCGGCGCCCTCATCGGCACCGTCGAGATCATCCCGGGGGTGAGCGGGGGCACCGTCGCGTTGATCGTCGGTGTCTACGAGACCCTCATCGACTCGGCAGGGCACCTCGCGCGAGGCGTCGCCGCGACGGTCGTCGACGGTGTGCGGGGGCGCGGATTCGCGCGGGCGCGTCGCGAATTGAGCGCCGTCCGCTGGTCGGTCGTGCTGCCGGTGGGCATCGGGATGATCACCGCCGTGCTCGTCGCCTCGGCTGTGCTGGCCCCGCTCATCGAGGCCGAGCCGGTCGCATCGCGGGCCCTGTTCGCCGGCCTCATCCTCGCATCGCTCGTCGTGCCCATCCGCATGGTCGGCGGCCGGTGGCGCCCCCGCGAATACGGTGTGGCCGCACTCGGCGCGATCGCAGGTCTCGCGCTGACCAGCCTGCCGCAGGTCGATCCGCTCGAGCCGCCGCTGCCCGTGGTCGCGCTCGCGGCCGCGTTCGCCGTCTGCGCTCTGGTCGTCCCCGGCGTCTCAGGATCGTTCGTGCTGCTGGCGGTCGGGATGTACGCGCCGACCCTGGCCGCCGTCAACGAGCGTGACCTCGCGTACCTCGGCGTCTTCATCCTGGGGGCGATGGTCGGTCTCGGCCTCTTCGTCTCGGTGCTGCAGTGGCTGCTGACGCACCGCCGCCGCGTCGTGCTCGCGACGATGACGGGCCTGATGATCGGTTCCCTCCGCGCGCTCTGGCCGTGGCAGGAGGGCGGCAGCATCCAGGCTCCCGGCCCCGATCTCGTGCCCGCGCTGCTTCTCGTCGCGCTGGGCGCCGCCGTCGTCGGCGGGGTGCTGCTCGTGGAGTCGATCGCCCTCAAGCGCGCCGCGCGACGATGGGATGCCGGTGCCCTCGACCCCGCCGGCAACAGCTAGCACACGGCGCGGCGATCCGCCTCCCCCTCGGACCGACCGCCCCCGCGTGCGACCGTGGAGGGCATGACGTCATCGATCACCGCTGCCGCCCGCACGTTGCGAGACGACTCGCCTCAGATCCTGTTGCGCGGCTACGGCTTCGGTGAACGCATCTGGAAGCGCGTGCGCGCGGGGGCACGATCGGCGCCGATGGGCCTTCTCGGCGACCCGACGATCTTCGTCCGAGGGGCGGAGGGCGTGGAGCTGTTCTACGACGAGAGCCGCATCCGCCGGCACGGCGCGATGCCTGGCATCGTGCAGGAGACCCTGTTCGGCCACGGCTCGGTGCACAGCCTCGACGGCGACGAGCACCGTCATCGCAAGGCGACGTTCCTCGACGTCGCGTACGAGGACGCGCAGGTCGAGCGCCTGCGTCCGCTGCTCGAGCACGAGTGGCGCGTCGAGCTCGACGCGTGGATCTCGGGAGGCGAGAGGTCGGCGTACGACGCGGCCGTCGGCGCGTTCGGCCGAGCCATCATGCGCTGGGCGGGGCTGCCCGGCACCGCAGCCGCCAAGACGCGATGGGCGGGGCGCCTGGCGCAGATCGTCGACGGCTTCGGCGTGCCCTACTCCCCCGAGTACGCCCTCGCCTGGCTGAACCGCAGCTGGTCGGACCGGCATGCCCAGCACCTCGTCGAAGCCGTCCGCGACGGCGACCTCGACCCAGCCGAGGGCACCGCACTGAAGGAGTGGGCGTGGCACCGCGATCGCGGCGGCGTGCTGCTGTCGGCACGCCTGGCCGGCATCGAACTGCAGAACAGTATGCGCCCGATGATCGCCGTCGCGCGTTTCGTCGCGTTCGCGGCGAAGGAGCTGCACGACCGACCCGAGTGGCGTGAGCGCATCGCGACCGAGACCCGTGAGCGCGGAACGCTCATCGACGGCCCGCTCGCCGTGGCGTTCGCCCAGGAGATCCGCCGGACGGCCCCGTTCGTCCCGATGCTGCCGGGACGGGCCGTGGCCGACATCGAGCTCGATGGCCAGAGCGTCGCCGCCGGCGGGCGCGTCGTGCTCGACATCCTCGGGACGAACACCGACGACGTGTCCTGGGAGCGGGCGGACTCGTTCGATCCCGAGCGCTTCGTCGGCATCGACGACTACGAGGCGCTCCCCGCGTTCATCCCGCACGGCGGCGCCGATCCCGCCACCGGACACCGCTGCCCCGGCGAGAAGCTCGCGATCGCGGGCCTCGCGGCGGCGATCGCTGCACTCAGCCACCCGGGTGTCACGATCCTCGACGAGGGCCTCGAGGTGAACCGGCGTCGGCTCCCCACGAAACCCGCTTCGGGAGGGGTCGTGCGGCGCGCCGACGAGGGCGCGCGGTGTCCGTTCCACCGCCGCTGACGCCGCCGCGATCCGGCCCGGTCGGCTGTTTTGTCCCCCGAAGTACCGACTCGACGGGGGTGTCGAAAGGCCGTAGCGTCGATGTCAGCAGTCGACGATCTCCCCCGGATCGCAGAACGCCCCGCATCCTCGGATGGCGGGGCGTTCTGGTTGTGGAGCCACCGCGGATGCCGCGCCGCGGCGTCATCCGTTCGGATGAAATCGGGGTGCCTGTTTGCGGCTCGACGGCCACCGGTGAGTCATTCTCGAGCCTCGGAAGCGCCTTCTGATCAGGCTCTTTCTGCTCGCATTGCTCGCGAGGACCGTCGACGGCGCGTTATGCCACCGGCGGCACAATGATCGCGTCGGGTGCGTACCAGCGCTGCTGGGGAGCAGGGCGGGCCTGCTCGACCCGCGGCCGCGAGCGATTGTCCTCGTCTCGTGCCCGACATGCGCCCGGGGCTCTGGAGGGGCCCCGGGCGCCTCGCTGTCCGCGACGCATTCCGAAAACGACAAACCCCCGGCAGAACCGGGGGTTTGTTTCTGTAGCGGGAGCGGGGCTTGAACCCGCGACCTCACGATTATGAGTCGTGCGCTCTCACCAACTGAGCTACCCCGCCACACGGCATCCGGCGTGAGCCGAGAGATGCTGCGAGCCCCGAGTCAGGATTGAACTGACGACCCCTTCCTTACCATGGAAGTGCTCTGCCACTGAGCTATCGGGGCGTGCCACCCGCAAGCGGGCAACTAGAAGAGGATACCATCTCGGCGACCTCGGAACGAATCAGGTCAGCTGCCGGCGTGCTCCTGCAGCCAGGCGATCGGATCCACCTGCGTGGTGCCACCCAGCAGCACCTCGAGGTGCAGGTGCGCGCCGGTCGACTTGCCGGTGCTGCCGACCTTGCCGATGACCTCACCGGGCTCGATGGTCTCGCCGACCTTCACGTTGAGCGAGCCGTACTGCATGTGCCCGTACCGGGTCGAGACGAGCTCGCCGTTGATGGTGTGGTCGATGACGACGGTCACGCCGTAGTCGCCGCCGGCCTCGGTGGCGATGCGCACGGTTCCGCCGGCGACGGCATGGATGTCGGCACCAGCACCCGGGGTCAGGTCGACGCCGCGGTGCGGGCGCGAGAACTCCGACAGGTACGACACCGACCCGAAGGCGGCCGAGATCGGGACGCCGACCGGGAAGGGCCACTGGATCTCGGCGTTCGGATCGTTGACCCAGGTGCCCGCGAAGTTCGTCACGCCGGAGTCGGCGGCGATCTCCGACACCGAGGTGACATCGAAGGCGTCGCTGCGGTCGAAGGTCACGCCTGTGGCCGAGGAGGACACGAAAGCCTGGATCTCTTCGGGCTCGACGCTCGCGGCGGGACGAGCCGTCTCGGCCGTGATGTCGCGGCCGGTGTCTCCGGATGCGAAGACCACGGCGGCGGGGCTGGTCAGGCCGACCGAGAGCAGGCCCACGGCGGCGACAGCGGTCATCGAGACGGAGGCCGCCGCCATGCGCTTGCCGACGTTGCGCAGTCGCCGGCGCGGGGTCGCGACCTCGCGCGCCTCCTGCTCGACGATCGCCTCGGCGGCGACCTGGACGGGCGTCTGCGCGGTGAAGGAGAACAGCCGCGCGGCGAACTCGAACTCATCGACGACGCGGTCATCGGGCAGCGGAGCGGCCGGCGGGATATCGGATTCGACCCCGGCGCTCGGCTCATCGGGCTCGACCGCGGCGGGGCCGAAGGACTCGCCGGGGGACGACGTGGTCTCGGGCTCCTGCGCGCGTTCGCGGCGGCGCCGCGACGGGGTCACGAGCTGGGGGCCCGCGTGGGCGTCGGTGTCGACGACCGTCAGGACGAGTTCCTCGTCGACCGCGTCAGCGGCGGGAGCAGCAAGGTCGGGCTCGGGCTCGACGGACGCGGTGTTCGCGACGTCCGATGCGGGCGCGGCGGCGACCTTCGCGGCCAGCTCGGCCTCGGCTCGCAGCCGGCGCCACTGCGCACGGGTGAGGCCGTCGGGCGCTCCGAGGGAGGGTTCCCCGGTCGAGGGACGCGAAGTCGCGGCCTCGGTGGGAGCGGTCTCAGAAGTCAAATCGCAGGCTCTCGGAAATAGCGCGCGCGGGTAGCGCGACGGATACAAACCGGGTGGCGTTCGTCTCGCTTCGCTCGGGTGACGAAGATAACGAACAGGTAAACACTAACGAGTCGCGGCTGAGAATGCGATCTACGCGTCAGGATTCGTGGAAAAGCCGCTCCGCCAGGCGGCTGTGGAGCGCGGGCGACGCGGCGATGGTCATCGTCCGCCCGGGGCGCTCCCCCGGCATGCCCGTCACGTCACCGCCGGCTTCGCGCACGAGCAGCGCGCCCGCGGCGTGGTCCCAGGGCTGCAGACCGCGCTCGACGTACCCATCGAGTCGTCCGGCGGCGACATAGGCGAGGTCGAGCGACGCCGCTCCGGCGCGACGGATGTCGCGGGCAACCGGCATGATGCGCCCGAGCCGCGCCAGATCGCCGGCGTGCGTGGCGGGGTCGTATCCGAAACCGGTGGCCAGCAGCGCACCGGCATCCGTCGGCTCCGACACCTGCAGGCGCGTCTCGGCGAGCCAGGCGCCCTCTCCCGCGCGCGCGTGGAACAGCTCGTCGACGGCCGGCGCGTACACGACTCCGACGAGGGCTTCCCAGGTCTGCGGGTCGGGTTCGCCCTCGACGACAGCGATGCTCACGGCGTAGTGCGGGATGCCGTAGGCGTAGTTCACGGTGCCGTCGATCGGGTCGACGACCCACGTCAGCCCGCTCGCACCCCGCTCAGCGCCGGACTCCTCGCCGAGGAAGCCGTCGTCGGGCCGCGCGGTGGCGATACGGTCGCGGATCAGCAGTTCGACCTCGCGGTCGGCTTCCGTGACGATGTCGGCGAGCGCCGACTTCGTGGCCGCGATCGCGACACCCTCGCCGCGTCGACGACGCGCGAGCTCACCGGCCTCGCGCGCGATGTCGATGGCCAGGTCTGCGAGCTCTCGGGCATCCACCATGCCTCAACGCTACGGGGTGCGCCCCCGGCCCGGGGGCAGATGCGTCAGCGTGGCGCCGTGGGCTGGTTCGGAAGGGGCGGGGGCGGCGGGTATCCCTGGTAACCCTGCGCCGCCGGCTGCGAGGAAGCATGGAGCTGCGGAGGCGCATACCCGTGGGGGTAGCTCGGGCGCCCGGTGTAGTACGCCTGCCAGTCGGGCGAGCCGTCCGGAAGCACCGGGAGGGGCGTGCGCCCGTCCGCGTAGGTCGGCCACGCGGGCGCGACGGGCTTGCGGGAACGCGGCATCAGCAGCGCGTTGACCAGCGGCACGAGCGCGGTTCCCACGGCCGCGAGGATCGTCAGCGCCACGACGACCCGCCAATAGATCGGCAGGAAGGTGAAGTGGTCCTCGACGATCAGCGGGACGATGAGCATCACGGCGACGATCGCGACGAAGGCGATCGTGACGTACGTGACGATCGAGAGGAACGTGGTCGGGTTGCGCGCATACGCCTTGGTGAACAGCCGCAGGTGCAGCAGTGCCAACTGCAGAATGAGCACGATCAGCAGGAATCGCAGGAACCGTTCGTAGCCCCATCCGAAGTCCTCGACCGGGCGCGGCAGCCAGATCATGACAGCCCCGACGAGCAGCACGACGACCCAGGCGACCATGCTCGTGAGCGAGAACCAGGCAGGGCGCCGCGCGGCGAGGTGCGATTCGAGGATCGCGATGCCGGCGAAGCCCGCGAGCAGCAGCACGGTGAGGAAGGCGCGCGCGACGATGCCGGTGCCGGAGCCGATGAGCACCCACACGACGCAGACGATCGCCGCGGCGATCAGCGCTCCGATCGCCACCCAGATCGCGGCGCGCAGCAGCTTGTTCGACTCCGGAGACGTGATGGGCTGAGTCATCGACGGTGTTCCTTCCGCGTGGGTGCTCTCATCCTGGCACGCGCTCTCGACCCGCGTGGGGTCGTTGCCCGCGTCTCGTCCGTGGGAGGCCACGGCTGCTGAGAGGATGCTGAGGTGAAGCCACCTCGAGAGCCCGGCGTCGGGTTCGATGCGTCCGCCACGCGGACCTTCTTCCGCACCCGCCGTGCGGCGGCCATCTTCGCCGTGATCGTCTCGGTGATGACGACGCTGCAGGTGCTCGCGACGCCCATCACGGCCTTGATCGGCGGCTTCACCGACTGGCCTTGGGATTTCCCGCTGCCGCTGCTGTTCGCGGCTCTCACGGCGGGATGCGTCGCGCAAGCCGGCGCGCTGCTGCTCAGCGACCGGTGGCCGCGGACGGCCGTCGCCGCGACCGTCGCCGTGTACCTCGTGTTGCTCATCGCATTCGCGATCCCGAACTGGCTCGTGGGCATGTATCTCGTGGTCGCGCTCGCGCAGTTCCTGCTGGCGAGCCGCGTCTCCCCGACCGCGGCGATCGTCTGCGGCGTGCTGGTCGTCGTGGTCGCCATGGGGACCCTCGTGGTCTGGGCCGCGTTCTACATCGGCGAGATCGGCGAGGCGGTGAACTACACCGTGAACCAGTTCTTCGGCTTCACCGCCCCCGTGCTCGGGGCCACGGCTCTCGGCATCTGGTGGGGAGCGCAGGTGCGACGGGTCACACTTGCCCGCGAGCAGGCGGAACTCGCCCGCCAGGAGCACGACGCACGGGTGGTCGACGCACGGGAACGTGAGCGCGCGCGCATCGCGCAGGAACTGCACGATGTCGCCGGCCAGCACCTCGCCGGCCTCGTGACGCTCGCCGATGCGGCGATCTCGCTCGCCCCGGCGCGCCCCGAAGAGGCGATCCGGTTGGTCGGAGAGGTGCGCAACGAGGGCCGGTTCGCTGCGGCGAGCCTTTCCGGTGCGCTGAGCGACCTGCACGCAGACGCCGCCGCCCCCACGGAGACCACACGTGATCTGCGCCGCGCGGCGGAGCTGGTGGAGTTCTGGTCGCAGCGTGGCATGCCGGTGTCGTTCGACGCATCCGGTCCCGTCACCGACCTGCCCGCCGTCGTCTCGACCACCGCCTACCGTGCGCTTCAGGAAGCGCTCACCAACGCGGCCAAGCACGCGCCCGGCGCTCCCGTGACCGTCACGGTGTCGGCTGGTCCGGACGATCTCGTGGTGCGGATCGGCAACGAGGCGCCCCGACGCGATACGGCCCCCGTTCCGGGGCTCGACCTCGGCTGGGGACTGCGGGGCATGCGCGAGCGCGTGGAGCTGCTGCGGGGCACACTGTTCGCAGGGCCGACGCCGACCGGCGGATGGGACGTGCGGATCACGATCCCGATCGACCCGATCGCCTGAGAGGGAGAACGGCATGAATCGTCCGGCCGAGCGCATCCGCGTTCTGATCGCCGACGACAATCGTGCCGTCCGCCGCGGCCTGCGCCTGCAGCTCGAGGGGGCCCCCGGCATCCTCGTCGCCGGCGAGGTGTCCAACGGAATCGACGCCGTCCACGTGGCCCGAGCCGAACGAGCCGACGTCGTCCTGATGGACATCCAGATGCCGCAGATGTCGGGCTTGGCTGCGACGCGCGTGCTGGCCCGCCCCGACGACGGGCACCGCCCGATAGCCGTCATCGTCATGACCAGCTATGCCGTCGACGGCTACGTCAGCGAAGCGCTCGACTCCGGCGCCGTCGGATACCTGCTCAAGAGCCACGACTCCGACCAGCTCGTCGGCGCCATCTACGCCGCCGCGCGCGGCGAAGCACTCGTGTCCTCGCGCGTGACCGCCCCGCTCCTGCGCGAGTTCGTACGCCGAGGCGGCGTCCCCGCCGACCCCGAAGGCAGCGCCCTGCTGACGTCCGCCGAACGCCGCGTCATCTCCGTGCTCGCCGGGGGCGTCACGAGCAACGAGGGCATCGCCGAGACGCTCCAGGTCTCGGTGCACACCGTCCGGTCGCAGCTGCACTCCGCGCTCAAGAAGCTCGACCTCGCCGACCGCACCCAGCTCGCGCTCTGGGGAGCACGCAACCGGATCTGACCTGGCCGCTTCATCCATTCGGATGAAAGTCGCCCGCGGATTCCGAGCCCGTCGCCACGAACGAGAAGGGCCCCCGCTGAAACGGGGGCCCTTCTCCAGAAGTGGCGAGTGAGGGATTCGAACCCCCGAATGCAATGCAGTCTGATTTACAGTCAGATCCCTTTGGCCGCTTGGGTAACTCGCCAGTGCGCACCTGCCCGGCTTATCCAGTCGACCAGAGGCGCGAGAACCCATATTACCCCCGGTGAAGCCGTGCTCCGAACCACCGTTCGGGCGAACCGGATGCCGCTGCGTCAGGCCTCGTCGCTCACGATCCGCTCGACGAAGGCGAGCGCGCGGTGCCGCGTGCCGTCGATGCGGCGGTCGACGCTCGCGCGCATCTCGCTCGGCGCGAGCGGAGCCGCGATCCGCACGTTCTCGTGGCAGCCGAGGTCGGCGCAGAGGTACGTGCCGACCGCATCGCCGCGGTCGCCGGCATCCCCCGCCTTGCGTGCGGTGAACAACGCCACCTGATCGCCGGGCTGCATCGTGTGGCAGATGTTGCACATCGCCGCGCGCGCTGCGCTGCGTCCGTCGGCCCGGCGCAGCACGACACCCGTCGGTGCGCCGTCGAGCTCGGCCACGACATACGCGCGTCCGCGCGTGCGCGGGTCGGGCCAGGCGAGGAAGTCGAGATGGTCCCACTCGACGATCGGGAAGTCGTGAGGGAGAGCGAGCTGCCGCACCTCGTCGGGAACGGCGTTGACGAAGGTGGAGCGGACCTGGTCCTCGGTCAGTGCCTGCATGGATTCCAGTCTACGAAGCGCTCCGACGTCGGGCTCCGACGCTCCCGACCCGGCGGCTCGGGGGCCGCGCGGTTAGACTCTCGGCATGGCAGATTCCTCGTTCGACATCGTCAGCAAGATCGATCGCCAAGAGGCCGACAACGCGCTCAATCAGGCCCGCAAGGAGGTCGAGCAGCGGTACGACTTCAAGGGCACCGACGCGTCTATCGACTGGTCGGGCGAGTCGATCCTCATCAAGGCGAACTCCGAGGAGCGCGCGAAGGCAGTGCTCGACGTCTTCCAGACGAAGCTGATCAAGCGCGGCATCTCGCTGAAGAGCCTCGACTCGGGTGAGCCGACCGCCTCGGGCCGCGAGTACCGCATCGTCTCGACGCTGAAAGAGGGCATCTCGTCGGAGGATGCCAAGAAGATCAGCAAGATGATCCGCGACGAGGGTCCCAAGTCGATCAAGTCGCAGATCCAGGGCGACGAGCTGCGCGTGCAGTCGAAGTCGCGCGACGACCTGCAGGAAGTGCAGCGGATGCTGAAGGCCGCCGACCTCGACGTCGACCTGCAGTTCGTCAACTACCGGTAATCCCCCGGCCGCGCTCGAGCCCGGCGAGAAACGACACCAGCGCGGCGCCCGCCTGGGCGCGTGCGGGCTCGGCCGAGAGGAACACGTCGTGGATCGCGCCGTCGATCCGCGCGATCGTGACGGTCGCGGCGATGCGTGTCGCGGCGCGGGCGATGTCGTCGACGACGAGCACCGAGTCGGTCGAGGTCATCGCGTCGTTCCAGCGCAGCGGTGAGGTCGACCGCGCCGAGAGCAGCACGAGGGTCGGGCATCCTACGTCGACGCCCGCGGCGATGCGGGCATGGCCGGCGATGATCGCGGCGAGCCACGCCGGATGGGTCGGGAACCCCCGGGCCGGGCGCCAGCCGTCCGGGGCCTGCGGCAGAGTGCCGAGCCTTCGCTGGGCGGCGGTATAGAAGCCGAAGTCGACGGCGGGATGCGCGCCGCGCGGGTCGAACCGCGCACGCACCTCGACCAGCGGCGCGACCGCTTGCCGTCCCACCGGCCCCAGCTGGAACTCGAGCCACGGACTGTTCAGGATGACGGCGGCCGCACGTCCCGGGTGCCGCGCGGCCCACAGCGTGAGGATCAACCCACCGGTGCTGTGCCCGAGCAGCACGAGGCGTCTCCCCTGACGTTCGGTGTCCATCACCGCGAGAGCGGCCGCGATGTCCTCGTCGTACACGTCGAGCGACGTGACGTATCCGCGTGCCTGCCCGGGGCGGATGCTGCGCCCGTACTTGCGCAGATCGAGGGCGTGGAAGCGGGCGCCGCGGTCGGTGAACAGTCGCGCGAGGTCGGCCTGGAAGAAGTAGTCCGACCAGCCGTGGACGTAGAGCACGTCGACGTCGCGCCACGGGCCGAACAGCCGCAGCCCGGGATGCGGCATCGACCGCACGATCGTCGCGACGACATCTCCCTCGTCGTCGGTGCCGAGCGGAAGGGTCGCCCGCTCGAACCCGGGCCCGAGCAGATCGGGCTCCCACGTCACCTCGTCGCGCCGCTCCATGCCGTCAGTCTCGCAGCCCGAGCGGGAATCCGGTGTGGTCGCCCAGCCGCGGAACGCGGGGGCGAGGTCAGCGGGCCGAGACGGCGTCCGATTCCTCCGAGAGGTCGTCGCCGAAGAAGGCGTTGGACTTCGTCTCGAGGAAGGCGCACAGCGCCGACACCATCGCGAGCTCGGTCGACAGTCGCAGTGCCCCGCCGGCGTCCAGGCGCAGCTCGGTCTCACGCGGCTCGAAGGTGATGCGCCACTTGTTGCCACCGGGCACGTCGGGCTCGATGTAGGTCACGGTCTGCGCGTTCATCATCGTGATGCCCACGAGGCCGGTGTCACGGCCGAGGCTGCCGTCCTGCGGGATGACCTTCACCGCGAGGGAGTAACCGAACTGCTGGAACTCGTCGATCCATGCGTCGAGAGTCTGCTTGCTGCGGAAGGGCATCGGTGGATCGTCTCCGTCGTGCGGCAGACGTCTGCCGTCTCACAGATTGTACGGTGTCAAACGTCACTCGCCGCGCGAAATGGCGACCATCTCGTCGCGGTCCACGACCTTCACGCGAGCGCGCTCGGCCGGAGCACCCAGTGCGATCTCGTGCTGGTCGAGGCGGTGCCATCCGTCGAGGTCGGTCCAGGCCACGCCACGCTGCGTCAGCAGGTCGATGACGCCCTGCTCCGACGGGTCGGCGGGCTGCCACCACGACCCCTGGTCGTTGATGACGTGGCGGACGGTCTCCATCGCGTCGGACTTCGTGTGGCCGATGAGCCCGACGGGTCCGCGCTTGATCCAGCCGGTCGCGTAGACCCCGGGCACGCGCTCGTTCGAGTCCTCGTGCAGCACCTGGCCCTCCTGGTTCGGGATCACTCCGTGGGTCGCGTCGAAGGGGACCCCCGGCAGCGGCGAACCGAAGTAGCCGACGGCGCGGTACAGGCCCTGCAGCTCGACCTCGCGCAGCTCGCCGGTGCCCTCGACACCGCCCTCGCCGTCCGGTCGCGTCCGCTCGTAGACCAGCGCGGCCACCCGCCCGGCGGCATCCGTCTTGACCTCGACCGGCTTGGCATAGAAATGCAGGTGCAGTCGGCGCGATGCCTCGCCTCCGGCACCGTTGGCGCTCAGACGCTGACGCCACGACTGCAGCACGCGGTCGATGACCATGACCTGCTTGTTCGAGGCGATGGCGGCCTTCGAGCCCTCGTCGTAGTCGAAGTCCTCGTCGTAGACGACGAGGTCGACGTCGCGCAGCTCACCGAGCTCGCGCAGTTCGAGCGGGGTGAACTTCACCTGCGCCGGACCCCGGCGACCGAAGACGTGCACATCGGTCACAGCCGACGCACGCAGCCCCTGGTAGACGTTGTCGGGGATCTCGGTGACGAGCAGGTCGTCGGCGTGCTTGGCCAGCACGCGGGCGACATCGAGCGCGACGTTGCCGTTGCCGATGACGCCGACGGATGCCGCATCCAGCGGCCACTCGCGCGGGAAGTCGGGGTGCCCGTCGTACCAGCTGACGAAGTCGGCCGCGCCGTACGAGCCTTCGGCGTCGATGCCGGGGATGTCGAGATCGGCGTCGCGGATCGCGCCGGTGGCGAAGATGACGGCGTTGTAGTGGTGCTTGAGATCGTCGAGGGCGATGTCCTCCCCGAAGCGCACGTTGCCGAACATCCGGATCTGACCGCTGTCGATCACATCGCGCAGGGCGTTGATGATCCCCTTGATGCGCGGGTGGTCCGGGGCGACGCCGTAACGGACGAGGCCGTAAGGCGCCGGCAGGTGGTCGAACAGGTCGATCGAGACGTCGAACTTGCGCTCGGCCTTCAACAGCAGATCCGCGGCGTAGATGCCGGCGGGTCCGGCGCCGACGATGGCCAGCCTGAGCTTGGTCATAGGTGTTCCTCGTTCCTGGTCGCGCCCGTACGCGGACGCAGCGGGGCAGATCAGCTGGCGCGGTCGACGACGACCTCGGCGAACCGGGTCAGAGCGTCGCGCACGGCTCCGGCGGGGAGCGGCTCGAGCGCGGCGACGGCGTCGTCGGCCCACTGCTCGGCGAGCCGTCGGGTCTGGGCGGTGACGTCATGGTCGCGCAGGCGCGCCAGCGGCTCGTCGAGGATTGCGGGGTCCGCGCCTTCGGCGATCGCCGAGACGCCGTCGTCGATGGTCTGGGCCAGGGCACGCGACGCGTCGTCGCTCGCCCGCGTGAGGAGCAGGTACGGCATCGTCGGGACGCCGGCGCGCAGATCGGTGCCGGGGACCTTGCCGGTCGCCTCGGGGTCTGCGGAGAGATCGATGACGTCATCGAGCAGCTGGAAGGCGACGCCGGCCTTCTCGCCGAAGGTCAGCAGCGGCTCGGCGAGCTCCTCCGGACCGTTCGAGAACAGCACGCCCACCTGCGCCGCCGCGGCGATGAGCGAGCCGGTCTTGTCGGCGAGCACCTGGATGTAGAAGTCCACCGGATCGTCACCGGGCTGCGCGCCGATGGTCTCGTGCATCTGACCGAGGACGAGTCGCTCGAACGTGTCGGCCTGCAGCCGGATCGCCCGCTCGCCGATGCGCGCCATCAGCTGGCTCGCCCGCGAGAAGAGCAGATCTCCGGTCAGGATCGCGACGTTGTTGCCCCACACCGCGTGGGCGCTGGGCACCCCGCGACGCTTGTCGGCGCCGTCCATGACGTCGTCGTGGTAGAGCGAGCCGAGGTGCGTCAGCTCGAGCGCCGCCGCGCCCGCGAGGACGTCATCGGTCGCGCCGTCGCCGAGCTGGGCGGTGAGCAGCGCGAGCATCGGACGCAGCCGCTTGCCGCCCGCCTCGTAGAGATAACGGGTCTTCGCGTCGACCAGCGCGTCGCTGACGGTGAGCTCGTCGCCGAGGCGTTCCTCGACGCGCACGAGGCCCGCTTCGACCGTCGCGAGCAGCTTGCGGGTCCGGGGACCGGCGAAGATGCGCTCGGTCATGCCGAGGTGCTTCGCCAGCCGCGGCGCGGAGGGGCTCGATGTCACGAGGCCAGCCTACCGGCCGCCCGAGGGCACCGATCCGCCGCGGTCGGTTCAGGTAGCGGGCTTGACAGCGCGGTGCAGCGCCACGATCCCGAACGAGAGGTCGCGGTGGGCGACATCCGTCCATCCGGCTTCGCCGATCCATGCTGCGAGCGTGCGCTGGTCGGGCCAGTCGCGGATCGACTCGTTGAGGTAGTCGTACGCCTCGGCGTTCGAGCTCACGAAGCGCGCGACCACCGGCAGCACCCGGTCGTTGTAGAACCGGTAGAGCCCGGCGAAGGCGCGGGAGCGCGGGTGCGAGAACTCGCTGATGAGCAGGCGGCCGCCCGGCTTGGTCACGCGCAGCATCTCGGCCAGCGCCCGGCGCGGGTCGTTGACGTTGCGCAGCCCGAACGAGATCGTCACGACGTCGAACTCGGCGTCGGCGAACGGCAGCTGGGTCGCGTCCGCCTCGACGAACGACAGATTCGGGATGCCGCCCCCGGGCGACTCAGCGCCGTAGCGGCGAACGCCCTCGGCGATCATGCCGGGCGAGAAATCCGCGGCCACGACCTCGGCTCCGCTGCGTGCGAGCGACACCGAGCTCGCGCCCGTGCCGGCGGCGAGGTCGAGGATGCGCTCCCCGCGCTTCGGCGCGATGGCCCGCGTTGCGGCGATCCGCCACAGCCGGTCCTGGCCCAGGCTGAGGATGTCGTTGGTGCGGTCGTACGCGCCGGCGACCTGATCGAACATGCCGCTCACACGGGACGGGTCCTTGCCGAGATCGGCGCGGTTGGGCTCGCTGCTCACGGATCGAGTCTAGGCGCGGGAAGCTGCGCGAGGACGCCCAGCCACCGCTGCACCGACGCGTCGTCGAAGGGCGCGCGGTGCGCGGTGACCTCCGCCTCGAGCTCGACCGCACGTGCCTCCAGACGCGCCACGATGTCGGCGGGATAGCCGAAGGCCACGCGGTGCTCGTCCCACTCGTCGCGATCGTCGATCCAGATGCCGCGGGTCGCCGAATCGACGACGTCGAGGTCCATGTCGATTCCGGTCGGGTCGCCGCCCTCATCCCAGCGGGCGTCCCACGCAAGGTCGATGTAGACGCGGGTCGGATGCGGCGGGGCGTTCATCGTCAGCACCCAGTCCCCCGACGGCGGCAGCAGCATGACGCACGCGTGCTCGGCGACGAAGTCGCGCCCGGGCCGACTGCTGCGGTCTCCCGGCCGCTGACCGAACCATTCGCCGTGCTCGTCGTTGCCGAGGTAGACGCAGGCGTGCACCCAGTGGGTTCCGCCGTTCCACTTGCGCCAACGGAAGGTCACCGGGGTTCCGGGCGCGGGGCGGAGCATCACCCGCCGAGTCTAGGCTGGTCTGGTGAACGATTCTGCGCCCGCCGTCCGGCTGCGCGTGGTCACCCGCGAGGTCGATGCGATCGACGACGTCCTCGCCTACGCCGACCCGCACGACCCCCTCGTCTGGTCGCGTCGAGGCGACGCTCTCGCCGCGCGCGGACGTGCGCTGACGTTCTCTGCCGCAGCCGGTGGCGGCGGTGCCCGCGACATCGCGCGCTGGTGGCGCGAGGTGGTCGAGGCGGCCGACATCGACGACCCGGTCGGACTGCCGGGCAGCGGACTCGTCGCCTTCGGCGCGCTGCCGTTCGACCCGCGACCCGACGCACGCCGGCGCCCCGGGTCGGCGCCGGTCAGCTTCTCGGTCCCCCGCGTCATCGTCGGGCGGCGCGGCTCGCGCTCGTGGGTCACCGCCATCATCGCGGAGCCCGAGACGCCCCGCGCCGAGCTGCCCGATGTCGTCGGATACGGGCCGCACTGGTCCGCCACGGTCGGACCGGGAGCGCTGACCCCCGACGGGTACGAGCGCGCCGTGCGCGCCGGCATCGACGCGATCGCCGCGGGCGAGGTCGGCAAGGTCGTGCTCGCCCGCGATCTCGCGGGGACGGTTCCCGCCGACGCCGACCTGCGCCGACTCGTGCGAGCGCTCGGCTCGGGCTACCCCGACACCTGGAGCTTCGCCGTCGACGGGCTCATCGGGGCGAGCCCCGAGACGCTCGTGACGGTCTCGGGCGGCACCGTCACGGCGCGCGTGCTCGCCGGCACGATCGCCCGCGGCGCGGACGCCGACGCCGACACGGCGGCATCCCTCCGCCTCGCCACCAGCTCGAAGGACCTCGACGAGCACGGCTACGCAGTGCGCAGCGTGCTCGAGGCGCTGCGGCCGTCGACGTCGTCGCTCGTGGCCGGCGAGCAGCCGTTCATGCTCAAGCTGCCGAACGTCTGGCACCTCGCCACCGACGTCGAAGGCCGCCTCGACGCCGCGGCCTCCGCGCTCGATCTCGTCGCCGCACTGCACCCCACCGCCGCCGTCGCCGGCACACCCACGACGGCGGCCCTCGACGTCATCCGACGGCTCGAGCCCTTCGATCGCGGCCGCTACGCCGGTCCCGTCGGTTGGATCGACGCGAACGGCGACGGCGAATGGGCCATCGCGCTCCGGTGCGCGCAGTTCCACCTCAGCGACCGCGACGCGACCTCCCCCATCCCGTTCACCGCGTACGCGGGCGCCGGGATCGTCAACGCGAGCGACCCCGAGTCGGAGATGCTCGAGACCCGGGTGAAGTTCCGCCCGATCGTCGACGCCCTCGCGTGACACCTGCCCGCGCGTGCGGGTCAGCGGGTCAGCGGCACCTCGATGAGCTGCCGTCCGCCGACGGGCGCGGTCAGCGCCTGATCGAGCGCCGAGCGCGTCGTCACCCGCCGGTACTCCCACCCGTAGGCCAGGGCGAGCTGCTCGAGCCGTGTCTCGTGTGGCGTGAACAGCACCCGGTCGGCGGCCTCGCGCGGCGCGGTGTCGGCCACCTCGAGCCCGTCGAAGATCGTGCCGCCGCCGTCGTTGCCCACGATCACCTGGATGCGTGGCTCGTCCTCGGCCCCCGGCAGCAGCAGCGAACCGACGTCGTGGAGCAACGACAGGTCGCCCGCGAGCACACGCGTGACTCCGGCTCCGCTGCCGTCCTGACTCGCGAGCGCGACACCGATGCCCGTCGCGACGATGCCGTCGATGCCGGCGAGTCCGCGGTTGGCGTGCACGGGCACCTTCTTACCGCCGAGCACGCTGTCGGCCACGCGCACGAGTCGCGACGAGGCGAACACGAGACGGTCGTGCGGCCAGGTCGCGCGCCAGACCGCGTCGACGAGCGACGCACGGTCGACGGGAGCCCGCAGCACCGCGACCTCGGCCGAGATCGCACCGAGTCGCTCCTGCGGGACGGCCGACGCCAGCCCGTCGAGGTCGGGCGCAGCGGGGCTGAGATCGACGGATGCCGCGCGCGAAGCCCGCATCCATGCCCCCAGCCACGCCCGATCGGGCTCACCGTCGGCGACCGTGACCGCGGGGGCCGGGGTCGTCTCGCCGTTGAGGTTCAGCGCCTCACCCGGGCCGGTCACCGCGATCACATCGACGTCGCGGCGCGACAGCAGCGCCGCGACCTCGCGGCTGAGGGTGGGATGCCCGAACACGACGACCCGCTCGATGGCGTCGGCCAGCTCGGGGTCGCCGAGCACGGAGCGGTACCCGTGCACGAGGTTGCGGCCGAACCTGGCCCCGCTGACGATCTCGGCGATGAGCGGCCAGCCGCCGCGATGCGCGGTCTCCTCGGCGTCCGGTCCGGCGTCGGCTCCGGCGACGACGATCGTCCGCGGTCCGCGCGGCAGCGCCACCGGCTCATCGTCGATGGGCGGGTCCTCGGCCTCGCCGATGCCGCCACCGCCCTGGTAGTGCGCGCCCGAGGCGAAGTCGTCGGGCGCGTCGACCGCTCCGTCGGGGTCGGCGGCGTCGGCCACGCCCGCCAGCCACGGCGGCAGTTCACCCGAGAGCGGGTTGCGGTACGGCAGGTTCAGGTGCACCGGGCCGGCCGGACGCGCGAGCGACCCTCGCGCGGCGGTCACGGCGTGAGCGGCGAGGGCCCGCAGGTCCGCCGCCTCGGCGCCGCTGCCGTCGGGGTCGATGTCCGCGGGGGTGGTCACGTCGAGCTCGAGCCGCACGAAGCCCGAGAACATCCCGGGCTGGCGCGTCGCCTGGTTCGCGCCGATTCCGCGCAGCTCGGGCGGACGGTCAGCGGTCAGCAGCAGGAGCGGCACACCGGAGTGGTGCGCTTCGAGCACCGCGGGCATCAGGTTCGCCACGGCGGTGCCCGAGGTGCAGATCACCGCGGCCGGAACACGGGTCTCCCGGCCGATGCCGAGCGCCGTGAACCCGGCGACGCGTTCGTCGATGCGCACGTGCAGACGGATCACACCCCGGCGCTCGAGCTCGGCCGCGACGAGAGCCAGCGCCTGCGACCGCGACCCCGGGCTGAGGACGACGTGGCGCACGCCGCGCGACACGAGGGCGCCGAGCAGCGCGGCGGCCGCATCGGTCGCGGGCGCGCGTCCGGCCTCGGCCGGGCCGTCCGAGCCGCTCATCTCAGGCGCGCGGGCCGCGGGAGCCGGTCGGCCCCTCGGCGTCGTCGTCGCTCGCCGACGGCGCGGGCGGGGTGTCGCGCGGGTCGTCGGCCTCGGAATCGAGCGCCGCGAGCTCCTCTTCGAGGCGGCGGATGCGCTCGTCCTGGTCGCGGACCGAGCCGATCCGGCCGAGGAAGTCGGGATCGTCGTCGGGTGCGCGGCGCGTCGGGGTCGCAGCGCGGCGCGCGCGGCCGACGGCGAACCACAGGATGCCGCCCAACACGGGCAGCAGGATCACGATGAGGATCCACACCGGCTTGCTCACACCGCGATGGCGGGTGGGGTCCTGCAGGGCGCAGTCGACGATGGTGTACACCCAGAAGGCGAGTGCCAGAAGCACACCGATGAGCAGGAGCCGCGCCATCCTCTCATCCTAGGCGCCCCGCGGCCTGCGGGACCCGGGCTGCGGCTCGGAACGCGCACGTAGACTGGAGGGATGAACACCCGATCGGCCGTCGTCTACTCGATTCTGCGGCTGCTCGCCTTCTTGGTGCCGTTCGGCCTGATGATGCTCTTCCCCGTCATGCGCGAGTACTACTGGCTGTCGGCGATCTTTGCCGCGCTGATCGGTCTCAGCCTGTCGATGATCTTCCTGCGCCGCCCGCTCGACGACGTCGCCACGAGCCTGGCCGATCGTCGCACGCGCCGCCGTTCCGGCGAAGTCGCCGACGCTGAGGCCGAAGACGCCGCGTCCTGACTCAGCCGACGAAGGCCCAGAACAGGAACGCGCCGTACGCCACCGAGGTGAGCGAGGTCAGCGCGAGGGCGACGACGAGCTCACGGGGCTGCCGGTAGGTCCACACGATGAGGATCGCCGAGAGCGCCGGCAGCAGCGCGAACAGGCTGAGCCACGCGATGGGGTACACGAGCGCGAGCAGGACGGCGATCGCGAACGGGGCCAGCACGAAGACGGTGAACACGATGCGCGTGGCCGTCCGGCCGATGAGGACCGTCAGCGTTCGCTTGCCCGCGACGCGGTCCTGGTCGATGTCGCGCAGGTTGTTCGCCAGCAGCACCGCGCAGGCGAGCAGGCCCGCGCCGACCGCGCCGAACCAGCTCTCCTGCGGCACCGAACCGGCCTGGACGAACGTCGTCCCGACCGTGGCGACGAGGCCGAAGAAGACGAAGACGAACAGCTCGCCGAGGCCGGCGTAGCCGTAGGGACGTTTGCCGCCGGTGTAGAACCACGCCGCGACGACGCAGAGGGCGCCCACCAGCAGCATCCACCAGTGCCCCGTGCGCACGATGATCGCGACGCCCGCGATGGCGGCGAGCGCGAAGAACCCGAGGGCGACCGCGAGGACGGTGCGCGGCCGTGCGAGGCGACCACCGGTCAGGCGGGCGGGCCCCACCCGGACATCGTCCGTGCCGCGGATGCCGTCGCTGTAGTCGTTGGCGTAGTTGACGCCGATCTGCAACGCGACGGCGACCACGAGGCAGCACAGCGCGATCACCCCGTGCAGCTGACGGTCCACGAGCATCGCGGCGCCCGTGCCGATCAGCACCGGCGTCACGGCCAGCGGAAGGGTGCGCAGGCGCGCGGCGCCGATCCAGTCACGCGCCGTCGCCGTGCGCGGCGGCGGGGCGGCGACGAGACCGCGCTTGGCGGGGTTGCCGCCGCGCGGCGCCGGGCGGGATGTTTTCGGGGAGCGAGACGAGCGAGCCACGAGGGTTCATCCTAGATCGCGAGCGCGCGACGCACGGCCGCGCGGTCGGGCTTGCCGCTGATGAGCAGCGGCATCCGGTCGATCGCGACGACGCGCGTCGGCCGGGCGGGCTTGCCGATGCGCTCGGCGACCGTCGCGCGGACGGCCGCGAGGGCGGCATCCTCGTCGACGCCGACAGCGGCGAGCGCGTTGCGCGCGACGACCACGACGGATGCCTCACCCCACCGGTCGTCGCCGACGGGGACGACCACCGCCGCACCGAGACCGGGCAGCTCCCGCACCGCGGACTCGACCCGGTCGAGCGAGACGTTGACGCCGCCCGAGACGATGACGTTGTCGATGCGCCCGGTGACGCGCAGAGTCCCCTCGTGAAGCTCGCCCGCGTCGCCGGTGCGGTACCACCGCCGCCCGTCGTCGACGACGAAGACCTCGGCCGTCCGCTGCGGCTCACCGAGGTAGCCGTCGGCGAGCGTCGGTCCGCTCAGCTGCACCTCGCCGGCCACGATCCGCGCCGAGACGCCGGGCAGCGGGATGCCGTCGTAGACGCAGCCGCCGCTGGTCTCGGTCGAGCCGTAGGTGCGCACGATGCGGGCGCCGGCGTCCTCGGCACGCTCGCGCAGCGCCGCCGGCAGCGCCTGCCCGCCGACGAGGATGGCCTCGAACGCGCGCAGGGACGCGGCGACGGCGGCATCCGTCTCGGCTGCGTCGAGCAGGTCGGACACCTGGGCGGGGACGAGCGAGGTGTAGACGGGCACGCGTTCGCCGCCGATGCTCGAGTGCAGCGACGCGGTCACCGCGGCGAACGCGGCCGGCGAGAACGACCCCGAGAGGACCGCCGGCTCGTGTCCGCTGAGCAGGCCGCGCACGAGCACCTGCAGACCGGCGACGTACGACGGGGCGAGGGCGAGCAACCAGCGCCCCTCGCCGATGCGTTCCGCCGTCGCGGTGGCGCTGGCGATGAGCGCCGACCGGCTGAGCACGACGCTCTTGGGCACACCGGTCGACCCCGAGGTCGTCACGACCGCCGCCGTCCCCGGCGGAGCCTCGACCGTCGGGTCGAGGTCCGAAGGCGAGCCGAGGGCGAGAGCGGGGCCGGCGCCGTCGAGCGTGCGGCGCAGCGCGCGCAGCACGTCGCGCGGCTCGGCGCTCACGGGCTCGAGGGCGGGCACGTCAGAAGTGGTACGGGTACGGCGACCAGTCGGGGTCGCGCTTCTGCAGGAACGCGTCGCGCCCCTCGACCGCCTCGTCCGTGCCGTAGGCCAGGCGCGTGGCCTCGCCCGCGAACACCTGCTGGCCGACCATGCCGTCGTCGATCGCGTTGAAGGCGAACTTCAGCATGCGGATGGCCGTGGGCGACTTGCCGAGGATGGTGCGTGCCATCGCGATCGCCTCGCGCTCGAGCTCGGCGTGCGGGACGACCCGGTTGACCGCGCCCATCTCGTAGGCCCGCTGCGCCGAGTACTCCTCGGCGAGGAAGAACACCTCGCGCGCGACCTTCTGGCCGACTTGGCGCGCCATGTACGCCGAGCCGTAGCCCGCATCGAACGAGCCGACGTCGGCATCGGTCTGCTTGAACCGGCCGTGCTCGGCCGAGGCGATCGAGAGGTCGCACACGATGTGGAGCGAATGTCCGCCGCCGGCCGCCCATCCCGGGATGACCGCGATGACGACCTTCGGCATGAACCGGATGAGTCGCTGCACCTCGAGGATGTGCAGCCGGCCCGCGCGGGCGGGGTCGGCCACGGCGGTCTCGTCGTCGCTGTACTTGTAGCCGTCGCGTCCGCGGATGCGCTGGTCGCCGCCCGAGCAGAACGCCCAGCCGCCGTCCTTCGCGCTCGGCCCGTTGCCCGTCAGCAGCACGACGCCGATGCGGGGATCCTGGCGGGCCGTGTCGAGGGCGCGGTAGAGCTCGTCGACGGTGTGCGGGCGGAAGGCGTTGCGCACCTCGGGGCGGTCGAACGCGATGCGCGCGATACGACCGTCGTTCGAGACGTGCGCGGTGATGTCGGTGTACCCCTCCGCACCGGGGGCGAGCGACCATTCCGCGGGATCGAAGAGTTCCGAGACCATGCCGCCAGCCTATGCGGCGGTGGCAGGATGAGCGTGTGGACGCCCACCCCCTCCCCCTGCCGTCGCCAGCCGAGATCGCCGAGCGGGCGCACGTGGTCGCGCTGCCGCTGGCGACGCGCTTCCGCGGAGTCGACGTGCGCGAGGCGATGCTCATCGAGGGCCCCGCCGGCTGGACGGAGTTCTCGCCCTTCACCGAGTACGACGACGCCGAGGCATCCGTGTGGCTCGCGGCCGCCATCGAGGACGGATGGATGCCGCGCCCGCAGCCGCGTCGCGACCGGGTGCCGGTGAACGCGACCGTGCCGCCCGTCGCCGCAGATCGCGTCGCCGACGTGCTCGCGCGGTTCGACGGGTGCCGCACGGCGAAGGTGAAGGTCGCCGAACGCGGACAGGTCCTCGCCGATGACGTCGCGCGCGTGCGGGCCGTGCGCGAGGCGATGGGCCCCGAGGGGCGCGTGCGCATCGACGCCAACGGCGGGTGGAACCTCGACGAGGCCGAGCACGCGCTGCACGCGTTGGCCGAGTTCGACCTCGAATACGCCGAGCAGCCCTGCGCGAGCGTCGAGGAGCTGGCGGAGCTGCGCCGGCGCGTGCGCTACATGGGCATCCCGATCGCCGCCGACGAGAGCGTCCGCAAGGCCGACGACCCGCTCGCGGTCGCGCGCGCCGGCGCCGCCGACCTGCTGGTCATCAAAGCGCAGCCGCTGGGCGGTGTGCGCCGCGCGCTCGCGGTCGTCGCCGAGGCCGGGCTTCCCGCCGTCGTCTCGAGCGCCCTCGACACGAGCATCGGGCTGTCGATGGGCGTCGCCCTCGCCGCCAGCCTGCCCGAGCTCGACTACGACTGCGGCCTCGGCACGGCGTCGCTCTTCACGGCGGATGTCGCGGTGCCGGCGCTGCGCCCCGCCTCGGGGATGCTGTCGACGGCGCGGCCGATCGGCGATCCCGACGCGATCGCCGCCGTGACCGCGTCACCCGAGCGGCGACGGTGGTGGCTCGAGCGACTCGAGCGCTGCCACGGCATCCTCGCCTCGGCGCGCTGATCGGCGCGGCTACTCGGTGATCAGCGCCGTCGCGAGCAGCTCGATGCGCTCGTGCAGCTGGCGCGTGATCTCGGGTTCGCCGACACGCTCGATCGCGGCGCGCTCGCATGTCGCGTCGGCGAGGTCGACCATGAGGCGTGCGACTTCGGCCGTCGGGATGCGGAACCGCAGCTCGTAGACGCCGCGGATGTCCTCGATGATGCGTCGCACCCGCTCGACGATGCCGTCCTGCAGCTGCAGGTAGGCCGCCGCCATGCGCTCGTCGCGGATCGCCTGGGCTCGCAGCTCCGACACGAGCCGGGGCTCCATGCCGGCCAGCGAGACGCCGACGACCTCGGGCACGAGGGAGGACGGGTCGGGCGCCACGGTGCGGTCGAGGGAGCGCACACGGTCGGCGACGCGATCGAGCTTCTCGCTCGACGAGCGCTCGACGAGGGCGAGGAAGAGCTCGTCCTTCGAAGCGAAGTTGGAGTAGAACGCCCCGCGGGTGAAGCCGGCGCGCTCGCACACCGCCTCGACCGAGGCCGCGTCGAGACCGACCTCGGCGAACACTTCGGCCGCCGCGTCGAGCAGCCGGGCGCGGGTGTTCTCACGACTGCGGGTGGCCGGGCGTTCGTCCGCGTGCATGGTGCTCCTCGTGTTCACATCGTTCGTACAGCCAGGCCGCCGAGCGATGAACCTAGGATACATTGGTGTATCGGATACAGCGCTGTATCGAATATCCACCGACGAATCGCACGATCAGGAGCGCCCGTGTCCACCCTCCTCTTCACCCTCGGACGCTGGTCGTTCCGGCACCCCTGGCGCGTGCTCGTGTCATGGCTGCTCATCCTCGTGATCGCCGGCGGCGGCGCGCTGCTGCTCAACAAGGGCACCGACAACTCCTTCACCATCCCCGGTACCGAGGCGCAGGAGGGGTTGGAGCTGCTGAACCGCACGTTCCCACAGGCCAGCGGCACCAGCGCACAGCTGGTGATCGTGGCGCCCGAGGACGACAGCGTGCGCGAACAGCCGTTCTCGGATGCCATCGCCGGCGCCGTGAGCGACTTCGGCGACCTGGGCGACGACGTGCTGGCCGTCACCGACCCGTTCGACGAGACGGTCTCGGGTCTCATCTCGGAGGACGACCGGGCCGCGATCGTGCGCGTGCAGTTCGACGGCGAGGCGACGGCCATCAGTGCGGAGACGAAGGACGCGCTCACCGCCGTGTCGGACGACCTGCGCGACGAGCTTCCCGCCGGTACGCAGATCGCCCTCGGCGGCGACCTGTTCTCGACGTCCATCCCCGCCCTGTCGATCGTCGAAGTCGTCGGCGTCCTCATCGCGCTGTTCGTGCTCATCGTCACCTTCCGCTCGTTCGCGGTGTCGTGGTTCCCCCTGGTGAGCGCCCTCATCGGCGTCGCCCTCGCGACCGCCCTGATCTTCGTCGCGACGCAGTTCGCATCGGTCTCGGCGACCACGCCGCTGCTGTCGGTGATGCTCGGCCTCGCGGTCGGCATCGACTACTCGCTCTTCATCGCCGCCCGGCACCAGGACCAGGTGCGCGCCGGCATGGACCCCGAGGAGTCCGCGGCCCGCTCGACCGGCACGGCGGGGTCGTCGGTCGCCTTCGCCGGCATCACGGTGCTCATCGCCCTCATCGGCCTCGGCTTCGCCGGCATCCCGTTCCTCACGACCATGGGCATCGCCGCGGCGGTCGCCGTTGCGATCGCGGTGGTCGTCGCCGTCACGCTCACCCCGGCCCTCCTCGGCTTCGTCGGTCCGCGCGTCGCGGGATGGCGGCGCCGCCCGCGGCGTCCGCGTCGCGCCGCCGCCCGGCCCCGCCGGTCGTTCTCCGAGCGCTGGGTGCGCGGGGTCACGCGGCATCCGCTCATCACGACCATCGCCGTCGTCGCCGGACTCGGCGTCGTCGCGATCCCGGCCGCGAGCCTGACCCTCGCCCTGCCCAATGCAGGTGTGCAGCCGCCGTCCAGCGAGGCGCGCCAGGCCTACGACCTCACCGCCGAGCACTTCGGTCCGGGGGCGAACGGCCCGCTGATCATGACCGGGACGATCGTCACCTCGACCGACCCGCTGACCCTGATGCAGGACATCGGCGACGACATCGCGCAGATCCCGGGCGTCAAGGAGGTCGCGCTCGCGACGCCCAACGAGACCGCCGACACCGGCCTCGTCCAGATCGTCCCCGAGACGGCCCCCGACTCGCCCGAGACCGCCGACCTCGTACGCGAGCTGCGCGCGCAGCACGACCGCCTGCTCGACGAGTACGGCGTCGACCTCAAGGTCACCGGCTTCACCGCCGTCGGCATCGACATCTCCGACCGTCTCGGCGAGGCGCTGCTGCCCTTCGGCATCTTCGTCGTCGGACTCTCGCTCATCCTCCTGACGATCGTCTTCCGCTCCATCTGGGTGCCGATCAAGGCGGCGCTGGGCTACCTGCTCTCGGTGCTGGCGGCCTTCGGCGCCGTCGCGGCGGTGTTCGAGTGGGGCTGGTTCGCCGACCTGCTCCACGTCACCCGCGAGGGACCGGTCATCAGCTTCATGCCGATCATCCTCATGGGCGTGCTGTTCGGACTGGCGATGGACTACGAGGTCTTCCTCGTCTCGCGGATGCGCGAGGACTACGTTCACGGTCGCCGTGCGCGCGGCGGCCGCGCCGATCGCCTCACCGCCGTCGGCGCCGTGCGCTCGGGCTTCACCTCGTCGGCTCGCGTCGTGACCGCCGCCGCCGTCATCATGTTCGCCGTCTTCGCGGCGTTCGTCCCCGAGGGCGACTCGTCGATCAAGCCGATCGCGCTCGGGTTGGCCGTCGGCATCGCCGTCGACGCGTTCCTCATCCGGATGACGCTGGTGCCGGCCGTCATGGCCCTGCTCGGCGAGAAGGCATGGTGGATGCCGCGCTGGCTCGACCGCATCCTCCCCCACTTCGACATCGAGGGCGAAGCGGTCGAGCGCGAGCTGTCGCTGCGCGACTGGCCGGAGCGCAACACATCCGCCGCCCTCGTCGGCGAGGACGTCATCGTGCACGCCGACCACGACGCGACGGCATCGATCCTCTCGGCGGCGACCTTCCGCATCGAGCCCGGCGAGTCGCTCGTCGCGACGCACGCCGACCCCCGCGTCGGCCGCGCCTTCGCGCTCGCGGTGTCGGGGCGGCTCCGCATCGACGACGGCCGACTCCGCGTCGGCGGTCACCTGCTGCCCGAACGTGCCGCCTGGGTGCGCGCCCACGTGGGCCTGGCGCTGCTCGACGGCGCGGCCGACCCGGTCGGCGAGCTGCGCGCCGCCGTCGCGGGCGGGACGCGGATCGTCGTCGTCGACGGGCTCGACAGCCTGACCGGCGGTGACCGCGACCAGGCCGCCGCGGTGCTGCGCGATGCGGCATCCGAGCTCGACGAACTCCACGCCGGAGCCGGAGCGCTCACCGTCGTCGCCGTTGCCCGCCGCGAGCACGCCGTGCTCGACATCCTCGCCGACGCTCGCCGCTCGGCTCCGCACTCCCTCCCCCTGACCGGACGGGTGCCCGCCGCGCCCGAGGCCGATCCGTCGCACCCGATCTCCGAGGTGATCTCGTCATGACTCTGCCCATCGAGCGCGCACGGACGCGCAAGCCCATTACGTGGCTCACGATCCTGGGGGTCATCCTGCTCCCGGTGCTCGTGGGCGGCGTGCTCGTCGCCGCCCTGTACAACCCCGTCGAGCGGCTCGACAACATGAGCGCGGCGATCGTGAACAACGACGAACCGGTCGAGATCAACGGCCAGCTCGCCCCGTTGGGCCGCCAGCTCACCGCCGGCCTGGTCGAAGGCTCCGACGATGTGCCGAGCAACCTGGCCTGGGTCATCTCGAACGATGACGACGCCGCCGCGGGCCTCGCCGACGGCACCTACGACGCCGTCGTGACGATCCCGAGCGGGTTCTCGTCGGCCGCGACATCCACGGCGCCGGGCGGCACGCCCGAGAAGGCGACGATCCGCGTCGAGACGGCTCCCGACAGCCTCGTCGTCGACGACGCCATCGTCGCGCAGATCACCGAGGCGGCGACCTCGCTCACGGGGTCGCAGCTGTCGACGGTGTACCTCGAGAACGTCTTCCTCGGCTTCACGACCCTCGGCGACCAGCTCGGCGAGGCCGCCGGCGGCGCCGGGGATCTCGCCGACGGCACAGCACAGCTCGCCGACGGCGTGGCGCAGCTGGATGACGGCGCCCAGGCCGCCGCCGACGGCGCGGCACAGCTGCCCGCGGGCGCCGGTGCGCTCAGCTCGGGCGCCGCCGACCTCGCCGACGGCGCCGGACAGCTCGCGACCGGCCTCGGCGCACTCGGCAGCGGCGCCCGCGACGCGGCGACCGGAGCGCAGCAGCTCGCCGCCGGCGTGCGCGACGGCGCTGCGCAGATCGAGCAAGGGGGGCTCGTTCCTGCCGAGCTGACCCGCCTGGCCCAGGGCGCCGCGACAACTTCCGCCGACGCGGCACGACAGACGGGGGCGGCCGCCCAGACGATCGGACAGCTCGCGGCGACCTGCATCGCGAGCGGCGCGAGCCCGGCGTTCTGCACGAGCCTCGGCACCGCCGCCGGCGACCTGGGCACGGCCGCTACCTCCGCGGTCACGGCCGCAACCGGCGCCGGGTACACCTCGGGTGGACTCGACCAGTTCGCTGCGCAGGCACCCCAGCAGATCGCCGGCCAGCTGCGGACGATCGCCGACAACGCCGACGCCCTCGCAGGCGGCGTGGGCCAGGTCGCGGACGGTGCGGATCAGTCGGCGGCGGGAGCCGCCGCGCTCGCGGACGGCGCGACGCAGCTCGCCGACGGCGCCGGACAGCTGGCCACCGGCACCGAGTCGCTCGCCAGCGGCATCCGGGAACTGGCCGACGGCACGGGCGAACTGCGCACCGGCACGGCGGACCTCGCCGGGGGCTCGCGGACCCTCGCGGACGGCCTGGGCACCGCGGTCGAGCAGATCCCGTCGTACACCGATCAGCAGGCCACGGACCTCGCGAGCGTCGTCGCGGCGCCCGTCGAGGCGGAGGGTCTGGGGTCCGAGCTCTTCGGCGCCTCGGCGATCCCGCTGCTCACCGGCCTCGCCCTCTGGCTCGGCGCCATCGCGTCGTTCATCGCCCTGCAGGCGGTGCCGCGTGCAGCCCTGACCTCGCGCCGACCCTCGTTCCTGCTGGCGCTGCGCGCCTTCGCGCCGGCTGCGGTCATCGGGCTCGTGCAGGGCGTCCTCGTCGCCGTCGTCGTGCAACTCGCGGCCTCGTACGACCCGTGGACCTGGGCGGCCTTCGCGGGTCTGTCCGCCCTCGCCGGCGTCGCCTTCGCGGCGATCAACCAGGCACTCGTGGCCGTCCTCGGCGGCGCGGGTCGCTGGGTGGCGGCGGGGGTCGCCGTGCTGGCCGTGGCGACCGGTGTCGTGTCGACGGTTCCCGGAGTGCTGTCGCAGATCGCGAGCCTGCTCCCCACGGCATCCGCGTACCAGGGCCTGCTCGCCGTGCTCACCTCGACCGACGGGGCGGGGGCAGCCGTCGGCGGGCTGATCGTGTGGCTGATGCTGTCGCTGATCGTCACGGTGCTCGTCACCGCCCGCGCCCGCACCACCTCGGTGCGCGCCCTGCTGCGCCGCCCCGCCACCGCCTGACACGGGGGCTCGGTCTCTCGCTGGAGGCGGGGGCCGGGGCTTCGGCTGGCAGGTATCGCCGCTTCGCGCGTGGGGAACGAGCAGCAGGTGCCAAGTGGGGCCCCGCTCCCCGCCGCAGCGACTTTCACCTGGCAGCATCCGCCCCCTCGCGCGAATCAAAGGGGCAGCAGGCGCCAAGCGAAACCCCACTCCCTGGCGGAGCGGCTCGCTCGGGTCGGGTCAGCTCAGGCCGCTGTAGGCGTGCAGGCCCTTGAAGAACTGGTTGACGATGATGAAGTTGAACAGCACCGCCGAGAAACCGACGATCGACAGCCAGGCGCTGCGGTTGCCGCGCCAGCCGCGGGTCGCGCGCGCGTGGATGTACCCGGCGTACAGGACCCAGATGACGAAGGTCCAGACTTCCTTCGTGTCGAAGCCCCAGTAGCGGCCCCAGGCGTCGTTGGCCCAGATGGCGCCGGCGATGAGCGTGAAGGTCCAGAAGATGAAGCCGATGATCGCGAAGCGGTAGGCGAGCGACTCGAGGGAGTCGGCGCTGGGCAGCGTGCGCAGGAAGCGCGCCCCGTCGCGGCCGCGCGACACGGATGCCGCTCCGTCGGCCTCGGCGCCCACCCGAGCGATCGCCCGCGCCTCGCGCCGCGCCTGCATCAGCTGCACGACCGACAGGGCGAACGCCAGCGCGAGGAAGGCCGACGCGAGCGAGGCGACGAAGACGTGGATGACGAGCCATACCGACTTCAGCGGGTCGGCCAGGGGCACCACGACGACGTAGAAGCTCGTCGCGGCGCCACCCAGCAGCACCACGACCAGGCCGGTGATGAACGTTCCGAGGAAGCGCAGGTCGTAGCGGAAGAGCACGACGAGGTACACCGCGACGACGAGCACGGTACCCGTCATGGCGAACTCGTACATGTTCGACCACGGCACGCGCTCGGCCGCGATGCCGCGCAGCACCGTGGCGGCGACGTGCAGCAGGAACCCGAGCCAGGTCAGGGTGGTGCCGATGCGGGCCCACAGCAGCCGCGGGCGCTCGGCCGGACGGGCGTTGAGCGCGAGCTCGGCCTCGGCCTCGGCGGCGCGGATCTCGCGGATCGTCGGCGCTCCCGCACCGACGAGGGCGGGGGCGGGGGCGGCGACCGTCGCCGGCGCGGCGTCCTTCGCCTTCAGCGCGAGGTCGGACCGGCGAGCCAGGTCGACGGCGTACGCGATGAAGGCCAACGCGTAGACGGCCACGGCCGTCCACACGAGCAGCACCGAAACGGCATCCAGCGACAGGTCTTCGGGCATGATCCTCAGTTTACGTCGGGCGCTTGCGCGCGGGCGGGGCGGGGCCGGCGGGGGCGCTCGGCTTCGGGCGGCAGCTCGACCTCGTCGCGGTCGAGGGCGGCGAGGTGGCCGCGTGCCAGGTCGGCGACGGCCTGTGCGATCGCGGGGTCCTCGCCGCGCGCTAGGCCCGCGTACTCCAGGCGCAGGGCGCCGTCGGTCAGGGTGGCCTTGACCCACAGCCGGCGTCGCGGCACGAAGAGTCCCGCGAGCAGGCCGAGTGTCGCGAGGATGGCGAACACCAGCACGAACGGTGCGCCCACATCACGGTGGATCGACAGCGAGACGTAACGCTTCACGGCCTCTTCGGCTCCGGCAGCGCGTCCGTCCTCGAACGTCACGGTCCCCAGGCCGTTCGGCAGGTCGACGGTCTGGCCCGGCTCGAGCTCGAGCGACGACAGGCCCGAGTCGCCGCCGGCGATCTGCTCCATGCCGGTCGGATCGAGGGTGTACACCGAACGCGGGGTGCCGTCATCGATGCCGAGGTCGCCCTGGTAGACCCAGAAGGTCACGAGCGGGTTGTTCAGGTTGCCGTACGCGGAGCCGATCGCACCCGAGGCGAGCGTCGCCGCGGTCGGGTAGAAGAAGCCGACCAGGCCCAGCTGCTCCGGCATCCCGTCGGCGACCTTCACGACGCCCTGCGAGGTCATGTTGTTGTCCTGCGGCAGGAAGGGGACGTCCTCGCTGAAGACGACGTCGCCCGCGGCATTGCGCACGGTGATCGTCGGCGCGTAGCCGTTGCCCATCAGATAGATGCGGTCGCCCTCGATCTCGTACGGGTGGTTGACGCGCACCTCACCCTCGCGGGGGTCACGGTCGGGCTCGGCGACGGTCAGGTGCGCCCGGAAGTCGCCCGCCATGCCGTGCCCGGGCTCGCCGGTAAACTCGCCGTACGACACGTCGAAACGGTCGAGCGTCAGCGAGTACGGCGGCATCTGGTCGGTGTCGACGAAGCGCCCCGGGTTGAACGAGGTGTAGCCGAGCCCCAGCGAGTTGACGAAGGTGTCGCCCTCGACGATGACGGTCTGCCCGGTGTAGGTCATGCCGCCGCCGATGCCGACCGACAGCAGCACGCCCACGAGCGCGCCGTGGAAGACGAGGTTGCCGGTCTCACGCAGGTAGCCGCGCTCGGCCGAGACGGATGCCGCTCCCCCGGTGTCGTAGCGCTCGACGCGGTACCCCGACTTGCGCAGCTGCCGCTGGGCGTCGTCGATCGCGGCAGAGGCGGCAGCTGCGGCATCCTCGTCGCCGGCCAGTCGCACGCCGACGGAACGGTGATCGGCCAGGCGCGACAGGCGCGCGGGCGTCCGCGGCGGGCGGGATTTCAGGGCCTGCCAGTGGTGCTTCGTGCGCGGGATGACGCAGCCGATGAGCGAGACGAACAGCAGGATGTAGATCGCCGAGAACCAGACCGACGTGTACACGTCGAACATCTGCAGCGCGTCGAGAACCGGGTACAGGTCGGGGTTGTCGGCCCGCCACTGCGTGACGCCGTTGGGATCGGCGCCGCGCTGCGGCACGATCGATCCGGGGATCGCGGCGATGGCGAGCAGGAGCAGCAGCACGAGCGCCGTGCGCATGCTGGTGAGCTGTCGCCAGCCCCACCGTAGCCAGCCGACGACCCCGAGCTGCGGCTGCACGATGGCGCGGTCGCCGTCGGCGGCCCCGTCGCCGGGGGCGTCCGAGTGGTCGCCCGGTCGCAGCGGCGCCGAGGGGTCGGCGTGATCAGAGGAAGGTCGGGACACCGGCCACCACTCCTTGGAAGACGGACATGATGGCGGTCCACACACCCGTGACCATCAGCACGCCGAGGACGACGAGCAACGCGCCTCCGGCGATGTTGACGACGCGGATGTGCCGACGGACGAACGCCACCGAGCGGGTCGCCCAGCTCGCACCCAGCGCGAGGAGGACGAAGGGGATGCCGAGCCCCAGCGAGTACGCCACGGCGAGGATGCCGGCGCGCGCAGGATCGGCTTGGCTGAGGGCGATCGAGAGGATCGCGGCGAGGGTCGGTCCGATGCACGGCGCCCAGCCGATGCCCATCGCGATGCCGAGCAGCGGCGCGCCGGCGATCCCGAGGTTCTGGCGCAGCTGGGGCCGGTAGATGCGCTGGGCGAAACCGAACAGGCCGACGAAGACGAGACCGAGCACAATGACGACGGCGCCCAGGACGCGCGTGATGACGTCCTGGTACTCGAAGAAGACGCGCCCGATCGTGCCGGCGAAGACACCCATCGCGAGGAACACGACGGTGAAGCCCGCGATGAACAGCCCGACACCGAGCAGCAGCCGGCCGCGACCGGGGCCGGCCGGCGCCGACGTGTCGACGGCGACGCGCACCGATCCGTCGGAGTCGGATGCCGCGTCCGCGACCGACTGTTCACGCCTGACGGCGGCCGATGCGGGCTCGCGCGGCGTGACCGCGCTGCCGAGGAAGCCGAGGTACCCGGGCACCAACGGCAGCACGCACGGCGAGAGGAACGAGACCAGCCCCGCCAGCACCGCGATCGGGACGGCCAGCCACAGCGCTCCCCCGAAGACGATCTCGCCGGGGTTCACGACACCCCCGCGGACGCTGCGTCCTCGACGAGCGTGCGCAGGATGCCGGCATCGCGCAGCTGTCCGACGATGCGGGCCGACACGCGTCCCTCGGTGTCGAGCACGAGGGTCGTCGGCGCGGCCTGCACCGACGCGGATGCCGCGAGCGCGAGCTTGAGGTCGCCGTCGCCCTGCATGAGCAGCGACGGGTAGGTGATGCCGTAGGTCTGCTCGAACGAGCCGGCCTGCTCGGGACCGTCGTAGATGTTGATGCCGAGGAAGTCCGCGCCGACCGCCTGGGTGTCGGTGTAGACCTGCTCGAGCAGCGGTGCCTCGGCGCGGCACGGGCCGCACTGGGCGTACCAGAAGTTCAGCACGAGCACCCGGCCCGCGTAATCCGCGCTCGAGATCGCCGAGCCGTCGACGGCGGTGCCGGTGAACTCGAGCGGCTCGCCACGGTCGGCTACGGCAATCTCGGTGACGGTGCCGTCGCCCGAGATGAATCCCTTGTTGTCGCCCTCGCGGTACTGGCCGGCGAGGTCGTCGTTCGGGCTCGTGCAGGCTGCCAGGCCCGCGGCGAGCCCGACGGCGAGGACGGCGGCCAGCAGACGGCGCTTCATCAGACGGCTCCTACATCGACGGCGCCCGCGGTCGAGGCGGGCTCGGCGTACGCGACCTCGCGCCAGACGTGCCCGTCGAGCTCGAAGCTCGTCACGCTCGAGAGGGCGCACCGGCGGCGGCGCGGGTCGTGGCGCAGCGGCTCGCCCGCGATCGCGAGGTGCGTGATCCAGATCGGCAGCTGGTGCGACACGATCACCGCGTCACCGGAGCCGGTCGCGTGCCAGAGGTCGCGCATCGCGGCATCCATGCGCGCGACGATGTCGAGGTACGGCTCGCCCCAGCTCGGCGTCGCGGGCGTGCGCAGATGCCGCCAGTTGAACGGGTTGACGAGGGCGTGCTTCATCCGACGTCCCTCGAAGACGTTGTGCGGCTCGATGACGCGTTCGTCCAACGCGGGCTCGAGCCCGAAGATCTCCGTGAAGGGCTCGGACGACTCGCGCGTGCGCTGCAACGGCGACGAGACGACGCCGGTGACGGGCCTGCCGAGTGAGTGCACGTGCTCCGCTGCGGCGCGCGCCATGCGGCGACCGTCCTCGCTCAGTCCGAAGCCGGGAAGCCGGCCGTAGAGCACACGTCCGGGGTTGTGGACCTCCCCGTGGCGCACGAGATGGAGGCGAGCTGCAGGCACGGTCTCCAGTCTACGGCGCCTGCCCCTATGCGGACCCTGAGCGCTCGGCCCCGCCGTCGCGGCGCTCGCGCAGCAGCGCGCGTACGCGCACGAACACGAACCAGGCCACCGCGACCACGATGACGACGATCACGACCATCTGGAAGATCTCGGCGTACTGCTCGACGATGTGCCAGTTCTCGCCCAGCAGGAAGCCCGCCATGACGAAGATCGAGTTCCAGATCAGGCTGCCCGCCGTCGTCAGCAGCCCGAACTTCCACCAGTGCATGCGCGAGACGCCCGCCGGGATCGAGATGAGGCTGCGGAACAGCGGCACCATGCGACCGAAGAAGACGGCGATCGAGCCGTGCTTCTCGAACCAGTGGACCGAACGCACGACATCGTCGCCCTTGACCAGCGGCATCCGGTCGGCGATGCGGCGCAGGCGGTCCGCTCCCAGCCAGCGGCCGAGGAAGTACAGGATGTAGGCGCCGGCAACCGATCCGAACGTCGTCCAGAGGATCGCCTCCGGCAGGGTGAACGAGCCCCGCGATGCCGCGAGACCCGCCATCGGGAGGACGACCTCACTGGGGATCGGCGGGAAGAGGTTGTCCATGCCGACCGCGATCGCCGCGCCCGCGGGACCGATGGTGTCCATCAGCGACACCGTCCAGTCGGCCAGCGTCGTCAGCCACGAGCCGCCCTGCTCGGCGGACGCGGCCAGGATCAAGTCGGTCATCGGTGCCCTCGCGCTCGGTGAACGGTCGCCCGACCGGGCCCCGGGCACAGCCTAGGGCCGCCACGTCACAGATGGCTGGACGCGTAGACTCTCCCCTCGTGAGTGAACGCGTTCTCGTCCAGCAGCTGCAGGCCCTCCCCGACGGCCCCGTGTCGGTCTCCGGATGGGTCGAGACCGTCCGCGATCAGAAGAAGGTGCAGTTCGTCATCCTGCGCGACGAGACGGGCGCGGTGCAGCTGGTGAACCCGGCCACCCGTCCCGCCGAGGACGGCAGCGAGCAGGATGCCGCCGCGCTCGCGCTCACCGACCTCATCTCGAACCTGTCGACGGGCACCTTCCTCACCGTCACCGGGCAGCTCAAGCACGACGAGCGCGTCAAGCTCGGCGGCGTCGAGATCAAGATCGGCGACCTCGACATCGCCGCGGCCGCCCTGCCCGAGACGCCGATCGCGGCCGACTCCGGCCTCGACAAGCGCATGGACTGGCGCTTCCTCGACCTGCGCCAGCGCCGCAACAACCTCATCTTCCGCGTGCAGACGACGCTCGAGCACGCGATGCGCACGTACTGGATCGAACGCGACTACATCGAGATCCACTCGCCGAAGCTCATGGCCTCGGCATCCGAGTCCGCCGCCGAGCTGTTCGAGGTGCCCTACTTCGAGGACAAGACGGCCTACCTCGCGCAGAGCCCGCAGTTCTTCAAGCAGATGGCGCAGTCCGCCGGCTTCGGCAAGATCTTCGAGATCGGCGACGTCTTCCGCGCGGACCCCTCCTTCACTTCGCGCCACGCGACCGAGTTCACCTCGATCGACGCGGAGATCTCGTGGATCGACTCCCACGAGGATGTCGCGGCCATGCAGGAAGAGCTGCTGCAGTTCGCCTTCCAGGCGGTCAAAGACAAGCACGGCGCCGAGATCGCCGAGCTGTTCGGCGTCGAGGTCGAGGTGCCCGCCGTGCCGTTCCCGCGCATCCCGCTCGCCGAGGCCCGTGAGATCGTCGCGGCCCGCGGCTACGACATCCCCCGCACCGACGGCGACCTCGACCCCGAGGGCGAGCGTCAGATCTCGGCGCACGTGCGCGAGCAGCACGGTCACCAGTTCGTCTTCATCACCGACTACCACCCCGAGATCCGTGCGTTCTACCACATGCGCGACGAGCAGACCGGGCTGACGAAGTCGTACGACCTGCTCTTCAACGGCGTCGAGATCACCACGGGCGCGCAGCGCGAGCACCGCGTCGACGTCCTCATCGAGCAGGCCAAGGAGAAGGGCCTCGAGCCCGAGCACCTCGACTTCTACCTCGACTTCTTCCGGTACGGCGCCCCGCCGCACGGCGGTTTCGGCATGGGGCTGGCCCGCGTGCTGATGCTGCTGCTCGGTGAGTCGTCGATCCGCGAGGTCACCTACCTCTTCCGAGGCCCCACGCGTCTGGCCCCGTAACACACCACCCCGCACACCCGGCAAGCGTTCAGGCACCGCCGGTCGGCGCCCGTATCGTGGCTTCTCCGCTGACGAGAGGAGCAAGACGTATGTGGGACGGCTGGATGGAATTCGGCATCGCCGTGCTGGTGGGGCTCGCGGTCGCGGCTGTGATCGCGGTGGTCGCTCACATCGCGCTGCGCATCGCCGCGCGACGGCAGCGCTGGCCCGAGGTGCTCGGCCGCCGCTCGCGCACGCCGTTCCGTTCGCTGCTCGTCGCCATCGTCCTGTGGGCGGCCGTGCAAACCGCGTTCCCCGATGAGCTGTGGCGGTCGGTGCTCGGGCAGATCCTGACGATCGCCATCATCGCCGCGAGCGCCTGGCTGCTCGCCTCCCTCGTCCTCGTCGTCACCGACGTCGCGCTCGGGCGCTATCGCATCGACGTGCCCGACAACCGGGTCGCCCGCCGCATCCGCACGCAGATGCTGATCGTCCGCCGTCTCGCCGTCGCGATCATCATCGTTATCGGCATCGGGGCGGTGCTGCTGACGTTCGACTCGGTGCGGGCCGTCGGCGCGAGCGTCCTGGCCTCGGCGGGCATCGCGTCGGTGGTCGCCGGTCTCGCCGCGCAGTCGGTGCTCGCCAACGTTTTCGCGGGGCTGCAGATCGTCTTCAGCGACGCCCTCCGCGTCGACGACGTCGTCGTCGCCGACGGCGAGTGGGGCCGGGTCGGCGAGATCACCCTCAGCTACGTCGTGCTCGACCTCTGGGACGACCGTCGCCTCGTGCTGCCGTGCACGTACTTCACCACGACGCCGTTCGAGAATTGGACGCGGCGCGGTTCGGAGCTGCTCGGCGCCGTCGAGATGGACCTCGACTGGAACGTCTCGCCCACCGCGATGCGCGCGCACCTGCGCGACGTGCTCGAGCAGACCGACCTGTGGGACCGGCGCACCTCGGTGCTGCAGGTGACCGACGCGGTCGCCGGCTACGTGCGCGTGCGCATCCTGGTCACCGCCAAGGACGCCCCCACGCTGTTCGACCTGCGCTGCCTCGTGCGCGAGGCGATGGTCATGTGGGTGCAGCGGACCATGCCGCAGGCGGTTCCGGTGCAGCGTGTCATGATGACGGATGCCGCAACCTCCGGCTCCGGCGATGACCACCGCACCACGCACGACCCGACGCCCACCAACGACGGCTTGTTCACCGGCAGCGCCGAGGCCGAACGCCGCGCGAGCACCTTCACCAACGCCATCCCGGTCGTGACCGTCGGCGAGCCACCGGAACGCCGCGACTGAGGCGAGGCCGGGGCGCCGCTCCCGCGCACCGATAGGTCGGGGAACGGTCACCGCGCGTTCACCCTGCGAGGGCCGGTGCGACACGTGGCGCCCATAGGTTCCTTCCGCTCCCCCGCTTCCGGCGCTGCCCGTGCGCGCGGTCGGGGGCCACCCGAAAGGAACCCATGTCCCGCACCATCCTGCGCCGCACCGGCGCCGCCGTCGCCCTCGCGACCGCATCCGCCCTCGTTCTCGCTGCATGCGGCGGCACCTCCGAGGCCACCGACGCCGGTTCGTCCGACGCCGCCGCGGCCACCAGCTTGGCGGACTTCGGCACGCTCGCCGACCTCGAAGCTGCGGCGAAGGCCGAGGGCCAACTCAACGTCATCGCGCTGCCGCGAGACTGGGCGAACTATGGCGAGATCATCGACCTGTTCACCGAGCGCTACCCCGAGATCACTGTCAATGAGCAGTCCCCCGACGTCTCGAGCGCCGAAGAGATTCAAGCGGCCGAGACGAACGAAGGTCTCGACACGGCGCCCGACGTCTTCGATCTCGGCCTCGCCGTCGCCCTCCAGAACACCGATCGCTTCGCGCCGTACCAGGTGCAGACGTGGGACGACATCCCTGACGCCCTGAAGGAGGCGACCGGCCTGTTCGTCGGTGACTACGGCGGCTACATGTCGGTCGGCTACGACTCCGCGCGTTTCCCCGAGCCCGCAGGACTCGAGGACCTCCTCGGTGCCGAATACCGCGGAGCGGTCGCCATCAACGGAGACCCCACCCAGGCGGGCGCCGCCTTCGCGGCGGTGGGTCTGGCCACCGTCCAGTCCGGCGGCGAGCTCGACGACTTCCAGCCGGGCATCGACTTCTTCGGCGATCTGAACGCCGCCGGCAACATGCTCAAGCTCGACGTCACCAGCGCCACGGTCGCGAGCGGCGAGACGCCGGTCGTCTTCGACTGGGACTACCTCAACGCGACGCACGCCGAGAGCGTCCCGACGTGGAAGACCGTCGTCTTCCCCGGAACCGGCTACGCCGGCTACTACAACCAGGCGATCAACCGTGATGCACCGAACCCGGCGGCCGCGCGCCTGTGGCAGGAGTTCCTCTACAGCGACGAGGTGCAGAACCTCTGGCTCGCCGGTGGTGCTCGTCCCGCGCGCATGCAGGCGATGCTGGCTGCAGGAACGCTCGACGAGGCGCTCGCGGCGAAGCTCCCCGAAGCCCCCGCCGAGACCGTCGTGCCGACCGAGGAGCAGTCCACCGCCGCCGGCACACTGCTCGGTGAGAAGTGGGCCGCGGCGGTCCAGTGACTCACGTCCCGGCTCCGCACATCGCGCCGGGCGATTCCGCCATGACCGGTCGGGGCGCTGTTCACCCCGACTGGTCATGGCTGGGCCTGCTGCCGTTCGCCGCGTACATCGCGCTGTTCCTGGCGCTCCCGACCGCCCTCGCGCTGGCGACGGGCCTGTTCGACGGCGACGGCGCGCTCACGCTCGACAATGTCGCCGCGCTCACCGACCCGATCATCGTCGCCACCTTCGTCAACTCGGGCTGGGTGTCGCTGCTGACCGCAGGGATCGGCGCCGCCGTCGGGGCTCTCGTGTGCTGGGCGATGCTCGGTCTGCGCGACGGGGGCCTCGTCCGCACGACCGTTGATGCGGCATCCGGTGTGCTCGCGCAGTTCGGCGGGGTGATGCTGGCTTTCGTCATGATCGCCGCCATCGGGACGCAGGGCATCGTGACCCGGTTCCTCGCCGAGGTGCTGGGCATCGATCTCTACGCGGACGGCGCGTGGATCTACGCACTGCCGGGGCTCATCCCCGCCTACATCGTCTTCCAGGTGCCCCTCATGATCATCACCTTCATGCCCGCGCTCTCCGCGCTCAGACCGAGCTGGGGCGAGGCGCACCAGACGCTCGGCGGCACCCCCGCCGGCTTCTGGCTGCACGTCGGCTTCCCCGTGCTGGCGCCCTCGTTCCTGGCCAGCTTCCTCCTCCTGTTCGCGAACGCGTTCTCCTCCTACGCGACGGCGGCGGCGCTGGCGAGCCAGGGCTCGCAGATCGTCCCCCTTCAGATCCGCGCGGCGCTCACGAGCGAGACCGTACTCGGACGCGAGAACCTCGCCGGCGCGCTCGCGTTCGGCATGATCGTCGTCGTCTCGGTCGTGATGGGCGCATACACGCTCATCCAGCGGCGGGCCGCGAGGTGGCAGCGGTGAAAGACGTGCTGGCCCCCTCTCCCGTCGCCCGGTGGGCGGTCGGCCTCATCGTCGGTGTGGTCTTCGCCGTGCCTTTCGCCGCGACGCTGCTGTTCACGCTCGCGACGCCGGACGGCGGCTACTCGATCGATCGCTGGCTCGCCATCGCGGATCCTACGAACGCTGCGCGGTATGCACCGGTATGGACGGGGCTCGGCAACTCGCTCGTGCTCGCGGTCGTGACCGTCGCCATCGTGCTGTTCCTGTTCGCACCCACGATGGTGCTCGTCGCGTTGCGATTCCCGAACCTGCGCCGGGGTTTCGAGTTCCTCGCGCTGCTCCCGATCGCGATCCCCGCCATCGTCCTCGTCGTCGGGCTCGCCCCCATCTACCTGACCATCGGGCGCGCCGTGGGCACGGGGGCGTGGACACTCGCCTTCGCCTACGGCGTCCTGGTCCTGCCCTTCGCGTACCGATCGATCCAGGCCTCGATCGACGCCGTCGATCTCCGAACGCTCACCGAGGCGGCCCGCACGCTCGGGGCCGCATGGCCGACCATCCTGATCCGGGTCGTCGCCCCGAACCTGCGGCCCGGGCTGCTCGCCGCATCCCTCATCTCGGTCGCCGTCGTGCTCGGCGAGTTCACGATCGCTTCGCTGCTCAATCGCCCCGTGCTTCAGACCGGGCTCGTCGTCGTCAACCGCCAGGATGCATGGGCGGCCGCCATCTTCACCCTGCTCGCTCTCGCCTTCGCGTTCGTGCTGCTGCTCGTCATCGGGCGCATCGGACGGGTCGGCTCTGGAAGGAACGCTCCGTGACCTCGACCGACCCACTCCTGCACCCGCTGCCGCGCACCGCCGACAACCCCCTCATCTCCGGCGCCGACGAAGGCACGCGAGTCGAGTTCCGTGGCATCGTGAAGGACTACGGCACCACGCGCGTGTTGCACGGTGTCGATCTCGACGTCGCGCCGGGCGAGTTCGTATCGCTTCTGGGCCCGTCGGGCTGCGGAAAGACGACCGCGCTGCGCGTGCTGGCCGGACTCGAACGTGCGACAGCCGGCTCCGTGGTCGTGGGTGGCCGCGATCTCTCGGCCGTCCCGACCAACAAGCGCGACCTCGGCATGGTCTTCCAGTCCTACTCGCTCTTCCCGCACCTGCGGGTCCGCGACAATGCCGCCTTCGGACTGCGCCGCCGCGGCGTGGGCGGGAGGGATGCCGCCAGGCGCGCGGGCGACGCGCTCGACCTCGTCGGACTCGGGCACCTCGGCGACCGGTTCCCGCATCAGCTCTCGGGCGGACAGCAGCAGCGGGTCGCGCTGGCTCGCGCTCTCGTGACCCAGCCGCGCGTGCTGCTCCTGGACGAGCCACTGTCGGCCCTCGATGCCAAGGTCCGGGTGCAGCTGCGCGACGAGATCCGCCGCATCCAGCTGCGGCTCGGCATGACGACCCTCTTCGTCACGCACGATCAGGAAGAAGCGCTGGCGGTGTCCGACCGTATCGCGGTGATGAACGCGGGGCGCATCGAGCAGGTCGGCTCACCGGAGGACCTCTACCTGCGACCCGAGACGCCGCACGTCGCCGCGTTCGTCGGCATCAGCAGCCCGGTGCCCGGCCGGCGCCACGGCGACCGGGTGTCGGTGTGGAACGTCGAGCTGCGCGTCACCGGCGACGGCCCGGACGGCGACGTGGATGTTCTCGTGCGACCTGAGAACGTGCGCCTGCAGCGCGCCACGACCGCGAACGACGAGGCGGCAGTCGGGGCTCGGAGCGTTGGTGCCGTCGTCGAGGAGAGCACGTTCTTGGGCAGCTACCGCCGCACGCTGGTGCGAACGGCGGATGGCGTGCTCCTGCGAGCTCAGCATGCCGCGGGCGAGCGCCTCGAGTACGGCGAGAGCGTCCACGTCTCGTTCGTCGATCAGCCCGTGGCGGTGCGCCCGCAGACCTGAGCGCCGGGGCGCCGCCTCGGGGTCAGACCTCGAAGTCGACCGAGATGCGGCTCGCCACGACGCCGCGCACGTAGCCGACGACCTCCTGGTGAGCCGGGTGCACCTGGTATTCCTCGAGCCCGGCGAGGTCGTCGAAGTCGGCGACCAGGGCGACATCGCCGTTGACATCGGCGTACGCCATGTTCGGCCCGATGCTCAGCGAGCGGAGCGAGGGGACGACTCCGACGAGGCCCCGGATGCGGCGCGTGACCTCAGCGGCGTGCTCAGCGCGGGTCTGCGCGTCTTCGGCCGCGAGCTTCCAAGCGACGACGTGGCGGATGGTCATGCGGACTCCTCGGTCGGTGTTTCCTCGGTCAGGGCGGCGCGCAGCCGGTCGGCGGACACGCGCCAGTGCGCGTGAAGGCGGTCGTCGATCAGCACGACGGGGATCTTCTCCCACCACTGCTCGAAGAGCGACGGGTCATCGAGGATCGACCTCTCTGCGACCTCGACCTCGATGTCGCCGGGCAGATCGGCCACCACCGTGTCGACGATCTCGCGTGCGACGTCGCAGAGGTGGCAGTCGGGCTTCGAGATGAGCGTCAGCGTGGTCATCGGGCGCGCGGGATGCTCAGCGCTCGAGCTCGAAGCCGCGCCCGGCCCACTCACCCGTGCCGCCTTCGACGTTCGTCGCGTCGTAGCCGCGGGCCTCGAGGGCCGTGACGACCTGAGCCGAACGGCCGCCAGCCTGGCAGATGACGTCGAATGCGACGTCGGGCAGCTCGCTCAGGCGCTCACCCAACTGCGACATCGGGATGCTGATCGCTCCGGGGACGCGCCCCGAGGCGAACTCGTGATCCTCGCGGACGTCGATGAGGGGCGCGTCGCGGCCGGCGCGCAGGTCGTCGATGGTGATGGATTTCATGCTGATTCCTCCACGTCCAGCCTAGGACGGCGCAAAGCACGAAGCGCCCCTCGGCCGAAGCCGAATGGGGCGCTCAGTGACGTCGCCGCGACTTACTTCTTGTTACGGCGCTGGTGGCGAGTCTTGCGAAGCAGCTTGCGGTGCTTCTTCTTCGCCATGCGCTTGCGGCGCTTCTTGATGACAGAACCCACGGAAAACCTCACTATGTCAGGGTCTGGACGCATCTCGTGTGCGCCCGGGAACAGGCATCTCGCGAAAAATGCCTCGGATCAGTCTAGCCGACGTCGGAGATCGGCCGTTGCACCGCGTCGCGCACGGCGGATTCGGGCACGCGGTAGCTGCGCCCGAACCGCACGGCGGGGAGTTCGCCCGCGTGGACGAGACGATAGACCGTCATCTTCGACACCCGCATGATCTCGGCCACCTCCGCGACAGTCAGAAAGCGCACATCGGGCAGCTCGGCCATCGTCATCCTTTCCCCCAGTGCGAACACTCTAGGGGTCGGCTGTGACGCCTGTAAACCGATGTGACCGGTGTGATTCGCCGGTGGCGGATCCCCCTCAGCGCGCGGGTCGCTTGCCGAACACGCTCGTGACGGCGTGCTTGGCGGATGCCGCAGCGCGGCCGACCAGTTCGGCGGCGGCCGCCGCGGGCTCGGGCAGCGCCACGGGCGGGTCGGCGTCGTAGGGCTCGGCCGTGAGGAAAGGCACGAGCCAGTCGTCGACGACGTCGAGCGGCTCGGGCGACAGGCTGTAGTAGCGGTGCTGCCCTTCCTCGCGCACCGTGACGAGCCCCGCTTCGCGCAGCACCTTCAGGTGCTTCGAGATCGTCGGCTGGCTCACGCGCAGCTCATTGACGATCTGCGAGACGCTCGTCCCCGAGACGCGGGGGTCGGAATCGCGATCGAGGAGGAGACGCAGGATGTCCCGACGGGTACCGTCGGCGATCACGTCGAAGATGTCCGCCATGCCTTCAGGTTAGTCGGCGCGCACGCCCGAGTACCATGACATCGGCACCGAGCTACGGCGGCGCCCGAAGCAAGCGCTGATCGTGGGGAGGACACGCATGGCGGAGCAGTCCGTCGGCGCGATCGTCCTGACTCGCCTCAGGGCGTTCGGCCGTGAGGCGTGGGACGCCGGACGCGATCTGGCCACGGCCTCGCCTTCGCGGTTCGCCGTGCTGATCTTCTCGACGCTGATCCTCGTCTTCACGACGCTGTTCTCGCTGCCGGCGGCATCCGCGGATCACGTCGCCACGCCGTTCGCCGACGCGCTGTTCACGGCGGTGTCGACGATCTGCGTCGCCGGTCTCGCGACGGTCGACATGGCGACGCACTGGTCGCCCTTCGGCCACGTCCTCATCTACATCGGCGTCAACGTCGGCGCGATGGGCGTGCTGACCCTCGCCTCGATCCTCGGCCTGGTCATCTCCAAGCGCCTGGGCCTGCGGGCCAAGCTCATCGCGGCGGGCGATACGAACCCCCTGCGCGCCCACGGCGGTCCGGTCGCCGAGGGCCAGGCGGTGCGGCTGGGCGAAGTCGGTTCACTGCTGCGCACCGTCGCCCTCTCGACCCTGGTGATCGAGGCGGGTCTGGCGATCCTGCTGTACCCCTCGCTGCTCATCGGCGGAGTGGACCCGCTGACGGCCCTCTGGGAGGCGCCGTACTACGCGGCGATGGCCTTCACGAACACCGGCTTCTCCCCCAACGCCGAGGGTCTGCTGCCGTTCGCGCAGGACTACGTCATGCTCACGGTGCTCATGGCCGGGGTGTTCCTCGGTTCCATCGGCTTCCCCGTCATCTTCACGCTCTGGCGGCACCACTTCCATGTCCGCGCCTGGTCGCTGCACGCCAAGCTCACGATCATCACGACGATCGTGCTGTTCTTCGTCGGCGCCGGCGTCTTCCTGCTGCTCGAGTACGACAACCCCGCGACGTTCGGGTCGATGGAGGCCTGGGACACGACGTTCCAAGCGTTCTTCCTCTCCGCCATGACGCGATCGGGCGGGTTCTCGGTCATCGACATCGGCGAGATGCACGGGTCGTCGCTCATCGTCGGCTCGATGCTCATGTTCGTCGGCGGCGGGTCGGCCTCGACCGCCGGCGGCATCAAGGTCACCACGCTCGCCGTGCTCGCGCTGGCCGTGTGGTCCGAGGCCAAGGGGCGCCCGTCCGTCGAGGCGTTCGGCCGCCGCATCCCGAGCGACGTGCAGCGCGTCGCCCTGTCGGTCGTGGCGTGGAGCGCGACGATCGTGGCGCTCGGAACCGTCACGATCGCCCAGATCACCAAGGCTCCGGTCGACCTCGTGCTCTTCGACGTCATCTCCGGCTTCGCGACGGTGGGGCTCTCGACGGGCCTGACCGCCGAGCTGCCGGACCCCGCGGTCTACGTGATGGCCCTCGTGATGTTCATGGGCCGCGTTGGTACAGTGACTCTCGCTGCGGCGGTGGCTGCGACATCCCGTTCACAGTTGTACGCCCTCCCCGTCGAAAGGCCGATCGTTGGTTGAGCAGATCCGAAGCGACGCGCCCGTCCTGGTCATCGGGCTGGGGCGCTTCGGCGCCGCCTGCGCCGGCGAGCTCGATCGTCTCGACCGCGAGGTGCTCGCCATCGACGACAGCCTCGAGCTGGTGCAGAAGTGGTCCGAGCGCGTGACCCACGCCGTCCAGGCCGACGCCCGCAACCTCGACGCCCTCAAGCAGATCGGCGCCCAGGACTTCCAGGTGGCGGTCGTCGCGGTCGGTTCCTCGATCGAGGCGTCCGTGCTCATCACCGCGAACCTCGTCGACCTGAAGGTGCCGCAGATCTGGGCGAAAGCGGTGTCGCAGTCGCACGGCAAGATCCTGGCCCGCGTCGGCGCGAACCACGTCGTGTATCCCGAGCGGGAAGCCGGCGAGCGCGTCGCGCACCTCGTGAGCGGCCGCATGCTCGACTTCATCCGCTTCGACGACGACTTCGTGCTCGCGAAGATGTACCCGCCGAAGTTCATCCGCGGCGTCGGACTCAACGAGTCCGGCGTGCGCACGAAGTACCACGTCACCGTCGTGGGTGTGAAGAGCCCGGGCAAGCCGTTCCGCTACGCCGAGGCCAACACCGTCGTGACCAACCACGACCTGATCATCGTCTCGGGCACCAACTCCGACATCGAGCGCTTCGCCTCCCTGGACCGCTGACCCCGCGCCGTGGTGCGACCCCTTCGGGGGTCGGTGGGTCAGGAGCCCGCGGCGAGCTCGCGGGCACGGGCGAGGGCGGCGTCGGTCGCGCGGGCGAAGACCTCGTCGAGGTGGGCGTCCTGCAGCACCGCGATCGCACGCTCCGTCGTGCCTTTGGGGCTCGTGACGCGGCGGCGCAGCTCCGCGGGGTCCTCGCCCGTCGCGTCCAGCAGCGCTGCCGCGCCGATGAAGGTCTGCTCGGCCATCACCCGCGCCGCGGACTCGCCGAAGCCCTGACCGACGGCGGCCCGGGTCAGCATCTCGATGAGCAGGAAGACGTACGCCGGCCCCGAGCCCGAGATCGTCGACAGCGCGTCGATCTGGTCCTCGGGCACCTCGACGACCACGCCGCATGTCTCGAACAGGGCGCGCACCACGGCCATGTCAGCAGCGGATGCCGCGGGGCCGGCGGCCAGCCCGGTGACCGCCTTGCCGACGACGGCGGGGGTGTTCGGCATCGAACGGATCACCGGCTGCTCGGCGCCGAGGATGCTCGCGAAAGTGTCGATCGTCACGCCCGCCGCGAGGCTGACGACGACGGTGCCCGGACGCAGTGCAGGGGCGATCTCGCGCAGCAGGTCGGGCACCATGGCCGGCTTGACGCCGACGAGGACGATGTCGGCCGCGGCGGCGGCATCCGTGTTTCCGGAGGGCCGGTCGGCGAGCGCGATGCTCGTCACGCCGGTGAGGTCGGCGAGCTCCGCGGCCTTCTCGGGCGAGCGGTTGGTGACCGTCACTCCGCCCGCCGCGGCGCCCGATGCGACCAGCCCCGACAGGATCGCACCGCCCATCGAACCGGCTCCGAGGATGGCGATGGGGGGCAGGGCGACGGCATCCGGCATGCGGCCATCTTAAGTCCGGCCGTTTCCCAGCGGACGGGAAGGCCGCGCGGTAGAGTCGAAGCGTCCGCGGGCGCGGAAGCGCTCGCCGCGCAGAGCGAAGGATCCCGCCATGCCCCTCTTCGACGGCATCACACCACGCATCATCGAGACGTCGCGCCTGGCGGTGAACATCCTCGAGCGCGCGGCCGACGATCCGGCCACCCCCGCCGACCGGACCCTCGTGCTGCTGCATGCGGCTCCCGGCTCCAGCTTGTTCTGGCAGGAGATCATGGAGGACCTGCCCAGCGACGTCCGGCCGATCGCGATCGATCTGCGCGGCTTCGGCGGAACGGAGCATCTGCCCGTCGACGCGACACGGGGTGTTCGCGATTTCTCGGACGACGTCCGGGCCACGATCGAGCAGCTCGATCTCGACGCCGTGCACGTCGTCGGATGGGGCCTGGGCGCCGCCGTGGCGATGCAGTACGCGCTCGACCATCGCGTGCTCTCGCTCAGCCTGCTGTCGCCGATCTCGCCCTACGGTTTCGGCGGCACCCGGCCCGACGGCGCGCGTCTCACCGATGACGACGCCGGCTGCGGCGGCGGGGCGGTCAGCACCGCGCTCGTCGAGCGGCTGACGGCGCGCGACGCCGGCGACGATGAGGGATCGCCGCGTCGCATGTTCCGGACCACCTTCGTCTCTCCCGACTACGAGTCCGAGAACGAGGACACGTGGATCGAGGCGATGCTCTCGACCTCGACCGCCGAGGGGAACTACCCCGGCGACAGCGTCACCAGCCCGCACTGGCCCGGGTTCGCCGCGGGACGTCTCGGCGTGCAGAACGCGCTCGCGCCGGGCAACTTCGACGTCTCGGGCATCGCCGAGCTCGGGGCCCCGTACGACGCGCCCCCGATCCTGTGGGTGCGCGGCGGCGCGGACGTCATCGTCGCCGACGGGTCGTTCGCCGACACCGGCCACCTCGGCGAGATCGGCGCGTTGCCCGGCTGGCCCGGCGTCGAAGCGGCACCCGCGCAGCAGATGGTCGCGCAGACCCGCAGCGTGCTCGAGCGCTACCGCGCCGCGGGCGGTCAGGTCACCGAGGTCGTCATCGAGGGCGTCGGCCACGCCGTGCACCTCGAGCGGCCCGGCAAGGTGCGCACGGCCATCCTGTCGACGATCGGCTACCTCGGCACCCCGATCTCGCCGGCGCCGCCGACCGAGGCGATCATCCTCAGCTCCTGGGACTGATCAGCCTCGACGGACGGGGCTCAGCGGAGCAGGCTCGACGGACCGGGCTCAGCGGTGCGCGGCGAAGAACCGCCGCAGCAGCGCCGACGCCTCGTCGGCCCGGATGCCGGCGACCACCTCGGCACGCACGGGAAGCCGGCGATCGCGGACCACGTCGTACTGCGAGCCGGCGGCCCCGGCCTTGTCGTCCCACGCACCGAACACCAGTCGCGAGACGTGGGACTGCAGCACGGCTCCGGCGCACATGAGGCAGGGCTCGAGCGTGACCGTCAGGGTGCAGCCGGTGAGGTTCCACGAGCCGGTCGCGGCCGCGGCTGCCCGCAGCGCGACCACTTCCGCGTGCGCTGTGGGATCGCTCGTCGCCTCGCGCAGGTTGCGCCCCTCGCCGATCACCGCGCCCGCGGCATCCGTCACGACCGCCCCGACCGGGATGTCGCCGGCGTTCGCCGCAGCGGCCGCGAGCTCGAGCGCGCGCGCCATGACGCGGTCGTCGTCGGGTCGGGCCGGCAGGGTCACCGCTCCAGCGTAGGCCGAGGCATCGCGGGACGGCCGCATAGGATCATCACATGCGTGTTCACGTCGCCGACCACCCCCTGATCACCCACAAGCTGTCGGTGCTGCGCGACAAGAACACCCCGTCGCCGGTGTTCCGCCAGCTCACCGAGGAGCTCGTCACCCTGCTGGCCTACGAGGCCACGCGCAACGTGCGCACCGAGCGGGTCGAGATCGAGACCCCCGTCACCACCACGACCGGCCTGGCGATCGCGCGCCCGCGGCCGCTCGTGGTCCCGATCCTGCGCGCGGGACTCGGCATGCTCGAGGGCATGACCAAGCTGCTCCCGACCGCCGAGGTCGGTTTCCTGGGCATGGCACGCAACGAGGTCACCTTCGAGCCGACGACGTACGCCGAGCGGCTGCCGGAAGACCTGAGCGACCGCCAGTGCTTCGTGCTCGACCCGATGCTCGCGACCGGTGGCTCGCTCGGCGCCGCGATCGACTTCATCTTCCAGCGGGGCGCGCAGGACGTGACCGCGATCTGCATCCTCGGCGCCCCCGAGGGCGTGGCGGCGATCGAGAAGCAGGTCGGCGACCGCGATGTGACCCTCGTGCTCGGGTCGCTCGACGAGCGCCTCGACGAGCGCGGGTACATCGTCCCGGGCCTCGGCGACGCCGGCGACCGCCTGTACGGCACCGTCGACTGATCCCGCGGGCGGCATCCGCCGGCCTGCCACCGGCCCGTCAGGCGACCCCGACGAGCCGGGCGAACGCGCTCAACCGAGCCACCCCGTCGGGGGTGCGCGGCAGGTCATCCAGGATGCCGGTGCCATAGACCACGTACGCCGTGTGCTGTGCGCGCGAGACGGCGACGTTGAGCCGGTTCTGCAGCAGCAGGAACTCCAGCCCGCGCGGGGCGTCACGACCCGAGGATGCCGCGAGCGACACGATCGCGACGGCGGCCTCCTGCCCCTGGAACCGGTCGACGGTGCCCACCGGCACCTCGGGGAAGCCGGCGGCGACGAGCGCCTCTTCGACCATCACCTGCTGCGCGTTGTAGGGCGTCACGACGATGATGTCGCGCTGCTCGAGCGGACGGGACCCGACGTCGGGGTCGGCCGTCCAGGCTCGGCCGACGAGGTCGCGGACCAGCCCGACGACGACCTCGGCCTCCTCCGGTGAGGCGGTCGCGTTTCGGCGGTGTCCGAGCGGCATGGCAGTCATTCCCGCCGGGACGCCCTCGAGCGTGCGTCCGGCGGTCGTGGGGTGCGCGGCGAGCTTGCCGTCGTAGGAGAGCACCGACACCGGCTCGGCGACCTCCGGACGCATCCGGCGCGTTCGCGCGAGGAAGAAGCCGCGATCCTCGGGGATCACGTGCGCGCCGTCCATGATCCACCCCAGCGCCGACGTGTCGACCGGCTCGGGATGGGTGCCCTGGCTGACCTGGGGCAACTGCTGCGGGTCGCCCAACAGGAGCAGCCGTGAGGCGGCCACGGACACCGCGATGGTCGAGGCGAGCGAGAACTGACCCGCCTCGTCGATCACCAGCAGGTCGAGGCTGCCGCGCGGGATGCGACCGGCATGGGTGAGGTCCCACGCGGTGCCGCCGACGACGAACCCGGCCGACTGCGCGCCGACGAAGTCGGCGACGCCGTTCTTGGGGATGACGGTGAACGTCTCGTCACCGCGCGCCTGGCCCTTGACAGCCTTGGCGATCTGCGCCCGCGGGACGCCGGCCGCGGCGATCCGGTCGAGCATGTTCTCGACGACGGCGTGCGACTGCGCCACGACGCCGACGCGGTAGCCGCGTTCGAGCACGAGCCGCGCGACGACGTGCGAGCCGACGTAGGTCTTGCCGGTGCCGGGCGGGCCCTGCACCGCGAGGTAGCTGCGGTCGAGGTCGAGGATGGTGCGCGCGATGTCGGACACGTCGTCGCCGCTGCCCCGGACCAGCGCTCCCGCGTGCGTCCGCGGCGGGCGACGCAGCAACAGGTCGGTCGCCGGGTCGGCGGGCAGTCCGGGCGCGGCTTCGATGACCGCATCGGCCCAGGCGTCGATGGCCGCCTGCTGACTGCCGGCGGGCGGCGGGGCCACCGGGGTGAGGGCGATCGGGAGCTCCGACCAGGTGAACCCGCCGGCGGCGAGCTCTTCGACGATCGCCCCATCGTCGAGGACCTCGACCACGCGCACCCGCCGATCGGCGTGGATGAATCGCGGGCGCGGCTCGGTCGGGAACGGCGCCGGTGTCTCGTACAGCGCGAACGGGGACGAGTCGACCGACAGTCGCGTGCCCGGGGCCACCTCGCCGCGCAGCTCGAGCAGACGTCGGTCGCTGCGGGCTCCCTCGGGCCGGTTCCAGTCTTCGACGACCCGGCTGCGGTCGGCGGCCACGGCGATGACGTCGCGCGTGTCCTCCCACATCGACAGCGGCTCACGCAGTCGCAGGAAGTGCGTGGCCCAGAACGACTTGCCCTCGCGCGGGTAGTAATCGATCGCAGCGGCACCCAGCCGCAGCGCGAGCGCGGCGGGAGCCTCGTCGCCGGCCGGGTCGTCGTCGGCGCGGGCCTGCGCCAGCCGACCGAGGGTCACCGCCCGAGGCGACGGTTCGTACGAGCGTTCCTCCGGCTCGACGTCGGCCGAGGGGCGCAGCTGCGCCTCGCGAGCGCGGTCGACGAGCCAGTCGCGCAGCCGCAGCGTCGAGACGCAGTCGTAGCGGTTGTAGTCGGCGAGGTCGGCGAGGATCACGGCGGCGGCATCCGACTCCCCCGCATCGGCGAGCGCACGCGCCTCGACGTACCGCACGATCGAGTCGTCGCCCTTCTGGACGTCGCTCGTGCGCACATGCTCTCCCATGTAGAGCGGTTCGAGCTTCTTGATCGAGTACGACCGGGATCCCACGCGCAGCGCCCGGCGCACGATCGGGTAGAGGTCGACGAACACGCCGTCGCGCAGCAGCCGGTCGACCTCGGCCTCGCCCACGCCGTAGCGGGCGGCCATCGCCAGCAGATGCGTGGGCTCGTAGGGCGCGTAGTGGTAGATGTGCATGCCGGGGTGCGTCGCGCGCTGCGCGGCGACCACCTGCAGGAACGTCTCGAACGCGCGCTTCTCGTCGTCGAACGTATGCGCCCACAGCGCGGAGTACTGCTCGTCGAGGTCGACCCACCCGAACAGGTAGTCGATGCCCCACTGGCGCGACGCGCCCTCGGTGTAGAGGGGGTCGCCCTCGAAGTCGAAGAACATGTCGCCGCGGTCCGGACGCGGCAGCGCCCCGAGCGCCTTGGGGAAGACGACCTCGAACGTGGGCACCGGCGGGAGCGCCGCGGATGCCGCAGCGCCGGCCTCGGCGGCGGGGGCGGCCTCGGTCGAGACGCCGCCGGCGGGACTGTCGAGCTGCAGGCGCGCCTGCGTCCGCAGACCTGCGAAGGTGTCCCAGGACATGCGCGGCGGCGCCTCGCGCGCCGCCGCGAGCTCGTCGATCGTCGCGATGCCGGCGGCGCGCAGGCGCTCGCGCTGGAGCGGTCGCATGCCGGCCACCAGCAGCAGGTCGCGCGAGGCCACGACCTCGAGGTCGCAGGTGGCGCAGCGTCCGCAGGCGAGGACGCGCAGCTCGCCGCGATCGTCTCCCCACGCCAGCGGCAGGCCCGCGGCGCCGGCGGCGACGTCGCGGTCGTCGATGAGCGCCCGCAGCCGCTGCCGGCGCAACGCGAAGACCGGCGCGATGTCGGCACGCGCGTGGCGTGAGACCGTGCCGTCGCCGAGGAGCAGCTCGACCTCGTCGGCCACGGCGACGCCCGCGCGGTCGAGCTGGACGGCGTAGGCCTCGAGCTGCATCAGCGCGGTCACGCGTGCGTGGCGGGCGAGCTTGGTGTCCTGGACGATCCACCGGTCGTCGGCGTCGCGGACGAGGAAGTCGGCGAACCCGACGAAGTCGGTGTCGGCGAAGGCGGCCTGATAGACCACCCGGGCGTCGGAGGCGAGAGCGGCTCGCGTCTGCGCGACGGCCGCCGCCAGCCCGGCGGCATCCGACGAGCGCGTCTCGGGGATGACCGCGACGGCACCGGGGAGATCCCGTTGATAGGCGGCGAGGACGCGCCGCTCGTGCTGGTCGCCCAGGCGCCCGGCGCGCTCGAGGGTGAGATCGACGGGGTCGTCGACCGCCGCCGTCCGCCCGAGCTTCGCGTCGATCGCCCGCAGCCACGCGAACTCGCATTCGGCAGCCGCCTTCAGGTCGCTCGCGCTCCAGACGATCCGGCCTTCGTCCTCGATGTATCGCATGATCCCCTTCCGTTCAATGACCCTAACCGCGGGGTGCGACACCGCCTGCGCCGGTGCCAGACTGGGCCGGGTGAACACGTCGCTCCCCTTCGCCAGCGCCTACGCCCACGGTTTCGCCCGCGTCGCCGCGTGCACCGTCCCCGTGGCGATCGCCGACCCCGCGACCAACGCCGAGGCCGTGCTCGCCGAAGCGCGCGCGTGCGATGCCGAATCGGTCGCGGTCGCCCTGTTCCCCGAACTGTGCCTGACCGGGTACGCCATCGAGGACCTCGTGCTGCAGGACTCCCTCCTGGATGCCGTCGAGGCGGCGATCGAGCGCATCGTCGCGGCATCCGTCGATCTCATGCCCGTGCTGGTCGTGGGCGCGCCGCTGCGCCACCGCAGCCGGCTCTACAACTGCGCCGTCGTCATCCACCGGGGCGAGATCCTCGGCGTCGCGCCGAAGGCGCACCTGCCCACCTACCGGGAGTTCTACGAACGGCGCTGGTACGCCGCGGGCGAGGAGTGGGACGGCGAGAGCATCCGCATCGGGTCGCTCGAGAGCGTCTTCGGAACCAACCTGCTCTTCGACGTGCGCGACGTGCCCGGCCTCGTGCTGCACGCCGAGATCTGCGAGGACATGTGGGTCCCGGTTCCGCCGTCGTCGCGGGCAGCGCTGGCGGGGGCGACGGTGCTGTTGAACCTGTCGGGCTCGCCCATCACGATCGGCCGCGCCGACGACCGCCGCGCGCTCGTGCAGTCGCAGTCGCTGCGCTGCCTCGCCGTCTATGCGTACGCCGCCGCCGGCCTCGGCGAGTCCACGAACGACGTGTCGTGGGACGGGCAGACGATGATCTACGAGGGTGGTTCGCTGCTGGCCGAGACCGAACGCTTTCCCGACGGCCCGCGCCGAAGTGTCGCCGACGTCGATCTCGACCGCGTGCGCCAGGACCGCTACCGCCAGGGCACGTTCGACGACAACCGCCGCACGACGGGCAGCGACTTCCTCACGATCGAGACGTTCCTCAACCCTCCGGCGGAGGACATCGGCCTGCGACGCGTCCTCGACCGCTTCCCCTTCGTGCCCGACGACCCCGCCCGCCTCGACCAGGACTGCTACGAGGCGTTCAACATCCAGGTGTCGGGCCTTGAGCAGCGCATGCGGGCGATCGGCGGCCCACGGCCCGTGATCGGGGTGTCGGGCGGCCTGGACTCGACGCACGCGCTGCTGGTGGTCGCGCGCGCGATGGACCGGATGGGGCGCCCCCGCAGCGACATCCTCGCCTACACGATGCCCGGCTTCGCCACGAGCGACCACACGAAGTCGAACGCCGTCGCCCTGGCCGAGGCCATCGGCGCCACGATCGAGACGATCGACATCCGCCCGGCCGCGAACGAGCTGCTCCGCGGCATCGGGCACCCGTTCGCCTCGGGCGAGCCGGTCTACGACGTCACGTTCGAGAACGTCCAGGCGGGCGTGCGGACGGACTTCCTGTTCCGGCTCGCCAATCGGCTGAACGGCATCGTCATCGGCACCTCCGATCTCTCGGAGCTCGCACTGGGGTGGGCGACGTACGGCGTCGGCGACCACATGAGCCACTACGCCGTGAATGTCGGCGTGCCCAAGACGCTCATGCAGCACCTCATCCGCTGGGTGATCGCCCACCGCGAAGGGACGGGTACCGACCTGTCCGACGAGGCGGTCGCGGTGCTGCAGTCCGTGCTGGACACCGAGATCAGCCCCGAGCTGGTCCCCGCCGGCGAGGACGGCAAGGTGCAGTCGACCGAGTCGACGATCGGCCCGTACGCGCTGCACGACTTCGCGCTGCACCACATCCTGCGGTACGGGTTCCGTCCGTCGAAGATCGCCTTCCTCGCGCAGCACGCCTGGTCGGATGCGGATGCCGGCGACTGGCCCGTCGGATTCCCGCGCGACAGTCGCTACGCGTACGACCTGCCCGAGATCGCCCATTGGCTGCAGGTGTTCCTGAAGCGGTTCTTCGGGTTCGCGCAGTTCAAGCGCAGCGCGCTGCCCAACGGGCCGAAGGTCGCCGCCGCGGGATCGCTGTCACCCCGCGGTGACTGGCGTGCGCCTTCGGACGGCAACGCCGCGACGTGGCTCGCCGACCTGCGCGCGGCACTCCCGGACCTCGTCGACTGACGGCTCAGGCGGTCGGCAGCGTGCCGTAGGCGAGCGTGATCAGCCAGCCGTCGCGCGAGACGTCCACGAGCGTGTACTTCATGTTGCGGTCGGGGATCCAGCCGCGCTGACGACCGGCATCGAGCCGCACCTGCTCGGGCGCGACCCGCACGCCTCGGCCGTCGGCCTCGAGCACCGCCTGCACGTGTACCCAGTGATCGATGAGGTCGAGGGTGTTGCCCGTCGAGAACAGCCGGGAGTGCTTGCGCATCCTCGTCAGATCGGCCGGCTCGGGGTTGCTGTCGCGGATGTCGATGCCGATCGGCAGCCCCGGATCGCTCACGGCCACGACCGTCGCGGCGCGGTAGCTCGCCGTCGTGATCGCCAGCGGCACGTCGACGCCCTTCCGCGAGGCGATGAGGCGCGTGTGATAGCCGAACCCGCGTGGTGACTCGCGTTCGACGAGCACGTCCTTCTCCTCGCATCCGAGCTGCGCGGCGACCAGCTCGCGGGCGATCATCCGGCGCCGGTGGTGCACCGTGATCGCCGGGTCCCAGCCCAGCCGAGCGGTGATGCCCGCCGGGGTGTCGAGAAGTACTGTCTGCATGCTGCCAGCTCCCGCCTGTCGATGGTCTGACCTCGCTCGGGAGTCTACTCAGCCTCGGTTGGCGCTCGGCCACCCCCGCCCGGGCTTAACCCGCCGGCGGCGGGGCCACCCCGGGCTCGCCTAGGCTGGCGGAATGAGCTTCGACAACGGTGACGACAAGCGCCCGACCTCGGCCCGCATCGCCATCTGGGTGGTGGTCGGCGGCATCGGCGCCTACCTCTTGATCTCGGGCATCCTCGGGATCCTCGCGCGCGGCGGGGCCTGACCCGTGCGGCGTCTCCTCGTCGTCGCTCACCGCGACGAGCTGGTCGGTTTCCCCGCGGAGATCCCGGGTTTCGACATCCTGCTGACCGGTCCCGGCAAGCTGCTCGCCGCGTACGAGCTCACGCGCGCGCTCGACCGCACGCCCTACGACGAGGTCGTCGTGGTCGGGACCGCGGGTGCCGTAGCGGGAGCGGTCGGTCCGGGCATCTACGAGGTGGGCGCCGCCGTGCAGCACGACGTGTTCGACCTCGCCGGGGTGCGCGGCCGGCACCTGTCCATGCCCGAACGGGTTGAGACCGGAGCCGACGGGGTGACGATCGCGACGGGCGACGTCTTCGTCGATGACGCCGAGGCCGTCGCGCTCATCCAGTCGCTCGGCGCACAGCTGGTCGACATGGAGACCTTCGTCTACATCTGGGTCGCTCAGCGTTTCGGCATCCCGATCCGCGTCCTCAAGGCCGTCTCGGACGACGCTCAGGACGGCGCGACGACGGGGTGGGATGACGCGGTCGCGGCGTGCAGTGCCGCCCTCTACGCCCGGGTCCGCGAGGACTACGGCGTCTGATCGCCGCGCCGCACGAAAAGACGGCGCAGCAGCAGGTAGACGACCAGCGCCACCACGGCGACGAGGCCGAGCTTGACGGCGAACACCGCGAGGCGCAGCACGACGTCGACGACCACCCAGGCGATGGCGATCGCGGCGATCACTCCGACGACGGTCCAGAAAGTCCTCACGAGACCATTCTAGCCGTCGGCGCTGCGCGCATCCTGGCGGATGATGCTCGGCCCCTCGCGCGTGGCCTCGACCACGATCTGTGCGGCGAGCTGCTCTTTCATGCCCTCGACGTGGCTGATGACGCCCACCGTGCGACCGCCGGAGCGCAGCTCGTCGAGGGTCCGCATCGCGAGATCGAGCGTCTCGGGGTCGAGGGAGCCGAAGCCTTCGTCTACGAAGAGCGTGTCGAGCCGGATGCCGCCGGCACGGCTGGTGACCACTTCGGCCAGCCCCAGCGCGAGCGCGAGCGACGCGAGGAACGTCTCGCCCCCCGACAGCGACTGTGGTGAGCGAAGCCGGCCCGTGTGCGCGTCGAGCACCTCGAGCGACAGCCCCGACGCGGCCCCGCGTGCCTGCAGGGCGTCGCTGTGGTGCAGGGTGTACCGCCCCGACGACATGTCGCGCAGCCGCAGGTTCGCCGCCGCCACGATCTCTTCGAGCTCGGCCGCGAGCACGAAGGTCTCGAGGTCCATCTTGCGGGTGTTCGGCGCCCGACCCGCGACGGTGTCGGCGAGCCGGGTGACCGTCGCGGTGGCGTCGGCCTGCTCGGCGACGGCGGCGAACGCGGCGTCGATCCGGTCCAGCAGATCACCGAGCCGGTCGGCGGCGTTGACCGCGTCGCGGTGAGCGGCGATCGCGGTCGCCCGCGCAGTGTCGGCGCGCAGCACCTCGGCTGCGGATGCGTCGAGGTCGGGCCGCTCATCGCCGATCCCGGCGGCCGCCAGCTCGAGCTCGAGCAGACGGGCCCGCGTCGCCGCCAGGTCGGCGTCGTACTCCGACCGGCGCTTCTCGAGCCCCGCGAGCTCGGCGGCGGGCACGAGCGCCGCCCGAACCGCGTCGACGTCGGCGAACTCGGATGCCGCCACCCGTGCGTCGAGGTCGACCCGCGCGGCGGTCGCCGCGCGCTCGCGCTCGGCGACCGCCGCGCGGGCCTCGCGAACGCTGACGGCGAGATCACGACGCGACGTGGCGGCTGCGAGACGCTCATCGACGCTGGCGAAACCGCCCCGCGCGGCCACGAGCTCGGCTTCGAGACGCGAGATGGTCGCGGCGAGCACGGCGGTCTGCTCGCGGGCATCAGTCATTGCGGCGTGCAACCGCTCGCGCTCGGCGTTCACCGCGGCATCCAGCTCGTCGAGGGCGGTTCGGCGCTCGACGAGTTCCCGCGCGCGCTGCGCGGATCGCTGCGCGATCGCGAGGGCTTCGTCGACCTCGACGAGCACAGCCGCGAGGTCGTCGGCCGAACGGCCAGCGGCACGCGCCACCGCCGCCGCGTGGTCGAGGCGGAGACGCCGCGCGCGGTCGCCGGCGTCGCGCGCAGCCTGCAGAGCCGCGTCGCGGTCGGCCTCGGCGGCGGCGAGGTCGTCGTCGCCGACGGGGTCGTCCGCGGCGGGGGCGGGGTGCGGATGCTCGGTGCCGCCGCACACGGGGCAGGGCTCGCCCTCGACGAGGCCGCTCGCCAGCTCACCGGCCCGCCCCGCGAAGCGCCGCCGGAGCAGGTTCGTCACCGACGCGGCGGCGCGCTCGGCCCGTTCGCTGGCCTCGACGTAGCCGGCCTCGGCGGCCGCGGCCTCGTCGTCGAGCACAGCGGCGTCGCGGGCGGCCGCGCTCTGCTCTCGGAGCTCGTCACGACGCAGCCGCAGGTCATCGACGCGTGCCCCCTGCGCCGACACCGTCGCGAGCTCGTCGTCGATGCGCTCGCGCTCGGCGGGCACTCGAGCCAGCTGTTCGTCGAGGGCCGAGGACTCGGCGGCGAGGCGGCTCGTCGTCTCGTCGAGCGCTGCGGCGCGGGCGGCCGCCTCGCTGAGCTCATGCTCGCGCTCGGCGGCATCCGAGCAGCGTGCGATCTCGCCCGTGAGGTCGTCGATGATCGTCGCGAGGTCACCGGCGGCATCGCCGCCCGCGTCGATCCACAGCGCGTCGGCGGCCGCAGCAGCACCGCGGAGGGCGTCGAGAGCCTCGCTCGCGCGCTCGGCTGTCTCGAGCGTCGCCCGCAGCGTCTCAGCGGCGCGGGCGCGCTGCACGCGGTGTGCGAGCTGGGCCATCTGCGGCGCCTCGTCGTCCAGCCGGGCGAGTCGAGCGCGGGCGGCGGTGAGGTCGTCGAGGGTGCGCGCTCGCTCGACGAGCTCGGCGTGGGCCGCGGCGGCGCGGGCGTGGGCGGCGTCGGCCTGCTGCTGCAGCTCGGCGGTCTGCTCGACCCGGTAGGCGGCCCGCTGATGCGCCCGCGCCGTCGCGTCACGGCGCGCGGCCACATCCAGAGAGGGCGGCGCGCTGTCGTCGCCCCCCGCGTCGCCTGTCGCCGCGGCCTCGGCGAGGTCGAGCAGGGTGCGCGTCTGATCGCCGGCCGCCTCGAGCTCGCGCTGGGCGACGCGACGACGCTGCTCGAGGTCGTCCTTGTACTGCTCGAACCTGCGCGTGCCGAAGAGGGTGCGCAGCAGCTGCTGGCGCTCGTCGTTCTTCGCCAGCAGGAAGCGCGAGAACTTGTTCTGGGCGAGCAGGATGACCTGCTGGAACTGCTGCGCGTTCAGCCCCAGGACCTCGTCGAGCAGCAGCGCGACCTCACGGGGCTTCGCGGCACGACCCACCCACACGTCCCCGACGAGCTCATCGAGCTCGGCGCGCGCAGGTTCGGTCGTCAGCTTGTCGCCACGCTTCGCGGGCCGCTCGTAGTCGGGCGCCCGCGTGACGCGCCAGCGGCGGTCGCCGACGGTGAACTCGAGCCGAACCTCGGTGGGGTCACCGAGGAAGCTGTGGTCGCTGCGGAGCCGGCGCTCGCCGTTCTCGTAACGCGGCACCGACCCGTACAGCGCGAAGCTCACGCCGTCGAGGATGCTGGACTTGCCCGCGCCGGTGCGTCCCGAGATCAAGAAGACACCGTCGCGCTCGAACGCGTCGAAGTCGACGGCCTGGCGTTCGCGGAACGGTCCGAAGCCGGTGAGCTCGAGCCGGTGCAGCTTCACGCGAGCGCCTCGACGCGCACCCGCTCGTCGAGCACCTCGCCGAGCAGTTCGCGCTCGCGATCATCGGCACCCGCGCCGTCACGGACGTGGACGAGGAACGCCTCGACGAGCTCGGCGTCGCTACGGGCCGCGCGGACCCGTTCGACGTACGTTCGGCTGTCGCGCTCCCCCGTCTCGGCGGGCAGGTGCACGACCTTCGCGCAGTAGGGGAAGCGGGCCTGCAGGCGCCGCATCGGATCGCGCTCGGGCAGGGCGTCGGTGTACTCGACGCAGACCCACGCGTCCTCATGCTCGGCATGACGGGGATCGTCGAGGATCTCGGCCAGCGGCGCGCGCAGCGTGACCACGCGCCGCGGCACGGGCAGCTCGAGCCACTCGGCACCCGCGAAGCCGTCCGCGTCGAGCTGGATGAGCCACGATCCGCGGGGCTTGTCGCCCTCGCCGAAGCTGTAGTGCATCGGAGCGCCCGCATACCGAACGTGCGGAGCGAGCTGCTGCCGCCCGTGGATGTGCCCGAGCGCCATGTAGTCCACGCCCGCGAACGTCTGCAGCGGCACGACGTCGAGACCGCCCTGCTGGATGTCGCGCTCGAGGTGCGGGGTCGGTTCGACACCGGCGGCGAAGCAGTGCGCGACCGCGACGGAGCGCCCGCCGCGCCGCGCGAGGTCGTCGCGGACGCGCCCCATCGCCCGGTCGAGCACCGCAGCCTGCGAACGCGCCTCGGGCCAGAGGTGACGCAGCAGGGCCGGCTCGAGATACGGGATGCCGTAGAAGTGCACCGGGCCCGCGGCATCCGGGATCGTGATCGGCGTGCCCACGGCTGCCGGGTCGGTCAGCACGTGGATGCCGTCGCGCAGCAGCCCCGCCTGGAAGCCCAAGCGGGCCGCCGAGTCGTGGTTGCCGCTCGTGACGATGACCTGCGCGCCGGCGTCGGCGAGGCCGCCCAGCGTGTCGGTCAGCAGGGCGTAACAGCCTGCCGCCGGGGCGGCCGAGTCGAAGACGTCGCCCGCGACGATCACGACGTCGACGTCGTGATCGCGCACCTGGTCGGTGAGCGCCTCGAGCACGCCGCGCAGCGCATCGAGCGTGGAGTGACCGTGGAAGGTCCGCCCGATGTGCCAGTCGGAGGTGTGCAGGATCCGCATACGAACGAGGGTAGGAGAGGCCTCCGACATCCCTCGCGCGCCCCGCGGGGAAGGCCGAGAGTCAGGCCTGTCGCGCACGACGCCGGCGGGACGCGAGGTCGACGACCCCGAGCACGAGCGCGACCGAGAGGAACAGCCCGACTGACATCATCCCGAACGCATAGGCGTCGTGGTAGACCTCGAGCGTGGCCGCCCCGCTGCCCTCTTCGCGGTACACCGTCGAGTAGAACAGCGACAGCGCCACCGCGGTGCCGACGGCCGTGCCGATGCGCTGCACCAGCTGTCCCACCGAACCGGCGAGTCCGCCCTGCTTGACGGGGATCTCCGCGAGCGTGAGCGTCTGGTTCGGCGAGATCACGAGTCCGCCGCCGAAGCCGCCGACGGTCAGCACCGCCGCCATCGCGAACTCGACGATGCCCGGCGGCACGAAGAAGGCGACGAGGGCGAGCGCGACGACGGCCGCGAGCATGATCGCCAGTCCCCACACCACGAGGGGCCGCCCGATGCGAGTGACCACGCGGCCGCCGACGTACGACGCCGCCGCGCTGGCCACCGCGAACCCGATCGACACCATCCCGGCGAAGACCGGCGCCAGGCCGACCCCCAGCTGCAGGAACAGCGTCGTCAACAGGAACATCGCCGGCAGCGCCATGAAGTAGACCGCCTGGATCAGCGTGCCGTTGCGGTAGGACGAGATCGAGAACAGGCTGAGCGGGACCAGCGGGTGCTTGCCGGATGCCGCGTACCTCCGCTCCCACCACACGAACGCCGCCGCGAAGACGCCGAACGCCACGAGCAGCCACCACCGCTGCGGGTTGTCGTCGGGAGACCCGGTCGTCATGAGGAAGGGTGCCATCAGGGCGACGATGACCACCCCGAACAGCAGCAGGCCGACGGGGTCGAGCTGCAACCGCGTCGGTCGGGACTCGCGGGTCTTCGGCAGGAGCCAGATCACGCCCGCGAGCACCGCGATCGTGAGCGGGACGTTCATCCAGAAGATGTAGCGCCACCCGTCTTCCGCGCCGCCCAGAGCGATCATGAGTCCGCCGAGCGTCGGGCCGAACGCGGTGGAGATGCCGATCGTCGCGCCGAACAGACCGAAGGCGCGACCGCGTTCGGCGCCCTGGAACATCTCCTGCGCGAGGCCGATCACCTGCGGCATCTGGATGCCGGCGGCGACGCCCTGCACGAGGCGCGCCGCCAGCAGCGTCGAGGTGTCGGGGGCGAGCGCGCACACGATGCTCGTGATCGCGAACAGCGTCAACCCGATCAGGAACAGCGCCCGACGGGAACGCTGATCGCCGATGCGTCCGGCCGGCACGAGCGTCAGGCCGAAAGTCAGAACGTATCCGGAGACGATCAACTGCAGCTCCGTCGAGCCGGCGCCGAACGCCTGCTCGATGGAGGGGAGCGCGACGTTGACCTTCGTCAGGTCGAGGATCGTCAGTGCCGCCACGGCCACGCAGACCCAGAAGGCCCGCCACCGCTGGTGCACCGACAGCGGGATGCTGGCCGTGTCGCTCATCGATGCCAGGCTATGCCCGTCGGCGCGGACGAGGGTCGGGCTTGCGCTCCGTCGCGTCGGAGGTGACCTCCCGAAGTGCCGCCAGGACGGCGCGGACAGCGCCGCGCGCGATCGCGTCCGGACGGGCGAGGACGTCGACGTGCCGCGCGAACGGGGCGCCGACGATCGGACGCAGCACCATGCCGTCCACCGCGAGGGGTGCGGCGGTCGTACGGGGCATCACGGCGAGAGCGGCACCGGCGCGCACGACTTGGGCGGCGACCGAGAACTCATTGATGCGGTGCTCGATGCGGGGGCGCTGGCCGATCAACGCGCCGAGATGGGCGAGCACCCCGGCGAGGGGGAAGTTCTCGTGCGTCGAGATCCACCGCTCGTCCCGCAGCTGCTCGGGGCGGATGTCCGGGGCCGCCGCGAGGGGGTGGCCTGCCGGCAGGGCGACATCGAGCGGCTCGACGAGGAGCGGGGTGACCACCAGCCGCCGCGTCGGCCATTCCGGATCGTGGGCGAGACGGTGGGCGATGACGAGATCGTGGTCGGCGGTGAGGCCGGCGAACTCGTCCTGCGCGACGTCGGCGTCGACGAGCGACACCCGCGGGGTCCCCCCGAGGAGGGCGAGGAGCGGCGCGAAGAAGGCCAGGCCGGCGCTGTGGAAGGCGGAGACGCGCACCGGCTGTTCGTCCTTGCCGAGGTACACCGACACGGCGTCGTGCGCGTCAGCGAGGGCCTGCTCCACGCGCGACGCCGCGGCGGCGAGCGCTTCTCCCGCGTCGGTGAGCACCAGCCGACGCCCCTGCTTGACGGTGAGAGGGACCGCCACGGCCGCCTGGAGCGCGGCGAGCTGCTGCGAGACGGCGGACGCGCTCACGTGCATCGCTGCGGCGACGGCGGCGACGCTGCCCCGGTCGCCGAGTTCGCGCAGCAGCCGAAGGCGGGCGGGATCCATAAGCTGTCCTTAAACGTCGATCAAGGAAGTGCCCGTTGCTCTTCCGTATTCATCCTCCGAAGACTAGCGTCATGCTTTCTCGCTTCCGCTCGGATCTCGTCGTCGACGCCCTCCTGCTGTGCGTCGCTCTGGTCTGGGGGGCGAGCTTCCTCGCCGCCAAGGACCTCGCCGAGCAGACCGGGGTCCCCGCCGCGATCGCCCTCCGCTTCCTCATCGCCGCGGCGGCGACGGCGCTCCTCTGTCTTGCGCGACGGGAGCGCCTTCCCCGGGGGCGCGGCCTGGCCATCGCCGTCGCGCTGGGCTGCTCGCAGGCCGCCGTCATCGGGCTCGAGACGTGGGGCGTGCGCCTGACGTCGGCGACCAACGCGGGACTGCTCATCAGCCTCGCCCTGGTCATGACTCCCGTCCTGGAAGGTCTCGCACTGCGGTCCTGGCTGCCCCGGTCCTACTTCGTCGCTGCGGTCGCGGCCGTCGTCGGCGTCGCGCTCCTCGTCTCCGACGGCGGCCTGCGCGCACCCGCGGTCGGCGATGGCCTCGTCATCGCCGCCGCGGTCGTCCGCGCGCTGCACGTCACCGCGAGCGCGCACCTCACGCGTGGGCGGGCTGAGAGCTCGCTCGGCGTGGTGCTCGTGCAGCTGATCGTCTGCGCTGCGGTGTTCGCCGCCGCGGCCGGCCCCGACCTGCCCGGCGCTGCGGCGCGGCTCAGCCCGGCCGGCTGGGCGAACGTCCTCTTCCTCGGGCTCTTCTGCTCGGTGTTCGCCTTCGTCGTGCAGTTGTGGGCGGTGCGGCGCACCTCGGCCTCACGGGCGAGCATCCTGATGGGCACGGAGCCGGTGTGGGCGCTGCTCATCGGCGTCGTCATCGCGGGCGAACCGATCGGGGCGCTCGGGCTGTGCGGCGCGGTCCTGATCGTCGCCGCGAGCTACGCGGGCCAGGCCATCGAGCGACGCCATCGACTGCGCACACCTTCCGAGGCGGGAACGCACGAGGGCGCCCGGCCGAACGTGGGAACGTCGACCTGAGCGGCCCCGCCCTCAGGGCATCGCCCGCGCCGCGCGCTTCTCGTCCTGGTATCGACGGATAGCCTCGTACCGGTCGGCCGAACGCGCCTGGCGCTTCGCGGCCTCATCCTCGCGGCGTTTCGGCGGCGCCGAGGTCACGAGCGCATCGACGAGCACGCGGGTGGCCACGGCGATATCGGCGACCGCGTTCGCGAAGGCCTCCTCATTGACGCGCGAAGGTTTCGTCGTCCCTGCGATCTTGCGCACGAACTGCAGCGCCGCATCGCGACACTCCTCGTCGGTCGCGGCCGGGTCGAGGTTGTTGAGCGGCACGATGTTGCGGCACATGCCAGCACCCTAGGCGGGCACCGTGCCGCGCAACAGCCCCGTCAGGCGCCGGTGGTGAGGTCGTCGATGATCCGCGCGACCTCAGCGTCATCCAGATGCAAGCCGACCTGATCGAGCCGCTGTCGCACACCCTTCTCGACGACCGCGGGGCTCTGACCGGTGAGGTCGGCCCGCAGCTGCGCCTTCAGCCCGTCGAGCCGCTCGCCGTCGTCGGTGGTGTGCATCGCGAGCGCGGGGCCGTCCTGCTCCCCCGTCGCCGAGACCGGCGTGTCCTCCTTGGGCGGGGTCACGTCGCCTTCGGTGCCCGAGGTCGTCGACCGGGTGCCACCGCGGCCCGTCTCAGGTGCGTCCTGCGTCGCGGAGTCCGAGACGCTCGTGTCGATCTCGTCGGCTTCGCCGCTCATCGCTCGTCCTCCGCCTGCTCGTCGGTCACCAGATCGGGGTCGAGACCCTGCTGGATCTCCGCACTCTCGACGAAGCCGTCGGGAGTGTCGCCGTCGGGGGTCGGAGCGGCGTCCGCGGGGGTGTCGGCGTCGCGCACGGCGTCGTCCTTCGCCTCGCTCGCTGCCAGCGACGTCGCACCGGCGCCATCGGGATCGACGACGCCTTCGGGTAGATCGCGGTTCATGTCAGTCTCCATCGGTCGGGGAACCAGTCTCGGGCCGCCGTCCGCCGGGTCGCACCGTCTTGACGCGCACGAGACGATGTGTCATCCGGCCCGGTCACGACTCCCGGCGTTGCAGGATGCCGGCACGATCGGGGTTCGCCGCGAACCAGTCCGCCACGTACCAGCAGACCGGGCTGACCGTCCGGTCCCCCGCGGCCTCGAGCTCGGCGACCGCCCGCGCGACGACCTCGCCGGCGTAACCGTGGCCGCGGAACGTGGGGATCGTGTACGCGCGCGTCAGTGCCACGGTGCGCCCGTCGTCGCGATAATCGAGCACGCTGACGAGGTCGTCACCCCGGTGCAACGCGTAGCGGGAGGCATCCTTCTCATGGGTGAAGGTCAGATCGCTCATGAGCCCACGCTACGCCCGGCGCTCACCCGCGAGGCGTGCGGGCCGTCGATCTCGGAGCGATCACGCAGGCGCGCGTTCTGTCACTTTTCGTCATCGAAGAACGTCGACCGCCGGTGTGTTTGACACACGCGGACACGCATCGTCATAATCGACCCCATGACTGACTTTGCACGCACTCTGTCCGCCCGGGAGGCGAACGGAACCGCTGACATCATGATGATGTCGCAGCGTGCTGTCATGTGTTGCCGAATGTGCCGCTGACAGGTGTACCCCGCCTGATCCTCCGCCGCTTCTGAACGCGGCCGCGGATCCCCGAGCTCCGGCGCAACGGCCCACAACGCCGCATCCGGATGCTCGATCACCGGCCCCCGCTGGGCCGCACGCAACGCACATCCGAACCCGCTCACCGGCCGCAGGCCCGGGTTCACGTTCCGAGGACGAACCTCTCATGTCGAACACCGCTCTCCTGACCTCCGTCGCCCCCGCTCGTCACCTCCGCGCCGTCGACACCGCTCCGGCAGCCCCCGCCGCACCGGCCGTCGCACCCGCCGGATCCACCGCCCCGCGCGGTTTCGCCCTGTACGTCGGCATCGACGAGGCCAAGGCCGCCGTCGACGGTGTGTCGCTGTCGACGCTCGTCGAGGCGCTGCGTCGCACGCTCGGCGAGCTCGCACCGCACGCCGAGACCTACGCGACCGTCGCGCTCGCGCCGACCGGGGCCGGCGGACGCGACGTCGACGTCGTGCGTCTGGCGCTCCACGAGCCCAGCGCCGTCGCGCGCACCAAGCAGGACGAGCCCGCCGACGACCACGTCCCCGGCGGCGTCACGGTCGACATCTCGCGCAAGCGCGTCTTCATCGACGGCGAGTCCGCAGCGTTCACCTTCAAGGAGTTCGAGCTGCTGCAGTACCTCGTGCTGCGCGAGGGCCGCACGATCGAGCGTTCCGAGCTCGTCGACTCGCTGTGGAACAACGGCGGCGACGAAGAGGCCCCCGGCGAGCGCACGATCGACGTCCACGTCCGCCGGCTGCGGGCCAAGCTCGGCCGCTACGAAGACATCGTCCGCACGGTGCGCGGTGTCGGCTACCGCTTCGACCGCCACGCCGACGTCGTCATCCGCTACGGACACGGCACGCCGTCGCCCGACCGCTTCTGACGCCCGCGCCCGCCGGATGTCGGAGGTTCCGACGTAGGGTGTCGGCATGAGCGCGGTCACGACGGGACGGATGCCGCGCCGTCGCGCACCCGAGCCGCGCGACCCCCGTCCGACCATGGAGCGCCCACTCGAGACGGAGTACCGTCCCGCCGTGCCGATCGATGCACTGCGCGCGGTGCGCGATCAGCAGCACGGCGCCCATGATCCGACGATGACGATCGTGGGCGACGTACTGTGGCGCGTGAGCCGCACTCCCCAGGGAATCGCGACCCTCGCGCTGCGCATCGGACGCTCCCGGGTCCGTGCGGCCGCTTGGGGTCCCGGCGGCTCATGGGCACTGGATCAACTCCCCCGCCTCTGCGGCGCCGACGACGAGCCCGCGGATTTCGACGGGTCGCGGCATCCTCTGATCGCCGACATCCACGACCGCAACCCCGGGCTGCGTCTGGGCGCGACGGACCTCGTGTTCGACGATCTGGCGAGCGCCATCTTCGAGCAGAAGGTCACCGGCCTGCAGGCCTTCGGCGCGTGGCGTGCGATCGTCGCGTGGTACGGCGAGCGCGCTCCGGGGCCGACGCCGCGGCCGATGTTCGCGCCTCCGGCCGAGTGGCACCTGATCCCGAGCTGGGCCTGGCACCGCGCGGGGCTCGAGCCGCCCCAGTCGCGTACCGTCGTCGCTTCGGCCCGGCGGCGCGCTTCGATCGAGCGAGCCGTCGCGGCCGCTGCGGACGGTGACGATCGGGAGCGCATCCTGACCTCGCTGCCCGGGATCGGCCCATGGACGTCGGCCGAGACCCGCATCCGGGCGTTCGGCGACCCCGACGCGGTCAGCGTCGGCGATTACCACCTGTGCCACACCGTCGGCTACGCCCTGACCGGGCGACGGGTCGACGACGACGGAATGCTCGAGCTGCTCGAACCCTGGCGCGGACACCGGCAACGCGTCATCCGTCTCATCTACGCCGGCGGGGTCTTCGAGCCCCGCCGCGGTCCGCGGCTGCATCCCGAGGATCATCGCGACCGATGATCGAGGCTGACCCCGACGGCTGTTCCGCTTAGGCTGGCTCGCATGGCGACACGCGGCTGGCAGCGAGGACACACCTACTGGGCGCTGGGCGCGGCGCTGGTGTTCGCGCTCGGCATCCTCTTCGGCCTCGTGATGGACAACGTCTGGCTCGGGCTGGTCCTCGCCGCCGCGATCTCGGTCGGATGGCTCATCGCCTACGAGTCACGGCGCGGCCGCAACGACGGCGTCTACGACCGCGACGACGACGGCGCCCGGCTCTGACCCCGCGGCTTCCCTGAAGGTCTCGGCGGTCATCGGAAGTACACCGCGAGCGGATAGGCGCCCCCATCGCGGATCTCGATGGGCGTCTCGAACACCGGCTCGAGCACGTCCGACCGCATGATCTCGGCCGGTGTGCCCGCGCACGCGACGGTGCCGCCCGTCAGCGCGACGATGCGGTCGGCGTAGGCAGCGGCGAAGTTGATGTCGTGGATGACCACGACGACGGTCTTGCCCAGCTCGTCCGCCGCCCTCCGCAGCTGACGCATCATCGCCACGGCGTGCTTCATGTCGAGGTTGTTCAGCGGCTCGTCGAGCAGGATGCACTCGGTGTCCTGCGCGAGGACCATCGCGACGTAGGCGCGCTGACGCTGACCGCCCGAGAGCTGATCGAGGTAGCGGTGCGAGAGGTCCTCGAGGTCGAGGAAGCGCAGCGCCTCGTCGACGTGTCGCCGGTCGAGGTCGGTGAGGCGCCCGCCCGAATGCGGGAACCGGCCGAAGCCGACGAGGTCGCGCACCGTGAGCCGGGTGACGAAGTGATTCTCCTGCCGCAGGATCGACACGACCCGCGCGAGGTCGCGGCTCGGGGTGCGGGCGACATCGAGCCCGCCCACGGTGACGGTTCCCGTGGTCGGCTCCGTCAAGCGCCCGACGATCGTCAGCAGCGTCGACTTGCCCGCGCCGTTCGGGCCGACGAGCGCCGTGACGCCGCCCGCGGGGATGTGCAGGTCGACGGGTCCGAGTACGCGCAGTCCGCCGTAGGTCTTGGTGACGTCGGTGAGCGTGATCACAGCGAGCCCTTTCGCAGCAGGTAGACGATGAAGAACAGGCCGCCCGCGAACTCGATGATCACCGTGAGCATGCCGGCCGCGTAGAACACGTGCCGCATCACGAAGGAGCCGACGAGCAGGGTCGCCATGCCCAGCAGCCCCGCGAACGGCAGGATGACCGCATGGCGCGACGACCCCGCGAGCTGATAGGCCAGGGTCGCGACGATGAAGCCGAGGAACGTGAGCGGTCCGACGAGGGTGGTCGAGACCGAGATGAGCACCGCGACGAGGACGAGCAGCACCGTGACCTCGCGCTTGTACGCGAGTCCGAGGTTTGTCGCCGTCCCGCGTCCGAGCGTCAGCACATCGAGCCGGCGTCGCCGCTGCCAGACGATCGCGAGCACGACGGCGACGATCCCCGCCGCCCACGGTAGGTACTCGGGGTTCGAGTTGCTCAGATTGCCGAACAGTCGCGCCGAGAGCAGATCGAAGTCGCTCGGCGTCAGCAGACGCTGCATGACGCTCGCGAGCGAGCCGAACCCCACCCCGAGCACGATGCCGATCAGCAGCATGATGTGCAGATTTCCGCGTCTGCCGGCGAAGAGCCAGCCGTACAGCAGCGTCGCGAAGCCGACCATCAGGGCGCTCTGCAGGGCGACCTTCGCCAGACCGTCGGTCGCCGACAGCGCCGCTCCCCCGAAGAAGAACACCAGGGCCGTCTGCATCACGACGTAGAGGGCGTCGAAACCCATGATCGACGGGGTGAGGATGCGGTTGCCGGTCGCCGTGTGGAACAGCACGGTCGCCACGGCCTGGCAGCATGCGACGATCGCCACGGTCGCGACGCTCGTCAGGCGCAATTCGACCGCGAGCCAGTACCCCCGCTGCGCCGGATCGAGCGGGATGTTCCAGGTGAGCAGCATCAGCGCGGCCGCCGCCACCACGACCGCGAGGACGACGAACCGCAGCCAGACCCGCGGGGCGCGCGTGGCGACCGCCGTCGATGCCGGCGCCGCGGCGACGACGTCAGCCATGGGCACGCTGCCGGAGGAGGAGGGCGATGAACACGGCGGCTCCGAGCACGCCCAGGATCATCGAGACGGGAACCTCGAACGGCATCCGGATGACGCGACCGACGATGTCGCACACGACGATGATCGCCACGCCCCCGAGGCATACCCACGGCAGGTTGGCGCGCAGGTTGTCACCGCGCCACATCGAGACGAGGTTCGGGACGATGAGGCCGAGGAACGGCAGGAAGCCCACGACGACCGTGGTGACGCCCGTCGCGACGGCCACCAGCGCGGTGCCGAGCAGCAGCACGCGGTCGTAGTCGACGCCGAGGGTCGTGGCGACGTCCTGCCCGAGGCTCGCGGCGGTGAGACGGTCGGCGAAGAGGGCGACGAGGACGACGACGATTCCCACGATCCACAGCACCTCGTAGCGGCCGCGCACGACCGAGGTGAAGCTGCCCAGGAACCAGGTGCCGAGCATCTGGAGCGCGTTCGTGCTGACCGCCAGGTAGGTCGTGAACGAGGACACGACGGCGCCGAGCATGATGCCGATGAGCGGCACGATCAGCGACGAGCGCAGTCGGATGCGGCGGAGGATCGCGAGGAACACCAGCGTGCCCGCGAACGCGGCGACACTCGCGAACGTCATCCGTACGATGAGCGGCGACTCGGGCATCAGCAGCACCGCGACGAGCAGCCCCAGCGCGGCCCACTCGGTCGTGCCGGTGGTGGTGGGCTCGACGAACCGGTTCTGGGTGAGCAGCTGCATCACCAGGCCGGAGACGGCCATTGCGCATCCCGCCAGCGCGAGGGCGACGGTGCGGGGAACGCGGGTGATCCAGAGCATCTCGGCGCCGAGGTCGCCGGCGCGCAGGTCGTAGACGCCGACGAAGAGCGAGCACACGACGAGAGCGGCGACGCCGAGCGTTGCCGCCGGAAGCGCGAGGCGCTGTCTCGGGCGAGGAGGAGCGGTGAGAGTCGTCATGACGTGACGCGGTGCCCCGGCCGCATCAGCCGGGGCACCGCGGGTGATCACTCGGCGGCGGCGAATGCCGTCGCGATGTCGCTGTACAGCTGGGTGTAGGCCTGGATGCCCTCGTCGAGGTAGAAGCTCGGGTCGAGGTACACGACCTGGCCCTTCTGCACGGCGGGGACGTTCTTCAGCGCCTCGGAGCCCTCGACCAGCTCCTTCGCCGCGACGTAACCGTCTTCGCCGAACATCGCGTCACGGTCGAGCACGATGAGCCACTCGGGGTTGGCGGCGGCGATGGCCTCGACGCTGATGTCGTCGCCATGCGACGCGTTCTCCGCGCCGCGGTCGATGCCGGGCACCAGGCCGAGCGTGGGGAACACAGCCCCCACGCCTCGACCCTCGCCGGGCGCCGCGAAGGCGATCTTGCCGCCCGAGGTGATGAGGCCCACGACGGTGTCGGTGCCGTTGTACGCGCCCTTCGCGTCGGCGACGGCCTGGTCGAGCGCGTCGGCCAGCGCGGCAGCATCCTCTTCGCGGTCGAAGACCTGCCCCAGGATCTCGACCTGCCGCTTGAGCTCGGCGATCTGCTCCTCGCCGTCGCGCGGGCTCGTCTCGATGGTCGCGGGCTGGATGGCCGTCAGGTCGTCGTAGATGTCGCGGAACCGGTACCCGCCGACGATGAGGTCGGGCTGAGCCGCGATGACGGCCTCGAGGTCGGGCTCGCGGTGCAGGCCGACGTCGAGCACGTCCTCGCCGCCCGAGAGATTGGGCCAGAGGTCGTACATCAGCGGCTTGGGCGCGGCCACGAGGTCGATGTCCCAGTCGCTCAGCGTCTGGAAGGTGGTGTTGTCGAGGGCGACGACGCGCTCGGGTGCGACCGGCACCTCGATCTCGCCGTGGTTGTCGGTCACCGTGACCGTCGTGGGTGCCGGGGTGGTCTGCTCCGCGGCGGGGCTCGCGTTCGACGCGCATCCGGCCAGCCCGAGGGCGGCGACGAGGGCGATCGAGACGAGGGCGGGTCGACGGGTGCGGGCGAACGAATGGGTCACGGTGATGCATCTCCTGGTGCGGTGCGGATCGAGCGGATGCCGGTGCGACAGCACCCGACATAGGTAAGCCTAACCTTCCTAGGCGACCCGTCCGCAACCCCCTGCTCGATGCCGGCAGCCCCGCAACACGGCTCCCCCCGACAGGAACAGCCCCTCCCACGCGGGAAAGGGGCTGCTTCCGTCAGGTGAGCGAACAGCTAGGAGCCCGCCGGCAGGTTCTGCTCGAGGAAGGCGAACACCGTCTCGTACCAGACACGCGCGTTCTGCGGCGAGAGGATCCAGTGGTTCTCGTCGGGGTAGTACAGGAACCGGTGGGGGCTGGTGCCGTCGGCCGCCGCGTGGTGCTCGTTGAGGTCGGCCCACAGGCGCAGGCCCTCGCCGATCGGCACCCGGTAGTCGCGGTCGCCGTGGATGACCAGCATCGGCGTGCGGATGTCGCGGACGAAGCGATGCGGCGAGTTCTCGGCCGCCCCCTCGGGCGTGAAGATGCTCTGCCAGTACGGCGCGAAGTCGGTCGTGCCGCTGAACTGGTCGAACGCCCAGAGGCTGGCGTGGGTCACGATCGCGTCGAAACGGTCGGTGTGCCCGGCGATCCAGTTCGCCATGTAACCGCCGAACGATCCGCCCATCGCCGCTGTGCGGCTCTCGTCGATGTCGTCGCGCGCGACGACGGCGTCCGTGAGCGCCATGAGGTCGGTGTAGGGCGCGCCGCCCCAGGCGTTCCAGCCCCGCGCGATGAAGTCGAGGCCGTACCCGGTCGACAGGGCGGGATCGGGCAGCAGCACGGCGTAGCCGCGGGCGGCGGCGAGCTGCGGGCTCCACCGCCAACTCCACGCGTTCCAGCTGTTCACGGGTCCGCCGTGCACCCACAGCAGCAGCGGGGCGGGGGTGGCGGCATCCGCTCCGTCGGGCAGCACCAGCCAGCCGCGCACCCGTGCGCCGTCGCCGGCGGTGGTCTCGACCTCGACCATGTCAGCCGCGGTGGGCGGCAGCGGCGCGGGGCTCGCGAGGGGCGTCACATTCGACGCGGAGACGCGCACCGGATGCGGCGGCGTCATCCAGTTCGAGCGCAGCGCGGTCAGATCGCTCGACCCGGAGATCGTCTCGACGTGCGTGTACGCGAAGTCGTCGCTCGTGAGCTGCTCGACCGCTCCCCCGTCCACCGGCACGCGGAACACCGGCCCGCGTCCGTCGTGGTCGGCCGTCACGATGAGCGCGGCGTCGTCCTCGGCGAAACGGATGCTGCTGGGCCAGCGGTCCCAGCCGTCGGCGAGGCGTCGCGCGTCGGAGCCGTCGAGGGCGCTGACCCACAGCTCCTGGTCGGCCGGGCCGGCGGGGGTCGACTTCTCGGTGCGGACGTAGGCGATGCGGGCGCCGTCGTGGCTGACGACGGGCATCTCGAGGTCGACGTCGACCTCGTCGCGCACGATGCGCTGCTCGCCCGTGCCGGTATCGACGGCGACGAGACGGAAGCGGGCATCACGGCCCTGCGGCTCGCGCAGCGCGACGACGAGCGTCGCGCCGTCGGGAACGAGCGCCATGCCCGACGCGGATGCCGCCCGCCCGCGCACCAGGATGCGGGGACGCGGCAGACCGGCCGGGTACGGCTCGTCGGCGGCATCCGGCTCCCCCGTCGCGACCGCCTCGTCTGCGGTCGCGACGACCGCGGGTGACTCGGCGAGCTCGTGCAGGTCGAGCGAGAGCAGCACCGGCTCGTGCGGGCCGAGATCGTGGTCCCAGTACCGCACGGGGTAGGTGTCGTGGATGATCGCGCTGACCTTCCGCTTCTTCCGCTCCGCGCGCAGCCGGGCATCGGCCTCGATCGTCGTGGCCTCGGGCAGCAGCGACGACGCGACGACGATGCGGTCGGAGTCCGGCGCGGTCGTGACCGCCGCCACTCCCCCGGCCAGGCGCGTCACCGGCCGGGCCTCGCCACCGGTTGCGGGCAGCAGCCACAGTTGCGCCGGGGTGTCGTCGGCGGCGTCGTTGTCGGGGCGGCCCGAGACGAACAGCAGATCGCCGCTCGAGGTGAACACCGCTCCCGATTCCCCCGTGGTCGAGCGGGTGAGGCGCCGCGGCGTCCCGGTGCCGTCCGCGGGGACGACCCACAGCGAACGCTCGTACGCGGTGCGGTCCTTCGTGAGGGTCGCGACCGTGAGCACGACGCGCGACCCGTCGGGCGAGGTCACGTCCGCGTCGATGCGGGGAAGAGCGAAGTAGTCGTCGAGGGAGGCGAACGGCGTCGTCGTCATGCCTCCACGCTATCTTCCGCTCGGATCACATCTCCTCGTGCGTGTCGGGGTCGCCGTCCCACAGGCGGCCGCGCTCGAGCGCCGAGATGGCGGCGATCTCGTCACCGGTGAGCAGGATGTCGAACACGTCGGCGTTCCGGCGCTGGCGGACGGGATCGGCGGACTTGGGGATCGGCGTCGACGACAGCATCGTGTGCCAACGCAGCACCACCTGCGTGCCGGTCGCCCCGTGGGCCGCGGCGATGTCGGCGATCACGGGCTCGGCCAACAGCTCGCTGCGTCGGGCGAGCGGGCTCCAGCTCTCGGTGCGGATGCCGTTCGCGGCGTGGAAGGCCCGCAGGCCGGCCTGGGGGAAGTAGGGGTGCATCTCGACCTGGTTCACGGCCGGAGCGACCCCGGTCTCGTCGATCAGGCGCGCGAGCATCGGCTCGGTGAAGTTCGAGACGCCCACCGACCCGACCTGGCCCTCGTCGCGCAGCGCGAGCATGGCCCGGTAGGTGTCGACGTACTTGCCGTGCGCGGGATTCGGCCAGTGGATGAGGTACAGGTCGATACGCTCGACGCCCAACCGCGCCAGCGACCCCTCGGCGCTGCGGATCGTCTCATCGAACCCGTGATCGCGGCCGGGCACCTTCGTGGTGATGATCAGCTGGTCCCGGATGCCGCTGCGCCGCACCGCCTCGCCGACCTCGGTCTCGTTCTCGTAGTTGACCGCCGAGTCGAGCAGCCGGTAGCCGGACTCGACGGCCGCGACCATCGCGTCGACGCCCTCGGGACCGCGGAGGTTGTAGGTGCCGAGCCCGAGCTCGGGGAAGTCGGTGCCGTCGTTGAGCGTGACCGTGGGAATCGTGACCATGCGCACACGCTACGCCCGTCGGGTCGGGGTCGGAGAGGGGTTGCGCCCGCTTTCAGCGGGCGAGGAACTCCTCGATCACCGTCAGCACACCGGCCTCGGTGTGCGAGGGCGCCCGGTAGCGCGCGACCGCGGCGACGTCGGGGTGCGCCTCGGCCATCGCATACGACCAGTGGGCCTGCTGCAGCAGCTCGAGGTCGTTGAGGTAGTCGCCGAAGGCCATGGTCTGCTCGGGTCCGATGCCCATCGCCTCCTGCAACCGCCCGAGGGCGCGCCCCTTGTTCACGCCGCTGTTCATGATGTCGACCCAGTGCTGCCCCGAGACCACGACCTGGTGCGTTCGCCGCAGGTCCAGCATCTCGGGGGCGACGGAGTGCTCGGCGATCGCGAAGTCGAAGATCGCGAGCTTGAGGATCTGATCGTCGACGACGGTCAGATCCTCGACGATCTCCAGCTTCGCGTAGTACTTGTCGGCCTCGGCGTGGAAGGCGTCGTCGGCGCGCTCGATGTACGCCGAGCGCTTGCCGCACACGACGAGGCCGAGGTCGAGGCGGTCGAGGCGGCGCACCCGGTCGATGACGGTCGCCGCGAACTCGGGGGCGACGGCATCCGAACTGACCTCGACGCCGTCCCGCATCACGTACGCGCCGTTCTCGGCGATGTAGTCGAGCTCCCCGGGAGCCGAGGCGAACTGTTGCTGCAGGGTCGCGAGCTGACGGCCGCTCGCCGGCGCGAAGGCGATACCCCGTTCCCGCAGCCGCGGTAGCAGGCGCCAGAGCCCGTCGGGGATGCGTCCCGACGCGTCGAGGAGCGTTCCGTCCATGTCGACGGCGATCAGGCGGATGTCGGGGGAGGTCATCGTCCCATCCTCGCCGACGCCGCTCGACGCCACCTCCTCGTCCGGCCGGGGGTTAACCCGAATGCGAGTCTCCGGCCCGCTCGCCTGTGGCCGACCGGCGTCGGTCCTAGCGTGGAGGCATGACCACCGCTGTCGATACTCCAGCCCCGCCATCACGCGGCGTGCGCGTGCTGCGCCCGCTCGCCGCTTTGGCCCAACTCGTCGCCGTCGGGTTCGCCGGCATCGCGGCGTTCACCGTGCTGCTGACCCTCATGACGACCGGCATCGGGCTCGTACCCGTGCTCGGCATCGGCCTGCCGCTGCTGGTCGGTTTCGTCTACGGCCTCTGGCTGCTGGGATGGCTCGAGTACGCCCGCGTCGACGGTCTCTACGACCTCGGTCTGCCGGCGCTGCCCCTGCGTAGCAGCGGCCGACCGGGCTTCGGCGGCTGGCTGCGCACCGTCTGGCTGCAGTTCGTCGACGGCCGGATGTGGCGCGGCGTCGCCCACGCGGCGATCTCTACCGTGCTCGGCCTCATCGCCCTCACGCTCTTCTCGTTCCTCGCCGCGGGCATCGCGCTGCTGTTCGCCCCGCTCTACGCCAACGGCCCCGTGACGATCGCGAACACGTGGGTGCGCGTGCCCGTCGAGGCGACGGTGCTCGTCGGCGCCCTGACCGCGGTCATCTCGGCCGCCCTCCTCGTGGGCATCGCCCTGCTGCACGGCATCCTCGTGCGGGCCGTGCTCGTCCCGTCCCGCGAGGCGCAGCTGGCCGAAGCCGCGCGCACCGCCGGTGTCCAGCGCGAGGGAGCCGTCCGCGCCAGCGAGGTCGAGCGCACCCGCATCGAGCGCGACCTGCACGACGGCGTCCAGCCGCGCCTGGTCTCGGTGGGCATGACGCTGGGGCTCGCGCAGCAGAAGATCGACGACGACCCGGATGCCGCCAAGCAGCTGCTCGCCGAGGCGCACACCTCGACGAAGGCCGCGATCACCGAGCTGCGCCAGCTCGCCCGCGGCATCCATGCCTCGGTGCTGGACGACCGGGGGCTGGATGCCGCACTGTCGGCCCTCGCCGCCCGGTCGCACGTGCCGGTGAGTCTCGACGTCCGCGTCGACGAACGCTGCAGCCGCACGACCGAGGCCGCGGTCTACTTCGCGATCGCCGAGTCGCTGACCAACGCGGCCAAACACTCGCGCGCCGCCGACTGCCGTGTCGTGGTCCGCCACCGCGATGACCACACCCTGTGGGCGCGCGTCGAGGACAACGGCGTCGGCGGGGCTCGCGTCATCGCCGGCGGCGGACTCGACGGCATCATCAACCGCATCACCGCTGCGGGGGGCACGACACGCCTCGACAGCCCCGCCGGCGGCCCGACGTCGCTGGAGGTGAGCGTCCCGTGCGCATCCTGATCTGCGAAGACTCGGCGCTGCTGCGCGAGGGCCTCGTTCGTCTGCTGGCCGACTCCGGCCACGACATCGTCGCCGCGGTCGCCCACGCCGACGGACTGGGCGCGATCGTCGCCGACAGTCGTCCCGACCTGTGCATCCTCGACGTGCGACTGCCCCCCACCTTCACCGACGAGGGCATCCGCGCCGCGCTCGCCTTGCGCGCCGAGAACCCCGAGCTGCCGATCCTCGTGCTCAGCCAGTACGTCGAGGAGCGCTATGCCAGCGAGCTCATCACCTCGCACGGGGCGGCGCTTGGATACCTGCTGAAGGACCGGGTCGCCGACGTCGCCGAGTTCGTCGCCACCGTCGAGCGCATCGGCGAGGGCGCGACCGTCCTCGACCCCGAGGTCGTCGCGCAGCTGCTGACGCGGCGTTCCCGCGACGAGCGCCTCAGCCGGCTGACCGAGCGCGAGCGCACCGTGCTCGCGCTCATCGCGGAGGGCCGCAGCAACCAGGCGATCGCCGCAGCGATGTTCCTCAGCGAAGCGAGCGTGGAGAAGTACATCACCTCGCTCTTCCAAAAGCTCGGCCTCGAGCAGGACGAGCACGGCAACCGCCGTGTGCTCGCCGCGCTCGTCCACCTCGAACACGGCGGCTCGCAGCCGCAGAACGGAGCAGTGCGATGAGCACGACACTCACCCCGCCGACGACACCGCCCACCCCGCCGGCTGAGCCGCCGCGGCCCGGCGGACAGCAGCCCGCTCCCGCCTCCGGCGCGCGCGCGATCGCGATCCTCACGGCGGTCGCCGGCGGAGCCCTCATCCTCGGCGCGATGGGCACCGGCGTCCTCTCCACCGTCTCGAGCGGCTCCGTCGAGACCTCCACGGCGACGGCGGAGACCGGCGGGGTGACCGCACTCGCGGTGGACACCTCCGCCGCGGACGTCGAGATCTCATTCGGCGACGTCGACGAGGCGACGCTGACGGTCACCGGCGTGCGGGGCGCGGACGCGTGGCAGCTGGCCCGCGACGGCGACATCCTCGTCGTCGATTCGGAACGCGACTGGTGGAACGGCTGGAACACATGGGGCGACATCTCGCGGGCGACCCTCGTCCTGCCCGCCGAGCTCGCCGGCGTCGACGCCGAGCTGCGGGTCGACGCGGGCCAGCTGCGCGTCGAGGGTGATTTCGGGGCGCTCGCCCTGCGCGTCGACGCGGGCTCGCTCGACGCGGTCGGCTCGGCGACGACGCTCGACACGAACGTCTCGGCCGGCCGGGCCTCGATCGAGCTCGACGGCGTGACGGCAGCCACGGTCTCCCTCAGCGCGGGGCGTGTGACGGGCTCGCTCACCGGCACCCCGCCGGCATCCGTCACCGTCGATGCCGAGGCCGGCGCCGTGGACCTCACGCTGCCGCGCGGAAGCTACGCCGTCGACACGCGACGGGATGCCGGGAACTTCACGAACGGGCTGACGGAGGACGCGACCTCACCCCACCGCGTCGACGTGCGGGTGTCGGCGGGCTCGGTGAGCCTGCGTCCCGCGGTCGGCTGAGGTCGGGCTGATGCTGGAAGATCCCTATGCGGGTCCGATGAGAAGCCCGTTCCGATTGCGGCGCGTTATCTGTCCGTTATAACTTCGTTTCACGCAGTTCCCCCCAACTGCGCGGTGTGATCTCTGGTGCAAGGGATGACAGGGCCGGTCGACGATTCTGAGTCGGCCGGCCCTTCTCGCGTCTGCCGGGGCCCATCGTGATCGTCGCCCTCCGGCTCGGGCGGGGTCGCCTCCGCATAGGCACGGGAGAGGCGGCGGTACTGCGGTGACGCGAACGCGACGAGCACCAGCACCAGCAGCACGGCGCTCGCCGCGACGAACGCGAGGGCGATGCCGCGGGCCTCTCCCCCGCCGAGCAGCCAGCCGAAACTCCGCTCGCCGGCGTCGGTGCGCATGAACGGGATGAGGCCGAACTGCGCGATGGGGCCGATCAAGTACGCCGAGATCGGCGATGCCGCGGACTCGACCGACGCCGCGAATCCGAACACGCGTCCCTGCGTGTGGAAGGGCACCACGCGCTGGATGATGGTCTGCTCGGCCGCTTCGGCGATCGGCATGATCATCATGAAGACGAAGATCCCGAGCGCATAGAGCCACCACCACTCGCGGATCGCGAAGGTCATGCCGAGCACCGCGACACCGACGTTGACCAGCAGCAGCGTGCGCACCGGATTGCGGCCGAGACCGCGGGCCGCGACGAGCGCGCCGCCGACGATGAAGCCGGTCCCGGTGACCGCCAAGACGACGCCCCAGATCTCGACGCTGAAGAGCGTCAGCCCGTAGGGGTCCATGAGCGCCATGAACACCCCGCCCACGAGGTTGTTGATGGTGGTGAACAGGATGAGGGCGAGAAGACCGGGCACCCGCCGGACGGCGGGGATGGCGCCGCGGAAGGTCAGCGCGGGCGTCGCCGTCTCGCCCGCCGGCACGACCCCGCGCTCGGGAATGGTCACGAACAGCAGGTGGGTCAGGGCGACCGCCGTCGCGGCGACGGCGATGACCACGGTCCATCCCATGCCCAGCAGTCCGACGGAAAGGCCGGAGAACACGCTCGTCACCATGAACGCCACGCCCTGCACGGTGCCGACGAGTCCGTTCGCCCGGTCACGACGGTCGCTCGGGACGAGCAGGGTGACGGTCGTCGAGAGCGCGATGTTGCGGAGGTTCTCGACGACACCGCCGACGAGGATGAGCCCGGCGAAGCACCAGAACCAGGGCCGGCCCCAATCGATCAGCTGCGACTCGGGGAACGCCAGGTACACCGCGCCCGCCCCCAGGTACGTCGCGAGCGTGATGACGCTCGAGAGCACCATCACCGCCTTCTTCTTCATGTGGTCGACGAGCGCGCCGAACACGACGCCGAAGACGGCGACCAACAGCATGTAGGAGCCGCCGATGATCGAGGTCGCGAGCACGTTCTCGGTCTCGAGATAGGCCCAGAATGTCAGGGCGAACCACAGGAAGCTCGAGGTCACGTTCGCCACGAGGGTGTTGCCGAGCACCTGGAAGAAGGCACGCATGCGCGATCGCTCCGTCGCGCTGAGCGGTTCACCGGTCATGCAGCGAAGAGTAGACCCCGACGCCGACACGCAGAAGACCGGTCGGGACCGCCCTCAGCCTCGCAGCGACGGATCGGGCGACGACCACTTCTGCACCGTCTGCAGCAGCCAGAACGCGACGAACAGCAGCAGAGCGACCACCTCGCCGATGAACACGACCGGCGCCTCGGCGACCGTGCCGAGCGCGAGCGTCGCGATCAGGTCGACGGGAAGGACCACGGCGATGACGAGGTAGGCGCGACGCAGCGACGGTCGCGGCGGATGCTCCGGGTCGGGGCGCACCGCCTCGACCAGGGCGACCGCCGCGATCAGCGCGAAGAAGGCGACGGCCGCGACCAGGTGCACCGAGGCGAAGAGGACGGCGGGAGCCAGTGCCCACAGCGAGGAGACCGCGACGATCACCGCGATCGCGGTGGCGAGCGTCGGGGCCGCGGCGCGCAGCGCCACGTCGCCGCGCAGCCCGAGGATCACCCCGGTGACGACGACGAGCGCGGCGACGACGAGATAGGTGAGCAGGGCGTTGCCGAGGTCGTCGGCGACGGGCGACGGCACGCACGGCGCGGCGCAGTCGACGGCAAGACCCGGGACCTCGCCCGGCTCGACCGGGGTCGGAACGATCGCGACGAGCGGCGCGAGCAGGGCGGCGAGGTCGAGCAGCACACGCGCGGGGCCGCGGCCCGAGAGGGCGAGGAGACAGGCCGCGGCGGCGATCAGCGCGGCCGAGAAGACCGTGCGGGCGGGGGTGTAGAAGTAGTGGCTGACCGTGGGCAGCACCCCGGCGTCCGGCATCGCGAACACGACCGCCAGCAGCAGGGCGACCGGGGCGCCGGCGAGGGTCAGCCGCAGATAGCGGTACGTCCGCTGGGGGGTCGTGACGGCCGGCACGGCATCAGGCTATCCGCCGGCTCCGACGCCGGCGATGCGAGGGCGCGACCGGCGGAAACGGCGAGGCCGCCGCATCCGGCCCGTCATCCCCGTTCCTGGGGATCATGAGCACGGATGCGGCGGCCTCCGGCGATCAGGAGACCGCGGCGATCTCGTTCGGGACCTGCGGCAGCTCGACGGTCTGCACGACCTCGCCCGCGGCCAGGTCGACGGCGACGAGCGCACTGTTGGCCGGGTCGGTCACATACGCGATGTCGCCCGCGACCTTGACGGCGGGGTGCGGCGCCTGCCACTCGGCCGGACCCTCCCACGCGTCGATGACGGGCAGCGACTTCGTGACCTCACCGGTGGCGGGGTCGATCCAGTGCAGCGAACCGTCGGTGCCGATGAGCACGGCTTCGCCGGCGGGGCCGCGCGCGACGCCCCGGAACGTGTACTCCACGCCCTCGGGCAGCGCGACTTTCGTCAGGGTCTCGGCCTCGGTGTCGACGAGGGCGATGTTGCGCAGCAGGTAGCCCTCGGCGTCGGGGTCGTCCTTGTAGTCCATCACGACGAGCGGGCTGTTCTCGGCGACGTAGGCGTTGCCGATGCGTCCGTAGGCGTCGGGCGAGCTCACCTTGGTGATCTCGCCGTCGGCGTAGATGAGGACGCCGTTCTCGCAGCCGAAGACGACGCGCTCACCCTCGGCGGTGCCTTCACCGTGCACCCCGGGGCACTCGGCGTTGGCGGCGACCTCGTTGCGTTCGGCATCGAGGACGCGGATGCCGGTGCGCCCGCTCTCGCCGCCGACCGTGGTCAGCAGCGTGCCGTCCTCGAGCTCGACCGAGACCCCGTGGTGCGCCTCGACGCCCGGCAGCACCTCCGCGTCGGGCAGCGAGCCGTCGAGGGCGGCAAGTTCGGCCGTCTCGAAGATCGTCGTGTCGCTCGTCGCGTCGTCGTAGAGCACCGTCGTGCCGCCGTGGACGACGACGTGACCGGCCGTCGCGGCAGGCACGAGCAGGTCCGTCAGCTCGGGCTTCTGGACGTCGAGGAGCTGGAAGCCCTCCGACGTCGTCACCATCACGTGGCGGCCGTCACCGGCAGAGTTCAGGCGGATGAAGTCCTCGGACGGGAAGTCGCCGAGGACGTCGAGCTCTTCGCCGCCGAGCACGAGCACGCCGCCCTCGTAGCCGAGCGCGACACGGGGGCCGTCGGCGGCCGTGGCGGCCTCCGCGGACGGGCTCGATGCCGGCGCGGGCGACGACGAGCATCCCGCCAGCACCAGGGCTGCGGCGCCGACGAGGGCACCGATCTGCAGGGTTCTCTTCATGGGGTGTTGTTCCTTTCCAGGGAATCGCCTCATCGGGTGAGGCCGTCGGAGATGCGTTGCAGGTTCTCGCGCATCATGTCGAGGTAGGTGTCGCCGGGCTGGCCGGCGGGAGCGAGGGATTCGGTGAGCAGCGGGACCACGTCCACGTCGCGTCCCGCCTCGTCGGCGAGGACGCGCATGAGCCGGTCGGGCTGCGACGAGTCAGCGAAGATCGTCCGCACGCCCGCCGCGTCGATCGCGTCGACGAGCTCCTGCAGGTCCGAGGCGCTGGGCGCGGCGAGTGTCGTGCCGCCGGGGACCGCGGCGCCGAGGATGCGGACGTCGTACCGACGCGCCAGGTAGCCGAACACGTGATGGTTCGTCACGAGCGCGCGATGCTCGGCGGGGATCGCCCCCAGTCCGGCGGTGAACTCCGCATCGACGGCGGCGAGCTCGTCGAGATAGGCGGTCGCGGCATCCGTCACCGCGCCCGCGTCGTCACCGGCGAGCTCCGCGAGGACGGGCGCGAGCGCCTCGACGACCCGCACGGTCTGCGTGGGGTCGGTCCAGAAGTGCGGATCGACGGCGTCGGAGTCGAGGTATCCGAGCTCCTCGACGTGGTCGCCGGCGACGAACTGGGCGACGCCGTCCGAGGCGGATGCGTCGACGTGGTGCTGCACCCCCTCTTCGAGGCCGAGCCCGTTCGAGACCACGAGGTCGGCGGCGCGCATCGTGGCGGCATCCCGCGCCGACAGCTCGAACGAGTGCGGATCGGCGTCACGGGGCATGAAGGTGACGACCTCGAGCTCGTCCCCCGCGAGCGTCTCGACGATGTCGCCGAGGATGTTCGTCGTCACCACGACGGTCGGTCGGTCATCGCCGGGACCGCCGCACGCGGCGAGCGACAGCACGCCCGCGACGAGGACGGCGACGGCGGATGCTGCGCGCCTCATCGGCCCGTCTCCGTGAACAGAACCGGCGCGTGCTCGGTCGTGAAGGTGCGGGCCACCCGTGCGCCGTCGGCGGGATCGAGCTCGAACAGCGTCCGCTCGGCCGGGCCGTTGAGGTAGGTGCGGCGCTGGTCGGCGACCAGGTCGACGCCGTCGGCGAGGGCCGGGTCGGCGAGCGAGGCCGCCACGAGAGGGGCGCTGCGGGCGATGACGTCGCCGGTGGCGCCCGAGAGGACGAGGATGGAGCCGTCGGCGGCGAGCGCCACGACGGTCTCGTCGGCGTCGTCGACCGCCGTGACGCGGACGATCGGTTCGCCGGCGTCGTGGACCGTCCACGTGCGGTTGCGGGTATCGAGCAGCCAGAAGTGCGACCCGTCGGTGCGTCCGGCGACGGTCGGACGACCCTCGCGAGCGGAGAACGTCAGCGCGCGCGCCGGCGCGCCGGCCGGGTAGGCGATGCGCTCGAACGCGGTGCCCTCGGCGTCGCTGACGGCGAGCACAGCGCCGTCGGCACAACCGACGACCACGCCCACGTTCGTCGCGATCGATCCGGACGGCTCCGCGCAGGGCACCGTCTGCTGCTCGTCGCCCGCAGTGTCGACGTAGCGCAGCTCGCCGGCGGTCGGGTCGGCGATGAGCGCACCCCGCGGCACCGGGACGACGAACGCGCCCGGCGCGTCGAGGTCGAGCCGGAAGCTTTCGACGATCTCGCCCTGCTTCAACGCCTCGAAGTCGAGCAGCACGGCCTCACCGCCGCTCTCTCCGCCGTCGAAGTACACGCCGGCACCGAGGTCGCTCGTCACCGTGCGCGGCGTACCGGGGCCGGTGAGTTCGCCGAGCAGGCGCGCGGGCGCCTCGTAGTAGTGGAAGTGGTCGATGTGGTTCCACGTCCACACACCGCTGTCGACGATCGACACCTCGCCGGCGCGACCGGCGAGGAGGAACCGCCCCTCGCTGTCGAGGGTGTCGGCCGGGGCGATCTCGCCGAGCGTCTCGGAATCCTCATCGATCAGGTCGAGGTGGTGGACGGTGCCGTCCGCGGCGATGCTCGTCAGGTGCAGGGCGGGCTCGGCCAGCTCGCGGGCACCGGCGATCGCTCCGTGTCCGTCACCGAGCGCCGTCGCGTCGGGCTCGGGCGCGGCGTCGCCGGACGGGGTGGCCTGGCATCCGGCCAGCAGCAGGGCACCGGCGGTTGCGGCGATGAGGGCGAGAGGGGCACGGGGGGTCATGCGGTCCTTTCCGGGGTGTTCGGGATGACGGAGACGGGGGCGACGCGGCGGCGCACGGCCGCGACGAACGCATGCAGGCCGGTCGAGACGGCGCCCGAGCAGATCGCGGTGAAGGCGACGGTCGCGCCGGCGGCGGTCGCGAGATGCCACGACAGCAGCAGCCCGACGGCGACCGACACGGTGCCGATCACGGCGGCGAGCGCCATCGTGGGCACGATGCGGCGGGTCCACCTGCCGGCGGCGACGGCGGGGCCGAGCAGCATCCCCACCACCAGGAGCGATCCGACGGCCTGATAGGCCGAGACGACGGCGAGGGTCACGAGCGCGACCAGGACGAAATGGGCCGCCCGCGGCCGCAGGCCGAGCAGCTGGGCCTGCCGCGGGTCGACGGTGAGCGCGACGAACGACCGGTGACCGAGCGTGGCGACGACGACGGTGACGACCAGGGCGACGGCGAGAGCCGCGAGATCGCCTGTGCCGATGGCGAGGATCTCGCCGAAGAGGATGGCGGAGGCGTCGGTGGCGAAGCTGCGCGAGGCGGAGATCACGATGACGCCGAGCGACAGACTCGCCACGAACAGCAGGCCGATGCTGGTGTCAGCCGAGAGCCGACCGCGTCGTTGCAGCGCTCCCACGCCGACCGACATGACGGCCGCGCTCAGGGCCGCTCCGGCCATCGGCGGGAAGCCGGTGAGGGTCGCCACCGCGACGCCGGGGAGCATGCCGTGCGCCATCGCCTCGCCGAGGAACGCCATGCCGCGCAGGACGACCCATGTGCCGACGATGCCGCAGATGATCGCCACGAGGGCGCCGCCGAGCAGGGCGCGCTGGACGAACGCGACAGAGAACGGATCGAGCAGGAGGGACACGATCGACGACTGTACATGATGTTGAGAACCGTTTTCATTTGCAATAATCGGAGGATGCCTTCTTCCGCCCCGACCGTCACCCCGCATCAGCGCGTGCTCGAGCTGCACGACATCCGCGTCTCGTTCGACGGGCATGAGGCGTTGCGGGGCGTGGACCTGGATGCCGCCCGCGGCGAGATCCTCGCCGTCGTCGGCGCCAACGGCTCGGGCAAGTCGACGCTGCTCGCCGTCTCGGCCGGGCTGCTCGCCCCGACCTCGGGGACGGTGCGACGGCCCGCCGGCACCCGCGTCGGGCTCGTGCCGCAGTCGACGAACGACGGCGCGCGACTGCCGCTGACCGTCACCGACCTCGTCACGATGGGGCGGTGGCGGGAGCGCGGGCCCTTCCTGCCGCTGCGCCGCAGCGACCGCGCCCGCGTCGCCGAGGCCATCGAGACCGTCGGCCTCACCGCCCTCGCCCGCCGCCCGCTCGGCGTGCTCTCGGGCGGGCAGCGTCAGCGCGCCTACCTGGCGCAGGCCCTCGCGCAGGACGCCGACCTGCTGCTGCTCGACGAGCCGATGAGCGGTCTCGACGCGGCGTCGCGTGAGGCGGCGGCATCCGCTCTGTCGACCGTGGCGCGCGCGGGCGTCGCCGTGATCGTCGTGACGCACGACCTCGCCGAGTTGGGCACCGTCGACGCTGTCTGCCGCCTCGTCGACGGGCACATCGCGGACGCGTCGACCGAGTCCGCCGACCGAGCACCCCTCGCGGGTTTCTCCGACGCGTCGCGTGGACGAGAACACGGCTCCGCGGCTAGCGTGAGAGCGTGACCGCTGCTCCCATCGATGCCACCTCCACCGCCGCCTGGGCCGACCTCGAGTCGCTGAAGAACGGCTTCACCCCCGACCTCCGCGGCTGGTTCGACAGCGACCCCGGTCGCGTCGAGCGCCTCAGCCTGCCGCTGGCCGACCTGCACGTCGATCTGTCGAAGAACCTCGTCACCGATGAGATCGTCGCCGCCCTCGTGCGCCTGGCCGAGCAGACGGGCGTCGCCGAGCGCTACGCCGCGATGCTCGCCGGCGAGCACATCAACACCACCGAGGACCGCGCCGTGCTCCACACCGCACTGCGCCGCCCGGCCGGCGCGTCGCCGGCCCTCGTGGTCGACGGCCAGCAGATCGACGACGACGTACAGCAGGTGCTCGACAAGATGTCGGCTTTCGCCGATCGCGTGCGCTCCGGCGAATGGACCGGTGTCACCGGCAAGAAGGTCACCCACGTCGTGAACATCGGCATCGGCGGGTCCGACCTCGGGCCGGTCATGATCTCGGAGGCGCTGCGTCCCTACGCCACCGCCGGCATCCAGGCGCGGTTCGTCTCGAACATCGACCCGTTCGACATCGCGAACAAGACCACCGACCTCGACCCCGAGACGACGCTGTTCATCGTCGCGTCGAAGACCTTCACCACGCTCGAGACCCTCACCAACGCCCGCCTCGCACGCGACTGGCTGTGGGCCGGCCTGCAGGCGGCCGGCGCGATCGACGACAGCGAGGCCAAGAAGACGGATGCCGTCGCGCACCACTTCGTCGCCGTCTCGACGGCTCTCGACAAGGTCGAGGCGTTCGGCATCGACCCCGCGAACGCGTTCGGCTTCTGGGACTGGGTCGGGGGCCGCTACTCGGTCGACTCCGCGATCGGCCTGTCGCTGGCCATCGAGCTCGGACCCGACGCGTTCCGCGAGCTGCTGGCGGGCTTCCACGCCGTCGACGAGCACGTCGCGTCGACCCCGCTCGCGCAGAACGTGCCGGTGCTCATGGGCCTGCTGAACGTCTGGTACACCAACTTCCTCGGCGCGCAGACGCACGCCGTCCTCCCCTACGCGCAGCAGCTGCACCGCTTCGCGGCGTACCTGCAGCAGCTCACGATGGAGTCCAACGGCAAGTCCGTGCGCTGGGACGGTACCCCCGTCACCTCCGACACGGGCGAGGTTTTCTGGGGCGAGCCCGGCACGAACGGCCAGCACGCGTTCTACCAGCTCATCCACCAGGGCACGCGCCTGATCCCCGCCGACTTCATCGCCTTCGTCAACCCGGCCTACCCGCTCACCGACGGCGGCCGCGACGTGCACGGCCTGTTCCTGGCGAACTTCCTCGCCCAGACCAAGGCGCTCGCGTTCGGCAAGAGCTCCGCCGAGGTCGAGGCGGAGGGCACCACCGGGGCGCTCGTCGCCGCGCGGACCTTCCCCGGCAACCGGCCCACGACGTCGATCTTCGCTCCGGCGCTCACCCCCCAGGTGCTGGGCGAGCTGATCGCCCTGTACGAGCACATCACGTTCACGCAGGGCACGATCTGGGGCATCAACTCCTTCGACCAGTGGGGCGTCGAGCTGGGCAAGCAGCTCGCGCTGCAGATCGCTCCGGCGATCGAGGGCGACGACGACGCGCTCGCGGCACAGGATGCCTCGACGCGGTCCCTCCTCGCCTACTACCAGGCTCACCGCCGGGCCTGACCGGTCTCGTCGAGTCGCCACGAAGGGCGGATGTCGGAGCTCCGGCATCCGCCCTTCCGGTGAGTCGACGGGCGGGAGGGATCAGTCGGCGGCGACGCGCGTGTGCATCCGCTCGCCCGCGGCGTTGAAGATGCTGATGAGCTCGGCCGGGCGCGAGCCGACGGCGCTGATGGAGTGGGGCACGCGGGTGTCGAACTCCGCCGCCTCGCCCGCGCCGAGCTCGAGCTCCTGCTCACCGAGGATCAGCCGCACCCTCCCGCTCAGCACGTAGAACCATTCGAATCCGTCGTGCACCCGCGGGGTGGGTGCCGCATCCATCGGTGGAAAGGTCACCTTGTAGGTCTGCACGGGCGAGCTCTCGCGCGTGAGCGGCGCCACGATGTGTCCGTGACGCGTCACCGACGGTCGGCGCACCCGCGGGTCGGGGCTCTCGTCCGGCACGAGGTCGTCGATGCGGATGCCGAGTTGCCGGGTGAGGGGCAGCAGCAGCTCGAGGCTCGCCTGACGCTTGCCTGCTTCGAGCCGCGAGAGCGTGCTCGCCGACATCCCGGCGCGCGTCGCGAGCTCGTCGAGGGTGAGACCGCGCTCCTGCCGCGCTACACGCAGGCGCGGGCCGATCTGCTCGATTCCTGTCATGGTTCCATCTTGCCATTTCCGCAAATCCGTTTGCTACAACGGCACGCCGACACGGATGCTGTTTCCATGCACAACTTCGATCAAGACGTCGTCATCGTCGGAGCCGGGCCCGCGGGCCTGAGCGCCGCGCAGATGCTCGGGCGCGCCCGGCGCCGCACGCTCGTCCTCGACTCCGAGACCCCCCGCAACCGCTTCGCCGAACACATGCACGCCGTCGTCGGGTTCGACGGCGTCTCGCCCGCCGAACTGCGTCGTCGGGGGCGGGAGGAGGCCGAGGCGTACGGCATCGCGTTCCGCACGGCGCACGTCGACCGTGTCGCCGAGGTCGACGGCGGCCTCGAGGTCTTCCTCGCGGACGGGGCGAGGATCACCACGCGTGCACTCATCGCGGCGACCGGCGTCACGGACCGTCTGGCACCGATCCCGGGCCTCGCCGAGCGCTGGGGACGCACGGTGCTGCACTGCCCCTACTGCCACGGCTGGGAGGTGCGCGACCGCCGCATCGGCGTGCTCGCGACCTCGCCGCTGAGCCTGCACCAGATCGAGCTCGTGCGGCAGTGGAGTCCCGAGGTCGTCGCCTTCACGGCGAACCTCGGCGACCCGGCCGACGAGGTGCGCGAGCGCCTGCACGCGCGCGGTATCCGGATCGTGTCCGCGCCCGTCGTCGAGATCACGGGCGACGGCGCCGCGATCGATGCCGCGATGACCGTCGTGACCGCCGACGGCGAGAGGACCGTGGTCGACGCCGTTTTCACCGGCGGCACCCTCGAGCCCCACGACGACTTCCTCGCCGACCTTGCCCTGGCTCGGGCGGAGGGACCGGTCGGCTCCTTCATCGCCGTCGACGCGGCGGGTGCGACGAGTCACCCGCGCGTGTTCGCCGCGGGCAACGTCGTCACGCCGATGGGCAACGTCCCCCTGTCGATGGGGGCCGGTTCGATGGCCGGGGCCGCCGCGAACGGCACCCTCGTCGCAGCCGACGCCGCTGCCGCGGTCGAACGTCGCCGCGGTCACGCCGCCGACTGGGAGGCCCGGTACGCCGAGACCGATCGCGTCTGGTCGGGGCATGTCAACGAGACGACCTCGGCCGTCATCGCCGAGCTCGAGGCGCGCGGGGCCCTGCGCGCCGGAACCGCCCTCGACCTCGGATGCGGCGAGGGCGGCGACGCGCTGTGGCTCGCGGCCCGCGGGTGGACGGTCACGGGCGTCGACCTCTCGGCCACGGCGATCGGTCGCGCGCGCGACGCCGCCCGGAACGCGCGGCTCGACGCAACCTTCATCGCCGGCGAGATCGACGACGCCGACCTCGGCACGTTCGACCTGGTCACGACGAGCTTCCTGCACTCGTGGGACCCGGAGTTCTCGCGGATCACCCTGCTGCGGGCGGCGATGCGGCACGTCGCACCCGGCGGCCGGCTGCTCGTCGTCTCGCACCTGGGCACCCCGCCCGCCGGTCACGACCACCCGCCGTTCGCGACCCCGGCCGAGGAGCGTGCGGCGCTCGAGCCCGACCCGCAGGTGTGGGAGGTCGAACTCGAGGAGGTCCGCGAACGCGCGACCGCTGCGACCGCCGACGCCGAACCGGCGCACCGCACGGACGGCATCCTGCTGCTGCGCCGACGCGACTGACGCGGTCGGCCTCCGCGCGCACGGAAACGCCGACGCGCCGGGCCCGTCGCCCCGAGATCCCCGGGGGCGGGCGCCGGCGCGTCGGCGTCAGCGGGTTACTTCTCGACGACCAGCAGGGGCGAGCCCGCGGTGGTGGCACCGAGACCCACGGGGTCGACCGTCGCGAACGCGTCGCCGTTCAGGACGATCACCGGGGTGATCAGCGGGTAGCCCGCCTTCTCGATGACCGAGCGGTCGAAGGTCACGAGCGGGGTGCCCTGCTCGACGCGGTCTCCGGCCTTGACGTGGACCTCGAAGCCCTCGCCCTTCAGGTTGACGGTGTCGATGCCGACGTGGATCAGCAGTTCCACGCCGTTGTCGAGCTGGAGCCCGAACGCGTGACCGGTGGGCTGTGCCGCGGCGACCGTGCCGGCACCGGGCGAGACCACGGTGTTTCCGGTCGGCTCGATCGCGACACCGGGGCCCATGACGCCGCCGCCGAAGACGGGGTCGGGGACCTCCGACAACGCCACCGCGGTGCCGTCGAGGGGCGAGGCGATCTCGATCGCCGTGGAGACCTCGTCGGTCGCGCCGGGCTTCTCGAGCGTCGCGGTCGCGGTACCACGCGACGTCGCCGCGGGAGCCTCGGTCGCCGAGCCTGCGGCAGCGGCGGACGCGGCAGCCGCCGCCGGAGCGCCGGCAGCCTGCAGCTTCGCTTCCTCCTTGTCGCGCTGAGCCTCGAACTCGGCGCGCTGCTCGGGGGTGCGGTAGTCGCTGATGACGACGAGCACCATCGCCACGACGAACGACGACAGCACGGCGATGCCGTAGAGGATCACCGAGTCGAAGGCCGGGATCGTCAGCAGCGAGGTGAAGACGAACGCCTGGGTCGTCACGCCGCCGCCGATGCCGATGATGAGACCGCCGACGAGGCAGCCGACCAGCATGCGCGGGTAGATGCGCTTGTACCGAAGATGGATGCCGTACAGCGACGGCTCGGAGATACCACCGAGCAGACCGGCCGCCAGAGCGCCCGTCGCGGTCTGACGCATCTGCTTGTCACGGGCGCGCCACGCGATCCAGAGCACACCGGCGGTCGCACCGAAGCACGCGAAGTTCCACGCGCCCATGGGGCCCTGGATGAAGTCGTAGCCGAGGGTCTGGATGTTCAGCAGCATGATCGCGTTGATCGGCCAGTGCAGGCCGAGGGGCACCATGAAGGGGTAGGCCAGCGGGATGACGATCGCGAAGATGAACGGCGAGAACGCGTTGATCGAGCTCAGCAGGTTGGCCAGCGCGGCACCGGCGTAGACGCCGATGGGGCCGATCAGGAACGCGGTGAGCGGGATCATGATCAGCATCGCGATGAACGGGACGAAGATCAGCTGGACGTTCTCCGGGATGACCTTGCGCAGGCCCTTCCAGAGGAGGCCGAGCACACCCGCCATGAGCAGCGGCGGGAACACCTGCGAGTCGTAGCTGAAGATCGTCAGCGGCAGACCGAACACCGGGATCGTGGTGATGTCTGAGCCGAGGAAGGTCAGCTGGCGAGCGCCCTCCTGGTCCGCGAGGCCGGTGAAGCCCGGCAGCATCACGACGGCCATGATCGCGAAGCCGACCCACGGGTCGGCTCCGACCTTCTTCGCGGCGTTGTACGCCACCATCAGCGGCAGGAAGATGAAGACGCACTGCCACATCAGGTTGACGAACTGCCACGAGGGCTCGAGCGTCACGCCGGGGGCGTTCCAGGCGGGGATGACACCGAGCGTCGCCATCAGCGCCATGAAGGTGATGAAGAGCGAGGCGCCGAGTAGCGCGCCGAGGATCGGTCGGAACGAGTCGGAGAGGAACTCGAACAGCGAGTCGAGCCAGGCGACCTTGCCGCGCGGGCCCTTCGCGCGCTCGCGCGCCTTGACCGAATCGACGTCGTCCTCGTCGACTGCACCGCCGCCGGCTCCGCTCATCGCGGGCAGCGCATTGATGTCGTTGTAGACGTTCTGCACGGCACCGCCGATGACGACCTGATAGCGATTCCCGGCCTGCGGCACGGCGCCCATGACGCCGGGGATCGCTTCGACGGTCGACTGATCGACGTTCGAAGAATCGCGCAGTTGGAATCGCAGTCGCGTCGCGCAGTGCGTCAGACTCTCGATGTTCTCTGGACCGCCGACTGCGTCGACGATCTTCTCGGCGGGGCTGGTCGCCATGGTGATCTCCTGTTCCCCGGGTTCGTGGCCGAAGTACTCGACGACGACTTTACTCTGGGAATTCACCGAGAACGAGCCCATCGCCGATGTGGTCTGACCACAATGCTACCGTGTTCGAGCGTCTGGCGCCGCATCGCGCGGGCGCAGGCGCACGGCCTGCACGACGGCATCGCCGATCACGAAGAGCGCGAGCGTGATGCCGAGCAGCGGCAGGAGAAACCCGATACCGATGGCGACCGCGACGACGAGGGCGATCCCCCACAGCGGCGCACGCGGCAGTGCTTCGGCCGGCGCCGATCCTGCGCCCCGAGCGGCATCCCGCGTCGGTCGGCGCTTCCACCACATCGCGTACCCGAGCACCACCATCGCGGCGATGCCCGAGGCGACGACGAACAGCACGATCTGATTGACGAGCCCGAACATCGTTCCCATGTGGAGGTCGACAGCCCAGCGCGCCAGCTTCGCCATCACGGGGTAGTCGGCGAAGTCGACGCGATCCACGACCGCGAGGCTCTCGCCGTCGATCGACACCGCATCGACCTGGGTCGGGAAGCTGCGCTGGATCTCCTGCACGACCCAGGCCTGCCCGGCGGCCGAGGGCGGCCGGATCTCGACGGCTCCGACGTCGACGTTCTCGGTGCGCGCCACCGCGAGCACCGCGTCGAACGTCTCGGGTGCGACCGCAGCACTCGGGGCCGTGACGACGCCGTGATAGGCGTGCGGGTCCGCCGCGCCAGCGCTGCCGCCGAGCGTGGTCTCGAGTGCCGGGGCCTGCCACGACAGTGCTGCGCGCAGGCTCGAGACGTTCGCGCCGCCGTAGGTCGACCAGGTGATGCCGGACGCCGATAAGAACACGGCGCCGAGCACGAGCCACACACCGAGCGACGCGTGCCAGCCGAAGAGACGCCGGTACCCCGTCGCGCCGCGGCGCGGCCGGACCAGATCGCGCTTCGCGCGGGTCGTGCGCAGTCGGGCGATCCACAGCCCCAGCCCCGCGAGCACCACGACGCCCAGCCACGACGCCGCCAGTTCGCTGTACAGACGTCCCGGCTCACCGAGGTTGAGGCTGCGGTGCAGCTGATCGACCCATGTGCGCAACGGCAGCGCGCCGCTCGTGCCGTAGACCGTGTGATCGCCGCGGATCTCACCGGTTCCCGGGTCGATGAACACGGCGCGCGTCTCGCTGGCGCCGAGGCCCTCCTGTGCGAACATCACGCGCGTCGTATCGCCGGGCTCGGGCGCCGGCCGCACCGCGACGAGCGCGGCGGCGTCTCCGATGTGCCCCGCGGCGATGCGCACCTGTTCGCCGAGTGACAGCGACGTCTGCGAGACGGGCGCGCGCAGCTCGTGCGCGTAGACGACGCGCTCGACCGCCGGGGTGAGCACGTACAGCGCGCCGCTGACGGCCGCGATGAGGATGAACGGTCCGACGAGGATGCCGGCGTAGAAGTGGATGCGCAGCAGCAGCGGCACGAGCCACGGACGCGTCCGCCGCGGCGGAAGGTGCTCGCGGGGTGGCGCGCCGGCCGCGTCGCCGGCGGGATCGGGGGCGGCGTCGCCCGTCGGGCGCTCATCGGTGATGGACATGGGAACTCCTCGGTCGTCGGGATGCCGGCGGGCGTGACGCACGCACGACGGAACGCCCCGACGGGCGCCGGGGCGTCAGAGAGCGAGGAGAGCGGGTGGGCCGCGGCGGGCCGGCGACGCGATGAGCGGACGCGGTCGCGGCGGACGGATCCGCACGACGACCGGACGACGCGGCGGCGAGACGACGGGCAGCACGACATCGCAGTCAGCGACGCGCAGCCGCAGCCCGATCCGTCGCGCCAGCACCCCGAGCCCGACGAGCAGGAGTTCTCCGCGATGCAGCAGCGCGGTGGTCGCCACGGCAGCACCGACGTGGGCGGCGAGCATCGCGGCATCGGGGACGATCGTCACGGAGACGCCCGGCGACGCGAAGGATGCCGCCGCCGGCATATGGCCCGCGTGAGCGTCGAGCGTCGCGGCGGATGAGGACGCCGCAGCGGCGAGCGGCACGACACCGAGTGTGAAGAGGAGGTGGAAGAGCGCCTGGGCTGCGGTGACGGCCGCGCCGAGGCGCATCGCGGAGAGGCGGCGTCCTGCGAGGCTCAGACAGACCAGCAGCGAGAGCGCCCAGGGAACGGCGACCCCGAGCAGCGCGGGCGGCGCACCTCCGGCTGCCACGTGCGACAGCAGCGCCACGAACGTCGCAAGCGACGCCGCAGCCGTCGCGCGGATCGCGCGCTGCTGCCGAAGAGAGGTCACGTCGGGTCGGCGCGGCTCAGACGCCGACGCGGGCGAACGCGTCGAGGCTGATGCCCTGATCGAGCACCGTCCGCGACCATTCACGGGCCGAATGCAGCGAGTGATCGCGGTAGTTGCCGCATTCGAGAGCGGAGACGCCGGGGATGTCGGCCTCGACAGCTTCCTCGGCGATGAACCGCAGGCTGCCCGTCAGCGCGGCGACGACGTCGGCGATCTCCGGCTCGCCCCACATCAGCAGGTGGAACCCGGTGCGGCAGCCGAACGGCGAGATGTCGATGACGCCGTCGATGCGGTCGCGCAGCAGGCCGGCGAGCATGTGCTCGATCGTGTGGATGCCTGCGGTGGGAATCTCACCCGCGTTGGGCTGCACAAGGCGCACATCGAAGTTCGTGATGGTGCCGCCGCCGGGGCCGTGTTCGACGCCGATGCGGCGCACGTACGGTGCGATCACGGCGGTGTGGTCCAGCGTGAAGCTCTCGATCTCGGCCATGGATCCTCCTCGGCGCAGCGTTCCGGGCGACCCTCGGACGCCCGCGTTCTGGGCCAGGTTAACCTCCCCCGCAGCGGGTGCGGGGCGCGTCGGCTCCCAGGTTACGTCCAGGTGACGCCCGGGACTTGTCCAGACTGACCCCGCAGACTCGGGGAGTTTTGTGCGTCTGCCCGCGACGCCCGCCGTTGTTCCACGGCGCCCGCAACATCGAAGGACTGCCCCTGTTCGTATGACTTCTTCGTCGAGCCAGCCCACCCGCCGCGACCTGCGGCGTACGCCCCGCAACGCACGCCGTGCCATCCGCCCCGCCGCCCTGACCCTGGGCGTCGCGCTCGGTGTCACCGCGATGGTCGGCACGACGGCATCCGCGACGGTCCCCATCGCCGCCTCGTCCGCGCCCGTCATGCAGCGCGCCGCGCTCGTGACCGCCGCCGTGGCCTCGCCCGCGCAGCCCCTGAGCGCGATCGAGCAGGCGACGAGCGATGCCGTCGCCGCCGCGGAGGCTTCCGTGCTCGACGCGGCCACCGTGACCGCCGACGTCTCTGCTGCCGCGCTGCCCGTCGCGGGCGACACGACCGTCGATACCGCGCAGCTGCGCGAGCGCATCGCCGGCCTGCAGGATGCCGACGTCATCCCGACGCTGCTCCTGCCCGACCTCACCGACAAGCTCACCGAGGCCACCGACGACGTCCAGGCGGAGACCGCCGACCTGCGCGGTCGCCTCGACGCCGCGAAGGCGCAGAAGGCCGCTGAGGAAGAGGCCGCGCGCATCGCCGCGGAAGAGGCCGCCGCTGCCGAAGCCGCCGCCCGCGCCGAGGCGGAGGCCGCTGCTCAGGCCGAGGCCGAAGCTGCCGCAGCCGCCCCGTCGAGCTCGAGCAGTGCACGTTCGTCCGCCCCCGCGGCATCCGGCAGCGCCGTCGCCTCGACCGGCGACAACTCCCCCGGCGCCGCACAGCAGGCCGCGAGCAGCATGCTCGGCGACTTCGGCTGGGGCCAGGACCAGTTCTCGTGCCTCGTCTCGCTGTGGAACAAGGAGTCGGGCTGGAACTACCAGGCCTACAACAGCGGCAGTGGTGCCTTCGGCATCCCGCAGGCGCTCCCCGGCAGCAAGATGGCGTCGGCCGGTGGCGACTGGCAGACCAGCGCCGTCACGCAGGTGCGTTGGGGCCTCGGCTACATCTCCGGCCGCTACGGCTCGCCGTGCGGTGCGTGGGGTCACTCGCAGTCGGTCGGCTGGTACTGATCCGGCTCCGGCCCGCTGATCTCGAACGCCCGGCCGCCCCGTCCGCTCTCGCGGATGCGGGCGGCCGGGCGTTTCGACGCCCGGGCCTCGACGCGGCGCGACCCACGTAGGGTCGAGAACATGGCCCGCATCCTCGCCGTCGTCAACGGCCGCATCGTCCCCGTGTCCGCGCCCGTCATCGAGGGCGGCACCGTGATCGTCGAGGACGGTGTCATCACCGCCGTCGGCGGCAGCGACACCGTGATCCCGGACGGCGCCGAGGTCGTCGACGCCAGCGGGCACTGGGTGCTGCCCGGCTTCGTCGAGGCGCACGGACACCTCGGGGTCCACGAGGACGGCGAGGGCTGGTCGGGCAACGACACCAACGAGATGACCGATCCGAACGGTGCCCGCTTCCGCGCGCTCGACGGCATCGACATCGACGAGGTCGGCTTCCGCGACGCGCTGCGCGGCGGCGTCACGTCGGTCGTCATTAAGCCCGGGTCGGGCAACCCCATCGGCGGTCGTACCGTCGCGATCAAGACGTGGGGCGGTCGGACCGTCGACGAGCAGATCATCGCCGAGAACGTCTCGGTCAAGTCCGCGCTCGGCGAGAACCCCAAGCGGGTCTACGGCGACAAGAAGCAGACCCCCTCGACGCGCCTGGGTGTCGCGTCCGTTCTGCGCGACGCGTTCGTCGCCGCGCAGAACTACGTCGCGAAACGGGATGCCGCCGCCGCGAAGGGCGAGCCGTTCGAACGCGACCTCGGCAAAGAGACGCTCGCCCAGGTGCTCGACGGCACCCTGCTGTGGGACCAGCACAGCCACCGCCACGACGACATCGTCACGGCGATTCGTCTGGCCGAGGAGTTCGGCTACCGGCTGGTCGTCAACCACGGCACGGAGGGGCACAAGATCGCCGATGTGCTCGCCGAGAAGGACATCCCCGTCATCTTCGGACCGATGCTGACCTCGCGCTCGAAGGTCGAGCTGCGCGACCGCGCGATCGGCGCCCTCGCCCTCATCGCCGCAGCGGGCGTCACGGTGGCCATCACGACCGACCATCCCGTCGTACCGATCGATCAGATCCGGCTGCAGGCGATCCTCGCGGTCCGCGAGGGGTTGCCCGCGACCGTCGCACTCGAAGCGCTCACGACGAACCCCGCGTCGATCCTGCGCCTCGACGCGCGCGTCGGTGCGCTCGAGCCGGGCCGCGACGGCGACATCGTCATCTGGTCGGGCGACCCGCTCGCCGTCGATTCGCGCGTCGAGCGGGTATTCATCGGCGGCACGACCGTGCTCGAGCCGTCGACGGACGGCGACGTGCGCGTCGTCGAGCGGTGGGAGCGCTTCGGGCGCACCAGTTGGCTGCGCTGACCCGATGTCCGCCCTCCCGTTCGGGGTCCTCCTTCTGATCTTCGCCGCCGCGGCCGCGGTGGTGTGGATCGCCGGCATCCAGCTGTCGAAGACCACGGACGTCCTCGACGCGCGCTGGCACATCGGCAGCGCGTTCGGGGGGCTCATCATCCTCGCCGTCGCGACCAACCTGCCCGAGATCGCCATCACCGTGAGCGCGGCCATCTCGGGCAACCTCGAGGTGGCCGTCGGCAACATCCTCGGTGGGATCGCCTTGCAGGCGGTCGTCCTGGTCATCCTGGACGCCTTCGGTAAACGCGGACGAGGCGTGCGACCGCTCACGAACCGGGCGGCGTCGCTCGTGCTGGTGCTCGAGGCGATCGTCGTCGTCGCCGTGCTGGCCGTGGTCATGGCCGGCAGCCAGCTGCCCGGCGACCTGATCATCGCGCGGTTGAGCCCCGACGTCGTCCTCATCGCGGCGCTCTGGCTCGCGGGGCTCTTCCTGGTGCAGCGCGCCGGTCATCACCTGCCCTGGCACGCGAACGGCGCGGCGCCGGACGGCACCCCGCACACCGCCGGGCACCGCCGCGCGAAGCCGCGTCCGCCGCACCACACGATGTCGACGGCTGCGGTGGTCGCCGTCTTCGTCGTCTCCGCCCTCGCGACGCTCGGGGCGGGCGTCGTGCTCGAGCGAGCCGGCGACGCGATCGCCGACGAGATCGGTCTGTCGGGCGTGCTGTTCGGAGCGACCATCCTCGCCCTCGCGACCGCGCTTCCTGAGATCTCGACGGGTCTGCAAGCCATCCGCCAGGGCGACGACAACCTCGCGATGAGCGACATCTTCGGCGGCAACGCCTTCCTACCGGTGCTGTTCTTCGTCGCGACGCTGATCTCGGGCCAGGCGGTGCTGCCGCAGGCGAACGGCGCCGACATCTACCTCACCGCCCTGGCCGCGCTGCTCACGCTCGTCTACATCGTCGGGCTGATCTTCCGGCCCGCGACGAAAGTCGTCGGGATGGGGGTCGACTCGCTGACCGTGCTCGTCCTCTACGGCGTCGGGATCGCGGGCCTGTTCGCCGTCGCGGGCTGAGGCGCGTCAGACCTCGTCGGCGCGCGGACCGCGCACGGTCCAGCCCACGCGGCGCAGAGCGTCCGCGAGGCGCGCCGCCTCGGTCGCGGCGGCATCCCACGACTCCTCCGACCAGACGTCGACCGCGAGCGGCGGCGGGTCGGCGAACTTCGGGATCTGCACCTCGGCCCATGTGCCGCGCCCCAGCCCCACCCGCGGATGCGCCGTGCCCGCGTTCTCGATCGCCCCATCCGAGACGAACGCGATGACGTCGAGCGCGTCCGGCTTCGCGATCGGCAGATCGACGACGAGCGTCACGACGAAAGGACCGGGGCCGCGGTCCCGACCAGGGCTCACGGCGTCATCCCGCGACACCGCTCCCCCACCCGTCACCCGGATGCCGCGCGGCGCGGAACGTCGCGTCGAGGAAGTCCTGCACGAGGGCGTGCGGGTCGGCGGCCGCGCGCACGACCTCGTACGGGAGGAGGAACTCGCCCAGGGCATCGTCGTAGCGCGCTCCCTCGGGCACGGGCGCCTCGCGGTACCCGTCGGGGGCGGGATAGGCGTACGCGTAGTACGCGCCTTCGGCGCCCCCGCCCGGCCAGAAGCCCGCGCTGCTCAGCTCGGCGCGGTAGCTCTCGGCCATGACGTAGTCCGGGCAGTTCGGCACCCCGCCGGGGTGGGTCGGCGCATCGCGGCCCGAGAACCGCGTCACGGCCAGATCGAGCGCGCCCCAGAAGAAGTGCACGGGGCTCGACTTGCCGGTGAAGCCGGCGCGGTGGTGCTGCAACTCGGTGTGGGCATCGATGAGCTGTCGCCAGAACGCCGTGGCGTGCTCGCCGACGTAGGTGGCGTGCTCGACGTCGTCGGCGAAGGGAATGGCCGGGTCGACTTCGTTCGGGGCGGCGTGGATGTCCACGGGGATGCCGATCTCGGACGCCGCCGCCACGAACCGCGTATAGAAGTCCGCGACCGTCATGCTCTCGAGGGCGATGGCCCGGTGCTGTCCCTCGCTCGTACGCAGGTGGAGGACGTGATCACAGAAGTCGAACTCGATCTCGAACGGCCCGGTGGGCGCCGGAACGACGCCGGTCGTCAGGCCCCGCGACGACGGCAGCAGCGTGACGTGCCAGTAGTGGTTCAGCGGCGCAGCGTTGGTCATCCGCGTCTTGCCGACGATCTGCAGCCACATGTGCAGCGTCTGCCTCGTCGGCTCCCAGGCGGCCACGGGCAGCACAGGCCGATCAGCGCGGAGCGGGGCGGTGACGGCTGGTTCGGGGGTCATTCCATCGGTCCTTCGTGTCGATGCGTCCGGCAGGGGACGCGTACGTGCCGCTCGTCGATCATTCCTGCCTCATTCTCGCGATCGTAGCTGCATGACCGGTGGCGTCGCGGTGGCCCGCATCGTCGTGACCGCCGTGGTCGCCCCCGTGACGACGTAGGCTCCGACGACCGTGGTCGCGATGAGCGCCCCGGGGACGACGAGCGTCGCCGATCCCGTGACCGAGGAGGTGAGGATCGCGGTCGCGACGACCGTGCCGGCGGCGGCCAGCAGGCCCAGGAGGAGGCCGGCCGTGGTCACCGACGCCGACTCGAGCATCGTCGTGCGCACGACCTGTGCGCGTGTCAGTCCGGTGGCCCGCGCGACGGCGAACTCGCGCCGGCGCGCCCCCGCCGCGATGACGATCGAGTTGATGACGCCGATGATCGAGTAGAGCACCCCCAGCCCGAGCACGACGAGCAGGATCGACTCCGCGGTCCGCACGCCGGTCGTCGCGGCCCGCTGGCTCCACGCCTCGACGTCCGAGACGGAGCCGAAGGCGGCGAGCGCATCGGCGACCGGCCCCATCTCGGCCGGTGAGTCCACGGAGACGAAGCTCACCGCCGTCGCCCCGCTCATGGCCTCAGCCGGGATGGCATCGGCCGCGACGAGCAGGGTCGCTCCCGGTGCCAGGGTCTCGGGCATGCGGGCGATGATCTCGAGGGGCGGGAGCGTCGTCTCGCCCCACCGCACGCCGACGCGATCGCCGGCCGAGAGTCCGATCGACGCCGGCCCGGCAGCGGCGCTCGTCTCGCTCAACTCGCCGAGCGCGGGGCGCGAGGGGTGGGCGATGGCGTAGTCGTCCGGCTCGATGACGCGCAGGGTTCCGACCTCGGTGAACGCCATCTCACCCTCACCGGTCGTGATCTCGGCGGGCACGGTCACCTCGGTCGACACGCTCACGACGCCGGCCACCTGGCGCAGACGACGCTGTTCGGCGGCGCTGAGCACGGGCGACTCCACGACCAGGTCCGCGACGGTGTCGCGCCGTTCCTGCGCCGCCCCGGCCGCTCCGAACGAGACGAGGGAGACCGACTGACCGACGAGGATGCCGACGAGGATGACGAGGGGCGCGGCCGTCGACGCACTCCGGCGCACGTTGTCGCTCAGCGAGGCGCCGGCGAGCAGTCCCGCGATACCTCCCGCGCGCCCGGGGAGCAGACCAGCGAAGACGGGGACGAGCACCGGCGCGGCCGCCGTCAGCCCGATCGCGGCCACGATCGACACGTTCATCGCCAGGGCCTGGCCGCCGGCGGCGCCGGTCACCGGGACCAGAACGAGCAGAACGACCGCCGCCGCGACGAAGAGCGCGGCCAGGAACCACCGCGTCCGCGTCATGACGGTGACCGCCGCCTCGCCGTCTCGCAGCGCCGCGAGCGGAGGGATGCCGCTGGCACGGCGCGCCGCGAGCAGGACGCCGCTGACGGCGAGACCGATACCGACGCCCAGATCCACGCCGACGATCCATCCCTGCCCCTGCCCCGTGAAACCGGGCGGAACGAAGCGAAGGGCCTCGAGCACGCGGGCATGGATCGCCATCAGTGCGGCGCCCAGCGGCATCCCCACGACGCTCGCCACGACTCCGAGCACGACCGACTCGCCGACCAGGAGGCGTCGGACCTGACGCCGCTCGGCGCCCATGAGCCGCAGCAGCGCGATGTCTCGAGAACGCTGGTCGACGGTGAAGGCGAACGTCGTTCCGATGATGAAGAACGCGAGGAAGGCCGCGAACGCCACGGTCACAGCGAGAACGGTCACGGCCACGATCGTCGAGGCCGCGTGCGTCGTCGCCGCCACGCCGGATGCGTCGGCGGGCGGCGCGGCGGACGCGGCCGTGATGAGGAGAAGCAACGATGAGTGGACGAGCGCCACGCCCAGGGCGGTCGACAGGCCGGCGCCCACGAACAGGCTCCACCGCTCGCGAAGGGTCGCGAGACTGATGCCGCCCATCTCAGGCCTCCTCGGCGACGAGACGTCGAGCGACCTGCGCGACGTCGGGTGACGCGAGCCGGTCGACGACACGGCCGTCGCGCAGGAAGATCACCGAGTCGGCGCGTGCGGCCGCCGCGGGGTCGTGCGTGACCATGATGATCGTCTGTCCGTTGTCGGCCATCGCCCGCAGCAGATCGAGCACCGACCGGGCCGCGGTCGTGTCGAGCGCGCCGGTCGGTTCATCGGCGAACAGCACCTCGGGCGACGTCACCATCGCTCGGGCCAGGGCGACGCGTTGCTGCTGGCCGCCGGAGAGCTGGCGGGGCTTGTGCCGGGCCCGGTCGGCGAGACCGACGTCCGCCAGCGCGGCGCGCACGGCATCACGAGAGGGGCCTCGTCCCGCCAGACGCAGCGGCAGTGCGACGTTCTGCTCCGCCGTGAGCGCCGACACCAGGTTGAAGCTCTGGAAGACGAAGCCGATGCGGGACCGTCGCAGCGCGGTGAGCTCGTCGTCGCGCAGCGGGGTCAGATCGGTCTCGCCCAGGAGCACCCGACCGGCATCCGCCTGCTCGAGTCCCGCGGCGATGTGGAGCAGCGTCGATTTGCCGGACCCGGACGGGCCCATGATCGCGGTCCAGCTGCCGCGGGGGAACGTCAGGTCGATGCCGTCGGCGGCGCGCACGGTGTGATCACCCGATCCGTACGCCTTCGACACCCCTTCCAGACGGATCGCATCCGGCGGGAGGGTGGGGCGCGCGGCGGGGACGGATGCCGCGGTGGCGTTCTCAGCGGTGCTCATGATGTTCTCCTGACGGTGTCGAGATCGATGCGGCACGGGGGAAGCGCAGGCGCCCCCGGGTGAAGACGAGCACGGCGAGCGCGAGCGCGACCATGACGAGCGTCTGATCGAGGTCGCGGCTCTCGCCGAGGGCTTGGGCGGCGACTCCGGCGGCGACGTTCACGGAGGTGTGGACGGCGACGACGGGGATGAGGCCCCCGGACGACGCGTTGAACACGTGGGTCAGCACGACCGAGATCGCGATCACCAGCACCGTGTAGACGGGGAACGACAGGTTCGACTGCGACGTGCCGGGAAGCGACCACAGGGGGGCGTGCCAGATCGCCCAGATGAGGCCCAGCACCACGCTCGCTGCCAGTGGTGACAGCGCCTGCTGCAGGCGAGGAAGGACGAAGCCCCGCCAGCCGAGCTCCTCGTTGCCGCCTCCGGCGAACGCGACGAGCAGGATCATCCCGGGCAGCGAGACGAATGCGCCGGCGAGCCCGTCAGCATCGACGCTCGCGCCGAGGGCGGCAGCTGCGGGCACGGTCAGGAGAAGGGCCGCGAACACGATGACGGCCCACAGATACGGCCGGACGCCGCCGTGCCGGCGCGGGTCGAACCGCCGGAGCAGCCGGGCGATCTCCGCCCCTCCTCCGGTGACGGCGCTCACCCCGACCGCCGCGATCGCGGGGCCGAACCCGCCGACGATGACGAGTGCCATGAGGACGCCCGGGTCGCCGGCGTCGGCGACGAGGGGTCCGAGCCACCAGGTGCCCCAGGACCAGCCGAAGGCGACCAGCAGGAATGCGGCGAGACCGCGAGCGGGGAGCGCGGTTCGAGAGCGGACGCCGACGGGACGGACCGCGCCGGAGGATGTCGAGATTGTCATGATGGCGAGCGTAACTCCTACACTGTAGGACATATTCCAACGGCGTAGGTTTTCCGTTCACCCTTCCGGTTGTTTCCGGTTATCCCTCGTAAGCTGTGCCGATGGCACGGCACCGCGACCGCGAGACGAGCAGCGACTCCGACGGCTCTGCGCGCACCCCGCTCGACAACATCTTCCTGCGCGCTCCGCGCGAGAAACGGACGGGATCGTCGCTGACGCGGGAGTCCATCGTCGATGCCGCCGTCCGACTGCTCGACACGGAGGGCGCCGACGCCCTCACGATGCGCCGCCTGGCCGGCGCGCTCGGCGTGCACGCGACGAGCCTGTACTGGTACGTCGACCGGCGGGAAGACCTCGTCGACCTCGCCGTCGACCGCGTGCTCGCCGATGCGGCAGCCGATGACGCCGGCGGGGACGACTGGGAGAGCGCGATCACCCGCACCGCGCGCTCGATGTACGCGGCGTTCGTGCGACACAGCTGGGTCGCGGGGTTCGCGGCATCCCGCCCCCTCCTCGGCCCCAACGCGGTCGCGCTGTCGGCGCGGATCCTCGCCGCGCTGGCGTCGACCGGGGCTTCTGAGCGCCACCGGGCGGTGGCGGCGACCACCATCTCGAACCTCATCCTCGGCGGTGCGGCCGCGGCCGCCGGTGCGGCAGCGCTCGGCGTAGACGACCCCGATTCGCCGCTGGCCCGCGAGATCGTCGCCCGTGTGAGCGCCGCGGAGGCGCCACCGCCCTCCCTCACGACGTGGACGTCGTTCTTCGACGACTCCCTCGCCCTGGTGATGGTCGGCGTGCGAGACCTGCTCGCGGACGGTGACGACGTGAGCGCCACCTGAGGACAACGTTGATCACGAAGAGATAACGGAAAACCCTTGCTCGTCGTTATCTCGTCGTTATAGAGTGCTCGCACGGTAGCTGTTTTGCTGTGGCAGCGACCGGCATGTGATTGCAGGAAACTCTTGGTGCAAAGGGACGAGGGTCCGACCGAAATGCCTCTCGGTCGGACCCTCAACTGCGTCCGAGCGCTGTGCCGATCAGGCCCCGCCTCCCCCGCCTCCGCCTCCGCCGCCGCCCGCGGCGCCGCCACCGCTCGAGCCACCCGAGGTCGATGACGACGATGCGGCGCTCGACGACAGCGTTCCGATGCCGGCGGCGAACGACGACGCATCGAACGCTCCCGTCCCGGCGTACCAGACCGGCGCGGTGACACCGGCGGCGGCGTACAGCACGGTCAGGTGCTGCGCCCACTGCTTCTCCTGCCCGAACACGACGGCGTACGGAAGCAGCCGCTCGTACAGGCGCAGCATCTGGCGCGGGTCGTCGGTGTCGATCGCGACGCGCTCGGCCCCGGACGGGGACTGCAGGACCCGGATGCGGTCGGCCTCCGCCCAACAGATGAACTGCTCCACGCCGCGCAGATGGTCGCGCGCCTCGGCGCCGGTCGCCGAGAGCGGGACGCGGGCCATGGCGATGAGCACCACGAAGAACGACGATGCCGCCAGGGCGATGCCGATGATCGGGACCGCCGGATGCACGAAGCCGAGCAGCGCGAGGATCCCGAAGAGGATCGTGAGCCCCGCGGCGACCGCCCAGACCGCGATCGGCCACCCCCGGGTGCCGGATCGCACCGGACGGTACATCCCGAGCGCGGTCAGGCGCTCGCCCGCGGACTTCAGGATGCCCTGCGCCGTGGACGACAAGCGCGTATCGGACGAGCCGAAGCTGTAGACGTCGCCCGGCTGCAGCTGCGGGAAGAGTGCGCGCAGCAGCATCCGTCCGTTCTCGTCGGCGCGGTCGGGGTCGACGAGCTCCGCGCGGAGCTTGCTCGTCCCCCATCGTCCGGGCTCGCCGTCGAGGATGCGGATGGAACCGACGATCGCCTGTTCGAGCACCTCGGCAGGGATCGCCGCGGACGTCTTGCCCAGCAGGACGGCCGACTCGAGCGCGTCGATCTCTCGCGGAGGCTCGTATTCGGCGATGATCGTCGGCCGCCCGCCCTCGTCACCGAGCGAGCGCCGACGGTTGCGCAACGCCCATCCCGTCGCCCCCGCCAACGCCGCGAGAGAGCCCACCTGCAACCACCCGAACGGCGACGAGAAATACGCGGTGTCGAAGATCTCGAACGTGCCGGCGTCGAACCCGACGGCGAGGGTCAGGGTCTCGTGCGGGGCCAGCTCACGGTCCGACGCCGAGACGGTGGCGCCGTCCGCTGACACTGACAGGTCGACGCAGCGGCGCGTCTCGCCGGATGCGCCGACGTAGCAGGACTGGCTCCCCGACAGACTGCCCACGAGCGGCGGGGCGAGGTGCAGGGTCGCGGTGACCTCGCGGAAGGGCTGTGCCCAATCCGTGCCGTTGACGTCCCAGTAGAACTCGAGCCCCGTGTCGTCGAAGTCCCACACGACGTTCTCGAGGTCGTAGGTGAAGACGAACGTGTTGAGGCCGTGCAGGTAGTCCGAGCCCCTCGTGAGGATGCCGAGCGTGCCGTCGTCGCTGTCGGTCTCGACGGGACGCGGATCTCCGTTCTCGTCGGTCACCGAGACGAGCGCCGGATGGAGCGGCTGACCGTTGTACGACTCCGGGATCAGGCGGCGCATCCCGCGGTTCTGGTCCGTCTCGGGGAAGTCGGCCACGAACCGCTCGACCACCCGCATGCGCGCCGTGCCGTCGGCATCGCGCTCGAGGAAGTAGTCGACCGTCAGCGAGTCGAAGACGAAGGCATCGAGGTCGCCGGACGTATCGCTCGCGACCGATGCCGTCACCGGCGGAGCCGCGGATGCCGCCGTGGGCACAGCCACCGCCAGCAGGCTCGTCACCAGGACCACCGTGGCGCTCGCGAGCACCCTTCGCGTGCGCCGCATCATGCCGCCCAGCTTAGGCGGGCGTTAAAGTTGTGGCCATGAACGATCGTCGTCGTGCCGTGGCCGCGTGGGAGAGCCTCTTCCGCGCTCAGCACGAGATCTTCGACGACATCAGCAACGATTTCGCCAGCGACGAGCTCAGCCAGGCGGAGTACGACGTGCTCCTGACGGTCACGCGCGGACCCGGCAACCGCGCACGGCTGCGCGACGTCACGGCGAACATGCTCATCAGCCAGCCGAGCGTCTCGCGTCTCGTCGACCGCATGGTCGCGCGCGGCCTGATCACGAAGTGCGGCGATCCCACCGACGGCCGCGGCGCGATGATCACCGCGACACCCGAGGGCGTGGCGGCCTTCCGCCGCCTGGCTGCCGCGCACGGGCGGTCGATCGCGGAGCGCATGTCGGTGCTGAGCACCGAAGAGCTCGAGCAGCTCGAACAGCTCACAGCGAAACTGCGCCGCATGTCCTGACGGGGTGTCCTCCCCACCGGCGGCGGGCGACGAGTTCTGCATGAAGACCCCCGGCGACGGTCCGGATGTCGGTGGTTCGCGCGATCATGGACATATGGCAACGACGAGCGGTGGCGGCGCGGTGGGACTGAGTCCCCACGCCGGTGCGCTCGGTGCGTTCGCCGAGGCATTGGATGCTGCGCACACGGGGGATGTCGCGCTCGTTCGGGCATTGGCTGAGGTGGGGCGGTCGGCGTTGCGCGTCGCACACGTCGGTGGGGTGCGGGGTATGGCATCGGACATGGAGTTGCGGTCTGTCGCTGCGGAGGCCGCGGGGCTCGCGGGGCGGTCGGATCGGCGGTTGCAGCACGACATCGACCACGCGATGACGATCGTCGACGACTACCCGGCGGTGTTCGCGGCATGGGAGGCCCGGCGGATCACGCGGGATCACGTAGAGGTGGTCGTGAAGGCCGGGATGGTGGTGCCGGCGGAGGTTCGACCCGCGTTCGCTGAGAGCGTTGGCGGAGCGGATGCACCCGCGGGAGTTCACCCAGCGCCACCGGGACGCCGCCGCCAGCCGGTGCGTTCGGGTGCTTCCTGGGGCGGACGGGATGTCGGACCTGATCGCGACACTGCCCACCGTGATCGCCGCGGGGATGCTCGACCGGCTCACGCAGATGGGCCAGTCCGTGAAGGATGCCCGAGCAGCGGGGGTAGCGTTCGGCGAGGCGGGCGCAACCGGGGCCGCGACCGCGCGGACGGATGCTGCGGGGGCTGACACCGGGAACGCAAGCGAGCCCGACGCCCGCACGATGGATCAGCTCCGCGCCGACGCGCTCGCCGACCTGGTGCTCGGTGGCGCCCCGGTCGTCGACCCGACGTACGGCACCGACGCACCCGGCCCGCTCGGTGCGATCCGTGCGCGGGTGCAGGTCGTCGTCACCGCGAACACCCTCACCGAAACCGACTCCGGTCCGGCCGAAGCCGTCGGGACCGGGCTCATCGACGCCGACACCGCCCGCGAACTCGCCGGCCAAACCAGTTCGTGGGACCGGCTGTTCATCGACCCCATCACCCGCACCCCCGTCGAAACCGACACCTACCGGCCCACCGCCTCGATGCGACGTCTCCTCCAAGCCCGCGACCAGCACTGCCGGTTCCCCGGATGCCGTCGCGCTGCGATCCGCTGCGAACTCGACCACACCATCGACCACGCCCTCGGCGGGCACACCCACATCTACAACCTCGCCCACCTGTGCCAACGACACCACTCGATGAAGCAATTCACCAACTGGAACGTCACACAACTCGGAGGCGGGGTCCTCGAATGGACCTCACCGAGCGGCCGGACCTACCGCGAAGACGTACCGATCCCCGCCGTCTGCTTCACACCCGAACCCGGCCCACCGCCGGGCGCGGGAACGGGCGACCCGTTCGACGAGCCGCCACCCTTCTGACCGACCCGCCGGACGGGACACGCCGGCGTGCGGTCGGGAACGCATGGACGCATCGCGACGACTCGACACGCGCCCCGACGGCAACGACACGAGCGCGTCCGGAAACGACGGTGGCCGCAGCCCCGGGAAGGAGCTGCGGCCACCGTCGAACGTTCGCTCGCGCTGCGAAGCCGACGAGCCGACCGCCGCGCGTCGCGGTCAGTTCTCGATCGGAACCACCGGAGCGGCGGCGTCGGTCGTGACGGCGACCTTGCGCGGCTTGGCCTTCTCGCTGACGGGGATCGTCACGGTGAGCACGCCGTTGTTGTAGGTCGCGGCGATACCCTCGGTGTCGACGCCCTGACCGAGGTTCAGCTGGCGCAGGAAGCTCGCCGCCTCACGCTCGCGGGTGATCCACTTCACCCCGTCGCCGTTCGCGAGCGTGCGCTCGGCGCGGATCGTCAGCAGCTGTCCATCGACGTCGATGTCGACCGAGCCCGGGTCGATGCCCGGCAGGTCGGCCGTCATGACGTAGTGGTCGCCATCGCGGTAGAGGTCCATCGGCATGCGGCGCGGGCCGCGGCGCGCGTCGAAGAGGTTCGAGGCGATGCGGTCGAGGTCGCGGAACGGGTCGTACGTAGCCATCGGTTCTTCCCTTCTCTGAATGTCTGTGTTGAGATCTCGAAAGTTGAGCCCTTACGGCTCAACTGCATCCAGATTAGCACTCGACCCCTGAGAGTGCCAACGGTTCTCGCACGGCGAACAGCCCCACCCGGCACCGGGATTCAGCACTCGACGACGTTGACCGCGAGGCCGCCCTCGCTCGTCTCCTTGTACTTGTGCGACATGTCGATCCCGGTCTGCCGCATCGTCTCGACGACGGCATCCAGCGACACGTAATGGCGCCCATCGCCGCGCAGCGCGAGCCGCGCCGCCGTCACCGCCGTCGAAGCCGCGATCGCGTTCCGCTCGATGCACGGGATCTGCACGAGCCCTCCGACGGGGTCGCACGTGAGGCCGAGGTGATGCTCCATCGCGATCTCGGCGGCGTTCTCGATCTGAGCGTTGTCACCACCCATGACGGCCGTCAACCCGCCCGCAGCCATGGCGCACGCCGAGCCGACCTCGGCCTGGCACCCGCCCTCGGCGCCGGAGATCGACGCGTTCGCCTTGAACAGCGAGCCGAGCGCCGTCGCCGTGAGCAGGAACCGACGGATGCCGCGCCGGCGGTCGAGATCCTCCGGCGCGAGCATCGACTCCGCCGCGAACCGCCACCAGTACATCGCGACCGCCGGGAGGATGCCCGCGGCACCGTTCGTAGGGGCCGTGACGACGCGTCCGCCCGAGGCGTTCTCCTCGTTGACCGCGAGCGCGAAAGCCCCGAGCCACTCACCGGGAAGCTCGCGCCCGCCCGCCGACTCGGCGGCATCCAGCTGCTCGCGCATCGCGCCCGCTCGCCGCCGAACGCGCAACATCCCCGGAAGCGTGCCGTCGGCGTGCAGCCCGGCGTCGATGCATCCCGCCATCGCGTCCCAGATCCGATCGAGGCCCGCCGCCACCTCGACCTCGGGCCGCAGCGCCTCTTCGTTGCGGCGCGCGAGCCCTGCGATCGACACCTGTTCGCGCTCGCACAGTTCGAGCAGCTCGGCCGCGCTGCCGAACGCGAACGGCCACGAGACCGCGCGATGCCCCTCACCCTCGACCTCGCCCTCCCGCCGGATGAAACCTCCGCCGACCGAGAAGTACGTCTCACGCGCCACGGGCGCCCCGATGCCGTCCCACGCCGTGAGCGTCATGGCATTCGGATGCTCGGGCAGCCGGGTGCGGGGCTCGAACGAGACGTCCGCGCGCGAGAACGCGACCGCGTGGCGTCCGCCCAGCAGGAGCGGTGCGCCGTCGACCCATCCCGACCAGGCCGCGCGCACGGCATCCGGGTCGACGGTCTCGGGCGCGTGCCCCTGCAGACCCGCCACGACCGCGTCGGGGGTGCCGTGGCCGATGCCGGTCGCGCCGAGCGAGCCGTAGAGCACGCACGTCACCCGCGCCACGGCATCGAGGCGACCGGACGCGCTCAGGCGTTCGACGAAGGCGCGGGCCGCGCGCAGCGGTCCGACAGTGTGGGAGCTCGAGGGTCCTACTCCGATGGAGAACAGCTCGAACGCCGAAACGTATGCGCTCACCGTCCCAGGCTACGTCGCGCACCCGGAACCCGGCGAGTGCCCGCGTCAAGGGCTGTGCCTGTCGCCTGCTCGACGCCTATCGTCTCCCGGGATGAACCACGTACCGCACCCCCGAGCCGCCTCCCTCGCTGCCGCGGCGCGCACCGCCGGCGGCGAAGCCTTCGCCGTGTCGCGCCTGCTGCTGGCGGCGAAAGCGGCGTTCGCCGCAGCGATCGCCTGGTACCTCGCCCCGCTCGTGCCCTTCGCGCACGATGAGTACTCCTACTACGCCCCGCTCGGCGTGCTGGTGAGCATGTACCCGACGATCGCCGACTCGGCGAAGGCCGGCGTGCAGGCCGTCGCCGGACTCGCGATCGGCATCGCGATCGGACTGGGCGGCCTGTGGCTCGTCACGGGCCCGAGCCCGCGCATCGTCGGCGTCGCGATCGTCGTCGCGGTGGGGGTCGCGATCGGCGGCATCCGCGCCCTCGGCACCGGTCGCGACTGGATCGCGATCGCGGCGCTGTTCGTGCTGCTCCTCGGGGCGAACGATGCCGGCGGATTCTCGGTGTCGTACCTCGTCACCATGGCGTTCGGCGTCGTCGTCGGGGTCGTCGTCAACCTCGCGATCGTCCCGCCGCTGTATCTGCGGCGTGCGTCCCTGCGACTGTCGCAGCTGCGGGATGCCGTCGCCGACCGGCTCGACATGCTGGCGACGGCCATCGCCGACGGATCGGAGCCCGACCCCGACGGACAGCGCTATCTCACCGAGATCCTCGACGCCGTCTCGGCAGACGTCCGCGAGGCCGCGCGCAGCCGCAAGGCGCACCCCCTCGCTCGACGCCGCCGCGGCATCGAGGAGGAGAACGACCGTCGCATGCGCGCCCTCGAGAACACCGTGCGCCAGACGCTCGAGCTCGCCGGCGGCATCCCCGCGCTCCCCCGCGGCGACGAAGACGGTGCCCGCCGCGCGCAGCTCGCCGACGCGGTGCGCGCGACCGCTCGCGCCGTCGCGCAGCCCATCGGCGACCCCGACGCCGCGACGGTGGTGGACGATGCCGAGAGGGCCCTGGCGCGCGTCGTTGAGAGCGTGCCGCCGCGCTACGACGGGCGCATCTCACCGTGGACGCGCACCGCCGTCGACGTCGCGCGCATCATCGAGGCGGCGCGGCCCTTCACCTGAGCCGCGCTCAGATCCCCAGCACACGCTCGAGGTACGGGCCCCCGAACTTCCGGTCGGGGTCCACGCGTGCGACGAGGTCTCGGAACGCGTCGAGGCGCGGCAGCGAGTCCCCCACCGGCATCGTGAAGACCTTGCCCCAGTGCGGCCGGGGATCGAATGGCGCGAGGGCCCGCTCGACGTGCCGGATCGCGGTGGCGACGGCATCCGGCTCATTCTTCCAGGTGAAGTGGATGCAGACGCTGTCGCGGCCGTAGCCCGGCGACAGCCACAGCTCATCGGCGGCCACCGTGCGCAGCTCGCTCACGAGCAGCGCCGGCTCCACGCGATCGGCGATCGCCCGCACCGCCGCGATCGCGTCGACGGCGACCTCGCGCGCGACCCAGTACTCGGTCTGGATCTCGTCACCGTTCGACGGCGTCGCGTCGATCCGGAAGTGCGGCAGCCGCTCGCACCATTCCCCGGGCACACCGCCCTGCTCGGTGGTGTTGTCGAGCCCGTCCGCCGCGGGCGAATCGGCCTTCTCCGACACCCGCCGGGCACCGAGGACCGTCGGCGCCATCTCGGGCGCGGACGCGTCGTCGAGGCGCTCCTTGACCCAGACCTCGCCGACGTCGGGCGTGTTCCAGCGCGTGAACACGCTGACGCTGTACCCGGATGCCGTCAGCTCGCCGAATCGCCCGAAGAGGTCGTCCCAGGCGAGACCGACGTAGGTGTCCTGGCGCACGCGGTAGCTCGGCTCGATCGCGAGCGTGACCCGCGTGACGGGTCCGAGCGCGCCGAGGTGCACGACGCTTCCCGCGAAGTCGGGATCACCCACCGCGACGCGCCGCAGCGAGCCGTCGGGCGCGATGAACTCCAGCGCCCGTACGGCCGTCGCGAGCGAGCCGTTGCGGTCGCCCGATCCGTGCGTCGACGTCGCCGTCGCTCCGCCGACCGAGATGTGCGGCAGCGACCCCATATTGTGCAGCGCCCAGCCCCGATCGGCGAGATGACGCGCGACGACGGCGTAGCGCGTGCCGGCGCCGACGGTGACGGCTCCCGCCGCCTCGTCGATCGCGATCACCGGTTCGATCGCGGTGAGCGCGAGCAGCACCCCGTCGGTGTCAGCGAGATCGTTGAAGGAGTGCCGCGTTCCCAGCGAGCGGACGCGGCGATGCCCCGCGACGAGCTCTTGCGCCTCGGCGATGGTCGACGGCTCGAGCACCGCTTCGGCGGCGAAGGTGTGCGTTCCGGCCCAGGTTCGTTCGGTCACATCGTCACGCTACGGGACGGCCGAGCCGACCTCCACGGGAAAACAAAGAAGCCCCCGCAGAGCGGAGGCTTCTTTTCACTGTCTCAACACAGTGTGCGCCCGAAGGGACTCGAACCCCTAACCTTCTGATCCGTAGTCAGATGCTCTATCCATTGAGCTACGGGCGCATGGCCTGCGATCTCTCGTGGGCCGTCGTCAAGAATAGCCCACTCCTGCAGGAAGCGCGAATCGAGGCCGCGACCACTCAATCGATCACGTCGACGGCATCCGTTTCGGGGGCCCTTTCGGCGCGCGTTCGCTGCTGCGCCCCGCGTCGCTGCGACCGCAGACGCGGCAGATCGACCATCCGCAGCGCCTGCATGCGGGCCGTCCGCATCCGGTCGTAATCCGGCTCGAGATCGGGACGTGCCGCCTCGATGCGCAGTGTGCGGTCGATGTTGCCCGCGACCTCGGCCCACGCCGCTTCCCGGGCATCGGCGATCAGCTTGCGCAGCTCCGTCTCGTCGTCGGCGCGCTCGCGCAGCTCCTTCGCGATGCGCAGCGACTGCCGCCGTCGCCGACGCAGGTTCGCCACGTCGCGGCTGCGGTAGTCGTGCGTGCCGCCCGAGTCGCTGTATCGCCCACTCGCCGCCTTGCGCTCGCGATGCGTGCGCTCGGCGTCGGCTTCAGCTTCTTCGGCGAGCGCGATCAGCGCGCGACGGGCGTCGTCGAGGAAGTGATCGGCGTCGAAGTCCTGGCCCTCGGCGAGGATGTGCACCAGGATCGCGTTCTTCAACGCCAGACGCGTCGCGGCAGAGGCGATGTAGAGCCCTTCGGCGACGATCTCCGAGCTCTTGATGCGCGCTTGACGGCTGGCCACCGCTGCCCCTCCTCACCTCCCCTCAATCCTATGGGGCGGCCCTTCAGCGCAGCAGGGTGACTTCGCATACCACGGTCAGCTTCAGGCCACAACGCCTGTGAGCCGTGAACTCGCTGACCGTAGCCTCCGGGGTGAGTGACCGAACGGAACACCTCAGACCGGATGCCGCAGGGCAAACCGATCTGCGATCTCCACCGAACAACCGCAGCACCGCGACACCCGTCGCCCAATGGGAGGGAATCCTCATGCGTACATCACCGAATCGCCTCGTCGCCATCATCTTCGGCGCCGTCTACATCCTGGTCGGACTGCTCGGCTTCACCGTCACCGCCGGCGTCGACTTCATCGCCACCGAGGGTGGCCTGCTGCTCGGCATCTTCGAGGTCAACCCGCTGCACAACATCGCGCACCTCCTGATCGGTGCCGCGCTGCTCATCGGTGGCCTCTCGGGCGTCCGCGCCGCGAAGAGCGTCAACATCACCGTCGGCGCCGCTTACCTGCTGCTCGGCATCGTCGGCTTCTTCATCCAGGACAGCGCCGCTAACGTGCTGGCCCTGAACACCGCCGACCACTTCCTGCACCTCGCCAGCGCCCTCGTGCTGCTGGGTGTCGGCCTCGGCACCGACCGCGCCGTCGACAACCGTCGCCACGCCGTCGCCTGATGAACACCTCCGCGCTCACCCGCTCCTGGCCCACGCTCGCCGCGTGGGGGGCTGGCCTGCTTCAGCTCGGCGTGGGCGCGGGCATGATCACGCAGGGCACCGGCGTCGCTGACCGCGGCGTCGGTGTCCTCGCGGCGGTCGTCGGGGCGGCCGCCCTGGGATGGGGCGTCGCCGCCCTGACCCGCGGCCGTCTCGTCGCTCCGCGCACCGGCATGGCGATCGCCGTCATCGGCACCGTCGCTTCGGGTCTCGCTCTCGCGGTCGACCCGCTGCGCATCAGTGTGCACGCCGTCGGTGTCGCCGTCCTGCTCCATCTCGCCTACGGCATCGCGTCGGCGTTCGTCGTCCGCCGAGCGCGCTCCGCTTCGGATGACGTCGCTCGATCCACCACGCCCGATCCAGCCGATCGTGTCTCCCCGCGCACGAGCGTCCTCGGCATGATCGCCGGCTGCGTCATCGTCGCCGGGCTCGTCACACCCGCCCTGGGCGCCACCGAGGCCGGACGCGCCGCGCCCGACCACTCGGATCACCCGCTCTTCTCGACCGAGCACGGGCACTGACGCCCGCGCTCGGCCCCGCCGCGGCTCTGCTGCGGCTCCGCGCGACTAGAGGGCGCTGATCCGCCAGGATGCCTCGGACGAGGCTCCCGGCTGGATGAAGATCAGCCCCGCGTCGTAGTCGTACCGGCTGGCGTTGAACGCATCCGGCGCGCACGTCATCGGCTCGACCGCGAGCCCCGCGCGGTGCCCCGGCTGCGCCGGCCCGCCCGGCAGGTCGGCGGTGTGCACCTGCACCCAGGCGCACGCCTCACCCCACGAGATCGCCACGCCGGTCCCGGCGGGGTCGGTCACCCGCACCGTCGCCTCGCCGGAGGCCGACCGTGACACGTCCGTGAACGCGTGGTCGATCTCGACCGCGCCGAGCGTCCGCGGCTCGCGGAAGTCGAACCGCTCCGACCCCGCGACATCGGCCAGCGCGATCGGCGCCAGCCGATCGGGGGTGACCTCGAGCACGCGGTCGGCGGGCAGCTCGAGCGTCCATTCGTCCAGCGGCGACGCCCCCGCCACGAGGTAGGGGTGCGGCCCCGTGCCGAAGGGAGCGGCATCCGCGCTCTCGTTCGTCGCCCGCACCGTCTGCGTCAGTCCGTCGGCACCCAGACGGTAGGTCGTCTCGACGCGCAGCGTCCACGGGTAGGCGGTCTGCGCGACCACGGTCGCCGCGAGGGTCACGTGGTCGGCGGCCACGACCACCGCGTCGAAGTCGAGCCACGCGACCAGGCCGTGCAGCGCGTGGTGACGCTGCGGCTCGGTGAGCGCCAGCTTGTAGCGAGTGCCCGCCACCTCGTACTCGCCGTCGACGACGCGGTTCGGCCACGGCGCGAGCGTCGCCCCGCGGTAGCCGGGCCGCACCTCGTCCTCGCCGTAGGGCACGACGAGGTCGCGCCCGTCGACCCGATACGAGCGCAGCGACGCGCCCACGCTGGCGATGATCGCCTCTGCCTCGCCCGCGCGCAGCACGTACGACGTTCCGGATGCCGCCACGGGCGTCCCCTCTCGGTTCAGTGGGTGAAGCTCAGAGGCCGCGCGCCAGGCGGTAGTACGCCTGGTTCCAGCGGAGCTCCTTCTGGAATCCTCGCACCGTCGTGTCCTCGTCGATGACGACGAGCTCGGTGCCGGCGATCTCGGCGAAGTCGCGGAAGACCTCGATGCCGACGGCCGTCGTCATCACCGTGTGGTGCGCGGCGCCCGCGGCGAGCCAGCACGCGGCCGAGGTCGCGAAGTCCGGCGCCGGCTTCCAGATGGCACGGCCGACGGGCAGCTTGGGCAGATCGGGGGCATCGACGTTCTCGACGACGTTGGCCGTCAGGCGGAAGCGGTCGCGCATGTCGCTGAGGGCGACCACGAGCGCCGGTCCGGGGTCGGCCGTGAAGACGAGTCGCACCGGGTCGTCCTTGCCGCCGATGCCGAGCGGGTGGATCTCGAGGCGCGGCTTCGCGGTCGTGAGCGACGGCGAGACCTCGAGCATGTGGGCCCCGAGGATGCGCTCGGAGCCGGGCACCAGGTCGTAGGTGTAGTCCTCCATGAGGCTCGCGCCGCCGGGGAGGCCCGCTCCCATGACGTTGGCGACCCGGACGAGGATGGCCGTCTTCCAGTCGCCCTCCGCACCGAAGCCGTAGCCCTCGGCCATGAGCCGCTGCACCGCGAGACCGGGCAGCTGGGTCAGCGCGCCGAGGTCTTCGAACGAGGTGGTGAAGGCACCGAAGCCGCCCGCCTCGAGGAACGACCGGAGACCGACCTCGATCGCGGCGCCGTCGCGCAGCGACGCGTGGCGCTCGCCCCCCGGCCGGAGTTCGTCGGCGACGTCGTACGCCTCGAGGTACTCCGCCACGAGGGCGTCGATCTGGTCGTCGGTGGCCGCGGCGACGGCATCCGCCAGCTCGTTCACACCCCACGTGTTGACCTGGACGCCGAACTGCAGCTCGGCCTCGGTCTTGTCGCCCTCGGTGACCGCGACGTAGCGCATGTTGTCGCCGAAGCGGGCGAGTTTGAGGGTGCGGACGGCCTGCCAGCCCGCGGCCGCCCGCTCCCAGTCATCGATCTGCTGCACCACGGCTGGGTTCGACACGTGCCCCACGACGGTCTTGCGGGGAACCCCGAGACGCGTCTGGATGTAGCCGAACTCGCGGTCGCCGTGGGCGGCCTGATTGAGGTTCATGAAGTCGAAGTCGATGTCGGCCCAGGGCAGCTCGACGTTCGCCTGCGTGTGCAGGTGCAGCAGGGGCTTGCGCAGCGCATCGAGCCCGGTGATCCACATCTTCGCGGGGCTGAAGGTGTGCATCCACGCGATGACGCCGATGACCGAGTCATCGGCGTTGGCGTCGAGCGCCAGGCGGCGGATCGACTCGGAGTCCTTGAGCACCGGCTTCCACTCGACGCGGACCGGCAGCCCGGCGAGGCCGGCGACGACCTGCTGGGACTGCTCGGCGACCTGGCGCAGGGTCTCTTCGCCGTAGAGGTTCTGGCTGCCGGTGACGAACCAGACGGTGTACTGCTCGAGCGAGGTGGAGAGGGTCATCGTTTCTTCTTCCGGGTTACGAGAGGGCGGCGACGGCGGCGCGTTCGATCGCGAGGCCGGCGTCGTATCGGTCGAGGTAGGCGGCGAAGCCGGCGGCATCCGCGTCGTCGGGTTCGGCGACGTCGATGGATGCCGCGGCGAACACGCGCTGCTGCAGGTAGGTGTCGAGGTCGAGATCCGCGCTGTGGTCGAGGTAGGCGGCGAGGACGGCGATGCCCCAGGCTCCGCCCTCCGAGGCGGTCTCGCCGACGGCGACGGGGGCGGCGAGTGCTGCGGCGAGGAACCGCTGCGCGACGCCGGCGGTGCGGAACATCCCGCCGTGCGCGAACATCCGGTCGAGCGCGACACCCTCGGCGTCGAGCACGCGCATGCCGAGGGCGAGCGTGCCGAACACGCCGTACAGCTGCGCGCGGATCGCGTTGCCCAGCGTGAATCGGCTGTCGGGGGTGCGCACGAACAGCGGGCGCCCCTCGTCGGTTCCCGCGATCGGCTCTCCGGCGAGGTGGTTGTACGCGAGCAGCCCGCCCGCGTCCGCCTCGCCGGCGAGCGCCTCGCGGAAGAGCGCCTCGTAGACGGCGTCGGGCTCGAGCGGGAAGCCGGCGGCGGCGGCGAATCGCTCGAACATGCCCGCCCACGCGGCGAGCTCGCTGGCTCCGTTGTTGCAGTGCACCATCGCGACGAGGTCGCCCGCGGGGGTGGTGACGACGTCGATCTCGTGGTGCATGCTCTGCAGCGGGCGCTCGAGCACCACCATCGCGAAGATGCTCGTGCCGGCGCTGACGTTGCCGGTGCGCGGCGCGACCGCAGCCGTCGCCACCATGCCGGTGCCGGCATCGCCCTCGGGCGGGCAGAACGGAACGCCGGGGCGCAGGGCGCCGGACGGATCGAGCAAGGCCGCACCCGCGGGCGTCAACGACCCGGCTGCCTGTCCCGCGACGCGCACCGCGGGCAGCAGCGAGCGCAGGTCGGCGGGCAGCCGGCCCGCCGCGTGTGCGTCGAAGAGGTCGACGCGGCGCTGGTCGTAGTCGCGGGTCGCGGGGTCGATGGGGAACATGCCCGACGCGTCGCCGACGCCGAGCACCTTCTCGCCCGTCAGGCGTCCGTGGACGTAGCCGGCGAGGGTCGTGACGAATCGGATGTCGGCGACGTGCGGCTCGTCGTCGAGCACCGCCTGGTGCAGATGAGCGATGGACCAGCGCAGCGGGATGTTGATGCCGAGCAGCGCGCTGAGCTCGGCCGCGGCCGGACCCGTGCTCGTGTTGCGCCACGTGCGGAACGGCACGAGCAGCTCGTCGGACGCGTCGAACGCGAGGTAGCCGTGCATCATGGCCGACACGCCGATCGCACCGAAGGTCTCGGGAGTGACGCCGTGGGCGGCGCGCACGTTCGCGACGAGGTCGGCGTAGGCGGCCTGCACCCCCGACCACACGTCATCGAGCGCGTACGTCCAGCGCCGATCCTCGAAGCGGTTCTCCCACGCGTGAGACCCCGTCGCGATGACATCGGTGGGGTCGGGCCCGACCAGGCATGCCTTAATGCGGGTCGAGCCGAACTCGATGCCCAGACTGGTGCGACCGGCGACGATGTCGTCGCGAGTGGCGCTGTTGGTCACGGATGCCTCCATTGGTCGAGCCGCGGTGCGATCATGTTACCGGTAACAGAGCGCGGGCACCACCACCGGCACCAGCCCGGTGCGCAAGCGCGCCGGGCGCCGACTCAGCGCGACCGGGTGGACGCGCGCACGACGAGGCGCGGCGGCTCGGGCGCGGCCGGGTGCGGCTCGCCCAGCAGCACGGCGACGCAGCGTCGCGCCTCGCCGGCGATGTCGAGACGCACCGTCGTCAGCGCCGGCCGGTAGAAGGCGGCATCCGGGTGGTCGTCGAATCCGACGACGCTCACGTCGCGCGGCACCGACACCCCGAGGGCGTCGAGCCCCGAGATCAACCCGAGGGCCATCTGATCGTTCGCGACGACGAACGCCGTCGGCGGATCGGTGCCGCGCAGCGCGTCGGCGATCGGGGCCGCGAGAGCCGCGCCCGACCCAGCGGACCAGTCCCCCGCCCATCGGCCCGCCGCGGTCAGGTCGTGACGCGCGAGCGCGTCGGCCGCGCCGCGGTCGCGCGCGATCGCCTCGAGCCATTCCGACGGACCCGAGACCTGCCCGATGCGGCGGTGTCCGAGCTCGACGAGGTGGTCGACGGCGAGCGCGGCGCCCTCGGCCTGCCGCTGCGCGGGCGCCGACGCGTCCCCCGGAAGCGACACGATCGGCACCCCCGATCGCGCGAGGTCGAGCGCTTCGATCGCCGTGGTGTGGGGGGCGACGAGGACGATGCCGTCCACCCCCTGCGCGAGCAGGTGCTCGGCGGCCTCCGCGACGCTCGCGGCGTCGACGCCGTCCGCGTAGGCCGTCGCGGTCCACCGCCCCGCCGACCGAGCCGCGCGTTCGAGCGCGGCGATGCCTGCGGCCGGGCCGAAGAGGTCGATGTCGGAGGCGAGGACGCCGATGGTGCGCGTCGTCGCCGTTCCGAGGCTGCGCGCGGCGTTGTTGACGCGGTAGCCGAGCTCGGCCATCGCGGCCACGACGCGGTCGCGGGTCTCGGGCCGGATGTGGGGGTGGTCGTTGAGCACGCGCGAGACCGTCTGCGTCGACACGCCGGCCGCAGCGGCGACATCCCGCACGCCCACGCGCAGCCGACCGGGCGCCTCTTCGCTCATGCCGCCAGGCTAGCGGGCGGGCTCACGCCCCCGGCGCGCCGACGGGCGGCACCGACCGTGGTCGATGCCGCCCGTGCGGATGGGTGCGGCGGCCGGGATGCGCCCGCCGCGCCGTGGATCAGCGGTCGCCGAGGATGCCGCCCACGAGGTCGTCGACGTCGGACGAGACGTCGCCGACGAGGTTGTCGACCGTGTTGTCGACGGTGTTCTCGATGCCGCTCGTGAGGTCGCCGGTGCTGACGTCGCCCGTGCCCACGTCGGTGCCGTTGCCGAGGTCGGTGTCGGCCTGGTTGCCGGTGCCCGCCTCGTTGCCGTTTCCGGTCTCGTTTCCGTTGCCGGTCTCGTTGCCCGAGCCGACCTCGTTGCCGTTGCCGCTGCCGTTGCCGACCTCGTTGCCCGAGCCGATCGGGGCGTCCACGGCGGTGTCGTTGCCCGAGCCGATCGGGGCGTTGGTCTCGTTGCCCGAGGCGATCGGGGTGTCGTTGCCCGACAGGAGCGCGCCGTTGCCGACGTCGCTGATGAGCGGGCCGTTGACGAGGCCGCCGTCGAGACCGAGGTTGCCGATGGCGGCGTTCTCGCCGACCGCGTTGCCGTTCGCGTCGAGCACGCCGTCGATGAACGTCGACAGCGCGTCGAACGACGACGACACATCGGTCGAGGTGTTCGTGTCGGTGGTGGACGAGTCGACGGACGTGCTGTCGTCGGCCGACGCGGGCAGAGCGAATCCGGCGGTGGCGATCGCGGCGACGCCGAGGCCTGCCGTGCCGAAGAATGCTGCTCGCTTCAGGTTCGTACGCATGTCTCTTCCTTCCATCACGTCCCGCAGAGTTGCGGCACGGGGGGCTATCCGGGACGACCCCCGGATGCGGATTGGACGACTTCGACGCGATCGGGTCGAACGCCCCGGATGCCCGCGCCGCGATCCGCATCCTCGTGCGGATCGCGGCGGTTTCCTGGCAGTCGCCTGAGAAGGGCGCTCAGGCGGCGCGGCGAGCGGGCCGGCCGCGCTTGGGCCGGACGGTCGACAGCTCGAGCCCCAGGGTGCGCTCGGGGCGCTGCCCCAGCCTCTGCTCGACGTGCTCGAGCCACCGCAGTTCGGCCTCGACGGCGAAGATCATCGAGTCGGTGACGAGCGACCATGCGAGCTGCTCGGGCCCGTCGGCATCCGGGCCCGGGTAGACCGCGGCGCGCAGCTCCGCCGCCTGAGCGAGCGAGGCGCGGCGCTGCTCCTGGATCACTCCGGCGACATCGACTCCGGGCAGCGTCGCGGCCACCGCGAGCTTGATGGCCAGCTCGTCACGCGTACCCGACGGACGCTCGACGGGCGAACGCAGCCACGACGACACCTCGGCGCGACCGGCATCCGTGATCTGCCAGTACACGTGACCCTGCTCGTCGACCGCGCCCTTCTCGACGAGCCCGTCGCGCTCGAGCCGGTCGAGCGTGTTGTAGATCTGGCCCACGTTGAGCGGCCACGTCGAGCCGGTGCGACGGTCGAACTCCGACCGCAGCTGATACCCGTAGCACGGGCCTTGGTCGAGGATCGCCAGCAGGCTCAGTCGCACCGACATGATGTCCTTCCGCCTACCGGGTATGCAGTTTGCGAGTATATACATACCCGGTATGCCCGATCGCTCATGCGGCGGCGCGCGGCGTTCTGCCCCGGACGACGATCAGGCTGCTGAGCGTCCCGAGCGCCGCACCGACGGCGGTGTCGACGACGCGCTCAATCGCGAGCTCGGGCCCGCTCCCGCCCGCCGCGCCCAGGATGAGCAGCACGAGCGGGGTGATGAACAGCAGCGCGAGCGCGTAATGCCGCACGACGACGAGCTCGACGACGAACTGCAGCGCCCCGAGGACCACACCCAGCACGATCCCCGGCAGCGGGACGAACGCGATCGCGAGGTACACGCCCGCACCGACAGCGGTCCCGAGGGCCCGATGGATGCCGCGCGAGAGCGCCACCCGACGGCTCGTGCTCACGCCCAGCACGGCGATCCCCGCCCCCACGATCCAGTACGCCCGCTCGGGATCGACGACGAGCGACGCCGCGGTGCCGACGATCGCCACGGCGGCCGCCCGCACGACGAGCGTGCGAGCCTCGGTTTCGCGGTGGGCGCGCGGAAAGAGCGCCGACAGCGGGCGCGGCGGCGTGCGGCGATGCTTCGATCGCAGCGCGGGGATCGCCGTCACGACCCACGCGAACGCGAGCGAGGCCGCGAGCACCGCGAGGTAGAGCCCGGGATCGAGGCCGCGGTGCGACGCGGTCGGTGCCGTCACGTGTGCCGAGAGCCCATAGATGAGAACCGGGAACAAGGGCCCGGGCGGCCCCACGGAGAGCCCGAAGACGAGCGCGGATGCCGCAACGGCGACCACCACGAGGCCCGCGGCGACCACGACGGGACCGAGGACGGCGGCGAGCACCCCCGCGGCCGCGCACGCCCCCAGCAGGGCGGCGACGATCGGGACGACCACGATCCGCTCGCGCGGCGTGAAACGACCGCCGTAGAGCGTGGCGAACGCGCCCGTCGCGGCGAGCAGGCCGATGCTCTCGTAACCGATCGCCGACAGCGCGACCACGGGCACCGCCATCGCCGTCGCCGCCTGCAGCCCGAGATGCCAACGCGGTCCGGGCGCCGGGCCGAACCGGGTCAGGCTGCGCCCGAGCTCGCCCGCCTCGCGCCGCCACCACGACTGCGGGACGGGATCGGCGGCAGGATCGGCGGCAGGCATTGCTCCATTCTCTCCCGTCGCGCGCCGGCGCCGCCGCTCTCGGCCGACCCTAGGCTGGAGGAGGAGAACGACATGAGCGACGATGCCCCCGCCACCCCGCCCGGTCCGCGCGAGCGCGCCGCCTACATCGAGACGTCCATCCAGCAGGCGATCCGCCGCGGCGACTTCGACGACCTGCCCGGAGCCGGCAAGCCGATCGAGGGCCTCGGCGACGAGCACGACCCCGACTGGTGGATCCGGCGCAAGATCCGCACCGAACAGCTCACGGGCCTCGGGCCGCCCGCACTCATGCTGCGCACCGAGCACGTCGAGTTCGATGCCCGTGCCGACGCGTTGAGCCGCGAAGAGGACGTGCGCGAGTACGTCTCGGACTTCAACCGACGCGTGATCGAGGCGCGCCGTCAGCTACTCGGGGGCCCGCCGGTCGTGACCCCGACCCGCGACGTCGAGGCCGAGGTCGCCGCGTGGCGGGCGAGACGAGCGGATGCCGCCCGAGCAGCGGCATCCGATTCCTCCTCCGATCCGCCCCGGCGCCGACGCCTCTTCCGTCGCGGCTGAACCGGCGGGGGCGGGGCGAGGCGCAACCGGCGTCAGCGCAGCGCCTGCTCCACGTCGGCGAGCAGGTCGTCGACGTCCTCGATGCCCACCGACAGCCGCACCACCTCGACGGGCACGGCCGCCTCCGTGCCCCGCACCGAAGCGTGGGTCATGGCATCGGGGTAGTTCACGAGCGACTCGACGCCGCCGAGCGACTCCGCGAGCTGGAACAGCCGCGTCGACTCGGCGAAGCGACGCGCGGCCTCGCCCGACTCCAGCGCGAGCGAGAGCATGCCGCCGAAGCGCGTCATCTGCCGTGCCGCGAGCTCGTGCCCCGGGTGCGACGCCAGGCCCGGGTAGTACACCCGGGCGACGCGGTCGTGTCCCTCGAGGAAGGACGCGATGGCGCCGGCGTTCTCGCTGTGGCGCTGCATGCGCACATCGAGCGTCTTGATGCCGCGCGTCGTCAGCCACGCGTCCATCGGCCCCGACACCGCGCCGGCGGCGTACTGCAGGAACCCGATTTGCTCGGCCAGCGCCTCGTCGTCGAGGATCAGCGCACCGCCGACCACGTCGGAGTGTCCGCCGAGGTACTTCGTCGTGGAGTGCACCACGACGTCGGCGCCGAGGGCGAGCGGTCGCTGCAGGGCCGGCGTGGCGAAGGTGTTGTCGACGACGACGAGCGACCCCGCCTCGTGGCCGATCGCGGCGAGCCCGGCGATGTCGGTGATGCGCAGCAGCGGGTTCGACGGGGTCTCGACCCACAGCACCTTCGGCGCGCGCTCGCGCACCGCTGCACGCACGGCGTCGAGGTCGCTCATGTCGACGACGCGGAGCCCGATGCCCCACGGTGCGAGCACGCGGGCGATCAGCCGGTGCGTCCCGCCGTAGACGTCGTTGCCGAGCAGCACCTCGTCGCCGGGCTGCAGCGCCGCACGCAGCAGCACGTCCTCGGCGGCGAGCCCGGACGCGAACGAGAAGCCGTGCGCCCCGCCCTCGAGCGCCGCGAGCTGCTGCTGCAGCGCCGTGCGGGTCGGGTTGCCGGAACGACCGTATTCGTACCCGCCGCGCAGACCGCCGATGCCGTCCTGAGCGAACGTCGTCGAGAAGTGGACCGGCGGGATGACGGCGCCGGTGGTGGGGTCGAACTGCTGGCCGGCGTGGACGGCGAGGCTCGCGAGTCCGTGGGCCGCTTCGTGGGTGCTCATGCGTCGTTCCTCGGGTCGGTGACGGTCGGGTCGGTGAGGGTCGGGGCGGTGCCGGTCAGGTCGGTGCCGGTCGGGTCGGTGCCGGATGTGTGGGTCGTGGGCTGATCGGGCAGGAGGTCGGCGAAGCCCCGCGCCCGCATCCAGTCGTCGTCGAAGATCTTCGACAGGTAGCCGCGTCCGTGGTCGGGCAGCAGCACGACGACGACGTCATCGGGGCCGAGCCCCCGAGCCGTGCGCAGCGCCGCGACGACGGCCATGCCCGACGATCCGCCGACGAACAGCCCCTCTTCGCGCGCGAGCCGCCGCGTCATCGCGAAGGACTCGCGGTCGCCGACGCGCTCGTACCGGTCGACGACGGTGGGGTCGAAGGTGCCGGGCCAGAAGTCCTCGCCGACGCCCTCGACGAGGTAGGGCGCGACGTCGCCGCTGTAGATCGATCCCTCGGGGTCGGCTCCGACGATGGTGACCGCACCGTTCGAGGTCTCGCGAAGGTAGCGCCCGGTGCCGGTGACGGTGCCGCCGGTGCCGACGCCCGCGACGAAGTGGGTCACCCGGCCGTCGGTGTCGCGCCAGATCTCGGGCCCCGTCGTCTCGTAGTGCGCGCGGGGGCCGTTCGTGTTCGCGAACTGGTTCGGCTTGAACGCGCCGGGGATCTCCCGCGCCAGCCGGTCCGAGACGCTGTAGTACGAGTCCGGGTGGTCGGGCGGGACGCTCGTCGGCGTCATGACGACCTCGGCGCCGTACGCCCGGAGCACCGCGACCTTCTCGCCGGCGAACTTGTCGGGCACGACGAACACCATGCGGTAGCCGCGCTGCTGCGCCACGAGGGCGAGCCCGACGCCGGTGTTGCCGCTCGTGGGCTCAACGATCGTCCCGCCGGGGCGCAGCAGGCCGTCGCGTTCGGCGGCGTCGATGATGCGCGACGCGATGCGGTCCTTCGCCGAGCTGCCGGGGTTGAAGTACTCGATCTTCGCCAGCACGGTCGCCGCGATGTCGCCGGTCACCCGGTTCAGGCGGACGAGCGGTGTGTTGCCGACGAGTTCGGCGATGTTGTCTGCGTAACGCACGAGGGTGTCCTCAGGATGTCCGCGCGCTCAGAGGCGCGGTGCTGTCGGGGGTCGTCGGAGGGGTGCCCGGGGCGGGCACTCAGCGGCAACAGCGACAGGTTCGCACGCGACCACCCTAAGCGACGCGGCGGCGGGTGTCGAGCACGGCGTTTGTCGCCGTGTGACGCCCCGATCGGATGCCGCACCGGCGGCGCCCTAGCCTGAGGGGGTGACCCCGCCGCTCGACGATCCGACGCACGAGATCCTGCCGCCGCGCTACGACTGGCACGGGTTCGGCTTCGACACGCGACAGGTGCACGCGGGCGAGACCGCCGAGCCGGGGCACGGCGCCCGGATCACGCCGGTGTACCTCACCGCCGCCTACCGCTTCGACTCCTTCGCGCAGGCCGAGGCACGCTTCACCGGAGCCGACGACGGCCAGCTGTACTCGCGCAACCTCAACCCGACGCATCAGGTCGCCGAGCGGCGCATCGCCTCGCTCGAAGGCGGCAGCGGCGCCATCGTCGTCGGCTCGGGGCAGGCCGCGATCACCGCGGTGCTGCTGGGTCTCGCGGGCGCGGGCGAGCGCATCGTCTCGACCGCCAGCATCTACAGCGGCACGCGCATCCTCTTCGACCGCACCTTCGCGCGCCTGGGGGTCGCGAGCGACTACGTGCGCGACGCCCGCGACGAGGCCGCGTGGGACGCCGCGATCGGTCCCGCCACGAAGGCCATCTTCATCGAGACCATCCCGAACCCGAAGAACGACCTCGTCGATGTCGTCGCCGTCTCGCGGATCGCGCGCCGCCACGGCATCCCGTTGATCGTCGACAACACCGTCGCGACCCCGTACCTCATCCGTCCGCTCGAGCTCGGCGCCGACGTCGTCATCCACTCGTCGACGAAGTTCCTCTCCGGTCACGGGGCCGCCCTCTCGGGCGCGATCGTCGACGGCGGACGCTTCGACTGGGTCGGCTCATCGCGCGCGTACCCGGGGCTCACCGAGGCCGGGACGGCCGGCAAGCCCTCGTACGTCGAGGCGTACGGCGAGCGCGCGCTCGAGGCGTATCTGCGGTTCGGGATCGTCAACGACCTGGGCGCGGCCCTGTCGCCGGTGAACTCGTTCCTGCTGCAGCAGGGCATCGAGACACTGTCGTTGCGGATGGAGCGCCACCTCGCGAACGCCGCCGCCGTCGCGGCCTGGCTCGACGCGCATCCCGCCGTCGAGAGCGTCGACTTCGCCGGGTTGCCCGACAACCCCTTCCACGACATCGCGCGGGACCGGTTCGGCGGCCACGCCGGTTCGGTCTTCGCGTTCACGGTCCGGGGCGGTCGCGACGCCGCCGAGGCGTTCATGGACGCCCTGCAGGTGTTCAGCCGCATGACCAACATCGGCGACGTCCGCTCGATGGCGCTGCATCCGGCCACGACGACGCACGTGTCGTTCCCCGCCGACGAGCGCGCACGCCTCGGCATCGGCGACGGCCTCGTGCGCCTGTCGATCGGCATCGAGACCGTCGACGACCTGATCGCGGACCTGTCGCAGGGACTGGATGCCGCGACGCGACGCGTCGGCGCGTGACGCCGGGGCTCCGGCATCCGACGGCCGTCACATGCCGTCATCGACCGTCTCGATCGGTCACGGAACATGTGACGGCCCCCGCGGGTTACTAACGTCGTGATCATGTCGCAGCCGAACCTCGACCCCTCCGCAGAGCACCCTTCTCGTCACCTGGGCGCTTCGCTGTCCGCCGACGAGTTCAAGACCCTGTTCCGCGGACACCCGGGCGGGGTCGCGGTCATCACCGCCGACGCCGGCGACGGTCCCGTCGCCCTCACGGCGACGTCGGTGTCCTCGGTGAGCGCCGACCCGCCCCTGCTCGTCTTCTCGGTCTCGGCGCAGTCGTCGGCATCGGCGGTGCTGTCGAACGCCGAGACGGTCGTCGTGCACCTCCTCGACGCCGACGACCTGCCGCTCGCGAAGCTCGGTGCCACGAGCGGCGTCGACCGCTTCGCCGACACGACGGCCTGGTCGCGGCTGACCACCGGCGAGCCCGTATACCGGGGCGTGCGCGCCTGGGTGCGCTGCGCCGTCGTCTCGCGCATGGACGCGGGCGGGTCGATCGTCATCGCCGGGCACGCCCTGCAGTCGCACGTCGAGCGCGACGTCGAGCCCGGTGGCCACGGCGACGCCCTCGTCTACCACAACCGCACCTGGCACCGCCTCAGCGAGCGGTCCGCCATCGAGGCCTGAGCGACCGCTCAGACCACCCCGATCGCCGCCGCCGGGGCCGATCCCGTCGCGACGGGGCGGCCCCGGTCCCGCGACCATTGGCTCCACGAGCCGGCGAACACCCGCACCCGCGGATAGCCCGCGACGGCGAACGCGAGAGCGGTATGCGCTGAGGCGATGCCCGAGCTGCATGTGAGGACGACGTCGGTGTCGTGCGCGATGCCCACGGTCGCGAGCGCAGCGCGGATCTCGTCGGGGCCGCGGAGCAGCCCGTCCGGGGCGATGTGGGTGACGGTCGGCAGGTTGACCGCGCCCGGGATGTGCCCCGCCACGGGATCGAGCCCGGCCGCCTGGCCGCGGTAGTGCTGCGGCGCGCGGACGTCGAGCAGCACGCCGTGCCGCGGGGCCACCGCCGCGTCGTCGATGTCGGCCCACCCGCCGCGGGCCTCGCCCAGCCGGATGTGCCCGCCGGCAGCGGCCCGGTCGCTGCGCTCGAGCCGCCTGCCCGAGGCGATCCACGCGCGGAAGCCGCCGTCGAGCACGCGGACGTCGAGGCCGTGGCGACGCAGCAGCCACCACGCCCGCGCGGCGGCGACCCCGTCGTTGTCGTCGTAGGCGACGAGCCGATCCCCCGGCTGCACGCCCCAGCGACGGGCCGCGGCTTCGAGGTCGTCGCGCGCCGGCAACGGATGCCGCCCCTGCTCGGGCCGACCGGGGCGCGCGAGCTCGCGCTCGAGGTCGACGTACACCGCGCCCGGCAGGTGCCCCGCGAGGTAGTCGGGACGCCCCTCGGCGCGATCGAGGCGCCAGCGCACGTCGAGCAGACGCACCGGCACGCCCGCCGCCAGCTCGGCGGCGAGGTCGTCGACGCTCACCAGGGGGGACATGCTCCCATGGTCATCAGCGCCTGCGCGGGTGTCCTCCCCTACCGAAACACGCGGAAACGCGAGCACACACGACGACACACGGATGCCGCCGGGCGCGGCCCGCGTGACCCTTCGTGACGACGGCACCCCGCGCCGCGCGGAGCGAGCCGTACAGTTTCGGCCATGTCCGCACCCGAGACCTCCGACGCGCCCCTGGCCTTCGCGACACGTCAGCTGCATGCCGGCGCTCGCGGCTTCGACGCCCACGGCGCCCGCGCGACGCCCATCTATCTGACCGCGGGCTTCGAGTTCGACGACCTCGGCGACGGCGAGGCGCGCTTCGCCGACCCCGACACGGGGTACAGCTACACGCGCGTCGGCAACCCGACAGCCGCGGCCGCGGAACGCCGGATCGCCGATCTCGAGGGCGGCATCGGCGCGCTGCTGGTCGGCAGCGGCCAGGCGGCGACCACGACGGCGCTGCTGACGATCCTCGAAGCGGGCGACCACGTGGTCGCGGCGTCGGGCATCTACGAGGGCACACGCGAACTGCTGCGCTCCGACCTCGGCCGGCTCGGCATCACGACCGACTTCGTGGCCGATCCCCGCGACCCCGGCGCGTGGGAGGCGGCGATCGGGCCGCACACGCGCGCCCTCGTCGCCGAGTCCATCGCGAACCCGCGGGGCGGCGTGCTCGACGTGCCCGCCGTCGCGGCGATCGCGCACCGCCACGGCATCCCCCTGATCGTCGACTCGACGCTCGCGACGCCGTACCTGCTGCGGCCGCTCGAGCTGGGCGCCGACATCGTCGTGCACTCCGCGTCGAAGTTCCTCGCCGGCCACGGCACGGCACTCGGCGGCGTGGTCGTCGACGGGGGGCGCTTCCGCTGGGACGCGGTGCCCGGACGGTTCCGCCAGATCGCCGGCGAGCGCGGCCCCGACGGCCGCACGTTCGTCGAACGCTCCGGTGAGCGGGCCTTCCTGAGCGCCGCCCGTCGCGTCGCGATGCGTTTCGGTCCTGCGCCTTCGCCACTCAACGCCTTCCTGCTGCTGCAGGGCATCGAGACGCTGTCGCTGCGGGTGGAGCGCCAGTCCGGGACGGCCGCGCAGCTGGCCGCGTGGCTCGAGCGACGCCCCGAGGTCGTCGGCGTGGACTACAGCGGTCTGCCCTCGCACCCCGACCACGACCTCGCCGTCCGACTACTGCCGCACGGCCGAGGGGCGCTGTTCTCGTTCACCCTGGCCGGCGGCCGCGCCGCCGCCGCGGCCTTCACCGATGCGGTGCGCCTGTTCACCCCGATGACGCACCTCGGCGACGTGCGCTCGCTGGTGCTGCATCCCGCCTCGACGACGCACGCGCAGCGCGCCGACGACGAGCTCGAGCGCATCGGCATCGGCCCGGGACTGCTGCGTCTGTCGATCGGGCTCGAGGACGCCGCCGACCTCATCGCCGACCTGGACCGCGGCCTCGCCGCTGCTGCCGCAGCCGTGCCCGCGCGCGAACTCGAGGCGGTGCCGGCATGACGCGGACGCAGCACTTCGGGTGGTTCCTCTCACGCGGATTCGGTCCGCACGGCTGGGCTCGTCCCTACCAGCGCTGGGACTGGGCCTGGCAGCGCCCCGATCTGTACCAGCAGTCGGCGCGCGAACTGGAGCGCGCAGGATTCGACTTCGTCCTGATCGAGGACGCCCTCTCGATCGGCATCACCCCCGAGACGCTGAACCTGCGCGTGCGCAAGGCCTACGGCGGCCCGAAGCACGACCCGTGGACGCTCGCCCCGTACCTGTTCGCCGCGACGCAGCACCTGGGCGTCATCCCCACGGTGAACCCGGCCGCGTGGCCGCCCTACCTCGCGGCGCGCCAGTTCGCGTCGCTGCAGCACCTCAGCGGCAGCCGGCTGGGGCTCAACGTCGTGACCGACGTCGGCTCCGCGCATCACTTCGGCACCGAGCGCCTGGGCCACGACGCCGCGTACGACCGGGCCCAGGAATGGCTCGACGCGCTGCGGCTGCTGTGGCACAGTTGGGACGAGGGAGCCCTCATCGCCGACCCCGAGACGCAGATCTACGCGGACGGGTCGAAGATCCGCGCCGTGCAGCATCGCGGCGAGTACTTCTCGTTCGACGGTCCGCTCAACGCCGAGCCGCTACCGTCCGGCGACCCGATCGTCGCCTCGCCGGGCGGATCGCCGCGCGGCATCGGATTCGCCGGTGCGAACTCCGAGATCCAGCTCGCCCTGTCGAACCTCGACCCCGCGAGCATCCGCGCCTACCGCACCCGCGTGCGCGAGGCGGCCCTGGCCGCGGGACGCGACGCCGACGCGATCAAGACCTTCTTCGTGTTCAAGCCGATCGTGGCGAGCTCGACCGACGAGGCCGATCGCCTCGTCGCGGCCTCACGCCATCCCGACGAGGGCACGTTACGCGAGGTCGCCGAGGCGTGGTCGAGCGACCTCGAGACCGACCTGACCTCGCTCGACCTCGACCGCGCGCTCGATCCGGCGATCTTCGGCGACCACGTCTCGAAAGGCACGATCCGGGGTCTGCTCGGGCGCTACGGCGACTTCTCGGAGGCACCGCTGCGCGACATCCTCGCCGGCAAGGCCCGGCTGGGTCGCGTGACCGACGGCGCCGGCGGGACGGTCGGCACGGCCGAGGAGATCGCCGACGTCATCCAGGCGCTGGGTGACGACGCCGACAACGACGGACTGATCTTCTCGGGCGACCTGCACCCCGTCACCCTGCACCGCGCACTCGACGAGCTCGTCCCGGTGCTGCGCCGGCGCGGCATCCTGCGGTCGGAGTACACCGGCCGAGGCCTGCGCACCGACCTCGACGCGTTCTGACCGGCCCCGGCCGCCGCACTCAGACGTGCGGGTGGGTGCGCTCGAGCTTGGCGCCCTCGACGTCGACATCGGGCAGGATGCGGTCGAGCCAGCGCGGCAGCCACCACGCGCCGCGACCGATCAGGTGCATGAGCGCCGGCATCAGCAGCATCCGGACGACCAGGGCGTCGACGAGGATGCCGAAGGCGAGACCGAAGCCCATCGAGCGGATGATCGTCGCCTCGGCGAAGATGAACCCGCCGAACACCGACACCATGATCAGCGCCGCCGCGATCACGACCGACCGACCGGCGCGGAAGCCCTGCATCACCGCCAGGCGGGCGTCCGACCCGTGGACGTACGCCTCGCGCATGCCGGACGCGAGGAACAGCTGGTAGTCCATCGCGAGCCCGAACAGGATGCCGACGAGGATGACCGGCAGGAAGTTCAGGATCGGCCCCGTCGTGTGCAGTCCGATCAGCTCGGCGCCCCAGCCCCACTGGAACACCGCGACGACCGCGCCGTACGTGGCGAACAGCGACAGGATGAAGCCGCCGGTCGCGATCAGCGGCACCACGAGCGAGCGGAACACGACGATCATGATGATCAGCGACAGCCCGACCACGACGGCGAGGTAGATCGGCAGGATGCCGACGAGTCCCTCGGAGATGTCGATGTTGATGGCGGCCTGACCGGCGACGCCGAGGGCGTACTCGCCGTCGACCGGCGGCAGGGAGCGCAGATCGCGCACGAGGTCCTCGGTGGCGACGCTGCTCGGCCCCTCCGTGGGGATGACCTGGAAGGCGGCGATCGCGCCGCTGTCCGACACCGCGATCGGCGCGACGGCACTGACGTGCTCGCGCTCGCTGATCGCCTCGGCCACCGCCACCTGCGCGCGCAGCCGCTCGGTCTCGTCGAGGCCGCTCGGCAGGCTGGCCGTGACCAGCAGCGGTGAGTTCGCCCCGGCACCGAAGGCGTCCTCGGTGAGCTCGAACGCACGCTGACCGTACGACCCCTCGGGCTCAGATGCGCCGTCGGGCAGCCCGACGCGCATCGACAGCGCAGGGACGGCGAGGACGAGCAGCAGCCCGACCGACACGACCGCGGTCGTCACGGCGCGCCACGTCGGCATGGCGCGCGTCGGGGTCGTGACGGCATCCGCCTGACCGATGCGGGCGCGAGCGCGCCGGCCGAGCACCCGCGTGCCCAGCAGGCCGAGCAGGGCGGGCAGCAGCGTGATGGCGATCAGCACCGCGATGGCGACGCACACCGCGCCGGCCGTTCCCATCAGGCCGAGGAACGGGATGCCGGTGATGTTGAGCGCCAGCAGCGCCACGACGACCGTCGAGCCGGCGAAGACGACCGCGTTGCCGGCCGTGCCGCCGGCCAGGCCGATCGACTCGTGCAGGTCGATGCCGCGCAGCAGCTGCTTGCGGTGCCGGTTGAGCACGAACAGCGCGTAGTCGATGCCGACCGCGAGACCGAGCATGACACCGAGGACGGGCGTCACCGAGGCCATCGGCACGACGCCCGAGAGCGACAGGACGCCGAGCACGCCGACGCCCACGCCGACCAGCGCCGTCACGAGCGGCAGCGCCGCCGCGATGAGGCTGCCGAGCATGACCAGCAGGACGATCGCGGCGACGGCCACACCGACGGCCTCGCCGATGCCGAGGATCTTCGGCACGCCCTGCGAGATCTCCGTCGAGAAACCGACCTCGACACCGTCGATCGGCTCTGCGGTGAAGTGCTCGACGACCGCCTGCTTCGACGCCTCGGCCAGTTCGAGGCGGGGCTCGGTGAAGGCGACGTTGACGGTCGCGGTCGCCCCGTCCTCCGACACGAGCGCGATGCCGTCGGCGAGCTCGAGCAGACGCGCGCCGAGCTGCGCGGTCTCGGACTGCGTTTCGAGCTCGGTACGACCGGCATCCAGCTGCGCCTGCTGCGCCTCGAGCTCGGCGAGACCGGCGTCGAGCTGCGCCTGCTGCGCGTCGAGCTGGGCTTGCACCACGGGCGGCGCACCCGCGGCCTGGGCGCGTGCGGCGTCGAGCTGGGCCTGACCCGCCTCGAGCTGCGCCCGGCCCTCGTCGAGCTGCGCCTGACCGGCGTCGAGCTGCGCGCGGGCCGCGTCGATCTGCGCGCGGCCGTCGGCCACCTGCTGCGCCTGACCCTGGCGCTGCTGCTCGGAGATGAACGGATCGTTGACCGTCGCGACATCCGGCAGGTCGGTCGCCGTGGCCACGAGGTCGGAGATCGCGCGGCGCTGGTCGTCGGTGAGCGCGCCGTCCTCGGCGTGGAAGACGACGGTGCCCGACGCGCCCGCGAAGTCGGGCAATTCGTCGGCGAGCTCGTCGGTGACCTTCGACGAGGCCGTGCCCGGGATGTCGAAGCTCGACGACAACCCGCCGAAGCCGAGCGCGAAGGCTCCCCCGGCCACACCCAGCACGGCGATCCACGCGACGATGACGAGCCAGGCGCGCCGCGCCGCTCCCTTGCTCAGGCGGTACAGCAGCTCGGCCATCGGAGTTCTCCTTCGGGGCGGTGCGCCTTGACGAGACGCTGCGTCTCGTCAAGCCTAACCCGGCACGAGAGTGCCGACGAGCGCCCGAATGGCCTCGGGGCTCGAGGCGGTTCCGGTCAACGCACGCAGCACGAGCCAGCCCGCGATGGCGTCGCCGATCTCATCGGCCGGCAGCCGCGGGTCGGCGTGCGCCACGACGCGCGCACGCACCCCGCCGTCTGCGCTGAGCTGTCGGTGCATCAGCTCGCCCACCGCAGCATCCTCCGTCGCTGCGGCGAGCAGCGACCGGAACAGCACGCGTCCCTCCGGCGCGCCGAGCACCTCGGCCACCCGCGTCATCCACTCGGACAGGTCGTGCCGGAGGTCGCCAGTGTCGCGTACGGCGAGCTCGTGCCGGAAGATCAGCCCCTCGAGCAGCGCCTCGGCGAGGATCCCCGCCCGCGACGACCACCACCGGTAGATCGTCTGCTTGCCGACCCCGGCACGGCGGGCGATCGCCTCGATCGTCAGGTGCTCGTAGCCGCGTTCGGCGAGCAGCTCGGCCGCCGCGGTGAGCACCGCGAGGCGGGCGTGCTCGCTGCGCCGCGGCCCGGCCCGGTGCTCGTCCATCCCTCCACCGTACTGTTGCGGTGCTCGGGGGCACGGCCGCTGTATCACCGCGTCCGGTCGCGGGCAATCCCGGTGGCGAGGCCGTCGGGCCGCGCCTAGGGTCGCCCACCAGGAGGACGAATGACCGACATCGACGTACTTGCCCAGCGGGCCCAGGCCACCGACACCGTGGTGGCCGTGGCCGAGTCACTGACCTCGGGGAACCTCGCCGCGAGAATCGGCGCCGCCGAAGGCGCCAGCGACTGGTTCGCCGGCGGCGTCGTGGCGTATCGCGTGGCGACGAAACAGCGCGTCCTCGGCCTGCGCGAAGGCGTCGATCCGTGCTCCGCGGAGTGCGCCGAGCAGATGGCGTCGGCCACGCGCGAGCTGGTCGGCGCCGACATCGCCGTCTCGGTCACCGGCGTCGGCGGCCCCGACGCTCAGGACGGTCACGCTCCCGGCACCGTCTACCTGGGATGGAGCGACGAGCGCGGCACCGGCCACGTGCTGCTGCAGTACGACGGCGATCCCGAAGAGGTCATCGACGCGAGTGCGACGGCTGCCGTCGATCTGCTCCTGAGCCGGATGCCGCGCGGCTGACCCGTCGCGTCCGGTCAGGTCACGTCGTCGACAGCGGCGGACGGTGCGCGATCGGCACCGGCTTGGTCGACAGGGGCGACCCATCGCGGCGCGAGGCGGCGTAGCGCGCGGCGACCGCACGCTCGGCGTCGTCGAGGGATACGAAGGTCTGCGTGCCGGCGGTGCCGCACAGCCAGACGACCTCGAACGCCCCGTCCCCGCCGCGCTCGACGTAGGCGATGACAGCCTCGGCGTCGGATGCCGAGCGGGCCGGGTCGCAGACGCGCCACGCACCGTCGGCGATCTCATCCCAGCGCAGCCCTGCGTGTTGCATGCTCCGAGCCTGCGACGGCGCGCGTGAGAACCCCAGGCCCTTGACAGGCCGACGGCGAAGTGCCTGGGCGCCGCGGTGTCGGCGTCAGCGCGCGGCGGCCCGGGCGCGCTCGATCGTGCGCAGCGTCGCCGCCGTCCGCTCCTGGTCGACCTCGGGCGATGCCCCGCCCGAGACGAGCTCGACGAAACGCGCGACCTCACCGTCGAGCACGTCGACCGGCCCGTCGATGACGCGCTCCGTCACGTTGCCGTCGGTGTCGACGCGCGTGAGGTGACGCGGGCTCGCGAGGTGGTCGATGACGAGGGTGGCGTCCTCACCCTGGATCTTGCTCGGACGCGTCGACGTCGTGATCTTCGAGTACGCGACATCGACCACGAGACCGGCGTAGTCGAGCAGCGCGATGCCGGCACCCTCGACGCCGGTGCGGATCGGCGTCACGGCGGCCTCGACCCGCGCCGGCTCGCCGAACAGCAGGATCGCGGCGTGCAGCCCGTAGACCCCGAGGTCGGCGAGGGCGCCACCGCCCATGGCGGGGTCGAAGATGTTCGGGACCTCCCCCGCCAGCACGGCACCGTAGCGCGAGGACCGCTTGGAGTAGTGGAACGAGGCACGACGAAGCGTGCCGAGCGAGGGGACGAGCTCCTGTACGGCGGCAAGCCCCGGATCGTAGGCGGTGCGCATCGCCTCGATCAGCACGACCTCGGCGGCGCGGGCACGAGCGACGAGGTCGTCCCACTCCGCGGCGGACGAGACGGCGGGCTTCTCGACGAGCACGTGCTTGCCGGCGTCGATCGCGGCGGCGACCTGGTCGCGGTGCACCGAGTTCGGCGAGCCGACGTAGACGGCATCGATCGCGGGGTCGGCGAGCATCGACGCGAGATCGCCGAAGGCCCCCGGGACTCCTACCCGGTCGGCGTACGCGCGAGCCCGGCCGATGTCGCGCGAGGTGACGGCTGCGACCTCGATGCCCGAGGTGCGCGTCGCCGCGCCGATGAACGATTCGGTGATGACACTGGTGCCGATGGTCGCGATGCGGATCATGGTCTCCAGCCTACGGAGGCACCCGTCCGGCCGCGGAGCGCCGCCCGCAGGTGAGCCCCCGTGGGCCGGAGCCCGCAGGTCAGTGACGGCGCGTCGAGCGCAGCGTCTGGATCGCCTCGTCGAACCGCAGCGTCTGGCGCAACTCGACAGCAGCCGAGTACCACGGCCCGCTCAGCGCCACGAAGACGGCGCCGACGACATCGACGTAACCGAGGACGACCTCGCCCTCGCGGACCTCGTACCGGTCGACGTCGACGAGCTCCCAGCGGACATCACCCTCGACGCGGGCGGGTTCCGGGCGGCGCGGGGGCAGCTGACGCAGCGCATCGGACGTGGCCAGGCGGACCGCACTCGGCTTCCGCGCGATCGGCGACATATCCAGCACCATGGCGACTCCCCTCGTGGTCATCCGAGTGTCGTGCACCGGCCGTCCGCGGCCTACCTCCTTGACACGGCGGCCGCGGACGTCTACGGCATCATCCGCTGCTAACTAGTTCCTCTAACTAACCGGAATTAATGAGCCTCGACCCCCCGCGTAGCCTCGCGTCCGTGGGTCTACTCGTTTATGGCAGCCAGGGGCGGACGTTCGACATCGAAGACCGCTTGCTGGCACACCTGCGCGTGGTGTTCATGAACAAGCTGCGCCGCAATGAGCCGTTCATGTTCCATCGTTCGTCCGATAACGGCCTCTTCTCGGTGTGGGTGCACCCGGCAGTGCCGATGATGTTCCAGTTCAGCGGCAGCCGGCCCCCGACGATCAACCGCAACTGGGTCGAGACGCTGATGATCGAAGCGGGCGGCGCGAACGGTCTTCGCGTCGTCCCCGAGCCCGCCGGCGCGTCCGAAGCCTGAGCGTCAGCGACACTCTCCGTCGACCGCGTCGGTGATGGCGTCGAGCAAGGCCGACACCGTCGCCGCCGTGTCGGCGTCGAGATCGCGCGTCAGCGCGCGCACGCGGTCCGCGAGCGGGTCGATACCCTCGGCGTCCACGGTCCGGTCGGTCGGGACGACGTACTTGCTGCGGCCGTCGTCCGGATTCCGCTCGAACGAGACCAGCCCGCCGTCGTGCAGGCGCTTGAGGATCGTGGTGGCCGTGGGCGTCGAGATGCCGAGCGACGCCGCGATATCGGTCGGCGTGACCCGCTTGCCCGCGTCCGCGCTGTCGTAGACGAGCCGCATCGCCGCGCGGGCGGTCTCGCTGGGGCCGCAGTCGGTCTGCCGGCGGCGCGCCAGACTGGCCTCGGCGAGACGCAGCCGCTCGACGGCACGCGCGACGGAGTCGGAATCGGACGGATCGGACACGCTGAGACCTCCCGCGAGCAGCGACGACTCGTCCACTGTAGAAGGCGCGGCGAACCTCACTCCGCACGCTTGACGTGCGCCACCCCGTCCCGCTACAGCCGCGCCGAGAGGTCCGGCCGCGCGCGGACGCCGAACTCGTGGCGCAGCGCGCTGAGGGCGGCCCACCAGCCGCCGAGCCCGTGGACCCCCGGCCCGGGACTCGTCGACGACGAGCACAGGTAGACGCCGTCCATCGGCGTGCGCCACGGGTCGCGGGCGAGCACCGGTCGCGCGATCAGCTGATCCAGGGCAGGCACCCCCGCCGAGATGTCACCATCGGGGTAGTTGAGGTTGCGCGCGGCGACCTGCTGCGCCGTCTCGGACCGGGTGGCGAGGATCGTGTCGCGGAAGCCCGGGGCGAAGCGCTCGATCTGCCGGACGATCGTCTCGGTGCGATCGACGTCGCTGCCGGCGGGCACGTGGGTGTAGGCCCAGAGCGTGTGATGGTCGCCCGGCGCCCGACTGCCGTCGAACAGCGATGGCTGGGCGACCAGCACGTAAGGCGCCTCGGGCAGCTGTCCGGCCCGGACGGCGTTCTCGGATGCCGCGATCTCGGCGCGTGTGCCGCCGACGTGGACGGTGCCGCTGCGGGCGATCTCCGGGTCGCGCCAGGGCACGGGAGCCGACAGCGCGAAGTCGACCTTCGCCACGGCGTCGCCGTAGCGAAAGCGCTCGAGACGACGGCGGTAGCGCGGCGGCATCCGGTCTTCGGACATCTCGATGAGCGCCTGCGGTGTCACGTCGAGCAGCACGGCGCGTGCGGCCGGCAGTTCGTCGAGCGAGCGGATGCGGCGACCCGCGAACAGCTCGCCGCCGTGGGCGCGGATGTCGTCGACGAGAGCGGCGACGATGGCACCGCTGCCGCCGACGGGGATCGGCCAGCCCTGCGCGTGACCGTAGGTCGCGAGCGTGAGGCCGCCGCCGGCGGCGGCGAGGCTCGGCAGACCGAGGATGGTGTGCGCCGCCACGCCCGTGATCAGTGCCGGAGCGGCCTGCTCGCGGAACCGCATCCGCCACGCCGGCGTCCCCTGCTCGAGCGTGCGCAGCCCGAACCAGGCCGTCGCGATCGGATCGGCGGGCACGCGCAGCAGCGAGTTCCCGGTGAAGTCGGCGATGCCGCGGACGCGGTCGACGAGCGGCGCCATGAGCCGGGCGTACGCACGCCCGTCGGCGCCGAGGCCCTCGGCCGTGCGATCGAGGTCGCGATGCGCCAGCACCGCCCGGTCGTCGAGGGGGTGCGCGTACGACACCTCGGGCACGACGAACTCGACGCGGCGCCGCAGCCCGAACTCGCGGAAGAACGCCGACTCGAACGCGAGGGGATGCACCGCCGAACACAGATCGTGGAGGTAGCCCGGCAGGGTGATCTCGCCCGTCGCGGCCCCGCCGCCGAAGTGGTCCTCGGCCTCGAACACCGCGACCGACAGCCCCGATCGGGCGAGGGTGACAGCCGCCGCGAGACCGTTGGGACCCGAGCCGACGATGACGGCGTCGTACTCGGTCCTCACCGTCCCGCGCCACCCTCCGCCAGGTGCGCCAACCGGCGCAGCGTCTCGGCGTTGCGCACCATGAGGGCCGGGTCGAGCAGCGGCTGCGGGATGAACGACCCGGGGCCTTCGGCCGCGAACTCCTGCAGGCGCACGACGCACCCCTCACCACGCGGTTTCACGTCGAGTGTGACGCGCGCCTCGCCGATCGGCCAGCCCCGCGCCTGCAGCACCATGCGCCGCGGCGGATCGAACTCGAGCACCGACGTGGTGTCGTCGATGACGAACGGCCAGACGCCGAACGAGTGGTGCAGGCGGGAGCCCTCCCGCGGCCAGGTGTCGGCGACGTCGCGCATCCGCGAGGCGCCGACGACCCAGGCGGGGAAGAGCCACCCGTCGCCCAGCACCGCGAAGACATCCTCGGGTGCGCAGTTCATGACCCGAACGCTACGCGCCATGGCAACCTCCTCGTTCGGCCATCGTCACGGCTGCAGCACCACCTTGATGCAGCCGTCCTGCTTCTTCTGGAACGTCTCGTACAACCCCGGCGCGTCGGCGAGGGGCGCACGGTGCGTCGTCAGATCCATGACGCCGAGGGGGTCGGCGGGGTCTTCGACGAGTGGCAGCAGGTCGTCGATCCAGCGCTTGACGTTGCACTGACCCATCCGCAGGCTCAGCTGCTTGTCGAACATCGTCTTCATCGGCATCATGTCGGCCTCGCCGGCGTAGACGCCGCTGAGCGACACGGTGCCGCCGCGACGCACGACGTCGATCGAGGCGTGGAGCGCGGCCAGCCGGTCGAGCCCGCCGGTCTCCATGACCTTCTGCGCCAGACCGTCGGGCAGCAGGCCCACGGCCTTGTGCACCGCCGCGACCCCGGGGTTTCCGTGCGCCTCCATGCCGACGGCATCCACGACGGCATCCGCGCCGCGGCCCTCGGTGAGATCGCGCAGCTCGTCGACCACCGAGTCGGTGAGGTCGAAGACGTCGACTCCGTGTCGCTCGGCCATCTCACGGCGCTCCGCCACCGGATCGACCGCGAGCACGCGGTAGCCGCGGTGCACGCCGACGCGGGCGACGAACTGCCCCACGGGTCCGAGACCCATGACCGCGAGCGTGCCGCCCTCGGGCACGTCGGCGTACTCGACGCCCTGCCAGGCGGTGGGAAGGATGTCGCTGAGGAACAGGTACCGGTCGTCGGGCAGGTCGGAGCCCACGCGGATGTGGTTGTAGTCGGCCAGCGGCACCCGCAGGTACTCGGCCTGGCCGCCCGGCACCTGCCCGTAGAGCTTCGTGTAGCCGAACAGCGAGGCGCCGCTGCCGTACTCGGTCACCTGCGTCGTCTCGCACTGCGACTGCAGGCCGCGCCGACACATGAAGCAGTGCCCGCACGAGATGTTGAAGGGCACGACGATGCGGTCGCCGACGGCGAGGTTCGTCACCGCCGAGCCCACCTCGACGACAACGCCCATGGGTTCGTGTCCGAGCACGTCGCCGCTGTCGATGAACGGACCGAAGATCTCGTAGAGGTGCAGATCGGAGCCGCAGATCGCGGTCGAGGTGATCTTCACGATCGCGTCGGTCGGCTCGAGGATCTCGGGATCGGGCACCGTCTCGACCGAGACGTTGCGACGGCCCTGCCAGGTCAGCGCCTTCATCGTCCGTCCTCCGTCTCGATGCCGTCGGCTTCGGGCGTGCCCGGGCCGGGGCCGGGGCGCACCGCGGCCGTGTCGGCGATGTCGATGCGCGTGACACCGTCGTGCTCGCTGGTCTGAATGCGGGGCGCGGCGTCGGCCTCGGTCGAGCCTCCTGCGCGCAGCAGCTCCTCGCGTCGCTTGCCTTCGTCGGTCGAAAGATCAGATGAGTCGGACATGGCCCGACCGTAAGCACGACGTCTGCGCCGGGACCAGGGGATGGCGGGGGTGCGGCAAGCGTGATAGCCAAGCAGGACGAGCTCATCGAAAGGAGACCGTCGATGTCACGAGACGATGCGAAGCCCAGCCAGGCCGAGGGCGCCGATCCCGAACACCCCGACACGGGCGAAGCCCCCGAAGAGATGCCGGGCCACCCGTCGCAGGCCGAGGGCGAAGACAGCTGACGCACGAAACGGGGCCGGCTCCCACCCGAGGGTGTGGAACCGGCCCCGTTTCGTTCGTCCGCTGACCGGAGACGAGCGGCGACGCGCGGTCAGCCCGCGCGCGCGGCGACCTCGTCGAGAGCGGCGGCGATGAGGCCGATGACCTCCGCGGCGATCGCTGCCCGCTCTTCGTCGAGCTCATCGATGACGGTGACGATGGCGCGGTGGTGGGCGGCGAAGGCTTCGTCGACGCGGGCGACGGCGGCCTCGGTCGGCACGAGGTAGTGCGCGCGACGGTCGCTCGGATGCTGCACCCGCTCGACATACCCCTTCGACGCGAGGCGCTCGACGACGTTCGTCACCGTCGCGCTCGAGGTCGCGAGCATGACGATGAGGTCCTTGGGGCCGAGGTCGCGCCCGTCGCGGTGCCCCTGGACGAGGTATCGCAGCGCGGTCAGGTCGATCGCCGAGAGCTCCGAAGCGCGCACGGCGAGGCCCGCCTGCACCTGCTCGGCGCGACGCAGACGCAGTACGGCGTCGCTCAGCGTGCGACCGACTTCTTCTCGCGGCTGATCGGCATACAGATGAAGTCCTTCATGGCGAACGACGTTCTGAGGCATCGGCTGCCACCTCCTTGCGTCGCCATCATAGGACACTAGGCGGGCATGACAGATTCTTTCTTTCACAGCGCCCGAGATACATAGAACTACGAATTGACAGAAAGTGTCTTGTCTGACTAGATACTTACCGAGGGATCAAACACGCTCCCGCCCCCCGAAAGACGATCTCAGGAGGACAGCATGGGACAGCTCCACTACGGAAACTCCGACACCCGCATCGAGATCCCCGACCGCCTGCTCGCGCACCTCAAGGTGGTCATCGCCACGAAGCTGCGACGCAACGAGAGCTTCATGATGTCCTGGACGAACGACGAGAGCCGTTCCTCCATCTGGCTGCAGCCCTCGATTCCGCTGCGCTTCGTGTTCGACACCGCCGACATGGAGGTGCTCAACCCGCAGGCCGTTCGTGACATGGCGAACGCCGCGACGTCCTCCGCCGGTCTCATCGTGGCTCTCGACGAGGAGATCCCCGAGGCACCGCAGCGCGAGCTTCGCCCGGTCACCGGCGGTGTCCCCCGCCTCAAGGTGCCCGCGTAACCCGCATCCTCTTCACGCCGCCGTCGTGACGTTCCTATAATCGGAACGTCCGACGGCGGCGTTGTCGTCGGTGCTCGAAAAATGGGCACGAAGCGGCATCGCACGCGAGACACATACGGCCTCGATCCCGTTACGTCTCGAAAGGCATCACATGCCGTCCGTGTCCGCGCACGTCGCTTCCGCTCTCTCCCGTCATGTCTCGCACGTCTTCGGGGTGATGGGCAACGGCAACGCCCATCTGCTCGACGCGCTCGAGCGATCGGCCGACGTCACCTTCACGGCTCTGCGCCACGAGGCCGGCGGTGTGGTCGCGGCCGACGCCCACCACCGCGCCGGCGGCGGGCTGGCCGCGGCGACAGCGACCTACGGGGCCGGGTTCACCAACACCCTCACCGCACTGGCCGAAGCCGCGCAGGCCCGCTCGCCGCTCGTACTCGTCGTCGGCGACGCGCCCACGTCGGGGCCGCGCCCGTGGGACGTGGACCAGATCGCCCTCGCGTCGGCGGTCGGGGTGCGCACCTACACGGTCGGACGGACGGATGCCGTGGCCACCACCGTCATCGCGATCGAGCATGCCCTCGCTTTCTCGTCGCCGGTGGTCCTCGCGATCCCCTACGACGTCGCCAAGGCCGAGGCCGGCGCACTGCCCGAGATCACCGAACCGCGCCTCCCCCGTGCCCTCGCGCCCGCGTCGCCGTTCGCGGCGGGAACCCTTCACCGGATCGCCCACGCCCTCGCGCGCGCGGAGCGGCCGCTGCTGATCGCCGGACGCGGCGCCTGGCTCGCAGATGCGGGCCCCGCCCTGGGCGCCCTCGCGGATGCCACGGGAGCCGTCACCGCGACGACCGCGCTGGGGCGGGGTGTGTTCCCCCGACAGGAGTTCGACCTCGGCGTGACCGGGGGCTTCGGGGCCGAGGCGGCGATGGACGTCGTCCGCACGGCAGACGTCGTCGTGGTGTTCGGCGCCTCGCTCAACCAGTTCACGATGCGGTTCGGCGCCCTCTTCGCCCCCGGCACGACGGTGGCGCAGATCGATGTGGCCTCCACCGCGACGCATCCCCATGTCGGGCACTACGTGCGCGCCGACGCCGGCATCGCCGCCCGCGCCCTCGTCGACGAGCTGACGGCACTCGACGCGGGCTCGAGCCGGTGGCGCGAGACCCTCGACGTCGCGGCCCTGCGCGCCTACGACCATGGCGACGAGCTCGCGCTCGACGGCCGGCTCGATCCCCGCTCTGCCGCCCGGCGCCTCGCCGAGCTGCTGCCGGACGACCGTGTGGTCGTCTCGGACGGCGGCCACTTCATCGGCTGGGCGAACATGTACTGGCCCGTGGCCTCGCCCGACCGGATGATGATGATCGGCACCGCCTATCAGTCCATCGGGCTCGGCTTCCCGTCGGTGCCGGGCGCGGCGACCGCCCGGCCCGACGCGACGATCGTGCTCACCACCGGCGACGGCGGAGGCCTCATGGCCGTCGCCGACCTCGAGTCGGCCGTCCGCGTCGCCGGGGGCCGCGGGCTCGCGGTCGTCTGGAACGACCGGGCGTACGGCGCCGAGGTGCACCTGTACGGGGCACAGGGGCTCGCACCGGCTCCCATGCTCATCCCCGAGGTCGACTTCGCCGCGTTGGCGCGGGCGGTCGGGGGCGAGGGCGTCGTCGTACGCACCCTCGACGATCTCGACGCCCTCGCCCGGTGGCGCGAGCGCCCCGCCGACGACCGGCCGTTCCTGCTGCTCGACCTGCGGGTGTCGGCGGCGATCCGCGCCCCGTACCAGGAGGAGATCCTGCGCGTGAACTCCTAACGGGAGAGCAGGGCGCCTGCGAAGAACGCCGCGAGCTCATCGGTCGCCGACAGCGGCACGACCGCCGCGACGTACTGGTCCGGCCGGACGACCACGACCACCCCGCTGCGCGCGAGCCCGCGCTCGTCGAAGATGTCGACGTCGTGCCAGGCGCTCGGGGCCGCCGCGAACACCTTTTCTTCGTCCGTCAATCCGAGCGGGCCCGTGCACGGCCGGAAGATCGCGGGCACACGTGGAAGGTCGACCTCGTCGTACCGCTGCTGATAGACGACCTTGACGTCGAACAGCGCATCGACGTCGGCGCCGGCGGGGGTGTGCCGCGCCACCGGGGAGGAGTCCGAGGCGAGCCAGTCCGCGAAGCCGGAGAGGGCCGACGCTTCCCCGGCGGGCGGGGCGTCGGCGAACGCGTAGATCCGCCACCGCCCGTCGGCGCGCGCGTGGTGCCCGAGGTGGACGACGTTGCCATCGGCGACCCGCACCACCGGGACCGAGGCGAAGCGCATGCCGAGCGGGAACCCGGCGGCGAGCTCCTGGTGGCGGTCGCCGCCGACGATCGCGGATGCGGCGTACCGCGTGCGGAACCCCGAGGGGAACTCCGCCGTCGCGAGGTAGTGGGTCGCGAGGTCCTGCGGGTCGGTGATCTCCGCCGGCTTCCGCGCCATGAGCGCGGACCACTCGCGGTCGAAGTCGATCAGCTGCTGCGCCACCGGGCGGCGCTCGGCACTGTAGGTCGCCAGCAGCGACGCCGGCGCGAGCCCCGTGATCACCTGGCCGAGCTTCCAGCCGAGGTTGAAGCCGTCCTGCATCGAGACGTTCATCCCCTGCCCCGCCTTGGCACTGTGAGTGTGGCAGGCGTCTCCGGTCAGGAACACGCGCGGGTCGCGCTCGACCCCCGCGGGCACGTCGTCGAACCCGTCGGTGACGCGGTGACCGACCTCGTAGACGCTGTGCCAGGCGACCTCCTTCACGTCGATCGCGTACGGATGCAGGATGGCGTTGGCGCGCCGGATGATCTCGTCGATCGGCGTCTGACGCACGCGGTGGTCGTCGTCGGGGGCCACCTCGCCGAGATCGATGTACATGCGGCTGAGGTAGCCGCCCTCGCGAGGGATGTGCAGGATGTTGCCGGCGGCCGAGGTGATGGCGCACTTGATCCGCCAGTCGGGGAAGTCGGTGTTCACGAGAACGTCCATGACACCCCACGCGTGCGCCGACGCCGCGCCGACGTGGACCCGGCCGATCGCATCGCGCACACGACTGCGCGCACCGTCGCACCCCGCGACGTACTTCGCCCGGATCGTGCGCTCCTCCCCCGCCCGCGTGCCGGCGACGTGCCGCACGCGCACCGCGACGGGCCGTTCGCCGTCGTCGTCGACCGTCAGCCCGAGGAACTCCACGCCGTAGTCCGGGGCGACTCGCCCCGGCCCCTGGGCGGCCGCCTCGGCGAAGTAATCGAGCACACGCGCCTGGTTGACGATGAGGTGGGGGAACTCGCTCATGCGCAGCGCGTAGTCCTCGGTCCGCGCCGTCCGCACGATGCGGCTGGGGTCGTCGGGGTCGGGCCCCCAGAAGTTCATGTAGGCGATGTTGTAGGCCTCGGCCATGATGCGCTCGGCGAACCCGAACGCCTGGAACGTCTCGACGCTGCGCGGCTGGATGCCGTCGGCCTGGCCCAGCTCGAGACGCCCCTCGCGCCGTTCGATCAGGCGCACGTCGACGTCGGGGAACTGCGACAGCTGCGCCGCGAGCAGCATCCCCGCCGGCCCGGAGCCGACCACGAGGACGTCGGTCTCGTCGGGCAGCTCGGCGGGACGGTCGACGCCCCGCCCGGCGGCGGGCTGCACGCGCGGATCACCCGAGACGTAGCCGTGGTGATGGAACTGCATCGTCGCTCTCCTCGTCCGCGTCCGGTCAGCGGCGACCGGCGCCGACGATGGGGCTCACCGACTGCTCGGCCTCGTGGTCGGGGTCGAGCGGGATGCCGCTGCGGTCGCGCAGCAGCAGCGTCGCGATGAGGCCCAGCACCGTCATACCCGCGAGGTACCAGGTCACCGACATGGTCGTCCCCGTCGCCTGCACGAGCGCCGTGGCGATGGTCGGCGCGAACGCCCCGCCGAGGATCGCACCGATCGCGTACGAGATCGACACCCCCGAGAACCGGATGGACGCCGGGAACAGTTCGGCGTAGAGGGCGGCCTGCGGTCCGTAGGTGAGGCCCAGGCCGATCGTGAGGATGGCGAGCCCGAGGAAGAGCAGACCGATGCTGCCCGAGTTGACGAGCGGGAAGAGCGCGAACACGCCTGCGAGTTGGAGGATCCAGCCCGCGATGTAGGTCGTGCGGCGGCCGATGCGGTCGGAGAGGAAGCCGGCGACGAGCGTCGAGATCAGCCAGGTGACCGCCGAGCCCGCGACCGCCCACAGCACCGGCTCACGGTCGAACCCGAGCGGGCCGTCGGGGTTCGTGGCGTAGTTCTGGATGTACCCGCCGGTCGTCATGTAGCCGACGGCGTTGTTCCCGGCGAAGACGAACGCGGCGATGATGACGAGCGCGGCGTGCTTGCGGAACAGCTGCACGATCGGCATGTGCGCCTTCTCGCGCCGCTCGGCGAGCTCGGTGAAGACGGGGCTCTCTTCGACGCGGCGGCGCACGTACCAGCCCACGAGGATGAGCACGACGCTCAGCAGGAACGGCACGCGCCATCCCCAGGCGAGGAAGGCGTCGCCGGGGGCGATCATCGCCATGAGGGCCATGACCCCCGAGGCGAGCAGCAGGCCGAGCGGCACGCCGATCTGAGGCGATGCGCCGAAGGCGCCGCGCCGCGTCTTCGGCGCATGCTCGACGGCCATCAGCACCGCGCCGCCCCACTCGCCGCCGGCGGAGATGCCCTGGAGGATGCGCAGCAGCACGAGCAGCACGGGCGCGGCGAGCCCGATGGTCTCGTAGGTCGGCAGCAGCCCGATCAGCGCCGTGGCGACCCCCATCAGGATCAGCGTCCACATCAGCACGAGCTTGCGCCCGAGTCGGTCGCCGAGGTGACCGGCGAGGAAGGCGCCGAGGGGGCGGAAGAGGAAGCTCACGCCGACGGTGGCGAAGCCGATGAGGGCGCTGTTCGTGCCGAGGGGCGCGAAGAAGAGCTGGCCGAACACCAGGCCGACGGCCGTGGCGTAGATGAAGAAGTCGTACCACTCGACGGTGGTTCCGACGACGGTGGCGAACACGACGCGGCGACGGTCAGCGGTCGTTGCGATGGTGCCGGTCGGGGTGAATCCGCTACGCGGGGCGCGGCGGGATGCGGGTGTGGGGGTGCTCATCTTCGTGCTCCCGGAATGTCGACGACGTTGTCTGCAGACGTTGTTCTGCTGGCGCCGATCATATACGATTTCGAATATGACACAAGAGCGAGGACGCTCCGACCGCCCCGGCATGCGCCCGGGCAAGATCATCGCGGTCCACCTGAGCTACGCATCCCGGGCGGCCCAGCGCGGCCGCACGCCGGCTGCGCCCTCGTACTTCCTCAAGGCGTCGAGCTCCGTCGCCGCGTCGGGCGGCGTCGTCGAGCGCCCCGTGGGCACCGAGCTGCTCGCGTTCGAGGGCGAGATCGCACTCGTGATCGGCGCGGATGCCCGGCGCGTCCCGATCGCCGAGGCCTGGAGTCACGTCGCGGCCGTCACCGCGGCGAACGACCTCGGCGTCTACGACCTGCGCGCCGCCGACAAGGGATCGAATGCGCGGTCCAAGAGCGGCGACGGCTTCACCCCGCTGGGCCCGGAGCTCATCGACGCCCGTTCCGTCGACCCGCACCGGCTGCGCGTGCGCACGTGGGTCAACGGCGACCTCGCGCAGGAGGGCACGACCGCCGACCTGTTGTTCCCCCTCGCGCAGATCGTCGCGGACCTCTCGCAGCACCTGACCCTCGAGACGGGCGACGTCATCCTCACGGGCACACCCGCCGGCTCGTCGGTCATCGTCCCCGGCGACGTCGTCGAGGTCGAGGTCGACGCGCTCGACACCGGCGCGACGTCGGGGCGCCTCGTCACGACCGTCGCGGCCGGGCCCGGGGACGGCTTCGACCCGGCGCTCGGCTCGCTGCCCGCCGCCGACGACGCCCAGCGCGCGGAGGCGTGGGGCTCGCGGGCCGCGGCGGGGCTGCCCGACGCGGAGCCCGCTGCTGCGGCACCCCGCCTCTCGCCCGACCTGCGGGCGAAGCTCGAACAGGTTCCCGTCGCCGCGCTCTCGCAGCAGATGCGCAAGCGCGGCCTCGACAACGTCACGATCGACGGCGTACGCGCGATCCACCCGGGCCGCAAGCTCGTCGGGACCGCGGCGACGCTAAGGTTCGTCCCGCTGCGTGAAGACCTCTTCGCGCAGCACGGCGGCGGATTCAACGCCCAGAAGCGAGCCTTCGACAGCGTCGCCGCGGGCGAGGTCATCGTCATCGAGGCGCGCGGCGAGACCGGATCGGGCACCCTCGGCGACATCCTCGCGCTGCGCGCCCACGCACGCGGAGCGGCCGGTGTCGTGACCGACGGCGGCGTGCGCGATGCGGCGGCCGTCGCCGCGGTCGGCCTTCCCGTCTACACGGCCGGCGCGCACCCCGCGGTGCTCGGCCGTCGCCACGTCCCCTGGGAAGCGGGCGGCACGATCGCGTGCGGCGGCACGACCGTGCAACCGGGCGACGTGATCGTCGGCGACGCGGACGGCGTCATCGTCATCCCGCCCACCCTGGTCGAAGAGGTCGCCGACGCCGCCCTGGCGCAGGAGCGCGAGGACGCCTGGATCGCCGATCGCGTCGCCGAGGGCGCGTCCGTCGACGGACTGTTCCCGATGGACGCGAGCTGGCGTGCCCGTTACGACGGCGAGCGCGGCGTATGACCACGCCCGCCGCCGACACGCGCAGCAAGTCGCAGCGCGCTTATCACTGGATCCGCGAGCGCATCGCCGAGCAGGAGTTCACCCCGGGCTACCGCCTCGTGCTCGGCACGATCGCCGGCGAGCTCGACATGAGCGTGGTCCCGGTGCGCGAGGCGATCCGGCAGCTCGAGGCCGAGGGGCTCGTGACGTTCGAGCGGAACATCGGCGCCCGCGTCGCCATGGTCGACGACTCGCAGTACCGGTACAGCATGCAGGCCCTGTCGATCCTCGAGGGCGCGGCCACCGCCCTCGCCGCGCGGGCGCTCGAGGTCGAAGACATCCGACGGGCGCGCGAGATCAACGAGCTGATGACCGAGTCGCTCGACCACTTCGACCCGCGCTCGTTCACGCGGCTGAACCAGGAGTTCCACGCGGTGCTGTTCGAGCGCTGCGCGAACCCTCGGCTGCTCGAGCTCGTGCAGGCCGAGTGGGCGCGACTGGGTCACCTGCGCGACTCGACCTTCAGCTTCGTTCCGGGTCGCGCCCAGGAGTCGGTGCGCGAGCACGAGCACGTCCTCGCGCTGATCGAACGCGGCGCCCCGCTCACCGAGATCGAGCACGCCGCGCGACGTCACCGCTCGGCGACCCTCGACGCCTACATGACCCACGAGCACCCCGACCAGGCGCTCGGCCTGCCCAACTTCTGACCGCCCCCGTTGCAAGGACGCACGAGATGACCGATTCGACGCTGACCGCCCCCCACACGCCGACCGATCTGCCCGACGGCATCCGTCACTACATCGACGGCACGCTCGTCGACTCGGTCGACGGCGCCACCTTCGACGTCCTCGACCCGGTCACGGGCCGCGTCTACCTGCAGGCGGCCGCCGGCGCGAAGGCCGACATCGACGCCGCCGTCGCCGCCGCACGACGCGCCTTCACCGACGGACCGTGGCCGCGGATGCTGCCGCGCGAGCGTTCGCGCGTGCTGCACCGCATCGCCGACCTCGTCGAGTCGCGCGACGCCCGACTCGCCGAGCTCGAGTCGTTCGACTCGGGTCTGCCGATCACGCAGGCTCTCGGCCAGGCGCGGCGGGCCGCCGAGAACTTCCGGTTCTTCGCCGACCTGATCGTCGCGCAGGCCGACGACACCTACAAGGTTCCCGGCCGGCAGATCAACTACGTCAACCGCAAGCCCATCGGGGTCGCGGGGCTCATCACCCCGTGGAACACCCCGTTCATGCTCGAGTCGTGGAAGCTCGCCCCCGCGCTCGCAACGGGCAACACGGTCGTGCTCAAGCCCGCCGAGTTCACGCCGCTGTCGGCGTCGCTGTGGGCCGGCATCTTCGACGAGGCGGGGCTGCCCGCGGGGGTGTTCAACCTCGTCAACGGCCTGGGCGAAGCCGCGGGCGATGCGCTCGTGAAGCACCCCGACGTGCCCCTCATCTCGTTCACGGGCGAGAGCTCGACGGGGCAGCTGATCTTCGCCAACGCCGCGCCGCACCTCAAGGGGCTGTCGATGGAGCTCGGGGGCAAGAGCCCCGCGGTCGTCTTCGCCGACGCCGACCTCGACGCCGCGATCGACGCGACGATCTTCGGCGTGTTCTCACTCAACGGCGAGCGGTGCACCGCCGGCAGCCGCATCCTCGTCGAGCGTTCCGTCTACGACGAGTTCGTCGAGCGCTACGCCGCGCAAGCGCAGCGCGTGAAAGTGGGCTACCCCCACGACCCGGCCACGGAGGTCGGCGCACTCGTGCACCCCGAGCACTTCGACAAGGTCATGGGCTACATCGAGCTCGGCAAGAGCGAAGGGCGACTCGTCGCCGGCGGCGGCCGCCCCGCCGGGTTCGAGAGCGGGACCTTCGTCGCCCCGACGGTGTTCGCCGACGTGGCCCCGACCGCGCGGATCTTCCAGGAGGAGATCTTCGGCCCGGTCGTGTCGATCACCCCGTTCGACACGGATGCCGAGGCGCTCGCCCTCGCGAACGACACCCGGTACGGCCTCGCCGCCTATGTGTGGACCAACGACCTGAAGCGGGCCCACAACTTCTCGCAGGCGGTGGAGGCCGGGATGGTCTGGCTCAACTCGAACAACATGCGCGACCTGCGCACGCCCTTCGGCGGCGTCAAGGCGTCGGGCCTGGGCCACGAAGGCGGCTACCGGTCGATCGACTTCTACACGCACCAGCAGGCGGTGCACATCACCCTCGGGGCGGTCCACAACCCCACCTTCGGCAAGAGCTGACCCGCCGCACCCCCGCCCCCACATCGAGAGCAAGGACGCTGTCATGACCCACCGCGACCGGATGACCCGCACCTCGTCGGGCTTCTTCGTGAGCCCCGAGGCCCCGATCACCTGCGCCGACCCGATCCCGACGCCTACCGCGCCGGCCCCCGACATCCTGCGCTGCGCGTACATGGAGCTCGTGGTCACCGACCTCGCCGCGTCGCGCGAGTTCTACGTCGACGTCCTCGGGCTCTACGTCACCGAGGAGGACGGCGAGGCGATCTACCTGCGCTCGACCGAGGAGTTCATCCACCACAACCTCGTCCTCCGCCAGGGACCGGTCGCCGCCGTCGCGGCGTTCTCGTACCGCGTGCGCTCGGCCGACGACCTCGACCGCGCCGTGGCGTTCTACAGCGAGCTCGGGTGCCGCGTCGAGCGCCGCCCGGGCGGCTTCGTGAAAGGCATCGGCGACGCGGTGCGCGTCGAGGACCCGCTCGGCTTCCCGTACGAGTTCTTCTTCCAGACCGAGCACGTCGAGCGCCTCTCGTGGCGCTACGACCTGCTCACCCCCGGCGAGCTGGTGCGACTCGACCACTTCAACCAGGTCACCCCCGATGTTCCGCGCGCCGTGAGCTTCATGCAGGCGCTGGGGTTCCGCGTGACCGAGGACATCCAGGACGAGGCGGGCACCGTCTACGCGGCATGGATGCGGCGCAAGCCCACCGTCCACGACACTGCGATGACCGGCGGCGACGGCCCCCGCATGCACCACGTGGCCTTCGCGACGCACGAGAAGCACAACATCCTCGCGATCTGCGACAAGCTCGGCGCCCTCCGCCGCTCCGACGCGATCGAGCGCGGCCCCGGGCGCCACGGCGTCTCGAACGCGTTCTACCTCTACCTGCGCGACCCCGACGGCCACCGCGTCGAGATCTACACGCAGGACTACTACACCGGCGACCCCGACAACCCCGTCATCACGTGGGACGTCCACGACAACCAGCGCCGGGACTGGTGGGGGAACCCCGTCGTGCCGTCCTGGTACACCGAGGCATCCCCCGTCCTCGACCTCGACGGCAACCCGCAGCCGCTGCGCGCCCGCACGGACGACTCCGAGATGGCGGTCACGATCGGCGCCGACGGGTTCTCGTACACCCGCCCGGAGGGTGACGAGCGCACCGCGGACCGCCCGGGCGAGTACAAGCTCGGCCACCAGCTCTGAGAGGACCGGACATGCTCTCCCCCGACGACATCGCCGCGATCGCGGGCGAACTGGCCGAGGCCGATCGCACGCACGGCGTCATCCCGCGCATCACGGCGCGCTACCCGGACGCCACCGTCGAGGACTCGTACGCGATCCAGGGCGTGTGGCGCGACCGGATGATCGCCGGGGGCCGGCGGCTGGTCGGCCGCAAGATCGGGCTGACCTCGCGCGCCATGCAGCAGGCCACCGGCATCACCGAGCCCGACTACGGCGTCATGTTCGACGACACCGTCTTCGACTCGGGCGCGGAGATCCCCACCGCGCGGTTCTCGAACGTCCGCGTCGAGGTCGAGCTCGCCTTCGCGCTCGCCCGGCCGCTCGCCGGCCCCGCCTGCACGCTCGCGGACGCGCTCGCCGCGATCGACTACGCCGTCCCCGCGCTCGAGGTGCTGAACTCGCACATCGAGCTCGAGGGCCGGACGATCGTCGACACGATCGCCGACAACGCCGCCTACGGGGCGATGGTGCTCGGCACCGAGCGCCGCCGCCCCGACGAGATCGACCTGCGGTGGGTGCCGGCGCTGCTCTCGCGCAACGGCGAGATCGAAGAGACCGGTGTCGCAGCCGGGGTGCTCGGTCACCCCGCGACGGGGGTCGCCTGGCTCGCCAACAAGGTCGCGCAGCACGGCGCGCGGCTCGAGGCGGGCGAGCTCATCCTCGCCGGCTCGTTCACGCGGCCGATGTGGGTCTCGCGCGGCGATGAGGTGCGCTGCGACTATGGCCCGATGGGAGTGATCGCATGCCGTTTCGTCTGACCCCGACGCTTCGCGAGGCGCTCGCGCGCGCGGACCGACCGCTCGCGGGCATGTGGGTGTGCTCCGGGTCGCCGCTCGTCGCCGAGATCTGCGCGGGCGCCGGTCTCGACTGGATCCTCATCGACATGGAGCACTCCCCGAACGGCGTGGAGTCGGTGCTCGCGCAGCTGCAGGCCGCGGCGGCATCCCCGGTCACGACGGTCGTGCGGGTGCCGACGGCCGATCCCGTCGTCATCAAGCAGGTGCTCGACCTGGGCGCTCAGACCATCCTCGTGCCGATGGTGTCGTCGGTCGCCGAGGCCGAGGCCGCGGTGCGGGCGGTGCGCTACCCGCCGCGCGGCATCCGCGGTGTGGGGTCGGCGCTCGCGCGCTCGGCGCGCTGGAACCGCGTCGACGACTACCTGGCCGACGCCGAGCAGCACGTCTCGCTCATCGTGCAGATCGAGACGGGGGCCGGGGTCGAGGCGGCGGCGGGGATCGCGGCGGTCGAGGGTGTCGACGGGGTGTTCGTCGGCCCCAGCGACCTCGCCGCGTCGATGGGGCTGCTCGGCCAGCAGACGCATCCCGACGTCGTCGCCGCCGTCCGACGCGTCTTCGCCGTGGCGCGGTCCGCGGGCACCGCCGTCGGCGTCAACGCCTTCGACCCGGCGGTCGCCCGCGACTACGCCGCGGCCGGTGCGGACTTCCTGCTCGTCGGCGCCGACGTCGCGCTGCTCGCCCGCGGCTCCGAGGCGCTCGCGGCGTCCTGGGTGCCCGAGGCCGACCGCACCGCCCGCGCCGGCTACTGACGCGGGTCAACCGGGAACGGCGCGGGCGATGTGCAGCGCGAGGTAGGCGACCTCCTCGTCGGAGACCTCGATGTCATGCTGCGCGCGCACGAGGGCGCGCACGCGCTCGGCGGTCGACAGGGCGCGCGGATGCCGCTGGCCCATGCTCTCGAAGAGGAATCCGTCGTCGGTGTCGAGCATGCGCCCCGCGAACACGCGCTCGGCGAAGAACTGCAGATGCACGAGGAAGCGCGACGAGTGCAGGTCGTCGGAGAAGACGATGCCGGTGGTGTTGGTGACGATGGTCGTCGCCGCCGAGATCAGCCGCACGACGTGCATCGTGTCGGCACCCGCGCGCCCGTTCGCGGCGTTCGCGAGGTGGAACGCGATGTTGGCGGCCTCTTCGTCGGGCACCTCGACCCGCATGCGCGTGCGCAGCAATTCGACACCCCGCTGGCCGACCGCGTACTCGTCGGGGTAGACGGTGCGCAGCTCCCACGCCAGCCGGTTCACCACGACGAGCCCGCGGCGATGCCGCTCGACCGCGAAGTGGAGGTGGTCGGTGAGGGTCAGGTAGATGTGCGCGTCGAGGTCGAGACCGGCCGCGACGGCGTCGCGGACGATCTCGCGGGTGAGCTCGACGAACTCGCCGGGGATCTGCGCGAGCAGCTCGACGAGGTTGCGCTGGTCGGCGTCGTCGAGCGCGACGAACACCCGGTCCGTCGCGCCCTCGTCGACGACTCCGCCGGGCTTGGCGCCGAAACCGATGCCCTTGCCCAACAGCACGCGCTCGACGCCGCGCTCGTCCTCGACGAGCACGACGCTCGAGTTGAGCACCTTCTTGATGATCTGCATGCCTGTCCTCATCGACCCGGCCTCACGCTCGTGGAGCAGTGAGGTCACCCGAGGTCTGCGCCGTTCGTTGCGATCACCCGCTGGTACCACCAGAACGAATCCTTGCGCCGACGCTCACCGCTGCCTTGGCCCAGGTCGTCGAGGTCGACGTGAATGAAACCGTACCTCTTCGAAATCTGAGACGACGATGCGCTGATGATGTCGATGGGCGCCCAGCTGGTGTACCCCATCAGTTCCACGCCTTCGTCGACGGCGCGGATCATCTCCCGGAAGTGCGCACGGAAGTAGTCGATGCGGTACGGGTCGTGGATGCGGCCGTCCGCGGTCACCTCGTCGCGCATCCCCAGCCCGTTCTCGACGATGAACAACGGCTTGCCGTAGCGGTCGTACAGGTCGATGAGCGAGATGCGCAGACCCACGGGGTCGATCTGCCAGCCCCACTCGCTCGACGGCAGATAGGGGTTCTTCACCCCCAGGACGGTGTTGCCGGGCGTACGCTCGGCGTCCGGGTCGACCGACTCGGCGAGCGTCATGTAATACGACAGCGAGACGAAGTCGACGGGGTGCTCACGCAGCAGCTCGGCGTCGCCGGCCGCGAACGGGATCTCGACGCCCTGGCGGGCGAGGGCGTTGAGTGCGAGGCGCGGGTAGGCGCCGCCGGCCTGGACGTCGGTGCAGAGGTACAGCAGCCGGTCCTTCGCCTGCGTGGCCGCGATGTCGTCGGGATGGCATGTCAGCGGGTACGTCTTGAGCATCGTCAGCATGCAGCCCATCTGCGACTCGGGCCACAGCTCGTGCAGCATCCGCGTCACCGACGCCGACGCCACGAACTGGTGGTGGAGCGCGGTGTAGCACGCCTGCAGCACGCTGCCCTCGACGGTCTCCTCGATGATGCCGCCCGAGGTGAGCGGATGCCGCACGATGCCGTCGATCTCATTGAACGACAGCCACAGCTTCACGAGGTGGCCGAAGCGCTCGAAGCACGTGCGAGCGAAGCGCTCGAACAGGGCGATCGTGCCGCGGTCGACCCAGCCGTTGCGCTTCAGCGCGAGCGCGAGCGGGGGGTCGTAGTGCGACAGCGTGACGAGAGGCTCGATGCCCAGCCGCCGCATCTCGGTGAACAGGTCGAGGTAGAACGCGATGCCCGCTTCGTTGGGCTCGGTCTCCTCCCCCGTCGGGTACAGCCGCGTCCAGGCGATCGACACGCGCAGCACGGTGAAGCCCATCTCGGCGAACAGCGCCAGGTCTTCGCGGTAGCGGTGATAGAAGTCGATGCCGCGACGCTTGGGGTAGTACGTCTCGTCGTCGTCGGCCATCGCCGCCGTGATGCTCTCGACCGTGTGGGCGTGGTGGATCGCATACTCGCGGGGATCGACGTTCGGCCGGTACGTGGCGATATCCGACACCGCCGGGCCGCGCCCGCCCGCGCGCCAGGCGCCCTCGGCTTGGTTGGCGGCGAGTGCGCCGCCCCACAGGAACGAATCAGACAGTGCCACGAGCGGCCTCCTTGGTGCGTACGGTGAAGATTCCGGTGCCGGGTTCGACGGGGCCGGTGAGTGCGTCGGCCACCTCGAACGCGTCGCCGTTGAGCACGACGATCGGCGTGATGGTGTCGAAGCCGGCGCGGCGGATCGCCTCGAGGTCGGCCTCGAGCATGAGCTGGCCGCGCTCGACCCGGTCGCCCTGGGCGACATGGGCGACGAAGGGCGCGCCGTCGAGCTTGACCGTGTCGAGCCCGACGTGGACGAGCACCTCGACGCCGTCGTCACCGGTGATCCCGAACGCGTGCTTCGACGGCAGCAGGCTCGAGACGACGCCCGAGATCGGCGCGTACACCGAGCCGGTGCTGGGCTGGATCGCAACGCCGGCGCCGAGGATGCCGCCGCCGAACACCGGATCGTCGACGCGGTCGAGCGCGACCACCTCGCCCGCGATCGGCGCGACCACCCGGCCGTCGGCGTCCGTCGCCGTCGGGGCGGTCACCACGCCGCCGGCCTGGCCTTCCAGGGCCCGGATGGTGCCCGAGTCGGAGTCCTTCCAGATCACCAGGGCCACGACGAAGGCGGTCGCGAAGGCCACGAGTGCGCCGATGACGGCGTGGATGAGGTTCCACGGGTTCGCCACGTCGATGAACATCGAGATGCTCGCGGCGCCGGGGCTCACCAGCGCGAACGCGCCCACCGCGGCGATGCCGAGATAGATGCCGCCGGTCAGCGATCCCGCGAGGACAGCGAAGAGCGCGCGCCGATTCTGCAGCGTCACACCGTACAGCGCCGGCTCGGTGATGCCGAAGAAGGCCGACACGCCCGACGAGATCGCGGTGCCGCGCAGGGTCTTGTTCCGCGTGCGGATGGCGACGGCGAAGCTCGACCCGGACTCGGCGATGTTGTGGGCGAGCGAGGCCACGAGATAGAAGGGATCGCGTCCCTGCTGCGCGACGGTCGCGATGGTCGGCGGGATGAACGCCTTGTGCATGCCGACCGAGATGATGAACGGCAGCACGACCGCCATGAGCGCGATGGCGACCCAGCCGAGGGTGCCGTAGAGCCAGAGCATCGCGCCGGTCAGCAGCGATCCCAGGCCGTAGCCGAGGGGGCCCAGCAGGAAGATCATGACGGGCGAGACGACGATGAAGCACAGCAGCGGCACGAAGAAGGTGCGGATGGGACCGGGGGTGACCTTCGTGGCCAGCTTCTCGACCGGCCACAGCAGCAGCACGGCGAGGATCGGGGGGAACACCTGAGCGTTGTAGGCGATCGCGGGCACCGTGAGCCCGAAGAGCGCGACGCCTCCCTCCTGCGTCAGCAGTCCCGAGAACGCCGGGAACACGAGCAGGGCGACGATGCCGAGCGCGAGCGGGATGTTCACCCCCAGCTTCTTCGCCGCCGTGTAGGTCACCAGCAACGGCAGGAAGAAGAAGACGGCGTCGGGGATGGTCGAGAGCACCTGGTAGCTGGGATCGGTCGTCTGCATCCATCCCAGCGCCGAGGCCAGGATGAGGAACGACTTGAAGATGCCGGCACCGGCGATGGCGGGGATGATCGGGGTGAACACCGCCACGACGAAGTCCATGATCGTCGAGCCGGCGCGCTTCCATGTGAGCGTGGGTCGCGGCTGCCCCGCCGAGCGGGCTGCGGCGCGTCCGCCGCGCAGCTTCTCGATCTCAGAGAAGTAGTCGCCGACCTTCGAGCCGACGATGATCTGCGTCTGGGGTCCGCGCACGACACCGATGACACCGGGCACGGCCTGCAACGCCGCCTCGTCGGCGCGCGCGTCGTCGACGAGGTTGAACCGGAGCCGCGTCGAGCAGTGCTGCAGCGCCGCGACGTTGCCCGGTCCGCCGACGTGCTCGAGGATCGCGCCGGCGGCATCCTTCGTGGTGGTCATTCGTTTTCCTCCTGTGGAATCCCGGACGGTGCCGCCGGAGCGACTCCGCTCCGGCGCCGGCCGCAGGCAATAAAAAAAGGACCCGACCGCCGTGCGATGCACGTACGTTCGGATCCTGCCTGCATGACCAGTCACATGTCCGCCACGATCGTCGCACGTTCCCGCCGGCCGTGCAAACGCGCACCGGGACGACGCCGCCCGGATGGGACGATGGACGTATGACGCAGACGCACCTCATCACCGGAGCAGGGTCGGGCATCGGCCTGGCGATCGCCCGCCGCCTCGCCGGCCGCGGCGACCGCCTGATCCTCGTCGGACGCAGCCGCGCCCGGGCCGACGAGCTCGCGGCACTGCTCCCCGGCTCGCACGGCGTGGCCGCTGACCTGCGGCATCCGGACTCCCTCGCCGACGCGCTGGCGGCGGCGGACCTGCCCGGCGCGATCGACACGGTGATCCACGGTGCGGGCATCGTCGAGCTCGGGCCCGTCGGCAAGCTGCGCCCGAGCGCGTGGATCGACCAGCTCACCGTCAACCTGGTCGCCGCCGCCGAGCTGACCCGGCTCACCCTGCCCGCCGTGCGCGCGGCGCGCGGGCAGGTGCTCTTCGTCAACTCCGGCGCCGGGCTGACCGCCCATCCCGACTGGAGCGCCTACGCCGCCTCGAAGCACGGGCTCAAAGCCCTCGCCGATGCGCTGCGCGGCGAAGAGGCCACCCACGGCGTGCGGGTGACGACCGTGTACCCCGGGCGCACGGCCACGCCGATGCAGGAAGAGGTGCACCGGCAGGAGGGACGCGCCTACGACCCCGCCGCGTTCATCGACCCCGAGTCGGTGGCCACGACCGTCCTGGCCGCACTCGACCTGCCGCGGGACGCGCTCGTGCCCGACGTGTCGGTGCGACCGGGACCGCGGTGACGCGATGACCGCTCACGACCTTCCCGCCGGACGCCACTTCGCCCTCACCTGGGGCATCGCGACCCCGTACGGCGGCATGACGACGGCGCTGCTGGAGCGCAGCCGGATGTTCGCCGAGGCGGGGACTCCCGTCGATGTCCTCACCCTCGACCCCCGCCCCGTCCCGCTCGGTCCGGAGTTCGCCGAGCTCGCCGCCGTCGGCGTGCGGGTGCGGAACCTCTACGACGGGGTCCGCGCCGGCGACATCCCGCCCTCGTCGAACGCACGTGCCGTCCCCGAGGCCCTGCGCGACGGCGTCGACGGCGTCATCACGGACGAGGTCGGCGGGGTCGCGGTGCGCCGGGTCCGGCTCGGCGACGACGGCCGCCCCGTCGACATCGACCACCTGCGCGCCGACGGCTCGATCGCCGTCGCGGAGCGTCGGCCGCCCGGCGGCGGACGCCTGCTCGTCGCGTGCGACACGACGGGGGCGCCGGTGCGGTCCTGGCGCCGCCGGTACGACCTCTACAGCGACTGGCTCGACAGCCTCGTCCGCGACGACGAGGCCTTCATCATCGTCGACAGCAAGACCGTCGCGCCCTTCGCTGCGGACTACCGCCGTCCCCGCGTGACGATGGTGCACGTCATCCACGGCTCGCACCGCGGCCCGACGCCGGGGTCGGTGCGCGCCTCGCGGCAGCCGGTCTTCTCGCGCCTCGACGACTTCGACGCCGTGGCCTTCGCCACCGACGCCCAGCGTCGCGACGTGCGCGCCCTCGTCGGTTCGCGTCCGCTGCTGACCACGGTCGCCCACCCGGTCGCGCCCGTGCCCGCGGCCGTGCTGCCCGCGGAGGCCGATCGCACCTCGGCCGTCGTGATCGCGCGGCTCGAGCCCATCAAGCGTGTCGGCGACGCCGTCGACGCGGCCCGGAAGCTGCATGGCGAAGCGGGCCCGGCGGTGACCCTCGACGTCTACGGCACGGGCTCGCGCGCCGACGAGCTCGCCGCACGAGCGTCGGGCGACCCCGCGATCCGGTTCCACGGTCACACCGACGACCCCGCCGGCGCCCTCGCGGCAGCGAGCGTGCTGCTGCTAACGAGCCGGTCGGAGGCGTTCGGGCTCGTGCTCGTCGAGGCGATGGCCGCCGGCTGCCTGCCCATCGCCTACGACATCGCCTACGGCCCGGCCGATCTCATCCGCGACGGCGAGAACGGCTGGCTCGTCCCCGACGGCGACGTCGACGCGCTCGCGGAGGCCATCCGCGCCGCCGCCCGCCTGTCGCCGGAGCGCCGCGCCGCGATGCGCGCTCGCGCTCGCGCCACGGCGGAGGAGTACAGCGCCGACCGCATCCGCAGACGATGGGCGTCGGTGCTGCGAACGGCGCAGCGCCGACGGCGTCTGCAGCGCCGGACAGGTCCCCTGCTGCGCGAGGCACGACGCGCGGCGCGGGCCGTGCTCCGCCGGGCGCGGACCGTCGCGCGCCGGGCCCGCGCCCTCGTGCGCCGAACGCGCTAGCCATCCCCCCGGCGCGGAGTCAAGTCCCGTCCGCACCGGGGGTCGGATGGGTCACCCTGTGGCGGACGCGAAGGAGGCGACGCCGCGATGGGAACACCTCGAAACGATGACGGGCCGCCACACTGGCTCGTGGCGACGACCGAGTACGACGGGCTCACCGCCTACACCGGCGGCATCGGTCGGCACTACGCGGCCCTCCTCCCGGCGCTCGTGCGCCAGGGCATCGCGGTCGACCTCGCCGTGCTCGCCGAAGACGAGCTCGTCGCCGCCGACGTCACCGGAGGCGTGCGCCTCGTCGACCGCGCGACCATGCCGACGCGTCACCGGCCGCAGGCCATCGGCGCGCGGGCCCGGCGGCTCCGCCGCACGTACCGGCGACGTGGGTACGACGTCGTCTTCGCTCCCGAGTGGGCGGGCCTGGGCGCCGCACTGCCGCCCGGCGCTCCCCTGCTGACCAACCTCGCCACGAGCGCCCGCCTCGCCGACGACGTGTCGGGGCTGTCGCTGCGCGACCTGCCCGTCGACACACGGGTGTCGCGGATGGTGCAGATGAAGGCCGAACGCCGTCAGCTGCAGCGCTCGGCGGGTGTCGTCGCGATCTCGGCGGCGATGCTCGAACGCACCGCGGCTCTCTACCCGGGGCTGCCACCCGCTCGCATCGTTCGCAACTGCATCGATGTCGAGGCGGTCGCCGCCGCGGCCCTCGTCGCTGCTCCGCCCGCGGCGTGGCCGGACGACGGCGCGCCCGTCGTCCTGTTCCTGGGCCGCTCCGAACGACGCAAGGGCGTCGAGGATGCCGTCGCCGCGTTCGTCCGCGTGCACGCCGAGCTTCCCGAGGCGCGACTCGTCTTCGCCGGCGCGAGCGGCGATGCACGCTTCGAGCCCACCCGTGACGCGCTGCGCGAGCTGCTGCCGCCGACGGCGCGAGACCGGGTCACCTGGCTCGGTCACGTCGGCGGCGACGAGCTCTACGGCGCCATCGATCGGGCCGACGTCGCGATCTGCCCCTCGCGGTGGGAGGGCTTCGGCAACGTCGCGCTCGAGGTCAAGGCGATCGGCACGCCGCTGGTGGTGACCTCCGGCAGCGGGTTCGACGACTTCTGCACGGACGGGCAGGACTGCCAGAGCGTTCCGGCCGCCGATCCCGAACGCCTGGCGGCCGCGATCACCGTCGCGCTGCGTCACCCCAGCTGGGCGCACACGCTCGCCGAGCGCGCCCGGGCGCAGATGGCCGACTTCGCGCCCGACCCGGTCGCGCGGGACCTCATCGACGCCGCGGGCGAACTCCTCGTCCCGGCGCCGGCGCGATCGCCTGCCTGATCAGGCCGGCACGCGCCGCCAGCCGCCGGGCACACGCTCGATGGCTCCGGCCTCGGCGAACGCGGCCAGCCAACCGCCCATCGGCCACTCGCCCCACTTCTCGGCGAACAGCGCCCCGTTGCGCAGGATGTCGTCGAGATGCCGCCAGGGCGGCGACGAGGTCTCGTGGTACTGGTGATAGGCGTCAGCGCCGCCGACCCACACGAGCGGGATGCCGCGGGCGCGCAGCGAGAACGCGAAGTCGGTGTCTTCGCCGCCGTACCCCTCGAACACCTCGTCGAAGCCGCCGGCCTCGCGCCACACCGCGGGGGCGAGCGCGAAAGACAGCGACCAGAACAGCGGGTACTCCGCCGCCGTGGCCCGGCGGAGCTCGCCCGGCGACGGCGCGGGTCGTGCCGCGTGCGGGGCCGTCGCCGCGCGCAACGCGGCGTCGTCGAGCGCGGCACCGGGCGGCAGATACGTGACGGGACCGCACAGCACCGCGTCGGGGCTGCGGTCCGCCGCCGCACGGTAGGCGTCGACGAGCCCGGGCGCGGGGACGCAGTCGGCGTCGAGGAAGATCAGCAGCGTCGCACCCCGCGCGGTGGCCTCGCGCGCCCCCGCGTTGCGGGCCGCGGCGAGGCGGAGCCCCGAGGCGCCGGGCGGCACGCGCACGACCGCTTCGGCGTCGAGCTCGGGCGGCTCGTCATCGCCGATCCACACGACGATGCGCGGCACCCCCGCGGTCGCGCGCAGCTGATTGCGCAGATGCTCCAGGCGCGGCGCGGAGCACAACGTGATGACGGCGGCGCCGCTCACGGCGCGATCACCGCCTCGATCTCGCGGGCAGCTCGCTGCGCGGCATCCCGCACCCGCCAGGCATCCCAGTCCGGCTGCAGCGCGCGAGCACGGTCGAGCAGTTCGGGCCAGCGGTCCGCCTGCGGCCACCGCTCGAGGGCGACGGCGAGACCGCTGCGGCCGAGCGCCGCGGCCGTGGCCGCCTGCTCGTCGAACGGACGATCCTGCGGGATGACGATCGCGCGGGCCTCCGCCGCTGCGAGATCCGCGACGGCGTTCTGCCCGCACCACGACACGACGACGTCCGCGGTCGAGATCGCCTCGAACGGGTCCGCCCGCCACTGTCCGGATCCGGCCCCGAGCAGGATCCACGGCCGTCCGGTCGCCCGCTCCGCCGCGGCCACGTCGTCGGCCGACACGGCGGTGCCGCCGCCACCACCGAGCAGGACGACCGCGTCCGTGCGCCGCCGAGGGTCGGGGGTCCGATCGGCGAACCGGCTGATGCCGCCGACGAAGGCGACGCGGTCACCGAGGGCCGTCAGGTGCGCCGGCGCGTACAGCTCGCGCGGCCACGGCGCCACGATCCGGGTCGCCGCCGCGGAGCCGAGGCGGTGCGGCTCGTCGACGCGTTCGCCCGGCTGGGTGATCGCGATCACGGGCACCCCGAGCAGGCGCAGGAACAGCGTCACCTCGACCGAGACGTCCACGACGAAAGCGCCGATGCGTCCCGTCGCCACGGCGGCAGCCATCGCCGCGAGGCGGGAACGGTGGCCTTCGTGGCGCAGCGGCGCCCAGTGCAGGATGCCGCCGACCGTCGGGTCGTCCTGCGGCAGCTTCGGCGCGGGGTCGTCGTCGCGCGGCAGCACCGTCCACGTGACACCGGGCGGCAGGTCGTCGGGCGGCGCCAGCGAGCTGAAGCAATCGATCTCCCGGCCGAGGTGGCGCGCGATGACGAGCATGCGCGTGAGGTGTCCGCGTCCGTGGTGGTGGACGTACCAGCCGATCCGCTGCGTCATGCGGGCAGCTCGGCCGGCTCCGCCGTGTCGCTGAGCGAGGCGAAGATCTCCTCGAGCGCGGCGGTGCGGGCATCGAGCGAGAACCGCTCGACCGCGCGAGCTCGGACGGCTGCCCGGAACCGCGCGTCGCGGGCGTCGGGCAGCAGGGCCTCGACGGCACCGGCCATGGCCACGACGTCACCGGCGGGAACGAGCTGCATCCCCACGCTCGCGGCGGCGATCTCGGGCACCCCGCCCACGGCGAAGCCGACGACCGGCGTGCCGCACATGAGGGCCTCCGGGCCGACCAGCCCGAAGGGTTCGGCCCAGGCGGGCGTCGCGAGGGCGACGGCGGAACGACCGACGAGGTCGGCCAGCGCCGCCGGCTCGAGCTCGCCCACGAACGTGACGTCGTCACCGAGCAGGGGCCGCAGCACATCGTCGGCGTAGGCGCGGTCGCCCACGCGGCCCGCGATGGTGAGGCGCCGGCCCAGCGCCCGAGCCACCGCGACGGCGAGGTGCGGGGCCTTCTCGGGAACGATGCGGCCGAACCAGACGAGGTCGTCGCCGCCCGGACCCGGGACCCACACGGACGGATCCACGCCGTTGGCCAGCAGCGCCGACGGCACGCCCGCGTGCTGCCACTCGCGGCGCGTGTGCTCGCTGACCGAGACGAAGAGGCTGCCCCGGCCGCCCGCCTGCCGGTGCGCGCGAACGAACGCCTCGTCGACCGGGGTGTGCAACGTGGTGAGCATCGGCACCCCGAGCTGCGGCGCGAGCTGCAGCGGAAGGGCGTGCAGGCAATGGTTCGAGATGACGTCGAACGCCTCGGCGTGCGTGCTGATCGCCTCGAGCGCCCGGCGCAGCCGCGGGACGCTGAGCGTCTCGTACGCCGGCGGGTAGGTCTTATCGGTGCGGACGGCGTCGGCGTCCCAGCCGAGTTCGGGCATCTCGAACACGCTGCCGGGCTCGACGTGTTGCGACCCCGTGACCGCGACGACCGTCACGTCGTGCCCGCGCGCGCGCAGCGCCTCGACCTCCGACCACACGGCGGCCTCGAGTCCGCCGGCGTGCGGCAGCCGGATGGGGAACCGCAGCGGCGCGATGACCGCGATGCGCAGGGACCGCCCGATCACGAGGCACGCTCGCTGCGGAGCCGGCGGTACATGTCGGCGTGGGCGGATGCCGTCCGCGCGTCCTGCGCGCGGCGCAGGCGTCGGCGTTCGTCGACGAGCTCGGCTCGAGCGAGCGACCCGGGGCGGGCCACGGCCTCGTGCCGCGAGAGCAGGGTCGTCAGCGCGGCAGCGAGGCTGTCGGCGTCGCCCGGCTCGAACGCCGCGGTGGAGTCATCGTCGTGCTGGTCGCCGAAGTGCCCGGTCGCCGGTACGGCGATGGGGACGCCGAGGTCCCAGCACAGCTCGAGCCAGCCCGAATGGCTGCCGAAGCGGTACGGCAGCACGCAGACGTCGAGGCCGGCGAGCGCGGTGTTCAGCGCGGCATCCGGCAATCGGCCCTGCTCGACGAGCACGACGAAAGGATGCCCGGCGACGGCGGCGCGCACCTCGTCGCGGGCGGCCTCGTCGCGCACGGTGCGGTGCATCCGGATCTCGGCGACCACCGAGCGCCCCGATTCGCGCAGCCGGGCCACGGCGGCCACGAGCGCGCGGGCGCTGGTAGGGCCGTCGGTGCCGGGGCGGAGGTCCTTCAGGTGCATGCCGACGCGCAGGTCTTCGCTGAGCGCGACCACCGGCGGTGTCTCGCCCTCACCGAGGATCGCGGGATGCGGCAGGACGATCGCCTCACGCCCCCACCGCTCGCGCACCTCGGCGGCGGCTCCGGGCGTCAGGGTCACGATCGCGTCGGCTCGCGGCACCAGCTCGTCGAGCTGGGCACGGTAGGGCTGCTGGTCGGTCAGCTGCGGGTGGGTCAGATCGTGAACGGTGAAGACGACCGGCCAGCCGGCCTCGCGCGCCGCGTCGACGCACGCGGTGAGGTGGCCGGCGGGAAACGACTCCGTGCCGAAGTGCACGTGCAGGACGTCGGCGCACGCCGCGTTCGCCCGGATCCAAGCGGGATCGAGCGCGACAGGCGGCCACCACACGCCCTCGGCGGCGCCCGGCACCGGCGGGTCGGGCAGCAGCTCGACGCCCGCGGCCTCCGTCACGCGCCGCACGTACGGATGGCTCGCGGGAACCCCGACGACCCGGACGGCGGACGCACCGGGATCCTCGGCCCCGAGCGCGCTGGCGGTCTCGATCGTCACGGTTCTCCTCGTCTTTCGATGGCGCCGAATGAGGCGCACCGTTCGGACGCTAGCGGAGCGCGCGCCCGGTCGCGCTCACTTGACCGAAGTGAGCGCGACCGGTAACGATGACCCGATGCCTGCCGAAGCCCCGCCCCTCTGTCTCGTCTGGGGCCCGCCCGGACACGGCGTCACCGACTACGGCGCCGATGTCGCGACGGCGGTGGCGCGCCGTGAGGCGGCGACGCGCATCGTCCGGGTCGCCGACCTGCCCGGCGCGCTGGCCGCGGTGCGCCCCGGCGAGCGCGTGCACCTGCACGCCACCGATCGGCTGCTCGGCCCGAGCCTCGAGGATGCCGCTGACGCCCTCGAGCAGCTCGCCGCGACGTGCCGGCTGACGGTGACGCTCCACGACCTGCCGCAGGAGTCCGACGGCACCGGGTACGCCCGTCGCGTCGCCGCGTACCGCCGCTTCTTCGCCGCCGCCGAGGGGGTCGCCGTCAACAGCGCGCACGAGCGGATGCTGGTGAGCGAGCACCTCGGCGACGTGCCCGAGCCCCGCGTCATCCCGCTCGGCACCCGCGCCGCCGCGCCGCACCCGGATGCCGCGGCCGCGGCGCCGACCGACCTGATCGTCCTCATCGCCGGCTTCGTCTACCCCGGCAAGGGGCACGATGTCGCGCTGCGCGCCGCCGCTGAGGCCGTGGCCGCGCTCCGCGCCGCGGGACGCCCCGTGGGTCGCGCCGTCGTGCGGGCGCTCGGCGCGGCTTCGCCGGGTCACGACGGCGACGTGGCCGCGCTGCGCGCACGCGCGACCGAGCTCGGCGCCGACTTCGAGATCTCGGGCTTCCTCGACGACGCGATCTTCGCCGCGAGTCTGCGCGCGCCCGGCATCCCGGTCGCGGCGCACGAGCACGTGTCGGCGTCGCGGTCGATGCTCGACTGGATCGAGGCGGGCCGCCGGCCGCTCGTCGTGCGATCGCGGTACAGCGTCGAGATGGACGGGCTGCGCCCCGACACCTGGACGCTGTTCCGCTCCGACGAACTCGCCGCCCGGCTCGCCGACGCGTGGGAGCACCCCGCGTCGACGTGGCTGACCGGCGGTCGGTCGCTCGCCCCGACGCTCGACGACGCCGCCGACGCGTACCGCGCGTGGTGGGACGAGGGCTCGGCGTGAGCCCGGCCGCACCGGCGGCGCCCTCCGGCGTGCCGCTGCCGGGCAACCGCTGGGACACGCTCGCGGACGTCTGGCCGCCCGAGCCCTCGCTCGTCTCGGTGATCGTCGCCCACTACCGGCAGCCCGACGAGCTCGCTCGCACGCTCGCGGCGCTGCGCCGCCAGGATCATCCGGACGACCGGCTGCAGATCATCGTCGCCGACGACGGCTCCCCCGAGCCGCCCGCGGTGCCGGACGGGGTCGAGCTCGTGCGGCAGGCCGACGACGGCTTCCGCCTCGCCGCCGTCCGCAACCTCGGCGCGCGCCGCGCCCGCGGCGACGTGCTGGTCTTCCTCGACGCCGACACGGCGCCCGAGCCCGCCTTCGTGCGCGAGCTGACGCGGCTCCCCGCGCTCGCACCCGACTGCGTCACGGTGGGCCGCCGCCGACACGCCGACCTGCGCGACGTCGACGTCGACCGCCTCGCCGAATCCGCCGCCGAGCGCGCGCTTCCCGAGCCCGCCTGGCTGACCGACGCGTACCGGCGCAGCGGCGACCTGCTGCACGCGGACGACCGCAGCTACCGCCACGTCATCGGCGCCGTCATCGCGTGCTCGCGCACGATGTTCGATGCGACCGGCGGCTTCGACGAGTCGTTCACCGCGTACGGCGGCGAGGACTGGGAGTGGACCTACCGCGCCTGGCTGCAGGGAGCGGTACTCGCCCACGTGCCGGCGGCGATCGCCTGGCACGACGGACCGGATGCCGCCGGCCGGGACGACGGCGCCCTCGCCCATCGCAACGCCGAGGCGATCCGTCTCGCCGACCTCATCCCCGTCGCGGGCTCGGCGGGGCGGGGGCTGCGCTCCGGTCGCGTCGACATCGCCGTGGCGCCGCCGCCCGACGCGACCGCGGGCCAGCGTTTCGTGAGCCTCGACAGTGCGTTGGCCGCGCTGCCCGCCGCCAACGCCGCGGCCTGGCCGGCGGAGAGCGCTACCGGTCGCGGAGCCGCCGACGCCCCGAGCGACGCCGCGTTCGACCGCGTGCGCGTGTCGATCGAGCTGTTGCGGCCCGTCCGCGTCGACGGCGAGGATCTCGCCGCGGCGATCGACCGGCTCGACACCGAGCAGCTGGGGTCGCTCACCCTGCTCGGCGCCGAGGGCGAGCCGCTCGTGCGGCTGACGGCGACGCGAGCCCGCGCACGCGAGGAACGCTGGGGGCGCGATGACCTGTTTCCCCGCGCGCAGGCGGCGGCACCCGGCATCCGTCCTCTCGCGGACGAGCCCGATGTCGCCGCCTACCTCGGCGGGTGGGGCTGACCTACTCGGCGGGGTACCGCGCCGCGCGCAGGACGCGTGCGAGGTGGGCGGCGTTGCGAGCAAGGGTCGCGGTCGTCGAGGCGACGCTCTCGGGTGTCTCGTCGAGGTCCTTGTAGTCGACCGCCTGCATCGCCTCGCCGTTCCAGTACGTGCCCCCCTGCGCGGGGATCGTGAAGCCCACGTCGTTGAGCCCCTGGAACAGATCGGCCGTCGCCTTGTGCGCGCCGTCCTCGTTGCCGACGACGGCCACGACCGCCACCCGGTCGAACATGATCGGGCGTCCCGCGTCGTCGGTCTCGGACAGCTCGGCGTCGAGGCGCTCGATCACGCGCTGGGCGAGGCTCGAGGCGTGGCCGACCCAGATCGGGGTGCCCAGGACGAGGATGTCGGCGGCGAGGATCTGTTCGCGCACCGACGGCCACTCATCGCCGTCGCCCATGTCGGTCTCGACCCCCGGCGCCACGTTCACGTCGGCGATGCGCACCTGCGTGCCGCTGGCGCCGTGCTCGGCGAGGGCATCGAGCACCTGGTCGAGCAGCAGCTGTGTGCTCGATTCGGCCGATCCCGGCTTGAGCGAGCAGTTGAGGGCGACGACGCGCAACGGGGCGTCGGTGGTGAGGATGTCGGAGGTCATCACGGTCCTTTCGTCGCCGGCCATGTTCCGCCGGCGACCCTGCCCGCGCGAGGCTCTTGACAGCCGTCCGGCCCACGCGAGGCGAGCCTCGACGCGGGCCGGACGGGCCGGTTCGCCTTAGGATGCGGCCGACGTACCCTCGGCGATGACGGCGACCCCGCGCGGCTCGATCGTCGTCGTCGCGCCGTCGGAGGTCGCAGCCCCCGCGATCAGCTCACCGGCCGACGCCACCGTCACGGCGTCGTCGGTCCGGTTCGCCAGGAAGGTGTAGCGCCCGCGCTCGTCGGCGCGCACGATGACCTCGAGCGCCCCGTCGCTCGCGCGGACGTCGCCCGCGAGCGCGTCGACGTCGTGAGCGAGGCGCTGCAGCAGCGCCCGCGCGCCCTCGCGGCCCACCGCCGCCGAGACGTACGTCGCGCTGCCGCTGCCGCCACGCCGACGGGTGACGGCGGGGGCGCCGGCGAGGTCGCCGTCGCGGTACGTGTCGAGGATCTCGACGTCCTCCTCGACCCGCGCGATCCGCTCCGACCAGTCCCGCACGACGGCGCCCGAGGCCAGCGTGACCGTCTCGCCGGCGAGCATCGGCACGAACTCCTCGATCGCGATGCCCAGCACATCGCGCAGGGCGCCCGGGTAGCCGCCGAGCCACACGCGATCGTGCTCGTCGACGACGCCGGAGAAGTAGGTGGTCACCAAATGACCGCCGCCGGCGACGAACGCCCGCAGCCGCTCGCGCAGGGCGTCCGGCACGACGTGCAGCATCGGCGCGACGATCACGTCATAGCCGTCGAAGGATGCCGCGACCGGAACCACGTCGGCGCGCACGCCGACATCGAGCAGCGCCCGGTACCACGCGAGCGTCTCGCCGTCGTAGGACGGCGCCTCGGAGGGGTGCGAGTCGCGTCCGCTGACCCACCACGACTCGTAGTCGAAGACGAGCCCGACGCGGGCCCGCTCGCGACGGGTACCCGTCACCGGGGCGAGGGTCTGCAGCTGCGCGCCGAGGGCGACGACATCGCGGAACACACGACTGTCCGACCCGGCGTGGGGAACCATGCCCGAGTGGTAGCGCTCGCCGCCGGCGCGAGACTGACGCCACTGGAAGTAGCAGACGGCGTCGGCGCCGTGCGCGACGTGGGTCAAGGCGTCGCGGACGAGCTCGCCCGGCCGCTTGGGCGGGTTCACCGCGCGCCAGTTCACCGCGCTCGTGGCGTGCTCCATGAGGAACCAGGGCCGGCCGCCCGCGAGGTTGCCGGTGAGGTTCGCCCAGAAGGACAGGTCGTCGCGTCCGAGCTCGCCGGGTCGCAGGTAGTGGTCGTTCGAGACGAAGTCGACGTCATCGAGCCAGCTGGCGTAGTCGATGTCGCGGACGTTCTGCGCGACCATGAAGTTCGTCGTCCGCGGGACGTCGGGGGTGACCTCGGCCAGTACGGCGTTCTCGGCCCGCAGGTGGTCGCGCACGGCATCCGACGAGAAGCGCTCGAAGTCGAGCTGCTGTCCGGGGTTGCGCTGCGTCGGCGCGGTGCGCGGCGGCAGGATCTCGTCCCACTCCTCGTAGTGCTGCGACCAGAAGGCCGTGCCCCACGCAGCGTTGAGCGCGTCGAGGGTTCCGTAGCGCTCCTGCAGCCAGAGCCGGAAGGCGCGAGCGGCGTCATCCGAGAAGTCGTAGAGGTTGTGGCATCCCAGCTCGTTCGAGATGTGCCACGCGACCAGCGCCGGGTGATCGGCGTACCGCTCGGCGAGCGCTCGGGTCAGACGCAGCGCGTGCTCGCGGAACACCGGCGACGTCGGCCGCCAGTGCTGGCGCGATCCCGGCCACAGCGTCGTGCCGTCGATGGTCTGCGGCAGGATCTCGGGATGCCGCTTGGCGAGCCACGGCGGCGGTGAGGCCGTGGCCGTCGCGAGGTCGACGTCGATGCCGTTCGCGTGCAGCAGGTCCATGACCTCGTCGAGCCAGCCGAAGTCCCACTCACCGGGGCGCGGCTCGAGGAGAGCCCACGAGAAGATGCCGAGCGAGACGATGTTCACGCCCGCCTCGCGCATGAGCCGGACGTCCTCGTCCCACACCTCTCGCGGCCACTGCTCGGGGTTGTAGTCGGCGCCGTAGCGCATGCGCCCCGCCCCCAGCGAGCCGTCCTTGACCCAGCGATACGTCCTGTCGTCGGTTGCCATGATGCCAGCGTAGCCCCAAAAACGTGCAAGTGCACGGTTTCTTGTGCTCTACGCTCGGGGCATGCCCCCCGACGCCGCGCCGCTCCCCCGCGGCCCGTACGCGAAGAGCGCCGCCCGCCGCGCCGAGATCATCGCGACGGCGACCCTCGTCTTCGGCACCCACGGCTACCGGGGCGGCTCGCTGCGGCAGATCGCGAAGCAGCTCGACCTCGGGCTGACGACGGTCATGCACCACTTCCCCACGAAGGTGTCGCTGCTGGCGGCGGTGCTCGAACAGGAGGACGCCGCCGACACCGACTTCTCGGCGCGGTCCGCGCGCGACGGCTTCATCCCCAGCGTCCTGGCGATCGTCGAGCGCAACCTCGCGCGACGCGAGCTCGTGCGCATGTTTTCGATCGTCTCGGCCGAGGCCACGCACCCCGACCACGAGGCCCACGCGTGGCTGCTCGAGCGCTACCGCGCCGTGACCGAGACCTACACCGTCGCGATCGCCGACGACCGCGACCGCGGACGCCTCCGCACCGACGCCGACGCACGGGCGCTCGCCGGGCTCGTCATCAGCGGGTGGGAGGGCATCCAGATCCGGTGGCTCACCGACGACACCGATCCCGTCGCAGCGATGCGCCTGCTGCTCGACGAGCTGCTGCACCCGGCATCCGGCTGAGGGCTCAGGCGCGGTCGGCGATCACGCGGCCGTAGCCCTCGACGAACGTGGGGAACTCCAGCTCGGGAACCAGAGCGGCCAGACGCGCGCCGTCGAGGATCGTGCCGCGCCGCGCATCGGGATCGACCTCGGCGCGGGGCGGCGCCGCGACACCCAGCCGCTGCGCGATGAAGGCGACGACCTCACCCAGGGTCGCCGGACGTCGATCGACGCCGTGCAGCAGCGCAGGCGGATCCTCGGCCCGCAGCAGCGTCTCGAGCGCCCGCACGAGATCGGCCTCGTGGATGCGGTTGGTACGGCGGTCGTGATCGACCGGCTCGCCGGCGAGCACCTGACGGATCAGCCGCTCACGGCCCGGGCCGTAGATGCCGGCCGGACGCACGACCACCGCATCGAACAGCTCGACCGCGGCGCGCTCGCCGTCGACCAGCTGCTCGCCCCGCTCGCTCGTCGGGCGCGGCTCGTCGGTCTCGTCGAGCGGACGCTCGGCGTCCCACCCCTCGAACACGCGCGTCGACGACACGAACACCGTGCGCGCCGGAACGGCGGGCAGCGCCGCGGCGAGCCGTTCGAGCGCCGTGCGGTAGAAGCGCGGGTCATCGCCGGGCGGCAGCGTCATCACCATCGCGTCGACGCTCGGCAGCGCGGCATCCAGGGGCCGCGACAGGTCCGCGACGATGGGGGTGAAGGCGGGACGGATGCCGCCGGCGCTGCGGCGGATCGCGACGACCTCGTCTCCGGCGGCGACGAGACGCTCGCCCAGGCTCGAGCCGACCTTGCCGGAGCCCACCAGGAGGATGCGTCGCGCTGTCATGGAGTCATCCTCGCAGGCGGTGGGCCGACCGGGGCCGCGGGCGGCTCACCGCTGAACCGGATCGCCTCCGGCGCGGTGGAAGCGCTCGATCTCGCGCAGGGTGGGCGCCGCCTCCCAGTCGCCCGGCGTCAGGCATGCGATCGCCCCGCACGTGTTGCCGCGGTGCAGTGCCGTCGCCGGGTCGTCGCCGGCGAGCCGCGAGCTGAGGTATCCGGCGACGAAAGCGTCGCCCGCACCGACCGTGTCGACGGGGTCGATGCGGAAGCCCGGCGCGTCGACGGTGTCGGCGCCGACCCGTGCGGTCGCTCCCACGGCTCCGCGCTTGACGATTACCTCGGCCACGCCCCCGGCCAGCAACGCCGTCGCCGCTGCGTCGGCGTCCGTTCCCCCGATGAGCTCGAGTTCGTCCTCGCCGCCGAAGACGAGGTCGGCGGCCTCCGCGAGCTCGCGCAGCACGGGCGCCGCGACGGGCGGGGGCGCCAGTGCCGAGCGGTAGTTGATGTCGAAGCTGACCGGCACCCCGGCCGCTCGCGCACGCTGGATCGCTGCGTGCACCGCGTCGCGAGCCGACGGCGAGATGAGCGCGGTGATGCCGGTGACGTGCAGCAGCGCGGCATCCTCGATCCACCCCCGCGGCATGTCGTCGGGATGCAGCCGCGACCCGGCCGACCCGGCACGGTAGTAGTACACGGCCGTCGTCGCGGCGGTCGGCCGCTCCTTGAGCATCAGGCCGGTCGCCGCCGCGGGGTCGACCGTCGCGAGCACGTCGACGCCCTCGGCGCGCAGCTCGCGCACCACGCGTTGCCCGAGCGGGTCATCGCCCACCCGGCCCGCCCATCCGGCGGCAACGCCGAGCCGCCGCAGCGCGATCGCGACGTTGGACTCGGCTCCGCCCACGCCCAGCGCGAGCGAGCCGACGTGACGAAGCGAGCCTGCCTCGGTCGCGCGGGCGAGGGCCATCGTCTCGCCGAGCGTCACGACGGCGTGCCCCGCGGCGGCCCGATCGACCGCTCCGCGCTCGGCGAGGACGCTCACGATGCCGGCCCTCCGGCGCACACCTCGACGAAGCGCACGGTCCGCTCGCGCAGCGCGCCCAGATCACCGCCGGCGAAGGCGTCGCCGAGCAGCGGTCCGCCGACGCTCACCGCGACGGCGCCCGCCTCGAGCCACGCACGCGCACCGTCGAGATCGACGCCCCCCGAGGGCACCACTCGGATGTCGGGGAAGGGACCGCGCAGGTCCTTCGCGTATCCGGCGCTGACCTGACCCGCGGGGAAGACCTTCACAGCGGCGGCGCCGCGCGACCACGACGCGAAGAGCTCGGTCGGTGTGAGGCCGCCCGGGACGATCGGCAGGCCCGCGGCGACAGCCGTCTCGACGAGCTCCGCCGAGGTGACGGGGGTCACGACGTAGGGTGCACCGGCGTCGATCGCCCGCTGCAGCTGATCGGTGCTCGTGACCGTCCCGACCCCGATGTCGGCGGTGCCGCGATAGCGCTCGATGAGGGCGGGAAGCCGCTCGAAGGTGCCGGGAGTCGTCAGCGTCACCTCGACGCTGCGCACGCCGGCATCCACCAGCACGTCGAGCACCCGGTCGTAGTCCTCGGCCCGCTGCGCGCGAGCCACGACGACGAGGCGTCCGTCGCGCGTGAGCGTCGGCAGGGCGGGCCGGGAGGCCGCGGTCTCACCAGTCATGCATCGTCCCATCCGTCAGCCGGTTCACCGGCAGGTAGGCCTTCGTGTACTCGAAGGCACCGGCGGCGTCCTCGTCGAGCTCGACGCCGAGGCCCGGCGCGTCGCCGGGATGCAGGAAGCCGCGGTCGTACGTGTACGAGGTGCGGAAGACCTCGAGGGTCGTGTCGCTGTGCGGCATGTACTCCTGGATCCCGAAGTTGTGGATCGCCAGGCCCAGGTGCAGCGCCGCCGCCATGCCGACGGGAGAGATGTCGGTGGGGCCGTGGATGCCCGACTTGATGCCGTACACGGCCGCGAAGTCGAGCAGCTTCTTCATCGAGGTGATGCCGCCGGTGTGGGTGACCGCCGAGCGCACGTAGTCGATCAGGCGCTCGGTGATGAGGGTCTGATAGTCGTGCACGGTGTTGAACACCTCGCCGATCGCCAGCGGCGTCGTGGAGTGCTGACGCACGAGCCGCAAGGCGCTCTGGTCCTCGCCGGGGGTGCAGTCCTCGAGCCAGAAGAGGTCGTACGGCTCGATGTCCTTCGCGAACCGGGCCGCCTCGATGGGCGACATCCGGTGGTGGCCGTCGTGCAGGATGCGCAGATCGGTGCCGAAGTCCTCGCGCAGCCGGGCGAAGACCCCGGGCATGTGCGCGAGGTACTTGCGGGTGTCCCAGCTCTCCTCGACGGGACGGGTCGCCGCCGACCCGTCCGCCGCCCGCTTCGCGGGCTCGTAGTCGTACTTCGCGCCGGGCTTGTTGGTCGCGACGCCGTAGATCTGGCCGAGGCCCGGGATGCCGGTCTGCACCCGCACCGCCGTGACCCCGCTCTCGACGTAGGCGGTGACGGCGTCGTGCAGCGACGCGTAGTCCGCCCCCGACGCGTGCACGTACACCCGCAGGGCGTCGCGGCTCGCCCCGCCGAGCAGCTGGTACAGCGGCATCCCGGCCTTCTTGGCCTTGATGTCCCACAGCGCCATGTCGACCGCCGCGATCGCGGCCATCGTCACCGGTCCCCGGCGCCAGTAGGGCGCGCGGTAGAGGTACTGCCAGGTGTCCTCGATGCGATCCTCGTCGCGGCCGATGAGGGTCGAGGCGAGGTGATCGCGCAGGTACGACGCGACGGAGAGCTCGCGACCGTTCAGGGTCGCGTCGCCCCACCCCACGACGCCGTCGCTCGTGGTGATCTTGAGGGTGACGAAGTTGCGTCCCGGACTGGTGACGCTCACGTCGACGAGTTCGATGGTCATGCGAAGCTCCTGGGGAGGTGCGGGATGCGGCGGATCGAGCCGCCGCATCCCGGATCGGAATCGGTTCGGTCAGATCGCGTCGCGCGGGTCTGTCAGATCGCGCCCCGCGACCTCGGGCATCCAGATCGACGCCACGAGCGCGCAGAGCGTGAAGAACACCAGCATGATGATGATCGGGACGAACGAACCGGTGACGGCCGAGACCCAGGCCGCCGCGATGACGGGGCCGGCGCCGGTGGCCACGATCGCCGCGATCTCGCGTGCCATGGCGGTGTAGGTGTACCGGTTGCGGGCGCCGAAGATCTCGGGAAGCGTGAGATTCTCGAGCGAGGCGAAGCTCATCACGGCGAGGTTGTGGAGCACGACGTAGCCGACGAAGACCTGCACCGTGTCCTTGCTGCTGATCATGAGCATCGTCGGGACGATGACGATGAGTGCGATGATCGCCCACACCATGTACATGCGCTTGCGGCCGAAACGGTCGCCGAGCCAACCCGAGAGCGGCACGGTGACGAAGGCCACGAGCGACGAGACGATCACGGCATTGACGCCGATGGAGCGGTCGAGCAGCAGCACGACGGTGATGTAGCTGATGAGGTACGTCTGGATCATGCCCGAGTTGCCGGCCTGACCGAAGCGCAGCAGCAGGGCGATCGAGAAGGCCTTCCAGGGCTTGCGCTGCATGGCCTCGAGCGTGCGGACGTCGCCGGTCTCGGTGGCGAGCTGCAGGGCCTCGGCCTTCGAGAGGGCCTTGCCGTCGACGACGTCGTCACGCTCCTCGAAGACCGGGGTCTCCTTGAGGTTGAAGCGCACCCAGATCGCGAAGAGCATGATGACCGCGCTGGCGACGAAGGGGATGCGCCAGGCCCAGTCGATGACCTCGTCCTCGCTGAACGTGACGAGCAGGATCGCCCAGATGCCCGAGGCGAGCAGCGTGCCGCAGTTCGTGCCGAGCGCGACGAGCGACGCGATGATGCCGCGGCGCTTGGCCGGGGCGTACTCCGCGAGCATGACGCCGGCGCCCGAGATCTCAGCGCCCGCGCCGAAGCCCTGCGCGATGCGCAGCAGCACCAGCAGGATCGGCGCGAGGATGCCCACCTGGTCGTACGTCGGCAGGAAGCCGATGAGCGTCGTCGCAAGCCCCATGAGCAGGATCGTGTAGAAGAGCACCTTGGTGCGGCCGGTCTTGTCGCCGAGGCGGGCGAAGAAGAACGCGCCGACCGGGCGGGCCACGTAGCCCACGCCGTACGTCGCCATCGCGGCGACGACGGCCACGGCGGGGTTCTCGGACGAGAAGAACAGGTCGGCGAACACGAGCGCGGCTGCCAGCGAGTACAGCTGGTAGTCCATGAACTCGAGCGCGGTGCCGAGCCAGCCCGAGATGGCGGCGCGGACGAGGTCGCGCACCGACCTCTTCGCTGTGGGATCGGCGGCCGAAGCCGTCGTGGTGGCGTCTGACATGGTGAGGTACTCCTTCGGACCTGTGGAGGGGGTATCGGATGCGGCGGTCGGGCGGGCGCTCTGCCGACGGACGATGCCGCGGTATCGCTAGAGGGAGAGCAGCACCTTCGCCGAAGCGGAGGAATCGCGAGCCACCGTGAGCGCGTCCACGGCGTCGGATGCCGGGATCACGTGCGTGATGACCGAGTCGAGGGCATCGGATGCCGCGAGCATCTCGATCGCGTCGTCGATCTCGGTCGAGAAGCGGAAGGCTCCGCGCAGCGTCAGCTCCTTGGCGAGCATCGGCGCGAGGTTCACGCCGATCTCGGCGTTGGCGAGCATGCCGACCTGCACGACGGTGCCGGCTCGCCGGGCGGCGCGGACCGCCTGGGTGAGAGCCGGCGCGACGCCGGAGCACTCGAAGACGACGTCGAACGACTCGTCGTCGATGGTGTCGGTGCCGACGAGCAAGAACTCGCTCGCGCCGAGCGATCGGGCCCGCTCGAGCGGCTCGGGGCGCACATCGCTCGCGGCCACGACAGCAGCACCGGCGTGGTGGGCGGCCGCCGCGACGAGAAGCCCGATGGGTCCCGCGCCGATGACGAGCACCCGCTTGCCCGCGACCTCGCCCGCGCGTCCGACGGCATGAAGCGCGACCGCGAGCGGCTCGGCGAGCGCCGCACGCTCGAGGGGCAAGCCCTCGGGCAGCACGCGCACCATGTGCTCCTCGACGATCAGGTACTCCGCAGCCCCGCCCTGACGGTGCGGATCGGCTGCCGCGCTGCCGAGGTAGTCGCCGCCGGCGCGCAGGTGCGGGTGCGCCTCCAGCCCGCGCGTCTCCGGGCCGAATCGAGCCGGGTGCACCGTGACGGGCGTTCCCGGGACGAGCCGGCCGGACGGGTCGAGGTCGACGACGCCCGACAGCTCGTGCCCGGGGGTCAGGGGTTCGCGGATGGTGTACTCGCCGTTGGCGCCGTGGAAGTAGTAGTGCAGATCCGAACCGCAGATGCCCACGAAGCAGACCCGCAGTCGTACCTCGCCGGCGCCCGGTTCGGGCACGGTGCGCTCCTCCCAGCGGAGATCTTCACGGGAGTGGATCGCGAGAGCCTTCATGCTCGGTGCTCCTTCGTCGTGGTGTCGGATGCGGCGGACGATGCGCCGACGCAATCATCGATGGCGGCGGCGACCCCGTGGCGCGCGATCGTGTCGACGAGCTCGCCCACACGGTCGATGAACGCCTCGCGCGCGGCCAGGCGCTCACCGAACAGGCGGCGGTCGCCGACGACGCGCTGCGCGAGCTCGCGCCCGTCGCGCGCTGAGGCGGCAAGGGCGGCGAGCCCGTCTCGCGCGGGGTCGGTCATGGCGCGCGCGTGCTCGCCGGGGTCGACTCCCGGCAGCGGCGCGATGCAGGAGAGGTAGCCCGCGACGGTCAGGGCGATGAGGTGCGGCATACGACCGGCATCGAGCGCCTGCAGCGCCGGCTCGGGGATCCGCTGGCCGAGCTTGACCGAACCGTCCGACCCGACCTGCGTGGTGCGGTGCCCGAGGGCACTGTTGCCCCAGCGCTCGAAGAGCTGCCGTTCGTAGTCGCGGACGTCGACGGCGGCAGGAACGTCGACCGACGGCTCGTACTCGTCGCGCAGCACCGCTCGCGCCGCGGCCTCGATGCCGGCCGAGGCGATGGCCTCGGGGATCGTCGCCGAGCCCGACAGCGCGCCGAGATAGGCGATGAGCGAATGCGTACCGTTGAGCAGTCGCACCTTCAGCTGCTCGTAGCGACCCACTTCGTCGGTGAAGACGGCACCGCCGGCCTCCCACGCGGGACGCCCGCCGGCGAAACGATCCTCGATCGCCCACATCGTGAACGGCTCCGCGGGAACCGGGATGTCGTCGCGCACGCCCAGCAGCGCGCTCACCTCGTCACGCAACCCGGCGGTCGTGGCCGGGACGATGCGATCGACCATGCTCGAGGGGAACGTCACGGCCTCGTCGAGGTAGGCCAGCGCCTCGGCGCCCTCGGACGCCGGCAGCGCCGCGAGGAACTCGCGCACGAGCTTCTGCGTGTGCGAGCCGTTCGATGCGAGATTGTCGCAGCTGAGGATCGCGATCGGTGCTCCCCCGCTGCCCGCGCGACGCTGCAGCCCGCGGGCGAGCTGACCGATCGTCGAGCGCGGGAAGGCGCCGCCGAGGTCGGCGCGGACGACCGCGTCGTCGGTGTCGAGGTGCTGCGTGGCGGGCGAGTAGCTGTAACCGTGCTCGGTCACGGTGAGCGTGGCGATGCGGATGCGGGGGTCGGCGAGGTCCGCCACGACGCGCTCGGGGTCATCCGCCGCGACGTACGCGTCGGTGTGCACACCCGGAACGCTCAGCGCCGTCGAGCCCGGCGCGATCGTCGCGACCGCGTAGAGCAGGTCCTGCCCGCGCATGGCCTCGACGATGCCGCGCGAGCGCGAGGCGACCCCGACGATGCCCCAGTCGCCGCCCTGCGCGTCCATCGCGGCAGCGGTGTAGACGGCCTGGTGCGCACGGTGGAAGCTGCCGAGCCCGAGGTGCAGGATGCCGGCGGCGCGCGGGGCGGGACGCACGGCGATGTCGCCGTGCGCGCTGCGGCCCAGCCGGGCGGTGCCGCCCGTCATGCGCGGGAGCTCTCGCGGGCGCCGACGCGAGGCGTCGGGAGATCGGCGATGATCGTCATGCAACCATCGTGCGGTGTTTGTACAACATTGTCAACCTCTTACATCGTCGGGATGCAGGATCATGGGAGGACGAGAAAGGACGGGACGACGGTGGCAGCGACTTTGACCGACGTGGCTCGACGGGCCGGAGTGTCCGTCGCGACGGCGTCGCGCGCCTTCGGCGAACCCGACCGCCTGGCCGCCGCCACCCGCGAGCGTGTGCTCGTCGCGGCCGGCGAGCTCGGCTACGCCAATCCCCAGGCGAGCACCGCGCGCCGCACGATCGGCGTCGTCTTCCCCGACGTCGCGAACCCCGTGTACGCGACGACCCTCAAGGCGATCCAGGGCCAGGCGTGGCACGGCCGGCACCGCACCGTCGTGTTCGACGCCGACGAGGACCCCCGCCGCGAACGCGAGCAGATCGAGCGGGCCCGCGAGCTCGACGGGATGCTGCTGTGCTCGCCGCGCCTGCCCGACGCCGATGTGCTCGATCTCGTCGGCAACACCCCGTGCGTCGTCGTGAACCGCCTCATCGAACCGTTGCCCAGCGTGCTCATGGACACCGAGCACGGACCGACCCAAGCGGTCGAGCACCTCGCCGCCCTCGGCCACGAGCACATCGCGTACGCCTCGGGCCCCCGCGGGTCGTGGGCCGACGTCCGACGCGCCGACGCCATCGCGCGGGCGTGCCAACGCCACGGCATCCGTCTGACCCACCTCAGTCACCATGCCGCCTCGATTCAGGGCGGTCGTGCGGCGGCCGCCCCCGCCTCGGCGAGCGGCGCGACGGCCGTCGTCGCGTACAACGATCTCGTCGCCCTCGGCGTTGAGGCCGGTATGTCGGAGCTCGGGATCCGGTGCCCCGACGACATCAGCATCGTGGGGATCGACGACATCGACCTCGCCGGCGCCGTGACGCCCGGCCTCACCACCGTTCGCATGCCCATCGACCGCTGCGGCGCGCTCGCGGTCGACCTGCTGCTGCAGGCGCTCACGGGCGGGACCGCCCCCGAGACCGTGACGCTCAACTCGCAGCTGATCGTGCGGTCCTCGACCGCTGCACCGCCCGCTCGCTGACCGACGCACGCACCGGCGTCAGGAGTTCTTGCCGCGCGCCGCGACGGGCCACCGCTCGCTGCCGGATGCCGTGACCGCGACGACCTCGTCGACGACGATTGAGCACGAGACACACGTGGTTCGGGATCACGTCGAGCAGGCTCCCCCGCGCGGGCGCCGGCTCATCGGCGGGCCACGACACCGTCGCGTGGTGCTCGGAGAGCGCCACGATCACGGCGCCCGGCCGGCCCGCGATACACCCGAAGCCCGGAGTCCAGGCAGGACGGTCGCTGCCGAGCACCTTGCTGCCCGCGTCGAGCACGAGATGTGTCGCGCCGTCCGGACCGGGATGCCGACTGACGACGGTCGCCACGACGGTGAGGGCGATGTCGTCCGGGTCGCAGCGCCCCAGCGCGAGCTGCTGGGCGTCGCCGAACACGTAGACGCCCGGCCGCACCTCGGTCGCGCCATCCGCAGCGGTCGCCAGCACGCTCGGGGTCGATCCTCCGCTGCGGCGCTCGACCACGAGACCGGCGGCTTCGAGCCCCGCGGCGGCGGTGCGCAGCGCCTCGCGTTCCTGCAGCGCCGCCTGCTCGGGAGCCCCGGGCGCATAACTGTGCCCCGGGAACGTGAAGACCCCGGCCACCCGCAGGCCGCCCGCGCGCGCCGCTTCGGCGACGGATGCCGCGTCCTCCGGCGCCGCGCCGCTGCGATGGTGCCCGCTGTCGACCTCGACGAGCACCTCGAGCCGAGGAGCCGCGGCGCCGAGGGTCCTCGCCGCATGGGTGGCAGACTCGACGGAGTCCACGCCGAACGACACGCGCGCCGACTGCACGAGCCGTTCCAGTCGCGCGGCGCGGTCGGGCGTCAGCCACAGCGGATACGCGATGAACACGTCGGTCGCGCCCTCGGCGACGAACACTTCGGCCTCGCCGATCGTCGCGACGGTGAGCCCCACGGCGCCGGCGTCGAGTTGCATCCGCGCGATGCGCGGGATCTTGTGCGTCTTCGCGTGGGGACGCAGCGCGAGGCCGCGCTCGTGCACGGCGGCGGCCATCCGATCGATGTTGCGCGCGAGCACGTCGACGTCGATCCGCACGTAGGGGGTGTCCATGCTCCTCACGCTAGCCACCCGCGCACGGGTGGGCGGACCGAGCAGGGTACCGGGCGAGGGCGTTCTGATCGAGGGGGTAGGTGAACGGCGCACGTGCGCGAAAGCTGTGCGGACGACCCCCGAGGAGGAAACATGTACTTCCACGTTCAGGAATTCATCAATGAGATCGCTCAGGACGAGCCGGATCCGGCCGCCGCCAACGCGCTGCAGGAGGGGCTCGGCGGGCAGTTCGGCGAGATGCGCACCATGATGCAGTACCTCTTCCAGAGCATCAATTTCCGCGGCCCGTCCGGAAAGGCGTACAAGGACCTCATCCAGGGCATCGGCACCGAAGAGATCAGCCACGTCGAGCTGATCGGAACGACCATCGCGCGCCTGCTCGACGGCTCCCCGGCCTACAAGGGCAAGGAGAAGGATCCGGTCGACCAGCCCGGCGCCGGCGGCGCGACGCCGCTGAGCATCGCGATGGACCACAGCAACATCCACCACTACCTCGTCGGCGCTCAAGGCGCCCTGCCCGTGGACGCGGCCGGCAACCCGTGGTCGGGAAGCTACGTCTACAACTCCGGCAACCTCGTCCTCGACCTGCTGTACAACCTCATGCTCGAGTCCACCGGACGCCTGCAGAAGTGCCGCCTGTACGAGATGACCGACAACAAGATGGCTCGCAGCACGATCTCGTATCTGATCGTGCGCGACCAGGCTCACGAGAACGCCTATGCGAAGGCGCTCGAGACCCTGGGGGTGAACTGGCGCACGTCGCTGCCGATCCCGAAGACCAACGCCGAGCAGTTCCCCGAGGTGAAGCGTCTGGTCGACCTCGGCCTGCAGAGCAAGCAGTACTCGTTCGACCTCGGCAATCAGTCCGAAGCGGGCAAGATCTTCCAGGGCGCCTCTCCCTCGAACGACGGGACGCTGCTCGACGCCAGCGAGCAGGCGCCCGCGGGTGCACCCATGACGATTGCTCCGGAGCGGTTCGAGGAGTTCTCGCCCGGCGCCGACGCCGACCTGCGCGAACTGATCGAGGCGACGGCCGCGATGGAGATGGCAGACATCGACGCCACCTTCGGCCGGATGTCGTAAGCCTTCGCACGGCAGGTTCGACGCGAACGTCGAAGCCCCCGCGAGCCGCATTCTCTGCGGTTCCGGGGGCTTCTGCGGTGGCGGAGACGGAGGGATTTGAAATCGCGCCGATGACAATCGAGGTCAACTGAAACCGCGTGATTCCGCGGGTTCTGATGTCGCAGACTACCGCTTCGATCAGGTCGGTTCGGTTCGATTCGTGGCAGAAACGTGGCAGCGATTTCGCACTGCACTAGGGCTCAGCTGAGGGCGGACCCTCTCGCGCTGGCGCTAACCCGCGCGACTAAACCAGCGCGGACAGCGCCGGGCTCAGAGGCTGGCACGGCCTCCACCACGGCCTCCAGCGCCGCATATGGCTGAGCGCAGAACGCGGCGGATGCCAATTGTCCAGCTTCGGTCGCGATCACATTGATGGAGCGCCGGTTGCCGGGGACGGCTTCGCGAGCCATGAGGGCCCTTGGCCTCGGCGCGGTCGACGAGACCGGTGAGGGCCATCTTCTCGATGTCGAGGTCGGCCACGCGCACCGGCCCGTGGCTGAGTAGCCCGAGCACGCGGGCCTGCATAGGCGTGAGACTGTTCGCCTCGGCGTCCACCGGCGTCGGGATCACTCGGTAATCCATCGCAACAGGGGAGCGGCGTGGGAGTCACTGTACTCCTGCGTCGCTCCCCGATTCGCGGCTCGGACGCTAGCCAAGGTCGCCCCACTCTTCTGCTTCTACCTTTGCCTCCTCAGCGCTTCTCGTGGTCGCCGTCGGCGTGGGCGCGTTGATCTCGGCGAGCAACCCCTCGATCCCCCAGGCCAGATAGTAGGCAAAGAACGGATCCGTGATCGTGAACACCGAGGTAGCGCCCGAGTCTCTGTACTCAAGTACAGGTTGAAGATCTGCGCGAGCGTACGGGTCCATTCCCGCTTCGATCTCCGCTTGCAGTGCCTGGAGCGACGGAAGCTTCTCCAATAGCTTGGTAGCAGCGATGAGGGACATGTTCTTGATAGTCGCGGTTGGGACGGTCTTCGGAGGTGGGTCGATCGCGACGATCGAACCTATCGCGGAGCGAAGCTCGTCCTTCGTCAACTCGAGCTTGGGCCCGGTACTAGCTACGGCGCGAAGAATCAGTTGGTACCCATCAACAGATTGTCCCGACTTAAGCGGGACGAGCTTTCGGTCGCTTCCACGCGTCTCGGGACCCTTGGCGAGCTTCGTAACCCAGCCTTTGATGTCATCAAGCAACTGCCCTTCGAAGAACTCCTTCCAATCACTGGGCGCGTCGAGCTCTCTCACTTCGGCGAGCTCACTCGAGATATCGTTCGGGGGCCCGGAGACGAGTTCTCTACACAGTTGCTGCATTAATTGAAATTGAGGACTACCGAAGCTCTGCTCTGCAAGCCTCGTCGCGAGGGTGTTGTCTGCATCAACGACGCGCAGCTTCACGAACCCGTCACGCGCAATGCGCGTCAGCTCGTCTGTATTCCAGTAGTCAACAGCTAGCGGAAGCATCCGGCCGCGCATGTCATCCAGGCTGGTGAGCACGTTGATGACGCGGTTCCCAATCGAGATGAAGACGACTCGACGACCCGCCGCCGTTTGAGAACCGAACACGAGCGGCTTCAGGGCCTTGATGATCTCCTCCTGCGTATCGCGCGCGACGAAGTGGATGTCATCGATAACCAGGGGTCGTTCGGTGCCCAGTAGAGCTTCGCGCACGACGAGTTCGATCGGCCGCTCGACGGTAAACCTAACGTCGTGTGCCGAGGACTCTTCGACTGTCGCGCCAGCAGACACATTCGTCCCGGACAGCCCCACCTGCGAGGCGACAGTCGCGCCAATCTGTTCGGCCTGGGCCGTGGATCGCTCCACACCGGTGAAGAGACCCAGCTGGTCAGCGATGCGCGCCCACATCACGCTGGTGGAGGTGAGCCCGTGACCATCAATCCATATCGGATTGTGTTGCCCAAGCAGCTTCTGCACCAGCACCGTCTTGCCGGTTTTCGAGGGGCCGTTGACGACGAGGATCTTGCCACGGTCAACCCACCAGCTGTTGACTGCACTCTCTTCGGTCGCCCGCGGACTATATGTGTGACGAGGGAACTGGCCCGGGTTGAACACCTCGCTAGTCGCGAGGACGTCGGTTCGGAGTGGAGAGGCTTTGGACATGAGGCGAGCATACTGAGCGCTCACGACGGAGTCGCGAGTGACCACGAGGATTGGAGGCAAACATCTCCCATGTCACGAGCGGCGCATACTGTTGGGGATTGGGAGGATCCGAACGTGACTGCTGACGACAACCAGGTCGTGCCAATTTGGGCGATTGGAACCGAGGACGTGCGAGTACCGGATCTTCTCGATCCTGACGGCATGACGCCGGCGAGGCTTGGGGAGCTTCGCACAGCCCTAGCAGCGCTTGCGGATGCACCGATCGCGACGCTGGAAGCACACCCGCTCGCCGTGCGACGCGATCCGACCGGAGGCATCTCGCTTCACGCGGCCAGCCCTCTCGCTCAGCAGCTCTCGCAGTTTGTTGCCCAGACCGCGAAGTCGCTGCCGAAGAGTGTCGACGTGGGTACGTCTGGGGAAGTGCTGTACCGAATGGTTGTTCCAGCCAAGGTCGCAGCCCAGTTCGGGCAGGGCCTTGTGAAGCCGATGGCCTCCAAGGCGGCTACAGACGGGATCTACAGCGCGTTGCGCGACTCCAGCGGCATCGTTGCCAAGGCGACCTTCGTTCCGGTTGCAGGGAAGGCCGCGACTACAGCGGGCGCCACCACCGGATCGGCGGCGACGGCCGGCGCTGCGGTTGCCAGCGCAAGCGCGCTGACCGTTGCCGCGCCGCTCGTCCTGATGGCAGTTGCAGTCGGCGTAAGCGCATATGCCGATCACCAACGCCAGCAGGCAATCGAGAACATCACCGAGTTGCTGGAACAACTGCACGAGGACGCATTGGAGAAGGAACGCAGCGACCTCGACGGTTGCCGCGACGCGATCGACAAGGCGACGTCGATCCTCCTCGATCAAGGCAAGATCGGCCTGTCGCTGGGACTCGACTCGGCGTCGTATGCAATCAGCACTGCCGTCGAGCGCACGAAGCGACGACTCGCCAAGTGGCAGGAGGGGATGGAAAAGCTCCCCGATGGACCGGTCGAACTCCCGGACTTGGAGAAGGTCTTCCCAGGCATCACCGACGTCGGTGGGTTGTTTCGTGCGCACCTCGGACTCGCGCGACTCGCGATTGCACTGAAGCGCCGCGTACTCGTTCTACAGGCCGTCGAACACGCCCAACTTGAGGGCTCCACGAATCCATTCCGAAGCTTCCTCGGGACGCTTCAAGCGGACGAGCGGCGAGTGGACGAACTCGAATACGACATCAAGTCGGTCCTCGTGCGCCTAGCGACACTCGAGCTGAAGCGCCACGGGGGCTTCCGCATCCCTGCCTTCACACCGCGCGAGGTCGACAAACTCCTCGGTGCCGCATATCGCCTCCGGGCGCTTGGAGCCGACGTCGACATGCCAACAGTTCCCGCCGACGTGGCTATCGAGATCGAACGCCATCGCGATGGTTCGCTCATGGTGTTCCCCGCGGCGGCCGCGTGATCTGTCCAAGCCCGTCCTATTCGCGGGCCACGCCACGATCGTTGGAACTGCCGCCGCGGTCGGGCGGCTACGCCGAGCGCTCCAGGAGCTCCACGAACCGGAAGTAGGCCTCGAAGTAGTCCCTGATCATGTTCTTGAAGACGGGGTCGACCTCGAACTCACCCGAATCGACTTCGACTGTGCTCACCTTCTCAGGGCCGAGTCCGAAGAACCCTCGCTCGCCGGTCCTAACCTCGACGCGGTCCATGCGGATCTTGTCGACCCGAGGAAGGTTCTCGGTCCGTACCTCACCTGATCCCGTCACGTCGGTCACGCGAGGAGAGTCGCCAGACCAATCCTGATCGGCAGTGACAGAGAACTCCCCAGTGACCTCCGGGCCGTACCGATTATTCAGGTAGGCGATTGCCAAGTCGTGCGCGATCTGCTCTCGACTCATGGTCGGCATCCGCCGGCTCGCCTGCTCCCGGTTGGCGGGTGCGGCGTCGGTACGCGTTTCCGCGCCACCCGCGGACGGGCTCACGTGGTGCGTCCATGCGAGGCCGTCCCAGTACCGCTGCGTCCCATCTACCTGCGGGTACCAGCCTGCCGGAGGCGATGCGGCCATGGGGTGTTCTCCTCGTCGCAGAGCGGCACTCTCCACTTTGGGGAGTGAGATCACGATATCGCCAGGCGCCACAGCGTGATGCGAAGCCGCCCAAATCTGGCCTTGAATCATTGACGCCGCCGCCCTTCACAGTGCACGCGGCCAAGCGGCCGAGAGATCGCTCTCCTGATGTGTCGGCTTTATCAGCCCTGAGGCGGGCACTCTTCCGACCATCGACCAAGGACGTATCCGTCGTGCACGAGGCCGTGGTTGATCCACATGCGCGCGCAGCTCTCCGCCACAACTGATGACGTGAGTGTTCTCGCTGGGGACACCGCGGTCTGACCGAGCACATCCCGTTCTTCGTCGGTCACCACCTGCTCGTCCTTCGTGCGCGCCACTTCCTCGACGACGAAGCAACCATCCGTGCCGTGGAGTTCTACGACATATCGCCGGTAGCCGAGTCGAACGACGCGCGCTGCCCTCTCCTCTGAGTCATCTGTCCACATCCAGAACTCGCGCGCACCCTCGATCTTGTCCATCAGAGCCAACCCGATCCCGTCGTATCCATTCGGATCGGGAACCGGGAACCAAGCGAAACCGTCGTCGTGCGCGCCACGCGTGACGACCCTGGGGGCACGGTAGACCCAACCAGGCGGCAACGGGATCCATCCATTTCGCGCGTCCGGGGGCATCACCGAGACACCCCCGCAGATGGGCGGCGCGCAAAGTTGGGCGGCGAGGCGAGGTCTTCAATCACGCGCTCAAGCTACCCGCGGGTCCAGACATGCTGGCCCCCTCGCGACACGCTCCCATCCTCGTTATCGGTGCTCGAGGAGCGTAAGCGGAGACCGCAACGTTCCGACCATTTGCGCACGCTGCCGTGTCAGGCGTGCCAGCAAGCGGAGCGGGCGAGGACGCCGGTCGCCAGCAAGGATCTCGGTATCGATAGCGCGCGGCGACACACCCCCAGGGAGCACGAACTCAATCCACGCGAGGGCAACAGCTCGCGGATTCAGTTCGCGGACGTCCGCATCGAGGTACACGTTGGCGAGGAAGACGCATCTGCCCGCCCGCGCTGTCGCCCGCTCCGCGAGCACCGGCAGCGACCGCGGCAGCCGCGACGTGTTCGTCATCGAGATCGCCGCACGCCAGACCTGCTCGACCACGCGGTCCTCGACGACATACGCCGGGTGCATCTCGAGCTTCACGTGGTCGATCACATACACGTGGCGAGCGCGCCGCTTCCACCACACGAGGCCGACCATCGATGCCGTCGCGATGACGAGCACCGCCCACATCCAACCGTCCACTGCGACCACCCCCTTGCGTATGCCTCAGGCATACTCCGGGCGTCAGACACGCGACTGATCAGAACTCCCCGATCGCCAGCCCCAGGCGCAGGTACAGGTCAGTGATCGCCTCGTTGTCCGCGCTGTATTTGACCCAAACACCCTTCCGCGACTCCCCCGGCACCATCGGCGGGTCGGCGATGACGAGGCCGGCAGCCTCGAGCTCGTTCAGCCGCGGCTGCACCGTCGTCGGGCCAAGATCCAGCGCATCGCAGATCGGACCGACCGTGACGTCGGGGTTCGAGCGCAGGTAACGGAGGATCGCCGCCTTGACGAGGTTGCCGAGAAGACCGATCGGATCCTGGGCATCTTCCGAGCCCGCTGGTTGCGCGAGACGAGGCATGCTCTAAGTCTCGCGCAACGCTCAACTCGAAGTCCAGCAAAGCACACAATTTAGTTGTTTACTTTTCGTGCACACTGCTATACCGTGTGGGCATGTCCAGTCGGCGAACTTCCGCAGCCACGAAGCGCACCATGCGCGGCACGGCGCAGTTCGCGCGGCGCGCGGGTCGCGACCGGATCAACGGCGTCAACGGCACCTCAGTGCGACCCCAAACCATCCCCTCCTCCACGTGCATCGATTCCTCGTCGGTTATCCACATCCTCGACAAAAGGCGCTATCGCGCGCCCGTCGACGTGCTTAGGATGCCGACACGGCGACCGACGCGCGAGCCCTTCCACCCGTGCCCGGTGGCCGTCCTGAAAGATCAGGAGGCCTGACCGGTGATGATGAGCCAGAGTTCGGGACGCCGCGGAGTCGCGTGGGCGATCATCGGCGGCCTCGTGCTACTCGCCGGAATCGTCGCGATCATCGTGAGCGCGCTGATCGCGCGGCCGACGCCGACACCATCGGAGGCCATCGGAGGCACTGCCTCCGCGGACCCCACGCCGCCTGTCGCGCCGGATCCCGAACCCACTGGCACGGTCGTCGACCCGACCGCCGCCGACCGCGGATGGACGCCCGAACCGATCACCACTGATGCCGACACATACATTCGCGCGGCGCTTGCGGCGGCATCCACCTTCGACACGACCAAGAGCACGCGCGAGGAGTGGCTCGACTACCTCGACACGTGGTTCACGCCCGATACCCGGTTCACCAACGAGGCTGACCAGATCGCCGCGATGACCGACTCGCAGACCGAGCTGCGGCAAGGCGTCGTTTTCCCGCAAGACGAATGGGACTCGCTCGCGGGCGAAGACGGCCGCGTTGTCGCCGTCGTCACCAGTGACGTCACCGACGTCCCGGTGACAGACGACGAGTCCGGCGACATGTCCATCGGCACCGCCGATGTCACGCTGAGCTTCACCCGGTCCGACGGATCCGGCGGCGAGACCTCGTACGACGACCACGTGCGCGTGAGCGTGCAGGTGCTGTGCGGCGCGGCATCGGTACCCACCCCCGACACCGACCAGCGGTCAGGAGACTGCAAGGTCGTCCGCTACTTCACGGAGCCGTTGGAGCCCTGACATGGAAGCCCCGGTGATCGCCGCCGCAGCCCTCAACACGAGGACTGGTCGGAAGATCCTGGTAGGGGCGCTCCTCGTCTTCCTGCTCGGCACGGGGTTCATCCTCACGCCGCTCATCGCAATCCCGTTCGCGATCTCCGGCGCCAGCGCGACGGCGAACGAACCCGTGAAGGATACGGAGCTTCCTGCGGTCAGCGGAGAGTGGGGCTACCCGCTCGCGGGTGACTATTCGAAGGGACGCGGGTTCGGTTATCACCCAGTTGAGGGGTGCAGCTACTGCAAGTCTGACCACCGCGGTTACGACATGGACCAGCCCTGCGGTGCGACCGTCTTCGCAGCCGGACCGGGCCGCGTGACGGTCGCCGGCGCGTACTTCGACTACGGCAACGCCGTCGTCATCGACCACCGCGGCGGCCTGCTCACCATCTACGGACACATGCAGTGGGAGTCGCTCCGCGTAGGCGTCGGCGACGAGGTGTCCGCCGGCACGCCACTCGGCGCCGAAGGCTCGACCGGCCGGTCGAGCGGCTGTCACCTGCACTTCGAGGTCCGCGACTCCGGCGTGCGCATCGACCCCGAACCATTCATGGCCAACCTCGGCCTCCCCCTGAAGTAGTCAACGAAGGAGAACGATCATGTCCATTCACACCGTGCCGACGGATGTCGATGTTCCCGACATCCAACCGGACTTCTCCGCCCCGTTCTTCCAGGGCTTCCAAGTCATCGCGTCGTACATCCTCGCGGGGGCGATGCTCGTCGTGCTGATCATGCTCATCATCGCCGGCGCAGCGCTCGCGTTCCGCGGCCTCGCGTCCGATCGCGTGCGCACGTGGGCCGGCGAGAACATCCTCTGGATCTTCATCGCCGCGGCCGTGCTCGGTGCGGCATCCGGCCTCTTCGCGTGGTTCGTGAACTTCGACTTCGGATTCTGATGAACATCACGCGCGCTCTCCGGATCGGCTTCGTGGTCGGGCTGCTGCTCATCCTCGGGTCGGGCTCCGGCGCGCACGCCGTCGAAACGGACGCCGCGCGGATCGTCCCGATGGATGCCGTGAGCGGCGAGCCGTGGTCGGCGCCGGCCTTCGACGTCGACTGTCAACGCGCAAGCGATCAGGTCACCTGCACGCCGAACGACCCGAACAACGTCACCGCACAGCAGTGCTTTGTGGGCGTCTCGATCGACGGAGCGCGGACGACCGTCTGCACGACCTACGAAGGCCACGTGCAGGCAATTCAGGCTGACGGCGGTCGCGCTCTCATCGTCAAGTACGGCTGCAGCTTGGGCGACGCCGTGTGCGTCACGTTCGAGAATGCCGGGCGGGGCATGGCCCTCGCCGCCACCGGCATGATGTTCCTCGTCGCCGACAACATGCGCTTCGACACGTCCACGTTGCTGTGGACGGCCGCCGTCGACCAGTGGTCCTTCTGGCAGTGGGCGATCCTCGTGGTCACCTTCGGCGCGATGGTGTGGGCGATCGCCGCGGCCGTCGTGTCCGGCGACAGAGAAGAACTCGTCGGTGCGCTCGTGCGATCGTTCATAGCGGTCCCCGCGGTGCCGATCTCGCTGTGGTTCACCGGGCACCTACTCAACGCCGTCGACGACATGACCTGGTACATCATGGCGCAGGACGGCCGCGACGGCCTGTACTCGACGTTGCAGTCGGTGATGTGGGCCGGCGGCCAAGCGAACTACTTCTTCGCCTTCCTCATCCACCTCCTGCTCATGCTCGGAATGCTGCTGCTGATGCTCGTCTTCGCCTTCCGCAACATCGTGCTCGCCGCCCTCATCATGGTGGGTCCGGTCGCCTGGATGCTGTTCCCCGTGCGCGGGATCGGACCCCAGTGGGTGGTCCGCTACGTGTCCGCGATCTTCGTGCTACTGCTGACCGGCCCGCTCACGATCGGCTTCGTCACGCTGATCATCAACGGCCTGGCATCCGTGAAGACGATCTGGAACCCGCAGTCGTGGCCCCTCATCGTCGGGCTCGTGCTCGTCGCGTTTGCGCCCTTCGCGATCTTCGGGCTGTTCAGCTTCGCGGGGGCCGTCGCCGCAGACGGCATCGGTTCGCGACTTGGCTCGCACGGCGGACGCATGGCCGCGGGCGCGGCGCGCTCGGCCGCGCGGATCCCGACACGGCTCGGATCGCTCCCCTCGGGCATGCACTCCTCGAACTCTCGTCCCGGCTCGACGTCACCGACCTCGAAGCCGGCCACGGCCCCCGAAACGACAGGCGTGGCAGCGCAAGGTGGCTCGGCACCGGCTCGAGCGCAAGCCGCCACCACGCGCTCCCCGCAACCGACCGCTCCCCACCCGCCCACGACGCCCGGCACCGCCCAGACGCCGACGCCACAGCCCGCGGCATCCCCACCCCGCTCTCCCCAATCCACATCCGTCGCCAAGCCTGATCGGAGTTCTTCATGACCGAGTCCACCGAGTACGCGCGTCCCGTCCGCCTGCCTCGCCGCTCGCGACAGGGCGTCGTCATGGGCATGGATCCGTGGCAGCTCACGTTCATCACGACCGCCGCAGTCGCGCTGCTCATCTTCGTGAACCGCTTCGGCCCGCTGGGGCTCCTCTACGGCGCTCCGATCTACCTCGCGTTCGGCATCACCGCGCTGACGACGATCCGCGGGATGTCGACGCCGAGGATGGCGGGACTGTGGCTCATGAAGCAGGTCCGCCACGCGACCGGCGCCACGACGGAGAAGTTCCGCCCTGAGCGACCACGGCTGACCGGCACGCTCAACCTGCCCGGCACGCGCGCCTCGATCCAACTCTGGGACGTCAACAACGTCGCGGCAGCCTACAACCCGCAAGACCGATCGGTATCCGTGATCGCGGAGCTCGAAGTGCAGGGGTTCCTCATGCACGACCTGCCGGAACGGTTCGACCTCGCGGAGCAGTTCGACCGCGTGCTCGGCCCGTTTACGCAACGCCCGGGCGTGAAGCGGGTCACGCTGCAAGAGCGCACACTGCCGACGACGATCCGCGCCGCCCGAGAGCACTACGACACCGTACACCGAGTCCAGAACCTGAGCGCCGACTCCCCCGTCGCGCACAATTACCAGGACGTGATGGACCTGTCCGAACGGTTCGAAGTCGCCCACCGCAACTACATCGTCCTCACCCTCGACCTCGTCGTTCTCGGCGGCCAGCTCAAAGCGCTCGGCGGCGGGAAGGAGGCGATCGTCACGCTCGCGCAGATCGAAGCGGGGAATCTCGCGGACGCCCTGACGTCCGCGAAGATCACGGTCCGTCGCTGGCTCTCCCCACGAGACGTCGCCGCGCTCGGGCGGCTCGCCTTCGATCCGGAGTTCGCTTCCACTGTCCAGAACCGGCCGGAGGCCGTCGCCGGCGTCGATCCCGTGGCCGTCGGGCCGATGTACCTCGAGGAACCGAAGGGGCGCAACGGCATCGTCGTCACCGATTCGGGCGTGCACACGACGATGTGGGTGCACGAGTGGCCACGGTCCGACTCACCCGTCGGGTTCCTCTCCCCTGTCGTGTTCGCGCGGCATCCGCACACCGGCGAAGCGATCACGCACATCTTCTCGATCGTCCTCACCCCGGTGCCCGTAGGGAAGGCGCTCAAGCGCATCCGCGATGAGAAGAAGGTGTGGCGGGGCAACGAGTCGCTGCGGGCGAAGCGCGGCGCCGACGGATCGGCCGCGGATGCCGCGGACTGGCGCGCCCTCGAGCAGCGCGAGCAGGAGATCGCACGCGGCCACGGCGAGTTCCAGTACGGCGCCTACCTCACCGTCACCGCGCCCGATGAGGAACGCCTCGACCAGGCCATCGCCGGGATGCGCAACGCGCTCTCGCGCGCGGGCATGGAGGCGCAGGTTCTCTACTGCCAGCAGGCCGAGGCGCTCATGGTCAACGCGCTGCCGATCGGGATGGGAATGAAGTGATGGTCAGGCACGCGGCATCCTTCACTCCCGTCGAGCTCAGTCGGCGCGAGAAGCGCGATCTGCAGCGCGAGATCAACCGCACTCGACAGGACCAGAAGCCCACGCGGACGTCCCGACGCGATCGCGGGCTACCTGAAGCCGCTGTTCCGGGGCCGTTTGGGCCGGGGCTGGTGCGCGGCGGCTACTGGAACCTCGCGAAGGCGTGGATCCCACCGCACCAGGCGACGTCGCAGCACATCGCGGGCATCTACCCGTTCGTCGCCGATTCTGGGCTCGGTCATCGCGGGCCGATCCTCGGCGTCGACCTCAACGCCGACGCGTTGTGGCACTTCTCGCCGTGGGAGGCGTACGTCGACTCGTCCGAGCGAGGCACCTTCTCGACGAACATCCTCGTGTTGGGTGCGTACCGCGGTGGCAAGTCCGCGACCGTGAAGACGCTCGTGACGAGGTCGATCGCGTTCGGGCATCAGGTGGTTGTCCCCTCCGATCCCAAGGGCGAGTGGGTGGCGGTGGCCGAGGCGATTCCCGGCGGTCGGGTGATCCGACTCGGCGGAGGCACAGGCACGCGGCTGAACCCGCTCGACCGCGGTCCGCGACGAACGGGCGCGACGGACGAGCAGCACGAGCAGATGGTGAAGCAGCGGCGCATCGGCACGCTGATCGCGCTCATCGAGATGACTCTCGGCGCACGTCTGTCGGCGGTCGAGCACGCAGCCCTACTCGATGCGCTTGACCGCTGCATTCTCCGCACGGACGACCACCCGACGTTGCGCGGAGTGTTCGAGGAGCTCGGCGAGATCGCGGGTGAGACGGATGCCGCGTTCCACGCCGCCGAGGGCGCGATTCAGCCGCGGTTCGTGCTGCGCCGGCTTGTCGAGGGAGACCTGTCAGGCCTCTTCGAAGACGAGTCCACCGTGGAGTTCGACCAGGAAGCGCCGATCGTCGTCACCGACACGTCCGAGCTCTTCGCGCGCGGCGATCTTGCCGCGCAGCTCACGCAGGTGTGCTCGACGGCGTGGATCCAGGCCGTGATCTCCGACCGCGCCGCGCATCGCACGCGCTACGTCGTCCGCGAGGAGGGCTGGCGCGACATGACGTCGCTCTCGTCGCTGCAGATGTTCCAGCAGTGGCTGAAGCTTTCGCGCCACTACGGCATCAGCAACATCGTCATCCTGCACAAGATGGGCGACCTCGACGCCGTCGGCGACGAAGGATCGCTCGAGCGGTCACTCGCGTACTCGATCGTCGGCGACATCGAGAACAAGTTCATCTTCCGTGTGAACAGCCAGGAGCAAGCGGCGCTTCGCGCGCGACTCAACCTGCCGGCGCCGCACGTCGAGATGGCTCGGCATCTGCGCAAGGGCGAATTCCTCGCGTACGTCGGTCAATACTCCTACCTCGTCGACTGCTTCGCGACGTCGACCGAGTGGGAGTACGAGTTGTTCGCAACCGACGATGCGTTGGCCCCGGCGGACCGCGAAGAGACCGACGTCCGCGCGATCGACGCGGCGACGCTCGACACGCTGTGGCCGGAAACACGTGAGATCGACACCGGGATCGAGGGCTGGCTCACTGCCGGACCTCGCGAGAACACCGAGGAGCAGTGAGCATGAGCACGATCATCACCTACCCCCGCGCGTACGCGACGGTGAGCGGCGCACACGTGACTTTCGTCACGCTGGACGGTCATGCGGAGTCGATCCCCGCAGCCCCCGACGAAGACGTGCGGCACGCGATCGTCAGACGCGCGACTGACGAAGCCAAGCGCACGGGAGCGACCGTCGAACTGATCACCTCGGGCGATCGAGGCGACCACCGCCTACTCGTCGCGCCGGACGGGCACCTCACACCCCTCGAGCCCGCGGAACCGGTCGCCACCGCGACCACCCCGACAACGACGTATGGAGAGGAGGTGAGCGAAGAAGCTCCGCAGCCGACCGCGCCGGACACCCCCGACACGGCGGCTGCGGAGCCGCCCGCTCGCCCCTCCTTCCTCGCACCGGCATCCGGTCTCACCACAGGCGCGGGTGGTTGGCGACGATTCGCGCAGCGGTTGGGGATCACAATCAAGCCCTCGGCGGCCGAGCGTCAGCGCACAGAGTGGACGTCCGTCGTGTCGAGGCAGTGGGCCGGATGCCGCACGATTGCGATCGCAAACGGCAAAGGCGGCGTCGGCAAGACCATGACCACCGCGATGCTCTCGGCGGTCTACGCCCGCGAGGGCGGCGGCAATGTGCTCGCGTGGGACAACAACGACACCCGTGGAACGCTCGGGTGGCGCACCGAGCAAGGCCTCTACGACACAACGTTGCGCGACCTGCTGCCCGAGGCATCCCGCCTGCTCGCACTCGGCGCCGGGATCTCCGACATCACTCGCTTCGTGCACCACCAAGCCTCGGACCGCTACGACGTGCTTCGCTCGAACCCGGAGCTGCTCGCGACCGATCAGCGCATCGCATCGGCCGAGTTCGACCTGCTGATGCAGGTCGCGGCACGGTTCTACCGCCTCGTCCTCTTCGATTCGGGGAACGACGAATCGGCCGAGCGCTGGCTGCGCATGGTCGACAACTCGTACCAGCTCGTCATTCCGACGCTCGCGACACCCGAGTCCGCAGAGTCCGCCGCCTTACTGCTCGACGCACTCCGCGGACGCGACGAGCGATCCAGCCTCCTCGCCGACCGGGCGGTCGTCGTCGTGACCCAGTCGGAGCCCTCAGCCGCTGCCGCGTTCCGCATCGCGGACGGATTCCGGGATCACGTGCGCGCTGTGCAGATGATTCCGTTCGATCCCGCCCTCAAGGCCGGACCGCTCCGATTCGACGCGTTGCGGAGACGTACGCGCGACGCCTGGCTCGCAACCGCCGCAGCCGTTGCCGAAGCGCTGTAGGTACCGATCATGAACCAGGGGATGCTCGGCAAGGCGATCGCGATCCTCATCGCGGCTGCGGTGATCCTGTCGTTCGCGTTCGGCTTCCTCGCCGAGCTCGTCACTCAGATCGCCTGCGGCGCGCGACCGATTCCCGAGCACCTGTTCGCCGGGCTCGGCCTCGCGATCACCGGCGATGCCTCTGCGTACGCGGCACCAGCGCAATGCGCGATGCCGGTCGCGGCGATCCGCATCGTGGATGCCGCAGCCGTCGTCCTGATCGTCGCCGCGGCCGTCTGGATTCTGGTCGCCGTGCGTCGCTACCGGGAGTCCGACCGCGCCTTCCTTGCCGACCTGCGCACCAGGCCGGGATTCGCGACCTCGAGTGAGATCCGCGACCATCTCTCCGCTAAGGCCGTGCTGCGTCGAGCGGCGCAGCTGCGCCCTGATCTCGCTCGCCCGCAGGCGACAGACGTCGGGTGGAGAGTCGGCACGGCACGCGGACGCGACGTGTACGTCTCCATCGAAGACTCCGTCGCGCTCGAAGGCCCGCCCCGCTCGGGCAAGGGCTACCGGATCCTGATCTCGGCGATCCTCGACTGGTCGGGTCCTCTCATCACGACCTCGACGACGAACGACAACCTCACGGCGACCATGCGGATGCGGCAGGCCCGCGGCGACGTCCATGTGTTCGACCCGCAGGGACTGTCCGGCGTCCGGCATCCGCTCCGCATCTCGCCGATCGCCGGATGCGAAGACCCGCTGGTCGCGATGCAGCGCGGCAGCGCGATCATCACCGGCACCGCGCTCGGCTCCTCGACGACGAACGGCGAATGGGCACAAGCGTCCGGCGTCGTCCTCGGACGACTCCTCCACGCGGCCGCCGTCGGCGGCATGTCCATCGCAGAGCTCTACGACTGGGGCACGAGCCCGGCGCAGACGCGGGACGCGGTCGAGATCCTCAAAGCCGACGGCGCGCCGGGCTGGGGCGACAGCCTCGATGCCACCATCGCCGGCGACGAGAAGCTCGTCTCGTCCATCTGGTTCGGGGTCAGCGGTGCCGTCGCTCCACTCGCCGTGCCCCAGATCCGCGACGCGCTCTCTCCCCGCCCGGGGGACCCGGCGCTCGACCCGATGAGCTTCCTCGACGCGGCGAACACGCTCTACCTGATCGGTTCGTCGTCCGGCGCGGCCGCGATGGGTGGATGGCTCGGCGCCGTCCTCGACGACATCGTTGAGGTCGCCCGCAAGCGCGCACTCGCCCTGCCAGGTGCACGGCTCACGCATCCGCTCGGACTGATCCTCGACGAGATCGCCAACATGTTCCGGTGGGGCAGCCTGCCACGGATCATGGCCGATGGCGGCGGTCGCGGCATCTGCACGTTCATCGTGCTGCAGGCTCTCTCGCAAGCCGAGACATCATGGTCGCGGGCGGAGGCCGACACGATCTGGGCCGCCGCGACGGCCAAGGTGCTGCTCGGCGGAGCGAGCCACGTCGACCACCTGCGCGACATCGAGTCGCTCCTCGGCACCCGCGACACCCGTCGCGAACAACGGTCGTGGTCGACGCGCGACGCCGGCCACTCGACCAGCGAGCAGCACGAGCGGCGACCCCTCATGTCGGTCGACGAGATCCGCCGACTGCCACCGACCGCCGGCCTGCTCGCGTACCGCAACCGCCGGAGCGTGCTCCTCGACCTCGCCGGATGGGACGAACGTCGCGACGCCCGCGCAATCCAACTCGGCAAGCGCGAGACGGAGCAGGAGCAGCGGAGCACCTTCGAGGATGCGCACCGAGCACCGGCGGCACCCGAGCCAGCCGCAGCACCCGTCAAGTCCGCAGAGGCGGTGAGCGAGGAGTGAGCAATCGCCGCACCCCGCTCCACGCGAACGCCTATCGGTCGACCTTTCTCCGTTCGCGGGCATGGTTCGCGCGACGCGACGCGTGGTTCACCCACGCGGCGATGAAACCGCACCCGCTCGCGTGCGCGGCATGTGGCATTCCAGCGAACAAGCGAGACCTCGAGCTGCACCATCTCGACTACGCCGGCGTCCAGCGGCTCGAAGACGGCCGCTGGGTCGCCCATGAGCTGGACGGCGATCTCATCCCCCTGCATCCGTACTGCCATGAGCTACTTCATCGACTCATCGACCGGGATGCCGTGCTGTCACGGCATCGGACCCGGCGCGTGGCATCCGAGCTCGCCCTCGACGCCCTGCGTCGCACACTCACTCACGCGAAAGGAGCAGGGACGTGACGTACGAACAAGAGCCGGAGGATCTCGACGATGCTCTCGCGGCCGACCTGACCGAACTCAATCCGCCCGACAGGTCCGGGTCGTCCGCTCCCATCGGCGCACACATCGTGAAGTGGCGCTCGCTGACGGATGCCGACGCACGGACGGCATGGATCGTGCTGCGCGACTGGGTCGAGTGGTTCACGGTGCGGTACCAGATCTCGGAGTCGGTGGTGCCGGCGTGCTGGTTCAAGCACGGCGACCTCGTCGAGGAGCTCTCCGCGCTCCACACCGCGCACACGGTGGCGTTCCACCCGTCCGATTCGGGATTCGGCCCGATCGGCTGGCACGAGCGTCTCACCCTCGCGTTGCCTCGCCTGCGTCGGGCGTACGCCGGCGGGTGCTCGCGTGGACACAGCCGCTACAAGCCTCGCTCGTGGACGGACGTCGTCGACGAGCAGGAATGGGAGGCGTGGACCAGCCGGGCCCACGCCGAGTGAGGCGCCTCGGCGTCTCTGATCGGAAGGAGAAAGCATGACCACCAGAATCCCGGTCACCATCGAGGGCAACCTCACCGGTGACCCCGAGCACGGCGCGAGCGAGTCGGGCAACGAGTATGCCCGCTTCACGATCGCCGTCAACGATCGCCGCCTCAACGAGACGACGAACCGATGGGAGGACGCCGGCACGGTGTTCCACCGCGTCGTCGTGTTCAACCAGCAGTCGCGGAACGTCGCGAACTCGCTGCGCAAGGGCGACAGCGTGATCGTCGCCGGCGACCTGCGGTTCGGCACCTACACCGACAAGGAGACGGGCAACACCCGAGAGACGCGCGACATCGTCGCCGACAACATCGGAGCGTCGCTCAAGTTCGCGACCGTCTCCGTCGACCGCGCCCCAAAAGCTAACGGCCCCGCCGCGGACAGATCCGCCACGGGGCCAGTAGCCCAGCCGGTCTCGACCACCGGCGTCGGGGTTGCTCGCTGACCCATCGCAACAGGAGAGCGGCGTGAGAGTCATCGTACTCCCGCGCCGCTCTCGCGTGCTGGACACCCCGATCGAGTCAATTACCTCCGGTAGGCAAGCGGGAATGCCGCCATCGCTTCACCGGCGAGCTGCTCAGTGCGCGCGGAGATCGCGTCGACTCCCCAGGAGTCGCGAACGGCGAGATCAGCATTGAGGCTCAAGCCGTTCCGATATCCGATCGGGTTGCCGTTCGAGTCCACCCGATCACGCTTCTCGATGAAGCTACGGTTACCGAGGGAGCTATTGAACCCGGTAATGGTCAAGTTGCCGAGATGGTGTGCAAACCGTTCGCGCGCCTCGGTGGCGGCCGCGGGCCCGCCCAGCATGGAGACCCAACCGGGCGGCAGGTTTTCTCCCTGCGGCAGGATGTGCTCGATTGACCACCGGTAGACGGGCTTGCCCTTAGTCTCGATGCGATGCCACAGATCTTGTTCGGTCTCGGCAGTCATGCGTCGTTCTGCGAGTGAGGCGAGGATAAAGCGCACGACGTCGGCGTTGACCTCGTAAACGGGTCCTGAGAGAACTCGGTGGAACCCCTCGTCGCTCTCCGACACCGCGGTGAGTGCGTCCAAGATCAGTTGCTTGCGGTCTTGCGTCGGGCTCGCGCGCAACCGTCCGACCAGGTCCATGAACAGACGGACTAAACCGTACGTCGCCGGCGTCCCCGTCAGGTTGCGTCGGACGAAGAACGCCGTGAGGAGATCAACGATGTCGACGAGTTCGTCCTCTCCGAGGTTGATCTCCTTCCTCTGAATGACGAGGTAGAGAAGCAAGACGTGCGCCGGCACGCCCTGCGCTCGGCGCAGTCGTTGGAAGGCGCGTGCCAGTCTCGTTCGTCCGTCCGGCGCCCCGGATCCGATCAGCTGCCCGAAGGCCTCGACCCCCACCGTGACGTCGTCGAGGAGCTTGACGACGTCACGGTCGATAAGCGTCTCGTAAATCTTGATGAGGTTCGTGCGAGTGGCCACGGGGACGCCCTGCAACCCGATGTCGAACTCGTCCTTCATTGCGTTGTAAAAGTAGCGGAAGAACCGCTCCTGAGTCCCGTAATCGTCCCCGAGAATCGCGAGCCACTCGCGCCAGCGCGCATAGGCGCCATCAAGCGAAACGTCGCTGCGGTGATCCGCTCGACCCAGCAGCGTGTTCTTGATGAGGTCGATCGGAGTCAGCGGCATGCCGCGGTTGTTCAGCGACTCGAAGAGAGTGAAGGCATCCGCGTGGGTAGCAACCTCGAGCTTCACGATGTTCGCACGCTTGACCCGTCCGAGCAGATCGAGCGCGGTCGCAGCGATAGATGACTGTGTCTCGGCCGCACGTGAAGTGATCCGTGAGCGGAAGTGTGCGTAGGCCTTCTTGACACGCCGAACGCCGGCCCATCGAGGCTTAGGGTCCGCAACCCCGAGGCCCGCTTCGGCGAGAACGTGAAGGAAATCCTCGGCATTGTCGTTCTGCGTTTGCGGGCGCAGTCGCGCACGCACCGGCTCACGCAAGATCAGCATCCGGCGGAGATTGACCAGATCGACTGCGTCGTCGTCGCTGAGGTCGCCACGGTATTCCTGAAGCAGCGAGTGAACCGCAGCGAGCATCAGCGAGATCGTTGTGAGCCGCTGCTGCCCATCAATGACCTCGAGGACCGACTCGCTGGTTGTGTTCGCCGTGTTGTTGACGCAGATTATGGTGCCGAGAAAGTGTCCATCGACATCGGCATGATCGAGGAGGTCGTCGACGAGCTCATCCCACTGATCCCGGCCCCAGGAATACTCCCTCTGATACTTCGGAACGGTGTAGACGACGTTGTTCTCGGGGCTGAGCAACGCGTGGACAGCGTCGTTGCTGAGGGACTTGATCACTTGCACTCTCCGCAATCATCTGAGCTTGTCGCGATCCTATCCGTGGAGCACCCTGAGGCGCCTCGGAGGGGCGCCCGCCGGCGATCAGTAGTTGGGACAGACGCCGCTCGCCGGGAGTTCCAGCCAGCATTCGGTGCAGACTTCAGCGGGTTTGCGAGCTGCCGCGTTGCGCGAAAACCCGCTACGGCCGAGCTGATTGATGGGCAACTCGATCAGCTCCCCTCTCCCGTCCTCATGCCGGAAGTAGATCGAACCACGGTTGACGTAGTGAACGAGGCCGCCACCTGCAGGGACCATCGCGATGTAGCTGCCGCTTCGAGGGATATAGGCCTCACGGAACTCAAACCGTGCGAGGTGCTCTCGGATGCGAGGGAGATTCTCCATCGGGATCCGAAACTCACGAAGAGCCGCGTCGAAAGTAGTGAAGGTCCGCCGGCCTCGTTCGTCGTCAAGACCCTCCACGACGAACCCCAGCTCTTGAAGGCGCTTCGCCGCGCCGTTCTTGCCGCCGCTGATATCGCTGTTGGACACCGGTACACCGTGCTGCGCCTCGTACGCGGCGGCGAAGATCGCCTTGGAGTCGTAACGGCCAGTGTCCGTGACGAGGAAGTAGTCTCTCGCTTCGCCGAAGCCGTACTTCTCCAGGAATGTCCATCGCCCGAGTCGATCGAACTCTTCGAGCGCGGCTTCGACAGCTCTCGGGTCGGTCAGGTCTGCGTAGGACACCATGACTGGACCATATCGGTGGGCACCGACGTTGCCGTACTAGCGCATCCGGAGATGGCCGGTCGCCTCGGGGTGCACGAGCGGTGCGGCTTCGTCTGCCGCGTTCCGGCGGCCAGTCCGGGGCGCCGGCGCTCGATACTGACGTGAGAGATTCTCGTATCGATCGGACGCGCGGCCATACTCGGCGTTGAGGGCCACGCGCTTGTCCACGAGCAGTGAGCCGTCGCGCATCAGCGACGGGCGTCCGTGCGTTTCGGCATCCGCCGCGCTGATGTCTCTGTCTAGCTCGAGGAGCTTCCCTCTCGTCCGCCGCATCCAATCGTTAAGCTCGGCAAGCTCTTCAGTGACGACGTCTGCGGGCGGACGTGCCGCCCTGCCGAGCTCGCTCCGCGCCGCGCGGACCGAGTCGTCGATGCTGACCTCGGGGATGCCGCGCATCAGGCTCTCCGCGATCTGCTCCTTGGCCACGGCATCCGTTCGCGCGATGGCGATCGCCTCGTTGTGCGCGTGTCCGCGGGTCATCCCGACGTACAGCCCGGATGCGTCGACGCCCGGCCCGACGATGGAGGCGTCCGTCGTCTCACCCTGGATGCCGTGCACGGTCGACGCATACGCGAGATGCACGTGCTCGGCCGCGTACTCGTGACTCACGACGTGGGTAACGATCGCATCGTTGACGCTGCGTAGCTCAAGGCCCGCTGGGGTGATGCGGTGAACAGTCCAGACCGCGCGGTTCTCCACACCGGTCGCACGGTCGTTGCGACGAGTCTGGACGACGTCACCTTCGAGCAGCCGCTGCTCGTCCTGGCCGACCGCGATCCGATCAAGGGTCAGGTCGCCGCGATCAACTCGCCGTTGCTGGATGGCCTCGTTGATGGCATCCGCCTCTTCGTTCGTGCTGGTTACGAGAGCCATGCGCCGCTGGCCGGACGCCCAACGGAAGTAGGACTCCACCATCACGTCGCGCGCTTGGACGTGGTCGACTACGCGGTGAATGAGCCCTCGTTCGGCGAGCTCGGTCGCCACGGCAACCGCGGCATCCTTCGACGCAGGCTCTCGCATCCGGAGTGTGAGCGCGGCGTAATCGGGATCCGTGAAGCGGTGGACTGCTGTCAGCTCCACCACGGCCGTCGCACGCCGCGTCATCGTGGCCATCGCCCCCGAATGCCCGACGGGACGCGCTTGCATGTGATCTCCGACCATCGCGATGCCGGCGCCCGATTCTGCGGCGATTGTCGCGAGAGCATTCGCTGCGTGGAGGTCGACCATGCCGGCCTCGTCGACGACCACTCGATCGCCGGGAACGAGCCGGTACCGCGAGGGCCCCGCGTAGGCGACGCCGGTTGCGGAGTCGATCTCTCCAATCGTCAGCCGCGTCCAGATCTCCGCACCCGCGAGGTCACGCCCCCACCTGAACCCGTGGTCGCCGAGCAGCGCGTGCAGGCTGGATGCCGATGTGCCGATCTCGCGGCCGGCAACGGACGCCGCCTTCTTGGTGGGAGCGACGACGACCATACGGCGTCCGCGATGAGCGAGCGCCGCCTTCGCTACCCGCAGCATCGTCGTCTTGCCCGCTCCCGCGGGCCCTGTGATCGAGACCAACCGGTCGGTGCCGGCGATCGCTGCCGCAGCCTCGACCTGGCGCCGCTCGAGCTGGATTCCGTTCTGCAGGACCGCATAGGCGGCGGTCAAGACCTCCGCCTGACCCGCCGAAGCGCCACCGATGGCGAGCTCATCGAAACGAGCAGCGAGCTCGATCTTCGCCGCCGCGGTGCTCGCGGCCATGTACCCCTTGATATGCGCAGGTCGATCGAGCTCGTCCTCGAGCAGGTCAACCGTCTGCGCGAGCGCGCGAACGATGACGTCGTCGATGACCGGTTGCAGCTGCTCTCGCGGAGCGACGACGCCGGATGCCGCGACAGCCCGCGTCGCGCCGGCTCTGACATCGAGCAGACTGAACCGTCCGCCGCAGCAGGCTGAACGGGCGTCCGCTTCCACGACGGCTTGAGCGGCCAGCAGATCCCGGTCGAGCTCGTCGATCGGCATCCTCTCCGCCGACACGGCGTCCCGGTCGCGCAGCATGCCGGGGTCGATCGCCGCAAGCTCGTCGGCGATGAGTTGCTCCCAGGCTGCTTCGTCGACGTCGCCCGGCTTGTTCGGCCGTGCTCTTGCCCACGCCAGGCGGTCGATGCGACGCAACTCGTCGGGGCTCGGCTCGATGCCGGGGTGGTCGCTGCGCCAGGAGGCAAGGAGCACCGCACGGTTCGCCTCAATCTGCGTCGAACGACGGGAGAGCGGGCGGACGGCGTGCGCGAGCTCCGCGATCTCCCCGCCGACGTCAAGGGTGAAGCCGTGCCGGGCCAGCGCGTCGATCCACTGGGGATCGGTGCGCGCAGCGAGCTCCCCCTCGGCGTTGATGACGGTCTGCATCTTCATGGCCACTCGGGAGTCAACGTTCGACCACTTGCTGTCTTCGCCGAGGACCTTCACGTTGAGCCACAGGTGACGATGGATGTGGGGATCGAGCGCACGCGATCGGCGGTGTTGGAGTTCGACGACCTCAACGCGACTGAGCGATTCTCGGATGCGCCCACCCGCACCCCGGCGCGCGTTCAGTTCGCGCTGCCACGTCGTGATGATGCGGTCGCGGAGTCGATCTTGGAGCGCCTCAAACTCGGTTGCGAGGTCTGCGTTAAGCATGGCCGCGATGCTGTACGACTTCGGGGCGTTGATCGTGCCGTCGAGAATCAGGTCTGCGTCGGGGGATGTCAGATCGCGTCCGCGACGTTCGTCCGTCTCGGGGTCGCGACCATCGACCCAACGACGGAGCCGCAGTTCGTCAAGCGTGTCGGCAGTGATGTTGCCGCCCTCGACTGTGAAGCGCACAACACCCGCGGCGCCAGCCGCGCTATAGGCGGCGAGCGCCTCAGCGCCGACGGTAGACCGAAGGTGAGAGTCACACGATCCTTGGAACGCGTAGGCCAGCGCCTGTCGAACCCCTTGCGATCCGACACCCCGTTTCCAGCGCTCCAGGCCGCCGCGCATGGGCTGAGTCTAGCCGCAATATGTATAACTCGGTACTAGTTCCACAGAAAGTGCCTGCGTGCATTGAGCTTGTATTGAGCTTGTGGTTTTTCATAGGTTCAGTCGCGACATCATCGAAATGTAGGGACTCGCGCGAGAGACAACCGGGTCACCCATCTGCTTCCAGTTCAAGTCGCCCGAAGCGGTGTGGTTGTCGAGACTCTCCTACGCTCCCCAAGTGGATGAGACACGACGCGCAATCCTCGGAGTCGGGCCCGCCGACCATAGACTGTCCGACAACCGAGTCTGGTAGGATCGGGGATTCGACGCAAGACGCTTCGCATGAGGGAGGGGAGCGAGATGACTCTCGGCGGCGGCGACATGTAAGACCTACGACTCAGGAGGGGCGGAGTGCACTGCACCCCGCCCCTCACTTCTTTACTGGAGCCACGTGGCCACTCAGGCTCTTGATCGGCCCCGATCCGCTGACGCTTATCTCAACGGTGGACTTGCCATATGTCACGTCCACTGATTGCCCTCCGCCTTCCTTGAATATCGCTTCAAGTCGCCGGGCGGACGGCACCGCCACCCGCACTCTGAATGCGTGGCAAGGACGGTTGAAGTCATATCGGAAGGGCTCCAGTTCGCCTTTCGCGAGCGTTTGAGACGCGTAGAGTGGCCACTTCCACTGGAGCCGAATCGTGAGCTCTTCGCCCGACTGCAGATCATCGGTGGGGTAAATGTGGATGTCGCTGCGCAGCTTCCCGCCCGTGTCATCCCACGTAGGGTCGAAGCTCAAGGGACTCTCACCGCGACTTGTCTTGCGGAATGCCTGGATTCCGACTTGCTCGGGGAGCACTTGCGGTCCAAAGGAGATGCAGGCAGACCACAGGATGCTCACAGGACGCGCGCCGGCCTTCACACACACAATCCTGTCGATCACAGCATTTCCGCGCTTGTCGACCTTGATGTTTTCGTCCCAGCTAACGATCTCGAAGTACGAGGGGTCACTGCGGTGGCTTCGAACGAGCGCTGACCCTAGACGACGCGAAACTTCCGCGAGGACGACGATCTCTTTCGCCGCAGCCCGGTGAAGAAAAAACCACCGAGCCACGAGTCCGGTTACAACGAGAAAGGCAAGGACGTACCACAGCGCGAACGCCCAGCCGATGATCGCGAATCCGATCTCCCTAGCGCTTTCGTCGACGAGGAAGGGCTGCAGGATCTGGAGGACCGTAATCAGCGCGACAGGCACGAAGAATGCGAGCAGTGCCTTGTTGCTTATCAGCGGCTCAACCATCTTTGCGATTGAGTAGTCACTCTCATCGCGAACCAGCGCCTTCGCAAGGCTGCGATTCAGCTTCTTGAGTTTCATCCCCATCTCCCCAGAGCGGCACGTTGGCGTCTCAACGTAGCACTGCCGGACTACGACCCAGTTGAAGCGCGCTAATCTCGTCGGCGCTCGACGATCACCGACTGAGTGGTCGTTAGCGCTCCCGTATCGTCCACATATCTTGATGCGACAGTTGACATGGCAATCTCATCCGGCAGCGCGACCGAGAACTTCAGCCCATCGACGGCTCGCGGAGCGATTTCGGGCAGCACGCCGTCGATACTCAGCCCATCGAGGAGATCGACTTTCAACGGGAAGTTGAACCTGATCGTCTCGTTGTCCGCGGTTGCCGAATCCGCCACCTCCCCCGGAAGCGCGGCGAGTAGCGTCGCGTGTGCCTTCAAGCCACCGAACGCCCAGAGCACCGTTGACTTGTCACCGCGTTCCAGCACCAGCCCGTCGTCGACGACCTGATCCCGCCGAAGCGTCCGAATCTCTGCGAGCCGCGCCACAGCGCGCTGTGACAGACGTACTGAAGGATCCGCCCCCAGCAGCACATCGCGACGCGCACGAACCATCTCGAACGACTCGGGCATCGGCTCAGATCCCCACCGCACGCGGCCCTTCGCGAGGTCCTCCCGCACAACGATCACGTGACGGTCCCAGTCGATGGATTCGACGATCCAGGCTCGACCAGCGAGCAGCAGCGGCTTCCTGCCTTCGATCACCTGCGTGGTGAGAGACAGCGGCGCGATCGATCCGATCTCGCGGCGTCCTTCGATCACTTTCATCTCAAGGTCTGCGATGAACGTCGACAGGAGTTCGAGGAAGTGTCGTCGCCCGAACTCCTTCTCGGCACGCGGACCGATGAACAGCCACGGTCCATCTGCCGCGAGAAACTCTTGCTCGACGAGGTAGTCGAGCACTTCGTCGGCACCGTCCATGACGTGCGACCCCGCCCACCACTCGTGCCACGACGCCCGCGCAAACCGCCCCTCTTGTAGTGCGAGCGCCAACAGTTGCTGAGCGGCGATGTGCCGAGGGGACGGCGGAGGCACGACCGGCTCGACGAACCCAGTCCCCCACAGGTGCAGCATCCCGGCCGCGCGGAGGAGCGTGTCGTTGTCGGTCGCGAGGAAGAGCGCATTCCGTACCGACCCGGCACGCCGCCCGGTTCGCCCGAGCCGCTGGAGGAAGGACGAAACCGACCTTGGCGAGTCCAGCTGGATCATCCGGTCGAGGTCGCCGATGTCGATGCCGAGTTCAAGGGTCGAGGTCGCAACGATCACACAGTCTCGGCCCTCCGCGAACGCACGCTCGCTGCGACGGCGTTCGTCGACTGACAATGACGAGTGCGATACGTAGGTCTCGACACTGTTGCTCCGCAACGCGAACGCGAGTTCCTCAGCCTGCGAGCGTGACTCACAGAACACGAGTCGCTTCTCCCCGAGGAACATCTGCGACAGCACAGTGGCCGCATTGTCCACCGAGCCCACGAAGTCGAGCGTGACGTCGGGCTCGACTGGCAGGCCGCCTTCACCGACCACCACGCGAGCCGGCGCTCCCGCATCCACGTTCGATCCCTGCAACCACCGAAGCACGTCGTCCGGATTTCCTAGGGTCGCCGAGAGCCCGATCCGTTGAATGCGCTGTCCGCACAGGCGTTGGAGTCGCTCGAGCACCGCGACAAGGTGCCATCCGCGGTCGGATGCTGCGAAAGCATGCACCTCATCGGCGATGAGCGCGCGCACGGAGCGGAAGAATAGGTGGTGCTCCACGCGCCGCGAGACGAGCATCGCCTCGAGCGACTCCGGTGTTGTGAGCAGGATGTCGGGTGGATCGCTCAGAATCCGACGACGCTCGCCGTCACCCACGTCCCCGTGCCAGAGCGCCACTCGTCGCCCGAGCCAAGCGGTGTACTGCTCGAGTCGAGGCAGCAGGTTATTCAGCAGAGCCTTGAGCGGCGCGACGTAGATGACACTGAGCCCCTGCCACTCCTCGTCAACCATCCTCGACAGGACGGGGAAGGTCGCCGCTTCGGTTTTCCCGCCTGCCGTGGGCGCGATGAGCAGGCAGTCCGCGCCCGATCGCACAGGCTCGATCGATGCCTTCTGCAAAGGTCGAAGGTCATACCACCCGAGTGTGTTCGCAACGTGGTACTCGAGCGCTCCCGTGAGTTCTGCGTTCTCAGACATCGAGGTGGATGCTGTCGATCCCACCGACCGCGGCCCGCTCATCCGCATTGAGCTCACCGTCGGCAACGACGACCCCCGCCGCCGCGGGCGGTACAAAGTCGGGGAACTGCTCGACCTTGTCCAGGGTGTCCACCAGTTTTCGCAGGTAGAGCCGAGGCGCGACGCCGACCTTGCCGCCGAGACGCCCGGCGATGGTGTCCGCGAGCCCCGCCAGGTACTCGTCGGTCACCAGGTCATCGATCCGGTCGACGGCTGGACTGCCACTCGCATAGATATCCCGAACCCGGTCTCCGAGCTCCATGAGGCTCTCGCGCTGGAATCCGAGCAACCGCACCTGGGGCGCCCGGGGATTGTCCCATCGAGGGTCCCCGCTGAAGTCGACACCGATCCGAGCCGCCAGAGGAGGTAGCCGCTGCACTCCCTGCGTGCCGTCGAAGAACGCCGGCGTTCCAGTGATCAGAACGTAGAGACCCGGGAATCGGCCGGCGTCCACCTCGTCGAGGAGTTGCCGCAGCGCATTGAGCGACTTCTCTCGCATGTCACTGCGCACGCGCTGCAGCGTCTCGACTTCGTCGAGGACGAGAACGAGCCCTCGATAGTCGGCGTCACGCAGCACGGCCAGCAGGCCTTGCATGAAGCCGAACGCACCGAAGTGGTCGAGGTCCCCGCGGATGCCGGCTCCGCGACGGATGGCGGCCGACACGTGGGGCTGTCCACCGAGCCACGCGATCAGTCCGTCAGCCGTCTCGACATCTCCTCGAACAGTAGCCGCGTGGTACGCGCGAAGAGCAGCAGCGAAGGCCGGCGCTGTCCGCGAGACGACCGACAGACGCTGTTCCAGCAATTGCTGCGTCCGCTCGGCAAGCGCATCGCGATCGGCGGCGTTCGCTCCGGCGTCGACGGCGTCCTCTTCGAGAACGCGCAACCACTCATCGATCACCTCGCGGAAAGCGCTCGGCGCGGTCGACTCCGTCGCGAGGTTCTCCGTGACTCGCCGAAAGATGGTCTCGAGCTTGTGCAGGGGCGTCTCGGTCTCCGAGATCTGCACTTCGGCCGTGGCGAACCCTCGCTGCTTGGCGGTCTCGATCAACCATCGGGCGAAGAACGTCTTTCCGGCGCCGTATTCACCGCGCACTGCCTTGAACACGGCACCGCCCTCGCCGACCCCATCCAGCTCGTCGACAAGAGCGGATTCGAAGCGATAGAGCCCCACTGCCATCACGTCCAGACCTCGCTGAGGCACCGTCCCCCGCCGCAGCGCATCGATGATCTCGCGCCGCCGCCGCGCGCTCACCCCACTCACGGCCGACCTCCGAGCTCGAACTGCTCGCGGAGCAAGGTCTCGTCGAGGGTCACCGTGACCTGGTCCGGGTCGAGATCGACCACCGCATACCCATCAACATTGAGCAATCGCCTCAACGAGGCGAGCACCCCGGGGAGCGAGGACGCTGCAACGCCGGCCGCGACTGCAACGGTGTCACGGTGCGCACGCCCTGCGCCCGCGACGAGGGATGCCACGATCGCGCGAACCGTCTGGTCGTCGATCGGATGGCGACTCGCCCGCGCCTGCCGTTCGCGGTACGTCTCGCTCCGCACGAGTTGCTCATCGACTGGCACGACCGGCGCGGCAATCGGAGTCTCGGCCGGGATGTCCTCGAACAAAGCTGGCGTGTCTGCTACAACTGCGCGAACCCGCCGCTTCGCCGGCGCCGCGGCCACAACCGGCGTGTCGGGGTCGGCACGCACGGGCTCGTTCCACCACACGGGTTCCTGCGGAGGCGCCTCCACCCAGCCATCCGGCGCTGTAGCTCCCCTGGGCTGAGCGACGATGACCGGGATAGCGATCTCTGCGAGTGCCGCGCCCCCGTGATACCCCGCGCGCTTCGCTGCGAACCGCACGCCATCGGAAACCGCGAGGACCATTGCACCCCCGGGCGCAAGTACGCGAGGACCGCTCACGAACACCTCGTCGGACTGCGCCGGACCCGTCGAAGGATCGCGGAAGCGGGCTGCGGCACCGGGCGCACTGCGCAGTGCGCTCCCCCGCTCGACCACGTGTCCATGGTCGGAGGTGAGGATGATGACCCGGCCCGCCTCGCGTGCCACGTCAAGCAGCGCCGGCAAGTTCGATATCTGGTTCACGTGCCACCGGAGTGCGTCGACCTCGGCGGTCGCGAGTGCGTCGTCGATGGTGTTGAGGACGACACCGACGATCCTGCGGTCGAGATCCGCGATCGCGGTCGTGACTGCGGATGGGAGCGCGTGACCTGCGTCAGACCGAAGGTCGTCCTTGTGGAACGCGACTCCGCCGACCTTAGCCGAGAATCGGGCCTTCTCGGTCTGCTGGTTTCCTGCGAGCAGCTCCCCCGCGAACAACGACGTGCGGGAGTACTCGGTGATCGTCGGCAACACCGCAACCGCCGATCCGCGTCGCAGAGTGTCGCGTCGGACGAGTTCCGTCCAGCCACGATCGGCGAACTCGTCTGCCAGCTCGGTCGCGGTCGCGAAACTCATCCCGTCGAGCACGATCAGGAGCACCGGAGCCAGTCCGCTCAGCGGCACGACCGTATGCGTGAGAAGCGACTCCGCACCGGGCACGGACGAATCTACGGCGATGCCTCCCGTAAGCAACCGGGCTGCATCCTGGTCCTGCGCTTGTCGCGCACTCTGCACCGCATTCGCGAGTCGCCCGTACGCGTGCGCGAGCCTCGCATCGTTGTCACCATCCCAGATGTCGCCCAGCGCGCGCTCGACCCATGCACCATCTGACGAGTAGCGAATCAGGGCATCAAGGAAGTTCGCGGGAGCCGAACGCTGCGTGCTCAGCCACCTCACGAGGCGCACCGCCATCGCCGCCGTCTGCAGCGGACGGGAGATGGTCGAAGCGGCGTGGTGCATCTTGACTGCTGCGAATGCGTGCTCGACGCTCGCTGCTTCGCCGGTCCCCTGAACGTCCACGGCCATCTCGATCGCCTGACCGAGGGCGACGACGCGAGCGCGCAGACCCGAGAGAAGGTAGTCGGATGCCGCGGCTCCATCGGCCCAGTCGATCTCGACACACAGGGCTTCCGCCTGATCGAGGATCTCGCGCCCATGAACATCGTCGATGAGCCGGCGCATTAGTCTGCGTGAGGCGTCGCCGAACCTTTGCGCCGCGTCAGGCGAGGCCCCGGTTCCGATGTAGGACTCGATTCGCGCGCGCGCCGCAATCGTCGATGGGTCCCGCGTCTTAGTGCCAGACGCCCACAACTCACCGCAGACCAGCCCGATAGCTGCGACCGACACGTGCCCCCCGGCGAGCGCCGCGCGAAGCGCCAGCGCGAAGTCCGGGCCGATGTGCGTGAACACGGCGAGTACGAGCGAGTCCCTCACTTCCGGATCGAGGGCCCGGAGGCGTGCACGCACGCCGAGATCGTCGAGCGGAGCCAGACAGGTGACGAGGTCGAGGTCGTCGAGACGCCCGAGTCCGAGGATCGCCATAATGAGGGACTTCACCGCGTGGTCTGGCGTCAGCGTGGCGCCGGGAGCGGGAGGGTACCCGCGTTCGGGACGAACAGACAGCAGCAGGCTCGGCATCCATAATCCGAGGTCGCTGACATGGCGGGGCACAACCTGATCCCGCACACTGAACAGCCCGGGAACCATGCTCCACTCGTCGAGCTCACTCACCCGTTGACGATGCGCGTCGAGCATCACTGCAGACCCGAGCTCGCGCTCGGTGAGCGCCGTCAGAATCACGACGACCTCGTCCGGGGCGGCGGCGCGCATCGAGTCCAAAGCCGCAAGACCCGAGACCCCTTCAACGACTTTCACCGACGTGTCGCGCACCGTCATCGTGGGCGGCCCCGACCAGGTCGGTTGGGCACGCACAACCAGCGTCCGCGATTGGCGACGTGCGGACGACAGCCAGGCGTCAACGTGCTGGCGCAGAGCTGCTTCTGAGACGGTCGGAGCGCCCACGGATCAGTCGATTCGCCAGGTGATGGTCACTTCGGCACCGGGCCCCGCCTTGTCGCCGATTTCCGCTCGGAGCTCAGCCAGAACCCTGTCGAGGTCTGTCAGCGGCGCGTGGCGTGTCCCCGAGGTCTCGCTTGCAGTGGAGACACCAGGGTCCGTGTCGATGGGCACCGGCTTAACCGGCGTCGGCGTGACCACCGGGGGCGCAGTGGGACCCGGCATCGGCTGCACCACAAGGGCTCGCGCGCGCATCGCGACGTCCTTCAAGCGCGGCTCGAGCGGAACGACCGACTCATCGACGGCCGCTGCGCTACGCAACTCCGCGAGCGCAGCATCGAATGAGGTGTCGGCGCGCGTCTGCGCCGCAGCGATGATCGGCCAGTCGAGTGTGCGAAGCTCGCGCGCCAGCCGTTCCGCCGTTGCATACGTGCGCCCGAAAGCGCTGAGCTCGTCTGGCAGGTCGAATGTAGCGAGCGCCTCGATGCGTGACTTGTCGTTCGCCGCTTGCCGCGTGGTTGCCACCAGATCGTTGAGACGTCGGGCGGTCGCTGCACGGCCGACTTCTACAGATGCTTCAATGCCCAGCACGTCGCCATGCTCGTCGAGCTGGGCAACGAGGTCGGCGACTGCACTCGTCTCGAGGGCGGCCTTGATGGCGCCGCCGAATCGAGCGACCGCGCGCGGCGTCAGATTTGTCTCGGGAGCAACGCCGAAGATTCGACCGGCTCGAGTCTTCGCGAGTTCCCAGTCACCGCTGTCGGGGAGATTCGCCTTACGCACTGCGGCACCGTCAGGCAGAGACTGCAATGACGGCTGTCCTACACCGACGAACTCCCAGTTCCCCAGTGCAGCCCAGGTGAGCAGTACGGCGTTCTCCATCGCCGCGGTCATTCCCCAGTCGCTGAGCTTCGCACGCAGCGATCCGACGGTGATCCCTGTCCCCAGCTCGCCCTCCCAACGGGCGAAGTCCGAGTTCCACCCGAAGTGCGCGGCATCGACCACCATGACGTTCTCGTTCAACGCGCCGAGGCGTAGCGGCGCGACGATGTCTCGCGCGAGCTTCTGTTCAGCGGCACCGAGTCCTTGACGACGACCGCCGGCCTCGATCGTTCCCGTCACGAGGTCCATCGCGTCACTCAGGCGGCGAAGCGTGACCTCTTCGATGCCGAGGTCGGGGTGGTTCGGGAACTCATGCTTCCAGGCGGTGTCGAGCGCATGCTTCAGCCCGGTGAGGAGCGTGCCCGTGGGCGGCGGTGCGATGGTGAGCCCCTCGACAAGCGGCGAGAAGATCTGGTTGCCGGCGAGTTCGGCGTCGACATTGCCCTCGTCGGGCGTATTGACCCCGTATGCCTGACGCAAAGCTGTCGTCAGCCCGTCACGAAGGGTGCGCTGCCTTGTCTCCAGCGTCTGTCTCGCCGGGCCGCGGTCGGCGAGCGGGAGGTGGTCAGAGTTGGCATCGAACCTGGTGCCGGTGAGCAGGTAGTCAAGGAGCACGAGCTTGCCCAGGTCGTCCTGGCGTACTTCGGAGAGGAAGTTCGGGATCCATGCGATTGTGTTCGCGGTCCGCCCCTGATCGCGCAGTTTCTGCAGTCGGACGACATCGTAGGCAGGCGAGTAGTTTCCGCTGTCGTAGGGGAAGTCGATGACCACTCGCCACTGCTCGTCGCTATGGATCAGATCACTATCTAGCACCTCGGCTTCGTCGCGGACGTTGCCGAACTTGACCGTCACAGCGCGCTTCTGGCCACGCCAGACGTGGTTGAGGGGCAGTCCGACGAGGCTGACGGATGCCGCGGGCAGCCCCAACTCGTCGGTAATGAGACGGCGCACCAGCTCTCGCCTCGTCTGGAGATTGTCTTCCGTGCTCACGCGTTCCAGGATCGAGTCATAATCAACGCCGCTCAGCGTGGCGGTGATGATGGGGTCGTGGCCGTCGCCGATGCTGATCTCACCGAACTCGGTCGCCCACTGTCGCACGGTCGCCAGCACCTGGCCCGCCTCGTCGCCGGGGATGAAGGCGGAGATCGTGCCCCAGTTGAGCGCCGCCAACTTCGCGGCCGTGAGGTTCGACAGAGACTTCGCTTGCGGTGCGAGAGCTGCGATGAGCACCGTCTTCGCCAGCCTGTCCTCGGTCGCGAACGGGTGGTCGCGATCGAGATCTGCCGCCTGCGCTTCGCTGAGGGAATGCTTGCGCAAGAGGTACGGGCGCATCTTCTCTCGATAGAACTTCGCGGAGACGGCGAAGTGGCGCTTCATCTCCTCGCTGAGAGGCTGTGACCCGCCCAACACGATGGGTGCATACAGGTCACCGACCGGGATCACATCACGCACCCGAAGGTCGTCGCGACCTTCAGCGAGCAACTCGGCCATCAGCTTCAGCGCGGTGCGCTCGCGCTGCATCAGCGTCGACAGGGCAACCATCGTGTCGACCAGCGCGGGGCTGAACGGATAGACGTCAGCGAAGTCCTTCTCGTCGGAGTTCGCGTCGTCGGAGAGCAGGTATCCCCAGGCCGCGTAGTCCCGTCGAACTTCGGCGAGAGCTGTGCCGAGGGTGAGCTCGGCCTCACGATCGACAGGTCGCAGCAGACGCTGCTTGACAATCTTGGGGAGGTCAGCCGCCTGCAATCGAATCTTGTCGAAGCGGTCTTCCCAGTAAGCGAAGAGTTGCCCTTGAGCGACGCGCTGAGCCCCAGCGACGTGCGTCCCGAGGAAGTCACGCAGGTCGCGCTGCCGAGCGAGGAAGGAGGTGATCGGAATCGGCAGGTTAGCCGCAGCATTCTCGGCGAGCTGCACGACCTTTTCGATCTCGTTCTGAACCCACGCTTGGTCGGCGAGGTGCTGACCGAGCCAGAGCACGATCTCGTCGATGAGGAAGACGAGTCCCTGATATCCAAGACTCTTGGCGTGCGCGGTCAGGGCCTGTAGCCCGTCCGACATCGGAAGCCACTCGCCGGAACGGACGGATGCCGAGAAGTAGGCCGAGACGAGATCTCCAACGAGGCGGTCGCGGTCGTCATTGCCGGGTCCGGCGTTAGCTGCGGCCTCGAAGCTCACGGCATCCCACGCGGTACCGAGGTCACCCCATGCCGCATCCCCGCCGCCGAGTCCGCCGAAGAACGCGTCGTCCCCCATGCGTTCGCGCAGGGTGTGCGCATCGGCGAGCAGTCCGTCGCTCACGTGCAGGATCGGAGAGGCCGCTTCGGGGTGCTTCGATGCGATCGCCGCAAGGTACCCACCGAACAGAGCGTCTTCGAAGGACTTTGCTCCGAGAAGGTTGTAATCCACAACGAGCAGGCGCCGCTCAAGGATGTCCTGCCGCGCCGCAACAACAGCCTCTAGCCCCGGGATCTGCCGCGCCGGAATGTGCCCCGACAACAGCAGATGCAGAACCGCCATGTAGTGCGACTTACCCGCACCGAACGATCCATCGAGGAACGCCCCCCGCGACGACTGTCGGCTGAGTGAGCCAGCGACGAGGTCGAGCCCTTCACCGACGGCGTCAGCGATCGCGTTGGTCACGACGTAGTCACGAATCGTTTGCTCGTGCCGTGCAACGCCTTCGTCCAGCTTGATGACGAAGTCCGCCGCCTCGACTCGTTCTGGCAGGTCGATGAGGTCACGGAGCGGCGAGTTGAGGGTGAAGGTCATGCCTTCTTCCTTCCACGAGTCGCGGGCGCCGGGCGCCAGGCGAGAACGGTGTCGACCCCAATACCGAGGCGTCCAAGCAGGGCGGTGGTGGCAGCCGACACGGCGGATGCCGGGCTGACGCCCGACCGCTCGTCGATGCCGCTGTACCACTGGTCGAGCCACGGCTGCAGTTCGATCAACCCGCCGAGGAGCGGAACCACCTGGTCTTCCGGCGCGCCCGCACGCGACAACTCATTGGCGAGACGTGCAATGGCCTGCCCTCGCTCTGAGTGGTCCCACCCTGCCCACCCGTAGAGCTCGGTTGCGTCATCTGGAAGTCGAGCCCCAGGGAACGAGAGGAACCGCTCCTTCGGCACGTCGAGCTTTCCTCGTGCCGTCCAGTATGTCGACTTCAGGAAGTCAGCCTGGCCGTACTTGGGAGGCACCGGAACGTCGACCCGCTCGCCCCGGTCTTCTGCGCGCTGCAGATCCCACGTGCGTTCCCATGCTCGAAACTTCTCAATCCCCGCGGGCTTGTAGCGCAGGGGCGCGAACGGCGGGACTGCCTCGTTCGAAAGGAGCTTGCCAATCTCGGCCGTCAGATCGAAGTCGGGTGAGCCGGTGTGAATCGTCAGCAGCTCGCGTACTCGCTCGTCGCGGCGGAGGTCGTCGGCGACTTGAGCTGCGGACCTTGCCAGCGGTCGGCCCGCGCCGTCGCGCCACAGCTCGGGCGACTCCAACCGATCCAGTAGCGCGTCCTTCACCGCACTCGCCTGAAGTTCATCCCACGAGGGTCCGGCCCATCGCCGTTTGTACTCAGGGCGCTCCAGCATTCGAAGTGAGGGGTTGCTCTGAATCGCCGAGTAACGACTGAACCATAGTTCGCGATAAGCAGGTGGCCACTCCGAATTCGGCCCAGCAAGATTGGCGGCGCGACCGTGACGTTGGAACCACTTAGTGTTCTCCCACCCTGGAACAACCTCTCGTGCTAGTCCAACCTCCATCACGCGCTCGTTCGCATCAATCGGCACCAGTTGATCAAATGCCGGAGCCAGCGCCTGATCGGCGAGACCGTAGGCGACATAGGTTTGCCAATCAAGCTCCTCCTGAAGCGACACTAGCGCCCGCTGAGCCTCGCCCCAGCGAGTCCGTGCTTCATCAAGCGCCCGGCGAATGTCCCGCGCGCTGCCCGCGAGAGTCGCTCGCGGAGAGTCAGCCCGTTGTTGGCTCGCCTGTGTGTCCAATCGCTTAGCGATCTCCCGCGTTGAGACCGGCGGAAGCGGAAACTCCTCAAGCTTGGTGGCCGTGAACTCGTAGCGATCACTCCAGGGCTCAAGGCTGACGCGCGCTCCGCCCGTGCCCATCGGATCTCCGCCCTTGGGATAACTGACCTGCTTGAGCCAGAAGCAGGCGGTAGAGGAGTTCAGCACGCCGAGCAGGTCGAAGTGATCGTCCTCGGTGGCGTCCGCTGGAAGCTTGATCACCGGCGCTGAACGGTTGAAGACTTTGCCACCTCGGTCCAAGATGAAGTGGTTGTGCGTCGCGACGAACGCGAAAGTGATGGTCCAGCCAGATGCACCTATGTCCTGGGGAATCTGGTGCCACGCGTACCACGGGCGACCGTCCGAGAAGTATGTTCCTCGCGTGAATGTAGCGCGGTTGCCCAGCTCAGTTCGCACTCTCCACATCGACCTCGCCTGTTTGGGAAAGTCCTCCAGAGGCTGCAGTATGTGCTGCGCGTTGTAGGGAAAGAATGTCGGCTCCGTCTGTCCAATTGACCAGTCTCGCACCGCGTCGCCCACTACCAGCGGGCGGAACGAATTCGGCTCGCCAACGCGACGCACCTCATCCGATCGTGTAATAAATGCCTCGTCCGCACCAAGCACCCCGAAAACACCGATCCGGAATGGGATTGTCCCAAGGCGCGTCGCGCCCGCTGCCTCGAGCTGTGCCCTAAGTTCGCCGGCCCCACCTCCGGACAGCGACCAAGGAAAGCTCGCATACGTCGCTCGCGGAGCGTCCAACACGGTGACATATTGGCCGTTGTATCCCGGCTGATCCACGTGAGCGACAATGTCCGTCCATACCAAGCCCTGCGACGGCACCGCAGGCTGCCCCGGCTCTCCACGCACACCGAGCACTGCACTAACCTTGTCGGTTTGCGGCCTGCGCGGCCGGCCCACGAGAATGACAGTCGGCGTCCCGTGACCTGGAATGTAGGCGCCTGAAGTGTCGATGATATGACTGAGGTCGACATAGGAGGGGCGAGTCGTGCCGGTGTATTTGCCCGACAGGAACTGCTCGATGAGCTTCTTGCCGAACTCTCGCTTCATGAACGAGTTCGACGTGATCTGCCCGACATGTCCGGCGCCGCTGGCCGCATCTGGTTGCTTCGCGAGGCGGAAGAGCAGCTCCATGAACGGAACTGAGAGCGCGTACTTTCCGTGGCAGGTGCTGTAGAGAGCACGATACGTGTCGCGCAGCCGCGCGTCCGGCGGCTGGATATACGGCGGGTTCGCGACGACCACGTGGTACTGCCCCGGCGCGAGGATGTTCGCGTGCTCCTGGAGGTCTTCGGCCTGATAGGCGAAGTACTCGCCGTCGCCCATGTCGAGCTTCGCTTCCGGGCTCTGTCCACCGAGCAGGGAGTCACCGATGGCGAGGTGATAGCGGAACGCGGGCGCGGCGACCAGAGTGGTGATCCCCGCCGCCTTGATCGCCGCGACCGTGAGGCGGAAGCGCGCGATCGCGATGGCAAACGGGTTGAGGTCGACCCCGTGGATCGAGTCAAGCGCGCGCTGAGCGCGGTCTCCCCGGTCCAGGCCTGGCGCGGATGCGCTCCAGTCCGCCATCAGCCGTTCAAACGCACCGAGCAAGAAGTGTCCTGAGCCGCACGCGGGGTCAATCACCTTGAGACCGGTGAGACCGAACTCCTGAATTGCAGGTGTGAGCGTGAGATCGAGGATGAACTCCTCGACGAAGTCTGGCGTCTGCAGCAGGGCGAATGTCTTCTTCGCGTAATCGGAGAGGTCCTGGTATAGGTCGCCGAGGAATCGCGTGCCCAGCTGCGGGTCGCTGAAGTCGTGCACCAGCTCCCCACCGGGTGTCGTGCGGCGGAAGAAGTCGCGCAGCCCATCTGCTGCGGTCGCCGAGATCTCGGCGTGCCAGACGGCCGAGTGTTTCCGGTCGACGAGCGGGGCGCCAGCCGGCAGGTCGGCGAGTGTGCCGAACGCTTGCTGCAGCCAGTCTCGCGAGGTCATGGTTGGCGCCGCCGCGTAAAAAGCGGCCTCGTTCTCCACCGCGCGCTCCAGCCCATCGCCAGGCCCAGCGATCCAAGGCTGAGCCACCGAGCGCCCGTCACGCGTCGCCCCGGCAAGCAATCCGTTGTCTTCGCAGAAACGGATGAACACCGTCGCAATGATCCATGCGACACCCGCCTGCGCCACTTGCCCGTCGCGCCAATCGATCCACGCGAGCCCCGTTCGCTCCCGCGCCTGAGCACGCCCGTATTCATCCCTGAGCCGCGAACCCCAAGGGGATTCAGGATCTTCTGCGCGCACCCGCAGGTCCGCCTCCAACGTCTTGAGTTCGCGCTTGAGGTCAGCGAGCAGAGCAGCGGAGTCGATCACGAGACGCTGGCCTTTCTGGTGAGAGCGGTGGTCGCAGCTGAGAGGGGAGCCGCCGACTCGCTGTCGCCCAACTGCAGGGCATCGACGGCAAGCTCCAGCCAACCATCCGCACCGAACGGCATCGGCACGCCGTCCAGATCGGGGGTGCTACCCGTGAGTGGACGCGGAAGGACGAACCAACGGGCCGCGGCGCGCGAGGTCGACATGTCCATCACCGACGCGATCAGATCGACGAGGCCAAGCCGACCGAACACCGCCGCGTTGGTGAGCACAAGCGGCTGTGGCGATTCCATCAGCTCATTCCATCGAGGAACGATCGCGAGGCGAGCCAGCTGCTGCAGGTTTCGCTGGGCGGTGCCGCCGGCATCCGGCCGATCTGCATCAAGCACGACATTCCACTGGATGTTCTTGTCGGCGGCGGTCTCACGCAGTGCATCCAATGCAAGGTCTGCAAGATCGATGACACGCGTGTCGTAGGCGTGGGCGAGCATCGTCGTCACGAGCGACGTCGGTCTCCGCCGAGTCAACACAAGAGCCAGTGCACTTCGTTCTCGCAGCGACGCCTGCAGTCGAGCCACCACAGCGTCGTCCCCGGTGGCGCGTCCCCACGTCGTCGAGGACGCGGTCGCGGTCGCCGAGTTCGTGTCCGCAGCGCGCATCGCGTACTTGCGGAGATCGCTGCGCCATTCGAGATACGGCATCGCGGCTCTCACCGCGACGTCGAGCGCAGGTCGCGATGGGATGCTGTCAACGGCGGGGAACCGAGCGCGCACACGCTGTTCGATGGTGACCTCTGCCACCTCGCGCGTCGCGGCTGAACGGAGGGCATGCTCCACCGCCCTCGCGGGCGACAAGTCCACTCGATACGCCTCACCCATCGACGACTGCCGACCTCGTGCGGAGAGACCGATCGCGAGCTGCGCGATGCGAGCATCGCTCAACCTCAGCGGCTTCTCCTCGTCGGTCCGCAGCGCCTCACGGACGCGTGCAGCAGGTACGACGTCATCCGCATCGAGGAGCTCATCGATGATCGATGCCCGGTGAAGGATTGCCTCGAGGTGCGCCTCTGCGTCGTCGAACGTCATGCCCGAGCCATCTTCAGGGGCGTAGGCGACGATGATTCGGGTGCGGTCAGCCGCCCGCTGGAAAACGAACTTCGGATCGCGGTACCGAGCATCGAGTTCGAGGATCGCCTGCACAACGGCGGTCGCAACCTTCGTCCGCTGCTGCTCATCGTCAATGGACGACCCATACTCGCGTAGGAGCTTGGCCGAGAGCTCTTCGACAGTCGCGATGCTCTCGAAGTCCCGCAGCCACCGGGACACATCGTCGGCCGCCGTCTTGAGCGTTCCACCCTTGCGCAACCGTCTGAAGCGCTCCTCGGGCGACTCCCCGGGTTTGGGCGAGATGCCGCTGAGGAAGTTCTCGACGGCACGGCGTCCACCTGTCGCGGGAACCTCGGTCGTCGTGGTCGTGTGCGCGAGACGCTCACGCCACTGTCGGATACGCGCGCTGATCTCGCGACGGACCTGCTCGCCACTGCCGCGGATCTGATTGATGACCATCGGCGGTACGCCGAGTAGCTCGCCGACGGTTGTCGCGTTGACCCGAGCCACAACCGAGAGCGCACGTGCGCTGAGGCCGGCGTCGGTCAGCGGGGTGTCGACGGACGCGGCATCCGCCTTCGCATCGTTCGCCTCTGCGATGGCGTCGTCAATGGTCGCCCCGGCGAGAGCGGCTGCCCACGCCGCGCGCATGGCGTCGAGCGATGGATGCCGCTCGGTAGCGTCCGGCGCGAGCGCTGTGCGGAAGAACGCGACGAGGCCTTCAGTGACACCCGTGTCGAACATGCTCGGCTGCACGACCGGCGCATCCGTCGCGTTCGCAGGCGCATCCCCGGACGGCCACCAAACCGGGTCTCCGGTGGCGAGTTCGAAGAGCGTCACCGCAACCGCGAAGCGTTCAGCGGCCGAGTCGAACTGCCGCCGCACACTCACGCCGAGGTACGGATCGAGGTAAGGCCGCGATCCCGACTTGATGTTCGCGAGCGGCTCTTCCGCGAGGGAAAAATCGAACAGAGTCAAGCGCGGCTTGCGGGTGCCGGGGTCGGGCTTGACGGCGAGGTTCGACGGCTTGATATCGCGATGGAACACCCCTCGCTGCTCGAGATGCGCCACCGCCTCGAAGAGGTCTGCACCGTAACGCTCGAGCTGCTCGATCGTGGCGCGACCCTCGAGACGGATGCGGTCCGACAGCGTCTCGGTGCCGGCATCCGTCATCAGGAGGCCCTGGCGCGTGCCGACGGGCAGAGGCCCGTCCAAGCGCTTCACGATGCGGGGGTGGTCCAGCCGATCCAGCACCGATGCTTCGATTTGCAGGCGTGCGGCGGCTGCGTCGTCTTTCGCGAGCTTGAGGATGTCGCCCTCACGACCAGCCTCGTAATCGAGCACTTCGAGAGCCACGCCCGTTGACCCCGAACCGCGGCGGCGCGCGATTTCGAAGCGGCCACCAATGATCTCCCCCACCGATGCGTCGAGTGGATCCGTCTGCGCGACGATCGGCTCATCGTCGTGCGTCTCGCGACGCGCGTCCTCGAACGCCACCTGGAAATCTGCGATGTCCAGGGTGCGTTCCATCTCGTCGAACGCGGTGGCTTGCGCAATGACGCCAGCGAGACGGTCCGAGATCTCCGGCATCACTGACCGGGGATCGAGCCCTGTCGCGTCCGAAGCTACGAGTGATTCGAGCGCAGGCAGGTTCGCCGCAGGCGGCTTTCCGGTCAGCACCGTGAAGGCGACAGCTCCGGTGCCGTACACGTCGAGCGTCTGCGCCGACGCGGGGGTCGCGTTCCGAAGCGTTTCAGGCGCGAGGTAGAGGAGCGCCTCGGAATCCACGACGCCGACGAGATCGGTGATCCCCCTCGACACAACAGTCGCCGTGGAGGTCTCCGAGTCTCGACGCCGCGCGAGATCCCAATCCCGGATCCGCACAGTGACCGAGTCGTCACCCGTGTCGGTAACCCGCACGCTCACGGGCGACAGGGCCCGATGAGTGAGCCGCTGGCCGTGCGCGAAACGGACGAGTTCGGTCAGGTCTTGCACGATGCGCTCGCGCGCCTCGAAGGTGAGGTCATCGACGTGCTGCGAGAGGTAGTCCTCGAGGCTCAGTTCGTCGGGATCGTAGGGGAAGAGGAGCGCTGGGCCCTCCTCGGGCGTAAGGAGGTCGAGCGGGGCGATGATCCCGGAATGCACGATGCCGTCGGTGAGGCGGAACTCGCGGCGTGCCCGCAGGTCGACCGCGGCGCGGGTCTCGCGATCCGCGCCCTTCGGGTAAGGGAAGAGGCGGATGCGCCGCTTCGTGACACCGTCGGGATGGTTGACGAGGAAGTCCTGCCAGCCTGGCCCCTCACCGAGCGGCTCGCTCGAGTCGAGAGGGTAATGTCCGATCATGCGCTGGCGGGGTCGCGGCATCAGCCCCGCGGCATCCATCAGCGCGTCGATCTGTCTGGCGCGTGGGAGATCGATTGGTTCGCGGGTGGGCTGTTGCGCGAGCAACGACGAGAATGCGCGGTCGGGAGCAAGTCCCTGGACCTCGGATCCGTCCAATGCCCAGACCGATTCAGCGCCGAACCGGTCGAGCCGGATCTTTGATCGACGCCCGTGCATCACGACCGCCTCGTCGACGTACGGCACTACGTTGCTGGGGAGGTTTGCGGTGCGAGCCAGGTCGGATAGGACAGAGCGGAGGCGCTTCGCCTTGTCGTTAGCCAGCAGCCGAGGGTTTTTCTCGGTGCGGTTCCCGAGGCGCCACATGCGCTGATCGCCGGTGATCTCGCCGTGCCACCCCTTGAGTTCAACGACGAAGAGACCGTTGCGAGTCAGCAGGAGAGCATCGACCTCGTTGAGCCGCCCGTGGTTGTCGGTGAAGGTGATGTTCGCCCATCCGCGGGCGATTCCATCGTCGGGCAGAAGCTGGCGGATCTTGTCGAGTGCCTCGGCTTCCTGCGCCTGGGCAGCGTCGCCCATGACACGCCACAGTGGCGAATCAGTCCGCATCTCCGCAGTACCCTCCAGAACCCAGTGACTCCACCATATCCGCGCAGCCCGACGCGGCTATGCCGTCGGCGCCAGCTGTTACGTGCCCCCGCCGCGGACACCCTCGCAGATACGATGAGGGAGGGAGGCCGCGTGGCTCGGATATCGGCATGGCGCGTCAATGACGCTGTCGCTTACGAAGCGATGCGCGAGTCCGCGACGTTGCTGACGAGCCTTCTTCTGCAGTCCTCCATCGAACGCTCTGGGCCCTCGGCAGCTGCGTTGTCCGAGCTTCAGCAGCTCCAGCGAGACATCCTCGACGTGGATGGACACGACCGCGCGGCCGTGAATTCGCTCGCTGACCGAATCGCCGTTCGAATTACGGAGCTGACGCCTTGACCAGCTGGGAGCTCGAACCGAGTGAGCGCGACGCGATACTGGCGCGCGACGTCCTTCCTCTGGTTTTTCAGAGCTCGACTCACGCTGAAGAGTCACCATCTCTCACCCTGCTGGCTGGCCAGCCTGGGACCGCACGTCAGAGGGCGATCCGGACGCTGATCGTAGAACACGGTCAAGCGCCAGCCGTTGTGGGCGCCGATGATCTGCGCGCATTTCACCCGCGGTTCGCTGCGCTTTCCGTCGCCAGCGCACCTGAGTCACTCGACGCCGTCACCCGAGCAACAGCGGCATGGATGCGCGACTGCATCCGTTACGCCCGCGAGAATCAGCGTTCACTGCTGCTCGAGGGAGCGTTTCAAAATCCAACAGCCGCTGTAGGAACGGCTGCGCGGTTCGCGGCCGCGGGGTTTCAGACGCGCGTCGCGATCGTCGCATCGCGGAGAGCCGAGAGCCTTCTCTCCGTGGCATCCCTCTACTTGAGCAACGTCCGTGCCGGCAACCTTGCGCGGCTCGTCAGCCGAGAAGCTCATGACCGCGCGTTCGAGGCGACCCGCGATCTCGCGGTAGAGGCAGAAGGCTCGTCGGCCGTCGACCAGTTGACGGTGATCGGCCGCAACGGCGACGTGGTGTTCGACGCGCGCCGAGCTGACGGTGACGAGGTGTTCCGCGGTGCCGCGGCAGCCCTCGAAGGCGCGCAGTCCGCCCGTCTGAGTCGGTTCGACGCAACGCAGTGGCTCAGCGAGCTTCACCACGCGACCGACTTCGCGATGACGCGCCGAGACCTCCCCCGCGCTGTCACTGAGCTCCTCGTCGAGCTGCACGACGTCGCTCTCCGCGAGGTTATCCCCGAGCTGTACGCGCCCAGCGACGGCAAGTTCATCAGCGCGATCGAGCAGAAGACGGTAGCGAGACTGGGCGACCTGCAGCGTTCGCAACCGCTCGAGGAGGTCGTTGATCTCGCCGCACCGGTCGTCGTTCCTGTCGGCCCCGAGCGCGGCGGCGTCTCGCGCTGACTCACATCAGGGCGCATCGCCCGCGCTTCTCAGACCGTCCTGGTAGTGGCTCACAACGCGACCGGAGGCGCGCGCAGTGCCGAGTCCGAGGATTACCGGACTGAGCGCAGCGAGGGAGGATATGCCGCAGGGCCGGAACGGAGCGCGCCGGAGGTCGCTACGATCGGCCGCCAGGACGGATCCGCCACCTACTCCCCCGATAGCTCGGCGAGCTTCTGAATCAGAGGTCGGCGGTCTGCGAGCGGCTCGGTGATCAGCATCCGGATGATCCCACGGAACATCTCGACATCCGGCGACGGCAGCCGACGCTCCAGTGGCGCGGCGCACCACGCAACGTCCTCCTCGACGTCGTAACCGGGCTCGTTGTCAGCCTTGTCGGGGTAGTACATGAACGCGCTGATGGCGGTGCGGTAGAGCACCTTCTCGGCGCGGCTCCTGTCGATGACGCTCATCGGTTCAGTTCTCTCGTGTCGGGGTGACGCAGCATCGGATGCGGGGCTGCGGGGTCCAGATGATGGACTCGGCGCGGTTCTTCGTGGTGGCGGAGGCGCTCGCTGATCTGCTTCGCGATGGCATCCATTCGCGCCTCTTCGATTTCCTGCGGCGTCATGCGCGGCTTCGGCTTAGGGCCGGGTGCCACACGGCTCAGTTCCTTCTGCAGGCGCGCGAGCTCCTCTTGCTGCTCAGCCAGCGCGTAGGTCGCGCGCGCTTTGAGACAGTCTCTCTTCCACGCCGCCAGCAGTTCCGGCGGCGTCGCGAAGATCTCCATCATGGTCATGAGTTCCTCCTCGGTCCAGGTTCGTGAGAAGAAGGCGTGGGCCGCGACGCGGTTCGCTTTGCGCTCGTCGCGAGGTACGCGATGGAGACGCTGCGTCGGCAGGCCGACTGCTCGGCGCCGTTTTTCGCGGTCGCGCCACGCGCGGTGGGAGGCCTTCTGCTTCTCCTTGTTGCGGGCGTAGTACTCGCGGCGGCGCGCACGCTGTTCCTCGGCATGCGCCGCGTAGTACTCACGTCGCCGCTCCCGGTGCTTCTCGGCGTTGTCGCGGTACTTGTCGCGCAGTCGCGCGTTGACCTGGTCCTTGTGCGAATCACGCCAGCGCTGGTTACGCTCACGCTTACCCGCCCGATACGCCTCAGGGTCCTTCTCGCGTTGCTCCGCGCGGTACTGCCGCTGATAGTCGAGGTACTCGTCGCGATGTGCCGCGTAGTATTCGCGCGCGTACTCACGACGCCTTTCCTTACGTTGCTTCTCCCTCTCGTAGACCGCAGCGCGAGCATGCGCGATCTGAAGGCGAAGGTCCTCGTTCGCTCGCTGGAGCCGCTCAGCATCGTCGTCGATCAAGGTGATCACCTCGCGACCGACGTCGTGGATGCCGATGGGGGCCAAATGCCGTCGAGCAGCGAATCAGCGGGAGCGAAGCGGTCGCGCAACGCGCGAGGCGGCGCGAGCGGGAAGCGCCGCTCGGCTTCGGCCGCGGACCGCTTGCCCTTCGGGAAGTACTCGTGGAAGAGCAGGCACTGCGGATCGACGGTGACCCAATGGCATCGCGTGCCCCACCAGACCGTGAGCTCGAGCTCAGCCTCCTCGACCGAGTTCACCCAGACGCCGGCCACATGCCCGTCGACGAGTAGGGCAGTGTGCCACTCGTGCGCACCGGGATGGATGCCGCGGACGGCCAGAGCCTCGTCGATCATCGCTCGTCGGATGCGGCAGTCATCGTCGGTTGCGCGGTCGCCAAGGATCGGAGCGGCGGACCGAATGCGCTCCCCCGCTTCCCCGAGACTCTCCCCTGCACTCGGATCAGGTCTCGCGTTCATGACCTGCTCGCGAACCTGGCCGCGATCCTCTTCAACTCGTCCGGCTGGAACCCTGACCAGTGGTCGTGCTCGTCGACGACCACGACCGGCGCGCGGGTGTATCCGAGGTCGCCGACAACATAGTCGCGGGCGGCGCTGTTCTCGTTGCGGGTGATGTCGCATTCGACGAACGGGATGTCGAGGTCCGCCAAGAGGCTCTCCGTGAGCATGCACTGCACGCACGCGGGGCCGGTCGTGTACACAGTGACGGCCCGCGGCGCGGCATCCGGCATCAGATCAGTAGCCATCGATCGTGCCTTCGCGCATGGCGGCTTCGACCCACTCGTCGACCTCGTCGACGGCGTAGAGCACAATGCGGCCGAGCTTGCGATAGCGCGGGCCCTTGCCCTCATGTCGCCACATCGCGAGCGTGCCGGTCGAGATGCCCGGCAGCTGGTCGGCCAGCATCTGCGGGCTCAGGTACTTGTGTTTCAGGTCGACGGGAGTCGTTTCGATCTTCATTGCCACGGCGCACCTCCGCTGCGTTGTTGGAACCGTGTTTGACATGAGTACACAACTAAGGAGTATGCTCTGTCAAGAGGTTCTGCGATGTGCGTTCGAGGTAATGCAAAATGAGGAGGTGAGAATCGACGTGACCACTCTCGATGGCACACCCATGTCAGCGGATGCCGCGACGGAACCCGTCGGGTCGGCGTTGCGCATTGCTCGCGCGTTCGTTGCAACCACGACGAACGACGAAACCGGGATCGAAACGACCCTCGAGGCGCACTACTCGCCCGACGAAGGTCAGTACGTCGTCATGACGCTCGTCAGCCGGGCGATACGGCCGGACTTCGATCGACGCGCGCTGCGTCACATCGCCGCGCAGGCGATCGTGCAAGCCGCCGTCCCGCATTGCATCGCGGTGCGCATGGATGGCTCGGACGGCGGCGAGTGGACGACGGTCGCAGACCTGACCGCCGGCGAGGGCCGGATCATCCCGCAGTGGATGGCATCCGCTGTCGTCAAGCGCGGGATGAAGGACGAGCGCATGGAGGTGATCGAGATCCTCTACGGCGCCGCAGCGCTCGCGGACCTGCCGCCGACGAAGGCGGTGCAGGTGGAACTCGATGTGCCGCACCGCACGGCATCCGACTGGATCGCGAAGGCGCGCGCCGCCGGCCGGCTCAAGGGCATGAACTATACGCAGGGCCGCCCGCGTCGAACGGACGATGCCTAAGCGCACGACCCGAAACGTCTACTCCTACGACTCGGTCAAACACGGCACGCTCTGGCGTGCCCGGTACGTCTCGCCCAGCAATCGCATCGTCGAGAAGCGCGGTTTCCTGACGAAGGCAGAGGCCGAGGCGTGGCTGACGACGGAGAAGTCGAAGCTGATAACCGGCGACTGGACCGACCCCCGCAAGTCGACGGTTACCGTCGGCTCCTTGGCGCCGGCGTGGCTCGATATCAAGAAGCGCACGCTCAAGCCGTCGGCGTACAAGCCGCTCGAGACGAGCTGGCGACTCCACGTCGCTCCGCGCTGGGAGCGCGTGCCGCTGCGCCGCGTGGTCAACGGTGATATCGCCGCGTGGTTGAGCGAGATCGACCGTTCTCCGTCGATCGTGCACCGCGCGTACGGGGTGCTCAACGGCATCCTGAAGCAGGCAGTCAAGGACGGGCGACTCGGCCGAAACCCTGCCACCGGCGTCGACTCGCTGCCACGCCGCCGAACCCGACGCATCCGCCGCTACTTGACGCAGGAAGAGCTGCGGCGTGTGGCTGATGCCAGTGGCTCGCATCGGCCGCTCGTGCTGACGCTGGGGTACTGCGGACTGCGCTGGGGCGAGGCTGTAGCGCTGAAGGTCGCCGACGTTGACCTCGAGAAGCGACGGATCACCGTGCACCGGTCGGCCGTCGAAGTGCATGGCGAGATCCACCTGAGCACGCCGAAGACGGACGCCAGCACCCGCCTCGTCCCGCTGCCCGCGATCGTGGTCGAGGCGCTGCGTGCGGAGATGACGGGACGCCGCAAGAGCGATCTCGTGTTCCCGGGGCCGACTGGCGAGTACATGCGACGCGTGCGCTCGTCGGCGGGCTCGAAGTCCTGGTGGAAGACGGCACTCAAGACCGCGGGTGTCGAGACGATGGTGCTGCACGACCTGCGCCACACCGCTGCGTCGATCGCGGTGAACGCCGGCGGCAACGTGAAGTCCGTGCAGCGGATGCTCGGCCACGCGTCCGCCGCGATGACGCTCGACAGGTACGCGGACCTCTTTGACGATGGGCTGGATCGGCTACTCGACCAGATCGATGGGGTCTGACCGTGGCCTGGCGTAGCCATACAGTGGTCGCGTGGCCGCACAACTGCAGCAGACGCACTGGGTCCGGGGCACGCTCCCTGCGGCCGTGCCGCCGGGCATGAAACATGCGCTTGTCGTCAAACTCGACGACGACTATGTGACAGTGACGACGCTCGCCTCCCTGACGACCCGAGGATCGTCCAGCCCCACCGTCGCGCCGCTGTCAAGAGACGACACTCCCGTCATGATCTCCGTCACGGACGAACACCTCGCAGACGCGGCTCGATATGAGCAGAACATTCGCGAGCTCATGAGTTGATCCGAGTCCGTCACGGACCGAGATCGCCCGACGTCGCCGCTAGACCGGACTCGCGAGTCCTGCCAGACGTATCACTGCCGAGTCCATCGGCTCGAGCGAGGCGAGAGGCAACTGTCGTTGGCCCCTTCTAGGCTCTACGCGTAGAGATGGGACGGCCATGGGTCTGGGACACGTGAGGTACGCAGTGATCGCGGCCGTCCGGCGCGACCCCAATGATGTTCTCCACGAGCACAAGAGTCTGGCGAACGCCCGATGAGCGCGCCGCGGGGCCGCACCTACCTGATCCAAATCGATGTGATCGCTCAGGAGTTCGTCACGATTCTTGAGAGCGGGAGCCTCGTTCTCGAAGATGCAGTCACGGGCGACTACGTCACTGTCGCGCCGAAGGACCTGGATGCGTTCGCCGAATCCGACCCACCGTATACCGCCCACATTGTCAGTTGCGTGCGCAGGGAACTTCTCGACGACACCCACGACCGCTGTGGCTGGGAATGGACGCAACACCCCGAGCGCAAGTGGTGGTACAGAGTCGGCGCTTGTCCGAAGTGCCACCCACCTTCCCCAGCCCCTGCCCACCTATCGCTCGCAGAGGACCGCATGCTGAACGATGAACCCGACGAACATGATGCATACCGACGATCATGGGTGTGCGGCGCGCATCACGTCCGCTCCCGACCATGGCTGACCATCAGTTGGGTCACTTACCCCCACCAAACACCCCACCTCGTTGTGCACGACGGGCCGACGGGTCCCGCGCTCCACTTCGACAGCCCTGATGGGGCAACCTTCGTCAACCCTAAGGGCATAACTCCCGTGAGCTGGGATGAAGCCTTCGCGCCCAACGGGGATTGGTCCACGATCTGGGGCCCGGTCGACAGCAGAGAAGCACTCACCCCCAAGAGCGCGGCGTATCATGCTCTCGCGGTGCTGGTAGGCCTCGGGAAGGACTGGCTGGTCCGTCCGGCGCGATTCGTCGGGGATGACGACGATCCACTCTCAGTGACGTCGATCGAGCGTCGGTTCGGCACAGCGCAACAGTCGATGATCGAGTACCTGGCGCTCCTTGAGGCACAGTACGACGAAGGCGTCGCGACCAATCGGCCCGAGTACTGGCATGAACCAATGTGGGTGGGCTTGAAGCACGGACAGCCACTCGTGCTCGTCGATGAATCCGGAGTTCTTCACACGAGCAGCGGTCAACTGAGCCTCCCGGACACGACTGCGACGGTCGAACAACTGGTCAGCAACGCCGTTGCACCAAGGCCGCCGCAGCCTGCCGGACAACGTCGGCGACTTCCGGCAGAAAGACCGGTTGAAGTACCGGCGACCGCAACTAACCGAGTACCCCAGGTATCGCCTCCCGGCGACGGCGAGGTATCGCTACCAACCTGGGTGAGCAAAGTTCGAGGCCTGATGCTCGGCATCGCACTGGGAGACTCGATGAGTAGTGGCGGCGGAGTTCGAGACAACGGCAGCCAACTCCGCGCTGGGGCTGCAACGGAGCTTGCCGCATGGACCGTCGAGGGCCTGCTACGAAACTTCACTGCCTACGACTGGGCAATTCAATCTCAGAACGAAGAGGTGATGCGCGCATACCAGCGATGGGCGCTGCTCAGGGGTGCACGTTCCGGGGAGGCGGGGTGGGAGCCCTTGCCGATCGTCGACGGTCGCCCCGCTCGCGGCTGGCTCATGGACACGCCTGAGATCCGTACCGCTCACGGATCTTCGCCCTCAATGATGATGGCGTCGACCACGGGCAATTCGACTCGGGAGCCCAGCTCGCGAGGACTGATCAAGGGGCTGCCGTACGCAGCACTAGCCGGAGCCAGCGGCTTCGTACGCAGCGGACCGGACAAGGTAGCCGCGTACGCAGGGATGTTCGCCGGGCAGACGCATTCACACCCGTGGGTTACGGGGAGCGCGACCGTTTCGACGTTCCTCATCGCCCACTTGCTCCGATCCAATGCACCACTGTCTTCAACTCTTCACCACGCCGCGAGATCAGCCGACTCGATTTGGGGCCTCACCAGCACGAGCAACTTTCCACGTGCGGCAATCGGAGACGCGATCGATCGCGGATCGAGGGCTCCGCGGAGCCGCAGCAACCTCACGCACCTGGCGAGAGACGGCGATGCCCTCGGCGCGTTGGTTGGCGGCATATATGTCGCCACATCGTTCGACGACCATGATGGCGCGGAAGGCATACTCGACTTCTGCTCTCCCGCGGCGAACGGGCGGTCTGTAGCGTCGGTCGCCCTTGCCTTCGCGGGAGCAACCCACGGCTACGAGTCGCTCCCTCCTTCGCTCATTAGCCGCCTCGAGTTCGGCTGGATCATGGACCGCCTAGCCATTGACCTCACGACGCGAGTGTCCGCACCAAAGTGGCAACCGATAGATGATCGGGCATGGAGACTGAAGTACCCTGCGACTCCCCGAAACGAGGAATGACTTGGAGACCCCGCACCGACGTGTGCACCGCGTGCGCATTCCGAACCCATCGCTCGACCTGGTGGAGCACGAAGGGGGACAGCACGCCTGGGTCTGGGCCGTCCCACTGCCTTACCGGGCACTGACTGCGAGTTGGTCGGGGGCTCCAATGCCCGCGGCACCGGACACAGTGCCGGACGACGAGGGCCGGTTTGAACATCAGATTGGTTACTACGCCTCGCTGTTCTCGTTCCTCACCTATTCGTTCGGGTGGACGAGACCGGACAAGGGTCTGCTGTGGTGGTATACGCACGGCTACCGGTTGAGGACGATCGACTACTGCTGATTCGCGACACCTGGGAGCGGGACGGAACTCTCCTCGGGTTCCTCGCGTGGCTATCAAGCATGCCGGCGGACCTGTTGTCTTCGAACACGCTTGCGCCTTGGGCTCGGCGGTTGGACGGGTCCCCACTGCGTCTTGAGTCTGAGTGGGTCCGTCGACTGGACGCCGCCGGGAAGCATGAGCCCTGGACCGGGGGAAGTGATCCGTTCCACCTCGGCACCGGATATCACATCGCCGCGCCGTCACTGTCGGACCGACCAGGCGCACGGACTCAGCTCCCCGGAGTGTCCAATCTCGACCTCAAGTCCCGCAGCGGCACTTACGTCAACGAGACCATCAATGGTTGGTACGCGAATCTTGTGCTGGCCGGAGAGCAGCTCCCGAAGATCCCCGGCGAACGCAGTTGGCGGATAGACGTGTACGTGAAGCCGATCGGCTTTGTTGGCACCTATCGTCGTTCACGCAGCACGGGGCTATGGTTCGCGGGCCAGCACAGATTCCACGCCGTAGGTAACTGATTGAAGCCGGACGTATGTGGCTCGTCTCAATGTCACGTCTCAGGACATCGGTCACGTTTCGTGGCAGAAACGTGGCAGAAGCTGTTTCGGCACCTCGGCCGGAGAGCAGAAAACCCGCGGAATTCCGCGGGTTTAGAGCCTAGATCTGAGAGCGGAGACGGAGGGATTTGAACCCTCGGTCCCCTTACGGGGACTCCACCTTAGCAGGGTGGTGCACTAGGCCTGACTATGCGACGTCTCCACGGCATCCGACGCGAGACGGCGCGGATGCACCCGGCAATCATAACCCGCTGGCTCGTCGGCTCCCAATCGAGGGCGAGCGCTCACCGCTCCGCGACGGTGCAGGTCACCTGCGCGGCGCTGGAGCCGGCGATGTCGCTCGGCAGCTCGACAGCCTCCGACGGCGTCGCGGGCGGCTCCGTCGCGGCCGGGTCGGGCGTCTCACCCTCCGGCGCGGGCGCGGCCGTATCGGTGGGCGCGGGGGCGGCGGGCTGCTCGGCCTCGCCGACCACCTCGACACCGTAGCCCTGGCTCGCGTCTCCCGTCAGTTGGATCGGCCGGTTCTCGGCGAGCGCCTCGAAGAGCATGTCGGCGGATGCCGTGTTGGGCAGCACCCGCAGACCGTCGGATGCGTACGAGGTCGGGTACTGCAGGAAGTTGATGTCCGAGAACGGCACATCCTTGACCGCCATCGCGATCTGCACCATGCGGGTGGGGTTGGCCAGCGATTCACTGAGCACCAGCTGCTGACTGTTGACCTGCTGCACCGCGGTCGTGGCGATGCTGAAGAGCGCCTGGGGATTGGCCAGGACGGCATCCGACTGGAGCTTGCGCACCATCGAGCTCATGAACTGCTGCTGGTTCGAGATGCGCGCGAGGTCGGACCCGTCGCCGATGCCGTGGCGGATGCGCAGGAACTGCAGCGCTTCGGCACCCTGCAGGGTGTGGTTGCCGGCGGTGAGGTTCAGGCCGGTGTGCCGGTCGCTGATGTCTTCCGAGACGCACACGTCGACGCCGCCGATGGCGTCGGACATGTTGATGACTCCGGTCCAGCGGATGGCCGCGGCGAACTGGATGTCGATGCCCGTCAGCTCTTCGACCGTCAGCACGCTGCACGGCAGACCGCCGTAACCGTACGAGACGTTGATCATCTGCGCACTCATCGCCGCGTGGCGGCCGCCCTCGCCGTCCGGGCAGGACGGGATCGGCACGACCATGTCGCGGGGGAACGACACGACGGTCACGCGCCGCGGCTCGTCGCTGATGTGGACGAGCATCGTCACGTCGTTGCGCTCGAGCCCGTCGTCGTCGATGCCGCACCGGGGGAAGAGCTCGAGGTCCTGCCCTTCGCACGAGTCGGTACCGACGACGAGCATGTTCACGCCGCCCTCGATCTCGCCGATGGTGGGCGGGAGCTGCCCGGCGTCGTCGCCTTCGAGCGCGACGCTGTTGTCCGAGACGGAGCGTGCGGCGTCCCACACCGCGAAGGCGCCGACGGCGACACCGCTGATGGCGACGACGGCGACGGCCACGCCGAGGATGGCCAGCAGCTGCATGAGCGGGTTCGGCGAGCGGAGTTCTCCGTGCCGCGCGACAGGACGACGACGGCGCGGTGCCTTCGCATCGGAACGTGCGCTCACGGGTGTCCTCTCGACGGGCCGGCAAGGGGTGCTCGCGGATGCCGCGACGACCACCGTCGCGGACGGGGCACTCCCCAGTGACCGACTCATCATAGGGACGGATGGCTGGAAACTCCGTGAGCGCCGCCAGCGCCCGGCTCAGGTGGCGGTGAGCAGCCCCCGCTCGGCGACGAGATCGGTCGACAGCACCTTGTAGCCCTGGCTCTCGAAGAAGACCGTGATGCGATCGGGCTCGACGGCCATCACGGTGCCCTCTCCCCACTTTTGGTGCCGCACGATCTCGTCGACCGAGAACGGCGCGTCGGCGGCGGCATCCTCATCGTCCCCGGATCCGGCGGCTCTCGCGGCGCACGTGTCGCAGTTGCCGCACGGCTCGACGTAGTCCTGGCCGAAGTAGCCGAGCAGCGTCGCGCGACGGCATCGCCGGGTCTCGGCGTAGTTGCGGAGCATCTCGATGCGCGAGTGGTCGATGCGCTCGCGTTCCTCCGTCCGCTCCAGCGCCGCGTCCACGGCGCGTTCGACGGTCATCCCCCGCCGCAGCGCCACCCCGGTCCGGCCGGTCCGGATCGCTCCCGCGTCGACGAGCACCGTCAGCAGCGCGGTGACGCGGCGCGGCGACAGGTCGGCGGCCTCGGCGAGGTCGGCGCGTCGGCGGGTACCTCCCGTCACGGCCGAGACGAGGCGCTTCAGCTCGCCGCGCTTCGGCGCGGACGCCGCGAAGAACCGGCGCAGCGACAGATCCTCGGGGCGATAGTGCAGCGTCGCCGTGGCCGGCTCGCCGTCGCGCCCGGCGCGCCCGAGCTCCTGGTAGTAGGCGTCGATCGAGTCGGGCACGTCGGCGTGCACGACGAAACGGACGTCGGCCTTGTCGATACCCATCCCGAACGCGGAGGTCGCGACGACGACATCGACGTCGCCGTTGTGGAATGCCTCGTGCACGCGGGTGCGCTCCTTGGCCGGAAGACCGGCGTGGTACGCCACGGCGCGCAGTCCCCGATCGGCGAGCGCGTCGGCGTACTCCTCGGTCGCTCGTCGCGTCGCGGTGTAGAGCAGACCCGGATGCGGCAGCTCGGTGACCTGCGCGATGACCGCGTCGCGCTTGTCGTTCTCGCCCGTGTGACGCCGCACGCCCAGCTCGATGTTCGGGCGGTCGACGTCGCCGACGAGGATCGCGGGGTCGCTCATGGCGAGGCGCTCGATGATCTCGGTGCGCACGGGACTCGTGGCCGTCGCCGTCAGCGCCATGACCGGTGGGCGGCCGAGTCGCTCGGCGACCTCACCGAGCAGCAGGTAGTCGGGGCGGAAGTCATGACCCCACGCAGCGATGCAGTGCGCTTCGTCGATGACGAGCAACGAGACACCGACCTCGACGAGCTGCTCGACGACGTCGTCCTTGGCAAGCTGCTCGGGCGCGAGCAGGACGTACGACGCCTCCCCCGACCGGATGGCATCCCACCCCTCGCGCTGGTCCCGGGCACTGCGCGACGAATTGAGAACCACACCGTCGGGGGCGTCGGGCGCCGCGTCGATGCGGGCGAGCTGATCCTCTTGCAGCGCGATGAGCGGCGAGACGATCGCGGTCAATCCGGGGCGCATCGCCGCGGCGACCTGGTACACCGCCGACTTGCCCGCTCCCGTGGCCCACACCACGAGCACGTCGCGACCGGCGATCGCCGCTTCGATCGCGTCGAGCTGCTGCGGGCGCAGCTCTTCGATACCGAAGGCATCACGGGCGACACGGGCGATCTCGTCTGACTGCACGGACTCAGTCCACCTCGCCCGCCCGCTCGGCGCATGCCGCTTGCGACGGCGGCGGCGTTATGGAAGGGGGAGGCTTACGACGACGGCGGCGGGGTCGTGGTCGACGCGACCGCCGACTCGCGCTGCACGAGGTCGTACGAGGGCTGCCGCACGGCCCGCACCCACGGGTACATCCGCGCGCCGGGCAACACGCGCGTTCCGGCGTCGAACCGCGGCTGCGGGGTCTGCTCGGACAGCGGCTGCAGCCGGATCAGAGCGAAAGGCTGCCACCGGCCGAGCGGCGTCGCCGCGGCGAGCACCAGCCGCCAGGCGGCATCCGTCGGGCTGCCGTCGAGCGTCTTCGCCGACAGCAGCACGGGTCCGCGGCGACCGCGATAGGGAAGAAGGATGCCGTACCGCGCGCGCTCCGCCCGCCGCACCGGCAGCAGCGCGAAGCGCAGCGGGAAGGCTCGACCGGTCGAGGCGAACTCGATGTCGGCGGTGCCCTGCGCAGGGCTTCCCGCCTGGCCGGGGCCGTCTGCGCTGCCGCCGGTCTGCACGCGCAGGGCGAGGCCGAAGATGTCGGGCAGGGCCTCGGGCAGGCCCACGGAGCGCGAGACCCGCGCGGTCACCGGCGCCTCGCCCGACGGCGGCGGCGTGTCGATCCAGTCGATGCCGGTGCGACGCGGCTCGCCGACCCAGCGCACCGTGCCCGCCAGCATCCGCCCGCGGGGATGGATCGGCCGCGGACGTCGCACGAGCAGCATCGCACCGAACACCGAACGCAGTCCCGAACCGATGACGGTGGCGATGGGGGCGGGGCGGAAGGGGCTCATCCGCCGAGCGAAACTCATCGCACGCGCGGGCACACGGGGGTTGCGCACGCGGCGACGAACCGCTCCGTTCATGCTCGCGGCGATGGAATCGCTCCCACTACACTCGGGGACGGCCTTCCGGATCGGTATGTGAACACCTCGACCTCGCCTCATCCGCTGCCGCGACACGACATTCAGGGACTGCGCGCCCTCGCCGTCCTCGCGGTGATCGGCGCGCACACGATCGGGTGGCCGCGCGGCGGATTCGTCGGCGTCGACGTGTTCTTCGTCGCCTCGGGCTTCCTCATCACGGGCGCGCTGCTGCGCGAGATCCGCATCACCGGCGGCATCCGGATCGGTGCCTTCTTCGGCCGGCGCGCGCGCCGCATCCTGCCCGCCGCCCTCATCGTGCTCGTCGCCACCGCGGCGACGGCGTTCGCCGTGTTCTCCCGGGCCCGGGCCGAGCAGACCCTGGTCGATGCCCTGTGGTCGGCGGGTTTCGCGGCGAATGTGCACTTCGCGGCCCTCGGCACCGACTACTTCCACGCCGACGATGCGGTCTCGCCCCTGCAGCACTTCTGGTCTCTGGCGGTCGAGGAGCAGTTCTACGTCGTCTGGCCGCTGCTGCTGCTCATCGCCGTGGCCGTGATGCCCCCGGCTGCCCGGCGTTCCGCACGGACGGCGGTGGTCGTCGGGGCCGCAGCCGTCGCCGTGCTGGCGGCCTCGTTCGGCTGGGCGCTGCTGCAGAGCGACGCCGCGCCGGTGACCGCGTACTTCTCGACGTTCACGCGCGCGTGGGAGCTCGCCGCCGGCGCCGTCCTCGCGGCCGCGGTGCCGATGATCCGACGCCTGCCGGTCGGGCTCGGAGCGGCGATGAGCTGGCTCGGTCTTGCCGGACTCCTCGTCGCGTTCGCGCTCATCGACCCCGAGGCGGCCGGCTTCCCGGCACCGTGGGCAGCCCTGCCCGTCGCTGCGACGGCCCTCGTCCTCGCCGGCGGCGTTCCGGGCGACCCGCGCCACCGGCACCTGTTCCCGCTGACCAACCCGGTGAGCGTCGTCGTCGGCGACGTGTCGTTCTCGCTGTACCTCTGGCACTTCCCCGTGATCGTCTTCGCGGCCGTGCTGCTTCCCGCGGGCGACGTGGCGACGTGGCTCGTGCTCGGCATCACCGGCATCCTCGCCGTCGCGTCGTACCACCTCGTCGAGCAGCCGTTCCGGCACCTGCCGCTCGGACGGGCGGGCCGCCCCGCGGCGCCGCCGGCAGCGACGCCCGCGGCTACGGCGACGCCCGCGGCTACGGCTCCGGCACCGGTCCCGACCCGGCCCGTGGCGCTCAGCAGCCGCCCCGCCGGATGGACGCCGGGAACGCGGTACTACCCCGGCATGCCGCGTCCGCAGCAGCTGTCGAGCCCGACGGCGGATGCCGCTGCGCCGGCCCTCGGCGCTGCGGCGGCCCTGACCGCCACCCGCGTCGCGCCCCGGCCACCGGCCGCACCCGAGCCCTCTCCGGAGACCGGGTCCGCTCCCGCCGACGCAGCGTCACCGTGGTCGGCATGGCGGGCCCGGTTCGGTCCGCCCGCGCTGCTGGCCGCCTCGGCGCTGGGCATGGCGGCGCTCGTGACGGTGCTCGTCGTGCAGACGTCGTTCGGCAGCCTCACCGCTCCCCCGATCGCCCTCGCCCCGCCCGACTCCGCGGGCGCCGGAGAGGTCTCGGGCGCCGACCCGATCGCCGCACTGCAGAGCGAGCTCGCGGCCGCGGCCACCGCGACGCAGTGGCCCGACCTGCGGCCCTCGCTCGACGAGGTCATGACCCGGTCGTCCACGAGCAACCCGGTTCGCGACTGCTTCTCCCCCGACACCGCGCCCACCGCCGCGGGCTGCAGCACCGGCAGCGCCGATGCCCCCGTGCACATCTACCTCGTCGGAGACTCCACGGCCATGGCCTACGCCCCGGCGTTCCGCGCCCTCGCCGATGCCAGCGCCGGCGGCATCCGCGTCACCACCGTCGGACTGTACGGATGCCGCTTCACCGATGTCGCCGTCCAGAACGACGGCGCCGGCATCATGGCGGCGTGCCCGCAGCGCAAGGCCGACGTCCGGGCGATGATCCTCGCCGACGCGCCGAGCCTCGTCGTCATGTCGAACGCGTACACGCTGGGTCACACCCCCGACGGCACGGATCTGTCGGCCGATGCCCTGCTCGCGGCGCAAGAGGCCGAGGCCGCCGGCTACGGTCTGCCGGGACGCATCGTGCACCTCGCGCCCCCGCCCGAGGGTGCCGACCTGGGCCGTTGCTACTCGCCTGCGGGGTCGCCCTACGCGTGCGCTTCCGCCGTCTCGAGCACGTGGGGCCAGATGGAGGCCGCCGCCGAACGCATCGCCGCCGCCTCGGGCAATCACGCCGTCAGCTCGCTGCCCTTCACCTGCTGGGAGCTCGTGTGCCCGGCCTTCGCCGGTGACATCCCGACCCGTTACGACCGCACGCACCTCACGGTCGCCTACGCCGAGCACATCGCGCCCGCCCTGCGCGCCGAGCTCGCCGCACGGGGCCTGCTGTGACCTCGGGGCGGCGGCGGTCGCACTCTCCGCTCGCGGAGTTCGCTGCGGTCGCTCTCCTCGGCTCCTTCGTGCTGACCGGATGTTCCCCCGTCGGCGTCGATGGCGACCACGACGCACCGACTCCCTCGTCTGCGGCGACGACCCCTCCCACGGAAACGCCCCGCCAAGCAAGCTACGAAAAGGCGATCCGGGAGTGGACGCTGTCACTGCCCGAGGGATACGACTGGCCGGAGCGCGTGCCGGAAGACTACGCCACAGGGGGCACGGCGATGACGGGTGAACAAGTCGTGCGCCGCGTCTGGGGATGTGCGGTCATCGACTCCGCCTGGAAGCTCTTCCCCACCGATCGAGAGCAGGCCGCAGCGCAACTCGATCTGCTGCAGCAGGATCGGGAGAGCTGGGACCTGCCGTACGGCTCCGACGACTGGACGGACAACGCGCGAACCGCCGGCGACAGCGGGCTGTGCCTGCAGTGGATCGACGGCGGGTATATCGAGTACCCCTGAGAATGGCGGAGGGTGTGGGATTCGAACCCACGGGACATTGCTGCCCACCAGTTTTCAAGACTGGGTCCTTCGGCCGCTCGGACAACCCTCCCAGCGGCGTGAACCGCTGAGCTTCGATCCTAGCGGCCGGGCCGGCGACTCAGAGCGCGCGGAGGATGGCGGCGACGCCGCCCTCCTGCACCGACACGGTGGTCTCGGATGCCTCGGCCAGCACCTCGGCCGGACCCTGCGCCATCGCGATGGCGCGGCCGCCGTGCTCGCGCGCCCAGCGGAACATGCCCACGTCGTTGCGTCCGTCGCCCATCACGAGCACGTCGGCGGGAGCGATGCCCAGCCAGCTGCGCACGCGCTCGAGCGCGGTCGACTTGTCGACGCCCTGGGGGGCGATGTCGAGCCACGCCGACCAGCCCACCGCGTACGACACCTCGTTGAGCCCGATCCGCTCGACCAGCTCGACGAAGTCCGCGTCGGTCTCGTCCGGCGAGACGACGACGACGCGGCACACCTGCTGCGCCGACAGCTGCTCGAAGGGCACCTTGTCGGCGTCGTGCAGGTTCCAGTCGTGCAGCTCTTCGGTATAGAGCCGCCCGCCGTCGGGCAGCTCGACCATGTAGCGCGCATCGGGCAGGTGCTCGCGCAGCAGGGTCAGCACTTCGGTGGGGTCGAAGGTCTCGATGTAGAAGCGCTCGTACGCGAGGGCGTCGGCGAAGGCGTCATCGGTGCGCTTGAGGATGACGGCACCGTTCGAGCACACGACGTAATCGGGAGCGAGGGCCAGGGCGTCGAGGATGCCGTGCGTGCCTTCCCACGAGCGCCCCGTCGCGAGCATGACCTCGTGGCCGGCCGCGTGCGCGTCGGCGACCGCCTCGACCACGCCGGGGCTGAGGGTCTCGTCCTCGAGCAGCACGGTGCCGTCGATGTCGAGCACGATCAGCAGCCGGGTCGCACCGGCAGCGGCCGGCATACCCTCGGCGACGTCCTCGATGATCTCGGCGGCATCGCCCTGCTCGACGACCTCGATGTCCCCGGCCTCGGGCAGGGCATCGGGCGCCTGCTCCGTCACGGCATCCGGTGCGCCCGCCGCGCCGCCGTCCGCTGCGGCGGTCATGCGACCGGCTCCGCGATCTCGAGGCCGCCGAGGTAGGGCCGCAGCGCCTCGGGGATCACGACCGAGCCGTCCTCGCGCTGATGCGTCTCGAGCAGCGCGACGATCCAGCGCGTCGTGGCGAGCGTGCCGTTGAGCGTCGCGACCGGCTCGGTCTTGCCGCCGTCGGGGCGATGGCGGATGTCGAGGCGACGAGCCTGGTACGTCGTGCAGTTCGAGGTCGAGGTGAGCTCGCGGTACGCGCCCTGCGTGGGCACCCACGCCTCGATGTCGTACTTGCGGGCGGCGCTCGACCCGAGGTCGCCGGCCGCGACGTCGATCACGCGGTACGACAGCCCGAGGTCCTGCAGCATCCGCTCCTGCATCGCGACGAGGCGCAGGTGCTCGGCCTCGGCGTCACCGGGCGTCGTGTAGACGAACATCTCGAGCTTGTTGAACTGGTGCACCCGGATGATGCCGCGGGTGTCCTTGCCGTACGACCCGGCCTCGCGGCGGTAGCACGTCGACCAGCCGGCGTAGCGCTTCGCGCCGCGCTCGAGGTCGAGGATCTCGTCCATGTGGTAGCCGGCGAGGGGCACCTCGCTCGTGCCGACGAGGTACGCGTCGTCCTCTTCGAGGTGGTACACCTCGGCGGCGTGCTGCCCGAGGAAGCCGGTGCCGCGCATGACCTCGGGGCGCACGAGCGTCGGCGGGATCAGCGGGGTGAACCCGGCGGCGAGCGCCCGGTCGAGACCGAGCATCATGAGCGCGATCTCCAGACGCGCGCCGATGCCGCTGAGGAAGTAGAAGCGGCTGCCGGCGACCTTCGTGCCGCGCTCCATGTCGATCGCGCCGAGCTTCTCGCCGAGGGCGAGGTGGTCGAGCGGCTCGAAATCGAACGTCGGCGGCTCGCCGTGCGTGCGCAGCGTGACGAAGTCCGCCTCGCCGCCGGCGGGAACGTCGTCGATGACGATGTTCTCGATGCGGGCGAGAGCGGCCTCGGCCGCCTCCTCGGCGGCGGTCACGGCGTGCTGGGCCTGCTTGACCTGCTCGCTGAGCTGCTTGGCCTCGGCCACCAGGGCGGCCTTCTCGTCCTTCGGCGCCTGCGCGACCTTCTTGCCGTGGGCGTTCTGCTCGGCGCGCAGCCGCTCGAAGGCGGTGAGGGCCTCGCGGCGGTCGCGGTCGGCGGCGAGGGCGGCGTCGACGGTGTCGGCCGATTCGCCGCGCTTCACCTGTGAGCGTCGGACCAGGTCGGGCTGTTCACGGAGAAGTGCGAGGTCGATCACCCGTCAAGTCTAGGGTCGCGCGGGGCGAGACCGCCGGTGCCCGGCGGGAAGCGACCCGCCCCGCGCCGATGCGCAAGGGGGCCCGTGTGCCGCCGACGACGGCCCTAGGGTGTAGCCATGGCGACCGAATCCGACGACACCTCCCTGCGAGAGCGCTCCGACGATCCCGCGGGCGACACCCCCGAGCCGCGCCACGCGGGCAGCCCCGACCCCGTGACGGCGGCCGCCCCCGACGACGTCATCCGCGAGCCGGAGGATGTCGCCCCCGACACCACCGACGGCGAGACCGGTGAGGCCCGCCGTGTCGGCCCCGAGGGCGAGACCGAGCCCATGGCCGGGGGCGACGAGAAGCCCAGCCCGAAGGCGGCGCTCGTCTACAACCCGATCAAGGTCGACGGCGACGAGCTGCGCGACCAGGTGCTCCGCGCCGCCGAAGCAGCCGGCTGGGAGGAACCCCTCTTCTACGAGACGACGGTCGACGACCTCGGCGACGACGTGACCCGGCAGGCGCTCGAGGCGGGCGCGAACGTCGTGCTCGTCGCCGGCGGCGACGGCACGGTGCGCGCGGTGTCGGGTGAGATGAGCGGCAGCGGCATCCCGCTCGCGATCGTGCCCAGCGGTACCGGCAACCTGCTCGCCCGCAACCTGGGCCTGCCGCTCAGCGAGCCCGAGACCATGATCGAGGCCGCCTTCTCGGGCGACCGCACCGCGATCGACGTCGGCTTCGCGCGCCTGACGCGCGAGGGCGGCGAGATCGAGGAGCACGCGTTCGTCGTCATGGGCGGCATGGGGCTCGACGCCGCGATGATCGCCAACACCAACCCGCAGCTGAAGAAGTCGGTCGGCTGGGTCGCCTACGTCGACGGAGCCACGCGCTCGCTCGTCAAGGCCAAGCCGTTCCGCGTCGTCTACCAGCTCGTCGGACACCGCATGCACGCGGCTCGCGTGCAGAGCGTGCTGTTCGCCAATTGCGGGTCGCTGCAGGCGGGCATCGCCCTGATCCCCGAGGCATCCGTCACGGACGGCCAGCTCGACGTCGTCATCATGCAGCCGAAGGGCTTCTTCGGCTGGCTGCTGGTGTGGCGTCGCGTGGCCTGGGACAACAGCTTCCTGCGGAAGTTCCGCGCCGGCCGTCGTGTACTCTCCCTGCGCACGAAGGACAGCGCCGTCGTCTACTCCCGCGGACGGGGCGTCGCCCTCGCCCCGCAGGAGCCGCACCCCGTCCAGCTCGACGGCGACGAGTTCGGTGAGGCCACGCACGTGCAGACCCGGGTCGAGGCCGGTGGCCTCATCATCGCCGTCCCGACCGGCCACACGCTGCCCGAGGACTGACCCGCACCCGCCGCGGCGGGCACGTCCGCCCGCGGGTGTCAACCGGTCCCGCCCGGAACGACGCGCGAGCCAGGATGACGGGATGAGTTCCCCGTCGATCGTCTGGTTCCGCGACGACCTGCGCCTCGCCGACCACCCCGCGCTGCTGGCGGCGATCGACCGCGGCGAACCCGTCGTGGGGCTCTACGTCCTCGACGACGAGTCCGAGGGCATCCGCCCGCTCGGGGGTGCGGCCCGGTGGTGGCTGCACCATTCGCTGACGGCGCTCGCGGCCGACCTGCGCGAGCGGGGATCACACCTGGTGCTGCGGCGCGGGCCGGCGGCATCCGTCGTCCGTTCCGTCGTGTCGGATGCCGATGCCGGCGCGGTCTACTGGAACCGCCGCTACGGCGGGGCCGAGCGCGCGATCGACGCCGCGCTGAAAGAAGGGCTGCGCGCCGACGGGCTCGAGGTGCGCTCGTTCGCCTCCTCGCTGCTGTTCGAGCCGTGGACGGTCACGACCGGCAGCGGCACGCCGTTCTCGGTGTTCACGCCGTTCTGGCGCGCCGCGCGCAACCTGCCCGCTCCGCGTCAGCCGCTGCCCGCGCCGACCGACATCGCCGGCCTGCCGTCGCCGCCCGCGGGGGACGACCTCGCCGACTGGGAGCTGCTGCCGACGACGCCCGACTGGGCCGGCGGTCTGCGCGAGCGGTGGGAGCCCGGCGAAGCGGCAGCCCGCGCGCGGCTGCGCACCTTTCTCGACGACGACCTCGGCTCGTACGACGCCGCGCGCGACGAGCCCAGCGCGGGCGCCACGTCGCTGCTGTCGCCGAGGCTGCGGTGGGGCGAGCTCAGCCCCAACACGGTCTGGCACGCGGGCGTCGAGACCGGCGGCGGGACCGGCGCCGAGGCGACGTCCGCGTCGCGGTTCCTGTCCGAGCTGGGCTGGCGGGAGTTCGCCTGGCACACGCTCTTCCACTTCCCCGACCTGGCGACCAAGAACTGGCGGAGCGGCTTCGACGCCTTCCCGTGGCCGCCGCTCCGGCCCGAGCACCTCACCGCGTGGGAACGCGGCGAGACCGGGATCCCCCTCGTCGATGCCGGCATGCGCGAACTCTGGCACACCGGCTACATGCACAACCGGGTGCGGATGGTGACGGCATCCTTCCTGACGAAGAACCTGCTCATCGACTGGCGCCTCGGCGAGCAGTGGTTCTGGGACACCCTCGTCGACGCGGACGGCGCGAGCAACGCGTTCAACTGGCAGTGGGTGGCCGGCTCGGGAGCGGACGCGTCGCCATACTTCCGCATCTTCAACCCCGAGCGCCAGGCCGAGCGGTTCGACCCGAACGGGCTGTACATCGGCCAGTGGGCGCCCGACAGCGCCGCGCGCGAGCCCATCGTCGACCTCGCCGCCACCCGGCGCGAGGCCCTCGCGGCGTACGAGCACGTCAAGCGCGCCCGCTGAGCTGCGCAGCCGCACCGCCACGAGACCGAATGCCGCCCGGGAATAGCCGCACCCGGCGCGAGGTTGCCCCCAGCGATATGACTGATGCAGCCCGCCCCGCCCTGTCCGTGCTCGACCTGGTGCCGGTGCACACCGGGCAGACCAGCGCCCAGGCGATCTCCGCGTCGCTGACGGTCGCGCAGCGCGCCGACGAGCTGGGCTACCGCCGCTACTGGTTCGCCGAGCACCACAACATGCCGGCCGTCGCCTCGACGACGCCGCCCGTGCTCATCGCCGCCGCGGCGTCACGCACCTCGCGCATCCGGGTCGGCTCAGGCGGAGTCATGCTGCCCAACCACTCGCCGCTCGTCGTCGCCGAACAGTTCGCCGCGCTCGAGGCCATCGCCCCGGGACGCGTCGACCTCGGCATCGGACGCGCTCCCGGGAGCGACCCGGTCATCACTCAGCTGCTGCGCCAGTCGGGCACGACGAGCGACGTCGACCGCTTCCCCGACAACATCCGCGACATCCTCGCGCTCGTCTCGGGCGACGGCGCGACGGTGCGGTTCACCTCGGGCGGCACCTACGACGTCCATGCGACGCCCTCCGCCACCTCGACCCCCGACGTCTGGCTGCTCGGATCGAGCGATTACTCCGCGCAGCTCGCCGCGGCGCTGGGCCTGCCCTACGTCTTCGCCAACCACTTCTCGGGCGAGGGTCTCGATCGCGCGATCGGGCTGTACCGCGACCAGTTCCGCCCGTCCGAGACCCTCGCGGCGCCGCGGACCTTCCTCACCGCCAACGCCGTCGTGGCCGACAGCGACGCCGAAGCCGAGGCGCTCATGCTGCCGCAGGCCCGCATGATGGCGCGTCTGCGCGGCAACCGTCCGCTCGTGGCCCTTGAGACCGTCGAAGAGGCCGCTGCCGCCGAGGCGTCCGACCACCTCGCCGCTCCCCTGCTCGACGCCCTGCGCTCGCGCTGGTTCGTCGGCACCGGACCCGCCGCGCAGTCCGCCCTGACGGCCTTCGCGGCGCAGCATGGCGTGGACGAGGTCATGATCTCGCCCGTCGCCGCCGCGTACGACGGTGAGCACCCGGATGCCGCTCCCAGCCGCATCCGCACGCTCGAGCTCCTCGCCGCCTGACGCCCGCACCGCTCGACGGCGCCGACTCAGGGCCGGGGGGTCAGGCCTCGGGTTCGCCGGAGAGAAGTGCGCGCAGCCAGTCGCGCGCCTCGACGAAGACGTCGTCGGAGTAGCGCTCGGGGTAGCGGACGATCGCGCGGTCGGCCCGCGGGTACGACCCGAGGAACAGCACCTTGGGGCTGAAGCGGCGCAGGCCCATGAGCGCGTCGGCCATCCGCTCGTCGGCGATGTGGCCTTCCGCGTCGATGACGAAGCGGTACCGCCCGAGGGCGTCGCCGATGGGCCGCGACTCGATCAGCGAGAGGTTGATGCCGCGCGTCGAGAACTGCTCGAGCAGCTCGAGCAGCGCGCCGGGGCGGTCGTCGGGGAGCTCGGCGATGAGCGAGGTCTTATCGGCTCCGGTCGGCGGCGCCGGCGCGACGGTGCGACTGACGAGCACGAACCGCGTCACCGCGTGCTGGTTGTCGCCGATGTCAGACGCGAGCAGCTCGAGGTCGTGGTGCTCGAGGATGCCGGGCGGCGCGATGGCCGCGTCCGCGTCACTCACCCCGTCGATCAGGCCGACCGCCGCGGCGACGTTGCTGGCCGCGGGCAGGTGCGCGTGCTCGGGCAGCGTCTTCAGCAGCCAGCCGAGGCACTGCGCGTAGGCGACCGGATGCGCGGCGACGGTCGAGACGTCCTCGAGGCGGCCGCCCGGCCGGGCGACGAGCACGAAGTTCACCGGCACGAGGTACTCGCCGATGATCCGCAGCCCCGGCATGGTCGCCAGCGCGTCCTGCGCGGTCGACACCCCGCCGTCGACCGAGTTCTCGATGGCGATCATCGCGGCATCCGAGCGGCCCTCGACGACGTCGGTCAGCGCCTCGCCGACATTGCGCACGGGGCGCCAGATCTGCTCCCGAGCCTCGGGAACCTGCGCGAGCGCGGCCTCGGTGAAGGTTCCCGCCGGGCCCAGATAGCTGTAGGTGCGGCGCGGGGAACCGGATGCCTCCGAAGCGATGCTCACGGTGAGTCAGCCTACTGCGACCGGCTCACCGTGCCCGCCGGGAGGGGATCCGCCGGTATCACGGCCGTGAGGTCGGTGCGAACTCGGCGCGATCGACCAGCGGATCGGCCGTTGAGCAGGCAGACTAAGCACCATGAGCCGCGCAGGACAGCCCGCCGAAGCATCCGACCTCATCGACATCGATGAACTGATCGCCGCCTACTACGACCGCAAGCCCGACGCGTCGGTGCCGGCGCAGCGCGTCGCGTTCGGCACGAGCGGTCACCGGGGGTCGTCGCTGGCGACGAGCTTCAACGAGGACCACATCCTCGCCACGACGCAGGCGATCGTCGACTACCGCCGCAGCCAGGGCATCGAGGGGCCGCTCTTCCTCGGCCGCGACACGCACGGCCTGTCGCTGCCCGCCGAGCGCAGCGCCATCGAGGTACTCGTCGCCAACGGCGTCGATGTCCGCGTCGACGCCCGCGACTCGTGGGTGCCGACGCCCGCGCTCAGCCACGCGATTCTCACCTACAACCGGGACCGGGATGCCGCTGACGCGGGCCGCGCGGACGGCATCGTCGTCACGCCGTCGCACAACCCGCCGCGCGACGGCGGCTTCAAGTACAACCCCCCGCACGGCGGCCCGGCCGACACCGACGCCACCTCGTGGATCGCCGATCGCGCCAACGAACTGATCGCTTCGGGGCTGGCGGACGTGCAGCGGACCCGTCACGCCGACATCGACCTCGATGGCCTCGGCCAGTACGACTTCCGCGACGCCTATGTGCGCGATCTCGCGACGATCATCGACATCGATGCCATCCGCGGCGCGGGCGTCCGCATCGGCGCCGACCCGCTCGGTGGCGCCTCAGTCGAGTACTGGGCCCTCATCGCCGAGGTCTACGGCCTCGACCTGACGGTCGTGAACCCCGAGGTCGACCCCACCTGGAAGTTCATGACGCTCGACTGGGACGAGAAGATCCGCATGGATCCGTCGTCTCCCTCGGCGATGGCCGCGCTCGTGGCCCGCCGCGACGAGTACGACATCCTCACCGGCAACGACGCCGACGCCGACCGTCACGGCATCGTCACACCCGACGCCGGGCTCATGAACCCCAACCACTACCTCGCCGTCGTGATCGACTACCTGTTCTCGAACCGGCCCGGCTGGCCGGCGGATGCCGCTGTCGGCAAGACCCTGGTCTCGTCGATGATCATCGACCGCGTCGCCGAGTCTCTCGGGCGCACGCTGCTCGAGGTGCCCGTCGGGTTCAAGTGGTTCGTGCCCGGCCTGCTCGACGGCTCGGTGGCGTTCGGCGGCGAGGAGTCGGCGGGGGCGTCGTTCCTGCGCACGGACGGCACGGTGTGGACCACCGACAAGGACGGCATCCTGCTCTGCCTGCTCGCGGCCGAGATCCTCGCCGTCACCGGCAAGACGCCGTCGCAGCGCTACGCCGAGCTCGAGGCGCAGTTCGGTTCGTCCGCGTACCAGCGCGTCGACGCCCCCGCGACGCCCGAGCAGAAGGCCGCCCTCGGCAAGCTGTCGGGCGACGCGGTGACCGCGACCGAGCTCGCCGGCGAGCCGATCACGGCGAAGCTGTCGCACGCACCGGGCAACGGTGCCGCGATCGGCGGCCTGAAGGTGCAGACCGAGCACGCCTGGTTCGCCGCGCGCCCCTCGGGCACCGAGGACGTCTACAAGCTGTACGCGGAGAGCCTGCGCGGCCCCGAGCACCTCGCCGAGGTGCAGGCGGAGGCCCGCGCCGTCGTCTCCGCAGCCCTCGGCGGCTGATCCCCGCTCGGCGTCCTCGCATCACACGCCCAATGCACGGCTGAGCGCCGCGTGCACGACCTTCGAGCGTGGGCAGGTCGTGCGCTCGCGGCGAAGCCGTGCGCTCGCAGGGGTGCGGTGGTCAGCGACGCCGGGATGCCGAACGCGGCGGCGCCGAGCGCAGGTGCGCGGTCACGTTGCCGAGGATGCGCGCGAGGTCGGCGGCATCTGCGTCCGACAGCGGCGCGAAGAGCAGGCGGTGCACCGTCTCGATGTGCCCCGGGAACACGGCGGCGAGTACGTCGCGCCCGCCGCTCGTCAGGGCGACCACGGTGCTGCGCTCGTCCTCCGGCGAGGGTGACCGCGTCACGTATCCGCGCTGCTCGAGCAGCGTGGCCTGGTAGGTGAGCCCGCTGCGGCTGTAGACCACGCCGTCGGCGAGGTCGGTCATCCGCAGGGTGCCGCCCGGAGCGTCGTTCACGCGCGCCAACAGCTGGAACTGCACGTAGCTCAGACCACCGGCATCCTTCAGCTGCGCCTCGACGGCGGGACGCAGCAGACTGCCCACTTCAGTGAAGGCGAGGTAGGCCGCGAGCTGCGTCGGCGTCAGGGAGCGTGGCGCGTTCGTCATGATCTCGATCCTATCTGTTGCTTCACATTCGAAGCAGTGCTACGTTCGGGTTATCGCTTCGAATTCGAAGCACTTAGCGCGAAGGATCACATCATGAAGGCAGTGCAGTTCTCTCAGACCGGTGGCCCCGACGTCCTCAAGATCGTCGACATCGTCCGCCCCGAGCCGGGTGCCGGCCAGGTCCGCATCCGCGTCGCGGCGTCGGCGTACAACGCCGCGGACGGCGGAATGCGCGGCGGCTTCCTCCCCATCCCTGTCGAGCTCCCCCACGTGCCCGGGTACGACGTCTCGGGTCACATCGACGCCGTCGGCGCCGGCGTGACCGACCTCGCCGTGGACGACACCGTGATCGCGTTCCTTCCCATGGAGCGCGACGGCGGGGCGGCGGAGTACGTACTTGCTCCCGCCGACGTCGTGGTCGCCGCGCCGACCAGCATCCCCCTCGCCGATGCCGCCGGCCTGCCCTCCGTGGCGCTGACCGCATGGCAGGCCCTCTTCGACGACGGTCGCCTCGAGTCGGGTCAACGAGTGTTGATCGTGGGCGCCGGCGGCGTCGTCGGCACGTACGCCGTCCAGCTCGCGAAGCGCGGCGGCATCCACGTCATCGCCACCGCGAGCCCCCGCAGCATCGCCGACGTCCGCGCCGCGGGCGCCGATCAGATCATCGACCACACCGCGGGCGACGTGCTCGCCGCGCTCGACGGTCCGGTCGACGTGCTGCTGAACCTCGCGCCGATCGAGCCGGAGCTGTTCGAGACCTACGTCTCGGCCGTGGTCGACGGCGGCGCGGTCGTCAGCACGACGGCCTTCATGGCCACCCCCGGCGACGAGGCACGAGGCGTCCGCGCGGCGACGGTGTTCGTCCGCCGTCACCGCGACCGGCTCGCCGAGCTGGTCCGGCTCGTCGACGAGGGCGCACTGACCGTCGAGGTCACGCGGCGCATCCGTCTCGACGAGCTGCCCGCCCTGCACGCCGAGGCCGCCGAGAGCGGCATCACGGGCAAGGTCATCGTCCAGCCCTGACCGGCTTCGTCGAGACCCGATGAGGGGGCCGCCCGGGGCTCAGCCCCGGTGCAGCGCCGCCGCCCAGTCGTCGAGCAGCCGCGCCACCGCGACGCTGTGCGACCCGGGCATCTCGTCGGCCTCCACCCGACCGCCTGCGAGCAGCGCGGCGACGGCGTCCGCCTCGGCTGCGAACGGATGCACCACCGCGGCGATGCGCGTCTGCGGGCCCCCGCCGGTCTCGATGAGCAGGTGCTCGGCCGAGGCGGTGCGCGAGCCCCACGCGTCGGGCAGCCGCAGCGTTCCCGACGAGCCGATCAGCTTCGCCGATCGTGGCAGCGCCGCGCGGATCGAGGTCTCGATGTGGGCCTCGAAGTCACCCGCGGCCACGACGGCGGTGGCGTGCTCGTCGACGCCCGTCGGGCCGATGTCTCCCCGCGCCTCGGCGATGCGCAGCTCGTCGGGGGCGATCCCCGCCGCGGCAGCGACCTGCACGGCGAGCGAGAGCGGGTAGCCGCCGACATCGAGCAGCGCTCCCCCGGCCAGCGCGGGATCGAAGAGCCGCCCGGTCCGCTCCTCGGCGCGGAACCCGAACGATGCGCTCAAGCGCCGCGCGGCGCCGATCTCGCCGGTCGCGACGATGTCGTCGAGCATCCGCGCGAACGGCGAGAACCGGTTCTTGTACGCCTCGACGAGGGGCACGCCCGCGTCCGCCGCGACCGCGAACAGCTGCCGTGTCTCGGCCTCGCTGGTCGTCAGCGGCTTCTCGCACAGCACCGCACGGCCGGCCCGCAGCGCCGCCTCGACCAGGGCGCGGTGCGCCGGGTGGACGGTCGAGACGTACACCGCGTCGATGCCCGGGTGGCCGATGACATCGTCGTACCCGCCCGCGTGCTCGGCGCCGTAGCGATCGGCGAAGGCTCGGGCCCGAGCGGGGTCCGAGCTGCCGACGGCCGCGAGCGAACCCGACCGTGTCGCGTGCAGCCCGGCGGCGAAGCTCTCGGCGATCTGCCCGGGGCCGAGGATCGCCCACCGCACCGGCGTCACGCTCCGGCTCCCGTGCCGCGACCGGTCGGCCGGTCGGCTCCGCCTGCGGAAACGGTTGCGGCGAGGGCGGCCCCCGCTGCGCGCAGCCAGCGGGCGGGGTCGGCGAACGACGCATCCGACGACCCGGCGAGGTCGGTGAGCGAGACGGATGCCGCGAACGCCGCCGTCTCGGCATCCGGCGCGATCCTGCCGGCGACGAGGGCGGCGGGCACCCCGGCGTGCGCGGCGAGCTCGGCGACGAACGCGGGCACTTTGCCCGCAGCGGACTGCCCGTCGAACGAGCCCTCGCCGGTGATGACCAGATCCGCCGCCGCGACGGCATCCGCGAGACCGATGAGCGTCGCGACTTCGCGGGCACCGGGTGTGAGACCGGCACCCCAGGCGAGCAGCCCGAATCCGGTGCCGCCGGCCGCTCCCGCCCCGTCGGTCGACGCGAGGACATCGCCCCGCGGCACGGCCCGCGACAGACCGGCCAGCGCCCGTTCGGCGGCGGCGACCCCGGCGGCATCCAGGCCCTTCTGCGGTCCGAAGACCGCCGCGGCGCCGCGGGCACCCAGCAACGGGTTCGACACGTCGGTGAGCACGACGGCGCCGCCGGGGGGCAGCGGACGCAGCTCCGCGAGGTCGGCGGTCGCGAGATCGGCGAGGCCGCGGGCGCCGGGGACGATGTCGGCACCGTGTCGGTCGGCGAACCGTGCGCCCAGCGCCCGCAGCATGCCGACGCCGCCGTCGGTCGAGGCGCTCGATCCGATGCCGAGGACGACCCGCGAGACGCCGGCGTCGAGCGCCGCGGCGATCGCCTGCCCGAAGCCGGTCGTGTCGGCGTCGAGGCCGCGCCGAACGTCGCCGAGCAACTCGATGCCCGACGTCGACGCGAGCTCGACGACGCCCGTGCCGCGTTCGTCGTCGGGCGACGGAAGCCACAGCCACGACGCCGCGACAGGCTCGCCGTGCGGGCCCGTGACCGTCACCGGCATCCGACGGGCGCCCGGCACCGCCGCGGCGAACGCGTCGAGCGTCCCCTCGCCGCCGTCGGCCATGGGGCGCAGGTCGATCCGCGCCGCGGGCTCGGCGGCCGTCCACCCCGCCGCGAGGGCGCGGGCCGCCGCGGCAGCCGAGAGCGACCCCTTGAGACTGTCGATCGCGACGACGACGCGCGTCACGGCCGTCACCCGCGCGCGGGCGTGCTCTCGCGCACGAGCACCTCGAGCGGCAGCGACGCGTCATCGGTGTCGCCCGGCGCGTCGATCGCGGCCCGCAGCGCGCGCTGACCGACCTCGAGCAGCGGAACGCGCACGGTCGTGAGCGGCGGCGTGACGTCACGGCCCGTGGGGATGTCGTCGAAGCCGGCGAGAGCGATGTCGGCGCCCGGTTCGCGACCGGCCGCGCGCACCGCGGTGAGCGCACCGATGGCGACGACGTCGCTGATGCCGAAGACCACCGTGCCGGGCTCGACGCCGTCGGCCAGGGCAGCCGCCATCGATTCCGTGCCGGACTCGCGGCTGAACCCGCCCCGGTAGACGCGGGGCTCAGCGCCGCCCCCGGCGGTGAACCCCTCGGTGAAGCCGGCGAGGCGGTCGTCGCTCGTGACGACGCCCTCGGCCGCCGCGAGGACGACGGCCGCGCGGTACCCGCGCGCGGCGAGGGCGGCGCCGAGCTCGCGCGCGCCGCCGTGGTTGTCGATCGTGACGCTGCGGACGGAGGGTGCCCCGGCGCCGAGAGCGACGACCGTGCCGCCGGCCGCGGCGATGAGGTCGAGCTCGGCGGTCAGCTCGTCGGACATCTCGCGCGAGGTCCGCGACGCGGCGAGGATGATGCCGCGCGGTCGCTGCCCCCGCAGGGCGCGCACCAGACGCAGCTCCCGCGCCGGGTCGCGCTCGGTGATCGCGACGGTCACGACGAGGCCGGCCTCGTCGGCGCCGCGTGCGACGCCGGCCGCCAGCTGACCGAAGTAGGGGTCGGCGATGTCGGCGACCAGCAGGGCCACGATCGCCGAGGTGCCCCGGGCGGTCGCCTGCGCCGACAGGTTCGCGGTGTAGCCGAGCCGCGCCGCGGCCTGCTCGACCCGCTCGCGGTAGGCGTCGGCGACCTTGCGGGTCGAGCCGTTGAGCGCCCGCGAGGCGGTCGCGAGCGACACCCCCGCCTCTCGCGCCACGTCGTGCAGCGTGGCCGCGCCACGCGGCGACATCCCCGTCTGTCCCACGAGCCGAGTCTATGCCGTGGCCGCTCGCGCGCCGGCGAGGTGCGGAGCGACGGCGTCACCGAAGGCGGCGGCGGTGCGGGCGACGACGGCGGCGGGATCGTCGGCCCAGATGTCGGCGTTGAAGATCTCGACTTCGATGTCGCGGTCGTAGCCCGTGGCCGCGACGGCCCGGGTGAGCGCGGCGAAGTCGATGACGCCGTCGCCGGGATAGTGGCGGCTGAGCAGCACGTCGGCCGGCAGCGGCGTCTTCCAGTCGCACACCTGGTAGGTCGCGATGCGGCCCTCGCGTCCGGCGCGCTCGATGGCGGGCAGGACGTCGGGGTCCCAGAAGATGTGGAACGTGTCGACCGCCGCCCCGACGACGTCGGGGGCGAAGTCCGCCGCGATGTCGAGCGCCTGCTCCAGCGTCGAGACGACGCACCGGTCCGAGGCGAACATCGGATGCAGCGGCTCGATGGCCAGCGTGACGCCCGCCGCCTGCGCGTACGGTGCGAGCTCGCCGATCGCATCGCGCACGCGCTCGCGGGCGCCGACGAGGTCGCGCGACCCCTCCGCCAGCCCGCCGGCGACGAGCACGAGGACGGCGGTCGATCCGGCCGCTCCCGCGGCCGCGAGGGTCGCCGTCTCGTCGATCGCGACGCGGTTGTCGTCGAGCGAGGCGCGGCGAGCCGGCCCCTCGGGCATCGTGAAGAAGCCCGCTCGGCAATGCGTGGTGAACCGCAGGCCCGAGTCGGCGAGCATCGCGGCGGCCGTCGTGAGACCGACCTCGTTGACCGGCTCGCGCCACAGCCCGATCGCCTCGACGCCCGCCTGCGCCGTGACGTGCAGCGCCGTAGCGAGGTCGGCGTGCTTGATCGTGGCCTGGTTGATCGACAGGCGGGCGTCGACGCTCACGCCTCGACCCCGTTCACGCGCAGCAGGGCGTGCCAGCGATCGGCGGCCAGCTCCGGCTGCTCGAGTGCGCGCGCGGCGTTCGCCAGCTCGACGATGCGAGAGAGGTGCGGCAGGCTGCGCGCCGAGTGCAGTCCGCCCACCATCTGGAACGCGGCCTGGTGCCCGTTCAGCCACGACAGGAAGGCGACGCCGGTCTTGTAGTAGAAGGTCGGCGCCGCGAAGATCTGCCGGCTGAGCTCCTCGGTGGGCCCGAGGATCGCAAGGTACCGGTCGGCGTCGCCCGCATCCAGCGCCTGGATCGCGGCCGACGCGACCGGAGTGAGCGCCGCGAACGCGCCGAGCAGCGCGTCGGAGTGCTGCCGCGCCGAGGCGGGGTCGCGTTCGGGCTGAGACGCCTCGGGCACATCGGCACCGCCGATGAGGCCGACGTAGTTGAAGTCGTCGCCGGTGAACATGCGCACGCCCTCGGGCAGGCGCTCGCGCACCGAGACCTCGGACGCCGCGTCGAGCAGGCTCATCTTCACGCCCGCGACCTTGTCGGTGTTCTCGCCGATGATCTCGAGGAGCACGTCGGATGCCGCCCGCCAGTCGGACGACCCGAAGTAGCCCGCGAGCGCGGGGTCGAACGCCGTGCCGAGCCAATGCAGCACGACCGGACCGGATGCCGCCGCGAGCACCTCCCGGTAGACGCGTCGGTAGTCGTCGGCCGACGCCGCCGCCCGCGCGAGGTGCCGCGACGCCATGAGAACCGGTCCAGCGCCCTGGTCCTCGGTGTAGGCGAGCTGGCTCTTGAAGGCGTCGATCACCCGGTCGAGCGCGATGTGCTCGTCGTCGACGTGGTCGGTGTTGACGCCGACGACGACCGAGCCGCCCTCCTCGCGCGCGACCTCCGCCGAGCGGGCGATGAGCTCGCGGGTCGCGGCGGCATCCAGCCCCATGTTCCGCTGCGCGGTGTCCATCGCGTCGGCGACGCCGAGGCCCCACGAGTAGACCGACCGGCGAAACCCCAGGGTCGCGTCCCAATCGATCTGCGCCGGCTGGCCGGGGGTGTTGTCGGCCGAGACGACCGGCACGACGTGCGCCGCAGCGTAGGCGACACGGCTGCGCAGCGGCGTCGCGGGCCGAGCGAAACCGGGCGCGTCGCTGAGGGGAACGAAGGTGACGGCGCCGTCGGCGCCGAGGAGGGTGAGCTCGGTCATGACGCGGCTCAGTCGATGCTGAGGACCGGCAGCGCGACCTTGCGGCCCTCGCGGCTCGACTGCAGACCGGCCTCGGCCAGCTGCACCCCGCGGGCCCCGGCGAGCAGGTCGAACTCGTAGGGGGTGTCGGTGACGTACGAGGTGAGGAACTCCTCCCACTGCTGACGGAACCCGTTGAGGAACACGTCGTTGGTGGGGACGCTCTGCCAGTCGGCGTCGTAGTCGTGGTCGTCCTCGAGATCGGGGTTCCAGACCGGCTTGGGGGTGGCGTTGCGCGGCTGAATCTTCGCGCCGAACAGGCCGACGACCGCCGAGCCGTGGGTGCCGTCGACGTGGAACTCGACGAGTTCGTCGCGGTTGACGCGCACGGTCCACGACGAGTTGATCTGCGCGACGATCGGTCCGTGCTCGGGGCCGCCGTCGAGCTCGAACACGCCGTACGCGGCATCCTCGGCGGTCGCCGTGTAGTGCTCGCCCTTCTCGTCCCAGCGGTCGGCGATGTGCACGGCGGCCTGCGCGTAGACCGTCTCGACGGTGCCGAAGAGGTTCTCGAGCACGTAGTTCCAGTGCGGGAACATGTCGACGATGATGCCGCCGCCGTCCTCGGCACGGTAGTTCCACGAGGGACGCTGCGCCGGCTGCCAGTCGCCCTCGAAGACCCAGTAGCCAAACTCGCCGCGCACCGACAGGATGCGGCCGAAGAACCCCGAGTCGATGAGGCGCTTGAGCTTCTGCAGCCCGGGGAGGTAGAGCTTGTCGTGGACGACGCCGGTCTTGACGCCGGCCTCGGCGGCGAGCTTCGCCAGCTCGAGCGCCTCGTCGACCGACTCGGCGGTGGGCTTCTCGGTGTAGACCGTCTTGCCCGCCGCGATCGCCTTGCGCAGCGCCGAGGCGCGGGCCTTCGTCACGAGGAAGTCGGCGTAGATCTCCCAGCGGGGGTCGGCGAGCGCGGCGTCGAGGTCGGTCGTGTAGTCCTCGATGTCGTGCTTGGCGGCGAGGTCGGCGAGCTTCGCCTCGCTGCGACCGACCAGGAGCGGCTTGACGGTCACCTTCGTGCCGTCGGGCAGCTCGATGCCGCCCTGGTCGCGGATCGCGAGGATCGAGCGCACGAGGTGCTGGCGGTACCCCATGCGGCCCGAGACGCCGTTCATGATGATGCCGATCTCACGGACCTGCGGGGCGGTCGCCGTCTCCGGCGCGGGGCTGAGGATGGTCGTCTCTGACACGGTTCGTCCTTCGAATGGTTCGCTCACGGTGGGAGTGGTAAGCGCTTTCCCACACTGTAGAGGGGGGTGACGGCTCCGCGCAAGCCGCGCAGCCGAGGGGTGAGGTCGCGCGGCGGGTCAGCCGAGCCGCACAGCCGCCCACGAGATCGGCGGCAGCGTGAACGACAGGATGCCGCCGTCGATCGCGGCGCCTGCCAGGGGCGTCACACCGACCCGCTCGGGGTCGGCGAGCGTGTTCGCCGCGTAGCGGTCGTCGTCGTGCAGCAGGTGCGACTCGGTGATCGAGAGCGCCCGACCGAGCGCGTCGCCCAGCGCCGAGACGTCGATGCGCAGCTCCTCGCCGGCGGTCGTCGAGCGGTTCACCACGAACAGCGCCGCGCCGTCATCGCCGAGGGTCGCGACGGCGTTGACGTTCGCGACGGTCCCGAACCGCTCGCTCTCGAACGTCCCGGATTCGACGGCGACAGAGATCGCGCGGTCGCCGGCGAGCCGCGACGTCAGCGAGAACGGGAAGAAGGTGGTCTGCCGCCACGCCGGTCCGCCGGGCTCGGTCATGATCGGCGCGATGACGTTCACGAGCTGGGCGAGCGAGGCGGAGCGCACCCGGTCGCTGTGCTGCAGCAGCGTCACGAGCAGGTCGCCGAAGACGACGGCGTCGAGTGCGTGGTACTGGTCCTCCAGCAGTCGCGGGGCGACGGGCCAGCCCGGCTCGACGGGCTTGTCGTCCTGCCCGCCCTCGTCGTTGTGGAGGTACCAGACGTTCCACTCGTCGAAGGAGATCATGATCCGCTTGTCGCTCTTCTTGGTCGCCGCGACCGCATCGGCGATCGCGACCACCGAGGCGATGAACCGCGACATGTCCACGCCCGAGGCCAGGAACTCCTGCGCGTCGCCGAAGCGCTCCTGGTAGTACGAGTGGCACGAGATGAAGTCGACGTCGTCGAACGTGTGCTCGAGGACGGTCCGCTCCCACGACCCGAAGGTCGGCATGCCGCTGCCGGATGATCCGCACACGACGAGTTCGACGCCCGGGTCGAGCATCCGCATCGCCTTCGCCGTGCGCGAGGCGAGCTTGCCGTAGTCATCGGCGTTGCGGTGGCCGAGCTGCCACGGCCCGTCCATCTCGTTGCCGAGGCACCACATGCGCACGTCGAACGGCTCGGCGCGGCCGTTGGCGATGCGCTGGCGCGTCCATGCCGTGTCGGCGTCGGCGTTCACGTACTCGAGCAGGTCGATCGCCTCCTGCGTGCCGCGGGTACCGAGGTTGACCGCGAGCATGAGGTCGCTGCCCACGAGCTCCAGCCACCGCGCGAACTCGTGCAGGCCGACCTCGTTGGTCTCGGTCGAGTGCCAGGCGAGGTCGAGGCGGCGCGGCCGCTGCTCGGCCGGGCCCACGCCGTCCTCCCAGCGGTAGCCCGAGACGAAGTTGCCGCCGGGATAGCGGATCGTCGACACCCCGAGCTCGCGCACCAGCTCGACGACGTCGGCACGGAAGCCGTCCGCGTCGGCCGTGGGGTGGGCGGGCTCGTGGATGCCGTCGTAGATGTGACGGCCGAGGTGCTCGACGAACCCGCCGAAGATTCGGCGGTCGATCCGGGCGATCTCGAAGCGGGGGTCGATGGCGGCGTTCGTTGACGTCATGGCTTTCCTCGAGGTGGGGGTGGGGATGCCGCACGCCCGCGCGCGGCATCCCCGGGACGGTCAGCCGAGGACGACCTCGGCTTCGGAGAAGAACTGATCCACAGCCTGGTCCACCGACGTGGCGCCGAGGCCGAGCGACTTGCCGAGCTCCCAGAACGTCTGCTCGAGGGTGCCGTATCCGGCGACGGGAACGGGCGGTGCGTCGCCGATGCGGTCCTCCGCAGCCTCGATGTAGTCGGCGACCTGCTTGTCGGCGCCCTCGAGCGTGGCACCGGCGAGCTTGGAGGTCGACGCCGGGAATCCGAGCGTCGTGCCGAAGATCTCGCCGGCCGCCTCGGAGTTCACGACGAAGTCGAGGAACAGCGCTGCGGCCTGCGGGTGCTCGGTCTTCGCCGAGATGGCGACCTGCAGGCCGGCCTGCCGGTAGAGGTCCTTCGACCCCTCCTTGGCGGTCGGAGGCGCGATGATCGAGATCGACGAGGCGCCCGAGTCGGCGAGGTAGCCGCCGAGGAAGTTGCTCCAGCTCATCTCGCTGGCCGTCAGCGCGGCGCCGAAGCCCGACTTGGGCGAGAGCTCCTCGAGTCGCTGCTGCGGCACGGTGACCCCGTCGCGCAGCTCCGCCCCGCTCTCCCAGAAATCACGCAGCTGGTCCTTCGTGAACCCGAGCTCGCCGTCCTCGGTGAACAGGTTGCCGCCCTCGGCGCGCAGGGCGAGTTCGAAGCCCTGGATGCGCTGGGTGTGGTCGGTCCCGCCGTATACCGCGCCGCCGGTTCCGTCGGTGACCTCGGCCATCCACTCGTCGAACGCGGCGACGTCGGTTCCGCCTTCCGGCGTCTCCACCCCGGCCTGCGCGACCAGATCGTCGTTGACGAAGTTCGCCCACAGGCTGTACCCGGTCGGCAACGAGTACTGCGTGCCGTCGAGCGCGCCGGTGCCGAGCAGACCGTCGTCGAACGTGGTCATGTCGATCTGATCGGCCACCTCGGCGAGGTCGAGCAGGTGCCCGGACTGGCCGTACTGGCGCAGGTAGCTGTCGGAGAACTGGAAGACGTCGGGCAGACCGCCGCCCGCCGCCTCGGTCTGCCGCTTCTCCCAGTAGCTCGGGAAGTCGGTGAAGCTGACGTTGACCGCGATGTTCGGGTATTCCTCGTTGAACGCCGCGATCAGCTGGTCATAGCGCTGAGCGCGGTCGTCGTTGCCCCAGAACGCGTAGGTCAGCGTGACTTTCTCGTCGGGATCGAATTCCGCGGCCGCCGGCGCCTGCGCGCCGCCGCATCCGCTCAGGGCGAGCGCACCGACGGCGACGATGCCGATCGATGCGAGAAGACGGTTCGCCTTCATGAGGGTCCTTTCGTCGGGTGAGAGCCCGGGGGGACGGGTCTGCGGAGAAGGAAGGCGGCGACGTGCTCAGCGACGCGGCCGGGCGGGGATGGCGACCACGGCGAGCGCGGCGCACCCGATGCCCGCGATGAACAGCGGCGGCAGCGCCCACGTCACCACGACGACGAACGCCGCGGTGGCGATGAGATACAGCACGCCGACGACGTCGCGGCGGGCGGCATCCGGAATCGCGCGGACCGCCGCGCGCCATCCGACCGTCGGAGTCCAGGTGCCGGCCGCCAGCAGGACCGCCGCGGCGAGCACCGCGAGCCCGACCCAGCCCACGCCTTCGACGACCGCGGCGCCGGGCAGGAAACCCGAGCGGGCCAGGTCGATGTCGAGCAGCAGCACGAGCGTCGCGACGAGAGCCACGACCCCCACGACGATGCCGGGGAGGATGCCCGCGCGGACATCCTCCCAGAAGAGCGCGACCCGCGAGTCTTCCGCCGCGACGTAGCGACGCAGATGACGGATGCCGGCAGCCAGCGCGATCGGCAACGTGATCACCGGCAGCGAGACGACGGCGACCAGGATGCCGGTCAGCAGCACCTCGCCGAGGAGCGCGAACGCCCCCGCGGCTCCGGGATGCCGCAGCACCGGCCGCCCGTCACGCGTCGGACCGCTGCCGGTGCGATCGGCGCGGTCCGCCGCCCGCTCCTCGCGCCGCGTGCGCGGACGCTGCTCGATCGACATCGCTAGCCCTTCAGGCCCTGCGTGGCCACGCCGTCGACCAGGAACTTCTGGAAGACGATGAAGAACAGCAGGATCGGTACGAGAGCGATGAACGAGGCGGTCACCGTCGCGCCGTAGTCGCTCGACGACGTCTGGTCGTTGTAGAGCCGCAGGGCGATCGGCAGCGGGTAGTTCTCGGGGCTCGTGAGGTACAGCAGCGGACCGAGGAAGTCGTTCCACGCCCAGATGAAGCTGAAGATCGCGCAGGTGATGAGCGCCGGTTTGATGAGCGGCAGGATGATCGACCAGAAGATGCGCGGGTGACCGGCGCCGTCGATCTTGGCCGCCTCATCCATGTCACGCGGCATCTGACGGATGAACTGCACCATCAGGAAGACGAAGAACGCCTCGGTCGCGAGGAACTTCGGCAGCAGCAGCGGCCAGTACGTGTCGACCATCCCGAGATTGTTGAACAGGATGTACTGCGGGATGATCACGACGTGGAACGGCAGCAGCAGCGTTCCGATCATCGCCGCGAACAGGATGCCGAGACCCTTGAACTGCAGACGGGCGAAGGCGTAGGCCGCGAGCGCCGACGACATCACCGTGCCGATGACCGAGACGCCGGCGATCAGCAGCGAGTTCGCGAAGAAGCGCCACATCGGCACGCCCGCGATGCCCTCCATGACCTTGACGTAGTTGTCGATGGTCGGGGCGTTGGGCAGCAGCCCCATGTTCTGGCCGAACTCGCTGTTCGGCTTGAAGGTCGAGAACAGCAGCCAGACCAACGGGTAGAGCACGACGGCGGTGATCACGATGAGCACGACGAACCAGACGATGGTCTGCCAGGTCTTGCGCTTGATCTTCCGCCGCGAGGGCGGCATCGGCGTGGTCTGCTGAACGGCGAACATCGCTTCGCTGGCGAGCGGCGAGGTGGGTGTCGTGGTCATCGGTTGTCTCCCGAGTAGTGCACCCACGACTTCTGGGTGCGGAAGAGGATGAGGGCGATGATGGCGACGACGACGAGCAGTACCCACGCGATCGCCGCGGCGTAGCCCATGCGTCCGTCCGAGAAGCCGGTCTTGTAGAGGTAGACCGTGATGAAGTTCGTCATGCCGGCCGGACCGCCGCTGCCGTTGGAGATGATGTACGCCGAAGCGAAGACCTGGAATGCCCCGATCAGGCCGAGCAGCAGGTTGAAGAAGATGACCGGCGACAGCATCGGCAGCGTCACGGCGCGGAAGCGCTGGATTGCTCCGGCGCCGTCCATCTCGGCCGCCTCGTACAGCTCCTTCGGGATCTGCTTGAGGCCGGCGAGGAAGATGACCATCGTCGCGCCGAACTGCCAGACGGCGAGCAGGATCATCATCGGCAGGATGAGCGACGGGTTGCCGATCCAGCCGCCCAGCTCGATGCCGAGGAAGCTGAGACCGCCGTCGACAGGACCGTCTGTGGCGAACATCGCCCGCCAGACGATCGCGACCGACACCGAGGCGCCGATGAGCGACGGGGCGTAGAAGGCCGAGCGGAAGAACGCGGCGCCCTTGTCGCGGTAGTTCAGCAGCATCGCGATGAGAAGGGAGGCGACGAGGGCGATCGGGGTGCCGACCAGCACGTAGACGAGGGTGATCTGCGCCGACTGCATGAAGCTCGGGTCGTTCGTGAACAGCCGGACGTAGTTGTCGAGACCGATCCACTTGGGCGGCGAGAAGATGTTGTAGCTCGTGAACGACAGGTACAGCGAGTACACCATCGGGACGAGGGTGAGACCGAAGAAGCCCACCAGCCACGGCAGCAGGAACGCATAGCCGGTGGCGTTCTCGCGCATCGCGCGCTTGCGGGCACCGGGGCGGTCGAGGTGCTCGGGACGGCTGCGGCGGACGAGCCCGCGCCGCGGGGACTGCTTGGTGACGATCACCCGTGTGGCTGTTGTGCTCACGATGCTCCCGGGGAGTGAGGGAAGAGAGTGGAGTCCTCCGGGCCGGCGCGTCGCGCGGCCGGCCCGGAGGCGGTGCGTCAACCGTTGAGGACGATGTCCATCTCGGAGAAGAAGCGATCGACGGCGTCGTCGACGGTGATCGTGCCGTAGACGAGCTCGAGGCCGATCTGGCGGAACTCCTCCTCGATCGTGCCGTAGCCGACGACCGGCACCGGCGGTGCGTCACCGAGGCGGTCGGCGATGCCCTCTTCGTAGTCCTTGACCTGCTGGCTCAGCGGATCGAGGTCGGCCGCCTCGAGGGCGGTCTCGGATGCCGGCAGGCCGCGGTTCGTGCCGAAGATCTCACCCGACTGCGGCGAGTTCACGAGGAAGTTCACGAGCGTTGCGGCGGCCTCCGGGTGCTCGGTGCTCTCGGAGATGGTGTGCAGCATCGAGGGCTTGAGGTACAGGTCCTTCGCGCCCTCCTCGGTGACGGGGGGCTCGACGAGGCCGAGCTCGGTGTAGCCCTCGCCGAGGCCGCCCAGGTAGCCGCCGCCGAAGTTGTCCCACGTCAGCTCGGACGCCGTCAGCGCCGAGTCGAAGCCGCCCTTGGGCGCGAGCTCCTCGACGCGGGCCTGCGGGATGACCGTGCCGTTCTCGCGAATGTCCGCGCCCTGCTCCCAGAAGTCCTTCAGCTGCTCCTCGTCGAAGCCGGGCTCGCCGTCCTCGGTGAACAGGTTGCCCCCTTCGGCGCGCAGCTGCAGCTCGAAGTTCTGGATGCGACCGGTCCAGTCGCCGCCGCCCCAGAACGCCCCGCCGGACCCTTCGGTGACCGACTGCATCCAGGCGTCGTAGTCCTCCCACGTGCCGCCGGGGAACTCCTCGACGCCCGCCTGCTCGAGCAGGACGGGGTTGGTGAACAGGCCCCACGCGTTGGTCGAGGTCGCGATGCCGTACGTCTTGTCGTTCACGACGCCGATGTCGAGGATGTTCTGCGGCAGCGGGTCGGTCTCGATGATGCCGCCGAGGTAGGGCTCGAGGTCGAGCAGCAGACCGTTCTCGGAGTACTGACGCAGGTACGAGTAGTCGAACTGCATCACGTCGGGAAGGCCGCCGCCGGCGGCCTCGGTCTGACGCTTCTCCCAGAACTCGGGGAACGTCAGGAAGGTCGGGTTGACGGTGATGTTCGGGTATTCCTCGTTGAATGCCGCGATCGCCTCGTTGTAGAGCTCCGCGCGGACGTCGTTGCCCCAGAAGGCCAGGTCGAGCGTGACCTTCTCATCAGGGTCGAACGTCGCGTCCGCGGCGGGGGTGTCGCCACCGGCGCACCCCGCCAGGGCTAGAGCCGCGCCGGTCGCGATCGCGACTCCGGCCAGTGCCCGCTTTCTGCTGAACATCATTGTCCTCTCTGCCGAACGTCGTCGTCTCGGTGCGCGCGAACGTCCATTGTCCGTGTGTGCAGGTCTGCGCCGCCCCGCGTCGGGAAAGCGCTTGCCGGCAACCGTACTACGCCGTGAAACGTTTCGCAAGGATGCCGCAGCATCCGATTCCATCCCGTGATCTCGGGACTGTTACCGGTCTCAGTCTGCCGGTTCAGCCTCGCATACCAGGCGCCCGCCGTCGACACGCAAGCGCACCCGGTACACGGCGCAGCGGCGCGCGTCGATCTCGGCCGCACCCGCGCCGTCGGCGCCGTCGTCCGGAGTCGTCGCGGGCTGGGCGAAGAAGTAGTACCAGAGCGTCCCGCCGTCGCGAACCGGGGCGCCGTGATGGCCGAACCCCCGCCCGGGGACCGACCCGGCACCGAGGACGACCTCGTCGGGGCCGCCCTGCCGGCGCCAGGTGACCGCGTCGTCCGAGACGTGCACCCCCATGCCGCGCCACTCGTCGACGATCATCCACCACTGGCCGCCCAGCTCGAATACGGCCGGGCCCTCGTGCGGGCGACCGCCGATCGCCACGCCCTCGTGCCGCCAGTCGCTCAGGTCGTCCGAGACGGCGCTCATGGTCACCGAGTCCGCCCCCTCGTCCTTGTACCAGAGGCGCCATCGGCCGTCCGGGGTCCGGGTCACCGCCGCGTCGATGGCTCGGTCGGTCGGCAGGTCGAGCCGGCCCACCCGGCGCCACGAGGTGAGGTCGTCAGAGACGTACTCGACGATCGCTCGCGCATAGCCGGGCCATCGGTCCGGGATCCCGTCGATCTCGGTGAGGTACATCCGCCAGCGGGCACCGTCGAAGACGACCTCCGGCGCCCAGTGGGTGCGATCGACCTCGCGCGCCGGGCCGTCCGGCGCCAGCTGCAATCCGACCGCGTCGGGCTCGAGGGTGCCGGCGTAGCTCCATCGCCGGCCGTCCCGGGAACGCGCCACCCCGATGCGCGATCCGTGCACCCACGCCACCCCCGGACCGGGGTCGGGATGCGTCGCGCGACGCTGGGTGTAGAACATCCACCAGCATCCGTCGGCATCGATCACGACGACCGGGTCGGTCGCCCCGTCATAGATGGGGTCGCGGTACAGCTCTCGCGGATGCTCTGCGACCGCGAGGCTCATCGTCCGCTGCGGAGGTCGGTGACGGGACTGGCGAAGCCGCGGCGGTGCGTGGGATGCGAGGCGAGATCGGCCGGCGTCACGGCCGCCCCGTCCGCGGCGGCCGAGGCGTAGACGGCCGCGACCAGCTCGAGCGAACGGGCGGGGTCTGCCGCCGTCTCGGGCAGGGGCCGCCCGTCGAGGATCGCGTCGAAGACGTCGCGCAGCAGCGGCCCGTGATCGCTGCGCTCCTCGCGCTCGGGAAGCGCCCAGTCGCGCGCCTCGCCCTCGAAGCCCGGGGCCGGGGTGATGCGCCAGTTCTCGTGGCCGTGGCCGTACAGGTGGTCGACGGTCACGGTCGCCTTCTGCGTGTCGATGCGGATCGAGCTCGTCTCGCGCGGCGACACGGCGCTCGTGGTGACCTGCGCGACGACGCCCGAGGCGAACAGCACCGTCGCGGTCGAGGCATCCTCCGTCTCGGTCTCGCGGTCGAGTCGCCACAGGCGCGCCTGCACCGTCTGCCACTCCCCCAGCAGGTAGGCCAGCAGATCGAGCTGATGGATGCCGTGGCCCAGCGTCGTGCCGCCGCCCTCGGTCTCCCACCGGCCACGCCACGGCACCGCGAAGTAGGCGGCATCGCGGTACCAGAGGGTCTGGCAGGTGGCGAGCAGCGGACGCCCGAGCGCGCCCGACGACAGCAGCGATCGCACATGGGCGGCGGCGGTGCCGGTGCGCTGCTGGAACACGACGGCGAGGTGGCGGGCGGCCGCGGTGGCCGCCGCGCGCATGTCATCGAGCTCGTCGAGCGACGGCGCCGGGGGCTTCTCGACGACGACATGAGCGCCGGCAGCGAGGGCGGCGATCGCCTGCTCGCGGTGAACGGCCGGCGGCGTGCAGATGAGTACGACGTCGGGCGTCTGCACGCGCAGCAGGCCGTCGAGGTCGTCGTGCACGGCGGGTGCCCCGTGCCGCTCGGCGAACGCCCGCGCGGCGGCGGGGTCGAGATCGGTCACGGCGACGAGTTCGGCACGCGGATGAGCGGCCACGGCGCGGGCGTGCAGGTTCGCCACCGCGCCGGTGCCGACGAGTGCGCAGCGCAGCGATGCGGGCATGGCGGATCCCCCTTCGGATCGGTCGGGATCCAGCCTATGACCCGATGTCGGAAAGCGCTATCCGGTCAGCTCGGGAGGCCGGCCTGCGTGGCGTGCAGGTGCGCGTAGCGCCCGCCCGCGGCGAGGAGGTCGTCGTGCGTCCCCTGCTCGACGATGCTGCCGCGTTCGAGCACGACGATACGGTCGGCCTGCCGGACCGTCGAGAGCCGGTGAGCCACGACGAGCGTCGTCCGACCGCGCATGAGCCGGCCGAGAGCCTCTTTGACGAGTTCCTCCGACTCGGGATCCAGCGCCGACGTCGCCTCGTCGAGCAGCAGGATGCGCGGGTCGCGCACGAGAGCCCGCGCAATCGCGAGACGCTGCCGCTGCCCGCCCGACAGCCGAGCGCCCCGCTCGCCCACGACGGTGTCCCACCCGTGGGGCTGCTCGCGCACGAACTGCCAGGCGTTGGCGTCGCGCAGCGCTTGCTCGATGCGGGCGTCCGTCACCTCGGGCAGCCCGTACGCGATGTTCTCGCGAATCGTGCCCTCGAACAGCACCGACTCCTGCGGCACGACCGAGACCGCCCGGCGCACCGAGCGCAGGTCGAGCTCCTGCACGTCCGCGCCGTCGATCGTGAGGCGCCCTGCCGTCGGGCGAACGAACCCCAGCACGAGATTCAGCAGCGTCGACTTGCCCGACCCCGACGAGCCGACGAAAGCGAAGGTGCGCCCCGCCGGGATGTGCAGATCGATCTCGTGCAGGGCGTCCTCGTCGGCGCCCGCGTAGCGATGGCTGGCCCGCTCGAGCCGGATGTCGCCGTGCACGGCATCCACCCGCCGCTTGCCCTCGTTCTGCTCGAGGTCGGGCTCCTGCATCACCTCGGCGATCGAGCGGACCGACTCGAGCCCGCGCGCTCCCACCGGGATGAGCATCAGCAGCTGGGTGAGGCCCTGCGTGAGCAATGTGAAGTAGGTCGACAGCAGCACGACCTCGCCCGGCGAGATCGGCAAGATGCCGGTGAGCGAGAACACCGCCGCCAGCACGAGGCACCCGACCCCGAGCAACTGCATCGCGACCCACGAGATCGAGGCGACGTGGCCATTCAGCATGTCGAGGTGCAGGCCGGCCCGCCGCACGCCCTCGGCGCCCGTGCTCACCCGCGTGACGGCGGTCTCTTCGAGGCCGTGCGCGCGCGTCACCGGGATGAGCGATGCCATCTCGCCCACGCGGGCGGAGAACACCTCGACCTCGCGCCGGAAGACCTCGTTGCGCTGGCGCGACCGGTTGCGCATGCCGTAGCGGATGCCGATCGCGATGGGCACCGCGAGCGCGTAGACCGGCAGGAACTGCGGCACCGCGATCGCGGTCATCGCGATGGCTCCGATCATGACCATCGTCGCCGACAGCAGCGGATGGGTCACCTGCTGCAGCATGAGCTCGACGTTCTCGACGTCGCGCACGACCTTGGTCTGCACGATCGACGAGCTCACGCGCGAGTGGTAGCCGATCGACAGGCTCTGCAGGCGGGCGGCGAGCGCGTTGCGCAGGTCGGCGCCGGTGTCGCGGACCACCGTCATGAAGCTGCGCGTGTAGAGGATGTGATTGGGATAGTTCTGCAGCAGGAGCGCCGCGGCGAGGATGAACCAGCCGACGACCGCGCTGACGTCGCCGCCGTCGGCCACGATGTCGATGATCGCGGCGGTGATCACGGGCAGGAACCACAGCGGGATCTCTTTGAACGTGAAGGCGAGCACGGCGAGCGCCATCCGGCCCGGGCGCCGGGCGAGGAGCCGCAGGACGGATCGCGCGGGATGAGCACCGTCGATCAGGTCGAGCGGGCGGGAAAGCGGTTTCCTGGCCACCGTTCCATGCTAGCCACGCAATGTCTCGCGCACCATAGCCCGTGCGGAAGCCGAAGACGATACGCCCATTCGACCGAGGCGACAACGGCCTCCGACGCGCGGACGTCATCGCCCTACCGTGGCGCCATGAGCAGCAACAGCACCCCCGAGCATCGCGAGCCGGGCGCGCCGGCATCCCACCCCGACGCCGTCGGCGCGACAGCTCGCGCCGACACGGCCGCCACGGTGCGACACGAGGTCCACGAACGCGAGAAGGCCGAGTTCGGGGGATTCAAGTTCGGATCTGCGTTCTTCGGCTGGCTGACCGCGATGGGATGCACCGTCCTCCTCACCGCCCTGGTCGCCGCCGTCGGCGCAGCCATCGGGTTCAGCGGTGGTGCCACGCCGGACGAGGCTGCCGACGCCGCCGCGGACAACAGCACCGCGGTCACGGTCGTCAGCGCGATCGTCATCGGACTCGTCCTTCTCGTGGCCTACTTCGCCGGCGGCTATGTCGCGGGACGGATGGCTCGCTTCAGCGGCGCCAAGCAGGGGATCGCGGTCTGGATCTGGGCGATCGCGATCGCGATCATCGTCGCCGTCATCACCGCGATCGCCGGATCGCAGTGGGACATCCTCAGCAATCTGCAGGGCTTCCCGCGCATCCCCGTCACCCCGGAGACGGCGACCCTGACCGGGGTCCTCACGGCGCTCGGCGCGGCCGTCGTCACCCTCGTCGGAGCCATCCTCGGCGGACTCGCCGGGATGCGCTTCCACCGCAAGGTCGACCGCGTCGGGCTCGGCCGCTGACCCCGACCTCGCGCCGAACGGATGCCGCTCAGTCGGCCACGTCGTAGGTGCGCAGCCGTCCGCACATCCCGAACGCGCGCGGGCCGGCGCCGGGTTCGGCGACGTGCACCGCGGCGTCCGCGAGGTGGGCGCTCTCGCCGGCGGCGACGGCTCGGGCGGCGTCGAGCGCACGCTCCGCCGAGCTCAGCGGGCGGGCGCGGACGATGTCGCTCCAGCCCGAGGCGCGCGCGGACGCGATGCGCGCCGCCGCCCGATGGAACTCGGTCAGCGCGGACGCGTCACCGGCGTCCATCCGCTCGCGCAGAGCAGTGAACCCCGCGACGGCGAGGTCTCGGCGCCGCGAGGCTGCGGCGCCGAGCTCGCTCTCGTCGGCGTCGGGCGGGATGCGGGCGGCCTCGGCGTAGCGCGCGTGGTCGGCGAGCACGTCGGTGGGGAAGGTCATGACGGCGTCGCCGGCCTCGGGGAGGCCCGCGTTGCTCATGATCACGACGACGGCGAGGCCGCCGTGGTTCACGGCGCGATGGATGGTGCCGGGCGTGAACCACACGACGGCTCCGGCGGCCAGCGGCGTGCGACGGAAGCCGGCGGCGTCGATCGTCTGCAGCTCGCCGGTACCGCCGGTGACGACGTACGCCTCCGTCGAAGTCAGGTGCGTGTGCGGTGTCCCGCCGCAGATGCCGTCGGGGGCGGCATCCGTGTAGACGGCGAGATCGGTGACCGAGGTGCCGCCCGGAAAGCTCGAAGGCGAGATCATCCGGCGACCCCACCCGGCGCTCCGGGCCGCGCCAGCACGTCGCGGACGGCGTCGGCCACTCCCCCGGCGGCATCCGCATCGGCGTCCGCGATCCCGACGCCGTAACGGAACCGCACCGTCTCACCCGGGGCGACGACGACCTCTTCGCTGAAGAAGGGGGCCGGGTTCAGGCAGGCGAACTCCTCGGAGCGCGCGAACCACTGCGGCGGATGGTGCGGGTTCTCGGCGGCATCGACCATGACGATGAGCGACGATGCATCGACGTCGTCGTGCTGGCCGGCGAAGCCCATCCACTCGTGACGCTGCCCCCGCACATCGGTTCCCGTGCCGGTGCCGGCACTCGTGACGAGCACGCCGCCGGTGAACGAGCGGGGCCCGCGCCAGAACAGGCCGCCGTATCCGGCGTTCTCGCGGCCTCGGGTCGTGGGCGAGCCGATCGCGACGGACGCGTCGGTGACGTTGGTCATCGCGGTCTCGAAAGTGAGCGCCCAGCAGGTCTCGTCGACGATGCGTGCCGTGAGTGCGCGGTGCTCGGTGAACATCCGCTGCCCGCTCTGCGCGATCCATTCGAGATCATGGCTCACCCGCGCGACGTCGTCGGCGCCGTCGGCCTCGACGCCCAGCCGCGCGAGGTCGCGGTGGCGCTGCGTGCCGTCGTTGTCGAGCTGGACGTAGAACCGGCCGCGCACGTACGTCGGCCCGCCCCAGAAGTTCTCGTCGCCCACCATCGGCAGCGACCACGCGATGCCCTTGTGCCAGACATGGTCCCAGGGGCGGAACAGGCTCACGAGCCGGCCGGCGCGCGTCCGCAGCGGATGCAGGTAGGGCTTCGGCGACTCGAGCTGCGGCGAGTCCGGCACGTAGGTGTACCGGAACAGTTCGACATCCGCGTCGCGCACCGTGAGCGCCGTCCCGACCTCGTGGACGATCTCGAGCGTCATGCCGTCGCTCCCTTCACCGCGGGCCACGGTACCGCGCCGCCGTCCATCGAACGGTAGAACGGGTCGTCGGCGGTGATCTCGCCGGCTCGCACCGGCATCCCCCGGAACGCCGACGCGTAGGTGGCGGCGGCGAACTCCAGCGTGCGGCGCGCATCGTCGGCGGCGACCCCGGGCTCGCGGCCCGTCGCGAAGGCGTCGAGGATCGCTCCCAGCTGCGACGTGTGGCTGCTCGTCGCAGCGGCATCGGCAGCCGAGGATTCCGCGGACCACCGCTCGGCCAGATGCTCGTGCCCGGGGGCGGGAGTGAGAGTCCAGTCGGCGTCGGTGTACCCGTAGAGATGCTCGACCTCGACGGTGGCGTGCTCGAAGTCGAACCGCAGGCGCGAGACCTCGCGCGGCGAGACGATCGAGTTCGTCACGCTGGCCAGAGCGCCGCTGTCGAATTCGACGAGCGCCATCGACACGTCCTCGGTGTCGGTGGGCAGCGCTTGCCGCGCCGCGACGGCCGACACCCGCCGCCACGACCCGAGCACGGCGAGCAGCAGATCGAACTGGTGGATGCCGTGGCCCATCGTCGGTCCGCCGCCCTCGACGTCCCACCGACCCCGCCAGGGCAGGTCGAAGTAGTCGGCCGAGCGATACCAGAGGGTCTCGCACACGGCGACGAGCGGCCGTCCGAGCACGCCTTCGTCGCGCAGCCGCATGAGCCGCTGCGCCGCGTCGCCGAACCGGTGCTGAAAGACGGTGAGCGCGGGCACGCCCGTCTCGCGTGCAACCGTGACGAGTTCGTCCATCTCGGCGAGACTCAGCGCGGTCGGCTTCTCGACGAGTACCGGGATGCCGGCGCGCAGCGCCCGGATCGCGAGGGGCACATGGGTCTGCGGCGGCGTGCAGATGTGGACGAGGTCGGGGCGCTCGGCGAGCAGGCCGTCGACGTCGCCGTGGACCGCGGCGGCGCCGAACCGGTCGGCGAAGGCGCGAGCCCGATCGACGTCGACATCGACGACCGCCGCGAGCTCGATGCGCGGGGCGAGCGCCGCGATGGCCTCGGCGTGGGCGTGGGCGATGGCGCCGGTGCCGATGATGGCGGCGCGCAGGGGGACGGTCACGGGGCCTCCCGGTCGATGGGCGCTCGACCACGATGGCGAGCGTTTCCCCTCGACGGTAACCGCTTTCCCGCAAGCCGGTCAACCGGGGCCGGCGGACTCTCGCGCCGCCGGGCGAGCCCGTGCTAGCGTGACACCCGCGTCGCCGGAGAGCGCTTTCCACTCGCCATGCCGGCAGGCGTCGGCACGAAGGAGAGCCCATGACCCGCACGCGCTACGCCCTCGTCGGAGCGGGACACCGCGCCCAGCTCTACGTCGAGGCGATCGCCGGCCCGCATGCCGACCGGGCCGAGCTCGTCGCCATCTGCGAGCCGAATCCCGTGCGCGCCGCGCTGCACCGCGACCGGCTCGTCGAGGTCGGCCACCCGGCCCCGACGCTGTGGGCTCCCGACGACCTCGAGCGCATGCTCGCGGCCGAGCGCGTGGACCGCGTCGTCATCACGGCGCGCGACGACCTGCACGCCCCGCTCATCGTCCGCGCCCTCGACGCCGGCGTCGACGTCGTGGTCGAGAAGCCGCTGACGATCGATGCCCCGAGCGCCGCCGCGATCGAAGACGCCGTCGCACGCACCGGCCGCTCTGTCGTCCTCACCTTCAACTACCGCTACTCCCCCCGCAACAGCGCGTTGCGACAGGTGATCCAGGAAGGGCGCATCGGTCGGGTCACCTCGATCGACTTCTCGTGGATGCTCGACACGAAGCACGGCGCCGACTACTTCCGTCGCTGGCACCGCGAGAAGCAGCACTCGGGCGGCCTGCTCGTCCACAAGGCCAGTCACCACTTCGACCTGGTCAACTGGTGGCTGCGCGACGCGCCGACGCGCGTCTTCGCCTCGGGCGGTCTGCGCTTCTACGGTGCCGAGAATGCTCGCGCGAGACGGCTCGGCGAGCGCCCGGCACGCGGAACCCACGACGGAGACCACGACCCGTTCGAGCTCGACCTGCGCGACGACGAGCGGCTGCGGTCGCTGTACCTCGACGCCGAGTCCCACGACGGGTATCTGCGCGACCGCGACGTGTTCGGTGAGGGCATCACGATCGAGGACAACCTCGCGCTGGTCGTCGATTACGCCTCGGGCGCGACCCTGTCGTACTCGCTCAACGCCCACGCCCCCTGGGAGGGGTACCGCGTGGCGGTCAACGGCACCGAGGGGCGTGCGGAACTCGACGTCGTCGAGCGCGGCGCGGTGCTCGCCGACGAAGGCCTGCATCCCGTCCTCGATCCGTCCGCCGTGGCCGACACGGGGGCGCGTTCGCTCCGCCCGCAGGGCGAACGCCTGCTCGTGCAGCGCCACTGGGAGGATGCCGTCGAGGTCGAGATCGACGGCGGGAACGGCGGGCACGGCGGCGGCGACGAGCTGCTGCTGGCCGATGTTTTCGTCGGTCCCGGTGACGACCCGCTCGGGCGGCCCGCGGGGTGGGCCGACGGCGTCCGCTCGATCGCGGTGGGCATCGCCGGCAACCTCTCGCTCGCCTCGGGAGTCCCCGTGCTGACCTCGGACCTCGGCATCCGCCTGCTCGAGTCGTGACCCGCATCGTCGTGACCGGCGGCGGCGGACGGCTCGGCCGCAGCCTCGTCGCCGGACTCGTGGCCGCGGGCCACCACGTGGTCTCGTTCGACCGCGCCACCTCGGCCGCGGCCGAGCTGCGCGGCGCGGACCAGGTCGCGATCGACCTGCTCGACGCCGAGCAGACGGCGGCCGCGCTGCGCGCCCAGCGCGCGGACGCGGTCATCCACCTCGCGGCGATCGCGGTGCCGTTCAGCGCCCCCGAGGACGTCATCATACGCACCAACAGCGCCCTGGCCGTCTCGGTTCTCGGCGGCGCCGTCGCCGCCGGCATCCCCCGCGTCATCGCGGCCTCGAGCCCGACCGTCCTCGGCTACGGCGCACCGCACGGCTGGGTGCCCGACCGCTTCCCGCTCGACGAAGCCACCCCACCGCTGCCGTGGAACGCCTACGCCCTGTCGAAGCTCGTCGTCGAGCAGACGATGCACATGCTGCGGCGGCAGAGCGGCGACCGCATCCGTCTCGCGGCCTTCCGCCCCTGCTACGTCATCGCTCCCGAGGAGTGGGCGGGCGCGCCGACGCAGCAGGGCAACACGGTGCGGGAGCGTCTCGACGATCCCGCCCTCGCCGCTCCCGCGCTGTTCAACTACGTCGACGCGCGCGATGTGGCGTCGTTCGTCGAGGCCCTTCTGTCGGCGATGCCCGGCATCCCCAACGCCGAGACCTTCTTCGTCGGCGCGGACGACGCGCTGGCCCGCCGTCCGCTCGCGGAGCTCATCCCGCGGTTCCATCCCGGTACCGCCGACGTCGCCGCCGTCCTCACCGGCACGACCCCCGCTTTCTCGAACGCGAAGGCGCACCGTCTGCTCGACTGGGCGCCGCAGCACAGCTGGCGCACCGAGCTGCGCGACGACGCCTCCACCGATCAGCGAAAGGACGTGCCGGCATGAGATTCGACGGCATCCTCTTCTTCCCCGTCACCCCGTTCGGCGAGGGCGGCTCGATCGACCACGCCCTGCTCGCCGCGCACGTCGACGCCGGCGTCGCGCACGGCGCGGGCGGCGTCTTCCCCGCCTGCGGCACGGGTGAGTTCCACGCACTGTCGGCGGGCGAGGCCACCGCGGTGGTCCGCACCGCCGTGGATCGCGTCGCCGGCCGCGTCCCCGTCGTCGCCGGAACGGGCGGTCCGCTCGGTCACGCGCTCGAGGTCGCGCGGGGCGCCGCCGATGCGGGAGCCGACGCCCTGCTGGTGCTTCCGCCCTACCTCGTCGGCACGCCGACCGCGGGCCTCCTCGCCTACGTCGAGGCCGTCGTGGCGGCATCCGATCTGCCCGTCATCGTCTACCACCGCGCGAACGCCCGCTACACGCCCGACGCGATGCGGCAGCTGGCGCGGAACCCGCGGGTCATCGGTTTCAAGGACGGCGTGGGCGACATCGGCACGACGCAGCTCATCGTCCGTGCCGTCGCCGAGGCCGGGCGCGACGACTTCGCCTTCTTCAACGGACTGCTCACCGCCGAGCTGACCCAGGCAGCCTTCCGCGGCATCGGGGTGGACCTCTACTCATCGGCGGCGTTCGCCATGGCGCCCGAGATCGCCACCGCTTTCTACCGCGCCTCGACGACCGGCGATGACGCCGCCCGCCTCGCCCTGCTCGACGCGTTCTACACCCCGCTCGTGAACCTGCGCGACGAGACCCCCGGCTTCGGGGTGTCGCTCATCAAGGCGGGCCTGCGCCTGCAGGGCGTCCCGGTCGGCGGGGTGCGCGCGCCGCTCGTCGACCCCACGCCCGCTCAGGAGCGGCGCCTCGCCGACATCCTCGATGCGGGACGCGCCCTGCTGTGACGACGATCGCATCGCTCGCGTGCCGCCTGCTGCGCGTGCCGCTGACGCGCCCGTGGGCGCCGGAGGTCACCTCGGTCGCCGTGATCGAGACCCACCTGCGCCGCAGCGACGGCGCCGAAGGATGGGGCTTGTCGTGGACGCCGCAGATCGGCGCCGAGGCGGCGCTCGCCCTGCTGCAGCACGACATCGCGCCCGCGGCCGTGGGGCGTTCGGCCGAGCCGGGCGCCGCCTGGCAGGGCCTGTGGGAACACCTGCACGAGGCCGGCGGCGGCGGAGTGACGACGATCGCCCTGGCGGGACTCGACCTGGCGATCTGGGATGCGGCCGCCCGCGCGGCGGGCGCGCCGGTCTCGCGTCTGCTCGGGCAGCGGCGGGCGACCGCTCGCGTCTATGGCAGCGGCGTGAACCTGCACTACCCGCTCGACGAGCTCGTGGCTCAGGTGCGGCGGTGGGTCGACGCGGGGTATCCCGCCGTGAAGGTCAAGGTCGGCAAGCCCGACGTCGCCGAAGACCTCGACCGCCTCGTCGCGGTGCGCGAGGTGCTCGGCCCCGACCGCGGGCTCATGATCGACGCCAACCAGCGATGGGACCTCGACCGTGCGACCCGGTCGCTCGCGGCGCTCGCGGAGGTCGCACCCGCGTGGATCGAAGAGCCCCTGCGCGCCGATGACGTCGCGGGGCACGCGGAGCTCGCCCGGCGCCTCGCGGCCGGCGAGCGCATCCCGATCGCGGTGGGCGAGAACCTGCACACCGCGTACCGCTTCGCCGAGGTGCTGCGCAGCGGCGCGGCGCAGATCGTGCAGCCGAACGTCGTCCGCGTGGGCGGCATCACGCCGCTGCGGCGCATCGCCGACCTCGCGGTCGAGCACGGCGCGCAGCTGCATCCGCATTTGCTGCCCGAGCTGTCGGGACAGATCGCCCTGACGCTCCCCGACACCGTCGCCGAGCCCTGGGTCGAGGACGTCGAGGATGCCGGCTTCGGCGCGCTCGGCGCCCTGCGCGATCCCTCGCCGGTGACGATCGCGCACGGGTTGCTGCACGAGACCGAGCACGTGGGTCTGGGGCTGCGGTTCGCGCCCGAGGGCTCGCCTAGGCTGGCGCGATGAACCCGACGTTCGACGCCGCTTTCGACTGGGCCCGCCGTCAGGTCGGCGACGGCCGCCTGCCCTCCGCCGTCGTAGGGGTGGCCGACGCGGGCGGCATCCTCGCCCTCGATGCCGTCGCCGCCGATCTCGACGACCGGTACGCCCTCTTCTCCATCACGAAGCCGCTCGTGGGCATCTCGGCCGCGCGCAGCATCCAGCGGGGCGAGCTGACGCCGCAGACACCGCTCACCCGTGCGCTGCCGACCTTCGGCGCCGCGCGCGACGACATCGTGCGGCTGTCGCACCTCGTCAGTCACACGAGCGGCATCGCCGAGCCCCCGCTCGATACGCGCGGACCCCTGCGCACCGAACTGCTGACCCGCGGCCGGGACTTCGCGGCGGGCACGGCATCGCGCTACTCGACCATCGCGTTCGAGGGTGTCGCCGCGCTGGTCGAAGACGCGACGCGGCGCACGTGGCACGACGACGTCGCCGCCTGGGCGTCCCCCCTCGGAGCCGACACGCTCGGCATCGACCTCGACGACACGGTGCCCGTCGTCGACGCCGCGGATGCCGGCGTCGACATGGCGGCGTTCGCGGCGCAGCGCAATCCCGGCGCGGGCCTCGCCGGGCGGGCCCACGACCTGCTCGCCATCGGCAGCGAGCTGCTGCGCATCCACGGGGGCGCACGTGACGGCATCCTCACGCCCGCCACGCTCGCGATGATGCTGCGCCCGCTCACCGGCGACATCCCGCGGCTCGAGCCCTACCCGGCCGAGCGCGGTCAGGACTGGGGCTTCGCGTGGAACCTGCGCACCCGCGCACCCGGCCTCATCGACCGCGACGTCTACGGGCACGGCGGCTGGGCCGGCACCGAGTTCTGGATCCACCCGGGCGCCGGTATCGCATGGGTGCTGCTGACCAACCGCGCCCAGCGCCCCGGCGTCGATGTCGACGAGCTCGACAACGCGATCATCGGAGCACTGTGACCTCCCCTCTCGGCGTGACCTCCCCTCTCGGCGTGACCGCCCTGCTCGGCGTGACCCACCGCGACTGGCCGACGCCCGAGACGCCCGCCGCACTGCCGGCACCGCACGAGCGGGGTGCCGGCATCTCGGTGACCGACCGGGCCCTGTTCCGCGACGGCCGGGGCTGGGTTCCGGTCTCGGGCGAGGTGCACTACAGCCGACTGCCGCGCGCTCGGTGGGACGAACGGATGCAGCAGCTGCGGGCCGCCGGCGTCACCGTCGTGGCCACCTATGTGTTCTGGAACCACCACGTCGCCGAACGCGGCCGTCCCCGTTTCGACGATCACCTCGACGTCGCGGCCTTCGTCGACGCCGCCGCGGCCGCCGGGCTCGACCTCGTGCTGCGGATCGGTCCCTGGGCGCACGGCGAGTCGCGCAACGGCGGCTTCCCCGACTGGGTGCAGGCGGCCCCCGTCGAACATCGCAGCGACGACCCCGCCTATCTCGAGCTCGTGCGCGAGTGGTTCGGCCAGCTCGCCCGAGCGCTCGACGGGCGCGCGCATCCCGGGGGCCCGGTGATCGGCATCCAGCTCGAGAACGAGCTCTACGACCGCCCCGAGCACATCGTGACGCTCAAACGTCTCGCCCGCGAGGCCGGCATGTCGGCTCCGCTGTGGACGGCGACCGCGTGGGGTGGTGCCGAGCTGCCCGACGGCGAGGTGCTGCCGCTGTTCGGCGGTTACGCCGACGGCTTCTGGGTCGATCCCGGCGCCGCGTGGGACCCGACGTTCCGCGCCCACTACTTCCCCTCGCACGATTGGGACGACCCCGGCGTCGGCGCGGACGTGCGGGCCAGCCAGGGCTTCGCGGCCGCCAGCGGCACCGCCGATCTGCACGGGTTCCCGCCGGCGACGTGCGAGCTCGGCGGCGGGATGGCCACCGCCTACCACCGCCGACCCGTCCTCAGCGGCCGCGACGTGGCCGCTCTCGCGCACGTGAAGATCGGCAACGGGTCGGCCTGGCAGGGCTACTACATGTTCGCGGGCGGACGGAACCCCGGCCCCGGCCTGCAGGAGAGCATCGCCACCGGGTACCCCAACGACCTGCCCGAGATCGGCTACGACTTCCACGCCCCGATCGGGCAGTCCGGCGACCTCGCCGACACCGCGCCGCTGCTGCGTGCGCAGCACGCCTTCCTCGCCGCGTTTGGCGATCGGCTCGCCGGCATGACCTCGTCGCTGCCCGACGATCGCCCGCCGTCGCTCGATGACCGCGCCACGCTGCGGTGGGCGCTGCGCTCGAACGACCACGAGGGCATCGTCGTCGTGTCGCACCACCAGCGGTTCGACCCCGTGCGCGACGTCGAGGGCGTGCAGCTGCGCGTCGTGCAGGGCGGGGCCGAGACGGTGTTCCCGTCGCAGCCGATCACCGTACCGGCGGGCACGCTCGCGCGGTGGCCCGTCGGCCTCGCGGTCGCGGGAACCCGCATCGCGTGGGCGACCGCATCGCTCGTCACCGTGCTGGACGCCGGCTCCGCCCGGCCGACCCTCGTGCTGCTCGAGGACGACGGCATCCCCGTCGAGTTCGCGACCGATCGCGGGGGCGTCCGCACCGTCGACGCCGGGTACGACCCGGTCGACGCCGACGGGCTCGACGTGCTGGTGCTGCCCGCCGCCGAGGCGACCGATCTGTGGATCCGGCCCGGCAGCGCGCCCGAGCTGTGGCTCACCGACGGCGAGCTGGCGTGGGATGCCGCCGGCGCGCAGCTCCGCGCCGCCGCGTCGGCACGGCGCTACGACCCCGCGACCCGGACCTGGGTGACGCTGTCACCGGCAGCGACGACGACCGCCGCCGCCGTCGCCGCCGCCGGGCGTTCCCTCGCCGTGCCGATGGAGCTCGAGCGTTCCGCGGCCGCGCCGGAGCCGGACTACGGGTTCGGTGGACCGCGTCACCGCGCACCGGCGGACGCCACGATCCGTGAACGCTCCGCCCGGTACCGGCTGCGGCTGCCAGCCGAGGCGCTCGACCCCGACACCGACGCCGTGCTCGACCTCGACTGGGCGGGCGACGTCGGCCGAACGCTCATCGACGGCGTGATCGTCGACGACCGGTTCTGGGACGGCACGCGGTGGTCGGTGTCGCTGCGCGACGTCGGTGTCGGCGTCGGCGTCGGCGTCGGCGTCGGCGGTGTCAGCGCGGGCGACGACATCGTGGTCGAGGTGCTCGCGCTCGCCCCGGAGTCGACGGTCGCGCTCGCCGCCGCCGCGGAGGCCCGCCGGGCGGATGCCGCGACGACGGCCCTTCGTGCGTCGGTACGCCTGCGCGGCCCCTGGCTCCGCCTCGCTTGATGAACGGCCGAGGCCGTGTCGATCGTTCGCGTCGATCGGCACGGCCTCGGTGGTCGGTTCGCTCAGGCGTGCGAACGACGACGGCGCAGCGTGAGCGCCCCCGCGCCGAGCAGGAGCAGAACGAGCGCCCCGATCGTGGCGGCGGCGACACCCCCGCCGTCCTGCCCGGTCGAGGCGAGGCCGCGACCATTCGAGCCCGACCCGTCTGTTCCGTTCGCGGCCGAACCGGCGGGCGAGCCGCTTCCGGATCCGCTGCCACCCGGACCCGCGCCCGGTGCGCCCGAGCCCCCGCCCGTGCCGCCCCCGGAGCCGCCGCCCGTCCCCGGGTCGACGATCGGTGCCGTGGGCACGATCGCGGCGGATCGGGCACCGCCCGCGGCGAAGCCCGCAGCCGTCACGGTCACCTCGACCGAGATCTCCCGGCCGGCGTCGGCGGCCGTCAGCGCATAGACGTCGGCGGTCGCGCCCTCGATCGCGGCGCCGTCGCGCAGCCACTGGAACGTCCGGGTGGCGTCGGCGGGGTCGGTCGTCACCGTCGCCCGCAGGGTGGACCCCACGCGCGGCTCGCCCGACACGGTCGGTTCGGTCACCGCCACGGCCCGGTTCACCGTCACGGTGTAGGTGCGCGAAGCGCCGTCGGGAGCCGTGACCTGCACGGTCCCGACCCCGGCCGCCGCCCGCGCGCCATCGGCAGCGGCGCCGTCACCCGGCTGGGTCACGACCACCGTCGCATCTTGATCGACCGCGAGCGCGTGCAGCGTCGGCCAGACCGTGCCGGTCGAGGTGACGGTGTAATCGAGGGTGTCCGCCGCGAACCCGGCGACGGGCTCATCGCCCACCGTCAGTCGGGCGAGGTCGGCGATCCCCGCCGGCGCAGCCGCCGCCGCGAAGATCTCGACCTCCGAGACGATCATGTGCGTCTCGGGGCGCGCGGTCATGACCACGCGTACCTCGTCGGCGGCACCGGTGACCGGCACGTCGATCCGCGGCGCACCGTCCGCGGAGTCGGGCACCGTCACGAGCTCGCCCTCGACCCAGGCGCCGTCGCTGACGCGGTGATCGATCCGCACGGTCGCCGGCCAGCTCAGCGCTCCGCCGTCACGGTAGAACTGCACCCCGACGCGTGTGAGCGTCTCGGTGTCGGCGAGCGCGTAGGTCAGGGTGTCCTGCGGGTTCTTCGTCCCCGAGCGCCAGTTCGACCAGCCCTTGTCGGTCGTGCTGCCGTTGGTCGTGTTGCGCACGTCGTACTGCGCACTCTCGGTGAAGGTCGCGCTGGGCCGGCTCTCGGGAGCCACGTTGCGCTCGGCGGCCGCGGTGACGATGACCGTCAGCTGCGCGTCCAGCTGCTCGCCGCTCGGACCGGTCGCGACGCCGGGCACCGCGATGATTCCGGGCTCGGCGAACGATGCGTCCGTGAGGCCCTCCCACGCCCAGGTCACCGGAACCGCGAAGCCCGCCCCTGACGGACGCAGCTCGGCCTGCACCGTGCCGTCGGCCTGGTTCGCGACGGTGTCGAGCGCGCTCGCCGCCGGGACGGTGATGGATGCCGGCCGCGTCGCCGCGTAGGCGCCGACTTCGACGGTCGCCGTGGCTTCGAACGAGGTGCCGAACAGGTCGGTGCCCGTTCCGGTGACCTGCACGGTGCCGGCCCGCGAGAAGTCGACCCCCTCGAGCTGCCAGGTCACCGCGGCGGAGCGCAGCGTTCCGCCCGTGTAGCGGATGTCGACCGTGTCGGGCAGCGTCGGGGCGACGCCCACCGCGGTCGCGACCGTGACGGGCTCGGCGCCCGTGATGCTCGTGCCGGCGATGCGCCACTGCTGATTCCCGCCGCCGTTCGAGGTCCACAGGCCCACTGCCGCGCCGGACGTGGTGCCGCCGCCGTTGACATCGAGCACGCGTTCGGCAGCCACGTTCAGCACCGAGTAGTACGTGCCGTCGGTCGTCGACGACATCCATTGCAGCGCGGGATCCGCAGCGGCTGCCGCCGGATCCGCCGTCACGAGCGCGGTGCTCGCGCCCCGCGAGGCGAGGAACGCTCCCGAACCGTTCTGCAGGGTGAAACGATGGCGGTTGGTGCCTTCGCCGTCGATCGTGCGCACCGTCCACGACTGCGCACGCGCCTCGTCGGGCGTCGTCGCAGCGGACCGGACGGCGAGGGTCGAGCTGCCATCGAGGGCGAGGCCGCTCTGCAGCCCCGTGAGCTGCACCGTCTGCCCGTCGCGGAACGCCGCGGCATCCGGCGAGACCCCCGAGACTCCCTCGATGACGAACGTCACGACCGACTGGGCCGGGATGGTGAGGGTTGCGGTCCGGGATGCCGCATCCACAGCCACCGGCTCACCGCGCCGGAGCGCGTTGACCGACGGCTCGTCCGCGGTCGACTGGGTTGTGACGATGGGCGTCACGGTCGCACCGGGGGCCACCGAGCCGAAGTCGCTCAGGTCGATCTCGACGGTGCGCTCGGCCGCCTCGGCGTTGACGTGCACGACCGTCGCACCCTCGCCGTCGGCGTCGATCGCCGCGGTGGACTGCGCGTCATCGGTCGCGATGAGCCGGTCGCCGGGGGTGATGTAGTGCGTGAAGTTGCGCACGGTGTTGAACTTCTCGTTCGTCAGCACCTTGCACGAGGGGTCGGCATCGCCGTCGGCCAGGCGTCGCTCGGACTGCCCCTGCGCGTTGCAGTCGAAGTCGATGAAGACGCTGCCCCAGTTGAGCTTCTCGACCTTCTCCATGTTGTAGAGGTCCTCCACCGGCTGCCAGAACACCCAGGCGTCAGGTTCGAGCTCGCGCAGGTCGCCCACGATGTGCTGCGCCATGCCGAGGCCGTTCTGGATGTCGTCGGTGACGAACCCCTTGCTCTGGTCGGTCCAGTTGCCCTCGACCTCGCTCATCCAGAGCGGCTTGTCGGCAGCCTTGGCGATGTCGCGCACGACCTGACGACCGCCGGTGCCGTACGTGTGAACGTTGAGCTGATCGACGAGGGTCTTGGCCTGCGCCGACCACGTGTTCCAGTTGGTCGCGAAGATGCCGGGGTTCGTCTCGTCCATTGCCGAGATGAAGGCGTCGGTGTCGGTACCCGGCTGAGCGAGGCGTTCCGCGAGGGCTTTCACCATGGCGTCCTGCGCCTGCGGCCCGATGTGTGCGCCCTCTTGGCGTCCGCCCGTCGGCCAGGTCGCGCCCTCCGGGATGCGGGTCGACCAGTAGTTCGTGTTGGGCTCGTTGAACGGGTCGATCGTGTCGAACGAGATTCCGTGCTGCTTCTCGAGCTCGTCGACGACGGTGACGAGGTAGCCGGCGAACTTCTCCATGTCGGCGGGCGCGAGCTGCTCGCTCGTGGCGTTGTTGATGCCGCCCGAGACGTACCCGCTCTGGGTGAGGAAGTAGGGCGGTGAGTTGCTGAACGCCTCCCAGTGGGTGACCTTGTTCTTCAGCGCGTCGATCCACCAGCGCTGGGCGGCGTCCTGCGAGAAGTCGTAGGCGTTCGGATCGTCGGGGTTCCACGCCGCCTTGTAGCGGTCGCGGTCGGCGAGGTTCGACGTGATCTCGCCCTCCGCGTCGGTCGCTTCGAGGTCGGGGTTCCAGAAGCCGGGGACAGCACCGCCGGGACGGAGGTAGGGCGGGACGTCGGAGGCGTTGCCGCCGCCGATGTTGTAGCGGGCGATGTTGAGGTTGAGCCCCTGTTCGCCGAAGACGGCGTCGTAGAGGTCCTGACGGACATCGGCCGGGTAGCCGCCGGTCGCGTTCGCGAACCAGACGAGGCTGGTCCCCCACCCCTCGAAGGGCTGCTCCGAGGCGGTCGCCGGGTTGGGGGTGATGCGCACCGCGGTGGACGCGGCGGCCTGGGCAGCCGGCGGCGCTACCGAGGCTGCAGCGGTCAGACCGCCCGCGGCGAGCGTCACCGCGCAGGTCATCGACAACAGTCGAGCTGACTTCATCGTCATTCCGATCCGGTCGCGTCGGTGCGACCTCGAGGGGGTGATGTTGACGTCAACATGTTGACGTCAACACCGAGCCTAGGCGAACGACATCACCCGAGGCAATGGCGAGATGCGCGGTCCGCCCCCGAGAGTCGCGGCGACCGACGCCGCGTCAGGACCGCGGGCCGGAGCTCGTGCGCACGACGAGCTCGGTCGGAACGAGGGTGCGCTCGGCCGGCACCGGGCCGCCGTCGATCTCCGTCAGCAGCGCTCGCACCGCCGCTTCGCCGACCCGGGTGAAGTGCTGCCGCACCGTCGTGAGCGGCGGCCAGAAGTTCGCCGACTCGGGAGCGTCGTCGTAGCCCACGACGCTGACGTCGGCCGGCACGGCACGGCCCGTCTCGTGCAGGGCACGCAGCAGGCCCAGTGCCATACGGTCGTTGGACGCGAAGACGGCCGTCACGCTCTCGTCGGTGACGAGCGTCCGGCCCAAGTCGTACCCCGACTCCGCCGTCCAGTCGCCGACCAGCACGTCGGGCACACCGGCACCGCGCGCCACGAGAGTGTCGTGCCAGGCGACGCGGCGACGCTCGGCGGCGAACGACTCGCGCGGACCGGAGATGTGCCACACGGTCTCGTGCCCGAGGTCGAGCAGATGCTCGGTCGCCAGGCGCGCCCCCAACGCCTGATCGTTGTCGACGACCGGGTAGGGGTAGTCGGCACTGGAGTCGACGACGACGACCGGCAACCCGGTCGGCAACGCCAGTTCGGTCTCACCCAGGCGATGCGTCTCGATGAGGATGACGACACCGTCGACGGCGTGCTCGGCCAGGCGCAGGAATGCGCCCGAGACGTCGGACTGCGTCGCAGATTGGACGGTGATGACCGTCAGCGAATACCCGGCATCGGCCGCGACCGAGGCGACCGCATCGAGCGTGCGGGTATTGCCGTAGCTCGACAGCGAGAACATGATGACGCCGATGCTGCGGAAGCGACCCGACCGCAGCGCCCGGGCCGCACTGTTGGGCCGGTAGCCGAGGCGATCCATCGCCGCGCGCACACGAGCTCGCGTCTCGGGATCGACGTTCGTCCGACCGTTGGCCACGCGCGAGACGGTCTGCCCCGACACGCCGGCCATCGCCGCCACGTCGGCCATCGAGACTTCCCGGCGACGGGGACGCGCATCGACGCGCGTGGCCGGCTCTGATTCGCCCATCTCCGGATCCTTCCCGATGTTGACGTTGACATGCTAGCGCGCAGGGAGTTATGTTTACGTCAACATCCGCGCTCGCCGCCGCGACGCATGCATCACAGAAGAGGCACTGGACGATGACGACCACAACGGCACCCCCTCCCGCCGTGCGCACCGCACGGAAGCGGCGACGGACCAGCGTCGAGCAGCAGGGATGGTTCTTCGTCGGGCCGTTCGCGATCGTGTTCGCTCTCGTCTTCCTCGCGCCGCTCGCCTACGCGCTGTACCTCAGCTTCTTCCGCGAGCAGATCGTCGGCGGCAACGCCTTCGTCGGCATCGAGAACTACGCGACCGCGTTCACCGACCCCAAGCTGTGGGACGGCTTCGTGCGGGTGCTGCTGTTCCTGCTCGTCCAGGTGCCGATCATGCTCATCCTGGCGCTCGGCGCCGCGCTCGCGATCGACAGCGCTCGCTTGCACGCGGCGGGCTTCTACCGCATCGTGATCTTCTTGCCCTACGCCGTCCCGGCCGTCGTGGCCGTGCTCATGTGGGGCTACATCTACGGCGACCAGTTCGGCCTCGCGGGCAACATCAACGACCTGCTCGGCGCGCAGGTCCTGCGACCCTTCCTGCCCGAATGGATGATGGTGTCGATCGGCAACATCGTGACGTGGCAGTTCGTCGGGTACAACATGCTGATCTTCTACTCGTCGCTCAAGACCATCCCGGGTGAGCTGTACGAGGCGGCATCCCTCGACGGCGCCGGCGCCTGGCGGACGATCCTGTCGATCAAGATCCCTGCGCTGCGCGGATCGATCGTCATCGCGACGATCTTCTCGATCATCGGAAGCTTCCAGCTCTTCAACGAGCCGAACATCCTCAAGCCGCTCGCGCCGAACACCATCACCACGTTCTTCACGCCGAACATGTACGCGTACAACCTGTCGTTCGCAGGCCAGCAGTACAACTACGCCGCCACCGTCGCGATCATCATGGGCGTGATCACGGCGCTCATCGCCTACGTCGTCCAGCTGCGCGGATCACGACAGGAGATGCGATGACCGCCCCCGCCCTCGCCCGCAGCACGCCGTTCGCGCGGCGGAAGTCTCTCGTGCTCACCATCGTGATGAGCCTGTTCATCCTCTACACGCTGCTGCCGCTGTTCTGGCTGCTCATCAACGCCACCAAGACGCAAGGCGACCTCTTCACGACGTTCGGCCTCTGGTTCGGCGACAGCTTCAACCTGTGGAACAACATCGTCGAGACCTTCACCTACCGTGACGGCATCTTCGTCCGGTGGCTCGGCAACACCTTGCTCTACGTCGTCGTCGGCGCCGGTGGCGCGACCGTGCTCGCGACGATGGCCGGCTACGGGCTGGCCAAGTACAACTTCCGCGGGCGCAAGGCCGTGTTCGCCGTCATCATCGGGGCCGTCGCGGTGCCGGGCACGGCGCTCGCGGTGCCGACCTTCCTGATGTTCAGCCAGCTGGGTCTGACGAACACCCCGTGGGCGATCATCATCCCCTCGCTCATCAGCCCCTTCGGCCTCTACCTGATGTGGGTGTTCGCGAGCGACGCGGTGCCGACCGAACTGCTCGAGGCGGCGCGCATGGACGGCGCGAGCGAGATGCGCACGTTCTTCACCATCTCGACCAAGCTGCTCATGCCCGGCATCGTCACGGTGCTGCTTTTCGCGGTCGTGGCGACGTGGAACAACTACTTCCTGCCGCTCATCATGCTGAGCGACCCCGCGTGGTACCCGCTCACCGTCGGCCTGAACCAATGGAACGCCCAGGCGACCGGTGCCGCCGCGCAGCCGATCTACAACCTGGTGATCACCGGTTCGCTGCTGTCGATCATCCCCATCGTCGTCGCGTTCCTGCTGCTGCAGCGCTTCTGGCAGTCCGGCCTCAGCGCCGGCAGCGTCAAGCAGTAGCGACGACCACCCGCCCGTCCCTCCCGCACCCCGGGGCGCCCGTCCCCATCCACAACAACGAAGTGAAGGAACTCCCATGACACCGATGCGCAAGGGATCGGCGCTGCGTCGCGCCGCATCCGTCATCGCTCTGACCGCGGCCACCGGCCTCGTCCTCGCCGCCTGCTCGTCGGGCGGCCCCGCGGCCGGCGGCGGCAACCCCGACGACCTCGAGGCAGCGCTCGAGGCCGGCGGCGAGATCACCTACTGGTCGTGGACACCCTCGGCTGAGGCCCAGGCCGAGGCCTTCATGGCGAAGTACCCCGAGGTGACGGTGAACGTCGTCAACGCCGGCACGAACACCGAGGAGTACACGAAGCTGCAGAACGCGCTCAAGGCGGGTTCGGGCGCCCCGGATGTCGTGCAGATCGAGTACTACGCCTTCCCGCAGTTCGCGCTGACCGAGGGCCTGCTCGACCTGGCACCGTACGGCTTCGGCGACCTCGAGGACGACTACACCGCCTCGACGTGGAACTCCGTCGACTTCGACGGCAAGATCTACGGCCTGCCGCAGGACTCGGGCCCCATGGCGCTGTTCTACAACAAGACCGTCTTCGACCAGTACGGCATCGCCGTCCCGACGACGTGGGACGAGTACATCGAGGCCGCTCGTCAGCTGACCGCGGCCGACCCGTCGAAGAAGATCACCAACGACACCGGTGACGCGGGCTTCGCCACGAGCATGATCTGGCAGGCCGGCGGCCAGCCCTTCACCGCCGAGGGCACGAACGTCACGATCGACCTCGCCGACGAGGGCTCGAAGAAGTGGGCCGACACCTGGAACACCCTCGTCGAGGAAGACCTGCTCGCGAGCACGTCGAGCTGGAGCGACGAGTGGTTCTCGGGCCTGGGCGACGGGTCGATCGCGACGCTCATCATCGGCGCCTGGATGCCGGGCAACCTCGTGTCGTCGGTGCCCGACGCCGCGGGCGACTGGCGCGTCGCGCCGATGCCGACCTACGACGGCACGCCCGTCTCCGCTGAGAACGGCGGCGGCGGCCAGGCCGTGACGAGCCAGAGCGAGAACCCCGCACTCGCGGCCGCGTTCCTCAAGTGGCTCAACAACGACGAGGAGAGCCTGACGATCTTCGCCGAGAGCGGCGGGTTCCCGTCGACGACCGCGCAGCTGGAGTCGGACGAGTTCCTCGGTCAGGAGGCCGAGTACTTCGGCGGCCAGAAGATCAACGAGGTGCTCGTGCAGGCCGCGAAGGACGTGCGTCCCGACTGGCAGTACCTGCCCTTCCAGGTCTACGCCAACAGCATCTTCGGTGACACCGTGGGCCAGTCCTACGCGTCGAAGTCCGACCTGAACGAGGGCCTCGCCACCTGGCAGGAGCAGCTCGTCCAGTACGGCAACGACCAGGGCTTCACCGTCAACCAGTGATATCCGGCGGGGGCGGGTCGCATCGAGCTTCGATCCGGCCCGCCCCTCGCCATGTCTCAGGAGAACACCGCATGACCTCCCCCACCCGCATCACCGTCGCCACCGCCGCGCCCGGACCCGAGGTGCCCCGGCGCATCTTCGGCACCTTCGTCGAGCACATGGGCCGCTGCGTCTACGACGGCATCTTCGAGCCCGGCCACCCCACGGCCGATGCGGCGGGGTTCCGCGGCGACGTGCTCGAGCTCGTGCGCGAACTCGGCGCCACGGTCGTGCGCTACCCGGGCGGGAACTTCGTCTCGGGCTATCGGTGGGAGGACGGCATCGGCCCGCGCGACGAGCGCCCCGTGCGCCTCGACGCGGCATGGCACAGCACCGAGACCAACCAGGTGGGGCTGCACGAGTTCGCGGCGTGGGCCGAACAGGCGGGCCTCGAGGTCATGGAGGCGGTCAATCTCGGCACGCGCGGCGTCGCCGAGGCCGCCGAACTGCTGGAGTACACCAACCACGCCGGCGGCACCACGCTCAGCGAGCAGCGGCGGCGTAACGGACGCGCCGAGCCGTTCGGCATCCGTCTGTGGTGCCTCGGCAACGAGATGGACGGCCCCTGGCAGATCGGCCACAAGACCGCCGACGAGTACGGACGCCTCGCGGCCGAGACGGCTCGCCTCATGCGATTCGTCGACCCGGATGTCGAACTGGTCGCCGCCGGCAGCTCGAACCACGAGATGCCCTCCTTCGGCGAGTGGGAGCGCACCGTGCTGCGCCACACCGCCGGACTCGTCGACCACATCTCGGTCCACGCCTACTACGAGGAGAAGCCGGGCGATCCCGCGAGCTTCCTCGCGTCGGGGGTCGGACTCGACCGCTACCTGTCGGAGGTCGCCGGCATCATCGACGAGGTCCGCGCCGAGCGCGGCATCGAGAACCCCATCGGCATCAGCGTCGACGAGTGGAACGTGTGGAACCAGACCCGATGGAACGAGGTCGACAAGCCCGCCGTGTTCACCGGCGACTGGCCCATCGCGCCGCGCCTCATCGAGGACGACTACACCGTCACGGATGCCGTCGTCGTGGGCTCCCTGCTCATCACGATGCTCCGCCGCGCCGATCGCGTGTCGATGGCGAACCTCGCGCAGCTCGTGAACGTCATCGCCCCCATCCGAACCGAGCCGGGCGGCGCGGCCTGGCGGCAGACCACCTTCTTCCCCTTCCAGTTGACCGCGGCCGCGGCATCCGGTCGGGTCGTCGTGCCCGCCGTCGACGCGCCTGCCGTCGAGACGTCGCAGTACGGCGCCGTGCCCGCCGTCGACACGGTGGCGACGGCGGACGGCGACGCACTGACGCTGTTCGTCGTGCATCGCGGCCTCGACGCGTCGACGGCCGTGAGCGTCGAGCTCGACCGCGACGCCGTCGACGCCGATGCAGTGGTGCTCACCGTCCCCGACGGTGGCGATCGTCACACCGTCAACTCCGCCGCCGACCAGCCGGTCGCGCCCACATCCCTCCCGGTCGCCGTGCGCGGGCGCACCCTGACCGTGACCCTTCCCCCCATCTCCTGGGCGCGCGTGAGCGTGCGCCTGGCACCCGGAACGAATCGAGAGACATCGTGACGACCTTCGCCATCGGCGACACCGACTTCCTGCTCGACGGCCGTCCGCACCGCGTGATCGCCGGGGCGCTGCATTACTTCCGCATCCACCCGGACCACTGGGCCGATCGCATCCGCAAGGCCCGCCTCATGGGGCTCAACACGATCGAGACCTACGTCGCCTGGAACGCGCACGAGCCGGTGCGCGGCGAGTGGGATGCCACGGGCTGGAACGACCTCGGGCGCTTCCTCGACCTCATCGCGGCCGAGGGCATGCACGCGATCGTCCGCCCCGGCCCGTACATCTGCGCCGAGTGGCACAACGGCGGCCTGCCGGTCTGGCTCACCAGCACCCCCGGTATCGGGCTGCGCCGGTCCGAGCCGCAGTACGTCGAAGCGGTCAGCACCTATCTGCGCCGGGTCTACGAGATCGTGGCGCCGCGTCAGATCGACCGCGGCGGCAACGTCGTGCTCGTGCAGATCGAGAACGAGTACGGCGCCTACGGGTCGGACCACGACTACCTCCGCACGCTCACCGAGCTCACCCGCGCGTGCGACATCACCGTGCCGCTGACCACGGTCGACCAGCCCGAGCCGCACATGCTCGCGGCCGGCACTCTGCCTGACCTGCACGCGACCGGATCGTTCGGCTCGCGCGCGACCGAGCGCCTCGCGACCCTGCGCGAGCACCAGCCGACCGGGCCGCTCATGTGCTCGGAGTTCTGGGACGGCTGGTTCGACTGGTGGGGCGGCGTGCACCACACCACGGATGCCGCGGCCTCGGCCACCGAGCTCGACGCCCTGCTCGCCGCCGGCGCGTCGGTGAACATCTACATGCTGCACGGCGGGTCGAACTTCGGCACCACCAACGGCGCGAACGACAAGGGGCGCTACGCCCCCATCATCACCTCGTACGACTACGACGCCCCGCTCGACGAGTCGGGCCACCCGACCGAGAAGTACCACGCGTTCCGCGAGGTCATCGCCCGGTACGCGCCCGTCCCCGACGAGGTGCCGTCCGCTCGACCGGTGGCTCCGGCGCTGTCGGTCCCGCTGCGGGGCACCGGTGACTGGCTGCCGACGTCGACCGAGGCCGGTGCTGAGCGCGCGGGCGGGTCCACTCCCCCGACCTTCGAAGACCTCGGGCAGCTCGGCCCCCTCGTGCGCTACGACATCCCCCTTCCCGCCGAAGCGTTCGGCGACGCGGGTACGGCCGTGCTGTCGTTCACCGAGGTCCGCGACCTCGCCTGGATCGCCGTCGACGGCGCGCCGATCGGCCGTCTGCAACGCGCCCTGCACGAGCGGTCGCTGCCGATCCCCCGTGGATCACTGCTGACGGTGCTCGTCGAGGACCAGGGGCGCGTGAACTACGAGATCCGTCTGGGAGAAGCGAAGGGGGTCGTCGGACCGGTGACCCTGGGCGGCCACGAGTTGAGCGGCTGGTCGGCGCAAGCCGTCGACCTCGCCACCGTCGCCGCCGGCATCCCCGACGGGTCCGAGCAGCCGACGGCGGGCCGCATCGGGCTCGCGGGCACGTTCGACCTCGACGAGCCCACCGACCTCTTCCTCGACACGGATGCCTGGAGCAAGGGCTACGCGTTCGTGAACGGGTTCTTCCTCGGCCGGTACTGGCGCAACGGACCGCAGCGCACGCTGTACGTGCCGGCTCCCGCGACGCGCGCCGGGGCGAACGAGATCGTCGTCGTCGAGCTCGAGCACGTCATCGAGCCCGTCGCCGCGTTCGTCGCCGAGCCCGACCTCGGGCACCGCGAAGAGTGACCGTGAGGCAGCATCGCCGCGATCGGGCAGGATGGATGTCATGAGCTGGATGGTCACCGGTGGTGCTGGATACATCGGCGCGCATGTCGTGCGCGCCCTCGCCGCGGCGGGTCTCGACCCCGTCGTCCTCGACGACCTGTCGAGCGGGCACGCCGGGTTCGTCCCCGAAGGGGTGCCGTTCGTCCGCGGCTCGATCCTCGACCGTCCGCTCGTCGAGGGCGCGCTGCGCGAGCACGGCGTCGAGGGCGTCATCCACGTCGCCGGCTACAAGTACGCCGGTGTCTCGGTGACCCGTCCGCTGCACACCTACGCGCAGAACGTCGAGGGCACGCGGGTCGTGCTCGAGGCGATGCAGACCGCCGGCGTCGACAAGATCGTCTTCTCATCGAGCGCTGCCGTCTACGGCACCCCCGACGTGCCGCTCGTCACGGAGGACCTGCCCAAGCGTCCCGCCTCGCCCTACGGCGAGTCGAAGCTCATCGGCGAGTGGCTGCTGCGCGACCAGGCGGTCGCGACGGCCGACGCCGCGGCACCGCTGCGCCACACCTCGCTGCGCTACTTCAACGTCGTCGGTTCGGGTGACCCGTCCGTGTACGACACGAGCCCGCACAACCTCTTCCCCATCGTGTTCGAGAAGCTGATCGCCGGCGAAACCCCGCAGATCAACGGCGACGACTACGCCACCGACGACGGCACGAACGTGCGCGACTACGTCCACGTCGCCGACATCGCCGCAGCTCACGTCGTCGCCGCCCAGCGGCTTGCGGCGGGCGAGAGCGTCGAGCCGGCTTACAACCTCGGGTCGCAGAACGGCCTCTCGGTCCGCGAGATCATGGACGCGATGGCTCGCGTCACCGGCATCGACTTCACGCCCAAGATCGGCCCCCGCCGCCCCGGCGACCCCGACCGCATCGTGGCCACCGGTGAGCTCGCCGCCCGCGATCTCGAATGGGCCAACCGCTACTCGGTCGACGAGATGGTGCGCACCGGCTGGGAGGCCCGCCGCGCGGCATCCGTCTGACCCACCCACGGGTTCCGTGCGGACGCCGGTCGCGGCGGCTCAGGCGCGCGTCGAGCTCGCCCGCACGACGAGCTCGGTCGGCACCGTCTGCAGCGGCGTCGAGGCTCCCCTCTCGATGACCTCGACCAGCGCGGCGACGGCACGGGCGCCGAGGGCGTCGAAGTCCTGGCGAACAGTCGTCAGCGGCGGCCGGAACTCCGCGGCATCCACGACGTCGTCGAAGCCGACCACCGCAACGTCGTCCGGCACGGCGCGACCGGCGTCGCTGAAGGCGCGCAGCAGGCCGAGCGCCATCTGGTCGTTGGCGGCGAACACCGCCGTGGCAGCCCCGAGCGCCGCCCCCGCCGCGTGACCGCCGCGTGAGGTCCAGTCGCCGCGCACGACCTCGGGCACGGCGACATCCGCGTCGGTCAGCGCCTCGCGCCACCCGCGCTCGCGCTCGCGCGCCGCGAACGACGCCGCGGGCCCCGCGAGGTGGTGCACCGTCGGGTGCCCCGCCTCGAGCAGGTGCTGCGTCGCCTGGCGGGCACCTCCCGCGTGGTCGGTCTGCACGATGGCGAAGCGGTCGTCCGGCGGCGAGTCGACGACGACGAGGCGCAGGTCGGCGGGCGGCGCGGTGTCGCGCGCCAGCCGGGTCGCCTCGTTGAGCACGATCGCCCCGTCGACACCCTGATCGCGCAGCTGCGCGAAGGCCTCCTCGATGCCACGCGCACCGGTGACCGTCACGACGGCGAGGGCGTAGTCGCGCTCACCCGCGGCGTCGGCGATCGCCTGCAGCATGCGCGAGTTGCCGACCGACGCGAGGGTCGACACGACGAGCCCGATCGTGCGGGTCTGGCCCGTGCGCAGGGCGCGGGCGGCGCGATGCATGCGGTAGCCGAGCGCCGCCATGGATGCCTCGACGCGAGCCCTCGTCTCGGGGTCGACGCGTGGGCTGCGGTTGGCCACGCGCGACACGGTCTGCGCCGAGACGCCTGCATGGGCCGCCACCTGGGCCATCGACACCCGCATGCCGGTCCTTCCGTCGGGTGTGTTGACGATATCACGGGCGGAATGTAGCGTGTTATCGTGAACATGATCAGCCCCTCCGCCGTGCCGCTCGGCGCGGGCGTCGTCAAGCGCTCGACCCGGCTCGACGACGGCCGCGAGCTCATCTACTACGACGATCCCGAGACGACGCTCGGCCCCGAGCGCGGCATCGACGCCCGCACGCTCGACCCGCGTCCCGAGACCGCCTCGATGCGGCAGGACGTCCTGACCGGCGACTGGATCTCGATCGCGGCCTCTCGTCAGAACCGCGCTTTCCTTCCGCCGGCGGAGCTCGACCCGCTCGCCCCGCAGACCCCGACCAATCCCTCCGAGATCCCGTCGCGCTACGACGTCGCGGTCTTCGAGAACAAGTCGCCGTCGTTCGGCCCCGCCCTCGCCGAGGCGTTCGGCGGCGTGCCCGCGGCATCCGATCCTCCGCGGGGCATCGAGGACCTCGCGCACCTCGGGCTGGGGCGTACGCGCACCAGCGTCGGACGTACCGAGGTCGTCTGCTTCTCGCCCGAGCACGCCGGGTCGTTCGGCACGCAGACGGTGACGCGCGCCCGTACCGTGATCGAGGCGTGGGCCGACCGCACCGCCGCCCTCTCGGCATTGCCCGGCATCGAGCAGGTGTTCCCGTTCGAGAACCGGGGCGAGGCCATCGGCGTCACGCTGCCGCACCCGCACGGGCAGATCTACGCTTACCCGTACATCACGCCGCGCACGACACGTCTGCTGGATTCGATCGACCGCACCGCGCCCGACCTGTTCCAGCGAATCCTCGAGTTCGAGCAGGCGGGCCCGCGCGTCGTGCTCCGCGGCGAGCACTGGACGGCATTCGTGCCGTTCGCGGCGCGCTGGCCGATCGAGGTGCACCTGCTCCCCCACCGCCACGTCGCCGACTTCGCCGAGACGAACGAGGCCGAGCGCGACGAGCTCGCTCCGCTGTACCTGCGGCTGCTGCGCGGCATCGACGCGCTGTACGAGACGCCCACGCCCTACATCGCGGCGTGGCACCAGGCACCGGTGCGGCACGCCCGCGACTCGGCCCGCCTGCACCTGCAGCTCACGAGCCCCCGCCGCGCCGCCGACAAGCTGAAGTTCCTCGCCGGGTCCGAGGCCGCCATGGGCGCCTGGATCGGCGACATCCCGCCCGAGACCGCGGCCGCACGCATCCGCGAGGCCGTAGAAGGAGTGACCCTGTGACCGACACCGATCCGCGTACCGAGGCGCGTGACCTCCTGACCTCGCTCGGCAGCACCGCGACCAGCGAGTGGTCGGCGCCGGGCCGCGTCAACCTCATCGGCGAGCACACCGACTACAACGACGGCTTCGTGTTCCCGTTCGCGACGCCCCACCGCACGCACGTGGCGCTGGCGACCCGCGACGACGGCCGGCTGCGCGTCATCTCGACGTTCGACGCCGTGCCGGTCGAGGTCGCGATCGCCGACCTCGATGCCCTGTTCCCGACCGTGGACGGGCAGCATGCCGTGCCCGAGTGGTCCACGTACCCGCTCGGCGTCGCCTGGGCGCTGATCCAGGCCGCCGGCGCAGACCCGACGACGCTGACCGGCGCGGATCTCGCGTTCGCGTCGAACGTGCCGGTGGGCGCGGGACTGTCGTCGTCCGCGGCGATCGAGGGCGCCACTGCCTCAGCCCTGAACGAGCTGTGGAACCTCGGGTTCGACCGCGTCGCGCTCGCGCAGGTCGGCCGTCGCGCCGAGAACGAGGCCGTCGGTGCCCCCACCGGCATCATGGACCAGATGGCGTCGATGCTCGGCGAGCCGGATGCCGCGACGTTCCTCGACTGCCGCTCGCTCGAGACCGACGAGGTCGAGCTCGGCTTCGCCGCCGCGGGCTTGTCGCTGCTGGTCATGGACACCAACGTCAAGCACGCGCACTCGACCGGTGGCTACGGCGAGCGCCGCGCGTCGTGCGAGGAGGGCGCGCGCGTCATGGGTGTCCCGATGCTGCGCGACCTGTCGGTCGGCGACCTCGACCGTGCCGCCGAGTTGCTCGACGACGTCACGTTCCGGCGCGTGCGCCACATCGTGACCGAGAACCAGCGCGTGCTCGACACCGTCCGCACCCTGCGCGACGAGGGTCCGCGGGCGATCGGATTGCTGCTGGACGCCTCGCACGCCTCGATGCGCGACGACTTCGAGATCTCGGTCCCCGAGCTCGATCTCGCCGCCGACACCGCGGTGGCCGCGGGCGCCATCGGGGCCCGGATGACCGGCGGTGGTTTCGGCGGCGCGGCGATCGCGCTCGTCGAGACGGATGCCGTCGAGACGGTCACCCGGGCCGTGGAGCAGGCCTTCGCCGACGCGGGCTTCACGGCACCGACGATCTTCCCGGTCACCCCGTCCGCGGGCGCCCGCCGCGACGGCTGACTCCGACTCGCCGGTCGGCGCACGAGAAGAGGGGGGATGCCGTCGCGGCATCCCCCCTCGTGCGTCGGTCCGAAGGCTTACTTGAAGGCGTCCTTGACGTCTTCGCCCGTCTTCTTCGCGTCGGCCTTGACCTGATCGGCCCGGCCCTCTGCGGCGAGCTTGTCGTTGTCGGTCGCGTTGCCGATGGCTTCCTTCGCCTTGCCGGCGATGTCCTGTGCGGCGTTCTTGATCTTGTCGTCGAGGCCCATGTCGGGCTCCTTTCTCTCAGAGGTGTGCCCCGGGATGGGGCGGGGAGGTGTTCGTTCAGGACAGGCGTCGCTGGTCCTGCGCCAGCTTCGCCCGCAGGCCGGTGTGGATGGAGATGTACGCCACCAGCTGCTGGCCGGTGAGGATGCCGAGGTTGTCGACGAGTCGGCCGACGGTCTCGGCCACGTGCAGCGGCGAGGTGTTCTGCCGGGGCGTGACGCTGACGTGCAGCACGGGTTCGCGCTTGATGTCGTTGGCGGTGACGCGGGCGGTCAGGATCTCGTCGCGATCGGCGAGCGCGTTCTTCAGCGCGTCGGCGGCGAACCCCTCCGTGATCGTGATGCGGCCCAGGTCGCTTTCAGCTCCCGTCGCCCGCAGCGCCGTCCGGCGCCGGCCGTGGATGCTGCGCACGATGAGCACGATCAGCAGCACGACGAGCAGCGCCAGAGCGGCGAGCAGCCCGATGGCCAGCCACGCGAGGTTCGTCCCCGCGATCGCAGTCGCGTCCCACGCCTGCTTCGTCCAGTCCTCGACTCCGGTCCCCACCGAGGTCCAGGCGTCGGCGGCCGCGGGCCAGACGGCACCGGCGACGATCCCGCCGCCGACGACGATCAGCACGAGGCCGAGGAGCAGGAGGACCGTGCGGTTGACGGCACGGTTGGTGTTGTTCATGCGTTCTCCTCCTGGTCACGGGGCCGGTCGATGCGCACGGCCGTGCGCAGCTTCGAGGCGAGCCGGTACGACGAGAGCTCCGCGTCGGCCACCCTGCGGACACTCCCCTCGTCGACGGGGACTCCGACCGCGGGCGTGAGAGTGACGTCGACCGAACGATGGCCGACGCCCACGCGCACCTGGTCGCGCGGCAGACCCGTGTCGTCGGTCACCCGCTGCGCGATCGCCGAGGCGATCACGCCGTTGTCGGCGACGACGGCGTTCTCTCCCACGACGAGCTGGTGCTTCGACAACCGCCCGGGAGCGATCGCCAGCACGACCAGGATCAGCCCGAGCACCGCGATGACGGCGCCGATCGCGATGCTCGCACCCGCGGGCATTTGTGTCGGCAGACCCGCGATCGCCCCGAGGGCGGCGGCGGGCCCGAGCAGCAGCGCCGGCTGGGCGGCGAGGCTCAGCACGATCTCGACGCCGACGTATACGAGCGCGAGGATCACGAGGACGACGGCGACGATCATCGCGACGGTGCGCGGCGAGTGCGTCTCGCGCCGCACGACGCGGCGCAGCACGGGACTGCTCATCGGACTCTCCTCTTCACGGGGGTGGTGGCACCGTTCACGGTGATGTCGACGCGGGTGACCGGCTTGCCCAGCACACCGCTGAGCTCCTCCTGTACCCGGCGCTGCACCTCGCGAACGGTGTCGACGACGGCGCCGGCGGCTCGCACCGCGTCGGTGTCGTCGAGCGTCGGGACGGGCAGCGGCGCCTGGATGCGGACGGCCACCCCATCCCGGTAATCGGATGCCGTGACCGACACGCGCGCCACGCCGACTCCGATGACCCGGGATGCGATCTGTTCCGAGACCTTCCGCACCACGCGCTCACGCACATCGACCCGCCCGGGGACTCCGGGCGTCCCGCCGGCGGCGGCGGTGACGCCGCCACCGGAACGGACGGCCTCTGCGACGGTCATGACGAGGTGCGCCGACCTGTCAGCACGTCGGCCAGCCCGCGCACGTCGAGCTTGCCGGACGCGATGCGACCCACCGCCGCGCCGGTGGCCATGAAGAGGGCCACGAGGAGGAATCCCCAGAAGCCGAACAGCAGGGCGGCGGCGGCGAGGATGGCACCGATCAGCGCACCCGAGACGGTGGCGTTCATGCGACGCGCGACTCGGACTGCGTGTCGTCGTCGTCAGCGCCGGCGATGTGGACGTCGTTGACCTCGACGTTGACCTCGACGACCTCGAGGCCGACCAGACGGCTGATGGCACCGGCGACGGCGGCGCGCACGTTGTCGGCGACCTCCTGGATCGGCGCCGGGTACTCGACGACGATCGTCAGGTCGGCGGCGGCCTGCGTCTCGCCGACCTCGACCTTGACGCCCTGCGACAGGTCGGTGGCGTTGACGGCGTCGCGGATCGCGCCGAAGGCGCGGGCTCCGCCGCCGCCGAGCGCGTAGACACCGGCGACCTCGCGGGCGGCGATGCCGGCGACCTTGGCCACGACACCGTCGGCGATGGTGGTCTTGCCCGCGGCATCCGTGTCGGTCGGGACGCGCGACGACGAGAACGTGCGGTCCACGCGCGAAGCCTGCGGCGCCGCGGCCGGCGACTTCGGGGTCTCGACAGCGGGGGCGGTGTTCTTCTGGTCCTCAGCCATGACGTTTCCTTATCTGTCTGCGTTGTCCGATGCAAGCTCTCGGCTCGTCATTCGGTGAGCGTTACGTTCGCTCTACAGATGAGAGGGCGAACGGTTCGGATTCGTCACAAAAAAGTTCCGAGCGAGTCTTGGGGGGACGATGCGGGAGCACGACGTGGCCGACGGCGACCTGCGCGCGGCGCCCGACGGCATCCTCGCTGCCCGTGCGGCCGACGGTGACGTCGAGGCGTTCGAGGCCCTGCTGCATCGGCACACGAGGATCGTGCGGGCGTTCGTCTACCGCATCGTCGGCACCCTGTCCGAGACGGACGACGTCGTACAGGAGGCATTCCTCACTGCTTGGCGCCAGCTGTCGACCCTGAACGATCCGAACGCGGTGAAGGCGTGGCTCATGCGGGTGGCGAGCCGCGAGGCGTACGCGCACCTGAGAAAAAAACCCGCGCATGACACACTGGACGGGTTCGACAGAGCCGCGGATCCGAGTCTCCTTCCTGAGGCGGCCGCGATCCGCAACGCACAGCTGCAAGCGCTCTCCCTTGCACTCGATGCGCTGCCGGAAGCCCAACGCCGCTGCTGGCTGCTCCGAGAAGTCGGGTCACTCAGCTATACAGAGATCGCAGAAGAGATGAAGCTCCCTGTCAGCACCGTCCGCGGAAACCTCTCCCGCGCTCGCGCGAGCATCACGATCCAGATGGCGGGGTGGCGCTGATGTCTGCGGACCCGGTGGTGCTCGACTGCGGCAAGACGATCGACGAGATCAGCGACTATCTCGAGAGCGGACGCTCGCCGCGCGATCCTGAGATCGAGACCTGTCCGGAATGCCTCAACGCCCTCGACGCGCTGTCGCGGGCCGGGCGCCTCTCGCGCGAGCTCATCGCCGCCGACGCCGCCGAGCTGCCCGAACCGGCCGAGAACTGGTTCCACGGCGTCATGACCGCGGTGCGCGCCGAACTGCGCGCCGGCCGGTCGATCCCCCTGTCGCACCCAGACCCGCGCGTGTCGATGTCGGTGACCGAGGGCGCAGTGCAGGCGCTGATCCGCGCGAGCGGCGACGCCATCGAGGGCGTCTACATCGGCCACTCGAGAATCGTCGGCGACGTCGAAGTCCCCTATGCCCCCATCGAGATCGACATCACCGCCTCGGTCGCGTGGGGCGAGTCGCTGCCCGCGGCCGCCGGCGCCGTGCGCCGCGCCGTCTCGGAGGCGCTCGCACAGCACACCGAGCTCAACGTGACCGCCGTCGACGTCACCGTCGAAGATCTCCACCGTCCCTTCCCGCCCAAGGACACCGCATGATCGCGCCCGAGCCCGTCGCCGAACCGACCGCCCCGCGTCCCCTCGCTGAGATCCCCGGCGTCCGCGCCGTGCACGACCCCCGCCCGCCGCTGACCCGAGCCCTCGGCGCCGCGAGCAGCGCTCTGCGCATCGACACCGTGCCCCCGGTGGACGGTGTGTTCGTCTCGACGGATGCCGACGGGATGACCGCCGCCGCGGCCGTCACCGTCAGCGTCACGGCTCGCACGCCGGATGTCGCGCGTGCCGTCGCCGACACGCTGCGCGTTCAGCATCCGGGCGCCGACCGCATCACGGTCCAGGTTCGCCGCATCGCGTAGGCCCGCAGCTCTCCGGCGCCGCGGGCGGGCGCCGCCGTGTTACCGTCTCATTTTGTGACTACACCCGTACTAACAAAACGACGTCGGCGGCGTCGACTCCTGACGACGCTGCTCGTTCTCGTCGTCGTCGTCCTCGGCGCATCGGCCACGATCGAGCATTCGCAGGCCATGGCGGGGCGTGCAGCGCACCCGATGCCGGGCGAGCTCGTCGACGTGGGCGGTCATGGCCTGCACGTCGTCCGCGCAGGCGAGGGCGGGCCCACCGTCGTGCTCGAGGCCGGCAGCGGCGAGGTCGCCTCCGGGTGGGAAGCTGTTGCCGCAGCGCTCGCGGACGACACCACCGTCATCCGGTACGACCGAGCGGGCACCGCCTGGAGCGAGCCGGCCGGTACTCCGCGTACGGCCGACGCCATCGTCGCGGAGCTGCATACCGCGCTCGAGAAGACCGGGGCGCCGAAGCCCTACATCCTCGTCGGACACAGCCTCGGCGGGCTCTACGCGCGCGAGTTCGCCCGGCAGCACCCCGACGATGTCGCGGGACTCGTGCTGGTCGACGCCCGCCCGGAGGACGACGCCCGCCGCACAGCCGACCTGGTTCCGGGCGGCGCGGGAACGGCGGCCCTGCCGACCTGGATCCCGACGATACTCAAGGCGACCGGCGTGCTGCGGCTCGGGCAGAGCGTGCTCTTGGACGGCCTGGTCCCCGCAGGTCAGCGACGCGAGTTCCTCGACGTCACCGCGTCGCCCACCTACTTCGCCACCCAGCGGGAGGAGGCCGACCTCATCGGCCCGACCGAGGAGGCGCTCCGAGGTCAGGACCTGGGAGCGCTGCCGGTGCGCATCATCGCGCGGGGTCTGCCGCAGGACTACGCCGCCGCCGGCATCGACGACGCGACCGGCCAGCAGCTCGAACGCATCTGGCAGGACGGGCAGCGCCGCATGCTCACGCTGTCGACCGACAGCCGACTCGTCGTCGCGGAGCGGAGCGGGCACCTGGTGCCGGCGGAGCAGCCCGACATCATCGTCGACCAGGTGCGCGAGCTTCTGGGGAAGGAGACGACGATGCGCGAGGCCTCGGCCACGGCGGCGCGCCGCCGCTGACGGCCGGGCGGCTCAGGGAACGCGCTTGAGCCAGGCGTCCGTCGCGAACTTCGACTCGACGAGGGCCTCGGCCTCGGCGTACTCCTCGTCGGAGATCGCTCCGGGCACGGCGCCGTAGCGCTTCGAGAACACCTCGATGAATCGCTCGATGATCGCGTCGCGCGGCAGACCCGTCTGGCTCCGCAGCGGGTCGACGCGCTTGGCGGCCGAGACGGTGCCCTTGTCGCTGAGCTTCTCGCGGCCGATGCGCAGCACCTCGGTGAGGACCTGACCGTCCATGTCGTACGACAGGGTGGCGTGGTGGAGCACCCCGCCGTTGGCGAGACGCTTCTGTGCTGCGCCGCCGATCTTGCCCGAGGGCGAGGCGATGTCGTTGAGCGGCTGGTAGGTCGCGTCGATGCCGAGCGAACGCAGCGCCTCGAGCACCCAGTCGTCGAGGAAGGCGTACGAGTCGGCGAAAGTGAGGCCCGCGACAAGGGATGCCGGTACGTACAGCGAATACGTCACGATCGAGTTCGCGGCCATGAGCATCGCGCCGCCGCCCGAGATGCGTCGGACGACATCGAAACCGTGTTTCGCGGCACCGTCGGGGTCGACCTCGTTGCGGTATGACTGGAACGATCCGATCACGACGGCCGATTCGTTCCACTCCCAGATGCGCAGGGTCGGGTTGCGTCGACCGTCGCCGACCCGAGTGGTGAGCACCTCGTCGAGCGCGAGGTTCATGCCCGGCGACACGGCCCGGTCGTGCACGACCTCCCAGTCGAACTCACGCCAGCCCGGCGCCGTGATCATGGCGCGGCGGACGGCGGTGCCGACGGACTCGGGCGTGAAGCCCAGCAGTTGCGCCCCCTCGGGGAGGGCCGAGCGGACGGCGGCGGCAATCGCCGCGACATCCGACTCCTCCGGCAGCCCGGTGACGGCCGCGTCGATGTCGGCGAGCGCGTCATCCGGCTCGAGGAAGAAGTCGCCCGCCAGGTGGAAGTCGGCGATCCGGCCGTCCCGCACCTCGAGGTCGACGACGACCAGTTTCCCACCGGGCACCTTGTATTCGCCGTGCATGGCTCCAGCCTAGGACCGGCGGGCGCGCCGCGGCCCCGCACCGGCACCACAGGACGCCCCGGAATCGTCCGGACGACGGATGCCGCTACACCCGGCGGCGGACGACACCGGCACCCGTCCCGAGAAGAGTGGATGACATGACCACTCCGCTTTCTTCCGCTCCTGTCCTCGAGGCCCACGGGCTCGTGAAGCGCTACGGATCGCTGACGGCCCTCGACCGCGTCGACCTCACCGTCGCGGCGGGCGAGGCCGTCGCCATCATGGGCGCCTCGGGGTCGGGCAAGACGACCCTGCTGCACTGCCTCGCCGCGATCATCTCGCCCGACGCGGGCTCGGTGCGCCTGACGGTTCCGGGCAGCGGCCCCGAGGAGTTGGTGGGGATGCCGGATGCGGCGCGCTCGGCCGTTCGCCGCCGTCGCCTCGGCTTCGTATTCCAGGACCACCTGCTGCTGCCCGAGCTGACCGCCGTCGAGAACGCCGCCCTGCCGCTGCTGCTCGTGGGTACGGCGCGGGCCGCGGCCGAGGCGCACGCGGCCGCCTGGCTCGGCGCACTCGGACTGTCGGGCATGGAGAATCGGCGGATCGGCGAGCTGTCGGGCGGCCAGGCCCAGCGGGTCGCGATCGCCCGCGCGCAGGTCACGGGCGCGCCGGTCGTGTTCGCCGACGAGCCGACCGGCGCGCTGGATTCGACGACGTCGTCCGAGGTGCTCGACGCCCTCCTCCACGCGACGACGGGCCAGGGACGCAGCCTCGTGGTCGTCACGCACGACGCCGAGGTCGCCCGGCGGTGCGACCGCGTGCTGCGGATGCGCGACGGGCGGATCGTCGACGGCCCGCAGACCACCGGTGCGGCCAGCGCCGGAGCGAGCACCGTGGCGTCCACCGTGGCGGTGACGCGATGAGCGCGTTCGTGGGCACCGCGGCGCCGCCCGCACCCCTCACGACTACCGGTGCGGCGAGTGGCGGCATCCGGCGTCTGACCTCCCTGACGATGCTGCTGTCGCGACCGAGCCGGCAGGGCTCGTCGGCGATCCTGTTACCGCTCACCGCCTTCGCCGTCACGACGACGCTGCTGCTCACCGTCGCGGGCGGCACCCGGATGTTCCTCACCGATCCCCGTACCGGCGACGCGGCGTTCATGTACGGCGTGCTCAGCGTGCTGGCGCTGCTCCTGCTCGCGATCCCGACGGCAACGCTGGGTGCCGCGGCGGCGCGACTGTCGAGCCGCAGGCGCAACGACCGTCTGTCGACGCTGCGCCTGCTCGGCGCGACCAACACCGAGGTGTCCGCGATGGCCGTCGGCGAGGCATCCGTCGTCGCGCTGGCCGGGGCCCTCGTCGGGGCCGCGGTCTACGCGGCCGTCCTGCCGCTCATCGGGATGCTGCCGTTCTTCGGCGGTCCGGTCGGGGCCGCCGCCGTCTGGGCCGGCTGGCCCATCGTCGCCGCGGCCGTCGTCGGGGTCACGCTCATCGCGACGCTGAGCGCCGTCGCGAGTCTGCGCCGCGTCCGGCTGACTCCGCTCGGCGTGCGCCGACGCACGCAGGCGCCCCCGCGGCGCACGGCGGTGCTGGTCACCGCCGGCATCGGGATCGTCGTCGTCAGCGTCGTGGTCGCGCAGTTCAGCAGCGTCGCGGCACTGCTGGCCCCCGCGGCCGCGCTCGGCCTGCTGCTGGCTCTGTTCGCCGGCGCCCTCGCCCTCGTGAACCTCATCGGAGCGCCGATCGTGGCGGCGCGCGGACGCTCGCTCGCGCGCCGGGCCCGTTCCGCACCGCAACTCATCGCGGGTCGTGAGCTCGCCGCGCATGCCGCGACGGCGTGGCGACGCGTCTCGAGCATCGCGATGATCTCGTTCATCGCGGTCGTCGGCGGCAGCGGTATCGCGATCGCCGATCTCGCCGAGGCCGAGCCGGGCATGACGCTGTTCGCCGACATCCGTACGGGCGTGCTCGTGACGCTGGGCGGCGGGTTCCTGCTCCTGGCGGCGTCGGTCGGGGTGAGCCAGGCGGCGTCGGTGCTCGACGACCGCGATCTCATCGTCGGCCTCGACCGACTCGGCATGCCACCGGCCGACCTCGCGCGGGCGCGCCGCATCACCGTGATGCTGCCGCTGCGCTGGGCGGCCGCCGGCGGCGCAGCGGTCGGAGCGGTTCTCGCCCTGCCGATCGTCGGGCTGAGCCTCGTGGTCGCCCCCCTGTCGGTGCTCGTCATCGCGCTGACTTTCACCGCCGGGTTCGGAGCCGTGGCGCTCGCCCTGCTCGCGTCGCGGCCGCTCGTCACCGCGATCCGGCGCGGCGCCGCGGGCTGAGCCGGACTCGGCAGCGCGAGGCGCCGGGTCGTCCCGGCTCAGACGGGCGGGATGCGGGCGTCGAGCCACGCCCGCAGATGCGCGTGGACGTCGCCGCGCACCGCTTCCTGGAAGATCTCGTGACGAGCACCCGGGTACACCAGGGTGGTGACGTCGGTGAGGCCGGAGCGGGTGCGATAGGCGTGCGCGAGCCGGTGCACGCTGCGCGGTCCGCCCACGGTGTCGTCTCGCCCGACGAGGAGCAACAGGGGGACGTCGACACCCAGATCGCGCCGCGGCCGACCGAGCAGCCGAACGGCGTCGACCGGACCGAACAGACGCAGCAACGGCGTGGTCGTCGTCAACGGGTCGTCGAGGAACCCCCGCTGCACCTCCGGGTCGCTGCTGAGCCACTCGACCCCGTTGGCGTCGGGCGCCTTCCACGGCTTGTTGAGGGCTCCGGAGTTGAGGGACCCCGGCCAGCGCAAGGCCGAGCCGACGAGCACGACCGCGGCGTAGGCCTCGGGCCGCGCGTCGAACAGCATCTGCGCGAGGAACGAGCCCCACGAGTGCCCGAGCAGCACGATCGGCAGACCCGGGTTCTCGCGCTCGATGATCCCCGTCAGCTGCGCGCAGGCGTCGCGCGCGGCGCGCAGCCCACCCGGACCGAGACGACCCAGCTTTCGCGGGTCACCGTGCTGCCGGATGCCGGTGCGGCCGTGTCCCCGGTGGTCGTCGGCGTAGACGGTGAACCCCGCTGCCGTGAGCACGGCGATGACCTCGCCGTAGCGCCCGGCGTGCTCGCCGACGCCGTGCAGCAGCTGGACGACACCCCGGGCCGCGCCGGCCGCCGGGTGGACGTCGTAGACGATCGCGATCCCCCGCGCGTCGGTGAACTCGGGCATGCCGAGATTCTACGGTGCGCGATCCGGCTCACCCAGACCTTTAGCAAGACTAATGAGCTAAGCTAATGATCACAGATGAGCATTCCTCCCCCCTCTTCCGCGCCCACGTCCACCGTCGACCTCGCGCACGAGGCGACCGACCTGCGGATGGCGACCTTCCGCCTCGCCCGGCGCCTGCGCGCTCAGCGCGCGATCGACTCGATGAGCGACGGGCAGTTCGCCGTGCTGGCCAACCTCCACGTGCACGGACCCCACACCCTCGGCGAGCTCGCCGACCGTGAGCGCGTGTCGGCGCCGTCGATGAACCGCACCGTGAACTTCCTCGAAGAGCTCGGGTACCTCACGCGCACGCCCGACGGCGTCGACCGACGCAAGGTCAACATCGCCCTGTCGGACGAGGGCCGGTCGGTCGTCGTCGAGACGACCCGTCGCCGCGACTCGTGGCTCGAGCACGCACTCGAAGACCTGACTCCGGCCGAGCGCGAGACGCTCGCCGCGGCCGCCGCGATCATGCAGGGGATGGCAGACCGATGAGCTCCGCGATGTTCCGGTCGTTCTCGGTCTTCAACTACCGCGTGTGGTTCATCGGCGCGCTCGTGTCGAACGTGGGTGCGTGGATGCAGGCGACGGCCCTCAGCTGGGTCGTGCTCACGGGGCTGACCGACAACGACGCCGGCGCCATGGGCGTCACGATGGCCCTGCAGTTCGCTCCGCCGCTGCTGCTGGTCGGCGTCACCGGGTGGGTCGCCGACCGCTTCGACCGACGACGGCTGCTCATGGTCACGCAGACCGCGCTGCTGCTGGTGGGGCTCGTCATCGGCACCCTGCTGCTCCAGGGCGTCATGACGCTGCCCCTGATGTACGCCTTCGCCTTCGGGCTCGGCCTGATCTCGGCGTTCGACAACCCGGCGCGGCAGGCGTTCGTGTCCGACATCGTCGCGCGTGAGATCGCCGCCAACGCGGTGGCGCTCAACGCGGCATCCTTCAACGGCGCCCGCATGATCGGACCGGCCGTCGCGGGCATCGTCATCGTCGCCGTCGGCACCGGGTGGGTCTTCTTCATCAACGCCGCGACCTTCCTCGCGATGATCGTGGCGCTGCTCCTCATCCGACCCGGCGAGCTCATCCCCCGCGTGCAGTCGCCCGGCGCGGCGCGTCTGGCCGACGGGTTCCGCTACGTTCGCGGGCGGCCCGATCTGATGGTCGCGTTCGCGATGGTCTTCCTGCTCGGCGCGTTCGGCATGAACTTCCCCATCTTCGCCTCGACGATGGCCATCGAGTTCGGGCGCGACGCCGACGGCTACGGCCTGCTCAGCTCGATCCTCGCGATCGGCTCCCTCGCCGGTGCGCTCATGGCGGCGCGACGCGACCGCGCCCGCATCCGCGTCGTCATCTTCGGAGCCGGCCTGTTCGCCGTGGCCGCCGCCGTCTCGGCGTTCATGCCGACGTACTGGCTGTACGCCCTCACGCTGATGTTCACCGGGTTCGCCGTCGTGACGACGCTGACCACCGCCAACGGTTACGTGCAGACCACGACCGACCCGGCGCTGCGCGGCCGCGTGCTCGCGCTGTACATGGCGATCCTCATGGGCGGCACACCGGTCGGCGCCCCGATCGTCGGATGGGTGGCCGACCAGTTCGGTCCGCGCGCCGCCATCGGGGTCGGCGCGATCGCCGCGTTCCTCGCCTTCGCCGTCGGCGTGACCTGGATGCTCGTCTCGGGGCGCGTGCACCGCTCAAGCTCGCGGCGCTTCGCCCTCGCGCTCGACGAGACGCGGCCGATCTCGGTCGTCGCGCCGGAGGAGTTCAGCGACGAGGTCGCCGGCACCACCGCCATCCCCCTCCCCGATCCGTCCGCCGACACCCGCCGGCGCTGACCCGCCCGACCGGGTGGCGGGTCCGGCGGTCGGGCTCAGCGAGGAGCCGGCGCCAACTCCTCAGACTCGGGCCGATTCGGCCACCGCGGCGCCCTACGGCCCCACCTGCACGCCGATCTTGAGGAGTTACCGCCAGCCCGGCCACCCCCGCCCCGGCGTCAGCAGAGCCGGGCGAGGTAGGGCGCGTCGTAGGTGGCGTGGTAGCCGACGCCGTCGACCCAGCGGTACGCGGTGACCTTCGCGTTTCCCGGCACGAGCGAGTCGCGGCGCGAGTCGAACAGCTGGTAGGCCGCGGCGCCGGCTGCGACCTTCTGCTGGGCGTGCTCCCCGCCGACGGCTGCCAGCCGCACGTCGATCGGCCCGTCCGCCTGGTTGGCGGCGTGGACGGCGACCTGCACCGAGCCGTTCACGCACTGCGACCGGGCGCTGACCCGCAGCGGCACCGGCTGCCCGGCGCGCACCGTGGCCGTCGCCGACGGCCGCGAATCCGCTGCCGCGCCGTACTGTCCCGTCGCCGACACGCTGGCCGCCCACGCTCCTTCGGGCACGCGCGCGAAGCGCGCGGTCCGCGCCTCGGCACCGACCTGCTGCACGATCGTCTCGCCGGTGCCCGAGCGAAGCGTGACGGTGTAACCGGCCACCGGGGCGCCGGCATCCGTCGCCTTCCACGTCACGTTCACGCCGGCGGAGTCGACGCCGATGCCGGGCGCCGCGACCGGGGCCGGGGCGGGACGCAGCGGCACCCCGGCGAAGTCCATGTCGGACCCGAGGGCGAACCCGGTGTAGCTCGGCTGGTTGTAGGCCGTCTGCTGGCGGGCGACTTCGGCGCGGTACTGCGGGTCGTGCATGAGCGTGTAGAGCTTGTACCCGGTGACCTCGGTCGACAGGTACAGCCGCAGCGCAGACGAGTCCGCGGTACGGACGATCAGCTCTTCGCGCCAGTCACCGAGCACGTCGGCGACGAGGCCGGGGTTGCCCTTCGTGCCGTTGTTCGTCAGCGTCCCGGATGCCGTGAGCACGGTGCCCCGCGCGGCGTCGTCGATCGTCGGCGTGGCGGTGCCGCTGCCGTTGACGATCTGCGTCGTGAGATCACCCGCCCAGCGGATGGACTGGTTGGTGCCGGGAGTCGCCGCCGCCAGCACCTCGCCGCGGGCACTGAGCAGCCCGGATGCCTCCGTGCCGCCGGGCATGCTCGACCACACCTCCATGCCGCGGACGTCGGAACGCACGTCGCCGATCATGCCGCGGCCGGTGTCGCGTCCGGAGTAGGCGCCGAAGATGACCTCGCCGGTGGCGGCGTCGCGCAGTGCACTGCCGTAGGGGGCGTAAGCGCCGCCCTCGTGGACGGTGAAGATCTCGAGGCCGGCACGGTCGGGGTCGATGTCGGTCACGTGCATCGCGTCGCCGTGGCCGAGCCGCGCCGTCGCCCCGGGCGTCGCGGAGCCGGCGGGCATCTCGGCGACGGAGCTGTACAGGAGGCCGCCGTCGTCGTCGATGGTCGCCGAGCCGTAGACGATCTCGTGGCGTCCGTCGCCGTCGACATCCGCCGCCGACATGCTGTGGAAGCCCTGGGTCGTGATGCCGCCGTACACCGGATCGGTGCCGTCGACACCGTGCGGACCGTCGTTGAACGGGTTGCTCATCGGCGCGTGGCCGCTGTCGACGAGCCAGCGTTGCGCGAGGTTCTCGCCGTCCCAGTCGTAGGTCGCGATCGTCGTGCGGGTGTAATAACCGCGGGCGAAGACGGCGGAGGGACGTTCGCCGTCGAGGTAGGCGACTCCGGCGAGGAAACGGTCGACCCGGTTGCCCGGCTCGATCCGGGCCATGGCGTAGTCGCCCCACAGCAGGCCGTCGTCGCCACGTCCGGGCTCGTACCGCACAGTCTGCAGCTCGGCGCCGCTTTGACCGTCGAAGACGGTCAGGTACTCGGGCCCCTCGAGGATGAAGCCGGCGAAGTTCCGCAGCGCGTTGCGCCCGCTGCGGGAGGGGGCGTAGACGTCGATGAAGTGGTCGGCGAGCGCGCGCGCATCGGCCTCCGACAGCGGATAGTCGTAGCGCGGCTCGATGCCGAAGGCCTGCTCGAGGGTGGCGGGCCACTGGCCCGAGACCACCTCGTCCCGCGTCGCCCAGCCGCGGAACATCTCGACGACGTGCTCGTAGTAGTCGCCCGGGCTCATGCGGTAGTCGTCGTCGTGCGAGACGCCGGCGGCGACGTCGTCCGCGGGCATCGTGATGTAGCGCTCCTCGGCCACCGAGCCGTCCTCGGCGTACGTGATCGACTTCGTGCCGGGCGCCGTCTTGAGGATGGTCTCGGACCGGCCGTCGCCATCGAAGTCCGACACGAGGAACTGCGTGTAGTGCGCCCCCGCGCGGATGTTGACGCCGAGGTCGAGACGGTTCAGCAACCGGCCGTCGAGGGTGTACGTGTCGACGAAGACACTGCCGGTGTACCCGACCTGCGAGACGTCCTTCGCGTTCGAAGGGTCCCACTTCACGATGAGCTCGTAGCGGCCGTCGCCGTCGACATCGCCCACCGAGACGTCGTTCGCAGCGTAGGTGTAGGCCTCGCCGGCGGGGGTCACGCCGTCGGCCGGCCGCTGCAGGGGGATGTCGAGCAGACCGTCCTGCGCCGCGATGGCCTCACCGCTCGGGGCGGCCTCGATGCCCGCGGTCACCGCCGCGACGCGGTAGACGGATGCCGCGGTGCCGCCGCCGTCGCGATAGTTCGTGCTGTCGGTGACGGTGGCGATCGCCGCGCCGTCGCGGTAGACGACGAAGTCGGTGCCCGTCAGCCCTGTCTCACCGGCGCCGCTGGCCTCGCCCGCGAGCAGGCGCCAGCTGAGGAAGACGCCCTCGCTCGTCGCGGCTGCCACCAGGCCGCGGTCGAGCGCCTCGAGCCGTGGCGTCGGCGCCTCGGATGAGGCCGCCATCGACGGCTCGGCGCTCGCGGCCGGCGCGACGATGACGCCGCCTGCGGCGAGTGTCGCGGCGGTGAGGCCGGCGAGCAGGGTGGACCGGAATGTGTTCTTCATCGAATCAATCCCATCGGAATACGCTTTCCTGCGATGGGGATGAGCCTAGGTGCCAGAGCCCGCGCGCCCGATGAGGGTTCTCTCATCCGGACGGCGGCACGTCAGCCGATGGTCGAGTCCCGCGCCACGAGTTCGGGGCGGAATCGCACCTGCCGGTCGTACGTGCCCGCGGGATCGTCGAGCCCGCGCAGCAGCAGGTCGACGGCGCGGTAGCCGATCTCGTGCGCCGGCTGCCGGATCGAGCTGAGCGGCACGACCGTGGCGGCGGCGAAGTCGATGTCGTCATAGCCGATGAGGGCGACCTCGCCGGGAACGCGGACGCGCCCGAGCACCGAGAACGCCTGCAGCACGCCGACGGCGAGCAGGTCGTTCGCCGCGAACACGGCATCCACCCGGTCGGCACCGGTGCGCTCGCGCAGGTGCTCGCCGGCGGAGCGCCCGTGCAGCACCGACAGCGCGGGCACCGGCACCTCCTCGAGCGTCGCCCCGGGCACCTCGGCCACCGCCCGCCGCGCACCCTCGAGACGGTCCGCGACCTGCCGGATCGACGCCGGGCCGCGCACGAATGCGATGCGACGGCGTCCCCGTGCGAGCAGGTGAGCGACGGCGAGGTATCCGCCTTCGACATCGTCGACCGACACGGAGGCGAATGCCGCGTCGTCGACCTCGCGGTCCACGAGCACGACCGGAACGCCTGCCGCACGCAGCGTGTCGAGGCGGGTCAGGTCGTCGCCGGCCGGTGTGACGAGGACACCGTTCACGCGCTGCTCGCGGAAGAGGTCGAGGTGCGCCGCTTCGCGCTCGGGCTTCTCGTCGCTGGTGCTGAGCAGCACGGCCATGCCGCTCTCCGCCGCCCGAGCCTCGGCGCCGCGGGCGACCTCGGCGAAGAAGGGGTTGCCGATGTCGAGCACGACGAGCCCGATCGACCGGCTGCGGCCCGCGCGCAGCTGGCGGGCGGCGTCGTTGCGGACGAAGCCGAGGTCGGCGATGGCCTGCTGCACTCGCGCGACCATGTCGGGCGACACGCGCGCCGGGTTGTTGAGGACGTTCGACACGGTCCCCACCGACACGGATGCCGCCACCGCGACATCCCGCACGCTCACTGCCATGCGCTCCACCGTAGCGCGCTGCCCTCTCGATCGCGCGGGAATCGGTAAGCGCTTGCCGGTTGCGCCGACCCGCGAGACCCCCTACGCTGTGTGAAACGATTCATTCCGCCGACAACATCGTCGGCACCGATCAGGAGCCTCGATGATGAGCGCAGCCGCCCACCGGGTCTGCTTCTCGCTGCAGATCAACCCCGACCTGCTCGACGAGTACGTTGCCCGACACACGCCGGTCTGGCCCGACATGCTCGCCGAGATCGCCGCGTCCGGGCGGCGCAACTACTCGCTCTTCCTCGCCGACGGCGGCCGCCTGATCGGCTACTACGAGGTGGACGACGACGCTGCGGCCCAGGCCTACCTCGCCGCCTCACCCGTCGCCGCCCGCTGGGAGGCCGAGATGGCGCGCTTCTTCGTCGGCCTCGCCGGCCGACCCGATCAGGCCGCGACGCCCCTGACCGAGATCTTCCACCTGGACGACCAGCTGGTCGCCGCGACCTCCCCTCCCGGCGACGCCGGCACCTCCCCCGCCCTCGACGACGAAAGCGACGACGCATCGTGACCGCACTCTCCCCCGACGATTTCGCCCTGCTCGAACGACAGGGCATCGAGCTGCCCAGCTGGGCGTTCGGCAACTCCGGCACGCGCTTCCGCGTCTTCCCCACCGCCGGCACCCCGCGCGACCCGTTCGAGAAGATCGCGGATGCGGCCGAGGTCAACCGTGTGACGGGCCTCGCCCCCTCGGTCGCGCTGCACATCCCGTGGGACAAGGTCGACGACTACGCCGCGCTGCGCCGCCACGCCGAAGACCTGGGCGTCGCGCTCGGCACGATCAACTCGAACACCTTCCAGGACGAGGACTACAAGTTCGGCGCGCTGACCCACGAGGACGACGCGATTCGCCGCAAGGCCATCGACCACCACCTCGAGTGCATCGACGTGATGGATGCCACCGGCTCGCGCGACCTCAAGGTGTGGCTCGCCGAGGGGTCGAACTACCCCGGTCAGAACGACATGCGCGACCGCCAGGACCGCCTCGCCGACTCGCTGCAGCAGATCTACGCCCGCCTCACGGGCGAGCAGCGCCTGGTGCTCGAGTACAAGTTCTTCGAGCCGTCGTTCTACCACACCGACGTTCCCGACTGGGGGACGAGCTACGTGCAGGTCGCCGCCCTCGGCGAGCGCGCGATGGTGTGCCTCGACACGGGCCACCACGCCCCCGGTACCAACATCGAGTTCATCGTCATGCAGCTGCTGCGCCTCGGCAAGCTCGGCTCGTTCGACTTCAACTCGCGCTTCTACGCCGACGACGACCTCATCGTCGGTGCCGCCGACCCGTTCCAGCTGTTCCGCATTCTCGTCGAGGTGCTGCGCGGCGGCGGCTTCGACAACCCCGACGTCGTGTTCATGCTCGACCAGTGCCACAACATCGAGGCGAAGATCCCCGGGCAGATCCGCTCGGTGCTCAACGTCCAGGAGATGACGGCCCGGGCACTCCTCCTCGACCGCGACGCCCTCGCCGCCGCCCAGCGCGCGAACGACGTCCTCGGCGCGCAGGCGGTGTTCATGGACGCGTTCTACACCGACGTGCGTCCCGCCCTCGCCGAGTGGCGCGAGTCGCGAGGGCTTCCCGCCGACCCGATGGCCGCGTATGCGGCATCCGGGTATCAGGAGAAGATCGAGGCCGACCGGGTCGGCGGCACGCAGGCCGGGTGGGGCGCATGAGCACGACCCGCACCCGTCGCCCGCTGAGCGCGTGGAAGGCGACTATCGCGGTCGCCATGTCGAACTACATCGAGGCCGGTGCGATCATCGCGCTCGCCACGAGTCTGACGCTCTGGCAAGAGGCCTTCGGCTTCGACGACGGCGTCGTCGGCATCGTCGCCGCCCTGTCGGCCAACGCCTTCGGCGCCGCGATCGGCGCGGCGATCGGCGGACCGCTGTGCGACCGCCTGGGCCGGAAGTTCATCTACACCTACGACCTGATCGTCTTCATGATCGGTGCGCTGGCGGTCACGTTCGCCCCGAATCTCGCCGTCCTGCTCGTCGGGGTCATCCTCATGGGCATCGCGGTCGGTGCGGGCGTTCCGGCCTCGTGGACCTACATCGCCGAAGAGGCGCCGAGCGAGCACCGCGCCGCGCACGTGGGCACGGCGCAGCTCGCCTGGTCCATCGGCCCCGCGGTCGGGTTCCTGCTCGCGGTCATCGTCGGCCCGCTGGGCCTGCTCGGCTCGCGTCTGATCTTCTTCCACCTGTTCGTCATCGCCGCCGTCACCTGGTGGGTTCGGCGTGGCCTGCCCGAATCGCGGCGCTGGAAGAGCGAACGCGAGACCGCGATCGCGGCGGGAGAGCGTCCCTCGTTCTTCTCGGGGATCGTGGGCCTTCTCAAGGAGCCGAAGAACTGGGGCGCGCTCGCCTTCCTCATCGGCGTCTACGGCCTGTGGAACACCGTCGCCGGTCAGGCCGGCATCTTCCAGCCGCGCGTCTACGACGCCGCCGGCCTGCACGATCCGGTGCAGCAGAACCTGCTGCAGGTGCTCGTCTGGAGCCTGACCGCCGCCGCGACCTTCTTCGGGTTCATGCGTTACGGCGACCGCGTCCGGCGGAAGTGGCTCTACCTCGGCGGCGCGGCGCTCGGCGTCGTCGCGTGGGCCGTGCTGATCTATGCACCTCCGGGCCTCTTCTCGCTGCTCTTCTTCGCGGTCGCCTGGGGCATCTCGGCCGGCGTCGGCGCCCAGGCCTTCTACGGCCTCTGGACCGCGGAGCTGTTCGCGACCCGTTACCGCGCGAGCGCACAGGGCGTGCTCTTCATGCTCGCGCGGGTCATGGTCGGACTGCTGAGTCTGGTCTTCCCCGTGCTCCTCTCGGGGCTCGGCCTGGCCGGGCTCGGGGTGATCATCCTCGGCCTGCTCGTCGCAGCGCTGCTGATCGGCACGATCTGGGCGCCGAAGACCGAAGGCAAGTCGCTCGAGGACATCGAGCTCGAGCGCTACGGCCGGCACGTCCCGACCGCAGCCGAGGTCGGGGCGCAGCGATGAGCGAGACAACCCCGTACAGCGCCGCGGAGGGACTCGTGCGCGTCTACCCCGGCACCGGACCGACCGGCACCGGGCTCGTCTGGATGCACGGCGGCGGGTTCGCGTACGGCGACCTCGACATGCCCGAAGCGGATGCCGTCGCCCGCGGTCTCGCCGCCCGGGGCACCACCGTCGTCTCGGTCGACTACCGCCTCGCCCCGATCCCCGCGGGGTGGGACGGCGCCGACGACGCGGGCCCCGACCGCAGCGAGCACCGGTTCCCCGCGGCATCCGACGACGTCCTGCGCGCCTGGCGCTGGGCCGGTGAGAACGCCGAGCGGCTCGGGGTGTCGCGCCTGGCGATCGGCGGCGCGAGTGCCGGGGCGAACCTCGCCGCGGGCGCGACGCTGCGACTGCTGGGCTCCGGCGACCCCGCCCCCGCGCTCGTCGTGCTCGCCTACCCCACGCTGCTCGCGGTGCAGCCGGCCCCGGGCTTGAGCCTGCGGGCCGCGCTCGACGCCCACCCGGAGTTCGACCGGTTCGGGCCCGATGTCGTCCGCGCGATGTACGAGAACTACCTCGGCCGTCCGGTCGTCGGCGCGCCGGTCGCCGCCGTGCCCGGCCTCGCGAGCGTCGACGAGCTCGCCGCGTTCCCGCCGACGTTCATCGTGACGAGCGAGATCGACGAGCTCAGCGTCTCGGCGGAGGTCTTCGCCGCCACGCTGCGCACGGCGAGGCGCTCGGTCGACCTCGTCGTCGAGCCCGGAACCGACCACGGCCACCTCAACCGCCCCGAGCTGTCGGCAGCCGCCGCCTCGATCGACCGCATCGCTCGGCGCCTCGCCGAGCTGTCCGCATCCTGACCCGTCCCCGTCCCGAAGGAACGCCATGACCTCCCCCGCAGCCGCCGACCTCATCGCGCGCAGCAATCGCCTGGGCTCCGACCCGCGGAACACCAACTACGCCGGAGGCAACACCTCTGCCAAGGGCACCGACACCGACCCCGTCACCGGTGAGCCCGTCGAGCTGTTGTGGGTCAAGGGCTCGGGCGGCGACCTCGGCACGCTCACCGAGCAGGGCCTGGCCGTGCTCCGCCTCGACCGGATGCGCGCCCTGGTGAACGTGTACCCCGGGGTCGAGCGCGAGGACGAGGTGGTCGCCGCGTTCGATTACTGCCTGCACGGCAAGGGTGGCGCCGCTCCCTCGATCGACACCGCGATGCACGGCCTGGTGGATGCCGCGCACGTCGACCACCTGCACCCCGACGCCGGCATCGCGATCGCGACCGCCGCCGACGGCGAGCAGCTGACGGCGGCCATCTTCGGCGCGAAGGTCGTGTGGGTGCCGTGGCGGCGCCCGGGCTTCCAGCTGGGGCTCGACATCGCCGAGATCAAGGCGAAGAACCCTGAGGCGATCGGCTGCATCCTCGGCGGGCACGGCATCACGGCGTGGGGCGACACCTCGGAGGAAGCAGAGGCCAACAGCCTCTGGATCATCGAGACCGCGCAGGCCTACATCGACGAGCACGGCACGGCCGACCCGTTCGGCGGCGAGCGTCCCGGGTTCGTGGCGCTGCCTGAGGCGGAGCGTCGCGCCCGCGCCGCGGCCCTGGCCCCGACGATCCGCGGCATCGCCTCGACCGACAAGCCGATGGTCGGCCACTACACCGACGCGGACGTCGTGCTCGACTTCCTGGCATCCGAGAAGGCCCCCGCTCTGGCCGAACTCGGCACGAGCTGCCCCGACCACTTCCTGCGCACGAAGGTCAAGCCGCTCATCCTCGACGTCCCGGCGACGGCATCCGTCGAGGACCAGATCGCGCGGCTGCACGAACTGCACGCGGCGTACCGCGCCGACTACCAGGCCTACTACGACGCCCACGCCGACGCGGACTCGCCCGCGATCCGCGGTGCCGACCCGCTCATCGTGCTGGTGCCGGGTGTGGGCATGTTCTCGTACGGCGCGAACAAGCAGACCGCCCGCGTGGCGGGTGAGTTCTACGTCAACGCGATCAACGTCATGCGCGGTGCCGAGGCCCTCTCGTCCTACGCGCCGATCTCGGACGCCGAGAAGTTCCGCATCGAGTACTGGGCGCTCGAAGAGGCCAAGCTGCAGCGCATGCCGAAGCCCAAGACCCACCAAGGACGCATCGCGTTCGTCACGGGCGCGGCATCCGGCATCGGCAAGGCCATCGCCACCCGGCTCGCCGCCGAGGGCGCGTGCGTCGTCGTCGCCGACCTCGACCTCGAGAAAGCGCAGGCCGCAGCCGCCGAGCTGGGCGGCACGGATGTCGCGATCGGCGTCGCAGCCAACGTCGCCGACGCGGACGGCGTGCAGGCCGCGATCGACGCGACCCTGCTCGCGTTCGGCGGCATCGACCTCGTGGTCAACAACGCCGGGCTCTCACTGTCGAAGCCGCTGCTCGAGACCACCGAGAAGGACTGGGACCTGCAGCACGACGTCATGGCCAAGGGCTCGTTCCTCGTCTCCAAGGCCGCCGCGAAGGCGCTCATCGAACAGCGAATGGGCGGCGACGTCATCTACATCTCGTCGAAGAACTCCGTCTTCGCCGGCCCGAACAACATCGCGTACTCGGCGACGAAGGCCGACCAGGCCCACCAGGTGCGACTGCTCGCGGTCGAGCTCGGCGAGCACGGCGTGCGGGTCAACGGCATCAACCCTGACGGCGTCGTCCGCGGTTCGGGCATCTTCGCCGCCGGCTGGGGCGCCAATCGCGCCGCGACCTACGGCGTCAAGGAAGAGGACCTCGGCCAGTTCTACGCCAACCGCACGATCCTCAAGCGCGAGGTCGTGCCCGAGAACGTCGCCGACGCGGTCTACGTGCTCACCGGCCCCGAGCTCTCGCGCACGACCGGCCTGCACATCCCGGTCGACTCCGGCGTCGCCGCCGCCTTCCTCCGATGACCGGGTGCCGAGTGCGCGGCTTCGCGCCGAGTGCACCCCATCCACGCGTCGAGATCCCGCGCACTCGGCACGCGGCCGTGCATTCGGCAGAGGGATGCCGCGCATGACCCGCTCGGGGGCGGTCGCGGCGGTCGACCTCGGGGCCACGAGCGGGCGGGTGATCGTGGGGCGGGTCGGGCCCGACCGGCTCGAGACGACGACGGTCGCGCGGTTCGCCAACGAGCCCGTCTTCGCCGGCGACGGCCTGCACTGGAACCTCGTGGGGATGTACGGCGCCGTGCTCGATGGCCTGCGCGAAGCGTTCCGGTCGACCCCCGGCATCGCGTCGATCGGCGTCGACTCGTGGGCCGTCGACTACGGGCTGCTGCGCGGCGGACGCCTGCTCGGCGAGCCCTTCCACTACCGCGACGAGCGCACGGCCCGGGGGGTGGCGAGCGTGCACGCGCGCTTCCCGCACGCGGAGCTCTTCGAGCGCAACGGGCTGCAGTTCCTGCCGTTCAACTCGCTGTACCAGTTGGCCGCCGAGGACGCCGCGACGCTCGCCTTCGCCGACACCGCGCTGCTCGTGCCCGACCTCATCGGCTACTGGCTGACCGGCGCGGCGCGGGCCGAGCAGACCAACGCCTCGACGACGGGACTGCTCCGCGTGCTGCAGGCGGCGTGGGACGACGGCCTCGTCTCGGCGCTCGGCATCCCCCGCGGCATCCTCGCTCCCCTCATCGCCCCGGGCGAGACGCTGGCACCGCTGCGCGATGACGTCGCCGCCTCGATCGGCGCTGCGGCGGGCACGCCGGTGACGGCGGTCGGCTCGCACGACACCGCCTCGGCGGTCGTCGCAGTGCCGATGCACGCGGATGCCGCGGCCTACATCTCGTGCGGAACGTGGGGACTCGTCGGGGTCGAGGTCGATCACCTCGTGCTCACCCGTGCCGCCCTCGAGGCGAACTTCACGAACGAAGGCGGCGTCGACGGGCGTGTGCGGCTGCTGCGTAACGTCATGGGCCTGTGGGTGCTGAGCGAGGCGGTGCGACAGTGGGAGCGCCGCGAGGGGCATCGCATCGACCTGCCGACGCTGCTCGATGCCGCCCGCGAGGCCGAGGGCGTCGTGTTCGACGTCAACGACCCGCGGTTCCTGGCCCCGGGCGACATGACCCCGCGCATCGACGCGTGGTTCGCCGAGCACGACGTCGCGTCGCCGCGCACCCGCGCGGAGTACACCCGCTCCATCGTCGAGTCGCTCGCCCAGGCGTTCGCCGATGCCGTCGCCGATGCGGCGCGCCTGGGCCGCGTCGACGTCCGCACGATCCACATCGTCGGCGGCGGCGCCCTGAACGAGCTGCTCTGCCAGCGGACCGCGGACCGCGCCGGGATGCCCGTACTCGCGGGGCCGGTCGAGGCGACGGCGTTGGGCAACGTGCTCGTCCAGGCCCGCGCGGCGGGTTTCGTGTCGGGTTCGCTCGAGGCGCTGCGCGACCTCGTCGCCCGCACCCACGAACCCCGTCGCTACGAGCCCCGCGCCTGATCGGGCCCGCCTTCCCCCCGCCGATGCGGTGTCAAGGGGTGCGGCGCCCGGCGCGGGCGGGCGTAACGTCGCGGCCATGAGCAGCCACGACACCCCGACCGGCGACGCCGGCGACACCGCGATCCCGTCCGACGAGCCCACGGGCGACCGGCACGACGACGACACCAGCGCCGAGCAGTCGATCACCGACGACGCCCCGACGGGCGGCGACCCGACGACCGAGGATCAGCTCACCGCCGACAACGCCGCCGAAGAGGACATGCTGAAGACCCTCGACCCGGGTGACCCGCCCGCCTGAGAGGCGCCGCGACAACGGCCGGTTCCCTCAGGGGACCGGCCGTTGTCGCATGGGCGCAGCGCTACGCCTCGCGCGTGATCGTGACGGCGACGTGCAGCGCGCTCTTGTACGGCCCGGCGAAGACGCCGCGCAGCGGGGGCACGTCGTTGTAGTCGCGACCACGCCCCACGAGCACGTGGCGGTCGCTGATCTCGATGTTGTTCGTGGGGTCGAAGCCCTGCCAGTCGCCGGCGAACCACTCGATCCAGGCGTGCGACTCCCCCGTCACCGGCACGCCGACGGCTGCCTCGGGATCCGGATGCAGGTAGCCCGACACGTACCGGGCCGGGATGCCGACGCTCCGCAGGGCACCGAGGGTGATGTGCGCGATGTCCTGGCACACGCCCTGCCGCGCAGGCCACGCTTCGGCCGCCGTCGAGTGCACCCCGGTCACACCGGGCATGTACTCGACCGCGTCACCGATCGCGATGGCGATGGCGTGTGCCGCCGGGCCGGGCGCGTCGTGCCCGTCGGCGATCTCGCGAGCGAGCTGGGCGACCTCGGGGTGCGGTGCGGTGCGCGGGGTCTGACCGAGCTGCTCGACGGTGTGGATGGAGCGTTCGGACTCGGCCGACAGCTCGTCCCACGAGAACGACCGATGCTCGATCGGGCGCGGGCGCACCTCGACGAGCGACCTCGCCGTGATCGACAGCGACCGGTGCGCGGCGAGCACATCGAAAGCGGCGACACGCGTGCCGAAGTAGTCGATGTAGTGGTTGACGGCCGTCGTCGGGTCGATGTCGAGCTGCGAGCTGAGCACGAACTGACTGTCGGTCGAGCTCGGGAGCATCCGTGCCTCGTTGTACGACGCGGCGACGTCGCCGGGATAGGTGAATCCGGTCGCGTGCTCGATGCGCAGACGCTTCACGAGGTCTCTCCGATCCAGTTCGGTTCCGCCGCCGTGGGGAAGAAGCGGCTGCGGATCGCCTCGGACGCCTCGCGCGTGACCTTCTGCACGTTGTCCATGTGCTCCGGCAGCTCCGACAGGATCTCACCGAGCGGCCGGTACTCGAGGTCGTTGCGGATGCGGCCGAGTGCGCGCAGCACCGCGTTGGAGTGCCCCACGCGGTCGGCGACGGGGTCGATCGCGCTCATGCACTCCTCGGCGCGCTGGATCGAGTGGATGATCGAGCGCGGGAAGAGCCGGTCGAGCAGGAGGAACTCGGCGGCGTTGTGGGCGCTCGGCATGCCGCGGTAGGTGCGCAGGTACGCCTCGTAGGCGCCGCACGAGCGGAGGATGGTCGTCCACGACGGGCCCGACTCCTCCGTCAGCGAGCGCGTCGCGAGCAGGCGTGCGGTCATGTCGGTGCGCTCGATGGAACGCCCGAGCGTGAAGAACTGCCACGCCTCGTCGCGGCTGGTCGACGAGTCGGTCACCCCGACGGCGAGCGCCGCGCGCTCGCGCACCCAGTGGAAGAACTCGTGCACCTTCTCGGCGTTCAACCGCCGCGGCATCCGGGAGTAGGTGGTGTTGAGGGTCTCCCACAGCTCGGTCGAGACGATCTCGCGCGCCCGCCGGGCGTTCTCGCGGGCCGACTGCAGCGAGTAGGCGATGCTCGACGGGTTCGTGCGGTCGACGGCGAGCCGCGTCAGCACGTCCTGGCGCGTCACGGCGCTCCGCCCCTCGGGCGGAGGCGAGCCCATGACCGACAGGAGCGAGCGGCACGCGGTGTCCTCGTCGATCCACGGATCCTCCAGCAGCAGCTGCAGGTGGACGTCGAGGATGCGGGCGGTGCCGTCGCTGCGCTCGATGTACCGCCCGATCCAGAACAGGCTCTCGGCGATGCGGCTCAGCACGTCGCACCCCCGGTCTGCTGCTGCTGTTCCTGCTGCTCGCTGAGGCCGCTGGGCAGGTCCTGCGGCGAATGGGCCGGCTGGTCCTGCTCGTCGTAGATGATCGGGATCGCCTGCGTCGACGCCTGATCGGCGACGAGGCCGGCGAGGTTCCCCTGCGCGTACTCGACCGTGCGCGGCGCGTCGCCGCCGACGATCCAGGTGTCCTTCGAACCGCCGCCCTGGCTCGAGTTGACCACGAGCTGCCCCTCCGGCAGCGCGACGCGGGTGAGACCGCCCGGCAGCACCCACACCTCGTCGCCGTTGTTGACGGCGAAGGGCCGCAGGTCGGCGTGGCGGGGGCGCATCCCGTCCTCGACGAGGGTGGGGATGGTCGAGAGCATGACGACCGGCTGCGCGATCCAGCCGCGCGGGTCGGCGAGGAGCTTGCGGCGCAGCTGCTCGAGCTCGGCGGGTGAGGCATCCGGTCCCACGACCAGGCCTTTGCCGCCCGACCCGTCGACCGGCTTCACGACGAGTTCGTCGAGACGGTCGAGCACCTCTTCGAGCGCGTCGGGATCCTCGAGGCGCCAGGTGTCGACGTTCTTGAGGATGGGCTCCTCGGCCAGGTAGTAGCGGATGAGGTCGGGCACGTAGGTGTAGAGCAGCTTGTCGTCGGCGACGCCGTTGCCCACCGCGTTCGCGATCGTGACGTTGCCCAGGCGCGCTGCCAGCATGAGGCCGGGGGCACCGAGCATCGAGTCGGCGCGGAACTGCAGCGGGTCGAGGAAATCGTCGTCGACCCGGCGGTAGATGACGTCGACGCGCTGCGGTCCCCGCGTCGTGCGCATGAACACCTTGCCGCCCGAGCACACCAGGTCGCGGCCCTCGACGAGCTCGACGCCCATGAGGCGGGCCAGCAGCGTGTGCTCGAAGTACGCGGAGTTGTACACGCCCGGGGTCAGGACGACGACGTTCGGCTCGTCCACCCCGGGAGGAGCCGACGCCCGCAGCGCCTGCAGCAGCTTGTTCGGGTAGTCGCCGACGGGCCGCACGCGCATCGAGACGAACAGCTCGGGCAGGGTCTGCGCCATGACGCGGCGGTTCGAGATGACGTAGCTGACGCCCGACGGAACGCGGACGTTGTCTTCGAGCACCCGCATCTCGCCGTGCTCGTCGCGGATGAGGTCGATGCCCGAGACCTGGATCCGCACGCCGTTGGCCGAGCGGATGCCGGCGGCCTGACGGTAGTAGTACTGCGACGAGGCGATGAGCTTGGCCGGCAGCACCCCGTCGCGCACGCAGAACTGGTGCCCGTACGCGTCGTCGAGGAACGCTTCGAGCGCGCGCACGCGCTGCGTGACACCCGACTCGACATGCGACCACTCGTCGTAGTCGATCACCCGGGGGACGGCATCCAGCGGAAAGGGGCGCTCTTCGCCGGCGAAGTCGAAGGTGACGCCCTGGGCGAGGTATGAGCTGGCGAGCGACTCGGTGCGTCCGCGCAGCTCCTCCTGCGTCATCTGCGCGAGGGCCTGGTACAGCTCGCGGTAGGCGGCGCGGGAGCTGCCGGGGGCGGGCAGGGTGCCCGACACCTCGAACATCTCGTCGAACGCCGGAACGCCCGACACCGTCTTGCGCGGCGTCAGCGTCGAGCCGTATCCGTCGAACAGGTCACCCATGGGTGCGAGCCTAATCGGGGGCGTGTTGCGGCGATGTTTCCCCGCTTCGTGTCGACGCGGGCCCGCTCGGTGCGCTACGCCGGCTCAGTTCGCGAGCACGACCCGCAGCTGTTCGATCGCCCAGTCCAGCTCGGTCGCGCGGATCACCAACGGCGGCGCGAGCACGATGGTCTCCGGCCCTGCGACCTCGACGAGCACGCCGCGGGCGACCAATCGCCGCGCGACGTCGGCCGCGCCGCCCGCCGCCGGCTCGATGTCGATGCCCGCCTGCACACCGGCGGTCCGCACCGCCGCGACGCCACTGCCCGGCAGCGCCGCGAGGCGTCCGCGGAGGTGTTCGGCGAGAGCGGCCGCCCGCGCCTGGATCTCGCCCGTGCCGAGCAGCTCGACGACGCGCCGGCCGATCGCCGCAGCGAGCACGGAACCGGATGCCGCCACCGCCACGTCCCCCAGCAGCTTCCGCGTTCCGACCACCGCCGCGCTCGGCACGATGCCGCCGCCGAGGGCGGGCCCGAGCACCCGGATGTCGGGCACCCCGTCGCTCGGGCCCATCGCGAAGGTCGCACCCGAGCGGCCGAGGCCCGACCGCGTCTCGTCGATGATCAGCGTCGCCCCGCGCTCGGTGCACAGCTCACGCGCCGCGGCGAGGTACCCGGCCGGGGCGGCGATGACCCCCGCGCCGACCGGCTCGAGGACGACGGCGGTGGTCGTGCTGTCGACGGCATCCGTAAGCGCCCCGCCGTCGCCGAACGGCACCGTGCGGGCGCCCGCGGCGACGAGTCGCTCATGCGAGCCGGCGGCCACGACGACCGACGCGGGTCCACCGGCGGCGCTCCCGCCGCGTGACGCCGCCGCCAGCGCGACGCCGATCGCCTCGTCGCTCGTGGTGACCGGCAGCACCAGCTCGCCGCCCGCGAGCTCGGCGAGGGCGGCGGCGAACTCGGCCCGCCGATCGTCGTGGACCGCGGCGCTCGTGACGGTGCTGCGGGTCAGCTGGTCGGCGGCGACCGCGACGAGGGCCGGATGCCGGTGCCCGAAGGTCAGCGCACCCGTTGACGACGACAGGTCGAGGTATCGCCGACCCTCGATGTCGGTCACCCACGCACCCTCGGCCGTCGCGACGACGACCGGCAGCGCGGGAGCCGCGCCCGCCTGATGCCGGCGCGCCTGCTCCATCGTCCGATCGGTGGCGGAACGGGGGTCGTGGTCGGCGATCGTCATGCGGTCTCCTCGGGCGGTCGTCGGGTCGGGCGTGGAGAGGCACCATTCTCCCATCGCGCTCCGCGGTTTCTTCTGGGTCACCCCCAGCACCGCCGTCCGCATTGCGCAAGACCATGCCCGCCGGCCGCCCGGCCTGAGAGGCTGGGACCGAACCACCGAGAACCGTCGAAGGAGACTCATGCAGCAGCGCACCCTCGGACCATTCACCGTCTCGGCCATCGGGCTCGGCGGCATGCCGATGTCGATGAACAACGACAAGCAGATCCCCGATCGCGCCGACGCCGTGGCCACCGTCCACGCCGCGCTCGACGCGGGCGTGACACTGCTCGACACCGCCGACATCTACGCTCCCAGCTGGGACTCGATGGGGCACAACGAGGAGATCATCGCCGAGGCCCTCGCCACGTGGGGCGGCGACCGGTCGCAGATCGTCGTCGCGACCAAGGGCGGAATCACCCGCAGCGAGGGCGAGAAATGGGGACGCGACGGCTCGCTCGACTACCTGCGCCGCGCCGTCGAAGCGTCGCTCCGCGCGCTGCGCGTCGACGTGATCGACTTGTACCAGTACCACCGTCCCGACCGCTGGCTCGTCTACGGCGACGTCATCGAGAGCTTCAAGACGTTGCAGGACGAGGGCAAGGTCCGCTCGGTCGGCATCTCGAACGCGAGCGTCGAGGAGATCGAGATCGCGCAGCAGATCCTCGGCGACGGCGGCCTCGCGAGCGTGCAGAACGAGTTCTCGCCGCGCCACCCCGGCAGTTATGACGAGCTGCGCTACTGCGCCGACCACGGCATCGCCTTCCTCCCGTGGAGCCCGCTCGGCGGCACCGGCGGCGCGGCGCGCGCCGTGGGCGACCGGTTCGCGGTGTTCGGCGAGGTCGCGCGCGACCACGACGTCAGCCCGCAGCAGGTCGTGCTCGCGTGGGAGCTGGGTCTCGGCGACACCGTCATCCCGATTCCCGGCGCCCGCCGGGCCGAGTCGATCATCGACAGCGCCCGCGCCGCCGACCTCGAGCTCTCGGGCGACGAGCGCGAGCGGTTGTCGCGGTCGGTCGGAATCGACGCCTGATTCACACGAAGACGGCCCGTTCGCCCGGGCAGGCTCAGGCGCCGGGACGGAATCCGCGCAGCCGCAGGCTGTTCGTCACGACGAACGCCGACGACAGGGCCATGGCGGCGGCGGCCAGCAGCGGGTTCAGCAGTCCTGCCATCGCGAGCGGGATCGCGGCGACGTTGTAGGCGAAGGCCCAGAACAGGTTGCCCTTGATCGTCCCGAGGGTGCGGCGGGCGAGCCGGATGGCGTCGGCGACGACCCGCAGGTCGCCCGAGACGATCGTGATGTCACTGGCCGCGATCGCGGCATCCGTGCCCCCGCCCATCGCGAGCCCGAGATCGGCCGCGGCCAGCGCTGCAGCGTCGTTGACGCCGTCGCCGACCATCGCCACGACGCGCCCCTCGGCATGCAGCCCTCGGACGACATCGAGCTTCTCGGCCGGGCTGACGCCGGCGTGCACCGTCGCGATGCCGACCTCGTCGGCGACGCGACGCGCCGTGACGGCGTTGTCGCCGGTGAGCAGCACCGGCTCGAGACCGAGCGCCCGGAACCGCGCGACCGCTTCGGCGCTCGTGGGTTTGATCGTGTCGGCGACGACGATGGCCCCCGCGTAGCTGCCGTCGCGCGCGACCGCCACGACGGTGCCCCGCGTCTCGAGCTCGGCGAGCAGGGCCGCCGTGTCGGGTGGGATCGGCACGCTCCACTGCTCTCGCAGCCACGACGGCCGGCCGCAGACGACCGCGGACCCGTCGACGACGCCCTGCACGCCGTAGCCCGCGTGCGAGGCGAACGCGTCCACCTCGGCCGTCCCCGACGGCACGGCCGCGGCCACCGCACGGGCGACGGGGTGCTCGGATGCCGCCTCGACCGCCGCGGCGGTCGACAGCACGTCGTCGCGCGTGACGCCGGCGGCGGGATGGACCTCGGTGATGCTCATCGCCCCGGACGTCACGGTTCCGGTCTTGTCGAGCACGATGGTGTCGACGCGACGGGTCTGCTCCAGCACCTGCGGCCCGCGGATGAGGATGCCCAGCTGCGACCCGCGGCCGGTGCCGACGAGGAGCGCCGTGGGCGTGGCCAGCCCGAGGGCGCACGGGCAGGCGATGATGAGCGTCGCGACGGCGGCGGTGAAGGCGAGCTCGACCGATCCGCCGGCGAGAGTCCATCCGACGAACGCCACGATCGCCAAACCGATGACGATCGGCACGAACACTGCCGAGACCCGGTCGGCGAGGCGTTGCACATCGGCTTTGCCCGACTGCGCCTCGGCGAGCAGCCGCTGCATCCGGGCCAGCTCGGTCTCGGCGCCCACGCGGGTGATCTCGACGACGAGCCGGCCACCGGCGTTGACGGTGGCGCCCACGACCCGCGAGCCTTCGGCGACGTCGACGGGTGCGGACTCGCCGGTGAGCATGCTGGCGTCGACAGCCGACACTCCCGCCACCACGATGCCGTCGGAGGGGATCTTCTCGCCGGGGCGGACGACGACGGTGTCTCCCACGGCGAGCTGGCTCACCGGCACGCGGCGCTCCCGCCCATCGACGAGCTGAACGGCATCCTTGGCGCCCATTTCGAGCAGTGCGCGCAGCGCCTCGCTCGAGGACTTCCTCGCCCGCGCCTCGGCGTACCGTCCGGCCAGGAGGAAGACGGTGACGAGGGCGGCGACCTCGAGGTAGATCTCGTGTCCGCCCGCGCGCGGGGTTCCGATGAGCGTGAAGGTCATCGTCATGCCGGGCATGCCCGCCCCGCCGAAGAACAGCGCGTACAGCGACCACCCGAAGGCCGCGATGACGCCCAGGCTGATGAGGGTGTCCATCGTCGCGGCGCCGTGGCGCGCGTTGACGGCCGCGGCGCGGTGGAACGGCCACGCGCCCCAGACGGCGACGGGCGCGGTGAGGGTCAGCGCGAGCCACTGCCAGTACTCGAACTGCAGCGCCGGGATCATCGACAGGACCGCGACCGGCAGCGCCAGCGCGGTGCTCACGAGCAGTCGCCGGCGCAGCGCCGCGACGCCGTCGTCGGATGCCGGTGCCGCGGCGTCATCAGAAGCGGCGGGCGGCGCGGGCACGGCGGCCTGGTATCCCGCGGCCTCGACGGCAGCGATGAGCTGGTCGGCGTCGGTGCCGTCGCTGCGCACGTGCGCCTTCTCGGTCGCGTAGTTGACCGTCGCCTCGACGCCGGGCAGCTTGTTGAGCTTGCGTTCGATGCGGGTCGCGCACGACGCGCACGTCATGCCCGCGATGTCGAGCTCGACGTCGACGGCGCTCATGAGCGGACGTCCTCGCGGGCGTATCCGGCCTCTTCGATCGCGGCGGTGATGGCCGCGTCGTCGATGGGCTCGGCGCTGCGGATCGTCACGCGCGAGAGCCCGCCGGCGTTCAGGTCGACGTCGATGCCCTCGACGCCGGGCACCTCGCCGAGCTCTTCGGTCACGCTCGCGACGCAGTGCGAGCAGGTCATGCCCGACACCATCACCTCGGCGGTCACGGCGGACGGCGTCGCGGCAGCACCGGACGTGGACGAGGGGCTGCAGCAGGAACAGCCGCCTCCGCTCGCGCCGGTCGCGGTCAGTCCCAGGTCGTTGCGCTCGGTCATCATGTCTCCTCGGAGTCGTGGGGGGTCGGTCAGGAACGGACGAGGCGCGCGATCGCCGCGTTCGCCTCGCGGATCTTCTGGTCGGCGACGGCGCCGCCCTCGGCGCTGGCTTCGGCGACGCAATGGCTGAGGTGGTCGCCGAGCAGTGAGAGAGCGACGGTCTCGAGGGCCTTCGTCGCCGCCGACACCTGGGTCAGGATGTCGATGCAGTACTTGTCTTCGTCGACCATGCGGGCGATGCCGCGCACCTGGCCCTCGATGCGCCGCAGCCGCTTCTGCAGGTCGTCCTTGTTGGCGTCGTATCCGTTCACGCTGGATACTATACCCCCCTAGGGTATGCGGAGGGCAAGAAGAGAGCGGATTCCGAGGTGATCCGCCTCAGGCGGACGGACGCTCCGCGGCAACGGCACGCAAGGCGGCGTCGGCGCGAGCAGCGCTGGCGCGGCGCAGGATGCCGTGCACGAGGAAGACGATCCCCACACCGGCGCCGAGCATCACGGGCAGGCTGAGCCCGGGTGAGAACGCGACGGCGACGAGCACCACGGCGAGGCCGACGGCGCCGAGCGCGACGAAGAGCGCCCCGACGAGGGTCTCCCGTTCGATGGCCATCCGGTCGAGGATCAGCGAGCGCGCAGCAGTGTCAGTCATTCCGCCACGCTACCCACCCGGGTCAGATGACCGCTTCGGACCAATCGTCGGGGTTGCCGAAACGGTGCGCCGTGATCGTGATGGACTGCTCGTGCACGAAGGGCAGCAGCTCGACGCGGCCCGCGGTCGTGACCTCGTCGGCGTACACCGCGACATCGGGGTCACCCGCCGTCGCTGCCGCGACGGAGGCGCGGATCTCGGCGACCGACTCGGCGGAACCCACCAGACGGATGCGGCCGGGCCGCTGCTCCGCGACGGCGATACGTTGCAGCCACTCGCCGTCGGTCTCGACCGACACCGGGATCTCGACCTCGCCGAGGGCCCGGCGCACCGCGGCGGGCAGACCCACCGGCGTGCTGAGCGTGACGTGCGACCCGGCGCGCACGCCCGCGACGATGACGCGGAGCACCGCCTGCCAGGCGGCATCCGATCCCGCCCGGATGGCGACGTCGACCGGGCGGTACCGGAAGAGGTTGCGCTCGACGCCGAGGCCTGACACATCGCGGACCTGACCGAACTCGCGGTCCCACGCGACGGCGTCCGACAGCGCCCCCCGGCGCAGCCACTCGAACGATTCGTAGTCGAGGGTGGGTTGCGCCGATTCGATGAGCGTCGTGATGCGCGAGTCCAGCCCCCGCAGGTGCAACGTGCTCGATGCCGCGCCGGTCGAGGCGCGCCACGACCCGAGGCCGATGAGGTAGTTCGGGCCGCCGGCCTTCGTGCCGGCACCGACCGACGAGCGCTTCCATCCCCCGAAGGGCTGGCGCTGGACGATGGCTCCCGTGATGCCGCGGTTGACGTACAGGTTGCCCGCCTGCACGCGGTCGAGCCACGTCGCGAGCTCATCGGCGTCCTGCGTGTGCAGGCCCGCGGTCAAGCCGTAGGCCACCGCGTTCTGCATCTCGATGGCCTCGTCGAGCGTGCGCGCGTGCATGACGCCGAGCACGGGACCGAAGAACTCCTCGAGGTGCATGCGCGAGCCCGCGCTGACGCCCACCCGCACGCCGGGCGACGAGAAGCGCCCCGCCGTCTCGGGGCCGAAGTCGAGCTCACGCGGCTCGACGAGCCAGCGCTCGCCGTCGTCGAGCGTGGTCAGGGCCCACGCGAGCTTGCCCTGCGGCGGCTCGATGACCGGGCCGACCTCGCTGCGCGGGTCGGTCGGTGGGCCGACGCGCAGCGAGCGCGTCGCGTCGACGAGCTGCCGGGCGAAGCGCTTGGAGCGGCCGACCGAACCCACGAGGATCGCGAGCGAGGCCGCCGAGCACTTCTGCCCGGCATGCCCGAACGCGCTCTTGATGAGGTCGGCTGCCGCGAGGTCGAGGTCGGCAGAGGGCGTGACGATGATGGCGTTCTTGCCGCTCGTCTCGGCCAGCAGCGGCAGCTCGGGGCGCCACGAGCGGAACAGCGCCGCGGTCTCCCATGACCCGGTGAGGATCACGCGGTCGACGTCGGCGTGCGTGATCAGCTGGCGGCCGAGGTCGCCTTCGTCGATGTCGACGAGCGCGAGCAGGTCGCGCGGCACCCCGGCGTCCCACAGCGCCTCCGCGACGACAGCGGCGCAGCGGCGGGCCTGCGGAGCGGGCTTGAAGACCACACCCGATCCCGCGGCGAGCGCCGCCAGCACGCCGCCCGCGGGGATCGCGACGGGGAAGTTCCACGGTGGGGCGACGACGGTCACCGCGGCCGGAACGAACACCGCTCCGCTGACGCGATCCAGTTCGCGCGCCGTCGCGGCGTAGTAGGCGGCGAAGTCGATCGCCTCGCTCACCTCGACGTCGGCCTCGGCGAGCACCTTGCCGGTCTCGGACGCGGCGACCTCGATCAGCTCGGCCCGGCGCGCCTCGAGGGCGCGCGCGGCGGCGAGCAGCACAGCGCTGCGGTCGGCCGCCGGCAGTCGTCCCCACGCGGATGCCGCAGCGCGAACGCCCCCGACGATCCCGTCGAGCCGATCGGCGTCGTCGACGCGCGCCGCGGCGAGGGTGTCGTCTCCGGCCGTGCTGTCCGCGACCCGGGCGAGGATGCCGCGCGCCCACGCCCGGTTCACCGCGAGGGCGGGGTCGGAGTCGGGCGTGTTCGCGAATCCGGGGGCGCCGAGCGCGGGCGCTCGACGCGACTCGCGCGGGGCGTACACGGCCGTCTCGACGAAGCGCTCGCCCCCGAACAGGACGTCGTCGTGCGCACCGACGGCGCTCGTGTCGTCGGCGGTGGTGTCGGCCGCGTCGGCGATGCCGAGCACCGCCTGCGTCAGGTTCGCCGCGTCGTCGGCGGCGGGGTCGCGCGTGATCCGCTGCGCCGACAGACCGCGCACCGGCAGGGTGCGGTCCTGCGTGCGGTTCGGACCGCTCGGCAGCGCGGGATCGACCGATCGGGCGAGCGACGCGACGAACCGGTCGCGTTCGCGCTCGAACAGGCTCGGGTCGGTCGCGAGGTCGAACGCGGCCGACAGGAAGTTCTCGCTCGAGGCGTTCTCCTCCAGGCGCCGCACGAGGTAGCTGATCGCGACGTCGAACTCGTCGGGTCGGACCACCGGCACGTACAGCAGCACGTGCCCCACGTCGCGCGTCACCGCCGCGACCTGGCCCTGCGCCATACCGAGGAGCATCTCGATCTCCATGTCGTCGCGCACGTCGCGGTCGCCGGCGAGCAGCCACGCGTAAGCGATGTCGAAGAGGTTGTGGCCCGCGACGCCGAGACGCACGGCTCGCGTCCGCTCGGGCTGCAGCGCCCGGTCGAGGCAGCGCAGGTACATCGCGTCGGCGTCGAGCTTGCTCGCGTGGGTCGCCAGCGGCCAGCCGTGGACAGCGGCATCCACCCGCTCCATCGCGAGGTTGGCGCCCTTGACCAGGCGCACCTTGATACGGGCGCCGCCGGCGGCCACGCGGGTCTGCGCCCACGCCGTCAGCTCGTCGAGCGCGTCGACGGCGTCGGGCAGGTACGCCTGCAGCACGATGCCGGCCTCGAGGCCCCGCAGCCGCTCGTCCTCGAGCAGACGGGTGAACACCGCGATCGTCAGATCGAGGTCGCGGTACTCCTCCATGTCGAGGTTAATGAAGGTGCCGTCCTGCGCGGCGCTGAGGTACAGCGGCAGCAGGCGCTCGACGACGTCGGCGACGACCTCGTCGAAAGCCCACATCGAGATGCGGCTGATGATCGCCGACACCTTGACCGAGACGTAGTCGACGTCGGGGCGCCGGATGAGCTCGTGGATGCCCTCGAGGCGTCGCTGCGCCTCGCCCTCGCCGAGCACCGCCTCGCCGAGCAGGTTGAGGTTGAGCCGCGCGCCGGACTCGCGGATGCGCGCGATCGCGGGCCCGAGCTTGTGCGGGCGGGCGTCGACGACGAGGTGTCCGACCATCTCGCGCAGCGCCGTGCGGGCGATGGGGACGACGGGGGTCGGCAGCACCGGGGCGACCGCTCCCCCGATGCGCACCGCACCACGCAAATACCAGGGCAGGAACTCGGGCACGAGGGGAGCGACGTGGTGGAGGCGGGTCGCTGCCGCCGTCACGCTCTCGGGGCGCATGACCCCGTCGACGAAGCCGATCGTGAAGGGCAGTCCGTTCGGGTCGCGCAGCACGCCGGCGAGTCGTTGCGCCGCGGCATCCGCCGGATAATCGGCCGCTGTGTGCACCCACTGCTGCGCCAGGGCGATGGCCTGATCGGCGCGGTCGTCATCGGAAGGGAAGCCCGGCGGGGTGGTGCCGGACGCAGCGGTGTCGGACATGCCGTCAGCCTATGTCGCGGGCCCCGTCCGGGGGTCACGGCGCTCCGGTGCGGGCCGCCGCGGAATCGCCGGCGCGGGTGTCACTCCCAGACGCTGGGCGCTTCGGCGCGGGTGGACGGCAGCGCCGTCGCCGTCGCCCACTCGATCATCCAGGGCTCGAGCTCGGGGAGGTCGTCGGGGCGCCCCAGGGCCGCGAACAGCTCGTCGAGCGGGACGATGCCGCCGCTTCGGCGCAGGAAGCGCGAGCGGACGAGCATCTCGGCGTAGACCTCGCCCTTCACGACCGCCCGGTGCACCATGTACACCGACTTGTCGTCGTGCCCGTGCAACCGCGTCTCGATCGTGAAGCGCTGCCACAGGTTCAGCGACTTGCGGAACGTGATGGTGCTGCTGGCGACGACGCCGTACCAGCCCTTCTCCTGGAAGATCTGCAGGATGCCGGTGCGGATGAGCAGGTCGAACCGGCCGAGATCGAACAGCGACGCGTACCGCCCGTTGTTCATGTGTCCGAGCAGGTCGATGTCGGTGGGCAGCGTGCGCAGCCGCACCCGCCCGACCGTCATCGGGGGCTGCAGGCCCCGGCGGCGCACCTGCGCCCGCGCTCGCCAGATCGTCAGCAGGGTTCGCAGCCACACGTTCACGAGGGCCGACGCTAGCGGATCACCCGCACCCGCCGCGGCATCCGTTGTACCCGTCCCACAAACGCGCGTCCCCCGCTCGTGCCGGCGGGCGAGCGGGGGACGGAGACGCAGGCGGCAGTGGCGACGCAGGAGCGCGGGATGCCGCGGCGCGGCCGCTCAGGCCCGAGCGGTGTCCAGCACGATCACCGACCACGACAGCGGCGGCAGCGTCGCGCGCAGCACGCCCTCGTCGAGGCCCGCGCCCCGCAGCGGCACGAGCCCCACCGCGTCCTGGTCCTGTTCGGTGTTCGCCGCCCGGCGGTCGCCGCCCTCGGGCACCGTCAGCACCTCGGCCGAGACGATCGACGACGCGCCCAGACCCCGCAGCTCGAGCGAGACCTCGGTCTCGGACTCGAGCGACCGGTTGGCCACGAAGAGCGCGACTCGGCCGGAGGCCTCGTCCCACGTCGCGGCGGCGTCGACGACATCCACATCGCCGAACTTCGCGGTCGGCGTCTGATCGGAGTCGACGGCGAGGCGCAGGACGCGACCCTGCGCGAGCTGCGACATGCGGGCGAACGGCCAGAAGATCGACTGCCGCCACGCGGGCCCGCCCTCCTCCGACCGGATCGGGGCGATCACGTTGACCAGCTGCGCCTGGTTGGCGATGCGCACGCGGTCGCCGTGCCGCAGCAGGCTGTGCAGGAACGTCCCGACCACGACGGCGTCGGTGACGTTGTAGGTGTCCTCGATCAGCCGCGGGTGGGCACGCCACTCCTTCGACGCCGACACGATGTGCGGCTGGTCCTCGGTGTCGAGGCCGCGCTGGTACCAGACGTTCCACTCGTCGAACGAGATGTCGACCTGCTTGCGGTGCTTGCCCGCGGCCTTGACCGCGTCGATCGTCGAGACGACGCCGTCGATGAAGGCGTCCATGTCGACGGCCTCGGCCAGGAAGGATGCCGCATCGCCGTTGTCCTCCTGGTAATAGGCGTGCATCGAGATGTAGTCGACCTCGTCATAGGCGTGGGTGAGCACCGTGTGCTCCCACGTGCCGAAGGTCGGCATCTGCCGGTTCGACGACCCGACCGCAACGAGCTCGATGTCGGGGTCGACCAGGCGCATCGCCTTCGCCGTCTCCTGCGCGAGGCGGCCGTACTCGTGCGCCGTCTTGTGACCGATCTGCCACGGCCCGTCGAGCTCGTTGCCCAGGCACCAGAGGCGGATGTCGAAGGGCGCGGCGGCACCGTTGCGGCGACGCAGGTCCGACCAGTACGTCCCGCCGGCGTGGTTGGCGTACTCGACGAGAGCGCGCGCCTCATCGACACCGCGCGTGCCGAGATTGACCGCCTCCATGACCTCGACCTCGGCCTCGCGCGCCCAGTCGACGAACTCGTGCAGGCCGAAAGCGTTCGTCTCGACCGTGTGCCACGCGCCGTCGAGGCGGTGCGGGCGATCGGCGACGGGACCGACGCCGTCCTCCCAGTTGTAGCCCGAGACGAAGTTGCCGCCGGGATACCGGATGACGCTCGCGCCGAGCTCCTTCACGAGGGCGAGGACGTCGCGGCGGAAACCGCGTTCGTCCGCCTGCGGGTGACCGGGCTCGAAGATGCCGGTGTAGACGCAGCGGCCCATGTGCTCGACGAACGAGCCGAAGAGACGGCGCGGCACCTCGGCCACGGTGAAGTCACGATCGAGGACGATACGGGCGCGGGGCATGATGCTCCTGTTCTTTCGGGGATGAGGGTCGGGCGCGCCGGTCACTGACCGCCGAAGCCGGTCGTCGCGACGCCGCGGACGATCTGCTTCTGGAAGATCAGGAACACGATGATCAGCGGCAGGGAGGCCAGCACGGCCTGGGCCATGACCTGGGCGTACTGCACGCCGTAGGCGCTGATGACGGTCTGGAGACCGACCGGCAGGGTCATGAGCGTGGTGTCGTTGATGATGAGGAACGGCCAGAGGAAGTTGTTCCACGCGGTGATGAAGACGAAGATCGCCACGGCGCCGAGGATCGGACGCGACAGCGGCAGCACGATCGACCAGAACACCCGGAAGCGTCCGGCACCGTCGACGCGGGCGGCATCCTCGAGCTCGATCGGCACCTGGTCGAAGAACTTCTTCAGGATGAACACCATCGCCGGCGCCACCACCTGCGGCAGGATCAGACCCCACGGGGTGTCGACGAGGTTGAAGGCGAGCATCTCGTAGAACAGCGGGATGATCAGCACCTGCGGCGGGATGACGATCGACGCGATGACCGCGCCGTACAGCAGCTTCTTGCCGCGGAACTCGAGGCGCGAGAACGCGTAGGCGGCGACGGCCGAGATCGCGAGCGTGATGAGGGTGATCGCGGCCGAGGTCCACAGGCTGTTGCCCGCCCAGATCCAGACGTTGCCCTGCGACAGGATCGAGGTGAAGGCCTCGGTCGTCGGTCCGCTCTCGCCGACCCAGCCGCCCGCGCCCGACGCGGCATCCGTCTCGGTCTTGAAGGCCGTCGCGAGGGCCCAGAGGAACGGCAGCAGCCACCCGATCGCCATGAGGGCCAGCGCGATGAAGGCGACGATGTTCAGCGCGCTGAAGCGATGCTGTCCGGGCTTGCGGGCGCGGGAGTCGGGAGCGACCCCGGGCGCGACGACGGAGCGGGTGGCGGTGGTCGTGGCGCTCATGAGTGCTCCTTCCGGCGACGCGTGACGAGGGCTTGGATGACGCCGATGATGACGATCACCGCGAAGAAGACGTACGAGATGGCGGCGGAGTAGCCGAAGCGGTACCCGACGAAGCCGGACTCGTAGATGTATTGGACGATCGAGCGGGTGGTCTCGCTCGCGATGCCGCCGAGCATCTGGTACGCCTGGTCGAACAGCTTCAGCGACGCCAGCACCTGCAGGATGACGATCAGCACCGTGATCGGCCCGAGCTGCGGGATCGTGATCGAGAAGAGCTTGCGCCACTCCCCCGCCCCGTCGATGGATGCCGCCTCGTACTGCGTCTCGGGGATGTTCTGGAGAGCCGCGAGGTACAGCAGGAAGTTGAAGCCGACCGTCCACCAGACCGTCGCGATGACGATCGCGAGCATGTTGGTGTCGGGGTTCTGCAGCCAGGCAATCGGTTCGAGCCCGAACGCCTCGAGGATGCCGTTGGCAGCGCCGATCTGCGGGTTGAAGATCCACACCCAGATCTGCGAGATGACCGTGGAGGCCAGCAGGTACGGCATGAAGAACGACAGGCGCCACAGCCACTGTCCGGGCAGCCCGCGCTGCACGAGCAGCGCCATGATGAGCGCGAGCAGGACGAGCGGCACCGTCGAGAGCACCGTGAACCAGGCCGTGTTGCCGAGCGAACGCCACATCACGGGGTCGCCGAGCGCCTCGATGTAGTTCGTGATGCCGACGAACGAGCCGCCGGCGCCGGTCAGCGACTGGTCGGTGAAGCTCAGGTACAGCCCGTGCAGCAGCGGCCAGACGAGGAAGAGCGCGAAAGCGAGGAGGAACGGAGCGAGGAACAGCCACGCGATGCGCTGCTCGCCGCGATCGCCGACGTGCCGACGCGAGGCGCCACCGCGGCGACCGGTGACGATCGTGCGCGTCGCAGCGCTGTCGGTGATGCCGGCGCGACCGGATCCGGTGTCGAGGGTCATGCTCCCGCTCCTTCCGGGTCAGCGGGGTTCGGGGTGCGCAGCTGCTGATCGATGCGCGCGCGGAAGCGGGTGATCGCCTCGGCGGGATCGGCTCCGCGCAGCAGGACGTTCTGCACGGCGGCGCCGAAGTCGGCCTGGAACCGCGAGCCCGAGCCGGTGAACCAGGCGGGCGGGTCGTAGCGGACGAGTTCGGCCGCCTCGGCGTAGTTCGCCTGCGGCAGCAGATCGGCGTACGCCGCCGACTGCGTGACGGGCAGGTAGGCGGGGATGTGGCCGGCCTCGGCCCAGTCGAACGAGCCCTTCAGGATGTCGGCGACGAAGCGGTAGACGAGATCGCGCGTGGTCTCGTCGGGGACGCTCTGGTGCGGCAGGGTGAACGAGTGCGAGTCGGCGTACACCGACGGCGTGCCGAAGAGCGTCGGGATGATCGTGGCGTCGATCGGCAGGTCCTGCTGCTGCATCGAGCGCAGCTCCCACACGCCGGTGAGGAAGAGACCGCTGCGGCCGGTGGCGAATTCGGCGATCGCGCTCTGGTAGTCGGCGCTGCGCGAAGCGATCTCATCATCGAGGAGCTGCTGCATGAAGCCGAGCGAGGCGAGCGCGGCATCCTCGTCGATCTCGGCCGGACCGCCTTGCGGCAGGCCCATCTCGAGACCGTGCTGCGTATAGAGGGTGTAGAACAGGCGCCACATCTGCGCGCCGTCGCCGAGGTAGCCGTACGACAGGCCGTGCGACTCCGAGACGGCGGCGACCGCTCGCGCCATCTCGAGGAACTCCTCGGGCGAGGTCACCGGCTTCAGCTTGCCGTCGCTGTCGAGCACGCCCGCCGCGTCGCAGATCTCGGTGTTGTACATGAGGATGAACGGATGCGCGTCGAGGGCGACGCTGTACAGGTCGTCGCCGATGAAGCCCTTGCGCCAGATCGCGTCGGTGAACGTGCTGCTGTCGACCCCGAGGTCGGCGAGCCGCCCCGTGTCCCACGTGTCGAGCAGACCGCCCGGGGCGTACCCGACCACGCGCGAGGCATGCATGATCGAGACGTCGGGGGCGCGACCGCCCGCCGCGGCCATCGCGAGCTTCGTATAGTAGGGCTCACCCCAGGCCAGGACGGTCGGGCGCACGCGGTAGTCGGACTGCGCAGCGTTCACCCCGTCGAGCAGTCCCGACATCGTGACGCCGTCGGCGCCCGACAGCAGGTGCCAGAACTGCAGGGTGCGGGCGTTCGAGCCGCCGGGCAGACCGGCGCACGAGGCGAGGAACGCGGTGCCGGCGAGGGCTGCAGCACCGGTCAGGAACCGGCGTCTGCTGAGTTCGAGTGGTGGGGCCATCGGTCACTCCTTCGTGACGTACAGGGACTTGTCTACTTTTACATCGATGTAATGGCTGCCGCAAGAGGGGTCCCGTGCAGGGGGCTCAGCGCCCGCGCACCCCGGCAGGCCGCGCTCCGGTGCTCGCCCGGGCGACGACGCGATGCGGGATCGCCACGGCGCGCACCGGTGCCCCCGGAGCCGTCATCCGCTCCTCGAGCAGCGCGATCGTGGCGCGGGCCAGCTCGCTGCGGTCGAACGAGACGGTCGAGAGCTCGGGGCTGGTGTACCGCGCCTGCTCGATGTCGTCGAAGCCGCACACGAGCACCTCCTCGGGCACGCGGATGCCGGCGGCGGCGAGCGCGTGCAGGGCTCCCACCGCGATCGAATCGGTGAAGCACAGCAGCGCATCGAAGCCGACGCCGCGCTCGAGAAGCGTCCGCACCCCCGAGGCGCCGGCCTCCATGTTCCACGGCAGGACGTTGATCTCGCGACGCGGATCGTGGTCGAGACCGGCCTCGGCGATCGCCGCGCGCATCCCCGCCAGCCGCAGGCGGCTCGTCGCGGTCGCGCGCTCGGTCTGCTCGTCTCCGCCGATCGCCGCGATGCGGCGCGCCCCGCGCCCGATGAGGTGCGCCACGGCGTCGCGCGCACCGCCGGGGCTGTCGATGAGCACCCGGTCGGTGACGTGCTGCTCGACCTCGCCGATCAGCACGATCGGCGGCAGCCCCTCGTCCCGGTCGATGACGCTGTCCTCGATGCGGATCGGGTTGAGCACCAGTCCGTCGACGAGGTGCGCTCGCGCCCGCGAGACCAGGTCGCGCTCGCGTTCCGGTGCGAGCGCCGTCTCTTCCACCTGCACCGCGTAGCCCCGCTGGTGCGCCGCGTCGACGAGGTGGTGCAGTGTCTCGGCCGAGAACGCGGTGGCGAGGTCCGGCAGGGCGATCGCGATGACGCCCGAGCGCCCGTTGCGCAGCCCCCGCGCGCTGAGGTTGGGCACGAAGTCGAGCTCGCGCATCGCGGCCTCGACGCGCTCCTGCGTCTCGGGGCGCACCACGGCACTGCCGGTCAGGACGTTCGAGACCGTCTTCGCCGAGACCCCCGCCAGCGCGGCGACATCCTTCATGGTGGCTCGGCCGGGTCGGTCCTTCGGCATGTGCTCAGACTAGGCCCCGTGCGCGGACTCCCCCCGCGTCGGCATCGTCGTGGGCATCGGCGGCGCGGACGGGCGCCTCGAAGAACGCGAGCTCGTGCCCCATCGACCGCGCGAAGGCCACGCGCATCCGCTCCCGCTCAGTGGGCGACGCTTCGCTCGCGGCATGGTCGACCACCGCGATCGCTCGCCGCGTCGAGGCGGCGAACGCGGGGTCCGCGTACGTCGCGAGCCAATCCCGGTACGGGTGCGCGTCGTGGTTGGCGTCCGCGAACCGCTCGCCGAGGTCGGCATACAGCCAGAAGCAGGGCAGCAGCGCCGCGACGAGCTCGCCGTACGAGCCTCGGACCGACGCCGCATGCAGGTGGTCGGTGTACGCGAGGGTCGTGGGTGCGGCATCCGGCGCGGTCTCGTCCACGTGCGATCGGTGCAGCTCGGCCTCGACGGCGATGGCTGATGCCGCTGCCTCCGCCCAGAACACCTGTTCCTCCGCCCGCGGCGCGAGCGCGCTGGCGCGCGCGAGCACCCGGGCGTACTCACCGAGATACAGCGCGTCCTGCGCGAGGTACCACGCGAACCATCGCGCGTCGAGGTCGCCGGTCCGCAGACCGTCGACGAGAGCGCACGCGTCGACCGCGGCGCGCACCGGTGCGGCATCCGTCCAGGCCCGCTCGGTCCAGGTCGACGGGGCCGCGGCGGCTTCGGTCGTCACCGCGGGACGGAGGTCGAACGCGGGCCGCAGCTCGTGCAGATGGTCGAGCGCGGGCCGCAGCTCGTGCAGATGGTCGAGCGCGGGCCGCAGCTCGTGCAGATGGTCGATCGGGCCGTTGCCGCGTCCCACCTCGAGCGCGGCGCCGGCGGCGATGGCTCCGGTGAGCCAGGCCTTCGCGCGGGCGAGGGCAGCGGTCCACTCCCACCCGGCGGCGCGGAGCGTGGCCATCGCCGACGACAGCGAGCAGCCGGTGCCGTGGGTGTTCGTCGAGGCCACGCGCGCGCCGTCGATCTGCGCGACGACGCCGGCCGCTGAGACGAGGGCGTCGGGGCAGGCATCTCCGGCGAGGTGTCCCCCCTTCAGGAGCACGCGAGCGCCCGAAGCCTCGGCTAGCCGCCGGGCCTGCGCCACCGCCGCGCCCCACGACGTCGCAACGGGCTCATCGACGAGAACCGCCAGCTCGGGGAGGTTCGGCGTCACCAGGTCGGCCCGCCGGCAGAGCGCGCGAACGGCGTCCTCCGCGGCGGCGTCGAGCAAGCGGTCGCCGCTGGTCGCGACCATGACCGGGTCGAGGATCACGACGTCACCCGTGCGCTGGCCCAGCCAGTCGTCGACCACCGCGATGAGCCGCTGCGAATGCAGCATCCCGATCTTGATCGCGTCGATCTGCACGTCGTCGCCGACGGCCTCGAGTTGGTCGCGCAGGAACGCGGCCGGTGAGGGATGCACCGAGCGCACGCCGAGCGTGTTCTGCGCGACGAGTGCGGTCACGACGGCCATGCCGTATCCCCCGAACGCCGCGATCGTCTTCAGGTCGGCTTGGATTCCGGCACCGCCCGTGGGATCGGTGCCCGCGATGCTGAGCACCCGCGGCGGACGGGGGTCCGCCGATCCCGGGGTCACCGCCCGCCCTCCGCGTCGACGGCATGAGCGAACGACCGTGCGGCGGCCCCGGGATCGGCGGCCGCGCAGATCGCCGACACGACCGCGACCCCCGCGGCACCCGCGCGACGCAACGGCCCCACATCCTCCGGGCGCACGCCGCCGATCGCGACGCACGGCAGCGATGCCGCATCGGCGAGCTCGGCGAATCCCGCGACGCCGAGGGCGGGCGGATGGTCCGCCTTCGTCGCCGTGGGCCGGATCACCCCGACGCCCAGGTAGTCGAGGGTCCCCGCCGGCAGGGCCGCCGCCGCGCGCAGGTGGGCAGGGGTGTGCGCGGTCCACCCGACGACCGCGTCCGCGCCGAGCAGACGCCGCGCGGTGAGCGGCGGGATGTCGGACTGTCCGAGGTGAACACCGTCGATGCGCGCTCCCGCGTCGCGCGCGGCGAGGGCCACGTCGACGCGATCGTCGATGAGCAGCGGCACGCGCCCCGCGATGACGTCCGACAGCAGCCCCGCGCGGCGGATGAGCTCAGCGGCGCCGACCCGCTTGTCGCGCAGCTGCACGACCGTGACCCCGCCCGCGACGGCCGCGTCCACGACCGACGGCAGCGCGTCGATCGGCAGGCGGTCGTCCGTGACGAGGTGGAGCGCGAGGTCGACCCCGCGGGTCACCGCGCGTCTCCGGCAGTGGTCAGGCGTGCCGCGTCGAGGTCGCTCGGCCGCAGACCCGCGAGAGCGTCGAGGAAGGCCACCGCGAACGATCCCGGACCCGACGAGACGGATGCCGCGACCTCCGCCGCCCGCTTGTGCACGAGCGACCCCGCGACGGCAGCCGAGAACGGCTCGACGACGCCGAGGAAGGCGGCGATCGTCGCTCCCAGCGAACACCCGCCGCCGGTCACCCGCGTGAGCAACGGGTCGCCGCCCGGCACGCGGACGGTGCGCACACCGTCGGTGACGAGGTCGACGGCGCCCGACACCGCGACGACCGCGCCCGTGCGCTGCGCCAGCTCGGCGGCGGCGGCGTGCACCGTCTCGGGGTCGTCGGTGCTGTCGACACCGCGACCGCCGACGCCGCGCCCGGCGACCGCGGCGATCTCGGAGGCGTTGCCGCGGATGACGGCCGGGCCCGCCGCGACCAGCTCCGCCGCGAGGGCGGTGCGCACCGGCAGCACACCGACCGCGACGGGGTCGAGCACCCAGCGCCGGGTCGCCCCGACGATCTCGCGGGCGCTCGCCTGCTGCTGCGGGTTCGGGGTCCCGAGGTTCACGAGCACTCCGTCGGCGACGCCCGCGAACAGGCCGGCTTCGCCCTCGATGTCGACCATCGCGGGACTCGCCCCGAGGGCGAGCAGCACGTTCGCGGTGAAACCGGTGACGACGGCGTTCGTCACGCAGTGGGTGAGCGGAGCGGCATCCCGGAGCGCTGCCAGCGCATCCTCGGGGCCGCGGACGGTGGGCACGACATCGCGCATTTCGACATCCCTTCGCCAGCATTGCACTGGAGCAGGTTCGACGGGTCTGATCTCAGCTCGCGGATGCGGGCACCCCGTGTCGGGGAATGACCCTAGCAGGCCGTCCGTGACGCCGAGAGCGGATTTCCCGACGCCGTCGGCCGAGCGTAGAGTCTGGCCATGGAAGCCGAACTGCAGACCGACATCGTCGTCCGTCCGGTGCGGGATGTCGACGCCGAAGCCCTCGGGCGGGTGCACGCCACCTGCTGGCACGAGACCTACGACCACCTCATCAGCACCGCCGCACTGCAGAGCGTCTCGCCCCGTCGACTGGCCGAACTGTGGACCCACTGGGCCGCGCAGGGCGAGGACTTCCGGATGCACGCGGCGCTCGTCCGCGGCGAGATCGTCGGCTTCGTCGGCTCCGGCCCCGCACGCGACCGCGATGCACCGCGCACCCGTGAGCTTTACTTCATCTACCTGCTCGACGCCTGGCACGGCACGGGCATCGGTCAGCGGCTCTTCGACGCCGCGATCGAGAAGGACGAGGGCGTGTACCTCTGGGTCGCCGAGGACAATCCCCGCGCGCACCGCTTCTACGAGCGCAACGGCTTCACCCTCGACGGCGCGACGCACACCGAGCCGTTCCTGGGCGAGACGCTGACGGAAGTCCGCTTCGTCCGCTGAGTCGCGGTTTCAGGTCTGACCGTCTGACCGTTTCCTCCCCCGGTGGGCGGGTGGGGTGACCTGTCCACAATCGTTGGCCGCTCGGCGTTCGATGTCCGTGGTCCGCGCGATCATGGACATATGGCAACGACGAGCGGTAGCGGCGGGGTGGGACTGAGTCCCCACGCCGGTGCGCTCGGTGCGTACTCGGCCGCGCTCGACGCGTTGCATGCCGGCGAGATCGCGACAACGCGAGCGCTGGCGGACGTGGGGCGGTCGGCGTTGCGCGTCGCACACATCGGCGGCGTGCGGGGTATGGCGTCCGACATGGAGTTGCGATCGGTCGCGGCGGAGGCGGCAGGTTTGGCGGGTCGGTCGGATCGGCGGTTGCAGCACGACATCGACCACGCGATGACGATCGTCGACGACTATCCGGCGGTGTTCGCGGCCTGGGAGGCCCGGCGGATCACGCGGGATCACGTAGAGGTGGTCGTGAAGGCCGGGATGGTGGTGCCCGCGGAGATTCGAGGCGCGTTCGAGGAAGCGGCGGTCGACATCTGTCAGCGGGACATTGCGGTGCGCGTGCGCGAGCCGCTGAGAGCGTTGGCGGAGCGGATGCACCCGCGGGAGTTCACCGACCGGCACCGGGACGCTGCCGCGGGCCGGTGTGTTCGGGTGCTCCCGGGGGCGGACGGGATGTCGGACCTGATCGCGACCTTGCCCACGGTGATCGCCGCGGGGATGCTCGACCGGCTCACGCAGATGGGCCAGTCCGTGAAGGACGCCCGAGCAGCGGGAACGGATGCCGCAGCGGCGGGTGCGGGGGACGCAACCGAGCCCGACGCCCGCACGATGGATCAGCTCCGCGCCGATGCTCTCGCTGACCTCGTGCTCGGTGGCGCTCCCGTGGTCGATCCGACCTATGGCACCGACGCCCCGGGTCCGCTCGGTGCGATCCGTGCGCGGGTGCAGGTCGTCGTCACCGCGAACACCCTCACCGGCACCGACTCCGGGCCCGCCGAAGCCGTCGGCACCGGACTCATCGACGCCGACACCGCCCGTCAACTCGCCGGGCAGACGACTTCGTGGGACCGGCTGTTCATCGACCCGGTCACCCGCACCCCGGTCGAAACCGACACCTACCGGCCCACCGCATCCATGCGACGGCTGCTACAGGCGAGGGATCAACACTGCCGGTTCCCGGGATGCCGCCGCGCTGCGATCCGCTGCGAACTCGACCACACCATCGACCACGCGTTGGGTGGGCGCACCCACATCTACAACCTCGCCCACCTGTGCCAACGACACCACTCGATGAAGCAATTCACCAACTGGAACGTCACACAACTCGGAGGCGGGATCCTCGAATGGACCTCACCGGGCGGACGGATCTACCGCGAAGACGTACCGATCCCCGCCGTCTGCTTCACACCCGCAGCGGATCCACCACCGCCAGCAAGCGTCGACACCGGTCCCGACGAACCGCCACCCTTCTGACCCGCCTTTTGCGCGGGGTGCCCGACGTGCCCTTGCGAACGGCTGAACACATCGCGGTCGGTCAGCGGTGGCGGAACTCCGGCGCGCGCTTCTCGGCGAAGGCCGACATCCCCTCCGCCTGGTCGTCGAGGGCGAACAGCGACGCGAAGATCGTCCGCTCCAGGCGCAGTCCCTCGGCGGCGGTCGTCTCCTGCGATGCGCGCAGCGCCTGCTTCGCCGCGTACGCGACCGGCAGCGACCGCGAGGCGATCCGCTCCGCGACCGCGCCGGCCTCGTCGAGCAGCTGAGCAGCGGGCACCACACGCGAGACGAGCCCCGCACGCTCGGCCTCATCCGCCGGCATCCGACGTCCGGTCAGCACGAGCTCGGCCGCCTTGTAGTAGCCGATCGCGCGCGCGAGCCGCTGCGTGCCGCCGATACCGGGGATGACACCCAGGTCGATCTCGGGCTGCCCGAAAACGGCCGTGTCGGCGGCGAGGATGATGTCGCACATCATGGCGAGCTCGCATCCACCGCCCAGCGCGTAACCGGCGACGGCGGCGATGACGGGAGTCCGCACCCGGGCGAAGTCCTCGAGCGGAGCGAACGGGTTGTCGACCGACATGTCGCGTGCGCTCTTACCCGCCATCTCCTTGATGTCGGCACCCGCGGCGAATGCCCGCTCCGACCCGGTGACCACGATCGCGCCGATCGCCTCATCGCGGTCGAAGGCGACCGCCGCCAGCGCCAGCTCCGCCGCCAGCGTCGCGTTGAGGGCGTTGAGCGCCTCCGGACGGTTCAGGGTGATCCAGCCGACGCGGCCCCGCGTCTCGGTGACGATCGTCGTGTACTCGCTCATGCCCTCATCGTGCCACGCGCCTCTCCGGCCGTCCCCGATCGGTTGCCGGTCATTCACGTTCCGGACACGTCCGCGCGATAGGCACGACCCCGCACCCGTTCACCCGACCAGAGGACACCTATGCCTTCGCCTGCCCGGAACCGCACGGTTCCTCGCATGCTCGCGGCCGTCGCCACCGCCGCACTGACCTGCACCCTCGCGCTCACGCCGTTGACGGCGGCATCCGCCGCGGTCGTCCCCGACCCCATCCGCGACTCCGCCCCGAACGCGTCGCTCGCGCTCACGCCGATCGGCTCGCACGAGACCGGCGTCTTCGACGAGTCCGCCGCCGAGATCGTGCAGTCGTACCGCGACCGCCTCTACGTCGTCAACGCGCTGGCCGGCTCGGTCAGCGTGCTCGACAACAGCGACCCGACGGCTCCCGTCGAGCTGTTCACCATCGCGGATGCCGGCACCGCCAACTCCCTCGCCATCCGCGACGACGGTCTCGGCGTCGTCGCGTTCGAGGCCGAGGACAAGACCGCGAACGGGTCTCTCGTGTTCTTCGACGCGAACGCCGACGACGCGGCATCCGCCCGCCTCGGCTCGGTCACCGTCGGCGCCCTGCCCGACATGGTCACGATCTCGAAGGACGGCGCCTACGCGGTCGTCGCGAACGAGGGCGAGCCCGCCGACGACTTCTCGACCGACCCCGAGGGCTCGATCGGCGTCGTCGCGCTGCCGAAGACGGTGTCCGCACCCGCCCAGACCGCCGTCCGCATCGCCGGGTTCGGCGCGTTCGAGGCGGGCGGCGCCAAGGCACCGCTTCCCGCTGACGTGCGCGTCTTCGGCCCCGATGTCGCCGCCCCGAACCAGGGCGACAAGCCGCTGACCGCCAACCGGGTGAGCCGCAACCTCGAGCCGGAGTACATCACCGTCGACGGCACGACCGCCTACGCGGCCCTGCAGGAGGCGAACGCGATCGCCGTCGTCGACCTCGCCAAGGCCGAGGTCACCAAGATCCTCCCGCTCACGTTCAAGGATCACGGCGCAGCCGGTAACGGCCTCGACGCGAGCGACAAAGACGGTGCGATCAACATCGCCACCTACGCCGGCCTGAAGGGCATCTCCATGCCCGATGGTCTGCAGTCGTACTCGGCCACCGCGGGCGGCAAGGCCACCACCTATCTCGTCACCGCGAACGAGGGCGATGCCCGCGAGTGGGGCGACTACGCCGAGCCCGCGCGTGTGAAGGACCTCGGCAAGAAGGGGCTTCCGGCCGTCTGCGCCGACTCCCCCCTCGCGGCGCAGCTCGGCGATGCAGCACTCGGACGCCTCAACGTCTCGACCGCGAACGGTCTGCGCGCCGACGGCACCTGCTACGAGGAGCTGTACTCCTTCGGCGGCCGCTCATTCTCGATCTGGGGCACCGACGGCTCGCTCGTGTTCGACTCCGGCGACCAGTTCGAGCAGATCCTCGCGCGCGTCGCGCCCGAGTACTTCAACTCGAACCACACCGAGGCGAACCTCGAGGGCCGCAGCGACGACAAGGGCCCCGAGCCCGAGAACCTGTCGATCGGCACGGTCGGCGGCCGCACGTATGCCTTCATCGGCTTCGAGCGCGTCGGCGGCGTCATCGTCTACGACATCACCGAACCGCGGGCAGCGACCTACGTCACGTACGTCAACAACCGCGACTTCGGCGCCCCCGCCGACTCTCCCGCCGCGGGCGACCTCGGTCCCGAGGGCCTCCAGTTCATCGCGGCGCACCGCTCCCCCACCGGCCAGCCGCTGCTCGCGGTCGGCAACGAGGTGTCGGGAACGACGACGCTGTACAGCATCGAGCAGCTGATCGGCGGCGCCCCCGTCGCGCAGCCCGACATCCGCGTGCTGACGATCAACGACTTCCACGGCCGCCTCGTGCAGGAGACGAGCGGCGTCGCCGGCGCCGCGGTACTCGCCGGCGCGGTGGACACGTTCCGCCAGCAGAACCCGAACACCCTGCTCGTCTCGGCGGGCGACAACATCGGCGCCTCGGCGTTCGAGTCGTTCATCGACCAGGACACCCCCACGATCGACGCGCTGAAGACCGCCGGCCTCGACGTCAGCGCCGTCGGCAACCACGAGTTCGACCGCGGGTTCGACGACCTGACCGGCCGCGTCATCCCCCGGTTCGAGGGCGACACGGATGCCGGTGCCTTCAGCGACTTCGCGCTCGGCGCGAACGTGTTCCGGAAGGGCACCGACGAGCACGCGCTCAAGCCGTACACGATCAAGGACGTCGACGGCACGCAGATCGCGTTCGTCGGCACCGTGACCGAGCAGACCGCCGGCATGGTCAGCCCGCAGGGCATCGCGGGCATCGAGTTCCGCGACCAGGTCGCCTCGGCCAACGACGCCGCAGCCGATGCCGTCGCCGACGGCGCCGACATCGTGGTGCTGCTCGCGCACGAGGGATCCGCGGGCTCCGACTGCGCGGCCATCGCCACCGAGGCCGGCGACTTCGGCGACCTCGTCCGCGGCGCCTCGTCGAACATCGACGCGATCGTCTCGGCGCACACGCACCAGAAGTACGCCTGCGAGATCGGCGGACGACCGGTGCTGCAGGCGCACCAGTACGGCACGACGCTCGGCTCGCTCGACATCGAGCTGACCGACGCGGGCGAGCTCGAGTCGATCACCCCGAGCACGGTGTCGCTCTACGACGCGACGATCGGCCAGTACATCGCGTACCCCGACACCGAGACGGCCCAGGTCGTCGCGAACGCGGTGCGCGTCGCCGACGAGAAGGGTCGCGTACAGGTCGGCTCGATCACCGCCGACATCCTGCGCGGCAAGACCGCGTCGGGCTCGGAGGACCGCGGCGTGCACTCGACGCTCGGCAACACCGTCGCCGACGTCTACCTGTGGGCGACGTCGCAGAACCCCGCCTACGGTGGGCGCGACGCCCAGGTGGCGTTCATGAACCCGGGCGGCCTGCGCGCCGACCTGCTGTTCGGCGACGACAACGGTGCTGTGTCGTACCGTGAGGTCGCCAACGTCCAGCCGTTCGCCAACACGCTCGTGACGCTCGAGCTGACCCCGGCGCAGATCAAGCAGGTTCTCGAGGAGCAGTGGCAGCCGGCCGGCGCGTCACGCCCCAAGCTCGCGATGGGCGTGTCGAAGGGCTTCACCTTCGAGTACGACCCGGACGGGAAGGGCTCGCACATCCGCTCGATGCAGCTGAATGGCGAGCAGCTCGCGCTCGACGACACCACGACGAAGATCCGCGTCGTCACCAACTCGTTCCTCGCGGGCGGCGGCGACAACTTCGGCACCTTCGCGAAGGGCACCGGAACGGCGGACTCGGGCCAGGTCGACCTGCAGGCGACCGTGGAGTTCTTCGCCGCCGTCGGTCCGGTCTCACCGGCACCGGCGAACCGCGCCTACGTCGCGGGCGAGCAGCCGCCGGTCGAGCAGCCCGGCTTCCCCGGCCCCGGCGCGCCCGGTGACGGAGAGCCCACCGAGCCCGGTGACGGAGAGCCCGGTGACGGAGAGCCCGGCCAGCCCGGCGACGGCGACGGCGAGCCCGCCCAGCCGTGGGCGACCGTCGAGCTCGGCGCGAGCTCGGTGCCGCAGGGCGGAACCCTCGCGGTGACGGTGACGGGCCTCGAGCCCGGCCAGCGGATCGAGGCCACGCTGTTCAGCGAGCCGATCGTCGTCAGCGGCATCCCGGCGGCCGACGCCTCGGGCCGCACGGCGTTCTCGATCGCGATCCCGCGCGACTTCGAGGTCGGTGCCCACCGCCTCGTCGTGACGTCGGGCTCGCTCGCCCCGATCGAGGTCGGCGTGACGATCACGGCCGCCGCACCGGCGGGTACGATCGCCGTCACCGGTGGAGCCGTCCCGATCGGGTTCGTCGTGGCGGGCGTCCTGGCGCTCGTCGCCGGCGGCATCCTGATCGCCGCGCGCCGCCGCCGTACCGCCTGACCCGTACCGCCTGACCCGCACGACCGATCGACCCGCCGCACCCCGAGCATTCGGGGGCGGCGGGTCGATCCGCGTTTCGGCGCGTTCCGGTGTCGGTACGCCCGCGCTCGGCCGGCTCAGCCCGCGGCTTCCTCCGGGCGCTCGGCCGTCGCGGCCTCCGCCGCTTCGGGAACGTAGCCCGGAACGTGTCGCTCGTCCGGACCGTCGTAAGCCGACAGCGGGCGGATGAGCGCGTTCGCGGCGTACTGCTCCATGATGTGCGCGGTCCAGCCAACCACCCGCGCCGCGACGAACAGCGGCGTGAAGGTGACGGTGTCGAAGCCCATGAGGTTGTACGCGGGGCCCGACGGATAGTCGAGGTTCGGATAGATGCCCTTGCGCTGCGTGAACTCGCGCTCGAGCGTGTCGTACAGGTCACCGACATCCGGCCGGTCGTAGTGCGCCACCAGCGTGTCGAGGGCGGCCTTCATCGTCGGCACGCGCGAGTCGCCGCGCTTGTAGACGCGGTGCCCGAACCCCATGATCTTGCGCTTGTCGGCCAGTGCCCGGTCAAGCCAGGGGACGACGTTCGCGACGTCGCCGATTTCGTCGAAGACGTGCATGACCGCCTCGTTGGCGCCGCCGTGCAGCGGACCCTTCAGGGCTCCGATCGCCCCTACGACCGCCGAGTACAGGTCGCTGAGGGTCGAGGCGATCACGCGGCTCGTGAAGGTCGAGGCGTTGAACGAGTGCTCGGCGTAAAGGATGAGCGACCGGTTGAACGCGTCCGCCACGACGGGATGCGGCTCGTCGCCGAACGTCATCCACAGGAAGTTCGCCGCGTCGTCGAGGTCGTCGCGCGGTTCGACCGGCTCGAGCCCCCGCCGGCGCCGCTGCCCGTACGCCACGATCGCCGGCAGCACGGCCGACAGGCGCAGGCTGCGGTCGAGGTTCTGCTCCGGCGTCCCGACGGCGTCGAGCACGGATGCCGCACCGGCGGTGTCGAGCGCACCGAGCACGCTCACCGCCGTGCGGACCTCGTCCATCGGGTGCGCGTCGAGCGGCAGCCGATCGATCGCCTCGCGCAGCTCCGCCGGCAGGGCACGGTGCGGACGGGCACGTTCGCGCTGCGCCGCCAGCTGCGACGGTGTGGGCAGGTCGCCGTGCCACAGCAGGTGCGCGACCGCGTCGAACGGCTGCGTCGCCGCGAGCTGCTGCACGGGATAGCCCCGGTACAGCAGCGAGTTCGTCTCGGGGTTCACCTTCGAGATCGCGGTGACGTCGGCGACGACCCCCACGAGCCCCTTTCGGACGTCGTGCTCGGTCATGTTCTGTTCCCTCTCCGTCGAGTAGCCAGAATCAGCGGGTCTAGCCCCGGTCGATCGACTCATTCTGGCGAGTCGACAGCGTGAAGTCGAAGACCGACGAGTCGAACCGGGCGTAGCCCTCGTAGTCCACCAGGTCGTAGAGGTCGGCGCGATGCTGCATCTCGTCGACCTTGCCAGCCAGGCTGCCGGCGGCGGTCAGCTCGTCGAGCGCGCGACCCGCCGCGCCCATCGCGATCCGCAGCAGCGACACCGGCCAGATGACGATGCGTACCCCGGCGTCGCGCAGCTGGTCGACCGTGAACAGCTCCGACTTCCCGAACTCGGTCATGTTCGCGAGGATCGGCACGTCGACGGCCGCCGCCATCGCCTCGAACTCGGCGAGGTCGCGCATCGCCTCGGGGAAGATCGCGTCCGCACCGGCATCGACCAGGGCGCGGGCTCGGTCGACCGCGGCATCCATCCCGTCGATCGCCCGGATGTCGGTGCGCGCCATGATCAGGAAGTTCGCGTCGCGCCGCGCATCGACGGCCGCTCGGATGCGGCCGACCGCGGTGCTCTCGTCGACGACGCTCTTGCCATCGAGGTGGCCGCACCGCTTGGGGTTGACCTGGTCCTCGATGTGGCAGCCGGCGAGCCCGGCGTCTTCGAGGGTCTGGATCGTGCGGGCGACGTTCATCGGCTCGCCGAACCCGGTGTCGGCGTCGATGATCGCCGGCAGCTCGGTCATCCGCGCGATCTGCTGCCCGCGCCCGGCGACCTCGCTCAGGGTCGTCAGGCCCACGTCGGGCAGGCCGAGGTCGGCGGCGATGACGGCGCCCGAGACGTACACCCCGTCGAAGCCGTGCTGCTCGATCAGGCGGGCCGAGAGCGGGTTGAACGCCCCGGGGAATCGCAGGGTCTCGCCCGCGGCGAGGCGCTCGCGCAAGACGCGCCGTTTGTCGGCGGGGGTGGTCTGCGAATACAGCATCAGAACAGCCCTCGCGGGTTCGGGGCGGCGGCGATCACGCCGTCGCGCGCCACGATGTTCAGCTCGCGCACCTCGTCTGCGGTGAGTTCGGGCAGCCGCTGCGCGAGGTCGAGGAACCGTTCGATCTCGGCCGGGTCGAGCACGGGCTCGGCGAGGATCCGGAACTTGCGGATGTAGTCCTCGCGCGCGAACGGACGAGCACCGAGCGGGTGAGCGTCGGCGACGGCGATCTCGTCGACGATCGTCGAACCATCGGTCAGGCGGATCTCGACGCGTCCGCCGAACGCCTTCTCGGCCGGGTCCTCCGAGTGGTAGCGCCGCGTCCATTCGGCATCCTCGGCCGTCGTGATTCTCTGCCACAGCGCCACGGTGTCGGGGCGGGCCGCACGCTCGGGCGTGTACGAGTCGACGTGGTGCCAGCCGCCGTCCTGCAGCGCGACCGCGAAGATGTACGGGATCGAGTGGTCGAGCGTCTCGCGCGATGCGGTCGGGTCGTACTTCTGCGGGTCGTTCGCACCCGAGCCGATGACGTAGTGCGTGTGGTGGCTTGTGTGCAGCACGACGCTCTCGACGTTCGCGGGGTCGAGCAGCTCGGGATGCGCGCCGTGCAGCTTGCGCGCGAGGTCGATCCACGCCTGCGCCTGGTACTCCGCCGAGTGCTCCTTCGTGTACGAGTCGAGGATGCCGCGCTTGGGCTCGCCCCGCGCCGGCAGGGGTACCGCGTAGGCGGCATCCGGTCCGTCGAGCAGCCACGCGATGACGCCGTCCTCGCCCTCGTAGATCGGGTTCGGGCTCGTCTCGCCGCGCAGGGCCCGGTCGACGGCTTCGACGGCGAGCTTTCCCGCGAAGGCGGGGGCGTGCGCCTTCCAGGTCGAGATCTCGCCCTTGCGCGACTGGCGGGTCGCGGTCGTCGTGTGCAGCGCCTGCCCGACCGCCTGGTAGATCGTGGCCGCGTCGAGGCCGAGCAGCGTGCCGATGCCGGCGGCGGCCGACGGCCCGAGGTGGGCGACGTGGTCGATCTTGTGCTTGTGCAGGCAGATCGCGCGCACGAGGTCGATCTGGATCTCGTACCCGGTCGCGAGGCCCCGCACGAGCGCCGCGCCGTCGATCCCGACGTGCTGGGCGACCGCGAGGATCGGGGGGATGTTGTCGCCGGGATGCGAGTAGTCCGCGGCGAGGAAGGTGTCGTGGTAGTCCAGCTCGCGCACCGCGACGCCGTTCGCCCACGCGGCCCACTCGGGGCTCGTGAGGTCGGTCACGCCGAAGACGCTCGCCCCGGCGCCGCCGCGCGAGACCGGGTGGTCGAGCGCCTGAGCGCGAGCCGAGCTGACGGGCGCCCGCGTGAGGGATGCCGCGGCGACGGCGGCGTTGTCGATGATGCGGTTGACGATCATGTCGACAACGTCGGGCTCGACCGCGACGGGGTCGACGGCGACCTCCGCGATCTTCCACGCGAGCTGATCCTCGCGCGCGAGCTCTTCGTCGCTGCGGTGGACCCGGACGTGATGGCTGACGGTCATGCGGATGCCTCCAGGGAGTCGAGGATGCTGGTCAGGGCGTTGTGCAGGTGGACGTGGGTGGCGTGTGCGGCGAGGTCGGCGTCGCGGGCGGCGATCGCGCTCGCGATGAGTCGGTGCTCGTCGATCGATGCCGCGAGCCGCGCCGGGTTGTCGCGGGCGAGGCGGCGTACTCGCACGAGATGGGCGCGCACCTTCGTCAGCGCCGACGTCAGATATGCGTTGCCGGCCGCGCCGTCGAGCGCCGCGTCGAAGCGAGCGATGAGCGCGTAGTACGCGTCGGAGTCCCCCGCCGCGGGTGCGTCGTCTCGTGCGGTGCGCTCGAACGCCGCGGCGAGCTCGGCGAACAGCGCGGCGTCACCCCGGGATGCCGCGAGCCGTGCGGCGGTCTCCTCGAGCGCACGCCGCACCTCGAACAGCGACCGGATGTCGTCGCGATCGATGTCGGCGACCACGGTCACGCGAGGAGACGCCTGTCGTACGAGGCCGTCGGCCGCGAGTCGTCGCAGAGCTTCGCGCAGCGGCGTGCGGCTCACGCCCAGTCGGGTCGCCTGCTCGACCTCGGCGAGCACAGCCCCCGGAGCGAGGTCGCCGTTCTGGATCTCGGTCAGCAGAGCGGCGTACGCGCGCTCTCCCGCCCGTGCTCCACCCTCGGCCACCATGCAGCGATTGTATACACAGAGCCGCGCGAACGGGTCGGACACAAGCGAATCCGATCTCAACGTATACAGAAACCGCAAGCCGCGAGGCCCCGGGTACCCTTGCCCGAGTGAGTTCCGACCGATACACCGTGGCCACCGACGGCGCTTGCAAGGGCAATCCCGGACCGACCGGCTGGGCCTGGGTCGGCGAGGACGGCCACTGGGCCGCCGGAGCGATCCCGCAGGGCACGAACAACATCGGCGAGCTTCTCGGGCTGCTCAAGGCGATCGAGGATCACCCCGACGTCCGCGAGCTCGTCGTGCAGGCCGACTCCAAGTACGCCATCGACACGTATGCATCGTGGATGGACGGCCATCGCCGTCGCGGCTGGAAGACCTCCACCGGCGCACCGACGAAGAACCGCGACATCCTCGAACAGCTCATCGCCGCCCGCGACGCCCGCCGGGCCCGCGGCCTGCCCGACGTCATCCTCGAGCACGTCCGCGGACACCGTGGTCACGTGCTCAACGAGTGGGCCGACGAACGAGCCGTCCGTGGCGCCGAGCACGCCGCGAAGGGCACGGCGAGCGCATGGTCGTCGTTGGGCGGGCTGCACGACAAGCTCGACGTCTCGGAGGCGCCGAGAAAGAAGCGCTGACGCGGGACGGCGGGACCGGTCAGCCGTCCCGGTTGTCGGCATGCCGCGGATCGTCGGTGGTGCACGCCGACCGCGCGAGCGTCGCCGGCATCCAGGTGAGCGGATCGGCGAAATCCGCGATGATCAACCCTCCCGCGGGGTGCCCGTCTGCGTGTCGCGCGAGCCTCCTCCGCGACCGTTCGGGTACGCGATCGTCGGCCAGCACCCGTTCGAAGACGGCGGCGCGGGCGCGTTCGACGAATCGTGCTCGCTCCGGCGGCAGCGCGGCGGAGGTCTCCCGGCGGAGTTGCTCCACGTGGCCCGGGAGGTCGTGGATGATCGCCCGGTAAGCGGCGGTCAGACTGTCATCCACCTCACGGGCCTGCTGCGGCCTGGCACGCCGGATGATCATGCCGGCGACCATCGAGGTGACGACGATGATCGGTGCACCAGACAGCACGGCCATCGCGAAGGCGGGTGCACCGCTACCGACGATCGCGACGGCGATGGCGGTGCCGCCCAGGGCGAAAGCCTGCGGCCGCCACAGCGCGCGATCCAGCGGCCGTCCTCGCGCACCGACGGCCGCCACCAGCACCGCCATTGCCGTCGCCGCGGAGAACACGGCGGTGAGCACCGCGTCCTTCGTCTGCAGGGCGACGGCGAAGGTGATGCCGCCCGCGAGGGCGGAGAGCACGAGCACCCATCCGATCCAGCCGATGCTCGACGTTCGACCGCCGAAGCGAGCCCGAGCCGACGAGCGGGCGCGCGCATTCGCTGATTCACCCAGCCGGCGGGCAGCATGCCAGATGCGTACGCCGTCTTCGCTCATCCCGCACGCGTCGAAGATGACCATCTCCGCCTGCCGCGGCGTGAAGTCGGTGGCGGCGGAGGCCCGGATGATCCGATCCGTGGCGACGGGGACGACTCGCGCCAGATGCTCGTCGGAGAACGGCTCCCACCGGTCGGCGGGAAGGATGCGATGCTGCGTCACCCTCGACTACCTGCCGCTCGCTCGCACGAGTTCGTCGAGCCGATCGAGGGCCGGTCGCTGTCCCTTCACGAGCAGCTCGCGTGCGCGCCCCACCTCGACCCACTCGACGCGGTCGACCTCCGGGAAGGATGCGATGCGCCCGGAGCGCGGCGGCCACTCCATCTCGAACTCGCCGAACACCGCATCCGAGACGTCGAACTCCGCGCCATCGACGACGAACACGGTGATGCGCTTGCCCGACGCGTACGAGAAGGTGCCGAGCTCGGCGTACTCGCCGTCGGGCGGCTCGAGGCCGAGCTCTTCACGGAACTCGCGCCGCGCGGCATCCAGCGCCGCCTCGCCGTCGGGGTCGTACTCACCCTTGACGATCGACCAGGCTCCCTCGTCCTTCGTGGACCAGTAGGGTCCGCCCATGTGTGCGACGAGCGCCGACACCGTGCCGTCCGCAGCGATGCGGTAGGGCAGGATGCCGGCGCTCGTCACCGCCACGATCAGGCCGGGCGGGTCTTCGGCGAGACCGTGTCGGTCTCGGCCGGGTCGGTCACCGCGACGCCGCCGAGGGCGTCGTTGATCGCGTCGTACGCCGACTGCTCGAGCTTCACACCCGAGGCCTTCACGGTGTCCTCCAGCTGCTCGGGACGCGAAGCGCCGACGAGCGCCGCCGCGATGTTCTCGTTGTGCAGCACCCACGCGAGCGAGAGCTGCGCGACGGTGAGGCCCGCCTCGTCGGCGATGGGCCCCAGCTTCTGGACGGCGGTGAGCACGTCGTCGTTCAGGAAGCGCTTGATGAAGTTCGCGCCGCTCTTCTCGTCGGTGGCGCGCGAGCCCTCGGGCACGGGCTGTCCGGGCTGATACTTGCCCGTCAGCACGCCCTGAGCGAGCGGCGACCACACGATCTGCGAGATGCCGAGCTCCTGCGAGGCGGGGATGACCTTGCCCTCGATGACGCGCCAGAGAGCCGAGTACTGCGGCTGGTTCGACACGAGCTGGAAGCCGAGCTTCGTGGCGAGCGCGTGGCCCTCGCGAAGCTGCTCGGCCGTCCACTCGCTGACACCGATGTAGAGCGCCTTGCCCTGACGGACGATGTCGGCGAAGGCCTGCATCGTCTCTTCCAGCGGCGTCTCGTAGTCGTAGCGGTGCGCCTGGTACAGGTCGACGTAGTCGACGCCGAGACGGCGGAGCGACCCGTTGATGCTGTCGAAGATGTGCTTGCGCGAGAGACCCTGGTCGTTCGGCCCCTTGCGGCCGGTCGGCCAGTACACCTTGGTGAAGATCTCGAGCGTCTCGCGGGGCTGACCCTTCAGCGCCTCACCGAGCACGACCTCCGCCGCCGTGTTGGCGTAGGCGTCCGCGGTGTCGAACGAGGTGATGCCGAGGTCCAGCGCCTTGTGGACGGTCGCGATGGCGGCGTCGTTCTCCACCTGCGACGCATGCGTCACCCAGTTGCCGTACGTGATCTCCGAGACTTTGAATCCACTGTTGCCGAGGTAGCGATACTCAACCATGGCAGAACGCTACCCCGCGCCGACGGGACCGCGGCGGGGGTTGCGCTCGATGACGAAGCGGTGCGTCCGTCAGTCGACGGGCACTCCGTCGACGGGCACTCCGTCGACGGGCACGGTGTCGGCGGCGCGCTGGTCGTCCTCGGTGGCGACGAGCTGACCGCACGCCCCGTCGATCTCCTTGCCGCGCGTGTCGCGCAGGGTCGTCGGGATGCCGGCTTCGTTGAGCCGTCGCACGAACTCGTCCTGCACCTCGGGGTCGGACGAGGTCCAGATCGAACCCGGCGTCGGGTTCAGCGGGATCGGGTTGACATGCACCCAGCCGCGACCGCGGGCGTTGAGCTTCTCGGCCAGCAGGTCCGCGCGCCAGGCGTGGTCGTTCATGTCCTTGATGAGCGCGTACTCGATGGAGACGCGGCGGCCGGTCTGGTCGAAGTAGGCCTTCGCGGCGTCGAGCGCCTCGTCGACCTTCCACCGCGAGTTGACGGGGATGAGCTCGTCGCGCAGCTGGTCGTCGGGCGCGTGCAGTGAGAGGGCGAAGGTGACGGGGATGTCCTCCTTCGTGAGCTTCTGGATCGCCGGCACGAGGCCCACGGTCGAGACGGTGATGCCGCGCGCGCTCATGCCGATGCCGTGCTGCTTGTCGACCATGACGCGCACCGCCTGCATGACCCGCGCGTAGTTCGCCAGCGGCTCGCCCATGCCCATGAACACGATGTTCGTGACGCGCTCGCCCTCGTGGCCGACCTTGCGCGGGTCGCCGAGTCCGCCGTCGGCGATGAGCCGGTTCGCCCGGACCACCTGCTCGATGATCTCGGCCGCCGACATGTTGCGGGTCAGGCCCGCCTGACCGGTGGCGCAGAACGGGCAGTTCATGCCGCAGCCGGCCTGGCTCGACACGCACAGGGTGATGCGTCCGGTGTACCGCATGAGCACCGACTCGACCAGCGCGCCGTCATGCAGCTTCCACAAGAACTTGATGGTGTCGCCGCGGTCGGTCTCGAGGCGTCGCACCTCGGTCAGCAGCGGCGGCAGCATCCCCGCCACGAGCTCGTCGCGGCCCGCCGCGGGCAGGTCGGTCATCTCGGCGGCATCCGAGGTGTAGTGGGTGAAGTAATGCTTCTCGAGCTGCTTGGCGCGGAAGCCCGGCATCCCGAGCTCCTTCACCTTCTCGACGCGCTGCTCGGGCGTGAGGTCGGCGAGGTGCACGGGCGGCTTGCCGCGCTTGGGGCTCGCGAACTGCAGCAGCGGGCGACCGGTCTCGTCCTTCTGCTGCGACCACCCCTCGGTCGCCGGACGCACCTGACGGCCGGCCTCGGAACGGCCGGGTCCCGTGCGACGCACGGCGGTGTTGGTCGGGCGCGCGGGAATGGACTCAGTCATGGGTTTCAGGGTACCGGCCCCACCTGCGCGCTCGCCGGGTTCGCTCGGGCAACAGCGAGCCGGGCCGCCTCGTCCGCGTTGGCAGCGCTGTTCGCTTCCGCGCTAAGCGGCCGTTGCGGCTGGCGCCGAGTCAGCCTGATGCGTCGGCCCTCCGTGGGACGTCGGATCGTAGCTGTGGTCCATGGCGGCGATGTATCGGGTAAGGGCGTCGCGATTCTGCTCGAGTGCGGCGATGCGCTCGTTCATCGCATCGCGCTGATCTACCAGCATCGCCCGCAGTTCGGGGTCGGCGTCGCGCACGACGATCTGCGGCGACTGGTTCAGGCACGGGAGGATGTCGCCGATGATGCGGGTGGGAACACCGGATTCCACGAGGCCTCTGATCTTCTTGACCCGGTCGACGAGGTAGTCGTCATAATCGCGATACCCGTTCGGCAACCGGCGGGGCGCGATGAGGCCCTGTTCCTCGTAGTAGCGGAGCATCCGTGTCGCCACGCCGGTCTTCGCAGCGAGTTCGCCGATCTTCATCCCGCGAGCTTAACTTGACATTGACACGGTGTGAAGGTTTCACAATGGTGTCGTGCCCCGTCTCGCTCCCCCATCACCTCCTGTAACGCAGGCGATGCGCCACGTCCTGGCCGGCTTCCCTACCGGCATCGCCCTCGTCGCAGCCGAGGTCGATGGGCGGATCGTCGGCCTATCGGCCAACTCGTTCACGTCGGTCTCGCTCGATCCGCCTCTGGTGTCGGTCTCATTCGCGCATACATCGACCAGCTGGCCGGTACTACGTCGAGCTCCCCGCTGGGGTGTGAGCATCCTGGGCGAGGAGCAGGCGCAGGTGCTGGACGAACTGCGACGCCCCGCCGACCAGCGATTCGCGAACCTCGGGATGACCGTCGCGTCGGGTGCCGCGTTCGTGACCGGCGCGTTGGCCCGCCTCACCGTCGAGCTCGACGCCGAGGTCGACGCCGGCGACCACACCCTGACGCTGCTACGGGTTCTCGAGCTCGATCGCGACACCCGGCAGCATCCCCTCGTCTACTTCGGGAGCGGTGTCCACCGCCTCGCCCGCTGACCCGTCCGGAAGGACTCTCTCGATGACTGGCAACAAAATGATCCTCGGTCTGGCGCTCCACGACGGCTCCGGCTCGCTGCGCAACGCCTGGCGCGCACCCCACGTCGACGCCGCCGCCTACGCCGACATCGACGCCAACGTGCACTCCGCTCAAGCGGCCGAGCGTGGCGGCTTCGCCTTCCTCTTCATCCCCGACTTCCCGGCGGCGCGGGCTGACATCGGCCAGCAGGGCGTGCGCAACATCATCGACCCGATGATCGCCCTCACCGCGATCGCGAGGGCCACCTCGCGGATCGGTTTCGTGGCGACCGGATCGACCTCGTTCCAGGAACCGTTCAACCTCGCGCGGCAGTTCAAGGCGCTCGATGTCGTCAGCCACGGCCGCGCCGGATGGAACGCCGTCACCACGAGCGACCCCGCCGTCGCTGCCAACTACGGCAGGCCCGTGGCCGAGCGATCGGAGCGCTACCAGCGCGCACACGAATCGCTCCAGATCGTGCAGGCCCTGTGGGGCAGCTGGGAGGAGGATGCCTGGGTCAAAGACCAGGCAACGGGCCGTTACCTCGACAGCTCCAAACTCCAGCCGATCAACATGCAGGGCACGTACGTCGCCTCCCGTGGACCACTCGCGATCCCCCCGTCGGAGCAGGGTCAGCCGGTCATCTTCTCGTCCGGCGGTCCGAGTCCCCACCTGCTCTCGCTCGCGGGACGGTATGCGAGCGGATTCATCGCCGAGGTGTGGACCATCGAAGAAGCACGCGCCCAGCGTCAGATGGTCAGGAACGCGGCGAGGGACGCCGGACGCGACCCCGACGACATCAAGTTCTTCGCCGGCCTCATCGCCACCGTCGCGCCGAGCGTTCGCGAGGGACTCGATCGGCGCCTCGAGATCATCGGAGCGGACATCGGCATGCAGATCCCGCACCTGGCGAGCATGCTCGGTGTGAAGATCGACCGCAGCCGCCTCGACGATCCGATCTCCGCCGAGCAGCTGGCCGCAGCGCGGCCCTCACACGACCCGCGCTCGGGCATCGCCCTCGACGTCGCGCGTCAGGGATGGTCGGTGCGCGACATCCTCGCCCACGGTGTCATCGACTTTCACCCGACCGTCGTGGGCCCGCCCGAACTCCACGCCGATCATCTGCAGACGTGGTTCGAGGCGGGCGCCGCAGACGGATTCTGGCTGTCGCCGGACATCTTCGCGGACGGCGTCGACGCCTTCGTCGACCAGGTGGTTCCACTGCTGCGGCAGCGGGGCGTCTACCCCGACGACTACATCGGGTCGACCCTGCGCGAGAACCTCGGGGTCCCCGCGCAATACGGGCTCGACCCACGCGTCTTCGGTGAAGGAGGGGAGTGAACTCGTGACGGAGAAGCAGATGATCCTCGGCGTAGCGTTGACGAACAATTTCGGCACGCACCCCGCCACCTGGCGGATGCCCCACGTCGATCCCCAGGCATACACCGACATCGAGCTCACGGCGACCTACGCGCAGGCGGCGGAGCGGGGCACGCTGCAATTCATGTTCATCGCCGACCGGCTGTTCCTGCGAGACGATCTCGCCACCGCCAATCCGATCTTCAACCTCGACCCGATCATCACCCTGTCGGCCGTGTCTCGGGCGACACAGCGCCTCGGCCTGGTCGCGACCGTGTCGACGTCCTTCACCGAGCCGTATCTGCTGGCCCGTCAGCTCAAAGCCCTCGATGTGTATAGCCACGGCCGGGTGGGCTGGAACGCGGTACCGAGTTACGAACCTGAAGCCTTCGCCAACTTCGGACAACAAGCCCCAGCGCGCGAGAACAAGTACGAGCGGCTGCACGAAACGATGCAGATCGTTCAGAGGCTATGGGGCAGTTGGGGCCTCGAGGCGGGGCAGCCCGATCCGAACGGCATGTTCGCCGACCCGGCGCACGTGCAGCCCGTCGACCTGTACGGCTCGCGGGTGGGATCGCGCGGACCGCTACCCGTGCCGCCGTCCGACCAGGGGCAGCCGGTCATCGTGATGCCCCTGAGCAGCGGACTCGGTCTTCAGGCTGCTGGCATGTACGCGGACGTGGTGATCGGAATGCCGTCGAGCATCGAAGAAGGTCGCTCGCAGCGCGAGATGGTGCGACGGGCAGTCACACAGGCAGGGCGCAACCCCGAGGAGGTCAGGTTCATTGCTTTTGCAGGCTTCACGGTCGGCGCATCCGAGCGTGAAGCACTCGACATGCGCCTCGCGCTCGATGCCCACCTGGCGATCGATGGGCCCCTGGCGCGCCTGAGTGCGTACCTCGGTCTGCAGATCGGACTGAGCCAGCCCGATGAGCCGCTCACCCCGGCGCAGCTCGCCGCCGTGCGCGCCCACCCGCGCGACGCACGGTCGGCCCGAGCCGTCGAACTCGCACACGCGGGGTGGTCGCCGCGCGACATCCTCGCGCACGCGATCTTCGACCCCTCGCCCACGGTGGTCGGAACCGCCGAGCAGGTCGCCGACCACCTGCAGGCGTGGTTCGAAGGAGGCGCGGCGGATGGCTTCATGCTGAACTTCGACGACTTCAGCACTCAGATCGACGCCTTCGTCGATGAGGCGGTGCCGCTGTTGCGCGAAAGGGGAATCTTCCACGACGCGTACGAGGGGCGAACCTTGCGCGAGCACGCCGGGTTGCCACTGCAGTACGGATCCGTTCTGCCCGCACCGTAGGGGAACAGGCAGTCCCTCAGCCCCGAGGCTGCACGCGTGGTCCGCTGCGTCTGCGCGGCGACAGCGCGCGAGCACCGCGCGGTCTCTGGGCAACGCCCTCGGCGGCGACTCTTAGAATGCAGCCATGGCTCTCGACGACGTCGCCCCGCCCGCGCGCGGAACCGTCGTGCACAAGGTGTTGAACAACAACGTCGTCATCACCATCGACGAGCACGGTCGGGAACGCGTGCTCATGGGCCGGGGCCTGGGCTTCCAGCTGAAGCCGTCCGACAGCCTCGACCCCGACAAGGTCGAGAAGACGTTCATCCTGGATGCCGGTGACCAGGGCGACCGCGAACGGCAGCTGCTCACCGACGTGCCGTACCCGATCATCGAGGCCGTCACCCGCGCGGTCGACGAGGCCGAGCGCCGCCTCGGCCACCACCTCGACCGGTTCTTCACGATGGCCGTCATCGACCACATCCAGTTCGTGCTGGAACGCCTCGACAACGGCATCCGCATCCCGGTGACGAACATGCCCGAGCTGCGGGTGCTGCACCCGCACGAATTCTCGGCGGCGCAGCGCATGGCCGCCGCGATCTCGGAGTCGCTCGGACGCGAGCTGCCGACCGAAGAGGCCGTGTTCCTCACCATGCACCTGCTCAACGCGACCCGCGACGAGCCCAACGGCACCGCCGCGCTGCTGTTCCGCAGACTGCAGCACGTCGTCCTCACGGTCGAGAACGGACTCGGCGTGAAGCTCGACGTCGACAGCCCCGACTACGCCCGCTTCATCCTGCACATCCAGTTCCTGCTGCAGCGACTGGTGTCCAAGAGCATGCTGCGCAGCGCCGACACCTCGTTCTTCGAGTTCGCCAAGCACAGCTACCCGCGCTCGTACGCCATCGCCGAAGAGGTCAAGGCCTACGTCCGTGCCGCGACGGAGTCCGAGCTGACGGACGAAGAGCTGCTGTACGTCATCGTGCACGTCGAGCGACTCGCCTCGCAGGTGGGCGCGAACAGCGGTGGCACCCACGGCGGTGGCGAGAACGAACCACCCGTGGTACCGTGACTCGCGCAGGGCGTCGCTGCCCTGCAGAAGTCTCCGGATTGTTACCGCGGCAGCGGGCAAAACCTGAACTCACATCGCCGAATCGGCGGTGAACGAGTTCAGGTTTTTTTGTTGCCCGGAAACAGGGATGCGGGGGCTCCTCAACCCGAGAGCCGCGATGCTGCGGCAGAAAGCGAGCAGTCCCGATGGATTACTCGAAGACCGCGGCCGGCGTCCTCCAGGGCGTCGGCGGCGAGGAGAACGTTCGTTCCCTCGTGCACTGCGCAACCCGACTGCGCTTCGTGCTGAAGGACGAGTCCCGCGCCGACAGCGCCGCCGTCAAGGCCGTGCCCGGCGTCGTCACCGTCGCTCAGGCGGGCGGCCAGTACCAGGTCGTCATCGGCAACGACGTGCCCGACGTCTACGCCGAGATCGGCAAGATGACGAAGCTGGGCGCGGGCGGCGACGACAACGCCGACGACGCCCCGAAGGGCAACCTCTTCAACCGCTTCATCTCGATGATCTCGGCGATCTTCACGCCGCTGCTGTGGGCCCTGGCCGGTACCGGCCTGCTGAAGGCGTTCCTCGCCGCGGCGGTCACGTTCGGCTGGATCGGCACCGACAACTCCACCTACGCGGTGCTCAACGCCCTGTCGGACGGTCTCATCAACTTCCTGCCGATGGCGCTGGCCTTCACCGCCGCGCGTTACTTCAAGGCGAACGAGTTCACCGCGTTCGCGATCGCCGCCGCCCTGCTCTACCCCACCATCACGCCGCTCGTCGGCGTCGAGGGCCTGACGTTCTTCGGCATCCCCTTCACGATGGTCACCTACGTCTCGAGCGTCATCCCGATCATCGTGATCGTCTGGCTGCAGAGCCACGCCGAGAAGTTCCTCTACGCGAAGCTGCCCGGCGCCGTCCGCCGCTTCGTGACGCCCATGATCGTCGTGCTCCTCGCGGTCCCGATTGTCTTCGTCGTCATCGGCCCGATCTCGGCCATCCTCAGCGGCGCGCTGGGCAACGGCATCGGCTGGGTGTTCGAGAACGCTCCGTGGGCCGGTGGCGCCATCATGGGCGGGTTCTGGCAGGTCTTCGTCATCTTCGGTCTGCACTGGGGCCTCGTGCCGCTGTTCACGCTGGAGTACCAGACCACCGGTCAGATCCTCCTCATCGGTCCGGTCTTCGCCGCCGTCCTCGCGCAGGCCGCCGCCGTCGCCGGCGTGTGGGTGCGCGCCCGCAACAAGAACCTCAAGTCGCTCGCCGCGCCCGCAACCCTGTCGGGCTTCCTCGCCGGCATCACCGAGCCCGCCATCTACGGCATCAACCTGCCCCTCAAGCGCCCCTTCGCCTTCGGCATCGTGGGCGGCGTGATCGGTGGCGCGATCATCGCCATGGGCGGCGTCTTCTCGACCGCGTTCGTCGTGCCCTCGGGCCTCGCCCTGCCGGCTCTGTTCGGCAACGGCAACATGGTCATGCTGATCATCGGCCTCGCCGCCGCGATCGCCATCCCGTTCCTGCTCACCGCGATCGTCGGCTTCACGGAGCCGGAAGAGGATGCCGCGCCGGCGGCCGCCCCCGCCGTATCCGGCAACGACGTCGTCGTGCTCAGCCCCGTCGACGGCACGGTCGTGCCGCTCAGCGAGACCCCCGATGCGGCCTTCGCCGAGGGCAGCCTCGGTGACGGTGTCGCGATCAAGCCGCGTTCGGGTGCCGTCTACGCCCCCTTCGACGCGGTCGTGGCCGCGGCGTTCCCAACCGGTCACGCGATCGGCCTCCGTCACGCCGACGGCGCCGAGGTGCTGATCCACATCGGCATCGACACGGTCAAGCTCGCCGGTGCGCACTTCGACGTCAAGGTCACCACCGGCCAGGAGGTCAAGGCCGGCGACCTGCTCGTCGAGTTCGACGGCGACGCGATCGAGCGTGCCGGCTACGACCTCACCACGCCGGTGATCGTCACCAACGGCGAGCTGTACCCGGGCCTGGCGAGCCGCGCGAGCGGTCCGATCGGACACGGCGAGCCGCTGTTCACGGCGGTCTCGGTCGAGTCGACGCTGACCGCGTAACCCGCATCCCCCCGGTGGGGGCGCGGACCCGACCGCGCCCCCGCCCTTCCGAATCGCGATACGAAACGAGAGAGATATGAGCAGCATCACCTTCCCCGACGGATTCCTCTGGGGCGGCGCGACCGCCGCGAACCAGCTCGAGGGCGCCTACGACGAAGGCGGCAAGGGGCTGTCGGTCCAGGACGTCATGCCCCGGGGCATCGTGGGCGCGCGCACCGCCGAGCCGACTCCCGACAACCTCAAGCTGGTCGGCATCGACTTCTACCACCGCTACGCCGAGGACATCGCGCTCTTCGCCAAGATGGGCTTCACGACCTTCCGCTTCTCGATCGCCTGGAGCCGCATATTCCCGCAGGGCGACGAGACCGAGCCCAACGAAGAGGGCCTCGCCTTCTACGACCGCGTGCTCGACGAGCTCGAGAAGCACGGCATCGAGCCCCTCGTGACGATCTCGCACTACGAGACGCCGCTGCACCTGGCCGAGACGTACGACGGCTGGACCGACCGCCGGCTCATCGGCTTCTACGAGAACTACGCGCGCACCCTGTTCGAGCGCTATGGCGCACGGGTGAAGTACTGGCTCACCTTCAACGAGATCAACTCGCTGCTGCACGCCCCCTTCATGTCGGGCGGCATCAACACCCCGAAGGAGCAGCTGAGCGAGCAGCAGCTGTACCAGGCCATGCACCACGAGCTCGTCGCGTCCGCCCGCGCGACCCGCATCGCCCGCGAGGTCGCCCCGAACGCGCAGGTCGGCTGCATGGTGCTGTCGATGCCCGTGTACCCGCTGAGCCCGTCGCCCGCCGACGCCCTCGAGGTCATGGCGTTCGACCACTCGAACCTCGTCTACGGCGACGTCCACACGCGCGGCGTCTACCCCGGGTACTTCCTGCGGACGTTGAGCGAGAAGGGCATCGAGCTCGACATCACCGACGAGGACCGCGACGACCTGACCAACACGGTCGACTTCGTGTCGTTCAGCTACTACATGTCGGTCGCCGCGACCGCCGACCCCGCGAAGAAGGCCACGGGCGAGGGCAACATCATGGGCGGCGTGCCGAACCCCACGCTCGAAGCGAGCGAGTGGGGCTGGCAGATCGACCCGATCGGCCTGCGGCTCGTGCTCAACCAGTTCTGGGACCGGTGGCAGAAGCCGCTGTTCATCGTCGAGAACGGCCTGGGCGCGAAGGACCAGCTCGTCGAGGTCGACGGCGTCAAGACCGTCATCGACGACTACCGCATCGCGTACCTCAACGACCACCTCGTGCAGGTCGGTGAGGCCATCGCCGACGGCGTCGAGGTCATGGGCTACACGCCCTGGGGCTGCATCGACCTCGTCAGCGCCTCGACGGCGCAGCTGAGCAAGCGCTACGGCTTCATCTACGTCGACCGCAACGATGACGGATCGGGCACGCTCGAGCGCTTCGAGAAGAAGTCCTTCGGCTGGTACGCCGAGGTCATTCGGACCAACGGAGTCGCGCTGACCCGCTGACCCGACGGCGCGGCATCCGCCCGCCTCACCCGACCGGGCGCGGTCGCGGGGCCCTCCTTCTGGCCCGCGGCCGCGCCCTTCTCTTCGCCCCGAGAGGATAGCCATGACCCCGTCCCCCGTCCGCCGCCGCGCCGTCTTCCTCGACGTCGACGGCACTCTGCTGCAGGACGGCACCCGCCTGCCCCCGAGCGCGGTCGCGGCGGTGCGCCGCGCCCGAGAGAACGGCCACCTCGTCCTCCTCAGCACCGGACGCGGCATGGCCGAGCTGCGCGGCCCCATCCTCGACATCGGCTTCGACGGTGCCGTCACCAACGGCGGCGCCTTCGCGAACGTCGGCGACGAGCTCATCGTCTCGCGCCTGATGTCGGCGTCCGAGATCGCCCGACTCGCCCAGGAGTTCGAGGCCCGTGGCATCCACTGGTACTTCCAGTCGTACGACCGCCTCTTCGCCAGCCCCGGGTTGCCGGCGGTGCTCGCCGACCGGCTCGAGCGCGACCGCCTCCTGCACACGGAGCGGGCGCGCGCCGCCGGGCTCGACCCGGACGAGCTCGAGTTCTTCAGCGTCGGCATGAAGACCTTCGACGACGACATCCACTTCTCCGACGCCGAGGTCGCCAAGGCCGTCATCCTCGGCGACGACGCGCAGGCCGTCGCCGACCTGCTCGCCGAACTCGCACCCGACTTCGCCGTCGTCTCGGGGACGATCCCGCTTCCGGAAGGGAGCTCGGGCGAGGTCGCGCCGCGCGGGGTCAACAAGGGCGCCGCGATCCTCGAGGTGCTTGCTCATCTCGGGGTCGACCCGGTCGACGCGATCGGCATCGGCGACAACTGGAACGACGCCGAGATGTTCGAGGTGTGCGGCACCTCGATCGCGATGGGCAACGCCGACCCCGCCGTGCAGGCCCTCGCCGACGAGGTCACGACCGCCATCGACGACGACGGCATCCACCACGCGTTCGTCCGCCACGGCCTGATCTGACCGCGCGAACGACGGCCCGATGAGCGACGACTCAGCGCCGGGCGTGGAGGCGCGCGGCGAGTGCCGCGGTGTCGTCGGGCGTCGTGCGGCAGCAGCCGCCGATGAGTCGCGCGCCGGCGGCGAGCCAGCCGTCGAGGCCGATGAGCGGCAGGCCCGGCTCTCCCGACCACGTCCGCGCCGCGGCATCCCACGTCTCGCCGCTGTTGGGGTACACGACGAAGGGCACGGCCACCGGATCGGCGAGCGCGGACGCGACGGTCTCGGGCGGGCAGCAGTTGACACCGACGGCGATCACCCCCGCGATGCGCGCGCTCGCGGCCAGGGTCTCGCGCAGTGACGCCGCGTCGAACGCACGGCTCGCCGCCGACAGGGCGACCCACGACGGGATGCCGATGCCGTCGATCGCCCGCATCACCGCCTCGGCCTCGGCGGGCGAGGCGATCGTCTCGATGGCCAGGACGTCCGGCTCGGCGTCGACGATCGCCTCGAGCCGCCGCCGGTGCCAGCGCTCGAGCTCGGCGACCGACAGGCCGTCGTCGCCGGTGTACTCGCTGCCGTCCGCGCGGGTGGCACCGTACGGACCCACGGATGCCGCCACCCAGGCGTCCCGCCCGGCCTCGGCCGCACCCTCGCGGGCGACGCGCACCGACAGGTGCAGCAGGCGACGCGTCTGCGCGGCGTCGAAGCCGGCGGCGGCGAGATTGTCGAACCCGATCTGGTACGAACCCGTCGTGAGCACCTCGGCGCCGGCGGCGGCGTAACGCGCGTGCGCGGACCGGACGGCGGCGGGCGTCTCGGCCAGCACCCGCGCCGACCACAGCTCGCCCGTGACGTCGTGTCCCGCCGCCTCGAGCGTGGTGCCCAGACCCCCGTCGAGCACGACCGGGCCGGTGACCAGAGCGGTGCGCAGGTCGAGCATGTCGTCACTCTAAGTGGCGGTGCGACCGCGACCGTTCACCGTCTGCCCATGCGACGCCGCATTACGCTGGAGGGGTGACGTCGGAATCTCGCATCATCTTCCTCGACGTCGACGGCACCATCCTCGCGCACGGCGAGACGATCGCCCCCTCGACGGTCTCCGCGGTACGCGCCGCGCGCGACCGCGGGCACCTCGTCTACCTGTGCACGGGCCGCGCCGCCGGCGACATCCACCCCCGCGTGCTCGACATCGGCTTCGACGGAGCGATCTCGAACGGGGGTGCGCTCGCCGTCGTCGGCGACGAGACCGTCCTCGCCGAGACGATGCCGCGGGCCGCCGTCGAACGCGTCATGTCGTACTTCGACGAGCAGGGCACGCGCTACTTCATCCAGTCGCACGCGGGCGTCTACGCCAGCGCGGGCGTGCGCTCGTTCATCGCCGACTTCATCGCGGAACGGCGCCGTCGACACGAGGACGACCAGTCCACCGTCGCCCTCGCCGAGGACGTCGTCGCCGCGCCGAGCTTCACGCCCGTCGAAGAGGCCGACCTCGACCGCATCGCCAAGGCGGTCTTCGTCAGCGCCGACCCCGACGCCGTCGAGAAGACCCAGCGGGCGCTCGGCGACGACTTCCACGTCATCCCCGGCAGCATGCCGCTGCCGACGGGGTCGAACGGCGAAGTCGGCATGCGCGGCACGAACAAGGGCACCGGGATCGCGGCCGTCCTCGCGCACCTGGGACGTGACGCATCCGACGCGGTCGGCATCGGCGACAGCTGGAACGACGTCGAGATGTTCGAGGTGTGCGGCACCGCCATCGCGATGGCCGAAGCCGACCCCGCCCTGCAGCGGATCGCCGGCGAGGTCACGACGGGCGTGCTCGACGACGGCATCTGGAACGCGTTCGCCCGCCACGGGCTCATCGACCCCCGGACGGCCGCCTGATGTCGGCGGAGACCGACGGGCGCAGCATCCGTCCCATCGTCCCCGATGATGCCGGCGAGGTGCTCACCCTGCAGCGCGCCGCTTTCGTCTCGGAGGCGCTCATCTACGACGCGGCCGACATGCCGCCGCTGACCCAGACGCTCGACGAGCTGCGCGCCGAGCTCGAGGACAACCTCGGCTGCGTCGCGCTGACGGACGGCCGCATCGTCGGCTCGGTCCGCGCACGCGTCGACGGCGACCTGCTGCTGATCGGACGCATCGCGATCGCTCCCGACCAGCAGGGCGCCGGGATCGGCACCGCCCTGCTCGCTGCCGTCGAAGAGCGCGGCCGCACGGCGGGAGCACGCGAGGCGGAGCTGTTCACCGGTTCCCTCAGCGAGGCCAACCTGCGCCTGTACGAGCGCGAGGGCTACGTCGAGTCCGAGCGCGTGCCGCACGACGACGGCACGTTCCAGGTGTTCCTGCGCAAGCAGCTCGGCTGAGTCCGCGTCTGCCCGGCGTCAGGCCGGCGTCGAGCCGCGGCGGCGGCGGGGCACCGGTTGCGCGGGCAGCCGGTCCGCGAGCCGGGGCAGGGACTCGACGCGACCGCGCTCGACGTGGGATGCGGCCAGGGCGAACGCCAGGTCGGCATGCCCGCCCAGGATCGCCTCGACGATCTCGTCGTGCTCGTCCCATCGCCCCTGCGTGTCGCGCTCCGGCGTCAGCCGGAACAGCCAGCGGGTGCGGCCCGTCAGCAACCCGCTCATCCGCAGCAGCAGGCGGTGCGCGGCGAGCGCGAAGATCTCCTCGTGCAGGTCGGAGTTGCGCGTCGACGCGGGCGCGTCGTCGTCGTGGACGACGTGTGCGACCTCCAACGCCGCCACCAGGTGGGTCGTGTCAGCCCCTGCGGCGGCGCGCCGTGCGGCGAGGGATGCCGCGAACGGCTCGAGCTGCATGCGCATGTCGAACAGCTCGACCGCGTCGTCGAGCGTGAAGGTGTGGACGATGGCCGCGCGGCGATGAGACGACGAGACGAAGCCCTCGGACTCGAGCAGCTGCAGCGCCTCGCGCACCGGCACCCGTGAGACCCCGAGCTGCTCGGCGACGTCACGCTCACCGAGTTTGTCGCCCATCGCGATGTCGCCGGTGATGATCCGCTCCCGCAGGGCGTGCGCGATGCGCCGGCCCGCGGCATCCGTCTCGTCGTCCACCCGACCATCCTGGCAGGTTCGTCGAGGAAGGGGCGCACCACGGTTTGGTATCCCAGATGGGGCTTCTACGCCTTGTTTATTTCGGTTCGTCGCCATTCGGTACGCCAAAATGACACGGGCGTAAGGGTTGTGTTGCGTGTTCGTTACGCGTCCGGATCCGGCCGGAGGCGTGCCATAGCGTCTGGCTCGTGCTCCCCTTCCTCCTCCGCCGCCTCGGGCTCGCCGTCGCCACGATCTTCTTGGTGGTGACCGTCGGCTTCGTCCTCGGCCGACTCACCGGCGCACCCGGGGCCCTGCTCCTACCCGACAACGCCTCCGCCGCCGAGGTGGACGCCCTCAACGCCAGCCTCGGATTCGACCGGCCCATCGTGCTGCAGTACCTCGACTTCCTCGGCGGGCTCTTCGTCGGCGACTTCGGCGACTCGTACCGGCGGCACGAATCGGCGCTCGGGCTCGTCCTCGAGCGGGTGCCCGCGACCGTCGAGCTGGCGTTCTGGGCCTTCGTCGTCGGCTTCGCCCTCGCCCTCGTCGCGGCCCTCGCGATCCAGCTGACGGGCAGTCGCCTGCTGCGGGCGATCGTGGGCTGGAGCGGAGCAATCCGCCAGTCCGTACCCGACTTCTTCTTCGCGCTGCTGCTGGTGCTGGTCTTCTCGGTGCTGCTCGGGGTGCTGCCCTCCCTGGGCCGCACGAGTCCCGCGAGCCTCGTGCTGCCGGTCATCACGCTGGCGACCGGGCAGTTCGTGATGTACCTGCGGCTGCTGGATGCCGCTTTGAGCGAGCAGGCTGAGCAGGACTACGTCCGCACCGCCTTCGCGCAGGGCCGCAGCCGCGCCGCCATCCTGCTCACCCAGATGCTGCCGAACGCGCTGGCCCCGGTGCTGGGGATGGCCGGGCTGAACCTGGGCGGGCTGCTCGGCGGCACCGTCGTGGTGGAGGTCGTGTTCGCCTGGCCGGGCCTCGGCAGCCTGCTCACCGACGCGGTGAGCCAACGCGACTTCCCCATCGTGCAGGCCGGCCTGCTCTTCGTCGCCGTGATGTTCGTGCTCGTGAACACGCTCGTCGACGTCCTCGTCTCCCGCATCGACACCCGGACGGCTCACTCATGACCCTCACGCCCGTCGCTCCCGCACCCGTCACCGGTGCGCCCACCGACGCTGCAGCGACCGCCCGCGCTCCGCGCCTGCAGCTGCGGCCCTCGGCCGTTGTCGGGTTCGCCATGGTCGGCGCGGTGATCGCACTCGCGGCTCTCCGCCCGATCCTGCCGGGCTTCGACCCGATGGGTCAGGACCTCTCGCGTGCGCTGCTGCCGCCCTTCACCGATGCCGCACATCCGCTCGGCACCGATCCGCTGGGGCGCGACCTGCTCAGCCGCGTCGCCCTGGCCTCGTCGGTGACCCTCGGGATCACCCTCGCCATCGTCGCCCTCAACGCCGTCATCGGCACCACCGTCGGCATCGTCTCGGGGTACTTCGGCGGCCGGCTCGAGGCCGGGCTCACGGTCGTGTCGAACACCGTGCTCGCGATGCCGGTGGTGCTCCTGCTCATCGCCATCTGCGCCGTCGTCTCACCCAGCGCGGGCCTGACGATCCTCGTCGTGGGGTGCACGTGGTGGGTGGGCTACGCCCGCGTCACCCGCAACATCGCCGCAGCGCTCCGCCGGCAGGACTTCGTCGTGGCGCCGCTCACGCAGGGGGCCGACACGTTCTGGACCATCACCCGGCACGTGGTGCCGAACGTGTGGCCGCACACCCTGATCATCGCCGCGACGGACATCGCGACGATCGTGCTCATCGAGGCCTCGCTCGAGTACCTCGGCCTCGGCGTGCAGCCGCCCACGCCCAGCTGGGGCGCGATGATCTTCGACGGCCAGAAGTACCTCGCGACCGATCCCTGGCTCGTCATCCTGCCGGGGCTCGTGATGTTCCTCGCCGTCGCCGGTGCGCAGTTCGTCAGTCAGCAGTTCACCGCAGAGGCGCGCGGCGCCCTGCTGCGCAAGGGAGGCCGGCGATGACCGCAGTTCTCACGATCGACGACCTCTCGCTCGAGGCCGTGACGCCCGGCGGCATCCGTCCGCTCGTCTCGGGGGTGTCGCTCGAGGTCGCTCGGGGGCGCGCTCTCGGCATCGTCGGCGAGTCCGGGTCGGGCAAGAGCCTCACGATGCTCGCCACGATGGGACTGCTGCCCGACGGCGTGCGGATCGCGGGCGGGCGCATCCGCCTCGACGGGCGCGATGTCACCGCACTCAGCGACCGCGAGCTGCGCTCGACGCGGGGCCGGGTGGCGGCGATGATCTTCCAGGACCCGATGTCGTCGCTCAATCCGCTGCGCGCGGTCGGTGCCCAGGTGGCCGACGCGGTCCGCGTCCACGCCCCCGGCCTCGGCCGTGCCGGCGCCCGGCGACGCGCGGTGGAGCTGCTCGCGTCGGTCGGCGTCCGCGATGCCGCCGAGCGCGCCGCCTCGCGCCCGCACCAGTGGTCGGGTGGGATGCGGCAGCGCGCGATGATCGCGATGGCGATCGCCCACGATCCCCTGCTGCTCATCGCCGACGAGCCGACCACAGCGCTCGATGTCACCGTGCAGGCGCAGGTGATGGCCCTGCTCGACGAGGTCCGCGAGCGCACCGGGTCGGCGCTGGCGCTCATCACCCATGACCTCGGCCTCGTCGGCGAGCACACCGACGACATCGCGGTCATGCGGGCGGGGCGCATCGTCGAGCGGGGCATCACCGCCGGCGTGCTGTCGGCGCCGACCGAGGAGTACACGCAGCGGCTGCTCGCAGCGATCCCGTCGGCCCACGAGCCGCCGAGCCGAGCGGCGCGTCCGGAGGAGACGGCGGAGGTCGCCCTCGCGGTCACCGACCTCGTCGTGGAATACCCCGGCCGGCGCCGCGAGGCCGTGCGGGCCGTCGACGGCGTCTCGCTGCAGGTCCGAGCGGGCGAGACGCTCGCCGTCGTCGGCGAGTCCGGCTGCGGCAAGTCCTCGCTCCTGCGGGCCATTCTCGGGCTGACTCCGGCGGCATCCGGCAGCATCTCGATCGCCGGGCAGACGGCCGCGCCGGCGATCTCGGGACGCTCGGCGGCCGAACGCGCCCGCGCGCAGATCGTCTTCCAAGACCCGTCCTCCGCCCTCGATCCGCGGCTGAGCGTCGCCGGTTCCGTGGCCGAGCCCCTGCGCGTGCGGCGCGCCCACTCCCCCGCTCGCGTCCGCGAGCTGCTCGCGGGAGTGGGCCTCGACGCATCATTCGACGAGCGCCTGCCGCGGCGCCTCTCGGGCGGGCAGCGGCAGCGCGTCGGCATCGCCCGCGCCCTCGCCCTCGACCCGGCGCTCGTGCTGCTCGACGAGCCCGTCTCCGCCCTCGACGTGTCGATCCAGGCCCAGGTCCTCGACCTCTTGCGCGACCTGCAGCGCGAGCACCGCCTCGCGTACCTGTTCGTCTCGCACGACCTCGGCGTGGTGCGCGGCATCGCCGACCGCGTCGTCGTGATGCAGGGCGGACGCATCGTCGAGGAGGGCCGCACCGAAGACGTGTTCACCGCTCCGCAGCATCCCTACACCCGCACCCTGCTCGACGCCATTCCCCGACTCACCGCTCGAAAGGCACTCACATGACCCGTTCCGCTTCTCGCCGGGCTCTCGCCGGCGGCTCGCTCCTGACCCTCGGAGCGCTCGTACTCGCCGGCTGCGCCGGAGGCTTCGACGAGCCGTCCGGTTCGGCCTCGGGCTCGGGCTCGGCGCAGACCGCCATCACGGCGGCGCTGCCGACCGATCCGACCTCGATGGACCCGATCCGCTCGGGCGCTCTCGTGGTGCTGTCGGTGTTCTTCCACACCCATGACCAGCTCGTGAAGATCACCGCCGAGGGCGAGATGGAGCCCAAGCTCGCGACGGAGTGGTCCGCGAACGCCGACCTCACCCAGTGGGAGTTCACCCTGCAGCCCGACGTGACCGCGAGCAACGGCGAGGAGATCACCGCCGACGACGTCGTCTTCTCGTACGAGACGATCCTCGGCGACCCGACGGGCGAGAACTACGCCTACCTCTCGTCGGTCGAGCGCGTCGAGAAGGTCGACGACCTGACGGTGCGGTTCGTGCTCAAGCAGCCGTTCTCGGCTTTCCCCCGCAACACGTCGCTCATCTCGATCGTGCCCGCCGACACCTATCAGGAGATGGGCCCCGACGCCTATGCTCGCGAGCCGATCGGCTCGGGCCCGTACGTGTTCGAGCGCATCACCCCGGGCGTCACCTACGACCTCGTCCGCAACGAGGACTACTGGGGCGAGGCGCCCGCGATCGAGACCATCTCGCTGCAGCCGGTGTCGTCGGCCGAGTCGCGCGCGAGCGGCGTGCTCTCGGGCGACCTCGACGTCGCACAGATCGGACCCACGCAGGTGTCGAGCATCGAGTCGGCCGGCAACGCGCAGGTGTTCTCGGCGCTGTCGAACGGCGTCGTCTTCCTCGGCGCCAATTCGACGGCGGGAGCCCTGCAGGACGTCCGCATCCGCGAGGCGATCGGCCACGCGATCGACACCGACGCGATCGTCGAGTCGCTGCTGGCCGGCCTCGCCGAACCGGCGAAGGCGATGCTCGCCCCCGCGGTCGAGGGCTACACCGACGACGTCGAGGCGATCGAGTACGACCCCGAGGCTGCCCGCGCCCTGCTCGCCGAGGCGGGCTACGACGGCACGCCGATCCCGTTCGACTACGCCACCGACGGCCGCATCCCGCTCTCGAGCGAGGTCGCTCAAAGCATCCAGGGCTACCTCGAGACCGTCGGCATCGCCGTCGAGATGCGCGGCGCCGACCAGCAGAGCCACACCCTCAAGGTCCGCGGCAAAGAGATGCAGGGCATCTACCTGAACACGTGGGCTCCCTCCACGCTCGACGGCGACCTGCCCCTGACCGACTTCTACGAGCCGGCCGGCAACAACAACTACGCCCAGGACCCGATGACGACGCAGCTCGCCGAACGCCAGCGCGGCGTCGAGGGCACCGAGCGCGAAGACCTCTTCGCCGAGCTGCTCGACTACAGCAACACGCAGGTCTACTTCGTCCCGCTGTACGTCCCGGCCAACAACTTCGCCGCCGGGTCGTCGCTGCAGTGGACCCCGCGCGCCGACGGCCTGTACGACTTCACCGAGACGAGCTTCGAATGACCCGCACCCTCCTCACCCGCATCCGCCCCTGGGGCGGGGCACCGGCCGACGTGACCGTGGACGGCGGCGTCATCACCGGCGTCGCCGCCCCCGGCACCGCCGACGCCGCGTCGGCGACTGTCGTCGACGGGCGCGACCGCATCCTGCTGCCCTCGTTCGCCGACGTGCACGTGCACCTCGACTCCACGCGGGTCGGGCTGCCCTTCCGCCCCCACACGGGCTCGCCGGGCGTGTGGGACATGATGCTCAACGACCGCCGCAACTGGCGGCACGCCGAGGCTTCGATCGGCGAGCGCGTGGCGACGACGCTCGAACGCGCCATCGCTCGCGGCACCACCGCGGTGCGCACCTACGCCCAGGTCGACACGGATGCCGGGCACGAACGCCTCGACGCCGTGCTGGCCGCCCGTGAGGCCAACGCCGGGCGGTGCGACGTCGAGATCATCGCCTTCCCGCAGGCGGGTCTGCTGCGCGAGGCGGGCTCGGCCGACGTCCTGGACGAGGCGATGGCCCGGGGCGCCGATGTCGTCGGCGGCATCGACCCCTGCGCTCTCGACCGCGACCCGGTGCGTCACCTCGACATCGTGTTCGGCATCGCCGAGAAGCACGCCGCGCCCGTCGATATCCACCTGCACGAGCCCGATCAGCTCGCCCGCTTCTCGACCGAGCTGATCATCGAGCGCACGCGCGCGCTCGGGATGCAGGGCCGCGTGACGATCTCGCACGGCTACGGGCTCGGCCGGCTGCCTGACGCGCAGCTGCGTCCGCTCCTCGACGAGCTGCGCGAGCTCGACATCTCGATGGCCACGATCGCACCGCCGACGCCGCTGCCGACCCTGATGCTCGCCGAGTACGGCATCCGGCTCGGGCTCGGTCAGGACGGGCAGCGCGACTACTGGTCGCCCTACGGCAACACCGACATGCTCGACCGCACGTGGCAGCTGGCGTTCACGAACGGGTTCCGCCGCGACGAGGACATCGAGCACTGCGTCGCCATCGCGACCGTCGGCGGCCGCGCCGTCATGGGCCGCGCCGCCGGGCTCGCGGGCGCGACCGACCGGCCCGGCCTGGCCGTCGGCGACCCCGCCGACCTCGTGCTCGTCGCCGGCGACACGGTGACGGCGGCGGTCATGGACCGCTCCCCCGACCGCACCGTGCTCTATCGCGGCGTCGTCGTCGCCGACGGGCTCGAGCTCACCGGCGAGGTCGCCGCGTGACCCTGCTGCTCGGCGCCTCCGAGCTGGAATCGCTCGTCGATCGGGGCGCCACCCTCGAGGCGGTGGCACGCGCCTTCGCCGAGATCGCCGACGGCGGCGCGCATCAGCCCGCTCCCACGTCCATGGCCACTCCCGGCGACTCCGGGCGGTACATCCTCATGGCGGCCGCCTCGGATGCGACGGGCCTGGCCGGGGTCAAGCTGCTCGCCGACGTGCCCGACAACGCCGCACGCGACCTGCCCACGCAGCGGTCGATGATCCTCGTGGTCGATCGGACCGACGGCGCGCCGGTGGCGCTGCTGCACGGCCGCGTCCCCACCCGGGTTCGCACCGCCGCGGCGAGCGCCGTCGCCACGCGTGCCCTCGCCCGCGACGACAGTCGCACGCTCGGGCTGCTCGGAGCCGGTGCGCTGGCCCGCGAGCACGTGCGCCAGCTGCGCGACGTCCGCCCGTTCGACCGCCTCGTCGTGTGGTCGCGCTCCGCCGAGACCGTCGCACGTTTCGCCGCCGATCTCACGCGGGACGGAGACTGGACGGGCGAGATCGTCGCGGCATCCGATCCCCGGACGGTCGTCGAGGCGGCGGATGTCGTCTGCACCCTCACACCGTCGGTCGATCCGGTCCTCGCGGGCGCGTGGCTGCGGGCCGGGCAGCACCTCAACGTCGTCGGCGCGCGTCCGCGTCCCGACGAGCGCGAGGTCGACGGCGCCGCCCTGGCGCGCTCGTCCGTCTGGGTCGACGACCGCGCGACGGCCGAGACGAAGTCGGGCGACCTGCTGCTCGCGGTCGCCGAGGGCGCTCTCACCCTCGGCGACGTCGTCGGAACGCTCGGCGAGGTGCTCACCGGCCGCGTGCGCGGACGCTCGACACCCGACGAGATCACGCTGTTCGACTCCGTCGGCATCGGCGCGCAGGATGTCGCGGTGGCCGCCGTCCTGCTCGAGGCGGCGACCCGGCGCGGTATCGGAACGCGCGTCGACCTCAACGCGTGAGCCGGCCTCACGCACCGGCGCGCGGGCTCAGTCGAGGAACACGTCGGGATAGAGCGCATCGTCGGGCGTGCCGGGGACCGCGGCGTATCCCGAGAAGTCGGTGACACCCGCGGCCTCGAGCACGTCCTCGACGATGAGCGTCTGCCCCGTGTACGTCCGCGCGGGCTGCGTGAGCACCGCGTACGCGCCGTCGGCGTAGATCTCAGGGGTGCGGCTGACGGCCATCATCCGTTCGCCGCCGAGCGAGTACTGCACCGCCGCGGTCGCGATCGTCGTGCGCGGCCACAGCGTGTTGGCCGCGATGCCGTCCGCGGCGAACTCGGCGGCGATTCCGAGCGTCGCCATCGTCATGCCGTACTTCGCGAGCGTGTACCCCGTGTGCGCGCCGAGCCACCGCGGCGACAGGTTCAGCGGCGGCGACAGCGAGAGGATGTGCGGGTTGGCGGCTTCGCGCAGGATCGGCAGCGCCGCCCGCGACAGCAGGAACGTCCCGCGCACGTTGACCGCCTGCATCAGATCGAACCGCTTGGTCCCGAGCTCGAGCGTGCCGGACAGGTCGATCGCCGAGGCGTTGTTGACGACGATGTCGATGCCGCCGAACTCACCCTGGGTCTTCAGCACGGCCTCGGTGATGGAGTCCTCGTCGCGCACATCGCCGACGATCGGCAGCGCCCGCCCGCCCGCTTCCTCGATGGCGGCTGCGGCGGTGTGCACCGTGCCCTCGAGTTTCGGATGCGGCTGATCGGTCTTGGCCACCAGGGCGATGTTGGCGCCGTCTCGGGCGGCGCGCAGCGCGATCGCGAGACCGATGCCGCGGCTTCCTCCCGACATCAGCAGGGTCTTGCCGGCGAGCGGCTGGGGGTCGGTCACGGCTTCTCCTCGGGGCGGGGACGGCGGGTGGATGCGGCGGCGAACGCGTCGATGCGCACGCGTGCCTCGTCGGTGTCGAAACGTCCGCCGATGGTGCGGGCCTCGTCCTCGAGGCTGTCGGCGAACGAGCGCTGCCCGCCGGCGCGCACCAGGCGCTTGGCCTGGCCGAAGGCGGCGGTCGCGCCGTCGAGCCAGGACGCGGCGATCGCCGTCGCGCGCGCGGCGGGATCAGGGTCGACCTCGGTCACGAGGCCCCACTCGCGGGCGGTCTCGGCGTCGAGGCCGGTGTCGTGCAGCAGCAGCTGCAGCGCGCGGCGCTGACCCACGGCGGCGGGAAGCAGCGTCGATACGCCCAGATCGGGCGTGAGGCCGATGTTGGCGTACTTGCTGACGAACACCGCCGACGGTGCGGCCACGATGTAGTCGGCGACGAGCATGATGCCGAGCCCGCCGCCGGCGACGGCGCCCTGCACCGCCGCGACGATCGGCACCGCGCTCGCGGTCAGCGCCGCGATGCCGTCGGTGATCACCCGCGCCATCGCGGTGACCTCGCCTCCGCCCAGACCCGAGGTCGACATCGACACGACGTCGCCGCCGGCGCAGAAGGCCCGCCCGGCCGCGTCGAGGATGACGGCTCCGATCGTCTCGTCGGCCGCCACCTCGGTCGCGACCTCCCGCCACCGCTCAGCCATCTCGGCGTCGACGGCGTTCAGCGAGGCGGGCCGGTTCAGCGTGATGCGGGCGAGCGCTCCCTCGCGGCTCAGCAGGACGGTGTCGCTCATCGGTCTCCTCGTGGGGGTCGGGCGGCGGGCGGCGGGGCGCTCGTGCGGCGCGGCGTCATCGGGGCGCCATCCGGATCGCTCCGTCGAGGCGGATGGTCTCACCGTTGAGGTAGTCGTTCTCGACGATGTGGACGGCCAGGTCCGCGAACTCGTCGGGCGCCCCCAGACGCGGCGGGTAGGGCACCTGCTGCGCGAGCGACTGCTGCGCGGCATCCGGGAGTCCGGCCATCATCGGCGTGTGCATGATCCCCGGCGCGATCGTGCACACGCGGATGCCGTGGCGTGCGAGCTCGCGCGCGATCGGCAGGGTCATCGCGTGCACCGCGCCCTTCGACGCGGCGTAGGCGGGCTGGCCGATCTGGCCGTCGAAGGCCGCGACGGATGCGGTGTTGACGATGACTCCGCGGGCTCCCGACGCCATGGGCTCGGTCCGCGCCATCGCCGCGGCCGCCTGCGCGAGCACGGCATAGGTGCCGACGAGGTTGACGCGGATCACTCGCTCGAAGTCGGCGAGCGGTGTGGGATCGCCGTCGCGGTCGAGCACCTTCGCCGGCGGCGCGATCCCCGCGGAGCCGACCACGATGCGCAGCGGTGCTTCCGCGGCGGCGAGGTCGACGGCCGCAGCGACCTCGGCGGCGTCGGTGACATCGGCGGCGGCGAAGATACCACCCACTTCTGCGGCGACGGCGGCCCCGTCAGAGCCGGGCAGGTCGACGATCGTGACGCGCGCGCCCCGGGCCGCGAGGCGCCGCACCGTCGCAGCGCCCAATCCGCTGGCGCCGCCCGTGACGAGGGCGGATGTTCCCGCGATCTGCATGTGTTCTCCCTCGAACTCGCCCCTCCACCCTAGAACGACCGCGCGCCGAGCGTGTGCCGGCGGTGGGACCGGAAGCGGCAGGATGGTCGCGTGCTGCTCCCCCCGCCCGACTTCGACGCCCCCGTCCGCCCCGACATCGGCGAGCGCCTCGAACGCCTCGCCGGCGGCGCGAGCCTCGCACCGCTGTGGCGCAACGCCATCGGGGGCGTCACGTTCCGCGCCGACGACGGCCGCGTGCTCAAGGTCGGTCCGCGGAACGCCGAGACCACGATGGTCGCCGAGGCCGAGCGCCTGCGGTGGGCGGCGGCCTTCACCCCGGTGCCCGAGGTGCTCGAGGCCGGCGCCCACGACGACGTCGAGTGGCTCGTGACCCGCACCGTGCCGGGGCTCTCGGCGGTCGACCCCCGCTGGCTCGCCGACCCCGCGACCGCCGTGCGCGCCGTGGGGGAAGGTCTGCGCGCCTTCCACGACGCATTGCCCGTCGACGGCTGCCCGTTCGACTGGAGCGTCGAGCGTCGCCTCCGGACGGCGGCGGAGCGGGGCATCGTGGTGCCCGTCGCCCAGCAGCGCGACCCCGAGCCCGACATGCTCGTCGTCTGTCATGGCGACGCGTGCTGCCCCAACACCCTCATCGGTGACGACGGCCGGTGGATCGCCCACGTCGACCTCGGCGCGCTCGGCGTCGCCGACCGGTGGGCCGATATCGCGGTCGCGTCGATGAGCACCGAGTGGAACTACGGCCCCGGGTGGGAGGACGCGCTCGTGGACGCCTACGGGGTCGCGCCCGACCGGGAGCGACTGGCCTACTATCGATCGCTGTGGAACGAGACCTGACCTGGCGCATCGAGAGCGTGCCGTACAACGACGAGCGGGCACGGGCGATGCGGCGCGAGCTCGACGCCGACCTCGGCGCTCGCTATGACGGTTTCCACGGCGACGAGCCCGAGGAACGACGCCGCGCCCGCGCCCGGGCCCTCGCGACGCACGCCGAGCAGATCGTCGCGACGCTCATCGCCCTCGCCGGCGACACACCCGCGGGCCACGTCATCGTGCGGCGGCTCGGCGACCAGTGGGAGATCAAGCGCCTCGTCGTGGTGACCGCGTTCCGCGGCCTCGGCATCGCGCGCGGCCTCATGGCCGCGGCCCTCGATGCCGCGCGCGACGACGGCGCCCGGCGCGTCATCCTGCAGACCGGCCTGCAGCAGCCCGAGTCGATCGCGCTCTATTCGTCCCTCGGCTTCACCCGCATCCCGGTCTACGAGCCCTACGTCGAGACGATGCCGCGCTCGGTCTGCTTCGCCCGCGACCTCTGACGACAGCGGCCCCCGAGTCCCGCAGGACTCAGGGGCCGGGTGTCAGGCGCCGGGTGTCAGGCGCCTGGTGTCAGCGGACGTCCTCGTCGACCCAGTCCATCGACTTCGTCACGGCCTTCTTCCACAGCCGCAGCTGGCGCTCGCGCTCCTCGACGTCGTCGTTCGGCGTCCAGCGCTTGTCCTCCTGCCAGTTGGCCCGGAGCTCGTCGAGGTCGCTCCAGAACCCGACGGCGAGGCCGGCGGCGTAGGCGGCACCCAACGCGGTCGTCTCGGCGACGACCGGGCGAACGACGGGGACGCCCAGGATGTCGGCCTGGAACTGCATGAGCGTGTCGTTGGCGATCATGCCGCCGTCGACCTTCAGCTCCGCCAGGTCCACGCCCGAGTCGGCGTTGACGGCATCCAGCACCTCGCGGGTCTGGAACGCCGTCGCCTCGAGCGCAGCCCGGGAGAGGTGGCCACGGTTGGCGTAGCGCGTGAGACCGACGATCGCGCCGCGCGCGTCGGGACGCCAGTACGGCGCGTACAGGCCCGAGAACGCCGGCACGAAGTACACGCCGCCGTTGTCCTCGACCGACAGTGCCAGCTGCTCGACCTCGGGGGCGGTGCTGATGATGCCGAGCTGGTCGCGCAGCCACTGGATGAGCGATCCCGTGACGGCGATCGACCCTTCGAGGGCGTAGTGGGTCGGCCCGTCGCCGAGCTTGTAGCCGACGGTCGTGAGCAGCCCGTTCTCGGACTTCACGATCTCGGTGCCGGTCTGGAAGATCAGGAAGTTGCCGGTGCCGTAGGTGTTCTTGCTCTCGCCGGCGTCGAACGCCGCCTGGCCGAACGTGGCGGCCTGCTGGTCACCGAGGATGCCGGCGATCGGGGTCTCGCGCAGCAGCGAGGTGTCGCGGGCCTCGCCGTAGACCTCGCTGGAAGAGCGGATCTCGGGCATCATCGAGCGCGGCACACCGAAGTCGGCCAGGATGTCGTCGCGCCACTCGAGCGTGTGGAGGTCCATGAAGAGCGTCCGCGAGGCGTTCGTGACGTCGGTCGCGTGGACGCCACCCGAGGGCCCGCCGGTGAGGTTCCACAGCACCCAGGTGTCGGTCGTGCCGAAGATGAGGTCGCCGGCCTCCGCCTTCTCGCGCGCGCCCTCGACGTTCTCGAGGATCCAGACGATCTTCGTGCCCGAGAAGTAGGTCGCCAGCGGCAGCCCGACGATGTCCTTGTACCGCTCGACGCCGGCGTCGCCCGCGAGCCGGTCGACGATCGACTGGGTGCGGGTGTCCTGCCACACGATGGCGTTGTAGATCGGGATGCCGGTGTTCTTGTCCCACACGACGGCGGTCTCGCGCTGGTTCGTGATACCGATCGCGGCGATGTCGTGACGCGTCAGGTTGGCGCGACCGAGCGCGATACCGATGACCTCGCGCATGTTGTCGCGGATCTCGATCGGGTCGTGCTCGACCCAGCCGGCGCGCGGCATGATCTGCTCGTGCTCCTTCTGGCCGACCGAGATGATCGAGCCCTTCTTGTCGAAGATGATCGCGCGGCTGGAGGTCGTGCCCTGGTCGAGGGCGATGATGTAGTCGGTCATGAGTGACGTCCTTGTCTGTTCGGGGTTCGGTTCAGGCGAGGTTGAGCAGGACGGGAGCAGCGAGTGCCGCGAGCGTACCGCCGATGAAGGGTCCGACGACGGGGACCCAGGCGTACGACCAGTCGCTCGAGCCCTTGCCCTTGATGGGCAGCACCGCGTGCGCGATGCGCGGACCGAGGTCGCGGGCCGGGTTGATCGCGTATCCCGTGGGCCCGCCCAGCGAGGCGCCGATGCCGACCACGAGCAGTGCCACGGGCACGGCGGTGAGCGGGCCGAGGGCACCCGGCGTGCCGATCTCGATGTCGCCGTAGTCGGCGAAGGCGAAGATGACGAACACCAGCACGAACGTCGCGATGACCTCGGTCACGAGGTTCGAGCCGTACGAACGGATCGCGGGACCGGTCGCGAACACGCCCAGCTTCGCGCCCGGGTCGGGCTCCGCGTCGAAGTGGTCGCGGTACACCAGCCAGCACAGCACCGCGCCGATGAAGGCACCCACGAACTGGGCGGCGATCGCGACGAGGAACTGCGCGAAGCCGATCTTGGCGGCCACGAGCAGGCCGATCGAGACGGCGGGGTTCAGCTGCGCCCCCGAGTACGACGAGACCAGCACACCCGCGAACACCGCGAGGCCCCACCCCCAGTTGATCATCAGGGTGCCGCCGCCGAAGCCCTTCGACTTCGCGAGGATGACGTTCGCCACCACGCCGCCGCCGAGCAGCAGCAGCAACGCCGTCCCGACGAGCTCTGACACGAAGTAGAGCCCGAGGTTGATGTCTTGCATGTCAACACTGACCTTTCTGCAGGATCACGCGCGCGACGACGCGTCGCGATGAGAAGTGGCCTGAACGGATGCCGGCGTCAGGCCGCGCCGGGGCTGTGGTCGGCCGCCGTCACGCTCCCGTGGGAGCGAGCGACGACGTGGCGACGTCGATGCGGTGCCGGGTCAGGAGCGTGGTCGCCGCATCGTGGACCTGGGTCTCGACGGCGTCGCGATCCCACCCGAGCACGGGCGCGGCGGCCTCGGCGACCTCGGTGAGGGTCTCGGTCGTCACGCCGCCGACGAAGGCGATGTGGGTCCGTCGCAACAGCAGGTCGAGCAGCGACACGACCTCCTCGCGCTCGGCGAGGAACGCGATCTCCTCGACGGAGTAGCCGGGAGCGTGCGGGAGCGACTGCTGCGCCACCGGAAGTGCGGCGAGCACCTCGGCGGCGTACGTGCCGTAGCGCTCCAGCATCTGGTCGGCGACCGCGCGCGAGTGGGCGCCCCGGTGGGCGTCGAGCCACGCGGACCGTTCGGCGTCGCTGCGCGGGTACCCCGCGCCGCCTCCGATCGCGAGGTCGGTCGTGTCGACCCGGCGCGGCCGCTTGAGCAGGTTCAGCACGTCGGTCGACAGGTGTTCGGCGAGCGCCCGGAAGGTCGTCCACTTGCCGCCGACGAGGCTGAGCACCGGAACGCCGCCGAGGTCTCCCCGCTCGATGCGGTAGTCGCGCGACACGAAGCCGGGGGCAAGGTCGTCGTGACGCGGCAGCGGGCGGATGCCCGAGAAGGTGTAGACGATCTGCGAGCGATCGACCGACAGGTCGGGGAAGACCTGCGCGATCAGATCGAAGAAGTAGTCGATCTCGTCATCGGTGCAGACCGTCGCCTGCGCGGGGTCGGCGTCGATGTCGGTGGTGCCGACCATGACGCGGCCCTTGAGCGGGTAGATCAGCACGATCCGGCCGTCGGCCGCCTCGAAGAAGATCTCGTTGCCCCGGGTCGCCGCGAGCAACGCCGGGTTGTCAAGGACGATGTGCGAGCCCTTCGTGCCGCCCATGAAGCGGGAGGGTGCGCCGAGGGCGGTGTTGGTGACGTCGGTCCAGGGCCCGCTGGTGTTGATCACGACGTCGGCGGTGAAGGGGAACTCCTCGCCGGTGACGTCGTCGCGGATGATGACCGCGGAGCCGTCCGCGCCCACGACCGGGGCGTAGTTCGCCGCGCGCGCGGACTCCTCGCGGCCGCCGTCGCGCAGCACGTCGAGCGCGATGCGCTCGGGGTCGTGCATCGAGGCGTCGAAGTAGGTGGCGGTGTAGCGGAAGCGCTCGTCCAGCTCGGGGAACTCCTGACGCGACGCCCGACGCCCGCGGAAGCTGTGACGCGGCACGGCGCCGCCGTCGCGCGAGAAGGTGTCGTACATGATGAGGCCGAGCTTGATCAGCAGCGCGCCGCGCTCGCGGGGCTTGCCGCGGCCGTGCGTGACGAGCAGCCGGAAGGGAGCCGCGAGGATCCCCGAGAACGTCCGGTGGATCGGGATGGTCGTCGGCAGCGGCTTGACGAAGTGCGGAGCGTTGCGCACGAGGCGATTGCGCTCGGTCACCGATTCCTTGACGAGGCGGAACTCGCCGTTCTCGAGGTAGCGCACGCCTCCGTGGATCATGTGGCTCGACGCCGACGAGGCTCCACTGACGTAGTCGCCGCGCTCGACGAGGGCCACGTCGACCCCCTGCAGCGCCAGATCGCGGTACGTCGCGATGCCGTTGATCCCGCCGCCGATGATCAGCACCTCCGCGTGCGGGCGATCGCGCAGCGCCTGGATGTTCGGTCGGGTGGTCGTCGTCGACTCGGTCATCGTGTCCCTCTTCCCAGCGGTCTCTTCTACACTGGGATGCCGCCGCACGGATGCGCAACCGTTGTGAACAAACGTGCGGAACCCGCGGCCTGGTGCACGATCGTGCAGGACGGAGACGGATGAGCGCCGACGCCGAGGCCGATGCCCGTACCCGCGACGCCCTGCACGCCGCGCAGCTGTACTACGTGCAGGACCAGACGATGGATCAGATCGCGGCCGAGATGACGCTCTCGCGCTCGTCGGTGTCGCGACTGCTCTCGCACGCGCGCGACATCGGGCTCGTCGAAATCACGGTGCATTCGCCGCAGGAGGCCAACTCGGTCGTCGCCCGGCGCTTGTCGGAGCGCTTCGGCATCTCGGTGCACGTCGTGAGCACGCCGCCGCGCTCGACCGATGCCGAGCGTCTGGAGCGGACAGCGCGCACCGCCGCGCACGTGCTCGCCTCGACCCTGGACCCCGACGCCAGCATCGGCATCGCATGGGGCGCGACGGTGTCGGCGATCGCCCGGCATCTGCCGACCAAGCGCCTGCACGACTCGCAGATCGTGCAGATGAACGGGGCCGCCAACGAGTCGACCTCGGGCATCTCCTACTCGGGGGCGATCCTCGAACGGTTCGGCCAGGCCTTCGGCACGGACGTGCAGCAGTTCCCGGTTCCCGCCCTCTTCGACGACCCGCTCACCAAGCAACTGCTGTGGCGGGAGCGGTCGATCCGTCGCGTGCTCGACGCGCAGTCGCGCGTACAGGTGTTCGTGTTCGGTCTCGGCTCGCCGCAGGCGGACGTCCCCTCGCACGTCTACGCCGGCGGGTACCTCACCGGTGACGACCTCCGCGGGCTGCTGCGCGACGGCGTCGTCGGCGATTGCGCGACCGTGTTCTACCGCCTCGACGGATCCGCGACGGGGATCGAGCTGAACGCCCGCTCGAGCGGTCCGTCGCTCGAGTCCATCCGGCGCATCCCCCGCCGCCTCTGCGCCGTCTCGAGCCTGTCGAAGCTCGATGCGCTCCGCGGCGCGCTCGCAGCGGGCCTGATCACCGAGCTCGTCGTCGAGGAGTCGCTCGCGAGACGGGTGGCCGAGACCACCGTCGGCTCGCTCTGACGGCCCGGTCTAGGCCGGGCCGAAGATCGGGTGGAACGCGCCGACCGCGACCGCGACGGCCAGCGCCGTGAGCGAGATGGCCAGCCCCGCCGCCATGAGCAGCAGGTCGGCGCGGGTCAGGCGGGACGCCCGCGCCCACGTGCGTGCGGTCGACGCTCCGAAGGCCCGCGCCTCCATCGCCGTGGCGAGCGCCGATCCGCGGCGGATCGCGAGCACGAATAGGGCGAACGCCATGCCCGCGGCCCGGCGGATCCGTCCCGCGTCGGCCACGCCCCGCGCCCGCCGCGCCAACGACAGCGCGCGCCAGTCGTCGGCCAGCAGCCCCAGCATCCGCATCCCCGCCAGCCCGCCGATGACGAAGCGCGCCGGCAGGCGCACAATCTGGGCGAGACCGTCCGCGAGGTCGGTCGGGTCGACCGTGACGAACAGCACGACGGCGGGCAGCCCGATCGCGAGAACACGCAGCAGGGTCGCCAGCCCGAGCAGGAGCGAGCCCTCGCTCACGTGCACGAACAGCCACGAGAACACCTCGTCGCCGCTGCGTTGCCCGTACAGCGCGATCGTCACCGCGGCCGCCGGCGCCGCGAGCCACAGCGGAGATGTGCGCACCCAGAACCGGCGCCACCCGAGTCCCGCGGCCAGCAGCAGCGGCAGCTCGAGCACGAGGGCCACCCCCGCCGAGACCGGGTCGATCGTGACGACGAGAGGCAGCGCGATCAGCAGCGCCGCGACGAGCTTCGCGACGGCGTTGAGGCCGGCCACGCCCCGGCGGTGCTCGACCAGCGTCGCGTCGGCGGTCGCACCCGCGCTCATTTCCACGTCTCCGTCGGCGGGGCGGGCGTCCGCAGCTCGAAGCGCCGCGCCGCGAGCGCCTCGAGCACGGCCCCATCGTGCGTGATGGCGGCCACCCCCAGGGGACCGCGGTCATCGATGCCGTCGCGCAGCGCCGCGATGATCGCGACGAGTTCGCTCCAGGTGCGGGCGTCCTGCCCGTAAGTGGGTTCGTCGAGCACGACCACGCGCGGTCGGGCGGCCAGGGTGGCGGCCACTGTCAGCCGACGCTTCTCACCGCCCGAGAGCGTGTAGGGGTTCGCCGGTGCCAGCGCCGCGAGGCGCAGCCGCTCGAGCAGCTCGTCGACGCGGCTGGCGATCTCCGCCTCGGCGAGGCCGAGCGCGCGCGGTCCCACTTCGAGCTCCTCGCGCACGGTCGGCCGCAGGATCTGATGCTCGGGCTCTTGCAGCACAGTGCCGATGCGCGTCAGCAGCGCCGTCGAGGTCCAGGTGGCGGGATCGTCCGGAGAAGCCGCCGCGTTCGCCCCGCGCCGGGCGCGTCGCCGCGCCCGCGGCGTGAGCGCCGCCCCCTCCGCGAGCGCGGGCGCAGCGCGCACCGCTCCGCCGAGCGCGGGGATGAGCCCGGCCAGCGTGAGTCCGAGGGTCGACTTGCCGGCGCCGTTCGCGCCGACGATGCCGAGCACCTCGCCGCGACGCACCTCGACATCGAGCGGACCCGCCACCGGCGCGCCGGCCACCCGGCCCACCACGAGCCGTTCCCCCGACACCAGGGCGTCACGGCGGGTCGCGGTATCGCCGACGGCGGGCGGCAGCGGCGGGAACGGCGGTCGGATGCCGGGTACCCACACGCCCGCCGCGGCGAGCTCCGGCCCGCGCTGCTCCAGGACCGTGCGCGGATCGCCGTCGGCGACGACGCCGCCCGCGCCCACCACGATCACCCGGGTCACCAGCGGCAGCCAGGCCTCGATGCGGTGCTCGATCACGACGAGCGTCGCCCCCGTCGCGTCGAGCGCGCGGGCGACGGCATCCCGGACATCCACGACTCCCGCGGGGTCGAGGTTCGCCGTCGGCTCGTCGAGCAGCACGGCGCCGGGCCGCATCGCCACGACGCCCGCGAGGGCCAGGCGCTGCTTCTGCCCGCCCGAGAGGGCCGAGGTCGAGCGGTCGAGCGGCACGTCGAGCCCGACCGCGTCGCGCGCCTCGCGCACACGCGCCCAGATCTCGGGTCGGGGAACGCCGAGGTTCTCGCAGCCGAAGGCGATGTCGTCACCGACGCGCGCCAGGATGGTCTGACTGTCGGGGTCCTGCAGCACCAGGCCTGTTCGGCCGCGCGTCGCGGTAGCGGCGTCGCCGTCGACGAGGAGCTGCCCGTGCTGCTCGCCCTCGTCCGCACCCCCGAGCACGCCCGCCATGCCCTGCAGCAGGGTCGACTTGCCCGAGCCCGACGCCCCGAGCAGCAGCACCCGCTCGCCCGCCTCGATGCGGAACGAGGTGTCGCGCAGCGCCCACGCGCGTCGGGTGGCGTAGCGCCAGCCCCACCCGCGCGCCTCGATCGTCGCGGGCCGCGGCGATCCGGTCGCCGCCACCGTCAGACGCGCGTCGCTGCTTCTCGCCCGGCGGCGAAGCGGCTGAGGGCACCCGTCCGAGCGAGGGCCCGCGTGATGAGCCACGCACCGAGACCCGCGATGACCGCCCCCGAGATCGTCGTCGAGGCGATGTAGACCGAGGTGAAGAGCGTGTCGGCGCCCGGGTACCACAGCACGCGGTCGTTGATGCCGCAGGCCAATCCGGCGCCGGCGCCGGCGAGCATCGCGACCGGCAGCCGCCACGCACCGTAGAGGAAGAGCAGGAAGATCAGCTCGGCGCCGAGACCCTGGACGATGCCCGACACGATCGTCAGCGGACCCCACTGGTTTCCGACGAGCGCCGAGATGACGGCGGCCAGCAGCTCGGTGTAGATCGCCGCGCCGGGCTTGCGGATGATGAGCGCGCCGAGCACGCCCGCGATGAGCCACGGGCCGGCGAGCAGTCCCTGCACGCCCGGCAGCAGCGGCGAGAGCAGCGCGGACGGGCCCTCGTAGCCGACGTTCCACAGCAGGAAGACGGCCGCGCAGGCGACGCCGATGACGCTCGCGATGACGATGTCGACGACGCGCCAGCGGAAGCGCCCCGGTGCGGCGGGGCGACGGTCTGCGGTCTCGGTCGTGGACGCAGCAGTGTGCATGTTCTCTCCTCCCTGCGCCGGCATGATCCGGATCAGGTTCGACGGTCGAAGCGTGGATCGCTTCCTCTCAGCCCGGCTCACCGGACTCCCGTGGTTGTCGATGAAGTATACGTCGCGGCGGCGTTGTACGTTGGGCGGGTGAGTTCTGGCGACGCGTCCGCGACGACGCGTCGCGCCCGACGGGATGCCGCTGACAAGCCGGGCCGCATCGCGCTGGCCTGGGTGGATGAGGATGCCGTCGCCGGCCGCAGCCCGCGCCAGGACCTCGCGGCCTCGGCCGGTCCGTACGCGATCGCTCACGCCGACCTGTTGGCCGACCGTCCTCGCCGCTTGCGCCTGGGCGCCGGCGCGGCCGTGCCGGCTCTGGGCATCCCGGCGCTCATCGTCGGCGGCTACGCGGCGTCGACGCTGCTGTGGCCGCTCGACGCCGTCGCCCCCACCGTGCTCCCCGCCCTCGTCGCGGCACCCGCCGCCGCGGCCGCGCAGCCCGCCTGGCCCGCCGACGGCGCCGGCGCGACGGCGGTGGAGGGACTCGGCGCCACCGCCGCGTCCAGCGGCGACGCGGCGTCCATCGCGAGCATCACGAAGCTGGTGACCGCCCTGGTCGTCCTCGACCAGCAGCCCCTCGGCGCCGGCGAGCGGGGCCCCGAGTTCACGTTCACCACCGCCGATCGACGCGAGTACCGCGCCTACCTCGCCGACGACCAATCCGCCCTCGACGTCCCCGTCGACGGCGTCCTCACGCAGTACCAGCTGCTGCAGGGTGTGCTGATCGGCTCGGCGAACAACTACGCCGACCGCCTCGTGTCCGAATTGTGGCCCAACGACGAGGTGTACGCCCGCGCGGCGAACGCCTGGCTCGACGAGCACGGGCTCAGCGGCATCACCGTGGTCGATCCGAGCGGGATCGATTCCGACAACATCGCCGATCCGGCATCCGTCATCGCCCTCGGCCGCGCCGCGATGGCGAATCCCGTGATCGCCGAGATCGTCGGGCAGCGCTCGGTCGACCTGCCGGGCGCCGGCCTGGTCGAGAACACCAATGCACTGCTGGCGAACCCCGCGGTCGTCGGGATCAAGACCGGCAGCCTCTTCGGCTCGTTCAACCTCGTCGCCGCGCAGGAAGCCACGTTCGACGGCACGACGATCCGGGCCTACGCGGCCGCGCTCGGGCAGCCCGACGACGAGACCCGCCACTCCGCCACCGCCGCGATGCTCGATCGCACCCTCGCCGAGGTCGCCGCGTCGCCGAGTCTCGCCGCCGGCACGCTGGCGGGCACCGTCACGACGGTGTGGGGCGCCTCGGCCGACATCGTCACCGACGCGGACGTGCGGGTGGCCCTGTGGAACGCCCAGGCCGCCCAAGCCACGCCCGAGATCGATCTCGGCGATGCCCGCGCCGCGGGGGACGCCGTCGGCGAGCTCGTGCTGACGGGGCCGCTCGGTTCGGCGACGACGGCGCTGCAGCTGGCATCCGACATCCCCGACCCGGATGCGTGGTGGCGCCTCAGCCACCCGCTTCAGCTGTGGGGCCTCACCGACTGACCGACCCCGAGCGGGTCAGACGAAACGCACCGTCTGCTGCAAGCGGGTGCGGACGTCGAAGAGCTCGTTTCCGCCGATCTCGCGCGCGCCCGCGACCCCGCGCCGCAGCACGGTCGACAGTGCCGAGCGTCCGACGACCGCGACGACGAGCCCCCGGACGCGGCCGAGCTCCTCGATCGCCTGCGCCACGTCGTCGTCGGGCAGCACGACGATCGCGCCGCTGAACTTCACCCGCGCCGAGCGGCCCAGCGCGCGCGCCCGCTGCACGAGGGTGGCGACGGGAGCGCCGACCCCCTCGCCGATGATCTCGCCCCGTCGCGTCCGTACGGCGCTGCCGAAGTCCTCCGACAGCAGGGCGTACAACCCCGACGGCCCGAGCACCACGTGGTCGAGCTTCGCCTCGGGGTCGCGCGGATCGGCCGCGACGTCGTGCCACACGGTGTAGCCCATGCCCAGGTCCGCCACGATGCGCGCCGTCGCCTCTTCGGCCAGCGCATCGGCGAGCAACCGGCGGATCTCATGCGGCGCGGTGCGCACGAGCGCGGGGTCGTAGGGGTCGTCGACCGGCGCCCCGCGTCCCACCCATTCCCGGATGAGAGTGAGGTAGCGTTCGCGGCGCCATCCGCCCGGCTGGCCGAACGAGCGTGCGCGGGGCCGGGTGTCGGCGGCCCGTTGCGGCGGACGCCAGCCCGGAGCGTCGGGCGAGAACGACGGCGCATCGGTGAAGCCGTGACCGCGGTCGTAGACGGCGCGGGCCTCGGGCGAGCCGACGAGGTCCCACGCGCGCTGCACCTGGACGAACCGGGCCGCGTCGCCGCCGGTGTCGGGATGCGTCTCACGCAGGCGCAACCGGTACGCGCGGCGCAGGTCGTCATCGTCGACGTCGTGCGCGACCCCGAGCACTTCGTACGCCGATGCGGACAGCGGACTGTCGAACACGAACCCTCCTCACGCCCGCACGCACCGTTCGGGCGTGGGCGCACAGCATCCCGAGACTATTACGGCTGCGCGCAGCCGGACCCCGCGGTGACGCGCGTCTCAGTCACTCCACAGGGCCGGCTGCGGCTCGAAGCCGAACGCGCGGTCGAGGATGTCGTCGGCGAGGTCCGATCGCGCGGCGGGCGACCACCGCGGCGCGTTGTCCTTGTCGACCAGGCGCGCGCGGATGCCCTCGACGAGATCGGGCTGCGTCCGCGCGAACCACAGCACGAGTCCGTACTCCCGCGCCAATACCGATCGCAGCTCGGGATGCTGCCGCGCAGCGCGGACCGAGGCGAGGGTGACGGCGAGCGCCGTCGGCGGAAGCGCGTCGAGCTCGTCCGCCGTCTCGCGGGCCCGCGACTCGGGGCGCCGGCGCAGCCGTTCGACGATCCCGTCCACCGTGTCGGCGGCGAAGGCATCGTCGATCCAGGGACGGTCCGCCTCGAGCGGTGACGGCCCCGCCGTCTCGTCGAACAGGAGCACCAGCTCCGTCGCCGTCTGCGGGTCGGCGCGGCTGACGAGGGCCTCGTGCAGATCGCCGAGCCGGTCGGCGGGCACGAGATGATCGGCGAAGCCCGCGGAGATCGCGTCAGCGGCATCCATCGTGCCGCCGGTGAGGGCGAGGTACTCCCCCAGGCGTCCCGGAGCGCGAGCGAGCAGCAGGCTGCCGCCGACATCGGGGGTGAAGCCGATGCGCGTCTCGGGCATGGCCAGCCGCGAGCGCTCCGTGACCACCCGCACCGCCGCGTGCCCCGTCAGACCGATGCCGCCGCCCATCGTCACCCCGTCGGCGAAGACGATCACCGGCTTGGGGTACGCGCTGATGCGCGCGTTGAGCGCGTACTCGGCACGGAAGAAGCGCGCCGCCGCCGCGATGTCGCCGCCGGCGATCTGGTCGTGCAGCCCGCGCACGTCGCCGCCGGCGCAGAAGCCCCGCTCACCGGCGCCGTCGAGCAGCACGGCGTCGACACCGGGATCGTGCTCCCACGCGTCGAGCGCCGCGGCCAGGTCCTCGATCATCCCGAGGTCGAGCGCGTTGATCGCGCGCGGGCGGTCGAGGGTCAGGTGTCCGAGCGCGCGATCGACGCGGACTCGGACGCGCGGAGCGGATGCAGCGGCGTCGGTCACCCTCGTCACGCTACCCGCGCCCCTCGCCCGCCGCGGGCTGCTGCAACCGGTAGCCGACGGGCGGGAGTTCGCGTGCGGCGCGCCCCCTCGGGCAGGATGGTCGCAATACCATCCGGCGAAAGGGGGCGCGATGTCGAGCGGACAGGTTCTGGAATTCTCCGAGGTGACGAAGCGTTTCGGCCCCGTCGCCGCGGTCGACGGTCTGACGGCCCGAGTCGAGCCGGGCATGGTGACCGGGTTTCTCGGCCCCAACGGCGCCGGCAAGACGACGACGCTGCGCATCCTGTTGGGCCTGGTCTCGGCGACATCCGGCTCGGCGACCATCGGCGGTCGACGCTATCGCGAGCTGAAGCACCCGCTGCAGACCGTGGGCGCGGTGCTCGAGGCGTCGAGCTTCCACCCCGGACGGTCGGCGGCGGCCCACCTGCGCGTCTACGCCCGCGCGGCCGGCATCCCGACGGCGCGCGTCGAAGACGCACTCGGCACCGTCGGTCTCGCCGACGTCGCGGGCCGTCGCGTCGGCGGCTTCTCGCTCGGTATGCGGCAGCGCCTGGGGCTGGCCTACGCGCTGCTCGGCGACCCCGGCGTGCTCGTGCTCGACGAGCCGACGAACGGCCTGGACCCCGAGGGCATCCGGTGGATCCGCCGGTTCCTGCGCGACCTCGCCGCCGAGGGACGCACGGTGCTGGTGTCGTCGCACCTGCTGGCCGAGGTCCAGCAATCGGTCGACGCCCTCATGATCATCACGCGAGGGCGCCTGGTCTACCAGGGCGGCATCGAGAGCGTCGTGCCGCAGGACGAGATCGCGACCGTCGTCGACGCCGACGATCGCCCCGCGCTGCGCTCGGCGCTGACGGCGGCCGGCTTCGAGACCGACGAGCGCCGCACCGGCCTGGCCGTCCGGGGCGCGGACGCTCCGACGGTGGGCCGCATCGCGGCGGACGCGGGCATCGCGCTGACGTCGTTGCAGCGCAAGGGACCGGCCTTCGAGGAGGTCTTCCTCGACCTGGTCAACGGGGCGCGCGTGCACCCCTCGGCCGCGGGCGGAGCCCTGCCCACCGCCGACGAGGAGGGCGCCCGATGAACCTTCTGAACGCGACCCGGTCAGAGCTCACCAAGCAGTTCTCGACGTCGGTCTGGTGGATCCTCGTCATCGTCCTCGTGCTCTACATCGGCAGCACCGCCGGCGGGATGGCGGCGGTCATCGCGGCGGGCGAGACCGGCACGCTCGGGGGTGCCTCGACGCTGCCGACCGGCCTCGGCGAGCGGATCCCGCGACTGATCTACGGGCTCGCCACCGCGATGGGCTACGTCTTCCCGCTCATCGTCGGCACGCTGCTCGTGACCGGCGAGTACCGGCACAAGACCCTCACCCCGACCTTCCTCGCCACGCCCCGGCGCGGGGTCGCCCTGTCGGCGAAGATGGTCGCCGGCATCGTCATGGGCCTCGTCTTCGCGGTCGCCGCCGTCGGCTCGACCGTCGTCGCCGGTGGCGGCGTCCTCGCCGTCTTCGGCATCGACCCCCAGCTCGGCAGTGCCGAGACGTGGGCGCTGCTGGCACGCATGGTCCTCGCGCTCGTGCTCTGGGTGCTCGTCGGCATCGGTCTGGGGACGCTCATCCGCAACCAGATCGCCGCCGTGGTCGGCATCCTCGCCTTCACCCAGTTCGTCGAGCCGATCGCCCGCCTGGGAGCGGGCCTCGTCGACGGACTGGCGGATGTCGCGCGCTTCCTGCCCGGTGCGGCATCCGACGCCCTTGCGGGCGACAGCATCTACGCGATCATGGGCGGCGGCGCCGACCAGCCGCTCGACTGGTGGGCCGGCGGCCTCGTCCTGGCCGGCTACGCGCTCGTCTTCGCGCTGATCGGCTACGCCGCGTCGTGGCGGCGCGACGTCGTCTGACGCCGCCGGATCAGGGGGCGACGAGGTCCGCCACGTCGGCGGGCTCGTCTTCGACGTCGAGGCGCAGCGCCTGCACGAGCGCCAGTCCGTGGCGGGTGGTGAGGACGAGACGCTGGAATTCGGCGTCGCCGTCGAGATCGACGACGACCGATGGCCGCCGACGGCGCACGAGGACGAAGTCGACGCCCCCGGCGGACTCGAACGACCCCGAAGCGATGACTCCGGGAACGAGCAGACCGGGACGCGGAACGCCGCGCAGCCACGACCACGCGTCGTCGGTGAGCTGGACCTTCGTGATGTGCTCGCGCGCCACCTGGACATTCCTCTGGCGGAATGCCGCGGCCCGTTCGGTCGCCGAGAGGACGACTTCGAGCTGCGCGGAGTCGAGCAGCAGGGTCACCATGACCTCAGTCTGCCAGGCGACGCCTGCCGGTTTGCTCACAGACCGACAACGATCGGTGCACGGTCAGGCGGAAAGGTCGCCGGTCGGAGCAGGCTGCCGCGAGATCGCCTCGAGCAGCGACGTCACCGTCGTCTCGGCGGCGACGACGTCGACGGTCAGGCCGAGCTTGCGGGCGTCGCGGGCCGTGCGCGGACCGATCGCGGCGATGAGCGTGCCCGCCGGCAGGTCGGGGAACTGCTCGCTGACCTGCTCGGCCACCGACCCGCTCGTGACCAGGACGGCGTTGATGCGGCCGCTCGCGACATCCGCCGCGATCCGCTCGGTGACCGGGACCCCGACGGTCCGGTACGCGACGACGCTGCGCACCTCGTGGCCGGCCTCGACGAGCATGCGGGTCAGGACCGGCTTGGCGGTCTCGCTCCGCAGCGCGAGCACGCGGGTGGGCGACGACTCGATCGCGATGATCTGCTCGGCGAGGCCCGCGGCGGAGTCGTCTTCGTCGGGTACGAGGTCGACGCGATAGCCGACGGCGGTCAGCGCGGCGGCGGTCGTTTCACCGACGGCCGCGACACGGGTGTGCGCGGGGATCTCGGCCCGGTAGGCGTAGAGCACGTCGACGGTCGTCGCGCTGGTCAGGGTGATCCAGTCGAACGCGCCCGCCGCGAGGTCTGCCAGCGCGGCGTCGAGCTCGGTGACCTCGGTGGTCGGCGCGAAGTTCACCAGCGGGGCGATGACCGGTGTCGCCCCGTGCGTACGCAGCAGAGCGGCGACCTGGTCGCCCCAGGGCCCGCCGCGAGGCACGAGCACCCGCCAGCCGCGCAGCGGCTTGTGAGACTCTGCGTTTCGGGGCTCGGGGTCCATTTCGTGGCTCTCATGAGGCGCCGCCGCCCCCGGAAGAGCGGCCGACGCGCGATTCGGGCACCCGGATGGTGCAATCCAGGTACGCAACATCGGCAGCATCCGCTCCATTGCCGCTGCCTCGTTTTCCGAGCATACCCCCGCCCTTGCGGGGGCATGCTCGAGGCAGCGTATCGATCCGGTCTCGTCGTGACGATCGAGGGCCGGAGTCCGAGCGGATGCCGCGGGGTCAGCGGGCGATGAGGCGGGCGACGCCCCACACGACGGCACCCACGGTGACCGCGACGCCGACGGCCGCGGCAGCGGCACCGGTGGGGTTGCGACGCGCGTAGGCGCGGGCCTCACGCGAGGCGCGGTCGGTCGCGATGACCGCACGCTTGGGCAGGTTCGCCTTGTGCTCGATAGCGGCCAGCGCCGCCTTCAGCTCGGCCCGGGCCTTCTGAACCGGGTCGGTGATGCCCAGGGGCACGGCGGTGTCGGGGAGCTCAGAACTCATCGGCCACTTCCTTCACGATCTTGGCGTCGGTGGAGATCGCCTGCGCGGGGGTCTGACGCGAGCTCAGGCGCTTGAAGCGCAGCAGCCCGAGGAACGCGAACACGACGGCGACCACGAGCAGGATCCCGATCACGATCAGCGACGAGGCCCATGCGGGCAGCCACGACGAGAGACCGATGATCGCGAACGCCCCGATGGCCGGGATCGTCCAGAACAGGAAGAACAGCGCGACGATGAACCAGACACCGCCGAGACCGGCATCCTTCCCCGTCTTCTTCGCCCACGTCTTCGCCGAGTCGATCTCGGCGACGACGAGGTTGCGGACGAGCTCCGGGACGTCACCGATGAGGGTGAACAGGCTGTCGTCGGCGCGATCGCGGAATCCGCGGGGTGTGCTCATCTCAGCTGTCCGCCACGGCGCTCGCGTCGGCGACCTTGCGCGCATCGCGCTCGGCGGCCTTGCGCACGTCGCTCGCGGCGTTCTCACCCTCGGCGACGGCCGCGTCGAGCTTCTCGCCCGCCGAGCCCTTCTTGCCGGCGGCCTGAGCCACCTTCTTCGCGCTGTCCCAGACGACGCTCGGCACCGACAGCGCGGCGGACTTGCCGAGCTCGGTGACCTTTCCGACCTGCTTCTGAACCGGCTCGAGTTCCCAGACGTCCTGGGCCTTCGCCTTGATCTGCTCGTAGCGCTCACGCCCGGCGCGCGCGCCGAGCACGTAACCCGCGGCGAGTCCGACGGCGATGCCAATCTTGCCCTTCATGGGGTCTCCTCACGTTCGACGTTGCTGGGTGGTCTCAGGCTATCGCCGTATGCCGCGCGAGGTATCCACTCCCGAAACGGTCGGCGGGGGGCTATCATGCCGGATCCGTTCCGCCCCACAGGGCCGCGCGCCGGGCGGCATCCGCCTCGGTGACGGCATCGGCGGCGACCCGTTCCAGGCTGTTCCCCGAGAGCCAGCCGCCGACGAGCGCCAGTCCCGGCACGGTTCGCGCCCGGGCCCGGATGGCCTCGACCGCGGCCTCGTGCCCGAGCAGCGACCCCGGGGCGGCGCGGCGGTAGCTCGCACGTGCGGCGGAACGGACGGCTTCGGCCGGGATCGGCACGCCGCACAGGTCGGATGCCGCGGCGCGGGCCGCCTCGATGACCTCGGCGTCGGGCGCGGCGGTGTGCGGCAGCGTCACGCGCAGGATGTGCTCGTCCGCCGCGAGCGCCTTCCCGATCCCGGGCCACGTGCGCGAGATCGGCCGCACCGCGACCGGGTCCGGCCCCGGGCCGATGACGAGCGAGCCCCGGTCGGGCAGCGCGACACCCGCGATGCGCAGCATCGCCACATCGAGCGGAGCCGGCTGCGGCTGCACGTTCGGGGGCAGCTCGACGTGGGCTGCGAGCAGGCTACGGGCGGTGTCTTCGTCGACAGCGATGATCAGCGCATCCGCCGTGACGGACTCGACGGCATCCCCCGCGCCCCCGGTGCCGGCCGGGCGGACGAGCCACTGCGCACCGTCACGCTCGATGGCGGCGACGGCGGTGCCGACACGGACGTCGACGTCATAGTCGTGCAAGCGTCCGGCCAGGCCGTCGACGAGGCGGAACAACCCACCCCGCGGCGCTCGACGCTGCGGGGCGCCCGCGCGGCGGGTCTGGGCGACGGCACCGCTGAGCGAGCCGGTGCGGGTGAGCGCCGGGTTCAGCGACGGGGCCGCGACGTCGATGTCGATGTGCTCGGGCGCCACCCCGTGCACCGCGAGCATGTACGGCGCCACGAGCCGGTCGCGCACCCGCTCCCCCATGCGCGACGACACGAGCTCACCGAGGCTCCGTCGGCGCCCCACGGTCAACGGCGGCCGCAGGCGGTCGACGTAGGCCCGCCACGCCCCGCGCGTCTCGATGTGCCGCCGGACGTCCTCGGCCCACGGGTTGGCGGGGATGCCGAGCACCGTCTCGGCCGGGGCCGGCGCCGCCCCGTCCGGTCCCGCGGCGAGCCACAGCTCATCGTCGCGTGCGGTCTCGAGCTCGTCCGCCAGACCGACCTCGTCGATGAGCCCCGCGAGGGTCGACGCGGAAGCGGGGATGCCGTCGGCCGCGGCATCCACCGTCGCATCACCCAGTGTCACGCGGTCGAGCGAGCCGCCCAGGTGGGGCGCCGCCTCGAACAGCGTGACGCGCAGACCGAGCCGCGCGCATTCCAGCGCCGCGACGATGCCGGCCATGCCGCCGCCGACCACGACGACGCGGGTGTCGTGGGCGTGCGTCACGAGATCGCTCATCCCCCCATCCTGCCGCGTCGCCGATGAGAACATGGAGAGCATGAGCCTGCACATCACCGACGACACCGCCGCCGATCAGCTGCTGACCGAGAACCCGCTCGCGCTGCTGATCGGGATGCTGCTGGACCAGCAGATCGCGATGGAGACGGCGTTCTCGGGTCCGCTGAAGATCCGCGAGCGCGCGGGCTCGGTCGACGCGGCCACCATCGCCGGGTACGACCCCGACGGGTTCGTCGAGGTGTTCCGGCAGACGCCCGCGGTGCACCGCTTCCCGGGCTCGATGGCCGGTCGCGTGCAGACCCTCTGCCAGACGATCGTCGACGAGTGGGGCGGTGACGCCGCCGCGATCTGGACCTCGGGCGACCCGGACGGCCCGACCGTCCTGAAGCGCCTCATGGCGTTGCCGGGGTTCGGCGCGCAGAAGGCCAAGATCTTCCTCGCTCTGCTCGGCAAGCAGTACGGCTTCACCGGCGCCGGCTGGCGCGAGGCCGCCGGCTCCTACGGCGATGAGGGCTCGTTCCGTTCGGTCGCCGACATCGTCTCGCCCGAGTCGCTGACGAAGGTGCGCGAATACAAACGCGCCGCGAAGGCCGCGGCGAAGAGTTCCTCGTCGTCCTGAGCCCCGCGGAGAACGTCGGAGAAAAGCACGAACCTCGGAGTCCATCGCGGGATGGCTCCGAGGTTCGTGTGATTCTCCGATCGAAGGACCGGGATGCAGCGGCTGCGCGTCAGGCGCCGCGCAGGCGCTCGGCGAGGTAGCCCTCGAGCGCGTCGAGGCCGATGCGCTCCTGGGCCATCGTGTCGCGGTCGCGCACCGTCACGGCACGATCGTCGAGCGAGTCGAAGTCGACCGTGACGCAGAACGGCGTGCCGACCTCGTCCTGGCGGCGGTAGCGGCGCCCGATCGCACCGGCGTCGTCGAAGTCGACGTTCCAGCCCCGGCCGCGCAGGGTGTCGGCGACCTCGCGGGCCAGCGGCGACAGGCGCTCGTTGCGGCTGAGCGGCAGCACCGCGGCCTTGACCGGGGCCAGACGCGGGTCGAGGCGCAGCACCGTGCGGGTGTCGACGCCGCCCTTCGCGTTCGGCACCTCCTCCTCGTCGTACGCGTCGACGAGGAACGCCATCATGGCGCGGGTCAGACCGAACGAGGGCTCGATGACGTACGGGATGTACTTCTCGCCGGATGCCTGGTCGAAGTACGTCAGCGACTGGCCCGAGGCCTCGGTGTGGCTGCCGAGGTCGTAATCGGTGCGGTTGGCGACGCCCATGAGCTCGCCCCACTCCTTGCCGGGGAAGCCGAAGCGGTACTCGACGTCGATCGTGCCGGCGGAGTAGTGCGCGCGGTCGTCCTCGGGCACGTCGAAGCGCCGCATGTTGTCGGCCTTCACGCCGAGATCGATGAACCAGTTCCAGCAGGCCTCGACCCAGTGCTCGAACCACTCCTGCGCCTCGGCGGGCGGCGTGAAGAACTCGATCTCCATCTGCTCGAACTCGCGCGTGCGGAAGATGAAGTTGCCGGGTGTGATCTCGTTGCGGAAGGCCTTGCCGACCTGACCGATGCCGAACGGCGGCTTCTTGCGGCTCGCCGTCAACACGTTCGAGAAGTTGACGAAGATGCCCTGCGCGGTCTCGGGGCGCAGGAAGTGCAGGCCCGACTCGTCGTCGACGACACCGAGGTAGGTCTTCACGAGGCCCGAGAACGACTTGGGCTCGGTGTACTGCCCCTTGGTGCCGCAGTTCGGGCACGGGACGTCGGCGAGGCCGTTCTCGGCCGCGCGACCCTTGCGCGCCTCGAAGTCCTCGATGAGGGTGTCCTCGCGGAAGCGCTTGTGGCACTGCAGGCACTCGACCAGCGGGTCGGTGAAGGTCGCGACGTGACCCGACGCCTCCCACACGCGCTTGGGCAGGATGATCGACGAGTCGAGGCCGACCATGTCGCCGCGGCCGCGGACGAAGGTCTGCCACCACTGGCGCCGGATGTTCTCCTTGAGCTCGGTGCCCAGGGGGCCGTAGTCCCATGCGGAGCGCGAGCCGCCGTAGATCTCCCCCGCCTGGAAGACGAACCCGCGGTGGCGGGCGAGGGCGATGACTTTGTCGAGGCGGGACTGCTCGGCCACAGGTGGCTCCAAATGGTCGTTTTCGGGATGCACCGATCGGCGCGGATGCCGCAGGCGACGGCATCCCCGATTCTAGTCGCGCCGCGCGGGCCGACCCCGATACGGTCGAAGGACACATCGTTACGCACGGGAAAGGTCAGCATGGAAGCTCTCTTCGCCGGAGGTGCGCTCGTGATCGGCGGCATCGCCGTGGTCGCCGTCGTCATCCTCCTGATCTTCCTGCTGATCATGGTGCGGGCCTGGTACAAGGTCGCCAAGGCCGACCAGGCGCTCGTCGTCGTCGGACGCAGCCAGAAGAACGCGGCGGGCGACTCCTCGCGCATCTCGATCATCACCGGCGGCGGCGCTCTCGTGAACCCGCTGACGCAGCGCGCCGAGATGATCTCGCTGCGCGCACGCCAGATCAAGATGGAGCCCACAGCACAGGCATCCAACGGCGTCACCGTCTCGGTCGCCGGCGTGGCCCTCGTGAAGATCGGCTCCGACCCCGAGTTCGTGCGCCGGGCAGCCGAGCGCTTCCTCTCGCAGGACGGCGCGATCGAGCAGTTCACGACCGAGCAGCTCGAGGGCGCGCTCCGCGGTGTCGTCGCGACGCTGACCGTCGAGCAGCTCATGAAGGACCGGCAGAAGCTGTCGGACCAGATCGCCGAGGGCATCAAGAGCGACCTGCTGGCGCAGGGCCTCATCCTCGACTCGTTCCAGATCCAGGGCATCACCGACAAGAACGGCTACATCGACGCCCTCGGTGCGACCGAGGTCGAGCGCGTGCGCCGCGAGGCCGAGGTCGCCCGCATCAACGCCGCCCGCGAGGTCAAGGCGCGTCAGCTCGCCACCGACGAGGCGAACCTCATCGAGCAGACCGCGTACGACAAGAACTCCGCCGCGGCCTCCGCCGAGGTCGGACGCGCACGCGCCGAAGCCGAGCAGGCCGAGGCCCTCGCCCGCGCCCAGCGCGAGCAGGACGTGCTGCTGCAGGGCGCCGAGAACCGCCAGGCGCAGCTCGACGCCGACGTGAAGAAGGTCGCCGATGCGTCGCTGTACGAGCGCCAGCGCTCGGCCGATGCCGCGGCGTACGCCGAGGTCAAGGCTGCTGAGGCTCGCGCCCAGATCGCCGCGCAAGAGGCCGAGGCCACGCGCCTGCGCGCGCAGGCCGAGGCCGATGCCGTGCGCCTGGCCGGTGAGGCTCGCGCCGGCGCGATCAAGGCCGAGGCCGCCGCCATCGCGCAGAACCAGGAGGCGCTGCTCGCCCAGCGCGCCATCGAGGCACTCGTGCCGCTCATGACCGAGTTCGCCCGCGGCTTCGATAAGGTCGGCTCCATCACGGTGCTCGGCGGCGACGGCGCATCCAGCCACATCGCCTCCGAAAGCGCCTCGAGCATGCGCGCCACCTTCGACGCCGTGCAGGCCACGACCGGGATCGACCTGCGCCAGATCATCCAGGGGCAGGCCACCGGCCGCGGCATGGCCCAAGGCCTGCGCGAGGACGACGCCACCACCGCGCCGCCCGCCGCAACGGAGTGACTCTGCGCTCACTCTTCACGATCGACGACGCCCCGCCTCACCTCTCCCGGAATGGCGGGGCGTCATCGTGTGCGGTCGCCCGGATTTGAGGAGTTACGGCGCGACGTGGCGGGTTGTCAACCGGGTGCGCGGCGGGCGGCGCGGTTCGTAGCGTCGACGCATGACGTTCACTCCCCGCCGTGCCATCGTTACCGCCTCCGACTCGGGGATCGGCCGCGCCACCGCCCTCGCCCTCGCCGACGCCGGCATGGATGTCGGTGTCACCTGGCATTCGGACGAGGACGGCGCCAACGAGACGGCGGAGGGCGTTCGCGCGCGGGGCCGCAAGGCCGTCGTCGCCCAGTTCGACGCGACCGAGTTCGAGAAGGTCCCCGGGGTCATCGAGCACCTCGCCGCGGAGCTCGGCGGCCTCGACGTCTTCGTCAACAATGCCGGCGGCGGCACGGGCGGGCCGGTGCTCGACCTCGACCTCGACGGGTGGCGCACCGTCGTCGCCCTCAACCTCGACGGGGCGTTCCTCGGCATGCAGACGGCGGCCAAGCTCATGGCCGACGCGGGCGAGGGCGGACGGATCATCGCCGTGACGAGCGTGCACGGCTCGCAGCCGCGCGTCGGCTCGGCCGCCTATGTCGCCTCGAAGCACGGCCTCGAGGGCCTCGTGAAGACGATGGCGCAGGAGCTCGGGCCCCGTGACATCACCGTCAACTCCGTCGCCCCCGGAGAGATCGCGACCCCCATCAACGACATGGAGGGCGAGGACGCCGAGCAGACCCACCGCCCCGGCATCCCGATCCCGCGCCCGGGCAAGCCCGAGGAGATCGCGTCGGTCGTGGCGTTCCTGGCCTCCCCGGCCTCGTCGTACGTCACCGGCGCCACCTGGGTCGTCGACGGCGGGATGCTGCAGATGGGACCTCAGGCGGGGTCGCACCTCGAGTCGGACGCCTGGCGCGACGCCGGTTCCGAGTGACCCGTCAGGGGCTCACGAGCAGGTAGCCGCGCTCGTCGTCGAAACCACCGACGACGAGTCCGGCCGCCAGGTGCTCGAGGAACTGCGCGCGCACGCGGTCGCGCCACGCATCGGCCTCGGCCGGCGATGATGCGCGCAACGCATGGATGTCGGCGGGCACGGCGATCGTCGCGACGACGCGGTCGTCCGCGGGCTTCTGCTGCGGCGGCGCGGCCAGCGGCCACGTCACCATGAGCCGGTCGGTGACCTCGCCGCGGTTCAGGCCGTCGTCCATGAGCCCGTACTGGTCGACGAGGTAGTCGCTGATGCGGGCGCCGAGCACCTGCAGGTTGAAGTGCGCGTTGCGCGCGAACAGCGGGTCGAACGTCCACGTGATGGTGCCGACCTCGCGGGCGAACGCCCACGCGCGCTGGTGCTGCTTGAGCACACGCCCGAGTCCCTGCTGCTGGTACTCCGGAAGCACGCCCGTCACGTGCGAGTGCATCGACCGCGCACCGGGCTCGGCGAAGAACGCCACCGACGCGCCGACGACCCGGTCGCCGTCGAACAGCCCGACCACGTAGTTGCCCGAGTAGGCCAGGGCGCGCATGAGGTTCGTGGGCACCGAGTCGCGGTCCCCACCCCACACCTCGCGCAGCACGGCGGCGCCGGCGAAGATGTCGGCGACGGTCTCGAGGGGGCGGATGTCGATCCCGGCGGGCACATCGGCTTCGATCGGGGGAACGCTCTCGCTCATGAGCCCACCCTACGCCGCCGCCGTCGGCGGCAACGACGGCCCGACACGGCCCGGCGTCCGCGGCAGGCGTAGTCTCGCTAATCATGAGTCACGAGGACGCAGCCTCCACCGCATCCGTCGAACGCACCCCCGAGAAGGACACCCGCTTCTTCGGCCAGCCCTGGGCCCTGACCCACATCTTCGGGGTCGAGTTGTGGGAACGGTTCAGCTTCTACGGCATGCAGGGCATCCTGCTGATCTACATGTACTACACCGTCGCGGACGGCGGACTGGCCATCGATCGGGGGATCGCGACCGGCATCGTCGGCGCGTACGGCGGCTCCGTCTACCTCGCGACGGTGCTCGGCGCCTGGCTGGCCGACCGGTTGTACGGCTCGGAACGCGTGCTCTTCGCGAGCGCCTTCGTCATCATGGCCGGTCACATCGCCCTGGCGCTGCTGCCCGGCTTCGTGGGGCTGGGCGTCGGGCTGGTGCTCGTGGCGCTCGGCTCGGGCGGCCTGAAAGCGACCGCGACGAGCGTCGTCGGCACCCTGTACGCCGCCGACGACGTCCGCCGCGACAGCGGCTTCTCGCTCTTCTATCTCGGCATCAACCTCGGCGGCTTCGCCGGCCCGCTCCTCACCGGTCTGCTGCAGACGACGCTCGGGTTCCACTGGGGCTTCGGGCTCGCGGCGGTGGGCATGGCCGCCGGTCTCGTGCAGTACTCGATCGGTCGCCGCCACCTCCCCGACGCCGCGCGACGCGTCCCGAACCCGTTGCCGAAGAAGCGGATGCCGCTGGTGTGGATCGTCGCGGGCGCCGGTGCGGCCCTCATCGCGGTGCTCGCGCTGACCGGTGTCATCCGCGCCGACAACCTCGCCGTGATCGTCATCGCGGCCACGGTCGTGGCGGCGGTCGCCTACTTCATCGTCATCCTGCGCAGCCCCGTGATCACCGCCGAGGAGCGCAGCCGCGTCTGGGGCTTCGTTCCGCTGTTCCTGACCTCGGTCGCGTTCTGGTCGCTGTACCAGCAGCAGTTCACCGTCGTGACGATCTACTCCGCCGAGCGACTCAACCGCGATCTGTTCGGCTGGGAGATGCCGGTGTCGTGGGTGCAGTCCATCAACCCGGTGTTCATCATCCTGCTCTCGGGCGTCTTCGCCGCCGCCTGGACGCGGCTCGGCCGGCGTCAGCCCTCCACGCCGGTGAAGTTCGCGATCGGCGCGATCGTGATGGGCGCGGCCTTCCTGCTGTTCCTGCCCTTCGCCGGCACGGGCGCGAACGGGACGCCGCTCGTGGCCATCATCGGCATCCTGCTCGTCTTCACGATCGCCGAGCTGTTCCTCTCGCCGGTCGGACTGTCGGCGGCGACGAAGCTCGCCCCGCGGCGGTTCACGACGCAGATGGTCGCGCTCTTCTTCCTCTCGGTCGCGCTGGGCACGGCCGTCGCCGGTCAAGCGGCGACGTTCTACGACCCCGCCGACGAGGCGCCGTACTTCACCGTCCTCGGCATCATCGCGATCGCGGTGGGCGTGGGGCTGGCGTTCTCGGCGAAGCCGGTGCTCCGGCTCATGCGCGGGGTGCGCTGACCCGGCCCCGCGCGAGAGGATGGCTGCATGTCCTCTCACGTCGAACGCCGCTCGAACCCCACCGCCTGGGCCGCCTTCTGGGTCGCGCTCCTCGGACTGATCCTCATGCCGATCCCGTTGTTCATCGGGCTCATCCTGGGCGGCGGGCTCTCGCTCGTGGCCGCGGTGCTCGTGGTCATCGCCCTGCTGAAGGGCCTCGCCCGCAGCGGCAGGGGCATCGCACCGGTGGTGTTCGCCGCGATCTTCGTGCTGCTGACATGGGGCGGCATCTCGATCGGCGGCGGCACGATCTGGTGACCCGCGTGACCGAGATCCAGACGACCACCGCCGGCAGCCTGCCCCGGACGCCCGCGCTCATCGACGCGAACCGCGCCCGGACCTTCGCCGACGACGGCTTCACGCTGCAGTCGACCCCCGAGTTCGACGAGCTCACCGCCGAGGCGGTCGCCGACGTCGTGACCCGCCAGCGCACGGCCGGCATCACACAGGTCGGCGACGGCGAGTTCGGCAAGGCGATGTCGAACGCCGTCGACTACGGCGCGTGGTGGTCGTACTCGTTCCAGCGCGCCGCGGGCCTGTCGCTGACCGAGGTCAACGCCTTCACCGAGCCACCCGTGCGGTCCGAGCCCGGCCGCATCCGGCTGACGTCGTTCCTCGACCGCCGCGACCGGCAGCTGTTCCCCGCCGTCTACGCCGAAGCGGTCGACTCCGGCGCCACCGCCACAGCCTTCCCCACCACGACGGGGCCGATCCGCTACCGCGGACACGACGCCGTGGCATCCGACATCGCGAACCTGAAGGCGACGCTGCGCGCGGGCGAGCAGGGCTTCCTCACCGCGATCGCGCCGGGCTCGGCCTCACGCGTGCGCAACGAGTACTACGCCACCGACGAAGAGCACATCTTCGCGTGGGCCGACGCGCTGCGCGAGGAGTACCGGGCGATCACCGACGCGGGGCTCATCGTGCAGCTCGACGACCCGTCGCTGGCCGAGAACTTCGATCAGATCAACCCGGAGCCCTCGGTCTCCGACTACCAGGCGTTCACGCGGCTGCGGGTCGAGGCGATCAACCACGCCATCGCCGGGCTGCCGAAGGAGCTCGTGCGCCTGCACCTGTGCTGGGGCTCGTGGCACGGACCCCACACGACCGACATCCCGCTCGCCGACATCCTGCCGGTCGTGCTCGGGGCGAACGTGGGGTCGATCTCGTTCGAGGCCGGCAACGTCCGGCACGAGCACGAGTCCGGCGTCTGGGCGGATGCCGCGGTGCCGAGCGACCTCGTGCTGGTCCCGGGCGTCGTCAGCCATGCGACCAACGTCGTCGAGCACCCCGAGCTCGTCGCGCAGCGCATCGAACGGTTCGCCGCGATCGTCGGCCGCGACCGGGTCATCGCCTCGACCGACTGCGGCTTGGGTGGCCGCATCCATCCCGACATCGCATGGGCGAAGCTCGCCGCCCTCGGCGAGGGGGCCCGGATCGCTGCCGCCCGCGCCTGACCCGCCGCTCGATTCGGCTAGCGTGAATGGTCGCACCCAAGCGCGAGAGGGAGTCATGACCGAGACACAGCCGCAGATCTTCGAGCCCGAGGGCCGCGCCATCCCCTACGTCGAGGATGCCGGCAGCGAGCCGGTGCTCGTGCTGATCCCGGGGCGCAGCAACATCGCGGCGCTCGGCACCCTGGCGCACGTGCTCGCCGAGGAGGACTTCCGCATCCTCCGCGTCGGCTACCGCACGGGCCGGACCGACGGCGTCACGCTGCACGATCTCGCGCAGGACGTCGTCGACGTCATGGACCATGTCGGCCTCGGCGACGCCTGGGTCGGCGGCCACGCGTTCGGCGGCGCCGTCGCGCGCACCGTCTCGACCGACCACACCGACCGGGTCGACGGCGTCCTGCTGCTCGGCGCCGAGGGCGACGAGCCGCGCACCGACCTCGAGCCCCTCCAGGCCGCCGCCGCGGCCGCCGCGTCGCCCGAGGAATGGACGGCCCTCGCGCCGACCGTGCCGGTGATGCTCATCCAGGGCGGCGCCGACGAGGTGCTGCCCCCGGCCAACGGCGAACGGCTGCAGGCGGCCGCGCCGGGTCTCGTCAGCCTCGTGACCCTCGACGGCGGCGGGCATCTGTTCCCCGCGACGCACGCGGGCGAGGCGGCGTTCGTGATCGAGGACTATCTCGACGTCGACTGACGCACGTGCCGAACGGGGTGCGGCGACAGGGCAGAATCGAAGCATGACCGATTCGTCGACCGCGCTGCACCCCGCCCACGCCTGCCTCATCGTCCACGGTCAGGACCAGCCGGGCATCATCGCGGCGCTCTCGGCGATGGTCACTCGCGTCGGCGGCAACATCGTCGCCTTCGACCAGTACTCCGACGACCCCACGGGCGGCGCGTACTTCTGCCGGGTGGTGTTCCACCGCCCGAACTTCGCCGTCGACCGGCCCGCCATCGAGGCCGAGATCGCCGAGACTCTCGCGGGCTTCGACCTGCAGTGGTCGCTGACCGACCAGTCGGTGCCCAAGCGCATGGCGATCCTGTCGTCGAAGCAGGACCACTGCCTGCTCGACCTGCTGTGGCGCCACCGCCGGGGCGACCTGCCCGTGTCGGTGCCCATGGTCGTGTCGAACCACACCACCTCGGCCGAGGACGTCCGCTCGTTCAACGTCCCGTTCTTCCATGTGCCGTCGACGCCCGGGCCCGACAAGTCGGCGTCCGAGGCCGAGATCCTCAAGCTGCTCGTCGGCAACGTCGACTTCGTGGTGCTGGCCCGCTACATGCAGATCCTCTCGTCGGACTTCCTCGAGAAGCTCGGCGTGCCCGTGATCAACATCCACCACTCGTTCCTGCCGGCCTTCATCGGCGCCGAGCCGTATAAGAAGGCCAAGCAGCGCGGCGTGAAGCTCATCGGCGCGACGAGCCACTACGTCACGACCGACCTCGACGAGGGTCCGATCATCGAGCAGGACACCATCCGCGTCACCCACGCCGACACGGTGGCCGAGCTCGCCCGCCGCGGCGCGGACGTCGAGCGTCAGGTGCTCTCACGCGCGGTGCTGTGGCACGCGGAGGACCGCGTCATCCGTCACGGCAACCACACGATCGTCTTCTGACGGCGGTTCGATCCGATCGCGGCGATCGGGTCAGAAGACGTACTCCATGAGGTCGAGCCCGAACGCGCGGTAGGCCTCGTGCGCGCGCAGACGGTGGCTCATCGACGCATCGTCGAACTCCACGATCAGGGCGTAGGCGAGACCGGCGCGGGGCCCGGCGAGCACTCCCGCCTCGGCGCGGATGCCGTCGGCTCGGCCCGTCTTGTTCACGAACAGCAGCTCGTGCTTGTCGTCGTCGTGCGCGAAGGGGTCGAGCCCGGTCACCGACCCGACGAGCGACAGGTCGTGGTTCAGGCTCAGCCACTCGCTGACCTGCGCGCTCACACCGGGCGAGACGATGTCGGTGTTGACGAGGGCCGCGAACATCGACGCGAACTCGCGCGCCGTGCCGAGCGCGTAGTGCGGCGCATCGTCGGGCCCGCGGTCGTCGCGGAACCGGTCGAGCAGCGCGGTCCGCGGCATCCCGAGGCTGCCCAGACGCGCACGCACCGCATCGAGCCCGACGCGGTCGAGCAGGGCATTGGCGGCGAGGGCGTCGCCCGTCGCCGCGGCCAGCACCGCGAGGTCGCCGAGCGGCAGAGCGGGTGCGGCGAGGTGCCGCCAGACCCCGGCCACCGCGACGCCGGGCATCGCCGACCGCTCGACGATCTCGAGAGGGTCGAGCCCGCCCGCCTCGAAGCGCGCCGCCACCTCGATCAGCAGCGGGACGATGCCCAGCCCCGCCACCGGCAGCGTGACGAAGTCGTCACCCGAGAGCACCGGGGTGCCGCGATCGAGGTCGCTCACGCGCACCGAGACGCGCGCACCGGACGCCGCGAGCGCATCGAGGGCCTTCTCGGTCGAGGTGAACCCCCGCCGCCGTGCCGCCGAGCGGCGGAGCGGTGGCGTGTCCGTGCGCCGCTCCGCCCGCGATCGGGCGGTCCCGGAGGACTCGGTTCCGTCCACGGTCATCTCGTCGTCTCCGTCGGAGTCGTTCTCGGCGGTTCGGGTCGGGTGGTCACCAGATCGTGACGCGACGCTCGGGCGCCAGCCAGAGCTCATCGCTCTCGGTGACGTCGAAGGCGTCGTAGAACGCATCGATGTTGCGAACGATCTGGTTGCAGCGGAACTCGTTCGGCGCGTGCGGATCGATCGTCAGCAGGCGGATGGTCTCGGCATCCCGGCCCTTCTGCTGCCAGATCTGGCCCCAGCTCAGCAGCAGACGCTGCACGCCGGTGTAGCCGTCGATGACGGGGCCGTCGGGCTCGGCCGCCAGCTCGTCCGCCGACATCGTCGCCTCGAGGTGCAGCCGGTAGGCCTTCAGCGCGATGCCCAGCCCGCCCAGATCGCCGATGTTCTCGCCGATCGTCAGGGCTCCGTTGACGGTGTTCTCGTCGGACAGCCCGCGGGGCACCAACGCGTTGTACTGCTCGATGAGGGCCGCGGTGCGCTGCTCGAACGCGGCGCGGTCGGCGTCGGTCCACCAGTCGTTGAGCGCGCCGGTGCCGTCGTATGCGCTGCCCTGGTCGTCGAAGCCATGTCCGATCTCGTGACCGATCACGGCGCCGATGCCGCCGTAGTTGGCTGCGGCGTCGCGGTCGGACGAGAAGAACGGCAGCTGCAGGATGGCCGCGGGGAACACGATCTCGTTCATCAGCGGGTTGTAGTACGCGTTCACGGTCTGCGGCGTCATGTACCACTCGTCGCGGTCGATCGGCTGACCCAGCTTCGCGAGCTGGCGCTCGTACTCCCACTCGGTCGAGCGCAGCACGTTGCCGAGCAGGTCGGTCGGGTCGATCTCGAGCGCCGAGTAGTCCTTCCAGCGCTCGGGGTAGCCGATCTTCGGGGTGAACGCGGCGAGCTTCTCGAGCGCGCGCTCGCGGGTGGCCGGCGTCATCCACTCGAGGCCCGAGATGGACTGCCGGTACGCCTCGATGAGGTTCGCCACCAGGGCGTCCATCTCGTCCTTCGCCCGCGGCGGGAAGTGACGCTCGACGTAGATGCGGCCGACCGCCTCGCCCAGGGCCGCCTGGACGATGCTCACGCCGCGCTTCCACCGCTCGCGGTTGACGGGCACGCCGGTGAGCTGGGTGCCGTAGAACGCGAAGTTCTCGGCGACGAAGGCGTCGGGGAGGAAGGGGGCCGACGCGCGCACGACCTGCAGACGCAGCCAGGCCTTCCAGTCCTCGAGCCGGTCGTCGACGAGCAGCGACCCGAGGCCGGTGAGGAAGCTCGGCTGGTTGACGTTGATCTCGGCGAAGCCGTCGCGGTGGCGCGGGGCGAGGCCGGTGAGCCACGGGTCGAGGTCGACGCCGGTGAGGGCCTGGACGTCGTCCCACGCGTGCAGGTTGTAGGTGGCCACGGCGTCGCGGTTGCGGACGTTGTCCCAGTGGTGGCCCGCCAGCTCGGTCTCGAGGCCGGCGATGCGCTGCGCCTGCTCGGCGGCGCCCGCGACCCCCGCCAGCGCGAGCATGCGCTCGGCGTACCCGCCGAACGCCTCGCGCGTCGCGGCGAAGCTCTCGAGCCGGTAGTAGCTCTCGTCGGGCAGCGACAGGCCGCCCTGCACGAAGAACACCACGTAGCGCTCGGGGTTGCCGGGGTCGGGCTCGATGAAGGTGCCGATCATCCCGCCGATGCCCTCGCGCTCGAGCTCGCCGACGGTGCGCAGCAGCGCCGGAATCGAGTCGACGGCGTCGACGCGGGCGAGCTGCGGGCCCAGCGGCGCCGCGCCCAGCTCGTCGATGCGGGCGGTGTCCATGAAGCTCGTGAACAGGTCGCCGATCTTGCGCTCGACCGTGCCCGGCTCGGCCGTCGTCGCCTCGTCGATGATGGCGCGGACGTCGCTCTCGGCCTGCTCGGCGATCAGGTGGAACGCCCCCCAGCGGGCCTTGTCATCGGGGATCTCGGTGCGCTCGAGCCAGCTGCCGTTGACATGGCGGAAGAGGTCGTCCTGGGGGCGGATCTCGGTGCTGAGCTCGGCGATGTCGATGCCGGAAGGAAGGGCGGGGTCGGTCATGTGACCCATGCTAGGCCGACCCGCCGACCTCAACTTCGGAGCACGTTCAGCGTTCGGTGGTGGTACACCCGTCGGCTACCGGAACGCCCGCGAATCGGTCGCGCGTCCAGTCGAACAGCTCATCGATCAGCGGCGAGGGCCGCTCGATCACCCCCGCGTGCTCGTAGCCCGCGTAGGTGCGGAAATCGACGTCCTGACCGGCCGCGCACATGCGGTCGACGAAGTCGGCCTGCGCCGCTACGGGGATCACGCTGTCGGCGCCGCCGTGCGCGAGCAGCACGGGCGCGGTCGAGTGCAACGGGGCGGTGTTCTCGCGCAGGTGTCGTCCGAGGGCACCGGATGCCGGCGAGCGCGAGAACAGCGCCGGATCGCGGCTCATGCCGAGCGCGGCCGCCACCGAGAGCACGATCGTCGGATCGGACAGGCAGCGATCGGACATCTGGCGCAGGGCCGTCTCGGCCCCCGGGCGCACGTAGTCGCGGTACTCGATCTCGGGATAGATCTGCGAGAACGAGGCGAACGCGTACGAGGCGAAGATGCTGCCGCCGGTCACGCTCGAGATGCCCTGCACGAGCGCCGCCGGGTCGCTGGCCGGCGCCAGCGCGGCGACGCCCTGCACCCACACGTCGGGTGCGTACTCGCGTGCCAGCGACCCCGCCCACAGGGCCGCACCGCCGCCCTGCGAGTGCCCCCACACGACGCTCCGCGCGCCCAGGTCCGCTTCCTCGAGCTGCCGGGCCGCGCGGACGGCATCCAGCGAGGCGTGCGCGCTCGGGGGGCCGATCAGGTACGGGTGCGGTCCTTCCGTCCCCAGGCCGATGTAGTCGGTGCCGACGACGGCCCAGCCCTCTTTGATCGCGCGCGGCAGCATGTAGAACGCGCCCGCCCAGAGCCCGCGCGGCTGCAGCGACGGCGCGCAGTGCGCCGCGAAGCCGGTCGTGCCGTGGTTCCAGTTGATGACCGGCCAGCGCCCCGCGCCCTCTCGGGGCACGGCGACGATCGCGCTCGCGACGCGCACCCGGCCGTCGACGCCCGTGGTCGTGTAGAGGATGCGCCAGCCCTGCGCCGAGGCCGGGATGCCCCCGGTGAACGGCTCGGCACGCACGAGTTGCCCGGGGGCGTCGGGGATATCGCGCGGCGCGGCGTAGAAGTCGTCGACGACCGTCGATCCGTCGCGCAGGGGTGCCGTCGCGATCGTGGTGGTGACGGCGAGCGCGACGGACGCGATCGCGATGACCGTCCGCCCCCAGCGGCGCTTCGGCGGACCCGTCTGCCCCGCCTGCTCCGCCGCGCGATCGTCGTGGCGACGGCGCAGCCGCGTCCAGAGGTCGACGACACCGCTCATGATGAGGCGCGCCCCGAACACGACCGCCACGACGAGCAGGGTGATGTCGGGCCAGAACAGCGCGAGGGCGCCGAAGATCACGCCCGAGACGCCGAAGGCGCCGTCGGCGATCCGCGCGTCCCACGAGCGCCCCCGGGCGAAGACCGAGGCGACGCCGAGGATGCCGTTGGCGAGCAGCAGCACGCCGACGACGACCGCCACGACGCGCACCGTCAGTCCCGGCGCGAGCAGCACGATGCCGCCGCCGACGAGCCACGCGACACCGGCGACGGTGCGCCAGCGCGGGCGCCGCACCTCGCCCTCGCGTCCGGTGAGCTCGAGCAGCCCGGTCAGCACCATGCCGCCGCCGATGAGCCAGGCCAGCACGTCGAGCGCGGTCGTGGGACGGATGACGATGACGATGCCGAGGACCACCGCGACGATGGCGACCGCGATGCGGACCCAGGCGGGCAGGCGCGCGTGCAGGCGCGCGATCGCCAGGCGCTGGAGCAGCCGCATCCGATTCCCTCCGTCCGCTTCCGGATCATCCACCGTAGCCAATCCCGCGGCGCCTGCCCGCGCGCTCGACACGGGACGTGTGACCGTGCCAGGGGATGCCGCGCCCTAGGCTCGTGGCATGGCCCGGACGCTCAACCGCGAGATCCTGCGGCTGGCCGTTCCCGCGCTCGGCGCGCTGATCGCCGAGCCGATGTTCCTCATCGTCGACGCCGCCCTCATCGGGCACCTGGGTGTCGTGCCGCTCGCGGCCCTCGGCATCGCCGGGGCGGTGCTGCAGACGATCGTCGGCCTCATGGTGTTCCTGGCGTACGCAACCACGCCGGCCGTCGCGCGGCGCTTCGGTGCGGGCGACTCCTCGAGCGCCGTGACCGCGGGTATCGACGGACTGTGGCTCGCGCTCGGGTTGGGCGCGGTGCTCGCCGTGGCGGGATCGGCGGCGACGCCGCTGCTGGTCGGCATGTTCGGCGCCGGTGAGGCGGTGTCGACCGACGCCGAGACCTACCTGCGCCTGTCGATGTGGGGCCTGCCGGCGATGCTCATCGTCTTCGCCGCCACCGGACTGCTGCGCGGGATGCAGGACACCGTGACGCCCCTGTGGATCGCCGGTCTCGGCTTCGGCGCGAACGCGCTGCTGAACGTGCTGTTCATCTACGGGTTCGGCTGGGGCATCGGCGGCTCGGCCCTCGGCACCGTCGTCGCGCAGTGGGGCATGGTCGGCGCCTACGCCGTCGTCGTGGGGCGGCTCGCCCGCCGGCACGCCGCGTCGCTGCGCCCGAGCGCCGACGGAATGCGCGGGTCCGCCCGCCTGGGCGGCTGGCTCTTCCTGCGGACGGTGTCGCTGCGCGTCGCGCTGCTGGCCACCGTCGCGGTCGCGACGGGCCTCGGCACGAGCGAGCTGGCGGGCTGGCAGGTGGCCTTCACGATCTTCTCGACCGCCGCGTTCGCCCTCGACGCGTTGGCGATCGCCGCGCAGGCGCTCATCGGCCGGGGCCTGGGCGCCGGCGACGAAGCGTTCGTCCGGCGCGTGGTCGGGCGCACGGTCGCCTGGGGCGCGTGGTTCGGCGTCATCGTGGGTGTCGCGATCGCCGCGGCATCCGGGGTTATCGGGTTCGTCTTCACCGGCGACCCGGCCGTCGCCGCGCTCGTGCAGCCCGCCCTGCTCGTGCTGGCGGTCGCCCAGCCGATCTGCGGCATCGTCTTCGTGCTCGACGGTGTGCTGATGGGTGCCGGCGATGCGCGCTACCTGGCCATCGCGGGCGGTCTCAACCTCGTCCCCTTCGTGCCGGCGCTCGTGCTCGTCGGCGCCCTGCACCCGGTCGGCGCGGGTGGCCTGGCGTGGCTGGCCGTCTCGTTCTTCGGCGTCTACATGGTGGCCCGGCTGCTCACGCTGGGGTGGCGGGTGCGCCGCGGCACCTGGCTGTCGATCGCGGTCTGACCGCGTGCGCACGGCGGACCGGCGGTCCGCGATGCGCACGACTGTGAGCGAGTCGAAACCGCATTCTCGCCCGAACCACAGCCTGCGCCCCTAGCGTGGCGTCATGCCGAAGCTCACCTCCGCAGCCGCCGCGACCGTCGCGGTCCTCGTGGTGGGGATGCTGGCTTCCGGCTGCTCCGGAAGTACCCCTCCGATCGAGGTCCCCACGCGGTCCGCCGACCCCCGCTCGCTGCCCGAGCCCACCCTCGACGACGCCGTCGTGTGGGCCGACGCCGTCATCCCCGAGAACGCCCTGGGCGGCGCCGCCTGGACGCAGCGCGAGGCCGGCGTGCTCGCCCCCGGCAATGAGCCGATCATCACCGTGCCCGCCGATCAGGCGCCCGCTGTCGTGACGATCGCGTGCGTCAGCGGCTCGGGCGCGGAGCTGTCGTACGCGGTGACGGCGGCAGGTACCGACGTCGAACGCGGCGAGATCACGTGCGCGGCGGTCGACGCTCGGGCCGAGCCCCACACCATCGCGGACGTCCCGGCCGACGCGACCGTCGAGCTGACCTCGAGCGCGTCGGGTCTGTTCGTCTACGCCGTCGCGCCGGACGCCGACCCGTCGCGCTGACGCCGCGGCCTGCCCGTCAGCGCGCCCATCGGCGGCACCATTCGTACATGACGACCGCTCCTGCCGCCGAGGCGTTGATCGAGCGCGTCGAGCCGTACTGCGTGATCTCGACGACGACGGATGCCGCCGCGACCGCCTCGGGCGAGAGGCCCGGCCCCTCCTGGCCGAAGAGCAGCACGGCGCGCTCGGGCAGGTCGGCCCGATCGACGGGCACCGACCCCGGCACGTTGTCGACCGCCACGATCGGCATCCCGGCCTCGCGGGCCCAGGCGGCGAAGCCGGCGACATCCTCGTGGTGGCGCACGTGCTGGTAGCGGTCGGTCACCATCGCGCCGCGGCGGTTCCAGCGCCGGCGCCCGATGATGTGGACCTCCGCCGCCCCGAACGCGTTGGCGCTGCGGACGATCGACCCGATGTTCATGTCGTGCTGCCAGTTCTCGATCGCGACGTGGAACGCATGCCGGTGCTCGTCGAGGTCGGCGACGATCGCCTCGAGGCGCCAGTAGCGGTACCGGTCGACGACGTTGCGCCGGTCGCCCTCCGCGAGCAGCACCGGGTCGAAGCGCGCGTCGTCCGGCCACGCCTCGGGGCCGCCCGGCCACGGCCCCACGCCCACCGGCAGCTGGGGCTCGGCGGCATCGTCTGCGGCGGCGGGCTCGGCGGCATCGGGGCGGGTCACCGAGACAGGCTATCCCGGCACCTCCGACCCGCCGCGGGCGCCGGATATTCTGGAGTGTGCCCTCCCCCGCCGTCGACGACTACCTGAAGACGATCTACCACCACACCGAGTGGCAGCCGGCACCCATCACCCCGTCGCAGCTCGCGTCGACCCTCGGGCTCGCGCCCTCGACGGTGACCGAGATGGTGCGCAAGCTCGCGGCGCAGGACCTCGTCGCGCACCGCCCGTACGGCCCCGTCGCGCTCACCGAAGCGGGCCGCCTGCGGGCGGCATCCATCATCCGTCGGCACCGCCTGATCGAGACGTGGCTGGTGCGCGAGTTCGGCTACGCGTGGGACGAGGTGCACGACGAGGCCGAAGTGCTCGAGCACACCATCAGCGACCGGCTGCTCGCCGGCATCGCCGAACGCCTCGGCGACCCCCGCTTCGACCCGCACGGCGACGCCATCCCGGATGCCGCCGGCGACGTGCACCGCGAGCCGTTCGTGCTCCTCGCCGACGCGACCCTCGGTCACACGGGGCGCATCCTGCGGGTGAGCGACCGCGACCCGGCGCTGCTGCGCGCCCTCGAGGAGCGCGGCGTCGACGTCGGCCACGCCCTGACCGTCAGCGGTCGTGACACCGTCCAGGTCGACGGCGGCGGATCGGTCGTGCTGCCGCCGGGCGCCGCGTCCGCGATCTGGGTGACCGCCTGAACCGCGGCCGGCGTCAGCCCTTCGCGCGCGTGCGACTCGCCTTGAGGTAGGGCCAGGGCGCGCGTGTGGTCTGCTCGCAGTACGACCACAGGCGCGCGGCGACCTCGGGATCGCGCGTGACGGCGGCCGGGGTGGCGCGCCGCGGCTCGCCCCGCAGGACGCCCGTCGGACCGTAGAACTCGCCGCCCTCGGCCTCGGGGTCGACGAGCGCACGCACGAGCGCCCAGGCCCCGCGTTCCTTGGACTGCGTGACCGCGACCTGCAGGTTGTCGGTGAAGCGCGTCATCCGCGACGGCTCGTTGATGCCGGCGATGCCGCGGGTGCGTCCACTGGTCGAGTAGCCGGGATGGGCCACGAGACTCGCGACCGGCACGCTGGCCGCACGCAGCCGATCGTCGGCTTCGAGCCCGAGCGCCGTTGTAGCGACCTTCGACTGCACGTACGCGCGCCAGGGCGAGTAGTTCTCCTCGAGCTCGATGTCGGTCGGGTCGTACTTCCAGATCGACGTCGACACCGAGCCGACCCACACCATGCGCCCGCGGCCCGCGGCGAGCGCGATGAGCAGCTCGCCCGCGAGCGCGTAGTGCCCGAGCACGTTCGTCGCGAAGACCACCTCGTGCCCGTCGTACGTGGTCTCACGGTGGCGCGGCGGATGCACCACCCCGGCGTTCAGCAGCAGCCCGTGCAGCGGCTTGCGCCCGCGCGCGGTGGCCGCGGCGGCACGCACCGAGCCGAGGTTGCTGGTGTCGAGCAGCAGCGTCTCGACCGTGCCCGCGTCGTGGCCGAGGGCCCGCGCGACCGACGCGCGCGCCGTCGCGAGGCGCTGCGGACTGCGGCCGGTCATGACCACGTGCGCCCCCGCCGCCGCCAACTGCAGCGAGGCGAAATAGCCCAGGCCGGCGTTGGAACCCGTGACCAGGTAGCGCTTGCCCGACAGATCAGGCAGCATGCGGGGATTCCAGTCATCGCGGGCCACGAGTGAAGACTACGGCCCGATCGCCACGGCTAGGCTGGGGCCATGCGGACACGCGCCGATATCGAGTGCTGGCTCACCGACATGGACGGCGTTCTCGTCCACGAGAACCACCCCATCCCGGGAGCCGCGGAGCTGCTCGCGCAGTGGCGCGAGACGGGGACGCCGTTCCTCGTGCTCACCAACAACCCCTTCTTCACGCCGCGCGACCTCAGCGCACGCCTGGCCCGGTCGGGCCTCGAAGTTCCCGAGGAACGCATCTGGACCTCGGCGCTCGCCACGGCCGAGTTTCTGCGCTCGCAGCATCCGGGAGGCTCGGCATTCGTCATCGGCGAGGCGGGCCTGACGACCGCCCTGCATGAGGCGGGCTACATCATGACCGAGACCGACCCCGACTACGTCGTCGTCGGCGAGACGCGCAACTACTCCTTCGACGCCATCACGAAGGCGATCCGGTTCATCAACGCCGGCGCGCGGTTCATCATCACCAACCCAGACGCCACCGGGCCCACACCCGAAGGCGTCGTACCGGCCACCGGATCGTTCGCGGCGCTCATCTCGCACGCGACGGGCAAGGCCCCCTACGTCGTCGGCAAGCCCAACCCGATGATGTTCCGATCCGCGATGAACCGCATCGGCGCGCACTCCGAGAACACCGGCATGATCGGCGACCGGATGGACACCGACGTCGTCGCGGGCATCGAGGCGGGACTGCACACCGTGCTCGTGCGCACCGGCATCGCCGATGACGCCGAGATCGCGCGGTACCCCTTCCGTCCCGATGAGATCCTCGACTCCGTCGCCGACCTGCTCGACGCCGAGCCGTACGAGACCGAAGACCCGGGGATCCTGTGATGGCCGCGCGAACGGAGGGCGCCGCGTGAACGAGTTCGAGCAGAACCTGCTGCTGATCAGCGTCGCTCTCATGCTCACGACGAGCCTCGTGGTCGTCGTCGTGCAGTTCGTGCGGCGCAAGCGCGGAGGAGATGACTGATGTCCATCGTCCTGGCCCTGACCGGCCTCGCCGTGCTGCTGATCGCCCTCGTCATCTTCGTGCGCAATCAGCGCATCGGCGACGACGGCACCAATCGCGGGTCGACCCGGCGCGGCATCATCCTGCTGACCTTCTTCGGGCTGCTGCTGGGCCTGGCCTCGCAGCTGCCCGTCTTCCAGGGCTGATCCCCGCGCCCGGCGGCGTCGGGGACCAGCCGGAGCGCGGCGTCAGGCGACGCCGGCCCGCACGTCGTCGAGCGACGGGTAGTCGGTGTACCCCTCGGCCGTCGAACCGTAGAACAGCTCGGGGCGCGGCTCGTTGAGCTCTGCCCGGAGCTCCCACCGCCGAGCCAGATCGGGGTTCGCGATGACGGGTCGGCCGACGGCGACGGCATCCGTCCAGTCCGCCGTGACGAGCGTCTCGGCCTCTTCGCGGGTCGTCGGCGAGCCGAACCCCGAGTTGAGGATGAACGGTGCGCCGGCGGTGCGGCGGATGTGCTGCACGAGGTCACCGGTCGGGTCGGCGCTGAGCACGTCGACGAAGGCGAGGTCGAGCGCGGCCAGCCCCTCGGCCACAGCCGTGTACGTCGCGCGGACGTCGGCGTCGTCGTGCTCGAGCACGCCCTGGATGTTGTGCTGGGGCGACAGCCGGATGCCGGTGCGCTCGGCACCGACGGCCGCGGCGACGGCCTGCGTCACCTCGACCGCGAACCGGGCGCGGTTTTCGGGCGAACCGCCGTACGCGTCGTCGCGGATGTTCGAGACCGGCGAGAGGAACTCGTGCACGAGGTAGCCATTGGCGCCGTGCACCTCGACGCCGTCGAGCCCGGCCGCGATCGCGTTGCGCGCAGCCTGGACGAACTGCTCGATGACGACGGGGATCTCGTCGGCGGTCAGCGCGTGCGCAACGGGCAGGTCGGCCTTGCCCTTCGGCGTGCGGGTCTGGCCGGGGGCGGCGAGGGCGCTGGGACCGACGACACGGTCGGCGCCGGTGATGTCGGGGTGCGAGACGCGTCCGCCGTGCATGAGCTGCATGACGACGGTGCCGCCTGCCGCGTGCACGGCGTCGGCGATGCGGCGCCATCCCGCGACCTGCTCGTCCGTCTCGATGCCCGGCTGACCCGGATACGACTTCGCCTCAGCGACGGGCCACGTGCCCTCGGTCACGATCAGCCCCTGGCCGGCGCGCTGCCGGTAGTGCTCGACCATCACGTCGGTCGGCACCCCATCCGCGTCGGCGCGCGTCCGCGTCAGCGGCGCCATCACGACGCGGTTCGAGAGGTTCAGGGCGCCGAAGACGGCGGGCTCGTACAGGCTCATACCGAAGGGCAACCCCGCCCCGCCCCCACCCTATTCCGCGGGATGGGGGTGGGATGGGCTGGGGACGTGACAGGCGAAGCGGGGGCCGGGCGCGCGCGGCCGGGGCGGATGCCGCTCACCCGGGCACCGCACCGCCCGAGGCCCGGGCTTACTGGGGCTGGAGGCCGAGGTCGTCGAGGTCGATCGCGGCGAGCCACTGCAGGCCCTCGGCCTCGACGGCGGCCTGGGCACCGGTCTTGCGGTCGACGATGACGGCGACGGCGACCGGCTCGGCGCCTTCGCGCCGCAGCGCCTCGACGGCCTTGAGGGCGGACTGCCCCGTCGTCGAGGTGTCTTCGACGACGACGACGCGCTTGCCGGCGACATCCGCGCCCTCGATCTGACGGCCGCGGCCGTGGTCCTTCGGCTCCTTGCGCACGACGAACGCGTCGAGCGCCCGGCCGGCTCGGACCGACTCGTGCATGACGGCGTTGGCGATGGGGTCCGCGCCGAGGGTCAGGCCGCCGACGGCGACGACGCCGTCGATGTCGCCGATGAGATCGAGCATGATGCGGCCGATCGCGGGCGCGGCGCGGTGGTCGAGGGTCAGCCGGCGCATGTCGACGTAGTACGTCGCCTTCTTGCCGCTCGAGAGGGTGAAGTCGCCGTGGAACACCGCCTCGTCCTGGATCAGCCGGATGAGGTCCTGGCGGTCGGCTTCGAGCTCGGGCGTGCCTGCGACGGTCATGCGTCCGAGTCTACGAGCCGCACCGGCGGCATCCGGATGCCTCAGACCACCACCAGCTCGACATCACGCAGCTCTGCGCCGTCGACGGTCAGCGTCAGGAAGGTCTTGTGCGGCTGCCGGCGCCGATCGGTCGGCGAGCCGGGGTTGAGCAGGCGCAGTCCCCGCGGGGTCGTCGTGTCCCAGGGGATGTGGCTGTGACCGAACACCAGCACGTCGTCGTCGGGGTAGGCGGCATCCATCCGCTTCTCGCGCCCGGTCGAGGCACCGGTCTCGTGGACCACCGCGACATCGACCTCCTCGATGCGCCGACGCGCCACCTCGGGCAGCCGCGCGCGCAGGTCGTCGCCGTCGTTGTTGCCCCAGACGCCGATCACCTCGCCGTGGCGCTCGAGCTCGTCGAGGACGGCAGCCGAGACCCAGTCGCCCGCGTGGACGATCAGATCGGCGGCGTCCGCTGCCGCGAGCACGGCGTCGGGCAGGACCCGGGCCCGGCCGGGGATGTGGGTGTCGGCGAGCAGCAGCAGTCGCGTGGCCATCCCCCGACGGTATCCGGATGCCGCACGCCGGGCGAGGTCCGAGCCGGCGAATAGGCTGGGGGCATGCGTCTTGCCACCTGGAACGTGAACTCGATCCGTGCTCGCGTCGACCGCATCGTCGGCTTCGCCGTGAACGAGGACGTCGACGTCCTGGCGATGCAGGAGATCAAGTGCAAGCCCGAGCAGTTCCCGCTCGAGCAGTTCGAGGCCGCCGGCTACCACGTCGAGCTGCACGGGCTCAATCAGTGGAACGGTGTCGCGATCGCCAGCCGCGAGCCCCTCGAAGACGTGCAGATCGGCTTCCCCGGCATGCCCGGATTCCTCAAGGGCCACGAGGGCTCGGACGCGCCGCAGGAGGCGCGGGCGATCGCCGCGACCGTCGGCGGTGTCCGCGTGTGGAGCCTGTACGTCCCGAACGGCCGCTCGCTCGACGACCCGCACTACGTCTACAAGCTGCATTGGCTGCAGGCCCTCGAGCAGTACACGCGCGACACGCTCGCCGCCGACCCCGACCTGCCGCTCGCGCTCACCGGCGACTTCAACATCTGCCCGACGCCCGAGGATGTCGGCGACCCGACGCTCGTCGAGGGCGTGACGACCCACGTCTCACCGCCCGAGCGCGCCGCCTTCCAGGCGCTGCTCGACGCAGGACTCTCCGACACGGTGCGTCCGCTCGTGCCGACCGGCTTCACGTACTGGGACTACAAGCAGCTGCGGTTCCCCCGCAACGAGGGCCTGCGCATCGACTTCATCCTGGGGTCTCGCGCCTTCGCCGACGCGGTGACCGGTGCCGCGATCCACCGCGACCAGCGCAAGGGCGAGGCGCCGAGCGACCACGTCCCGGTCGTCGTCGACCTCGACGTCGACGCGACCGAAGACGACGACCGGCCGATGATCTTCTGACCACCCGCCGGCGGTCGCCGCTCCCCCGGACGGGGGATGTCGCCCGGCGACCGGCCCCGTAGCGTGGAGAGCATGCCCGCGCTCTCCCCCGCTCCCGACGGCCGCACCGCACCGACGCGCGAACAGCTGCGCAACGACCTCTGGCTCGCCGGGGCGCTGCTCGTCGGCGCGATCCTCAGCACGTGGCTCGGGCAGGTCGCGGGCGTGTTCGGCGAAGACACCCCGCATCTGAGCTGGGGACTGCTCTACTCCGTCGCCCTCACGGTTCCCCTGGCCGTGCGCCGCCGGATGCCGGAGGTCACGCTCATCGTCGTGGCCATCGTCTACTTCGTCGGGATGTCGGCACTGATCCCCGAGCTGTACGTCGGCAGCATCGCCCTGTTCATCGCGATGTACTCCGTCGGAGCGTGGGTCGCCGACCGCCGTCGCGCCATGGTGGTGCGCGTGATCGTCATCATCGGGATGTTCGTCTGGCTGATGGTCTCGATGTTCCAAGCCTCCGGGGCGGAGGGCGAGCAGACGGCGGCGGAGTACTCGCTGTTGTCGCCCGTCGCGGCGATGATGATGCTGCAGTTCCTCTTCAACGTCGTGTTCTTCGCGGGAGCGTTCGCATTCGGCGAGCGCGCCTACGCCAGCGCCCGCAGTCGCGAGATGCTCGAGCAGCGAACCCGCGAGCTCGAGCGCGAGCGCGAGCTGACGGCGGCTCAGGCGGTGGCCCTCGACCGGGTGCGGATCGCGCGCGAGCTGCATGACGTCGTCGCGCACCACGTCTCGGCGATGGGGGTGCAGGCGGGCGCTGCGCGCACGGTGCTCGATCGCGACCCCGAGGCGGCACGGCGAGCGCTCGCGGGTGTCGAGGAGTCCGCCCGGTCGTCGCTGGTGGAGCTGCGGCAGCTGCTCGAGACCCTGCGGACGACGGATGCCGCCGCCCCCGGCGCCTCGACCCTGCGGCTCGACGCCATCGGCGAGCTCGTCCGGTACGCGAACGAGAACGGGATGCCGACGACCTTCGCCGTCGTGGGCACGCCGGTCGCGGCATCCGACGTCGCACAGGTGAACCTGTACCGCATCGCCCAAGAGGCGCTCACGAACGCTCGTCGCCACGGCGGACCCGAGGCCCGCGCCGACGTGCGGCTGCGCTTCGACGACGACGAGATCGAGCTCGAGGTGGGCAACGAGGGGCGCGTGCGCTACGGCGGCACCCCGGGGCTCGGGCTCGTGGGGATGCGCGAGCGCGCCGCCGCGTCGGGCGGCTGGCTCGAAGCGGCGCCCCGGCCCCGCGGCGGCTTCCTCGTGCGGGCGCGCGTCCCCGCCGGGGCGCCGACCCCCGCGGTCGACGGGCATCACGCCGACGACACCGCGCGCGACAGCGGGGTGCTCGCGTGAGCGGCGCGGCACCGCTGACGGTGCTGCTCGTCGACGACCACGCCGTGATGCGGGCGGGATTCCGCATGATCCTCGAGGCCACGGGCGACATCGTCGTGATCGGCGAGGCCGCCGACGGCGCTCAGGCGCTCGACGCGGTCGCCCGTCTGCGCCCCGACGTGGTGTTCATGGACGTGCAGATGCCGGGGATCGACGGCCTCGAGGCCACGCGTCGCATCGTCGCCGACGACGGCAACACCAGCGCCGTCGTCGTGGTGACGACCTTCGACCGCGACGACTACCTGTTCCAGGCGCTGCAGGCCGGCGCGAGCGGCTTCCTTCTCAAGAACGCCGGCCCCGAAGAGCTCACGGCCGCGGTGCGGGTCGCCGCCGCCGGCGACGCCCTGCTCGCCCCCGAGGTGACGCGACGTGTGATCGAGCGGTTCGCGGTGGTGAGCGACGAGCCGGCGCCGACGGCATCCGTCCCGCCGCCCGCGCCGTCACCGGCGGATCACGGACTCACCGAGCGCGAGGCCGAGGTGCTGCGCCTGCTCGCCCGCGCGCTGAGCAACGCGGAGATCGCGCGCGAACTCTTCATCGGCGACGCGACGGTCAAGACGCACGTGTCGAACATCCTCATCAAGCTCGGCGCACGCGACCGCGTCGCAGCGGTCGTCTTCGCGCACCGCAACGGCCTGGCCTGACCCGCGGGGCGGAGGTTCAGGCGGGGTCGGAGACGGGTGAACGCGACGAACGCGTCGCCGGCACGACCGGCAGCGCCGCATCGGCGGGGCGCATGCGCGCCAGCCGCCACAGCGCCTGCACGCTCCACACGAACAGCGCCACCAGCAGCACGTTGCGCGCCAGCAGCAGGCTCGCGGCGAACGGGTCGGCCCGCACGAGCGGCATGTAGAAGATCGGGAAGACCAGCGTGGTCAAGAAGCTCGTCACGGCCATCCAGATGGCGGGCGTACGCCACCGCTGCGGGTCGATGAGCAGCCCGACGGTGACGATGGGCGCAAGCCACAGCATGTACTGCGGCGAACCGACCTTGTTGAAGACGATGAGGGCCGAGGTCAACGCGAACGCACCCAGGACGACCAGCTGACCCTCGGCGAGGTCGGTGCGCGCCGCGCCGCGGACCCAGGTCATCCGCGCTCGGATGAGCAGCAGCGCGATCGCGACGAAGGCGATGATCATCAGCCATCCCACGATCTCGCCACCGGCCATGGCCCCGTGGCCGATGACCTCGCGCGTCGCGAGTTCGTAGTTCTGGCGGATGCGGGCGCCCGGCATCTCCCAGATCGTCGCCCACACCCACGGGGTGGCGACGGGCGCCTCGAGCTGCGGCGCGCGTTGGCCCTGGATCGTGAGGAAGCTGAAGAGGTTCGACGCCCCCCCGGCGGCGACGACCGCGATCATGATGACAGCGCTGGCACCGAGTCCGCCCAAAGCGACCCACCAACGCCCGCGGCACACGGCGACGACGGCGGCGGCGATCGCGGCGGGCCACACCTTGATCCAGGTGGCGAGCGCGATGAGTGCGCCCGCGACGATCGGTCGGCGCGAGACCCAGATGAGGCCCGCGATCGCGAGCGGTGCGGCCACGCCCTCGAGCCGCAGCATCGAGACGGGCGCGAGCAGGAAGACGCTGAGCAGCCAGTACCAGGCGGCGGGGTATGCCTTCCGCCGCTGCAGGCGGGGCCCGGCGATCGCGGCGAGAGCGAGCCAGTTCGCCGCCGCCATCATGAGCAGCCACACGAGCTGGTAGAGGTACGGGCCGAGGGCGATCGCGGCGACGATGGGGATGAGCGCGCCGGCCGGGTACACCCAGGGGAAGTCGATGATGGGCCAGGTTCCCTGCACCGCGTCCTGCGCCCACAGGCGGTACAGCGGCAGATCGCCCTCCGTACCACCGGTGACGATGAGGGGCAGGAGGGCGAGGATGTAAGCGACGTGAAGGGCGACGAAGCCGGTCACGACGCCGCGTCGGGTGCGGCCGAACGCAGCGAGCCGCTCGCGGCGCGTCGCTCGGCGGGGGGCGGCCGGTACAGACGTCACCCGCGCATCATAGGTCGCCCACCTAGCCGCGGGATGAACGCTGAGCGTCGATCGCGCGATGCAGGTAAGGCTATCCTTGCTTGGTCGCACCATCGCCGCGCCGTTCCCGTCAGCCCGCCCCGCTTCCCCCGGAGACCGTCATGCGCCCTCGCGTCGCCCTCAGCCTCGTCCTCGTACCCGCGATCGCTCTCGCCCTCTCCGCCTGCGGGGCCTCCGAAGCCGTCGACCAGGCCGCAGCCGCACAGCCCGGCGCCGGAACGACCGTCTATCCGCTCGTGCTCGACAACTGCGGCGCCGAGGTCACGATCGAGAGCGCGCCGCAGCGCGTGGTGTCGCTGGATCAGAACTCGACCGAGATCCTGCTGTCGTTGGGGCTGGCCGACCGGATCGTCGGCACGGCGTCGTGGACCGACCCGATCCTGCCCGCACTCGCCGACGCCAACGCGGAGGTGCCTCGCCTGGCCGACAACGCGCCCACCTACGAGGTCGTCCTGGGCGCGGACCCGGACTTCGTCACAGCCTCGTTCGGGCGGCACTTCGCGTCCGGAGGCGTCGCCGAACGCGGCCGCTTCGCCGAGACCGGCATCCCCAGCTACCTCTCCCCCACCGACTGCGACAACGGCGAGAGCGTCAACGGCGGCGGCACGCGCTCGACGCCCCTCACGATCGACGCCCTGTACGACGAGATCGCCGATCTCGGCGAGATCTTCGACGTCTCAGACCGCGCCGACGCGCTGATCGCCGACCTGCGGGCGCGTGCGACGGCCGCCACCGACGAGATGGATGCCGCGGGGGCGAGCGTCGCGTTCTGGTTCGCCGACACCAAGACGCCGTACGTCGGCGGCGGTCGGGGTTCGGCGGCACTGCTGGCGTCGACGACGGGGTTCGCCAACGTCTTCTCCGACCTCGCCGACGACTGGCCCGCGACGACGTGGGAGAACCTCGTGGCCCGCGATCCCGACGTCCTGGTGCTCGGCGACCTGCAGCGCGACCGCTTCCCCGGCGATCGCCTCGACGACAAGATCGCCTTCCTCGAGTCCGATCCGCTGACCCGGACGATGAGCGCCGTGCAGAACGAGCGCTACATCGCCCTGCACGGCGCGGAGCTGAACCCGTCCATCCGGTTCGTCGACGGCCTGGAGAAGATCGAGGCGTGGTGGCGAGCGCATCGCGACGAGCAGTGAGCCGGCGCTCGACACGCGTTCTCGCGACCACGGGCCTGCTCGCGGCCGGCATCCTGCTGCTGCTCGTCTCGGTGGGCGCGGCCATCACGCTGGGCCCGGCGGAGATCCTGCTCGTCAACGTCCGCGACATCGTCACGAATCACCTCGGGCTCACCGACATCCCCGTCCGCGTCGCGAAGGACGCCATCGTGTGGGAGGAACGCCTGCCGCGGGCGCTGGTCGCCGCGGCGTGCGGCGCGGGACTCGGACTCTGCGGCGTCATCATGCAGTCGCTGCTGCGCAATCCGCTCGCGGACCCGTTCATCCTCGGCATCTCGTCGGGCGCCTCGACCGGTGCCGTCGCGATCGGCATCCTCGGGCTCGGCGGCGCTGCGCTGGGGCTCTCGGGCGGCGCCTTCATCGGTGCGCTGCTCGCCTTCGGACTCGTGCTGCTCCTGGCACGCCTGTCGGGCGGCGGCAACGATCGGGTCGTGCTCGCCGGCGTCGCGAGCACCCAGCTGTTCTCGGCCCTGACCTCGCTCATCGTCTTCGCCTTCGCCGACTCCGACGAGACCCGCGGCGTGATGTTCTGGCTGCTCGGGTCGCTCGAGGGGGTGCGCTGGGACGACGTCCAGCTGTGCGCGATCGTCGTGGCTCTCGGGTCGCTCGTGTGCCTGCGCTACGCGCACGCCCTCGACGCGTTCGCCTTCGGCGACGAGGTCGCCGCCTCGCTCGGGGTGAACGTCCGCGCGACGCGCACGGTTCTGCTGCTGGCGACGGCGCTCATCACCGCGACGCTCGTCAGCGTCGCGGGCGCCATCGGCTTCGTCGGACTCGTCCTGCCCCACGCCGCCCGCCTGGTCGTCGGATCGCGGCACCACCGACTGATCCCCGCGACGGCCATCATCGGCGCCCTCTTCATGGTGTGGGTGGATGCCGGTTCGCGCGTCGTCTTCTCTCCGACGCCGCTGCCCGTCGGGGTGGGGACGGCGCTGGTCGGTGTGCCCGTCTTCATGGCCCTGCTGGGGCGACGGAGGCGGCGCTCATGACTCTCCACGCACGCGAGGTCTCGTGGTCGCGCGGCGGGTCGCTCGTCGTCGACGGGGTCACGGTCCAGCCCGAGCCCGGTCGGACCCTCGGGCTGCTCGGACCGAACGGATCGGGCAAGTCCTCGCTTCTGCGGGTGCTGCACGGGCTCGTCCGCCCGACGGCCGGATTGGTCACGCTCGACGGCGAAGACCTCGCCCGGGTGGGGCGGCGGCGAGCCGCGCGCACGATCGCGTCCGTCAGTCAGCACGCCGACACCGAGGTCGACATCACCGTCCGCGATGTCGCCCGGCTCGGCCGCATCCCGCACCGCGGCACGTTCGGCGGCGATCCCGCCGCGGACGGGATCGCGGTCGACCGCGCACTCGCCCACGTCGGGCTGACCGAGCATGCCGAGCGCCTGTGGCACACGCTCTCGGGCGGCGAGCGGCAGCGCGCGCAGATCGCCCGCGCCCTCGCGCAGGAGCCGCGGGAGCTGCTGCTGGACGAGCCGACCAACCACCTCGACATCCGGCACCAGCTCGAGCTGCTCGACCTCGTGTGCGCCCTGCCGGTGACGACCGTCGTCGCCATCCACGACCTGAACCTCGCCGCGATGTACTGCGACAGCCTGCTGGTGCTCGAGCGGGGACGCGTCGTGGCCGGCGGCCCCCCGCGCGACGTCCTGACCGCCGAGCTGATCTCGAGCGTGTACGACGTCGAGGCCGAGGTCTCATGGGACGAGCGGCGCGGGCATCCGGTCATCACGTACACGCGCGGCGCCCGATAGCGCGCTCCGCCCGCGCGCGGCTCTCGCCCCCGGGGCCTCCCCCGCGCGGCGGGCGGCGGCCCGCGAGGATCCGCCGCAGGGGGGAGGTGCCGGCCACGCCCCGATCCTTAGCGTTGGAGCATCCAACAAGGAGGCGGAATGCTCGAACTGAGCGGCATCACCAAGAGCTACGGCACGCACCGCGTGCTCGACGATGTGGGGTTCCGGGTGCCCGACGGACGCCTGACGGGGTTCGTCGGCGGCAACGGCGCCGGCAAGACCACCACGATGCGGATCATGCTGGGCGTGCTCTCGGCGGATGCCGGCGGCGTGTCCCTCGACGGAGCCCCCCTCACCGCGGCGGACCGGCGCCGCTTCGGCTACATGCCCGAAGAGCGCGGCCTCTACCCGAAGATGAAGGTCCTCGAGCAGATCGTCTACCTCGCACGCCTGCACGGCTTCTCGAAGGCGGATGCCACCTCGCGTGCGCGATCGCTGCTCGAAGAGCTCGGCCTCGGCGAGCGCCTGAACGACTCGATCGAGACCCTGTCGCTCGGCAACCAGCAGCGCGCGCAGATCGCCGCGGCGCTCGTGCACGACCCGGAGGTGCTCATCCTCGACGAGCCCTTCTCGGGCCTCGACCCGATCGCGGTCGACGTCGTCGCCGGCGTGCTGCAGACGCGCGCCGCCAGCGGTGTCGGAGTGCTGTTCTCGTCGCACCAGCTCGATGTCGTCGAGCGCCTGTGCGACGACCTCGTCATCATCGCCGGCGGAACGATCCGCGCCGCCGGCACCCGCGAGGGGCTGCGCCAGCAGCACCAGGGGCACCGGTACGAGCTCGTCTCGACGGGCGACGCCGGCTGGCTGCGCACCGAGCCCGGCGTCGAGGTGATCGAGTTCGACGGCGGCTACGCACTGTTCGACGTCGACGCCGACGAGACCGCGCAGCGCATCCTGCGCCGCGCCGTCGAGCAGGGGGACGTGGCGAGTTTCACGCCGCGGCATCCCTCCCTCGCCCAGATCTTCACCGAAGTCATCCAGGAGGTCGCCCCGTGAGCGTCGCATCCCCGTCATTCGCCCAGAGCACCTGGCTCGTCGCCGAGCGCGAGATCGGCTCGAAGCTGCGCAGCAAGTCGTTCGTCATCTCGTTCGTCATCCTCTTCCTCGGCGCCCTCGCCCTCGTCGTCTGGGGCGGCTTCTCGGCGGGCAACGACACCGGCGCCCCCGTCGCGGTGAGCGCCGACGCCGCGACCTACGTCGAGGGCACCCCCGGGTTGCAGCTGCAGGAGGTCGCCGATCGCAGCGCGGCCGAGTCGGCGGTGCGCGACGGTGACGTCGACGCCGCGATCGTCGCCGACAGCGCCTCACCGGTGGGCTTCGTCGTCATCGGCGACACATCGGTGTCGAACACGATCCTGCTCTCGCTCGCGCAGCTGCCGCCCGTCGAACTGCTCGACCCGTCCGGTGACGCGGGCTTCCTCGGGTACATCGTCGCGATCGGTTTCGGCGCGGTGTTCTTCGTCTCGGCGCAGATCTTCGGGGCGACGATCGCCCAGTCGGTGGTCGAAGAGAAGCAGACCCGCGTCGTGGAGCTGCTGATCTCGGCCGTGCCGGTGCGGGCACTGCTCGCGGGCAAGGTGATCGGCAACACGGTGCTGGCGATGGGGCAGATCCTCATCCTCGCGGCGGTGGCGGTGGTCGGCCTCACGGTGACCGATCAGACCGAGCTGCTGACCGGCATCGGCGCCCCGATCGCCTGGTTCGCGGTGTTCTTCCTCTTCGGGTTCGTGCTGCTGGCGGCGCTGTTCGCCGCGGCTGCCGCGATGGTCTCGCGTCAGGAGGACATCGGCGCCACCACGACGCCGTTGCTTCTGCTGATCATGGCGCCGTACTTCCTCGTGATCTTCGCGTGGGACAACCCGCTGATCCTCGGGATCATGTCGTACGTGCCCTTCTCGGCGCCCGTCGGCATGCCGATGCGCCTGTTCCTCGGCGACGCGCTGTGGTGGGAGCCGCTGCTCTCGCTCGCGATCCTCCTGGTGACCTGCGTCGGCGCGATCCTCGTGGGCGCGAAGATCTACGAGAACTCGCTGCTGCGCATGGGCGCCCGCGTGAAGCTCGGCGAGGCGCTGCGTCGCTGAGCCCGCGGCTCGTCGCGAAAAGGCGGCGCCCGGTGCGACATCCCGATGCGGATGCTGCGCCGGGCGCCGCCGTCGTGCGCGTCAGGCCTGCAGCACCGCGATGACGTTGCCGGCGGGGTCGCGGAACCACGCGATGTCCGGCCCCCGTCCCCCGCCCCGCACGATGCCCCGGTCGTCGGAGGAGAAGAGGTCGTCGGGGTAGATCTTCGTCTCGACGCCGCGCTCGCGCAGCTCGTCGACGGCGGCGTCGATGTCGTCGACGGGGAAGTTCAGGACCGTGAAGCTCGCCGGGGTGTGGTCGGGCTTGCCGTACACGAGGATGCCGCCGCCCGAGGCCAGCCGGATCTCGAGGAAGCCCATCGCATTGGTCTCGACGTCGAGGCCCAGCGTGTCGGCGTAGAACGAGCGGGCGGCGTCGAGATCGTCGACGCTGAACCCGCTGAAGGCCCGATCGGTGGTGAATGCGCTCATGCCGACAGGCTGACGCCACCCGGTCGTGCGCGCAAGGGCATCCGCGGCGGGAATGAGGACGGATGCCGCGTCGTTCCGGTGACGGGACGATGGTGTCCGCCGCTGTCCGCCGAACGAACCGGAGAATCCCATGTCCCTCGTTGAAGAGCGCGTCGCCGAGACCGACGCCCCCATCCTCGACATCCTCGCCGCCCGCTGGAGCACGCGCCTGTACGACGACGTCGCGCCCGTCGACGACGACGCCCTCGCGAGCGCCCTCGAGGCGGCGCGCTGGGCTCCCTCGGCGTTCAACGCGCAGCCGTGGCGCTTCGTCGTCGCCCGTCGCGGCACCGCGACGCACGAGAAGGTCGTCTCGGCCCTCGTCGACTTCAACAAGGCCTGGGCCGGCCCCGCCGGTGCCCTCGTCGTCTTCGTCGCGCAGACTGAGGTCGACGGCAAGCCCGTCCCCACCGCCCTCTACGACCTCGGGCAGGCCGCCGCGCACTTCACCGTGCAGGCCCACGCCGACGGTCTGTACACGCACCAGATGACCGGCTTCGACCCCGCCGTCCTCGCCGAGCAGCTCGGCATCGAGGCACCGCTCGTACCGGTCACCGTCATGGCCGTCGGCGATCTCGGCGACGTGGATGCCGCCCCCGCCGCCGTGCGCGAGCGCGAGCTGTCGCCGCGCACGCGTCGTCCGGTCGCCGAGTCGGTGCTCGTCGACGACTGAGCCCTGGCTCACGCGGCGCCCCGCCGAGCCCCCGCGCCGGCGGGGCGCCGCCGTGTCCGCACCATAGACGACGCCCGGGTCAAGCGACAGGGCGGCGCCCGACACCCCCGCCGCCGGTTATCGTCAAGCATGACCGCCCGAATTCTGTCGATCGGCACGGCCGTGCCGCCGGCCGTGCTGCCCCAGGACGCCGTGCGCGACCTGTTCGCGTCGCAGCCCGGCATCAGTCGACTCTCGCAACGCCTCGTCCGCGCCGCGTTCGACGCCTCCGCCATCGAGACCCGCCATACCGTGCTGACCGAGCTGGCCGACGCCCTCGAGGGTCGCGGCGCGGCCGACCCCGCCGACGCGGCACCGGCCGCCGGTCGCCTGCCGGTCATCGACGACGCGGGGCTCCTGCTCTCGCCGCCGACGGGCGCCCGCAACGACACCTACATCGCCACCGCCCCCGCGCTATTCGCCGACGCGGCACGAGAGGCGCTCGCGGCGGCATCCGTCGATCCCGCCGACGTCACGCATGTGATCACCGTCTCGTGCACCGGCATGTTCGCCCCCGGGCCCGACTACCGCCTGGTACGCGATCTCGGTCTGCCCACGAGCGTCGAGCGCTACCACCTCGGCTTCATCGGATGCGCCGCCGCCGTGCCGGCCCTGCGCGCCGCGGCCCGCATGTGCGCGGCGCAGCCCGAGGCGGTCGTGCTCGTCGTCTGCGCCGAGCTGTGCACGCTGCACTTCCGCGTCGCCGACGATCCCGACCAGATCCTCGCGGCGTCGCTGTTCGCCGACGGCGCGGCCGCCGCGGTCATCAGCGGCGACCCGGCCCGCCGTGGCAAGCGCTGGCTCGACCTCGAACGGTTCGCCACCGCGGTCACCGACGACGGCGAACGCGACATGACGTGGACCATCGGCGACGCCGGCTTCGAGATGGTGCTCTCGGCCGAGGTGCCCCGCATCATCGGCCGCGAGATCCGGGATGCCGTCGACGGGTTCCTCGGCGGAGCGTCGGTCGACACGTGGGCCGTGCACCCGGGCGGCCGCGCCGTCGTCGACCGCGTCGAGGCGGGCCTCGGGTTGCCCGCCGAGGCGCTCGCGGCGTCCCGCGCGGTGCTGCGCGACTACGGCAACATGTCGAGCGCGACGATCCTGTTCATCCTGCAGTCGCTGCTGCGGGGCGACGACCTGCGCGACGGCGAGACGATCGCGACGATCGCGTTCGGCCCCGGGCTGACGATGGAGGCCGCGCTGCTGACCGCTGGCGTCCTGAACCCCGCGGCCGCGCACCAGGATGCCGCCCTGACCGAGCCCGTCGCGTCGTGGACCTGAGGCACCGCGACGTCGACCTGCGCGAGCTGATGGACGACCCGGAGTGCGACCCGGTCGCGCTCGCGGCGACGCTGCGGCGCTTCGACACGGTCAACCGCGCCGTCAGCGGCTGGGGCACCGTCTGGCGACGGCACCTGCGACCCGCCCTCGGGCGTCTCGACCGCCCGGCGCGCGTGCTCGACATCGGGTCGGGCGGGGGCGACGTCACCGCTCGCCTCGCTCACCTCGCCGAGCGCGACGGCCTGCGCGTGGAGTGGGTCGGCATCGACCCCGACCCGCGCGCACTCGAGGTCGCCCGCGAGCGTTCCCGACCCGGCCTCGAGTTCCGCAGCACCGACTCCAGCGCGCTTCGTGCTTCCGGCGAGCGCTTCGACGCCGTCATCTCCAATCACGTGCTGCACCACCTCGCCGAGCCCGAGCTGCGCGCCTTCCTCGCCGACTCGCTCGCGCTGTCGAGCGGCATCGTGCTGCATGCCGACATCGAGCGCGGGCGCACCGCCTACGCACTGTACGCCGCCGGCATCCTTCCGTTGCAGCGCGGCACGTTCCTGCGAACCGACGGGCTGCGGTCGATCCGGCGCAGCTACCGGGCGCCCGAGCTGCGGCTGTCACTCGCGCGCCACGGCACGTGGCACGTCGTGCGCCCGGCGCCCTTCCGACTGCTCGCCGTGGGCTCCGGTCGTGCCTGAGGTTCTCGTCATCGGCGCGGGACCGGTGGGCACCACGCTCGCCGCCGAGCTCGCGCGCCGCGGCGTCGACGTCGAGATCGTCGAACGACGACCGCACGCCGGCGACGGCTCGCGAGCGATCGGGCTGCACGCGCCGGTCCTCGCCGCGCTCGAGGCGGGCGGCGCGACCGACCGCATCCTCGCAGACGCCGTGCGGGTGTCGCGAGGCGAGGCGCGCAGCGACGGCACGCTGCTGGGGGTCGTGCGGTTCGACCGCCTGTCGGTGCGGCATCCGTACGTCGCGACGCTGCCGCAGGCGCGCACCGAGGCGGCGCTGGCCGTCGGTGCGCCCGCGCCTCGGCGCGGAACCGCCGTCACCGCGGTCCGCGTCGCCGATGCGGATGTGCGCGTGCGGGTCACCGGCGCGCGCGGCGACGACGAGCTGCGCGCCCCGATCGTCGTGCTCGCCGCCGGGGTCGGGGCCCGCGACCTCGTCTTCCGGCCGGACGCGGTGCGTCGCACGAGCTACCCCGACCGGTACCTCATGAGCGACGCCGACGTGCCCGAGCGCCCCGACGCCGAGACGGCCGTCGTGCACCTGGCCGCCGCGGGCGTGCTCGAGTCGTTCCCGCTGCCGGACAGCCGTCGGCGATTCGTCGCCTGGGACACGGCCACGGCGGCAGCCGGGTCCCCCGACGATGCGGACCTCGACGCCCCCGCGGCGCGGCTCGCGCGGCTGCGCACCGCCCTGCGCGAGCGCGGCGAGGCCGACGCCGCCGAGACGCTCACGAGCGCGACCGGCTTCCGCGTGCGCCGCGTGCTCGCACCCGCGATGCGCCGGGGCCGCCTCGTCGTCATCGGCGACAGCGCGCACGAGATCAGCCCCATCGGCGGACAGGGAATGAACCTCGGGCTGCTGGATGCACTCACCCTGGCTCCCCTGCTCGCCGAGTGGACCCGCACGGGAGTCGAACCCGCGACGGGGCTCGCCCGCTGGGAGCGTGACCGCCTGCGGTCGGCGCGCACGGCGGGGCGTATGGCGGCCGTCAACATGCGCCTCGGCCGTCCCGTGAGCGCCACGACGCATGCCCTGCGCGGACGCACGCTCGGCACCGCTCTCGCCGCGACGGGATCGCTCGTCCCGCACGCCTACGCGATGGGACTGGACGCCGCAGCCCGGTGACACCGCAGCCCGGTGACGCAGAACCGGGGCAGCACCGGGGCAGCGCCGCGGATCAGGCCGCGAGCACGCCCGCCGTGACCACGAGCTGCACCGCGAGCAGCAGGGCGGCCGCCATGACGAGGCGGAAGCCCGTGCGATCGGGCCCGCGCAGCCGCATCCGCACGACGACGGCGACCGCCAGGGCGACCACGGCCGCGAAGAAGAGCCACGGCAGCACACCGTCCGCGCCGCCGCCGACCACGACAGCGAGGGCCGCGACGACGACGCCCGCCACCGCGACGAGCACCGACGCCGTCGTGCCGAGCCGGTGCGGCAGACCGCGGATGCCGGTGGCCCGGTCGTCGTCGAGGTCGGGCAGCACGTTGGTCAGGTGCACGGCCGAGCCGAGCGCGGCTCCGGCCAGCGCTGCGAACGGGGCGGCGAGCTCCGGCTCGGGAGCGGAGAGCGTCGCGAGCGAGGGGAAGAGGCCGAAGCTCACGATGAACGGGACGATCGACGCCGCCGTGCCCTTCAGCCCCACGTTGTAGGCCCAGCCCGCCCCGATCGTGATGACGTGCGCGAGCAGCATGCCCCACCCGAGGGGCACCGACAGCGCGAGCGCGACGACGACCGAGCCGATCGCCGCGGTCCACGCCGTGCGGTTCGACACCTCGTCGCGCACGAGCGGCTTGTCGCGGCGGCCCACGGCGCGGTCGCGCTCGCGGTCGATGGCGTCGTTGGAGATGCCGATCGACAGCTGACCGAACAGCACCGCCGCCACGAGCACGACCACGCGCCACGGCTCGAGGCCCGCGGCGAGGCCGAGCGCGAGCGAGAGCGCCGTGACGACGAGCGCCGGGCCGGGATGAGAGGCGCCCCACAGGGCCCGAACGGTGCGCATGCCCCCTATGCTTCCACGCCGGAACCGATCGCCCCGCGGGGCTTGCGCCCGGGGCGATCGGTTCCGGCGTGGAGCGGACGGCAACGGGCGGTCGATCAGTCGTCGAGCAGCTCGGCCTCGATGACCTCGTCGTCCGACCCCGCGGATGCCGCCGGCTCGGACACCGGGCCGGCGCTGGTGAGCACGAGGGACGAGCCGTCGGCGGCGACATCCACCCGCACGACGTCTCCGTCGTGGACCCCGCCCGAGAGGATCGCCATGGCGAGGCGGTCCTGGATCTCGGACTGGATGAGGCGGCGCAGCGGTCGCGCTCCGAACACGGGGTCGTACCCCGCGCTCGGCCAGCCACGCGCGGGCGTCGGGGGTGACGGCGAGCGAGAGGCGGCGGTCCTTGAGCCGGCGCTGCAGGGCGTCGACCGACAGCTCGACGATCTGCGCGAGGTCGTCCTGAGTGAGCGCCTCGAACATGACGGTGTCGTCGAGCCGGTTGAGGAACTCGGGCCGGAACGCCTGCCGCAGCAGGATCTGCACCTGTTCGCGCTTCTGCTCGCGGCTGAGGGTCGGGTCGATGAGGATCGGCGAACCGAGGTTCGACGTCAGGATCAGGATGACGTTGCGGAAGTCGACCGTCCGGCCCTGGCCGTCGGTGAGGCGACCGTCGTCCATGACCTGCAGCAGCACGTCGAAGACCTCGGGGTGCGCCTTCTCGACCTCGTCGAGCAGCACGACCGAGTACGGGCGCCGCCGCACGGCCTCGGTCAGCTGACCGCCCTGCTCGTAGCCGATGTACCCGGGAGGGGCGCCGACGAGCCGCGACACCGAGTGCTTCTCGCCGTACTCCGACATGTCGATGCGCACCATGGCGTGCTCGTCGTCGAAGAGGAACTCGGCGAGGGCCTTGGCCAGCTCGGTCTTTCCCACGCCCGTGGGCCCGAGGAAGAGGAACGAGCCGGTCGGACGGTTCGGATCACTGATGCCGGCGCGCGAGCGACGCACGGCGTCGGCGACCGCCTTCACCGCGACCTTCTGCCCGATCAGGCGCTTGCCGAGCTCGGACTCGAGCCGCACGAGCTTCTCGGTCTCGCCCTGCAGCAGACGCCCGACGGGGATGCCGGTCCACGCGGCGATCACGGCGGCGATGTCTTCGTCGGTGACCTGCTCGTTGACCATGCGCCCGGGACCGTCGACGGCCGTCTCGGCGCGCTCGGCCTCGACGACCTCGCGCTCGAGGGCGGGGATCTCGGCGTAGAGCAAACGCGACGCCTTCTCGAGGTTGCCCTCGCGCTGCGCGCGCTCGGCCTCGACCCGGGCGGCATCGAGGCGCGTCTTCAGGTCGCCGACACGGTTGAGCGAGGCACGCTCGCGCTCCCAGCGCGCCTGCAGGTCGTCGAGCTTCTGCTGCTCGTCCTTCAGGGTCGCCCGCAGCGTCTCGAGGCGCTCGCGCGACGCGGCATCCTTCTCTTTCTTCAGCGCCAGCTCTTCGAGCTTGAGCCGGTCGACGTGACGACGCAGCTCGTCGATCTCGAGGGGTGCCGAGTCGATCTCCATGCGCAGGCGCGAGGCGGCCTCGTCGATCAGGTCGATGGCCTTGTCGGGCAGCTGACGCGAGGGGATGTAGCGGTTCGACAGGGATGCCGCCGCCACGAGGGCACCGTCGGCGATGGCCACCTTGTGGTGGGCCTCGTAGCGCTCCTTGAGACCACGCAGGATCGCGATCGTGTCTTCGACGCTCGGCTCGCCGACGTAGACCTGCTGGAAGCGGCGTTCGAGCGCGGCATCCTTCTCGATGAACTCGCGGTACTCGTCGAGCGTGGTCGCGCCGATGAGGCGCAGCTCGCCGCGGGCCAGCATCGGCTTGAGCATGTTCGAGGCCGCAACCGACCCTTCGCCGCCACCCGCGCCCATGAGCACGTGCAGCTCGTCGATGAAGGTGATGACGCGCCCGTCGGACTCGGTGATCTCTTTGAGGACGCTCTTGAGGCGCTCCTCGAACTGCCCGCGGTACATCGCGCCGGCCACGAGGGCCGAGATGTCGAGCGAGACGAGCTCCTTGTTCTTGAGGCTCTCGGCGACGTCGCCCGCGACGATGCGCTGCGCGAGCCCCTCGACGACGGCGGTCTTGCCGACGCCGGGCTCGCCGATGAGGACGGGGTTGTTCTTGGTGCGCCGCGTGAGCACCTGGCTGACCCGCCGGATCTCGCTGTCGCGACCGATGACGGGGTCGAGCTTGCCCTGGCGGGCACGGTCGGTGAGGTTGATGCCGAACTGTTCGAGGGCGCTCTGCGCGTCCTCCTGTCCCGGCTGCTGAGTGGCGTTCATGGTTCTCCTGAAATCTCTCGGCTTAAACTTGAGCCTTGCTGACTCAAGTTTAGCACCGACGCCCTCAGGACGCTACGGGCTCCACGAGCCGCGCACCGTCGGGAAGGTCAGCGCCGGCGGCGGCGACCGCCTCGGGCGTGCAGGCGAAACGCGCCCGGTACGCCGACGGGCTGAGGCCGAGCGCACGGGCGAAGTTCTGCCGCAGAACCGACGCCGACCCGAACCCGCTGTCGGCGGCCACCTGCTCGAGGCCGAGATCGGTCTGCTCGAGCAGGCGCTGAGCACGCAGGATGCGCTGGCGCCCGAGCCATGCCGCCGGCGTCGTGCCGTAGTCGGCCTTGAAGCGCCGGGCGAAGGTGCGCGGCGACATGTGGGCACGCGAGGCCAGCAGGTCGACCGACAGGTCGAGGTCGAGATTCTCGATCATCCAGTCGGTGATGGGCGCGAGCGACAGGGATGCCGCCTCCGGCAGCGGCCGCGCGATGAACTGCGCCTGCCCGCCGTCGCGCAGCGGCGGCACGACCATCCGGCGCGCGATCGTGTTCGCCGCCTCGGCGCCCAGCTCGAGGCGCAGCAGGTGCAGGCACGCGTCGAGCCCCGCCGCCGTGCCGGCCGACGTGATGATGCGACCCGACTGCACGTACAGCACGTCGGGGTCGACGTCGATCTCGGGGTACATCCGCGCCATCGTCTCGGCGTAGCGCCAGTGCGTCGTCGCACGCTTGCCGTCGAGCACGCCGGATGCCGCGACGACGAACGCCCCGCTGCAGACGGTCAGCACCCACGCACCCCGAGCCACCGCGCGCCGCACGACCGCCGTGACACGCTCGTCGACGGCATCCCACTGCTCGCGCGGGATCGGCGTGATGACGACGAGGTCGGCCTCGTCGGCGAACGAGAGGTCGGCGTCGACGTTGATCGAGAACGGCAGGTTGGCCTCGACGACCCCCGGGTCGGGGGTGACGATGCGGAAGTCGAAGTTGCGGATCCCCTCGTCGCTGCGATCGAGCCCGAACGCTTCGCACGCGAGCCCGAACTCGAAGGGGGCGAATCCGTTCTGGACGACGCAGGCGATCGTATGCATGGCAGATTTCCTTCGGACGATGGCACGACTGCCAGCTGCGGCAGGATGACGACCATCGTAGCGTTTCCGCCATGATCGCTGAACCGCTTCTCGCCGTCCTCCTCCTCGCCGCATCCATCGCGGCGATCGGAACGCTCGTCGTCACCGCCCGAGACGGCTACCGCGCCGTTCCGACCGATCGCTCCCGCCTGCCCGGCACTGTGGCGCGCGGGCGTTCGCGTCAGCGCGAGCGCAGCTCGATCGCGCGTCGCGACGCCGCGAGCAGTCGCGCCGCGGACTCCTCCCACGTGAACCGCGAGATGTGCGCGCGTCCCGCGGCGACGGTCCGCGCGCGCGTCTCGTCGTCGTCGAGGGCCTCGACCGCCGCGGCGAACGCCCGCGCATCGCGCGCGGGCACGTAACGCGCTCCGCCGCCGCCGACCTCGTGGAAGATCTCCATGTCGCTGACCACCGCCGGCACGCCCAGCGCGAGCGCTTCGGCGATCGGCAGGCCATACCCCTCGTCGAGGCTCAGCGTCGCGAGCACCCCCGCGTCGGCGAGGAGCGCCGCGTACTCGGCATCCGTCACTCCCCCGTGGAAGACGATGTGCGCATCGTCCGGTGCGAGGCTCTCGAGCTCGGCCCGACGGGACGGCGAGATCCGGCTGAGCAGGTGCAGCGTGCGCCCGGGCAGCCACTGCATCGCGCGCACGAGCGTCTCGACGTTCTTGTACGGCATGAACGAGCCCATGTAGACGATGTTGCGCGGCTGGGCGGCGCCCGGCATCGCGCCTGCGGGCATCAGGTCGGCCAGGCGCTGTGGCGCGTTGGGCAGCACGACGACCTCGCGCTTGGTCAGGCGCACCGCGGCGAACTGCCGCTTGCTCGTCTCGCTGACCGTCGCGACGACGTCGGCCGCGTTGAGGGTCGCGCGCTGCGGCGCGTACGACAGGTGGAACAGGCGCCAGCCCAGGCGCACGAACCACGGCAGGTCGCGCGGGGGCGTGCGGTGCCGGTAGTAGATCGTGTCGTGCAGCGTGAGGATCAGCGCGAATCGGCGACCGAGGGCACCGATGGTCTGCATCGGCGAGTACACGACGTCGGGGCGGTGCCGGTTCAGGCGCAGCGCGGCCACGGGCTCGAGCACCGAGGTCGGCGCGTGCAGCGTGACGTGCGGGGCTCCCGCGGGCAGGAAGGCGACCTGCGCCGGGTCGTGCACGATGAAGGTGACCTCGGCCCCCACGGCCGGCGCAGCGGCGAACACGGCGTGCGCGAGCTCGTGCGAGAACCGGCTGATGCCGTCGTGGAAGTCGGTGCGGATGTAACGCGCGTCGAAGAACAGGCGCATCGTCAGGCGCCGAGCGGCTCGCCGCGGTAGAGCTTCTCGAACGTGTCGAGGGTGCGCTCGATGTCGTGGATCTCGACGCCGTCGAGCGAAGCCTGCTGCATCCGCAGGTACTCGTCGGGTGATGCGGTCAGGACGCGACGGAGCTTGTCGGTCAGATCGTCGATGTCGCCCGGCTCGAACAGGTACCCGTTGACGCCGGACTGCACGAGGTGCGGCAGCGCGACGGCGTTCGCGGCGACCACCGGCAGTCCCGACGCCATGGCCTCCATCGTCGCGATGGACTGCAGCTCGGCGATCGACGCGATGGCGAAGACGTCGGCGCGCGTGTAGGCCGCCCGCAGCTCCGCCTCATCGGTGCGGCCGTGGAAGGTCACACGGTCGGTGATGCCGAGCTGCTGCGCCGTCTGCTCGAGGTTCCGGCGCTGGTCGCCTCCGCCGACGATGTCGAAGTGCACGTCGAGCTCCGGCGCGAGCCGGGCGACCGCCTGCAGGGTGACCTCGACGTGCTTCTCGGTCGTGAGGCGACCGACGAAGAGGATGCGGCGGTGCTCGCGCGGCGTGAGGTCGGGCGTGTAGTTGCGCTTGTCGATGCCGCAGCTGATGGGGATGACGCCGGAGATGTCGATCGTGTTCTCGAGGAACTCCGCGGCCTTGCGCGTGGGCGTCGTCACGGCGCGCGACATCTCGAAGGTGCGCCGGGCGTCATCCCAGCAGAGCTTGATGATGATCTTGTCGAGGAACGGCGGCAGGGTCGTGAAGTCGATGACGTTCTCGGCCATGACATGGTTCGTCGCGATGACGGGGATGCCGCGCTTACGGGCTTCGCGCGTGAGACCGCGGCCGATCACGATGTGCGACTGGCTGTGGACAACGTCGGGCTTGACCTCGTCGAGCACGCGACGGGCGTAATGCTTCGAGCGCCACGGCAGCACGAAGCGCAGCCAGTCGTGCGGGTACCAGCGCCAGCCCGGCAGCCGGTGGACGGTGAGGTCGACGCCCTCGATGTTCTCGGTGAAGGTGCCCGACTGCGAGTGCTTCACGCTCGGCGTGACGATGTGGACGCGGTGTCCGCGCGCGGCGAGCCCGGCCGAGAGGCGTTCGGCGAAGCGGGCGGCGCCGTTGACGTCGGGGGCGAAGGTGTCGGCGCCCATCACGATGGTCAGGGGCGCGCGCGAGCTGGCGGCGGGAGCACCCTCGGTCGTCGTGGATTCGGTCACGGGTCAGGCCCAATCTGTACGGCGGCGTGCCGGCGGCTGTGGCCGTCGCGGCGCGCCCGAGCTTACCCGAGGGCCCGATGCGGCCCTCGGAGGCACCGCCGGGAGAGAGCAAAACCGGTTGCCGAGCGGCGGACGCCCAGGCGGCATCCCTAGGCTGGGGGCATGGCCCGTCTCGAAGCCGATGCCGACCCCGCCCGCTGGGTGCCCGTGACCGAATCGTTCGGCTTCTCCGGGCGCCGTGCCCGCAAGCGCGCGATCGGGATGCTGCTCGGCCAGGCGAACGCCGCCATCGGCGGCGCCCCGCGTCCCGGCGGCCGGTTCGCGGCGTGGGCGGCCAGCCAGGCGGTGCCGATGCTCATGCGCCGGGCGAACGGCCGCGTGCGCGCGTGGATGTGGAAGGCCGACCCCGAACTGCTCGTCGTCCTCGCGCAGGTGCAGGAGGCGACCCCGCAGCTGCGCACCGCACGCGCGATGATGCCGATGGAGTACGACGACACCGAGGACTTCCGCTCGCCCTACCTCGGCTCCGGAGAGAAGCTCGTCATGACGCTGCCGCCCGACCCGCGTACGCCGCCGTTCGTGTCGTACACGTGGGACACCGGCACGCACCTCGTGACCCTCTCAGCCGTCTGCAGCGACCGCGAGCGTGTCGGAACGGTGCTCGACGAGCTCGATCACCTCGCGCGGTCGCTGCGCGTGGTCGACGACCTCACGATCGGCGAGAAGCCGAACACCCTGCGCCTGCCGCCGGCCTGACCCGGCGCGACCGGCAGGGGATCGGGCTCAGGCTCGGCGAATCGCGGCACGGCCTGCCGGTCGCCCGACAGCCACCGCATCCATCCCGCTCCGGGATCGGACTCGAGCACGAGGGCTCGGACCAGCAGCGTCAGCGGGATCGACAGGATCGCGCCGAGCGGGCCGATGACGAACGTCCAGAAGATGACCGAGAAGAAGCTCAGGGTGAGGCTCAGGTCGACGGCGTCGCTGACGAACTTCGGCTGGATCATCACCTGCAGCGTGACGTTGACCACGCAGTAGATCGCGATGACGATCAGCATGAGCGGCCACCCGCCGACCACGAGGGCGAGGAGCGCGGGCGGCACGAGGCCGAGGATGAACCCGATGTTCGGAACGAAGTTGGTCACGAACGCGAGGACGGCCCACACCACCGGCGCCGGCACCTGCAGCGCCCAGAGAGCCAACCCGTCGATGATCGCGACGACGGCGCCGAAGCTCGCGTTGACGACGTAGTAGGTGCGCACGCCGTGGTTGAACGAGCGGAAGCGCTGCATGGTCGGGCGGGCGCGCTCACCGAACGTCGCCTCGGCTCGCGTGTACCGGGCGCCGTCGGCGGCCATGAAGATGACGTAGGCCAGCACGAAGAAGAACGCCGTCAGCACCGACAGCACACTCGACCCGAGCGACGTCGCGAACGACGCGAGAGTGCCCGGCTGCAGCACGGATGCCGCCGCGTCGGCCACCTGCTGTTCGAAGCCGATCGCCTGCAGCCAGTCGAGCACGGCGTCGGCGGTGGCGCGCAGCTGCGGCGCCGAGTCGGTGACGAGGCGGGTGAACTGCACGCCCGCGTAGGCGAGCATCGCGGCGAGCGCAGCGAGGATCAGGTAGGCCACCGCGATGACCGCCGTGGTCGCGGCCCAACGCGGCCAGCCGCGCCGCTCGAGCGGGCGACGCACGGGGTGGCAGATGATCACGATGACCGCGCCCAGCAGCAGCGGTCCCGCGATCTCGCGCGCCGCGTACAGCCCCGCGAGCACGATGACGGCGGCGGCGAGTCCGACGAGGATGCGGAGCATCGGCGTCAGGCCGGCGGGCGCGGCAGGGGTCACACCGGGAACGGGATCGGTCTGCGGCACGGACTTGTGTCTCACGCCGTCAGGCTATCGTCGGGCGCTCACCGCGGGGGTGTCGTGCGCGTCTCGTCGGCGGGCGCCGGGTCGGCCGGGCGCCGGTAGAGCACGATCTCGGTGGCGCGGCGCACACGGGCCCCGTGGCGCAGGGTGACGACCGCGCCCGTCGCGCCGGCGGCGAAGACGCGGGCGCCGGGGCGCTGCTGCAGCTCGTCGCGCAGCCGCTGCTCGAGCTCGCGCTTCTCACGGCGCAGCCTCGCCACCTCGTTCTCGAGCTCGAGGATGCGGGTGATGGCCGGCAGGCTGATGCCCTCGGCCGACATCCGCGCGACCTCGCGCAACTGCCGGATGTGCCGCAGCGAGTACCGCCGCGACCCGCCCTGCGTGCGCCCGGGCACCACGAGTCCGAGCCGGTCGTATTGGCGCAGCGTCTGCGCGTGCATGCCGGCGAGCTCGGCGGCCGCGGCGATCGCGAAGATCGGCGCGTCCTCGTCGATGGCGTCGTCGCTCATGGAATCTCACCTCCGCGAAGGTCGGATGCGGGTGCCCCGGCCCGCTGCGCTCTCGGAGAGTCCGGATGCAGCGAGCCGGAGCATCGGGTCAGCTCCGCGCCTTGCTCATCAGGTCGGCGCGGGGGTTCTCTTTCGGTTCGAGCTCGGCGAACCGCTCGAGCGCGGCTCGGGCGTCTTCGTCGAGGTGCGCGGGCACAGCGACCTGCACCTCGGCGAGCAGATCGCCGGTGCCTTTCGCCGTGCTCACACCGCGGCCCTTCACGCGCAGCACGCGGCCCGAGGGAGTGCCCGGTGCCACGCGCAGCTTGACGGGGTCTCCGCCGAGGGTGGGCACCTCGATCGTGGCGCCCAGCGCCGCCTCGGTGAAGGTCACCGGCACGACGACGCGCAGGTTCAGCCCGTCGCGGGTGAAAACCGGGTGCGGACGCACGGTGACCGACACCACGATGTCGCCCGCCTCCCCGCCGTCGGGCGAGGGACGCCCGCGGCCGCGGAGCCGGATCTTCTGGCCGTCTGCGACGCCGGCCGGCACCTTCACCTTGAACGGCTTGCCGTCCTCGCCCTGCAGGGTGACGGTGTCGCCGCGCACCGCCGTGGCGAAGTCGAGCGTCGTGCGCGCGGTGACGTCGGCGCCGCGCTGCGGCCCGCCGAAGCCCTGGAACCCGCCGGTCGAGCGGCCGAAGCCGCCCGTGCCGAAGCGTCCCGAGCGTCCGGACTGCTGGTTGAACATCGCGAAGATGTCGTCGAAGTCCGCCCCGCGCGCGCCGGCGCCGCCACGGGCGCCCTGGTTGAACGCGCTGAACACGTCCTCGAACCCGCCGGCGCCCTGGCCACCGGCGGTGAAGCGGGCGTTGCCCGCCCCCATCGCCCGGATCTGGTCGTACTCGGCGCGCTGTTCCTTGTCGGAAAGCACCGAGTAGGCCTCGCTGATCTCCTTGAACTTCGCCTCGGCCGCGGGGTCGCCCTGCGTCGAGTCGGGGTGGTAGGTGCGCGCGAGCTTACGGTAGGTCTTCTTGAGGTCGGTGTCCGAGACGTCCTTCGCGACGCCCAGCACCTTGTAGAAGTCCTTGTCGAACCAGTCCTGACTGGCCATATGGATGCCTCCTATTCGGCCGGCACGGCGACGACGACCTTCGCCGGACGCAGCTCGATGCTCCCGAGGCGGTAGCCGACCTCGACGACCTCGAGGATCGTCGGCTCGGTGGTGCCGGGAGTGGGCGCCTGGAAGATGGCCTCGTGCTGCTGCGGGTCGAACGCCTCGCCGGCCGCGCCGTAGGTCTCGACGCCCAGCCGCGTGACGACGCCGCGCAGCTTCTCGGCGATGGCGGCCAGCGGCGACCCCTCGACGAGGTCGCCGTGCTTGCCGGCCCGGTCGAGGTCGTCGAGCACGGGCAGCAGCCCCTTGGCCACCGAACCCTTCGCACGCTCGATCTCGACGTCGCGCTGCTCTTCCGTGCGCCGACGGTAGTTGGCGTACTCGGCCTGCACCCGCTTGAGGTCGAGGAGCAGGTCGTGCTCCTCAGCCGGCGCCTCGGCCACCGCCGCCTCGTCGGACTGGGTCGCACCGAGGATGTCGTCGATCGTCAGCTCGTCGTCGGCCGGCGCCTCGGTGGTGGTGTCCTCTTGCGCGTCAGGGCCGGAGACTCGCGCCTCCGACCCCTCCTCGCCGAGGACCTCGTCGTTGCCGTTGGGCTCTTCGAAGTCCTTATTGGTCATGGTTACTTCTTCTCGTCCTCGTCGTCGACGACCTCGGCGTCCACGACATCCTCATCGGATGCGGTGCTGCCGGCGTCGCCGGTGGGGGCGTCGGTCGGAGCGCTCTGCGCCTGGTCGGCCTGACCCTGCGCGTAGATCGCCTCGCCGAGCTTGCCCTGCGACGCGTTGAGCTTGTCGAACGCCGTCTTGACGGCGTCGTCGTCATCCGCCGCCAGAGCGGTCTTCAGCGCGTCGACGTCGCCCTGGACCTCGGTCTTGACGTCTTCGGGCAGCTTGTCGGCGTTGTCGGCGATGAGCTTCTCGATCGAGTACGACAGGGTCTCGGCCTGGTTGCGGACCTCGGCGGCCTCGCGGCGCTTCTTGTCCTCCGCCGCGTGCTCCTCGGCCTCGCGGACCATGCGCTCGATGTCGTCCTTGGGCAGCGACGAGCCGCCCGTGATCGTCATCGACTGCTCCTTGCCGGTGCCCTTGTCCTTCGCCGAGACGTGGACGATGCCGTTCGCGTCGATGTCGAAGGTCACCTCGACCTGCGGGATTCCGCGGGGCGCCGGCGCGATGCCGGTGAGCTCGAACGTGCCCAGCGGCTTGTTGTCGCGGGTGAAGTCGCGCTCGCCCTGGAAGACCTGGATGGCGACCGACGGCTGGTTGTCGTCGGCGGTCGTGAAGGTCTCGCTGCGCTTGGTCGGGATGGCGGTGTTGCGCTCGATGAGCTTCGTCATGATGCCGCCCTTGGTCTCGATGCCGAGGCTCAGGGGGGTGACATCGATGAGGAGGACGTCCTTGCGCTCGCCCTTGAGGACACCGGCCTGCAGCGCGGCGCCGACGGCGACGACCTCGTCCGGGTTCACGCCCTTGTTGGGCTCCTTGCCGGCTTCCTTCTTGACGAGCTCCGACACCGCGGGCATGCGGGTCGAGCCACCGACGAGGACGACGTGGTCGATGTCGGCGACCTTGATGCCGGCTTCGCGGATGACGTCCTCGAACGGCTTCTTGGTGCGGTCGAGCAGGTCCTTGGTGAGGTCCTCGAACTTCGCGCGCGACAGCGTCTCGGACAGCGAGACGGGGCCGGAGTCGGTCAGCGAGAGGTAGGGCAGGTTGATCGAGGTCGACTGCGAGCTCGAGAGCTCCTTCTTCGCCTGCTCAGCGGCCTCCTTGAGGCGCTGCAGGGCGATCTTGTCGCCCGAGACGTCGACACCGGTCGTGTCCTTGAACTGCTTGATGAGGTACTCCACGACCCGCTGGTCCCAGTCGTCGCCGCCGAGGCGGTTGTCGCCGGCGGTCGAGCGCACCTGGATCGTGGAGAAGTCGTCGTCCTTGCCCACCTCGAGCAGCGAGACGTCGAACGTGCCGCCACCGAGGTCGAAGACGAGGATGAGCTCGTCTTCCTTGCCCTTGTCGAGGCCGTACGCGAGTGCGGCGGCGGTGGGCTCGTTGATGATGCGCAGGACGTTGAGGCCCGAGATCTCGCCGGCCTCCTTGGTGGCCTGACGCTCGGCGTCGTTGAAGTACGCGGGAACGGTGATGACGGCGTCGGTCACCGTGTCGCCGAGGTACTGCTCGGCGTCGCGCTTGAGCTTCTGGAGGATGCGCGCCGAGATCTCCTGCGGCGTGTAGGCCTTGCCGTCGATCGCCTGGGTCTTCCAGTCGGTGCCCATGTGCCGCTTGACCGAGGTCAGCGTGCGGTCGACGTTGGTGACGGCCTGGCGCTTGGCGGTCTCGCCGACGAGCACCTCGCCGTCCTTCGTGAATGCGACGACCGAGGGGGTCGTCCGGAGCCCTTCGGCGTTGGCGATGACCTTGGGCTCGCCGCCCTCGAGGACGGCGACGACGGAGTTCGTCGTTCCCAGGTCGATACCCACTGCACGTGCCATGAGCTGTCTCCTTTGCTTTCGGTTCGGTGGATCTGAAGTCTGCGGCGGCCTAACCTGAGCCGCGATGACTCAAGGATACTCCGGCCCGATATGGCTGTCAAACGAACTTGAGCCCACCGCTGTCAACTTTCGCCGCCAGCCGGCACGTGATGAGCATTTGAGTGAAACCTGAGGTTTTCCAGGCTGTCATCTGGTAATACTCTCAGCCTCGGAAAATATGCTGAGGCCACCCATGTCAAGAAGCGTGAACCCGAACTCGCCTCTCGACGACCTCGAGCCCGCCGCGGCTGGTCGTCGATCATTCCCGCGCGCCGAGGCACGGCCATGAGGCGCATCGCGGTCGTCATCGAGGACGACGACGACCTGCGCCACCTGTTGACCCAGACGCTCGAGCAGCACGGGTTCGACGTGCACGCCTTCAGCGACGGGGCGCCCGCGGTCGACGCCGTGCGGCTGCTCCGCCCCGAACTCACCACCGTGGACGTCATGCTCGGCGGAATCGACGGCTTCGAGGCCGTGCGCCGCATCCGGTCGTTCCACGACGGCTACATCCTCATCATCAGCGCGGTGGGCGACGAGACCGCCACCGTCGAGGGTTTCCGCAGCGGCGCCGACGACTACATCGTCAAGCCGTGGCGCCCCTACGAGCTGCGGGCACGCATCGACGCGCTGATGCGCCGCCCCCGCGGCATCCGGTCGGACGAGCCGTCGGCGCCCGCGTGGCTCGAGGCCGGCGCACTGCGACTGAACCCGGCGGCGCGGCGCGTCGAACTGGACGGCGAGCTGCTGGATCTGACCCGCTCCGAGTTCGACGTGCTGCAGGCGCTGATGCAGCGCCCCGGCGATGTCATCGAGAAGTCGAGGATCGCGCTCATGCTGCGACGCCAGAACGGAGCCGCCGGCGAGCACGTCAGCGCGCACGACCTGCACGCCGTCGAGGTGCACATGATGAACCTGCGCCGCAAGCTCGGCGACGACGGTCGTTCGGGCCGGTGGGTCGAGACCGTGCGCGGGATCGGCTACCGATTCGCCCGCCAGAGCGACTGAACGCGCGCGCGGCGCAGCGTTCGGGCGCACATCGCCTCACGGCGGATACGCTGACCCCGTCGCGACGAAGCGACGGCCGGGACGGGCGGCACCCGTTGTTCACGGAGAGGCCCTAGCGTGCCCCGCATGTCACCCGAGACGAACCCATCCGGCGACGGCGCACCGCGGGCGACCACCCCGGGTGTGCCGGCACCGCCGACCACCGCCGACACCCAGGCGCTGGGCCGCATCGCCGGCCTGCGCGAGCGCGAGGACGCCGAGCGCCCGGTGCCCCGCCGTGCCGTCATCTCGTGGGCGCTCTGGGACTGGGCGACGCAGCCCTTCAACTCGGTCATCCTGACCTTCGTCTTCGCGTCGCTGTTCCTCGTGTCGGACTGGTTCCTCCCCGCCGACATCGCCGCGTTGGCCGACAGCGACCCCGTCAAAGAGGCGGCCCTGGCCGACCTGGCCAGCGGGTACGGCATCGCCTCGACCGCCGCCGGCATCCTCATCCTGCTGCTCGCGCCCGTGCTCGGGCAGACGGCCGACCGCTCGGGACGCAAGAAGCGCTGGCTCGGCGTCTTCACCGTCGTGCTCGCGCTGCTGCAGTTCGCGCTCTTCTTCACCTTCGCCGACCCCGCCTACTTCTGGTACGGCGCCATCGTGCTCTCGCTCGGAGCGGTCGTGTCCGAGATCGCCGGCGTCAACTACAACGCGATGCTCGTCGAGGTCTCCACCCCGCGCACCATCGGTCGCGTCAGCGGCCTCGGCTGGGGCCTCGGCTACATCGGTGGCATCATCGCGCTCGCGATCGTCGTCGCGCTCACGTTCGTCGACTGGTTCGGGATGGACACCAGTGGCGGCCTCGCCTACCGCCTCATCGCGGTCGGCTGCGGCGTGTGGACGCTCGTGTTCGCGATCCCCTTCCTCGTCAACGTCCCCGAGAGCCCCGCACCCGCCGGCGCGACGAAGGTCGGCTTCTTCGCCGGCTACGTGCACCTCGTGAAGGACATCGCACGGCTGTACCGCACGCAGCGGCCCACGTTCTGGTTCCTGCTCGCGAGCGCCGTGTACCGCGACGGCCTCGCGGGGGTCTTCGCCTTCGGCGGCGTCCTCGCCGCGCGCGCGTTCGGCTTCTCGGCGACCGAGGTCATGATCTTCGGCATCGCCGCCAATCTCGTCGCGGGAGCATCGACGATCGTGGCCGGCCGGTTCGACGACCGCTTCGGCGCCCGGTCGGTGATCGTCGCCACCCTCTCGGGGCTCATCGCCGTCGCCGTGCTGCTGTTCGTCCTGCAGGACGCCGGCTCGATCGTGTTCTGGGTCGCCGGCCTCGTGCTCTCGGCGTGCGTCGGGCCGGCGCAGGCGGCGAGCCGCTCCCTGCTGGCGCGGGTCACCCCACCCGGCATGCAGGGCGAGATCTTCGGCCTCTACGCCACGACCGGCCGGGTGTCCAGCTTCCTGTCTCCCCTGATGTGGGCACTGTTCATCGCGTGGTTCGGCGCGATCATCTGGGGCGTGCTCGGCATCGCGGTCGTGCTGACCCTCGGCCTCGTGCTCCTGCTGTTCGTCCGCCTGCCGAAGCAGGCCGGCATCCGCTGAGCGTCGAGCCGATCAGGCGGCGGTGCGCCGCATGGGCACGTGCGGGATGTCGTCTTCCGCGAACTCCGGGCCGCTGATCTCGAACCCGAAGCGGGCATACCACGGTGCGAGGTGCTTCTGCGCGTCGAGGTCGATCGCGATGCCGGGCCAGCGCTCCTCGGCGCGCTCGACGGCGGCGCGCATCAGCTGCGCCGAGAGACCGCGTCCGCGGGCCGCCTCGGCGGTCGCGACCCGACCGATGCGGGCCGCATCGCTGTCGCGCAGCAGCCGCAGGGTCGCGACGACCTCGCCGTCCTCCTCGACCCAGAACAGCTCGGTGTCGGGTTCGACGTCGCGTCCGTCCAGCTCGGGATACGCCGCGCGCTGCTCGACGACGAACACCGCTACGCGCAGCCACAGCAGGCGGTAGAGCGTTTCGGCGGGAACATCGATCAGGCGGGCGGAGGAGACCGGAGGCATCCGTCCAGCCTAGGCGGGCGCGAGCGCTCCCCCGCCCCGGTGGTCAGGAGCGTCTGCCGCCGATCCAGGGGAAGCGCACCCCGCGCTCGTTCGGCTCCTCGACCTCGAGACCGTAGTGATCGCCGATGCGCTCGATGAACTGCGCACGCTCGGCGCGGGCGTACGCCCGCCGCTCGCGCTGGAAGGCGAGGACCGTCGACCAGCACATCAGGAGCATCACGATCGAGAACGGCAGGGCGATGAGGATCGCGGCTGTCTGCAGCGCCTGCAGCCCGCCGGCGATCAGCAGCGCGCTCGCGAGCGTGGCCGTCGTCACGACGAAGAACGTGCGTACCCAGCGCGGCGGCTCGGGGTTGCCTCCCGTTGCGATCATGCCCATCACGAGCGCGCCGGAGTCGGCGGAGGTGATGAAGAACACGGCGATGAGCACGATGGCGCCGATGGTCAGCACACCGCCGGCGGGAAGCGACTCGAGCAGCTGGAACAGCGCACCCTGCAGGTCGACGGTGCCGTCGGGCGCGAGCATCGAGCCGGGCTGCTGCAGTTCGCGGTACAGCGCGGATCCGCCCAGGACGGCGAACCACAGGATGCCGATGAGCGTCGGCACCAGCAGCACGCCGGCGACGAACTGCCGCACGGTGCGGCCCTTGCTCACGCGGGCGATGAAGATGCCGACGAAGGGGGCCCACGAGATCCACCAGCCCCAGTAGAACGAGGTCCAGGCCGCCTGCCACTCCTCGCCCGCCGTGCCCTGCAGAGCGCTGACGGTGAAGGACAGCCCCACGAAGTCCTGGATGTACGCACCGATCGACTGGACCCACTCGCGCAGCAGGAACTGCGTCGGGCCGACGAAGAGGAGGAACACCAGCAGCAGCCCCGCGAGGATCAGGTTGAAGTTCGACAGCCACTTCATGCCCTTGGTCACACCCGAGAGCACCGAGAAGAGCACGAAGACCGAGATGATCGCGATCAGGCCGATGAGGGTCAGATCGTTCATCTCGGGGAAGCCGACGAACTCGAGCCCCGATCCCATCTGCATGACGCCGAGGCCGAGCGAGGTCGCGACGCCGAAGAGGGTACCGACGAGGGCGACCGCGTCGATGACGTTGCCCGCGGCACCGCGGACACGGTTGCCGAGCAGCGGCTCGAGTGCCCAGCGGATGGAGATCGGGCGGCGACGGCGGTGGATCGCATAGGCGAGGGCGAGGCCGACGACGACGTACATCGCCCAGGCGTGCACGCCCCAGTGCAGGTAGGTCTGCGTCAGCGCGCCCTGCGCGAGCTGCTGCTCGGTGCCGGTGACGCCCGGACGCGGGTCGACGAAGTGGCTGAGCGGCTCGCTCACGCCGTAGAAGACGAGGCCGATGCCCATGCCCGCCGCGAACAGCAGCGAGAACCACGAGACGGTCGAGAACTCGGGCTCGTCGTCGTCGCGGCCGAGCTTGATGTCGCCGAAGCGGCTGAAGCCGACGAAGAGGGCGAAGCCCACGAAGAAGGCGGCGATGAGGACGTAGTACCAGTTGAACGAGTCGACGATCGATGTCTGGATGGCGCCGAAGAACGTCTCGGCTGTCTCGGGGAAGACGATGGCGAAGGCGCTGAAGCCGACGATGACGACCGCGGCGGGCCAGAACACCCAGGGCGCGATCGTCCGGCCCGTCGTCACGGAGGCGATCCGTTCGGCGGCGGAGGGCTGATTCTCGGGAGTCACCGGTCAAGGGTCGCAAACGGATGCCGTCCGGCCAAGCCCGGCGCCGCGCTTGCCCCCACGTCCGGCGCGGGTTATGCGGCGCCGCGCCGCGTTCAGTCGCGGGGCCATGCGTCGGCGAGCTTGCCCAGCAGGCGCGCGAGCTCGGCCCGCTCGGTGTCGCTGAACACCGTGAGCGCTCCGCCGAGCGCCGCCCGCCGTTCCGTGCGCACGCCCTGGGCGAAGCGCCGACCGGCGTCGGTCAGCGCGATGCGGGTTCGCCGCGCGTCGTCCGGATCGGCCTCGCGCTGCACGAGCTCGAGTTCGGCGGCCTGCTGCACCAGACGCGACGCGCGCGGTTGGTCGACGCCGATCGCTTCGCCGATCTCGCCGACGCTGAGCGGACGCGACGCGGCCTCGAGCGCTTCGAGCATGCGCAGTCGCGCGAGACCCGCCATCCGCCCCATCCCCCCGCGCGGCCCATCCCCCGCGTCGGGTCCGTCGTGGCGTCGATGCCCACGGCCCCACGGCCCGTGGCCGTGGGCATGCGCATGGCCGGGGTCGATCGGCCGCCCGGCGCCGGGTCCTCCGGGGCGGCGCAGGGCCCGCAGGCGGGCGAGGGCGTCGGCGATGGCGTCGATCTCGGCGTCGTCCGGGGCGGGCATGAGTTGAGGATACATGTTGCTTGACATGCATTCATTCCCATGTCATAGTGCATATGCATGCACACAGACATACATTGGAGCCGGACCGACCGGCTCACGGAAGGGACACCATGACCACCGAACAGACCACACAGGATGCCGCCGCCCGTCACCGCACGCTCGCCTTCTGGGCCCGCGCCGCCGGTTCGGCCCTCGCGGCGGAGCTCGACCGAGCACTGGCACCCGAAGGCCTCGACCGCCGCGACTGGGCTGTGCTCAACGTCGTCGCCGGAACGCTCGACGCCCCCGCTCTCGCTGAACGGGTGCAGCAGGGCGGCAAGCGCATCCGCGCCCTCGCTGCTCGCGGCTGGGTCGAGGAGGCCGACGGACAGTGGCGCGTCAGCGACCGGGGGCGCACCGAGCGCGAGCGCATCCAGGCCCTCGTCGACGCCGTGCACGCCCGCGTGAGCGACGCCGTCCCCGAAGCGGATCTGGCCACGACCCTCGCCACACTGCAGACCATCGCCCGCGAGCTCGGATGGGACGAGTCCGCGCCCCGCCGCTTCGGGCCGCGCGGACACCGCGGCTTTGGGGCCGGTTTCGGCGCCCGCTGCGGCGGCCACCACCGCGGCGAGCACCGCGGCGGGCACCGCGCCGCGGGCGCGCATCACGAACACGACGGCGAGCACCCGCGTCACCGGGGAGAGCGCGCCTTCGAGCGCGGTTTCACCGCCGGGTTCCGCGCCGGTCGCGACGCCGCCTGATCACACCCTCGAGGCCCTCGGCCCGCGGCATCCGCCGTCGGTCGGGGGTCTCGTCGTCTCAGGCGCCGCGCGAGCCGGCGTCGATGGTGCCGACGTCGGTGCGGTGGAAGTTCTGGAACGAGCGGGATGCCGTCGGTCCCCGCTGCCCCTGGTAGCGGTTGCCGTAGGGGCCCGAGCCGTATGGGTTCTCGCTGGCCGAGGTCAGCTGGAAGAAGCAGAGCTGCCCGATCTTCATGCCCGGCCACAGCTTGATCGGCAGTGTCGCGACGTTCGCGAGCTCGAGGGTCACATGGCCCGAGAACCCGGGGTCGATGAACCCCGCCGTCGAATGGGTGATGAGACCGAGGCGCCCGAGCGACGACTTGCCCTCGAGCCGCGCCGCGACGTCGTCGGCGAGGCGCACCTGCTCGAAGGTCGAGCCGAGCGCGAACTCTCCCGGATGCAGGATGAACGGCTCGTCCGGGTCGACCTCGATGAGGCGCGTGAGCTCGGGCTGGTCCTGCGCCGGGTCGATGAAGGGGTACTTGTGGTTGTCGAACAGCCGGAAGTAGCGATCCAAACGCACGTCGACGCTCGAGGGCTGCACCATCGAGGGGTCCCACGGGTCGAGACCGATGCGTCCCTGATCGATTCCGGCACGGATGTCGCGATCACTCAGCAGCACGCTGACAGCCTAGGCCCGCGCCGCCTCGAGTCCGCGCTGCGGCGGCGCGGTCGTCTGCCGCGGCACGAGCTTCGTCGGCAGCAGCACATGGGTCGTCGCGGGCGTCTCGCCGCGCATGAGGGTCAGCAAGAGCTCGACGGCGGCCGCGCCGAGACGCCCCATGGGCTGGCGCACGGTGGTCAGGGCCGTCGGCAGCCGGGTCGCCTCGGGGATGTCGTCGAATCCGACGATCGACAGGTCGCCGGGCACCGCGAGCCCGAGCTCCGCCGCGACCTGGACGATCGCGATCGCCGAGACGTCGTTCGCCGCGAACACGGCCGTCGGGCGGTCGGGAGCCGAGAGCATGTCGATCGCGACCTCCCGCACGGTCGCCTCGCGGTAGCGGCCCGCGCCGACGAACCGGGGGTCGAACGGGATGCCGGCGTCGGCGAGGGCGCGGCGGTAGCCGGCATCCCGCGCGATCGACGACCGCAGGTCGGCCCGTCCCGCGATGTAGCCGATGCGGGTGTGGCCGAGCGCCACGAGGTAGGCGGTCGCCTCGCGCGCCCCGCCGTAGCTGTCGCTTTCGACGGTCGGGACGTCGGCGGGGCCCGTGTGCGGATCGATCGCGACGAGGGGGACGTCGGCGCCGGCCTTCACGACCGTGGGGGTCACCATGATCGCTCCGTCGATGAGGGTGCCGCTCAGGCGCGACAGCGACCGCCGCTCCCACCCTTCCTCGTCACCGCGCGAGCCCGAATAGGCCAGCAGGTCGTAGCTGGTGTCGCGCAACGCGTCGCCGACGCCCTTGAGGATCTCGGCGCTGAACGGCTCGAAGTCCGCCACGAGCACGCCGATCACGCCGGTCGTGCGCGATCGCATGCTGCTCGCGATGAGGCTCGACTCGTAGCCGAGGTCGGCGACGGCGGCCATGACGGCATCCACGGTCGCCGTCGCGACCCCATACCGCCCGTTGACGGCTTTCGACACGGTCGAGACCGAGACGCCGGCGCGCGCGGCGACGTCGTGAATGGTCGGGCGGCGGCTCCGCGTCATGGACGCACTCTATGCCAGTGGAAACCGTTTTCGAAAACGTTTGACACCGCTTTGTTGTCCGCGGAAACTTTCGGTGTCCGACAGCACCAGCGAGTCCGACGACACCGAGCACCGTCGCTCCGTGATCCCGATCACTTCCGCGGCCGCGCTCACCAGCAGATGTCCACTCAACGAAGAGAGAAGGAATCACATGGCACGCATGACCACGGTCGGCCGCAAGGCCGCCGTCACGGCGGCGATCATGGCGGTGGGCGCCCTCGCCCTCACCTCCTGCAGCAGCGGCGGCGACGGCGGCAGCGCCGACGGCACCGTCGAGATGACCCTCTGGCAGAACTCCACGACCGGCCCCGGCCAGGAGTTCTGGAAGGACGCGATCGCCGCGTTCGAGGCCGAGAACGAGAACGTCAAGATCACGATGCAGTCCGTCCAGAACGAGGACATGGACGGCAAGCTCCAGACCGCGCTCAACGCGGGCGATCCGCCCGACGTCTTCCTGCAGCGCGGCGGCGGCAAGATGGCCGCGATGGTGCAAGCCGGCCAGCTGATGGACCTCACCGACCTCATCGGCGACACCGCCAAGGAGGAGATCTCCGAGGGGTCGTTCAAGGCCGAGACGTACCAGGACAAGGTGTGGGCGATGCCGCTCGCGGTGCTCCCCAGCGGCTTCTGGTACAGCTCCGACCTGTTCACGCAGGCCGGCATCAGCGAGACCCCGACGACGATCGAAGACCTCGAGGCCGCGGTCGGGCAGCTCAAGGACGCGGGCATCGCCCCCATCGCGCTGGGCGCGAAGGATGCCTGGCCGGCGGCGCACTGGTTCTACAACTTCGCCCTGCGCGAGTGCAGCGCCGAGACCATCGAGGCGACCGGCGACTCGAAGGACTTCAGCGACGAGTGCTGGCTGAAGTCCGCCGAGGACCTCGCCGACTTCGCCGAGTCGCAGCCGTTCAACGAGGGCTACCTCACCACGTCGGCACAGCAGGGCGCCGGCAGCAGCGCCGGCCTCATCGCCAACCACCAGGCGGGCATGGAGCTCATGGGCGCCTGGAACCCGGGTGTCATCGCGTCGCTGACGCCCGACGAGCAGCCGCTGCCCGACCTCGCCTGGTTCCCCTTCCCCGAGCTGTCCGGCGGCGCCGGCGAGCCCGGGTCGATCATGGGCGGCGTCGACGGCTACTCGTGCTCGGCGAAGGCCCCGAAGGAGTGCGCCGACTTCCTCAACTTCCTCGCCACTTCCGAGCAGCAGGAGGCCTACTACAAGGCGTTCAACGCACCGCCGGTCAACTCGGTCGCCCAGGGCGCAGTCGAGGAGGAGTACCTGCAGGACGTCCTCGCCGCCTACAACAAGGCGCCGTTCGTGTCGCAGTGGCTCGACACCGTGCTCGGCCAGAACGTCGGCAACGCGCTGAACGTCGCGGTGGTCGATCTGCTCGCGGGCAAGAGCTCGCCCGAGCAGATGATCCAGTCGGTCTCCGACGCGGCCAAGAAGGGCTGACCGAGACCATGTCGATCAGCGAGACAGCCGTGGCGCACACCGCCACCGGCTCGGATCTCGCGGGCCGGGGCGGGGGCGTCACCACGACGTCCCCGCCCTCCCGGCGCCGCCGAGGCCTGGGCTGGTCGGGACGCCTCGAGATCGCGGTGCTCGTCGGCCCCGCGCTGGTGATGTTCGTCGGGTTCGTCATCTTCCCCGTCGTCATGGCGGCGTACTACGGGTTCTTCCGCTGGCAGGGCTACGGCCCGCCCACCGAGTTCGTCGGGCTGCAGAACTACATCACGATCTTCACCGACCCGACCTTCGTCGAGGCGCTCAGCCACAACGCCATCATCGTGATCGCCTCACTCGTGCTGCAGGGCCCGGTCGCCGTGCTCCTGGCGCTGCTGCTGAACCGCCGGATGCGCGGCCAGTCGCTGATCCGGGTGCTCATCTTCGTGCCGTACGTCATCGCCGAGGTCGTCGTCGGCACCGGATTCGGCCTCATGCTGCAGACGCAGGGCGCGCTCAACGGCGCCCTCGAGCAGCTGGGTCTCGGCGCCCTCACGCGCGACTGGATCGCCGACCCGTCCATCGCCATCTGGACCCTCATGGGCATCCTCACGTGGAAGTACGTCGGCTTCGCCGTCATCCTCTTCCTCGCCGGACTGCAGGGCATCCCCGAGGAGCTCTACGAGGCCGCCGCGCTCGACGGCGCCGGGTACTGGCAAACGCACTGGCGCATCACCCTGCCGCTGCTCGCGCCCACTCTGCGCATCTGGGCGTTCCTGTCGATCATCGGGGCGCTGCAGCTGTTCGACCTCGTGTACATCATCTGGGGCCAGTACGTCGCCTCGACGGCCGGCACCTCGACGATGGCCACCTACATGGTCGTCAACGGCCGCAACGCCGGCAGCTACGGGTACGGCAACGCCGTCGCCGTCGTGATCTTCCTCATCTCGCTCGTCGTCGCCATCATCTACCAGCGCTACGTGCTGCGTCGTGACACGGCGGGGGCCATCACCGAAGGGAAGCGGGAACGATGACCGCCCTCACCTCTCCCGCCACGCGCGCGATCGTCGCGCCCGCACCCGTCGGCCGTCGGGGCCGGCGCAAGGAGCGCCTGCCCTGGGGCAGCCCGCTGGTCTATTTCGTCTCTCTCGTGACGATCGGCCTGATGCTCGCGCCGGTGCTGTACATCATCATCGGCGGGTTCCGCAGCAACGCGCAGATCACGGTCGATCCCGCCGGCTGGCCGTCGCCGTGGGACATCGAGAACTACCTCGCGGTTCTCACCGGCTCGCAGTTCTGGCAGCAGGTGCTCAACTCCACGATCGCCGCCCTGTCGACCACCGCGGGTGCGGTCGTCCTCGGCCTCATGGCGAGCTACGTCATCGCCCGTTACCGCTTCCGCGGACGCGGGGTGCTGTACGCGGTCTTCGCGTCGGGTCTGATGTTCCCCATCACGGTCGCGATCACGCCGCTGTACATCGTCATCCGCGACCTGGGGCTGATGAACTCGCTCGCGGGCGTCATCCTGCCCCAGATCGCGTTCGCACTGCCGATGACGATCATCATCCTGGTGCCGTTCCTGCGCGCCATCCCGGATGAGATCCAAGAGGCGGCGTTCATCGACGGATGCGGCCGGCTGTCGTTCTTCTGGCGGATGGTGCTGCCCCTGTCGATCCCGGGTGTCATCACCGTCGGCATCCTGGCGTTCATCGCGAGCTGGAACAGCTACCTTCTGCCCCTGTTCATCCTCAACAACGAGGCGACGTTCACCCTGCCCCTCGGCGTGCAGGCGTTCTCGTCGCAGTACTCCGTCGACACCGCGAAGGTCCTCGCCTTCACGTCGTTGTCGATGCTCCCTGCCCTGGCGTTCTTCAGCCTGTTCGAGCGCCGCATCGTCGGCGGTCTCACCGGCGCCGTCAAGGGCTGACCCCACCACAGAAAGCACCGACCGTGACTCTGACCGATATCCCCGTCTCGACGCGCGTCACCGACCTGATCGCGCGGATGACTCTCGACGAGAAGCTCGCCCAGCTCGTGGGCTTCTGGGTCGACCAGGGCGACGAGGTCGTCGCGCCGATGGCCGGCGAGATGGCCTCGTCGACCGCGTACGCCGATGCCACCGTGCACGGCCTCGGGCAGCTCACCCGGGTCTACGGCACGCGCCCGGTCGACCCGATCGAGCGCGCCGCGTGGCTGTGGGACGAGCAGCGCCGACTCGTCCGCGAGACGCGCCTGGGCATCCCTGCGCTCGTGCACGAGGAGTGCCTCACCGGACTCGCAGCGTGGCAGGCGGCGACCTTCCCCACGCCGCTGGCTTGGGGCGCGTCGTTCGACCCCGAACTCGTCGAAGAGATGGGCGCGCTCATCGGCGCCTCGATGCGCGAACTCGGAATCCATCAGGGGCTCGCACCCGTGCTCGACGTCATCCGCGACCCGCGATGGGGACGCGTCGACGAGTGCATCGCCGAAGACCCCTACGTCGTCGGCGTGCTCGGCACGGCGTACGTCCGCGGACTGCAGAGCACGGGCGTCCACGCGACGCTCAAGCACTTCGTGGGCTACTCCGGCTCGCAGTCGGGACGCAACCACGCCCCCGTGCACGCGGGGCCGCGCGAGATCGCCGACATCTTCCTGCCGCCGTTCGAGATGGCGGTGCGCGACGGCGGGGTGCGGTCGGTCATGAACTCGTACGCCGAGATCGACGGGATGCCGGTCGGTGCGACCCCCGCCTACCTCACCGACATCCTGCGCGACGCATGGGGCTTCGACGGCACGGTCGTGTCGGACTACTTCTCGGTCGCCTTCCTGCACACGATGCACGCGGTCGCCCGCGATCGCGGCGAAGCGGCCGAGCTCGCGCTCGCGGCCGGCATCGACGTCGAACTGCCCACGGGCGACGCGTTCGCGGCTCCCCTTGCGGATCGGGTGCGCGCGGGCCTCGTCGACGAGGCGCTGATCGATCGCGCGGTGCGCCGGGTGCTGACGCAGAAGGAAGAACTCGGCCTGCTCGACGAGACGTTCGAGGCGCCGCCGACGAGCGTCGACCTCGACTCTCCCGCGCACCGCGCGGTCGCTCGCCGACTCGCCGAGGAGTCCGTCGTCCTCCTGAGCAACGACGGTGTGCTGCCGCTCGGGGCGCCGCGCCGCATCGCGGTGATCGGCCCGAACGCCGACAGCGCCGAGGCCCTCATGGGCTGCTACTCGTTCGCCAACCACGTGCTCGCCCACCACCCCGGGGTGCCGATGGGCTTCGAGATTCCCACGCTCGCGGCATCCGTCTCGGCGGCTCTGCCCGACGCCGATGTCACGGTCGTGCGCGGTTGCGACGCCGAGGGCGACGACCGCTCGGGCTTCGCCGAGGCCGAGGCCGCCGCGGGTGATGCGGAGGTCGCGATCGTCGTGGTCGGCGACCGCGCGGGTCTGTTCGGACGCGGCACCGTCGGCGAGGGCAACGACGTCGCGTCGCTCGAGCTGCCGGGTGTGCAGCGCGAGCTCGTCGAACGCCTCATCGCGACCGGAACCCCCGTCGTGCTCGTGATGCTGACCGGTCGCCCGTACGCGATCGACTGGGCCCTGTCGGGCGACGGCGCGGCGGCCGCGGCACTGCAGGCGTTCTTCCCCGGCGAAGAGGGCGGATCCGCGATCGCGGCGATCCTGACCGGCGAGGTCTCGCCGTCGGGGCACCTGCCGGTGTCGCTTCCCCGTTCCGCCGGCGCGCAGCCCTACAGCTACCTGCATCCGATCCTCGGCGGCCCCACCGAGATCACCAGTGCCGACAGCACCCCGGCCCTCCCGTTCGGGCACGGACTGACCTACACATCCTTCGCCCGCGAGGGCCTGACGGTCACAGGCTCGGTGACGTCGGGTGGGTCGTTCACGGCGCGCGTCCGGGTGCGGAACATCGGCGAGCGCGCGGGCACCGACGTTGTGCAGCTCTACGCCCGCGACGTGCACGCCAGTGTCACGCGCCCCGTCGCGCAGCTGCTCGGCTTCGCCCGCGTCGACCTGGATGCCGGCGCCGAGGCGACCGTCGCGTTCGATGTGCCCACCGCGCGCCTGGCGTTCACCGGGCGTCAGGGCACGCGGATCGTCGAGCCCGGCGCCGTGGAGCTGTGGGTCGGACCGTCCTGCGCAGAGCGCGAGACCGAGGCTGCGATGGAGATCGCGGGCGACGTGCACACCGTCACCGCCGCCGACCGCCGGATCGTCGAGGTCGCGATCGAACGGTGAGCAGGGTCGTGCGCGGGGCGGCCGAGCGATAGTGTGCGGGCCATGTACAACGACTACTCGGGCCCCGCAGCGGCCTTCGGCATCGGCTTCGTCGTGCTCGGCATCGCCCTCTACCTCGGCACGATCGCGCTCATCCTGTGGGTGAGCTACCTGCTGATGCGCACGGCGGTGAAGAACGGGATGCTGCTCGCGATGCGCGAGGGCGGCCAGCCGTTCCCGCCCGGATACGGCACCGGTGCCCGACCGGCTGCCCCGCCCTACCCGCAGGCGCCGCCGGCACCGGGTGGTCCGGCCGCGTCCGGTCCCGGTGGTCCTGCTTCCGGCGGCCCAGCACCCGTGGGGTAAGCTGACCGAGCACCTGCGGGTGCATGGGGCTGTAGTTCAATGGCAGAACATCTGCTTCCCAAGCAGATAGCGCGGGTTCGATTCCCGTCAGCCCCTCCAATGCGAAAGGGACGCGGCCATCGGTCGCGTCCCTTTCGCATTCGTGGTGTTGCCGTCCGAACCGGGGCACTCAGGCGGAGGAGACGATTCGCCGCAGGACTGCGTCGCGCTCGGGCGCGGAACCAGCACCCCGTGAGGAACTACGTCTCGTTTCTTCGACCCGTTGTGAGCGATGAGTGGTTTCGGAACAGCGTTTCGGTACGGCGTGGCGACGTCGACAGCCACCCGACAAAACTCGTTCCAAAGTCGATCGTTTCACGGCGCTTGTTCGGGGTCTTGAAGCGTCACACGAGGCCGAGATCGCTCAGCGTGAGGTCACTGCACCATCACGGTTCCGCCGTCTACCGCGATCACCTGCCCGGTGATCCACCCTCCGTCTTTGCTGAGCAGCCACCGCACGCTTGCGGTCACGTCCCGTGGTCGACCGACACGGCCGATAAGAGTCCGGGCTGCCGCTGCATCGGTCATGGTGGAGCTGTCTCCGAAGCCTCCGCTTTCGAAGAACTCGGTGTTGTCGACGAACCCGGGTGCGATGGTGTTGGAGGTGATGCCTCGCTCACCAACGCGACGGGCGAGCTCGCGGCCGTATCCCGCGAGAGCGGCCTTTGCTGTCGCGTAGGGGCCGCCCGCACCCTCAATGCCGGCTGTTGAGCCGATGAGAACGACCCGTCCTTCGTTATCGAGCATTTTTGGGAGCAGCGTTTCCACGGGAAGCACGGCGGTGAAGAGGTTCACTCGCAGCGCCGTGGACCAGGCGTCATCCAGGTCTTCGGGAGCCTGTCCCGGCTGTTTGAAGCCCCCCTGTCCCCCGGCGGCGGCGACGATGCCCTGCACGCGTCGATCACCGACCGCGTCAGATATAGCGGCCGCACCATCAGCCGTGGACGCATCCGCGACGACGGTGAACACGCGCTGGGGTGCACTCGAGGATCGAGCAACCTCCTCCAGCGACTCAGCCCGACGGCCGACGATGAGGACGTCCCGGCCCAGGGTGACCTGGTCGTGCGCGATGTCCCGACCCATACCTGTCCCACCGCCGATGACAACGATCAGCGGGAGGGACACGCTGCTAGACGTGGTCATGAGGGGTCCTTTCCGGAACAGTCGGCAATGGTCGGGCGCCGTCTCGCTGTCACCTGGTTGTGCACTATTGGAGCGTGATCACCGTTTGTCCTGTTGCGCCTGCAGCTCGTTCAGCGAGTGCTTCCGGCACCTGTTCGAACGCGTAAACGGCGGTGACGGGTGGGGTGATCCGCTTATCCGCGAGCATCGCCGCGAGAGCGTCTACGGTGGCGTTCTTCTCCTCGTCGTCGCGGAATGTTGATAGGACGCCGATCACCGAGTAGTCCCGCATCAGCAGCTCATGTACGTCGACGTGTGCGGGCTCCCCGCTCGCGAAACCGACGATGAGGAACCGTGCACCTCGCGCGAGTGTCTTCGCCGCTTCGGTCGCAGCCGCCCCTCCGACGGTGTCGTAGACGACGTCCACTCCCCGACCGCCCGTGATGCGCTCGATCTCGTCGATCGCGTTGGTCGCTTCGAGGTCGACGATGTAATCGGCTCCCTGCTCGCGACTGAATCGAGCCTTCGCATCCGAGCGCGCTGTCGCAATCACCGTCGCGCCCATGGCCTTGCCGATCTGGATCGCCGCCGACCCGGTGCGACCGGCGCCACCGAGAACCAACAGCGTCTCGCCTTTCTGCAGGTGGGCGCGGTGCTCGAGACCGATGTGCGCGACATGGAACGAGCCCGGGAACCCTGCAGCCTGCTCATCCGTCAACCCGTCGATGACCGGCATCGCGCTCCACCCTGGAACGAGTGTGTACTCGGCGAACCCGCCGATCGCGATATCCGCCCGCGCGTTGCCCACGATCCGCGTTCCGACGGGGAGCGGGAATTCGTCACCGGCTGCGTCGACGATCCCGACGACTTCCTGCCCCGGGGCTACGGGCGGCTCGGGTACGAACGGGTAGTCCCCGTGCACCATCATCAGGTCCGGGAGCGCAAGGCTCGCGGCGAGTACTCTGACGCGCGCTTCACCCGGCCCGGGCTCGGGAAGTTCCACGTCTTCGAGGCGAAGTACGTCCGCCACTTCACCGAACTTCTCTGCTTGCCACCGCTTCATCGTTTCGCTCTCCATTCGCGTTGTTAGAAGATGGCGCGGGTCAGGGCGAGCTGACGCTCCGGGTCGGGCTCCTTGCCGTCCGCGTCGATGCGTTCCAGGTAGACCTTCATCATCAGGTCCCGCCGCACTGCGGAGCGGTCCTGCCGAGCGCGGGCGAGCGCAGCCGGAAGCTCACCTGCCGTGAGGTCGTTGGTATACACAGGGCTACCTGGCTGCTGACGCCATGAGTCGGCGATCACACCAGCGTCATACGCATCGAACCCCGTCTCTTCGACCAGGCGCATCCCGACGGCGCGCTGCGCGTCGTCGTCTGCGGCGACAGGCAGGCCGATCCGGGTCGCCGGATCCGTTGCGTACGCCTTATCGCGGAACGATGCCGTGGTGATGTTGTTCCAGGCCTTCACGATCGGACGACCATAAAGCTTCTGAACCCACTCGCTCTCGACTTGACCATCCTCGAAACCCTCGACCTTGCCGTCACGGAGAGGGAAATAGTTCGACGTGTCGATGATCACGGCGTTCTCCGGTGCGCCGGACACCAAAGCCGCCACGTTCGGCAGCTGACCGTAGTTCACGGAGACGATCACCACATCCGCTTCCCTCGTCGCATCAGCAGCCCACACCGCCCTCGCCCCTGTGCTCAGGGCGGCCGCGTCGACCGTCTCGGGGGCCCGCGAGTTCGCGATCGAGACGTCGTGACCCTCGCGCGCGAGTCGCTCCGCGAGGATCCGCCCGATGTTGCCTGCTCCGATGATGCCGATCTTCACGATTGACCCTTCGTGTCGTGGGAGAGTGGAGAGATACAGGAGGATCTCTCCACTTAACCTTAACGGAGATTTTCTCCGGATAACCCTAGGAGTGTGCTGTCATGACGGTGACCTCGCGAACGCGCGCCCCCCGCTCCGATGGTCTGCGCAACCGTCAGCACATCCTGGACATCGCCCGCGGTCACTTCGCCGAGCACGGCATCTCCGGTTCACTCGACGCCATCGCCAAGGAAGCAGGCGTCGGCCCTGGCACTCTCTACCGCCACTTCCACTCGAAAGAAGCACTCCTCGCTGCACTCCTCACGGCACGGGATGACGAGATCGGCGTGCGCCGGGACGCCATCACCCGCAGCACCAGCGATGCGGGCGATGCGCTGGCACAGTGGCTCGACGCCCTGATCGAATGGGCAAGCGCCTTCGACGGACTCCCAGAACCGCTCCGCGCCGCGCTGGGCGAGATCCCGTCCCCCCTGACCTCCACATGTGAGGGGTATGTCGTCGAAACTGATCGATTCCTCGCCCGCGCACAGGACGAGGGACTCGCGCGTGCCGACGTACGCGGTCGAGATCTTTTCCTCATGGCCCTGGCTATCAGCTGGACCAGAGGTGCTGCGATGGCTGACGGCGCATCCACATCCCTCATGCCGCACATCCTGAGAGCAGGCTGGGCCACCGCGACTGCAAGGTGAGAATGCTGCCGCCGCGCGGCCATGCTCATCACGCGATCACCCGGCGGCGGCCTTCATTCGTGATTTGGCTAGAGCCAGCCGCCGTTGCCGACCTGCAGGATGTGGCCGGTGACCGCTCGGCTCATGTCGCTGGCGAGGTAGAGCGCGGCGTAGGCCTGGTCGATCGGCCGCGTGCTGCACGCCAGCCGGAGCACGGGCTTTTCGCCGTGCACGGGTGAGACGTTGACGATGACGCCGGCGTTCTTCGGGATGAAGTGCTGCACCGCCTCGCGGCATTAGCGGAACACCCCGGCGAGGTTGATCTCCATGACCTGCGAGAAGTGCTCGTCCGTCACGTCCTCAATGGATGTCATGTCTCAAAGCCGGCGTTGTTCACCAGAATGTCGACACGGCCGAACTGCTCGGTAGCCGCTGCGAACACGCGCGCGGGTGCTGCCGGGTCACTGGAGTCTGCGACGACCCCGATCGCGGTGCCGCCGGCGGTTCGGATGCTTTCAACGGTCTCGTCGAGAGCCTCTCGGCCCCTGAACGGTGAGCACGACTGCGGCGCCCTCGTCAGCGAAGAGCTGAGCGATGGCCTTACCGATGCCCTTGCTTCCTCAGGTGACGATCGCTGTCTTGCCCGCGAGTAGCTGATTCTGCATGGTGATCTCCTTCCTGGTCAGGCCTGCGCGGAGGCATCGCCCACAGCTCAGCGATCGCGGCGTGTGCGGGACGGGTGACCATGAAGGTGATGCCGTCGGCGATGTCCTGCGGGTCGAGCATGCGGAACCCGCCGAAGTTCTCCTCGATGTGGGCGAGGATTTCGTCGTTGTTGTGGGAGTCGAGCTCGGTGTCGACTTTGCCCGGCTCCAGGACGCCCACGCGTACCTTTTGCCCGGCCAGTTCCTGGCGTAGGGCCTCGGTGAACCCGTTCACCCCGAACTTGGTCAGGCTGTACGGCCCCGCGGTGGGGAACGTCATGCGCCCTGCGACCGACGACACATTCACGATGTCCGCGACCTGGCGGTCACCGCGCGCCGCGTCGAGGAGGTGTGGGAGCGCGGCCTTGGTCATCGCCATCAGACCCTGCTGGTTGATTGCGATCATTCGGTCCCAGTCGTCAATGTCGGCGTCCTGCACGCGGCCAAGGATCATGAGTCCGGCGTTGTTGATCAGCATGTCGAGACGACCGAAACGCTCGACGGTCGCCGCAACGGCGGCGAACGCTTGTGCACGGTCGGCGATGTCGGTGGGGACCGCGAGAGCGGTGCCGCCGATCTCGTTGATCTCGGACACGAGGGCGTCGAGACGGTCCTGGCGTCGCGCGACGAGCGCGACGGACGCGCCCTGGCGGGCGAGGTCGAGCGCGGTGGCACGGCCGATGCCGCTGCTGGCGCCGGTGACGATCGCGACGGCTCCGGTGAGCTTCATATTGAGTCCTGTTCGGTAGTCGGGTCGGGGTGTGTGCGAGACGCGTCGCGCGCGCACGTGTGCCAGTGTCGGATCGGGTCGAGGTCAGCGATGACGGTCGCTGACTGCCCCTCGAGGGGGAAGTTGATGTGCTCAGGCATCGTCGTGCGCGAGCGACGAGGAGAGCTCCCGGTGCGCCTCGACCTGCTCGATGAGGAGGTTTGCCTTGTCGACGCCGGTCTGCACGGCGTCGGCGCCGGCCACCCACCGCAGGGGCGGCTGCTCGGAGTCGACAAGAGACACCAAAGCTGCGGCGAGCTTGGCGGGGTCGCCGCCCTGCTTACCGTTCATGCCCTTCCAGGCTTCGATGGTCGCGGCGGTGCGCTCGGCGTAGTCCGGGATGGACAGCTCTGGCCACAGCGTCGACGCGCCTTCGACGAGCAGCTCCGTACGGAAGAATCCGGGCTCGACGATCGTCGTGCTGATGCCGAGCGGTTCGAGGTCGTATCGCAGTGCTTCCATCCACCCCTCGAGGGCGAACTTGGACGCGTTGTACGCAGCGACGAACTCCTGACCCACCAGGCCAGCGGTCGAGCTGAAGGACACGACCTGGCCGCTGCGCTGGCTTCGCATGACCGGCAGCACGGCACGGGTGACGTTGAGCGGGCCGAAGAAGTTCACTTCCATCTGCTGACGGAACTGCGCCGGGCTGATCTCTTCGAAGTACCCCGCGTAGAACAAGCCCGCGTTGTTGATGAGAACGTCGATGCGTCCGAACCGGTCGACGGCCGCGGCGACAGCGGCCTGAGCTGCATCCTCGTCGGTGATGTCCAGGGCGACCGGAAGAAGGTTCTCGTGGCTCCCGAAGACGTCGGTGACCTTGGCGGCGTCGCGGGCGGTAGCGACGACGGAATGCCCCGCGGCCAGAGCGCCGTTGACCAGATCAACGCCCATACCTCGCGCGGCGCCGGTGATGAAGTAGACCTTGCTGTCACTCATGTGGTGACCCCTTTCGTGTCGGTGATTCCAGCGTGCGCCGACCACGAGATGCCAGGGAGTCCCCACCTATCCGGTTAACACCAGTACCCCCCTAACGGCAGCCTCCTCGCCTACCTTCGATTCCATGGACACCCACTCCGAGCTCCGCGAGTTTCTGATGACTCGCCGCGCCCGGCTCACCCCCGAGCAAGCCGGGCTCCCCCTCTTCGGTGGCCGCCGCCGCGTCGACGGGCTGCGCCGGGAAGAGGTCGCCCTCATCGCCGGCATCAGTGTCGAGTACTACGTCCGCCTCGAACGCGGCAACGCCGCCGGGGTATCCGATGCCGTCTTGGACGGCATCAGCCGCGCACTGCAACTCGACGACGCCGAACATGCCCACCTCCTCGACCTCGTCCGCGCGTCAACAGCGACCGTCGGGGCCGGACGACGCCGGCCCGCGAAGGCCGGTCAGGTGTCCGCAAGCGTGCAACAGATGATCGACGCGATGAAAGACGTTGCCGTGCTCGTCCAGAACGGACGCGGCGACGTCATCACCGCGAACCCCCTCGGTCGGGCCCTCTACTCCGTCCTCTACGACCAGCCCGCCAACCCCAACTTCGGCCGCTTCGTGTTCCTCGACCCCCGCTCGCACGACTTCTACCTCGACTGGGACGACGCAGCAGCGCAAACAGTCGCCCTGCTCCGAAGCGAAGCCGGACGCGCCCCAAACGATCGATCCCTCAGCAACCTCGTCGGCGAACTCTCGACCCGCAGCGACGTCTTCCGCACCCTATGGGCAGCACACAACGTCCGCGAACACCGCACCGGTACCAAAAGACTCCACCACCCCGACGTGGGAGACCTCACCCTCTCCTACGAGGGACTGCAAATCACCAGCGCGCCAGGCCTCCTCATGCTCCCCTACAGTGCGCCACCCGGAACCGACTCCCACGAGAAGCTACAACTCCTCGCCACTCTGAATGCCCCCACACACTCAACCCAACAACCATCCGCCCCCTAGTTATCGAGCACGGCGCTGAGGACGTCGGCGCCTCGGCGCCGCAGCGCACCGGCCCGGCTCAGCCCTCGAGAACGACCTCGTCGCCCACCCGCACCACTCCCCCGCCGGCCGCGGGCAGCAGCAGGATGCCCAGGGTCGGCTCGGCCTGGTCGAACTCGGTCGTCAGCACGCGGAGCAACCGGGCGTCGCGCTCGCCCGTGTCGGGGTTCGCCAGGATCGCGGCGCATCGCCCGATGGGTTTCTGCACGTCGAAGGCGACCTCGCCGATCCGGATGCGGCCGCGCCAGGCCAGCTCGTCCCAGGGTGGGACACCCGCGATGACGATGTTCGAGCGGAACCGGCGACTGTCGACGGGGGCGGGCACCGCGGCATCCACCTCCGCGACCGACGCCTCCCCGTGGAGTGAGACGTAGCCGCGGGCGCGGTCCTGGAAGCGCGAGGTCGCGCCGTCGCCGACGAGTCGCAGCGGCAGCACGCCCTCGCGGTCGAGGCGTCGCGCGTCGCCCGACTCCTGCACGAACGCGGTGATCGCGTCCTCGAGCTCGCGCCGACCGGCGTCGTCGAGGCCCGCCTCGGCCAGCACGCTGCCGTCGACGCTCAGCCGCAGTCGGCGCTCGTCATGGTCGAAGGTCAGCGCGACGCGAGCCAGCGCCGGGAAATCCATGAGCGCGAGGCCCCGGCTCTTCGGCCACGACTCGAGGCCATCGGCATCCTCGGGCTCCACGGCATCGGCGAAGCGAAACGCGAGCACGCGGTCGCCGGCGATGCGGCCGTCGGCCTGGACGACGAGGTCGTCGCGTTCCTCGGGCGTGAAGCCTTTGACGGGGTAGCGGTACAGGGCGGAGACGACGGGCACACCGCTACTCTGCCCCACCGCGGCGGGCGGCCGATCTCACAACCGGCGATGGTGCGAAGTGAGAAAGAGGTAACGGAACGGACGAACAGCGAGACCGACGGGGAAACACCCCGCCTCTAGCGTCGAGCACCATACCCACCGGCTCTCGACCGAAGGAGGACGCCATGTCCTACGTCAAGCCCACCGAACTCGTCCAGACCGTCATCGATGCGGGCGCGTCGAAGGTCATGCTCTCGACCCGCGACACCCTCGTCCGATCGATCATGGGCGGCGCAGTGCTGACGATCGCCGCCGCGTTCGCCATCACCGTCTCGGTGACGACCGGCAGCCCGCTGCTGGGCGCGGTGCTCTTCCCGATCGGCTTCATCATGCTGTATCTGCTCGGCTACGACCTGTTGACCGGGGTCTTCGTGCTCGCACCGCTCGCGTGGTTCGACCGCCGGCCGGGGGTGACGCTCGGCGGCATCCTGCGCAACTGGGGACTGGTGTTCGTCGGCAACTTCATCGGGGCGTTCACCGTCGCCGTCCTCATGGCGGTCGTCGTCACGTACGGGTTCTCCACACCGCCGAACGAGGTCGGCGAGGCCATCGGCCACATCGGCGAGGGGCGCACGGTGGGCTACGCCGATCACGGCGCGGCGGGCATGCTGACCCTCTTCATCCGCGGCGTGCTGTGCAACTGGATGGTCGCCACCGGCGTCGTGCTGGCGATGATCTCGAAGGACGTCATCGGCAAGGTCGTCGCGATGTGGATGCCGATCATGCTCTTCTTCTTCATGGGCTTCGAGCACTCGATCGTGAACATGTTCCTGTTCCCCTCGGGCCTGCTGCTCGGCGGCGACTTCACGATCATGGACTACCTGATCTGGAACGAGATCCCCACCGTGCTCGGCAACCTCGTCGGCGGTCTCGTCTTCGTCGCGATCCCGCTGTACCTCACCTACGGCCGGACCGCCTCGCCGCGACGCGTCCGCGCCTCGAAGCGGGGCCGCGCCCTCACGATCCCGACGCCGGCCGATGCCGCCACTGCCACCGCCGCCGTCTCCGCCGTCGAGCCCGAGACCTCCCGGGTGTGACCCGTGGCCCGCTCCGTAAACAACGCGAAACACGCCCCTGACGCGGTGGCAACCTCCCGCGCGTACGGTCACGACATGAGCCCCACCCGTCCCGCGCACGTCGTGGTGGTCGGAGCGGGCATGGTCGCCCACCGCTTCATCGAGAGTCTGCTCAGCCGGGCGGGCGACACGTGGCGGGTCACGGTCATCGGTGACGAGCCCCGCCACCCGTACGACCGCGTGGGCCTCACCTCGTTCTTCGCCGGGGCCGGCGCCGAAGACCTCGAGCTCGACCGGTCACCCCTCGACGACGAGCGCGTGCGCTTTCTGCGGGGCCGCACCGTCACCCGCATCGACCGCGACGCCGCCGAGGTGATGACCGACACGGGCGAGCGCATCGGCTACGACCGCCTCGTGCTCGCCACCGGCTCGTACGCGGCGCGGCTCGCGGTCGACGGCTACGACCACGAGGGCTGCTTCGTCTACCGCACCCTGGACGACGTCGAGGCCCTCGAAGCGTTCGTGCAGCGACGCTCGGCCCAACTGGGCCGCCGGCTCACCGGCACCGTCATCGGCGGCGGCCTGCTCGGGCTCGAGGCCGCCGGGGCGCTCCAGGGACTCGACGTCGACTGCACCGTCGTGCAGTCCTCCGACAGGCTGATGTCGGCGCAGCTCGATCTGCCGGCCGGCGACGCGCTGCGGCGCCTGATCACCGCTCGCGGCATCGGGGTGCGGACGTCGTCGCTGACCACGCGGCTCGACGCCGATCGCAGCGGGCAGGTCGTGGGCCTCGAGTTCCGTGACGGCTCGTGGGAGCACACCGACGTCGTGGTCTTCACCGTCGGCGTCCGGCCGCGCGACGAGCTCGCCCGGGACGCGGGCCTGACCGTCGACCCTCGCGGCGGCGTCGTCATCGACGACCGGTGCGACACCTCGGATGCCCGCATCCTCGCGATCGGTGAGGTCGCGAGCTTCGCCGGGCAATGCGTCGGGCTCGTCGCCCCGGGCTACGCGATGGCCGAGGTCGCCGCAACACGTCTGCTCGGGCGCGAGGCCACCTTCGGCGGCTTCGACGTGTCGACCAAGCTCAAGCTGTCGGGGGTGGATGTCGCGAGCTTCGGCGACGCGTTCGCCGAGACGCCCGGCGCGCTCGACGTCGTCTACGCCGACCCCGTCGCGGGGGTCTACAAGAAGCTCGTGCTCTCGGACGACGCGAAGACGCTGCTCGGCGGCATCCTCGTCGGCGACGCCTCGGCGTACGGGTCGCTGCGTCCGCTCGTCGGCGGCGCGCTCGGCGGCGACCCGGCCGTCTACCTGCTGCCCGACGGCGGGGTCACCGCACCCACCGGAGAGTTGCCCGACGCGGCGCTCGTCTGCTCGTGCAACAGCGTCACCGCCGGCGGCATCCGTTCGGCCGTCCACGATGAGGGATGCACGGATGTCGCCGCGGTGAAGGCCTGCACGAAGGCGGGCGCGGCGTGCGGGTCGTGCGTGCCGATGATCAAGAAGCTCGTCGGTGCCGAGCTGGCGAAGTCGGGGGCGACGGTCAGCAACGCGCTGTGCGAACACTTCGACCTGTCGCGCCGACAGCTCTTCGACGCCGTGCGGGTCTCGGGCCTGACGACCTTCAGCGGGGTGATCGAACGCTTCGGCACGGGTCGCGGCTGCGACATCTGCAAGCCCGCGCTCGCGAGCATCCTCTCGACGCTCACCGGCCGCCACGTGCTCGACGGCGAGAACGCCACCCTGCAGGACACCAACGACCACGTCATGGCGAACATGCAGAAGGACGGCAGCTACTCCGTCGTCCCCCGCATCCCGGGCGGCGAGATCACCCCGGCGAAACTGCTCGTGATCGCGCAGGTCGCGCAGGACTTCAACCTGTACACGAAGATCACCGGCGGGCAGCGCATCGACCTGTTCGGCGCCCGCCTCGAACAGCTGCCGGCGATCTGGGGGCGCCTGGTCGACGCCGGCTTCGAGTCGGGACACGCGTACGGCAAGTCGCTGCGCACGGTGAAGTCGTGCGTCGGGTCGACGTGGTGCCGCTACGGGGTGCAGGACTCCGTCGGCATGGCGGTGCGCCTCGAGCTGCGGTACCGGGGGCTGCGCGCGCCGCACAAGTTCAAGCTCGGCGTCTCGGGATGCGCCCGCGAGTGCGCCGAGGCCCGCGGCAAGGACGTCGGCGTCATCGCGACCGAGACCGGCTGGAACGTCTACGTCGGCGGCAACGGCGGCTTCACCCCGCGGCACGCGGTGCTGCTGGCCGAGAACCTCGACGACGACGCCCTGCTCACCGCGATCGACCGCTTCCTCATGTACTACATCTCGACGGCCGACCGGCTGCAGCGCACGGCGCCGTGGTTCGAAGACCTCGAGGGCGGCATCGACGGCCTGCGCGCCGTCATCTTCGACGACGCGCTCGGCATCTGCGCCGACCTGGATGCCGCCATGGCACGCCACATCGACGCCTACGAGGACGAGTGGGCGGCGACCCTCGCCGATCCCGACAAGCTGCGCCGCTTCGCGTCGTTCGTCAACGCCCCCACGACGCCCGATCCGTCGCTGGTCTACACCGTCGAGCGCGGGCAGCCGCGCCCGGCGACGGCCGACGAGCGCGCGGACGACCGGGTGCTCATCGCGGGCACGACCCTGGAGGTGCGGCGATGACCTTGATCGACCAGACGACGGCGCGCACGCGCGGATCCGCGTGGACCCCCGTGTGCCGCATGACCGACCTCGAGGTCGAGCGCGGCCGTGCCGCGCTGCTCGGCGACCGGCAGATCGCCCTCTTCCTGCTCCACGACGGCCGCGTGCACGCGACATCCAACCTCGATCCGTACAGCGGCGCCAACGTCATGTCGCGCGGCATCGTCGGCACCCGGGGCGACGCCCCGACCGTCGCCTCGCCGATGTACAAGCAGGTCTTCGATCTGCGGACGGGGGCCTGCCTCGAGACGCAGGGCAAGCCGCCGATCGCGCTGCCGGTGTGGCCGGTGGCCGTCGACGCCGGCACGGTCTTCGTCCGCGACGGAGGTGCCGCATGACCACCATGCTCGGGCTGTCGCTCACCGGCCGCCGTGTGCTCTTCGTCGGCGGCGGCGCTGTGGCGGCCCGCCGCGTCGGCCGCTTCGTCGACGAGGGCGCCGACATCCACGTCGTCTCGCCCGAGCTCGGTGACGAGATGCGCCGCGCCGTCGACGCGCACGGGCTCACGTGGCATGCCCGCCGGGTGGGGCCCGACGACGTCGCGGGCGCCTGGCTCGTGCACTCCGCGACCGGCGACCCGCGGGTCGATACCGCCGTTGCCGCGTGGTGCGGGAGCCGACGGGTGTTCTGCGTCAACACCTCCGACGGCGCGCACGGCTCGGCGCGGCTGACGGCCGAGACGCGCAGCGGCGACATCGTCGTCGGCGTCGCCTCGGACGCCGGCGTCGATCCGCGCCGGGCCGTGCGCCTGCGCGACGCGATCGCCGCCGCGCTGCGCGCCGGAACGCTCCCGCTGCGACGCCGCCGCCGGGGCGGCGGTCGTGTCGACCTCGTGGGCGGCGGCCCCGGGCCGGCCGACCTCATGACGGTGCGCGGACGTCGCCTGCTCGCCGAAGCGGATGTCGTCGTGGCCGATCGCCTCGGTCCGACGGACGTGCTGCACGAGCTCGAACCCGACGTCGAGGTCATCGACGTGGGCAAGCGCCCCGGACACCATCCGGTGACGCAGGACGAGATCAACGCACTGCTCGTCGCTCATGCCCGCGCCGGCAAGCGGGTGGTCCGCCTCAAGGGCGGCGACCCGTTCGTGTTCGGCCGAGGCGGCGAAGAGGTGGCCGCCTGCCACGCCGCCGGCGTCGCCGTCGAGGTCGTGCCGGGGCTGACGAGCGTCGTCTCGGTGCCGCAGGCCGCCGGCATCCCGGTCACGCACCGCGGAGTCTCGGCGGGCATTCACGTGGCGAACGGCCAGGGCGCCGTGTCGCCGTCGACGCGGGCGGCGCTCGGCGACGACACCATCACGACGGTCGTCCTCATGGGCGTGGCGGCACTGCCGCGCATCGTCGCCGCCGCCCGCGACGCCGGGGCCCCCGGCACACGCCCCGTCGCGATCGTCGAGCGCGGGCACACCCCGCAGCAGCGCACGACGCACTCGACGCTCGCCGAGGTGGAGCGGGATGCCGCGACCGCCGGCGTCGCCAACCCGGCGGTCATCGTGATCGGCGAGGTGGCGCGCGCCGACCTGCTGCTGACCGCCGCGACGGATCGGGAGCGCGTCACCCGGTGAACCAGTCCGTCCGTCCCGCGCTCTCGGCCGCCCTCGGCGGCTGCACCGTCGTCATCGCCGTCGACCGGCGATCGACCGAGCTCGCGACGGCGCTGGAACGCCACGGCGCGACCGTGCGCCATGCCCCCGCACTCAGCATCGTCCCCCACATCGACGACGAGGCGCTGATGTCGGCGACCCGGGCGCTGATCGCGCGGCCGCCCGACGTCGTGGTGGTCACGACGGGCGTGGGCTTCCGCGGCTGGATGGAAGCCGCCGACGAGGCGGGCCTGCTCGACGACCTCCACGCCGCGTTCCGCGGGGCGCAGATCGTCGCTCGCGGTCCCAAGGCGCGGGGCGCGATCCAGCAGGCGGGGCTCATCGCCGACTGGGTGGCCGAGTCCGAGACCTCGGGCGAGCTGGGCGAGTTCCTGCTGGCCGAAGGGGTGCGGGGGCGCCGCGTCGCCGTGCAGCACCACGGCTCGGGCGCGGACGGGCTCGACGAGCTGTTCACCGAGGCAGGCGCCGAGGTGATCAGCCTCACCGTGTACCGCTGGGGTCCGCCGCCCGACCCGGCGCAGGTCGCGCGGTCGGTCATCGCGACGGCGCGGGGCGAGGTCGACGCCGTCCTGTTCACCTCGGCCCCCGGCGCCGCGGAATGGATGGCCACCGCCCGGCGCGAGGCCGCCCTCGACGACATCCTGCGGCGCGCGGACCGTCGCCGGCTGCTGCTCGCGGCGGTCGGGCCGATCACGGCGGCGCCGATCCGCGACGCCGGAGCCGAGCCGCTCATCGCCGATCGGGGCCGTCTCGGCTCGCTGGTCCGCGCGGTCGTCACCCACTTCGGCGGCGGTCACGCCCCGTCGCTTCCCACGCCCGCGGGCCGACTCGAGCTCCGCAGCGCAGCCGCCGTGCTGGACGGCCGGGCGATCCCCCTCTCACCGACGTCGATGCTCATCCTCGATGCGCTTTTCGCCGCGGCCGGCGGCGTCGTCAGTCGCGCCGAGCTGCAGCGCGTCCTGCCCCGCTCGGCGGCCGGTGACCACGCGGTCGATGTCGCGATCGCACGCACGCGCGACGCGCTCGGGTCGGCAGCGCTCATCCGCACCGTGGTCAAGCGCGGCTATCGCCTCGACGTCGCACTCACCGGAGGGATGCCGTGAACCCGATCCTCATCGCCTGCTCACACGGCACCAGCTCGCCCGAGGGACGCGCGGCGATCTCCGCGCTGGTCGGCCGCGTCCGCGAGATGCTGCCCGACGTCCGTGTGGACGAGGCGTTCGTCGACGTCCAGAAGCCTGAGATCGACACCGTCGTGGCGGGAGTACCCGCGGGGGCGGCATCCGTGGTCGTCCCGGTGCTGCTGTCGACGGGGTTCCACACCCGGGTCGACATCGCCCGGGCTGTCGCGGCCGCCCCCGGGCCGTGCGTCGCGACGCCGGCGCTGGGACCGCATCCGTTGCTCGCGGAGGTGCTCGCCGACCGGCTGTCCGCCGCGGGGCTGGGCGCGGCGGCAACCGACGCGGTCGTGCTGGCGGCGGCGGGATCGTCCGACCCGGCGGCGGCCGTGGATGTCGCGGCGATGGCCGACCTGCTCGCGGCTCGTCTCGGCCGGCCCGTGACCGCGGGCTTCGCCGCGGGCGCGGGCACCCGTATCGCCGAGGCCGTCACCGCGGCGCGCGCGGCCGGGGCGACGCGCGTGTTCGCGGCCAGCTACGTACTCGCGCCGGGGCACTTCGCCGGCGTGATCGCGGCGGGCGGGGCCGACGTCGTGACGCCGCCCCTGGCTCCCGACGACGCCGTCGCCGCGGTCGTCGTCGAGCGCTATCGCGCCGCCCTGGGCTGAGAGACGGCGCTGGGCTGAGACGGCGCTGAGCGCCGGCGGGCGTCAGCTCGACCCGACCGCCCAGGCCGCGAGGGCCGCGATCAGCGAGCGATGGCCGGAGGTCTCGAGGGCGCGCGCATCGTGCCCGAGGACATCGACCGCGATGCGGCCGCCGCCGAACTCGCGCACCCAGGCCGCGGCCTCCTTCGCGCCGTCGCCCTCATGCCAGGCGACGACGGTGCGGTGGCCCAGACGCTGCAGCGCGCAGTAGCGCTCGTCGTGCGTGTGGAAGGTGACCGGCACCTCGGCGGGCACCGCATCGGGCTCGACCTGGACCGTCATCTCGCCGGCCTCGGGATGGTACGACAGCTCGGGCAGCCAGATCGCGCCGAGCGCCGACGCCCACTCGGGATAGTCGCGCAACGACGACACCGCGGAATGCATCGCGAGCACGCCGATGCCGCGCTCGAGCGCGGCGGCGAAACCCGCGACCGCTGCCGGCGGGGCTCCGCGGGAACCCTCCCGCCACGGGTCTCCCGCGCAGACCGCGACGAGGTCGTAGCCGTCGAGATTGGCCATGCCCTGGTCGACGTCGTCCGAGACCGCGACATCCCACCCCCGGTGTCGCAGGATGTCGGCGACCTCGGCGCCCACCTCGGCGAACGGATGCCACGGGTCGGCGTACCGCCCCGACCCGGTTAGAACGAGTGCTCGGTATGTCATCGGCGATCCTCCCGCGTGCGTGTGCTCTCACCGTAGGGCCGCGCCGGCCGTGGTCCGAGGAGCTTGAGAAAGCGCGATGGCTGTGCGAGGCCGGGGCGGCCCGGGGCGGCGGCGCGCTCAGCCGCCGAGCTCGTTCGGTTCGAGCCCGAGCATGGCCTCGACGGCCGTCGACATCAGGCGGATGCGCCCGGCGGCGTCGCGCCATGACACGAGGGCGTGGGCGTTGAGGCCGTCGATCATGCCGAGCAGCTGAGCGGCGACGGCACCGGGATCGTCCACCCGGAACCGCCCCGCGGCGGTGCCGGCCCGCACGATGCCCTCGAGGAAGTCCGTCCACGCGTCCATCTGCGCGCGCACCCGCGCGGCGAGCGCCTCGTTTCGGCCACCGAGCGCCCACGATTGCACCCAGATGAGCGTGACATCCGACCGCGTTCCGTCGAGCAGCGTGCCGAGCAGTTCGCGGACGACCACGACCGGGTCGGCGTGCCGGTCGCGCAGCCGCTCGAGGTCCGCGAGCTCTGCGGCGACGATTGCCTCGAACGCGTCGGCGACGACATCCTCCATGCTCGGCGCATGGTGGGCGACGAGCGCCGAGCCGACCCCGACCTCGGCGGCCACGGCCCGCAGCGTGACGGCGTCGAGTCCCTGACGGCGGGCGAGCGCCTCGGCAGCACGGGCGATCTGGGCGCGCCGTTCCGACCCGCTCAGGCGAGTGCGTACCGCCGGATCCTTTGACGCCATGACCGTCAGTCTGTACGCTTCCGAGAAATTGATCAAGCGATCAACTTCCCGGAGGGACCGCAATGGCGTGGAGGATGCCGGCCGAGACCGCGCTGCATGAACGTACCTGGATGGCCTTCCCGCGCGCGGGCGTCACCCTCGGCGAGACCGAGTCGGAACGCGCCGAGGGCTACGCCGCGTGGACCGCGGTCGCGCACGCCGTCGCCGAGTTCGAGCCCGTGTCGATGCTCGTCGACCCGAGCGAGACGGCCCGCGCCCACGACATGCTCGGCGACGGGGTCACCCGCATCGAGGCTCCAGTCGACGAATTCTGGATGCGCGACCACGGTCCGACGTTCGTCGTCGACGACGAGCGCCCCGGCCACCTCGGTGCCGTCGACTGGATCTTCAACGGCTGGGGCGCCCCGGCGTGGGCCGAGTGGCAGCTCTCGGCCGAGCACGCCCGCACCATCGCGGCCCACGTCGGCGCCGAGCTCGTCAGCTCCGTGCTGGTGAACGAGGGCGGCGGCATCCATGTCGACGGTGAGGGCACGGTGCTGCTCACCGAGACCGTGCAGCTCGACCCGCGGCGCAATCCCTTCGCGGATCGGGCCCGCGTCGAGGCCGAGATGCTCCGGACCCTCGGGGCGACACGCGCGATCTGGCTGTCGCGCGGACTCACCCGCGACTACGACGAGTTCGGCACCAACGGCCACATCGACATCGTCGCGACGTTCCCGAGCCCCGGACGCGTGCTGCTGCACGCGCAGCCCGACCCCGCGCACCCCGACCACGCGGTCATCCCCGAGCTTCGCGCCGAGCTCGCACACGCGGAGGATGCCGCCGGCCGGCGCCTCGAGATCATCGACCTGCCCGCTCCGGCGCAGCTGCGCGACGCCGAGGGTTTCGTCGACTACAGCTACGTCAACCACCTCGTCGTCAACGGCGGAGTCATCGCGTGCGGCTTCGGCGACGCGCGCGCGGACGACCGGGCGCGCGGCATCCTCGCCGACGCCTACCCGGGCCGGCGCGTCGTGACGGTCGACGCGCGTCCGCTGTTCGCCCGCGGCGGCGGCATCCACTGCATCACGCAGCAGCAGCCGGCACTCCCCCGCGTCGGACAAGCGGAGGGACGATCGTGATCGAGGTCACCGAGGCGACGATCAGCGAGCTGGGCGCGGCGCTCGCGAGCGGGGAGGCGACCGCGGTCGGACTCGTCGAGGCGTACCTCGCGCGCATCGACGCCTACGACGGGCCCGGCACCCCCACCGCCCTCGCCGCGGTCGTGGTGCGCAACCCCGAGGCGCGGGCCGAAGCCGCGGCATCCGACGCCCGCCGAGCCCGCGGCGAATCCCTCGGCCCGCTCGACGGCATCCCGTACACGGCGAAGGACAGCTACCTCGTCCGCGGCCTCACCGCCGCCGCCGGCAGCCCGGCCTTCGCCGACCTCGTCGCGCAGCGCGACGCCTTCACGATCGAGCGGCTGCGGGCGTCCGGTGCGATCTGCCTCGGCCTGACCAACATGCCGCCGATGGCCAACGGCGGCATGCAGCGCGGCCTGTACGGGCGCGCCGAGAGCCCCTACAACCCCGACTACCTGACCGCGCCGTTCGCGTCGGGGTCGTCGAACGGATCGGGCACCGCGACGGCGGCCAGCTTCGCGGCGTTCGGCCTGGGCGAAGAGACCTGGTCGAGCGGCCGCGGTCCCGCTTCGCACAATGCGCTCTGCGCCTACACGCCCTCGCGCGGGGTCATCTCCGTCCGCGGCAACTGGCCGCTCGTCCCGACGATGGATGTCGTCGTGCCGCACACCCGCACGATGGCCGACCTCCTCGCCGTGCTCGACGCCGTCGTGGCCGACGACCCCGACCCGCGCGGCGACTTCTGGCGAGCGCAGCCGTGGGTCGAGCTCCCCCCTGCCTCGGCGGTCCGGCCGGAGCGCTACGGCGACCTCGCCGTCGCCGACCGCACGGCCGCCCGGGGCGCACTGGCCGGCCGTCGCCTCGGCATCCCCCGCATGTACATCGGCACGGATCCCGACGCCGGCACGGGCGCCGCGCCCGGCATCGGCGGCCCCACCGGGCAGCGCATCGACACCCGACCGACCGTGCTCGCGCTGTGGCGGTCGCTGCGTGCCGAGCTCGAGGCCGCGGGAGCCGAGGTGGTCGAGACCGACTTCCCCGTCGTCTCGCGCTATGAGAACGATCGCCCCGGCGCCGGCTCGATCGCGACCAACGGACGCGTGAGCCCCGACTACCTGCGCCGCGAGATCGTCGACCTGTCGGCGTGGGCCTGGGACGACTTCCTGCGCGCCAACGGCGACCCCGCGTTCCCCTCCCTGGCCGACGTGGACGGTGCGCGGATCTTCCCGCACCCCGCGGGCGCCCTGCCCGACCGCTACACCGGCTTCGACGACGACATCGCCCTCTACCCGGCGTGGGTCGCCGCCCACCCGGACACCGAGCTGCACGACATCCCGCACCTCGAGGGTGGGCTGCGCGGACTCGAGCACACCCGCCGGATCGACCTCGAGGAGTGGATGGATGCCGCCGGCCTCGACGCCGTCGTCTTCCCGGCGGTCGCCGACGTCGCCCCCGCCGACATGGACGTCAATCCTGCCTCGGCCGACATCGGCTGGCGCAACGGCGCTTGGATCGCCAACGGCAACCTCGCGATCCGCCATCTCGGCATCCCGACCGTGACCGTGCCGATGGGCCTGCTCGACGACATCCGGATGCCGGTGGGCCTGACCATCGCCGGCCGCGCCTACGACGACACCGCGCTGCTGCGCCTCGGCGCGGCCATCGAGGCGCTGGCACCGCGCCGTGTCGCGCCGCCGCGCACCCCACCCCTGACCTGACCGCATCCCACGAACTACCCTCGGACCCAGGAGGACCCATGACCGAGCGCTTCCCGGCCCGCATGCACGACGTCACCGACGAGACCCGAGCCATCGTCGACCTCGTCCTCGACTACTCGCGCGAACGCCTGCTCGCGGAGGACAATCCGCTCGACAAGCCGCTGCCGCCCGCCGAGCTGCGGCGCCTGACCGGCCGCACGATCGACGAGCGCGGCATCGGCGCCCGCAAGGCCCTCGGCGTGTTCGAGCACATCCTGGCGCCCTCGTGCATCTCGACCGACGACCCGCGATACCTGTCGTTCATCCCGAGCGCGCCTTCGAAGGCCGCCGCGGCGTTCGACGTCGTCGTCTCGGCGAGCGCGCTGTACGGCGGTTCGTGGCTCGAGGGCGCGGGCGCCGTGCACGCCGAGAACGAGGTGCTGCGCTGGCTCGCCGACGAGTTCGGGCTGCCGGCGAGCGCCGGTGGGGTGTTCGTCCAGGGCGGCACCCTCGGCAACCTGTCGGCGCTCGTCGCCGCACGCGAGACCGCTCGCGAACGCGGCATCCGTCCCGACCGGTGGCGCGTCGTGTGCAGCGCCGAGGCGCACTCGTCGATCGCCTCGGCGGCGCGCGTCATGGACGTCGAGGTCGTCGCCGTCCCCGTGGCCGACGACGGGATGCTGCGCGGCGACGCCGTACGCGCAGCGCTCGAGGAGCACGGCGACAGCGTGTTCGCGGTCGTCGCGACAGCCGGGTCGACGAACTTTGGCATCGTCGACGACGTCGCCTCGGTCGCCGCCGTGACGCGCGAGCACGGCGTCTGGTTGCACGTCGACGGGGCGTACGGCCTCGCCGCGATGCTCTCGCCGGCCGCGCGACACCGCTTCGCGGGGGTCGAGCATGCCGACTCGGTGATCGTCGACCCGCATAAGTGGCTGTTCGCTCCCTTCGACGCCTGCGCGCTGATCTACCGCGACCCCGAGCTCGGCCGCCGCGCCCACACGCAGCACGCCGAGTACCTCGACACGCTCACCGAGACCGGCGACTGGAGCCCGTCCGACTACGCGGTGCACCTCACCCGCCGCCCGCGCGGCCTGCCGCTGTGGTTCTCGCTGGCGACCTACGGCACCGACGTCTACCGCGCGGCGATCACCCGCTCGATCGAGCTCGCCGAGCGCATCGCCGACGAGATCGATCGGCGCCCCGAGCTGACCCTCGTGCGCCGCCCGCAGCTCGGCGTCGTGGTGTTCGAACGGGTCGGCTGGGAACGCTCCGACTACGCGCGCTGGTCGTCCGACCTGCTCGAGCGCCAGCACGCGTTCGTCACCCCGAGCAGTCACGCCGGCCGCACGAACGCGCGTTTCGCGATCCTCAATCCGCGGACGACGTTCGACGATCTGACGGGCATCCTCGACACGATGAGGTGACCGCGCGGGCCTTCCGGCGGGCCGGAAGAATGCCTCGGGAAAAAACCGGGCGGCAGCTCTGTGCCATGTGGTCTGACCACACCTAAGCTGGTGTCGTGAACGTGATCGAGAACTCGAAACTGACCGTTGTCGGAGCCGGCGCCGTGGGAGCCAGCGTGGCCTACGCCTCGCTCATCCGCGGCTCTGCCCGACATGTCGCCCTGTACGACATCGCCGCCGAGCGCGTCGAGGCCGAAGCCCTCGACCTCGCCCACGGCTCGCAGTTCATCGGTGCGAGCGACATCGTGGGCAGCACCGACATCTCGGTGGCCGCCGGTTCGCACGTCGTGGTCATCACGGCGGGTGCGAAGCAGGAGCCCGGGCAGACCCGCACCGAGCTGGCCGGTGTCAACGCCGGCATCATCCGCGGCATGGTGCCGCGGCTGCTCGAGGTCGCCCCCGACGCGGTCTACGTCATCGTGACGAACCCCTGCGACGTGCTCACCGTCGTCGCCGCCGAGGCGGCCGGGCTGCCGCGGCAGCGCATCTTCTCCTCGGGCACCGTGCTCGACACCTCGCGCCTGCGCTGGAAGCTCGCGCAGCGCGCCGGCGTCTCGACCAGCAGCGTGCACGCCTACATCGTGGGTGAGCACGGCGACACCGAGTTCCCGCTGTGGTCGAGCGCGACGATCGGCACCGTGCCGATCCTCGAGTGGGAGCGGCCGGGCCACCCGCGCATGACGCTGGAGGAGCTCGACCACATCGCCGCGGAGGTCCGGGATGCCGCCTACACGGTGATCCGCGGCAAGGGCGCGACCAACTACGCGATCGGCCTGTCGTCGGCACGCATCGTCGAGGCGATCCTGCAGGACCAGCACGCCGTCCTGCCCGTCAGCACCGTGCTCGACGGCTTCGCGGGGGTCGACGGCGTCGCTCTGTCGGTGCCGTCGGTCGTCAGCGCGTCGGGCGCCGTCCCCATCCCCAACACCCCCATGTCCGAGAACGAACGGATGCAGCTGCGCGCTTCCGCCGATGCCCTTCGCGGGGTCATCGGCGCCGTGCGCAGCTGAAAGGCACGATCATGTGGACTCAGACCATCGACCCCCTCGGCACCCTGTGGCTGTCGGCTCTCGTCGCCGCGGTGCCGATCGTCATCTTCCTCGTGTGCCTCGTGGCCCTGAAGCTCTCGGGCATCCTCGCGGCGGGCATCGCGGTCGTCGCAGAGGTAGCGGTCGCGCTCCTCGTCTTCGGCATGCCGGCTCCCGCCATCGCGGGCGCCAGCATGTTCGGGCTGCTGAGCGCGATCTGGCCGATCGCGTACATCATCGTGATGGCGGTCTGGCTCTACAAGATCGCCGTCGCGAGCGGCCGGTTCGCCGTCATCCGCTCCTCGATCGCGCTGGTGTCGCCCGACCAGCGCCTGCAGGTGCTGCTGATCAGCTTCGCGTTCGGCGCCTTCCTCGAGGGTGCGGCCGGGTTCGGCGTGCCCATCGCCATCTGCGCGGCGATGCTGGTGCAGCTCGGCTTCAAGCCGGTCAAGGCGGCCATGCTCAGCCTCGTCGCGAACCTCGCGGCCGGCGCCTACGGCGCGATCGGCATCCCCGTCATCGTCGGCGCGCAGGTGAGCGGCCTCGACGTGATGGACCTGTCGCGGGTGCTCGTGCTCATCCTGCAGCCGCTGACGCTGCTCATCCCCTTCCTGCTGGTGATGATCCTCGACGGGTGGCGCGGGCTGCGCGAGACGTGGCCGGCGACGGTGGTGCTGACGGTCGTCTTCAGCGGCAGCCAGGCCGCGGTGCTGACGTTCCTCGGACCTGAGCTCGCGGCCATCGTCCCGGGCCTGCTGGGCATGCTCGCCCTGGCCGGGCTGCGCCTGGTGTGGCAGCCGCGCCGCATCTTCCGCGAGAACGGCGCGAGCGCACCGGTCGAGCAGCGTCACACGGCGCGCGAGGTCATCGCGGCGTGGAGCCCGTTCTACATCCTCACCGCGCTGGTGTTCGTGTGGAGCATCCCCGCCTTCAAGGCGCTGTTCCTCCCCGGCGGCGCGCTGAGCTGGGCCGTCGTCAACGTCCCGATCCCCGGCGTCTTCGGGCAGGTCACGTCCGCCGGCGGCGTCGTCGCCCAGACCACGTGGAGCTGGACCCCCATCAACGCCACCGGCACGGCGATCCTGCTGGCTGTGCTGGTGACCTTCGCGACGACGAAGGCGCTCACGGGCCGGATGCTGCGCGAACAGTTCGTGCAGACGGTGCGCGAACTGTGGCGGGCGCTGCTGCTGATCGCGCTGATCCTCGTCCTGGCCAACATCGCCAACCTCTCGGGCGGCTCGGCCACCATCGGCACCGCGCTCGCCGGCGCCGGCCCGCTGTTCCCGCTGTTCGCCCCGGTCATCGGGTGGATCGGCGTCTTCCTCACCGGGTCCGTGGTCAACAACAACACCCTGTTCGGTCAGCTGCAGGCCACGACCGCCGAGCGCATCGGCGTCGACCCGACCCTGTTCGTCGGAGCCAACACCGCTGGCGGCGCGGCGGCGAAGGTCATCTCGCCGCAGTCGATCGCGATCGCCGCCGGCGCCGTCGGCCTGTCGGGTCGCGAGAGCGAGATCCTGCGCGCGTCGATCTTCTACAGCCTGGGCATGCTGGCGTTCATCAGCATCTGGACCTTCGTGTTGGCGCAGCTCGGGTCGCTCTAGACAACGAGGAACACGGATGCCGGCGAGCGCTCAGCTCGCCGGCATCCGTGTTCCTGTCGAAGGGGCGATCAGCCGGTGATCGCGATGCGCTGCTCATCGCCGGTCGCCGACACGAGCACGAGCTCGCCGGGCCGGTCGTCGTCCGAGACCTCGCCGACACCGAGCACGCTGAGGCGGGGCGCGTAGTCCATCGTGCACACCTGGTCGGCGGCGGCCGCGGCCTCGACCGCCCGCACTTCGCCGGCGGCGCCGAGCTCGACCGTCTCGAACATCGGCGGGCAGCTCGACGAGCCGTAGGTCAGCAGGACGAGACCGCCGTCGTCGAACCACCCGGCCGACGGCATCATTTCGGCCGACTCACCGGCGGCCGGCGGCGTGGCCCCGGGGATGCCGTCCAAGTTGGTGTCACCGGCGAAGGTGCCGGTGACGACGACCTCGACGTCCTGCGACGGGTCGACGCCCTCGGGCAGCGGCATGAACGAGGCGCGCGGCACATAGTCGCGGGTGCAGGCGTCGCCCTGATCGGTGATCTCGACGGTCACCGTCTGGCCCGACGCCGTCGCCTCGCCGGCGATGGGCTGGCAGGACGAGCTGCCCCACGTCACGATGCCGATGGCGCGGCCGCCGTCGAGCCAGGCGGCATCCAGCTCGGCGTCGCCACCGGGAGCGGCACTCTCGGTCGCGGGGGCGTCGGGCGTGCCGGAGGTGTCGCCGGCGCCGGGAGAGGTGGCGCAGCCGGCGAGCGCGAGGGCGGCGAGCAGCAGCAGGCCGGTCGCCGTCGTGGTTCGTGTCGTCATGGGAGTCATCCTTCCGTCGCTGTTATAAGAGTGTCGCGAGCAGCGCGTTCGTCTCAGATGTATCACGCGCCCCAGCAATCACGGCAACGCAGCGATCACGGCAACGCGGAGGTCACTGCAACGCGGAGGTCAGACGCGCGAGGTTGTCGAGCACCGTCGAGCGCAACGGCTGCTTCATCCACTCTTCGAGGGTCAGCTCGCGCGAGAGCGAGCGGTAGTCGCCTTCGACGCGGCGCATCTGCTCGATGAACTCTTCACCGCGCACGAGCATCGAGATCTCGAGGTTCAGACCGAACGAGCGCATGTCCATGTTGCTCGAACCGATGATGGCGACATCGTCGTCGATCGTGAGGCTCTTCGTGTGCAGGATGTAGGGCTTGCGGTAGAGGTAGATCTTCACGCCCGCCCGCAGCAGCGCCTCGTAGTAGCTGCGCTGCGCGTGGTACACCATCGCCTGGTCGCCCTCTTCCGAGACGAACAGCTCGACCTGCAGCCCGCGCTGGCACGCCGTCTGCACGGCCAGCAGCAGACCCTCGTCGGGGACGAAGTAGGGACTGACGATGACAACGCGTTTCTGCGCGGCGAACAGCAGCGCCGTGAACAGCTTGAGGTTGTTCTGGAACTCGAAGCCCGGCCCTGACGGCACGATCTGGCAGTCGAGATCGCCCGGGCCGGTCTCGACCTCGAAGAGCCCGACGTCCTCGGACGGTGTGGAGCCGGTCTCGCTGTACCAGTCCGAGAGGAACACCGCGTCGATGCTCGCCACGACCGGACCCTGCACGCGCACCATGAGGTCGACCCAGTGCAGACCCCGCTTGATGTTCTTGCGCAGGTTGTAGGTGGAATCGGTCATGTTCTGCGACCCCGTGAAGGCCACCTTGCCGTCGATGACGATGAGCTTGCGGTGATTGCGGAGGTCGGGCCGCTGGTACTTGCCGCGCAGGGGCTGGACGGGCAGCATGTGGTGCCAGTCCGCGCCCATCGCCGTCAGCCGCTTGATCGTCGTGCGATAGAACGGCTTGCCCCGGTTGGCCCAGTAGTCCAGCAGCACGCGCACTTTGACTCCGCGCGAGGCGACCTCTTCGAGGGCGGCGAAGAAGACCTCGGTGGTCTTGTCGGACTGCAGGATGTAGAACTCCACGTGCACGTACTGCTCGGCCCGCAGCACCTCGTCGGCCATCCGCCGGATGCTCTCCTCGTAATCCGAGATGAGCTCGGCGCCGTTGTCGCCGGCCAGCGGCATGGCGCCGAGGTTGCGGTTGAGCGTGACGACGGAGGTGAACCACGCGGGCGCGTCCGGTCGCAGCGTGCCGAAGTCGAGCCCCTCGCTCGTCTCGCGGATGTACTGGTTGATCTCGCGCTGCATCCGCCGCCGTTTGCGCGGCAGTCGCGGGTTGCCGATCAGCAGGAAGAGGAAGACCCCCACGAACGGCATGAAGTAGATCGCGAGCAGCCAGGCCATGGCGGCGGTGGGTCGCCGATTGCGGGGGACGACGATGATCGCGGTGATGCGGACGATCAGGTCGGCGACGAAGACGAGGAACAGCCACCAGCCGGGGAACTCGAACGCGGTGAACTCGATCGTCACGTCACCCTCCGCTCTCGTCGGGATCAGCGTATCGGGCGCGACCGCTGCTCCCCTCGGATCAGCTGGAGGGACGCTCGGATGCCGGTGCCGTCAAGCCCCGCGCGGCGCGCTCCTCGGCCTCGATCTTGGCGTACACCCGACGCTCGGTGCGGTCCATCCGCAGGATGCTGCGGAGCACGAAGACGAACAGCACCGACACCACGAGGGTCGGCAGCAGCGACCAGATGACCGCGCCCACGTATTCGTCCATGCCTCCTATCGTACGTGCCCCCGCTGACGGAACGCCCAGTCGGGCAGGTGCCCCACCTGCACGAACGACAGCATGATCTCGGCGAGCCCGTGGTCGGCATCGATCTCGAGCGCGCGCTCGGCGTACGACGCCGCATGCGACGAACGGCCGAGCGCCCACGAGAGCCACGCGCACAGCGCGAGCGGGCCCGGGCGCAGGCGCCGCGGCGCGAGGGCGGCGACCTGGCGCACGACCGCGAGCGCACGCTGCAGCCGTTCGGGGTCGGGCCCGTCGCCGTCGCCCCACATGATGCGACCGAGGCGCTCCGGGTAGTCCTCGCCCTCCTCCCACCGCCGCTGGGCCTCGAGCGCCGCGGCACCGCCGCCGGCGTCGGTCGCCCACTGCACGAGGGCGACGTCGCGCAGCGCCGGCCGCGCGAGGCACCAGGTCAGCAGCGCCGCCCGCGCCGGGTCGAGCGCGGCGGGGTCGAGCGCGAGCGAGGACTCGAACAGGCGCGGCGGGTCGTCCAGCTCGCACGCCGCGGCGAGGGCGTCGGCGTCCACGGCCCCGTCGCGCGCCGAGCCGCGCCCGACGCTCGGGATGCCGCAGACCACGGCCAGCGCCGTCTCGAGCGCGCGCAGCGCACCCCCGACGACCCGGCGCTCGGCGGCGCTCCGCCGCGGCAGCTCCGCCCCCGCCGTGTGGTGTTCGAGCACCGGCCCGGATTCAGGGGGTGCCCCCGCACCCCCTGCGGCGTCGTCGATCTCCTGCAACGGGCGACCTCCGGCCGGGCAGTCGGCGTCGAGGTGCGAGCCCCATCCGTCCGCGCCGACGCTGAGGAGATCGGCCACGCGCAGCCCGCACACGTCGGCCGCGCGACTGACGGCGGCGAGCACCGCCACTCCGGGCAGCCCGTCGGCGACCGAGTCCGGCGAGTAGACGATCGCGGTCAGCCCGTCCGCATCGGGGATGCGGCACACCATGCCGACGATCGTCGCCGCGGCACGGTCGAGGTCGTCGAGGTCTCCGGTGGGCAGGTCCACACGCATCGCGCCGAGGCTGCGCCGGCCCGCGAACGGCACGACGACGAGGCTGCCGCGGGGCCGGAACCCCAGCAGGTGAGGGACGAGGGACAGGAAGTGTGCGGCGCCCGCCGCGCGAACAGTCGTGGTCATGGCGACCACCCTGCTCGGCGGTGGCGGCAGGCCGAGCGGACTCCGGCCCGATTGTGCACACCGCGAGAGCGGCCCCCGGCCGGGGAGGAGAGTCGGCGGGGCTGGGGGCTACCGCCCCCGCCCCGTCACTTCACGAGCGGGAAGAGGATCGTCTCGCGGATGCCGAGACCGGTGATCGCCATGAGCAGGCGATCGATGCCCATGCCCATGCCGCCGGTGGGCGGCATCCCGTGCTCGAGAGCGCGCAGGAACTCCTCGTCGACCCGCATCGCCTCGTCGTCGCCGCGCGCGGCGAGCTTGGCCTGCTCGACGAAGCGCTCGCGCTGGATGACGGGATCGACGAGCTCGGAGTAGCCGGTGGCGAGCTCGAAACCGCGCACGTACAGGTCCCACTTCTCCACGACTCCCGCGATCGAGCGGTGCTCGCGCACGAGGGGGCTCGTGTCGACGGGGAAGTCCATGACGAACGTCGGCCGCTCGAGACCGCCCTTGACGAAGTGCTCCCACAGCTCCTCGACGAGCTTGCCGTGCGTCGCGACCTTCTCGGGCACGACGACGCCCACCTCGGCGGCGAGCGCCTGCAGCTCGTCGAGCGCGGTCTCGGGCGTGATCGTGCGGCCGGCCGCCTCGGACAGCGAGTCGTACATCGAGATGCGGTCCCACTGCCCGCCGAGGTCGAACTCGGTGCCGTCGGCCCACGTCACGGTCGTCGATCCGGCGACGGCCACGGCCGCGTTCTGGATGAGCTCCTGCGTCAGGTCGGCGATGCCGTTGTAGTCGCTGTACGCCTGGTAGGCCTCGAGCATCGCGAACTCGGGGCTGTGGGTCGAGTCGGCGCCCTCGTTGCGGAAGTTGCGGTTGATCTCGAACACGCGGTCGATGCCGCCGACGACGGCGCGCTTGAGGAACAGCTCCGGCGCGATGCGCAGGTACAGCTCGGTGTCGAAGGCGTTCGAGTGCGTCACGAACGGCCGGGCCGCCGCACCGCCGTGCTGCACCTGCAGCATCGGGGTCTCGACCTCGAGGAAGCCGTGCTGCTCGAACGTGCGCCGCAGCGATGCGTTGACCTGGGCACGCGCGACGACCGTCTCGCGCGCCGTGTCGCGCACGATGAGGTCGAGGAAGCGCGAGCGGACGCGGCTCTCCTCGCTGAGCTCGGAGTGCAGGTTCGGCAGCGGCAGCAGAGCCTTCGACGCGATCTGCCAGCCGGACACCATGATCGACAGCTCGCCGCGTCGGCTCGAGATGACCTGACCGGTGACCGAGACGTGATCGCCGAGGTCGACGAGGTCCTTCCACGCCTGCAGCGACTCCTCGCCCACCTCCGCCAGTGACACCATCGCCTGGATGCGGCTGCCGTCGCCCGACTGCAGCGCGGCGAAGCACAGCTTGCCGGTGTTGCGGCTGAACACGACGCGACCGGCGACCGACGCGGTCACGCCGGTCTCGGCACCCGCCTCGAGGTCGGCGTACCGCTCGCGCAGCGCGGGGATCGTGTCGGAGACCGCGACGCCGACCGGGTAGGCGCCGCCGGCGGCATCCGTCCGCTCGGCGAGCAGGCGCTCGCGCTTGGCCAGGCGGACCGCCTTCTGCTCGATGACCTCGTCGGCGTCGTCGGTGGTGGACACGGGCGCGTCGCTCGTGGCATCGCTCATGGCAGAAAACTCCTCGGGATTCGACCGCAAGTCTACCGAGGCGCGGCGGTCACACGAGATCGGACGCGTCGGCGCACGGCACCTCGGCGACGGCGTCGAACGCGCCCCGCGCCACGCGGAGCCCGACGTCGTCGAACCGGCTCGTCGGCGCGGCTCCGCGGCGGGCGGACGCGCGGGCGTGACCGGCGTCGTCGGCGAAGCCGCCACCACGGAAGGCGCGATCGCGAGCCCGTCGATCCGGGTCGAACAGGTCCCAGCACCACTCCGAGACGTTGCCGAGCGTGTCGAACAGCCCGAACAGGTTCGGGTGCTTGCCGCCCACCGGCTGCGGCGACGACAGACCGTCCGACGCGGTCCAGGCCACCTCGGCGAGGGGTCCGTAGTGCGCCGACGCCGAACCGGCGCGGCAGGCGTACTCCCACTCCCGCTCGGTCGGCAGGCGGAAGCCGTCGGAGTCGACGTGCCACCGCACCTCGTCGCCGTCGACGGAGTAGGCGGCATCCGTGCCCTCCCACTCCGACAGCGCGTTGCAGAACCGCACCGCCCGCAGCCACGACAGGTTCACGGCGGGCCGGCGCGGATGGGATGCCGTGACGCCCAGCACCTCGCCGAGCTGCTCCTCGGTGACGGGGTAGACGCCGATCTCGAACGCCGGGATCGGCACGGGCCGGGCTCCGCGCGCGGTGCGCAGCTCGCCGGCGGGGATGCGGGCGAGCTCGACGTCGCTCACGGGCGCGGGGCCTTCCCGGGATGCCGTGCACCCCGCCGACAGCTCATCGCAGCTCCTCGTCGGCCGTGACCCCGCGGCCCGCGGCCGTCAGCGCCCGTTCGACCGTGGAGTGCACGAGCGTCGAGAGGAAGCGTCCGGGCGCCGGCACGCCCGCTTGGTCGAGCAGGGCGGCCGACTGCTGCACGATCGAGTCGGCGAACTGCGTCGCGGTCGCGATCGCCTCGCCGTAGGCGGGTCGATCCGCGTCGGCGACGACCACCGGCTCGCAGCCGAGCTCGACGGCGAGGGCCTGGGCGATCGGCAGCACGGGCGCGGGCGCGGTGACGGCGGCGTAGGCGCCGGTCAGGGCACGCAGGTCGAGCGTCGAGCCGGTGAAGGTGATGGCCGGGTGCACCGCGAGCGGGATCGCTCCCCGCGCCGCCGCGGGGGCCAGCACCGCGAGCCCGTGCACCGGGTCGGTGTGCAGGACCAGCTGCCCGACCTGCCACGCCCCGAGCTCCGCGAGCCCGGCGACCAGGGGCTCGAGATCGTCGTGCGGGACAGCGAGCACGACGAGCTCGCTGCGACGGACGACCTCGTCGGTGTCGAGCACCGGCACACCCGGCAGCACCGCGTCGACCCGTTCGCGGTCGGATCCCGCGGTGATGCCGGTGATGGCGTGGCCGACGCCCGCGAGCGCGGCGCCGATGACGGGACCGACCCGGCCGGCGCCGACGATGCCGACGCCGAGTCGTGAGCTGGCGGTCATCGTTCCTCCTCCGGGGACGCGACGGGCGGCACGTACGGCGGGGGCGGCGTCACCGCACCCGGGGCGGCGTACGGCGACGGCGGCGGGACGGGCGGGACGTACGGCGGCGGCGGGACGACCCCGGCCGGCGGAGCGTAGGACGACGGAGGTGGCGGGGGGACGTTCGCGCTCACGGCGGGGATGCCGGCCTCGACGACCCCGTCGGACGCAGCCCAGCGGTGCGTTCGGTCGGTCGCAGCCGCCGAGACGGCGACGGCGGCGACGCGCTCGAACGCGGCGATCGCGTCGTCGCGGTCGATACCCGTGACCGAGGCCACGACGGGACCGGCGACGGTGTGCGCTCGGAGCGTCGCGACGCGCAGCGCACGGTCGAGCGGCCCCTGCTGCAGCCCGATCGACTGCAGGCGAGCCAGGGGCACCATCGCGAGCCGGCGCCAGAGCAGGCCGCGCCGCAGGAGCAGCAGATCGGTTCCGACCGCGAGGCCGTTGCGACGCCAGGACAGCGGACGCAGGATGCGCGCGCGTCGGGGCGTCGTGACGTAGCGATCGCGAGAGCGATCGCCGAGGATGCCGTCGCGGATGATCGCCGCGCGATCGGCCTCGGCGACCGCCGGCAGGATGAGTCCGAGCACCCGGTCGACGTCGGCGAGCGTGCCCACGGGCAACACCGTCGTGAACTGGTCGGTCGTGGTGTCGGTCGCGCTGCGTCCCGTCATCCGGTTGATCCGCACCCCCCACCAGCCGAACGCCCGCCAGAAGATGGGCTGCGTCACCTCGATGGCGTGGATGCGGCCGGGCGGCAGGATCTCCGAGACGGTCGTGAGCAGTCCGAACGTCACGCGCACGCCGTCGCGGGTGGGGGCGATCGAGTAGCGCAGCGAGCGGACGATCGTGCGCACCCAGTACGCACCGAGGCCCAGCAGCGCCGGCAGGTAGGCGAAGATCACCCAGAACACGCTCTGCGCGACAGCGATCGTGAGCGCCGTGGCACCGGCGAGGATGACGACCGTGCCCCAGCTGGCCAGCTGCGATCCGACGAGGCGGCCGGGCGGGATGCGGACGACCGACGCAGGCTCGGCGGCGTCGGCGTCATCGCCCTCGATGAGGCCGGTGAGGCCGCGCGCGACCGTGTCGGTCACTCCGGATCGGGCGGCGTTCGCGGCCGCGGCGGCACGGGCTTCGGCCAGGCGCTGCCCCGACGCCAGCCGCAGGATGTCGGCGCGGATCGTCTCGGCGTTGCTGGTCGAGAGGTACTCGAGCTTGACGTTCGCGTCCGCTCCCGCGCCGACGATCTCGAGCTTGGCGGCTCCGAGCAGACGGGCGACAGCGGGTCGCGTGAGGTTCACGCCCTGCACGCGGTCCAGCGGCGCCCGTCGCTGCGTACGCGAGAGGATGCCGCTGCGCACCTCGACGTCGTCCTCGGTGATGCGGAAGGTGTGGAAGCGCCACGACAGGTAGAAGCCCCCGACGATGAGAGCGAGCGCCCCCACGGTCACGAGCAGTGCGATGAGGATGAGGTTGTTGGCGAGCACCCACCCGATCGGGTCGCCCGCGGCCTCGTACTCCTCCCACTCCTCGGTCGCGCCGCCGGGGCCGAACGCGGGTACGAAGATGCCGATCAGGCGGTCGCGCATGTTCGCGACCACGATGCCCAGCACGACCAGCAGCGCGAGCCCCCCGCGCAGCAGCGGCGTGAGCGGATGCAGGCGGTGCCATTCGCCGTCGCTGAGCGGCGAGCGCACGAGCTCGGCGGGCGGGGCCGACACGGCGTCAGGCGCCGACGGCGCGGCATCCGGTTCGGGCACGGGAGCACCGGAGCCGGGAGCGTCCGCCGTGCTCACAGGCCGGTCCGGCGCGACTCGGCGACCGACATCAGGTGGTCGCGCAACGCATCGGCCGCCTGCTGCGTGAGCCCGGGGATCACGACGCCCGTCGCGGCCGCGGCGGTCACGAACTTCAGCTGGGCGATGCCGAAGCCGCGGTCCATCGGACCGTGGGTGATGTCGACCAGCTGCATCCGGCCGTAGGGCACCGCCACCATGCGCTGCCACAGGATGCCGCGCCGGAAGACCAGGTCGTCCTCACGCAGCTGATAGCCGATCGAGCGCACCTGGCGCGGCAGGATCGCCATACCGGCGACGATGAGCACGATGAGGATGCCGCCGGGGATCAGCGCCCACGTCTGTTCCCACAGCAGGACCAGGGCGAGCACGCCCGCGACGACGACCGCGAGCCAGAAGCCGCTGCCGATCAGCTGCACGATCAGGTACTTGCGCGAGATCTGGTGCCAGACGCCGCGCTCGAGGGCGAGGCGGTTCTCGCTGCGCGGCTCGCGGATGCGGTCGTAGGTGCCGGCGTCGAGGGCCTGCTCGATCGGCGCCGAGGCGGTGGCCTCAGTGGTGGGAGGGAGTGGCGTCGGGCTCGGGTGGTCCGGGCTGTTCGTCATCGTCGTCCTTCTGAATCGTGCAGAGCTGCTCTGCGATCATGCTCGCCACGACGAGCACGACGGCCCCGACGATCGCGGCGGTGACCGCTGCCGACGAGCCTACTGAGGGAGGCACCGGACGTGTGAAGAGGAACAGCAGCAGGCCGACGCCGATGCCGCCGACGAGGGCGCCGACGATGCTCGACGCTTTCGCGAGCATCGCCACCCGCACGGCGCGGAAGGGGTCGACGCGCGGCGCGAGCCCGCGGGTGGCGCGCCGGATCGGCAGGGCCAGCACGATGTTCGCGACGCCGAGCAGAACGAACAGGACCGGAAGCATGATCGACGGCGTGAAGGTCGGTCGCCCCGACCCCGTCAGCAGCTGATCGACGAGGAAGCCCGCCGCGACGCCGAGGACGGCGGCGGCGACGAGCGTCAGCGGCGAGGTGCGTCTCACGGCGCCGCCTCCGCGTCGGCGCGCAGCGCGGCCAGCAGTGTCTCGACGCGTCCTCGGCCGGGCAGCTCGGCGTCGGGGTCGACGGCGAGCCACGGCCCCAGGACGAAGTCGCGCTCCGCCGCCCGCGGGTGGGGCAGCGTGAGCTCGGGCGCATCGCTCACGACGTCGCCGTGCACGATGAGATCGAGGTCGAGCGGGCGATCCTGCCACCGCGGCTGCTCCGGCGATCGGGGCGCGCGGCCGTGGCGCTCCTCGATGGCGTGCAGATACGTCAGCAGCACGCTGGGTGCGAGCCGTGTCTCGACGATCGCCACCGTGTTCAGGTACGCCGGGGCGGCGGCATCCGGGCCCTCGAGGGTGAGCGCGACCGTCTCGATCGGCTCGGCGGCGCGGATCAGCCGGGTCAGCGGCAGTCGGTCGAGCTCGTCGATCGCCGCTGCGATCGTCTCGGCCCGGTCACCGAGGTTGGCGCCGAGGGCGACGACCGCACGACGGCCCGGAGCCGCGGCGGTGGGGCGCGCGGCCGGTGAGTCCTGAGCGAGGCGGCGGTTCATCGGTGCTCCCGTCGACGGGTGAGGGTGACGCTGACGTCACCGAACGGCACCGGGATCGGCGCCTGCGGCTTGTGCACCGTCACGGTGACGGCGTCGACGCGATCGAACGCCAGCGCTGCTCGAACGATGCGGTCCGCGACGGTCTCGAGCAGGTCGGCGGGGTCTCCCGCCAGGATCGCCGCCACGCGCTCGGACAGCTCGCCGTAGTGGACGGTGTCGGCCACGTCGTCGCTCGCTGCCGCGTCGGCCAGCGACAGCTCGAGCTCGACGTCGGCGACGAACTCCTGCCCCTCGCGCCGCTCGTGCTCGTAGACCCCGTGATAGCCGATCGACCGGATGCCGGTCACCGTGATGCGATCGCTCATACGCCCTCCCGCCACGCCCGCCGCACGGCCAGCGCGTCGCGCGTCGCGGCGACGTCGTGCACGCGCACGCCCCAGGCGCCGGCCTCGGCGGCCAGGGCGCTGGTGACGGCCGTCGCGGCATCCCGTCGGGCCTGGTCCGGGTCGGCTCCGAGCGCGTCGGCGAGGAAGCCCTTGCGGCTGGTGCCGACGAGGACGCGCTTGCCCAGACCGACGATGCGGTCCAGGTGACGCAGCACGCCCCAGTTCTGTTCACCCCGCTTGCCGAAACCGATGCCCGGATCCAGCACGATGCGCGACGGCGCGATGCCGGCGGCCGCGGCGGTCGCGATCCGCTGCTGCAGCTCGGCGACGACCTCGCCGACCACGTCGTCGTACCGCGCCGTGGCGTACATGTCGGCGGAGTGTCCGCGCCAGTGCCCGATGACGATGTCGGCGTCGGTCGGCGCGACGGCTGCGAACATGCCGTCGTCGGCCAGGCCGCCCGAGACGTCGTTGACGATGCGGGCCCCCGCGGCGACGGCCGCGGCGGCGGTGCCGGCGTTCATCGTGTCGACGCTCACGACGAGGCCGCGCGCGGCCAGCGCCTCGATCACCGGCAGGACGCGCGCCTGTTCGACGTCTGCGGCGACGCGCTGCGCACCCGGGCGGGTGGACTCCCCGCCGATGTCGATGACGTCGGCGCCCGCCTCGCGCAGCGCGAGGCCGTGCCCGACGGCGACATCCACGTCGATGAAGCGCCCACCGTCGCTGAACGAGTCGGGCGTGACGTTGAGGATCCCCATGATCGCGGTCACGCGGCGCCGCCCGAGATCAGCGCGATCAGCTCGGCCCGTTCGGCCGGCTCGGCGTAGGCCCCGCGGGCGGCGACGGTCACCGTCGTGGCATCCGGCTGCCGGCCGCCGCGCATCGTGACGCACTCGTGCTCCGCGTCGAGCACGACCAGCACACCGCGCGCGTCGAGTGCACCGGCGATCGTGTCGGCGATCTGCTCGCCCAGGCGCTCCTGCACCTGCGGCCGCGCCGCCAGGATGTCGACCACCCGCGGCAGCGCGCCAAGACCCACGACCTGCTCGCCCGGCAGATACGCGATGTGCGCGTGACCGGCGAACGGCAGAAGGTGGTGCTCGCAGAACGATCGGAACCGGATGCCGCGCACCATGACCGCCCCGGAGGGCAGCGTGTCGGGCGCCGGCCCGCGCGCCACGGAGATCGTGTGCGCGAGCGGTTCCGCGGGGTCGGCCCCCACGCCCGCGAAGAACTCGGTGTAGGCGTCCGCCACCCGCTGCGGGGTCTGCTTCAGCCCCGGACGGTCGGGATCCTCCCCGATCGCCTCGAGCAGGTCGCGCACGAGGGCGGCGACACGTTCGCGATCGACGGCCACGCCCCGACCCTACGCGGTCGCGGGTCGCGCCTGCCCGGAGGGGCGGCGCTGCGACGAGCGCTCGGCGGACGCGGCGGCCTCGGTCTCGGCGACGGTCGACGCGGCCAGCCCCGCCTCTTCGCGACGCTTGGGGACGTCGATCGGGGGCAGGTTCGAGACCGGGCGGTCCTGGCTCGAGAGCCACTGCGCGCGCGGCGGGAGCTTCTTGATGTCCTTGAAGATCTCGGCGAGCTGCAGGTGGTCGAGGGTCTCCTCTTCGAGGAGGGCGAGCGCGAGCTTGTCGAGCACGTCGCGGTTCGCGTTGATCACCTCGTAGGCCTCGTTGTGCGCCTGCTCGATCAGCAGTCGCACCTCGGCGTCGACGCGCTCGGCGATCCGCTCCGAGAAGTCACGGCCGTGACCCATGTCGCGGCCCATGAACACCTCGCCCGACGACGAGCCCAGCTTGACGGGACCGACCTCGGTGGTCATGCCGTACTCGGTGACCATCTTGCGGGCGATGCCGGTGGCCTTCTCGATGTCGTTCGAGGCGCCGGTCGTGGGGTCGTGGAACACGACCTCTTCGGCGACGCGGCCACCCATGGCGTAGGTCAGCTGATCCTGCAGCTCGTTGCGGGTGACGGAGTACTTGTCCTCGAGGGGCAGCACCATCGTGTAGCCGAGCGCCTTGCCGCGCGGCAGGATCGTCACCTTCGTCACGGGGTCGGAGTGGTTCATCGCTGCGGCGGCGAGGGCGTGGCCGCCCTCGTGGTACGCCGTGATGAGCTTCTCCTTGTCCTTCATGACGCGGGTGCGACGCTGCGGACCGGCGATGACGCGGTCGATCGCCTCGTCGAGCGCGCGCATGTCGATCAGCTGCGCGTTCGAGCGTGCGGTCAGCAGCGCGGCCTCGTTGAGGACGTTGGCCAGGTCGGCACCGGTGAAGCCCGGCGTCTTGCGCGCGATGACCGCGAGGTCGACCGAGGGCGAGAGCGGCTTGCCGCGCCCGTGCACCTCGAGGATCTTCTGCCGGCCCTTGAGGTCGGGGGCGTCGACGCCGATCTGGCGGTCGAAGCGGCCCGGACGCAGCAGGGCGGGGTCGAGGATGTCGGGACGGTTGGTGGCGGCGATGACGAGCACCGAGACCTTGGGGTCGAAGCCGTCCATCTCGACGAGCATCTGGTTGAGCGTCTGCTCCCGCTCGTCGTGGCCGCCGCCCATGCCGGCGCCGCGGTGGCGACCGACGGCGTCGATCTCGTCGATGAAGATGATCGCCGGGGCGTTCTCCTTGGCCTCCTTGAAGAGGTCGCGCACACGGCTCGCACCGACGCCGACGAACATCTCGACGAAGTCCGAGCCCGAGATCGAGTAGAAGGGCACACCGGCCTCGCCCGCGACGGCGCGCGCGAGGAGCGTCTTACCGGTTCCGGGAGGGCCGTACAGCAGCACGCCCTTCGGGATGCGGGCGCCGACCGCCTGGAACTTGGTCGGATCCTTCAGGAAGTCCTTGATCTCCTGCATCTCCTCGATCGCCTCGTCCGAGCCGGCGACGTCGCCGAAGGTGACCGTCGGGGTCTCCTTCGTGACGAGCTTCGCCTTGGACTTGCCGAACTGCATGACGCGGCTGCCGCCGCCCTGCGCACTCGACATGAGGAACCAGAACAGCAGACCCAGCAGCACCAGCGGCAGCATGAGCGAGAGGAAGCCGTCCACCCAGGTCGGGCGGGGCACGACGTCGTTGAACCCGTCGGACGGGTTGGCCGCGTCGATCGCGTCGACGACGGCGTCGGCACGCGCGGAGGTGTAGTAGAACTGCACCTGCGTCGAGCCCTCGAAGGGCTCGGAGAGGGTCAGATCCACCCGCTGATCACCGTCGGTGGTCTGCACCTCGGTGACGGTGTCGCCGCTGAGCAGCTCGAGGCCCTGCTGGGTCGTGATCTGCTTCGCGCCGGTGAGGCTGGAGATCAGCATGAAGCCGATCAGCAGCAGCGCGCCGATGAGCAACACGTACATCAGCGGGTTGCGCGTGACTTTCTTGACGTCCATGGTCCGATCAGGCTACCCCGCGCGGACTATGCGCGATCTGTGCGTTCGTTTTGGGCGTACCGGACGCCCGCGGGGCGTCAGCTGTAGACGTGCGGCGCGAGCACGGCGACATCCCGCAGGTTGCGGTAGCGCTCGGCGTAGTCGAGGCCGTAGCCCACGACGAAGTCGTTCGGGATGTCGAAACCGACGTACCGGCAGTCGATCTCGACCTTGGCCGCCTCGGGCTTGCGCAGCAGGGCGAGCACCTCGAGCGACTCGGCGCCGCGCGACTCGAAGTTCTCGAGCAGCCAGCTGAGGGTCAGGCCGGAGTCGATGATGTCCTCGACGATGAGCACGTGCTTGCCGTGCAGATCGGTGTCGAGGTCCTTCCGGATCTGCACGACACCGCTCGACTTCGTGCTCGCGCCGTACGACGACACCGCCATCCAGTCCATCGTGATGTCGCGCTTGAGCGCGCGGGCGAAGTCGGCCATGACCATGACCGCGCCCTTGAGGACGCCGATGAGGATGAGGTCCTTGCCCTCGTAATCCGCCTCGACCCGGGCGGCGAGCTCGACGAGCTTGGCCTGGATCTCCTCCTCGGTGACGAGGACGTCGGTGAGCTGGTCGGCGATCTCGGCGGCACGCATGCGACGAGTTTAGGCGTCGCCCGCACCCGCCGAGAACTCGATGAGCCGGCCGACGCGTCGGGCGCGGCATCCGGGCAGGTCGATCGGGCCCTGACCGGTGTAGTCGGTGACCAGCCGGGCGACCTCGAGGGTCTGCACGCGCGTCAGGCTCTCGTGGAACTCGCTGCGCACCACATGGCGGATGAGGCGATGCCGCAGGGCCGGCGGGTTCGCCGCGAGCGCCGCGACCGAGATCGCGATGCCCGCCTCGGCCGGCTCGACGATGTCCTCGATCGTCTCGGCAATCATGTCGTCGAACGCCCGGGCGTCCTCGCGCAGCTGCTCGGCGGTGCGCGCCAGGGCCTCCGCCACCCCGGGCCCCAGCTCGGCCTCGAGCACCGGCAGCACGCGCTCCCGCACCCGCACCCGGCGGAAGCGGTCGTCGGTGTTGTGGGGATCGAGCCACGGCTCGAGCCCCGCCGCGGCGCACGCCGCGGCCGTCGTCGCTCGGCGGACCTCGAGCAGGGGCCGCAGCCAGCGCACGCCCGACACGTCGTCGATACGCTCGGGCGCCATGCCCGCGAGGCTCGTCGCGCCCGCGCCGCGCGCGAGACCGAGCAGCACCGACTCGGCCTGATCGTCGAGGGTGTGGCCGAGCAGCACCGCCGCGGCACCGGCATCCCGCGCCGCATCGCGCAGCGCGCCGTAGCGGGCCTCGCGCGCCGCGGCCTCGGGCCCACCGGCGGCGCGGACCTCGACCCGGACGACGAGCGGGTCGAGCCCGAGCGTCGCCGCGGTGCGGGCGGCTGCGCGGGCGACCTCGTCCGAGCCGGCCTGCAGCCCGTGGTCGACCGTGACCGAGGCCGCGCGCAGCCCGAGCTTGGGAGCCTCGAACGCCGTCGCCGCGGCCAGGGCGAGCGAGTCGGCGCCGCCCGACAGCGCGACGAGAACGGTGCTGCCGTCGGGCAGCCCGGTCAGCGCGGCGCGGACAGCGCGACGGATCTCGGCGATGGCGGGGTTCAGCGACGGCACGCGCCCACGGTATCCGGGCGCGGCTGTGCCGTCGGCAGGCTGAGGGCCTCGCGCGGCTCGTCCGGGGCGGCGACACCCACGCTCAGCCTGTATACGGCACGACACGTCTGCGCCAGTAGGCTGGTCGCGGCATCCCACCGTCTTATCGAAGGAGCACAGGTATGGGCGCGTACGACGCCGTCATCGAGATCCCCCGCGGCAGCCGCGTGAAGTACGAAGTCGACCACGGCACGGGCCGTGTGTTCCTCGACCGCGTGCTGTTCACGCCCATGGGCTACCCCAGCAACTACGGCTTCTTCGAGAACACCCTCGGCGAAGACGGCGACCCGCTCGACGTGCTCGTGCTGCTCGACCGCGACCTCTACCCCGGCGTGCTGGCGAAGGTCCGCCCCGTCGCCGTGCTCAAGATGAGCGACGAGGCCGGCGGCGACGACAAGGTCGTCGCGGTCCTGGCGAAGGACCCGCGCTGGGCGCACATCCAGGATGTCGGCGACATCGACGACTGGACCAAGAACGAGATCGGCCACTTCTTCGAGCACTACAAGGACCTCGAGCCCAACAAGTGGGTCAAGGTCGACGAGTGGGCCGGCGCCGCCGAGGCCGAGCGCCTGGTGTCCGAGGCGTTCGAGCGCTTCGAGGAGCACGAGGGCCAGACCAAGACGCAGGGTGAGGGCGAAGCGCCCACCACGCTCTGACGTACAGACGAGAAGAGGGGCGGATGTCGCGACATCCGCCCCTCTTCTCGTTCGCGCTCGGCGCCGGGATCAGACCGAGACGCCGCGATTGCGCAGGAACGGCGCCGGGTCGATGCGAACGCCGCCCTGGTAGATCTCGAAATGCAGGTGGCAGCCCTGCGAGACGCCGGTGTTGCCGGCGTAGGCGATGACCTGTCCGGCCGAGACCCACTGGCCGTTGCTGACGTTGTAGCCGCCGTTCTGGATGTGCGCGTAGGCCGAGACGATCCCGCCGCCGTGGTCGACCTTGATGTAGTTGCCCCAGCTGCCGCTGTACGCCGCGAAGACGACGCGTCCCGCTGCTGCCGCGTAGATGGGGGCGCTGCAGCCGCCGGCGAAGTCGATGCCGCGGTGTCCCGACGTGCAGTAGCCGTTCGAGCAGATGGTGCCGCGGTTGCCGAACCACGACGAGATGTACCCGGGACCGGGACGCACCCAGCCGGACGGCTGCACCTGGCCGGCTCCGCCGCCACCACCACCGCCGCCGCCGCCGCCACCGCCGCCGCCACCGCCGCCGTTGTTGTTGGCGGCGGCCGCTGCGGCCGCGGCTGCTGCCGCCTGGCGGCGAGCCTCTTCCTCGGCTGCGCGTCGGGCGGCCTCTTCGCGCTCGCGGCGACGACGCTCCTCGTCGCGGCGACGCTGCTCCTCGACGCCGGCCTGGTAACCGGCGACGGTGGTCGCGGTCTCGTCCTTCAGCGCGGCGAGCTGCGCCTCGAGGGTGGCCATGTTGGCGGTCTGCTCTTCGAGGGCGGCCTGCGCAGCGGCAGCGGCATCCTGTGCGGCAGCCATCTTCTGCGCAGCTTCCTTCTGCAGGCGGTCGCGCTCGTCGCGGGCCACGCCGGCCTGGTCGCTGAGGCTCTGCGCGGTCTCGCGCGCGGCGACGGCGTCGGTGTAGACGCCGCGGTTGGCCTGCAGGAGCTTGTCCATGGTGCCCAGACGCGCGAGCAGGTCGTCGGCGCTGGCTGCCGAGTCGGAGAAGAACAGCCGCAGGCTCGTGTCGTCGCCGCCGTTGCGATACAGCTGCGCGGCGAGCTTGCCCGCGCGGCGGGCCGACTCGAGCGCGACGGCCGCCTGCGCGTCGGCCTCGGCCTGCAACGCGTCGGCTCGGTACGCGGCATCCTCGAAGTCCGCCTGCGCCTGCGCGTACTCCTGGCCGAGACGCTCGGCCTCGGCCTGCTTGTACGCGACGTCGGCGGTCAGATCAGCGATGAGCTTCTCGATGCGGGCGATCTCCGCGCCCTTGGCCTGCTCGTTCGCCTTAGCCCGCTGCACGTCCTCCCACGAGGGGTAGCCCTCGATGGCGAGGGCGGCGGGGATGCCGGGCGACAGGAACGCGGTCGCGGCGACGAAGCCGACAGCGCCGAGACCGAGCGCACTGCGGCGCGAGATCAGCTGAGACAGCTTCTTGCTCTCTGCGGGCGTCGGGGCGCAACCGCAGTCTTCGGGGGATTCGAGGCTTTCGTATCTCACGCGGGTGATCCTCCATATCGCGTGGGCAACTCTGGTCACAGTAGCAACACACGTCCCAAGCGAGAAGCGCAGACGAAGTCACCGGCGGCAGATATGCCGGCGACCGGAGCGATGACAGCCTCATCCTGCCCCGCCGACACGCCCGGGAGCCGGACGCCACGCGCTCGATTCGCACATCCGCCGGGGATCGCATATGCTTACTCCTCGGTAAGCGTGAACGTTTGACTCCCGGGTCTGGGTTCGCTCGGCCCCATCGTTTAGCGGCCTAGGACGCCGCCCTTTCACGGCGGTAGCACGGGTTCGAATCCCGTTGGGGTCACTCCCACAACTTAATAAGCATGGCCCTGTAGCGCAGTTGGTTAGCGTGCCGCCCTGTCACGGCGGAGGTCGCGGGTTCAAGTCCCGTCAGGGTCGCTCTAAAGCGACGGGCCCTTTGGTTTCCAGAGGGCCTTTCGTCTAGGACATGGCTTCCATGACGCCATGCGGCTCTGTAGCTCAGTTGGTAGAGCGCACGACTGAAAATCGTGAGGTCACGGGATCGACGCCCGTCGGAGCCACACGGCTGATCATTACAATCAGCCCAGAAACCCTCGCCTAGCTTCTACATGGCGGGGGTTTTGCTTTGCCCTGGTGAGATCAGGGTTCCCGGTCGGCCGTCGGTAGAGCTTGCTCCCGAGCGATCTCCCGCTCCATCAGCCGTCGCACCCGGACGTACCGCACCGCGTAGATGAGGACGGACAGAAGCGCGCTCGCGACCAGCGCGACCGCCACCCACACGAAGGCGTATCGGGTGGCGAGGAAGACGAAAGGCGCGCCGGCGACGACCAGCACCGCGCTGAGCACGCTCACCCCGGTCAGAACGCCACCGCGTGGCGAGTGCAGCACCTTCTCTCGGAGGAGGTCCTCCTGCGCCGATTTCCGCCACGTCACGACGGGAAAGAGCACGGCCACGATGACGCTGAGAACCACGACGCCCCAGGTGTCGGCCCGTTGCGCCCATTCACCGTCACTGAGCGTCATCTCCATGAGACGGGCCCCCGCCCTGGCGCACCGGTCGACACGCTATGACCGGTTGCCGCGGCGGGAGAAGGCGAAGACGCCGATCATGACCAGGGACGACAGGAACGCGAGCAGGCCGAGCATCTTCCCCTCTGCGTCGAGCGCGCCGAAGAGTCCCCGATCGGGGCCTTCGCCGGAAGGAACGAAGATGAGCAGGATCAGGCCGGCGACCGCGATCAGCGAGGCGAATGCGATACCGGCGGCGCGCTGCCCTCGTGTCATGACGCGACTCTAGCCGCCGCGCATCGCTGTACCGTGGCGCCATGGGGAGAGAGCTCACGCAGCGCGAACGTTCGGTGGCGACGTTCCTCATCGACAACGGTGACCCGTTGCCGGGCGACCCGGCGCTCGGGACCGACGAGCGGGACCACCTGCGCGAGCGCCTCACCAGGGCGAAGGCGGGCGAAGCCTGCAGCTGCGGCACCTGCCCGTCCATCCAGCTGATCGGCGACGCTTCGCCCTCCAGGGACATCGAGGTCCGAACCGTGCTGAGCGCCGAGATCCCCGGCGCGACGCTCCTGCTCTTCGTCGACCGAGGGCAGCTCAGCTATCTCGAACTGGCGCCTCACGGCGACGAGCCGTTCGCCGAGTTTCCCGCGCTCGCGTCGTCACCAGATACGAAGGAATCGGAGGCATGACGGTGGACGGCGAGCAGCTGCACCAGGTCGCCGCGGCCCGGGCCGGGACTCTTCCCGGGGCCGAGCTCTCCTACCCCTTCGGCCCCGAGTGGGACGTCTGGAAGGTCGGAGGCAAAGTGTTCCTGCTCCAGACCGCGCTGCGAGGCGAACCGCTCACCACCGTCAAAGTGGACCCCGCGGACGGCCAGATGCTCTGCGAGGCGCTACCCGAGATCTCCCCGGGCTATCACATGAACAAGAAGCACTGGATCACCGTCCGCAGCGGGCCGTCGATCGATGCGGAACTCGTCGAAGACCTCGTCACCGACTCGTACCTGCTGGTGGTCGAACGCCTCCCGAAAGCGAAGCGACCCGTCGACCCGACCACGTTCGGCAAGCATGACGAGTAGCCCGCCGGCTCACGACGTGGTCGGCGGCATCCGGGCCTGACCGTCAGAGCCCGCGGCGGAACATCCACATCGCGGCGAACACACCGCTGGTTCCGAGGACCAGCAACCCGACGCCGAGCCAGAGCCACAGGGTGTCGCCCGCCGCCAGTCCCCGAATAACGAGCACCGCGCCGGCAACGACGCAGGCGATGGCGGCCGTCGCACGAGTCCAACGAGCCAGTGCGGGCCGTGCGCGGTGCGCACCCTCGGGGAGAGCGGCCGGTCGACGCCCGAAGTCGTCTTCGCTCACGCCATCCGCTCCCCGGCCTCATACTCCTGCGTCGAGGACGGCCCGTCCATCGCCTCGTCGAAGCGCCGCCGGGCGTCCTCGATGCTCGGCAGGTACGCCTCGATCCAGTTGAGGATGATGTCGACGGGCGGGCGTAGCGTCTTGCCGAGCGCGGTGATGCGGTACTCGACCGCTACCGGCCGGGTTCCCAGAACGACGCGTTCGACGATCCCGTTGCGCTCGAGTCGGCGAAGCGTCGCGGTGAGCGACTTCTGGGTGACCGCGGGGATGGCACGCCGCAACGCACTGAACCGCGCCGGCTGCGCGCACAGCTCGTTCAGCACCGCGAGTGACCACTTGTCGAGCACCTGGTCGAGCAGTTCGCGATGCGGCGCGGCGATGTCGAAACGGTCGTCGCTATGGGTGGCGGTATCGGTCACGCTACCCAGTCTCGTTGAAGGTACCGCGGACCACCAGGTAGTCATGGGATACCGCCAACCTGATGACAGGAGTCACCATGACCGTTCGCTTGTTCTCCCCCGAGACCTTGATGCAGCCCGTCCCGTACCACCACGTCGCCGTGGGCTCGGGTTCCCGTCATGTCCACGTCGCCGGTCAGATCGCGCGCGACGCCGACGGCGCACCGACATCCCCCGGCGACCTCGCCGGTCAGGTCGCCCAGGCCTTACGCAACACTCATGCCGGCCTGACCAGCGCGGATGCCTCATTCGCCGACGTCATCCGCTTGACCTTCTACGTGACCGGCTGGAGCCCCGACCAGATCGACGCCTTCATGGCCGGCGTTCATGAGGTGGCCGCAGAGATCGGGCTCCCCGTTCCCCTGCCGCCCGCGTCACTCATCGGAGTGGACTATCTCTTCGAGCCCGACGTCCGGGTCGAGGTGGAGGCCACCGCGATCCTCGACTGAGCCACCGCCCTACTCGGGCAGTTCGCCCGACGCGCACGGAGCGATGGCGTAGACATCAACGACTTCCCTGCCATCGACGTCCGCGATGATGACGTCGAGGATGATGCCGCTGGCGTGGTTCAACGCGACCGCGGGATACGACACGTCCACGACCTCCTCGTCGATGACGAAATCCTCACCCAGCCGACCCGGGAGATCGCGAACGAAGTCCTCTCCGCGGAAGGCCTCATCGGGGGTCACGGCCCATCGGGCGCTATAGGTATAGCCGTTGCCGCACCGGAGGTAGGGCGAGTCGGCGGACACGTCCTCGACGACGCCGCCCGGAACCTCGTCCGCGATCGCGCGCATCACGCCGTCGGTCATCGCGCGGGCATCGTCGAGCGTCAGCCGGTCCTCTCCCGCGCACCCCGCGAGGATGAGGCCCATCAGCACGCCGAACACGATGCCGGCGAGAGTGCGGAAGGTCATCCCGTCACCGCGGGGACGATGGCTCGCGTCACGCCGGCCGGTCATCCTCGACCTCCGCACGCACCCCAGAGCCCGCGCCGGTGTTCGCGCGCATCATCCTGCGCCGCCAGGTGCGCTTCCTGACCGGCGTAGGCCGCGTCGTAGGTGTACTCGACGCCCGCGCCCGCCGCGATGACCATCTCGGCCACCTGGCGCCCGTCGATCTGGACGTGTCGGAGCAGGCGCCCGTACCGGTCGACGTCGTCCTGGGTTGAGTCCGGATAGATCTGCACGATGCGGCCCGAGAGAGCCTCGTCGACGAACGCACGCGCTTCCTGCGCGTAGCATTCGTCGGCGGCGCCGTCGCGACCGATCTCCGGGGTGTCGACGCCGATGATCCGAAGCCGCTCCGGGCCGTCGACGGTCCTCACGACGAGGGTGTCGCCGTCGATCACGGACGTGACCGCTGCGCTGCTGACCATCACCACGCTGCGCGTCTCGTCCGGATCGGGCGGCGGCGTGCACGCGGTCGCGGCGGCGACGGCGGTGATCATGAGCAGCGACGCGGACGCGCATCGCATGCTCGCTCTCGACATGGAACCAGTGTCACCGAGGCGTGCGCGCGAGGGAACTCCCCACGCCGCGCCAGGAGCGCCGGGCGCTATGTCGGCTCGGTGACCCGGACGAGTCCGCAGTTCAGGCACGACCACGCGACGATGAACGCCTCGTCGTCGAGGATCTCGAATCGCAGCGGATCACCGCACGTGGGGCACGCCCACGGCACCGGATTCGCACTCACCGCTCCCCCACCCCACCGAATCGCGCAGCCAGCGCGACGGCATCGTGCGGCGCGCGTCCGCGGGCGTCGTTGTCGAAGTAGACCCACACGTCACGCGGACGACCATCGGATGCCGCCGTGCCGTCGGCCCAGCCGCGGATGCGGTCGGCCCATTCGTCGAGCTCAGCGTCGGTGTATCCGCTGGCATACAGGTCGGTCGCCCCGTGCAGCCGCACGTACACGTGGTCGCCGGTCGTGACCTCGTCGAACCGCGGGAAGCGCCCGGCGGTGCCGGCGACGACGAGCGCGGTGTCGCGGGCGCGGAGCAGCGCGACAGCGGCATCCGTTCCGAAGCCGGCCGACCTCGGTTCGAGGGCGTGATGGATCGGGCGGTCGTCGTCGATCTGCAGCCACGCGCGACCGTCGAGCCGCGCGTCATGGCGCTCGGCGAGGGCGAGCGCCTCGCTCATCGTTCTCGGCAGCACCGCAAGGAACTCCTCGAGCACGTCGGGGTCGAACTCCTCGCGCTCGGGCAGTTGCCACAGCACCGGCCCGAGCTGCGGACCGAGCGCGAGCACCCCCGAGGCGAAGAAGTTCGCCAGCGCCGTCTCGACGCCGCGCAGCCGCAGCATGTGCGTCACATAGCGCGAGCCCTTCACGGCGAAGACGAACGACTCCGGCACCTCGCTGCGCCACCGCTGATAGCTCGATGGGCGCTGCAGCGAGTAGAACGATCCGTTCAGTTCCGCCGTCGTCATCCGCTGCCCGACGTATTCCAGCTCGCGCCGCTGCGCGAGTCCCCGCGGATAGAAATCGCCACGCCATCCGGCGTAGCGCCACCCCGAGATACCGACGCGCACGCGCCCCGCGGGTTCGGGCGGGGCGAGAGAGCTCATGCTCCAGGACTACCCGATCGAGCACGCGGAGCGAAGGGGCTTGTCGTCCACAGACGCGCGGGGCTAGCACCGCCCGTCGCCCTAGGATTCGACGAGAACACCGCCACGCAACAGGGGGAACGATGGCCGCAACACGTCGCACGAACGCGCAGCGGCGCCGCACGCGACGGGCGGTGGGCATCGGGGTCGCGATCGCCGCCGTGACCGCGGTCGGCGCCGTCGCGGGCTGGTTCGCGGTCGACGCGATGCTCCGGGCCGATGCGGCCGAGCGCTCCGCGGCATCCGGTTCCACGCCGACGGGCACCCCGACCCCCTCGCCGACACCGCTCACCCCGGCGCAGCAGCTGCTCGCCGGCTCGACCGACCCGAACACCTGCGCCGTCTCGTTCGCGGGCGACGGCGTCGACATCCCGCCCGTCCTCGAGACGCAGGGCCAGCTGTACACGGCGCTGCCGATCCCCGCCCGCGACGGCCAGGTCTTCGCCGGGTGGTACGCCACCACCGACGACGCCGCGGCCCTGTCGATCCCCGGACGCCTGAACGGCGCGGATGCCGTCGCCTGCGACGCACGCGAACGCACGGTGCACGCCGCGTGGATGGCCCCCGATGCGAATGCGGCCGCCGCGACGCGGGTGCCGATCCTGATGTACCACCAGTTCACGACGAAGCCCGAGGGCGAGTCGGGGTGGCTCCGTGGCAACTACGCGTTCGTCGGCGACTGGGAGGCGCACCTCGCGTACATCGCGGAGCAGCAGTTCTACCTGCCGACGTGGGCCGAGCTCAGCGCGTTCATCGACGGGCGCCTGTTCCTGCCCGATCGCTCGGTGATCATCACCGACGACGACGCCGACCCCACGTGGCTCGAGCTGGCGGTGCCGCTGGTCGAGAAGTACCGCGTGATGACGACATCCTTCGTCATCACGGTCAACGGAGCCGGTCCCGAGCTGACGCCGTACGTCCTCAAGCGCTCGCACACCCACGACATGCACACCGCCGGGGCCGACGGTCAGGGCCGCATCGTCAACTGGTCGCACGACGAGATCGTCGCCGACCTCGAGACGTCGGCGGGCGTTCTCGGCGGCACGAAGGAGGTCATCGCCTACCCCTTCGGGCATCACGACGACGCCGCGAAGCAGGCGGTGGCGGATGCCGGCTTCGAGATGGCCCGCACGATCGAGCCGGGCTACGTCGCGATCGGCACCGACAAGCTCGCGCTTCCGACCGTCCGGATCAACTACGGGATGACCGTAGATGACCTGCGGAAGGCCATCGGGTGAATCTCAGGGCATTTCCGAAAGTTCAACCGGTTGTCCCCATAACAATCCTCAGTACTGTGTGAATTCCCCCGTCCTCTCGGAATCGCGAGCGCATATGGATCTGACGATCGTCGTCCCGACCTTCAACGAAGGTCCGAACGTCGTGGAGCTGCTTCGGCGCATCGGCGACGCGGTCGACGATCGAATGATCGAGGTCGTCTTCGTCGACGACTCGACCGACGACACCCCGCAGATCATCGAGCGGGCCGCGGCTCACACCGACTTCCCGGTGCGCCTCATCCACCGCGACGCCCCCGTCGCCGGGCTCGGTGGCGCGGTCGTCGAGGGCATGAAGGCAGCGGCATCCTCGTGGTGCCTCGTCATGGACGGCGACCTGCAGCACCCGCCCGAGGACATCCCGCGCCTGCTCGCCCGCGCCGACCGCGGCGACGTCGACGTCGTGGTGGCCTCGCGGTACATCGCCGGCGGCGACTCGAAGGGCCTCGCCGACGCGACCCGCACGACCGTGTCGCGCGCCTCGACGCTGCTGACGAAGTCGATGTTCCCGCGCAAGCTCGGCGAATGCAGCGACCCGATGACCGGCTTTTTCCTCGTCGACCGCGACGCGATCGACATCGATGCGTTGCGTCCGCGCGGCTTCAAGATCCTGCTCGAGATCCTCGCCCGCCGCCACCTGCGCGTCTCGGAAGTGCCGTTCGCGTTCGCGCCGCGGTACGCCGGAGCATCGAAGGCCACCTTCACGCAGGGCATCCGGTTCCTCACGCAGCTGCTCATGCTCCGCTTCGGCCGCATGTCGGCGTTCGCCCTCGTCGGCGGGGTCGGCGCGATCGCGAACCTCGTGATCATGTGGGGCCTCATCCGCCTCGGCATGGACTACCTGCCGGCGTCGATCATCGCCAGCGAGATCACCATCATCAGCAACTTCCTGCTGCTGGAGTACCTCGTCTTCTCGGACATGCGCTCCGAGTCCGGCTCGATGACGCAGCGGTTCCTCAAATCCTTCACGTTCAACAACGCCGAGGCGATCATCCGCATCCCCGTGCTGTGGGTGCTGGTGGAGAACGCCCACATCCCCAGCGTCATCGCGGCGGGGCTGACCCTCGTCGCGGCCTTCGTCGTGCGGTTCGTCTTCCACGCCCTCGTCGTCTACGCGCCCAAGAAGCAGCGCGTCACCCCCGTGCTCGAACCCACACGCGAGCGGGCCCGCGCCATCGAGTACTGAGCGGTCGTACGCTGGAGGGATGAGCGTTCCCTCCGACACCATCACGATGTTCGGCGCCGCCTGGTGCCGCGACTGCCGCCGCACGAAGGCGCAGCTCGACGAGCTCGGCGTCACCTACACCTACGTCGACCTCGAGGCCGACCCCGCCGCCGCCGACGTCGCGCGCGACATCTCCGGCCGCACGCAGATTCCGGTCGTGGTCTACCCCGACGCGACGCACCACGTCGAGCCGAGCAACGACGACGTCGCGGCCAAGCTGCGCGAGCTCTCGCTCATCTGACCGTTCTCCGGGCCGGGCGGGCTGATCGACCGGCCCTGATAGACTGGTGGTTCCTGCGGCGCACTCGTGCCGCACGCGTCGTAGAACGCCTTCCGCTCATCGGGTCACGACCCCGCGGACACTTTCGTACGGCGAACCCGCATGCGCACCCGCATCCGGGCCACCGATCAGGGCGCCGACGTGTGCCCGGAGAACGCTCCCCATGACTGACACCACTTTCCGCACGCTCGGCGTGCCCGCTCCTCTCGTCGAGGCCCTCGCGAAGGACGGCAAGACGACCGCCTTCCCGATCCAGGTCGACACGCTTCCCGACACCCTCGCCGGGCGCGACGTGCTCGGCCGCGGCAAGACCGGCTCGGGCAAGACCCTGGCCTTCTCGATCCCCATGGCCGCGCGCCTCGGGGGCGAGCTCGCCGGCGGGTCGCGCCGCGCCACCCGCATCCTGGGTCTCGTCCTCGCTCCCACGCGTGAGCTCGCGACGCAGATCAACGCGACCCTCGAGCCGCTCGCTGCCGCGTACGGCATGAAGACGACCACGATCTTCGGCGGCGTCAACCAGAACCGTCAGGTGCAGGCGCTGAACGCCGGCGTCGACATCGTCGTGGCCTGCCCGGGCCGCCTCGAAGACCTGCTGCAGCAGCGTCACCTCACCCTCGACGCCGTCGAGATCACCGTCATCGACGAGGCCGACCACATGGCCGACCTCGGCTTCCTGCCGGCCGTCACCCGCATCCTCGACAAGACGCCGCGCGACGGACAGCGGATGCTGTTCAGCGCGACCCTCGACAACGGCGTGGACAAGCTCGTCAAGCGCTTCCTGCAGAACGAGGTGCTGCACTCCGTCGACGAGGCGCACTCCCCCGTCGCCGCGATGACGCACCACCTGTTCCACCTGGCCGGCGCCGACGAGAAGAAGGATGTCGTCACCGCCCTCGCCTCGGGCATGGGCCGCCGCATCCTCTTCACGCGCACCAAGCACGCCGCGAAGAAGCTCGCCAAGCAGCTGACCGCGCAGGGCATCCCCTCGGTCGACCTGCACGGCAACCTGTCGCAGCCGCAGCGCGACCGCAACCTCGCCGCGTTCTCGTCGGGCTCGGCGAAGGTGCTCGTCGCGACCGACGTCGCCGCCCGCGGTGTGCACGTCGACGACGTCGAGCTGGTCGTGCACGTCGACCCGCCCATGGAGCACAAGGCGTACCTGCACCGCTCGGGCCGCACCGCCCGTGCCGGCGCCGAGGGCGCCGTGGTCACCCTGGTGCTGCCGGGCCAGGAGCGCGACGTCAAGGATCTGCTGCGCAAGGCCGCCATCACGGTCACGCCGCAGAGCGTGACGGCCACCTCGCCCGCCGTCGCGGCCCTCGTCGGCACGGTGGCGCCCTACGTCACCCCCGCGCCGGTCGAGGCCGCTCCGCGTGGCACGAGCCAGGGTGCGAACGCCCAGCGCAAGCGCGCCGCGCGCGATGCCCGCGAGGGTGGCGCGTCGACCGGCGGCGGTCGCTCCGGCGGTCGTGGACGCGGTGGACGCGGTCAGGGCCAGGGCGCAGCCGGCGGTCGCGACGGTCAGGCCGCGCGCACCGGCGGCCAGGGCGGTCAGCAGAGCCGCGGCCAGCAGTCGGCACGCGGTGGTCAGCCCGCCGAGCGCCCGGCCCGCGAGAGCCGGGATGCCGCGCCCGCGGGCAACCCGCGTCGCACCGGTCGCCGCGCAACCTCGAACGGCGCCGCGTCCGGCGGCAAGCTGACGGTGGGCTCGGTCGTGCGCCCGAACAGCGCCGGTCGCCGCTCGGGTCGCTGAGCCCCCCGACACGAAAAGGTGGCGCGTGCGCCGGGAACCTCACGAGGATTCCCGGCGGGCGCGCCACCTTTGTGCTGTCCGGGGGTCAGTCCGCGACGAGCGAGAACTCCGCGTCGAGAGCATCCAGCTCTCGGGTCACCTCGGCCACGCGCTGGGCGCGGAGCTCGGCGGGCAGCCAGGACGCCTCGAACGAGGCGACCGCCATGCGCCGGATCTGCGCGTGCGTCGCCCCGATCTGCTCCGAGACGATGCCGTACTCGGAAGCGAGGGTGGTGGGGAACATCCCCGGGTCGTCGGAGCACGGGATGACGTTGAGCCCGGCCTCCAGCATCGCGGCGATCGACGCGCGCCGCCACGGACGCCACGAGCGCCGCGACGTCGTGGAAGCGACCGTGAACGACACCTGCTCGTCGCGCATGCGGGCCACGACGGCGTCATCCTCGAGCACGTAGTAGCCGTGGTCGATGCGGTCGCAGCCGAGAACGTCGAGGCAGGTGATCGTGTTGACCGCGGTGGGCGCGTGCTCGGACGAGTGCGCCGTGCGACCGAGCCCGGCCTCTCCCGCCAGGCGGTAGGCGTCGGCGAAGCGCTCGGGCGGACCGGCCGTCTCGAGATTGTCGAGACCGATGCCCCCGACGTACGCATGCGGGTTGTCGACGACGCGGCGCACGACCTCGAGCGCCTCCTCGCCGCTACGGCTGCGGTCGATGCCCTGGATCATCAGTCCGGTCATACCGAAGTCGCGCTCGGCCATCCGGATGCCTTCGGCGTAGGCCTCGACCGCGCCGCGGTATCCGAGTAACTCGAGGTGCGGCGGCAGGGCGTCGAAGAACAGCTCGAGGTGGCGCGTGCCGCTCGTGCGGTGGGCGTCCTCGAACGCCTCGTAGACGATGCGCGTCAGGTCGTCGGCATCCCGCAGCACCTCGACGACCCAGTTCGACACCTGGAACAGCGAGTACGACACCTCGGGCTCGTCGGCGGCCCGCTCCTGGGGCACCGGGATGCGGGTGTTGCGGTACAGCGCGGGGTCGGGCGGCAGCGAGTTGATGTCGGCGAAGATGCGCTCGGGGTCGGCGGGCAGCGCGAGCGACTCGCGCCGGGCCAGCTCGGCGAAGGTCGACGCCCGCACGGTGCCGATGAGGTGGCAGTGCAGGTCGGCCTTCGGCAGACGCTGGAGGTACGCGGCGGGAAGGGGCGGTGCGAGGGTCATGGTGCCGTTCGTGCGTCGAGGCGGAAAGGGAAAGGCCCGGCCGCCGAAGGGGGGTTCGACGGCCGGGCGGTCTGGGTCAGCGCGAGGAGACCTCGCGCGCGAAGCGCTCCACCCACTGGGCGCGGTTCGGGACGATCTCGGCGGGGTCGAGCGTCTCGTAACCGGCCGCGATGGGGTCGGCCGCGATGTCGCCGACGACCTCGGTGATCTCGGCGGGAACGGTCGCGTCGAGCGCGACGGGCAGGTCGCCGACGATCTCGGCGGAGGCGGTCTGCGCCTCGACCGAGAGCAGGTAGTCGATGAACGCGTAGGCGCCCTCGACGTTCTCGGCGCCGCTGGGGATCATGGCGCGGTTGGTGGCCATGTACCGGCCCTCGACCGGGGCGGTCCAGGCGACCGGCTCACCCGAGGCGACGAGGTTCGTCGCGAAGCCGCTGAGGGCGTCGGCGGCGACGATCTCGCCCTGCGTCAGCAGGTTCGTGACCTCGGTCGACGAGGTGTAGAACTGCAGGATGCCGGGCGCCCACTCGCCGATGGTCTGGTAAGCGGTGTCGATGTCGTAGGGTCCGTCGCCGAAGGTCGCGGCCACGCCCGAGACGGCGAGCTGGCCCGCGGTGACCGCGATGTCGGGGAACGCGAGGTGCCCGCTGTAGGCGGGGTCGGCGTACAGCGACCAGTCGGCGGCCTGCTCGGCGGTGAGGTCGTCGGTGCTGTAGAGCGTGCCGTTGAGCTGGTAGCTGTAGGCCGGGCCGTTGTAACCCTCCTCGACCGCGAACTCGGCGATGGACGCGAGGTTCGGGACGTCGGACTCGTCGAAGTCCTGGAAGAGGTCCTGCTCCTGGCCGGATGCCGCGAAGGTGTCGGAGATCAGCATGACGTCGATGCCCGCGTCGCCGCCGGCGAGCTGCAGCTGCGACAGGCGGTCGGCGTTGGAGCCCGTCTCGATCTCGACGCGGATGCCGGTCTTCTCGGTGAAGGGATCGACGATCGCCTCCTGGAACTCCTCGACGCCGAAGGGGAAGGCGCTCACGACGATGGAGTCGGCCGAGCCGGACTCGTCGTCGGCGGCGCCCGAGCAGCCGGTGACGACGAGCGCCGTGGCGGCGAGGGCGGACGATGCCGCGAGCAGGCGGCTGGTGCGGGTGCGGATCATGCGGGGTCCTCTCGGGCTGCGGCGAGGCCGCGGCGGGTACGGGTCGTGCGGGCGGTGCTGGTGCTGCGGGTGGGTGCGGGGGTGCGGGTCAGGCGGCGAGGCGGATGAGACGTGCCTGCGGGGCCGAGACCGTGACGCGGTCGCCGGGCCGGGCGAGCACGGCCTCGTCGCGGACATCGGCGATCAGGCGGACGGTCTCGCCGGCGGCATCCGTGGTCTCGACGGTGACGTGCCGGTCGACGCCGCGGTAGGCGACATCCGTCACGACGCCGTCGAGGGTCAGGCCCGCGGCGCCGGGTGCGGCGCCGATGACGAGGTGCTCGGGCCGGACGGTCGTCAGCGCGCCGTCGGGCGCGGTGACGAAGTTCTCGTAGCCGAGGAACTCCGCGACGAAGCGGTTGGCGGGGGCCGTGAACACCGCGGAGGGCGCGCCCTCCTGCATGATGCGACCGTCGCGCATGAGCACCATGTTGTCGGACATCTCGAGCGCTTCGTCCTGGTCGTGCGTGACGAGCACGACCGTCAGGCCGGTCTCGGACTGGATGCGGCGGATCTCGGCGCGCATCTGCACGCGCAGGCGCGCGTCGAGGTTCGACAGCGGCTCGTCGAGCAGCAGCAGCGTCGGGCGGATCGCGATGGCACGCGCGAGGGCCACGCGCTGCTGCTGGCCGCCCGAGAGCTTCTTGGGCCGGCTCGCCGCGAGGTGACCGAGGCCGACGAGGTCGAGCGCCTCGTCGACGCGACGGCGACGCTCGGGCGCGGCGACCTTGCGCAGCTTCAGGCCGTAGCCGACGTTCTCGGCGACGGTCATGTGCGGGAACAGCGCGTAGGACTGGAACACCATGCCCAGGCCCCGCCGCTCGGGCGGCGTGCGCGTGGCGTCGGTGCCGGCGATCATGATGCGCCCCGACGTCGGCTGCGTGTAGCCGGCGAGCATGCGCAGCGACGTCGTCTTGCCGCAGCCGCTGGGCCCGAGCAGGGTTGTCAGCTGCCCCGACGGGATGGCCAGGTCGATGTCGTCGACGGCGGTGAAGTCGCCGAAGCGCTGGGTCACCCCGACGAACTCTGCTGCGGTGGTCATCGGTTGATTCCTCCGAAGATGCGGGCGAAGCCGACGGTGCGCTCGGCGATGACGGCGATGACGACGGTGCCCGCCAGGATGATGGTGCTGGTGGCGGCGACCATGGGGTCGTAGCTCTGCTGGACGTAGTCGAGCATCGTGACGGGGAGGGTGCGGAAGTCGCGGCTCTGCAGCAGCAGCGACAACGGCACGTTGTTGAACGACGTGACGAAGCTCAGCAGACCGGCCGAGAAGATGCCCGGTCGCAGCAGCGGCAGCGTCACGGTGAAGAAGGCCCGCAGCGGCGAGGCGCCGAGTCCGCGCGCCGCCTCTTCGATGCCCGGGTCGGCCAGCGCGAGCGAGGCCCCGGTGACGCGCACGGCGTACGGCAGCATCAGCACGGTGTGGCCGATGAGCAGCACCGGGAAGTTGTCGAGGCGCAGGCCGATCATGAGCTGCTGATACAGCGCGAGGCCGACGACGAGCTCGGGCACGATGAGCGGCGAGAGGAACAGTCCTTCGACCAGTCCCTTGCCGGGCAGCTTGCCGCGGTGGATCGCGAGCGTCACGGGCACACCGATCAGCAGCGCGAGCACGGTCGCGATCAGCGCGAGCTGCAGGCTCGACAGCAGCGCGCTGATGAACGGGTCGTAGTTCAGCGCCGCCTCGAACCACCGCAGCGAGAAGCCCTCGGGCGGGAAGCGCAGCGTGCGACCACCCGTGAACGCCGTCGCGACGACGAACAGGATCGGGACGATCATGATGACGTAGCCGGCGACGGCGAGGGATGCCGCGACCGGGCGACTCGTCTTCACGAGGTGGCCCCCCGTCGTCCGACGACGGCCGACAGACCCGACACGGCGAACACGAGCACCGTCATGATGATCGCGGTCGCACTCGCGGCAGCCCAGTCGATCGTGACGCTCGAGTACGAGTACAGCTGGGTCGACAGCATCCGCTGGCTCGACCCGCCGAGCAGGTACGGCGTCGTGTAGGCGGTGACGCTGCCGGCGAAGACGAGCGTCGCAGCGACGACCATGCCGGGCGCCGACAGCGGCACGACGATCCCCCAGAACGTGCGGGTGCGGCTCGCGCCGAGGCCGCGCGCGGCGTCATCCAGCCCGGGATCGACCTGGGCGACGGCGGAGTAGCACGAGATGATCGCCAGCGGCAGGAACAGCTGCGTGAGACCGAGCACGATCGCGAGCTCCGTGTACAGCAGCTGCGGCGCGCGGTCGACGAGCCCGAGCCCGGTCAGCAGCTGTCCGATCGCGCCGTTGGAGCCCAGCAGCACGAGCCACCCGAACGTGCGGACGACGTTGCTCAGCAGCAGCGGGAAGATCGCGAGCGCCAGCAGGACGCCGGCCCACCGCGAGGTCGAGCGTGCCAGCAGGTAGGCGATCGGAAAGCCGAGGACGATGCAGACGACGGTCACGATCAGCCCGAGACCGACGGTGCGGCCGATGATCGCGAGATCGAACGGGTCGGTCAGCATACGTCCGAGCCGGTCGAGGATGTCGAGCGGAGCGACCCCGGGAGGCGCGAAGAGCATCGCGATCGAGGGGATCAGGAACCCCGCCAGCAGGAGCGCCAGCCCGGGCAGGGCGAGCAATCCGGTGCGGCGTGAGACCACGAGCGAACTCCGTTCAAGCGGGAGGTGCGGGGGCGCAACCGGTTGTGCAACCGGTTGCTCCTACCGTAGGACCCGCGGGACGGCACCGTCGACCAATCGTGTAAACAACGTGTAAAACGACGTCGTCTGCCGGGCGCAACCGGTTGCTTCGGATCAGTAGGATGAGCCGACCGACCGCGATCGCGCGGCTCGCGGACGCCCGGAGGGAGTGCGGTGACGACCCTGGCCGATGTCGCCGCCCACGCGGGTGTGTCGAAGTCCACCGCCTCACGGGCTCTCAGCCGGCCCGACCTCGTCGCACCCGACACCGTCGCGCGCGTGCGCGCGGCCGCCGAGCAGCTCGGCTTCATCCCCAACCGGGCCGCCAGCCACCTCGCCCGGGGCCGCAGCGGCATCGTCGCGCTCGTGGTGCCGACGCTCGACAACGCCTTCTTCACCCCGATCATCGCCGGCGCGCAGGCGCGGGCGCGGGAGTCAGACCTGCAGCTGACGGTCGCCGTCCACCGTCTCGACGATGCCGACGGGCTGATCGAGCTCGAGCGTCTCGTGCGGCAGGTCGACGGCTGCGTGCTCGTGGCGCCGCGTGGGCCCGACGACATCGTGCGGGCCGTCGGCGCCTTCGGCCCGACCGTGCTCGTCGACCGCGAGATCGACGGGATGCCCTCGATCGTCGCCGACACCGCGACCGCCTTCGCCGATCTCGCCGGCCGTCTCGCCGACGCCGGCCACCGCGGCATCGCCTACCTGGGCGGACCGGAGGGATCCTGGCAGGACCGGCAGCGCACCGCGGCCATCGCGGCGGCGGTGGGCGACCGCGTGACGCTGACGACCCTCGGCCCCCTCCCCTCGACGTTCGCCGCGGGTGTCGCGACCGCCGATGCCGTCATCGACAGCGGTGCGACGGCGGTCGTGCCCTACGCGACGTCGATCGGCCTGGGCCTCGTGTTCGCGCTGCGGTCGCGCGGCGTCGCCTCGCCCGGCGACATCCTCGTCAGTGCGGAGCGCCTCGTCGCCCAGGCGATCGGCGCCGACGACGTCCCGGCGATCGATGTCGACGGCGACGAGCTCGGCCGCGAGGCCATGGCCGCGCTCATCCCCCTGCTCGACGCACCCCTCGACACCATCGCGCAGCGCCGCCTCGCGGTGTCGGTGCACTGGCCCGCCGCCGCGGCCCGCGCCGAGCACGCACCCGCTCGGCGATGACCCACCGCTGAGCGTGCGCGCTCGCGGCGACCGTGCGTGCTCGGCGGGGCGGCCGGACAGCTCAGGATGCCGCGAAGCGATCCGTCGCGGCGACGAGGGCGGCGGCGATGCCGGGCTCGGCGGCGGAGTGACCCGCGTCGTCGACCATCACGAACTCCGCGTCGGGCCAGGCCCGGTGCAGATCCCACGCCGTCATCGGCGGCGTGCACGCGTCGTAGCGCCCCTGCACGATGACCCCGGGGATGCCGCGGAGCGCGCCGGCCGCGGCATCCGCGATCAACTGCCCCTCGCGCAGCCACCCGCCGTGGAGGAAGTAGTGGTTCTCGATGCGGGCGAAGGCAGTGGCCGACTCCGATGCGGTCATGGCGTCGACGAGCTCGGGGTCGGGTCGCAGCGTCACGGTCGACGCCTCCCAGCGCGTCCACGCCTGCGCCGCCGGGACGTGCACGGCGGGGTCGGGATCGGTGAGCAGCCGGTGATACGCCTCGATCATGCGACTGCGCTCGATGACGGGCACCGGCGCAAGGTAGTCCTCCCACAGGTCGGGGAACAGCGCCGCCGCCCCGCCCTCGTAGAACCACTCCAACTCGTGCCGGCGCAGCGTGAAGATGCCGCGCAGCACGAGCTCGGACACGACCTCGGGATGCGACTGGGCGTAGGCCAGCGCGAGGGTCGAGCCCCACGATCCGCCGAAGACCTGCCAGCGAGCGATGCCGAAGTTGCGGCGCAGCAGCTCGAGGTCGGCGACGAGGTGCCACGTCGTGTTGAAGCGCAGCTCGGCCGCGGGATCGCTCGCGTGCGGGGTCGAGCGTCCGCATCCGCGCTGGTCGAACAGGATGATGCGGTACGCCTCGGGGTCGAAGAAGCGCCGATGCCATGGCGCCGTGCCGCCGCCGGGACCGCCGTGCAGGAACACGACCGGCTTGCCGTCGGGGTTGCCGGACTGCTCCCAGAACACCCGCTGCCCGTCGCCGGCCAGCAGGAAGCCCGTCTCGTACGGCTCGATCTCGGGATACAGGATGTCGGCCAGCGCGGCCGGCACGCTCACCGTGCGGCTCCGCGAACAGAGGCGCGATCGGGGTCGGTCATGCGTTTCACGGTACTGCCACGGCTGGCACGCTGCACGCGGGGTGCACGATCCGGCGCCGCTGCCCGCCGGTTCATTCGACGAGCCGGCGGGCGCGGAATCGGTCGCCCTCGTGCTCGAGCAGGACGACCTCGCCGTTGAGGATGCGTGGGCACCGCTGACCCGTCAGCCCCTCGATCGTCAGCCGGAGGAGCGTCCCGTGGGCGACGACGATCGCGCTTCCGCCCGCGTCGTGCACGGCGCGCACGGCCCGGATGCCGCGCTCCTGCGTCTGCGCGACCGATTCCGCCGCCGGATAGTCCTCGTCGGGCCAGCGGTGGCGCACCTCCGCCACGGCGAGGCCCTCCGCGGCCCCGTAATGCCGCTCGACCAGGTCGGGCTCGATGTCGCGGCGAGCGTCGGGCAGGTGCGCGCCGATGATGTCGGCCGTGTCGACGGCTCGGCGCAGCGGCGAGGAGACGATGCGGGTCCAGACGGCGGCGGCGAGCACGCGCCCGGCGGCATCCGCTTGGCTGCGTCCGACGTCGTCGAGGGCGATGTCGGAGCGCCCCTGCATCCGCCGCTCGAGGTTCCACGGGGTGCGGCCGTGCCGCACGAGGGCGAGGGTCATGCCGGCGTCGCGACGGGCGGCGCGGTAGGGGCTGCGGTGGCGACGGCGGCATCGTGCGGGTAGAACACGGCGTGCGCGACCTCGACCGCGACGCGATCGCCGACCTGCGGCCGCATCCCGTGGGTGCGCACGCGCAGCGTCATGCCGTGCCAGGCCACGACCACGTCGCTCCCCTCGGGGGTGAACAGCGTCGAGCGGACGGTCGCGTCATCCCCGGGCACGATCCGCACCGCGGCGGGCAGGATGGCTGCTGTCGCGGCGCTGCCGTCCGGCAGCGACAGGTCGCACGGCAGGGCGAGCGGGTGGTCGGTCGCACGGAAGCGTCCCGCCGCGACGTGCCCGTCGACGAGCGTCGCGTCGGAGAGGAACCGCGCGACGAACGGGCTGCCGGGTCGCTCGAGCAGCGTCTGCGGCGCCGCGATCTGCCGGATGCGGCCGGCGTCGAGGACCGCGACGCGGTCGGCGAGCGCGAGCGCCTCGGACCGGTCGTGCGTCACGTGGATGACGGTGAGCCCGAGCTCGCGCGTAAGGGTGTGCAGCTCGAGCCGCAGACGGTCGCGCAGCGGCTCGTCGAGCGCCGACAGCGCCTCGTCGAGCAGCAGCACCCGGGGGCGCCCGACGAGCGCGCGAGCCAGTGCGACCCGCTGCCGCTGTCCGCCCGAGAGGGTCGCGGGGTCACGCCGCTCGTACCCCGCGAGCCCGACCAGTTCGAGCGCCTCGGCGACGCGCCGCTGCCGTTCGAGGCGCGACACCCGCGCCCGTCGCAACGGGTACTCGACGTTGCGCGCGACGTTCCAGTGGGGCCAGACCGCGTGCTGCTGGAAGACCATCCCGAGCTCGCGCCGCTCCGGCGGCACCGAGACCGACCCGCCCGCGAGCTGACGGTCGCCGATGAGGATGCGGCCGGCGGTGGGCGTGAGGAACCCCGCGACGCTGCGCAGCAGGGTGGTCTTGCCCGAGCCCGAGGGGCCGACGAGCGCGATGAACTCACCGTCCGCGATGTCGAGGTCGATGTCGGCGAGGCCGAGCGTGCCGTTGCGGTAGCGCAGCGAGACGCTCTCGAGGGTGACGGATGCCATGACGGCCTTTCTGCTTAGACGGGGCGCCGGGTCGCGATGCCGATGACGGCGAGACCGACGAGGGCGACGATGAGCGACCACGCGGATGCCGTGCTGAACGCGCCGGCCTGCTGGAAGTTGAAGATGGCGACGCCGAGCGTCTGCGACCCCGGCGACAGCAGCAGCACCGACAGCGTCAGCTCGCGCACGGCCGTCACGGCGACGATGACGGCTCCGGCGACCGCGGCGGGCGTCGCCATGCGGGCGGAGATGTCGACGAGCGCGCGCAGGCGTCCGGCACCGGCGACCCGCGCCGCCTCCTCGGCGCTCGTGGGCGTCGCCGACAGGGGCGCGGCGACCGCCTGCACGACGAGGGCGGTGAACGAGGTGACGTAGGCGACGAGGATCAGCCACGGGGTGTTGAACAGGCCGAGCGCGGGAGCCAGGATGAGCCACGCGACGGCGATCACGATCCCGGGGATGGCCTGCGGCACCATCGCGACGGCGCCGAGCGCCCGCGACACGCGGCCGCCCGCGCGGGCGACGACCACACCGATGCCGAGGCCCAGCACGCCGCAGATCACCGCCGCGAGTGAGGCGAGCATGATCGAGTTCGCGGCACCGGCGAGCGCACTCGGCGTCGTCAGGGCGCGGACGAGGTGGTCGAGGGTGAGGTTCTCCCACGTCAGCGGCACCCCCGGTGCCCGCAGCAGCGTCTGCGTGAGCAGCGCGAGCAGGGGCAGCACCGTGATGACGAGCACGACCGCCCACGTCACGACGCCCGCACCGACGCGGGCGCGTCCGAGCGGCGTGCGCTCGGACACCGCGTTCGACGAGTCGAGCTCCCACCCGCGCCGCGCCAGGAGCGCGTCGGCGACGAGGGCCAGCAGGGCGAGCGCCAGCAGGACGACGCCGATCGTCGCGACCACCGCGAGCGGATCATCGACGGTGCCCGACTGCAGATAGCGGTAGACGAGGGTGGCGAGGGTGACGAACCGCTCGGGCAGGCCGATGATCGACGGGATGCCGAAGTCGGCGAGGTTGCCGACCGCGATGAGCACGAACGACGACACGAGCGCCGGCCGCAGCAGCGGCACCGTGACAGAGGTCAGCGCACGGGCCGGTCCCGCACCGCTGATGCGGGCGGCCTGCTCGAGGTCGGTGGGGATCCGGCGCAGCGCGGCCGAGACGATGAGCATCGCGATGGGATAGCTGTGGACGGTCAGCAGCAGGATGACCCCGTCGGCGCCGTAGATCGACCACAAGGGGCTGCCGAACGCGCTCCGCCACCACAGGTTCAGCGGACTGGTCGGGCCCGCGATCCCGAGCCAGGCGATGGCGCCGACGAAGGGCGGCATGAGCAGCGGGCTCAGGGCGAGCAGTCGCAGCGCCGTGCGGCCGGGGAAGTCGGTGCGATCGAGCAGCACCGCGAAGGTCGTGCCGATGACGACGGCCGCGACCGCCGACACCGTGGCCGAGAACAGGCTGTTCGCCCCCGCCTGCAGCACGTCCGCCTGCAGCAGCACCCCCAGCTGGTCGCCGCGGCTCGCCAGCACGAGCAGCGCTCCGATCGGCAGCAGGATGAGCCCGCCGCAGGCGGCCCACAGCGCGACGACCAGCGCGTCGACGCCGTCGGCGCGCCGGCGGACCGCCCCGCGGGCTCGGGTGACCGAGCCCGCGGGGAGGAGAGAAGTCGAGGTCATCGAAGGAACAGCGACCGGAACGTCTCGACGGCGGCATCCTGAGTGCTGCGGATCGTCTCGAGGTCGGGCGAGAGGATCGTGATCTCGTCCATCGCCGGGGCGCCCTCGGGCGTGCCGACGTCCGACCGCACCGGCAGGTAGGACTGCTCGACGGCCAGCTTCTGACCCTCTTCGCTGACGAGGAAGTCGACGAACGCCTGCGCGGCCTCGGCCTGCTCGGTGTCGGCGAAGATGCCGACGGGCTGCGACACGTACGGCACGCCCTCGCTCGGGTACGACACCGCGATGGGCGAGCCCTGCTCAGCGAGTTCGCGCACGAGGTAGTCGACGACGATGCCCACCGGCTGCGCGCCCGTCGCGACCGCCTGCGACACCGGGCCGTTGCTGTCGGCGATCACGGGGTTGTTCTCGGCGAGCGCCGTCATCCACTCCTCGCCCAGCTGCTCGTCGTCGAGCCACACCGCCGCGTTGTACGCGGCCGCTCCCGACACATCGGGGTTGGGCATGACGATCTGGTCGGCGTAGGCGGCGTCGGTCAGCGCCTGCCACGACTCGGGCGCCTCGGTGATGATGCCGGTGTTGTAGGCGATGATGGTCGGGATGATGCGGGTGCCCGTGTAGAAGCCCTCGGCGTCGACGACGTCGGGGTTCAGCGCCTCGACGTCGGCCGGGGTGTACTCGAGCAGCAGGCCCTCGGCCGCATAGCCCTCGAACGTGCCGGCGTCCGCGGCGAGGAACACGTCGGCCTGGATGCCGCCGGACTCGCGCTCGGTCGCGACGCGCGTGGTCAGGTCGCCGGTGCCGGCGCGGAACACCTCGACGGTGATCTCGGGGTGGACCTCGCCGAAGGCGGCGACGAGCTCGTCGGCCTTCTCCTGCGGCTCGGACGTGTAGAGCGTGATCGTGGCGGGCTCGAGCGCACCGGCGGCGGGCTCGGCCGTGGCGGCCGGGGCCGTGCTCGACGAGCAGCCCGCGAGGGCGATCGCGGCGACGCCGAGGAGAGCGAGGGGAACGGTGGAGCGCATGCGTGACATGGGGGTCCTATCGGGTGTCATCGGGTGAGGAGGGAGGAGAAGATCGGGGCGGGAGAGTCGAGGCCGACGTTCGTGACGGTGACGCCGTCGGGCAGCAGGTGCACGAGCGAGAACATCGCGAGGTCGTGTCCGCTGACCCGGTCGGGTCCGGCGTCCATGACCTGGTGGTAGGCGAGCGAGGGGCCGACCGAGATCGGGATGCCGCGCAGCGTGGCCGACAGCGGATGGTGGAAGTGCCCCGCCAGCACGGCACGCACGTCCGAGCCGGCGATCGCGTCGAGGAAGGCGTCGGCGTCGCGCAATCCCGCGCGGGCGAGCGTCGGCAGCGGCGAGCCGAGCGGGGCGTGGTGCATCGCGATGACGGTGCCGGCGCCGTGCGGGGTGCGCAGGACCTCGCCGAGCCAGGCGCGCTGCGCGTCGCCCAGCTCGCCGGTCGAGCTGTCGAGCAGCACGAAGCGCAGCTCGTCGACGAGCTCGACCCGGTGATGCGATTGCCCGTGGCCCCGCAGGATGTGCGCGGCGGCGGGCTCGTCGTGGTTGCCGAGCGCCGTCAGCACGGGAACGCCCGTGACCTCGGCCAGCTGCGCGAGCGCGTCGCGCAGGGCGGGGTAGGCCGCAGCGTGACCGCGCTGGACGAGGTCACCGGTCACCACGATGGCCTCGGGCGTGATGCCCGCGTCGCGGACGTAGGCGCCGACCATGCACAGGCGCTCGATGCCGTCGACCGCGTCGTAGAGGCGGCCGTCGACGGTGGCGTGCACGTCGCTCAGGTGCAGGACGGTGAGTCGCCCGGTCGCGCGGCTCATGCCGCACCGCCGTTCTTGCGCCGCAGGGCCGTCATCTGCTCGTCGCGCAGCCCGTGGTCGCGGAGGTATCGCTCGGCGCCGCCGAGCTCGTCGATGACCGCCAGAGCGTGGGCGATCGCCTCGGGCGGGCTCTCGAGGTGCAGACGCAGGACGCCCGCGCGGTCGGCCCCCGGCAGCCCCTGGGCGATGAGCTCGGCGTGCGCCGCGCGGATGGGACGCACGTGCGGTGCCGACAGGACGTAGTCGGCGACGATCTCGTCCGCCGTCGCGCCGGCAGCGCGCCGCGCGAGCGCGACGACCAGTCCCGTGCGGTCCTTGCCCGCGGTGCAGTGCACCAGCGCCGCACCGTCGGCCTCGGCCACGACGCCGACGGCTCGGGCCAGCGCGTGGCCGCGCTCGCGCAGCAGGTGCTCGTAGATCGCCTCGAGCCCGCCCGTGGCCGGCGGCTCCGTGCCGTAGAGCGGCACCGAACGGACCGGGATGCCGTGGCGCACGGGCCCGTGCTCCGAGGGTTCGCGCAGGTCGAGGATGACCGAGACGCCCAGCTCGGCCAAGGCGGCTGCCCCCGCGTCGGTCAGTGCCTCCGGCGCTCCGGAGCGGACGAGCCACGGTGCGCGGGCCCGCGTCGCGCGGACGTTGAACAGCCCGTCGATGTCAATCGCGAGCATCGGACCCGGCGTTCGTTACGTTCGTTACATCACTCACGGAACGCGATTACAGCCGTTCGACGTCACGGGATGCTGGCACGCCGGTGACGCGCCGCTGACGGCGAAGTGAACGGTCGGGGCTACTCCTCGGCGATGGCGTCCGCCACGACGTGGCGCATGCCGGCGGCATCCGTCGGCGTGATGCCGTCGGCGAGAGCGGAATGCAGCGCGTGGAGGACGACCGTGTGCCCGATGCGCGCGAGGAAGGGATCGACGTCATGCGCGGCCGCGGCCGGCCCCGTCGCGACGACCACGTTCGCCAGCCGCCCGAGCGGCGACCGGGCGAAGCTCGTGACCGCTGCCACCGATGCGCCCCGGTCGCGGGCGGCCGCGGCGGCGCGGAGGGTCTGCACGTTGGCCCCCGAATAGCTGAGGGCGAAGCACAGGTCGTGTTCGCCCAGCGAGGCGACGGCGAACTGCTGCGCCAGCGGGTCGATCGGGGCCTCGACCGCCCGACCGAGGGTGCTCAGGCGCATCGCGAAGTCCTGCAGGGGCGGTCCCGAGAATCCGTTGCTCACGAGCACGACCCGCCGCGCCTCGCGCAGCAGCTCGACCGTCGCGCCGACGCTCGCCGGGCTGACGCTCTCTTGCGCGAGCCGCACCGCTTCGACGGCGTCGTCGAAGGCACCCGAGGCGACGTCGTCGCCGTCACGGGCCTTCATCGGCGCCGACCGCGCGAGCTCGAGACGCAGATGCTGGAAGCCGCGGAAGCCCAGACTCTGGCAGGCGCGGATGACGGTCGCCGTCGACGTGCCCGCGGCCTGCGCCAGCTCCGCCGTCGACCATTCGACGACCTCGTCGGCGCGTTCGACGATGAGCGCGGCGACCTTCGCCTCGCTCGGACCGAGCAGCGACGCGGACGAGCGGATGCGCGCCAGCACGCTGAGTTCGGGGCGGGAGATCGTCATGGCCGTCCTTGCGGTCGAGGGAGTCGAGTTCCGACCGAATGTAACGTCTTCGCGGAAACTCCCGGATGAACGACGGGAATAGGCTCGGCACATGGACGCCACCACCGTCACCGTCACGGGCGCCGCCGGCCAGATCGGCTACGCGCTGCTGTTCCGCATCGCCGCCGGCGAGATGCTCGGCCCCGACCGTCCCATCCGTCTGCGCCTGCTCGAGATCCCGGCCGGCGTACGCGCCGCCGAGGGCACGGCCCTCGAGCTGCAGGACGGCGCCTTCCCGCTGCTGCGCTCGGTCGACGTCACCGACGACGCCCGCACGGGCTTCGCGGGAGCCGAGATCGCGATGCTCGTGGGCGCGCGGCCGCGGACCGCGGGCATGGAGCGGGGCGACCTGCTCGCCGCCAACGCGGGCATCTTCGGCCCACAGGGCGCCGCGATCGCCGCCGCCGCGGCATCCGATGTCCGGGTTCTCGTGGTGGGCAACCCCGCCAACACGAACGCGCTCATCGCCGCCTCGGCCGCCGAGGGCGTGCCGGCCGACCGCTTCAGCGCGATGACCCGGCTCGACCACGAGCGCGCCGTCGCCCAGCTCGCCGCCCGGCTCGAGGTGCCGGTGACCGACATCGAGGGCGTCGTGATCTGGGGCAACCACTCCGCGACGCAGTTCCCCGACGTCGCCTCGGCGAGCGTCGGGGGCCGGCCCGCATTCGAGGTACTCGCCGAACGTCTCGGCGGGACGGATGCCGCACAGCGGTGGCTCGACGACGAGTTCGTGCCGCGCGTGGCCAAGCGTGGCGCCGAGATCATCGCGGTGCGCGGTGCGTCATCGGCCGCCTCGGCTGCCAACGCCGCGCTCCGACACGTCCGCGATGAGGTTCTGGGCACGGGCGGACGCCGGACCTCGGCGGCCGTGGTCTCGCGCGGCGAGTACGGCGTGCCCGCGGGGCTGGTGTGCTCGTTCCCCGTCACGAGCAACGGGTCGGGGTACCGGGTCGTCCCCGGGCTCGACCTCGACGACCGGGGCCGGTCGCGCCTGGATGCCTCGGTCGCCGAGCTCGTCGACGAGCGCGAGGCCGTGCAGGCCCTCGGCATCCTCTGAGGTCGCGCCCGGATGGAGCTGCTCACCGGACTGATCCTCGGCGTCGTCGTCATCGCGTTCTCGACGTCGCTGTCTCAGAAGCTGGGCGTCGCGGGGCCGCTCATCCTCGTGGCGGTCGGTCTCGCGGCGTCGTGGCTGCCGATCCTCGGGCCGTTCGAGGTCGACCCCGAGCTCATCCTCGTCGGCGTGCTGCCTCCCCTGCTCTACGCCGCGGCGGTCCGCCTTCCGGCGGTCGAGTTCCGTCGCGACCTCCCCTCGATCTCCGGGCTCGCCGTCGCGCTGGTCGTCGTCAGCGCGCTCGCGATCGGCGGGTTCCTCACGCTCGTCCTGCCTCAGGTCGGTTTCCCCCTCGCCGTCGCGCTCGGCGCGGTGCTCAGCCCGAGCGATGCGGTCGCGACCTCCATCGTCAAGCGCCTGGGCATCTCGCCCCGCGTCGTGACGATCCTCGAGGGCGAGAGCCTCATCAACGACGCGACGGCGCTCGTGCTGCTGCGCAGCGCCATCGCCGCCGTCGCCGGCGGCTTCGCGTTCGCCGACACCGTCGGGACGTTCGTGTGGGGCATCGTCGCGGCCGTCGCCGTCGGCGTGGTCGTGGGGCTGCTCAACCTGCGCATCCGCGCGCGCATGAACACCGTCGCGGCGACCGCTCTGGGCTTCGTCGTGCCCTTCGTCGCGTACCTGCCCACCGAGCACCTCGGCGGATCGGGACTGGTGGCCGCGGTGGCCGCGGGCATCACGACGGGCCAGGGCGCGGCACGACGCTTCACCGCGGAGCAGCGCGTGTCGGACGAGATCAACTGGCGCACCGTCGAGCTCATGCTCGAGGGCGGCGTGTTCCTCATCATGGGCCTCGAGCTGCGCGGCATCCTCGACGACAACACCGAGCAGCAGAACGGTCCCGGCACGGCGGTGCTGCTCGCGCTGGCCTCCCTGGCGATCCTGCTCGTCATCCGCGCCGCGTACGTCGCGGCGCTCATCTTCGCGCAGGGGCGCCGCGCCCGCACCCGCCAGCGCGAACGCCTCGAGCTCATCTCCGACCGGCTCGACAACCTGCCGGCCGGATTCGGCGAGCGCACCGGGCACCCCGGCGCGGCGCGTCGTCGCCTGCACAGCATGCGCAGTCGGCTCACCCGCGCGTTCCACGACCTCGACTATTACGAGGCGTCGCCACTGGGGTGGAAGCACGGCACCATCATCGTGTGGGCCGGTATGCGCGGCGTCGTCACCCTCGCCGCCGCCCAGACGCTGCCGCGCGACACCCCCGACCGCGAGCTGCTCATCCTCACCGCCTTCCTCGTCGCGGTGATCAGCCTGCTGCTGCAGGGGCTGACGCTGCCCGGCCTCGTCCGGCTGCTGCGCATCCCGAGCGCGGGTGACGACACGACGCTGCTGCGCGAAGAGCACGAGGCGCTCGACGAGGCCCTGCGCTCGGCGGCAGCCGAACGACTCGCCGACCCCACCCTCGCGCTCGAGCACGGCGGCACGTGGGACGACCGGACGCTCACGATCGCGCGACGGCGGCTCGAGCAGGGGGCGGACGAGGATGCCGGCGCCCAGGCGCGCGAGCTGCAGCTGCTGGTCATCACGACGATGCGCGCGCGACTGCTCGAGCTCGCGAGTGAGGGCGCCTTCTCGTCCGAGGTGCTGCGGGAGTCGCAGCGCCGGTTGGACGCGCAGCAGGTGAGCCTCGAGATGCGCCGGAATGATCTCTGACGCGACGACGTGGTGAAAACCGTTCTCGCGTCGGCGACAATGAGAGGGTGAGCACCCCGACCGACGACGACCGCACGACGCGCCCCGCGGCCGACTACGCCGAGACGCGCACGATCGCCCTGCCCGACGCGGCCACCGACGAGCTGCCCGACAGCTTCGCCGCACTGCAGCCCAGCCCCGCGTGGTGGGCGGCCCGTCCGGCCGGCGCGCGCCTGGTCGGCCTCGTCGTGTCGCGGGATGACATGCCGAGCATCGTCGCGCAGCGTGACGCGCTCGCGCAGTTCGGCGTTCCGATCGAGGGGTTCCGCCATCCCGCGCCCGAGACCGGCGAGAGCTGGCAGGAGCGGCTGTCCCGCCTGTTCGGCCACCTGACCGCGGGTGACGTCGTCGTCGTCTCGGACGTCCACGCCCTCGGCCGCGACGCCGACGAGGAGACCCGCACGATCGCCGAGCTGCGGCGACGGTCGGTCATCGTGAAGGTGCTCGGCTCGCGCCGAGGCTGAACCCCGCTCAGCCCGTCGCGGTCGAATCGCCGGCGACGAGATCACCCGCGAGGCGGTGCAGGCCCGGTTCGTACGCTTGACCCTCGATGACGTCGGCGAGGTGCGCCGCCGCGCGCGCCCCGAGGTCGCTGAGACGGAAGTCGATCGTGGTCAGGCTCTGGTCGTCCTGGCCGGTGAGGCCGGAGAGGTTGTCCATGCCGGTGATCGCGACGTCCACCGGAACGCGGATGCCGGCCTCGGACAGCGTCGCGATGACCGCACGGGCGATGGTGTCGTTGCCGCAGCACACCGCGTCGAAGGCCTCACCCGACGCGAGCAGGCGCTCGGCCGCCGCGCGCCCCCACCCCCGCGACCAGTCGCCGCGCAGCACGAGCCCGGGTGCGAGCTCGAGCCCGGCGGCGGCGAGTGCGGCGCCGAGGCCGTCCGCGCGATCCCGCGCCGAGTGGTCGTCGGCCGACGCGGTGATGTGGGCGATACGGCGGCGGCCGGAGGCGAGAAGGTGCTCGCCCGCCCGCTGGCCGGCCGCATAGCCGTCATGTACGAACGAGGCGTCCGCCGCGTCATCCGAGATGCCGTAGACGTAGACGACCGGGGCGGGGAAACCGGCGGTCACCGACCGGATCTCCGAACCGGAGCCGTCACCGACGACCAGAAGGCCGTCGATGCTGCGCGCCCGCAGCTTGCGGACGGTGGCCGCCAGCACGGTGCGGTCCAGGTGCGAGTCAGTCACGAGCACCGACAGGTCGCGGGTGCCGAGGGTCGTCGTGGCGCCCGTGAGGACCGGCATCGTGAACGCGCCCGGGGCGTTCATCGTGAGGACCCCGACCGTGGCGCTCCGCCCCTGCACGAGGAACTGCCCGAGGGCGTTGGGCTGGAAGTCGAGGCGTTCCGCCGCCTCGAAGATGCGCTGGCGCGTCGCGTCGGAGGCCTTGCCCTGACCGCGCAGCACCTTCGACACCGTCGACACCGAGACGCCGGCGACTGCCGCAACGTCACGGAGGGAAATCGCTTTTCTCGCCATCTCGCTACGAGTCTATGACGTCGCCTCCGGCGAGACGGCGCGCCGTCGGTCGACGCGGAGCGACACCACCGACACGAGGCTCTCCCCCGCCCCGACGGCGAGGCTGCCGAGCGCGTCCACCGGCGTGCCGTAGGGGTCGGACGCGGGCTCGAGGCCGACAGCATCCATGGCGCCCCACCAGGGAAAGCCCGACGAGCCGCGCTGCTCCTGCCACACGTACAGGCGCGGGTGCATGGCCGCGTCCCAGGTCACCGTGATCTCGATGCCGGCGTGGGGCGCGGCGATCGTGACCGCGCCGGCTGGGGCGGCGATGTCGCAGAAGGATGCCGCCGGCGCGGCGCCGAGGCCGAGGTCCCGGTCGCCGCTGCGCACGATCGAGCCCTCGCGGAACAGGTCGCCCGCGAACGCCGGGTGCTCCGCCCACCCCACCTCGACCGGCGCGGGGCCGTGGTTCCGCACCTCGGTCTCGATCACGAGCGTGTTCGCGTGCACCGACATCCGCCGCTCGATCGCGAGCGGAAGGGTGCGCAGGGCGACCGAGGCTCGGCAGGTGTCGCCGCTGCTCGCGAGTCGCCACGTGCGCCACGCTGCCTCACCGTGGAAGGGCTGCGGCGGCGACACGGCCGCCGGGCTGTCGCCCGCTCGCGGCAGCAACAGGTGCCAACCGCCGCGATAGGCGCGATGCCACTGCGCGCTCGAATCCGCCATCACGAAGCCGTCGGCGGGGTCGTCCGCCCACGGGGTCGAGGCCAGCAGCTCGCGACCGGTCGGCAGATGCGTCAGCGAGGCGATGCGGGCGCCGTCGGCCTCGACGACCAGGGCGAGGTCGTCCGACCCGATGCGCGCCCGCCTCACACCGGCCGCCGGAGCGATGCGACCAGGCCCCGCACGCGGTCGACCGGTTCGCGGAACAGCCCGCCTCCGATCCCGACCGCAACGGCGCCGGCGGCGATCCAGTCGGCGGCGTCGGCGACCCCGATCCCGCCGGTCGGCATGATCGCGACCTCCGGCAGGACATCGCGGACGGCGCGCAGATGCCCGATCCCGCCGCTCGCCGCGGGGAAGAGCTTCGCCATCCCGCTCGTACCGGCGGCCGCACGAAGCTCGGTCGGGGTGAACCCGCCGGCGATGAAGGGGACGTCACCGGCGGCCGCTCGCACGTCGGCGTCGACGACCGTCGGCGACACGACGAAGCGCGCACCGGCGCCCCGGGCGACGTCGGCCTGAGCCGCGGTCGTGATGGTGCCTGCCCCGAGCAGGACGTGGGTGAAGGTCGAGTCGGCGGCCAGCTCGGCGAGCACGCGGTCCCACCCCGGCGTGGTCGCGGTGATCTCGAGCACCGGCAGCTCGGCGCGCTGCGCGAACTCGACCTGCCGGCGCAGCTCGGACTCCGACGGCGCCCGCAGCACGGCGACGACGGCGGCGGCGCCGAGTGCGGCGCGCACGTCGACGGTCATCGCCCGGCCTCCGTCTGCTCGCGCTGCGCCGCCTCGAACGCATCGAGCTCGGCGCGCCGCGGGAACCCGCCGTGATCGCGGGGGTCGGCCACGACCCGGGCCGCGCACCACGCCGACACCGGCAGGGCCGCGTCGACCGTGTAGCCCCGGAGCGTGCACGAGATCCACGCCGCAGCGAAGGCGTCGCCCGCACCCACCGGATGCGTGGGCGGGGCGACGACCGACGCGGGTGTGAAGCGTCGCCCGCCGGCATCACCCGCCATCGCCCCGCGCCCGCCGAGCTTGACCACGACGACGCGCGGACCGCGGCGGGCGAGCGCGCCGATCGCGGCATCCGTCGACGTCGTGCCCGTCAGCACGCGGGCCTCGTCCTCGTTGCAGAAGAACGTGTCGACCACGTCGAGCCAGTCGTCGATGACCGCGCGCAGCTCGTCCTCCGTCATCAACTGCGGCCGGTGATTGGCGTCGAGCGAGATCGGGATGCCGCGCATCGACGCTTCGTGGAGAACGTTCTCGAACAGGCCCTTCGGCCCCGCGCCCAGGGCCGGCGTGATGCACGTCGCGTGCAACCAGGCGGCCCCCTCGAGCATCGCGGCGGAAAGGCCGTCCGAGCGCAGGCGGCTGGCCGCGCTCGTGGCGCGGTAGTGCTCGGAGCGGATGTCGTCGCCCTCGCGGCGCTGCTTCACGATCAGGCCGGTCTGCTCCCCCGGGGCGGGCACGACGAAGCGGTCGTCGATTCCCTCCGCGCGGAGGGTCTCGCGCACGAGCCCGGCGAACGCGTCGTCGCCGAGCCGCGACGCCCAGGTCACGTCGTGTCCGAGCCGGGCGAGCCCGACCGCGGTGTTGAGTTCTGCGCCGGCGACCGACGCCGGGCCGAGAACGCCGGTGTCGTCGACCTCGGTGGTGGCGAGTGCCTCGCCGAACGTCACGATCCGCCCGCTCATCGGTCGCCCTCGCTGCCGGCGCGCCGCAGCACGAACAGCGCGTCGCCGGTGAACTCCGACTGCTCGAGCCGGATGCCGCCGTCGACCGGGCTCCAGCGGGCGGCGTCGGGCCGTCGGGCCGCCAGGTCGTGCACGTTCACCTCGAGCCCGTCGGCATCCGGGATCGCGAGGGTGAGCGCGAAGGGCGTCGGCGCGTACACCGCGATCGCTCCGTCGGCGGTGCGACCGGCGACCGCACCGGACGGCTCGGACCCGAGCAGGTCGGGTGCCGCGTCGAGGCCCCACAGCCGTTCACCGTCGACGACCCGGCGTAGGTAGGCGACGTCCTCGGCTCCGGGGAACGCCGCCGCAACCGAGAACGGGAACGGCGCCCCGTGCACGTCTTCGGCTGAGAACCCCTCGCCTCGGCGATGCCACGACCAGACGCCGTGCGCGCCGTAGCCGAGGCCCGCGGCCGCCCCCGACACCACGCCGGTCCAGCTGGCGCGACGGACGTCGGCCGCCGAGTGGCGTGCGGCGCCGCGGAACCGCCCGAGGCCCTCGTAGCAGGGCTCGAGGTTCATGATCGGTCGCGCGACCTCGAGCGCACTGTAGTAGCGGGTGAGGTCCGCCGGCAGAGTCTCCCAGGCCTCGTTGTGGCCCGACTGGAGCGCGTGGACATCGACGAGTCCGCCGTCGGCCAGGGGCTGCGGCATCCGCGCGGTCGGAGTGTCGTGCCAGGTGACGAGCTGTTCGGGCGCGACCTCGCGCAACAGCGCCGCCACCGAGCTGTACCGCTCGAGCGCCGTCTCGTCGTCGAGGTCGTCATCGCCCGAGACGATCCAGATCGGATCGAACCGCCGGAACCGCGCCACGGTCTCACGGACGTAGGTGTCGGTCTGCTCCGCGCTCAGGACGTGGTCGGGCGTCAGGCGCGAGCCCCACGTGCCGGGCACGAAGTTGTTCCACAGCAGCACGAGCATCGGCGTGAAGCCGCGCTCGCGAGCCTGCGCGAGCATCCGCTCGGCGACGGTCCAGTAGTCGGGGTCGCCGGCGCCGAAGTCGACGGCACCGTCGCGCAGCGCGTACGGCGAGCGCGTGCCGGTCGAACGGTCGTGCTCGATGGGCAGCACGCTGATGAGCAACGCGTTGAACCCCTGTCGACGTCGCAGCTCGAGGTGGTCGAGCCATTCGTTCTCGGTGGGCCCGCCGAAAGCCGCCCAGACGGTATCGGCCAGAAGGAACGTCGGTTCGCCGCCATTCAGCAGCCAGCGCCCCGAGGGCGCGATCGACCACGTGGTCATGGATCTCTTTCGGGTTCGAGGGGTCGAAGGTTCGGGAGCGGGGCGGTCAGGGGGCGATGAGAGCGCCGTCGGGCGCGCGGACGCCCGCCGCCCAGGCGTCGTGCCCGGAGATCCCGGCGGGGAACCGGGCGGCCGCCGCTTCGTCGAGGTCGATGCCCCATCCCGGGGCGTCGTTGGGGGTCAGCCACCCGTCGACGATGTCGATCATCCCGGGGAAGACCTCGTGGGTCTCGTCGTTGTAGACGTGCCCCTCCTGGATGCCGAAGGCCGGCGAGGTCACGTCCAGCGCGACAGCCGCGGCGACCGCGAACGGCGACGCGTCTCCGGGCGAATGCCACGCGGTGCGCACACCCTCGACATCGGCGAGGACGGCGAGCCGCCGGGCGGCGCTGACCCCGCCGACATCCGAGAGGTGACTGCGGATGAAGTCGACGTGGTGATCGCGAATCAGCCGCGCGGCGTCGGTGAACGACGTCGCGAGCTCGCCGACGGCGAGGGGTACCGGCGACGCCGCCCGCACCTCGGCGAGCCGGTGCCAGTGCTCGGGCGCGAGCACATCCTCGAGGAAGAAGGGGCGGTAGGGCTCCAGCGAGCGCGCCAGCGCCACCGCCGTCGCCGGAGTCAGGCGCGAGTGCACGTCGTGCAGCAGCTCGACCCCATCGCCCAGAGCGTCGCGCACGTGGGCGAACAGCTGCGGGGTGCGGACGAGGTAGTCCTCGACGCGCCAACCCGCGGGATTCTTCGCCCACGCGAACGAACCCATCGCCGGCGGAGCGCCGTAGTGGCCGATCCCCTGCTGGCCCGTTTGGATGCGCACGTGGCGCAGACCAGCCGCCATGAGCTCGCGCGCATGCGCCGTGGTCTCGTCGAGATCGGCCCCCTCGGCGTGCAGGTAGGTGTCGGCAGCCGCGCGCACCCGTCCGCCGAACAGTTCGTACACCGGCATCCCGGCGCGCTTCCCGGCGATGTCCCACAACGCCATGTCGATTCCCGACAGGGCGTTGTTGCCGACCGGCCCCTCGCGCCAGTACCCGGTGAACCGCACCAGCCGCAGCAGATCCTCGATGTCGCCGGGGTACCGGCCGACGAGCAGCGGACGCAGGTGGTCGAGGAAGGCCACCACGGCCTGCCACCGCTGCGTGAAGGTGGCGCAGCCGTACCCCCAGAGGCCGTCCTGATCGGTGTCGACGCGGACCACGACGAGCGGGATGCCCTCGGGTGCCGTCACGATGGCCCGCACGTCCGTGATGCGCACCTTCTCGCGCGGGATCCAGGGCTGGTCGAAAGTCGTGCGCGCTGCGGCGGTCATCGGTCGCTCCTCACGAGTGCCGGGTAGGGGGTCGCGGTGCCGTCGTGGATCGACTCGCGAGGCTCGAAACCGAGCACCGTGCGCGCCGTCGTCAGGTCGACGAGAGCGTGATGCCCCTCGACGCCGATCGGCGGTTCGACGGCGGGCGCGAAGCGACGCAGCAACTCGGCCGTGGGCTCGTCGAGCAGGGTGTCGCGGGCGCTCAGTGGCACGACCGCGGCCCCCGCGGCATCCGTCCACAGCGCCAGCTCGACGGCGCGCACCGCGTCGGTCATCGTCAGGTAGGCCCAGCCCTCGCGGGCCATCCGCGCGGGATCCGCGCGGACCTCGTCGGCGACCTCGCGCAGGACGTGCGGCCATTTCACCAGCGGGAACCGCAGCGCGACGACGTCGATGCCGTACCGGCGGTGCGCGTACCGGGCCGTCGCCTCGTCGGCGAGCTTGGACAGCGAATAGGCGTCGGCGATGTCGGGGGGCGTCGCGGCGTCGAGAGGGAACGACGGCGGGAAGGTGTCGTGGGGATTGTTCGGATAGCCGATCGCGTTGATGCTGCTGGCGATTACCGCGCGTCGCACCCCCGTCTCGGCAGCGCGAGTGAGCACGTTGAAGGTCGCCGCGGTGTTGACCCGGAAGACGTCGTACGGCGTGCCGAGGCTCGGATGCGGGATGGCGGCGAAGTGCGCGACGGCGTCGACCTCGCGCATGGCCTCCGCCACGTCGTCGCGCGAGGTGGCATCGCCGATGATGCGCCGGTCGGCAGGATGGTCCGCCGCGATGGCGAGAGACAGTGCCGTCACCCGGTGTCCCGCCGCGACAAGCGATTCGCTGACGGCGCGGCCGATCTCGCCGTCGGCGCCCGTGACGAGGATGCGGCTCATCCCTTGACCCCGCCCGCCATGCTCGCGCCGCGCAGGAACTGCCGCTGGAAGATCAGGAACAGCGCCACCGGGATGAGGAGGGAGAGGAAGAGCGCGGCCATCTGCACGCTCAACTCCGTCTGATCGGCCAGTCGGGGCAGAGCCACCGACACCGGCTGCTTGTCGGGGTCGGGCAGCACGAGGAGGGGCCACAGGTAGTCCTTCCACGACGCCACGACGGTCAGCAGCCCCACGACCCCGAGGATCGGGCGCGACAGGGGCAGGACGATGCTCCACAGGATGCGGAGGGGGCCGGCGCCGTCGATGCGCGCCGCCTCGTAGAGATCGGCGGGGATCGCCTCGAGGAAACGGGCGATGATGAGCACGTTGAAGGCGGTCGCACCCGCGGGCAGCCACACCGCCCACCAGGTGTTGATCAGCGAGACCCCCACCACCGGCAGCTCACGGACCGTCAGGTAGAGCGGCACGAGCGAGACGATCGACGGGATGAACAAGGTGGCGAGGATCGCGCCCGAGAGGATCTTGCCCCACCGCGGCCGCAGCACCGTGATGACGAACGCGGCGGTGGTCGAGACGACCAGCGTCACCACGACGGACCCCGCCGCGAGGATGGCGGTGTTGGTCAGGTAGTGGCCGATCCGGCCGCGCTCCCACGCGATCGCGAGGTTCTCCCACTGCACGACGCCGCTGGAGAAGAACGAGAACGGGCCGCGGATGAGGTCCTGCGTGGGCGACACCGCGGCGAGCGCGAGCCACACCAGCGGGCCGAGCCCGGCGACGAGCAGAGCCGCCAGCACCACGGTCTGACCGATGCCGAGCCACACTCGCACGGAGGGGCGACGACGGTCGCTGTCGGAGATGTTCGTGCGCGAGAGCGGCTCGGGGGCGACGGGGCCGCGCCGGCTCGGGAGAAGTGCGCTCATGCTCGGCTCCAGCGTCGTGTCAGGCGGAAATAGAGCAGCGACAGCAGGCCGAGCGACCCGGCGAGCAGCACGCTCAGCGCGGTGGCCGCACCGTAGTCGACCCGGACGAAGGCGTAGTCGTAGATCGTCATGAGCAGCGTCTTGGTCGCTCCCTGCGGTCCGCCGCCGGTGAAGAGGAACGGCTCGGTGAAGATCTGCATCGTGCCGATGATCTGCAGCAGCAGCATCGTCGCGATGATCCCGCGCATCTGCGGCAGGGTGACGTGCCACACGCGGCGCCAGATGCCGGCGCCGTCGAGCTCGGCCGCTTCGTACAGCTCCGAGGGGATGCTGGTGAGGGCGGCGATGTAGATGATGATCGCCGTGCCCGCGCCGGCCCACGTGGTCTCGAGGACGATGGACGGCATGGCCGTCGCCGTCGAGTTCAGCCACGGCAGCGGTCCGATGCCGACCCATCCGAGCACCGTGTTGAACAGGCCGTCGGCGTCGGGCGCGTAGAAGAACTTCCACAGCAGGATCGCCACGACCGGGGGCACCATGACCGGCAGGTATGCCAGAGCACTGAAGTACCAGCTGCGCGATCGCATCTCGGAGATGAAGACGGCGAGCGCCAGCGGCACGGGGAAGCCGAACAGCACCGCGAGACCGGTGTAGTAGAGGGTGTTCAGCGTCGCCTGCGGCAGGCCGGGATCGGCGAGGACGTAGGCGAAGTTCTCCCATCCGACGAAAGTGCTCTCGCCGCCGATGACGACGCGCTGCACGCTCATCGCGAGCGAGCTGGCGATCGGCCCCCACGAGAAGTAGAGGAAGACGATGATCGCGGGCGCGGCGATCGCGAGTGCGGTCAGGCCCGGCCGCCAGCGGCCTCGCCGCCGCGGCGCGGCAGGCTCGGGGGATGCGGGGGCGGGCGTCGTCGCCCGGGTCCGCTGTCTCACGTCGGTCATGGGGTCCTCCGGTCGGGGGTGGGCCGGCTTCCGCCGACCCACCCCGTCGGGTCAGCGGCTCAGGCGGGACTGGACGTCGCTCTGAGCGGTGGAGAGGAGAGCCGGGATGTCGGCGCCCTTGTCGGTGAGCACCGTCTGGATGACGGTGTCGAGGGCGCCGTACACCTCCTGGGCGTTGTTCACCGGTTCGGGCACGATCGGGATGTCCGCCGATGCCTCGAGGTAGGGGGTGAAGTTCTCGCTCGGGACGTTGATGTAGTCGGCGATCCACGTGAAGTACTCGGCGTACTGCTCGGCGTTCACGACGGGCAGTCCGGGCAGGCCGGTGACCGAGCCCGCCTCGTTCGAGGCGCGGGCGTCGTCGACGGCGGTGTCCTGGTCGAGGAAGCGCTCGAGGTAGAAGAACTCCACCCACTTCACGGCGGCGGCCTTCTCCTCGTCGCTCGCGTTCGGGTTGACGATCTGCACCGTGCCGCCGCTCAGCGTGCCCTGCACGCCGTCGGACTGCGGCATCCCGCCGATGCCGAACTGCTCGGCCGGCAGCTTGAGGTTCTGGACGACGTTGTAGTACGAATCGCTCGCGCCGAGGATCATGCCGATCTTCCCCGCCGCGAAGTCCTGGCCCTGCGACTGGACGTCGTAGAGCGTGTTCTCGGGCAACGTGCCGTCGTCCCACCGCATCGCCTGCAGCAGTTCGAGGGCATCGGCCGACGGGGTGTCGTCGAAGGTGGCCTTCGAGCCGTCCTCGTTCTCGACCGTCCCGCCGAACGAGTACGTCATGCCCGTGAACTGCCAGCCACCGGTGTTGGCCGTCGTCAGCATCGAGAAGCCGGCGGCGTCGGTCGCGTCGCTGATCTTCTTCGCCGCGGCCCGCACCTCGTCCCACGTCGTCGGCGGGTTCTCGGGGTCGAGGCCGGCCTGGGCGAAGAGGTCGCGGTTGTAGACGAGCCCGAACGAGTACGCGTTGGTCGGGATCGCGAAGACGCGGTCCTCGCTGTTCTTCGTCAGCGCGAGGATCGTCGGGTTCAGCGCCTCGAGCAGGCCTTCGCTTTCCAGCGCGTCGGTGATGTCCGCCGCCTGGTTGCGCTTGATGAGGCCCTGCGGCTCGGTGAGCGGGACGCTCATGACGTCGGGCAGGCTGCCGCCGGCGGCGAGGGCCTGGAACGTCGAGGCGTCGTAGCCCGTCTCGACGGGCTGCAGGTCGATGTCGGGGTTCGCCTTCTCGAACGCGGCAACACGCTCGTCGAAGTAGGCGCGGTCCTCCGGGCGGTCGGCGGTCGGGCGGTCGCCGACCTCGATCGCGACGGTGCCGTCGGCGGGCGCGGACGCGTCGCTGCTGCAGCCCGCGAGGGCGGCGACGGACAGTCCGCCGACGGCGATCGCCGCCGCGACGGAACGGAAACGTTTCGTCATTGAAACTCCTTGTGGTGAAGGGCAAGCAGGAAAAACGATTGCTCCCCGATGTCTAGCACCCTTCGACCATGCGCGTCAAAACCGATTCTCACGAGTCGCTCAGCTCGCGGAAGATCCGGCGTCCCTGCACGTTCCCTGTTGACAGACCCGACGCCTCGCGGTCAGACTGCCCGCTGGACAAACGATTTCCCTGACCGTCCGTCATCCGCGATCACTCGATGAGGAGCACCGCGTGCCGAACCATCCCCTCACCCCCCTCCGCTCTCTCCCCCGACGCACCGCGGCGGGAACGGCCCTCGCCCTCGCCCTGGGCGGGGCCCTCGCCGCACCGGCATCCGCCGCCGCGCCCGAGCTCTCGATCACGTCGCAGGCGTGGGGCAATCTCTTCCACGACGGCGACGCCGTGTCGATCCGGTACGAGACGTCGGCCGCGGCCATCACGTGGCGCGTCGTCGACGGCTGGGGCGAGGTCGTCGACGACGGCTCCGAGCCGTCCGACGGCACCCTCTCGCCGAACGTGACCGACACCGGCTGGTACCGCCTCGAGGTGACCGCGACCGGCGACGGGCGGACGAGCGCGGCGACGACCTTCGCGATCCTCCCCGACACGGATGCCGCCGCCTCGGCGACCGGCCGATTCGGCGCAGCCACGCATTACGGGCAGTCCTGGGACCCGGCGTCGATGCAGGCGCTGACCGCGGGCGGGTTCGCCCAGCTGCGCGACGAGATCTACTGGAGCGAGGTCGAGACGCAGCCGGGGGTCTACGACTGGTCGCGGGCCCGGGCGGAGTTCCTCGACTCGGCACGCGCACAGGGCATTCGCCCGCTCCTGCTCGCCGGGTACGGCAACCCGCTGTACGACGCCGGCAACGGCCCCGTGAGCCCCGACGCGGTCGCCGCCTACGCCGATTACGCCGCGGCGATGGCGGCGGAGTTCGGCGACATGTCGACGGGCATCGAGGTGTGGAACGAGTGGGATCTCGGACTCGGCGGGAACACCAACGTCTCGCCCGAGCACTACGTCGCCCTCCTCGCCGCCGCGTCGCCCGCCATCGCAGCCGCCGCGCCGGGCCTGCCCGTCATCGGCCCCGCGGTGGCGAACCTGAACACCGACTGGCTCGAGCGGACGTTCCAGCTCGGCGCGCTCGAGCACCTCGACGGCATCGTGCTGCACCCCTACAGCTACCCGGTGGGAGCCGACGCGCTCGATGAGACGCTCACCCGTATCGATGCGCTCGTGCGTCGATACAACGACGGCGAGTCGCTGCCCCTGTGGATCACGGAGCACGGCTGGCCCACCGGCACCAATGCACGCGCCGTGCCGGAGCGTCAGCAAGCGGCCGACATCGCGAAATCGGCCGTGATCGCCGCAGCCCACGACGCCGAACGGTACTACGTCTACGACCTCGTCAACGACGGGGTCGTAGACGCCGAGACGGAAGAGAACTTCGGCCTGCTGCATCACCCCGACGACGCGCTGGGGGCCTTCACGCCGAAGCCGTCGTTCGCCGCGTATGCCGTCGCGGGCGACGCCCTCGCCTCGGCGACCTTCGCCGGGCGCGACGACCCGCTGCCGGGCCTGCGCCATCTCCGGTTCGACACGGCCGCCGGTCCGCTGCACGTCTTCTGGTCGGACGCCGCCCGGACGATCTCGCTCGAGGTCGCCGGCTCCGCCGAGATCACGACGATGTTCGGCGCCGCAGAGACGGTCAGCGGCGGGTCCGGCGCTCCGGTGCTGGCGCACGTGGGCACCGAGCCGCTCTACGTGCACGGCGACGTGACGGCGATCGGGCAGACCGCGGCCGCGCTGACGCTCGATCCCGCCGTCGCGGGTTCGCCGATGGCCGGGACCTGGACCGTCCAGGGTCGCCCGGATGCCGCCTCCGCGTGGCGTCTCGTCCTGCCGGACGGCACTGAAGCGGCGCAGACGACCGAACCCGGCGCGACGGCGAGCACCTCGGTGACCGTGCCGGCCGCGGCGACAGCGGGGGCGTACGAGACGAGCGCGCGCGTGTTCGAGGGCGACCGTTATGCCGGAACCCTCCGCGCCACGACGACGGTGCGCGAACCCGTGACGCTTCAGGCGGCACAGGCTCTCACCGCGGACGGCGCCTCCGTCCTCCGCGTGCGCGTCGCGAACGCCTCGGCGACGCCCCGGGCGCTCACCTCGCTGTCGTACATCGTGGGGGCGACGAGCGCACAGCTCTCCGCCCCGACGACCATCGACGCGGACGCGGATGTCGTCATCGACGTACCGCTGGACGAGCTGACCGAACCCGCGGCGTTCACCGCGACGGCCGTCGTCGACGGTTCGACGTTGACGGCCTCGGGTCGGGTCGCGCCGGTGGATGCGGCATCCGTCCAGCCGGCGACGCACCGCACGATCACCGTCGACGGAACGATCGATGATCTCGGCGGCGTCGCCCCGATCGCGTTCGCCGCGAACGGGGACGCCGACGACGCCGACCAATCCGCACGAGCGTGGCTCACCTGGGACGAGGAGTACCTGTACCTCTCGGCCGATGTCGCCGACGACGTGCACGATCAGCCGGCGCAGGGCGCGAACATCTGGCAGGGCGACTCCATCCAGTTCACCGTCGCGGGCGGCGCACCGGGTGCCGCGACGACGTGGCACGAGTTCGGCATGGCGCTCACGAGCGCGGGCCCGCAGCTGTACCGCTGGCTCTCCGTCGACGCGGGCGCCGGCCCCGTCCCGGGCGCTCCGGTGGCGATCTCGCGCGACGACGACACGGGCCGCACGGTCTACGAGACGGCGATCCCGTGGAACCTGCTGCGGGGCGTCGACCCCACGACGTCGCTGCTGAGCAGTGCGGCGATCGTCAACGAGGCCGACGGCGCGGGCCGCGCCGGCTTCCTCTCCTGGGGTGGCGGCATCGCGGGCGAGAAGGACTCCGGGCAGTTCACCGCCGTGCGGCTGCTCGCCCCGACGCCGGTCGTCGAACCGCCGATCGAACCCACCGAGCCCGGCGTTGCGGGCGGCAGCGGATCGTCGGCTCCCGGCACCGCCACGGGCGGCGGCACGGTGAGCAGCGCTACGGCGGCTGGGACCGGCGACGCGCGTGCGCTCGCGAGCACCGGAGGATCGTCGCTGCTGACCTGGCTCGGCGCCGCGATCGCCGCGTCGGTCACCGCGGGCGGGCTGCTCGTCATGCGCCGTACGGCCCGGCGGTCGTGACCATCGCACACGAGCCGCGCGTCGTCGGCCTGCGCGTGGGGCGGCGGCGAGACATCTCGCTCGCCGCCTCAGCGCGGCCCCCCGTGTCGTGGCTCGTCGAAGCGCCCGCCGCGTGGAAAGCAGCGCGCGCCGAGCTCCGACTCGACCGCATCACGGTCGCGGCGGCGAATCCCTACGGTGTCCTCGAGGAGTGGCCGTTCCCCCCGCTGCAGCCGGGCGACGTGCGGACGCTCGAGGTTCGGGTCGTCGGTGTCGACGGCTCGGCGAGTGCGTGGTCGGAGGCTCACGAGATCCGCGCACGCTTCACCGACGAGCCGTGGACCGCCTCCTTTCTGGGTCTTGCCCGCCCGACGCGCGCGGCCCAGCCGTTCCTCGCGCGTCGCGCGTTCGCGGTCGCGGCCACGGTGACCTCGGCGGAATTGCACGTGGCCGCGCACGGTGTCTATCACGCACGCCTGAACGGCGCCGACGTCGACGACGGCGTGCTGCACCCCGGCTGGACCGCGTATCAGCACCGGCTCCCGCTCCAGCTGACCGATGTCTCGGCCCTTCTTCGCCCCGGCGAGGTGAATACGCTCGCGGTCGAGGTCGCGGGCGGCTGGTACACCGAGACCTACGGGTTCGGCGAGACCGCAGAACGCTTCTACGGCGATCAGCCGGGGATCGCGCCACTGCTGCGCCTGCGTCACGAGGACGGCCGCATCGAGGACATCAGCGGCGACGAGCGCTGGCGACTCTTCGGCGACGGCGAGCTCGTCTCGAGCGGTATCTACGCCGGAGAGGAGGTCGATCTCCGGCGGCACCCGTCCGGCTGGGAGACGCAGGCGTTCGACGATGCGGCCTGGGAGGCCCCGGCGCTGGCCCGGCCCGACAGAGACCCGGTGCCCATCGACATCGAGCCGGTGCGCCGCATCCGCTCCCTCCCCGTCGTCGCCGTCCCCGACAGCGCCGACCCGGACCGCGTCCTGCTCGACTTCGGCCAGAACCTCGTCGGGCGGGTGCGATTCCGCGTCTCGGGTCCGGCCGGCACCCGCATCGTGCTGCGCCACGCCGAGGTGATCGACGCGGGGCGTGTGAACACCCGCCCGTTGCGCGCCGCCGCCGCGACCGACACCTTCGTCCTCGACGGAGCGGGCGACACCGTGTGCGAGCCGCGGTTCACCTTCCACGGTTTCCGCTACGTCGAGGTGACCGGCTACCCGGGCGAGCTGGATCCGACCGATTTCGCCGCCGTCGTGCTCCACACCGACCTGACGCGCACCGGGTGGTTCTCCTGCTCCGACGAGCGCCTCAATCGGCTCCACGAGAACATCGTGTGGAGCTTCGCCGGCAACGCCCTGTCGCTGCCGACCGACTGTCCGCAGCGCGACGAGCGGCTGGGGTGGACGGGCGACGCGCAGGTGTTCGCACCGACCGCGGCGTCGCTCTTCGACACGGACGCGTTCTTCGCGTCGTGGCTCACCGACGTCGTCGCCGAGCAGGCGTCGCGGGGCGGCCGCGTGCCCACTGTCGTGCCGCAGACACTCGGCAGCCTCGGCGAGACGATGGCGGCGGGCTGGGGCGACGCCATCACCGTCATCCCCACGGTGCTCCACGAACGGTTCGGTGACCGGACGCTCCTCGCGCGGATGATCGGTCCGATGCGCGCCTGGGTCGACGCCGTCTCGGATGCCGCCGGGCCGGACCGCCTGTGGGAGCGGGGATTCCAGTACGGCGACTGGCTGGACCCCACGGTCGCACGTCCGGACAAGGCGAAGACCGACCCCGGCCTCGTCGCCACGGCGTACTTCGCGCGATCCGCCCGACTCGTCTCGGACGCGCTCGACCGCGCGGGCGACGGCGACGCCGCGACCCGGTACGCCGTCCTCGCCGACGACGTCCGGGATGCCTTCGTCGCGACGTACGTCACACCGCGCGGCCGCCTCGCCTCCGATGCGCCCACCGCCTACGCCCTCGCCCTGGAGTTCGACCTGCTTCCCGCCGCGCTGCGGCCCGCCGCCGCCGAACGCCTGGCGTTCCTCCTGCGAGCCGGCGGGTATCGCATGGCCACGGGGTTCCTGGGAACGCCGCTCGTGCTCGACGCCCTGCTGTCGGGCAGACAGGAGGGCGCCGCCGAGCAGCTCCTGCTGCAGACGATGTGTCCCTCCTGGCTGTACCCGCTGTCGCAGGGGGCGACGACCGTGTGGGAGCGGTGGGACGGCATCCGCCCCGACGGCACACTGCATCCGTCGGGGATGACGTCGTTCAACCATTACGCACTCGGATCGGTCGGCGACGTGCTGCACCGCCGCGTCGGGGGGCTCGCCTGCGACGCACCGGGCTGGTCGCGGCTGCGGATACAGCCGTGGTTCATCTCGTCGCTTCAGCACGCGCGCGTCGCGCACGACACACCCCGCGGTCGCGCCGGCGTGGAGTGGCACCGGGATGCGGCTGCCCCCGACCGTCTGCGCGTGCGAGCGCAGGTTCCGCACGGCGTGACGGCGTGGGTGGATCTCGGCGACCGCGCACCCTTCGAGGTCGGCGCCGGCGACCACACGTGGGAGGTGACGGTTGCGCTGCGCCGGTCCCCCGAGATCGGCGTCGACACCGACCTCGCCGTCATCGCCGACGCCCCCGGCGCCTGCGCCGCGGTGTCGCGGACGATCGCGGTGCATTCCCCCGAGATGGCGACCGAGTTCGACGCCTACATCCGCTGGGTACCCGGCCGCCGCCTGCGCGACGAGCTCGCCGCCGTGTCGGCACCGGCCGCCCTCGTGGCACGCATCGACGCCGCGCTCGCCGGCGTGCCGACCTGATCGGCCGCCCTCACGCTCCCGGCCGGGTGTCAAGACCCTGGCTGTGCACCGGCCGATCCCTACCGTGGGAGGTGGCCGCGTCCGTCCCGAGGGCGCGCCCGCAGGAGGAGGCCATGGTGACGAACGACCCTCCGCCCACGGAGGCGATGCTCGACGGCCGCTACCGGCTGGGTGACTGCGTCGGCCAGGGCGGCATGGCGCGGGTGTACCGCGCCGAGGACGTGCTCCTCGGCCGCACCGTCGCGATCAAGCTGCTCCGCCCCGAGATGGAGGGCGCGACGTCGAACCGTGCCCGCAGCGAGATGACCGTGCTCGCCTCACTGAACCATCCGGCGCTCGTCACCCTCTACGACGCGCAGCTGTCGCCGGGGCGCGCCGAGTACCTCGTCATGGAGTTCGTCGACGGCCCGACCCTCGCCGCCCGGATCGCCGCCGGCCCCCTGCCGCCCGCCGACGTCGCCGCGCTCGCGGCCGACCTGGCCGAGGCACTGCACGTCGTGCACGGCGCCGGCATCGTGCACCGCGACATCAAGCCGTCGAACGTGCTCCTGTCGCAGACGTCGCTTCCCGGCAGCCGCTCGGGAGCCAAGCTCGCCGACTTCGGGATCTCGGTGCTGGTGGATGCCGCCCGGCTCACGCAGCCCGGAACGGTCATCGGCACGGCGGCCTACCTCGCACCCGAGCAGCTGACCAACGCTCCGCCCGCACCGCCCGCCGACATCTACGCGCTCGGCCTCGTGCTGCTCGAATCGCTCACCGGTGGGCGCGCCTTCCCTCACGCCGAAGGCTTCGGCGAGGCTCTCGCCCGCCTGTCGGTCGCCCCCGAGATCCCCGACGCGCTCGGCGCGGACTGGGCGGCGCTGCTCACGCGGATGACCGCGATGCGCCCGGAAGAGCGACCGAGCGCCGCCGACGTCTACGCGGCGGCATCCGATCTCGTCCGCCGTCCGGCGACGCCCGCGCTGCCGCCCCTTCCCGCAGCGGTCGCGGCGGCGCCCACCCCGACCGCGACGCAGACCCGCGTGATGCCGGCTGCGGGTGCCCCGGCCGCCGCGGGCGCCGTGGCCGTAGCGGGCGCCGCGGGCGGGGGAGCCGCCGGCGCGGCGACCACGATGGCGATGGACGAGACCGACGAACGGCGGCGGTCCCGTCGCCGCGTCGGGCTGATCGGCGGACTCGCCGCGGCTGCCCTCGCGGCCACGGCGGTCACCGGTGCGTGGCTGGCGGGCACGGCCGGCCCCGAGGCGCCGCCCACGACTCCTGCCGACACCGAGCAGTCCCCCGCGCCCGAGCCCGCGCCCGTGGAGACGCCGCAGCCGGCGACCGTCGTCGAGGAGCCCGCCGACGAGGCCCCCGCGGCACCGGTCGAGGATTCGAGCGGAGGCGGGGGCGAGGTGTCGGAGGCGGACCGCAAGGCCGCGGAAGAGGCCGCTAAAGCGGCGGAGGAAGCCGCGAAGAACGCGGCGAAAGCCGCCGAGGAAGCCGCGAAGAAAGCCGAGGCCGAGGCCGAGAAGCGCGACCAGGAGCAGCGGAAGGCAGAGGAAGAGGCCCGCAAGCGCGGCGAGGAGAAGCGCGCCGACGATTGACCCGACGCCAGGGTCAGGGGGTGCAGCCGCGAACCGCGTCGCCTGCCCCGCCGTTCGAGCGCACCAGCTGCACCTCGATGCACGTGCGGCCCGACGGATCGGCGGGAACGGCTATGGTCTCGGCCTCGACGCGCTGCGGGGCTCCGGCCCCGTCGAGCGTCACCGGGTACCAGAGGTAGGTGTCGCCCTCGATGGGATCCGGATTCGTCCACGTGAACGTGACCTGATCACCGGATGTCGCACCCGCGAGGTCTCCGACGCGCGGCACGAAGCCGGCGAGCGGGTCCTGCGGTGCACTCGTCGGCGCCGGCGAGTTCTCGGGCTCCGCTGTCGCGGGCGGCTGCAGCATGCTCGCGACGACGACCACCGCGACCACGAGCACCGCCGCGACCGCACCGAGGCTGATCCACAGCCACGACCGCGACCGGGGCCGCTGCGCGGGGTCGGCACCACCCGTCGATGCGCCGACAGGCGTTCCGGAAGTCTCGTCGGACTCGTGGCCCGCGGGGGCCGCAGACGTCGCGGCGGGCTGTCGTCGCTGCACCGTCTGCTCCGGCGCCGCGTCGAGCGTCCGGGGCCGGCGCACCGTGGCATCGCGCTCTCCCGCCGACGGCCGCAGGACGGTGTGGTCCGCGTCGGCCGAGGTGACCGGGGGCGCCGAGGGGGCGAACGGCGAGACGGCATCCGCGCGGTCCTTGCGACGCGTGGAGCCGGCCGGGGGCGCGGTCGTGGGCTCGATGCTGACGATGCCGCGAACGCGCGTGAGCTCGCCGTCGGCATCCTCGTCGTCTTCGGCCTCGGGCGAGTCGTCGAGGATGTCGATCGGCGTGACGGAGTGCGCCAGCTCGATCTGCACGCGCTGCAGCGCCCGCGCGAACGAGACGGCACTGTCGAAGCGGGCCGACGGACTCTTGGCCAGCGCACGCACGAGCGCCTGCTCGAGCGAGGCCGGCACGTCGGCTCGCTCGAGCGGGGCGACCGGCATCGTCTCGATGCGGTGGATGAGGTCGGCGGCGGTGTTGCGCCCACCGGGCTCCTCGAAGGGCGAGCGGCCGGCGAGCAGCGTGTAGATCGTGGCGCCGAGCGCGTACACGTCCGACCGCACGCCGGAGTCGGGGCGGTCACCGAACGCCTCGGGCGGCGACCACGGGATCGACATGCCCGCGGTCTCGTCGGCACCGTCGGTCGTCGTCGCGATGCCGAAGTCGGTCAGGGCCGGGCGGTTGTACTCGGTGACGAGGATGTTGGCCGGCTTGATGTCGCGGTGCAGGATGCCGGCGCGGTGGGCCGTCTCGACGGCCGCCGCCACCTGGATGCCCACGCGCAGCGCCTCGGCCACCGAGAACGTCGCGGCGCGATAGCGCACCTGCAGGTTCGGGCGCGGGCAGTTCTCCATGACCAGATAGGGGCGCTGGTCGTCGGCGAGTCCCGCCTGGTAGATCGTGACGATCGCGGGGTGCGTCGAGAGCATCGCCATGACGTTCGCCTCGGCGGTGAACTGCTCGACCGAGCCCCCGGCCATCCGATCGGGCAAGAGGACCTTGACCGCGACCTTGCGGCGGGGCAGGTGCTGCTCGTACAGGTAGACGTCGGCGAACCCGCCCGACCCCAGCAGCTCGAGGTAGGTGAAGCCAGGCAGCTGGGGCGGTGGGGCGGGGGGCCGTTTCGCGCTCACGGCAGGTCCTCGAAGGTGATCGTCACGCCGTCGCCGATGTCGAGCACGTCACCCGTGACCACCATGGTGGGCTCGCTCGGGTGCAGGCGCACCGGGTCGTTCCCGCCACGCATGAGCACGGAGCCGTTCGTCGTGTCGAGGTCGACGACCAGCACGTGCTCGCCCTCGGCGCGGATCTCGACGTGGTTGCGCGAGATGTCCTGATCGGGGCTGTCGACGGCGACGAGCGTGGGCAGGGTGTCACCGGTCGAGCGCGACGAGCGCGGTCGCCGCCCCACGATCACGGTGTTGTCGAGCTCGACGACCTGACCGTCCGAGATGCGGATCCGCCCGCGGGCGATGCGCCGTGCCGGCACGATCTCGGTCGACTCGTACACGGGCGACTCGCCGCGTCGGGCACTGCGGATGTCGGCGACGGCGATCGTCTCGCCGTCGTGGTCACCCGCGACGGGGGTGCCGCCCGAGACGAGGGTCGCCTCGTCGGGAGGCTCGATCACGGGCGCGGCCGTCGGCCGCACGATGGTCTCGCCCCAGATCATGACCTGATCCTCGGATGCCGCCGCCTCGGCGTCCGGCGCCACGGTCTCCGAGTCCGGCTCGGGCTCGGGGTCGGGGTCGGGCTGCGCGACGGGCTCGGGCTCGGCGACGGGCTCGGGCTGCGGGGCGGGCTCCGGCTGGGGCTCGGGCGCGGGCTCGGGCTCGGGGGCGACCGGCGCGGCCGCGACCGCGACGGCGGGTGCGCGGAAGCCCGCACGTGCACCGCTGACGTCGAGGCTCACCGCGTCGGCAGGGACGACCCCGTCGACGAGCGGCAGCGACGCGGCCTCGTCAGCGGCGCCGACGAACAGCGCCGATGCGCGTTGCGCGGTGGGGACGAGGCGCTCGGCCCAGGTCGACACTCCGGTCCCCGACACCGACACCGGGCCCGCCTCGGTCTCGACGACCAGCTCGATCGGACCGCGGACGGCGACTCGCAGACCGTCGCCCTCGACGATGACGAGGACGAAGTCCGGGATCGCCGCGAGCGAGGTGCCGAACGCACCCGTGAGAGCCTCGATGACCGCGCCGATGCCGCGCTCCCCCAGCCGACGCCAGACGGCGTCGATCGTCGGGATCGACACGTTCGGCGGCAGCGCGACGAGGGCACCGGGTGCCGCCGCCACACGCCAGGGCTCCGCCCCCGTTGCGGGAACGTAGCGGACCTCGGCCATCAGGCTCTCCCCCCTGCGACCGCACGCGGTCGGGTATCGATGTCGGCGTCGTCGCTCGAGCGACCGCCCGCCGGCACCGTGTCGTAGACGTCTCCGTCGTCCCCGTCGCCGTCGGCATCCACGACGATGACGGTGACGTTGTCCCGCCCGCCGGCCAGCAGCGCCTCGTGCACGAGACGGGTCGCCGCCTTCTGCGGGTCGTGCTCCTCGCCGAGGATGCGGGCGATGCGCTCGTCGTCGAGCTCGGTCGACAGGCCGTCGGAGCAGACGAGGATGCGATCGCCGCTCTCGGCGGGCAGCATCCAGAAGTCCGCCTCGCCCGTGCTGCCGGCGCCGATGGCGCGCGTGATCTCGTTGCGTCGCACATGGCGGGCCGCGGTGACGGCATCCATCTGTCCCGAGTCCACCAGCTCCTGCACGACGGAGTGGTCGATGCTGATCTGCTCGAGCCGGCCGCGCGCCCATCGGTAGGTGCGCGAGTCGCCGATGTTCAGGGCGAGCCAATAACCGGCGTCGCCGACGCGGGTCAGCACGACGCCGGTGAGGGTCGTGCCCGCGGCGCGCTGCCCCGACGCGAGTGCGCCCACCGCCGCGCGTGCGCGGGTGATGGCGTCACGGACCTCGGTGTTCGACACGCTCGCCGCCCCGACGAACGCCTGGAACTGCGCGATGACGGCGGCGCTCGCGCGTGCTCCCGCCTCGTGTCCGCCCATGCCGTCGGCGACGACGAACACCGGCGCCGCGGCCAGGTACGCGTCCTCGTTGGCGCGACCGCGCAGTCCCGCGTGTGTCGCCGCCCCGTGTCCGATCTGCACCGCGACCCCCGTCACCGCACGACCTCGACGGTGAGCCACCGATCGCCCAGCTCCAGCCGGTCGCCGCTGCGCAGCACCGTCCGCTCGCCCGGCACGACCGGCACGGCGGCGTCGGCGCGCACGACGACGATGCCGTTCATCGACGCGCGGTCGATCACGGCGAGGCCCCCAGCCTCCAGGGGGACGAGCTCGAAGTGCGTCCGCGACAGCGTGAGGGTCTCGTCGCGCAGCACGACCACCTCGGCGCCGGCGGCCCGCGAGGGGTCGCGCCCGAAGACGGTCCGCGCATAGACGGCCATCCGGCGGCCGTCATCCCACGTCAGCAGCGCCCGCACGCCCGAGCGGATCTCGGGCACGCCGGCGAGTGGCGCGGTGTCGAAGATCATCCCGGTCACGCGGCACCGCCCCGCGGCATCCGACGGCGGCGCAGCGAGCGCAGGCTCAGGCGTGCACGCAGCCGGCGCCACACCGAGACCTGTCCGCTCATGCCCACGACGATAGCGTCGACCTCGTCCCAGAACGCCTCGACGTCCGCGTCGGTCGGCTCGCCGGGACCGAACACCCGTGCGTCCGCCGAGCCGGCCAGATCGGTCACCTCGGGTCGCGCCATCGTCGTCGCGACGACCGCGGCACTCTCGGTCCGGGTCGCGCCGGAAGCGACGGGAGCGTTGAGGTCGACCGCGCGATCGACCAGCTCGTCCCACCCACCCGAGATGCGGTCGGCTCGGCGCTCGGCGTTGCGGCGCTTGGTCCGGCGCGCCGTTTTGATCGCGCCCATGATGACGAAGGGCGCGAACAGCACGGCCAGGATGCCGATGCCGATGCCGGCGGGGATCAGGATGGCGCCGATCCAGTCGAAACCGGCGTCGTCCTCCTCTTCCTGGTCGCGGTCGTTCGCGATCGCCGGCGGCAGCTCGGCCGGCTCCTGCGCGGGCGGCGGCGGCTGCAGCACCTGCGGCTTGGGGTTGGCGCGCGGGGTGGTGGTCTGCTCGTTCGGCTCGTTGTCCTCGTCGGGCGTCGGGTCGAACGGCACCCATCCGAACCCGTCGAAGGCGATCTCGACCCAGGCGTGGACGTTGTCGCCGGTGGCGACGAACTCACCGCCCGCCTCGCCTTCGTCGGGGTGCCATCCCATGACGACGCGGGCGGGGATGCCCAGCTGCGACGACAGCAGCGCCATCGCCACGGCGTACTGCTCGTCGTCGCCGATGATCTCGTCGCCGCCGAAGAAGCTCATGATGCGTGCCGCGCCGTGGCCCGACGGCGAATACGGATCGTCCTCGAGCCCGTGGCTGAAGTAGCCGTCGGTCGCGAGCCAGGTCTGCAGCGCCCGCGCCTGCTTGATCGGGGTGTCGGCGTCGCCGACGGCGTCGGTCGCGAGCTGCGAGAGGCCCTCGGGGATGCCGTCCTGCTGCGGCATCTTCACGGGAGCGAACTCCGCGTCGGCGAGCGCCTCATCGCTCGGCACGAAGGGGAACACGGTGTCGACGGTGTACGTGACCCCCGGAGCGAGGCCGGCCGTCACGGCCGCCGTCCCGGTGGCGTCGTTGTAATGAGCGGTGCGGCGCAGATCGTCGGCACGGTCGCCCGAGAACTCGATGGAGCGCACGGCACCGGCATCCGGCAGCCAGACGCCGCCCAACTCGTCGATCTCGAACCGCAGCTGCGCCCGCGTGCCCTCGGCGTCGGGCGACATGTTCGATCGCAGCGGGGTGAACGAGCTCGACGAGCCCGCTCCCTCGTCCGAGACGTTCACGACCATGCCGTTGTAGGCATCCATGGTGGCCAGGCGGATCCGGCCGTCCTCGGGCAGCCCCTCGACGGTGAACAGCGGGGTCTCGGCGTCGTCGCGGACGAGACCGCGGAACGCCTGCAACGGACTCGCGTACTGCTTGACGTCGAACGGCGGGATGACGATGTCGCGCAGCACGTAACGCGTGCTCGGCGGGCTCGCCACGGCGGCGGTGGCCACACCGACGCCGACGGCGACCGCCACGACCGCGGCACCCGACACGAGCCGACGCACGCGCGAGTGGCGCACCGTCGCGGCATCCGACACCGCCGTCGCCTCGATGCGGACGGCGGCCCGACCCGGATCCCACGCCTGGCGCAGCGCGAGCCAGACCGCCGCGACGACGGCGAACACGATGCCCTGCAGCAGCGGAACCGCCGGCTCGGTCATCCCGAGCAGGATCTGGCCGATGAGGAAGGCGGTGACGGGGATGAGCGCCCACCCCGCCTGACGCAGTCGCAGGGCCAGCGAGGCGGTGAGCACCGCGGCGACGAGCGTCAGCAGGAACGGCACGATGAGGTGGCCGTCGCCGGGAGAGACCGGGGCGACGGTTGTGAGCAGACGCTTCCACGACTGCACGGCGCCGAGCGCGAGCTGCGTCCAGGTGTCGAGAGTCGGGATGACGCCGAAGAGCGCGGTGTGCGGCAGGGCCAGGGCACCGCCGAACAGGAAGTACGCCGCGACCGTCAGCCCCGCCGTCGGCAGCACGCCCCAGCGGCGGCGCGCGCACAGCCACGCGATCCCGACGCCGAGGACGATCGCGCCGAACCCGGCGAGCAGGTGACCCGCGCCGTCGAAGCTCGGGCCGAAGCCGAGGACCGGCACCGCGAGCAGCAGGACGACGGCGACGAGGTCGAGCACGAGGCGCCGCGTGGCGGGCGACATCACGAGAGCACCTTCCGGATGGCGGGCGGCAGCTGGTCGAGGGCGCTGATCGAGATGACATCGGCATCGCCGACGCGGCGCAGCACCGGCGACTCGACGGCGGCGTCCGCGACGACCGCGAGGGCGCGCACGCCCTTCGGCAGGCGCGAGCACGCGAGCTTGAGCTCGGCGGGGTCGACGCCCGAACCGCAGAAGAGCACGACGATCGCGACGTCGTACGAGGTGGCGGCGATCGTGCCGGCGAGCGCGACGATGCCGCCGTCGCGCTGACGCGAGTGGGTCAGCGCCGCGAGGTTGTCGAGCAGGCGACGCGGACCCTGGGTGCGCAGCGGACCCCGCTGCGTCCGAGCCTCGAGCATGCGCGAGTCGCGCAGCGCCCGCAGCCCGAGCGACCCGGCCGCCGAGATGGCGAGCTCGAACTCGTCGGGGTCGCGGTAGTCACCGGCGTACGTCGACAGCCCGAGGACGAAGTGCGACCGGCGGGTCTCCTCGTACTGGCGCATCATGAGGTCGCCGACGCGCGCGGTCGACTTCCAGTGCACGTGGCGCAGATCGTCGCCCGGCTGGTACTCGCGCAGGGCGTGGAATGACACGTCGTCGCTCGCGAGCTGCGTCGAGGGCAGGCCTTCGAGGTCGCGCAGACGGCCGAGCGAGAGCCCCTCGAGCGGTGTGGTGCGCGGGTGAACGTAGAGATCGACCGCCTGACGCCGGTCGCTGCTGCGCTCGAACAGGCCGAGGGGGTCTCCGCGCAGCACGCTGACCGGTCCGACGGCGAGGACGCCGCGCGCGGTGGTGGGGATGGCGAAGAGCTCCTCGTGAACGGCCTGCGGTGCGAGCCGCGGCACATCGAACTCGCCGCGCCCCGAGCCGACCGGCAGCACGACGCGCGAGGGCAGGATCGACCGTGCGGTGCCGTTGACGAGCGTCAGCCCGCCGATCGCGCGCTCACCGACGACGACGTGCGTGCGGGTGAGGTCGAGGTCGACGTCATAGGCGGTGCCGCCGAACAGGAACGGCACGCTGATCACGATGATCGCGGTCAGGATGACGGCGGCGATGATCATCTCCTGCCACCCGAAGCTGACCGCGACGATCCACAGCAGAGCGGTCGCCGTCAGCAGCACCCACCCGAGCGGCCGGATCGTGCGCGTGACCGCGTTGATGCGACGTCGCGCGACGCCCCACCACGATTCGAGCCGCTCGCGCACCAGGACGGCACGCGAGGGCGTCTCGGCGTTGACGGGCGCCGCCTCCGCGGCGGGGGTGGTCGCCCCGACCCGAACGGTCGCATCGGCGTCGCGCGTCGTCGAGCCGACGGTCCCGGTCTCGACGTCACCGCCGCCGCTGCCGCCCCGACGCAGGCCGCGCAGCGCACGGCGCGCCGAGGTCGGAGCGGCCGGGGGTGTGGTCATCAGGCGTCTGCCCGCGCGAGCGGCGCCTCGACATCCGCGAGGGCGTTGGTCATGATCGTCTCGGGCGTCGTGCCGGTGAACTCGGCTTCGGGATCGAGCACGAGCCGGTGGGCCCAGACAGGCACCGCGAGCAGCTTGATGTCGTCGGGCACGACATAGTGGCGTCCCTGGGCGGCGGCGTAGACCTTGGCGATGCGGATCATCGCCATGGCCCCGCGCACCGAGACGCCCAGCCGCGTGGCCGACGCCTCGCGGGTGGCTTCCACCAGCTGAGCGGCATAGCGGGCGACGACGGGATCGATGTGCACGGTGGCCGCGAGGTCGGCCATCTCGCCCACGGCTCGCGTCGTGATGACGGGCTTCAGGCTCGCCGACGGGTTGCGGTCGACGGCGCCGACGAGGATGCGCTCCGACACCGCGAGGGTGGGATAGCCGATCGAGGTCTTGATCATGAAGCGGTCGAGCTGCGCCTCGGGCAGCTTGTAGGTACCGGCCTGCTCGATCGGGTTCTGCGTCGCGATCACGAGGAACGGGCGGCCCACCTCGTGCGCCACGCCGTCGACGGTGATCCGCGACTCCTCCATGACCTCCAGGAGCGCGGACTGGGTCTTCGGCGACGCGCGGTTGATCTCGTCGGCGAGCACGATCGACGCGAACACGGGCCCGCGGTGGAACTCGAAGCGCTTGTTCTGCTGGTCGTAGATCGTCACGCCGGTCACGTCGGAGGGCAGCAGGTCTGGAGTGAACTGGATGCGGCTCGACGTGCCCTGCACGCTCGCCGCGATCGCCTTCGCGAGGCTGGTCTTGCCCGTTCCGGGGGCGTCCTCGAGCAGCACGTGGCCCTCGGCGAGCATCGCCGACAGCACGAGCGCCACGACCTCGCGCTTGCCGAGCAGGGCCGCGTCGACGTTGTCGATCAGGCGCGCGAAGGTGTCGCGGAACCACGCTGCCTGCTCGGGTGTCATGCTCATTCGTTCGTTCTCGTTCCTCGTGATGTGTCGGTGCGTCGGATGCCGGGAGCTCGCTACCAGCGCGTGTGCTCGGTGTCGCCCCAGCCGCGGATGGTGGCCCAGGCTTCGTTACCGTCGGCGCCGAGGTGGCAGGTGATCTGCGTCGCGCCCTTCGCCTCGAGGCGGAACGGCCCCTTGTAGTCGTTGAACGCCCGGCCGTTGCTGATGCAGTCGACCTGGTAGCTGCCCGCCGGGAAGTTCTCGGTGTTGATGACGAAGTAGTAGCACCCGTTGACGCAACCGCCGACCGGTGACCCCTTGGTCAGGTACGCGCGCGGCTTCGGGGGCGGCGGGGCGTCGGGGGTGCGGACGGACGCGGATGCCGAGGTCGTGTTGCTGCCGGCGGCCGACGTGCGGACCTCGATCGTCTGCGTGTTGCTGTAGCCCACATCGCCCTGCGAGTTCGAGCCCTGCGCAGCCACGCGCTGCCAGCCGCCGCCGTTGACCCGGATCTCGGTGGTGATGTCGCGGCCGTTCCGTGCCGGCGAGCTCCACGACAGCGTCACCCGGTTGCCGTCGCGCGTCGCGTTGGCGGAGGGGTTGCCGATCTGACCGTACGGCGCGACCTGGTTCGACGCCCCCGAGGGCTCGCCCTCGTAGCGCGAGCCGTCGGCCGTCGCGACGGCGCGGACGCGGACGGAGTAGGCGCCGTTGTTGTTGACCTGTCCGTTGCCGATCGTTCCCGAACCGCCGTTGCCGCCCGACACCCAGTCCGAGCGCCAGCCGCCGTTGTTGACGGAGTACTGGTACGCGACCTCGCCGGGGTTCGCGCCGTTGAGCGGACCCGCCGCCCACGACACGGTGACGCGGTTGTCGCCTTCCGCGGCCGCGACGCCGGTCGGAGCGCCCGGCGGCGTGAAGGCGCGGCGTGGCGCCGAGGCCCCACTCCAGTCACCCCAGCCCGCCTTGTTCTGCGCGCGCACGATGAACGTGTAGTCGGTGGTGGAGGTGTCGACCGTCACCGCCTGGCTCGTCTGCCCGGCCGGCACGTCGATGGTGTTGACGACGGCGCCGCCGCGGCGCACCTGCAGCTGGTAGCCGGCGACCGCGTCGCCGTTGTCATTGGGCTTGGCCCAGTTGACCTGCATCTGCGAGCGCGCCCCGACCGAATCGATGCGCTGCGTCGTCGGCGCGGCGGGAGCATCGGGACGGCCCGCCGGGACCATCGACTGCGACCACACGCTCCAGCTCGACGGCTCGGGGGCACGGTTGTGGGCGCGGACGCGCACCTGGTACGAGATGCCGTTCTGCAGCCCGTCCCACGTGATGGAGGTGCCGGTCACGCCGGTCTTCTCCGCGACGCCCGAGGGCGGAGCGGGCGAGATCTGCAGGCTGTAGCTCTCGACCGGCGAGCCCTCGGTGCGCGGCACCGCCCATGACACGTCGAGGCTGCGGTCGCCGAACGCCAGGTTCGGCGGGTTCGGCGTCTCGGGCCGCTGGTCGGGCCGAGCGGTCTCGGACGGCAGCGACGGGTCCGACTCGCCGACGCGGTTGGTCGCGGTGACGACGAAGTTGTACTCGACGTTGTTCGTCAGGCCGTCGAGCGTGCACGTCGTCGAACGGCACTCCTTCGCGTAGCCGCCCGAGGTCGAACGCACGCTGTAGCCGGTGATGGACGCGCCGTTGTCGATCGGCGGCGACCACGACATCACGACGGTTCGGCTCTCGACACTCGTGACCGTCGGCTTGCCCGGGGCGTCGGGGCGGCCCTGCACCGTGATGCGGATGTGGCCTTCCACCTCGCGGTCGGGGTCGCCCGTGGCATCCGCGATCCGGTAGCGCACGACGAGCGTCCCGACGAAGTCGTCGCGACTGGTCACCTGGACGCTGTTGCCCGCGACGACCGCGTTGGCTCCCGATGTCTCGGTGAACGCGCCGACGACGGTCAGCGGCTCACCGGGGAAGGGGTTGACGTCGTTGTCGAGCACGGGCACCGAGACGGTCGCGCCTTGGTCGGCCTGGTCGATGACGTCGTCGTTCGCCGTGGCGAGCGGCCGCGACGAGGCGGTGACGGTCACGGTGATCGCGGCCTCGACGGGCTCGGTCTCGCCGTCGGTGACGCTGACGCGGACCGGCAGCGTCGTGCCCTTGGCGAGATCGGAGTCGGCCGAGACCGACAGCACGGAGCCGTCCACGCCGGCGGTCAGCCCGTCGGGAGCGGAGCCCACGAGGGCGAAGCGCAGCGCGTCGGCGTCGTCGGGGTCGGGATCGGTCGCGAGCGCGCGGAGGTCGAGCGTCTGGGCGTCCTCGCCCTGGGCGACCTGCATCTCGGCGCCGATCATCGTCGGCGGACGGTTGTCGGGCGGCGTGACGGTGATGGGGATCATCAGCGTCGCCTTGCGGCCCTCGGGATCGTCGGGACCCGTGCCGTCGGTGACCTCGAAGGTCAGCGCGTCCTGGCCGAAGTAGTCGGCCGCCGAGGTGTAGACCAGCGTGCGCTCGTCCTTGACGAGCGAGGCTCCGTCGGCGTGGGCGGCCGTGACCTTCTCGGCCTCGGTCACGACGACGTCGCGGCCACCGGAGGCCTTGACGTACTCGACGAGCGGCAGCTCGACGGTCTCGCCGCTCTGCACGACGAGGCCCTCGGTCGTGATGAGGCTGGGGGGCAGCTCGTTCAGCGAGGGGACGTGGATGAACGCCGCGGCGGTCAGCCCGTCCTCGTCGGTGATGAAGTAGGTGATGAGCTGGCGCTGATCGGTCAGCTGCACCGAGACGGTGCCGTTGGCGCGCAGGGTCGCGTTCTCGCCGCCCTCGCCGAGCGTCACACCGAGTGCCGCGCGCGTGCCGTCGGGGTCGTCGTCGTTGTCGAGCACGGGGACCTCGGCCACGCCGTTCTCGTCGACGTCCTCGGCCCGTACCCGATCGTCGCGGGCGATCGGCCGCTGCAGCGGTACGTCCTCTTCGACGGTGATCTGCACCGGGGCGGTCGCGGTGAGGCCCCGCGCGTCCTCGATCGTGTACTGGATGCTGGTGTTCATCGGCACGTCGGGAGACGTGATGATGATCTGCTCGCCCGACACCTCGGCGTCGAGCCCGTCGACGTCGGGGATCTCGAGCGCGTCCGCGGCGAACCCGAACTGGTCGCCGTCGGGGTCGGAATCGTTCTCAAGCACCGAGAGCGCCACCTGACGCCCCGGACGCATGACGACCGAGTCCTTCACGGCGTAGGGCGCCTGGTTCGTCGCCTCGGGCGGCGCGATGCCGACCTGGATGCGGGCGGTGCCCTCTTTGCCCAGGCGATCGCGGACGCGATACGTGAACGAGTCGGACCCGACGCTCGTGTCGAACGCCTCGTAGACGAAGGTGTTCGAGCCGGTCTCGACGATGCGGCCCTTGCCCGGCGAGCTGGCGATGCCGATGAGCTCGACGGAGTCGCCGTCCTCGTCGATGCCGTCGAGCGGCACCGGGATGGTGACCTTCGATCCGCTGAGGGTGCGCGCCGTCAGGTCGCGCGGACGCGGTGCGGCGTTGGCGTCGTCCTGGCGCGGCAGGATCTGGATCGTGACGTAGGCGCCGGCGCGCTGGCCGGAGCTGTCGACCGCCTCGTACGTGGCGTTGACCGTCTTCGCCTCGGCACCCGCGCGGAACCGCAGCTTGTCCTCCGACACGAAGACCTGACCGTCGGCTTCGTCGATCAGCGGCGGCACCAGATCGGGCGCGACGTGCAGGGTGTCGCCGTTGGGGTGCGAGTCGTTCGCGAGGACGTCGATCGTGACGACATCCCCCGCGCGGACGACCGCGGTGTCGTTGTTGACCACGGGCGGCCGCAGCCGGTCGGGGGCGGGGATCGGGATGACGACGATCTCGCCGCTCGCCGACTGCTCGCCGTTCGAGATCGTGTACGACACGCGTGCCTGCTGGCTGAGCGACCCCTGGTCGGTGATGCGGACCGTCTCGTGCCCGAGGACGGCGGCGTTGACGCCGCTGCCTGCTTCGGCCGTCACCGACTGGACGACGAGGATGCCGCCGGCGGGATCGGTGTCGTTGCCCAGGACGTTCACGAGCACGTCGCCGCCGGTGGGCAGCAGCGCGACGTCGCGGACGGCGACCGGCGGCAGGCTCGTGTCGGCGGCGGGCAGGACGTCGACGCGGACGAGCCCGGGAACGCTGTTCGGCCCCGCCGAGACGAGGTAGTCGACGTAGTAGGTGTTGACGGCGTCCGAGGTGAACGTGAACGTCTGCTCCGTGAAGTCGGGCTGGATGGTCGCGCCCTCGACCTCGTCGACGCGGGTCAGCCGCAGCGGCTCGCGCCCGGCGCTGGTGTCGTTGGCGAGCGGCGAGACCGTCACGGCCTGACCCACGCGGGTCACGACGTGGTCGGCGTTCGTGACGGGCAGCGTCGTTCCGGGCGGGCGGACGTCGATGCGCAGCACGCCCGCTCCGTCGTCGGTGCCGTCCGAGACGACGACCGGGACGTCCTTCCGGCCCTGCACGGCGCCGATGGCGCGGTAGGTCACCTGGCCGTCCGAGGTGAAGTCGGCCTCGTCGCCGCCGTCGACCTGCACCGACTTGAGGAAGATGTCGTCGCCGTCCGGGTCGATCCACTCCGTCAGCACGTTGTACGACGCCGTGCCGCCGGCCTCGACAGTGACGGGGGTGACGCGCTGCTGCACCGGAGGCGAGTTCTCGTCGTCGTCACGGACGGTCAGACTCACCGTCGCCGAAGCCTCGCCGCCGCGGCCGTCGGTCGCGGTATAGGCGAACGACGTCGTCCCGGAGGCGTCCTCGGGCACGGCGATCTGCAGCGCCCCGCCGTTCTGGATCTGCGAGATCTCGCCGAACGCCGGGTCGTTGTTCGCCTCGGCGACGAGCACGTCGCCATCGGCGTCGGTGTCGTTGAAGAGCACCGGCAGCACGGTCGTCCGCCCCGGGCGGACGCCGAACGCGTCGTCGACCGCGATGGGCGGGGTGTTCTGGTCGGTGCGCTCGGGCAGGGCGGTCTCGACGGTCTCCTCCGTCGTCTCCTGCTCCTCGTCGCCCGTGCCCTCCGGCGGGGTGATGTCGGTCCAGTTGTCGACGCGCTGCATGTTCTCGCTCGCGAGCCAGGCGGCGCCGCCGAACACGTCGTTGAGCACGACGACGTCGCGGTTGACGCGGAACTCGAGCCGGGCCGCGGGGTCGATGCCCTCGATCTGCTGCACGACGTCGTCGGCGTCGTCGACGCAGTCGCGCACGAACATGCCCGAGCCCGACCATGCGCCGTACGAGCAGCCGCCCACCGAGACCGGCACCGCCGCGACGCCTTCGCCGCCGGCTTCGACCGTCGCGATCGCGCCGCCGGGGCTCACCTTCAGCAGCGCGGTCGGCGTGCTGACGGTCAGGGCGTCGGCACCGTTCGAGGGACGCTGCAGCACGGCATCCGCTGGCAGCGTCGTCTGTGAACCGTCGCCGCCGTAGAGGACGGAGGTCTCCTCGTCGAGCACGTACGGCGTGCGTCCGAGCGACGTGATCGTCAGGGCGTGCTCCGCCTGGATGCCGTCGAGCCGGCGTTCGGCGGTCTGGGCGACCGTTCCGTCGCCGATCGGCGCGTACGCGTATAGCGAGGCTCCCTCGGCGGACGCGGCGTACACCGTGCCGTCGGTGCCGACCGTGGCGGTGGCGTTCTCGCCGAGCTCGGCGATGGGCTCGTTGCCCTCGAAGCTGAAGCCGTTGACACCGGCGAACTGCACGGTGCGCAGGTCGCCCGCGGCATCGAGTACGGAGACGGTGTCGGAGCCGAGGGCGATCTCGGCGCCCGGCTGCACCTCGGCGGTACCCGAGAGCACGACCTTCGCGGGGTCGACGGCCGACATGGCCGATCCGTCGGCGTCGACGACGATGACCCGCGCGCCCGCCTGCAGGACGTCGTAGTCGGCGGCGGTCGTGCGCAGGCTGCCGTCGAGCACCCGCGACTCGTTGTTGTAGTGGCCGACGAGCAGGCTCGACTGCTTCGTGACCCAGACGCCGCCGTCGTGCAAGTCGACCTCGGTCGTCGGCTCGCCCTCGTAGGCGACGGCGAGCGTGCCGATCGTCAGGGCGGCGATCGTGACGATGCCGGCGGAGACGAGGGTACGAGGACGCGCTCGAAGCCAGGCGGTCGACTTCATCGGTCTCGGCTCCCCCCGCAGGCGTCGGTCATCGCACCGGACGAGGAACCGGGCGCTGGTTGGACTGCGACCACCTTATGCCAGGAGAGGTGCCATTTTTGTCCGTTGGCATGGGGAGTTCTCCCCATGTGCACCGACTGCTCGTCTGTGCATGTCGCGCCCGCGCGGATCAGCGCCCGAGGTACTGGCGCAGGTGCTGCGCGGTGAGGGTGTCACCGCTGGCGACGAGGTCGCTCGGCGGCCCCGTGAACACGACCGTGCCGCCCTCGCGCCCCGCCCCCGGCCCGACGTCGATGATCCAGTCGGCGTGGGCCATGACCGCCTGATGATGCTCGATGACCACGACCGAGTTGCCCGCATCGACGAGCCGGTCGAGCAGCGCGAGCAGATTGTCGACATCGGCCAGGTGCAGTCCGGTGGTCGGCTCGTCGAGCACGTAGATCGCGCCGCTGCCCGCCATCGAGATCGCGAGCTTGAGCCGCTGTCGCTCGCCTCCCGAGAGGGTGTTGAGCGCCTGTCCGAGGGTGATGTAGCCGAGCCCGACGTCGATGAGTCGCGCAAGGGTGGCATGGGCCGGCCCGCGGGTGAAGAAATCGGCGGCCTCGGCGGCGCTGAAGGCGAGCACCTCGGCGATGTTGCGTCCGTCGAGGGTGTAGGCGAGCACCTCGTCGTTGAACCCGGTGCCCTCGCAGAGGTCGCAGACGGTCTCGACCGACGCCGAGATGCCGAGCTTGGTGACGATCACCCCGAGCCCCGAGCACGCGGGGCAGGCGCCCTGCGAGTTGGCGCTGAACAACGCGGGCTTCACGCCGTTCGCCTTCGCGAACGCCGAGCGGATGGTGTCGAGCAGACCGGTGTAGGTCGCGGGGCTGCTGCGGCGGTTGCCCTTGATGGGCGACTGGTCGACGACGACGACCCCGTCGCGACCGCTGAGGTTGCCGTGGATGAGCGACGATTTGCCCGAACCGGCCACACCCGTCACCACCGTCAGCACGCCGAGGGGGATGTCGACGTCGACGTCGCGCAGGTTGTGCTGCGACGCCCCGCGGATCTCCACCGTGCCCGTGGCGCTGCGGACCGACGGCTTCACCGCCGCGCGATGGTCGAGGTGGCGGCCCGTCAGGGTGCCGGAGGCCCGCAGGCCGGCGACATCCCCGCTGAACTCCAGCCGCCCGCCGTGGCGGCCGGCGCCGGGACCCAAATCGATCACGTGGTCGGCGATCGCGATGACCTCGGGCTTGTGCTCGACCACCAGCACCGTGTTGCCCTTGTCGCGCAGACCGCGCAGCAGCGCGTTCATCCGTTGGATGTCGTGCGGATGCAGCCCCGCGGTCGGTTCGTCGAAGACGTAGGTGACGTCGGTCAGGCTCGACCCCAGGTGCCGGATCATCTTCGTGCGCTGCGCCTCGCCGCCCGACAGGGTGCCCGAGGAGCGATCGAGCGACAGGTACCCCAGACCGATGTCGATGAACGATCGCACGGTGTGGCGCAGGCCCGCCAGCAGCGGAGCGACCGACGGGTCGTCGACCTCATCGAGCCAGACGGCCAGGTCGGTGATCTGCATCGCCGCCGCATCGGCGATGCTCACGCCGCCGATAAGCGACGAACGGGCTCCGGCGTTCAAGCGGGTGCCGTCGCATTCCGGGCACGGCATGAATTTCACGGCGCGGTCGACGAACGCGCGCACGTGCGGCTGCAAGCTGTCGCGGTCCTTCTGCAGCATCGACTTCGTGACCTTCGGGACGAGCCCCTCGTAGGTCATGTTCATGCTCTGAATGCGTACCTTCGTCGGCTCGCGGTAGAGGAAGTCCTGCACCTCCTGCTCGGTGTACCGGGCGATCGGCTTGTCGGGGTCGAGGAAGCCCGACTCGGTGAACCCGCGGACCATCCACCCGTCGACGTTGTAGCCCGGGATCGTGATCGCCCCCTCGGCGAGCGACTTGCTGCGATCGAAGAGCTCGTCGAGGTCGATGTCGCTGACCTCGCCGAGGCCCTCGCACCGCGGGCACATCCCGCCGGTGATCTGGAACGAGCGTCGCTCCTCGCGCCCCGCGTCGGCTCCCACGGCGACGGTGACCGCTCCCGAGCCCGACACCGACGGGACGTTGAACGAGAACGCCTGGGGCGAGCCGACGAACGGGTGCCCGAGCCGGCTGAAGAGGATGCGCAGCATCGCGTGCACATCGGTCGCCGTTCCGACCGTCGACCGGGCGTTGGCCCCCATCCGCTCCTGGTCGACGATGATCGCGGGGCTGATGTTCTCGAGCGCGTCGACCTCTGGGCGCCCGAGCTGCGGCATGAACTGCTGCACGAAGGTGGGGTAGGTCTCGTTGATGAGGCGGCGCGACTCGGCCGCGATGGTGCCGAAGACCAGCGACGACTTGCCGGATCCGCTGACGCCGGTGAACACCGTGAGACGGCGTTTGGGGATGTCGACATCGACGCCCGTGAGGTTGTTCTCGCGAGCGCCCCGCACGCGGATCACCTCGTGCGAATCGGCCACGTGCCCTTCGGGTGCTGCGGACATGCTCTCCCCCTTCAGCTGTCGGTTGTGTCGTGCCGCACGGCGGCGGCGGGCGTCGCGGCTCGATGGCAGCCGGCGAGATGGTCGTCCACCATGCCGGCGGACTGCATGAGCGCGTACATCGTCGTCGGCCCGACGAAGCGGAAGCCGCGCTTCCGCAAGGCCGCGCTCATCGCCGCCGACTCCGCCGTGACCGCCGGCACATCGGCCAGCGTGGCGGGCCGGGTGCGCGGGCCCGACGGCGCGAACGACCACATGAGGCGATCGAGCTCGCCCTCCGGAGTGTCGAGCAGCAGGCGGGCGTTGCCGATCGTCGCCTCGATCTTGTTGCGATTGCGGATGATGCCGGCATCCTGCATCAGCGTCTCGACGTCGCCCGGGCCGAAGGCGGCCACCCGCGCGGGGACGAACTCGGCGAACACCTCGCGGAAGCGGGGGCGCTTGCGCAGGATGGTGATCCAGCTGAGACCGGCCTGGAACCCCTCGAGGCTCATCTTCTCGAACAGCGCGCGGTCGCCGTGCAAGGGGCGACCCCACTCCTCGTCGTGATAGCGCCGGTACTCGGCGTCGTCGCCGATCCAGCCGCAGCGCGCGAGGCCATCGGGTCCGATGATCAGGTCGTGCGCCATGAGGTCAGGCTAGCGAGGCCCGCCGACAACGCACAGCGCTGCCCCGGCGGGCATCCGCCGGGGCAGCGTGCGTCACTTCTCGCGCTTCGTCGCCGACTTCTCGGGCACGGGGGCCGAACCGGATGCCGCGAGGTCGGCGTAGTAGGCCCGCGCTTCGTCCTGCCGCTGCGTCTCGACACCTGAGGCGATCGGGGCGCGCACGTGCTCGGGCGCGAACCCGAACGCGTCGACGAGATCTTGAGCGTGCGGGCGCAGCCGCGCGCAGAGCCGGTCGATGTAGCGGCTGACGGCCGTGGCGCGCTGCGCCGACAGGCGACCGTTGATGAGGTACCACGCGAGGTGCCGCTCGATGAGGGTCAGGCCGAACAGGTCGCGCAGCCAGACGAGCACCTGGCGCGTGCCGTCGTCTTCGACGCGCTTGATGCCCTCGGCGAAGGCCTCCCACTGCAGCAGCTCGCCGTGGGCCCGGGCGGCCTCGATCAGCTCGGACTGGTGCGTGTTGAACACCGCGGCCGCTTCGGCCTGCGACATCTTCGCGGCCGGACGCAGCGCTGCGGCGATGTCGGCGACCATCTGCTCGACGCGGCCGGTGAGCAGCTCGTGCTGCTGCTCGGCCCGCAGGCCCAGCTCGACCGAGCGCGCGGTCAGCCCGAAGTCGGCGACCGACTGGCCGAGCTGGCGCAGGCCGGCACCGTGGAACACGCGCCCCGCCGTCGAGACGGCGGCGAACTTCGCGAGGGCGGCGGTGTCGGCGCCCTTGAACCGCTTGGCGTAGTCGCTCAGCAGCCGCTTGCCGACCAGCTGCAGCAGCACGTTGTTGTCGCCCTCGAACGTCGCGTAGACATCGAGGTCGTGGTGCAGGCCGACCATCCGGTTCTCGGCGAGGAAGCCCTGGCCGCCGCAGGCCTCGCGGCACTCCTGGATGGTGTCGAGGGCGTTCCAGGTCGACAGCGGTTTGAGCGCGGCCGCGAGCGTCTCGAGGTTCTCGCGCCCCTCGGGGGTGTCGGTGCGTCCCGAGAACACTCCGTCGAAGGCCCGCAGCAGCTCGTCGTGCGCGAAGTACTGCGCGTAGGTCTGCGCGATGCGCGGCAGCAGGCGGCGCTGGTGCCGGCCGTAGTCGAGCAGGGTCACCTCGTCGGTGCCGGCGCCCGAGTCGAACTGCCGCCGCTGGTTGGCGTAGGTCACGGCGATGTATTCCGACAGGGCGGACGCGGTCGTGGCCGAGCCGTCGAGCGAGACGCGACCCTGCACGAGTGCGCCGAGCATCGTGAAGAAGCGGCGCCCCGGGCTCGGGATGTCGGACGAGTACGTGCCGTCGGGCGCGACGTCGCCGTAGCGGTTGAGCAGGTTGGTGCGCGGGATGCGCACGTGGTCGAAGTGCAGCCGGCCGTTGTCGATGCCGTTCAGGCCACCCTTGACCCCGTCGTCCTCGCCGCCGATGCCGGGCAGGAAGGCCCCGTCGTCGTCCCGCAGCGGCACGAAGAAGCAGTGCACCCCGTAGTTGACGCCGCCCGTGATGAGTTGGGCGAACAGGGTCGCCGCCTTACCGTGCACCGCGGCGTTGCCCAGGTAGTCCTTCCATGCGCCACGGAAGGGCGTGTGGATGACGAACTCCTCGGTCTCGGGGTCGTACGTCGCGGTGGTGCCGATGGCGGCGACATCCGATCCGTGCCCGGTCTCGGTCATGGCGAAGGCGCCCGGCAGGCGCATCTCCATCGCGTCGCGCAGCCACGCGTCGTGGTGGGGCTTCGTGCCGAGCTGGTGGATCGCCGAACCGAACAGTCCCCACTGCACGCCCGACTTGATCTGCAGGCTCGGATCGGCGAGCACGAGCTCCTGGAAGCCGGCGAGGTTCGCGCCGTTGTCGCCGCCGCCGCCGTACTCCTTCGGGTAGCCGCGTCCCGCGGCGCCGCGCTCGGCGAGCAGGTGCAGCTGCGCCATGACGCGCTCGCGGTGCTCGGCCATCGGCTCGCCGGGGATCTGCCAGAACACGGGGTCCTTGATCATCTCGCGCGCTTCGCGGCGCGTGTGCGCCCAGGTGCCGAGCAGCATGTCGGTGACCGCGTCGATGTCGATGCGCGCTTCGCGCGCCTCGTCGGCGGTTCGGGGCGCGGTAGGCGCTCCCCCGGCGGGGGTGCGGTCTGCGGTTGCGGGCTTCTGGGGGCGAACAGCGGCGTCGGTCATCACGTGCCTTTCGACGTCGGAAGGATCGGAGTACTTCTCACGGTAGAACTTCCACAACGCGTCGCCAAGCGCGTTGTCCGATCAGCACAAGCGGATGCCGGCACGTCGGCGACTCGCGTTGTGCGACGGCGACATCCGGGCTCGCCCCTGCGGTCAGCGCGCGCCCTGCATCCGCGCCATCGCGGACTGGATCGCCACCGCCGCCGCACCCCGCGCCCACGCCCGGAACCCCGTCTCGTCGACGTGGATCCCGATGTCGACGGCATCCGCGGACCGCCCCGCGCGGATCGCATCGCGGATCTCGGTCTCGGCCAGCGCGAACAGCCCGATGCCCTCGCCCGCGAGGACGACGTCCGCCTGCAGCGAGAGGTTCGCCGCGAGCGCGATCATCCGGCCGAGAGCGCTCCCGGCGCCGGCGACCACGGCGCGAGCCGCGGGCTCTCCGGCACCGGCGAGCCGCAGGGTCTCGGCGTAGTCGACGGGGCGGCCGAGCGCGGCAGACACCTGGGCCGCGATCGACCCCGAGGAGAGCATCGCCTGCGAACACCCGCGGTGCCCCTCGGAGCACAGCGGGCCGTAGGGGTCGAGCGGCAGATGCCCGCCGGTGCCGACGATGGCGTCGGGCGTGCGCACGACCTCACCGCCGACGACGAGGCCGTAGCCGACGCCCGCACCGATCGTGATCGTGATGAACCCCGGCAGGCCGCGACCGGCACCGAACCACCGCTCGGCCTCGGCGAGGGCGACGAGGTCGTTCTCGACCGTGACGGGCACGCCGATCGTCCGCTCCAGACGCGGACCGAGATCGACCTCGCCCCAGCCGAGGAACGGCGCGTGGCGGACGACGCCGTCGTGGACGTTCCCGCCGAGCCCGAGACCGACACCGACGAGCCCCTCGGCACCGAGCGCCGCGACGGCCGCGATGACCTCGCCGACGACGGCATCCGGATCACGATCGGGGATGGGGCGCTCGTGTTCGGCGAGGAGGTCGGCACGGATGTCGGTGCGCACGGCGTACAGGCCGTCGCCGGTGAGCTTCATACCGATGAAGCTGCCCGAGTTGGGCGCGATGTCGAGCGGGCGCGACGGTCGGCCGATCGAGCCGTCGGCGACGTCGTCGAGCTCGACGAGCAGGCCGCTGTCGAGCAGCGGCTTGGCGAGCCGGGTCAGGCTCGCCGGCGACAGGCCGAGGCGCGTCGTGAGCTCGCGTCGCGACAGCGGACCGTGGATGAGGACGGCGCGGGCCAGGGCGGCTTCGTTGTCGCTCATCGTGACTCCTTGTCGAGTTCGTTCCAGTCTGGCACAAATGCCCGGGCTGACTGGCGGGAACTTCGGTCCCATGACCACGCTGGGCGGTTCTTTATTTTCATGGTAGAACTAACCCCATGCTCGACTCTGACAACGATGTCCTTCACGCCCCGACCGCCACGACGGCACCGGCCGGCGACGTCGTCCATCTGCGCCGCGACGGCACGAGCGTCGTGGTCGACCTGGCGGCGCAGCCGCACCCCGCGATCGTGCACTGGGGCGAGGACCTCGGCACCGCCTCGGAGCGCACGCTGCAGTCGCTCGCGATCGCGGCGCGGCAGCAGCGCGTCTCGGGCGGTCTCGACACGACGGCCCGACTGACCCTCGCCCCGACCGAGGCATCCGGCTGGCTCGAGACCCCCGCGGTGGAGGGACACCGCGACGGCGAGGGCGCGAGCGCCCTGTTCACCGCACGCGACACCGTCGTCTCCACGGACGCGTTGCGCGTCGACCTGGCCGACGACGAGGCCGGGCTGGCCCTGCGCGTCGACCTCGTCGTCGGCGCCGGCGGCCTGCTGCGCAGCCGCCTCACCCTGCGCAACACCGGCTCGACCCCGTACACGGTCCAGACGCTGCAGGCGATGCTGCCGGTGCCGTGGGATGCCGCCGAGATCCTCGACACGACGGGGCGACACCTGCGCGAGCGCTCCGCGCAGCGCCACGATCTGACCTTCGGATCGCACGTGCGCGAGAGTCGGCGCGGCCGTCCCGGCGCCGACGCCACGCTGCTCCTGGCCGCCGGACGCCCCGGCTTCGGCTTCGAGAGCGGGCGCGTGCACGGCGCCCACGTCGCCTGGAGCGGCAACCAGCGCCTGTCGGCGGTCCGCACCACGACCGGCGACGTCCTCCTCGCCGGAGGCGAGCTCTACGGCCCCGGCGAGATCGTCCTCGCCCCGGGCGAGGAGATCGCCTCGCCCGAGCTCCTCGGCTCGTGGGGCGACGGGCTCGACGAGCTCGCGGCGCGCTTCCACACCGGCATGCGAGCCCGCCCGCAGCATCCGCAGCGTCCGCGCCCCGTGACGCTGAACACGTGGGAGGCGGTCTACTTCGACCACTCGCTCGAGAAGCTCATGGCGCTCGCCGACCGGGCCGCCGGGCTCGGCGTCGAGCGGTACGTGCTCGACGACGGCTGGTTCCGACTGCGGCGCGACGACACCGCCGGGCTCGGCGACTGGTACGTCGACGACACCGTGTGGCCCCAGGGCCTGCATCCCCTCGCCGACCACGTCGTCGCCCGCGGCATGGAGTTCGGCCTGTGGTTCGAGCCCGAGATGGTCAACCCCGACAGCGACCTCGCGCGGCAGCATCCGGAATGGCTGTTCCGCGGACGCGCCGAGCTGCCGCCCTCGGCCCGCCAGCAGCAGGTGCTCAACCTCGCACACCCGGGCGCCTACGCCTACATCTCCGAGCGCATCCACGCGATCCTCGCCGAGTACCCCATCGCGTACATCAAGTGGGATCACAACCGCGACCTCGTCGACGCGGCATCCGGTCCGGGAGGCGCGCGCCAGGTGCACGCGCACACGCTCGCCGTGTACCGACTGATCGACGAGCTCAAGGCGGCCCACCCGGGCCTCGAGATCGAGAGCTGCGCATCGGGTGGCGCGCGCACCGACCTGGGCATCCTCGACCGCACCGACCGCATCTGGACCAGCGACTGCCTCGACCCCATCGAGCGCCTGGAGATCCAGCGCTACACCGCCCTCGTGGTGCCCCCCGAGATGATGGGCATGCACCTGACCACGCCCCACGTGCACTCCACGGGGCGCACCGTGTCGCTCGCGTTGAGCGGCGCCGTCGCCCTGTTCGGACACTTCGGCATCGAATGGGACGTCACCACGATCTCGGATGCCGACGCGATCGCGGTGGCGGAATGGGTGGCCCTCGCTCAGCGCGTGCGCCCCCTCGTCGCGACCGGCCGCCTCGTCAACGTCGACCTCACCGATCCCGGGCTCGACGTCCGCGGCGTCGTCGGCGCCGACCGGAACACGGCGTTCTTCACCATCGCCCAGACGCAGACGCTCATCTCGTCACCCGCCGGCCGCGTGCGACTGCCCGGTCTCGACGACGCGACGGAGTACCGCATCCGGCTGGTCACCCCCGGCGGCCTCGTGCAGACCCCGGCGCAGTCGCCGCTGGACTGGGCCCACCACGACACGGTGCTCACCGGACGCCAGCTCGCCGTGACGGGCGTGCGCCCGCCGGTGCAGAACCCGCAGCAGGCCGTCGTCGTCGAGATCTCCGCGGTCTGATCCCCCCATCCCCCCAGCGCAAGGAGGCGCGCCCCATGAGAAGACGAACCATCCGCACCGCCGCCGCCGTCGTCGGGCTCGCCGCCCTGATGATCGGAGCCGGCGGATGCGCCGCGAACCCCGGCGACGGGGTGACGACGATCGACTTCTTCCAGTTCAAGGGAGAAGCCCTCGAGGACTTCACCGAGATCATCGCGCAGTTCGAGGCCGAGAACCCCGACATCCGAGTCGTCCAGAACCAGGTCGCCGATGCCGAGACGCTGATCCGGACGCTGCTCGTGAAGAACCGCACGCCCGATGTCATCACGCTCAACGGCAACGGCAACTTCGGCAAGCTCGCCGAAGCCGGGGTGTTCTACGACTTCTCGGACGAGCCGGTGCTCGAGACGATCAACCCCGGCGTGCAGGACATCCTCGAGCAGCTCGGCAACGCCCCGGGCGAGGTCAACAGCCTCGGCTACGTCAACAACGCCAACGGGATCATCTACAACCGCGCCCTCTTCGCCGAGCAGGGCCTCGAGGTGCCCGAGACGTGGGACGAACTCATCGCGCTGTGCGACACGCTCGTCGAACGCGGCATCCCGCCCTTCGCCACCTCGCTCGCCGAGAACTGGACGGCCATGCCGTCGTGGAACGGCATCGGGGCGTACGCCACCCAGGACGGCTTCTTCGACGCGATGCGGTCAGCGGGCGAGAACGTCGGCCCCGACGCTCCGGCCTCGTTCGCGCAGCAGCTGCCCGAGACCATGGAGCGTCAGTCGCAGCTGTTCGCATACTCGCAGGAGGGCTACCGCGGCGCCTCCTACGACGACAGCACGGCGCTGTTCGCGCGGGGCGGCGCGGCGATGATGCTGCAGGGCATCTGGGCGCTCAGCCCGGTCAAGGCCGTGAACCCCGACATCGACGCGGCGATCTTCCCCTACCCGGTGCCCGAGAACCCCGACGACCGGATGCTCGTGTCGGGCGTGGACGTGACGGTGACGATGGCCCGCGACACCCCGCGCAAGGAAGAGGCACTGCGCTTCATCGAGTTCCTCTTCCGGCCCGACGTGATCGAGCGCTTCGCGGCATCCCAGACCATGGTGCCGTCGGTCGTCGGCGCCGAGCTGGGCGACGACCCCGCCCTCGAGTCCATCGCGCCGTACTTCGACAGTGGGCGGATCACCGGCTTCATCGACCACCAGGTGCCGACGGCCATACCGCTGACGGGCATCGTGCAGCAGTTCCTCTACGACGGTGACGTCGACGGAGCCCTGCGCACCCTCGACAACGAGTGGCGCAAGGTCGCCGCCCGCACCATCACCCCGGCCGAGGAGGACTGAGATGGCCACCACCGTCGCCCCCGCCCCGCGCTCGCGATCGAAACTCGCACCCCGCGCCTACTACTGGTTCGTCTGGCCTGCCGTCATCGCGTTCGCCGCGTTCCACACCCTGCCGGTGATCATCGGCGTGTTCTTCAGTTTCACGAACTATGCCGGTTACGGCACGTGGGACTTCGTCGGCATGGCGAACTACGTCAACATCTTCCGAGACGACCGCGTCCTGCAGGCCTACACCTTCTCGTTCCTGTTCGCGATCGTGGCCACGGTGCTCACCAACGCCATCTCGCTCGCGATCGCCCTGGGGCTCAACGCGAAAATCCGGGCACGGAACTTCTGGCGCGGGGTGTACTTCGTGCCGTACATCCTCGCCGTGCTGGTCGTGGGCTACGTGTTCCAGTTCTTGTTCTCGAACTCGCTGCCGAAGATCCTCTCGGGTATCCCGCTGTTCCGCGACAACATCCTGACCAACCCGGACTGGGCGTGGACGGCGATCGTCGTGCTCGCGGTCTGGCAGGCCTGCGCCTTCTCGATCATCATCTACCTCGCGGGTCTGCAGACCATCCCCGCCGACATCTACGAGGCGGCATCCATCGACGGCGCGACCCCGGCCCGTCAGTTCCGCTCGATCACCTTCCCCCTGATCAGCGCCTTCTTCACCATCAACGTCGTGCTCAGCCTGAAGGGCTTCCTCCAGGTGTTCGACCCGATCATCGCCCTCACCAACGGCGGCCCGGGAACCTCGACCGAGTCGGTGACGATGCTGATCTTCCGCGGAGGCTTCACGGGCGGCGAGTTCGCCTACCAGACCGCCAACGCCGTGATCTTCTTCATCGTCATCACGATCGTTTCGCTGCTCCAATTCCGGGTCCTTCAGCGCAGAGAGGCCGACTTCTGATGTCCAGCTCCACCTCCACCCCGGTCGAGGCCGGCCCCGCCACGACCGCCGTCGTCGTCCCCCGTCGTCGTCGCGGCGGCGGCGACCCCGGCGACACCCGCCCCACCAACTGGTGGGCGACCGCGCTCATCGCGGTGTGCTCGCTCACCGTCATCATCCCGCTGTACCTCGCCGTCGCGGTCGCCCTGAAGACGCCGGCGCAGCTCGCCGACGGCACCGGGTTCGAGCTGCCGTGGCCGATCAACGGGGGCAACTTCGCCGTCGCGTGGGAACGCACCGACTTCCCCCAGGCGCTGCTGAACACCGCGATCATCACGGTCGGCTCGGTCGTGTTCACGCTGTTCACGAGCTCGCTGGTCGCCTACGCGCTGGCGCGCAACCTGCACCGCCCGTTCTTCAAGGGCGTGTTCTACTACCTGCTGGCTGCGCTGTTCGTGCCGTTCCCGATCATCATGCTGCCGCTCGTGAAGCAGACCTCGCTGCTCGGGCTCGACAACCCCGGCGGCATGATCATCCTCTACACGATCTACGGCCTGAGCCTGAACATCTTCATCTACACCGCGTTCATCCGCTCGATCCCGATCGAGCTCGAAGAGGCGGCGCGGATGGACGGCGCTTCGACGTGGCGCGTGTTCCGGCAGATCGTCTTCCCGCTGCTCATGCCGATGAACGCCACGGTCGGCATCCTGACGTGCGTCTGGGCGTGGAACGACTTCATCATGCCGCTGGTCGTGCTGACCTCACCCTCGGACCGCACGCTGTCGCTCGCGCAGTACGTGTTCCAGGGGCAGTACAACACGGACTACACCGTGGCCTTCGCCTCGTACCTCATGGCGATGGCGCCGCTGCTGATCATCTACATCTTCTCGCAGCGCTGGGTGATCTCCGGCGTGATGCGCGGCTCGATCAAGTAGCCGCGGCGGGATGCCGGCAGAGCGCGGTGTTCGTCGTCAGTGGGATGCCACGACGGCGAGCACCGCGTCGCCGTAGGCCTCGCGCTTCTTGGCGCCGATGCCCGTGATGCCCTCGAGGTCGGCGGCGCTCCGCGGGCGCCGATCGGCCAGCGCTCGCAGCGTGGCGTCGCCGAAGACGATGTAGGCCGGAACGCCCTGCTCGCGTGCTTGCTCGGCGCGCCAGGCACGCAGCGCCTCGAACAGGTCGCGATCACCCTCGGCGACCTGTTCGACCGCGGCCGACTTGCGCACGCGCGACCCGCCGCTGTTCGAGCCGCGCCCGAGCACGTCGCGGCGCAGGGGCACCCCCGCTTCGCCGCGCAGCACGGCCGCGCCCGCCTCGCCGACGGCGAGCACGCCGTATTCACCGCGGGCGACGAGGATGCCGCGGGCCAGCAACTGTCGGACGACGCTGCGCCAGTCCTGGTCGGACAGGTCGGAGCCGAGGCCGTAGGTCGCCAGCTCGTCGTGACGCTGCTGCCGGATCCGCTCGGTCGAGGCGCCGCGCAGGATGTCGACGAGGTGCCCGGCGCCGAACGACTGGTTGCGCTCGCGCTGCAGCCGCACGATCGTCGACAGCAGCTTCTGGGCGGGCACGAGCCCGTCCCACGTGTCGGGCGGTGTCAGGCAGGTGTCGCAGTTGCCGCACGGCTCGGACTCCTGGCCGAAGTAGCCGAGCAGGTTCTGGCGGCGGCAGGCGACCGTCTCGCAGAGGGCGAGCATCGCGTCGAGGTGCTGACCCATCCGCATCTTGAACGTGCGGTCGCCCGGGCTCTGGTCGATGAGGCGCCGCTGCTGCACCACGTCGCCGAGCCCGTACGCCATCCACGCGATCGAGGCCTCGCCGTCGCGACCGGCACGACCGGTCTCCTGGTAGTAGCCCTCGACGGACTTCGGCAGGTCGATGTGGGCAACGAAGCGCACGTCCGGCTTGTCGATGCCCATGCCGAACGCGATCGTGGCGACCATGACCACGCCGTCCTCGCGCAGGAACCGCGACTGGTGCTTCGCCCGCATCTCGGCCGGCAGACCCGCGTGGTAGGGCAGGGCGCCGAGGCCCTGCGCCGCGAGGTAGTCGGCCGTCTGCTCGACCGACTTACGGCTGAGGGCGTAGACAATGCCCGCCGAGCCCTCGGGCATCGAGCGGATGAAGGTGACGAGCTGGCGCCGCGGATCGACCTTGGGCTCGATGCGGTACTGGATGTTCGGGCGGTCGAAGCTCGCGACGAAGTGCCGCGCCTGCGGCAGCCGCAGGCGCTCGGTGAGCTCCTGGTGCGTCGCGCGGGTGGCGGTCGCCGTCAGCGCCATGCGCGGGACGCCGGGGAACCGCTCGTCGAGGTCGCCGAGCGAGAGGTAGTCGGGACGGAAGTCGTGGCCCCACTGCGAGACGCAGTGGGCCTCGTCGATCGCGATGACGCTGAGCGTGCCGCGCTGCAGCAGCTGCGTCGTCTGCGGCACGCTCAACCGCTCGGGGGCGACGTACAGCAGGTCGAGCTCGCCGTCGAGGTAGGCCTGTTCGACCCCGGCGCGCTCACCGGGCGACTGGGTCGAGTTGAGGTAGGCCGCGCGCACGCCGTTGGCGATGAGGGCGTCGACCTGGTCGTGCATCAGCGCGATGAGCGGGCTGACGACCAGGCCCGTACCCGGGCGCACGAGGGCGGGGACCTGGTAGGTGATGGACTTGCCGCCGCCGGTGGGCATGAGCACGACGGCATCCCCGCCGCCGACCACGTGCGACACGATGTCGCCCTGGTCGCCGCGGAAGTCGTCGTAGCCGAAGACCTCTTTGAGCACGGCACGCGGGTCGGCCCCGGTGAAGTCGCGACGCTCGAGCGAGAGGACGGATGCCGGTGCCGCGGCCGGCACGGCACGCCGGGGCGCCGCGGGAGCCGGCGACCGGCCGGTGCCGGTGGGCGCGGCGGCAGCGCGATCGCGGGTGGCGCGCGCCACGGCGGCGCCGTACCCGTCGAACTCCGGCGGCGGTGGCGCGTCGAGGTCTTCGGGCGGCGCGAACTCGTCGGGGTTCCAGTCGAGGTCGGCGTAGGGATCGGCATCCCAGGACTGCTGCTCTCGACTCACCCGTTCACGATAGCCGCGGCATCCGACAGCCGGGGCCCGCGATTCACAGAGTGCGGCGTCAGCACCACTTCTCGGCGAGGGCGCGCACCACGGTGAGGTTGCGGTTGGTGGCCACCCCGAGCAGCTTCGCGGCATCGAGCGGGTCGACCATCGTGGTGACGAGAGCGCGACAACACTACTGTTTACGGGAGGAAGAGGCGTCACCGATAGCGAAGGCATGGCAGATGAGAATCACGCGCGTTGATGCGAGCAACTGGCGAAACTTCAAGTCCCTTGAGTTCGACGTCGAAAGTCGGCTCTTCATTGTCGGACCGAACGCATCTGGTAAGTCAAACCTCCTCGATCTGTTTCGCTTCTTGGGGGACATCGCGGGCGCAGGAGGCGGGCTCGCTTCCGCCATGGAGAGACGCGGCGGCCTGAGCAAGGTTCGCAGCCTCTTCGCCCGGACCCACCAGGGCGGTCGCCTCATTCTCGACGTGTCACTAAGCGACGGTGAAGATCAATGGCGTTATCGGCTCGCGATTCGCGGCGAGAAGGGCGGCCTGAACCGGCCAATTGTCGACGAAGAACTTGTGACGAAGAACGGTCAGCAAGTCCTACGACGCCCGGACCGACAGGATGAACAGGACCCTGTCCGACTCACGCAGACGCACCTCGAGCAGATCGGTTCTAATCAGAAGTTTCGCGTCCTCGCGGACTATTTCGCGAAAGTCCAGTACTTCCATTTGGTGCCGCAGATCATTCGGGACCCTAGCCGGATTTCCGCCTCTGCGGGCGACCCCTTCGGTGCCGACTTTATCGCGCAAATGAACGCTGTTCCTACCAATACACGGGCCGCGTGGTTCCGGCGCATGGAAACTGCTCTCCAGTCGGCCGTACCTGAATTCCAGTCACTTCGCTTGGAGGTAGATACGGCCGGAAGACCACATCTCATCGCGGGATATAACAACTGGAGAGACAAGCCCGCGCGTCAGAGTGAGGCCGACTTCTCAGACGGCACACTGAGGCTCATCGGGCTACTGTGGACTCTGGTCAGTGCGCCTGCAAATGGAGGGGTACTTCTGCTTGAAGAGCCGGAGCTCTCACTAAACTCCTCGATCGTTAAGACCCTACCGACGGTGCTCGCGACGGTGCAGCGCGACCGCGGGCTGCAGGTCGTCCTCTCGACACACGCCCCGGAGATTCTGGACGATGAAGGCGTCCGTCCCAGCGAGATCCTCGTTCTTCGCGTGACGGGGGACGGTACATCAGCCCATGTTCTGTCGAGTATTCCGGAGGTATCAGACGAATTGGCGGCCGACCTGCCTACGTCTGACATCGTCGACGGCCTGATCGCGCCGCAAGATTTGGCTGGCCTGATCGCGGTGGGCCGGGGGCGTAAATGATCAATATCGCGGTGGAAGGCGAGTCGGACAGGGAAATGGCGAAGGCCGTGATTCGAGCGTCCGGCGGCATACCGAACATCGTGAGGGCAGCGGGAGGGCACAGTCGCCTAGACCCGCTCATACCGAAGTACCATGGAGCATCTGGAACGACACCGTGGGTGGTTTTCCGCGACTCGGACGCGCACTGCCCAGTGCATCTTAGGGCGAATCTATTGCGAGATATCCCTGAGATTTCTTCGCGATTCTCTTTACGAATAGCAAAGTCCATGTCGGAGGCGTGGTTGCTCGCTGACCGATCCGGTTTTGCGCAGTACTTCAAGGTGTCACAAACGCTCGTGCCCTTGTCGCCAGAAGATCTACCCCACGCCAAGCGCACTCTTCTTCATATTGTTGCTAGGTCGCGTTCGAGGGCGATCCGATCCGACATGGTCACGACGAACGGCGAGGTCGGCCCGCTGTACGTAAGTCGAATCAACGAATTCGCGTCGCTGTATTGGGATGTTGCGGCAGCCGCTCAGAATTCGGACAGCCTCCGACGCGCAATCGACCGCGTTCACGAGCTGGTTACCCTCTGACTCGGAGCCTGCCCCACAGAGTGCGGCGTCAGCACCACTTCTCGGCGAGGGCGCGCACCACGGTGAGGTTGCGGTTGGTGGCCACCCCGAGCAGCTTCGCGGCATCGAGCGGGTCGACCGCTCCGTCCTGATAGCCGGGGAGCAGCAGGGCATGCGCGGCGCGTCCGCGCACCACCATGCGCCCGGCATCCGACCGGCGGGCCTCGACGTGGGCGACGGTGTCGGCGTCGAGTTCGTTCTTGAGCAGGTACACGTAGTGACGCGCGAGCCCCGGGTTCTCATCGTCGAGGGCGATCGCATCGGCGGCGAGCGCGGCGAACTCGTCGGCGCGGAACGTGATCGCCGGAACGTCGAAGCCCCGGTCGGCGGCGAACGCGCGCTCGAGCGTCTGCTCGATCCGGGGCCGCGAGCGCATGCGGGTGTCGAAGCGGATGTTGCCGGTGTTGATGTGGGTCTGCACGTTCTCGAACCCCGCGGCCTCGGTCACCCGGCGGATGTCGTCCTTCGGGAAGACGCGCGTCGCGCCGAGGTTGATCGCGCGCAGGAAGGCCAGGTGTGTCGTCACGTCCTCAGTGTGGCCCGCCCCACCGACATCCGCCGCCTCTCGGGGCTAGAGGCGGACGACCTCGGTCACGCGCACGACGGCCGTGCCGGCCTCGACGGATGCCTCGAGGTCGACCTCCGCGCGGATGCGCCAGTCGTGGTCGCCGGCGGGATCGTCGATGATCTGCTCGACGCGCCAGACGCCGTCGCGCGCGGCCGACTCGTCGATGACGCACAGCGACGGCGAGCGCGCTGCGCCGCCGGTGAGGACCTCGTCGTGGTCGTCGTAGTAGCGATCGAGCACGCCAGGCCAGTCGACATCGGGATCGAGGACTTCGAGCGCCTCGTCGTCCTGCAGCGCCGCGAGGTGGACGCGGCGAAACAGCTCGTTGCGCACGAGCACCGTGAATGCGCGACGATTGGTCAGCACCGACGGCGGGGCCGGCGGCACCACCGGCGCATCGGGGTCGTCGGTCGGGTGGGCCAGCGACTCCCACTCGTCGACGAGGCTCGAGTCGACCTGTCGCACGAGCTCGCCGAGCCACTCGATGAGGTCCATGAGGTCGTCGGTGCGGGCCTCGGCGGGCACGGTCTGGCGGATCGCGCGGTACGCGTCGCTGAGGTAGCGCAGCACGAGGCCTTCGCTGCGGCCGAGCTGGTAGAACGACACGAACTCGCTGAACGACATCGCCCGCTCGAACATGTCGCGCACGACCGACTTCGGCGACAGCTCGAAGTCGCGCACCCAGGGCTGGCTCGATGCGAAGGTCTCGAACGCCTGGGCGAGCAGGTCGGCGAGGGGCTTCGGCCAGGTGATCTCCTCGAGCAGCGCCATCCGCTCGTCGTACTCGATGCCGTCGCGCTTCATCGCGCCGACCGCCTCGCCGCGGGCATTGTACTCCTGCTGCGACAGGATCGCGCGCGGGTCGTCGAGCGTCGCCTCGATCACGCTCACGACGTCGAGCGCGTAGTGACCGGTGCCCGTCTCGGCGTCATCCGGAGACAGCAGCTCGATCGCCGCGAGCGCGAACGGCGACAGCGGCTGGTTGAGCGCGAAGTTCGGCTGCAGGTCGACGGTCAGCCGGATCGTCGACTCGGGGCGCACGACCTCGACGATGCCGGCCGCGACCAGCGTGCGGAAGATCGCGAGGGCCCGGCGGGCGAGGGCGTACCGGCGAGCGCGGGGTTCGTGGTTGTCGAAGACGAGCGAACGGACGTTGCCGAAGACGTCCCCGCCGCGGCCGATGACGTTGAGCAGCATCGCGGCGGTGAGCTGCAACTGCGGGGTCAGCGGCTCGGGCTGCGCGTCGACGAGGCGCTCGAACGAGCCCTCGCCCCAGTTCACGACGCCCGTCGGCGCCTTCTTGCGCACGATCTTCTTCCGCTTGGCGGGGTCGTCGCCGGCCTTGGCGAGGGCGACGGCGTTCTCGATCTCCCACTCCGGCGCCATGACGACGACGTTGCCGTGCGGGTCGAACCCGGCGCGGCCCGCGCGACCGGCGACCTGGTGGAACTCGCGGGCGGTGAGCTGCCGCATCCGGGTTCCGTCGTACTTCGACAGCGCCGTGATCACGACCGTGCGGATGGGCACGTTGATGCCGACCCCGAGGGTGTCGGTGCCGCAGATGACCTTGAGCAGCCCGCGCTGAGCGAGCGTCTCGACGAGGCGCCGATAGCGCGGCAGCATGCCGGCGTGGTGGACGCCGATGCCCGCCCGCACGAGGCGCGACAGGGTCTTGCCGAAGCCGGTCGTGAAGCGGAAGGCCCCGATGGCGTCGGCGATGGCGTCGCGCTGCTCGCGCGTGGTGATCTTCACGCTCGACAGCGCCTGCGCCCGCTCGATCGCCGCGGCCTGCGAGAAGTGCACGATGTAGACCGGCGTCTCGCGCTCTTCGAGCAGCCGCTCGAGCACGTCGTGGACGGGGCGCCGCTCGTACGAGAAGTGCAGCGGCACCGGACGCTCCACGCCCGTCACCAGCGCGGTGCGGCGCCCGGTGCGACGCGAGAGGTCGTCGGCGAGGTCGGTCACGTCGCCGAGGGTCGCCGACATGAGCAGGAACTGCGCCCGCGGCAGCAGCAGCAACGGCACCTGCCAGGCCCAGCCGCGATCGGGGTCGCCGTAGAAGTGGAACTCGTCCATGACGACCTGGTCCACGTCCGCGTCGGCGCCCTGGCGCAACGCGAGGTTCGCGAGGATCTCGGCGGTGCAGCAGATGATCGGCGCATCGGGATTGACCGACGAGTCCCCCGTGACCATGCCGACGCGCTCGGCCCCGAAGATCTCGACGAGCGCGAAGAACTTCTCGCTCACGAGGGCCTTGATCGGCGCCGTGTAATAGGTGCGTCCCCCGCGAGAAACGGATGCCGCGTGCGCGGCGACCGCGACGAGCGACTTGCCCGTGCCGGTCGGAGTGGCCAGCACGACGTTGGCGCCCGAGACCAGCTCGATGACGGCCTCGTCCTGCGCCGGGTACAGGGTCAACCCGCGCCCGCCGGCCCATTCCGTGAACGCGTCGTAGATCGCGTCGTCCGAGGGCTCCGGCCCGATGAGGTCGAGCAGCGGCGCGGCGGTCATCCCTCGAGTCTGCCTTACCCGGGCGCGGTGGCGGTTGCCCCGGCATCCTTCGCCTCGAGCACCCGGCCGCACGATTCGCGCACCCGCTCGGCGAACGCCGGATCGGACGCGGCTCGTGCGGCGACCGCGTCGTACATCGCCGGCAGCACGGTGGGGTCGGCCGAGGCGAGCACGACGTCGACGCCCGCCGCGATCGCCTCGACGGCGCGGTCGCCCGGCGCGACGATCTCGGCGGCGGCCGCGGCCGACAGGTCGTCGGTGATGACGACGCCATCGAACCCGACGCGCTCGCGCAGCAGATCGAGCACCGCCGACGAGAACGCGGCCGGGTGGTCGGGGTCGATGCCCTGGTACCGGGCCGTGCCGACCATGACGAGCGACGGGCCGGATGCCGTCAGCGCGCGGTACACGGCGATGTCGGGCGAGTCGGCCGACACGACGGTGTCGAGCACCTCGGCGGTGTAGTCGGTGTTGGCGTCGACGCGGCCCAGGCCCGGGAAATGCTTGAACGTCGGCAGGACCCCGGATGCCCGCATCCCCTCGGCGAACGCGCCGGCGCCGGCCGCGACCGCCTGCTCGTCGTAGCCGTACTGGCGTCCGAGGGCGCCGATGGGCGGGTTGTCGAGCCGCGACTCGGCGCTCGTGACGATGTCGGCGACGGGTGCGAGGTTGACGTCGATGCCGGCGGCGGCCAGCTGACTGCCCCAGGTCGTGGCGGCCGCGCGCAGCCCGTCGGGGCCGAGGTCGGCCTGCCGGATCGCGAAGGGCATCTCGTCGAAGCCGGGCCCGCGCAGCACCTGCACCTCGCCGCCCTCCTGGTCGGTCGCGACCCACAGCCGCGGCGAGCCGTCGGGCGCGAGGTCCCGGAATTGCGCGACGAGCGCGGCCGTGGCCTCGACGCCGGCGGTCGAACGCCCGTGCAGGAACAGTCCGCCGACGCCGCGGTCGCGGATGGCCGCCGCCGCGTCGGGCGAGATCTCGTCGACGGGAGTGCCGACCATCAGCACCTGGCCGACGCAGGCGTCGAGCGGGAGGTCACCGGCGGTCGGGGTCGCGGCGGCGGTCGGGGTCGGAGACGGCGTCGTCGCAGCGGGCGACGGCGACAGCTCCGGCCGCGGTTCGGGCGCGCACCCCGCCGCGAGCGCGAGCACCGCGGCGAGGCCGGCCACGCCGGCGCGACGACGGACCGGATGCGGACGGGTCGGGGTGCTGTTCACCCGTCCATCGTCGCCGGGTCAGCAGCAGCGCGCACCCGGGTTGCGGTCCTGGTCGTCCATGCGCTGGCGCCAGAACTGCCGCTCCGACAGCGGCGGCGCGTCGGGGTGCGTGCGGCGCTGGTGCGCGAGGTAGGTCGCGTAGGCGTTGTCACCCATCAGCGAGGTCACGTACCACCGGATTCCCGCCGCGACGCGAACCGCGGACCGACCCGCGCCCGCGCACACCTCCGCGAATCCGGAGCGATTCGGCCCCGGTTCGCCTGTTTCAGCCACCGGATGCTCCGATCCTGAGGAGTTGTGCGCGGGCGCCATGGCTCAGTGTCCGCGCCGGGCGGTCGCGGCCCGCTCCTCGGCCAGCAGCGGCTCCCACTCCTTCTCGAGCTCGCGCTCGGGGGCGGTGGGGATGAGGCCGGCCGGGGCGAAGCGGCGAGAGGGCACCGCCGGGTCTTCCGAGTCGGCGCCGCCGCCGTCCGCGATGGCCCGGACGGTCACGACCACCGCCGCGACGATGACGACGATCGCGAGCACGACGAACACGATCGACAGCGTGCCCTGGACGCCGGTGTTGCGGATGACCGCCTCGACGGTCTCGACCGGGCCGAGGCTGTCGTCGCCGGAGGCCAGCGCGTCGCGGTAGCGGAAGTGGTTGGCCCAGTACCCGATGGCGGGCACCGGGGAGAAGATCTTGTACGCCGACGCCGTGATCGTGACCACCGCGGTGAACGCCAGCGGCACCGCGACGATCCACAGCCACTTCACGTACGACCGGCCCCGCTTGGCGACGATCGCGAGGACGACGGCGAGCGCGATGGCGGCGAGCAGCTGGTTGGCGATGCCGAACAGCGGGAAGAACGTGTTGATGCCGCCGAGCGGGTCGGTGACACCGAGGATCAGGATCGCGCCCCAGCCGGCGACCATGATGGCCGTCGTGATCCACACGCCAGGTCGCCACGACACGTCGCGGAACTTCGGCACCCACGCGCCGATGGAGTCCTGCAGCATGAAGCGGGCGACCCGGGTGCCGGCGTCGACGGCGGTGAGGATGAACAGCGCCTCGAACATGATCGCGAAGTGGTACCAGAACGACATGAGCGCCTGCCCGCCGAGCGCCTGCTGCATGATGTGCGCCAGGCCCAGCGCGAGCGTAGGGGCACCGCCGGTGCGCGAGACGACGGACTCCTCGCCGACGTCGGCCGCGGTGGTGATGAGCATCTCGGGGGTCAGGTTGACCCCGGTCAGCCCGAGGGAGTTCACGAAGGCGACGGCTCCCTCGACCGTGCCGCCGGTGGCGGCGGTGGGGGCGTTCATCGCGAAGTAGATGCCCTGGTCGATCGAGATCGCGGCGACGAGGGCCATGATCGCGACGAACGACTCCATGAGCATGCCGCCGTAGCCGATGAAGCGCGTCTGCCGCTCCTTCTCGACGAGCTTCGGCGTCGTTCCCGACGCGATGAGCGCGTGGAAGCCCGACAGTGCGCCGCACGCGATGGTGACGAACAGGAACGGGAACAGCGGACCGGCGAACACCGGCCCCAGCCCGTTCTCGCCGAAGATCGAGACCGCCGGCACCGAGATCTCGGGGCGGACGAGCACGATGGCCCCAGCGAGCATGACGATGACGCCGATCTTCATGAACGTCGACAGGTAGTCGCGGGGCGCCAGCAGCAGCCACACCGGAAGCACCGCGGCGATGAAGCCGTAGATGATGATGCCGATCGCGATGACGGTGCGGTCGAGGTGGAAGATCTCCTGGCCCCACGACGTGTCGGCGACCCAGCCGCCCGCGATGATCGCGCCCATGAGCAGCACGAACCCGATGATCGAGACCTCGGTCACCTTGCCCGGTCGCAGGTAGCGCAGGTAGACGCCCATGAACAGGGCGATGGGGATCGTCATGGCGACCGAGAACACGCCCCACGGGCTCTCACCGAGGGCGTTGACGACGACGAGCGCCAGGATCGCCACGATGATGAGCATGATCAGCAGGGATGCCACGATGGCGGCGGTTCCGCCGATGCGGCCGAGCTCTTGCCGGGCCATCTGTCCGATGGTGCGGCCGCCGCGTCGCATCGAGAAGAACAGCACCGTGTAGTCCTGCACCGCTCCGGCGAGCACGACGCCGACGATGATCCAGATCGTGCCGGGCAGGTAGCCCATCTGCGCCGCCAGCACCGGGCCGACGAGAGGGCCCGCCCCCGCGATCGCCGCGAAGTGGTGGCCGTAGAGCACCCGCCGGTCCGTGGGGACGTAGTCCTTGCCGTCCTGCTTGACCTCGGCCGGGGTGGCGCGGCGGTCGTCGGGTCGCAGCAGATGCCGCTCGATGACCTTCGAGTAGAACCGATACCCGATGAGGTAGGTGCAGACGGCGGCGAACACGAACCAGATGGCGTTGACCGTCTCGCCCCGCACGACCGCGAGCATGACCCAGGCCACACCGCCCAGCAGGGCGATGGCGATCCAGATGATCACCTTCAGCGGGGTCCAGCGGGATGCGGCGCGGTGCTGCTCGTCGGAGACGGCGACCGGGGGCAGTTGCGGATCGGTGGCGACGTCGGACGCGGATCGAGGCATCGGATCTCCTGGGGGAAGGCGCTTCATTGCGTTCTCCCAGCTTAGGCATGCAACCCCCGGCATTCGCGGTATTCGGTCGTAATGGTCTCGACCGGCCTTACGTTGGAAGGGATCGAGAGGAGATCACCATGACTGACGACGCCACCACCGTGATCCGCAACGACGAGAAGAACCGCTACGACCTCCACGTCGGTGATGTGGCCGCCGGCTTCGCCGCCTTCGAGCGCGACGACCAGGGCCGCCTGGTGTTCGACCACACCGTCGTCGACAAGGCCTTCGGCGGACGCGGCCTCGGCAAGGCCCTCGCCGCTGAAGCGCTCGCCGACGTCGCCCGCCGCGGCGAGACCGTCGTGCCGGAGTGCCCGTTCATCGTCAAGTTCCTTCGCGAGAACGAGGTCGCCGGACTCCGCGTCGACTGGCGCGACGAGGATGCCGCCGACGCGGCCTCGGCGCAGCCGTCGGCGTGACCCGCTTCGACGCCGAGACGGCGCCCGTCGACGAGGACCCCGGGGCGGCGGCCCCGGGTCCGCGTCGGGTGCTGCTCGAGGCGCGGGAGGTGCCGCTGGGCGGTGTGCGCGCCATGTCGGTGCACCGCTTCCTCCCCCAGCGCGATCTGCCGCTCGTGGGCGCGTGGTGCTTCCTCGACCGGTTCGGACCGCAGCGCACGCGGATGCGGGTCGAGCCCCATCCGCACATCGGCCTGCAGACGGTGACCTGGCCTCTCGCCGGCGAGGTGCACCATCGTGACACGCTCGGCAGCGATGTCGTGATCGAGCGCGGCGCGCTCAACATCATGACCAGCGGCGCGGGGATCGCGCACTCGGAGTACTCGGTGGGCGACGATCCCATCCCCCTCGATGCGCTGCAGCTGTGGGTCGCCCTCCCCGAGGATCGGCGCCACGGACCCGCCGACTTCGAGCGTCACGACGATCTGCCGGTGCTCGATCTCGGTGCCGGCGCGCAGGCGACGGTCGTCGTCGGCCAGCTGGCCGGCGCGGTCTCGCCCGCCACCGTGCACACCCCGATCGTGGGCGCCGAGATCCGGCTGCCCGCGGGAGCGATCGTCGACCTGCCGCTCGAGGCCGCGTGGGAGTACGCGATCGTCCCGGTCTTCGGCTCGGTCCGGGTGGACACGGATGCCGTCGCCCCGGGCGCTCTGCTCTATCTCGGTGACGGGCGCAGCGGCATCCGACTGTCGGCCTCGGAAGAGACGACGCTGTTCCTGCTGGGCGGCGAGCCGTTCGGCGACGAGATCGTGATGTGGTGGAACTTCGTCGGCCGCGACAACGCCGAGATCGAGGCCGCCCGCGAGGCGTGGGAAGCGGCATCCGACCGGTTCGGGCACGTGCCCGGGCACGGTGACGAGCGCATTCCCGCACCACCGCTGCCGCACGTGCGGCTCACCCCGCGGCGCCGGCGGCTCTAGCCGGCGTCGGTCAGACGAGCTCGGTGACGAGCTGTTCGATGCGCGCGCGGATGTCGTCGCGGATCGGACGCACCGCGTCGATGCCCTGCCCGGCGGGGTCGTCGAGCTTCCAGTCCTCGTAACGCTTGCCGGGGAAGAAGGGGCAGGCGTCGCCGCATCCCATCGTGATGACGACGTCGGATGCCTGCACCGCCTCGGTCGTGAGGACCTTGGGCTGTTCCGCCGTGATGTCGATGCCGACCTCGGCCATCGCCGCGACGGCGACGGGGTTGATCTGCTCGGCGGGCATGGATCCGGCGGAGCGGACCTCGATGCGGTCGCCCGCGATGTCGCGGAGGAATCCCGCGGCCATCTGCGAGCGTCCGGCGTTGTGGACGCAGACGAACAGGACGGAGGGCGTGGTGTCGGTCATGGTGGCTCCGGTCGACGGGTGAGGGACACGATACCGACTGCGGGTGACATCGGCGTCGACGACGACGGGGCGCCCGGACCGAAGTCCGAGCGCCCCGTCTCAGCGCGATCCGCGATCAGCCGATGATCACCAGAGCACCAGGAAGCCGCTCAGGCCGAGCGATCCTTCGACGGTGTCGCTGCCGCTGTAGGTCGCGACGACGACCTTGAGCCCGCGCGACTGACGCGGCAGCTCGATCCGCGCCGTGCCGTCGACGACCTCGGCACTGTAGCGGGTGGAGTTCACCCACACGTCGACGGTGCCCGTCGCCGCAGCGCCGCCGTTCGGGGTGACCCGCACCGACACGACGTACGGCTGCGAGGCCGTGCCGACGTACCGGTTGAGCGACACGGTCGTGGCCGAGGCGAACTTCACGAACACCTCGTTCGACACCGCGACGCCGGCCTGCGGGTTCCCCTCGGCGGTCGCGGTCACCCGCACCGACAGGGCCGCACCGACGTCGGCGCGCGTCACTTTGTAGGTCGCCGACGTGGCGCCCTCGATGGGCTGGCCGCCGCGCAGCCACTGGTAGGCGACCGAGACCTCGGCGGGGTCCCACTCGCCGGCGGTGGCCTTCAGCGTGCTGCCGACCTTCGCCGTGCCGGTGACCTCGGGGGCGACGACCGCGACCGGGGCGCCCTGACCCGACTCGACCTCGACGATCGTCCGGATGGACGAGTCGCCGTAGCGGACGACGCCGAGGTAGGTCTTCTCCGGCTCTAGTCCGGCCCACGACAGGGTGTACGTCGCGTCCTCGCCCTGCACCGTCGGCAGCGGGTTCGGCGTGGCCGTGAACTCTCCGGCCGAGGCGCCCGCGGCGACGACAGCCGTGGTCAGGTCGTAGGTGAACGGCTCGCTGAACGAGTACCGGTTGACCTTGACCAGGTAAGTGCCGGCGGTCGGGGTGGTGAGCGAGACCGACTCGTTGGCGGATGCCGTGGCCGACGACCACTGCTCGTAGTAGCGCCAGTCGTCGGGGCTGACCACGCGATACACCGTCATGTCGAGGTCGGTGGTCTCGGTCGCGGCGGTCTCGACCGCGAACCGGGCGTACTCGGTGCCCTCGGGCACCTCGACGACCTCGTACCTGTTGAAGCCGGCTTCGCCCTCGTCGGAGAACGAGTCCTGGTCACCGGAGTGACCGGGCACCTCGGGGAAGTCCGGACTCACGCGCAGCTCCTGCGCGACCAGGCCCGACAGTCCGAGGTCGAGCTCGCCCGTCAGCGACGGGGCGACGGTGACGTCGACACTGCCGGTGGTGCCGGTTCCCTGTACCGTGGCGGGCGCGTCGACGGGGACCGGGAACACCGCGATGGGCGAGCGGACCTCGTTGACGCCGCCGGTCCAGGTGAGGAAGCCGGTGGCCCACGCGCTCATCGGCGCGTCGGTGCGGGCGAGAGTGATCTCGACCGTGGCCGATTCGCCCGCCGCCAGCGTCACCGACGACGGCGACACCTGCACGTCGACGCCCGGGACGGACGCCTGCGCCTCGTAGGTGCCGGCCGTGGTGGCCGTGATGGTGCGGGTGACCGTCTGCGGGGCACCCAGCGCACCGATGCCGATGGACGGCAGGTTCAGGTCGCTGGGGTCGATCGGGTCGACGCCGAAGTCGCGCAGGCCGAGCCCCTGCAGGTACGCGGCCCAGTCGGCCGGTCCGTTCAGGTACAGCAGCCCCGGCTCGAAGTACTTCGTCGGATCGGTGTGACCGGCGCCCTGGGTGAAGGGATCGGTGACGGGGTCGCCGGACGCGTCGACGGTGTCGTAGGCGGTGGTCATCATCGCCGACTTCACCTCGGCCGGGGTCGCCTGCGGCCGCTCGCCGAGGTAGAGGGCGGCGAGGCCGGCGACGTGCGGCGACGACATGGAGGTGCCGGAGAGGATGCCGAAGGTCGGGTCCTCGTCGACGCCGTTCTCGGTGGCCGCGAGGATCGCGACGCCGGGAGCGGTGATGTCGGGCTTGATGACGTCGCTGCCGTCGGCGAGCATCGGGCCGCGGCTCGAGAAGCCGGCCACCTGGGGCACGGGGGTCTCGATGCCGGTGACGTTCTCGCCGATCAAGGTGACGACGCGGTCGGCACCGCCCTGCACGTACGACAGCACGGCGGCGCGGGCTGTGTCGGGGACGTGCACGGTGGGGACGCTGTGGAAGTCGTTGTCGAGCGACGCCGGCGTGACGTTGGTGAGGATCATGCCGATACCGCCGGCCTCCGCGACGGCCTGCGACTTCTCGGTGCGCGCGTTAGAGCCGCGGTCGCAGACCACGATCTTGCCCGTGACCTCGGCCGGGTCGAGCGAGCCGAGCAGGCAGAGGTTGGGCGTCTCGGCGCCGGCGAGACCGGCGTCACCGGCGAACACCGACGGACCCGTGAGGGTCTCGCCGAACCCGACCGACACCGAGGTACCCGCGAACTGGGCCGCAGCGGTGTCGGTCTCTTCGCCCAGCCGGACGGTGCCCTCCCACGTCGGGATGGTGGATGCCGCGACCGTGGCGTACCAGGGCGACGCGTGGTCGGCCGTGACGGGATCGGGTCCCGAGTTGCCGGCGCTCGTGGCCACGAAGACACCCGCGGCTGCGGCGTTGAAGAACGAGATGTCCTCGGGCGCGAGCACGGTCGTGGCCGAGCCGCCGCCGATGGAGTAGTTGATGACATCGACGCCGTCGGCCACCGCCTGGTCGATGGCGCTCAGCAGGTCGCTCAGCGCGCAGATGTCGTCGGTCGTGACCAGCGGGTCGGGACCCACGAAGCACGCCTTGTACGAGGCGACCTTCGCGGCGGGGGCGACGCCCGAGATCGAACCGAAGTCGACGCCCTCGACGCTCGCCTCGACGCCGTTGTTGCCGGCGGCGGTGCTCGCGGTGTGCGAGCCGTGGCCGTCGCCGTCACGCGGCGAGAGGTAGTCGGCGTCGAACGAGAATCCGTTCGCGGCGGCGCCGTCGCCGAAGTAGTGCGCGGCGATGAGCTTCGTGTTCAGCAGCGACGGGTCCCAGGCATCCTTCGTGCCGGCGCCCTGGTCGACGACGGTGCTGCGGAACTCGCCGCCATCCGCCCGCGTGAAGACGACGTCGTCGCCGTCGCGGTACGGCTGGTCGCCGGCCCCGGTGCCGAGTTCCTCTCCCGCGAACGACGGGTTCTCGGGCGCGATGCCGGTGTCGACGACACCCACGACGACGCCTTCGCCGGCCGCATCGATGCCGCCGACGTCATCCCAGACTCCGCCCGCTCCCTCGAGACCGAGGAACTCCGTCGAGGGCACGGCGTCGACGTGACGCACCTCATCGGGGAAGACGCCGAGCACGCCCTTGGTCGAGGCGAGCTTGCCCGCCTGTTCCTGGGTCAGCTGCGCCGAGAAGCCGTTGAGGGTGGTCTGGTACGTGGCGTCGGGCTGCGCACCGACCTCCTGCGCGACCTCCTCTTGACGCTGCTCGAGGAAGCCGGAGTAGTCGGTGACCGCGCGCGACTGCGCGTCGAGACGTTCGCCCTCGTCGGGCTTTGTCGGTGCGAGTCCGGCCTCACCGCCGTCGTAAGTGGCGACGGGGGCCTCGTCGAGCAGGACGATGTAGCGTCCGTTCTCGCTCGTGACCGGAACCGGGATGTTCACCCCCTCTCCCGTGACAGCGAAGGATGCCGTTGCGGCAGAGCTCGTGAACAGGGCGGCCAGGGAAACGGCCGCGACTGTCCGCAGGGTGGTGCGAACCATGTGCGCTCCAGTGGGGGGATGGATGAGCAGCCCGCGCGGCGTCATCGGCGCACGGTGAGGAAACCGTAGCTCACAGGTCGCCCACAGGGAACCCTGAGCCGGCATTCAGGTCCGGATACGCAGCGATTTTTCCCGGGACGCACCGCGGAGGCGGCGCGGACGCGGTCCCATAGGCTGGTCGGGTGGCCCCGGCATCCCGTCTCTCGACGCGCGTTCTGCTCGTCTGTGCGGCGATCGGCGTCGCCACGGGTCTGGTGGGCGGCATCGAAGGCTGGCTGGCCGCCCCCGTCGTCGCGGCCGTGCCGATTCTGTACGGGTTCGTGCTCGGCGTGCACGTGCTGCCCGGCATCATCGCGCAAGAGACCCTGCGCCTGCCCTGGGTCGCCCTCGTCTCGCACCTGATCGCCGCGCTGGCGTCATCGGCCGTCGCGCCGCCCTACACTTTCCGCTTCCTCGGCACGGCTCTGCTGTTCGGCGCGCTGCAAGAGGGCGTCGCCGCGCTCGTGCGCTATCGCTCGTGGGCGCCGTGGCGCTTCTTCGTCTCAGCGGTCGTGATCGGCGTGGTCGTCGCGATGGCGGTGTTCTTCATCGCAGACCTCGGCGCTCTGCCGCTGTGGGCGCAGATCGTCTACCTCGCCCTCGCGGTGCTCGGCCCGGTCGTGTGGACCGCCATCGGGCTGGGCGTCGGCGTCGGCCTGCGTCGCGCCGGCGTCGCGCGCCGCTGACGGAGACTCAGCGCCCCCGGGTGCCGCGCGTCTCCTCCCGCCGGGCGCCGATGGCTCAGCCCACCGGCGCGCCGCGCATGCCGCCGATAGAGGTCTGAGGGCAGCACGATCGTGCCACGGCCTCGCTCGCGGCTGATGAGCCGGTCTTGAACGAAGTTGGTCGAGCGCCTGACCGGACGACGCTTCGAAACACACCGTAGATCTCTTGCAGCGATTGCTATCTCGACTGGCTCGTGACCCACCGTCAGCCCCTCAGTCAGGCCGATCCCCACCTCACTTGCTTATATGGGTATATGATGCGTGGCATGGCCCGTGCAGCGACGACATCGGACGTCTTCAATGCGATCGCGGAACCGCAGCGGCGTGAGATTCTGACGCTCCTGCGTACCGGCGACCGTCCCGCAGGGGAGGTGGCTCGGGAGCTCGGGCTGACCCAGCCCGGCACTTCGAAGCACCTGCGGGTGCTGCGCGAGGTCGGGCTGGTGCGTCACCGCACGGCCGGCAAGCAGCGGGTGTACGGCCTGGATGCGAGAGGGCTTCGGCCGGTCCACGAGTGGACCGGCGGCTTCGAAGAGTTCTGGAACGAGAGCCTCGGCCGCCTGGACGCGTACGTGCGGCGGCTCGTCGGGGACGATGCGCGGCCTGCCAGTGGGCTCACGGAGGAGGAGCAATGACCGATACGAGCGACCGCGAGATCGTGGTCGCTCGTGTGATCGCCGCCCCGCGTGAGCGGGTGTTCGAAGCCTTCACCGAGGTGCGGCACCTCTCGCAGTGGTGGGGACCGGAGGGGTTCACGACCACGACGCGATCGTTCGTCTTCGCGGTCGGCGGGGTGTGGGAGTTCACCATGCGGGGCCCTGACGGCGTCGAATACCCCGAATGGATCGTCTGGGAGGAAATCGCCCGTCCTGAGCGCATCACGCTGCTGCACGGTGAACACGAAGGAGATCCGAACGCCTTCACGACCGTCCTGTCGTTCACGACCGACGGCGCGGCGACGCGGGTGGAGTTGCGCACTCTGTTCCCCAGGAAAGCCCTGCGCGACGAGGCGGCCGAGAAGTATCACGCCGTCGAGGGCGGGAACCAGACCCTCGCGGGCCTCGATGCGTACGTCACTGCTGCCGCATCATGACCAGGAACATGGACAACACGATGACCGACACCACCTGCCACATGTCCATGTCACTCGACGGGTACGTCGCCGGCCCCGAGCAAAGCCGCGACGACGGCCTCGGCGTCCGGGGCCAGGAGCTGCATCCCTGGCACATGGGCGATCCGCGGGCGAACGACGCCGACCGCATCGCTCACTCTTGGCTCATGCGTCCCCGCGGCGCCTATGTGATGGGACGCAACATGTTCGGGCCTGTCCGCGGGGAGTGGGACGAGCCTTGGCGAGGGTGGTGGGGCGCCGAGCCGCCGTACCACGCGCCCGTTTTCGTGCTTACGCACTACCCGCACAAGCCGATCGAGATGGCCGGCGGCACGATCTTCCACTTCGTGGCCGAGGGTTTCGACGCCGCCTACGCGCAGGCCCTCGCCGCCGCCGACGGCAGGGGCGTCGACATCGCTGGCGGAGCATCCACCGTCCGCCAAGCACTCGCGGCCGACGTCATCGACGAGCTGGTCCTCGATATCGCCCCGGTTCTCCTCGGAGCCGGCGAACGCCTCTTCGACGGGGTCGGCGCCTTCGGGTTCGAGCCCGTCGAGGCACTGCACTCCCCACTGGCAACCCACATTCGATACCGCCGCGCCACGCACTGACGCGACACGGCGGCTGGTCGACCTGGCCGGTGCCATGGGGGTATCGGCGGTGCCGCTTCCACAGTGCGCCACGGGCCAAACGACCGCGGAACGTCACGCCACGCTGCTCCCACCTGACCACCAACGGTCGTCTCGAAACCATCCCGTGAGGTGTCGCGAATGACGGAGACTCAGCGCCCCCGGGTGCCGCGGGGTTGCTGCCGCCGGAAATACGACTCCAGCACCGCGTTGTCGTCGTAGCCGAGCGGCATCGCGGCGACCTCGCTGCGGGAGAACAGCGCGATGGCCTGCCCCTCCGTGAGATCGATCTCGGCGGGGTCGACGTCGCGGTGCAGCGCGAAGGTCGTCTCATGGCCGTAGGAACGGGTCTCCGCCCCGACCAGCTCGAGAGCCTCGGGGGCGACGGTGAGTCCCAGCTCCTCCCGCAGCTCACGCGCCGCGCACTCTCGCGCCCCCTCGCCCGCGTCGCGCATCCCGCCCGGGATGCACCAGGTGTTCGGGTAGGGGATCTCCGGCTTGTCGTCACGCAACTGCAGCAGCACGCGCCCGTCGCTGTGCTGCACGATCACCTGAACTCCCGCGGCCTCGCCCATGCGCTCGAGCCTAGGCACACCGGGCGACAGCCCCGACCCGGACCGGCGAAGTTAGGCTCCGCTAAGCTGGAACGGCCCGATCCGATCCGAGGACGCCCGTGACTTCCGCCGCATCCGGGGCGGCCACGGCGGGAACGCCCGTCGTCGCACACACGCCCCCGCCCCTGCTCGCCGTGGGCGAGCTCGCGGTGACCTACGAGGGCTCGGATGCCGCGGCGACGCGCGGGGCGACGTTCACGATCTCGCCGGGCGAGGTGGTTCTCCTGCTCGGTCCCAGCGGTTCGGGCAAGTCGACCGTGGCCCTGACGACGAACGGGCTGATCCCCCAGGCCATCCCCGCAACGGTCGAGGGCTCGGTGCGCGTCTCGGGCGATGACGCCGCGGTGACGCCGATCCCGCGGCTGAGCACACGCGTCGGCATGGTCTTCCAGGATCCCGATGCGCAGCTCGTGACGGGCACCCTGCTCGACGAAGTCGCCTTCGGTCCCGAGAACCTGCGGCTGCCGGTCGACGAGGTGCTCGCGCGGTCCGAGCGGGCGCTGCGACGCATGGGCCTGTGGGAGCGGCGGCACGAGAATCCCGACCGCCTGTCGGGTGGGGGTCGCCAGCGCCTGGCGATCGCCTGCGCGCTCGCGATCGACGCGCCGCTGCTCGTGCTCGACGAACCGACCGCCAACCTCGACCCCGAGGGCATCGAGGACGTCTACGCCGCCCTCGCCGAGATCGCGGCGGCCGGCGACCGGGCGATCCTGCTCGTCGAGCACAACCTCGACGCCGCGATCCGCTTCACCGACCGGGTGGTGGCGCTCGACCACGACGGGCGCACGATCGCCGACGGACCCGCCGATACTGTCCTCCGCGAGCGCGCGGCCGAACTGCACGAGACCGGCGTATGGCTGCCGGTCGCGACGCTCGCGGCTCTGCGGCTGCGCGCAGCCGGGTACGGCCTCGACCCGCTTCCGCTCACACCGGAAGAGCTGCGTGCGGGCCTCGAGGCAGCGGCATCCCGGGACGAGGATCGGACGGGGGCGCCATCGTCGGAGACATCCGCTCATCACGTCCGAGCTTCGCGACATTCTCCGGCGCACGCCCCAGCCCCGACGCACGCCCCGGCGCCGACGCGGCCGGACACGACCGCGGTGACGGTGCGGGGTCTCACGCTGCGGCGAGGCCGCGCGACCGTGCTGCACGACGTCGATCTCGTGGTCGACGCGGGCGAGTTCGTCGCGATCGTCGGAGCCAACGGCGCCGGCAAGACCAGCCTCATCCAAGCGATCGCCGGGATCGTCCCGGCCCCCCGCGGACGCATCGACGTCAGCGGGCTCGACCCCCGCCGCGCCGACGCCCGCGCCCTGGCCCGCCGCATCGGCTTCGTGTTCCAGAACCCCGAGCACCAGTTCGTCGCCCCGACGGTCTTCGACGAGCTCGCCCACGGCCTGCGCCGTCAGCGCCTGTCCGACGACGAGGTGCACGATCGGGTCGACGGGATGCTGCAGCGCTTCGGTCTCGCCGCTCACGCGCAGCGGCATCCGTTCCTGCTCTCGGGTGGGCAGAAGCGCCGCCTGTCTGTCGGCACCGCGCTCATCGCGGGAGCACCGATCCTCGCCCTCGACGAACCGACGTTCGGGCAGGACCGGGCGCGCGCCGACGAGCTGCTGCACCTGCTGCGCGACCTCAACGCCGCAGGGACGACGATCCTCGTCGTCACCCACGACATGCAGCTCGTGAGCGAGTACGCCGACCGCTGCGTCGTCGTCGGCGCGGGGCGCATCGTCGCCGACGGGGCCGCGTCCGAGATCCTCGGCGACGAGCAGCTGTTGCGCTCCGCGGCGCTGCGGATGCCGCCGCTCAAGCGTGCCCTGCACGACCTCGATGCCCTGCCCGAGCTGTCGGGAATCGCCCGGTTGTCCGACCTGCCCGGCGGGCCGCCGTGACCGCCGTGGTCGTCGACCCGTACGCCCCGGCCCCGCCGTCGCGCCGCTTCCTGTACCGACTGAACCCCCTCGCCAAGCTCGCCGCTCCGGTGCCGGCGATGCTCGCGCTGGTCTTCGCGCGCGACCTCACGACCCCCCTCGTGATGCTCGCGCTCGCCTACGCCGTGCTCATCGTCGGCGCGCGCTGGACCGCCCGGTCGGCGCTGCTGCTCCTTCTCGCTCTGCCCGCCGGCGCAGCCCTCCTCACCGCCGGCATGTCGCTGTGGGTCGATGCGGCGCGGGTGTCGGGCACCCCGGCGGTGCTGCAGATCGGCGACTGGACGCTGTACGCCGGCGCGCTGCAGATCGGCGCGGCCACCGGGCTGCGGCTCGGGGCGATCGCCGCGCTGGCGTTCATCGCCGGGCTCACCACGACCGGCCCCGACCTCGTGCGAGCCAGCGTTCAGCAGCTGCGTGTGCCGTACCGCGTCGGGTACACGGCACTCGCGGCCTTCCGGTTCGTGCCGCGATTCCGGTACGAGCTCGACCTGATCCGGCAGGCGCACCGGGTCCGCGGCGCACACGGCGGCCGCGGACCGTTCGCGGCGATGGCCCGCGGGAGCGGGTACGTCGTGCCGCTGCTCGCCGGTGCGATCCGTCACGCCGAGCGCGTCGCACTCGCCATGGACTCCCGCGCCTTCGGTGCGCACCCCGACCGCACCGAGCGGCACCTCGTGCCGTTCCGTCGCCGCGATGTCGTGTTCGTCGTGGCGTTCTGGCTCGTGTCGGGCGCGATCCTGATCGCTCTGTTCCCGTGGACGGCCTGAGCCGGTCCGGTGGCGATCAGGCCGTACGGGATGCCGCGAGCGTGCGCCCCGCGCTGACCGCTGCCTGCTCGGCGTTCGCACGCAGCTCGGCGGCCGCCTCGGTGAAGGCGTCGAGTGCGGGGTTGACCCCGACCAGGGTGAAGGGCCGGTGGACCACCGTCAGGTCGAGTCCCCACACGTCCTCGAAGACGCGGCGGAGCCAGCCGGTGGAGTGGTCCCACCCTTCCTTGGGGCTGCCGGGCTCGTAGTTGCCGCCGAGGACCGTGACCAGCGTCGCCGGCTTGCCACGCAGAGCCGTGCCCTGCGGGTCGATGCGCGGGTCGGTGTAGGCGAGGTCGAACCAGGTCTTGACGTGCTGCGAGACACCATAGTTGTAGAGCGGGATGGTGAAGAGCAGGGCGTCGGCGTCGATGAGCTCGTCGGCCAGCTGCTGCCGCAGGGCGATCGCGCTGCGCTGGCCGTCGCTGTGCTGCTCGGCGGGGGTGAAGCCCGCCGTCACGGCATCGCGCCAGGCCGTCGCGGGAACCGGATCGGCGGCGATATCGCGGCGCACGACGGTGCTCGCGGGATGAGCGGCGAGCCATTCGGCCTCGACGAGGTCACCGAGCTCGCGGCTGGCAGAGGTGGCGGGGAGGATGCTGGCATCCAGGCGGAACAGGGTCATTCGCTTCTCCGATCAGAGGGGCTATGAAAAACAAAGCGGCTTCGGGAACGCTAGCACACGTACGATGGAGGCATGTCCGACATCCACGACGCGCGACGCTGCGACGCCGCGGTGTCGCACGCGTTCTCGGTCCTCGGCAAGCGCTGGAACGGGATGATCGTCGATGTGCTCGGGCAGGGCGAGCTCTCGTTCGTCGGCCTCCGTCGCGCGGTTGCCGGCATCAGCGATGCCGTGCTCTCCGACCGTCTCACCGAACTCTCCGAGGTGGGGCTGGTGGTGCGCCGGGTCGAGCCCGGCCCGCCCGTCGCGGTCACCTATGCCCTGACGGATGCCGGTTCGCGCCTCGTGCCGATCCTCAGCCAGCTCGGCGAATGGGCCGACGGCAACCTCACCCGCCGCTGACCAGCACGCGGTACGGACGGCTCTCGCGCGGCGAGCTGGATCAGTCGGCGTAGTCCGGCGCGGGCGGCATCCCGAAGAAGTCTTCGAGGCTGCGGAATCCGCCCGACGCGTAGGCCCCCGCGAGCTCAGGACCGATGTAACGGAGGTGCCACGGCTCGTACTCGTAGCCGGTGGTCGCCGTGTCGCCGTCGCCGTAGCGGACGATGAAGCCGAACCGGTGGGCATTGGCGGCGACCCAGTCCGACTGCGGGGTGCCGCCGAACCCCTCGATCGTGCCGCAGCCGTCGTCGCAGGCGACGACGTCGACCGCGAGGCCGGTCTGGTGCTCGCTGTGCCCGGGTCGTGCACTGGTGAGGTCCGCGTTGCTCTGGCCGAGCTTGCCGACGTAGTTGCGGTACGTCGCGACCTGCAGGTCGTACGAGCGGAACCCGCTGTTGACACCGATCTCGCCCGCCCCCTCGTCGCGAGCGGCCGAGACCAGCTGCGACAGTGCCGCGGCGACGTCGGCGCGCATGTGGCCTCCGCTGGTGCGCTCGACCCCCTCGGCACGCGCCTGCGGCTCGGGCCAGTAGTCGATCGGATCGAGAGCGTTGGCCTTGTTGACCAGGACCCACGTTCGGTCGGCCGCACGCAGGTCGACGCAGGGCGCCGTGCCCGACGAGATCGCCGAACGGAACGCTTCCGGGCCGCCCGCGGCGGCGATGGCCTCGGAGTCCGAGCCGGAGTCGAGCGCTTCGCGGAAGGCGGGGTCATCGCACACCGCTCCCCCGCCGCCCGGAGCGGCTTCGGCCTCGGCACCGTCGGCGCCGAGGGGAATCGCGGTCTGAGCCGGTGCCGGCAGCACGGTCGCACGCGGCATCTCGGCGGCGGCTTCGCCGCTCGCGACGGCGGCCGATCCGCCGGCCGCGGGCGGAGATCCCGACACGAGCGACGCGATACCCGTTGCGCCCGAGACCATGCCCGCGACGACGAGCACGGCCGCGCCACCCACGATCAGGCGACGACGCAGGTACACCGACGGCGGGTGTCGACGACCGCGCGCGGCGGGGGGCGCCTGCGTCCGCTCGCGCAGCTCGCGACGCGTCGGCAACGGCGCCGCGGCCGTCGCCCGCTCCCGTCGCGAGCGACGCGTCTCGGGGTGAGTCAGGTGCGCCACACGCCCATTCTGCCGTGCGACGTGCGCGGTTCCGGGGAGCCGCGGCCCTCCGGTTGACAACCGTTCGAATCTCTGTTCGAATCTCTCCATGCGTTGGCAAGGGCAGCAGGTGGGAGCGACGGATGCCGCGGCCCTTCCCGGCCTCGAGACGTTGACGGGTCTGGTGCGGTCGGTCACGACCCCCGAGTTCGCCGGGGTCACGTTCCACGAGGTGATGGCGCGATCCGCGCTCAATCGGGTTCCCGGCCCCTCGGCGATGCCCTTCGACTGGACCGTGAACCCCTACCGTGGCTGCACGCACGCGTGCGTCTACTGCTTCGCCCGCGGCACGCACGAGTATCTCGACCTCGATGCCGGCGCCGACTTCGACTCGCAGATCGTCGTCAAGCTCAACGTCGCCGAGGTGCTCCGCCGCGAGCTGGCGAAGCCCGGCTGGGCGCGCGAGCAGGTGGCGCTGGGCACGAACACCGATCCGTACCAGCGCGCCGAGGGCCGATACCGGCTCATGCCCGACATCATCACGGCGCTGGCCGAAAGCGGCACACCGTTCTCGATCCTCACGAAGGGCACGCTGCTGCGCCGCGATCTGCCGCTGCTGCGCGAGGCCGCGGCATCCGTGCCCATCGATCTGGCGATGTCGATCGCGGTGCTCGACGAGCCGCTGCGGCACCTGCTCGAGCCCGGAGCGCCCACCTTCGCCGCGCGGCTCGAAACCGTGCGCGCCGCGAGCGCGGCGGGCTTCCGAGTCACCGTGTTCCTGATGCCGATCGTGCCCCACCTCACCGATTCGGTCGAGGTGCTCGACACCGCTCTGACGCAGATCGCGGATGCCGGTGCGGCACGTGTCGTATACGGCGCCATGCATCTGCGACCCGGCGTGAAGCCATGGTTCCAGCAATGGCTCGCGCGCGAACGCCCCGACCTGGTTCCCGCGTATCGCGGCCTCTACCCCGGCGCCGCGGTGCAGGCGCCGCAGGGCTACCGCCGCATGCTGTCGGCGCGCGTTCGGCCGCTGCTCGCGCGTCTCCGCCTGCGGGGCGGTCTCGAAGAAGAGGAAGCGCAGCCCAGCACCCGGCGCTTCCGCCCCGGGCCGGTCGTCACGACGTCGCGTGGCCGCGCCGCCGCGGCATCCGTCCCGACGCTGTTCTGATGCGTCGCGGCTGGCGCCGCATTCACGATCCGTCGGCGACGACCTCGGCCTTGAACCCGGCGCTGCTCTCGAGCCAGCCCGCGTAATGATTCGGGCCTCCCGCGTGGGGATAGCGCTCGTGGTACAGCGGCGTCCATCCGTGGTCCGGGGCTTCTGCCATGACGCGGTCGACCCGGTCGGCAGTGCCCGCACTGAAGGCGAGGTGGTTGACGCCGGGCGCGCGGCGATCGTGCAGCCCCGGGCTGAGGTTCGGCGAGGTCGTCAGCGCCAGGTATGCACCGCCGGCGCTCCACGTCTCGCCGGTGGACCATGCGCTGTCGCGTTCGAAGCCGAGTTCGCGAAGCAGCCACCCCCACTCCGTCAGGGCGGACTCGAGCTCCGCGACCCAGATCTCGACGTGATGGAAACCGGCCACCGCCCCAGTCTCGTGCACAACGACGACAGCCCGCGAGCCGGGGGGCTCGCGGGCTGTCGTGGCGGCTCAGGTCAGGCGTCGACGTTCGACTGCTGACGGCCCGAGAGCTCCTCGAGCAGGTCGTCGCCGGGGCGCACGTCCTCGAACGGTGCGTCGATCTCGGCGCGCTCGAGCATCTCGGTCATGCGGCGGCGGCGCTGGCGGGTCACCAGCGTGACCACCGTGCCGGTGCGGCCGGCGCGACCGGTGCGGCCCGAGCGGTGCAGGTACGTCTTGTACTCATCCGGCGCGTCCGCCTGGACGACCAGGTCGATGTCGTCGACGTGGATGCCGCGGGCTGCGACATCCGTCGCCACGAGCACCCGCACCTTGCCATCGGTCAGGCGCTGCAGGTTGCGCGTGCGCTTGGCCTGATTGAGGTCACCGTGGAGGGCGACGGCGGGGATGCCGACATCGTCGAACTGCTCGGCGAGCATCTCGGCGTACGCGCGGGTCCGCGAGAAGACGAGCGTCTTGCCGTCGCGATCGACGAGGGAGTTCAGGATCTCCGCCTTGTCGCGGTGGTCGAGCACCAGCACGCGGTGGTCGATCGTCGAGGTGTCCTGGCTCTCGCCGGCGACCTCGTAGACGGCCGGCTCGACGAGGAACTCGTCGACGAGCGCGGCGACCTCACGGTCGAGGGTCGCCGAGAAGAGCAGCTTCTGCGCGCCGTCCTGAACGAGACGGAGGATGCGCTGCATCGGCTCGAGGAACCCGAGCTCGCTCATGTGGTCGGCCTCGTCGAGCACGACGATCTGCACCTCGGACAGGTCGAGCTTGCCCTGGTTCTGCAGGTCCTCGATGCGGCCGGGGGTGCCGATGATGATGTCGACGCCCTTCTTCAGCGCACCGACCTGACGCGCCTGCGGCACGCCGCCGTAGATCTGCGTCGTGAACAGGCCGACGCTCCGCGCGATGGCCTGCACCGTACGGTCGATCTGAAGCGCGAGCTCGCGGGTCGGCGCCAGGATCAGCGCCTTGGGCGAACGGCCGAACTCGCGGCGCTTGCCCGCCTGCGAGCGCAGGATCGACTCGACCAGCGGGGCGCCGAAAGCGATCGTCTTGCCCGAGCCGGTGCGGCCGCGGGCGAGCACGTCCTTGCCCTCGAGGATCGGCGGGATCGTCGCAGCCTGGATCGGGAACGGGGATGCCGCACCGAGCGCCTCGAGCTGACGCACGATGTTCTCGCCGAGTCCGAGGTCGCCGAACGATGCCTGGGCTACCGTCGCGGCGTCGACGGCTTCGGCCTGCAGGCGCTCGTGCACGGTGTCGACGTGGTCCTGGTGGGCCTTCGCAGCGGTCTCGGCCGCCCAGTTCGAGCGGCTCGGGCCGTCGGTGCGGCGAGGGCGGTCGTCGCGACGGGGACGATCGTCGAACGAACGAGCCGGTCGGTCGTCGCGGGCCGGACGGTCGTCGCGACGCGGACGGTCGCTGAAGTCGCGACGGGGACGGTCGTCGCGGTTCGGACGGTCGCTGAAGTCGCGACGCGGGCGGTCGTCGAACGAACGAGCCGGGCGGTCATCGCGAGCCGGACGGTCGTCGCGACGCGGACGGTCGCTGAAGTCACGACGGGGACGGTCGTCGCGGTTCGGACGGTCGCTGAAGTCACGACGCGGACGGTCATCCCGGTTCGGACGATCACCGAAGTCACGACGCGGACGGTCGTCGAACGAACGAGCCGGACGGTCGTCTCGGTTCGGACGATCGCCGAAGTCACGACGGGGACGGTCATCCCGATTCGGACGATCACCGAAGTCACGACGCGGACGGTCATCGAACGAACGAGCCGGACGGTCGTCACGGTTCGGACGGTCACCGAAGTCACGACGGGGGCGGTCATCCCGATTCGGGCGGTCATCACGGCGCGGACGGTCGTCACGGTACGACGGACGCGCGTCGCCGAAGGTGCGGCGGTCACCGCGGGGCTGCGCCTCGTACGGGCGGCGCCCACCGGCGGCATCCGACCGGCGGTCGTCGCGCGGGGCGCGGTCGTCGCGGCCGCCGCGGACGTCGCGGGCCTGCGAACGGATGCCGCGGGCTTCGTCGCGCCCGGCGCGCTCCTGCGCGCTCCACCGGTTCTTGCGGGGCGCCTCGTCCGACTCGGGCCGGTAGCCGCGGTGCGAGGGGCTCTTGCTGCCGGCCGTGCCGGCGGAGGACTGGCCGGGGCGGCGCTTGGCGTCCTGGTACGGGGTCTTCTTGCCGAAGCGGGGCTCGAAGTTCTGAGCTCGACCGCCAGCCGGCTTCTTGTTCTTGGGCATGGGTGTGTCCTTCGGGTTCTCGGCACGAGAACAGCGCCCGCGCACGCGGGCATACCCGGACATCCGTCGGCCGGGGCCATTCACATGGTGTTCATGCGCGCCGATCGGCGCTCACCATCGGCCCCCAGGACTCACAAAACCTGTCGCGATCACGCGTTGTCCCGAGCCGACCCGCCAACGATACGGCATCCGCCTGAGAAACGCCCTGGCGGGGCCGCCCGGCACGGCGCCCCGCCGGAGCGGATCAGGCCAGGCGGCGCCGGCGGGGTCCGCGCGATGCCCCGGGCACCGAACGGCTCGGGCGAGCGCCGCGCGTCGTGCCGGCGCCGGCGTCACGGCCGGGGTCGCCCGCCGACTCGTCCGCTTCGACGGGGATGACGAGGTGGCTCGGCGCATCCAGCGATCCACCGGCCGGCACGACGAGGTGCGTCGGCTCGGCCGAGGCCGCTTCGGCGAGACGCCGCTCGCGACGGGTCATCGGTGCCGCGGCGGCGGGGTATCCGGCGTCCTCGTGCTCGTCCGAGACCGCGCCCGCCGCGTTTCCGCGACGAGCCGCCCGGCGCTCGCGGGCGCCCTCGACGAGGTTGTACAGCGTCGGCAGCACGAGCAGGGTCAGCACGGTCGACGAGATGAGTCCACCGATGACGACGATCGCGAGCGGCTGCGAGATGAACCCGCCGTGCCCCGTGATGCCGAGCGCCATGGGCGTGAGCGCGAAGATCGTCGCGAGCGCCGTCATCAGGATCGGGCGCAGGCGTCGCGAACCACCGGCGATCGTCGCGTCGTGCGCCGACAGCCCCTTCTCGCGGTACTGGTTCACGAGATCGATGAGGACGATCGCGTTCGTCACCACGATGCCGATGAGCATGAGCACACCGATGAGCGACGCCACCCCGAGCGGGATGCCGGTGGCGATCTGCAGCAGGATGGCGCCGGTCGCCGCGAACGGCACCGAGACCAGCAGCAGCAGCGGCTGCCGCAGCGACTTGAAGGTCGCGACCATCACGATGTAGACGATCAGGATGGCCGCGAGCGCCGCGAGACCGAGCTGCGCGAAGGCATCCTGCTGCTGCGTCAGGACGCCGCCGATCTCGGCATCCGCCCCCTGCGGCAGATCAACCGTGTCGAGGGCATCGGCGACGGCGGCCGAGGCGGCGTTGAGGTCGTCGCCCGCGGGCGTCACGGTGACGGTCGCGGTGCGCTGACCGCGCTGCGTCGTGATCGAGGTCGGGCCTTCGCTCTGCTCGACCGTGGCGATGTCCTGCAGCGGGATCGCGCCGCCGGCGGTGGGGATCGTCAGCTGACGCAGCTCGTCGATCGTGGCCGGCTCCTGCGAGGCGGCGAGGTACACCGTCAGCGACGTGTCGTCGATCTCGACCGTGCCGATCGACTGGGGCTGCATCGTGCCCGAGACGATGCCGCCGACGGCGACCTCCGACAGGCCGCGGGATGCCGCCGCCTCGCGGTCGACGGTCACGGCGATGAAGGGCAGCGAGGCCGACAGGTTCGAGGCGACCTGGCTGACACCGTCGGCGTCCTGCAGCGACGAGACGACCGCGTCGGTGGCCTCGCGCAGCAACTCCTGGTCGGCCGCCGTGACGTCCACCTCGATGTCGCTCGAGCCGAACCCGCCGCCGGCTGCCGAGATCTGGATCTCGCCGACGTCGTCGAGATCGGCGACGGCCCGCTGAACGCGGTCGCGCACCTCGAGCTGGTCGGCCGAACTGTCGGTGGTGATCGAGTAGGTGATACCGCCACCGCCGCCCGAGAAGGCGTCGCGCAACTGTGAACCGGACGATCCGATCGACACCTGCACCGCGTCGATGCCGTCGAGGTCGGTGATGGCGTCCTCGACGCGCTGGGCTGCGGCATCCTCGGCCTCGAGCGACGCGGCCGGTCCGAGCGACTGGGTCATCGTGAACGTGTTCTGCCCCGAGTCGCCGAGGAAGTTCGTCTTCATGAGCGGCACCGCGAGAATCGTGCCGGCGAGGACGAGCACGGCCACGAGCAGCGTGACGACCGAGTGGCGCAGCGTCCAGCGCAGCACGGGCAGGTACGCCTTCTGCAGGCGAGACGGCGGGGCATCGGGGTGCTCGGGGTCGATCCGCTGGCCGTCGGCGCCGAGGACGGGCTTGCCGGGGCGCAGGAACCAGTACGCCAGCACGGGCACGATCGTCAGCGAGACGAACAGCGACGCGGACATGGCGATGGCCACCGTCAGCGCGAACGGGCGGAACAGCTCCCCGGTGAGGTCGCCGACGAAGGCGATGGGAAGGAACACCGCGACGGTGGTGATGGTCGACGCCGTGATCGCCGCCGCCACCTCGCGCACCGCGAGGGTGATCGCCGCGAGCTTGTCGGCTCCCTCGACGTAGTGGCGCTTGATGTTCTCGATGACGACGATCGAGTCGTCGACGACGCGCCCGATCGCGATGGTCAGCGCACCGAGGGTCAGGATGTTGAGCGAATAGCCGAACGCCTGGATGCCGACGAACGTGATGAGCACGCTCGTCGGGATCGAGATCGCCGTGACGATCGTCGAGCGCACCGACAGCAGGAACACGAGGATGACCAGCACGGCGAACACGAGGCCGAGCAGACCCTCCTGCGCGAGGGCCGCGATCGACTCCTCGATGAACGGCGCCTGGTCGAACACGACCGTGAACTGCGCGTCGCCGCCGAGGTCGTCCTCGAGGGCCGGGAGCGCGGCGAGCACGCCGCGCGAGACGTCGACCGTGTTCGCCGCGGGAAGCTTCGTGACCGCGATGGTCAGCGCCGGCTCACCATCGACGCGCGAGATCGAGGTGATGGGCGCCGGCTCTTGCGCGACGGTCGCGACGTCGCCGATCGTCGTGAGACCACCGGTCAGCTGCGCGGCATCCGTCGGCACGAGCGGCAGCGCCGACAGCTCCTCGACCGACGCGATCTTCGCGCCCGTCTGCACCGTGAGCGACTGGTCGCCTTCGGTGATCTCGCCACCGGGGAAGAGCACGCCGTTCTGCTCGAGCGCGTCGCGGATCGCCTGCTGGCTGAAGCCGGCTCCGGCGAGGGCCGCCTGATCGGGGGTGATGGTGATGCGCTCGGCACGTCCGCCGACCACCTGCGCGGCGTTGACGCCGTCGACGTCCTCGAGGTCGGGGATGACGGTGCTCTCGAGGCGCGCCTGCACCGACTCCTCGTCGTCGTAGCCCGTGACGGCGAGCTGGATGACGGGCAGGTCGTCGAGCGAGAAGCTCAGCACACTGGGGGTGACGCCGTCGGGCAGCTGGCTCTGAATGCGGTTGACGGCCTGCAGGATCTTCTGCTCGGCGGTGGCGAGGTCGGTGCCGTAGGTGAAGGACGCCTGGATGATCGACGCGTTGGTCGAGCTGGTCGCGGTCGTCGACTCCAGCCCGGGGATGCCTTGGATGGCGGTCTCGATCGGCGTCGAGACGTCGGTGTTCACGACCTCGGGCGAGGCGCCGGGGTAGGTCGTGACGACCGACAGCTGCGGCAGCTCGATCGACGGGATGAGCTCCTGCTTCAGGTTCGTGAGCGCGAGCCCGCCGAACACGGCGGCGACGATCGTGATCAGCGCGATGAGCGCACGGTTCTTCAGGCTCAGGACGGCGAGTTTCGACACAGGATCCCTCGGAGCGCCGGAAACGGCGCGGATGTCGGTGCGGTGCAGGTCGGGCGCAGAGCGCTCGTCGATACAGGACTGTATCGACGCCCAGTATCCCACGCCCGGCTATGGGTCAGCGGGGGAAGAGACCACCGACGGTCATCCCGATCGCCGCCGCCACGACGGCTGCCGCGAGGGTGCCGAACAGGTTGACGACGGCCCAGTCGCGACGACCCCGGCGCGCGAGCCGCACCGTCTCGACCGAGACGGTGCTGAAGGTCGTGTATCCGCCGAGCAGACCGATGCCGAGCACCGCCAGCACGTCGGCACCGATCACCGTGCCGAGGCCGGTGAGCAACCCGAGGAGCGCCGATCCGGTGACGTTCACGACGATGATCCCGATCGGGAAGGCGTCGCTCCGTCCCCGCGTGAGGACGACGTCGATGACGTAACGGATGCCGGCGCCGACGCCGCCCGCGACGACGAGGGCGATCATCATCCCCACGTTCATCCCGTTCACCGCGCCGCGCCCGTTCGGGAACCCGCCGACAGACCGAGCGCCGCGGCGAGCAGACCACCGATCAGCGAGACGGCCATGAGCACGAGACCCACGACGGGGGCATTGGTGGCGACCTCGATCGACTGGACTGCGAACGCACTGTAGGTCGTGAAGCCACCGAGCACTCCGGTGCCCACGAAGGCGCGTCGCCGCGGGTGCGCATCGCCCCAGCGACCGATGACGACGCCGAGGAGGAAGGAGCCGACGAGGTTGCATCCCAGCGTGAGAGACGGCACGACGAGCGGATGCATCCACCCGACGAACGGGACGGTCAGCGCGGCGCGCACAGCGACGCCCGCCGCGCCCCCGACCATCACGAGCAGGAGCGTCAGCGGCGATATCCGTGCGCGGCCGACCACGTCGCCACGGTAGTGCCGCGGCTCGTCGAGGCCGCGCCGCCACACCGCGAGCGGGGCGGCCGGCTCAGCCGAGGACGAGCGACCGGATCGCCGACTCGGGCGACACGTTCGTGTCCAGCAGCATCCCCGATCGGTAGCGCTCGAAGACCCGCGGGTCGATGTACGAGCTGCGGGCGACCGAGGGCGTGTTGCCGAGCGCGGTCGCGGCGGCGCGCACGGCCTCGACCTCGGCCTGGTGGATGGCGCGCGCGGTCTCGGCGATGCCGATGCGGGCGAGGGCGTCCGCCGCGACGACCGTGCCGCGCAGCGTCCGGAAGTCCTTCGCCGTGAACGGCCCGCCGGTGAGGGCTCGGACGTAGGCGTTGACCTCGTTGGGCGTCAGCGGCACCCGACGGCGCTCGCGCTGCCACGCGAGCAGCGGCGACGCCGGGCGACCCTCGATCAGCATCAGGATGGCGGCGGCGAGGTCGGGGTCGGAGATCTCGAGCGCTTGGCGCTGACCGCTCTTGCCCGAGAAGGCGAGGTTGACGATGCTCTCGGCCACGGAAGCGTCACGGCGGCGGAGCGTGGTGAGCCCGCGACTGCCGTGCTGCAGCAGGTAGCGCTGCGAACCGATGCGCAGCGCCGACCGGTCGAGCATGCGGAACGCGGCGGCCAGCACGCGCTCACGGTCGAGCTCCGCGCGCCGCAGCGACGTCGTCGCGCGCGAGCGGGCGCGGGGCAGCGCCTCGGCGAGCTCCATCGCCCGCGCGTACTTGCCCTTGTCGCGGCTGCGCGTCCAGTCGGGATGGTAGATGTACTGCCGCCGGCCGGCGTCGTCGGTGCCCACGACCTGGACATGACCCTGCGGGTTCTCGCTGATCCAGACGTCCTGCCACGCAGGCGGGATCACGATGGTGCGGATGCGCGCCAGATCGCGGCGGCCGATCGCGCCGCCGGCGGCGTCGGTGTAACGGAAGCCCTTTCCCGAGCGGATACGGCGGATGCCGGGATCGACGCCGGGGCGGACTCGGACGAGCCGGGGCACCTCAGTGATCGCGCAGCATCGAGATGAGCTGCGCCTTCTTCTTGCCCGAGTAGCCGGAGATGCCGAGTTCTTTCGCGCGCTTCTTGAGCTCGTCGACGGTCCAGTCCTCGTAGTCGCCGGACGTGCCGCCGCGATGTCCCACAGCCTTGCGCCCGTCACGGGCGGCCGCGTTCGAGATGCGGGCGGCCTTCTCTTTCGAAGCGCCGTCCTCGCGCAGCTCTTCGTAGAGCTCCGGGTCTTTCAGACTGTTGGATCCACGTCCCTGCGGCATGGCTGTCTCCCTTCGTCGTGGAGCCGAGATTACGAGCGCGACCAGAGCCGGCGCAGGTGCTTGACACGGTTCCCGCGCGCGCGTAGCCGCGTCGGTCTGCGCACCGTGCGCGTCGATGGGCGATGTCGGAGGTTCGTGGCAATATTCGAACATGTCTTCGAGTGCGGGATTCGGCAGCGACGCGGATGCCGCCGTGCTGGCCGCGCTCGTGGCGGATTGCTGGGCGAGTCGGCCTGCCGCAGCGAGCACCCGCACTTCGCGGATCTGACCCGCGCGGACCACATCGACCGCGCCCTCGGCAAGCTCGGGGGAGGACTCCTTGTGTGGACCTCCCCCACCGGGAGGATCTACCGCGAAGACGCACCACCGCCACTCGTCGCGTTCACCCCCGCGACGGATCCGCCGACGTCGGGCCGACCGATGACCGAGCCGCCTCCGAACGACATCCCGCCGTTCTGATCGAGCAGTCTGCACCCAGCCTCACGCCTGGGCGAATACCATCGCCGGAAATCCGGAGTCAAGCCCTCGCGGCGCACACACGGCTTTCTCTAATGTGACTGTCAGCGCTCACCGGCGCGAACGTCTCGCAGTCGGGACGGGTATTGGGAGACAGACAAGGAGCCCCCATGAACATCTTCCTGGTGATCATCATCGTGGTGGCGATCGTGCTCGCGATCGTCAGCGGCCTCAACAGCGCCCTCAGCTGGCTGCTCTGGGTCGCTCTGATCGTGGGTGTGATCGCACTCATCGCGTTCCTCTTCCGAGTAATCAGCGGAAACAAGCGCGTCTGACCGTCGCGTCGATAGAACGCCTCCACCCTCCGGGTGGGGGCGTTCTGCTTTTCCGGACGCATGGTGACAGACGCGATATATCGTGTTATGGTCCTGCTAACGCGATATATCGCGTATCGACTGCGACCGAGGTCGCCGAACAGAGGGAACGCCATGACACTCCAGAAGTGGATCGTCCACCCGGCTGAGACCCGGGTCATCGACGTCGACGACATCCGCAAGCTCAAGGTCAGCATGGTCGGTGGCCAGATCGACATCGTGGCCCATGACGAGCCGGGCGTACGGATCGAGGTGCACTCGGTCACCGGCAAGGATCTGCGCATCGAGGCGACGGGCGACACGATCGAGATCGATCACCCGCAGCTGCGCTGGGACAACTTCCTCCAGGTCTTCCGCAATTTCGGCTCCGTCGGCCCCAAAGCCGAGATCAGCGTGGCCGTACCGCGCGGCACCGACCTGACGCTCGGCGTCGTCAGCGCCAGCGCCCTCGTCTCGGGCCTCGAAGCAGACGCGCGCGTCAACACCGTCTCGGGCGACATCATCGTCGACGGCATCACGGGCGACGTCAGCGCCAACGCCGTGTCGGGCGACGTGCAGATCCGCGAGCTGCGCGGGGCTCTCAGCGCCAACTCCGTCTCGGGTGACGTCGCGGCCACCGGTGCGCTGCGCGCCGCCAGCATCGACACCGTCTCCGGCGCGATGCTCGTCGACTCGACCGGCCCTATCCAGTCCATCTCGCTGCACACGGTCAGCGGCGACGCCACCGTTCGCCTCGACGAGGGACTGCCCGCCAACTACCAGGTGCGCAGCGTCAGTGGACGCGTCCTCGTCGACGGCATCGTCCGATCGGGGCAGGGCACGGGCCCGCTCACGAGCTTCGCCGGATCGAGCGGCGAGCTCAGCGGCACGTTCGTCGACGTCCGCACCAACTCCGTCTCGGGCGACCTCACCGTTCTGCGCCGACCCGTCGCCGGCGGCACCGCGGTCAGCGCCGACGACGAGACCGACAGCCTCGCCGCGGCGCCGCAGACCGAATCCGCGCCGCAGAGCGAATCCGCACCCGACACCGTCGCGCCGCCCCTCGGCGACGACCAGCACCGCAGCCAGGAGTGACCGCCATGAGTCCCGTCTTCTCCCACGGCGATCTTCGCCTGTACCTGCTGTCCCTGCTCGATGAGTCGCCCCGCCACGGCTACGACCTCATGCAGGCGCTCTCCGACCGCACCGGCGGCACGTACTCGCCCAGCGCCGGAACCATCTACCCGCGCCTCGCCAAGCTCGAGGATGAAGGCCTCGTGACCAAGACCGTCGACGGTCGCAAGACCGTCTACGAGATCACCGACGCGGGACGCGAGCAGCTCGACGCCCGCCGGCACGACCTCGACGGCATCGAGGCCGGCCTCGCCGACAGCGTCCGCCTCATCGCCGACGAGGTGCGCGGCAGCGTCCGTGCAGCGATGAAGAGCCTGCAGGCCGACCTCGCCGCGGCCGCCAACGCCGACCGCGAGTCCGCGAAGCGCGCGCCTCAGCCCGAGAGCCCCCGCGCACAGGCACGCGCGCAGGCGCAGCGAGCGGATGCCGCGATCGCGGAGTTCCGCGTGAACGTCAAGGCCGACCTGCGCTCGCACGTCGCGCGGGACGGCGACATCGCCGCATCCGTCATCGACGACCTGGTCGCGACGCTGGACGGCGCACGACAGGACCTGCTGCGCGCGCTGCGCGGTTGAGTCCGTTCAGGCCTCTGGTCCGATGCCTCAGGGCTCGGGCCAGAGGTCTTCGTCGTCCGCGGCCTGCTGTCCCTGCGGCACGACCAGGATCGGCCGCTGCTGCCGGTGTGCCAGACGCGCGGCGACGGAGCCGGTGAAGAACTCGCGGATCGACTCGCCGATGCCGCGACGACGCGTTCCCACCACGAGCAGCTTGGCGTCCAGGCGGTCGGCGAGGTGCTTGATCGCGAGCGCCGGGTCGCCCACCAGTTGATGAACGACCCAGTCGACCGTCGACGCGGCGAGAGCCTCGGCGGCCGCGGTGCGGATCTGCTCGAGTTGCGCCGCGCTCGAAACCGCACCGAGGTCGATCGGCGCCGTATGGACGTAGCCGTCGGGATCCTCGTACGTGACGAATCGCGTCACGTCGACGTGCACGATCACGAGCCCGACACCGAGCATTCCGGCGTATCGTGCCGCCTCGATGAGGACGCGCGGCGACTGCCCGGGGATGACGCCGGCGATGACCGGCGTGGAAGGAAGCCGGCTCTCGTCTCGGACGGAGTGCTGTTCGACCATGATCGCCCCCTGTCTCGGCGGTCAGGCCGCGAGGGCAGGTGGCCACCGTGTTATTCTTGATGCTACTCTTCCCCGGCGCTGCGCCGGATCGTGAAATGCTCCGGGCGTCGCTAAACAGCCCGTGACTCAGAAATGAGGGGGTCTCGCATGGGGCGTGGCCGTCAAAAGGCGAAGCACACCAAGATCGCACGTGAGCTGAAGTACGACACCTACAATGTCAACTTCTCCTCGCTCGAGAAGGAGCTTGGGCACTCGGACGACGATCAGTACGTCGACAAGTGGGCTGACCAGTACTCCGACGAGTACGAGGACGAGAAGGCCTGACCGGGTTCATCACCATGCGCCGCGGCGCTGCTCCCACTCGTCTTCGATCGTTCGCGAGCGGGTGACGACGACCCCTGCGGGGATCGCGGCGAGCATCAGCACGCCGATCATGATCAGCGGCCCCGTCCAGTCCCCCGTCGCTTCCGACAGCAGAGCGAACGAGATGGGGAAGACCGCGGCGACGGCATAGCCGACGCTCTGGGCGAATCCGCTGAGCGCGACCGCGCCTTCGTGCGTCCGGGTCTTCAGCTGCATGAACACCAGCGCGGCGGGGAACAGCATCTGAGGCGTACCGAGCAGCACGACCCAGAGCACGACCGCAGCGCTCGGCGCGAACAGCAGCCCCGCGACGGCCACGAGTCCCGCCGTCGCGGCGACCGCGTAGATGACGCCAAGGCGCCGCCAGCGCGTGATGACCAGGGGCACGAGGATCGACCAGGGCAGTCCCATCGCACCGAACAGGGCGAGCAACGCGCCCGCCTCGGAGTGCGACACCCCGGCGAGGTCGACGAGGATGATGGGCAGCCACGCGAACGACGCGTAGACGCTCGAGGCCGACACGGCGAACGTCACGGCGATCGCCCACGCCAGCGGCAGCCGGAAGAGCCGGCCGAGCACGCGTGGTGGGGGCGGGGGCTCGACGGCATCCGCGGCATCCGCAGCCGCGGCGCGGCGCGACCGCCGCAGCGTCGCGACCCAGGGCACGATCGCCATCACCGCGAAGACCGACCACAAGCCGAGCGACAGTCGCCAGCCGGCGGTGTCGGCGATGGGCACCGCGACCAGCGGCGGCACGAAGGCCGCGATCGCGAGCATCGTCGAGTAGATCGACGTCATCGTTCCCACACGGTCGGGGAAGTACGTCTTGATCAGGGGCGGCAGCACGACGTTGCCGATGCTGATCGCCGCGAACAGCACGGTGGTGGCCGCCAGCAGCGTGCCCGCTTCCGGGGCGAGGGCACGTCCGAGCAGCGCCGTCGCGGCGATGACCATCGCCGCGACGGCGAGACGCTGCAGACCGAACCGTCGCTCGAGCACGGGAGTGACCACCCCGAAGACGGCGAAGCACACCGGTGGCGCGGCGCCGATCAGACCGGCGACCCACGACGGCACCCCGATGTCGGCGTCGATCTCGGCGAGGATCGGCGACAGCGACGCGACCGCCGACCGCAGCGAGAACGCCACGAGCACGACGCCGAGGAACGCGAGCGCACGCCCGCGCCAGAGAGCACTCACGACTGCTGGGTGCCCTCGACCCAGCTCAGATACTCGTCCGACACGGTGCCGGTGACGTAGCGGCCGTCGAAGCAGCTCATGTCGAGGTCGGTGATGCCCGTGCCCTCGACGATCGCGGCCTTGAGGTCGTCGATCTCCTGGTAGACGAGGTAGTCGCAGCCCAGCTCGCGCGCGATCTCGGGGATCGTGCGACCGTGCGCGATGAGCTCGTGACGCGAGGGCATGTTGATGCCGTAGACGTGCGGGTAGCGCACCGGCGGGGCCGCCGAGGCGAACGTGACGCTCTTGGCACCGGCATCCCGCGCCATCTGGATGATCTCTTTCGAGGTCGTGCCGCGCACGATCGAGTCGTCGATGAGCAGGACGTTCTTGCCCTTGAACTCGCTCGACATCGCGTTGAGCTTCTGCCGCACGCTCTTCTTGCGCACCGCCTGCCCGGGCATGATGAACGTCCGGCCGACGTAACGGTTCTTGTAGAAGCCCTCGCGGTACTCGATACCGAGCTTGCGGGCGACCTGCATCGCAGCGGGGCGCGACGAGTCGGGGATCGGCATGACGACGTCGATGGCGTCCTGCGGGGTGTACTTCGCGATCGTGTCGGCCAGGCGCTCACCCATGCGCAGGCGCGCCTCGTAGACCGAGATGCCGTTCATGATCGAGTCGGGCCGCGCGAGGTAGACGTACTCGAACGAGCACGGCGCGAGCTGCGTCTGCGCGGCGCACTGGCGCGCGTGCAGCGTGCCGTCGGCGTCGATGAACACCGCCTCGCCGGGTTCGACGTCGCGGACGACCTCGAAGCCGCCGTTCTCGAGCACGAGCGACTCGGACGCGACCGTCCACTCGTCGCGACCGTTCTCGGCCCGGCGGGTGCCGAGGATGAGGGGGCGGATGCCGAACGGGTCGCGGAACGCCAACAGCCCGTGCCCCGCGATGAGGGCGATCGCCGCGTACGAGCCCTCGACGCGCTCGTGCACCCGCTCGACGGCCTGGAACACCTGGTCGGGGTCGAGCGCGAGGCCGGAAATCGTGGTCTGCAACTCGTTCGCGAGGACGTTCACCAGCAGCTCGGTGTCGGAGCTGGTGTTCAGGTGCCGGCGATCGTTGCGGAACAGCTCGTCGGTCAGCTCGCGGGTGTTGGTGAGGTTGCCGTTGTGGACGAGAACGATGCCGTACGGCGCGTTGACGTAGAAGGGCTGCGCCTCTTCTTCGCTCGACGCGGTGCCCTTCGTCGCGTAGCGCACGTGACCGAGCCCGATGTTGCCGAGCAACGCGCGCATGTCACGCGTGCGGACGGCCTCGCGGACCTGCCCGCTCGCCTTGAAGATGTGGAAGACGCCGTTCCGCTCGGCGGTCGCGATGCCCGTCGAATCCTGGCCGCGGTGCTGCAGCAGCAGAAGGGCGTCGTAGATCTCCTGGTTCGCCGGGGACTGCCCGACGATGCCGACGATTCCGCACATGTGGTGTTACTTCGCTCCTGCTTCGCGGTATCCGCCGACCAGGCGCACGGCTCCGCCGTCCACGCCCTTCGCGCCCTGCTCGTAGTCGCCGTCGGGACGGGGACCGGTCGAGACGACGCCCGTCTGCCACGTGTCGATGCCGTCGGCGGTGAGCGCGGCGATCGCGGCATCCACGGCCTCGGGGGCCACGACGGCGAAGAAGCCGACGCCCAGGTTCCACGTGCCCTCGGTGCGCTGCACGTCGAGCCCGCCCAGGTCGGCGAGGACACGGAACACCGGCGAGGGCGACCAGGTCGAGCGGTCGACGTCGACCCAGCTGCCGCGAGGAAGCACGCGCGCGAGGTTCGCCGCGATGCCGCCTCCCGTGACGTGGCTGAGGGAGCGGATGCCGTCGCCGAGCTGCCCGATGAGGCGCAGCAGCGGTGAGGTGTAGAGGCGCGTGGGCTCGAGCAGCTGCTCGCCCCACGTGCGACCGAAGTCGGCGGCGTGGTCGCCGTAGCCGATGCCCGCACCAGAGATGATGTGACGGATCAGCGAGTACCCGTTGGAGTGCGGGCCGCTCGAGGCGAGCGCGAGCACGACGTCGCCATCCCGGACCCGCTCGGCGCCGAGCACCTGCGCGGACTCGACGACGCCGGTCGCGGCGCCCGCGACGTCGTAGTCGTTCACGCCCAGAAGACCGGGGTGCTCGGCGGTCTCGCCGCCGACGAGGGCCGTCCCCGTGGCGGAGCAGCCGTCGGCGATGCCGCGGACGATGTCGGCGATGCGCTCGGGCACGACCTTGCCGCACGCGATGTAGTCCGTCATGAACAGGGGCTTGGCGCCCACCACGACGATGTCGTCGACGACCATCCCGACCAGGTCCTGCCCGATCGTGTCGTGCTTGTCGATCGCCTGCGCGATCGCGACCTTCGTGCCGACGCCATCGGTCGAGGTCGCCAACAGCGGCTTGGTGTAGCCCAGCAGCGCGGTGGCGTCGAAGAGTCCGGCGAAGCCGCCGACCCCTCCGAGCACTTCGGCACCGTGGGTGCGACGGACGGCCGACTTCATCAGTTCGACGGCGAGGTCTCCCGCCGCCGTGTCGACACCGGCTTGGGTATAGGGATCAGTGGGACTCGAGGCCACGGCATCCACAGTACCGGCACGCGCGGGGCCCGAGTGCCGCCCGGCGGATGCCGGCCGTCCCGACGCGATCAGATCCCCTGCCAGGCCGGCTTGTTCGCCCACGCGTGGCGGTAGTACGGGGCCTCAGCGAGCGACGCCGCGGCGGCCTCGTCGACGACGACCGTGACGTGCGGATGCAGCTGCACCGCCGACCCGGGAGCCGAGGTGCTCACGGGGCCCTCCACCGCGGCAGCGACCGCGGCGGCCTTGGCCTCGCCGAACGCGAGCAGCACGAGGTGTCGGGCGCGCAGGATCGTGCCGATGCCCTGGGTGATGCAGTGCATCGGCACCTCGTCGGGCGAGTCGAAGAACCGTGCGTTGTCGGCGCGGGTCTCTTCTGCGAGGGTCTTCACCCGGGTCGACGAGGCGAGCGAGCTGCCCGGCTCGTTGAAGCCGATGTGCCCGGTGCGGCCGATGCCGAGGATCTGCAGGTCGACGCCGCCCGCCTCGCGGATCGCGGCCTCGTACTCCTCGCCGGCGGTCTCGATGCCGTCGAGCTCGCCGCGCGGCACGCGGATGTTCGCGGGGGTCAGCCCCAGCGGCTCGACGACCTCGCGCTCGATGACCCGGCGGTAGCTCTCGGGGTGACCGGCGGGCAGGCCCACGTACTCGTCGAGCGCGAAGCCGCGCACGCGCGAGACGTCGATGCCGTCGCCGCGCACCCGCTCGGCGAGGTGCCGGTACACCGCGAGCGGGGTCGATCCGGTGGCCAGGCCCAGCACCGCGTCGGGGCGGGCGCTGACGAGGTCGACGATCGCATCGCCCACCAGGCGGCCGGCCTCCTGCTCGTCGCGGACGATGATCACTTCTGCCATGGCGTTGCCTTTCGGGTCGGACCGGTTGATTCGTTCAGGTGAGACCGAGGGTCTCGGACAGCACGAGGGCCGCGGCGCCGCGCAACCGCAGGTCGCCGTCGCCCTCGGCGCGGCGCAGGATCAGGTCGTCGAAGACGATCGGCAGCACCCGGGCGCCGATCGCCTCGCGCGCGGCGTCGATGAGCACGCCGTCGAGCAGCGCCGCCGGACCGCTCAGCACGACGTCGGTCAGTCCGAGCGTGGCGATGAGCGGCGCGAGCGCGATGCCCAGGCAACGCCCGGCCTCGCGCCGGCGGTCGGCCGCGGCGTCGGCGTCGGACGCCGCAGCGACGCGGGCCTCGAGCTTCGGCACCGAGATCCAGGCCTCGAGGCATCCGGTCCGTCCGCACGCGCAGACGGGACCGGAGCCCTCGGTCACGACGACGTGGCCGAGCTCGCCCGCGGTCCAATTGCGGCCGTGCACGACGGAGCCGTCGATGATCGCCGCCGCCCCCACACCGGCACCGATGCGGACGAGCAGCAGATCGTGATCGACCTGCCCGTGGCTGAGCTCGCCGATACCCGCCGCGTTGAGGCCGTTCGCAACCGCGATCGGAAGCGAGGTGCGCTCGTGCAGGATGTCGCGCAGGGCGACATCCGTCCAGGCCAGGTGCGACGACTCGCGCACGACACCGGCGCCATCGACGATGCCCGGGGTCGACACGCCTACGCCCAGCACGGGCGCCTCGGCGCGGGCCACCAGGCGCTCGACGAGGTCGCCGAGCAGGGCCACGGCCTCATCACCGGTCGCGCCGCGCCGTTCGACGACCTCGCGGACGAGCACCGCGCCGGCGAGGTCGACGACCACACCCTCGAACGTGTCGCCGCTCGAGATCGACACGGCGACGACGTTGCGCGCGCTGCGTGCGAGGGCGAGAGCGCGGGAGGGGGCACCCGGTCCACTGCGCCGCCCGGCCCCGCGCTCGACGACGAGGTCGTCCTGCACGAGGTCGCCGACGAGGTCCGAGATCGTGACCTGCGACAGGCCGGTGGCGCGGGCGAGGTCGGCGCGCGAGAGCCCGTCCTGTCGGTACAGCGCCTGCAGCACGAGACGACGGTTGTTGCTGCGGGCGTCTTCGGGGCGGATGCGGCGACCGCGCGAGCGCGTCGATGCGCTTGCTGCCGACGTCGTCATGGCCATCCGCTCTCCCATCGAGTACAGTTCCCGAGAAATAATTCGGAAACGTTCTTAAACAATACTGTGGAACGTCCCGACCCCGCGCACATCGGAGTGACCCGTGAAATTCTTCCAACGACTCGGCAGGTCGATCATGCTGCCCGTCGCCGTCCTGCCCGTCGCCGCCATCCTGGTCGGCATCAGCTACTGGATCACGTCGGTGGCCGGCAGCAACCTGGTCTCGACGTTCCTCGCCGCCGCCGGCGGCGCGCTCATCGACAATATGGCGCTGCTGTTCGCGATCGGCATCTCGATCGGCATGGCCAATAAGTCCGACGGCACCTCCGCGCTGGCCGGTCTCGTCTCGTGGCTCACGATCACGACGCTTCTCAGCCCGACGACCGTCACCGGCTTCCTCGGCGTCGAGGATGTCGCCGAGGTCGACCCTGCGTTCGGCAAGGTGCAGAACGTCTTCATCGGCATCATCTGCGGCCTCATCGGCGCCTGGGCGTATAACCGCTTCAAGGACGTCAAGCTGCCCGACGCCCTGTCGTTCTTCTCGGGCAAGCGCTCGGTGGCGATCGTGACGGCGGGCGTTTCCCTGGTCGTCGCCGCCGTCCTGTTCTTCGTCTGGCCCGTCGTCTACACCGGTCTCGTGATCTTCGGCGAATGGATCTCGACGCTCGGCCCCGTGGGTGCCGGCATCTACGGGTTCCTCAACCGCCTGCTCATCCCCCTCGGCCTGCACCACGCGCTGAACTCGGTGTTCTGGTTCGACGTCGCCGGCATCAACGACCTCAACAACTTCCTCGCCGGCTCGGGCGGTGACGGTGTCTTCGGAACGACCGGCCAGTACATGACCGGGTTCTTCCCGATCATGATGTTCGGCCTCCCCGGCGCCGCCCTCGCGATGTACGTCACCGCCAAGACCAAGCGCAAGAAGATGGCATCCGGCATCCTGCTCTCCGCCGCCTTCGCATCCTTCTTCGTCGGCGTCACCGAGCCCCTCGAGTTCGCGTTCATGTTCCTCGCGCCCTGGCTGTACCTCGTGCACGCCGTCTTCACCGGCATCTCGGTCTTCATCGCGGCGCTGCTTCCGACGCGGATGGGCTTCGGGTTCTCGGCCGGCTTCATCGACCTCGTCCTCGGGTGGATGAACCCGCTCGCGCAGAACCCCTGGATGATCCCGGTCATGGGCATCTTCTGGTTCGCGGTGTACTTCATCGTGTTCCGCTTCCTCATCCTGAAGTTCCGCCTCAAGACGCCGGGACGCGAGGACGACGATGAGTCGCTCGACGCGTCGTCGGGCACCGCACCCCGCGGCGACTACGCCGACACGGCGGAGCGTTTCGTCGCGGGCCTCGGCGGCAAGGAGAACATCGTCCAGCTCGACAACTGCGCCACCCGTCTCCGCCTCGAGGTGGCCGACACGGCCCGCGTCGACGACGCCGCCCTCAAGCGGGCGGGCGCCGCCGGGACGGTGATCTCGGGCGCGAAGTCCGTGCAGGTCGTCTATGGACTCAACGTGCAGTTCGTCAAGGACGCGATGGATGATGTCCTCGCCGGCCGCAGCGTCACGCGCAGTGCGCCCGCCGGCAGTGAGGCACGCACCGAGACGCCCCACGCAGCCGGGGGCACCGCCACCGCCACCGTGCTCCGCCTGACGCAGCCGGTCGCCGGCGCGGTGCTGCCGCTGTCGGCCGTGCCCGACCCGGTCTTCGCGCAGGGGACGATGGGCCCCGGCGTGGCGATCGAGCCGAGCGGCGACACCGTCGTCGCTCCCGCCGAGGGCACGGTCACGACGGTGTTCCCCACCGGCCACGCGATCGGCGTGACCCTCGATGACGGCACCGAGCTGCTCATCCACGTCGGCATCGACACGGTCGACATGAAGGGCTCGGGGTTCCAGCCGCTCGTGCAGCAGGGCGAGCGGGTCCACGCCGGCCGCCCGCTGCTGCGGTTCGACGCCGCGGCGATCCGTTCGGCCGGATACAACCCGATCACGCCGGTCATCGTGCTGAACAACGCACAGGCCACGATCGAGTTCGTGTGACCCTCGACGGCCGGTGCCGAGCGCGTCGCGTGCGCTGCCGGCACCGGCCGTCTGCGTCACCGGCGGATCTAAACTGGGCGCCATGAATGCGGCGGGCGCTCCGGAGTGGGTGGTGCGAGAGGATGCCTCGGCACCGACCGTCGTCGCGCTCTACCTGCGGCAGGCGCTCGGCGTCCGATCGCCCGACGAGCTGCCTCACCTGCGCGGCATCGACGCAACGCCGCCCGCCCGGTCGGCGGACGAGCAGCACGAGCTCGAGCGGCAGTGGCGCGCCTACTTCGCGATGACGGTCGAGCCGCTCGCGCATCCCTCGCCGGTTCCCCTCGACCTCGTCGCAGGCTTCGACACGCTGGTCGCCCTGCCGACCGAGGGGTTCGACCTGCTCGAGCGCGAGATGCGCCCGCACGCCCCGCGCGCCGTCACCTTCGCCCGTGATGTGCAAGCTCGCTACGCCGCGCGCAGCGAGTCGGCGGGCGCCGTCGCGTATCGCGCCTATGCGGGAGCGCTCGCCCAGCACGAGCGCCGCATCGGACGGCGCGCCCACTCGTTCGAGCTCAACGTGCAGGTCCTGCCGCTCAGCCAGCGGGGCGTGTGGTGGATCGGATCGCTCACCATCGCCGTCACCGACGGGCTGCGCAGCGACATCGCCGCCTTCGACGCCGCGATCGCCCCGATCATCGCCGAGATCGCCTGACGCGAGCCCGCAGCCGGATGCCGCAGCTCGGGCAGCGTCTCAGGCGTCGTCGGTGGAGCGCACGCGCTCGTGGACGATGCGCACCTCGCGCGAGCGACGCCGCGCCGACCGATCGAGGATGAGCGCAACGACCCCGCCCAGAGCCATCCCCACGGGGATCGCGCCGAGCGCGATGAAGCCGAACACCTGACCGACCGAGTACTCGAGGCCCGTGCTGGTGCTGACCCCGCCGTCCGAGACGCCGAAGGTGAGTGCCAGGGCGGCGATGATGCCGACGGCCGCGCCGAGCAGGAGGAAGACGCTGTACTTGGGCACGCGGCGCACACGCGCCGACTCGACCCGTTCGGTGATCTCCTCAGCCATACCCCTATTGTCGCACCGCCCGGGGTGGCCCGGGCGGTGCGACGTCCCGGGAGGCACCGTATGCGGCGCCTCCCGGGGGTTTCGTCACGCCATCAGCCGCCGACGGGCGATCGAGACGGCGAGCGCACCGATCAGCAGCATCCCGGCTCCGACCCACATCAGGTCGAGGGGCGCGTCACCGCCGGTGGCTGCGAGCGTCGCGTCGGTGGATGCGTCGCACGGCACCTCGGCACCCAGCGGGAAGGCGAAGCTCACCGGGTCAAGCGCTTCACCCGCGGCGTAGAAGCCGCCGAAGGCCTCGGCGCCGGCGGCGGTCAGCGTCGCGGCGGCGCCATCCCAGCTCACCCGGTTCGCGGTCTCTGTGGCTGCGGGCAGCGACAGGGCCGCGAACACGACGCCGTTCGCGTTCACGTCAGACGAACCGTTGTACCCCTTCGATTGCACGTTGACGATGAGCGATGCGGTGTTCGCGCCGGTCACCTGGACGCGCGGGTTCGACAGCGTCATGTCGAGCAGCCCGCCGTGGCCGGTGTAGTGGACGGCACCGCCGAAGCTCACCCGCCCGCGGTCGTTCTCGGGGCTGTAAGCGCCGGATCCCGACCCCCACCCGCCCGAGATCTCGCCGCGCGCGATCGGCCCGGTGATGTACGACCGGTACGACTCCTTCACGCCCCACTGGATCGTCGCCCCCGACACCGACCGGGCGACGCACGACGGCATCGGTACGGTCTCGATCGCCGGAGTGACGACGGCCGCCGTGACGGTGAAGCCGGCGGATGCCACGACGGTGCCGCCCACGCTCAGCTCGAGAGTGTGCGCCCCCGCCGCGAAACCGGTCGGCACCATCCACGACCACGACACGCGACCCGCCGCGTCCGCCGTGGCTGTGCCGATCGTGACGGGCTCGGAGCGTGCGATCGCGGTCACGATGTCGCCCGCGGCGAAGCCGCCGCCCGCGATGTCGATCGTTCCACCCTGCGCGGCGGAGGCGCCGCCGGGGAACGCCACGAACGGACGCGAGGGCTGCGCCACCGTCACCTCGGCGAAGGCGTCGAGCGAGCGGTCGATGATCGACAGCTCGTGCGCCGCCGACGTCACGACGTGGTAATTCGCGCTCGGGCCGGTCGCTCCGGCGGGAATCGTCAGCTCGGTCGTGAAGGCACCGTCGACGATCGCCTCCGGGCGCACCCACGACAGGGTGATCCAGCCGTCGGATGGCAACGGCCCCGTGCCCGCCCATACCGACGTCTCGCCGAAGCCCACGTAGACGCCGTTGACGGCACTGTCACCGCGGTAGCCGGTGCCCGACACGACCAGCGTGTTCTCGACCGCGGGGTCGAGGTCGGCGTTCGGGGTCACCGTGATCCTCGGCTCCGTCGTCGGCTGCGGCTCGGGCTGCGGGACGACCGCTGACCACGTCACCGGCACGAAGAGCTCGTTCGCCGGCTGGATGCCGTCGGTCGCGGCGTTGCCGAACGTGAACACGCCGAGCCGGTGGTCGGCCGACGGTCGCGCCTGGTCGGCGACGGTCTTACTCACCTCAACGGTCCACGAGAAGTCGACCGTGCCGTCGGCGTTCTCGCGCCACTGCACGTTGGCGTCGGCCGCGGGTGCCGATGAGACCCGGGTGGACACGACCGACCGACGGTCGATGTCGGCCCCGCCCGCAGACGGCTTCCACGTGTCGTTCGCCCACCCGAAGCGGAGGGCGAAGCCCGCGGTCTTCTCGTAGTTCTGGCCCTCGACCGTCAGCGTGGCACCGCTGGGGTCGACATCCGTGTCGGGAGTGACCGTGAGTGTCGGGGCGGGTGCCGGATCGACCGGGGCTGCCGCGAACGACACCGAGGCCTTGGCGTCCTGAGAACGGTCGGCCATGGCCCGGCGATCGGCGATCGTGTAGACCGCCGTCGTGTCGCCCTTCGGTGCGACGGTCAGGGTGGTCTCGAACGACCCGTCGGGGGCGAACGTCACCATCGTGGGGGTCGTCGGGCTCGACGTCACGACTTTCGCGCCGGCGGTGCACCCCGCTGCGATGAAGGCGAAGTCGACATCGGTCAGAGGCCGGTCGGTGCAGGTCGTGAGATAGATCGGCTTCGACGGGTCGTAGCCGGTTCCGGTGACGGCGATCTCCTCACCGGCCGGGTCGAGGCCCGCGGACTTCGACAGCGTCAGCGTCGGGATCCGGGGCGGCTCGGGCGTCGCCGGACGCGGTGCGACGGTGTGATTGACCGCCGCCGACGTCGACGCGATGTACGCGCTCGGGTCGGCGGGGGTGAACGAGGCCGAGAGCTGGTGGTCGCCAACAGCAAGCGTGCTCGTGGTCAGCGACGCGATCCCGCCCGCCACGGCCGTCGTCCCGAGCGCCGTCTGCCCGTCGGTGAACGTCACCGTGCCGTCCGCGGCCGGCGACACGGCGGCGCTCAACGTCAGCGGCTGAGCGTCGACGCTCTCCCCCGCCGGCGACACCGTCAGCGACGTCACCGTCTGCTCCGCGACGCGCGGGAACAACGCGTCCCAATCGATCGCGACCGACGTCCGAGCAAGGACGTTCGCTGCCGAGGGGAAGGACCGGGTCGGCCACGCGATCACCTCGTAGGAACGCGACCGGTCGAGGGTCGCCGCCGGCACGGTCAGCTCCCCCGACACGGTCCCGGAGTCCGAGACCCGCAGCGAGAGTGCCGGCGTCGTGCTCTGGTCGGCGTCGAAGCTGCCCGCCTCGACGAAACCGACGTACACCGACCGGAAGGGCTGCCCCGGGAACACCGGCGCATTCTCGAACCCCGCGCCGGTGACGGCGACCGTCACGGCTTCGCCGGGCACGGCGGTCGACGACGCAACCAGCGTCGATCCGGCTGCCACCGCCGGTGTGGCGACGCCCACGACGGCAGCCATAGCGACGAGCGCACCGGCCAGCGTGCTCGCGAGCGCCCGCCGCGCGGCCGCTCTTCTCGTTCTCAACATGCGGAACCCCTCCAGGAATCTGATGCCAGCCGCGCCGGAAGCGCGAGACCTGGTTAGCTTAGCCTCACCTAAGTCAGATATGTGAAGTGTCTGAGAGCGGTCCACGCCGGGGGATGACTACGGGTCGGCCGCTCTCGGGATCGTCGAACACGCGGACCGCCGTCCGGTACACGGCACCGATCCGTTGGGCGGTCAGCACGGAAGGCGCATCGCCATGAGCGACGATGGCGCCGCCGTCGATCATCGCGACCTCGTCGGCATAGGCGGCTGCCAACGAGAGGTCGTGTAGGACGACCACTACCGCGCGTCCCGCTGCGGCGAGCCGACGGGCGACACGCAGGACGTCCTCTTGGTGACGAAGATCGAGCGCCGCCGTGGGCTCGTCCAGCAGGACCACCGGCGCATCCTGTGCCAGCACACGGGCGAGCGACACGCGGGCCTGCTCACCTCCGGACATCGACGGATAGGCGCGGTGCAACAGGTGCGCGACATCCGCCTGCGCGACCGCCGCAGCGATGCGGGACCCGTCGTCCGCAGCCTGCGGCGTCCCGATCCAGGGCGACCGCCCCATTCCCACGACCTGCGCTCCCGTGAACGGGAAGGCGACCTGATTCGCCTGCAGCAGCACCGCCCGGCGCCGCGCCAGCTCACGCGGCGACCACGCTGACAGGGGCCGAGCGTCGAACATGATGCGCCCGGTCGTGGGCGACTGATCGCGGGTCAGAAGCGACAGCAGGCTGGACTTCCCGGCACCGTTCGGACCGACGAGCGCGAGCAGCCGGCCGTAGTGGACCTCGAGGGAGACGTCTCGGAGGATCGTCGCGCCCCCCAGCCGCAGCCCGACGCCCTGAACCTCGAAGGCGATGCTCGTCATGCCCAGCCCCCCGTCCGGCGGCGCGTGCGACGGATGAGCCAGAAGAAGAAGGGCCCGCCCACGAGCGACGTGAGGATGCCGATGGGCGGATCAGCCGATACGACCACCGTCCGCGCGAGCAGGTCCGCGTAGACCAGCACCACGGCGCCGCCAAGCGCCGATACGACGATCAGCGCGCGGTGGGCGGGGCCCAGCAGCATCCGGACGACGTGCGGCACGACGAGTCCGACGAAGGCGATGATCCCGACGAAGGCGACGGCGACACCGGTGAGCAGCGCGACCACCACGATCGAGACGACGCGCAGCGCTTCGACCCGCACCCCGAGGTGAGCGGCCGTGCGGTCGCCGAGGGCCAGCAGGTCGTAGCGGGGTGACAGCGCGATCGCGACGATGAGTCCGATCGCTCCGACCAGCGCGACGACACCGACCTCGGGCCAGCGCGATCCGTTCATCGAACCCAACTGCCAGAACACGATCTGCTCGCGCGAGGCCGTGTCGCCGACGAACATCAGCAACGCGAGCGCGGCGCCGGCGAAGGCGTTGACGGCGATGCCGGTCAACAGCAGCGTGATCGCCTCGGTACGCCCGTGCGCGCGCGCCGCGGCATAGACCACGAGGGTTGCGACGAGACCGCCGACGAACGCGCAGGCAGCGACCGACCACGGCCCGAGCAGCGTGACGCCCGCGGTGATCGCGGTAGCAGCGCCCACCGCGGCGCCCGACGAGACCCCGACGACTCCCGGCTCCGCGAGCGGGTTGGCGAAGATCGCCTGCATGACGGCCCCCGCGACAGCCAGAAGCGCACCGACGAGCAGCGACATCGCCACCCGCGGGAACCGGATCTGCCACAGGGTCTGCTCGACCAGCATGTCGGTGGGAGCCGCCTCGTTCGGGACGCCGACGGCGCGCAGCAGCGATCCGAGCACCGCCCCGGCACCGACGGGGAGCTGACCCAGACCCGCCGACAGCACGACACCCACGGCGAGCAGCAGTGCGGCCACCGTCACCGTCACCGCTCGGTGACGGTGTGCTCGGAGGGCTCCCGCCCGAGCGGGCTCCGCCGGTGCCGATGCGGGCGGCGGGGTGGAGACGGTGGTCACGGCTGCGTCTCGGGCGCATAGACCGCGCGCGCGAGGGCGTCGAGCACGGCGGCGCTGCGCGGACCGAACGAGAGGATCTGCCCGTCGGCCATGTCGACGAACCGCCGGTGCTGCCCCGCCGCCGTGAGCGCGATCGCCGGTTTGTCCTCGAGCAGGCCGTCCACGCCGCCCACCGAGGCGAGCCCGTCGCTCATCACGAGGATCAGATCGGGATCGGCGGCGACCATCGCCTCGTCGGTCAGGGGCTGCATCCCCGTCCATCCGAGCTCGGCGGCGACATCCCTGCCGCCGAGTCCCGCGATCAGGTCGTCGGCGCCCGATTCGGAGCCGAACAAGTAGTACACCCCCGCCGACCCGCGCAGATACAGGAACGCCATCCGCAGGCGATCGTCCGGATCGGTCGGAGCGAGGGTCGCGATCTCGCCGCGCGTGCGCTCGACATCCGACGCGATGCGTTCGGCCAGGCGGTCCCCCGCCGCGGGCGCACCGAACGTCGCCCCGACCTCGCGCGCCAGCTCGGCGGCTCCCTCGAACGAAGACGCGCGCTCGACGAAGACGACCGTGATGCCGACGTCGCGGAGCTGCTGCACCACATCGGCAGGCCCGATGCTGCCGTCGGTGATGACGAGCGTCGGGGCGAGGGCGATGATGGCCTCCGCGTTGACGGTATGTCCCTCGCCGGTGACGACGGGCAGGTCGGCCGCTCCCGGGAACGTCGTCGACACGTCGCGTCCGACCAGCCGTTCGCCGAAGCCGAGGCCCCAGACGGTCGCTGCGAGCGAACCTGACAAGTCCATCGCGACGACCCGCGAGGTGTCCGTCACCGTGACGGGGAGCGCGCCGGTGAGATCGCGCGAGACCACCGTCGTCGGCAGGCTCTGCGTCGGCGACTCGTCGACCGGCTCGACCGCGGCATCGCCCAAGACGGCGGTCGACGGGCCCTGGACAGCGCGAGGATCGGCGTCCGGGACGAGCGCGGTCAGCGGCGCCCGGTCGGCGGCGACGCCGACGTCGCCCATCGGCTCCGCGACCGGGGTGCACGCGGCCAGCACGAGCGCGACGAGCGCGACGAGCGCCGGCGGGACGACACGGCGCCGGTCGATGCCGCCGGTCTTCACACCCGTCACGCGTCAGGTCCGCCCGCGGAGCGCGACCCCTCGCGGGCACGGCGCGTGGCCACGACGGCGGCGGTGGTCCCACCGACGACCGCGACGAGGGCCACCGCGACCGCCGCGATGACGGGAGCGGGCGAGCCGCCGCCGGACGATTCCTGCCCCCGCGGGGCGGGCGTCTCCGCCGTCGCTGGGGATCCGGTCGGGGCGGCGGGCGTGGCCGTAACGGTCGGCGCCGCGCAGCTGCCGGATGCGGTGAAGGTCAGCGGGTCGAACGGCGTTCCGGTCTCGTAGTTGCCGAACGCCTCGAACCCCTCCGCGGTGATGGCCGTCGCGGCATCCGTGGCCGTCAGGGTGATCATGCCGCCGCCGTCGGCGGCATCGACCGACATCCCGGCGAGATCGAGCGTCACGAGCGGCACCCGGGGGCTCGTCACCGCCGTGCGGTCTCCCGCCAGGGCGCTGTCCATCGACACCCCGACGAGGTCGACGAGCACACGCCCCGACCCCGGCGCGATCTCGACCGTCGCGTTCTGCACCGTCGTGTCGAGCAGGCCGCCGTGCCCCGAGAACCGGATGCCGCCCGGGAAGGCGATCGTCCCGGTGCCGCTGCCCGGGTCGAAGCTGCCGGCACCGCCGGTCCACGTGAAGACGGGCGTCTCGTAGCCGACGCCGCCGAACGGCTCCCATGCGCCCTTCGCGATCGAACCCGAGATGTACGAGCGGAACGACTCCTTGAACCCCCAGGTGACGGTCGCGTCGGTGATCGTGCACCCAGCAGCGTCGGGCACGGCGGCCTCCGCGTCGATCGCCTGGACGGGCAGGACGGTGATCGCGGCAGCGGCGACGGCGACGGCGACGAGCGTCGCAACGCCCCCGCGTCGACGGACGGCAGAGCGCACGGGGACTCCTGGGGTCGAGATGAGAGCGACCAGATAAGGTCAGCCTAACCTACCCTAGCGTCGCAACGCTCAGGCTCCAGCCGTGGGCCTGCGAGGTATCAGGGACGCAGCGGCAGCAGCGCGATGAGGTCGGCGCGGGTGCCGGACGCGGTCAGGCGGCCCGCCGACGCGGCATCCGTCCAGGCCAGCACGCCGGTGGCGAGATCGATCCAGGTCAGCGGGTCGGTCTCGACCACGTTCGGCGGGGTCCCCCGCGTGTGGCGCGGACCCTCGACGACCTGCACGGCACCGAACGGCGGCACGCGCATCTCGACCGCGTTGCCCGGCGCCTTCTCGACGAGCAGCTGCAAGAGATACCGCACGGCCGTCGCGAGGTCGGTGCGCGCCGGCTTCTCGCCCGCGTCATGAGCGGTCGCGACCGCGGCCAGGGCGGCGCGGCCGTCGGCGGTGAGGATGCTGCGGGCCATGGGTCCTACGCTAACGCGGTCGGTAGGCTGGCCGGGTGAAGATCCTGGTCCTCGGCTCGGGCGCGCGCGAGCACGCCATCCTGCTCGCTCTCGCCGCGGAAGGAGCAGGCCACGAGCTGCTCGCGGCGCCCGGCAACGCCGGCATCGCCCGAGACGCCGAACTGGTCGCGGACCTCGACCCCAACGACCCCGTCGCGGTCACCGAGTTCGCCGGCAGCGCGAACATCGACCTCGTCATCGTCGGGCCCGAAGCACCGCTCATCGCGGGTGTCGCCGACGCGCTGCGCGAGCGCGGCATCCCCGTCTTCGGCCCCGGAAAGACCGCCGCCCAGCTCGAGGGCTCGAAGGCCTTCGCCAAGCGCGTCATGGACGAGGCGGGCGTGCCCACCGGCCGTGCGGTGCGCGCCCGGAACCGCGCCGAGGTCGAGACGGCGCTCGACGAGCTCGGTGCGCCGCACGTGGTCAAGGCCGACGGCCTCGCCGCGGGCAAGGGCGTCATCGTCACCGACGACCGCGAGGCGGCACTCGCCCACGCCGACACCTATCTGCCGAGCGGTCCGGTGCTCATCGAGGAGTTCCTCGCCGGCCCCGAAGTCTCGCTCTTCTTCGTCTCGGACGGCGACACCGTTCGCGCCCTCAGCCCCGCGCAGGACTACAAGCGCGCCTACGACGGCGATGCCGGTCCGAACACGGGGGGCATGGGGGCGTACTCGCCGCTGCCGTGGCTCGCCGATCGCTTCGGGAGCGAGGCGGAGTTCGTCGCGGAGGTCACGCGCACCGTCGCGGAGCCCGTCATCCGCCACCTCGATGCGGAGGGCACCCCCTTCATCGGCCTGCTCTATGCGGGCCTCATCCTCACCGACTCGGGCATCAAGGTCATCGAGTTCAACGCCCGCTTCGGCGACCCCGAGACGCAGGTGGTGCTCGCGCGGCTCACCTCGCCGCTGTCGGAGCTGCTGATGGCCGCCGCGAGCGGTCGCCTCGAGTCCGAGCCCGACCCGACCTTCTCGAGCGACGCGGCCGTCACCGTCGTGCTCGCGAGCGAGGGCTACCCCGAGAACCCGGTGACCGGCCGGCAGCTCGCGGGGCTCGACGCGGCGGCATCCGTCACGGGTGCGCACCTCGCGCACGCCGCGACCACCGAGACGGTCGACGGGCTCGTCGCCACGGGCGGCCGCGTGCTGAACGTCGTCGCGCGCGGCACCGACTTCGCCGAGGCCCGCGACCGCGCCTATCGCGCCCTGGCCGAGATCACGCTCCCCGGCTCGCACCACCGCACCGACATCGCCGCCCGCGTCGCCGAGTAGGCCGCGGCACGAGCACCGGCCGGGGGTGCGACGGACTCAGCGCCGGCCGAGGTGAGCGGGACGCTTCAGGAACACGACGACGATCGCGGCGGCGGCGATGACGACGGCCGGCAGCAGCATCGCCTGCGCCATGGCCGACGAGAAGCCTTCCGCGACCGCGGGCGGCATGGCCTCCTCGCCGAACCCGCCGCCGGCGGCATCCCCCGCTCCCGGGAGGTTCGCTTCCAGGCGCGACTGCATGAAGGCGGCGATGGCGGAGGAGCCGACGACCGAACCGACGGTGCGGGTCGTGTTGTAGATGCCCGATCCGGCGCCGGCCTGACGCGGCGGCAGGTTCCGCGTCGCCGTCGTGGCGAGCGGCCCCCACATGCCGGCGTTGGCGACGCCGATGATGGCGGCGGGGATGAGGAGCAGCAGCACGGGCGCCTCGGTGTTCATCAGCAGCGCGTAGCCGCCCAGTCCCACGACCATGAGACCGAGCCCGGGCACGAGCAGCAGACGCGGGTCGACGCGGTCGAGGATGCGGCCGGCCACCGGCGCGAGCGCACCCGAGAGGATCGCCATCGGCACGAGCAGCAGCGCCGACTGGGTCGGGGTGAGGCCGCGCGCGAGCTGCGTGAAGAACGCCATCGGCAGCGCCATGCTCGTCACGGTGAAGCCGACGGCGGCGATCGCGAGGTTCGAGATCGCGAAGTTGCGGTCGCGGAAGAGCTCGAGCGGCACGAGCGGCTCGCTCTTGGTGCGGGACTGCGTCCAGATGAAGACCCCGAGCACCACCAGGCCGGCCGCGATCATGAGCCAGATCCCGGGCGCCCAGTCGTAGTGCTCGCCCTCCTGCAGGCCGAACACGATGAGGAACAGCGCGACCGCGCTGAGGATGACGCCGACGATGTCGAAGCGGTGCGGGTGCGTCTCGAGCTGGGGCACGAGACGCCACGCGAGGACGAACGCCACGATGCCGACCGGGATGTTGACGAAGAAGATCCACTCCCACCCGAAGCCGTCGACGAGCAGACCGCCCGCGAGCGGTCCGACGAGCGTGGCGACACCGGCGGTCGCGCCCCACAGCCCCATGGCGGCGCCGCGGCGCTCGGCCGGGAAGGTCCGCGTGATGACGGCCATCGTCTGCGGCGTCATCATCGCCGCACCCAGACCCTGCACGGCGCGAGCCACGATCAGCGCGGCGAGCGACCCCGACAGGCCGCACGCGACCGAGGCGACCGTGAAGATCGCGAGGCCGATCAGGTAGATGTTCTTCGGGCCGAAGCGGTCGCCGAGGCGGCCGGTGACCAGCAGCGGCACCGCGTAGGCGAGCAGATACGACGACGTCACCCACACCACGTTGTCGAGGTTGGCGGTCGCCGGGTCGAGCGCCGCCTTGATCGCGGGGTTCGCGACCGAGACGATCGTCGTGTCGACGAGGATCATGAAGAACCCGATGACCAGCGCCCACAGGGCGGGCCACGGATTGGCGGTCGGCGTCGCGCCTTCGGGGGCGCGGACGGTAGTGGTGTTCTCGCTCATGAGCGTGCGGCTTCTCTCTGTGCCAGGTAGCGGTCGGTGGCGGGCAGGTCGGCGACCCCCCACACGTTCTCGGGGTGACGGATGTCCTCGACCGCTTCGTCGAGCCAGGCCACATCCGCGGCGAGCAGCGCCGTCTCGCGGTGGACCTCGATGAGGAACTGGGGATACGAGCCGTGCTCGATCGCGCGTGCCCGAGCCGTGCGATGCGCCTCGAGGGATGCCGCGAGCGCGGCGCGCCGCTCGGCGAGCAGCGCGAGCACATCGGCCCGATCGAGGTTGTGGGCCTCGGTGAGTGCGACGCGGAACCGTTCCGGCCGGTCGATCGCGGGCAGCTCGCGGCGGATCCAGGCGACGAGCGCGGCGGCACCGGCATCCGTCAGCGCGTACGTCGTGCGCTCGGGACGGTTGCCCGCCCGATCCGTGCCCGTCTCGACGATGAGACCCTGACGGCCCAGGCGCGCGACCGTGTGGTAGATCGTGCCGTGGGTCAGAGCGACGAGACGGTCGGCCTTGCGGTCGCGCAGCAGGCGGATCATCTCGTACGCGTGCATGTCGTCCTCGCGCAGCAGGGCGAGGAGCATCAGCCCCAGCGGGGTGAGCCGGTCGACGGCATCCGACACGGCGCACCCCCTTCGCGATTAGTCCATGTGGACTATACGGGGTTTTTCCCGGCCCTCCAGCGAGGAGCGTTCAGTCCCCTGCGCGGTCGACCCCGAAGACCGCGGCGCCCGCGACGCCGGCACTGCAGGCGATCGCTCCCGCGTACAGCAGGACCGACCCCAGCCACGCGGGTTCGCCTGCGGGCGAGATGCCTGTTCCGACCGCGAAGACGCCGACCGCGAATACGCCGACGCCGACGAGCACGATGATGCTCGACACGATCACGCGGGCACGCGCGGCGCGATCGGCTGCTCGGCGCACAGCGTCGTCGCGCTCGCCGAGGTCGTTCGTTGCGGGGGTCGAGCCGCCGTCGCGGCGACCATCGAAGGCCGGGTCGGCGAACCGCCAGGTGAGTGCCGCCCAGACGATGAACATGCTCAGGGCGAGCCGCACCGGCGAAGCGAAACGCTCGAGGTCGGGCGCGATCGCCACGAGCACGATCGTCACGAGGAGCAGCACGAGACTTGCGGCGATCATCACCACCGCGAGTCGCCGCAGCCGGCGCGTTCGGACCGTCGGTCCGTCAGATGGTGCCGTCACGGTCCCCCCGCTCCCGCCACGACTCGCAGCGCTTGCGCCACACGGTACCGGCACCGACCTCGCGCGCGCGAGGAGCTTCGGCCTCTCCGGGATAATGGCCGGGTGAGCGCCCTCGATCTGCCCGGCTGGAAGCACGTCTACTCCGGCAAGGTCCGCGACCTTTACCGGCCCGCCGACGAGGCCGCTGCGGGGGACGGCCGGATGCTGGTCGTCGCGAGCGACCGCGTCAGCGCCTTCGACCACGTGCTCGAGCCCGGCATCCCGGGCAAGGGGGACCTGCTCACCCGCCTCAGCCTCTGGTGGTTCGCGCAGCTCGCGGGCCGGGACGGCGGCCGCGTCATCCCCAACCACCTCGCCGGCGGCGAAGCGCCTCCCGCCGACGTCGCCGCGCGCGCGATGGTGGTGCGCGAACTCGACATGCAGCCGATCGAGTGCGTGGTACGCGGCTACCTGACCGGATCGGGCTGGGCGGAGTACCGCGCGGACGGCACGGTGTGCGGCATCCCGCTGCCCTCGGGGCTCGAGAACGGCGACCGTCTGCCCGAGCCGATCTTCACACCGGCGTACAAGGCGCCGCTGGGCGAGCACGACGAGAACATCTCGTTCGAGCGGACGGTCGAGATCGTCGGCGCCGACACGGCCGCAGCGCTGCGCGACACCTCGCTCGAGATCTACACGCGCGCCGCCGCGCTCGCGGAGCGGAAGGGCCTCATCCTCGCCGACACCAAGTTCGAGTTCGGGCTCGACGCCGACGGCGTCCTGACCCTCGCCGACGAGGTGCTCACGAGCGACTCGTCGCGGTACTGGGATGCTGCAGCGTGGCGCACCGGCTCGACCCCTGACGAGCGGATGGCGAGCTACGACAAGCAGATCGTGCGCGACTGGCTCGCCGCCGCATGGGACAAGACCGGCGCTCCCCCGGCGCTGCCCGCCGAGATCGTCGCGCGCACGGCGGCGAAGTACCGCGAGCTGCTCGACACGCTCGCGGGCTGACCCGGCGTTACGGTTGGGTTTCCTCCGGAGCGCCGACCGGGGCGTCCAGGGAGCTCACAGGTAAGGTGGGGCCGCTCTCGCGCTCCATCCCGAATCCCTGTTCCCGAGGAGTCCCATGCCCATCTGGTCCCTCCACGGCGACGGTCGCACCGTCGCGCGCGGTGCCGTCGTCAAGCCCGACGAACGGCTGAACTGGCCCGGCACCATCGCGATCGGCGCGCAGCACGTCGTCGCGATGTTCGGCGCCACCTTCCTCGTCCCGATCATCACGGGCTTCCCGGTGTCGACGACGCTGCTGTTCTCGGGCCTCGGCACGCTCGTGTTCCTGCTGATCACCCGGAACAAGCTGCCCAGCTACCTCGGTTCGTCGTTCGCGTTCATCGCACCGATCACCGCGCTCAACGGCGGCAACCGGCTCGAGACGCCCGAGCAGATCACCCAGGCCCTGCTGGGCGTCGCGGTCGCCGGTGTTCTGCTGGCCGCGGTGGGCTTCATCGTGCAGGCGTTCGGCACCGGCTGGATCGAGAAGCTCATGCCGCCGGTCGTCGCCGGCGCCATCGTCGCGCTCATCGGCTTCAACCTCGCACCGGCCGCGTGGGGCAACTTCCAGCTGCAGCCCGAGGTCGCCACGGTGACCCTGTGCGCGGTCATCCTCTTCAGCGTGCTGTTCCGCGGGTTCCTCGGCCGCATCTCGATCTTCCTCGGCGTCATCGTCGGGTACGTCGTCGCCGCGGTGACGGGTCAGGTCGAGTTCGCCGCGGTCGACGCCGCGCCGTGGTTCGGGCTTCCCGACTTCCACCTCGTCGCGATCGGGGATGCCGCGGCCTGGTCGATCGTGCCGATGTTCCTGCCCGTCGTGCTCGTGCTCATCGCCGAGAACGTCGGACACGTCCGCGGCGTCGCCACGATGACCGAGGACCCGTCGCTGAACAAGCACACCGGCCGCGCCCTCATCGCCGACGGCGTCGCCACGACGCTCGCGGGCGGCTTCGGCGGGTCGGGCACGACCACCTACGGCGAGAACATCGGCGTCATGGCCGCCACCCGCGTGTACTCGACGGCGGCGTACTGGGTCGCGGGCCTCGTCGCGATCCTCCTCGCCTTCTCGCCGAAGGTCGGCGCGGTGTTCAACACCATCCCCGCGGGGGTCCTCGGCGGCGTGACGACCGCCCTGTACGGCCTCATCGGCGTCATCGGCATCAAGATCTGGGTCGACAACCGGGTCGACTTCTCGCGTCCGGTGAACCAGTACACCGTCGCGGTGTCGTTCGTCATCGCGATCGCCGGGTTCGCACTGAACCTCGGCTCGCTGCAGTTCGGAGCCATCGTGCTCGGCACCGTGGCGGCGCTGGTGATCTACCACGCCGGCAACGCGATCGCCCGTCTGCGCCGCACCGGCGCCGACGACGGCGGCCCCATCCCCGCGGTGGGTCAGCTCGGCGGCGACCCGCAGTAGCAGCGCGCCTGCGGCGCGGGACGAGCGCTCAGTCGCCTCGTCCCGCGCCGGCGGGCAGCGACAGGGTGATGGTCGTGCCGACGCCGAGCTCGCTGTCGACCGTCACCCGTCCGCGGTGCGCGTCGACGATCGCCTTGACGATCGACAGGCCGACGCCGATGCCTTGAATCGCGTTCCGGCGCACGGCCTGCGCGCGGTAGAAGCGGTCGAAGACCCGGCGCCGTTCGTCGGCGGTCATCCCGATGCCGGAGTCCGCGACCGCGATGTGGATGTCGCCGGCGGCATCCCGCTCGGCACGGACGGTGACGGTCCCGCCGCGGCCGGTGAACTTGATCGCGTTGGTCAGCAGGTTCTCGACCGCCTGTGTGATGCGGGCGGGGTCGATGACTGCGGTGAGCTCGGCCGGCGCCTCGACCTCGAGCGCGACGCCCGCCCGCTGCGCCGACAGCCGCAGCGGCTCGACCACGTGGTCGAGCAGGGTCGTCACCTCGGTCGGCTCGGCGACGACCTCGATGTTGCGGTCAGCCGCCGTCAGCAGCTCGCTGACACGGTCGAGCAGCAGGTCGGCGTTGCGTGAGACGGTCTCGAGGTAGGTCGCGACGCCGAGCTCGCCCGCGCGATCGCCGAGGGTGTCGATGATCTCGTCGGTGAACCCGATGATCGAGGTCAGCGGCGTGCGCAGCTCATGCGAGACGGTCGTGAGGAACTCCTCGCGGATCTCGATGGCGTCGGCGAGCTCGGTCACGTCGTACGCCGCGATCACGGTGCCCACCAGCATCCCGTCCGCACGATGGACGCGGCGCGTCGAAGCCAGGATGGCGATCTGATTGCCTGGCTTGCCGAGCCATTCGAGGTGGCTCGCGATGACCTCGCCGCGCAGCGCGCGCGGGATGATCTGCTCCTCGAGCGGGATCGTGGTCTTGCGATCGGCCATGAGCACGTTCGGCCCTGCGTAGGGCGGCGCGTCCAACCGGAACCCGACGACGTCGACCATCTGCTCGGCGGCACTGTTGGCCAGGGCGAGCTCGTTCTTGGCGTTGTAGAACGCGACCGCCCCGGTGACCGTGTCGAGGATCGAGCGCAGCAGCAGCTCGTCGTCCTGCGACTTCTCGAGCAGCGCCTGCTGCGCGCGGCCGGCGTCCTCGACCCGCTCCCGCCCGCGCCGGAAGCTCACCGCGCCCATGTGGATGCCGACGGAGATGCCGGTCGCGATGAGCGGCAGCGCCGACACGTTGATGAAGGCGAGGAGGCTCGCGATCGGCTGCCCGCCGAGGGCGAACGGCAGGGCGGCGATGAGGATGCCGCTGACGAACACCACCACGAGCCCGGGCCAGCGGAACCGGTACGCGATCCACGCGAAGGGGAACAGGCACAGCATCCCGATCGTGGGCAGGTAGGGCACGAGGGCCGCGCGGACGGCGGCGATGCCGACGATGTCGAGCAACGGCACGATGACGACCCACCCCGTCGAGAGCCACCGGCGGCGGGGGAAGAGGAACAGCGTCGAGGCGAGCAGCGTGACGGCGACGCCGAGCCAGAGCACGGATGACTCGCGCAGTGCCGGGACTTCGAGAGCGAGGGCGACCGCGAAGAACAGCACTCCGCACAGGAACGGGAGCTGCAGACGCAGAAAGGTCTGCCCGGCGCTGAGGGGCGTCCACAGGAGCCGATGGGGCATGGGATCGAGGTTTCCTCTCCACCGGAGTCCCCTCCGGTGCAGCACCCGAAGGCGCGTCAGGCCGAGCCGCGGATGATGAGCTCGGTGTCGAGGATGGTCACCTCGGGGGGAGATTGGCCGGCGAGGCGCGCGATCAGGACGTCCGCCATGCTTTCACCCTGGGCGAACGAGGGCTGCCGCATCGTCGTCAGCTGCGGGTCGGTGGTCAGGGCGATCGGCGAGTCGTCGAAGCCCACGACGGCGACATCATCGGGAACCCGGATGCCTTCGGCCCCGAGCACCTGCATGGCGCCGCGCGCCATGAGGTCGCTTGCGACGAACAGCGCGTCGAGGGGCTCTTCCGTCGCCAGGATCTCGCGCATCGCGACGGCGCCCGACTCCGTCGTGAAGTCGCCGCGTGCGACGGGGGCGGGGCTCAGCCCGGCGTCGGCGATCGCGAGCCGGTACCCCTCGGCGCGGTCGACGCCCGCGGGCATCGACGGCGGTCCGAGGATGGCGCCGATGTGCCGGCATCCGCGCTGCACGAGGTGGGCGGTCGCGTCGCGCGCGCCGGCGACGTTGTCGACGTCGACGTAGTAGTCGCCGCCGCGCGTGCGCACCGGACGGCCGCCGTAGACGACGGGCACGGCGGCGGCGATGCGATCGATGAAGGTGTCACTCGTGTGGTGCGAGACGACGATGGCTCCGTCGACGGCGCCGCTGCGGACGTACTGCGCCGTCTTGTCGCCGGGGTCGGCGCTGGCCATGATCAGGTTCAGCACGTAGTTCGACCGACTGATGCGGGCGTTGATGCCCGACACGACCGAGGCGAAGAACGGGTCGCCGAACAGCCGTGTGGTGTCTTCCGGCACGACGAGGGCGATCGCCATCGTCGAGCGGCTCGCGAGCGATCGTGCCGCGCGGTTGGGCACGTAGTTGAGCTCCTCGATCGCGCGCCGCACCGCTTCGAGGGCGCCGGAGCTCACCGCCGTCGAGCCGTTCACGACCCGCGAGACGGTGGAGCGGGATACACCGGCGACGGCCGCGACCTCTTCGATGGTCGCGGCCGCCCGGTTCTGATCGGAGATCACAGCGTGGGCTACCTCGGGACGGCGGTCCGGGCGACATCCCCGCCGGCGGGGACGTCGATCGCACGTTCTGCGATGACCCGACGATACTCCTTCGCGCTGTCTTTCAGCGTGCGTTCCTGGGTGTGGTAATCGACGCGGACGATGCCGAATCGCTTCTCATAACCCCAGGCCCACTCGAAGTTGTCGAGCAGCGACCAGTAGAAGTAGCCCCGCACGTCGACACCGGCATCCCGGGCGTCGAGGACGGCACCCAGGTGCGCCCGCAGGAACTCGGTGCGCTCGGCATCGGGGACGCTCTTCTCACCGTCGACGACCACGAGCTCGTCGTCGTACGCGGCGCCGTTCTCGGTCACGTACAGCACGGTCCCCACCGGCTGCGCGTACTCGGTCCACACGCGTCCGAGCAACTCGGTGAGCCCGGCCGGCTGCACCTCCCAGTGCATCGACGTGCGGGGCAGGCCGCGCTCGTGCCAGTAGATGTCGTCCCCGGCGGGCCACGGGCTGCCGGTCTCGCGGTCGGTGGGCGCGTCTCCCGGGGTCGGCGGGTTCGGGTCGGGCTGACCGCCGACGAACTCGCCGTGGTAGTAGTTCACGCCGAGCGCATCGAGCGGCTGGGCGATGACCGCCTCGTCGCCGGGCCGCACCGCCTCGCGCCAGCGCGCGACCGCGGCGGCATCCACCTTCTCGATGTCGGCCACCACGTCCGCCGGGTAGGCGGCGCGGAAGATCGGGTCGAGGAACCAGCGGTTGAACTGACCGTCGATGCGGCGCGCGGCGTCGCGATCGGCGGCGTCGGTCGGATCGGCCGGCTCGGCCACCGTGAGGTTCAGCGTGATGCCCAGCGACAGCGACGCATCGCGCTGACGCAGCTCACGCACGGCCTGACCGTGTCCGAGCAGCAGGTGGTGCGCCGCGAGCATGCCGTCGCCGATGTCGAACCGGCCGGGGGCGTGGATGCCGGCGGTGTAGCTGAGGAACGACGAGCACCAGGGCTCGTTCAGCGTGGTCCAGTGGTGCACCCGGTCGCCCAGCGCGTCATGCATGTCGAGCGCGTACTCGGCGAACCGGTCGGCCGTCTCGCGCAGGGTCCAGCCGCCGCGCTCCTCGATCGCCTGGGGCAGGTCCCAGTGGTACAGCGTCAGCCACGGGATGATGCCCGCGCCCAGCAGCTCGTCGACGAGGCGCTCGTAGAAGTCGACGCCCTTCGGGTTGAGCGGGCCGCCGTCGGGCCGCACGCGCGACCAGGAGGTGGAGAACCGGTAGGTGTCGAGCCCGAGGTCCTTCATCAGAGCGACGTCGTCGCGGTAGCGGTGGTAGTGGTCGCAGGCGACGTCGCCGTTGTCGGCGTTGATGACCGCTCCGGGCACGCGGGCGAACGCGTCCCAGATCGATGCGGTGCGGCCGTCTTCGAAGGCGGCGCCCTCGATCTGATAGGCGGCCGTCGCGGCTCCGAAGAGGAAGCCGGTCGGGAAGGCGCGGGAAGGGTTCATGGTCTCCTGCTCGGAACTGTCCAGGTGGAGGGTCATCCCTTCACCGCCCCGGCCATGATGCCACTGACCAGCTGCTTGCCCGCGAAGATGAACAGCAGCAGGAGCGGGATGGTCGCGAGGATCACGCCGGCGAGCACGACCGAGTAGTCGACGAAGTAGTTCGACTGCAGCAGCGACAGTGCCACCGGGAGGGTCGGGTTCTGCCGGTCCAGCACGATGAACGGCCAGAAGAAGTTGTTCCAGGCCCCGACGAACGTGAACAGGAAGAGCATCGCGGCAGCCGGTCGTGCCGCCGTCATCCCGACCGTCCAGAACGTCCGGATCATCGATGCCCCGTCGACACGGGCGGCCTCGATGAGCTCGTCGGGCACCGCCTGACGCAGGTACTGCGTCATCCAGAAGACACCGAAGGCGCTCGTGAGGGCAGGGATGATGATCGCGCCGATCTGCCCCGTCCAGCCGAGGTCGGAGAACAGGATGTACAGCGGCACGACGCCCAGCTGCTGCGGCACCGCCATCGTCGCCACGACGAAGACGAGCAGGGCGGGGCCGCCGTGGAAGCGGAGCTTCGCGAAGGCCCAGCCGGCGAGCGTGGAGGTGACCACGACGGCCGCGGCGATGAGGAACGAGCTGTAGATGGAGTTCCACAGCGCAGGCCAGAAGTTCACCGCGGGGTTGCTGATGACCGACGCCGCGTTCTCGAGGAAGTTGCCGCCGGGGATCCACGGGAAAGGCTTCCGCAGCGTCGTCGAGTCGCCCGAGCCGATGACGAACGACCAGTACAGCGGGAAGGCCGCCGAGAGGAAGACCGCCCCGAGGATCGCGTAGGTCCAGAACCCGGGACGGCTGCCGCGGATGCGGCGGGTGCGCGCCCCACGGCGGCGGGCCGCGGCGTTCGGGATGCCCTCTTCGACGGTGGCGAGGGGCGTGGGGGTGGTGCCGATGGTGCTCATGCCTGCGTCTCCTTCAGCGCGCGTTGCGCCTCTTTCGCCTGCTGGCGTTGCTGCCGTTTGCTGAGCTCGCGGCGGAGTCCTTCATCACGCACGAGCGTGCGGGTGATGAGGAGGTTCAGCAGGCCGATGAGAAGAATGATGATGAAGAGGATCCACGCCATCGCCGCGGCGCGACCGAAGTTCCACTGGCCCCAGCCGACGTCGTACAGATACAGCGTGATGGTGAGCCACTGCTGCGCCGAGCCGCCGCGACCGGCCTGGTCGAACACGCGCGGCTCGTCGAAGATCTGCAGACCGCCGATGGTCGCGGTGATGATGACGAAGATGAGCGTGGGCTTGAGCGACGGCAGCGTGATCGAGAAGAACTGCCGGATCGGACCGGCGCCGTCGACGGTCGCCGCTTCGTAGAAGTCGCGGTTCACGGCCTGCATGGCCGCGAGCAGGATCAGTGTGTTGTAGCCCATCCAGCGGTAGTTGACCATCGTCGCGATGGCGACGTGACTCCAGAACGGCTCGACGTGCCACGGGATGGCGCCGATGCCGATGGCCTGCAGGATGCCGTTGATGAAGCCGGACTGGTCGGCGAACATCGCGTTGAAGATGAGGCCCACGGCGATCGGCGCGACGACGTAGGGCACCAGCACGGCCATACGCCAGAACGTCTTCGCGCGGATGTTGCGGTCGAGGACGGCGGCGATGAAGACCGCCAGCACCAGCTGAGGCACGCTCGAGAGCAGGAAAATGCTGAAGGTGTTGCGCAGCGCCGTCCAGAAGTGCGGCTGCGACAGGATCCAGATGTACTGGTCGAATCCGATGAACTCGCCCTCATTGCGGATGAGGTCCCAGTCCATGAACGAGATCACCGCGGTGTAGGCGATCGGGAAGAGCCCGACGATCGCGAACATGATGAAGAACGGCGAGATGTAAAGGTACGGCGAGAAGCGGAGATCCCACTTGCTCAGCTTCTGCGAGAACGAGATCACGCGAGGCTGACGGATGCCGTCGTCGGGGCGGGGTGCGCGCGTGGTGGGGCGCGGCTGTGTCGTGGTCACGGTCGTCCTTCGCGGGGGTCGAGAGGAAGGATGTGCCGGGGCGCGCCGCATGCGACGCGCCCCGACGAGTCAGGTCAGAAGCTTCCGACCTCGTTGACCCAGGTGTCCCAGCTGGTCTCCTTGTCCTCGATGCCGTCGAAGACGCGGGTGATCGCGTTGCCGAGAGCGTCGTGGTACTGGAAGTACTTCGGTCCCTTGAAGGTGGTGACAGTGATCGCGTTGGCGCGGTCGATGCCGATCTCGCCGGTCGGCGCGTCGTTGAAGTAGGGGCTCACGAAGCCGGTCAGGTCGGCGCTGGACTGCGCCTCGGGCTGGCTCGGGAAGGTGCCCGCGTTGTTGAACGCCTTGATCTGCGTCTCGGGCGAGGTCAGCCAGTCGGCGAGCTTCTGTGCGTTCTCGACGTTCTTGCCGTTGGCCGGCACGACGAGGTACGAGCCGCCCCAGTTGCCGCCGCCCTCGGGGAACGCGTTGGCGATGTCCCAGCCGGCGATGTCGGGCGCTTCGCCCTCGATGATGCCGTGCATCCACGGCGGGCACAGCATGGCGGCGAACTCACCGCTGGCCATCGACGCGTACCAGTCCTCGGTCCACTGACCCGGGTAGGCCGCGATCGGGATGGCCTTGTCGACGACGGTGTCGTACGCCGCGCGGATGTCGGGGTTCTCGGTCGCCACGACGGTGCCGTCCGGCTCTTCGTAGGCGATCTCGAGCTGGTTCACGACGCCCTGCAGCACCGAGTTGGCCGAGTCGATGAACGGCTTGCCCGTCTTCTCGACGTAGTCGCTGCCGACCTGGAAGAAGGCGTCCCACGTCGGGAACAGCGCTGCGACGTCTTCACGGGCGGTGGGCAGGCCGGCCGCCTCGAACAGGTCGCCGCGGTAGCAGATGGCCTGGGGTCCGACGTCGGTGCCGTAGGCGACGAGGTTGCCCTCGGCGTCGGTTGCCGCCTTCTCCTTCCAGTCGAGCCAGCGGCCCTGCAGGTCCTCGGGCACGGGGGCGACGAGGTCGGAGTACTGCATCATCTCGGGGAACCAGTCGACCTCGACGCCCTCGACGTCGGCCAGACCGGTCTTGCCGAGCTTCTGGAAGAAGTTGGTCCGCGCGTCGTTCGACGTCGCGGCCTTGTTGTGGACGACCTTGATGCCGGTCTCCTCGGTGAACTCCGCCAGCAGCTCGTCGGTGTACCCGAAGTCGTTGAACGTGGCGAGGGTCAGGGTGTTCTCGTCACCACCGGAGGCTGCGTCGCCGCCGCCGCCGGAGCAGCCGGCGAGGACGAGAGCGGAGGTGGTTGCGACGCCGGCCACGAGGCCGATCCGCCGCAGGGCGCGTGAATTCACGTGTCACTCCTTCGTGATTGCGGTATCTGGTGCGCGGCGCTGCGCACCCGACTCTGGGAGCGCTCTCACCGATTGACCATGACCATACGGGAGCGTTCTCAGAGGCACAAGAGAGCGCTCCCACGTTTTCGATCACGATCGGGTCACAGAACCTGCCGTCCGTGGCGGATCGGATGCCGCGCGGCGCGGGCCGTCCCGCCCGTAGACTGGTCGCGCACCCATCCCGCGACCTCCGGAGCGAGCAATGCCCACCATCGTCGTCGACGTCATGCCCAAGGCCGAGCTGCTGGATCCGCAGGGCAAGGCCGTCTCGGGCGCCCTCACCCGCCTCGGCGTGGCGGGCTTCTCGGATGTCCGCATCGGCAAGCGGTTCGAGCTCACGGTCGACCGGGCCGACGACGCGACGCTCGACGCCGCCCGTCGCATCGCCGACGAGATCCTCTCGAACTCGGTGATCGAGGATGTCGTGAACATCGAGGTCGTCGAGTGACCGCGCGCATCGGCGTCATCACCTTCCCCGGTTCGCTCGACGATCGCGACGCGCAGCGCGCCGTCCGCCTCGCCGGCGGCGAGCCCGTCGCCCTTTGGCACGGTTCGCACGACCTCGACGGTGTCGACGCGCTCGTGCTGCCCGGCGGCTTCAGCTACGGCGACTACCTGCGCGCCGGCGCGATCGCGGCCCTCGCGCCGATCATGTCCGAGGTGAAGGATGCCGCTGCGAAGGGCATGCCCATCCTCGGCATCTGCAACGGTTTCCAGATGCTCGTCGAAGCGCACCTGCTGCCGGGCGGTCTCATCCGCAACGCGCACCAGCAGTTCATCCGACGCGACCAGGGCCTGGTCGTCGAGAACGCCGACACCGCGTGGACCCACGGCTTCGAAGCCGGCCAGGAGATCGTCATCCCGCTGAAGAACGCCGACGGCGGCTTCACGTGCTCGGCCGAGACGCTCAAGCAGATCGAGGGCGACGGGCTCGTCGCGTTCCGCTACCGCGGCGTGAACCCCAACGGCTCGCTCGACGACATCGCCGGCCTGACCAACGAGCGCGGCAATGTCGTCGGCCTCATGCCGCACCCCGAGCACGCCGTCGAGCCGGGCTTCGGCCCGCAGACGCCGTCGGCGATGCGCTCGGGCACCGACGGCCTGACGTTCTTCACCTCGGCGGTCGCGGCGGTCCTCGCCCGCGTCTGAGCCCGGATCGGTAGCGTGGGGGGCATGAGCGAATCCCCCCGTGCCGTCGTCGTCAGCGTGCCCACCGACGAACTCGCGTCCGACCTCGGCGACCTGCCCGCCGGCGTCGACCTGGTCGTCTGGGATCTGCGCTCCCCCGCGCCGCGCGACGCATTCGACCTCGTCGTCCCGCCGTACATGTCGGGCAAGCGCCTGCTCGCCGCGCTCGAGGGCGTGCGCGTCGACGTTCTGCAGAGCCAGTCGATCGGCTACGAGGGCATGGGCGCCTACCTTCCCGAGGGCGCGCGCCTCGCGAACGCGTCGGGGGTGCACGAGGCCGCGACGGCCGAGATCGCCGTCGGCCTGACCATCGCGGCGCAGCGCGACCTCGCCGACTACGTCCGCAACCAGGAGCACGCACGCTGGGCGCCCCAGTTCAGCCGGAGCGTCGCGGACAGCACCGTGCTGGTGCTCGGTTACGGCGGCGTCGGGAAGGCCGTGGCCGCGCGCCTCGCGCCGTTCGAGACGACGATCGTGCCCGTCGCCTCGCGGGCCCGCGACGAGGACGGCGAGCACATCCACGGCATCGACGAGCTCGCCGAGCTGCTGCCGCGCACCGACATCCTGATGATCACCCTGCCCGGCGGTGAGCCCACGCGCGGCCTCATCGGCGCCGAGCAGCTGGCTCTGCTGCCCGACGGCGCACTCGTGGTCAACGTCGGTCGCGGAACGGTGCTCGACACCGACGCGCTCGTCGCCGAGCTGCAGTCGGAGCGTCTGCGCGCCGCGCTCGACGTCGTCGACCCCGAGCCGCTGCCCGCCGATCACCCGCTGTGGTCGGCCCCCGGCGCCCTGATCGTGCCGCACGTGGGCGGCGCGGCCGACGCCATGCGCCCGCGTATCGCGAAGCTGGTGCGCACCCAGATCGAGCGGCTCGCGGCGGGCGAGGAGCCGGTCAACATCGTCGAGCCCTGACCCGCGGCCGACCGCGGCGCTCGGATGCGCTCAGGCGCGGCGGTCGGCGGCCAGGTGCAGCACCGACTCGGCGAGGGCACGGATGCCGCGCGCCACGTCATCGGCCGACACCGCCTCGTCGGGGTGGTGGCTGATGCCGTCGGGGTTGCGCAGGAACAGCATCCCGATGTCGGTGAGTCCGCCCAGCGCCATGCCGTCGTGCCCGGCGCGGCTGAAGATCACCGGAGCCTCGTCGCGGGTGTGCGTCGTCGTCGCACCGATGCCGGCGCGCACGACGTCCTGCAGCAGCGGTGCGCACGCGACGGCGGGGGCGTTGTGGATCTCGCGGTGCTGCCAGCGCAGACCGCGCCGCCCCATGATCACGTCGAGCTCGGCCGTGAGGGCCCCCCACACCCGGTCGCGCTCTCCGTCGAACTCGCCCCGCAGGTCGAGTGAGAACTGCACCTCGCCGGGGACGATGTTGACGCCGCCGGGGAACGCCTCGAACTGGCCGACGGTTCCGATGATGTGGTGCTCGGCCCGGCAGACGCGCTCGACGGCGAGCGCCGCCTCCGAGGCGCCCAGCAGCGCATCGCGGCGCATGTCGTAGGGAGTGCCGCCCGCGTGGCGGGCCTCGCCCTCGACTGTGAGCAGGAATCGCCGCGCCGAGGCGATCGACGACACCACGGCGAGCGATTCACCGCGCCGGTGCAGCTCGGGCCCCTGCTCGATGTGCGCCTCGAGGTAACCGATCAGCTCGTCCGGCCGGCGGGCCGCCTCGGCGATGCGCCCGGGGTCGAGGCCGAACTCGACGAACGCCTGCCGCACCGTGGTGCCCTCGGCATCGGTCAGCCCCCACCACGCGTCATCCCAGACGCCGCCCACCGCCGACGAGCCCAGCAGCGCCTTGCCGAAGCGCGTGCCCTCTTCGTCCCAGAACGCCGCGACCTCGATCGCGAACGGCAGCGGCGAGCGCCACCCCGCCGCGTCGGGCTCGCGCAGCAGCCGCACGACCTCGATCCCCATGAGCACGCCGATGATGCCGTCGAACCGCCCCGCGTCCGAGACCGTGTCGAGGTGCGACCCGATCATGAGCGCCGCATCGTCGCGGCCGGTGTCGAGCCGGCCGATCTGGTTGCCCGCGGCATCCTGCCGGGTCGCCATGCCCGCCTCGCGCATCCACTCCGCCGCGAGCCGGTTCACCCGCGCGTGCTCGGGTGAGAGGTACACCCGCTCGATGCGGTCGGGGGCGGCGCTGATGCGGGCGAGCTCGTCGCAGCGCGCCATGACGCGGCGGGCGGCGGCGCCGATGCGGTCGGGCGCGGTCGTCAGCAGAGCGGATGCCACGGCTCAGCCTGCCCGGTAGACGTCGGCGGCCGCGTCGACCCCGCCCGCGACCGGCAGGGCGACGCGGTATCGCCGCAGCACCGCTTCGAGCGCCGCGAGGGTCGTGAGCACGGCGTCCTGCCGGGCGTTGTAGCCCATCGTGCCGATGCGCCACACGCGGCCGTGCAGGGGACCGAACGAGGTGCCGATCTCGATGCCGAAATCCGTCAGGAGCGCGGCGCGCGCCTCGTCACCGGGAACGCCCTCGGGGATCTCGACCGCGACGACGTTGTTCATCTTGTGCGCGACGTCGCCGAAGACGGACAGCCCGAGCGCTCGCACGCCCGCGAGCATCGCCCGGCCCGCCCGTTCATGCCGCGCGATGACCGCGTCACGGCCCTCGAGCAGCAGCACGCGCGCGCACTCGCGCGCCCCGTAGAGCATCGAGGTCGCCTCGGTGTGGTGGTTGAGGCGGCGCGGGCCCCAGTAGTCGAGGATCATCCCGAGGTCGAAGTAGTTCGAGCGCACGAAGTCGGGCGCATCCGGGTCGCCCTCCTCGCGGATGCCCGCCTCGATGCGCCGACGCGAACGGATGACCTCGACAGCGCGGTCGCTGAGCGTGATCGGCGCCGAACCGCTCGGGCCGCCCAGGCACTTCTGCAGGCCGGCGGTCGCGGCATCCAGTCCCCATGCGTCGGCCTCGAAGGCGTTGCCGCCGAGGGATGCCGTGGCGTCGGTGTAGAACAGCACGCCGTGCTTCGCGCAGATCGCGCCGATCTCGTCGAGCGGCTGGTTCATAGTGGTCGAGGTGTCGCCCTGCACGAGCGCGAGCAGCGTCGGCCGCACGCGGACGATCGCCTCTTCGATCGCCGCCGGGGTGAACACCTGGCCCCACGCGGTCTCGATCGTGTGCACCTCGGCCTGCGCTCGCTCGGCGATCTCGGCCAGCAACAAACCGAAGCGGCCGAAGACGGGCACGAGCACGCGGTCCCCCGGGCGCACGAGCGACACGATCGCGGCCTCGATGCCGGCTCGGCTGGTGCCGTCGACGAGCACGGTCGCGTCGTTCGCGGTGTTCCACACCGCGCGGTACAGCTGCTGCGTCTCGGTCATGGTGCGGGTCATGAACGGGTCGTACTGGCCGACGAGCGGCGCCGACATCGCACGAAGGACGCTCGGGTAGGCCGAGATGGGGCCGGGGCCCATGAGCAGGCGCGCGGGCGGGTCGATCGGGCCGGGGATCTGCACGGTCGAAGCGGTCATCGGGGGTCCATCCGGGGGTCGAGGAACGTGGCGAGGCGGCGCGCGAGGCGCACGAGGGCGAGGTCGGTGCCGGCGCGCGAGACGAGGCTCACTCCGACGGGCGCGGCACCGTGCGGGGACGGGACGGTCAGGAGCGGCACCGAGATCGCTGGCAGGCCCGCGACGGCGGCGGGCGTGGTCATCCGCAGGGTGTCGCGGCGGACGGCATCCATCCGGTCGGGGTCGGTCGTGACGGCCGGCGCGGGTCCGGGCACGGTCGGCAGCAGCAGCACCGCGTCCGCGACGAGGGCGTGCAAGCGTTCCGCCAGCGGTGCGAGCGCCGCGCGGGCGTCGGCCTCGTCGGCGGGCGTCACCGCAGCGGCGCCGCGGAACCGCGCCGCGACAGCCGCGCCCGTGGCGTCGGGGTGAGCCGAGAGCCAGGCGCCGTTGTTGCGCCAGGCCTCCGCGCCCTGCACGGTCCGGAACGCCTCGAGGTAGTCGTCGAGGTCGCCGATGCTCGCGCGCTCGAGCGCGGGCGGCCCAGCCGCGTCCTCGAGCCGCGACGTCAGCTCGAGGAACGCGGCGCGGGTGCCGGCGTCGGCCGCGGCCACGACCTCGTCGGGGATCACGAAGCGCCACGGCAGGTCGGCCTCGGACGCCCCGAGGGGCTGCTCGGTGCTGTCCGAGCCGTCGAAGCTCAGGCACCACTGGGCGACGCGCTGCAGCGTGGCGCCGTCGCGGGTGAGCCACCCCACGGTGTCGAAGCTCTGCGCGAGCGGCAGCATCCCCTGTCGCGGCACGAGGTCGTGGGTCGTGCGCAGCCCCCAGAGCCCCTGGTAGGACGCCGGAACGCGGACCGATCCGGCCGTGTCGGTCGCGAGGCCGATGTCGGCCTGACCGGCGGCGACGGCGGATGCCGGTCCGCTCGACGACCCGCCGGGCAGTGCTCCCGGAACCGTGACGTTCGGCGGGGTGCCGTAGTGGGCGTTGTCGCCGGCGACGGAGTACGCGAACTCGTCGGTGCGGGCGATGCCGCGCAGCGAGGCGCCACCGCGCAGCAGGTCACCGACCGCCGGGGCCGTCGTCGTCTCGGGGCGGGCGTCGGCGAGGAAGGCGGGGTTGCCCGCACCGATCCGGTACCCCTTGATCGCGAAGAGGTCTTTCACCGCGACCGTCAGGCCCGCCAGCGGCCCCTCCCACGCGCCCTGGTACAACGGGTCGCCGACGGTACGCCAGATCGCGCGGTCGAACGGCGCCGGGCGCGGCGTGACGTGCGCCGCGGTGATCAGCCACCGCCCGTCGATGCGCTGCCACACCTGGGTCTGCAGGCCGCGGCCGCCCCGGTGGAACCGCGACACCGACACCAGCAGGGCCGTGTCGGGTGCGAGCGGCCGGTACTCGATGCTCTCGATCGAGCGGGCCGGCACGCCGCCGCGGATGCCCCGGAACGCGCTGATCGCATCGTGACCGACCAGCAGGCCCGCGCCGTCGCCGCGCAGCGTGTCGGGTCCGGGTGCGAATGCCGCGCCGAGCGCGTCGAGGTCGTTGTCGGCGAGCGCGCGCTCGTACGCGTCGAAGGCCGCCCGCAGGTCGGCGGGGATGCCGTTCGGGTCACCGGTCACGGCGCCGGTCATCGCGGGTCTCCCATCGCTCCGATGAGCCCATCGGTGCGCGAACGCAGCCGTCCGCCCGGCGCTCCGCGCGTCGCAGGAGCCTCGCCGGCGCCGCCGAGGGTGGAGTCGAAGACGCTGCGACCGCGCAGCCACGTGCGACGGACGCGCCCCCGCAGCATCCGTCCGTCGTAGGCCGAGATCGGATTGCGGTGGCGCAGCGCGGCGGCGTCGATGCGCAGCGCGTCGTCGGGCGCGAACACCGCGAGGTGCGCCGGCGCGCCGACCTCGATGCGGCCGACCCCGCTCAGGCCCGCGACGGCGGCCGGCCCGGTCGTGAACAGCGGCAGGATCGTCTCGAGCGGGATGCCGCGCGCGTGCGCCTCGGTCCACACCGCCGACAGCCCCACCTGCAGTCCCGCGATCCCGCCCCAGGCGAGGCCGAAGTCACCGTCGCCGGCGCGCTTGAGATCGACCGTCGAGGGCGAGTGGTCGCTGACGATCGCGTCGATCGTCCCGTCGACCACGCCCTGCCAGAGCAGGTCGCGGTTCGAGGCCTCGCGGATCGGCGGGCAGCACTTGAACTCGGCGGCGCCGTCGGGGATGTCCTCGGCGATGAGCGTGAGGTAGTGGGGGCAGGTCTCGACGGTCAGGGCGACGCCGTCCGCGCGCGCGGCGCGGATCGCGGGCAGCGAGCGCGCGTCGCTCAGGTGCAGGATGTGCGCGCGTGCGCCGCTGGCCCGCGCGGCGGCGATGACGGCGTCGATCGCGGATGCCTCGCTCGCTGCGGGCCGCGACGCGAGGAAGGCCTCGTAGCCACGCCCGAGCGCCCCGTCGGCGCCGAGCAGGGCGGGGTCTTCGGCGTGCACGATCAATCGCGAGCCGAGGGCGGCGACCTCGTCCATCGCGGCTCGCAGCTGCGCGCGGTCGAGGTGGCCGAACTCGTCGACGCCCGACGGTGCCAAGAAGCACTTGAAGCCGTACACGCCCGCCTCGTGCAGCGGTCCGAGCCGTCCGAGGTTCTCGGGGACGGCACCGCCCCAGAAGCCGACATCGACGAAGGCGGATGCCGCGGCCGCCGCGCGCTTGACCTCGAGCGCCGGCACGGTGGTGGTCGGCGGCACCGAGTTCAGCGGCATGTCGACGAGCGTGGTGATGCCGCCCGCCGCGGCGGCGAGCGTCGCCGAACGGAACCCTTCCCATTCCGTGCGGCCGGGCTCGTTGATGTGCACGTGCGAGTCGACCAGTCCCGGCAGCAGCACCGCGTCGTCGGCGATCGCCACCTCCGCGGCACCGGCGATGGGCGCGTCGACGGCCAGGATGTCGACGATGCGCCCCTCATCGACGACGACGGCGGCGGGCACGAACCCGCTCCCATCGAAGGCGCGCGGTGCGCGCACGACGAAGCGCGACGGAGGGGATGCGGTCACGAGAACTCCCGGCTCGGGGCGAGCGACACCGCTCGGCGGTGCGCAGGGACATATATCAAGCTATGGCTTAACGCCGCCGCGAGGGTTTCCCCGATGTAACACTCGTGTGACACCGCGCCGATCGCGACACGAGCTCACACCGCGACGGCGGCCCGCGGCGGCGGGGCGTACTCGTCGCGCTTACTCGTGCCCACCCGCATCCGCACCATCGTCGCGGCCAGGCCGACCGCCGCACCGACGCCGTCGATGACCGGCACACCCACCCGCGCCGTCAGCGCGTGGCACAGGTCGGTCATGCCCGCGCATCCGAGCACGATGACGTCGGCACCCGCGGTCACCTCGTCCGCGGCGAGCGCGGCGATCCGCTCGTACGACGTCGACGCGGTGTCTTCGAGCTCGAGGACGGGGATGCCCGACCCGACGAGCGAGACGCACGCCCGCCCCATCCCGTAGCGCGCCAGCAGATCGCGGGCGCGACCCAGCGTTCGGCTGAGTGTCGTCACGACGGCGAAGTGCCGCCCCGACAGCGTCGCGACGTGCATGGCCGCCTCGGCGATTCCGATGACCGGCACGTCGACGAGCTCGCGGGCGGCGTCGACGCCGGGGTCGCCGAAGCAGGCGATGACGTAGGCGTCGCTGCCGCCCGCCGCGATGTCGTCCTCGATGAGGCGCACGATCGCGACCGCGGCGAAGGCTTCGTCGACGTGGCTCTCGATCGCCGCCGGCCCGGTCTCGGGGCACACCGCGGCGATCTCGACACCGGGGCCCGCGACCTCCCGGGCGGCTGCGGCGATCTTCGCCGTCATCGCCCGGGAGGTGTTGGGGTTGATCAGGGTGATCTTCACGCGACGGTCTCCGCCGCGGCGGGTGCCGACTCAGGCGCGGTGCCGTCCGAGATGCCCTCGGTCTCGCCTGCGAAGGTCGGCACCTGCGGGTCGCGCCGCTCGAACACCACGAACGCGAGGAAACCGAGCGCGCAGCCGATGAACCAGGTGAAGTTGCCGATCCACGACACGTCGAACAGGCCCGCGTCGGCGAAGGTCTTGGGCAGGATCGCGATGAGGATGGTCGGGATGCCGGCGACCAGCAGCGTCTTCATCGCGTTGGGGTTGTAGCCGTTGCGGTACCAGTAGGCGCCCTTCTCCGACATCGTGAACATGTCGTCGGTCTTGATGCGCTGCTTCGCGGCGACGTAGTACCCGGCGACGAGCAGTCCGAACAGCGGTCCGATCAGCGCGGCCAGGATGCCGAGCGAGTAGTGGATGGCGGTGGCATCCGAGTACCAGTTCCAGGGCATGAGGAACACCGACCCGACCGCCGCGATCATGCCGCCCATGCGCCACGAGATCTTCTGCGGGGCGACGTTGGAGAAGTCGAAGGCCGGCGCGATGAAGTTCGCCACGATGTTGATGCCCACCGTCGCAGTGACGAAGGTGAGGCCGCCGAGCAGGATGGCGAAGGGGGTGTCGATGGCCTCGACCGTGTGAATGGGGTCGAGGATCAGCTCGCCGAAGACCGGCAGCGTGGCCGCAGCGGTGAGGACGGTCAGGATCGAGAAGAACAGGAAGTTGATCGGCAGGCCCCAGAAGTTGCCCTTCTTGACCTCGCCGAACGAGCGGCCGTAGCGGGCGAAGTCGCCGAAGTTCAGCATGGGTCCGGCGAAGTACGCCACGACGATGCCGACGGCCATCGCCATGAGCCCGAGCGTTCCCCAGAAGTCGTTCGGCGCGGCGGTGGGGTCGGAGAGGTTGAGGTCGATGTTCTCCCAGCCGGCCTGGCTGACGAGGTAGATCGCGAGCACGATCATGACGACGTAGACGGCGGGTCCGGCGAAGTCGATGAAGCGGCGGATGACCTCCATGCCGTTCCAGAACAGCGCGACCTGCGCCACCCAGAGGATCGCGAACGAGATCCAGCCCAGAGCCGACAGCCCGAGGAAGCTGACGTCGAGCAGCGCCGCCGACCCCGGGATGAACTTGAGGAAGACGATGTTGAGGGACTGGGCCGCCAGGAAGGTCTGCACGCCGTACCAGGCGATCGCGATGATGCCGCGGATGACGGCGGGGATGTTCGCGCCCCGCACCCCGAAGATCGCGCGGTTGACGACCGGGTAGGGCACGCCCGTCTTCTGGCTCGGCTTGGCGACGAGGTTCGCGAACACCTGCACGATGACGATGCCGACGACGAGCGCGACCAGCACCTGCCAGGCGGCGATGCCGAGGGCGAAGAGCGAGCCGGCGGTCACGTAGCCGCCGACCGAGTGCACGTCCGACATCCAGAAGGCGAAGATGTTGTACCAGGTCCACTTCTGCGTGCGCAGCGGTGCGAGGTCCTCGTTCGCCAGGCGCGGGTCGTAGCCGGGCCGGACGTTGCCTCCTCCTCCGGGATCACCGGCGACGGCGAGGAGGTCATGCGGGGCCGTCGCGGCAGGCGCGAGGGTGTTGTCGGGAGCAGTCATGTGCGTGCCTTCCAGGGAGGGGCGCGAAGCCCCGGCGAGGTGGAGCCTGGGTGAGGTGGTGCTGACACATGAAGCTATGGCTTAACGCGTGCGGGCTGGTTTCTGCCGTGTAACGACGGCGTGAAGATGCCCGCCGGTCAGTCGGCGGGAGCGGTGGCGCCCACGACCGTGAGCCACGTCGCGACGGCCACGCGGTCGGTGCGGTTGGCGACGCGGTGCGGACGGGATGCCGCGAACGACAACGACTCGCCCGGACCGAGCTCGACCTCGCCGTCGGCGAACTCGAAGGTGAGAGTCCCGCTGACCACTCGGCCGCTCTCGTAGCCGGCGTGCACGAGCAGCCCGCCGTCGGCGCTCGAGCTCGCGCCCGGCGGATAGGTCGACTCGAAGTGCTCGACGCCGGGGATGGGCACCGGGGTCAGCCGGCGGTAGGTCACCCCCTGCCCGAGGTGCGCGGTGGTCTCGGTCCCGCTGCGCGCGACGAAGACGCCGGGCACGGGCTCGGCGAGGTCGCCCGCGGTGCCCGGGTCGGGAGAGGCCGCGACCGCGTGGTCGTCGAAGATGGCCGACACCGGCGCGCCCAGCACGCCTACCAGCTCGACGAGCCGATGCACCGAGGGCTGCATGGCGCCGGTCTCGATCTGCGACAACGCGCTGGACGAGATGCCCAACTCACGCGCGACGGACGCGAGCGATCGTCCCGTCCGGGCTCGCAACGCCCGGAGTCGCCGCCCGATCGACGCGGGCAGGTCGGCCTCGGCGCGATCGGCTCCCACGGCACCGATGATAGACGGCGCGGTGGTCGCGGGGATGCGCTGCGCGCGCGGCGTCAGACGCGGAAGATGGTGTGCACCGGCCCGCAGACGTCCTGTCCGCCGAGGTCGGACAGCTCCATGAGCACGGCGGTTCCGACGGTGCGGTGGCCGAGGCCCTCGAGCAGGCGCTGCGCCGCGCGCAGCGTGCCGCCGGTCGCGAGCACATCGTCGACGAGCAGCACGCGGGTGCCGCGGGGCAGGTCGTCGGCCATCTCGATGGTCGCCTGACCGTACTCGAGGTCGTACGAGATGGATGCCGCCGGGCGCGGCAGCTTGCCGGCCTTGCGGATCGGCACCATGCCGACACCGCTGGCCGCGGCCACGGCTCCGGCGATGAGGAATCCGCGCGCTTCGACGCCGGCGACGACGTCGAACTCGCGGGCGAAGGGCGCCACGATCGCCTCGATCACGGTGTGCAGCGCGGCGGCGTCGGCCAGCAGCGGCGAGATGTCGCGGAAGAGGATGCCCGGTTCGGGGAAGTCCGGGATGAGCGCGATGAGCGACTCGGCGTGCTCGAGGGGGTCGGAGGTCACCGAACCACCCTAGACGGCGCTCGAAGGTTCGGATCGTTCGCGCGACTGCAAGCGCTTGCATTATGCTGACGCGCATGACCTCCTCACCCGTGGACACCGTGGCATCCACCCTCTCTCCGATCGGGATCTCCCGCCCCGGCGCCGAATGGTGGCGCACCGCGGTGATCTATCAGATCTACCCCCGCTCCTTCGCCGACGCGTCGGGCGACGGCATCGGCGACCTCGCCGGCATCACCTCGCGCCTGAGCGCGCTGGCGACCCTCGGCGTCGACGCCGTGTGGCTCAGCCCGTTCTTCCGGTCGCCGCAGAAGGACGCCGGCTACGACGTCGCCGACTACTGCGACGTCGACCCGCTGTTCGGCACCCTTGCCGACTTCGACACCATGCTGACCGAGGCGCACGACCGCGGCATCCGGGTCATCGTCGACCTTGTCCCGAACCACTCGTCCGACCAGCACGTGTGGTTCCAGCAGGCCCTCGCCGCCGAGCCCGGCAGCCCCGAGCGCGCACGCTACATCTTCCGCGACGGCCGCGGCGAGAACGGCGACGAAGCCCCCAACAACTGGGAGTCGGTCTTCGGCGGCCCCGCCTGGACCCGCACGACCAACCCGGACGGCACGCCCGGCCAGTGGTATCTGCACCTGTTCGACTCGACCCAGCCGGACTTCGACTGGTCGAACCCCGAGGTGGGCGACGAGTTCGAGCGCATCCTCCGCTTCTGGCTCGACCGCGGCGTCGACGGCTTCCGCGTCGACGTGGCGCACGGTCTCGTGAAGTCGGACGGCCTGCCGGACTTCATCCCGGCCGAGGACGCCGGCTCGATGGGCGGCGACAGCGACGACGTCCCCTACTGGGGCCAGGAGGGCGTGCACGACATCTACCGCCGGTGGAACCGCATCCTCGCCGAGTACGAGGGCGACCGCGCCCTCTGCGCCGAAGCGTGGCTGCCGACCGTCGACGAGACGGCCCTCTGGGTGCGCCAGGACGAGATGCACCAGGCCTTCAACTTCCCCTACCTGCAGACCGAATGGGACGCCGACCACCTCACCGAGGTGATCTCGGAGTCGCTGCGGGCCTTCCCCGCCGTCGGCGCACCGGCGACCTGGGTGCTGTCGAACCACGACGTCGTGCGTCACGCGTCGCGTCTGGCGCTGACCGCCGAGAACCCCCAGGGTCACGGCCTCGGCCCGAACTCCCCCGGACAGCCGGATGCCGTCGTGGGCCTGTCCCGCGCCCGCGCCGCCACGACCCTCATGCTGGCGCTGCCCGGCTCGGCCTACGTGTACCAGGGCGAGGAGCTCGGGCTTCCCGAGGTCGTGCACCTGCCCGACGCCGCGCGGCAGGATCCGACCTGGTTCCGCACCGAGGGCGAGCGCTACGGCCGCGACGGCTGCCGCGTGCCGATCCCGTGGGAGTCCGGCGCCCCCGCCTACGGCTTCAGCACCACGGGCGCCTCGTGGCTGCCGCAGCCCGAGGAGTGGGCAGACCTGGCTCGCTCGGCGCAGATCGACGACCCGTCCTCGACGCTGTCGCTGTACCGCGAGCTGCTCGCCGCACGTCGCCGTCACGATCTCGGCGCCGGCTCGCTCACGTGGGTCGACCTGCAGCTCGGCGACGACGTCGTCGCGTTCCGCAACGGCGGCGTCCTCGTCGTGGCGAACACCGGGTCGGACGCAGTCGCCCTGCCCGAGGGTGAGATCCTGATCTCGAGCGGTCCCCTCGACGGGGCCGAGCTCCCGATCGACACGGCGGTCTGGATCCTCGCGGACTGACCGCTCGACCCGGCCGAGTCCGGGACGAAGCGAAAGGGGCGGGAGCATGGTCGGCATCGACGACGTCGCGCGACGCGCGGAGGTCTCGACGGCGACCGTCTCCCGCACCCTCAGCGGCCGGGGTCCGGTGTCGCCCACCACGCGCGAGCGCGTGCTGCGGGCGGCCTCGGACCTCGGCTACGTCGTGTCGTCGGCGGCGTCGAGCCTGGCGTCGGGGCGCACCCGCAACATCGGGGTGCTGGTGCCGATGCTCGACCGCTGGTTCTTCTCGCGCGTGCTCACCGGCCTCGCGGCGACCCTGCAGCGCTTCGACTACGACGTCGCGCTGTACGCGCTGACCTCGGACGCAGACGAGCGCCGCCGCGTGTTCGAGACCTCGCTGCGCCGGCAGCGCGTCGACGGGGTGATCGCGGTGTCGATGGCCCTCGCGCGCGACGAGATCGCTCAGTTGCGCGGACTCGACCTGCCGGTGATCGCGATGGGCGGGCAGCTCGAAGGCCTGCCCTCGCTCACCGTCGACGAGATCGCCGTCGCGCGGCGGGCCACCGAGCATCTGCTCGGCCTCGGCCACCGCGACATCGCCCACATCGGTCTGCGCCCCCAGTTCGAGGGCGATTTCCACATCCCCTCGCGGCGCCGCCACGGCTTCGAGGCCGCCCTCGCCGACGCCGGCCTGGCGCTGCCCACCGACCGCTTCGCCGCCGCCGACTTCACGATGGCCGGGGGCCACGAGGCGGCGACGCATCTGCTGACGGATGCCGCCACCCGGCCGACCGCCATCTTCGCGGCATCCGACGAGATGGCCATCGGCGCGATCCTCGCCGCGCGCGAGCTCGGCCTGCGCGTGCCCGACGACCTGTCGGTCGTGGGCGTCGACGGCCACGACCTCGGCGGCTTCTTCGGGCTCACGACGATCGACCAGTTCCCGGGCCGCCAGGGCGAACGGGTGGCGTCTGCCATGCTCGGCATCCTGGCGGAGGCGCCCGAACCGCCGGCGGGGCTCGAGTTCGCGCTCGTGGAGCGCACCAGCACCGCCCCGCCCGCCGCCCGCACCTGATACCCGTCCAGGCACCGCACCGGGACCCTCCCGTAGGCTCGACGACATGGCTTTGGACCTCGACGCGCTCTACACCGACCTGCACCGGCATCCCGAGCTGTCGTTCCAGGAGACGCGGACCGCCGCGGTCATCGCCGCCAAGCTCAGCGAGCTGGGCCTCAGCTACGAAGAGGGCGTCGGCCGCACCGGCGTCGTCACGGCGATCGAGAACGGCGACGGACCCGTCGTGTGGCTGCGCGCCGACATGGACGGCCTGCCCGTCCCCGAGCAGACCGGCCTGGACTACGCCTCGACGGCGCGCGGCGTTGACCCCGCCGGCAACGATGTGCCCGTCATGCACGCGTGCGGTCACGACATGCACGTCACGGCGCTGCTCGGCGCGATCGAGCGCCTCATCGCGATCCGCGACAAGTGGTCCGGCACCGTCGTCGCGGTGTTCCAGCCGGCCGAGGAGTACGGCGCCGGCTCGCAGGCGATGATCGCCGACGGCGTGCTCGACCGCTTCCCGAAGCCCGACATCGTCCTCGGTCAGCACGTCACGCCGCTGCCCGCCGGCGTCATCGGCGTGCGCCCCGGCACGCAGATGGCCGCCTCGGACGGACTGACCGTCGTCCTTCACGGCCGCGGCGGTCACGGGTCGCGCCCCCACTCGACGATCGACCCCGTCGTCATGGCCGCGGCGACCGTCATGCGCCTGCAGACCGTCGTCTCGCGCGAGGTCGACCCCCGCGACGTCGCCGTCGTCACCGTCGGCTCGATCCACGCGGGGCTGAAGAACAACATCATCCCGGCCGAGGCGAAGCTCGAGCTGAGCCTGCGCTACCCCGACGACGCGGCGCGCGAACGCGTCATGTCGAAGGTCGAGCGCATCGTCCGGGCCGAGGCCGCCGCATCCGGCGCCGAGACCGAGCCGACGATCAGCGTCGACCACACGCTCCCCCCGACCATCAACGACCACACGGCCACGGCGCGCCTGACCCGCGCGTTCGAGCGCACCTTCGGCGAGGGCAGCGTCGTCGACCCCGGCATGTTCACCGGCAGCGAGGACGTCTCGTGGTTCGCCCGCGAGGCCGGCGTGCCGCTGGTGTTCTGGTTCTGGGGAGGCGTCGACCCTCAGAAGTTCGCGGATGCCGTCGCCGGCGGCACCGTCGAACGCGACATCCCCACCAACCACTCGCCCTTCTTCGCCCCGGTCATGCACCCCACGATCGAACGCGGCGTCGAGAACCTCGTCGTGGCAGCCCAGGAGTTCCTCGCATGAGCGACCCCAACGACCCCTTCGCCGATTTCGAGCCGTACGAGCCGCCGCAGAAGCCGGAACGGGCCAAGCGCGAGAAGCGCGAGAAGCCGCCCCGCGAGAAGCGCGAGAAGCCGGAGCGCCAGCCCCGACCGCCGCGCGAGCCCCGCACGAAGGCCGCGCCGGTCATGGCCGACTGGCCCGACGAGCCCCGCGAGCCCCGCCCACCGCGCGCACCGCGCGACAACGAGGGCGGCGACCGTCGCACGCTCGTCATCCTGTCGGCGATCGCGGCCGCGCTGGTCGTCGCCGTCATCGTCGTGCTCGTGATCTATCTGACGCAGTCGCAGCAGGAGCCCACGGCCGACCCGGTGCCCACCGCGCCCGCGACGCAGGCCATCCCGCAGCAGACCGGAGCCCCGCAGGCACCGTCGCCGTCCGAGACGGCCGAGGCGGCGACATCCGGCCTGTCCGTGACCGCCGACGGCTTCACGATCACGGATGCCGCCGGCACGACGATCTTCACGCACGTCTGGGCGGATGACGCGGGTCCGGCGATCGCGGCGCTCACGGAGCTGTTCGGCCAGGCGCCCACCGAGGACTTCCAGAACGGCGACGCCGAGAACTACGCGTACAACATCTACGTCTGGGAGGGCTTCCGGCTCTACGACGTGTTCCTCAACGAGAGCAACCGCCCTCGCTCCGAGGTACCCGCCCCCACCTTCGTGTCGTTCGACTCCGACATCGACGTGCCGGTCACCGACGACTTCGGGGTCGAGCTCGACATGTCGGCCGACGAGGTCGCCGCGCTCGGACCCGATTCCGGACAGGGCGGGCGGTTCGTGTTCGGCTCCGACCGCAACACCTTCTACCAGGACGGCCAGCGCCGCTTCGGCGCATCCGTGACGGTCGAAGGGACGCGCGTCTCGGTCACCTACACCTTCCGCGCCGGCTGACACCGCACCGGCGCCGCCGCGGTGCGGCATCCGCCCGTTGGTCGTGACGAATTCGTTGCATCCCGGGAGGGGATCCGCCCTCCCGCGGCGGCGGGCGACTGCCAGGATGAGCGCGTGACCACCGCGACTTCTCGCCGACCCCTCATCATCCTCGGCATCGTGGCGGGGGTGCTGCTGATCGCCGCGCTCGTGGTGTTCCTGCTGATGCAACGTGGCGTGCAGCCCACGGCCGCGCCGTCGTCACTGAGCCCGACCGCGTCGGCATCGGCGACGCCGACGGCAACACCGACACCGGCACCTACTCCGACCTCGACGCCGACAGATGTCCAGCCGCAGGCGGCTGAGGTCGTCATGGCCGCGACCGGGTTCACGATCGTCGCCGACGACGGATCGACGCTGCTCGAGTTCCGCTGGCGCGACGAGGTCGAACCCGCTGTCGCCGCGCTGGCCGCGGCCTTCGGCGAGGAGCCGGAGCTCGGCGTCCACCCGGGCGATGGGAGCCACTTCCCCGACTACACGATGTACGACTGGGCCGGCTTCACCCTCTACGACATGATCGTCGCCGACGAGCGCGTGCCGCGTGATTCTTTCGGCATCCCGTCGTGGGCGAGCCTCCGCGCGAACGAGGTCTCCGGTGTCGCGCTGCGGCCCGAGTTCGGGCTCGCTATCGGCATGGACGTCGATTCCGTCCGCGCGACCGGCCCGGAGCAGGAATCGGATCTGCGGGAGCACGGCGACGGCCTGCACTTCGCATTCGACATCGGGCGCACCAGCCCGTGGCCGGAAGAAGGGTCGACGGAGGACTACACGTACAGCGTCTTCGCCAACACCGATGAGGCCGCAACCGAAGTCACCGAAATCACGTATCGCCCGTACTCCTGGCTCTGACCCGCGGCAACGCACAGCGGCGCGCAGGCGGCGGGTCGGCAACGCTCCGGTGACGACCGGCGCGGCGAGATTGCGCAGGGTGCCACGGCAGGCGTAGTGTCGCCCGCCGTGACCACTGACAGTCGCGAGCCCGGCGGCGAGACGACGCCCATCGCGAAGCGCATCCTCATCGGCGACCCGCTGGATTCCGAGAAGCTCGACGACCAGCTCCTCCCCAAGCGCCGCGCCCTGCCGATCTTCGCCTCCGACGCGCTGTCGTCGGTCGCATACGCGCCGCAGGAGCTGCTGATGATCCTCGCGATCGGTGGCACCGCGATGCTGGCCTTCAGCCCGGGCGTCGCGATCGCCGTCGTCGCACTGCTCGTGGTCGTGGTGCTCAGCTACCGACAGCTCATCAAGGCCTACCCGTCGGGCGGCGGCGACTACGAGGTCGCACGCACGAACCTCGGCGAGAAGGCCGGCGTGGTGGTCGCGGCCGCCCTGCTGGTCGACTACATCCTCACCGTCGCCGTCTCGGTCGCATCGGGCGTCGACAACATCATCTCGGCGCTGCCGCAGCTCGACCCGTGGCGCGTCGAGCTGGCGGTCGGCTTCGTCGTGCTGATCATCGTGGTGAACCTGCGCGGCGTACGCGAGGCGTCGTCGGCGTTCGCCGTGCCCACCTACGTGTTCATCGGCTCGGTCGCCGTCATGATCGTCACCGGTCTGGTGCGGGTCGTGCTCGGCGACGCGCCCGTCGCCTCGAGCGCGCAGTACGCGATCGAGGCCGAGAGCCTCAGCCAGGTCGCCCTGATCCTGCTCATCCTGCGCGCGTTCTCGAGCGGATGCTCGGCCCTCACTGGGGTCGAGGCCGTGTCGAACGGCGTGCCCGCATTCCGCGCGCCGAAGGTCGCGAACGCGCAGAAGACCCTCGTCATGATGGGCACCATCGCGATCCTGCTGTTCTCGGGCCTCACCGCCCTCGGGCTGATCGCCGGCGTCCACTACGCCGAGAACCCGTGCGCGCTCATCGGCTTCGACTGCGTCAACCAGCCGCAGCCGAGCCTCATGGCGCAGATCGCCGCCGCGACCTTCGGCATGGGCTCGATCCCCTTCTTCGTCATCCAGGCCGCGACCGCGTGCGTGCTGCTGCTGGCGGCCAACACCGCCTTCAACGGCTTCCCCCTGCTCGGCGCGGTGCTGGCCCGCGACGGCTACGCACCCAAGTCGCTGAACACCCGCGGCGACCGGCTCGTCTTCTCGAACGGCATGATCATCCTCGGCCTCGCCGCGATCCTCGTGCTCGTGGTCTTCCAGGCCGACCTCACCACGCTCATCCAGCTGTACATCATCGGCGTGTTCGTCTCGTTCTCGCTGGGCCAGGTCGGCATGGTCAAGCACTGGCGCCGAGAGCTGCGGCTGCTGCATCCCAAAGCCGCGGAGGAGCGCACCGAAGCACGCCGTGGTCTCATCATCAACGGCATCGGGGCGACGTTCACCGTCGCGGTGCTCATCATCGTCACCGTGACCAAGTTCACCCACGGCGCGTGGCTGGTCTTCATCGCCATCCCGATCCTCGCGTTCCTCATGGTGGGAGTCAGCCGCTACTACCGCGACGTCGAGCACGAGATCGAGATGGACGACGACGTGCACTACGGCTCGAGCGGCGACGTCGCCCTCGTCCTGGTGAACCGGCTGCAGAAGCCCGTCGCGAAGGCCATCGACTACGCCCTGTCGGCCAAGCACGACAAGACGATCGCCGTGCACGTGGCCGTGTCGAAGGAGTCGGCACAGGAGGTACAGACCGACTGGGAGGTGCACCGGATGCCGGTGCCGCTCGTGATCATCGAGTCGCCGTACCGGCAGTACGCCTCGCCCCTCGCCGCGTTCATCCGCGCGTACCGTGAGAAGCACGGCTCGTCGGTCGTGACGGTGTACCTGCCGCAGTACATCGTCGGCCACTGGTGGGAGACGTTCCTGCACAACCGCCGCGCCCGCCGCATCGCTCAACAGCTGATGATGGTGCACGGCGTGCAGATCACCCTCGTGCCGTGGCTGCTCGACTCGTCCGAGATCGTCTACGGCCGACGGTCCCGCCCGCTGCCCGGTGACGACCGCGCCGGCCGGGCCTCGACGACCTACGGCCTCGTCGCCCACACCGAGTCGCCCGACGAGCGCTGACCACCCTGCCGGGAGTCACCGCACCCCACCCCCACCCCGCCGCGGTCCGGGGGCCCGAGCCGGGCGGGCGGCGCGGGCGTAGCCTAGAGGGGTGACTTCCCCTGACCCCACCGGCGCCCCGAACGCCGGCGGTACCGCGCGCATCAGCCCGCTCGATGCGGTGAGCCTGCGCGCCGACTTCCCCATCCTCGCGGAGCAGGTCAACGGGCACCGGCTGGTGTACCTCGACTCGGCGGCGACGAGCCAGAAGCCCACGGCCGTGCTCGACGCCGAACGCGACTTCCTCACCCACGCGAACTCCGCCGTGCATCGCGGCGCGCACACCCTCGCGGCCGAGGCCACCGACCTCTTCGAGGACGCCCGCGCCGCCGTCGCCGGGTTCGTCGGCGCACCGCCCGAGCAGCTCGTCTGGACCAGCGGCGCCACCGCCGGCCTCAACCTCGTCGCCTATGCGATCGGCAACGCCACCCTCGGCCGGGGCGCGCCGGCCTCGGCGCGGTTCGCCCTCGCGCCCGGCGACGAGATCGTCACCACCGCCATCGAGCACCACGCCAACCTCATCCCGTGGCAGGAGCTCGCGGCCCGCACCGGCGCAGTGCTGCGCCACATCCCGGCGCGGGTCGACGGCACGCTCGACCTGGATGCCGCGGCATCCGTCATCGGTGAGCGCACACGTCTCGTGGCCTTCTCGCACGTCTCGAACGTGCTCGGCATCGTCAACCCGGTCGCCGAGATCGTCGCTCTTGCTCAGGCGGTCGGGGCGGTGACCGTGCTCGACGCGTGCCAGTCGGCGCCGCACCTGCCGCTCGACCTGCCCGCCCTGGGCGTCGACCTCGCCGTGTTCAGCGGGCACAAGATGCTCGGCCCCTACGCGATCGGCGGGCTGTACGGCCGGGCCAATGTGCTCGAGGCACTGCCGCCGTTCCTCACCGGCGGATCGATGATCACCACCGTGACGCTCGACCACGCCGAGTACCTGCCGGCTCCCCAGAAGTTCGAGGCCGGCACGCAGCCCGTCGGCCCCGCGATCGGTCTCGCGGCCGCCGTGCGCTACCTCCAAGGCGTCGGGCTCGAGAACATCCACGCCCACGAGACGGCCCTCGCCGAGCGCATGGGCGCCGGGCTCCGCGACATCCCCGGCGTCCGTCTGCTGGGCGATGCGCCCGGCGTCGAGCGCGTCGGCCTGTGGTCGTTCGACGTCGCCGGGGTGCACGCCCACGACGCCGGCCAGTTCCTCGACGCGCAGGGCATCGCGGTGCGCGTCGGCCACCACTGCGCCGCCCCGCTGCACCGGCAGTTCGGGATCACGGCATCCGTCCGCGCATCCACCGCGCTGTACAACACCGAGGATGACGTCGATCTGTTCCTCGACGCGGTGCGCGGCATCCGCGGGTACTTCGGCGTCACCGATGAGCTCGAAGGAGCGAACGCATGACCGGGCTGGACTCGCTGTACCAGGAGCTCATCCTCGATCACTCCAAGCACCCGGTCGGCAACCCGCTGCACGAGGTGGGCGACGCCGCGCACGCGGACTCGCACCAGAAGAACCCCGTGTGCGGCGATGAGATCACGCTGCGGGTCGCCGTCGACGGCGATCGCATCACCGAGGTCTCGTGGGAGGGCACGGGCTGCTCGATCTCGCAGGCATCCGCGTCGATGCTGGCCACGCTCGTGGCCGAAGAGGTCGAGGGCGAGGGGATGTCGCGCGCCGACGCGATCGCTCTGATCGAGGGCTTCCGCGAGGCGCTGCGCTCACGCGGCACCATCCCCCTCGACGAGGAGACGTTCGGCGACGCCGCGGCCCTGTCGGGGGTGTCGAAGTTTTCGGCCCGCGTCAAGTGCGCGATGCTCGCGTGGGTCGCTCTCGAGGACGGGCTCGCCCGCGCCTGACCGGCTCCCCCGCGCGGCTCACCAGGCCGACGGCCACGCAACGGATGCCGCGGGCCAGGTCGATCGCTGCAGCTCGGCGATCGTCTCGCGCTGGCGCTGCACGGCTTCGAGCGAGTCGGTGCGGAACGCCGTCGCGATGACGACGTCGCGCCAGTACTCGTCCCGGCTGCGGTAGGTGGCGAATGCGCGCGCCGCGAGCGGTTCGAGCAGCGCCCACGCCTCGTCGGCGCTCAGGTATCCGGCGACGAACGCGTAGCGCACGCCGCCGATCGCCCGCTCGATGTCGGCGGCGAGCAGCAGCCGCGGTGCTCGCTCGTCGCCGCCGCGGGCGAGGTCGTGGATATCGAAGACCGGCAGATCGGTGAGCGCCGCGATGCGCGACATCATGTGCTCGGCCGCGTCGCTGCCGGCGACCTCCGCGAAGCGGGTCGACAGCAGCCCCCGGGCCAGGGTGTCGGCGACGAGCAGCTCGGCGTCGGACCGCGACACGATCTTGAACTGCTCGTCGAGCGCGGCGCGCAGCTGCGGCATCGCCGGCAGCGGCAGCACGAACCAGGGCGAGCCCTCAGCGCCTTCACGGTGGCGGGCGCGCAGGTCCGGCGGCAGCTCGGCGAAGGTGGGGGTGAACGCGAGCGACGAGTTCCAGCCCCGCATGCCGAAGTCGCTGGCCGCGTCGAGGGCGAGCATCTGCTGCTGGTGGGGCGTGAGGGCCGGTCGTCCGGCGAGCGCGAGGTACTGCAGCTGGGCCCGCCGCGGCGCGCCGGCGTCGCGGACGGCCAGGACGATCGATGCGATCAGCAGCCCGAGGCACATCCCGAGGAAGAACCCGAACAGGTTCACGCCGAAGTCCGCCGTCCCGGCCCAGACGTACGACAGGACGAACCCCAGGATGCCGACGGGCGCCGCGATCGCCGTGACCGGCAGAGCGCGGCGCCCCCGAGCTTTGGGGTCGGCCTTGCGCCGCGCCTCGAGCACCCGCGCGTACCGCCATCTCGCGCGCACCGGGAACTCCACGTCGCCGGGATGGTTCTGCAGTGCGCGCACGGGTTCGGTCACCAGATCATCCTGGCAGCGCGGCGGCCCGCGCGGGTGCCGACGGTGAGCGCGGCGTCAGGCGCCGACCACCGCCGATTCGAGACGCGCGTACGAGGCCTCCATGCCGTCGGCCATCCCGGTGGCGAGGATCATGTCGCGGGTGTCCTTGTCGGGGTACTCGATCAGCAGCGTCAGGAGCGTGGCGCCGTCCTCTTCGTACAGCTGCAGGTCGTTGATCGTGGCGGGGCCTTCGGTGCCCGACATCCGCTCGGTGGTGACCTCGCGTCGAGGCGCGTCGAGCTGGAGCAACTCGCCCTCGAAACCGAACGCCGTCTCGGGGGCGCCGTCCTGCTCCCACCCGTAGCGGTAGCTGGCACCCACCTCGGTGGCGGGCTCGGCGACCGTCATCGACCAGCCGTCGGGGCCGAGCATCCACTTCTTCAGCAGCTCGGTCTCATGGTGCGCCCGCCAGACGAGGTCGCGCGGGCCGTCGATCAGCCGGGTGATGCGCACGTGCGTGTCGTCGAGCAGCTCGGTGCTCGTGCCGCGGCCCTGCGCGAACGAGCGCAGGTCTTGCACGACGGCATCCAGCTGTCCCATCGCCAGGCGCGAGCCCTCGATCGCACCCATCGCGATGACCTGCTCGAGACCCTCGGCCGACGTGAAGTAGGTCACGTTCGTCAGGCGCGAGCCGGCGTCGGTCTCGTCGAACGAGAAGATCATCCGCATCGCGGGGAACTGCTCCATCGGGTCGCCGTTCTCGTCGGCGAACGCGTCGAGCACCTCGAAGCTGCGGCCTTCGTCGATCGCGATGAACTCCCACGTGCCGCGCGACTTCTCGCCCTGCGGGCTTGTCATGGCGTACTGGGCGCGGCCGCCGGCGACGAAGTCGAAGCGGGTGAACGTCGCCGGCCAGCCCGGAGGGCCCCAGAAGCGCTCGAGCTGCGCCGGCTGCGTGAACGCGCGCCACAGCCGGTCGACGGGCGCGGCGACGTCGGCGACGAGGGTCATGGTGAGGTTCTCGGCATCGGTGGTGATGTCGGTGACGGGCATCGGATTCTCCTTCGAACGAATACGGCGAGGTGGGTGGGGTCAGGTCAGTCTTCGGGCTCGGCGAGCAGCGCGTCGAGGCGGTCGACGCGGGCCCGCCAGAGGTCTTCGTAGCGGGCGAGCAGGGCCCGGGCGCGGGCGATCATCGCCGGATCCGCGCGCACGAGGCGCTCGCGCCCCTCGGCCCGCTTGACGATGAGGCCGGCGGTCTCGAGCACGCCGACATGCTTCTGCACCGCCGCGAACGACATGTCGTAGTCGACCGCGAGGGCCGACACCGACTGCTCGCGCTCGATCGTGCGCCGCAGGATGTCGCGCCGCGTCGCGGTCGCGAGGGCGTGGAACAGGCGGTCGATGTCGTCATCGCTCAGCTCGCTCCGCTCACTCGGCCGGGGATCATTTCGTGCAACCATTTGGTTGTACGTTAGGACCGCGAGCGGGCGGTGTCAACAGTCCGACCGGCATCGGCGCTCCGGCCCCCGTGCAGCTCAGCGCTCCGGCTCAGCGGGAGGCGCAGTCGACGCACATCGTCGCGTGGGGCCGCACCTCGAGGCGCTCGACCGGGATGCCGCGGCCGCAGCTCTCGCACACGCCATAGGTGCCGGCGGCGACGCGGGCGAGCGAGGCCTCGACCTCGGCGAGCTCGGCGCGCGCACCGCGCTGCAGCGCCTCGACCCGCTGCCACTCGCCCGACAGCGTCGACCCCTCGGGGTCGTGCTCGTCGTCGGCGGTGGCATCCGCGCGGTCGTGGCGCAGGCTGTCGTCGTCGGCGCTCAGCCGCGCGAGCAACGCCGTGAGCTCGCGCGCACGCTCGTCGAGGCGCGCTTTCGGATCCATCCCGCGACCCTACGTCAAGCCGGTGACACCGCGGCCCGCGCGGGCGCAGGCTGGACGCGGAAGGGAGAACGACATGACCGATCACCACGACAACGAAGCCGAGCACACCGACGAGGGCGCTCAGCACTCCCCCGAGGAGAACCCGTCGACCGAGGAGCTCCAGGAGCCCAGCGTCGCGAAGGAGCCGGGCGAAGAGCCCAAAGCACCCGAGAAGAAGGACGAGGAGCCGAGCCACCACGCCGTCGGCATCGGCGTCATCGACGACGAGGCCTCGCCCCTCGGCTGAGCCGGCGCCGGCCGTCGCCCCGCGCCCGACCGTGAGGGGTGCGTGAGGAGCGACGGCGGGGGCGTATGGATAGCGTGAGGATCGCGGCCGCGGCGTCCGGCCGGGTGTTGCATCGGATCTCGTGCTCGATGTCATCTACCTCGCCGCGATCCTCGCGCTCTTCGCCGTCGTCGGCCTCGTCGCCCGGGGGGTCGAGAAGCTGTGATGTTCTTCTCCCTCCTGGCGGCCGGGCTCGCGATCGGCGCCATCGTCTACCTCGTCGTCGCTCTCGTGCGTCCCGAGCGGTTCTGACGTGGATGCCGCGCAGATCGGGTTCGCATCGCTTCAGATCGCGACCCTCGCCCTCATCCTCGTCCTGCTGTACCGCCCGCTCGGCGACTACATCGCCCGCGTCTACACGTCGCCGCGCGACCTCGCCCTCGAGCGCGGCACCTACCGCCTGATCGGGGTCGACCCGCGGGCCGAGCAGACCTGGCAGGCGTACGCCCGCGGCGTGCTGCTGTTCTCGCTCGTGGGCGTCGTGCTCGTCTACGCGCTGCAGCGCGTCCAGCCGCTGCTGCCGTTCAGCCTCGGGCTGCCCGCGCCGAGCGAGCACCTCTCGTTCAACACCGCCATCTCGTTCGTGGCCAACACGAACTGGCAGTCGTACTCGCCTGACGTCACGCTCGGCTACACGGTGCAGTTCGCCGGCCTCGCCGTGCAGAATTTCGTCTCGGCCGCCGTCGGCATGGCCGTCGCGATCGCCCTGGTGCGCGGTTTCGCGTACCGCCGCTCGGGCACCATCGGCAACTTCTGGGTCGACCTCGTCCGCGGGCTCACCCGCATCCTGCTGCCGATGGCGGTCATCGCGGCCGTCGTGCTGCTCGCGGGCGGCGTCGTCCAGAACGTCGCCGGGTTCGCCGACGTGCAGACCGTCGCCGGCGCGACGCAGTCGATCCCCGGCGGCCCGGTGGCGAGCCAGGAGGCCATCAAGCTGCTCGGCACGAACGGCGGCGGGTTCTTCAACGCGAACTCGGCGCACCCGTTCGAGAACCCCACGCCGTGGACGAACCTCTTCGAGGTCTTCCTGATGCTGGTCATCCCGTTCGCCATGCCGCGGGCGTTCGGCCGCATCGTCGGCGACGACCGACAGGGCTACGCGATCGTCGCGGTCATGGCGGGACTGTTCGTCGCGTCGCTGGCGCTCGGCACGTGGGCCGAGGTCGCCGGCGGCGGCACGGCCACGCAGCTCGCCGGTGCGGCGATGGAGGGCAAGGAAGCGCGCTTCGGCATCGCCGCGTCGGCGCTGTTCAACGCGACCTCCACCCTCACCTCGACGGGCGCGGTGAACTCGATGCTCGACAGCTACACGCCGCTGGGCGGCATGCTGCCGATGCTCAACATGATGCTCGGCGAGATCGCCCCGGGCGGCGTCGGCTCGGGCCTGTACGGGATGCTGGTGCTCGCGGTCATCGCGGTGTTCGTCGGCGGCCTGCTCATCGGCCGGACGCCCGAGTACCTCGGCAAGAAGATCGGCCCGCGCGAGATCAAGCTCGCGAGCCTGTACATCCTCGTGACCCCGACGCTCGTGCTCGCGGGCACGGCGCTGAGCTTCGCGATCCCCGCCGTCCGCGAGGACGTCGAGGGCACCTCGATCTGGAACCCCGGCGTCCACGGCCTGAGCGAAGTGCTCTACGCGTTCACCTCGGCGGCCAACAACAACGGCTCGGCCTTCGCGGGCATCACCGCCAACACCCCGTGGTTCAACACGGCCCTGGGTGTCGCGATGCTGCTCGGCCGCTTCATCCCGATCGTGCTCGTGCTCGCCCTGGCCGGGTCCCTCGCCGCGCAGGACAAGGTGCCCTCGAGCGCCGGCACCCTGCCGACGCACCGCCCGCAGTTCGCGGGCCTGCTCGCCGGCGTGGTCGTCATCATCACCGCGCTCACCTACTTCCCGGTCCTCACCCTCGGACCTCTCGCCGAAGGACTCTCCTGATGTCTGTCTCCCTGACCGATTCCCGCCCCGCGTCGACGGAACCGTCGCCGGCCTCGGGTGCGCCCCGCAACCGGCGGGCCTTCAGCGCCGAGCAGCTCGTCGCGGCGCTTCCCGGTGCCGCGCGCAAGCTGAACCCGGCCGCGCAGTGGCGCAACCCCGTCATGTTCCTCGTCTGGGTCGGCGCCGCGCTGACCACCGCGATCGCGATCGCGGAGCCGTTCCTCGGCGGCCCCGAAGCCTCGGGCGGCACGGCTGTGCCGACCGGCTTCACGTGGGGCATCGCCGTCTGGCTCTGGCTGACGGTGTTCTTCGCGAACGTGGCCGAATCGGTCGCCGAGGGACGCGGCAAGGCGCAGGCGGCGACGCTGCGCCAGACCCGCACGACGACGACCGCCCGCCGGGTGACCGCGTACGACGAGCGACAGGATGCCGCAGCGCGAACGACCGCGACGCAGGACGTCCCGTCGGCGGATCTTCGCCTGGGCGACGTCGTCGTGGTCGAGACGGGCGAGCTGATCCCCGGCGACGGCGACATCGTGCACGGCATCGCGACGGTCGACGAGTCGGCCATCACGGGCGAGTCGGCTCCCGTCGTTCGCGAGTCCGGCGGCGACCGCAGCGCCGTCACGGGCGGCACCCGCGTGCTGTCGGACCGCATCGTCGTGAAGATCACCTCGAAGCCCGGCGAGACGTTCGTCGACCGGATGATCGCCCTCGTCGAGGGCGCCGCCCGGCAGCGAACGCCCAACGAGATCGCGCTGAACATCCTGCTGGCGAGCCTGTCGATCGTGTTCGTCGTCGTCGTGCTCGCGATGAACCCGATCGCCTCGTACGCCGCGTCGCCCGTGAGCATCCCGGTGCTGGTCGCCTTGCTCGTCTGCCTCATCCCCACGACGATCGGGGCCCTGCTCTCGGCGATCGGCATCGCGGGCATGGACCGCCTCGTGCAGCGCAACGTCCTGGCGATGTCGGGCCGCGCCGTCGAGGCAGCGGGAGACGTCACGACGCTCCTGCTCGACAAGACCGGCACCATCACCTACGGCAACCGCCGCGCCTCGGAGTTCGTCGCGATGCCCGGTGTCGAGGGCGCGGAGCTTGCGCGCGCGGCATCCCTGTCGTCCCTGTCCGACCCGACGCCCGAGGGCACCTCGGTGGTCGAACTCGCCGCGACGCAGCACATCGTCGCGGAGCTGCCGCGCGACGCCGTCGCCGTGGCGTTCACGGCACAGACCCGCATGAGCGGCGTCGACCTGCCGGACGGCACGCAGGTGCGCAAGGGCGCCGCGGGGTCGGTGCTCGCGTGGCTCGAGACGTCGGGGCCGTCCGCGGCCGGTGACCCGCGCGCCGAGCTGTCGCGCATCGCCGACGAGATCGCGCAGTCGGGTGGGACGCCCCTCGCCGTCGCGACGCTCGACGCGGACGGGACGGGCCGGCTGCTCGGCGTCATCCACCTGAAGGATGTCGTCAAGGACGGGCTGCGCGAGCGCTTCGCGGAGCTGCGCTCGATGGGCATCCGCACCGTCATGATCACGGGCGACAACCCGCTGACCGCCGCGGCCATCGCGAAGGAGGCGGGCGTCGACGACTACCTCGCCGAGGCGACCCCCGAAGACAAGCTCGCGCTGATCCGCAAGGAGCAGGAGGGCGGACACCTCGTCGCGATGACCGGCGACGGCACGAACGACGCCCCGGCGCTGGCCCAGGCCGATGTCGGCGTCGCGATGAACACCGGCACGTCGGCCGCGAAGGAGGCCGGCAACATGGTCGACCTCGACTCCGACCCGACCAAGCTCATCGACATCGTGCGCATCGGCAAGCAGCTGCTCATCACCCGCGGCGCGCTGACGACGTTCTCGCTCGCCAACGACATCGCCAAGTACTTCGCGATCATCCCGGCGATGTTCATGGGCGTGTTCCCGGGCCTCGCGGCCCTGAACATCATGCAGCTGTCGTCGCCGGCCTCGGCCGTCACGAGCGCGATCGTCTTCAACGCGATCGTCATCGTCGTGCTCATCCCCCTCGCCCTGCGGGGCGTGAAGTACCGGGCGGCGAGCGCGTCGTCGATCCTCAGCCGCAACCTCGTCGTGTACGGGGTGGGCGGCGTCGTCGCCCCGTTCCTCGGCATCAAGCTGATCGACCTCGTCGTCAGCGTCATCCCGGGCTTCTGAGCCCGCGTCTGGAGTCACGTCATGTCCACCGCACGCACCGCCGTCCGCACGACCGGGGTCGCCGTCCGCGCGATGCTCGTCTTCACCCTCGTCCTCGGGCTCGGCTACACGCTCGTCATCACCGCGGTCGGGCTCGCAATGCCCGCGCAGGCGAACGGCTCGCTGCTGCGCGACGCCGACGGCGAGGTCGTCGGCTCGGCGCTCATCGGGCAGTCCTTCACGGATGCCGACGGCGCGGCCCTGCCGCAGTACTTCCAGTCCCGTCCCTCGGCCGCCGGCGACGGCTACGACGCGGCAGCCTCGAGCGGCTCGAACCTGGGCCCGAACAACGCCGACCTCGTCGCCGCGGTCGCGGAGCGGCGCGAAGCCGTCGCCGCGCTCGAGGGTGTCGCGGTCGACGCGGTGCCGGCCGATGCCGTGACCGCGTCGGGCTCGGGCCTCGACCCGCACATCTCGCCCGCCTACGCCGAACTGCAGGTGGCTCGCGTCGCCGCCGAGCGCGGCCTGCCGGAGGCCGAGGTGCGCGAGCTCGTCGCCGCGCACACGGCGGGACGAGACCTGGGGTTCCTCGGCGAGCCGCGGGTGAACGTCGTCGAGCTGAACCTCGCTCTCGATGGCGTCGCTCCGGACGCGGGCGGGAACTAGGGTGATCCCGTGAAGCGCGGGAAGCTCCGGGTGCTGCTGGGCGCGGCCCCGGGCGTCGGCAAGACCTACGAGATGCTCGAAGAGGGCCGCCGGCTGCAGGATGCCGGCGTCGACGTCGTCATCGCCGTGGTCGAGACCCACGGGCGCGCCGCCACCGCGGCGTTGACCGTGGGTCTCCCCCTGATCCCGCGGCGCCGCATCGAGCATCGGGGGGTCGCGCTCGACGAGATGGACCTCGAGGCGGTGCTCGCGCGGGCGCCGCGGGTCGCCCTCGTCGACGAGCTCGCCCACACCAACGTCGGCGGGTCGCGAAACGACAAGCGCTGGCAGGACGTCGAAGAGCTGCGCGACGCGGGCATCGACGTCATCACGACCGTCAATGTGCAGCACATCGAGTCGCTCGGAGACGTCGTCGAGCAGATCACGGGTATCGCGCAGCGCGAGACGGTGCCGGATGCCGTCGTGCGCTCGGCCGATCCGATCGAGCTGGTCGACCTCGCGCCGCCGTCGCTGCGCGACCGGCTCGCCGCCGGCCTCGTGTACCCCGCCGAGCGCATCGACGCCGCGCTGTCGAATTACTTCCGCCTCGGCAACCTCACGGCGCTGCGCGAACTCGCGCTGCTGTGGCTGGCCGACGAGGTCGACAGCGCCCTCAAGGACTACCGCGCCGAGCACGGCATCCGGGGCACGTGGCAGGCGCGCGAGCGCGTCGTGGTCGCCCTCACCGGCGGTCCCGAGGGCGAGACGTTGATCCGCCGCGGGGCACGCATCGTCGATCGGTCGGCGGGCGGCGAGCTGTTGGCCGTCCACGTCTCGGGGCAGGACGGGCTGCGGACGGCCGATCCCGCGGCTCTGGCCGATCAGCGCGCTCTCGTCGAGTCGCTCGGGGGCACCTACCACCAGGTGGTCGGCGACGACATCCCGGCCGCGCTCGTCGAGTTCGCGCGCTCGGTCAACGCGTCGCAGCTCGTCGTCGGCGTCAGCCGTCGTGGCCGCCTGGCCGCCGCCCTCACCGGTCCCGGGATCGGCGCGACGGTCATCCGCGAGTCCGGCGACATCGACGTGCACGTCGTCACCCACGCCGCCGCGGGCGGACGCTTCGCCCTGCCGCGCATCGCCGGCGGGGCGTTGAGCGTACGTCGCCGCGTCCTGGGTTTCGTCGTGGCCCTGACCGGCGGGCCGCTGCTGACCTGGCTGCTGGTCGCGCTGCGCAGCCCCGAATCGATCACGAGCGACGTGCTGGCATATCAGCTGCTCGTCGTCGTCGTCGCGCTCGTGGGCGGACTGTGGCCCGCGGTCTTCGCGGCCGTGATGTCGGGCGTGACCCTCGACTTCTTCTTCGTCGCGCCGCTGTTCACCGTCACGATCTCGGACCCCCTGCACGCGTGGGCGCTCGTACTGTACGTCGTGATCGCGCTGCTCGTCAGCGTCATCGTCGATCAGGCGGCGAAGGGCACCCGGGCCGCCCGCCGCGCGACCGCCGAGGCCGAGCTCCTCGCCGCCGTGGCCGGCAGCGTGCTGCGCGGCGACGGGTCGATCCCGGCGCTCGTGTCGCGGGCGCGCGAAGCCTTCGGGATGTCGGGAGCCCGACTCGTCGCGACCGACGGAGCCGTGCTCGCCGCCGACGGCGAGCCGGTGCGCGACGACCGGCACCTGCGCGTGCCCGTGTCGGACCGGGCCGTGCTCGAGCTGCACGGCGGCGAGCTGGGCGGGTCGGAGCGCCGCCTGCTCGACGTCGTCGTGGCGCAGCTCGCGGCGTCGCTCGAACAGGTCGATCTGCAGCAGTCGGCGCGCACGGCGACGGTGCTGGCCGAGACCGACCGCGTGCGCAGCGCGCTGCTCTCGGCCGCCAGCCACGACCTGCGCCGCCCGCTGGCCGCGGCCGTCGCGGCGCTGGGCGGGCTGCGCGCCGCCGGCCCGGCCCTGAGCGAGGCCGACCGGGCGGAGCTGCTCGACACCGCCGGCGAGAGCCTCGACGCGCTGACGACGCTCGTGACCGATCTGCTCGACGTCAGCCGCATCGAGGCCGGCGCCCTCGCCGTCGCGCTGCGCCCGGTGGATGCCGCCGACGTCGTCCTCGCCGCCGTCGACGAGCTGGCGCTCGGTCCCGGCGACGTCGAACTCGCGCTCGACGAAGACCTGCCCCCGATCGTCGCCGACCCCGTGCTGCTCCAGCGCGTCGTCGTCAACGTGCTCGCCAACGCGCACCGGCACGCCCCTGCCGGCGGTGCTGTGCGCATCGCGACGAGCGCCCTCGGCGGACGCGCGCAGATCCGCGTCATCGACCACGGCCCCGGCATCCCGGTCGAGCGTCACGCCGATGTCTTCGCGCCGTTCCAACGTCTCGGCGACGCCGACAACACGACGGGCCTCGGGCTCGGACTGGCCCTGTCGAAGGGGTTCACCGAGGGCATGCAGGGCACGCTGACCCCCGAACAGACGCCCGGTGGCGGACTCACGATGGTCGTCGAGCTGCCGACCGCGGCGCCGCCGGCCCGCCGAGGGGAGAGGATCGACGCGTGAAGATCCTCCTGGCCGACGACGACCCCCAGCTCGTCCGCGCCCTGCGCATCACGCTCGGTGCCCACGGCTACGACGTCGTCACGGCCGCCGACGGCGCCGCCGCGATCGCCTCGGCCGCCTCCGAGCACCCCGACGTGATCGTCCTCGACCTCGGGATGCCGCGCCTCGACGGCGTCGCCGTCATCGAGGCCGTCCGCGGGTGGAGCGACGTCCCGATCATCGTCGTGTCGGGCCGCACCGGGTCGGCCGACAAGGTGACCGCCCTCGACGCCGGGGCCGACGACTACGTCACGAAGCCCTTCCAGATCGACGAGCTGCTCGCGCGATTGCGCGCGCTGACCCGGCGCACCGGCGGTGCGGCATCCGTGCCCCTCGTCCGGCTCGGCGACGTCGAGATCGACCGGGCCGCGAAAACCGTCACGCGCGCCGGCGAGCGCGTGCATCTGACCCCCACCGAGTGGCGGATGCTGGACTTCCTCGCGCGCAGCCCCGGCGCCCTCGTGACGCGGCACGACCTGCTCAAGGAGCTGTGGGGCACCGAGCAGGTCAACGACACCGGCTACCTGCGCCTGTACGTCTCGCAGCTGCGCAAGAAACTCGAGGCCGACCCGGCGCACCCCGAGCACCTGCTCACGGAAGCGGGAATGGGATATCGGCTCGTCGCGTCGTGACGGCCGCGCCATAATGATCGCTGGTCATCACGCGAGGGCGCCTCGCCGCGGCCATCTGGAGGAGCGCATGCCGTTTCGGACGAAGGAAACCCTGGAGGCCTGGCTGGTCGAGTTCGCCGAGCTCGGCTACCCCCTCAGCGACCGGCTGCGGGTCATGCCGCAGGACGGCAGCGACGGCCACGACACCGGCCTCATCGGCCTCGACCTCATCAACGCCGGAACCGTGACCTATCTGCAGCCCGAGCCCATCGGCTCGACGCACTGGGCGGTGACCTTCGAGGCCCGCGAGCTGGACGTCACCCTCGCCGCGGGCCGCGCGCTCGAGCTGTCGACCGAGCTGGCGATGCTCTCGGCGCTGTGCGCGTTCCTGCAGACGAAGTCGGTCGCCTTCCTCGCCGAGCACATGCCCGAGAGTCGCACCGGTGTCAAGGCTCTAGGAAGCGCCGCCACCCCGTCCTAGCTTCCGAGAAGGATCGCGCGAGCGATTCGCCCGTCTCGAGGCATCCGGAGGACGACATAGCCAGCACGACCCCTGCGCGGCCGACGGCAGTCCGCGCTTCGCCCCAGCGCCGGGCGCGACAGAAGTACAACAAGCGCGAGGCTCTCGCGGGCTACCTCTTCCTGACGCCGTGGATCATCGGCTTCCTGGTGTTCACCGTCGGGGCGATGGTCTACAGCCTGTACATCTCGTTCAGCAGCTACAACCTCGCGACGAACTCGGCGCGGCCGATCGGGTTCGACAACTACGCCCGCCTCTTCGAAGACCCGCGGGTGGGCGTCTCGCTGGCCAACACGCTGTTCTACGCGGTCATGGCCGTGCCGCTCGAGATCGCCTTCGCCCTCGTGCTCGCGCTGCTGCTGAACCGGATGGGCCGGGGCGCCGGCGTCTTCCGCACGCTGTACTACCTGCCGAAGATGACGCCCGCCGTGGCGACGGCGGCCGTGTTCTTCCTGCTGCTCAACGGCAACTCCGGCGCGATCAACCAGGGCCTCGCCGCCATCGGCATCCCGGGGCCGCAATGGCTCGTCGACCCCGACTGGGTGAAGCCCAGCATCGTCATCATGGCGCTGTGGACCGTGAGCGGCACGATGGTGATCTTCCTCGCCGCGCTCAAGAACGTGCCCGTCGAGCTGTACGAGGTCGCCTCGCTCGACGGCGCGGGCCCGATCCGGAAGTTCTTCTCCATCACGCTGCCGATGATCTCGGGCGCCATGTTCTTCAACGTCATCGTGCTCTCGATCGCCGCGTTCCAGGTCTTCGACCAGGCGTACCTGCTGTTCTGGCGCGATCAGAGCAACTCATCGCCCGAAGCGTCGCTGTTCTACGCGATCTACCTCTTCCAGCAAGCGTTCCGCCAGTTCAACTTCGGGTTCGCCGCCGCGATGGCGTGGCTGCTGTTCGTCATCATCATGGCCGTCACCGTCATCCAGGTGAAGTTCGGGAACCGCTTCGTCTACTACGAGGGGGACCGCTGATGGCCATCTCGCAACAGACCCCCGGCGTGGGACGTCCGACGCCCGAACTTGCGGCGACGGTCCTGCCCGAGACCCAGCCCGCCCCTCAACGGCGACGACGCATCGGCACACCGAAGACCGTCGCCGGTCGCGTCACCCTCGCCGCCATCTCGACCGGGTTCGCGCTGCTGTTCCTGTACCCGTTCGCGTGGCTGCTCGCGGCGAGCTTCAAGCCCCGCGGCGAGGTGTTCGACAACCGCCTCATCCCGCAGACGTTCGTCCCCGAGAACTACGTCGAGGTCTGGAACCAGCTGCCGCTGCTGAGCTGGATGTTCAACAGCGTCGCGATCGCCCTGCTGGCGGCGACGGCGGTGTCGATCTCGAGCTCCATCGTCGCCTTCGGCTTCGCCTACTTCTCGTTCCCGGGACGCAAGCTGCTGTTCGGGCTGGTGCTGGCCACGATGATGCTGCCCGGGGCGGTGACGATGATCCCCGTCTACCTGATCTGGAAAGAGACCGGTCTGCTCGGCACGTGGGTGCCGCTGTGGGGGGCCAACCTCTTCGGCTCGGCGTTCTACATCTTCTTGCAGCGGCAGTTCTTCCTGGGCCTGCCCCGCGAGCTGTTCGAGGCGGCGCGCATCGACGGGGCGAGCGCCTGGGGGCTGTTCTGGCGCATCGCGATGCCACTGTCGGTGCCCTCGTTTGTCATCGTGTTCCTGTTCGAGTTCCAGGCCAGCTGGAACAACCTGCAGGCGGCGCTGATCTACCTCAACGCCGGCACGGTCGACGAGTTCACCGCGCCCCTCGGCATCGCCTACGCGATGACGAAGTACAGCCCCACAGCCGGCGGCCAGGGCGACTACCAGTACGTGATGGTGGCCTCGCTGCTCGTCACGCTGCCCATGCTCATCCTCTTCGCGTTCGGCCAGCGCTACTTCATCGAAGGTGTGGCGACGCAGGGACGCAAGGGATGACCCGCGCGGACCGCGCGGACGACGACAGGAGGAACACATGCGCAATCGACTGATCGCGGCCGCCGCGGTGGCCGCGGCATCGGCCGTCGTCCTTTCGGGATGCAGCGGCGGCGACGCCGATCCCGCCGCCGACGTCGACTTCGGCGCGACCCCCAGCGGCACGCTCGCGGCGTGGGGCTTCGAGAACGCCGACGACGTCGGCACCGCCCGCCTCGACTACGCCGAGCAGCAGCTGTCCGACGTCGAGGTCGAGCTGGACGCGACGGCGTTCGACTCGCAGAAGTTCACCACCCGCATCGCGAGCGGAGACGTGCCCGACGTCGTCCAGATGGACCGCCGGTACGTCACCCAGTACGCGGCGCAGAACCTGATCATGCCGCTGGACGACTGTTTCGAGGCGCAGGGGGTCGACCCGGACGAGCGCTGGTACGAGTCCGTCGTCGAGGACGTCGAGTTCGACGACCAGGTCTGGGGCGCGCCGCAGTTCTACCAGCCGCCGGCGATCATCCTGAACAAGACCGTGATGAACGAGGCGGGCGTGACCGCCGATGAGATCGACACCTCGAAGCCCGACGTCCTCGTCGCAGCGATCGAGAAGATGTACCAGGAGTCGGGCGGCGTCCCCACCCGCCTGGGGCTCGACCCGGTCTCGACGGGGCAGTCCGCCCTGTGGATCCTCGGCTCGGGCGGTCAGCTGACCGACGACGAGGGCGTGCCGACGCTCGATGACCCGAGCAACCTCGCGGGCATGGAGCTGCTGCAGCGGATCAACGACGCCCAGGGCGGCTTCGCCCAGGTGAAGAGCTTCACCGACGCGTTCGACACGTTCGGCGACGCGAACCAGTTCGTCTCGAACCAGGTCGGCGCTCAGGTCAACGCCCAGTGGTATCCCAACGTGCTCTCTCCCTACATGGACCAGATCGACATCGAGGCGGTGCCCTTCCGCGACAGCGAGGGCGAGCCGTTCTCGGTCTCGGGCGGTCAGGCCTTCGTCATCCCGATGAACGCGAAGAACCCGGCGGCAGCCTGCGCTTGGGTGTCCGAGCTCACCAGCGGCGAGGCGTGGAACGCGGCGGGCGAGGCCCGCGCCGCGACCCGTACGGCCGAGGGCGGCATCAACACCGGGCTGTTCACCGGCTCTCCCCAGCCCGACCAGGAGATCCGCGAGAAGTGGGTCACCCCGTCCGGCAACGCCGGCTTCGACCAGGTCGTCGCGACGTACTACGACGTCGTCGAGTACGGCACGTCGTTCGGCTCATCGCCGGCCGGTCAGGACATCCAGAACGAGCTGAACAACGCCGTCACTGCGGCCCTGCTCGGCGACAAGACAGCCGAGGAGGCCCTCGCCGACGCGCAGGACGCGGCGATGCGGGCTTACGAGAACACGACGGCCGCGCGCTGAGCCCAGCCGCGCCACGCCGCCGATAATGGGCGGATGGAGCCGTGGGAGTTGCGGGAGTGGTTCGGCGAGTACATCGACGCCTGCAACCGCCACGACCTCGGCGCCATCCGCTCGTTCATCGACCCCGACGTGCGGCGAGCGCACCTTCCGGGCGGCGCGGATGCCTGGATGGCCGACGTCGTCGAGCTGCTCGACGGTTTCGCCGACTGGCAGGTGCGCCGCATCCAGCTCGTCGTCGAAGACGACCGCGTCGCCGCCCACCTGCGCACGAGCGGGACGCACACCGGGGCGTTCCGCGGCGTGCGTCCCACGCGCCGGCACGTCAACATCGCGGAGTTCGGCTTCTACCGGGTCGCGAACGGGCGCATCGTCGAGTTCGCCGGGACGACCGATCGCGCGGAGTTGCTCGCGCAGCTGACAGCATGAGCACATGACGGAACGCGCGGAAGAGATCGCCTGGTCGAGCGGGTCGTGGACGAACGAGCCCGAGCGGGTCGAAGCCGACGGCGCCGACCTGCTCGTCACCGCACGCGAGGGCAGCGACGCCTGGCGCGTGACCTCGTACGGATTCGTGCACGACGACGAGCACGCGCTCCTGGCGCCGATGCCGCCCGAGACCGCCGTCGAGGTCGCGTTCCGGCTCGATCTCGCGGCGCAGTTCGACCAGGCCGGCGTCTTCCTGCGCGTCGACGACGAGACCTGGATCAAGGCGGGCGTCGAACGCAGCGACGGCGCGGAGAGCCTCGGCGCCGTCGTCACCCGCGGGATGTCGGACTGGTCCCTCTCGCCCGTTCCCGGGTGGACCGGCCGCGTCGTGACGGTGCGGGCAAGCCGCTCGGGCGACGCGGTGACCATTCGCGCGCGCGTGGACGACGAGGACTGGCGCTTGGTGCGGGTCGCGCCGCTCGACCCGGCGGCATCCGTCTCGGCCGGTCCGTTCTGTTGCGCGCCGACCCGGGCGGGGCTGACGGTGCGGTTCCTGTCGTGGCGGCGCACCGCCGCCGACGCCGCACTGCACGCCGAGGACTGACCGGGGACTGACCAGACGCGTCGGCGCGGGCCTATGATCGCCAGCAACACCGATCGACGCGGAAGGCGGCACCGTATGGCCGAGTCGCCTCCGTCGAGCGCTCCGGACGAGGACTCGGATGCCGCGTGGGCCCGCCGTAAGCCGTCACGGCGCGACTTCCTGCGACGCGCGGGCCTCGGCGCCGCCGGCATCGCGGTGGGCGGGGCCGCCGGCGCAGCGGTGACCGCGGCGGTCACCGCGCATCCGCCCGAGTTCGCCCCGCTCGCGGCTCGTCGCGTGCCGGGCTTCGATCACGTCGTGGTGCTCATGTTCGAGAACCGCAGCTTCGACAACCTGCTCGGCCACCTCTACTCCGCCGACGAGAAGTCCGCCGCCGAGTTCGACGGGGTGTTGCAGGGCGACTACGCCAACGCCGCCCCCGACGGCACGGTGGTGCCCGCGCACGTCTACACCGGCGCCACCGACCACATCATGCAGCAGCCGCAGCCCGACCCCGGTGAGACCTACCCGCACGTCAACACGCAGCTGTTCGGCACGATCGATCCGCCCGGGAACGCCGACATCGACCGGAACGGGCTGCAGCCGCCGTACAACGCACCGGCCGCGGGCGCCCGCCCGGGCAACGACGGCTTCGTGCGGGACTACATCGTGAACTATCGCGCGGCGAAGAAGCGCGAGCCGGCCGTCGAGGAGTATGCGACCGTCATGGGCGGGTTCTCGCCCGAGATGCTGCCGGTGGTCTCGACCCTCGCGCGCGAGTTCGCCGTCTACGACCGCTGGTTCGCGGGCGTGCCGTCGCAGACGTTCTGCAACCGCAGCTTCTTCCACGCGTCGACCTCGCACGGCTTCGTCGTCAATCAGGCCGGGGGCGGCTACGACAAGTGGATCGACGCCCCGCCCGCGCCGACGATCTTCAACCGACTCGAAGAAGCGGGCCTCACCTGGCGCGTCTACTACGACGCGACGCAGCTCGTGTCGCTCACCGGGATGCTGCACGCGCCGGTGCTCGAGCGGTACTGGAAGACGAACTTCCGCGTGATGGACCAGTTCTTCCAGGATGCCGCTGACGGCAACCTTCCCGACTACGCGTTCATCGAGCCGCGCATGGTGTTCAACCACAACGACATGCACCCGCCGTGGGGTGCCACCCGCGACGGTGAGCTCGAGCTGCCGGACGGCAGTCGCATCCACATCGCCAACAGCGCGGACTCGGACGTTCGCGCCGGCGACCGGCTGGCGCAGGACGTGTACGACGCGATCCGCACGAGTGCGACGGCATCCGGGTCGAACGCGATGAACACGGCACTCGTCATCACCTTCGACGAGCACGGCGGCACGTTCGACCACGTGGCACCGCCGGCCGCGACGCCGCCCGACGCGAGCGGGCCCGGCGAGATGGGCTTCACCTTCGACCGGCTGGGTCTGCGCGTGCCGGCGATCGTCGTCAGCGCCTACACGGCGGCCGGGACCGTCGTCCACGACGAGATGCACCACGGGTCGATAACGAACACCCTCTGCCGGTTGCACGGCTTGCGGCCGCTCACCGCGCGGGACGACACTGCGAACCCGATCTTCAACGCCGTGAACCTCGATTCGCCGCGCCAGCCGTACGCCTGGCCGCAGCCGCAGTCGCTCTACGCCCCGCCGAACCCCGAGAAGGGGGCGGGAAAGTCCGCCGATGAGAAGCACCACAAACGGCCGTTGACACCGCCTGCGCGCGGACTGCTCGGTCTGCTCGCGGCGCGGTTCGCTCCGGGCACGCGCCTGCCGGCGACCTACGGCGAGGCCTACGACACGCTCGTCGAACACGGCACCGGCCTCTTCGGCGCCTACGACACGCCCGCCCCGTCCCCCACCCCGTCGCGCACCCCGACCCCGCCCGCCGAGTCGCCCTGAGCCGCCGGCGGCGAGCGGGTCAGACGAGCTGAAGCGCGACCGCCGCGCGCAGGCCCCATCCGTCGGCCTCGTCCCACGTCACGACCGCGGCACCGTCGGGCAGCTGCGGCGCCCCCGTCTCGATGCACCGCCGCACGGCACCGCCGGGCGCCGACGCGGGGACGACCATCACCGCGAGGGCGAGCGGGCCGCCGCGCATCATCTCCAGGCGCCGGTGCATCGACTCGGCGGCGCCGGCGAAGCCGGGGCACACCCGGTCCTGCACGGCGTCGTCGTCGACGATCGCGAGCGCGAGCGCCCGCCGGATGCGCGAGCCCGCCAGCAGCGTGACGCGCAGCCCGGTCATCCGCTGGCGGACCAGGGATCGCAGCGCCGCCGGGGTGCGACGGCCGCGCAGGTCCATGCCGTGCACGAGCGTGCGCGGGGCACAGCCGTCGAGACCGCCGCGTGCGTCGAGCCAGGGCGCGACGGCGTCGCCGTCGACCAGCAGCCCGGCGTCGAACCGGCTCGTGATCGCCTCGCTCACGACCGGGCTCCCCGTACCGGCATCGGCGCAGCGGGATCGGTGGCCGTCGCGCGGGCCTCGTCGTCGGCGGCTTGCGCCGACGCGATCATCGCCTCGTAACGGGCGCAGCGGCTCGCCCACAGCACCGTCGCGAACACCATCACGCGATCCGCTCGGCGTCGGGGCGAGCATCGGCCGGCGCAGCGGCGGGGCGCGGACGGATGTCGCCGACGCCGACGGCGCCGGGGCAGGGCACCGCGACGAGGTCGCCCGGTCGCACGTCCGCCGGCAGCACGAGCGCCACGCCGGGAAGACGCGTGCCGTCATCGCCGCAGACCGCGAAACGGTGGTCGGGCGCGCTCGAGACGCGGGCCAGCAGTCGGGCCTCACTCCACACGGGGTGCACGGCATCGTCGAGCGCGGCGGCCAGCACGAGCGCGGGGACCTCGTCGGCGGGGCGCGCGACGCTGACCTCGAGGATCAGCACCGTCGTCGAGGCCGTCGTCGACGGCATCCCGCCCGAGAGGGGGATCACCGCGGGCGCCGTCATGACGGCGGGCAGCCCGCAGAGCGCGACGTACCGGGTCACGGAGATGCCGCCGACGACGATGTCGTCGCACGTCGGCACGGTGCGCGCGGGCCAGGCGTCGCGCGAGAGCGGGCTGGGGATGCTGCGCCGAAGCGTCGGGAGGATCGAGGTCAAGGTCATGCGCTCAGGTCTACGCCCGCCCGTCCCGCCCGGCGAGAGCCCCTCACGCTTCCCATGCACCCCCGCCCCCGATCCTCACGCCGGCCTCTCTCGGCGGTTGCCCGACCGGCCGGGGCGGAAGGGAGCGGGGGGCGGGGCGGCGCCAACTAGACTGATCGCGTCCGGCATCCCGAGTCCTGGAGTCCAGCCGCGTGAGCACCCCTGTCGCAGATACCGTCGAGAACGCCACCGCTACTCCGGAGCGTGATCAGCCCTACGGCGCCCTGGGCCTCAAGCCCGACGAGTACGCGAAGATCCGCGAGATCCTCGGCCGCCGCCCCACCTCGGGCGAGCTGGCGATGTACTCGGTGATGTGGAGCGAGCACTGCTCCTACAAGTCGAGCAAGAACTACCTGCGCCGCTTCGGCCAGAAGGTCTCGGACGAGATGAAGACCCGCCTCATGGTGGGCATGGGTCAGAACGCGGGCGTCGTCGACGTCGGCGAGGGCTGGGCGGTGACCTTCAAGGTCGAGTCGCATAACCACCCGAGCTACATCGAGCCGTTCCAGGGTGCCGCGACCGGCGTCGGCGGCATCGTCCGCGACATCATCTCGATGGGCGCGCGCCCCGTCGCGGTCATGGACCAGCTGCGCTTCGGCGCCATCGACCACCCCGACACCGCCCGCGTCGTGCACGGTGTCGTCAGCGGCATCTCGTTCTACGGCAACTGCCTCGGCCTGCCGAACATCGGCGGCGAGACCGTCTTCGACTCGGTGTACCAGGGCAACCCGCTCGTGAACGCCCTCGCGGTGGGCGTCATGCGGCACGAGGACATCAAGCTCGCCAACGCCACCGGCGCCGGCAACAAGGTCGTGCTCTTCGGCGCCCGCACCGGTGGCGACGGCATCGGCGGCGCGTCGATCCTCGCCTCCGACACCTTCGCCGACGGCGGACCCACCAAGCGCCCCGCGGTGCAGGTCGGCGACCCGTTCGCCGAGAAGGTGCTCATCGAGTGCTGCCTCGAGCTCTACGCGGGCGAGCTCGTCGAAGCGATCCAGGACCTCGGCGCCGCCGGCATCTCATGTGCGACGAGCGAGCTCGCCGCCAACGGCGGCTCGGGCATGCGCGTCGACCTCGAGAACGTGCTGCTGCGCGACCCCTCGCTCACGCCCGAGGAGATCCTCATGAGCGAGAGCCAGGAGCGCATGATGGCGATCGTGGCTCCTGAGAAGCTCGACGCGTTCCTCGCGGTCGTCGGCAAGTGGGATGTCGAGACGAGTGTCCTCGGTGAGGTCACCGGTGACGGCCGCCTGCAGATCTTCTGGCACGGCGAGCAGATCGTCGACGTCGACCCCTCGACCGTCGCCGTCGATGGACCCGTCTACGACCGCCCCGTCGCGTACCCGACGTGGATCGACGGGCTGCAGGCCGACTCGGCGGCATCCCTTCCCCGCGCGAACGACGCCGAGACGCTGCGCGAGCAGTTCCTGCAGCTCGTCGCGAGCCCGAACCTCGCCGACACCAGCTGGATCACGAACCAGTACGACTACTACGTGCTCGGCAACACCGCGCTGAGCTTCCCCGACGACGCCGGCATGATCCGCGTCGACGAGGAGTCGGGCCTGGGCTTCGCGATCGCGACCGACTGCAACGGCCGCTACTGCCAGCTCGACCCGTACGCGGGCGCGCAGCTCGCCCTCGCCGAGGCGTACCGCAACGTCGCCGTCACCGGCGCCGTGCCCACCGCGGTGACCGACTGCCTCAACTTCGGCAGCCCCGAGAATCCCGAGGTCATGTGGCAGTTCGGCCAGGCCGTCGACGGCCTGTCGGACGCGTGCCTCGAACTCGGCGTCCCCGTCACGGGCGGCAACGTCTCGTTCTACAACCAGACCGGCGACCAGCCGATCTTCCCCACCCCCGTGGTGGGTGTGCTCGGCATCGTCGACGACGTCGCCCGCCGCATCCCGTCGGGCTGGCAGGATGCCGGCGAGAACATCTACCTGCTCGGCACCACCGACGAGGAGCTCGACGGCTCGGCCTGGGCCGACACCGTGCACGGCCACCTCGGCGGCCGCCCGCCGAAGGTCGATCTCGCCGCCGAGAAGCGCCTCGCCGGCCTCATCCAGGCCGCGTCGCGCGAGGGCCTCATCTCGGCCGCGCACGACCTGTCGACCGGCGGCCTGGGCCAGGCCCTCGCCGAGGCGACGACGCGCTTCGGCGTCGGCGCCCGCGTGTGGCTGAGCGAGATCGTCGAGCGCGACGGGGTCGACGCCGCGACCGCGCTGTTCAGCGAGTCGACGGGCCGCGTCATCGTCTCGGTGCCCCGCGAGGAGGACGTGAAGTTCCGCGGCCTCTGCGAGGGACGCGACTACCCCGTACTCCGGATCGGTGTGACGGATGCAGCCGAGGGCGTCGAGTCGGTGCTCGACGTGCAGGGCCTGTTCTCGGTGCCGGTCGCCGAGATCCGCTCCACGTCGCGCGCGACGCTGCCCGCCGCGTTCGGCGCGATCGTCGACGAGGTGCCGACCGCATGAGCGGCCGCGACCTGACGCCACCGGGTGAGGACGACGAGTACGCCGGGTTCGCCCGGGGGCGTTCGCGTCGTATGCGCGTGACGGCGTGGGTCGCGATCGTCTCGCTCATTCTCGTCGGCGGCGGCTCGACCGTGTTCGCCCTGCTGTTCGGCTGATACACCCGCCGGCCCGAGACGCGAGCCGGCGCGATGCGTAGGCTGAGGGGGTGGATCCGATCCTCGTGCTCGTGACCGAGTGGTGGTGGATCGCGCCGGCTGGTGCCGGGGCGAGCGCCCTCGGGTGGGCCGGCCTGCGCCGCGTGCGCCCCGGTCAGCGGCGGCTCGAGCTCGACGCCGCACTGCTGGATGTGCGCCGAGCACAAGAGGCGGTCACGCAGTCGCGCGCGCAGCTCAAGGTCGCGCGCGCCGAGCTGCTGCGCGCGCAGGCCGAGAAGTCCACGCCGCGCGCGACGGCGGGAGCCGTGCCCGAGGCGCGCCGTCGGCTGCAGCTCGCCGAGCGTCAGGCGCGGGCCGCCGTCGCGGATCTGAAAGCCCGACGCGCGGGCGTGCAGGCGGCGCGCGCCACGATGCCGACGCCGCGCGGCGCGATCGAGCAGATGCCGCTCGCTCGGCTCATGGCCGAGCACGACGAGCTCACGGCGCGGTGGATCGACTACGAGACGGATGCCGCCAAGGCGATCGGCTTCCCGATGATGTCCGACGCCCGCTGGCCCCCGCTCGAGCTGTTCCTGCGCGAGTATCAGCAGGCCTCGTGGTTGCGACCGTCCGCCCGTGACGTGCGGATGGCTCCTGCCGACTACAGCGCGTACCGCGAAGCCGTCCGTCGTGCGACCCACGCCTTCGACGCCGCGGAGCGCGCCGCGCGCCGGGGCACTCCCCGCGAGATCCCCGAGCCGGACGAGCGCTCGAACGATTGGGCTGAGGTCGCGCAGGATCTGCTCGACAACGCGCAGCGCGCGATCGCGCGATCGAGCGAGATGTGGAACCGGGTCCGCCGCGACCGCGACCGGCGCGACGAACGCCGCGATGAACGGCGCGGCGACCGGGGCTGATCCGACCGTCGCGCGCCGATAGCATGAGCGCGTGGGTGAGTTCTGGGGTGGCCTGTGGGACTTCGCGACCGCGTACTGGTGGCTGATCTTCTTCGTGGGTCCGGCCGCCGGTGGTGTCGCGAAGGCCATCGAGCGCTCCGCGAAGCGCCGTCACGAGCGCCGACTCGAGATCATCCGCGCGAAGGCCGAGGCGAAGGGCATCGTCGTCCGCCCGACGGTTGGCGACCTCACGGCACGCGACGGCTCAACGGCGTCCGGCTCGGCATCCCCCTCGGCCACGGACGCCGATGATGCGGATGCGTCGGTGCGCACGCGAATCGAGCGGCTGTTCGCCGCGCACGACGACCTGACGCACCGCTGGCTCGAGTACGAGCTCGATGTCGCCAAGCTCATCGCCTTCCCCGCCATGAGCGACGGGCGGCAGCCGCTGACCGCGGCATTCCTGCGGGCGAAGAAGATCGCCGACGGTCTGCGTCCGCCGTCCGCCGACGCCCGGGTCACCGCGAGCGACCTCGCCGCCTACCGCGACGCCGTGACCGATGCCGAGGTCGCGTTCGACCTCGCCGAGCGCGACGCCCGTCGGCAGCGCGACCACTCGTTCAGCGAGGTCGAGCGCCGCCGCCTCGACACCGCGAAGCAGCTGCTCAATGTCGCCGTCGACGACGCCGCGACCCCGGCCGAGCGGCGCACAGCCTACGAGCGGGTGCGCGCAGAGCTCGACGGACTCATCGCGGTGTCGGATGCCGCGATGGACCGCCTCGCGCAGCGGGCGGCGCTGCAGCTTCCGCCGACAGCGCCGCCCGCGGCATCCTGAGCGCGGTCAGTCGACCTGCAGACCGTCGACCTGCGTGCCGTACTCGGCCAGCCAAGCCTTGATCGCCTCGGCTTCCCTGCCCTCGCCGTACTGGTTGACGACCATGTCCTCGAGGGCGGCGTACTGCTCGTCGTCGAGGACGATCTGACCGATCAGCTCGGCGGCCTCGGGGTGCTCGTCGGCGAAGCCGGCGGTGGCGAGGAAGTGCAGCGCTTCGGCCTCGCCCATGGCGCCGCGCGGGTCTTCGAGGTCCTTCAGGCCGTAGCGCTCATTGGCCCAGAACGGCCGCCACGAGGTCACGACGATGTCGCGCTCGGCGGCGATGGCGGTGTCGAGCTCGGTGAGCATCGCCGCGGTCGACGAGGTGACGAGCTCGTACGTGCCGTCGAGGCCGTACTCCGGCATCATCGAGGTCTGCGTCTGCGAGGTCAGACCGGCGCCCGGCTCGATGCCGTAGATCTTGCCGTCGAACCGGTCGGCGTTCGCGGCGAGCTCGTCGATCGAGGTGATGTCGACGTACTCGGGCACGGCGATCGTGAGCTTGGCGTTGTCGTAGTACGCGCCCAGGTCGTCGATCTGCTCGCCGTAGGTCTCCATGTAGGTGGCGTGCGTGAGCTCGGGCCACGCCGACGGGTAGATGTCGACGTCGCCCTGCGCGAGACCGGCGTAGAGCGGGCCGGCCTCGGTGAGCTCCTGCATCTCGACGTCGTAGCCGAGCTTCTCGAGCTGGTCCTCGAGCAGGTACGCCGTGCTCAGGCCATCCGTCCACGAGGGCAGGTAGCCGAGCGTGATCGTGCCGCCGCCGTCGCCGCCGCCGTCCTCCTGCGAGCCGCCGTCGGCCTGGTTGCCGCTCGCGCAGCCGGTGAGGACGAGGGATGCCGCGGCGCCGAGCGCCACGATTCCGGTGAGGTGTCGCTTGTTCATGGTGTGCCTTCCGTATGACGTCGTACGTTCCGTATGGGTGCAGGGATGCCGCGGCGGTCAGGCCGCAGGGACGAGTGCGCGCCGGGTGGCGGCGGCACGACGACGGCCCACGAGGCCGAGCAGCGAGGACCGCTGCCCGCGCAGGTCGCCGAGCGCCGACGTGAGGCGGTCAAGGTAGATCGCGAGGATGACGACGCTCAGGCCCGCCTCGACGCCGGTGCCGATGTTCACCGTCGACATGGCCTGCACGATCTCCTTGCCCAGGCCGGGGGCGCCGGCGATACCGGCGATGACGGCCATCGACAGGGCGAGCATGATGACCTGGTTGACGCCGGTCATGATCGTGGGCATCGCCAGCGGCAGCTGCACGCCGCGCAGGATCTGTCCGGGCGTCGCACCGAACGCGTGCCCAGCCTCGACCGTCTCGGCGTCGACGCCGCGGATGCCGAGCTCGGTGAGTCGGACGCCCGGGGGCAGCGCGAAGATGACGGTCGCGACGAGCCCGGGCACGAACCCGATGCTGAAGAACACGATCGCGGGGATCAGGTAGACGAAGCCCGGCATCGCCTGCATGAGGTCGAGCACCGGCTTGAGGATCGCGCTGAAGCGGTCGCTTCGGGCGGCGAGGATGCCGAGCGGCACCGCGACGACGACGGCGATGACCGTCGCGATGAGCACGAGGGCGAGCGTCTGCATCGCCGTGACCCACTGGCCGACCCCGAGGATGACCGCGAACGAGATCGCGGTGCCGAGGGCGAACTTCCACGAGCGCAGCGCCCAGCCCAGCAGCGCCGCCACGATGATGACCAGCACGATGGGGGCGTTCAGCAGCAGGTCGGCGAGCGAACCGACGAGCCAGCCGACCGCCTCGGAGATGCCGCGCAGCAGCCACGAGAGGTTGTCGCGGATCGCGGCGACGGCCACCTCGGCCCATTCGCCGAGCGGGATGCGGAACCCGTCCATCAGCGCACCCCCTCGTTCTCGTTGGCGCGCGCATCGACGGCGGACGCCTCGGCCAGAACCTGGTCGATCGTGGCCTGCGGCATGGGCTGCAGCGGGATCGTGATCTCCTCGGTCGCGCCGGGTCCGGGACCGAGCGCGGCGAGCAGGGTGATACGCGGGATGACGCCGACGAGGCGGCCGTCGTCGTCGGTCACGGCCAGCGGCAGCGGCGACTCGACGGCGGGCACGAACAGGTTCATCAGCACCTCGTCCTGACGCACCGTCTGCGGCGCGGTCTTGATGATGGAGCCGAGCGACGATTCGCCACGACGCACGAGCTTGACGGCATCGCGGTCGGTGACGACGCCGAGCAGCGTGCGGTCGCGCCCCACGACGTAGGCGGCCGACATGAACGCGTCGCGCATCTGCTTGAGGGCGACGCGCGGCCCGGCCGATTCGGCCACGACAGGTCGCGGGCGCTCCATGACGTTGGCGGCGGTGAGCACGCGTGCCCGGTCGACATCCTGCACGAACTGCTCGACGTAGTCGTTCGCCGGGTCGGTGAGGATGTCTTCGGGGGTGCCGATCTGAACGATACGTCCGTCTCGCATGACGGCGATGCGATCGCCGAGGAACATCGCCTCGTTGAGGTCGTGCGTGATGAAGATGATCGTCTTCTGCAGCTTCTGCTGCAGTTCGAGCAACTGTTCCTGCATCTCGCGGCGGATGAGCGGGTCGAGCGCGCTGAACGCCTCGTCCATCAGCAGGATGTCGCTGTCGGCGGCGAGCGCGCGGGCGATGCCGACGCGCTGCTGCATCCCGCCCGAGAGCGCCGAGGGCAGCTTGTCGCCCCAGCCCTGCAGGCCGACGAGCGCGAGGATCTCCTCGGCCTTCGCGAGCCGCTCGCTCTTGCTCACGCCGCGCAGTTCGAGCGGATAGGCGACGTTCGCGGCGACGGTACGGTGCGGCAGCAGGGCGAAGTGCTGGAACACCATCGCGATGCGTTCGCGGCGGATGGTGCGCAGCCGCGCGGGAGCGACGTCGGTGATCGAGTCGCCCTTCACCGTGATGGAGCCGGCGGTCGCGTCGTGCAGCCCGTTGAGCATGCGGATGAGCGTCGACTTGCCCGAGCCCGACAGGCCCATGATCACGAAGATCTCGCCGGGCTGGACGGTGAAGGACGCGTCGATGACGGCGGCGGTGCCGGCGTCGGGGATCTCGCTGCGCTGAGCGCCGCGGCGGAGCTTCTCGACGACGGACTTGGGGTTGCGGCCGAAGACCTTGTACAGGTTCTTCGCCTCGAGCGCGGGGACTGCTGTCGTCTCCCCCGGAGCAGGCGGAATGGTCACTGGTCACCTCGGCAGCCGGTGCAGGGCTGCATCGGTCACGCCCGGGTGGCGACCTCCCGGCGCACGTCTCACGACAGCGCCACGGCGGGTGGATGTCGGATCCACGGGCACGGGCCGCCGACCATACGCTCACCGGTCTGGCGGCCGAGGGAGGCCACCACCAGCGACCGCGGACTGGTCGGGTCGGCCCATCATGGGCCTCATCCAACGTTTCACGTTCGCTGGAGCCGTGCAAATCGGTCAGCGATTTGCCCCTCGACCGGCCATTCCGGTATCACGCGCGCGTTTGGGCACCACGTCTTGACGCCAGCCCCTCTTCTGTGGTTCATTACTTGAGTGACTAACCGACAGACCCGAGACGCATCGTGATCGACGAAGGGAAGCCCCTCTTCCTGCAGATCGCCGAGCGAGTCGAGGACTCCATCGTCGACGGCAGCCTCGCGGAAGACACCCGCGCGCCGTCGACGAACGAACTGGCCGCGTTCTACCGCATCAACCCGGCGACTGCCGCGAAGGGAATCACCATGCTCGTCGACAAGGGCGTACTCGTGAAGCGCCGCGGCATCGGCATGTTCGTCGCCGAAGGCGCGCGCCATCAGCTCCGGGCCGAACGTCGCGCCGCCTTCGCCGACCGCTTCATCCAACCCCTTCTCGCCGAGGCCCGCACCCTCGGCTTGACCCCCGACGAGCTCGCGCAGCTCGTCCGCGACCGGGCGGCCGCAGCCCGCGACGGCCGCAGCGACAGCGCGCCCACGACAGGCCCGACGACCGAGAGGAACGACCGATGACCGTCATCGAGGTGAGCGATCTCACCAAGCGCTACCGCGACACCCTCGCCCTCGACGGGGTGAACCTGACCCTTGCCGAGAACACGATCTACGGTCTCCTCGGCCGCAACGGCGCCGGCAAGACGACGCTCATGTCGATCCTGACCGCGCAGAACTTCGCCACGAGCGGGCGCGTGCGTGTCTTCGGGCAGGACCCCTTCGAGAATCCGGCGGTGCTCAGCCGCATGTGCTTCGTGCGCGAAAGCCAGAAGTACCCCGATGACGCGACCCCGCGCCACGCACTGCGCATGGCGCGGCTGTTCTTCCCGCGGTGGGATCAAGACCTCGCCGACGAGCTCGTCGATCAGTTCCAGCTGCCGATGAAGCGGACGATCAAGAAGCTGTCGCGCGGCCAGCTGTCGATGGTCGGCGTCATCATCGGGCTCGCCTCACGGGCCGAACTCACGTTCTTCGACGAGCCCTACCTCGGCTTGGACGCCACCGCTCGTCAGATCTTCTACGACCGGTTGCTCGCCGACTACGCCGAGCACCCGCGCACAGTGGTGCTGTCGAGCCACCTCATCGACGAGGTCGCGAACCTCATCGAACGCGTCATCCTCATCGATCGCGGAGCGATCCTCCTCGATGACGACACCGATGCCGTCCGCGACCGCGCCACGACGATCGTGGGGGATGCCGCCGCGGTCGACGCCTTCGTCACGGGCCGCGAGGTCCTGCACCGCGAGGGCCTGGGACGTGTCGCGAGCGTCACCGTCCTGGGGGCTCTCAGCCCCGCCGACCGAGCCGCACTGCAGACCGCGGGCCTGGAAACCTCGGCGGTCTCGCTGCAGCAGCTCGTCGTCCGCCTCACCCAGCAGTCCGCCGCGAGCCCCGCGGCATCCTCGGAAGGAGTCCGGCGATGAACCGTACGTTCAATGTCGCCCGCATGCAGCTCGTCAACAAGCAGACCTTCGTCTGGGTGCCGGCGCTCGTGCTCGGCGGTGCACTCGTGATCAACCTCGCCGTGTATGCGATCCTGCGCAGCTCGGGGGTCCCGGATGACACTCCGATGTACGGCGGCGGCGCGCAAGCTCCGCTGTGGTACTTCGCCGTCATCGGGGCTCAGGCCCTGACGTTCACGTTCCCGTTCTCGCAGGCGATGAGCGTGTCGCGACGCGAGTTCTTCGCGGGCACGTTGCTGGTGGCGTTGGTCACTTCCGCTGCGATGGCGATCGTGTTCGTCCTGGGCGGTCTGATCGAGGACGCGACGGGAGGCTGGGGCATGAACGGCTACTTCTTCCGGCTCGACTGGCTCTGGGCGGCCGGGCCGCTCGTGGCGGGGCTGTTCTACCTCGGCCTGTCGATGCTGTTCTTCCTCGTGGGATTCGCCGGCGCGACGGTGTACAAGCGCTTCGGCACCGCCGTACTCACCATCGTCTCGCTGGGGATCGTCGCTCTCGGCGTCGTAGCGATGTGGCTGATCGGCAGCCTCGATGCCTGGGAGGTCGTGTTCACGAGGATTGCGGATGCCGGGCCGACAGGTCTGACGGCCGGGGTCATCGCCCTCTCGGCCCTGCTCGCCGCGGTGTCGTTCCCGGTGCTGCGGCGCGCGACGCCCTGAGCGCGGAGCCTCAGTCCGACGCGTCCTCGGCGGCGATGCGGTGGTGGCGGATGACCTCCGCCACCACGAAGCCGAACCACTTCTGCGCGAACTCGGGGTCGAGGTCGGCCTCTTCGGCAAGGCGGCGCAGGCGGGCGATCTGCCTTTCCTCGCGGCCGGGGTCGGATGCCGGCATCCCGTGCGCGGCCTTCAGCTCGCCGACCTGCTTCGTGCAGCGGAAGCGCTCGGCCAGCATGAAGACGAGCGCGGCGTCGATGTTGTCGATGCTCGCGCGCAGGCGCTGGAGTTCGGTCGTGGCGTCGGTCATGGCGGCTCCTTCCCCGCCGACCCTACCGCCCGCGTCGGGGCGTCACCCACTCGGTGACGCGGGCCCGGCTGCATCCGGTCACGCGTCCTAGAGTGTGACCATGACGAAGCCTCGCATCAGCAGCATCGGCGCGGCCGAGTCGTCGGCATCGACCGAGACCGCGCTCGCGACACGCGACCGACCCGTGTGGGGTGGCCTGGCCCGGCCCTTCGCCGCCGGGTTCTTCCTGACGCTCGGGGCGCTCACCGCGATCGTCCTGGGTCTGGCGATCTCGAGCCTGTCGACGGTGCTCATCTACATCGCGATCGCGCTGTTCGTCGCGCTCGCGCTCGACCCGCTCGTGCGCTTCCTCGTGCGGCGCGGCATCAAGCGCGCGTGGGGCATCGTCGTCACGTTCGCGGCGCTCGCGGCGGTGATCGCCGGGATGCTGTGGATCGTGCTTCCGCCGGTCGTCCGGCAGGTCGAGCAGTTCGTCCGCGATGTGCCGTCGATCGTCGACGACATCCTGCGCAGCGAGGCGGTCCTCTGGCTCGAGAGCACGTTCGGCGACAGCCTGAGCGACGTCTTCGACGAGATCCAGAGCTTCGTCACCAACCCCTCGAACATCGCCGCCATCGGCGGGGGCCTGCTGCAGGTGGGCGTCAACGTCGTCACCGCGATCTCGGGCGGGATCATCGTGCTCGTGCTGAGCCTGTACTTCCTGGCGTCGCTGCCCAAGATGAAGAACGCCCTCGTGCGCCTCTCGCCCGCGCGCTCGCGCGAGACCGTCGCCGAGATGACGCGCCAGATCACCGAGTCGGTCGGTGGCTACCTCGCCGGGATGGTCGTCCTCGCGGCCATGAACGCGATCTTCGCCTTCATCCTGCTGACGATCCTCGGCGTCCCGTTCGCCGCCCTGCTGGCGGTGCTCGCGTTCGCCATCACGCTCATCCCCCTCGTCGGATCGGTGCTGTTCTGGGTCGGTGCGACGGTCGTGACGTTCCTCACCGACCCGACGGCTCCCGTCACCGCGATCGTCTTCGCGGGGGTGTACCTCGTCTACATGCAGATCGAGGCATACCTGCTGACACCGCGGGTCATGAACCGCACCGTGGCGGTGCCGGGCTCGCTCGTCGTGATCGGTGCGCTGGTCGGCGGCACGCTTCTCGGGCTGCTCGGTGCGCTCGTGGCCATCCCGGTCACCGCGTCGATCCTGCTGATCGTCAACCAGATCATCATCCCGCGACAGGATGCGAAGAAGCGCGGCGTCTGACGATCCGGCGTCTGGCGCTCTTGCGCGAGAGCAGCGTCAGGGCAGCGTCAGGGCAGCGGAAGCACGCAGGTCGGGCTCGGCGCCGTGACCCGGTGGCGCGGTCGCCCCGGCACCCCGGTGCGCGGATCGCGCGTCATCGAGACGACCTCGTCCGACAGCTGCCCCGCTACGAGCAGGGTGTCGCGGACGACGACGTGGTGACGCGGCCACCGGACGCCGGCGTCGACGAGCGCGAGCTGCTGCAGCCGGTCACCGGCGTCGCGCACCCGCAGCACGCCGAGCGTGTCGCTGCCGCGGACGCCGGCGTAGACGGTCTCGCCGTCCGGGGTCATGGCGATCTCGGCGGCGGTGTCGTCGGCGAGGACGCCCGCGAGCGGGGTCGCGGACAGCATCCGCCACGTCCCCTCGCGGTCGGCGCCCAGCACGAACACTTCTCGTGACAGCTCGGTCAGCACGTACAGGTGGCCGCTCGGATGCCACAGCGTGTGGCGCGGGCCGCTGCCGAGCGGGAGGGCAACCTCCTGCACCGGACGCAGCCCCGCGGCGGAGTCGCGCCAGAACCGGACGAGGTCGAGGCCCATGTCGGTCGTGACGATGAGGCCGCGGGGCAGGTAGCGCGCCTGGTGGGCCCGCGAGGGACGTGTCGTGGGATCGGCGTCGCTCTGCGTCGGGGGCGCTGCCGGCACCGGCTCGTCGTAGCCGGGCACGAGGTGCGCGAACTCGGGACCGGCGGCCTCGCGCAGGGCGCGGGCCGCCGCGGCGAGGTCGATGTCGCCGGCGGAGGCGGATGCCGCGGCGACGGCCGGGTCGGCGGCATCCGGTCCGTACGGGTCGATCGCGGCGGGCGCGATGACCGGCGCCGAGATCGCGCCCGCGGCATCCAGCCTCATCCGGACGACGCGGCCGTCGCTCCAGCAGCTCGCCACGAGCGATCCGCCGTCGGGGGCGACGGCGACGTGGCACACCGCCTCGCCCGCGGGCACAGCGGCACCGAGCGGCGTCCACGCGTCGGGACCGGTGCGCCGGTAGGCCTGCACGACGCCGCGGTACTCGAGCGCCGCGTAGATGACGTCGAGCGTCGGATGCCGCGCCACCCACGACGGCGACGACGCGGCGACCACTTCGGGGCGCAGCGCGAGCTGGCCACCAGCGGTCGCCGCGTCGGGGTCGTCCGCGTGGATGAGGCCGATGCCGCGCGCCTCGCCGCCCATGTCGGCGGTGTAGCCGCCCAGCAGCAGCCGCACGTCAGTCGACGAGGTCGTGGCGGACGATCACCGCGTCGCGCGAGGGACCGACGCCGATCACCGAGATGCGCGTGCCGCTCATCTCTTCCAGGGCGAGGACGTAGTCCTGCGCCTCGATCGGCAGGTCGTCGAAGGTCCGCGCCGTCGAGATGTCCTGCTTCCAGCCGGGGAAGTACTCGAGGATCGGCTTGGCGTGGTGGAAGTCCGACTGGTTGACCGGCACCTCGTCGAACCGCTCGCCGTCGACGTCGTAGGCGACGCAGACAGGGATCTGGTCGAGTCCGGTGAGGATGTCGAGCTTGGTGAGCACGAGGTCGGTGATGCCGTTGATGCGCGTCGCGTACCGCGTGATCGGGGCGTCGTACCAGCCGACGCGGCGCGGGCGGCCGGTCGTGGTGCCGAACTCGAACCCGCGCGAGCGCAGGAAGTCGCCGTTCTCGTCGAACAGCTCGGTGGGGAACGGACCCGAGCCCACACGCGTCGTGTAGGCCTTGACGATGCCGACGATGCGGTCGAGACGGTTCGGGCCGACGCCGGAACCGGTGGCCGCGCCGCCCGCCGTCGCCGACGACGAGGTCACGAACGGGTACGTGCCGTGGTCGACGTCGAGCATCGTGGCCTGGCCACCCTCGAAGACGACGACGTCGCCCGCGTCGAGGGCGTCGTTCAGCAGCAGACCGGTGTCGCACACCATCGGGCGCAGGCGCTCGGCGTACGAGAGCAGGTCGTCGACGATCTCGTCGGCGGTGATCGACCGGCGGTTGAAGACCTTCACCAGCAGGTGGTTCTTCTGATCGAGGGCGCCCTCGACCTTCTGCCGCAGGATGTTCTCGTCGAACAGGTCCTGCACGCGGATGCCGACGCGGTTGATCTTGTCGGCGTAGGCCGGACCGATGCCGCGGCCGGTCGTGCCGATCTGCCGCTTGCCGAGGAACCGCTCGCTGACCTTGTCGAGCGTGCGGTGGTACTGCGTGATGAGGTGGGCGTTCGCGCTCACCTTGAGGCGCGAGATGTCGAGGCCGCGCGCCGAGAGCGCTTCGAGCTCGGCGAAGAGGACCTCGAGGTCGACGACGACGCCGTTGCCGATGACGGCGTTGACGCCGGGCGACAGGATGCCGCTGGGCAGCAGGTGCAGGGCGTACTTCTCGTTGCCGATGACGACGGTGTGCCCGGCGTTGTTGCCGCCGTTGAACTTGACGACCCAATCGGTGCGATCACCGAGCAGGTCGGTGGCCTTGCCCTTGCCCTCGTCGCCCCACTGGACGCCGACGATGACGATTCCCGGCATGCGGATCTCCCTTTCTGTCGAGGAGGGATTGCACCCCATCCTATCGATAGGCCTCCGACGCAACCCCCCTGCCGCGGGGCGGGGCGGCGGAGTACATTCTGGGCCGTCCGCATCACCCGACCGAAGAGGAGCCGCATGCGCCTGTCCGCACGGATGCGCGTCGCCGTCGTGACGCTGGTCACCCTGACGTCCCTGTCGCTCGCGGGATGCGGCGCGGCCATCCCCGCCGATCCGTCGGGGACGCTGGATGCCGTCACCGGCGGCACCCTGCGCGCCGGAGTCACTCCGAACGGCCGGCTGATGGACGTCAGCGACGACGAGCCCAGCGGCAGCGAGGCGGATGCGATCCGCGCGTTCGCGGACTCGCTCGATGCGGACGTGGAGTGGACGATCGGGTCGGAGGAAGCGCTCGTGCGCGAGCTCGAGAACGGGGGGCTCGACCTCATCGCGGGCGGGCTGACCGACCAGACGCCGTGGACGAACAAGGCCGGGATGACGCGGCCGTATGCCGAGGTCACGGCACAGGACGGTTCAACGCTCAAGCTCGTCATGCTCGTGCCGCTCGGCGAGAACGCCTTCCTCTCGCGACTCGAGACCTTCCTGTCGGAGCGTGCGAAGGCGGGCGCACTGTGAGCCCGGAACAGGTCACCTTCGGGCGGGCGACGCTGCCCGACCGTCAGGTCGCGGCGCTGCGGCGGGCCGTGCGGCTCGAGTGGCTGACGATCGGCTTCCTCGCCGTCACCGTCCTCCTCGTCTTCCTCGTTCTCGGCAACTCGCAGGCGATGAAGGCCGCGTGGATCGAGGACCTGCTGTCGTTCATCCCGCCGCTGGCGTTCCTCATCGCGATCCGCGTCAACCGGAAGTCGCCGACGCTCCAGCATCCGTACGGCTATCACCGGTCGGTCGGGGTCGGCCATCTCGTCGCCGCCGTCGCGCTGACGACGATGGGCACCTATCTCATCGTCGACTCGGCGATCGGGCTGTTCAGCGGCGAGCACCCCACGATCGGCACGGTCGAGCTGTTCGGGGCGTCGATCTGGCTCGGCTGGCTCATGATCGGCGTCATGGCGCTGACGGCCGTACCGCCGGTGCTGCTCGGGCACGCGAAGATCCGCCTCGCGCGCGAGCTGCACAACAAGGTGCTGTACGCCGACGCCGACATGAACAAGGCCGACTGGATGACGGCCGTCGGCTCGATCGTCGGTGTGACCGGCATCGGCCTGGGCATCTGGTGGCTGGATGCCGCTGCCGCATTGTTCATCGCGTCGAGCATCCTGCGCGACGGCCTGAAGAACCTGCGTGCCGCGATCGTCGACCTCATGGATGCCCGCGCCACGACGTTCGACGACGCGCAGCCGCACCCGCTCGCCGGTCGGGTCGACGCCTATCTCGCCGGCCTGCCATGGGTCTCGTCCGTGGGCAGCCGGGTGCGCGACGAGGGGCACGTCTTCCATATCGAGGCGTTCATCGTCCCGACCGGCGACGACGAGCTGACCCTCGAGCGCCTCGAGGCGGCGCGCGCCGGCTGCGTCGAGCTGGACTGGAAGGTGCAGGACATCGTCCTCGTCCCGGTGACGGAGCTGCCCGAGGTGGTGCCGGTCACCCCGGCGCCGGACGGGTCGCGGTGACGCCATGAGACCGCTGCGGTACGCGATCAACGTGACCCTCGACGGGTGCTGCGACCACGCCGAAGGGCTGCCGCCCGACGAGGAGTCGATGCGGTTCTGGGCCGCGCAGATGGCGGACGCGGACGCGCTGCTGCTCGGCCGGGTGACCTACGAGATGATGGAGTCCGCGTGGCGCCGGCCCGCGACCGGTGCCTGGCCGGAATGGATGGATGCGGGTGAGATCGCCTTCGCCGAGAGCATCGACCGGGCGAAGAAGTACGTCGTGTCGCGCACGCTCGAGACGGTGGACTGGAACGCCGAGCTCGTGCGCGACGATCTGCGCGGGACGGTCGAACGACTCAAGCGCGAGCCCGGCAACGGCCTGTGGGTGGGCGGGGTGGCGCTTCCCACCGCCCTCGCCGAGATGGGCCTGGTCGACGAGTTCGAGTTCCTCGTGCACCCGATCATCGCGGGGCACGGGCCGATGCTGCTCGCGGGGCTGGCGCGGCCGATCACCCTGACGGAGGTCACGCGGACGCCGTTCCGGTCGGGCGCCGTCGCCACCCGCTACCGGGTGGTCTCCCCCGTCTGACCGAAGCGGTCCTGAACGAAGCCCCGTTACGACAGGTGTCGCCGCGTGACGTGCGGCCTTGGTCCGCTCGTCGGCAGCGGTCGACAGTGGGGGCATGTCGCACCGCATCCATCTCGCCGTCGCCCTCGAGCGGGCCGGCTGGCATCCCGCCGCCGGGCGCGCAGCGGGGGTTCGGCCCCGCGATCTCGTCACGCCGAAACCGTGGGCCGATCAGATCCGGGCGCTCGACCGCGCCGGAGTGGTGTTCGCGACGATCGAGGACGCCCTGGCCCTCACCGATCGCTTCGAGGATCCCGACGACCCGACCCCCGGTCGCGTGCGCGGTCGCCTCGACGCGGTGCTGCTCGCCTCGGCGCTCGCGCCGCTGACGCACCGCATCGGCCTCATCCCCACGGTCACGACGACCCATACCGAGCCGTTCCACGTCGCCACCGGCATCCAGACGGTCGACTTCGCCAGCCGGGGCCGCGCCGGCGTGCGTCTCGTCGTCGGCGGGTCGGCGGCGGAGCGCGCGAACTTCGGGCGCCGCGACGAGCTCGACGCCGACGCCGGGTTCCGCGAGGCGGGCGAGGTCGCCGACGCCCTGGGCCGGCTCTGGGACTCGTGGCAGGACGACGCGATCATCCGGGATGCCGCGACCGGGCGCTTCGTCGACGCCGACCGCATCCACAACGTCGACGTCGCGGGCGAGTTCTTCTCGATCACGGGCGCCTCGATCGTTCCGCGCTCCCCGCAGGGCCGCCCGATCGTCGCGGTGCTCGCCCACGAGAGCACGCCCTATCGCCTGGCGGCCGAGCACGCCGATGTCGTGTTCGTCACGCCGCACGGCCCCGCCGCGGCCACCGGCATCCTCGCCGAGCTCGACGGTGCAGCGGCGGAGCTGCGGCGGTCCGCCGAGCGTCTGCGCGTGTTCGCGGATCTCGTCGTGCTGATCGACGACGTTCCCGGACGCGCCCGGGATGCGCTCGCCCGACTCGACGAGTTGGACGGGGGCGCGTTCCGATCGGATGCCGCCGTCGTCGCGGGCACGCCGACCGAGGTCGCCGATCACATCCGCGCCCTGGCCGAGACGGGCGTCGACGGTGTGCGGCTGCGGCCGGCGCGCCAGCCCGACGACGTCGTCGCGATCGCCGACCGCCTCGCGCCGCTGCTGCGCGCCACACGGGTGCTGCGCGACGACGACGCCGCCACCCTGCGCGGCCGGCTCGGGCTGCCGCGTCCGCCGAGCCGCTACGCCGGCAGCCCGGCCCGAGATCACCGCCCCGCTTCGGCACGAGAGAAGGTCGCCCCGTGAGCCGCTCGCCCCGCCAGATCCACCTGGCCGCCCACTTCCCCGGCGTCAACAGCACGACGGTGTGGACCGACGCCGCCTCGGGCAGTCAGATCGACTTCGCCGCCTTCGAGTACTTCGCCCGCACCGCCGAGCGCGGCTTCTTCGACTACGTCTTCCTCGCCGAGGGGCTGCGGCTGCGCGAGCACAAGGGGCGCGTGCAGGAGCTCGACGTGCTGGGCCGCCCGAACACGCTCGCCGTGCTGGCCGCGCTGAGCGCGGTGACCGACCACGTCGGCCTCGTCGGCACGCTCAGCACGACCTTCAACGAGCCGTACGAGCTCGCCCGTCAGCTCGCGACCCTCGACCACCTCTCCGGTGGCCGCGCCGGGTGGAACGCGGTGACCAGCTCGGACGCGTTCCACGGGGCGAACTTCCGGCGCGGCGGCTTCCTCGCCCATGCCGACCGCTACGAGCGGGCGAAGGAGTTCGCGGCGCTGTCGAAGAAGCTCTGGGACTCGTGGGACGAGGACGAGGCACTGCCACGCCGCATCCGTCACGCCGGCGCGCAGTTCGACGTCGACGCACTGTTCGACGTGCCGCGGTCGCCGCAGGGGCGCCCGGTGATCGTGCAGGCCGGCGACTCCGCCGACGGTCGGGACTTCGGGGCGGAGCACGCCGAGGTCATCTTCTCGCTGCACCAGGACTTCGCGGCGGCGCGGGTGTTCTACGACGACGTCAAGGGCCGGCTCGCGGCGTGGGGCCGCGACGAGGACTCGTTGAAGATCCTGCCCGCCGCCACCTTCGTGCTTGGCGACACGGATGCCGAGGCGCGCGAGCGTTCGCGCGAGATCGCGTTGCAGCAGGTGCGCCCCGAGCAGGCCCTCACCTACCTCGAGCAGGTGTGGGGCCGCGACCTCAGCGGCTACGACCCCGACGGGCCGCTGCCCGACGTCGAACCCGACACCGGCGCCGAGACGGCGCGGGGCTGGGCGAACCGACATGCCGCGGTGCAGGCGCGCATCGCGTCGTTGCGCGAGCTGTCGCAGGCCGAAGGGCTGAGCATCCGCGAGCTCGTGATCCGGCTGACCGCGAAGCACACGTTCGTCGGAACGCCCGAGCACATCGCGAGCGAGATCGACCGGTACGTGCAGGAGCGCGCGACCGACGGTTTCACGGTGGTCGGCCACCTCACGCCGCACGGTCTCGACGACTTCGCGACGCGGGTCGTGCCGCTGCTGCAGGAGCGCGGCTCGTACCGGCGCAGCTACGACGAGGGCGCGACGCTGCGCGATCTGCTCGGGCTGCCGGCACCGGCGCGTGCGCTGCTGCCCGACGCCGCGGCGCGGTGACCGGGGCGCGCGCGTGAACGCCCGACGGGTCGTGCTCATCGGCGCCGGCCCGCGGGCCATCATGCTGCTCGAGCGCATCATCGCGCGCTTCGGTGCGGAGGCGGGCGGTGGCGATGCCCGGGATGTCGGTGCGCCACGCTTGCACGTCGAGCTGATCGACCCGCATCCCCCGGGCGGGGGACGCATCTGGCGGCGGGCCCAGTCGCCCTTGCTGAAGCTCAACTCGATGGCGCGGGACGTCACGGTCTTCACCGATGACAGCTGCACGATCGCGGGCCCGATCCGCCCGGGGCCGTCGCTCATCGAATGGGCGGAGCTGTGGCGCGACGGCCGGCTCGGCACCGTCGGGCCCGACGCCGAGATCGACGACGAGGTCGTGGCCGCCGAGGCGCGGGGGCTGCGGGGCGACAGCTTTCCGACCCGCCGCCTGCACAGCCAGTACCTCGCCTGGTTCTTCGCGCGAACGGTGGCGCAGGCACCGCCGGGGGTCACCGTGCGCTGGCGGGCCGACACCGTCGTCGGCGTGCGCGAGCCCGACACCGTCGCGCTGGCGAGCGGGCTGGAGCTGCGCGGCGACGTCATCGTCTACGCGGTCGGACACAACGGACGCGAACCGGATGCCGCGACGGCCGACCTCATCGCGGCGGCGCGGCGTGAGCGGCTGGTCTACGTGCCGCCCGCGTTCACCGCGGACGCCGACCTGTCGGGTCTCACCGCCGGCGACGACGTCATCGTCCGCGGTATGGGCCTCGCGGCGATCGACCTCGTCGTGCTGCTGACGCAGGGACGGGGCGGCCGGTTCACGCGCGACGGCGAGCGCCTGCGCTATGTCGCGTCGGGGCGGGAGCCCCGCCTGCACCTGGGATCGCGGCGCGGCGTCCCCTACCGCTCGAAGGTGTCGTCGGCGATCCAGGGCGCGCCACCGCAGCGCGAGGTGCTGACGGCGGGTCGCATCGCGACGCTGCTCGCCCGGCCGCAGCAGGTCGACTTCGACACCGACATCTGGCCGCTGATCGCCGGCGAGCTGCTGCACGGGCATTACCGCGAGCTGTTCACCGCGCATCCCGATCGCGTCGCCGGCGACTGGCCGGCGTTCCGCGCGGTGCTGCAGGCCCACGCGTGGGACGACCCCGCCCTGCTCGACGCGATCGCGGCTGTCGTGCCGGACCCGCTCGACCGGTTCGACATCGCCTCGCTGGATCGGCCACTGGCGGGCCGGACCTTCTCGAGGGGCGATGACGCGCATCGCGCCGTGTGCGATCACATCGCCACCGACCTGCACCTGCGGACCGCCCCGGAACGCAGCGCCGCGCAAGGCGTCTTCTTCGCGGCACTGCTGTCGTTCCTCGCGCTCGCGGAGATCCCGACGGAGCGGTGGAACGCGCGCTCGCGAGCGGTCTCGCTGCCGGTGCGATGGCACACCTTCTTCAGCTACGTCGCCAGCGGCCCGCCGGCGCATCGGCTCGAGGAGCTGCTGGCGCTGGCCGATGCCGGCGTCGTCCGCTTCCTCGGGCCCGATACGACGGTGGCCGTCGCCCCCGGCCGCGGCTTCGTCGCCGCGAGCCCGCGGGTGCCCGGAGAGACGGTGGCGCGCGCCCTCGTCGACGCGTGGCTGCCCGGCTCGGGGGCCGCTGTCAGCGACAACCCGGCGCTGCGCGACCTGGCGACACGACACGGCGCGGAGCTGCGCGTCGCAGACGCGGACTTCACGGGATCGCTGGGTCGCGTGCACACCGACGACGACGGACGCATCCTGTCGCGCGACGGTGTGCCAGCGGCATCCCTCTTCGCGCTCGGTCCGTTCACCTCGCTGACGGAGGGCGGTGCGTTCACCCGGCCGCACGCGAACGCCCTGTCGCTGCGGCAGACCGACCGCACGGCCGGCGCCGTCCTCGCCGCGATCCCCGCGCTGACGGTCGGGCGGTGAGGGTCAGGCGCTGACGGTCGGGCGGTGAGGGTCAGGCGCTGACGGTCACCAGGACGCGCTGCCAGCCGCTCGAACCGTCGGGGGCGATGGCCGCGCGCTCCTCGACCTGCGTGTCGCCGTTCTTGTTGACCGCGCGGACCTCGACGTAGTGCGTGCCGGCCTCGGCCTGCCACTCGAGCACCCACTGCACCCAGGTGTCGGAGTTGATCGGGGTCGACAGCGTGGCGGCCTGCCAGTCGCCGTCGTCGATGCGCACCTCGACCCGTTCGATGCCGACGGTCTGAGCCCACGCCATACCGGCGACCGCGACGGTGCCAGCCGCGACCGGGGTGCCGGTGCGCGGCGTGTCGATCCGCGACGAGAACTTGATGGGGGCCTCGGCGGCGTAGCCACGCGGCGTCCAGTAGGCCTCGTCGGCCTCGAAGGTCGTGACCTTCAGTTCCGTGACCCACTTCGTCGCCGAGACGTAGCCGTAGAGCCCGGGCACGACCATCCGCACCGGGAAGCCGTGCTCGAGCGGCAGCGGCTCGCCGTTCATGGCCACCGCGAAGATCGCGTCGCGCGACTCGTCGGTCAGCGCATCGAGCGGCGTCGAGGCGGTGTAGCCGTCGACGCTGCGCGAGAGCACCATGTCGGCGCCGGACTTCGGCCCCGCCATGCGCAGGATGTCGCGGATCGGGACGCCCTGCCAGATCGCGTTGCCCACGAGACCGCCGCCGACCTCGTTCGAGACGCACGTGAGGGTGACGGCGTACTCGTCGAGGCCCATGCCGACGAGGTCGTCGAAGCTCAACTCGACGCGCTGGTCGACCATGCCGTCGATGACGAGCCGCCAGGTCGTCGGGTCGACCGACGGCACGGTGAGGGCGGTGTCGACGCGGTAGAAGTCGGCGTTCGGCGTGATGAGCGGTGAAATGCCCTCGACGTCGAGCTCGGCGCCCGCGGGGATGGTGACGGTCGAGCGGGGCTCGGGCAGGCGCAGCTCGCGGCGGAGGGCGTCGATCGACCCGGTCGTGGCGTTGAGCAGGCGCGACCCGATGCCGACGATGACGGCGGCGGCGCCGACGCCGGCCGTGGTCAGGAGGAAGGAGCGGCGTCCGACGCCGCGCTGCGCGGGAGCAGCGGGCGCCACGGCATCCGGTCGTCCGTGCTCCCCAGCCGGCGCCGTGCCGTCGGCCCAGCGACGCAGGCGCGTGATGAGCAGCACCAGCACAGCGGCACCGACGAGGGTCCCGATGACGGGGGGCACGAAAGCGAGCGGGCTGGCTCCGGCGCGGGTGACGATCGCGGCGGTCGACAGCACGCCGGCGAGCGCGATCACGACGAGGCCGAACGGTCGCGCGAAGAACTGCAGGATGCCGGCGATCGCCGCGGCCACGAGCACGGCGAGGCCGAGGCTGCCGAGCAGAACGATCTTGTCGGCGGCGCCGAAGGTCGCGATCGCGAACTCCTTCAGCGGCTGCGGGACGATGTCGATGACGAACGCGCCGACCGCGAGGATCGGGCTGCTCTCCCGGGCGACGATCAGGGCGATGAGCTCGGCGACGGCGAGGAACGCCGCGGCGCTGACGATGCCGGCGAGGGCGCTCCACAGCCACCAGATGCCCCGCTTGCGCGAACGGTCGCGCTTCTCGGGTGCGGTTGTCTTGGCCATTGCTGTCGCCTCTCGATCGGCAGATCACTCCTACCGTGCTTAATGTGTTCGGTGCCGAGGCGGCAACGGATGGAAATCCGCGGTCAGAGGTGCTTCTCGAGACAGTGCGAGAAGGCGTACGCGGTGTAGGGCTCGTAGATCGCGATCGGGGTGTAGCCGAGCTTCTCGTACAGGGCGACGGCATCCTGCTGCCGGTCGCCGGTCTGGAGGATCACCCGGCCCGCCCCGCGCTCACGAGCCAGGCGCTCGAGCTCGTCGAGCAGCGCCCGGCTGGCACCGACGCCGCGAGCGCGTGGGTGCACGTACACGCGCTTGATCTCGAGGTCGCGGATGCCGTCGTGCGCGAGGTCTCGCAGCGCGCCGTGCGCGACCGGTTCGCCGGCGGCATCCATCACGAGCACCGTCGCGACGATGGATGCCGGGTCGACGGCGAACGCGCGGGCCGAGCGTTCCGCTTCGTCGGGGTCGACCTGCTCGAAGCGGTCGGCGTACCGGGGACCGATCTCGCGGTCCATCTCGGTGCGCAGGGCGGCGGCGCGGGGGTCGTCGTAGGCGACGTGCTCGAAGGACCAGGTCGGCCGGGCGGTGGTGGCGGCCGCGGGGGCCGGCGCGGGTGCGGGTGCGACGTCGTAGCCGAAGGCGAGCAGGTCGATGACGCGCCCGGGCTCGACCTCGATGCTGCCCTCGCGTTCGGTGAGGCGGTGGAAGCCGAGCTTGCGGTACAGGGCGTGGGCGCCGGTCATCTCGGGACCGCTGTTCATGACGACCCGGTGCGAGCCGCGCTCGCGGGCGAGGTCGAGCACGTGGCGGGTGAGCGCTTCGCCGATACCGCGTCCGCGGGCCTCGGGCGCGACCGCAAGCTGCCGGAAGTCGGTCTCGCCGGGTCGGGCGACATCGGCGAGCGCGCGGTTCGGGCGCGACACCCAGACGGTACCGAGGAGGGCACCGTCGGGGTCGACCGCCACCCACACGTCGCCGCGGCGGACGCGGGCGGCGACGTCGCTCAGGGAGGAGAGGTAGCCGTCGGACAGGTCGCCGTAGTCGTGGGCGTAAGCCCGCACCGTCACCTCTCCGGCTCGCTCGTACTCTTCGGTGCGAACGAGGCGGATGGTGACGGTCGTCGCGATCGTGGTCACCGTCCGACGCTACCCCTCAGCCGTGGTCGTGGTGCGCGCGGTCAGGACCGCGGGAGTCCCGGCGGGTTGATCTCGCTGGCGTCGATGCCTTCGGTCTCGAGGCCCCAGGTCTGGAGAACCTCGTCGTACTGGCCGCCCTCGATCAGCGCGTTCAGCGCGATGTGGACGGGCTCGATGAGGCCGTTGCCCTTCGCCGTCGCGGCGGCGATGTTCGCCGTCTGCGGCCAGCCGCCCGGCACGAGGCCGACGAGCTTGGTGTCTCCGGTCTCGCGCGCCGACCAGGCCGAGGTGGCGTTGGGGCCGAACGTGGCGTCGACGCGGCCAGACTGCAGCGCGAGGACGGCGGCGGCGTTGTCGTCGTAGTACTGCAGCTCGGCGGGGGCCTTCCCCGCGGCTTCGAGCTCCTCGTTCCAAGCGAGCAGGACCTGCTCCTGGTTGGTGCCCGAGCCGACGACGATCTTCAGCCCCGAGATGTCAGCGGCTTCCTCGATCTTCTCGATGTCGCTGTCGGCCTGGACGGAGAAGCCGAGCAGGTCTTCGCGGTAGCTCGCGAAGTCGTAGAGCTCTTTGCGCTCTTCGGTGACGGTGACGTTCGAGGTGATGAGGTCGTACTTGCCCGACTGGATGCCGAGCGGCCAGTCGGCCCACGCGACGACGACGGGGTTGTACTCGAGGCCGAGTGCTTCGGCGATGAGCGAGCCGATGTTCGGCTCGGTGCCGGCCGCCTCGGTCTCGCCCTCGGGGATGTAGCCCAGCGGCGGCAGGTAGGCCGAGTGGGCGACGGTGAGCTTGCCGTCCTCGACCGGGGTGAAGCCGCTCGCCTCGAGGGCGGCGACGGCTTCGGCGACGGGTTCGTCGAGGTGCACCCACCGGATGTCATCGGTGGTGACGTTCGCCTCGGTCGTGGCCGGCGCGGCGGCCTCGGCCTCGGCGGGTCGGTTCAGGCTGACCGCCGCGACGATGCCGCCGACGATCGCGGCGACGGCCACGACGCCGATGCCGGCGGCGACGCCCTGCTTCTTGCTGATTGCCATGGTGTGGGTCCTTGTCTCGGGTGGAAAGTGGGGTGACGGATGGGAGGGGAGGTCAGGCGAGCACCTTGGCGAGGAACTCCTGGACGCGCGGATGCCGCGGCGCGACGAGCACCTCGCGGGGCGGACCCTGCTCGATGATCCGGCCGCCGTCGAGGAAGACGACGCGGTCGGCGACCTCGCGGGCGAAGCCGATCTCGTGGGTGACGATGATCAGCGTCGTGCCCAGCTGGGCGAGGTCGCGGATGACGTCGAGCACCTCGCCCACCAGTTCGGGGTCGAGCGCGCTCGTGGGCTCGTCGAAGAGGATCACCTTCGGCGTGAGGGCGAGGGCGCGGGCGATCGCGACGCGCTGCTGCTGCCCGCCCGACAACTGCCGGGGATAGTGCCCCGCCTTGTCGGCGAGCCCGACGCGGTGCAGCAGACGGCGCCCGAGGTCGCGAGCATCCTCTTTCGAGAGGCGGCCGAGGGCGATGGGGGCCTCGGTGACGTTCTCGAGCGCGGTCAGGTGCGGGAACAGGTTGAAGTTCTGGAAGACGATCCCGATCTGCGTGCGCCGTGCCAGCACGTCCTTCTCGCGCAGCTCGTACAGCTTGCCGCCGCGCTGCTCGTACCCGATCAGCTCGCCGTCGACGGTTACCGATCCGCGATCGACGGTCTCGAGGTGGTTGATCGTGCGCAGCAGCGTCGACTTGCCCGACCCGCTCGCGCCGAGGATCGCGACGACCTCGCCCGGCTGCACGGTCAGGTCGATGCCGCCGAGCACCTCGATGCCGCCGTAGCTCTTGTGGACGTTGTGGATCTCGACGAGGCCGCGGGTGGCGACATCCGTGGTGGTCATGACTCTCCTCCCGAGGTGAATCGACTGTCGCCGGGGGCTGCGTGGCGCGTCGCCCGGTCGACCGGCGGCGCGTCTGCTCCCGCGAGGGCGGGAGGGGGCGTCGGTTCGTCGCCGAGGCGGGCCCATTGCCGAGCGATCGCGTGCCGGGCCCGCTGCAGCGGAGTGGGCGGCAGCACGCGCACCGACCCGCGGGCGTAGTGGCGCTCGATGTAGTACTGCAGGACGCTGAGGATGGTCGTGATGATCGTGTACCAGACCACCGCGACCAGCAGCAGCGGGATGACGCGGCTGTTGCGGTTGTAGATGACCTGCACCGCGTAGAAGAGCTCGGGGACGGCGATGACGAAGAGGACCGAGGTGCCCTTGACGAGTCCGATGACCTCGTTGGTCGCGTTGGGGATGATCGAGCGCATCGCCTGCGGCAGCACGATGCGGCTGAGGCGGCGACGTGGCGGGATGCCGAGCGCGGCGGCGGCTTCGAGCTGACCCTGATCGACCGACAGCAGCCCGCCGCGGATGATCTCGGCCGAGTACGCCGCCTGGTGCAGGCTCAGCCCGAGCACGCCCGCGGCGAAGGCGCTGATGAGCTGGACCGTGGGGAACTCGACGATCCAGAAGTCCGTCGTGAAGGGAGTGCCGAGTCCGAGCGTCGGGTAGAGGTAGCCGAGGTTGTACCAGACCACCAGTTGCACGACGAGGGGGACGGAGCGGAAGAACCAGATGAAGCTCCAGGCGGCGGCATTCAGCAGCGGTGACTTCGCCAGCCGGGCGAGCGCGAGGAGGGTGCCGAACAGGAAGCCCAGGGTCGCCGAGACCGCGGTGTAGACGAGCGTCAGCCCGAGGCCCTGCAGCACCGGCTCGGACAAGAAGTAGTGCGCGAAGTAGTCCCACTCGTAGTTCTCGTTCGTGACGAGCGACCACAGGAACTGCGCGAGGACGAACACGACGATGGCGGCGATCGCCCACCGGAACCAGTGCTTGGTGCGGACGACCGGGATGTCGCTGAAGTCGACGCGTCGGCTTCCGGTTGGGCCTGCTGCGGTGGGTGCGGGTTCTGCCGGGAGGCTTCGTTCGGCGCGCGGGTCTCGGTCGACGCGCGGGACGGTGTCGGTCATGCGAATCTCCTCGGTCGGTGCGGTGGGATCGGCGGGTGGGTGGTTCCCGGCGATCGCCCGACAGTAAGGGGCATCGGATGCCGCCGTCGCGGCGTCTCCTCACACGCCGACATGAGCGGAGATACGGCGTAACATCGCGCGGCCCGTGGGCCGAGGGGGCCTCGTGAGCCGGGCGTCTGCCGGTGCGGCGTAGCGCGAGCGAGAAGCGCGCCGGGCGGCGGCGAGCGAGAAGCGCGGCCGGGTGGCGGCGAGCGTCGCGGGCGGCAGTGGCTCTGCGCGCATCAGGGCGCTTGAGCTGGCCGACTCTGGCCGGCGACGACGACGACGACGACCGGATGTTCCGGGCCAACCCGAACAGTTGGCCCGGAAGGTCAGAAGGGTGGCGGGTCGTCGAACGGGTCGCCCGTTCCCGCTCCCGGCGGTGGGCCGGGTTCGGGTGTGAAGCAGACGGCGGGGATGGGTACGTCTTCGCGGTAGGTCCGGCCGCTCGGTGAGGTCCATTCGAGGACCCCGCCTCCGAGTTGTGTGACGTTCCAGTTGGTGAATTGCTTCATCGAGTGGTGTCGTTGGCACAGGTGGGCGAGGTTGTAGATGTGGGTGTGCCCGCCGAGGGCGTGGTCGATGGTGTGGTCGAGTTCGCAGCGGATCGCAGCGCGACGGCATCCGGGGAACCGGCAGTGCTGGTCGCGGGCTTGGAGGAGACGTCGCATCGAGGCGGTGGGCCGGTAGGTGTCGGTTTCGACTGGAGTGCGGGTGATCGGGTCGATGAACAGCCGGGCCCACACTGACGTCTGCCCGGCGAGTTCGCGGGCGGTGTCGGCGTCGATGAGTCCGGTGCCGACGGCTTCGGCGGGCCCGGAGTCGGTTCCGGTGAGGGTGTCTGCGGTGACGACGACCTGCACCCGCGCACGGATCGCTCCCAGGGGGCCTGGCGCGTCGGTGCCGTACGTCGGATCCACCGCCGGAGCGCCGCCGAGCACGAGGTCAGCGAGCGCGTCGGCGCGGAGCTGATCCATCGTGCGGGCGTCGGGCTCGGTTGCGTTCCCGGTGCCAGCCCCCGCAGCATCCGTCCGCGCGGTGTCAGCCCCCGCGGCATCCGTTCCCGCTGCTTGGGCGTCCTTCACGGACTGGCCCATCTGCGTGAGCCGGTCGAGCATCCCCGCGGCGATCACGGCGGGCAGTGTCGCGATCAGGTCCGACATCCCGTCCGCCCCCGGGAGCACCCGAACACACCGGCCCGCGGCGGCGTCCCGGTGGCGGTCGGTGAACTCCCGCGGGTGCATCCGCTCCGCCAACGCTCTCAGCGGCTCTCGCACGCGCACCGCGATGTCCCGCTCGCACACGGCGATCGCGGCTTCCTCGAACGCGGGTCGAACCTCCGCCGGCACCACGCTCCCGGCCTTGACGATCACCTCCACGTGATCACGGGTGATCCGCCGGGTCTCCCATGCCGCGAACACCGCCGGGTAGTCGTCGACGATCGTCATCGCGTGGTCGATGTCGTGCTGCAACCGCCGGTCCGACCGACCGGCAAGCCCCGCGGCCTCGGCCGCGACAGACCGCAGCTCCATGTCGGACGCCATGCCCCGCACACCTTCGACGTGTGCGACGCGCAACGCCGACCGCCCCACCTCAGCCAATGCCCGAACGAGCGCGACATCCCCCGTGTGCGCAGCATCCAGCGCCTCGGCGAACGCACCGAGCGCACCGGCGTGGGGACTCAATCCCACCTCGTCGTCGCCGCCCGTCGTTGCCATATGTCTATGATGCCGCACACCTCCGACATCACTTTCGAAGATATGTACCCCTGGGGACAACTCATTGAAACCCGCCGAAGTGCAGGAATCGCATCGGTCACACCGCTCTCACCACCGCCCTCAGGGGATGCGCACCCCGACGAAGTTCGTCGTGCGGCGCAGCTCGAATCCGAGCTTCTCGTAACCGGCGATCGCGTTCACGTTCGAGGCCGCAGCATGCATGAGCGCGAGGCCGCCCCGCTGCTGGATGTGGAACGCGACATCGAGCACGAGGCGCGAGGCGATGCCCTGTCGGCGGTACTCGGGATCGGTCGCGACGGCGCTGATCTCGGTCCAACCGCCGGGCTTCAGCCTTTCACCCGCCATAGCGATGAGGCGGTCTCCCCGGCGGATGCCGATGTACCGGCCGAGCAGATGCGTGCGCGGGCGGAAGGGCCCGGGCCGGTTTCGCTCGACGAGGGCAAGCATGTCGGGCACATCCGCCGCACCCAGGACGACCGCTTCGTCGTCGGGACGCGGGCGCAAACGATCGGTCTCGACGAGCTGCACGCCGGCGCCGCGGAACGTCTCGGACCATCCGGCCGGAAGCTCGGGCTCGGGCGCGCCGGAGCTCAGGCTGATGCTGAACTCGCCGCCGGAGCCCACCACCTGCACGAGGGAGTCCCACACGGCCGGGTCGTCCCAGGTGCGGACCCCGACGAAGCCGGCGACGTCGTCGGGGTAGCGCCGAACGAGGTCGTCGCCGATGGCGAGGTGCGCGTGTGCGCCGGTCAGCGAGTGCCAGGCGGCGTTGTCGCGCACGTCCTCGATCGTCATGGTCATGGGTGGTCCTCTCCGGCAGTCCGCGACGGCTCGCGCGAACATACCCGCACACACAACATCGCCGACGCGGAATCCATGCCCGAAACGACGGCGCCACATTCGTTCATCCGAGGGCACCCGCCGTATCGTGCCCTCGTGAACTCTCGCCCCGCCGCGACGATCTGGTCGCTCCTCCGCCTCGTCACCGCCGTCGCCATCGTCGCCGCGGTCGGCGTGCAGCTGGCCGTGTCAGTGACGCGCACGGTCGAGGCGGGCGGCGACGTCGCTCGCGTGGTGGCGAACTACTTCAGCTTCTTCACGATCCTCTCGAACCTGATCGCCGCCGCCGTCCTGGCGTGGGCGGCCGTCGCGACTCTGATGGACCCGGCGCGGGCACGAGCGTCCCGCGGCCTCTCCACCGCCCTGGCGTGCGCTACGACCTACATGGCGATCACCGGCATCGTCTACAACGCACTGCTGCGCGGCATCACCCTGCCCCAGGGGTCCGAGCCCGTCCCCTGGTCGAACGAGATCATGCACACGATCGCTCCGATCGTCCTGCTTCTCGACCTGCTGGTCGGGCCGAGACGGCGAGCGCTGCCGTGGCGCACGGTCGGCGTCATCCTGTCGTTCCCGCTGTTCTGGATCGCCTACACGCTGATCCGGGGGCCGCTCGTGTCGAACGCGGTGACGGGCGAGCCGTTCTGGTACCCGTACCCGTTCCTCAACGCGAACCTTCCCGGCGGATGGCCCCTGGTCATCGCGTACATCGTCGGGATCGCGATCGTGTTCGTCGCGGTGGGGGCGTTCTGCGTCTGGGTGACGCGGCGCCGCGCGCGCGACCACACCCCGGACGCCGCGCCGATCACCGAATCGCGCGTCGCCTGACGTCGCCGCGTCAAGCAGCGACTCGGGCGGCACCACCCCTCGGTCGCGAGGAGCGGTGCCGCCCGCCGACGTCAGACGCCGTCGCGCAGGTCGCGGAAGAATCCGTCGACGTGGGTGCGCAGGACGTCGATGCGCCGGTCGCGTGCGGCGCCCGCGTCGAAGCCGAGGTAGGGCGGCGGGTCGAGCCGGCGCACGTTGCGCGAGCACTCGAACCGGGCGCACAGCAGCGTGCCGACGGTGTCACCCGCACGGCCGGCCTTTCCCGCGCGGCGTGCGGAGAAGAGCACGACGTCGTTCGGCAGCGTCACGTCGCAGCACCAGGAGCACTGCGGTCGCGACCGGGTCGGCTGCTCCGCTTGGCGCAACTGCAGCCCGACGGCCGCACCGTCGAGCTCGGCGACGATGAAGCCGAGCAGCGGCGTCTTGGGGTCGCGCCAGCCGTAGTAGTCGCGAGCGCTCCAGTCGACCTCGGCGAGGTCGGCGGGTACGACGAGCGAGTTCCGCTCGCGGAGCGACACGTTGATGAAAGAGGCGCGGATGGTCTTGTCGGTGAGAGCGAACATGGGAAGTCCTGTCTGAGTACGCGTGCACGCGCGGCATCGGCGCGGCGACGAGGCCGCGACGCGAGCAGCGCGAGCGAATCATCCCGGGACGGTCGACACCGCCCGGGACCGGGAGAGGCACACCACGGACACGAGTCGACGTGGCGCGCGCCGGATCAACCGGCGAGAAGGACGAAGGATGCCGCGCCTGTGCCGCCGGCGCTGTGCGCGCCGGAGACCCCCTCACGCCCGGAGGGCATCGGCAGACGGACGGTACTCACCCGGCCAGGGTACTCCTCCAGCATCGCGCCGCGGCACCGGTCCCCCGCGCTGCGCCGAACCGCGCTACCGGTATCGCACCACAGCTTCTCGGATAGCGTCCGCGTGCTCATAGATCTCGTCCAGCCCCTCGAGCGCATGGCGAGTCTCGACCTTGTTCTCATCCAACAGACCGAGGTACTTCTGTCGAGAGTTGAAATGGAGCCGAGCGATCGGCTTTCGGTTGTTGTCGTCGAGAAGCACCGCGAAGTAGCTTTTCGCATCCCGGTGAGTCACGCGCTGCGGCTTGATCTCCCCGCAGGCAATGGCCTTCACGATCTGATAGCCCTCGAGCTCCTCCAGCGTTGTTTCAATCTCGGTATCACGCTCGAGGTCCTTCTCCACTTCGGCTTCGCTCGAAATGGGCACGATAGCTTCAGCCACAGGTCGCACAGCGATGTTGGCACCCAGCGCGGTCTTGAGCCGGTCGTTCACGCTCTCGGTCAGGAACTGGCGCGAGGCCTTCGTGACGAGCGTCGTGAACTGTTCGCGGACGCGCGCCGTGTAGGCGCCGTCGTATACGCGCTGAGTGAAGAACTTGATCCACTCATCACTCGGCTCCCGGAATTGCGACGCGATCTCCCGCTTGAGCGCACCGACATACTTCAGCTCCTCAGCGGCGCTGATGATCGACTCCAGATCGAAGCTGTCCTTGCTGAGCTTCTGAACCTCAGGGATGAGGGTCTCGTCGATGTCGAGGAGATCCAGCACCAGGAACGGCTTCGCGTCCATTCGATTCGGCGCATCGAGGTCAGTGAAGAACTGCCAGATCACGCCGTTCGTCAATGCGGCAATACGCGCGTTCGTCGTCGAGAAGTATCGAAACAGCTGCGAGGCATGCTCGATCTTCGGCGCGCCCGTCGAAGCCTTGCACTCGATCAGGATCTGCACCTCGCCGTCACGCATGATGGCGTAGTCGACCTTCTCGCCTCGCTTGATCCCGACGTCCGCGGTGAACTCGGGCACCACTTCGAGCGGGTCGAAAACGTCGTAGCCCAAAATCGTCGAGATGAAAGGCATGACGAAGGCGTTCTTGGTCGCTTCCTCCGTACCGATAACCGCGGCCTGGTTGACGACCTTCGCGGCGAGCGCTGAAAGACGGTCCTGAAACTCCACTGTTCCCCCCAAAGGATCCCTACTCGGTTGAGAATAGTGGGGTCAGCCGCCTCGCAGTGACAGACGAGCCTCGTCGGCATCGCGCCGCGGCATCCCGACCGCTCCGCTACCCGCGCCGCCCTACGCGGCGGGAACGACAAGCGCCGCAACGACCGCCACGACGCAGAGCGCGACGACGCCCGCGATGCCGATGACCACGACGCGGGTCCGCCGCTCATCATCACGCTGCGCCACGAGGCCCGCGAAGACCCCCACCGCGCCCACGGCGACGACGCCCCCGTACGCGATCGCTTCCTGCAGCGCGTAGTCCGGTGCCGGAAGCGCCGGGTAGACGGGCGCCGCCGAGTAGCGCAGCGCGGCGACGAGAATCAGCACGACGATGGCCGCGACGGCCACGATCGATATCGCGATCCACGCCTTCGCTCTCGACATACGCTCCCCCGCGAGTCCCGGATGCTTCAGTATCGCGCTGCGCCGAACATGCCTACGCTGGCCTCGATGACCAACGATCGGGGCCGGCGATTCGTCGAGGGTGCGGGCGCGCGGCTCGAACCGCATCATCCCCACTTCCTCACGTCGCACCCGACCGCGCTCGGGCTGGCGTGGATGGCGGGCGTCGTCGCGCTCCTCGTGGTCTGCGACCTCGCGGGTGGGCCGGGGTGGCTGCGAGCCTCGCTCGCGCTGACGGCGGCTCTTCCTCCGCTGGTAGCGACGTTCGCGGTGCTGTCGCAGACGCCGCGCTCGCACCTCGAGTACGAGCCGTCGATCCTGACCCACTTCTTCGCGCGCTTCCTCGCCCTGTTCAGCGCGTTCATCTTCTGGCTCGGGTCGGTCGTCATCGGCGGCGCGATCGCCGTGCAGCTGACCGACGAGAGCGGGACCGACATCGAGACGGCGTGGGTGCTGGCCGCCCGGCTCTTCGCGATGATCGTGCCGCCGGTGACCGTGCTGCTCTACTGCGTGCTGATCGTCCGGTACGCGGGCTACCTGGCCCGGCTGCGCGGCTGGTCGGCGGTGCCGACGCGCCACCGCATCCCCGAGCGCTTCCTCTCGGAGGCGCCGCGCACCCGGCAGATCGTGATCGGTCTCGCTCACCCGGGGCTGCTGCTCGCGGCGGGCCTGCTCTCCACGCTCGTCGCGATCGCCCTCACGGTGCGTGCCGAGAACCTGCTCGCCTGATCGGGCGGCTCAGTCGACGGCGCTGCGCACGAGCTCGCGCACGCGAGCCTCGACCTCGGGAGTGACCTCGACGATCGCGAACGACGTCGGCCACATCGAGCCGTCGTCGAGGGTCGCCGTCTCGTCGAAGTTCAGCGTCGGGTAGCGGGTGTCGAACTTCGACTTCGGCTGCACGAAGATGACGACCTTGCCATCGCGGGCGTACGCCGGGAAGCCGTAGAAGGTCTTCGGCGCGAGATCGGGCGCTTCTTCCGAGACGATGCGATGCGTCATCCGGGCCACCTCGCCGTCGATGCCGTCGAGCTCGTCGATCGTCGTGACGCAGGCCTCGAGCTCCTTTGCGAGCTTCGCCGCGCCCTTCAGCCCCTTCGTCGCGCGCAGCTCGTCGGCGCGCTGCTTCATCGCGGCCTTCTCCTCGTCGGAGAACCCTGCGCCACGACTCGTCTTCTCGGCCATCGCCGCCCCCTTCCCGCGCCCGCGACCGGGCGTCACGATCCGATCGTGCCACCTCGGGGGCGTTGCGGACAGGGACCGTCGCTGCGCCCGCTTAGGCTCATGGCATGCGCGCGCGTTTCGGAGCAACTCTGCTCGTCCTGTCGGCTCTCGCCCTGGCCGGGTGCTCGTCGTCACCGGCATCCGAGGCTCCCGACACGATGCCGACGGCGGATGCCGTTCCCGACGGCGCCTGCGCGTACGTCGAGGCCGCCGGTGGCGTCCGCGAGGTGACCGCGCCTCCCGCCGAGGCCGAGGTCTCGGGTGACGTCGCGGCGGTGCTGCAGACGTCGGCGGGCGACATCCCGATGACCCTGACCGCCGACCGCACCCCGTGCACCGTGGGCAGCTTCGTCTCGCTCGCCGAGCAGGGCTACTACGACGACGCCCCGTGCCACCGGCTCACGACCGAGGGCATCTTCGTGCTGCAGTGCGGCGATCCCTCGGGCACCGGCCGCGGCGGCCCCGGTTACCGCTACGCCGATGAGCTCGACGGCAGCGAGACCTACCCTGCGGGCACTGTCGCCATGGCGAACGCCGGTCCCGACACCAACGGCTCGCAGTTCTTCCTCGTCTACGAGGACACCCCGCTGCCCCCGTCGTACACCGTGTTCGGACAGCTCGACGAGGCCGGCCTCGCCGTCGTGCGCGAGGTGGCCGCTGCGGGAACCGACAGCGGCGCCGGCGACGGCGCTCCCGCGACAGCCGTCACCATCACCGGCGTCTCGCTCGGCTGAGCCCGCCGCGGCGCGAGACCGCGGCTTCGGCGGCCTCCCCCGCTCCGTATGATTGAGCGCATGTCGAAGGTCCTCCAGTCCCTGCCCGTCGGCGAGCGCGTCGGCATCGCCTTCTCGGGGGGTCTCGACACCTCCGTCGCGGTCGCGTGGATGCGCGACAAGGGTGCCGTGCCCTTCACCTACACCGGCGACCTCGGCCAGTACGACGAAGACGACATCGCGTCGATCCCGGGCCGCGCCCTCCAGTACGGCGCCGAGGGGTCGCGCCTGATCGACTGCAAGCCGATGATGGTCGAAGAGGGCCTGGTCGCCCTCGCCTGCGGTGCGTTCCACATCCGCTCGGGCGGCCGCACCTACTTCAACACGACGCCGATCGGCCGCGCCGTCACCGGCACGATGCTCGTCCGCGCGATGAAGGAGGACGGCGTCGACATCTGGGGCGACGGCTCCACCTACAAGGGCAACGACATCGAGCGGTTCTACCGTTACGGCCTGCTCGCGAACCCGTCGCTGCGCATCTACAAGCCGTGGCTCGACGCCGACTTCGTCACCGAGCTGGGTGGCCGCACCGAGATGAGCGAATGGCTCGTCGCGCACGGCTTCCCCTACCGGGACTCCGTTGAGAAGGCCTACTCGACCGATGCGAACATCTGGGGTGCGACGCACGAGGCCAAGACCCTCGAGCACCTCGACGTCTCACTCGAGATCGTCGAACCGATCATGGGTGTGCGCTTCTGGGACCCCGCGGTCGAGATCGAGCCCGAGGACGTCTCGGTCACCTTCGAGGCCGGTCGTCCGGTCGCCGTCAACGGCGTCGAGTACTCCGACATCGTCGAGCTCGTGATGCAGGCGAACGCCATCGGCGGTCGCCACGGCCTGGGCATGAGCGACCAGATCGAGAACCGGATCATCGAGGCCAAGAGCCGCGGCATCTACGAGGCCCCGGGCATGGCACTGCTGTTCATCGCGTACGAGCGCCTCGTCAACGGCATCCTCAACGAAGACACCCTCGCGACGTACCACGAGCAGGGCCGCCGCCTGGGTCGCCTCATGTACGAGGGCCGCTGGCTCGAGCCGCAGTCGTTCATGCTGCGCGAGTCGATCCAGCGCTGGGTCGGCTCCGCCATCAGCGGCACGGTCACGCTACGCCTGCGCCGCGGTGAGGACTACACGATCCTGAACACCGAGAGCCGCAACCTGTCGTACTCGCCCGAGAAGCTCTCGATGGAACGTGTCGGCGACTCCGCCTTCGGCCCCACCGACCGCATCGGACAGCTGACGATGCGCAACCTCGACATCGCCGACTCGCGCGCCCGCCTCGAGCACTACGCGGGACTCGGCCTCATCGGCGGCCCCACCGCCGAGCTCGTCGGCGACCTCGAGCGCGGCGGGGCGGCGGAGATCACCGAGAACGCGCAGCTCGACCCGGCCCTGGCCGAAGCGGTGGATGCCGCCGGCGAGTCGGCCTCGTTCGACTTCGGCGCCGACTGATCGCGCGCACTCTCCGCTCAACGCATCGACCCGCCGCGCCCGAACTCCTCGGATGCGGCGGGTCGACGGCGTGAGGCGGGTTGCCGCGCTAGGCGGACTCCTCCTCCGTCTCACGCGTCTGCGCGGAGCCCCGAAGCCGCGCCGGGTCGAGGAGGAACAGGGCGACGAGCACGAGCGCGATGCCGCCCGCGATGAACAGCCCGCTCGAGCTCTGCAGACCGATCGTGAGGTACCCCAGCAGGGGCACGTGGAGGACGTACTGCCCGACCGTCGAGACGGCGTACGGCTGGGGATCGTCGGTGTCGTTCGCGTCACCGCGCAGCACGAACTCGTAGACCCCCGGCTCGCGCTCCACCGATGAGACGAGCCGGTGGGTCACAAGGCCGAGGTTGCGCGGACGCTGCACGGTGACGATGTCGCCGGGCGAGACATCGCCCGCCGGCACGGTGCGGGTGAACACCATCGCCCCGACCGGGATCTGCGGCTCCATCGACCCGGAGATCACGGCGACGGGACGGACGTTGAAGGCGAGCGCGGCGACGAACGCGACGATGCACACGGCGCCGATGACCGCTGCCAGCGAGAGGATGCCGGATCGCAGCATCCCGAAGACGCGCCAGCCCAGCGGCGCCGAACGATCGGCGACACTGGGCCGACGCGAAGCGCGCCGAGTGGTCACGGCCTCACCGACGTCGCGTCGAACCGGACGGAGAGAGCGGACAGGCCGCCGTTGAGCTCCTCCGTGCCCGGCTCATCGAGATAGTCGATCGTCAGCACCACGGTCTGCGCGCTGCCCTCGGCGCCCGGCGCGAACGCGTCGCCGTCGGTGAGGGGCAGATCGCCGCGCGGCGCGAGCACCCCGAGCGAGCCCGTCGCCTCGTCCCATGTGGCTCCCGAGAACACCTCGTTCCCGGCCGGGTCGACGGCGGTGAAGCGCAGGTAGGGCGTGATGTTGGGGACGTCCGCCACGGCGCCGTCTCCTCCAGCGGCGACCACCGTCACCGTCGTGTCGGCTGCGAGGCGCTCGGTGTTGTTGAACACCGGGATCTCGATCGAGATCGAACCACCCGGGACCAGCAGTGCCGCTTCGGGGATCGGCCGCTCCGCGGGGCCGTCCGCGATGACCTGCTCGACGGTGCCGTCGAGCGAGACCGTTCCGATCGCGAACCGGCCCTCGAATCCGATGCCGTTCGCGCCGAGCCCCAGCGTCGCCGAGTCGGCGAGCGCGGCTGCGCTGATCGAGATCGCGCCGAAGGCGAGCATGCCGGCCGCCGCCGCGAGCCTCAGAGCGGCGCCCCGGGTGCTTCGTCGCCGAGCACGCTGTGCGCGCAAGGCGTGTCGTGTCTGAGTCATGCGTGTTCCTTCCGTCGGCGTGCAGCCAGCACGGCGCCGAGCGTGAGCATGCCGAGCGCGGTCGCCGCGATGAGAGCCAGCGTCGTCCCGGAGCCACCGGTGTGGGCGAGAGCGTCGTCGGGGCTCGGGCCGGTCTCGGGAGTCGTCGCCTCAGCCGAGGCGACGAAGCTCAGGTCGAGCGTGCCGCTCGCGCCCTGGTATTCGTTGCCGGCGCTGCGCGGAAGCGCCACGCGGGCGGTGTATCGACGCTCCTCGTGCGCGCCGAGCGCGTCGAGCTCGACCGTCGCACCGAGCACGGAAGGTGCGGCGCCGGACACCACCACCTCGCCGGAGTCGTCGACGATCTCGACGTGGATCGGATGCGAGCCGCCGAACAGCTGCGCGGAGTCCCCTTCGATCGTCAGCACCACCGGCAGCGTCTGCGTCGTGGTGTTCCGGACGTCCACCTGCCAGTCCTGGGAATGGCCGGGGGCGGGAGCGACGATCGTCGTCGTCGCGGGCGTCGCCTCGATGAGCTCCTGGGTGGCGACCGCCGGCGTGGCGGAGGCCGCGACGAGACCGCTCGCGACGACCGTCGCCCACAGTGCCGCCGTCACCTTGCGGATGTTCACTCGGTCACCTCCACACGGATGCCGGGCAGGGCGAGCGGCGTGAACGTGCGCCTGTTCGTCTCGTTCCCCGGGATCGCACCCTGGCGCCCATCACCCCATCCGATCAGGACGGAGTCGGACTGGGTCGCGTAGCTCGTGTCGCGCGAGCCGCCGATCATCACGATGTCGGTGAGTGGCAGGCGGACCGGGGTCGTGGCGTTGGTCGTGCCCTGACCCGTGCTGCCGTCGGGTCGGATGTTCCCGGTGGCAGCCCAGCTGGCGTTGCTTCCCCAGCCCCATACCCCACCGGACTTCGTGAGCGCGGTGAAGTGGTAGTTGCCGGCGGACAGGCGCGCGACGGGTTCGTCGATGTTGATCGGATGCACCTGGACGCGTGTCTGCGCCGTCGCGATGCGGCCAATCTGACCGTTCGCGGTCTGCCCGAACGTGTGCACCACGCCGTCGCGCGTCAGAGCGGCGCCCGCCTGCCGCGACGATGTGATCTCGACGACGGAGCAGGTGTCTTCCGGCGAATGCACCGGCACGGCGGGGCCCTCGCAGCCCTCGACGAGCGCGTTCAGTTGCGGCAGCTCCAAGGGGTTCGGATTGTTCACGGTCGCGGTCGTGCCGTTGCCGGCCTCACCGGACACGGCGCGGCCCCACCAGAAGACGCGGTTCTCTCGCGTGATGACCCAGGTGAGGCGCTGGCCGACGTGCATGGAGTGCACGTTGTCGATCACGAGGTACGGCGAGTGCGGCCCGCGGTTCTCGACGGTGGACCCGTTGCCGGCCTGGCCGTACTGACCCGAGCCCCACGTGTAGACCTTGCCGCTCTCGGTGAGAGCCGCCATCGTCGCGCGCATGGACCCCAGGTCGATGACCTTCTCGTCATCGGGGAACTCGACCTTCTGCGGCGTCGCCCGGAAGTCGTTGTTCCCCGACGTCGTGCCGATGCCGAGGCGCCCGAGCTTGTTCAGGCCCCAGGTGTACACCTCGCCGTCGGCCGTCAGCGCGCCGAAGGTTCCGGGCGTCTCGCTGATGTCCGACGCGCCGACGACCTTCACGACGTTGTTGAGGCCGTGTACGGGCTGAGGGGAACGATCGTTGTCGTTCTGCACGCCGTTGCCCCCCATTCCCTGGCCCTTGAAGCCCCAGACCCAGACCCACCCGTCCGAGAGTGCCGCCGAGGTCGAGGTGAACTGGCTCGACACCGCCTGGTACGACGCGGGCATCGTGTAGGTCTCGGCGGCCGCGGTGGCCGTATCCGTGTAGCGGGCCTCGGTGGGCGCGGGCGCCGCGACGGCCGCGGAGACCGCGAGTGCCCCGAGTGCGGCGAGCGCGCCGTACCGAGCACGGCGTCGCGTTCTGACGGAGTGCGTCATTCCAGCTCCTTGGGTCGAGGGACGGGTCGGGGATGATGGCCGGGGCGTCAGGCCGCTCCCGTCGCGGTGAGGCCGAGAAGCACATCGCGGCCGTAGTAGTACGGGCTGGGGATCTGATCGAGATACACGAGCTCGACGACGACCGTGCGGATGCCGCCCGCGGGCCAGTCGGGAATCGTGGCGACCGCTTCGGCCGCCGGAACGCGCGTCGCGACCTCGACGCCGTCGACCCAGATCGATGCGAGCGTGACGTCGAGCGCGTCGCGCACGACACCGTCGCCGTCGGGGACCGGCGGGAGCAGCGAGGCGAGCGAGAACGTGACGTCGCCGGCATCCACCGTGCCCGCGTTCTTGACTTTCACCTCCACTCGGGCGGGATCGCCCTCGCCGATCCGGGGGATGGGGCCGATCTCGCCCGTGTCGATGGGCCACGGCTCCGGATTGCCTTGTGCGACCGACCCGTCGGCGGCGACGAAGCCGAGATCGTAGGTTGCGCCGATGGGGGCGAACGACACGTCGGCCTGATCACTGAAAGCTGCGCTCGTCGCGCCGACGAGAAGACCGAGCGCGAGGCCCCCGGCCAGCACGAGCTTCACCGGCTCGGCCACGCGTATCGTGCGCCTCATCGGTTCTCTCCTTCGAACTGGAACTGGACGCCGGTGCCGGCGCCTCGCCAGCGGTTGTCCACGGTGTCGGGCAGATCGATGCGCACGTCGAGCAGGCGGTGCTCGCCCGCTTCGAACGCGTCGTCCCACGTGTAGGTCGTCAGCTCGGGCGCGGGCACGCGGTCCATGAGGGTGCGGTCGCCGTCGCGCACCGTGAACTGCAGCTGGTCGAAGAGCTCGACGAAGCGGCCGGTGTCGGGATCGATCTCGTCGCCGCGAGGGTCGGGATCGACGATCGACAGCGACAGGGTGCCGGCGAGGCGCGGGCTCGCGTTCTGAGCGGCGATACGAAGCGAGATCGAGCCGCCGGGAGCGAGCACCGTTCCCTCCTCGAGGGCGATCTCGTACGGGGCGGGGCGGCCGGGCTGCCACTGGTCCTCGGAGGGTACCCACCCGTCGCGGACGGAGCCGGCGGTTCGGATCTCGAACGTGTTCTGCGAGCCGTCGAGGAAGACGTGCACGTCGGCGGCGTCGGTGAAGGTGGCGGCGGTGAAGAGCGCGCCGACGCTGAGGAGGGCACCGGCGGCGAGGCTGAGCCTGAGGCGAGCGCTGCGGTGGGGGATCATCGGTCTCGTTCCATCTCGGGTCGGGGAACCCGGGGGTGCGGTGAACCGCACCCCCGGGCAGGGGTCAGGGCTGGACCGAGCTGGCGTCGAAGTGCGCCTGCACGTACGTGGTCTTGCCCTGGAGGGCGTTGTTCGCCTCGACCGACCCCTGGTCGGGCAGCGTGATGCTCACCGAGAGCACGCCTTCCTCGCCCGCGGCGTAGACGCCGAGGTCGAGGTCGGCCACGGCCTCCTGCGTGGCGTTCGCGACGATCTCGGTGCCGTCGAGCGCGATCGTGTAACGCACGGCCTGCGCGAACTCGGCGTCGGAGACGAAGCCGGCGCGGTCCTGCAGCGTGAAGGCGAGGTCAGCACCCAGGGCGGGGCTCTCGTTGCGGAACGGGATCTCGACCGAGACGGTGTCGCCGGGGGTGATGAGGTCGGCGCCCGGAACCGCGATCGCCACACCCTCGGCCGTGTTGGCCTCCTGCCAGGTGCCGGGGATCGGCTCGTTCGTCTCGGGGTCGGTGCCCACCACCTGGATGTTGAAGCGCGTGTTGTCACCGCCGATACCCGAGTCACCGCCCAGGTTCAGGTTGGCGAAGTCGGTGAAAGCGGCTGCCGTGAGCATGCCCGCGACCGCCAGGAGGGAACCTCCGGCGACGAGGAAACGCTTGGAGCCACGAGTGGATTCGGTTGCAGTCATAACCAGTTCTTTCGTTCGGGGCATGGTCTGACGCGCGTCTGCGACCGGGTGTCGAAGCGCGGCGTCATGTGTTTGAGTAGCTATATGGCAATCGATCACACCGTTCGCCACAATTGGCATGACCGTCTGACGAAGACCGCCGCCGAGCGCCTGGCGGGCGTCTACGCGAACGACGCCGATTCACTGCGCCGCTTCGCCATCGCCCGCGGCGCCGATCCCGAGGCCGCGGGCGACGCCGTGGCCGAGGCGTTCCTCGTCGTCGCCACCCTGGGGTCGCCGCGCATCGCGGAGATCGACAACCTGCGCGCGTACCTGTTCACGACCGTGCGGAACATGGTCGATCGTCACCACCGAGACAGCCGGCGGACCACCGCCGTGCCCGATGATGTGCTCGAGCGGGTCCCCGTCGACCCGGAAGCCCCGTTCGCCCTCGACGGCTCGATCGACCTCGCCCGCCGCGCGCTCGACTCGCTCGACGAGACGACCCGCCGTGTCGCGATCGCGGTGCTGATCGATCGCCGACCCGCACGCGAGGTCGGCAGCGAACTCGGGTTGACCGCCTCGCACGTGTCGACCATCGCGCACCGCGCCCGCAGTCACCTGCAGGTGGGGTACATCCGGTGCTTCATCGAGTTGAGCGACCTGTCCTGCGGGGTGTCCTCCGACGTCCTCGCTCGCGTGATCGTCGGCACGGCGGGCACCCGCCAGCTTCGCGAGTACCGCCGGCACCGTGCGCTCTGTGCGACCTGCGCGAGAGTCGAGCACGAGGCGCGGGACGAGCTGAGCGCCGGATCGCTCACCTTCGGCCTCGTCGCCGTCGCCGTTGCGGGCGCCGGCACGACGACGCGTCCGCGAGCCGCGCACGCTCGACCGCGGGGCCGCGACCTCGGGCACCTCGCGCTCGTCGCGCTCATCGCGGCGGCGGTCGCCTCGTGGCCCGAGCCGCTGCACGAGGCCCTCGAGCTACGCGAGAGCACCGACGCGGACCCAGGCGGGTATCACGTTCCCGTCGCGGTGCCCGTCGAGTCGCCCGCATCGGGCATGAGCGCCGACCCCGACCGCATCTCGGCCATGATGCCCGCGCCGGGCGAAGAGACCGCGTGGACGACCCGGCTCACGAACCACGCCGAGCGCGAGCTGACGGTCTACGCGACCCTGTCGACACGGACGACGGATGCGACCGAGACACCGACTCTCGAGGTGCGACGGGACAGCGACATCGTGGCCGGCCCCCGGTCGGTCGCCGGTCTCGACGAGACCATCTCGGTCGGTCGCGTCGATCCGGGTTCCAGCATCGACATCTCCGGCGTCGTCCGCCGAGACGAGCGCGATCGCATCCAGGACCTGTCCGGCGAGGCATCCATCCGTCTGACGGCCGCGCCCTGGTCCCCGGACGATCCCCCGGCCGGCACGATCGTGCCGCACCCGGCGGTGGTGGACGCTCTTCCGCCGTCCGGCGCGACGCCGGGACGCACGGCGGCGATCGCGCTCGCGGGCCTGGCAGCTGTCGGCTCCGGCGCGTTGCTCGTTCGACGGCGTTCTTCGCGATCGGCGCCGGAGGCCCGATGATCGGCCACCGCGGCGAGCGATCCCCCGCCCGGCCGCGTGCGCGTCAGGCCGTGTCGACGTGGTACCGCCCGAGGGGCAGCATCAGCGGCTTGCCGGACCGCGGATCGGTGATCACCTCGTTGCGGATGCCGAACACCGCTTCGACCGTCTCAGCGGTGAGCACCTGCTCGGCCGGCCCGGCGGTGACGATGCTGCCCTCGCGCATGGCGACGAGGTGGTCGGCGTAGCGGGCCGCGAGGTTGAGGTCGTGCAGCACCATGACGACGGTGACGCCGCGGTTCCGGTTGAGGTCGGTGAGCAGGTCGAGCACCTCGATCTGGTGGCTCACGTCGAGGAACGTCGTCGGCTCGTCGAGCAGCAGCAGATCGGTGCGCTGCGCCAGCGCCATAGCGATCCACACGCGCTGCCGCTGCCCGCCCGACAGCTCGTCGACCGCGCGGTCGGCGAGCTCGAGGGTCTCGGTCGCGGCGAGCGCCTCGGCCACCGCCTCGTCGTCGGCCGTCGTCCACCGCGAGAAGATGCCGTGATGCGGGTTGCGTCCGCGCCCGACGAGGTCGGAGACGGTGATGCCCTCGGGTGCCGTCGGCGACTGGGGCAACAGCCCGAGCGTGCGGGCGAGCTCCTTCGCCGGCATCCGGTGTACGGCGGCGCCGTCGAGCAGGACGTGTCCGGCCCGGGGCGTCAGCAGACGCGACATCGAGCGCAGCAGCGTGGACTTGCCGCACGCGTTCGGTCCGACGATGGCGGTGATGCGACCCGACGGGATGCGCAGGCTGAGACCCTCGATGATGGTGCGGTCGCCGTAGCCGACGGTCAGATCCTCGGCGAGCAGGGTGTGATCGTCGGTCACAGGGAACCTCCGGCGCGATTGGTGCGGATGATGAGGTACAGCAGGTACGGCGCGCCGAGCACGCCGGTCACGATGCCGACGGGGTAGCGGATGCCGAGGGCGTACTGACCCACGAAGTCGGCCACCAGTACGAGCAGCGCACCGATCAGGGCGCTCGGCACCAGGAGCGAGCCGCGCGGGCCGATGACGCGCGCCGCGATCGGTCCGGCGAGGAACGCGACGAACGCGATGGGTCCCGTCGTCGCGGTGGCGAAGGCGATGAGGCTGACCGCGGCGACCACGACGATCAGTCTCGTACGCGCGACACGCGTGCCGATGGCCGCGGCGGTGTCGTCGCCGAGCTGCAGTGCCGCGAGGTCACGCGAGCGGGAGAGCAGCAGCGGGGCCAGCACGAGAAGCGCGGCGCCGGCCGTGACGACGTCGCTCCAGGTGGCGCCGTTCAGGCTGCCGTTCAGCCAGCGGAGCGCCTCTTGCAGGTCCCACTGACCGGCCTGCGAGAGCACGTACTGCGTCAGCGCGTCGAGCATCGCGGCGAAGCCGATGCCGATCAGGATGAGGCGGGTGCCGGCCGATCCCGATCGCGACGACAGCAGGTAGATCAGCAGCGCGACGACGAGCCCCGCCACGATGGCGAAAACCGAGACGGCGAGCCCGCTGAGGCCCAGCATGACGATCGCGAACGCGGCTGCCGCGCTCGACCCGGCGCTGATGCCGATGATGTCGGGGCTCGCGAGCGGATTGCGCAGCATGGTCTGGAAGGCGACGCCGGCGAGCCCGAAGCTGAGGCCGACGATGGCGCCGAGCAGCGCGCGCGGCAGACGCAGCCGCCCGATCGTGAAGGTGGCGCCCCCGGCATCCTGTCCGAGGACGACCGCCATCACCTCGGCCGGTGAGGAGAAGGTCTGACCGACCATGACGTTCAGCGCGAGCGCGGCCACGACCGCGATCGCGAGGCCGACGATGACGGCGCGACGACGACGGCCGCGCCGACGCCGCAGGTCTGCGACGACGGCGACGGGGGTTTCGGCGGATACGGCGGTCACAGCGACTTCACCTTCTGGCGACGGACGATCGCGACGAAGAACGGCCCACCCACGAGCGCGGTGATGATGCCCACGTCGATCTCGGCGGGACGCGCGACGACCCGGCCGACGACATCCGAGGCGACGACGAGTGCGGCGCCGGCGACGGCGGAGAAGGGCAGCAGCCAGCGATGGTCGACGCCGACCAGCAGGCGACAGGCATGCGGCACGAGGAGGCCGACGAACGCGATGGGTCCGGCGATGGCGGTCGCAGCGCCGCAGAGCAGGACGGCGCCGAGTGCGGCGACGGCTCGCGCGACGGCCACCCGCTCGCCGAGGCCCGCGGCGAGGTCGTCGCCGAGCGCCAGGGTGTTGAGGCTGCGGGCCGAGAGCAGACTGACCGCGAAGCCGACGAGCAGGAAGGGCACGACGAGCGACACCGACGGCCACGTCGCGCCGCCCACACCGCCGATGAGCCACGAGCGCACGTTGTCGGCGATGTCGCCGCGCGGCAGGTAGATGGCGGTGACGAACGACACCAGGGCGGCCGAGGTCGCCGCGCCGGCGAGGGCGAGCTTGAGGGGGGTCGCTCCCCCGCGGCCGAGGGAGCCGACGGCGTAGACGAAGGCCGCCGCGATCCCGGCGCCGAGGATGGCGACCCAGATGTATCCGCTCGCCGAGGCGAGGCCGAACCAGGCGATCCCGATGACGATCGCGAGCGAGGCACCCATGTTGACGCCGAGGATGCCGGGATCGGCGAGGGGATTGCGCGTGACGCCCTGCATCACGCCACCGGCGACACCGAGCGCAGCGCCGACGAGCAGCGCGAGCGCGGTGCGGGGAATGCGCTGGCCGACCGCCGCCTGGTCGAGGTTCTCTTGGGCGCCGCCGAGCGCGGCGACGATCTCGTCCCACGGCACCGTGCGCGAGCCGACGGCGAACGACAGCCCGCACAGCCCGACGGTCACGGCGACGAGCGCGATCAGCCAGGCGGCGCGAACGCGGTTCGGGCGCCGCACGACGGCGACGCCCGAACCGGCAGGAAGAACTGGTGTCACTGGGACTTTCCAGCGGCCTCCGCGAGCAGAGCGAGGTACTCGTCGAGGATGTACGAGATCGACAGCGGCGTGGGGTTCGCCGCGGTGCCGAGCGGGCCGGCGCCGTCGAGCGAGACGATCGCGCCGTTCGCGACGGCGGGCATCTGCGACAGCAGCGGGTCGCCCTCGAGCGTGCGGACGAGCTCCTCGTCGCCGTACGTGACGATGATGTCGACGTCGGCGAACACGTCGACCTGCTCCGAGCTCACGCTGCCCGAGAACTTCTCGCTGTCACTCGACGCCTCCTCGACGCTCGTGGGCGTCGACAGGCCGAGGTCCTCGAAGAACGCGGCACGCGTGTCGTGCGAGGTGTAGAAGTTCACCGTGCTGAGGTCGGACGGGTCGACGTGCGTCATGAACATCGCCGACGTGCCGGCGAGCTCGGGGTGCTTCGACGCGGCGGCCTCGATCTCGTCCTCGAGCGTCGAGACGAGCTCTTCGCCCTCCTCCGCCATGCCCATGCCCATGGCGTTGAACTCGATCACGTCGCGCCACGAGGTGGCCCACGCCGACTCCGGGTAGGCCACGACGGGAGCGATCTCGCTCAGCGTGTCGTAGTCCTCCTGCGTGAGGCCCGAGTAGGCGGCGAGGATGACGTCGGGCTCGGTGCTGGCGACGGCCTCGAAGTCGATGCCGTCGGTCTCGTCGAAGAGCACGGGGGTCTCGCCGCCGAGCTCCTCGAGCTTGTCCTCGACCCAGGGCAGCAGGCCGTTGCCGTCGTCATCGCCGAAGTTCGCGGCGGCCATGCCGACGGGGACGACGCCGAGCGCCAGCGGAACCTCGTGGTTCGCCCACTGGACCGTCGCCACGCGCTCGGGCTTCTCGGGGATCGTGGTCGTGCCGAGCGCGTGCTCGATGACGATGGGGTATCCGGCGCTGCCGGCTTCACCTTCGGGAGTGGACGAGCCGCTCGGTGAGCCGGTGCCGCCGCAGGCGGTGAGAGCGAGGGCGGCGACGAGGGTCGTCGCGGCGGCAGCCGCGGTGCGACGAGGGAACATGGAGGTCTCCGGTTTCGGTGGGTGCGGCCTCCCGGACGATCGCGCGGCGAGAAGTGCAGGCGCCGGACCCAGGTAAGGCTTGCCTAGCCTAGCCCACCCGATCGGCCGCTCGTGGCGCGTCGATCAGGACGCAGCGACATCCGAGGGAGCGACGTCCGAGGGAGCGATATCCGTCGAGGCGGCATCCGTCGAGGCGGACGTTCGACGGCGATCGCGACCGGCCGCGAACACCATGCCCGCCGCGTACACGAACAGGGCGCCCGCGGCGACCCCGATCACGATCGGGCGATTGGCGCCGTTGAGCACGTTGTTGACCCAGCCGAGCAGCGGAAGGGCGTACCAGAGGGTGCCGCGGATCTGCAGCGGCTGCACGGGGTCGGGGTCGGCGGCGTCGTTGTTGTCGCCCTTCGTGAGGAAGGTGAGCTCGCCGTCGGCATACGTCTTCGAGATGACCCGGTGGCTGACGACCGCGGCCTCGCCGGAGCGGATCTGGTAGGTGATGACATCGCCCACCTCGATCTCGTCGACCGGAGTGGGGCGGATGACGACCAGGGTGCCCGGGGGCAGGTTCGGTTCCATCGACTGCGTGAGCACGGTCATCGCGGTGCCGCCGACGAGGGCAGGGACACCGATGACCGCGGCCGCGATGGCGAGGATCAGCACGAGCAGGGCGGCGCTGAGCGAGACCGCGAGGTAATGCAGCAGGCTCTCGCCGGTGGCGGCGCGGGCGGCGGCGACGCGTCGCACGCGCCGAGAGGCCGTCGACACGGTGCCCGTGTCCAGAGCGGGGGTCGTTGCGGTGGTCATGCGCATTCCAGACTCGGGAAGAAGAGGAGCTTGGTGGTCCGCAGCACCGGGATCGCCGTGCTGGCGGGCGCGGTCGTGCCGGAGGTGCTGTCCTTGGCCTCGATCGCGAGGGTGTACGTGCCGTTGCGGCCGAAGCTGTAGCCGTCGAGCGTGACCGACGCGGTGGCGTTGGAGCTCGAGACCGACGCGACGGTGGCACCGGTCGCCGTGTCGTACACGCGGTAGGCCACCGCGGCACCGGCGGGCCGGTTCGCCGGTGCGCTCCAGCTGAGCACCGCGGAGCGGTAACCGTCCGTGCAGGTCACGTTCGTCGCCGCTTCGAGCCGGTAGACGTTCTGGGTGATGGCGGCGGTGCTCGCGGTCGCGGTCCAGCTCGTGCCGACCGCGCCGGTGACCGCGAAGGCGCTGGTCACGCTCTGACCCTGCAGCGCTGCGTTGGTGCTGGCGGCATCCGTTCCGCTGATGCGCGTCGCCACGCAGACCGTCACACTCGCCCCCGGCGCGAGCGAACGGGCCGCGGCGGGCAGAGCCGGCGCGCGGTCGGCGAGCGTGGTGAACACGGCGCCGCTCGCCGGGATCGTCGCCCCGCACGTCCCGGTCCACAGGATCAGCGCCGTCTTCTGCGCGAGGGTCGCGCTGCCGGTGACCTGATTCGCGAGCGTGTACGTGAGCGGGGCGCCGCCGTTGTTGGTGATGGTGAGCGCGCCGGTCGCGGTCGTCGAGGTGCTGCCGCCGTACCGGTAGGTCGTGTTGAGCTCGCCGCTCTGCGCCAGGGCCGTGGCGACCGTGGTCGACGAGGCGGTCGCCGAGACCGACGCGGTGGCGTTCCAGAAGGCGGCGGCGGTCCCGCCGCCGGCCAGCAGCAATACGGTCGTCACCGCGGCGATCGCGGCGATCGAGCGGCGACGCATCACGGCCGCACCTGCGTTCCGGAGATGGCGAGCGTCACGGGAGACGCGGCTCCGCCGGCGGCAGCGGCGGGGGCGTTCGTCGGCAGCCCGAGCCCGACGCAGACGATGGCGGTCGCGCCCGGGGCGACGGTGGCCGCCAGGCCGGCGCGGGGCGTCGCGCCGACGTTCGTCGAGACGGCGGAGGTCAGGCGACCGGCGGTGCAGTCGGCCGCCGAGCTCGCCGTGCCGACCGAGACGACGACCGCCGCGGTGAAGGGGGTGGCCGTCCGCGGGCCGGTCACGGTGTCGAGGGTGAGTGCGAGGGGGGTGGTGCCGCTGTTGCGCACGGTGCTCGGCGCGAATACGGTGCGCCCCGGGTAGAGACCGGTCGCCGCCAGCGTGAGCGGCGTCACGGTCAGGCTCGACGATCCGGCGCGGAGCGTCGCGGCCGAGGCGGCGGATGCGGCTGAGTTCCAGACCGCGAAGGTGCCGCCTCCCGCGAGGACCCCCAGGATGACCGCGCCCGCGGCTGCCGCCGCCCCGAGGAGCAGTCGAGCCGGCGTGGAACGGCGGCGGGCCTGCTTCTCGAGACGCGCGGAGCGACGCGTGGGTGCGGACATCGGAGGATCCTCGCGGGTCGGGTGTTCGGGGTCAGGCGGTCTTCTGCGTCAGCGTGACGGTGAGGTCGCTGAGGTTGACCATTCCCGACATGGCGGCGTTGTTGCCGCCGGCGGTGTCGCCGTAGGGGAACGTGATGGTGACCGAGACGGTGACGTCCTGCGCGATGCCCGCGGCACCGGGGGTCACGGTGAAGGTCGGGCCGGCGCCGGTGATGCCCGTGCCGGTCGCGGTGAGGACGGCGTTCGCGCTGAGGTAGCTGGCGAGGGCCTGGTCGTTCGCGTCCGTCGCGTCGGCGGCGGCGATCGAGGCCGGGGTGAGACCCAGGGTCGCCGAGATGTTGTCGCCCTCTGCGGCGATCGACATCGTCTTCGTGTAGGTCAGGGTGTCGCCCGGGGCGATGGTGTAGCCGGCGAGCGAGATCGGCGTGCTCGAGCCGTTGGCCGTCCACACGCCGGCGGCGCCCGAGTCCTCGACGACGAGGTTTCCGGAGGAGATGCTCGTGCCCTGCGTGGTCGCCGACGCGTTCCACGTGGCGAACGTGCCCGCACCGCCGAGGAGGAGCGTGGCGCCGGCGGCGGCGGCGATGGTGGCCTTGACGATCTTCTTCATGATGTGGTCCTTTCGCGGCTCGGGGCCGCAGCGGTGGGGAGTTGTCTCTGCGCCGGCTGCCGATCTTTCGGGCTGCTCGTCGTGATGGTTCAAGCTTGAGACCGCTCCCACAACGAATCCGCCGGTGCCGCGTGAGCAAACCGCGAGGACTGTCCACCATCCGCGCCGCCGTCGATCGGCGAAGAGCGGACGTTCCTGAAGATCAGCGCAAGATCACCGCGAGGTTCACCGAGGAATCCCTCCGGGACAGCGTCGGACCGACCCCACCGGTCAGCGGGCAGGCTGCTCGGTGACCGTCAGCAGCACGACCCGTTCGGGGAACGAACCCGGCAGATGCAGTCCCGCCGTGGCCAGCATCCGGCCGCTCAGGACGACGCCCGCGCCGTCGGCGTACCAGGGCGGGTCGGCTCGTCCGGGGTCGGCGGTGCCGACGGTCACGGGAGCGACGCGGTACCGCTTGTCTGGGTCGAGGCCCGGCACCGTGAACCGACCGCGCGGCGACACCGTCGGGCGCGTCAGGAAGGCGACGAAGATCAGCGCGGCCGACCGGTCCGCTGCGATGGCGCCGGAGACCTGGAAGGCCGGATCGATCTCGTCGGCCCGCATCATGTCGCCCGCATGCAGAAGAGCGCGGTGCTCCTTGTAGAACCGGATCCACTCGACGAGGTCGGCGTTCTCTTGCGCGGTGGCCTGAGTGAGGTCCCACTCGATGCCGAAATGGCCGAACACGGCGGTGCCCGCTCGGAACGACAGGGCGTGCGCGCGACCGGTCGTGTGGTTCACCGCCGAGCCGATGTGCGAACCCAACAGCTCGGCCGGCATGAGCTGCATCGTCCACCGCATCATCTGCTGCCGTTCGAGCGGGTCGATGCAGTCGCTCACCCACACGCGGTCGGTGCGCTCGATGACGCCGAGGTCGACCCGGGCGCCGCCCGACGAGCACGACTCGATCTCGATGCCGGGGAAACGACGTTTCAGCTCATCCATGAGCCGGTAGGCGGCGAGGGTCTGCGCATGCACGCCCGCCTCACCGCCGGGCGCGGTGCCCGCGTCGATGAGATCGCGGTTGTGATCCCATTTGATGTAGGAGACGTCGTACTCGGTGAGGACGGCGGTCATCGCATCGAGCACGAACCGGTAGGCATCCGGGATGCCGAGATTGAGCACCTGCTGGTCGCGGCCACGGACCGGCAGTCGGCCCCCGGTCTGCATGATCCACTCCGGATGCTCGCGCGCGAGGTCACTGTCCTCGTTGACCATCTCGGGCTCGAACCACAGGCCGAACTGCATCCCGAGCGACGTCACCCGGTCGACGAGCTTGTGCAGCCCGCCCGGCCAGACACCCAGGTCGACGGTCCAATCCCCGAGCCCGCGGTGATCGTCGCGACGTCCCGTGAACCAGCCGTCGTCGAGGACGTAGCGCTCGACACCCAGCGCCGCGGCGCGCTCGGCGAGGTCGATGAGTCGGTCGGCGTCGTGGTCGAAGTAGACCGCCTCCCACACGTTGAGCGTGACCGGCCGCGGCGTGGCTGGGTGCGTGTCGCGGCTGCGCAGGAAGCGGTGGAAGCGGTGCGCCTGGTCGTCGAGCCCGTCGCCGTAGGCGCCGTAGAGCCACGGCGACCGGTAGGTCTCCTCCTCGGCGAGGCGCACCTCTCCGGGCAGCAGCAGCTCGCCGCCTCCGATGACCTGGGCTCCGGCCGACAACTGCTCGGCGTAGTGGCGGTGGTTGCCGCTGAAGCCGACGTGCACACCCCACACTTCGCCCGACTGGAACCCGAACCCGGGTGTGCCGACGCTCAGCACGGTCGCCGCGTCGGGCCCGGTCCGGCCCTTGCGCCCCTCGCGCTCGTGGATGCCCACGACGAGGTCGCGGCGCTGCGGCACGCGCTCGCGGCTCCACCGCCCGCTGAAATCGAGGATCTCGCGCGCGCGCACCGGAATCGGCAGCGCGAGCGTGACGTCGCCGACGGAGTACACGCCCGGGCCGACGTTGCGCAGTGTCGCACGGGCGCGCAGCAGGCCGCTGTCCAGCAGCTCGATCTCGAGCAGCACGTGCAGGCCGGCGATCGCATCGGTCGCCGCGACGGTGACGACGGCGGCACCCGTCTCGACGAGGCGCCCGTCTACCCGCGTCGCCTCCGCCGCAGCCCCGCGGACGGCGACGGTGTCCACGGCAAAGCGCGGCGACCAGTCGGCGCCGTCGCGATGCCCGACGACGCCCGGCTTGCCCTCCCAGCCGGCGTGATGCTCGGGAAGGATCGCGACGCGCACCGGCTGATCGACCACGTTGCCCGGCGTCGGCTCGACCGCGGCGAGGGCCAGAGCCTGCACCTCGGCCTCGCTCAGCGACCCGAGGCCGGCGCCCCAGTGGACGATCGCGGGCAGCCGCCCCTGCGTCGCATCGAGGACGACGCTGACGCCGCCCGCAGCCAGGTGCAGGTAGGCATCGGTGGGCACGGGAACCGGAATCGGCGCACTGTCGGGCATGAGTTCTCCTGGGTCGGGTGGCCTCCGCGCGGGTGGGGCTAGAGGGCCGTGAGGTGGAAGACGAGCGATCGCGCCTCGGCTCGAAGCAGCTCGTCGGGCCAGACGTCGGGACCGCAGGCCCGCGACCCGAGGCCGTTCTGCCCGGCATCCAGATACAGGTACGTCGCCTCCGAGGGCGGCAGCTCGTGCTGATGCGACGCTGCGTCGACCTGCTGCGCCGTATGACGCGCCAGGGTGAAGCCCGGGCGGCGCCCGGCACCATCCGCGTCGGCGTCGATCCGCAGCCAGCGCTCCCCCGCCGAGGCGAGCTCGAGCCGGCGCACCGCGGCCCGGTGACCGCTCTCCTGCGGGCGGGCGTACGGGAACGTCAGGTCCGCGGTGCGCGCCCGATACCGCCCGACGAGCGCACCGTGCCGCGAGTCCGGGTACGACTCACCGGGGCCGGTGCCGAACCACTCCGCTTCGTCGACGTCGGGGGCCAGATCGAACCGCACCCCGATCCTCGGCAGCACGAGGTCCCACCCCGTGGTGGGGAGGATGTCGATGCGCAGGGTCACGCCGTCCTCGCCGGCCTCCCACCGCTCGTCGAGCACCATCGCCTCCCGCGCGTCGGCGGCACCCCATCGGGTCCGGCGCCGGAAGGTCGAGCGGGTGCGGCGGACCTCGAGCGTGCGATGCCGCAGCCGGTCGAGGCCGGCCGCGCGCCAGAGCGCCGCGTACGACGGACCCGGCACGCCGAGCCCGCGTCCGACCATCGGATCGCTGACGTCGTAGCTGCCCAGGTGGGATCCCGCGTCGTTGTCGGTCGGTGCGCGCCACAGCTCCAAGCGCGGACCCGCCACCGATGCTTCCGCCAGCGCGGCCAGTCGCCCGTCCGTGAACCGCGCGGGCCCGAGCTCGAAGGTCTCGGCCGGGTCGAGCGCGCGGTCCGGGTCGCCCTCGGGGCGGGTTCGCCGCCGGCCGGATGCCGCTGGGCGCGGCGTCACGAGCGGGATCTGGTGCGCCGCCACGACATGCCCCGCCGCCGCCCACGACGTGCCGGCGGCGAGCGCCGCCGAGACCGTGAACCACACCTCACCGCCCCCGGCCGCGAGGGAGTCGACCGCGAGGGGCAGCCGCGCGATGACGGATGCGCCGGCGGGCACCGGCCCACCGTCGGCCGCGGTGACCTCCAGCGATCCCGAGAGGATCTCGATGCCGTCGCGTTCGACCCGCCAGGGGAAGGCGAGATCACCCGTGTGCGCCGAGTGGCGGGCGTTGCGCACCTCGACGACGACACCGTCTGCGCTGGCCCGGGCGGTGAAGCGCAGCGGAGCGGTCACCGCAGCGAACTCGACCAGCCCCGGGGTGGGGGCGCCGTCCGAGAGGACCATGCCGTCCATGCAGGAATGCGCGTCGTGCGGCGCCGTCTCGCCGAAGTCGCCGCCGTAGCCGAAGAACTCGACGCCGTCCGCCGTGGCGGTGCGGATGCCGTGATCGCGCCATTCCCAGACGAAGCCGCCGTGCAGCCGCGGATAGGCGTCGACGAGCTCCTCGTAGCGGTCGATCCCGCCCGGGCCGTTGCCCATCGCGTGCACGTACTCGCACAGCACGAACGGCTTGGTGCGCAGCCGCGCGGACTCGGCGCCCGAGGCATCCAGGAGCAGCGCCGTCGAGTCGCTGCCGATAGCGGTCACCTCGGCGATCGAGGGATACATCCGCGAGTAGACGTCGGTGTACGCGCCGGCGCGATCACCCTCATAGTGCACCGGGCGTTCGGGGTCGCGCTCGTGCACCCACGCCGACATGGCCGCGAGGTTCGCCCCGGTGCCCGACTCGTTGCCCAGCGACCACATGACGATGCTCGGGTGGTTCTTGTCGCGCTCGACCGTGCGCTGGATGCGATCGAGGAAGGTGGCGCGCCACCGCGGGTCTTCACTGGGGTTGTCGCGCCACTCGTCGACGCCCGACGAGAACATGTCGACGCCGTGATGGAACAGGTGCGTCTCGATGTCGCACTCGAGCATGACCCACAGCCCGTACTCGTCGGCCAGATCGAGCACCCGGGGGTGCGGCGGATAGTGGGCGGTGCGGATGGCGTTGACGTTGTGACGCTTCATCAGCTCGAAGTCGCGCCGGACGAACTCCTCGTCGAATCCCCGCCCGAGATCCGGATGCGTGTCGTGCCGGTTCATCCCGTGCAGGACGACCCGGCGCCCGTTCACCAGGAACCGGTCACCGACGATCTCGACGGTGCGGAATCCCACGCGCAGCGAAATCCGCTCGGCCCCGCCGGCGCTGGTGACCGTCGCGTCGTAGAGCCGGGGGCTCTCGGCCGTCCACGGCTCGACGACGGCGACCGCGATCGCGGCGACATCCGATGCTCGCTCCCACTCGACCGAGACCCCCAGGTCGGGAACCTCGAGCCGTACCGGGAACGACGCCGCAGATGCGACCAGCTCGGTGTCGAGCGTGCCGCGACCGGTGAAGTGGTCGAACCCGGCGCGGACCCACACGTCCTCGATGCCGCCGACGGGTCTGGCCTGCAGCGTGACATCGCGGAAGATCCCGGGCAGCCACCACTGGTCCTGGTCCTCGACGTACGTGGAGGCCGACCACTGGTGCACGCGGACGGCGATGGTGTTCTCGCCCGCGCGCACCGCGGCGGTGACGTCGAACTCCTGCGCCAGCCGCGACCCGGTGCCGACACCGATCTCGGCGCCGTTGATCCACACGCGGTAGCGCGACTCGACCCCGTCGAAGCGCAGCACGACGGCCTCGTACGCATCGGCGTCGAGCCAATGCGCGGGCAGCGAGAACACGCGGCGGTGGTCGCCGGTCGGGTTCTCGTCGGGAGCGAACGGCGGGTCCTGCGGGAACGGCAGCGAGACATTCGTGTACAGCGGCGTGCCGCACCGGCCGCCGCCGTGGAGCACCCAGTGGCTCGGCACCGGAAGGAGGTCCCATCCGGCGTCGTCGTAGTCGGGCGCCGACATCGCATCGGGCGCCTCACCCGCGGGGAGCACCGCGGCGCTGCCGGGAACGCCCGGGGCTCCCGCGAGCAGGCGGAACCGCCAGTCTCCGGCGAGCGTCAGCGTCGGGGCATCCGAGTGCAGCCACGACCGCGGCGCGCGGCGGAGTCCCCGCCCCGGCCCGATGTCGTGCAGGTAGTGATCCGTGTCGCTCATCCCCGCCCCCGTCACGCGACGGGACGCGGCGACCGGAAGCGCAGCGTCACCAGCTCGAAGGGCCGCAGCACGAGGTCGACCGCACGAGCGGACACGGAGGACATGGCTGTGCTCGACACCGGTCGCTCGAGCAGGTCGGTGGTCTCGACTGCATCCCACTCGATCGTCGTGGTCAGGGCCGCGGTGGCACGGTCGCCGTGCGCCTCGTACAGCCGCACCACGAGGTCGCCGCTGCCGTCCTCGGCGAGCTTCACCGCTTCGACGACGACGGCCGGATGGGACACCGCGATCATCGACGGCACCGCGGTGCCGCGCGTCACCCGCGGCGGCAGGCTCTGCCGATAGCCGTCGACGACCGCTTCCGGGATGCCGCCGGGGCGCAGGCACACCGTGAAGGTGTGATGCCCCTGGTCCGCCCCGGGATCGGGGTACTTCGGGGCTCGCAGCAGCGACAAGCGCGCCATCACCATGGGCTGCCCCGAGGGCGCGTGGAGCGTCCGGATGTCGTGGCCGTAGACGACGTCGTTCGCGATCGCGACGCCCCACGAGGGCTCGCCGACCTGCACCCATCGGTGTGCGACGGTCTCGAAGCGCGCCGAATCCCACGACGTGTTGCGGTGGATCGCGCGGTGCAGGTGCCCGAACTGGATCTCCGACGCCGCACGGTCGGCCCGCAGGTCGAGCGGGAAGAGCAGCTTGAGCAGCTTCTGCGATTCGTGCCAGTCGATGTCGAACGCGAGGTCGACCCGCCCGGCGCGGACGCGGATCCGCACCTCGATCGACGAGGCTCCGAACTCGTGCCGGATCGCGACGGCGTCGCCGTCCATGCGCACCGAGACGGGCTCGAGCAGCGCGCGCCCCGACCGCTGGTCCTCCTCGTTGATGTCCCAGGCATCCCACTCGCGCGGGGTGTCTCGCAGCACGTGCAGCACGCCGCCCGGCATCCCGTCGGGAAGCACCTCGCGGTCGGCCACGAGGTCGCGGACCGAGACGAATGCCCCGCGACGGTCGACGACGACGCGCAGAGCGTCGTCCTCCAGGACGAACACGTCGTCGCGGCTCGCGGGCACGGCGACACGCGGCTCGAGGGCCGGCCCGATCGACATCGCGGCGACACCGCCCTGCGCGTAGGGACCGGCGTTCGCGCTCAGCGGGGTCTCGCCCTCGCCCGCCAGCGCGGCGAGCGAGGCAGCGATGATGTCCTCGAGCACCGCGGCGACGCGAGCGTACGAGGCCTCCGCCTCCTGATGCACCCACGCGATGGACGTGCCCGGAAGGATGTCGTGGAACTGCAGCAGCAGCACCGTGCGCCATGCCTCCTGCAACCGGGCCGCAGGGTAGTCCACACCGCGCAGGACGGCAGCGGTCGCCGCCCACAGCTCGGCCTGGCGCAGCAGGGCTTCGCTGTGACGGTTGCCCCGTTTCGTCTTCTGCTGCGACACCAGCGTGCCGCGGTGCAGCTCGAGATACATCTCGCCGACCCACACGGGCGGCGCGGCCAGCTCGGCCTCGGCCGCCACGAAGAACGAGTGCGGGTCGCCGAGCGCCACGCGCGGCGACCCTTCGAGGTCGCGCTTGCGCGCGGCCTGCGCGAGCATCTCTCGTGTAGGTCCGCCCCCGCCGTCGCCCCAGCCGAACAGCCCCAGCACCTCGCGGGCGGCACCCTTCTCGCTGAAGACGCGCTCGGTGCGGGCCAGGTCGTCGGCGCCGAGGTCGGAGTTGTAGGTCTCGGCCGGGGGGAGGTGGGTGAACAGGCGCGACCCGTCGATGCCCTCCCAGTGGAAGGTCGAGTACGGGATGCGGTTGGTCTCGTTCCACGAGGGCTTCTGCGTCACGAAGTAGCGCGCTCCCGCGGCGCGGGCGATCTGCGGCAGGGCGGCGCTGTACCCGAACGAGTCCGGCAGCCACACCTCCTCGCTGTCGACGCCGAACTCGTCACGGAAGAACGTCTTGCCCTGCACGAACTGACGCACGAGCGCTTCGCCGCTCGGCATGTTCGTGTCGGACTCGACCCACATGCCGCCGACGGGACGGAAGCGTCCCGCCGCCACCGCAGCGCGCACCCGCTCGAACAGCTCGGGCTGGCTCTCCTTGAGCCACAGGTACTGCTGGGCCGACGATGCCGCGAAGACGAAGTCGGGGTCGCGTTCGATGAGATCGACGACGTTCGCGAAGGTGCGGGCGACCTTGCGCACGGTCTCGCGCGTCGGCCAGAGCCAGGCCGAGTCGATGTGCGCGTGGCCGACCGCCGTCACCCGCAGCGCGCTGCCCGGCGCGGTCATCGCGAGGGCGGGTGCGAGGGCGTCGCGGCCGCGCTGCGCCGTGCCCGAGATGTCGTCGGGGTCCATGAGGTCGACCATGCGCTCCAGCGCGTGCACGATGTCGGCGCGGCGAGCGGTGTCGGGGGGCAGCGTGGCGACGAGGCCGTCGAGGGCCAGGACGTCCTGCAGCAGCTCCCACACGACCACATCGCGGCGGGCGACCTCGAGTCGGACGACCCGGTAGTGCGCCTCGTCGCCGGCGGTCGCGGGATCGCCGAGCGTCGTCGGTTCGTACTCGTAGGGCACCTGGATCGTCGGGTTCGCCGCCGCCTCGAGCAGCAGCCGGAACGGGCCCGGCTGAGCGAGGGGGACCCACGCGTTCCGAGGCTCGATCGCCTTCACGATGGTGCCGTCCGGACGGTAGGCCGTCGCTTCGGCCTGGAAGCCCGGCTGCTCGTCGACGAAACCCAGGTCGACGAGCAGCTCGGTCTCGTCGACCGGCCACTCCGCGGGCACCTCCCCGCGCACGTCGAACCACACGGTGTCCCACGGCCGCCCCCACGGAGTGCCCAACAAGACCGGCGCGAACTCCTGCTCCACCGCCGTCGCGAACGGCACGGGCTCGCCGTTCACCTGCCACGCCGTGATGTCGACCGGCCGCGCCTCGCGATAGACCGCGGGTGCGATGCGGAAGCGGGTGAATCGACGCACCCGCTGCATCGCGAGGGTCTCGGCGTCGAGCCGTACGCGCCCGTTCGGATTCTGCTCCTGCGTCATTCCGCGTTCTCTCGCGGCTCGATGAGCTCGCGCGTGTAGTAGTCGACGAGGCCGTCGGGCGATCCCAGCACGGGACGGTCGAACTGGCCGGGAAGGTACATCGGCGTCACGAGGTACGACTCGCGCTCGCGCTCCGAGTGCGCCCACTTCACGCCGTTCGCGATCACGCGCTGCACATCGGGGTGGTGGTAGACGGGATAGATCTCGTCGCCGGGGCTGAAGTAGAACACCTTGCCGTACCCGCGGCGGTAGGTGATGCCGCTGCGGAACACCTCGCCGCCCGAGAAGCTGCTGATGAAGATCAGTTCGTCGGGTTCGGGGATGTCGAAGAACTCGCCGTACATCTCCTGCCCCGGGATGACGAGCGGCTGCGGCACGCCCTCAGCGATCGGATGCCGCGGCGAGACCGTCCACACGAGCTCGCGGTCGCTGCCGTCGTTGCGCCAGCGCAGGCTGCACGTCGTCCCCATGAGGCGACGGAAGATCTTCGAGTGGTGGCCCGAATGCAGCACGATGATGCCCATGCCCTCGAGCACGTGCTTCTGGATGCGGTCGACGACCTCGTCGGTCACCTCCTCGTGCGCGGTGTGCCCCCACCACAGCAGCACGTCGGTCTCGGCGAGCAGGTCCTCGGTCATGCCGTGCTCGGCGTCGTCGAGCACGCGGGTGGTCACGGTGACCTCGTCGCCCAGCAGCGCGGTGATGCCGCCCGCGATCGTGCTGTGCATCCCCTCGGGGTAGATCCCGCGGACAACCTCGTTGATCTGCTCGTGGCGATTCTCACCCCAGACGACGACGCGGATGGCTTTCTTCGGTGTGGCGGACGTGGTCATCGGGCGCCTCCTGACGCGATCGCTGCCCGGGACGATCCCCAGGCGGGTGTGGTGATGCCGTCGGCGGCGCTGGACCACGAGAGCAGCAGCTCGCGGATGTCGGCGCGCTGCTCGTCGGCGATCGCCTGGGCGAGCGACTCCTCCAGCAGCTCGGCGAGAACGACCTTCTCGCCGCCGCGTTCGCTGCTGCGGATCGCCCCTTCGACCATGGCGAGGGTGAGGACGTTCGTCCGCACCTCGTTCTGCGGGGTCGCACCCGAGCGCAGCGACGCGACGAACTCCTCGAGTGAGCCCTCGATGCCCTCACTCGCCGGCGTCACCTCGACGGCGGCACCGGCGGCGTCGGATTCGACGACGTCGTCGCCGTCCCAGTGCGCCGCGCCCCGCTCGGCGTAGACGTGCCAGTCGCCGTTCCACGAGGTCTGCAGTCCCGGGGTCGCCCGGCTGCCCTGATAGACGAACCGCGCACCGGAGCTCAGCTCGAACGTGGCGGTGGCCGCCGCGTGGCCGGCGAACCAGCTCCATGACGGGTTCCACGAGTCGCAGCGCACGCTGATCGGCTCGTCGTCGGTGAGGTAGCGCAGCATGTCGAAGTGATGCACCGACATGTCGACCAGCAGCGGATGGGCCATCTGCTCGCGGAAGCCCGGCTCGTGGTCCTCGTGGAAGAACTGCGCGTGCACGACGCCGAGCGGGCCGAGGTCGCCGGCCACGCCGCGGAACGCGGCCAGGTGGTCGAAGTAGCGCCGCGACTGGCTCACCATGAGCAGTTGCCCGGTCAGGTCGGCCAGCGCCACCTGGCGCAGCGCCTCGGCGACGGTCGGGGCCAGCGGCTTCTCGCAGAGCACCGGGTACCCGGCGCGCATCGCCTCTTCGTTCACGACACGGTGCGCCTGCGGCACGGTCACATTGATCACCGCCCGGGCGCCCGACGCCGCCGCGACCTCGCTGAGCGACGACCCGACGACGACATCGAGGCCGATCCCCGCGACGGTCGCCCGCGCCAGGTCGACGTCGAGGTCGACGACACCGACCGTCTCGGCGTGCGGCGAGCGCGCCAGCATCCGCAGCCACTCGCCGCCCATCGCGCCGGCACCGACGACGACCACGGGCAGCCGTTCCTGATCAGGCATCCCCGTCATCCCTTCAACGCTCCACCGAGGCTCGACTTCAGCAGGTTCTTGCGCACGAGCATGTAGAGCACGGCGGGAGGCAGCACGTAGACGACCGCACTGGCCGCGAGCAGGCCCCAGTCGACCACGTTCCGCTCGCTGAACGCCCGGAACAGGCCGATGGCGAGCGGGTAGAGGTCCTGGTCCTGCAACAGCACGAGCGGGGTCAGGAAGTCGCCCCACGATCCCATGAACATCAGCATCGCCGCGGCGCCGAGCCCCGGTCCGATGAGCGGCAGCACGATGCGCCGCGCCGCCTGCAGGCGCGTGTTGCCGTCGGTCCACGCGGCCTCTTCGAGCTCGATCGGAACGGCGTCGATCGTGCCCTTCATCAGCCACAGCGTGACCGGCAGGCCGCTCACCGCCTGGACGATGATCAGCCCGTGCAAGGTGTTCGCGAGTCCGAGGTTGACCATGATCAGGTACAGCGCGACGATCGTCGCCGGCGCCGGGATGACGCGGATCAGCAGGATGCTGAACATGAAGAAGCGTCGCCCGCGGAACGCGAACCGCGAGAGCGCGTAGCCGCCCGCGATCCCGAGCACCAGGTTCAGCGCGGTGGACGCGATGGCGATGATGAGGCTGTTCATCAGCAGCAGCGGCGTGCCCGAGGCGGTGAAGAAGCGCACGAAGTTCTCGAACGAGAAGGTGGGCAGCTGCACGGTCGCGCCGGCGTTCGCGTCGACGGAGCTGAACACGACCCAGGCGAACGGGACGAGGCAGAAGAGGGCGAGCAGCACGATCAGCGCGTAGCCGATGACCCGCTGGGCGAGGTCGACGGGCCGCAGATGGCGCCGGCGCGCGACCAGCACGGGCGGGGCGGATGCCGCGGGGCGGCTCTGGACGACGGTCATGTCATACCTCGATCTTCGCCAGGCGGACGTAGGTCAGGCCCAGCACGACCACGATGATGAGCAGGATGATCGACGCGGCGCTGCCGATGCCGATCTGCGAGAACTGCAGCGCCCGCTCGTAGATGTAGATCGCGGCCAGGCGGGTCTGCCCGCCGGGGCCGCCGCGCGTCAGGAAGTAGACGAGTCCGAACACACCGACGGTGCTGATGGTCGTCAGGAGCAGGTAGAGGAACACCGGGCCGCGGATGAGCGGCAGCGTGACGTGGCGGAACACCTGCAGGGCGCTCGCGCCGTCCACCCGCGCGGCCTCGATCAGCTCGGCCGGCACGTCCTCGAGAGCGGCCTGGAACATGATCATGGCGAAAGCGAGCCCGCGCCAGATGTTCACGAGGATGATGGCGAGCATCGGCGCGCTCTGCAGCCAGGCCGTCGGCTCAGCGCCGAACAGGCCGGTCAGCCGGTTCAGCGTGCCCTCGGTGCTCGTGGCCAGCACGCTCGCCCAGGTGAGCGAGGCGACGACCTCGGGCACGACCATCGGCATGAGCAGGGCGGCGCCGAAGAAGCCCTTGCCGCGGATCCACGGCCGGCTGAGCAGGACCGCCGCGACCATGCCGAGCACGGTCTGCCCCACGATCGCCGACCAGAACAGGAAGGTGCCGGTCTGCCCGAGCGAGCTGAGGAAGTCGCTGCTCGCGAGCAGGTACGTGTAGTTGTCGAGCCCGACGAACTTCGGGTCTCGCGCGGCGAAGCCGGTCAACTGCGTGTTCGTGAGGCTCAGCCAGATGCCGTAGACGGCCGGCAGCACGATGAACAGGAAGATGAGCACGGCCGAGGGGCCGAGCAGCAGCAGGACCAGCGGTCCGGTCCGGGCACGCCGGCGCCGCGGCGCAGGCGGCCGGACGGCCGTCTGCACCGCGGCGGGAACGTCGGCGATCGACGTCATTCCTTCACCAGGGAGGGTCCGAGCAACTCGGTGGCATCCTTCACGAACGCCTCGTAGGCCTGCTGCCCGTCGGCCGAGCCGCTGAGGATGAGCTCGGTGGCGGTGGCGACCGCCTGGCTGATCTGGTCCGCGCCGTCGCCGGTCACGACGAACACGCTGTTGGACAGATCCTCGCCGGCCTGCAGCAGCTGCGGCTCACCGGAGTACGGCGCCACGTCGTCGAGGTCATCGCGAGCCGATGCGGCACCCGACGCCACGAGCTGCTCGGCGAGGGGCTTGCCGCTCGAGAGGTACTTGATGAACTCGAACGCGGCTTCCTTGTGCTCGGAGTCCTCCGAGATGGCGTAGCCGCCACCGGTGCTGCTCCAGCCGTAAGGCTCGTCGCCGTCACGCAGACCCGGCCACTGCCAGGTCGACACCTTCTCGGTCAGACCCTCGATCGGCGTCGCGCCGTCGGGGCCCCAGTCGAACTTCCAGCCCCACGTGCCCTGCGCGGCAACCTGGATGTCGCCCTCGGGGAACTTCACGTACTTCGTCGGCTCCCACGGGTTCGGGTTCTGCAGGTCCTGAACCGGCATCAGACCCTTCTCGACGAGGTCGGCGTAGAGCTCGAACACCGCGAGCCATCCGGGGCTCTCGAGGTCCCAGGTCGCGGTCTCGCTGTCGTAGTAGCCCGTGTCGGTGCCGCCGAGCAGGGGCTGGAAGCCCTCGCCCCACGTGCCGCCGCCCCACGCCGTGCCGGCCGGGATGACGATCGGGGTGTCGCCCGTCGCTTCCTTGACCTGCTCGAGGCGACCGATGAGGTCATCCCACGTCTCGGGCTGCGAGGTGTCGACGCCGACCTGCTCGAGGATGTCCTTGCGGTAGAACAGGTTCAGCACGCCGGCACCCGAGGGCAGGCTGTAGATCTGACCGTCCTGGCGGGTCATGGCCTCTTTGACGGCCGGGTAGTAGTGGCTCCAGCCATCCCAGTCCTCGAGGTACTCGTCGAGCGGCGCGAGGTAGCCGGCGGACGACCATGCGATGGCCATGTTCTCGCCGATGTCGAGGACGTCGGGCGCCTGACCCGCGATGAGCTGCTGCGTGAGCTTGGTCTTCAGCTGCTCGTCGGTGAGGAGGTCGGGGATCAACTCGACCGTGATGTCCTTGCCCTGCTCCTTCATCGCCGCTTCGAAGCCCGGGATCTCCTTCGAGATCGCGTCGATGTTGGTCTGCTTGCTCTCCAGGATGGTGATCGTCACGGGACCGTCGGTACCGTCACCGCCCGTGCTTTCTCCGGCGGAGCAGCCGGTGAGTCCCGCCGCGGTGACCACGGTGGCCGTGAACGCAGCGATGACATACTTGCGCTTCATTGCGATGCCTCTCCTGGACTCACCCCGTCGGCTGCTTTGCCGATCTGTCGGGTCATCCGTTCTGAATGTTAGGACATTCAAAACGGGCTCGTCAATCATTCCCGGCGATTTTGTATTAACATGACATAGGAGAGATTTGTCAGGTCGGCGAGGAGTGGGACGCATGCTCGAGGGGGAACAGCCGGTCGTCCTGCCGGCCGAACAGCTGCTGCACCCCTCGACACAGGCCTCCCCGCTGTGGATCCGACTTTCTCGCGGCCTCGAGGGCGCGATCGCGTCCGGAGCCCTCGTCCCGGGTGCCCGCCTCGAGAACGAGGTGTCCATGAGCGAACGCCTGTCGCTCTCGCGCCCGACGGTGCGGCGGGCCATCCAGGAACTCGTCGACAAGGGCCTGCTCGTGCGTCGTCGCGGCGTCGGCACGCAGGTCGTGCACGGCTCGGTCGCGCGGCAGATCGATCTGACGAGCCTCCACGACGACCTCGAGCGGTCGGGGCGCGTCCCTTCGACGCGCGTCCTCGATGTCACCTTCGCCCGCGTCGGCTCCGAGATCGCCACCCAGCTGGGCGTCGATCCCGCCTCGCGCGTCCTCAAGATCCGCCGGGTGCGATACGCGGATGCCGTGCCGATCGCGGTGCTCGAGAACTATCTGCCCGAGGCGTTCGCCGACATCACGGCCGAGAGGCTCGCAGAGGTGGGCCTGTACTCCGAACTGCGAGAGCGCGGCGTGACGCTGCGGGTCGCGCGCCAGCGGATCGGCGCGCGGCGGGCGAGCGTCGACGAGGGCCTGCTGCTCGACATCGGGCGGGGCGCCCCCGTGCTCACGATGGACCGCACCGCCTACGACGCCGACGGTGCCGCCGTCGAGTACGGGCACCACTGCTACCGGCCCGATCTGTACGGCTTCGAGATGACCCTCGTCGATCGGTGAGGAATCCCATGTCGGCGACTCTCCAGGACGTGGCGGCTCTCGCCGGCGTCTCCATCAAGACGGTGTCGAACGTCGTGCGCGAGTATCAGCACGTCCGGCCGTCCACCCGGGCCCGCGTGCAGGCCGCCATCGACGAGCTCGGCTACGTGCCGCACAGCCTCGCGCGCCGCCTGGCCACCGGCAGGACGGGCATGATCGCGTTCGCGCTCCCGGCGATCGAGACGCCGTACTTCGCCGAACTGGCCGCCGTCGTCTCGACCGAGATCGGAGGGTTCGACTACCGCCTGCTCATCGAACAGACCGCGGGCAGCCTCGACGACGAACGGGCGGTGCTGCGCGGCCGCGAGCAGGGGCTGATCGATGGACTCATCTTCCAGCCGACGGTGCTCGACGCCGAGGCCATCGAGCACCTCCGCGGCTCGACCCCCCTCGTCCTGCTCGGCGAGATCGCCGCGCCGCCCACGGTCGATCACGTGATGGTCGACAACATCGCCGCCGCGCGCGCCGCGACCTTCCACCTGCTGCATTCCGGGCGCACCCGCATCGCCTTCCTGGGCCACGTGCCCGCGGGCGGACACGCCACCGCCGGGCTGCGAGCGCAGGGCTACGTCTCGGCGCTCGAGGAGTTCGGCGCTCACCGCGACGACGACCTCCTCATCCCGATGGCCGGCTTCGGCGCCTTCGCCGCCGAGGCGGCCGTCATCGACGCGCTCGAGGCGGGCCGACGCTTCGACGGACTCGTGTGCTTCGACGACCTCGCGGCGATCGGCGCGATGAAGGCGTTGGCGCGGTCGGGTCGGATCGTTCCCGACGACGTCGGCGTGGTCGGGTGGGACGACATCCTCATGTCGCAGTTCACCAGCCCGGGTCTGACGACGGTGCGCCCCGACAAGGCGGCGTTGACCCGCACGGCGTTCCGCATGCTGCGCGAGCGCATGGACGGCGCCGACCAGCCCGGTCGGCATGAACTCGTCGGCTTCGATCTCGTCGTCCGGGGCAGCACGGCGAGCTGATTTGCAGCGCTGGAAAAACTAAGCCACAGTGTTCCGCATGGAACCACTGACAGCGTTCGCATCCGACCTCGCGGGCACGTACCCGCGCCCGCAGCTGCGCCGCACGGACTGGCGCAGCCTCGACGGCGAGTGGCGCTGCGCCTACGACGACTCCGAGGTCGGCGCCCGGGAGGGGTGGTTCCGCACCGGCGACTTCGCCCAGCGGATCGTCGTGCCCTACCCGCCGGAGTCGCCGCTGTCCGGCATCGGCGACACGTCGTACCACCCCGTCGTCTGGTACGCCCGCACGCTCTCCGCGGCCGAGGTCGCGCGGGACGACGCCGATGCGCGCATCCTGCTCCAGTTCGGCGCCGTCGACTACGCGGCGACCGTGTGGGTGAACGGCAGCATGGTCGCGACCCACGCCGGCGGTCACTCGCCGTTCACGGCCGACATCACCGACTACCTCGCCGAGGGCGGCGACGACCTCGTGGTGGTCCGCGCGATCGATCGCCCGCTCGACATCGGGCAGCCGCGCGGCAAGCAGGAATGGCTCACCGAGCCGCATTCGATCTGGTACCACCGCACGACCGGCATCTGGCAGCCGGTCTGGATCGAGCAGGTGCCGGCGACCCACGTCACTGAACTCGCGTGGCGTACCACCCGTGGCACCGACAGCGTCGTCCTCGAGGTGCTCTGCAACCGGCCGCTCGGCGACGACGCCCGCATCGACGTGCGGTTGAGCTACGAGGGCGCGCCGCTCGGACACGTTTCCGCGGCCTGGCCCGCCTCGGGCGCTCCGATCATCGACATCCCCCTGCGCGACCAGCGCAACGGTCAGCACTACGAGAACCTCACCTGGACCCCCGAGAACCCCCGCCTGATCGACGCCGTCGTCACGGTGACCGACGGCGACTCCGTCGACGCCGTCGCGTCGTACCTCGGCCTGCGCACCGTCGGCACCGCCGCCGGTCGCTTCCTGCTCAACGACCGGCCGTACTTCGTCCGGTCGGTGCTCGAGCAGGGGTTCTGGCCCGAGTCGCACCTCGCCGCACCCAGCGCGGACGCGCTGCGCGCGGAGGTCCAGCTGATCAAGGACATGGGCTTCAACGCCGCCCGCATCCACCAGAAGGCCGAGGACCCCCGCTTCCTCTACTGGGCCGACCGGCTGGGTCTGCTGCTGTGGGGCGAGGCGCCGGCCGCCTACGAGTTCACCCCCAGCGCGATGACCGACCTCACGCGTGAATGGGTGGAGCTCGTACGCCGGGATCGCTCGCACCCCTCGATCGTGACGTGGGTTCCCCTCAACGAGAGCTGGGGCGTGCGCGACATCCTCACGGACGCCCCACAGCGTGCCTTCTCGCGCGGGATCGCCGACCTCACCCGCGCGCTCGACCCCACCCGCCCCGTGGTCTCCAACGACGGATGGGAGCACACCCAGTCCGACATCCTCACGGTCCATGACTACGACGGCGACCCGGAGACCTTCGCGCAGCGCTACGCCGACCACGCGGCGCTCGCGACGCTCTTCGCGGGCTACGGACCCTCGCATCGGATGATGATGGCCGAAGGCGAGGCCGACACGGTCAACCTCCCCGTCATGGTGAGCGAGTTCGGCGGCATCAAGTACGAGGCGCAGGCGTCGGCGCCCGCGTGGGGCTACTCGACGAGCGCGACGACGGAAGAGCTCGAGGCCCACCTGCGCGGACTGTTCGGCGCACTGCTCGACAGCACCGTGCTCTCGGGCTTCTGCTACACCCAGATCACCGACACGATGCAGGAGGCGAACGGTCTCGCCTTCGAGAACCGGGTGCCCAAGCTCCCCCTCGAGGTGCTGCGGTCCATCATCTCCGGCGAATCGCGCTCGAAGCCGTGAACCGGCGCGGGTCGGGGTCGCGCTGACCCCGACCCGCGGCAGCCGGAGCGGCGGCGCTCAGCCCAGAAGCGGCCGCTGCCGGCGGCGCGCGAGCTCGTATTCGGCGCGGGCGCGGACGGTCGACTCGAGGGTCGCGTGCGCGGCGACCGGCACGTCCCACCAGCCGTCGCCGTCGGGCGCGTAGCGCAGTGGGTCGGCGTCGACATGGATCAGCGTCGTGGTCGACGACGCCTTCGCCGCACGCACAGCGGCATCCAGCTCCGCGGCCGCATCGGGACCGGGGGCCACCTCGATGACGTCGACACCGTACGACCGCGCATTCGCGGCGAGATCGATCGGCACGTACGGCGCGGCGGCGGTGTCGGGCGCCGACGCATCGGCCATGCGATAGGCCGTTCCGAACCGGTCCGAGCCCACCGTCTCGGACAGGTGTCCGATCGAGGCGTACCCGTGGTTCTGCACCAGGATGACGATGATCTTGAGCCCTTCCGCCACCGCGGTGACGAGCTCGGTGTGCAGCATCAGGTACGAACCGTCCCCGACCATGACCAGCACGTCGCGGTCGGGGGCGCCGCGTCGCACGCCCAGGCCGCCGGCGATCTCGTAGCCCATCGTCGAGAAGGCGTACTCGACGTGATAGCCGAGCGCGTCGCGCACCCGCCACAGCTTGTGCAGATCGCCCGGCAGCGACCCTGCCGCCTGCACGAGGACATCCGTGGGGTCGCTCGCGGCGTTCACCGCGCCGATGATCTCGGCCTGGCCGAGCAGCGGTGCTCCCGTGGGCGCGAGTGCGGTCTCGACGACGGCATCCCACGCAGCCTTCTCCGTCGCGATGCGGTCCGCGTACTCCGCTTCGACGGTATAGCCCGCGAGAGCGTCGGCGAGAGCGTCGAGGGTGCGACGCGCGTCGGCCACGACCGGCAGCTGACTGCCGTGCTTGTACGCATCGAAGGCGGCGACGTTGATGTTGACGAAGCGCACGCCCGCGTTCTGGAACGCGCTGCGGCTCGCCGTGGTGAAGTCGCTGTACCGCGTGCCGATGCCGATGACGACGTCGGCCTCGGCCGCGATGCGGTTCGATGCCGTCGACCCGGTCGCACCCACACCGCCGAGGTACCGCGGGTGGTCCCAGACGAGGGAGCCGACGCCCGCCTGGGTCGCCCCGACGGGGATGCCGGTCTGCTCGACGAGCCTGCGGAGCGATCGCTCCGCGCCGGAATAGAGCACGCCTCCCCCGGCCACGATGAACGGCGACTGCGCGCCGCGGATCGCGGCGACCGCCCGCGCGAGCTCTTCGGGTTCGGGCAGCGGCCGACGCACGTGCCACTCGCGCGGCTGCAGGAACTCGACGGGGACGTCGATCGCCTCGGCCTGCACGTCCTCGGGCAGCGCGATGGTCACCGCACCCGTCTCGGCGGGGTCGGTCAGCACGCGCATGGCGGCGAGGGCGATCGAGAAGAGCTGCTCGGGTCGTTGCACGCGGTCGAAGAAACGCGAGACCGGCCGGAAGGCGTCGGTGACCTGCAGGCCCGTGTCATGCGGGTGCTCGAGCTGCTGGAGGACCGGATCGGCGACCCGCGTCGCGAAGGTGTCGGCCGGCAGCAGCAGCACGGGCAGCCGGTTCGCGGTCGCGAGGGCGGCCCCGGTGAGCATGTTGGCGGCGCCGGGACCCACCGAAGCGGCCGCGGCGAACGTGGCGCGGCGTCGGTGCATCCGGGCGTAGCCGACGGCCTGGTGCACCATCGCCTGCTCGTTGCGCGCCTGGTGGTAGGGCATGAGGCCCGGCTGCTCGGTCTGCAGCTGCAGGAGCGCCTGCCCGATGCCGGCGACGTTGCCGTGGCCGAAGATGCCGAACGTCCCCGCGATGGTGCGCTCCCGGATGTCGCCGTCGACGGTCCATTGGTTCGCGAGGAAGGTCATGAGCGCTTGCGCGACCGTCATCCTCTGCGTGCGCGGGGTGCCGGACGGCGAGGTGGCAGGGTCGGGGATCATGCGGAGGTCTCCTTGGCCGGATACGGCAGGCGGGTGTCGGGGGCCTGGGCGTCCCACGACGAGCGGACCCACGCGTGGGCGGGGTCGTCGGTGATGCGCCAGGCGCGTTCGGTGCCCGGCCCCGCCATGACGTTGAGGTAGTAGAGGTCGTAGCCGGGGGCGGCCACGGCGGGCCCGTGGTAGCCGTAGGGCACGAGGGCGATGTCGCCGGTCTCGACGCGGGCGGATGTGTCGATGGGTCGCACGTCCGACGCGTAGGCCGCGAACATGCCGAACGGACGCACGCCGGCGGGGGCGTCCGCACCGCGTGCCGCAGCGGACTCGAAGTAGTAGATCTCCTCGAGCTCGCTCTCGTGCGCGGTCTGCACGTCGTGCTTGTGCGGCGGATACGACGACCAGTTCTCGGCGGGGGTGATGACCTCGCACACGATGAGCTTCTGCGCGGCGAGCGCGGCGGCCACCCCCGGAACCCCGAAGTTGTGCACCTGGCGCGTCGACCGGCCGGCGCCGCGGATCTCGACCGCGACGTCATCCCGGCTCAGGTAGGAGCCCGGCAGCGATGCGGTCGCCGGCGCCTCGGCGATGGCGACGCGTCCCGTCCCGGCGATGCGGAGCGGCGTGCCGACGCCGACGTAGCACGCGTCGGTCGGCCCATCGAAGACGGAGGCCCGCCCCGCGAGCTGCCACCGGTCGGCGCCCGCGCTGACCGCGAACGAGCCCGCGAGAGGCACGACCATGCGCTCGACCGGGCCCGCCGGCAGCTGGAGTTCACCGTCGAGCTCGGCCACCCGCAGGCCCGTGTGCGCCCAACCGGGCACGGCGTCGCCGACGACGCTCTGCCACGGCCCCTCGGCCAGGGTGCCTCGGGGGAACAGCCACGCGTTCGTCGTCATCTCGAGAGGTCCTCGTCGGTCAGTTCTGGGGGAAGCCCAGGTCGACGCCGCCGTGGCTGGGGTCGAGCCAACGGGCGGTGACGGCCTTCTGCTGCGTGAAGAACTTCACTCCCTCGGCGCCGTGCGCCTTCGTGTCGCCGAACAGCGAGTGGCCCCACCCGCCGAACGAGAAGGTCGCGACCGGCACCGGGATCGGCACGTTGACACCGATCATGCCGACCTGCACCTCGTTCTGGAACCGCCGCGCGGCTCCGCCGTCGTTGGTGAAGATCGCGGTGCCGTTGCCGAACTCGCCCGCGTTGATCAGGGCGACGCCCTCCTCATACGACGCCACGCGGACGACCGAGAGCACCGGACCGAAGATCTCCTCGGTGTACACGCGAGACGAGGTGGGCACCCGGTCGATGAGGGTCGGGCCGAGCCAGAAGCCGTCCGGGTCGCCGTCGGGGCGCACGTCGCGGCCGTCGACCACCACATCCGCGCCGTCGGCGAGAGCGATGTCGATGTACGAGGCGACCTTGTCGCGGTGCTGTCTCGTCACCAGCGGCCCCATGTCGCACGAGCGGCGACCGTCGCCGATGGTGAGGCCGGCGATGCGCTGCGCCACCCGGGCGATGAGGGCGTCGGCCACGGGCTCCACGGCGACCACGACCGAGATCGCCATGCACCGCTCGCCCGCCGACCCGAAGCCGGCGTTGACGGCCGAGTCGGCGACGAGGTCGAGATCGGCGTCGGGCAGCACCAGCATGTGGTTCTTCGCCCCGCCGAGGGCTTGCACGCGCTTGCCGTGCTTCGCCGCGGTCTCGTAGATGTATTGGGCGATCGGGGTCGACCCGACGAACGAGATCGACCGGACCTCGGGGTGCTCGAGCAGCCCGTCGACGGCGACCTTGTCGCCCTGCAGCACGTTGAACACGCCGTCGGGCAGGCCCGCCTCGCGGAAGAGCTCGCCGATCCAGACCGCCGCCGACGGGTCCTTCTCGCTCGGCTTGAGTACGACGGTGTTCCCCGCCGCGATGGCGATCGGGAAGAACCACATCGGCACCATCGCGGGGAAGTTGAACGGCGAGATCACGCCGACGACGCCGAGGGGCTGCCGCAGCGAGTAGACGTCGACGCCGGTCGACACGTTCTCGGAGAACTCGCCCTTGAGGTGGTGGGCGAGCCCGGTGGCGAACTCGACGACCTCCTGGCCCCGGCTGATCTCGCCGAGCGCGTCCGACAGCACCTTCCCGTGCTCGGAGGTGATGATCTCGGCGAGCTCGCCCTTGCGGGCGTCGAGCAGCTCACGGAAGCGGAACATGACCGCCTGTCGGCGAGCGAGCGACAGATCGCGCCAGGCGGGGAAGGCGGCGGTCGCCGCAGCGACCGCCGCGGCGACGTCGGCGTCGTCGGCCAACGCGACGCGCTTGGTCACCGCGCCGCGCGCCGGGTCGAAGACCTCTGCGGTGCGCGTCGACGACCCGCGGACGGCGGCGCCGGCGATCCAGTGGGGGACGACGTCGAGGGTGTCGGGGTGGGCGTCGGTGGCGCTGGTGTCCACCGTCTCGGTCGTGGTCGTCATGGTCTCTCCTTCGAAGTCTTCACGGATGCTGCACGACGGCGCCCTGGTGGACGAGCCCCGCGGCGATGTCGACGGCGGCGACGACGTCGTCGTCGTTCGGGTAGAGCAGCGTGCGTCCGACCACGAGTCCGCGCATGCCCGGCAGCGCGAGAGCGTCCTGCCAGGACGCGAACGTCTCGTCCTGACCGGTGGCCGGGTCTCCCCCGAGCAGCAGGGTGGGCAGCGTGGATGCCTCGGCGACCCGTTCCATCTCGGGGACGACGGGCAGCTTCAGCCAGCTGTACGCCGACGTGTTGCCGAGTCCGGTGGCGATGGCGACCGATTTGATCACCGCGTCGGCGGTCAGGTCGCTGCAGACCCGGCCCCCCTCGCGGTAGCTCATGAACGGCTCGAGCATGATCGGGATGCGCGCATGGGCGGCCGCGGTCACCGCGGCGGCGCTGGCCTCGAGCGTCGGCGCCGTCGCCGGATCGTCGAGGTTGATGCGCACGAGGAGCTTGCCGAGGTCGATCCCGTCGCGGGCCAGACCCGGCACGTCGTACGCGGTGAAGCGGTCGTCCATCTCGAAGGCCGCGCCCTGCAGCCCGCCGCGGTTCATCGACCCGACGACGATCTTGCCGTCGAGCGCGCCCAGCAGGGCCAGGTCCTCGATGACGTCGGGGGTGCCGAGCACACCGTCGACGCCGGGTCGCCCCAGCGCCACGACGAGACGTTCGAGCAGCTCGACGCGGCTCGCCATGGCGGTCTTGCGTCCCCCGACGCCGAGCGCACCGCGTGCCGGGTGATCGGCCGCGACGATGAACAGCCGCCCGTCGCCGTCGAGCAGCGACCGCCGCGACCGGGCGCGCATCGCCTGCACGACGCGACCGGGTTCTTCCGCGCGGATGCGGCGCAGCTCGTCGAGGTCAAACATGCGCCGCCGCCTCGGCTACGAGCCGCTCGACCTCTGCGGCGTCGGGCATGGCGGTGGAGCACTCCCGCCGGCCGGCGACGATCGCGCCGGCGGCGTTCGCCCACCGCACCGTCTGCTCGAGGTCCCACCCGGCGAGCAGGCCGTGGCACAGCGCACCGCCGAACGCGTCGCCCGCCCCCAGGCCGTTGACGACGTCCACGGCGAACGGCGCCACCTCGACGCGCGTGTCGCGGGTCTTCGCGAGCACGCCCTTCGGCCCCTGCTTCACGATCGCCAGCTCGACACCGCGGTCCAGAAGAGCGTCGGCGGCGCGGTCGGGGTCGGTCTCGCCGACCGCGATCTCGCACTCCTCGCCATTGCCGACCGCGACGGTCACATGGTCGAGCGCGAGCGAGACCTGCGCGCGGGCCTCGTCCGCTCCGCCCCAGAACATGGGCCGGTAGTCCAGGTCGAGCACCGTCAGCGGCCGCCGTCCGCGAGCCCGCCACGCCGCGAAGTGGGCGGAGCGACTCGGCTCGCGACTGAGGCCGGTGACGGTGGACCAGTAGAGGCGGGCATTGCGCACCGCGTCGAGGTCGAGCTCGTCGGGGGCGATCACGAGGTCGGGCGCGATCGGATCGCGGTAGAAGTAGAGCGGGAAGTGGTCGGGCGGGAAGATCTCGCAGAAGGTGACCGGGGTGTTCAGGTGCGCGACGACCCCGACGAAGCGGTCGGACACCCCGAGACGCTGCAGCTCGCGGCTGACGTAGCGCCCGAACGGGTCGGCACCCGTGCGGCTGATGAGCGCGGCGCTGCGGCCGTAGCGCGCCGCGGCCACCGCGACATTGGCCGCGGAGCCCCCGAGATACTTGCCGAAGGTGGACACGTCCTCCAGCCCGACGCCGTCCTGCAGCGGATAGAGATCCACGCCCGCGCGGCCGATGGCGAGGACGTCGAGCGGTGCGGGGACAGCGGGGGGACTCATGTCGGGGGCGATCCTCTTCGATCGGACAGGACGGAACGAGCGACGATCTCCGCCGGGCTCCGACTTTGTACTTACAAATGGATAGCCTAGGGGCTGACCGCTCGTTTTCCAATCGCTCATTCGCATGCCATCCCGGCGCCGATCGCGAAACTTGCACAATAGTGTGCATGTTCGTATCATCGTCGGGTGACTGACACCGTTCCCGTGCGCCGCCCACGAAAGGATGCCGCCGCCAACCGCGCCGGCCTGCTCGTGGCCGCCGCGCGCACGCTCGCCGTCGACCCGGGCGCCTCGGTCGATGCCATCGCCCGCGCCGCAGGCCTGAGCCGCCGCGCCCTCTACGGGCACTTCGACGACCGCGACGCCCTGCTGCGCGAGCTGATCGCGTCGGGCGCGCAGCGCTTCAACGCCATCGCCGACGACCTCGACCTCGCGTCGGGCCCTGCCCCGGTCGTGCTCGCCCGTCTCACCGGACGCCTGTGGGGTGAGGCATCCCATGTGCAGGTCGCCGCAGCCATCGCGCTCGATGAGCGGCACGTCGAGGAGTCGGCCGCCGCCCTCGCGCCCCTGCGCCGCGCGCTCATGAGCCTCGTCAGCCGCGGCCAGGACGACGGCACCCTGCGCACGGATGTCGCGGCACCGACCCTCGCGCGACTGATCGAAGAGACCGCGCGCACCGTCCTCGTGCGCCTCGATGCCTCATCTCCCGAGGCCCGGTCGCTCGTCGTGCGCTCGGTGCTGTCGATCGCGGGCCTGTCGTGGCGCGAGGCCGAGACCGTCATCGCGGCACACCCCGACGTCGTGGCCGAGGCCTGATGCGCGTCGAGCTGACCGACGTCGCCAAGGGTCGTCGCGACCTCGCCCTTCCCGCGACCAGCCTCGTCTACCGCTCCGGCCGCGCGACGCTCGCGATCGCCGAGACCGAGCAGCGCCCCACCGTGCTCGGTCTGATCGCGAGCGGACGCATGCGCGCCGACGCCGGCACGGTCCGTCTCGACGGGGCGCGGGCCTCGCGCGCACTGCGACGCCGCACCGCGCTGATCGACGCCCCCGACGTCAGCGACCCGCCGCCGAACGTGTCGACCGCGGGGATGGTCGGCGAGGAGCTGATGTTCGCCGGCCGTCTCGCCGACCCGCTGTCGGCCCGCCGCTGGCTCGACGAGCACGACCTGCGAGGGCTCGCGCGCGTCCCGATCGGCGACGTCCCCGCGACCGACCGCGTGCGGCTGATGCTCGAGCTCGCCGTACTGCGGCCCGGCATCGAGGGCCTCGTGCTCGTCTCGCCCGACCGGCACGGCGGCGATCCCCGCGCGTGGTGGCAGCTCGCGCACGAGTTCGCGGGCCGCGGGTACGCCGTGCTCGTGATCGCCGGCCAGGCCGCCGCGAGCCTGCTCGCCGACTCCGCAGAACCCTCCTCGCCGCGTCGACGGCCGCACCCCAGCGGCATCCGTCTGCGCGGTCCCCGTCCGAAGGCCGTCCGTTGAAGATCCCCGCCCTCATCTCCGCCGAACTGCGCCGCCTGACGGCGACCCGGATGTCGGTGGTCGCCCTCATCGCACTGATGCTCGTGCCCGTGCTGTACGGCGGCCTGTACCTGTGGGCCAACCAGGACCCGTACGGCAAGTTCGCCGAGATCCCGGTCGCATTGGTCGACCTCGACGCGGGTGCGCAGCCGGACGGCGGCGACACCGTCGACTACGGCTCGCAGGTCGCCGATCAGCTGATCGAGGACGGCTCGTTCGCGTGGCAGCGGATGGATGCCGCCGAGGCGCGCGAAGCGCTGCGCACCGGCGACGTCGACTTCTCGGTGACCCTGCCCGCCGATTTCTCGGCCGCGCTCACCAGTGCCGCCGGCTCGAGCCCGCACCAGGCCACCCTCGCACTGGCGACGAACGACGCCAACAACTACCTCGCCTCATCCATCGGCTCGCAAGCAGTCGAGCGCATCCGCACCTCGGTGGCGCAGCTGGTGGGCCGCGAAGCCGCGTCGCGGCTGCTCACCGGCATCTCGGACATCCGCGGCCAGCTCGTCACCGCCGCCGACGGCGCGACGCAGCTCGTCGACGGCGCCGACCAGGCCACCACCGGTGCGACCACGCTCGCCGACGGCACCGCGCAGCTCGCGGCCGGCGCGACGCAGCTGCGCGACGGTGCCGCGACCCTCGCCGACGGCTCGGCCCAGCTCGCGACCGGCACGCGCGCGGTCGCCGACGGGTCGGCCGACCTCGCGACCGGCGCCGCCCAGGTGTCCGACGGCACGGCGCAGATCGCGAGCTACGCCGACCGCGCGGGCAGCGCCGTCGACGAGGCGATCGGTCAGCTGCCGCAGGTGCGCGACGACATCGCTCGCGTGCTCGGCGAGCGCGGCCTCGACCAGACGCAGATCGCCGACGTGCTCAGCCGGCTCGACCCGATCGGCGAGCGGCTGCAGACCGGCGCCGCCCGCGTCGACGACGCTGTCGCCCAGGTCGACCGGCTCGCCGCCGGTGCGGCACAGGTCAGCGCGGGCGCGAACCAGCTGTCGTCCGGAGCATCGCAGGCCGCCGACGGCGCGGCATCCGTCTCGCAGGGTGCCGGGCAGCTCGCCGCGGCGACGGGCGACGCCGCCACCGGTGCCGCACAGCTCGACGGCGGCGCGCACGAGCTCGCGTCGGGGCTCGGCACACTCAACGCCGGTCTGGTCACGTTGCGCGACGGGCTCGAGGCGGGCGTCGCGCAGCTGCCCGACGCATCGGCCGACCTGCGCGACCAGCAGGCCGCGACGATCTCCGACCCGGTGTCGGTCGACTCGGGCAACCTCGCCAGCGCCGGCGACTACGGCGCAGGACTCGCGCCCTTCTTCGCCGCCCTCGCGGGCTGGATCGGCATCTACGCGCTCTTCCTCATCGTCAAGCCGATCTCACGGCGAGCGGTGACGGCGCTGCGCTCCCCCGTCCGCGTCACCGTCGCCGGATGGCTCACCCCCGCCCTGCTCGGCAGCGTCGGAATGGTCGTGCTCTTCGGTGTGCTCTCGCTCGCACTGGGGTTCCGTTTCTCGAGCCCCGCCGGAACCCTCGGGATGCTGCTGACCGCATCGTTCACGTACGCCGCGATCATCCTCGCTCTCAACGTCTGGCTCGGATCGGTGGGGCAGTTCCTCGGTCTCGTGCTGATGGTCGTGCAGCTCGTCACCGCCGGCGGTACGTTCCCGTGGCAGACGCTGCCGGCACCGCTCGCCGCCCTGCATCACGTGCTGCCGATGGGATACGTCGTCGACGGCATGCGCCAGTGGATGTACGGCGGCGACCTCGGGCGGGTGAGCCTCGACCTCGCGGTGCTGTTCGCCTGGATGCTCGGCGCACTGGCGCTGGCGGCGATCGGCGTGATCCGGATGACGCACGCCCGGACGCTGCGCGACCTGCAACCGAGCCTGATCGGGTAATTCCCGCCTGTTTCGCGGGAGCGCCTTGTATCCTCGGGTCACGTCTCGAGCGAGGATCCCCCATGCCACGCAGTCTCCGGATGCCGCCTGCCGTTGCGGCCATCGTCTCCCTGGCCGTCGCCCTCGGGCTCGTCCATGCCACCGGCGCGGCCGCCGGGGCCGAGGACGCCGTCCCCGATGCCGCGGGCGCGGCACCCGCGGCGGCAACCGCGGCCGCGCCGAACCCGCTCGCGCGCGGCGCCGCTCTGCCGACCTACTCCGCGGCGGCCCAGGCCGCGGCCGACGCGCGCGCCCAGGGGCGCTTCGACGTCGCCGCCTCGTTCGACGTCATCGCGCAGACCCCCACAGCGACCTGGCTCGGCGAGTGGTACAGCGACGCCGACCTCGTGCGCGTGCTCCGCGCCGAGACGCAGGCGGCGGCGCAGCAGAACCGCGTCGCGACCTTCGTCCTGTACGCCATCCCGGCGCGCGACTGCACCGCACATTCGCAGGGCGGTCTGACTCCGGAACGGTACGGACCGTGGACCCGGCTCATCGCCGAGACGCTGCGCGGAACGGCATCCGCCGTCATCGTCGAGCCCGACGCGCTCTCGATGCTCGGCGAATGCGAGGGCCAGGGAGCCCGCACCACGTACATCCGCGACGCCGTGCGGGCACTCACCGCCGCCGGCATCCCCGCCTACATCGACGCGGGCAACGGCAACTGGATCCCGCCCGAGACGATGGCGCAGCGGCTGTACGAGGCCGGCGTGCTCGAGGCGCGAGGCTTCGCGACCAACGTGTCGAACTTCTCGCCCACCGCGGTCGAGCGCGACTACGCCGAACGCGTGCGGATGCTGCTGGGCGGCGGCCCGCGCTACGTCATCGACACGTCGCGCAACGGTCGCGGCTGGCAGGGCGACTGGTGCAACCCCAGCAACGTGGGCCTCGGCACCACGCCGCGTGCGATCACCGACGGCACCGCCCTCGACGCGCTGCTGTGGATCAAGCGCCCCGGCGAGAGCGATGGCGTCTGCAACGGCGGTCCGGCCGCCGGCAGCTGGTACGAAGCCGCCGCGCTCGAGCTCGTGCGCAACCGCGTGTACTGAACCGGAGTCGATACCGGCGTAACCGTGGTCAGGGCATCGGGTTCGAATCCCGACGGAAGAGCCGCCAAACGCGCGCACCGAGCAACAGCGCGAGGGTGACGATGACGAATGGCACGATGAGCCATTCCCAGCCGCCGGACCATCCGATGCCGATGCCTTCGTCGTCCGAGAAGGCCATGACAGGCACGAAGAGGAAGGTCGCGTCGGCTCTCATCGGCGCGGCGCTGTCGACCGCGGCGAGCATTCCCCCGGTGAACGCGCCGAACAGCACCCAATACGCCAGGAGCGCTGCTGCTGCGGTGAGTATCCCGATCTGCCAGAGCGGGCGCGGCCTTTCGCCCTCGCCATAACGGAGAGCCAAGGCGCGCGGCGAGCCGAGATCAGCGAGCACGACTTCCGCGGGTCTCGGGTCGGCGGCGATTTCTTCACGGAGCGACCGAAGGATGCGCCTGCGTTCGGCCGCGGAGACGGCGCCTTCGAGATGCCAGTCCAGACGCGCCAAGTACATCGATTCCCGCATACCGAGCGGACGTGTCGCGACAGCTGCGTGTGGCATGGTCATTCCTCTGCGGACTCGAGTGTTCCGGATACAGCACTGGCCATTTGTTGCCACTGCGACATCGCGATGGCCAGCGCCGCGACGCCCGCGTCGGTGAGGGAGAAGTACTTTCGCGGCGGGCCGCTGGGGGACGGCCGAGAGGAGGTGGAGACGAGTGCGTCTCGCTCGAGACGGTTGAGCACGGGGTAGACGAGCCCGGTGGTTGCCTCGAGCCCGAGCGCGTTCAGGCGCTCGACCAGCTCATAGCCATACGACTCGCGCCGTTGGATGAGGTGCAGCACAAGCAGAGGAAGCGCAGCGCGAGTGAGCTGAGCGTCCTGTCGGGCCTGTATGCGTGACACGGTACTAGTGAACCACAACTAGTGATCCCGCGCCGAGCGTCGGTCAGCGCCTGCGATCAGCTCAGGGCGGCGGCCGGGAGGGATTCGAGCGTGCTGCTTTCGAAGAGCGGTGCCGGAAGATCTCCTCGATCCATCCCGATGCGGTTGTGCCACCAAACCGGCATACCCACTCCCCCGGCACCCGGGATGTCGTAGCGAGATCCCGCGACGAACAGCGTCCGTTCCGGCGCTATACCCAGTTCAGATAGGGCGAGTCGGTACGGCTCAGGCCTGGGCTTGTAATAGCCGGCTCGCTCCGACGTGACGAACACGTCGAACTCGTGTCGCAACGATATGGCGGCGCGCATGCCCAGCTCCTCCGAACAGTTGGTCACGACCGCCGTCCTGACCTTTCCCTGCAACCGTCGAAGGACTGCGGGCGCTTCGGGCCATGCGCTCAGCGAATCCCGACGGCGCACCAGAGTCTCGACACTGTCCGCCGCAACGTCTTCGAGTTGAGCCGCCTCCATCACGAGATCTTCGTAGGGCCGGTACGTCTCGGCGCCGTAGGTGAGCTGGAGGTAGCGACCGCGCCAGCGACGCCCCTGCTCCTGGCTTCCTGCGGCGGAGTCCCACAGACTCCACGAGTCGACGAGCGCGGTCAGAAGGTCGAAGACGACAGCGTCATAGCGCATGAGGGCTCACCGCTTCCCGTGGGTGATCGTCACGCCGGAGGGCACTGAGATAGCGCGTCCGCACGAACGCGACGACCTCGACCGGCTCGCGGAGCGTGAACGGGCCCCACCCGACCTCGAGCCAGTGCCGTCCCCCGACTGCCGCCGACCGGTCCGGCACCACGCGGAATCCGCTGCGCGTCTTGATCCGCCAGGCCAGCAGATCGGCTCGCGCCCGCTGCCATACGGCGTCGCCCGAGCCCACGGGAACGGTTCTCTCGAACCGGCGGAAGCCGCCCGGCCGGGCGTTCCATTCGTCGCGATGCGAAAGGCTCATGCGGCCAGCATCCCACCCCGGCCCCGAGGTGCACCGATCCGCACCGGCACGGGCCGCACGTCAGCCGCCCGGGCCGACCGGATCGATCGGTGCGCCGTCGCCGTTCTCGGGGAGGTCTCCGCGCTCGACCGGTTCGGCCGGCGTCTCAGGCACGTCGGCGAAGAGCGCGTCGAGTTCGGCATCCGTCGGCACGTGAACGTTCTCCGCGGCCTGCAGCAGGTCCCCCGGCAGAGCTGCGTTCGCGCCCGTCACCCGGATCAGCGCACCGTCGCGCACGGCGACGTACTCATGGATGTCGCCGCCGTGACGATGCCAGACGCCGTCCTCGTTGGTGCACGTCACCGCGTCATCGGGAGCGTCCCCGAGGGGCGTCGCAGCACACGACGCTTCCGTGAGTTCACCGCGGTCGGTTCGGATGGTCAGCATCGCGCCCGTGGTGCTGTTGAACCAGGTGGCGGACATCCCATCCGCCGCCCCCGGTCCGACCGACTGCGGTGCGAGCTCGTATCCGTCCACCTCGGTGGTGTACACGAGGTCGGGCGCGACGCCGACAGCGCGCGCCCGCTCGGCGATCGAGCTCGCGTCGGCGGCATCCGCGCCCGGAGTCATCGACGCGCATGCGCCGAGGGATATCCCCATGAGAGCGATGAACGCGGCCAGGACTGCTGTTCGCGCCGGGCGTCTCAGATCAGAGCGACACATCATCGAGTCCTCCTTCCTCGCGGTTCGCGGCCTCAGTCGCGGGTGTCGCTGGGTGCGGGTGCGTCGGCGAGCTCGTCGACGAACAGCGAGTCGCTGTCGAGCGTCTTGTTGCGGTACGCCTGGCGCCCGACCATGTGAGCCGACAGCGGCGCGGTCGCGAGCTGGATGAGCGCGACCGGTACGAGGAACGCGACGACCGGCCACGACTGCAGCGAGACGCCCACGGCGATGCAGATGAGGATGAAGCCGAGCACCTGCGGCTTGGTGGCGGCATGCAGCCGGGTCGGCACATCGCGGAAACGCAGCAGCCCGATCGCGGCAGTCAGACACAGCAGGGCGCCGATCAGCACGAGCACGAGGGCGATGACGTCGGTGATGCTCATCGGTCGACGTTGTCCTTCCGTGCGACGAAGCGGGCGATCGAGATCGACCCGAAGACCCCGACGGCCGCGACGATCAGCAGAACCGGCAGCGTACGCGTGTGGTGGTTGATCGCCATCTCGGCACCGAGCGCGCAGATCACGAGCGTGAGCAGAACGTCCGAGGCCACGGCGCGGTCGAGGATCGACGGGCCGGTGATGATTCGCCACAGGGTCAGCAGCGCCGAGACGGCGAAGACGACCGAGATCACGACGATGAGCCAGGTCATGAGCGCCCCCTCCGCAGGTCCGACAACTGGTGCGCCTGCTCCTTCGAGCCCACGGCGCGCACGATCCGCTCCTCCCAGTGCTGGATGGACCGGCGCTGGTGATCGAGCTGCTCCTGGTTGCGCACGCCGATCGCGTGGACGTACAGGATGCGGCGATCGCGATCGATGTCGACGATCAGCGATCCCGGGATGAGGGATGCCGTCACCGCGACGTGCGTCATGATCAGGTCGTCGTCGGTGCGCAGCGGCACCGCGATGATCGCGGCTCCCGGCTGGCGCCGCGGGTCGACGACCTGCCACGCGACGAGGAGCGAGCCCTTCACGAGCGAGAGCAGGAACTCGAGGAAGAACACCACGCCCCACCAGATGTTCACGCGCCCCGAGAGCTCGACGGGCGGCAGCCGGAAGATGCGCGTGACGAACAGGGCGACGACGATGCCGGTGAGGGCGGCGAGCACCGTGAACTGACCCCACAGCAGCATCCACAGCGCCACGAGCCAGACGAAGAACGGCAGCTGACGCCACAACGCGGTGGCGGCGTTGCGCTTGGCGGCGCGCCTACGCTCACGCATCATCACTGCACCTCCTGCTCGAGCTGCGAGATGGTGACCGGCTGCAGCAGCGATTCACCGATGTCGGCGCACAGCTCGTACAGCGGTCCGGCGAACACGGTGAGGGCGACCGTGACGGCGACCATCCCCGCCGTCGCGGTGGTCATGATGCGCGGGATGACGCGCTTCTCGGTCTGCACATCCGCACCCTCCGCGTCGCCGAGGTAGGCGATGCGGGCATCCGTCTCGCTCTCGCCCTCACCCGCTTCCTCCTTCTCGCGCCAGAACGCCAGGTTCCAGGCCCGCATGAGCGCGTACAGGGTGAGCAGCGAGGTCACGATGCCGGCCACGATCAGCGCGTACATGAGCGGCGTGCCCTCAGCGGCCGCGGCGTCGAACAGCGCGTACTTGCCGATGAAGCCCGAGAAGGGCGGCAGCCCGCCGAGGTTGATCGCGGGGATGAAGTACAGCACGGCCAGCAGTGGTGCGGCACGCATGAGCCCGCGCACCTTGAGTATCGAGGTCGACCCGGCCCGGCGTTCCACGAGACCGACCGCGAGGAACAGCGTCGTCTGCACGACGATGTGGTGGACGATGTAGTAGATCGTCGCCCCGACCGATGCCGGTGTGGCCACGGCCAGCCCGAAGATCATGTAGCCGATATGGCTGACGAGCGTGAACGACAGGATCCGTTTGAGCTCTGCCTGCGCGACGGCACCGAGCACGCCGACGATCATCGTCGCGAGCGCGACGATCAGCAGCAGCGTGTTGACGTCGTTGTCCTGGAAGATCTCGGTCTCGGTGCGGATGATCGCGTAGACGCCGACCTTCGTCAGCAGGCCCGCGAACACCGCCGTCACGGGGGCCGGAGCGGTCGGGTACGAGTCGGGCAGCCAGAACGACAGCGGGAACACGGCCGCCTTGATGCTGAAGGCCAGCAGCAGCATGAGGTGCAGCACGAGCTGCGTCTCTTGCGGCAGCTCGGTCATCCGCTGCGACAGCTGCACCATGTTCACGGTGCCGAGGGCGCCGTAGATGGCGGCGATCGCCGAGAGGAACAGGATCGACGACACCAGCGACACGACGATGTAGACGACGCCGGTGCGGATGCGCGACTCGGTCGAGCCGAGCGTGATGAGCACGTACGACGCGACGAGCAGGATTTCGAACCCGACGTACAGGTTGAACAGATCGCCCGCGATGAAGGCGTTGAAGATGCCCGCCGAGAGGATCAGGTACGACGGGTGGAAGATCGACACCGGCGTCTCGTCGTCGCCGTCCGCCGCGCCCTGTCCGACCGAGAACAACAGGACCGCGAGCAGCACCACGCTCGACACCACGACGAGCAGAGCGGCGAGTCGGTCGACGTAGAGCACGATGCCGAACGGGATCGGCCACCCGCCCACCGACACGGCGATGGGTACGCCCGTCCCGTTGATCGCGCTCAGCAGCACCGCAGCGATCACGAGAGTGGCGGTGAGCGTGACGATCGAGATGCCGACCTGGATGCGGCGACGCCGACCGAAGATCAGTGCGACGGCCGCGCCGAGCAGCGGCAGCGTGACGAGAAGGGGAACCAGGGCGCTCATCGGTCTCCTCCGGGGCGATCGGTGGGCGCGTCGTCACGCAGCGCGTCGAAGTCGCGCGACTGCAGCACGGTGATGGGCGAGGTCAGGTCGCCGACGAAGTCGGTCGTGGCGTCGTCGTCCTCGTCGGTGATCTCCTGCTCCATCGCCTCCTCGTCCACGGCGCCGCGACCGCGCACGGCCAGGTCGGCCTCGTCGTCCTCGACCGTGTCGGCTTGACCGAGCTGCCAGGACCGGTAGATCAGCGCCAGCAGGAACGCCGACACCGCGAAGGTGATGACGATGGCGGTGAGCGTCAGTGCCTGCGGCAGCGGGTCGCTGTAGTCGGCGGCATCCTCGGCCGATCCGTAGAACGGGGCGACTCCGGGTGCGCCCATGACGACGAGCAGGAACAGGTTCGCGGCGTTGCCGAGCAGCAGGAAGCCGATCAGCACGCGCGTCAGGCTGCGCTCGAGCATCGCGTAGACGCCCGCGGCGAAGAGCACGGCCATGATGATGATCAGGGTGAGCGAGACGTTCATCGGGCGAGCTCCTCTCGCTCCTTGCGCTGACGGTCGACCTCGGCACCGAGCGACCGCAGGACATCGAGCACGAGACCGATGACCACGAGGTACACGCCCACGTCGAAGATCGTCGAGGTGACGAACTCGACATGGCCGAGGATGGGCAGCTCCGCCTCCCAGAAGGTGCTCGTCAGCGCCGGCGCCCCGAAGAACAGCGGCACGATCGCGGTGGCGACCGCCAGCGTCATCCCCACGCCGAGCAGGCGTCCCGCATCGGTCGGAGCCGCGGCGCCGAGCTCGTACGGACCACCGGCGACGTAGCGCATGACCAGCGCCATGCCGGCGACGAGGCCGCCCGCGAAGCCACCGCCGGGCAGGTTGTGGCCGGCGAACAGCAGGTAGATCGACACGACGATGATCGTGTGGAAGAGGATGCGGACGATGACCTCCAGCATGATCGACCGGGTCTCGGGCCGCAGCTTCTGCCCGCCGACGAGCCACGCCTGACGCGATGAGCCCGAACCGGCGCGCGGCCGAGGCCCCTCAGCCGTCTCGACGAGCGGCCGCCGCGTGCGCAGCGCTCCCGTCGGCAGCGACGAGATGGCACGCGACAGAGTGTCGGAGCGGTGGGTGACGAACACGAGCGAGGCGACGCCCGTCGCGGCGAGGATCAGCACCGACAGCTCGCCCATCGTGTCCCACCCGCGCAGGTCGACGAGCGTGACGTTGACGACGTTCTTGCCGTGCCCGATCTCGTACGCCAGGTCGGGGAAGGCGATCGAGATCGGCTCGGCGACGCGTGCACCCGTCGCAACGACGGCGATCAGCGCCATGGTGACGCCCACGCCGATGCCGAGCAGGGCGCGTCCGATGGGCCAAACCGAGGCGTTGTGGTCGCCCATGCGTGCGGGGATGCGGCGCAGCACCAGCGCGAACGCGATGAGAGTGACGGTCTCCACGAGGATCTGCGTGAGCGCGAGGTCGGGCGCTCCGGCCGAGGCGAACAGCGCGACCATGCCGAGACCGGTCACCGAGACGAGCACGACCCCGGTGTAGCGCTTGCGCGCACGCACCGCGATGATTCCGGCGATGATCATGACCGGCGCGACGAGGATCTGCATCGGGGTGTGCCAGCCGGCCAGGTCGGCCTGCCACCCGGTGTGCGCGATGAGCGCGGTGCCCTCGGCGGCGACGAAGACGACGAAGATCGTGCCGACGTACACCGGCAGCGAACCGCGCTGCGTCAGCGAGGTGACCCACACGGCGGTCCGCACGATCGCACGGATCGTGCCGTTGTACGCATCGACCGCGGTGAACGGCAGCCAGCGGCGCTGCGTTCCGTCTCGACGACCGACGACCCAGAAGAGCGCGAGACCGGCGAGGATGCTGCCGACCGACAGGAACAGGGCCGGCTCGAGGCCGTGCCAGAGCGCCAGGTGATACTCGTAGCCGCTCGAACCGGCGACTTCGGGCATGGTGTCGGCGTAGCCGCTCAGGGCGGTGTCGAGCAGGGGCGCCCCGAAGCCGCCGACGACCGTCAGCCCGCTCAGCAGCACCGGCGCGGCGAGGAAACCGATCGGCGGGTCGGGCCACGGCGTGCGCTCGACGGCCGCACCGGCGGCATCCTTCTTCGTCCAGAACGCGCCCCAGACGAACCGGGCGCCGTACGCCGTCGTCAGCAGCGAGCCCAGGACGATGCCGATGAGCGGAGCGAGCGCGACCGGGTCGGTGCCGGCCTCGAGCAGCGACGACAGTGCCGCCTCTTTCGCGACGAAGCCGATCGTGGGCGCGAGGCCGACCATCGAGCCGATCGCGATGATCGAGAACACCGCGAGGGTCGGGGCTTGCCGGCCGACGCCCGACAGTTCACGGATGTCGCGGGTGGACAGCTGCCGGTCGATGACACCGACGACGAGGAAGAGCGACGACTTGAAGAGGGCGTGACCGACGAGCAGGGCCAGGCCGGCGAGCGCCGAGTTGCGCTCTCCGTAGCCGAGGACGACGGTCAGCATGCCGAGCTGGCTGACGGTGCCGAAGGCGAGGATGCGCTTGAGGTCGTTCTCGCGCAGGGCCTGCAGGCCGCCGAGAAGCATCGTGAAGACGCCGAGTCCGATCACGATGGGGCGCCACGGCTCTTCGTGCGCGAAGGCGGGGGCCAGCCGCGCGATCAGGTAGATGCCCGCCTTCACCATCGCGGCGGCGTGCAGGTAGGCGCTCACCGGTGTCGGCGCCGCCATGGCACCGGGCAGCCAGAAGTGGAAGGGGAAGATCGCCGATTTGCTCAGGGCGCCGACCAGCATGAGCACGATCGCGATGTTGAGCAGGACGCCCTGCGGGGCGGGCGCGCTGACGATCGTGCTGAGGCTCGTCGTGCCGTAGAGGACCACGAGCATCACGACGCCGATCAGCATGACGAGGCCGCCGAGCGTCGTGACGAGCAGGGCCTGCAGAGCCGCGCGCCGGCTCGCGCCGCGGCCGTTGTAGAAGCCGATCAGCAGGTAAGACAGGACGCTCGTGACCTCCCAGAACATCACGAGCACGACGATGTCGTCGGTGAGCACGAGGCCGTACATCGCGCCGGCGAACGCCAGCAGCACTGCGGCGAACTGGCCGACGCCGACCTTCTTGCCGTCGAAGTACCAGCGGCAGTAGATCATCACGAGCGCACCGACGCCGGTGACGATGAGCGTCATGATCCACGCGAGCGTGTCCATCCGCATCGAGAGCGCGATGTCGAGCCGCGGGATCCACGCGTATGACTCGAACGGAATACCGCCGCTGAGAACGACGGGCGCGCGCAGGGCCGCATCGATGAAGGCCGCGATGGACAGAAGGGCTGCGACAGAGAAGGCGCGAGCACCGATCCGCTTGACCAACCACGGCAGAACCAGCGGCAGAACCGCGAACGCACCGAGGAAGATCAGCAAAAAGGCCTCCTCGAAGCATGGGGGGTCGTGTCATCCATCCTACCGACACGATCGGCCCCGAAGGCCGGGATGTCAGGAGTCCGAGGCGACGGATGCCGTTGTGTTCCCCCGGCGGAACGTACTCGTGAACCACTGCGAGTCGGGCGTGTCGCCCTCCAGGAGCGCCACGACGGTCTCCCCCGCGGCACGTCCCTTCTCCCACGCCGGCTGCACCAGGGTCGTCAACTCGTACGGTGCGAGACCGTCGACGACGATCCCGTCGAACCCTGTGATGCTGACGTCCTCGGGTACCCGCAGCCCGGCTTCCTCGGCCGCCCGGAGCACACCGACGGCGAGCAGGTCGCTCTGCGCGACAACCGCCGTCGGTCGCGGACCGTCCCCCCCGAACAGGGCGCGGCCGACCGCGGCGCCGGCATCGATCGAGCTGTCGACCGCGGCGTACGCGGCCGCGTCGGGGAACACGTCGCGGAACCCGGCCAGGCGATCCGCGACGACATCGACAGACGTCGCCCGCTCGTCGTCCGGCGAGAGCCACCCGGGATCCGAGCCCCACCGGAACGGCATCGTCACCGCGACGACGCGGGTGTGACCGAGGTCGCGCACATGTTCGGCGGCGAGGCGCTGGGCCTCGCGGTTGTCGAGCGCGATGCGCGGCACATCAGCGCCACCGTCGCCCTCGATCACGACGACCGGGATGCCGCGGCCGCGCACACCCGCCAGATGCTCGCGCAGCAGACCGCTGCATCCGATCAGCACCGCCGCATCGATCGGGGCGGTCATCAGCGTCGGACCGCCGGCGACCACGCTGCCCTCGCGCAGCAGCAGCAGTCCGGCACCGATGGGGGCGACCGCATCGGCGAGCGCATCCATCGTGATGCGCATGACGGGGTCGCCGAACACGCTGCCCAAACGTCCGCCGCTCACGACGCCCACGATGCCGCTGCGGCCGCGCCGCAACGAGGCCGCGCGCGGGTCGGGGCCGAGGTAGCCGAGCTCGTTCGCTGCCGCCAGCACCTTCGCGCGGGTGGCCTCGCTCACCGGCGTCTTCCCGCTGAACACCACCGACGCCGTCGAGGGCGCAACGCCGGCCGTGCGGGCCACGTCGCTGATGGTGGGCCGGCGTGCGTTCACGGGCCGATCGTACCCTTCTCTTCTGCGAGGTCGAATCGATTCGGTAGCCTGAGGCGGTGACTGAAGCGATCTCCCGTCCCGCAACCGTGCGCTGGCGCAACGCCGTGTTCGCGATCTTCGCCGCGAGCGGCCTGAGCATCGCGACGTGGGCCGCGCGCGTGCCCTCGATCAAAGCCGATCTCGGCATCGAGAACCGGGAGATCGGGCTGGCGCTGCTGGCCATGGGGATCGCGTCGATCATCGGCCTGTCGACGAGCTCGGTGGTGATCGCGCGCTTCGGTACCCGCAGCGGGATGTTCGCCATGCTCGTGACCCTGTCGATCGGCCTGGCGATCCTCGGGCTGGGCAGCGGGTTCTTCCACTCCTACGCCATGCTCATCGTCGGGTTGGCGTTGTTCGGGTTCGGGAACGGATGCCTCGACGTGATGATGAACGTCGACGGCGCGCACATCGAGACCCTGTCGGGCAAGACGATCCTGCCGCTGTTCCACGCCTTCTTCAGCTTCGGCACCGTCATCGGCGCGGGGCTCGGCGCGATCGCCGCCCTCTTGCGGATCGGCGTCGCGATCCACGCCGTCGCGATGGCTTCCCTCATCGTGGTGCTGGCCATCGTCGCGATCGCGAACGTTCCGCGGCGTGACGTCGTCGATGCCGTCACGGCGCGCGAGGGGGCGGACGACGCCGGCACGGACGGTGCACAGCCCGGCTGGCGCGCGCGCCTCGCGGTGTCGCTGTCGGCTTGGCGCGAGCCGCGCACCTACACGCTCGGCATCATCATGCTCGGCATGGCCTTCGCCGAGGGTGGCGCGAACGACTGGCTCGCGCTCGGTGTCGTCGAGCACGAGGGCGGCACGGCCGCGCTCGGCGCCGCGGCCCTCACCGTCTTCAGCGTGTCGATGACCGTGGTGCGCGTCTTCGGTGGACCGCTCGTCGACCGCTTCGGCCGCGTCGCGACGCTGCGCGTGCTCGCCGTGGCCGCGACGGCCGGCATCCTGCTGTTCATCCTCGCCCCCACCCTGCCGCTCGTCTTCGTGGGCGCAGCGCTGTGGGGCATCGGCGCATCGCTGGGCTTCCCGCTCGGCATGTCGGCAGCGGCCGACGACCCCGCGCGAGCCGCGGCCCGCGTGAGCGCTGCCGCCACGATCGGCTACGTCGCGTTCCTCTGCGGCCCGCCCGTGCTGGGCTTCATCAGCGACCACATCGGCCTGCTGAACACGCTGTTCATCCTGGTCGCCCTCGTTGCGGCATCCGGTCTCGCCTCGTCCGCCGCCAAGCCGCTGCCGGGCTCGAAGGTCGGCGCCGGCCGCCACTGATCACCCGCCGACCGCGTAGGCTCGTCGGGTGCGTCTGGTCATCGCCCGCTGCTCCGTCCAATACACGGGGCGCCTCAATGCTCACCTTCCGCTGGCGACCCGGCTGCTGGTGCACAAGGGCGACGGCAGCCTGCTCGTGCACTCCGACGGCGGGTCGTACAAGCCGCTGAACTGGATGAGCCCGCCCTGCTCGCTGACGGTCGAGACGCCCGAGGACGATCCGGATGTCGAAGAGCAGGTCGTCGAGCAGTGGCGCGTCGTCCACGCCAAGAGCGGCGACACGCTCGTCGTGCGCCTTTACGAGGTGCTGCATGACTCGTCGCACGAACTGGGCGTCGACCCCGGCCTCGTCAAGGACGGCGTCGAGGCCGACCTGCAGCGCCTGCTCGCCGAGCAGGTTGAGGTCATCGGCGACGACCTGACCCTCGTTCGCCGCGAATTCCCGACCGCGATCGGGCCCGTCGACCTGCTGCTGCGCGATCCGGCCGGAGGCACCATCGCCGTCGAGGTGAAACGGCGCGGCGACATCGACGGTGTCGAGCAGTTGACCCGTTACCTCGAGCTGCTGGGGCGCGACCCGCACCTCGCTCCCGTCACGGGCGTCTTCGCGGCGCAGGAGATCAAGCCGCAGGCGAAGGTGCTCGCGGCAGACCGCGGCATCCGCTGCGTCACGCTCGACTACGACGCCATGAAAGGCATCGAGTCGGGCGCGCCGCGCCTGTTCTGACACGGCGCGCCCGCACCGTCAGCTGCCGAGCTTCGACAGCTCGGCGAACTCGTCGTCGGTGAGCTCGATCGTGGCGCCCTGCAGGTTGTCTTCGAGGTGCGCGACGCTCGAGGTACCGGGGATGGGCAGCATGACCGGCGAGCGCTTGAGCAGCCAGGCGAGAGCGATCTGCGCCGGGGTGGCCTGCTTGCGCTCGGCGACCTCGCTCAGCGGCGAGTCCGATCCGGTCAGGCCGCCCGTGGCGAGGGGGAACCAGGGGATGAAGCCGATGCCCTGCTCCTCGGACCAGTCCAGCAGCTCCTCGGCATCCCGCTTCTGCAGGTTGTAGAGGTTCTGCACCGTCACGATCGTCGCGATCTGCTGCGCGGCCGTGACCTCGTCCACCGTGACCTCGGACAGGCCGATGTGGCGGATCTTGCCCTCATCCTGCAGCTTCTTCAGTTCACCGACCTGGTCTTCGAGCGGCACCTTCGGGTCGATGCGGTGCAGCTGGAACAGATCGATGCGCTCGAGACCGAGCCGGCGCAGGCTCATCTCGGCCTGCTGGCGCAGGTACTCGGGTCGACCGACCGGCGGCCATGCGTTGGGCCCGGTACGCGTCAGACCGGCCTTGGTCGCGATGACGACGTCGTCGCCATACGGGTGGAGTGCTTCTTTGAGGAGCTCCTCGGCCACGTACGGACCGTAGGAGTCGGCGGTGTCGAAGAAGTTCACGCCGAGCTCGACCGCGCGCTTGAGAACGCGGATCGCTTCGTCGTGGTCCTTCGGCGGACCCCAGACACCGGGGCCGGTGAGCTGCATCGTGCCGTAGCCGAGGCGGTTCACCTCGAGATCGCCGCCGATGCGGAAGATTCCGGAGGACTGGGCGGGGGACGTGCTCGAAGTCGTCATGCCAGAGGTGAGCGCTCACGGGCGGTCAGACATTCCCCGACCGCTCGCGATCGGGCGCGTGTGAAGCGGCCCATAGGGTGGAAGCATGACCCGATCGCCGTTCTCCTGCGTCCTGTGGGACATCGACGGCACCGTCGTCGACGCCTCCGAGGGCATCCTCCGCCGCCTCACTGTGACGCTCGAGCACTTCGGCTACCCGGCGCCCACGCACGACCAGCTCATCGACTGGATCGGGCCGCCCATGCACGAATCGTTCCAGAACAACCTCGGGATGACGCCCGAGAAAGCCACCGAGGCGGTGTCGTTCTACCGCGTGCTCGGCAAGGCCGATGGTTACACCACCGGCGCACGGCTGTATCCCGGTGTCGCCAACCTGATCGTCGAGCTCGACGAGTCCGGTGTGCCGCAGTCGACGGCGAGCTCGAAGCCCGAGGTGCAGGTGCGCGCGCTCATGGAGCACTTCGCCCTCGCGCCGCGCCTGCGCGAGATCGTCGGCGCCACCAGTGACGAGAAGACGCTGAGCTCGAAGGCGGATGTCGTCGGCGAGGCGCTGCGCCGCCTGACGGCCGACGGCGTCGACCTGTCGCGGCCCGTCCTCATCGGCGACCGGCATCACGACGTCGAGGGCGCCGCCGAGCACGACGTGCCCGTCATCTTCGTGTCGTGGGGCTTCAGCACGCCCGACGAGGCCGACGGATCCATCGGCGTCGCGGACGACATCGATCAGCTGCGAGCGCTGCTGCTGCCGAACGGCTGATCAGCGGTCGGCTCCCCATACGACGCCCGGGCTGCGTGCCAGAAATGCAGCGCCCGGGCGTCGACGGATCCCCCCGGATACGTCACGCAGTGCGTGACGGGGTCAACTGTACTGATCTTCGGTCGCGACCGATACCCGCAGATGAGACGCATTTCATTTGGGTACCGTGCCGGTGTGAGCCACGTAGACCTGCGCCCGTTCGAGGATGCCGACGCCGACGCCGTCTTCGAGATGCTGCAAGACCCGGATGCCGTCACCCAGGCGGCCTTCACCGCGGATGACCCGTCCGACCGGGCGGCGTTCGACGCGTGGCTCGAGCGCCACCGCTCCGACGATCGCGTCAACCTGCGCGTCGTGACCGACGACGGCGGCTTCGCGGGCATCGCGGCCGCGTTCACCGTCGACGACGACCGAGAGGTCACGGTGTGGATCGCGCGCAACGCCCGCGAACGCCGCGTCGCCTCCGCCGCGCTGCGTCTGCTCATCGCCCACGAGGCCGAACGACCGCTCTACGCCCGCGTCGCCGCCGACAACACCGCCGCCGTCGAGGTGCTGCGCAGCACCGGTTTCAGCGAGATCGAGCACGGGCCGGCCTTCGCCCCCGCGCGCGGCACCGAGATCGAGGAGCTCGTCTTCGCGCTGCCGCCCACACTCGACGGCATCTGACACGGTCCCGCCGCGACACGGGCGCATACTTCTCACATGGACATGCTCGATGACGTCGTGTCCGGCGCCTCCTCGCGAACGGTGTCGACCCCCGACCTGCTGCGTCTTGTGCAGACCCTCGCGCAGGATCTCGGCTCACCCGAGCTCCGGTCATGGGCCCGCGCCGAGCTGACCGGATACCTGCCGGAACACCGCCTGCCGACATACCGCGGCCCCTTCGCGCTGCCGGTCGAGGGCGCGAGCGATCCCGCCTCGGCCACCGTCACGGTCGAGCTGCGCGGTCCGTTGGCCGAGGTGTCGCAGACAGCGGATCTGGTCGACCGGCGTTCCGGCGATGAGGTCGACGCATCGGGGGCCGTCGACCGGTACCGTGCACGCATCGCCGGCGGCATCGACCCGCGCATCGCCCTCATGCGCTTGTGCGGCGAGTCGAGCGTCGTGCCCCCGCCCCTGCTGCGCTCGGTCGACGAAAGCGTCCGCAACCGCGTGCTCGACATCGCTCTCGACCTGCGCGCGGTCGCCCATCCCTCGAGCGAGGGCCTCACCGTCTCAGCCGCCGCCCTCGCGCTCGTCGTCGACGGCGCGCTCGGGCTCGCGCCGGGGCACGGCGCACCCGGAACGACTCCCCCGCTCCTGCAGGATGCCGCTGCCGCCGACCTCATCGACCGCATGTCGGCCGTGCTCGCCGACGTCCATCGCGCCGAGGAGGCGGTGCGCATCGTGCTCGAGGACGAGCCCGGCGCCGTCAAGCGCAACAGCGTGCAGCGCCTCGCGAACGCCGTGCGCGCCGGGCGGATACCCGCTGCCCCCGGCATCCATCCCGACGACGCCGCCGATCGCGTCGTCGACATCGCCGCCCGCCACCTCCGTTGGTGACCGACGGCACGCGCCGTCAGGCCTGCTGCGCTCGCCCCAGCCGGGTGAGCACCGCGGCGGCGGCCTCCGACATCTCCGACTCGACGCCGAGCGTACCCAGGTAGTCCACGACGGACTCCATCTCGTGCGCGCGACGCACGGCGTGCTTGCGGCTGCCCGACTCGTAGCGATCCATCTTCGCCTCGGCGTCGCCCGACAGCTGCGCGGCGATCTGAGCGCGCACCCAGGGCTCGCAGCCCGCCGCCCGACCCGCGGCGAGAGCCTCCATGACGATTGCGGCGAGGCTTTTCATCAGCACGCTGCGGAGCAGTTTGCGGGATGTCGCCTCACCGGCGCCCCCGTCGATGCGTTCGACATCGGCGCCGAAACGCTCCAGCACCTCGGCCACCTCGGTCGCGGCCGAGCCGCTGACGATCGTCTCGGTCGCGGCGCCCTTCGTCGGCACCGGACCGAGGATGGCGACGTCCGCGAACCGCGCGCCGACGCTCTCGATGAGGTTCGCGACCTCGACCATGACCTCGGGTGAGGCGGTGGTGAAGTCGGCGTAGATCGCATCTCGGCGGATGTGCGCCGCCGCCTGCTGCGCGATACGCAGGCTGAGCACCGCTCCGGTGAGGACGATCACGAGGTCGCTGGCGGCAACGAGGTCGTCGAGCGAGGCGTCACGCACGACACCGTCCGGCGTCGGCGTGGGCGCCGGGTCGAAACCCCGCACTTCGTAGCCCGCCGCGACGGCGCCCGCCGCATACAGAGATCCGGCCTCGCCGAGTCCGATCAGTCCCACTACTCGCATGTCGTCTCCTTCAGAGCACGCGAGCCGGGACTCGCGCTATCGGCCGACGGCCGCCGCGGCTCGTCGGAGTTCGGGGACCCAGCGCTCCAGGATCGCGGGGTCGGTGGATTCTGCCGGTCCCGACGCCGAGAGCGAAGCGACCACCTCGTCGTTCGCAGCGCGGACGGGCACGCTGACCGCCGCGACGGCGACATCACGCTCAGCGACGGACACATGGAACCCGCGGGACCGGATGCCGTCGAGCTCGGCCGCGAGCTGCTCCGCGCCCACGACACGGCCGTCGGCGGTGCGGGACTCACCGACCTGCTCGAGGATGCCGGCCATGTCGTCGTCCGGGAGGAACGCGAGGATCGCTTTGCCGGCGCCGAGGTGCATGGGCAGGCGACGACCGAGCGGCAGCTGGTACCGGAACGGTTCGGCGCCGTCGACGCGGACGGCGAGGATGCGCTCCGCGCCGGTGCGCACGTAGAGAGAGGTCGTGAGCTTCGTCGTGTCGGCGAGCTGCTGCAGGTGCGGTCGCGCCCGGTTGCTGAGCGGATCGGACGACAGGTAGCCGTGGGCCATTCCGAGCGAGGCCACCCCGAGTCGATACTCGCCGTTCTGAGCCGAGACGAGTCCGCGCCGCTGCAGCACCGCGAGCAGCCGCAGGACCGTGGCCGACGAGAGGCCGGTGCCCCGGCTGAGGTCGACCAGGCGCAACGCCCCGCCGTCGCGTTCCAGGATTTCGAGCAGGTCGAGCGCGCGTTCGACGCTGCGCACCGTGGGCTGTGATTCATCGCGAGCCGTGCTCATCCACCCAGTCTGTCGGATCGCTCAAGACTCGAGGATCCGGCGACGGGTGTCGGTCTCGTCGCGGTTCTTCTGCTCGGCACGGATCAGCACCTCCGCGGCATCCGACGCTGGAACCACCGCGAGCCCGTCACGGTCGCCGATGATGATGTCGCCGGGCTGGACGACGACGCCGCCCAGTGCGATCGGCACCCCGAGCCGGAACGGCCCGTGCTTGTACGGTCCAGCGGGGCTGCTCGCACGCGCGAAGGCCGGGAACCGCAGCTCTTCGAGATCGCCGATGTCGCGCATCGCACCGTCGATGACGATGCCGGCGCACCCGACCTTCCGCAGCCGCTCGGCGATGAGCTCGCCGATGAGGGCGCGATCGGTCACGCCGTGACCGTTGACGACGAGGATCGCACCGGCAGGAATCGCCGCGATCGCGGCGTGGATGCCGGCGTTGTCGCCGCCGGCGACCTCGACCGTGAAGGCGGGGCCGGCGAGCGCGGCGCCGGCCCACATCGCGTGGATGCCGGAGTCGACGACGCCGAGTCGGTCCATCGCGTCGCCGACGTTCGCCACGGGCAGCGCGGCCAGGCCGGCGATGACGGCGGCGTCGACGGGAGCAGGGGAAGTGGTCATCAGGGGTGTCTTTCGTTCGGGCGGCCGACCTCAGTCGGCCGGCTTCCAGCCATGGGCGTACGACAGCAACAGCGTCCAGATCCCGAGCGCGCCGCCGACGCCGAAGGCCCACGGGCTCAGTGCCTCGGCGGTACCGATGATGACGCCCGGATTGACGATGAGCAGGCCGGCGATCTGCAGCAGCACGAGGGTGGTGCCCAGCACCAGCATCGCGACGAGCAGACCGACGAAGACCGGCGTCATGATCGTGATCGCGCGGCGGCGCACGGGACCGTGTCCGGAATCGGCGGGGGAAGTCTCTTCCGACATGTCGTGTGTCCTCTTCTTGGGTGTCGGCTTCTTGGGTGTCGGCGGAAGGTCAGTGGGGGACGGGCAGCCAGCCCGGACCGATGAGCGCGGCGATCGCGAGGATGGGGAGCACGTACCAGACGACGAGCGGCACGAACGTCTTCACCGGGTTCACCTGGGCGATGCCCGTCGCGATATAGATGGCCGACGCGCCGGGAGGCGAGGCGCCCTCGGTCGACGCGGCGACGAGCACGACGCAGGCGGCGAGGATCGGGTCCACGCCCGACACCATCAGCACGCTGAAGCCGATGCCGCCGATCGTCGCAATCGTGGCGGTCGAGCTCAGGGGACCGGCGACGAGCACGACCATGACGGCGACGATGATCGACATCACCACGGGCGAGGCGTTCAGACCGTTGAGCACCGCCGAGAGCTGGTCAGCGAGCCCGAGCTCGGTGAGCACCGCTCCCCCGGCGAAGGCGAAAACGAGCGTCGCACCGATGTCGCGGTAGCGCGGGGCCGTCTTCGCCACGAACGCGTACCACGCGCGTCCACCCCGCGGCAGGCGGCGCCAGCCGAGGACCACCGCGAAGATCAGCAGCAGCACCGGCATCCACACGATGAGGCTGATGGCCTCCATCGCGTCCGCGCCGATCACGCCGCCGATCGCCTCGCCCGAGGGTCCCAGGGTGACCAGAACGGGGATGAGGATGCCGAGGAAGACCAGCAGCGACGTCCAGCCGCTGCGGAACGAACGGCCGAAAGGAAGGATGTCGGCTGCGTCGACGCGACCGATCTTGTGTCGACGCACGAAGACGAAGATCACGATGAGGCGCCACAGCACGCACCAACCGGCCGCGGCGAACATCGCCAGCAGCAGCTCGTCGAGCACGACGAAGGGCGCCACGGTCGCGGTGCCGATGAGGATGAAGAACGACGCGCTCGGCGGGATCACCGTGCCGTTGCCGGCGTTGCCCGCCACGACCGTCGCCGCCACGTGCGGCGGCCAGTTCGAGCGCTTCATCCAGGGGATCGCGACGGAGCCCATGGTCGCGGCGTTCGCCGAGCCCGAGTGAGCGACCGCGCCGAAGAGGGCCGACCCGACCGTCGCCACGTAGCCCGCTCCGCCCCGCAGGCGACCGAGCAGGGAATTGAGGATGTCGACCTGTCGGTCGATCACGCCCGTCGAGGCCAACAGGAACCCGATGAACGTGAAGGCGAGGGCCGCGAACACGATCTCCTGGTCGAATGCCGCCTGCAGGCCCACCGAGACCATCTCGAGGAACTGCGGACCACCGAAGGCGCAGACCACGACGAAGCCGACGATCATCGCCTCGCCGATGCCGCGTTTCACCACGACGCTCCAGACGACGATCACGCCGATGTAGGCGATCAACGCCCAAACTGCCAAGCCCATAACTTCTCTCCATTGAGTGGGGTACGTCTGGCGAACTAAGAGTTCACTAGATGGAGTATGAGTGCGCACCATGGACGAGTCAAGCGGCGGCGCGCGACCCGGAGGTGACTCGACCTCGACGGGATGCGCGGTGCCCAACGGCATCCGGGAACGCAAAAGGCCCCCTCACCGAAGTGAGAGGGCCTGCTGTGCGCGAGGGGGGAGTTGAACCCCCACGCCCTTTCGGGCACTGGCACCTGAAGCCAGCGCGTCTGCCTATTCCGCCACTCGCGCGAGAACGTGTTTCCACGAACCCAACTTCCCGAGGATATCACGACTTTTCGGCCGCGAAAGTCCACGATCCTGGCCTCAGGGGGGCCCGAACCGCGCCCGAATGCGACGAGCGTTCAGCCTGCCTGACTACGATGAAGCCACCATCCGCCTGCCTGAGGAGCCCCGTGGGACTACTTGACAGCTTCGAGAAGGGTCTCGAACGTGCCGTCAACGGCGCATTCGCCAAGACCTTCCGCAGCGGTGTCCAGCCGGTGGAGATCGCATCCGCGCTCCGCAGCGAACTCGACAAGAAGGCCGCCGTCGTCAGCCGCGACCGCATCCTGGTGCCGAACGCGCTCACGGTTCGTCTGGCCCCCGGCGACGCCGAGCGGATGGACGCTCTCGGCAGCGCTCTGACCGATGAGCTGCGGACGCTCGTCGAGAAGCACGCGAAGGCTCAGGGCTACTCGTTCTCCGGCGCCGTGAGCATCGCCCTCATCTCCGACCCGCAACTGTCCACCGGCACGGTCCGAGTCGACTCGAACTCGGATGCCGGCGCCCGCGTGTCGTGGCAGGCCGTGCTCGAGATCGACGGGCAGCGGCATCCCCTCGTCGCCTCGCGTACCGTCATCGGCCGCGGCAGCGACGCCGACATCACCATCCCCGATGCCGGCACCAGCCGCAAGCACGTCGAGATCCTGTGGGACGGCGAGCGCGCGATGGTCCGCGACCTCGGCTCGACCAACGGCACGCAGCTCAACGGCTCGCGCGTGGGCGAAGCGGCACTCCCCGTCGACGGCGTCGTGCGCATCGGTCGTACCGACATCGTCTTCCACGTGGTGCCCCAGGCGCAGGCGCCCGCTCGTCCCCGCATGTCGGCCGACGACGCGACCCGCATGTTCGACACGCGAGGGGGTGCACGATGAGTCCACTCACCCTGCTGCTGCTGCAGATCGGCTTCCTCGTCCTGCTGTGGTTCTTCGTCTTCGCCGTCGTCTACTCGCTGCGCGCCGACCTGTTCGGGGTGAAGGTGCGCAAGCTCCCCGAGCCGGCCGCCGCCGGCGCCGCACCCGCCGCTCCCTCGGTCACGCGTGCCCCCACGTCCGGACCGGATGCCGCGACCGCAGCCGTCGGCGCGGTCGGCCGGCCCGCCGTCGCGGGCGGCAAGGCCACGACCGATGCAGTCTCGCGCATCGTCATCACGAGCGGGCCGAAGGCCGGACTCGAGCTGCCGCTGGGCTCCGAGCCGCTGACGATCGGACGCTCGAGCGAGTCGGGCCTCGTCATCCGCGACGACTACACGTCGAGCCACCACGCGCGCCTCGTGCTGTGGGGCAACCAGTGGATGATCCAGGACCTCGACTCGACCAACGGCACGTGGCACGACGGCACGCGCGTGGCATCGCCGGTGCCCGTGATCGTGGGTGCGCCGATCAAGGTCGGCGCGACGACGTTCGAACTGCGGAAGTAGTCCGCCTCTATGGTCTTCCAGGGTTCCAGCGCTGCCATCTCGCATACCGGGAAGGTCCGCTCCAACAACCAGGACTCGGGCTTCTGCGGCTCGAACCTCTTCGTCGTCGCCGACGGCATGGGCGGTCACGCGGGCGGCGACGTGGCGTCGAGCCTGGCGGTGCGCCGGCTCGAGAGCCTCGATCACGCCTTCTCGACGACGACCGAGGCCGAAGCGGCCCTGCGCGACGCCCTCGCCGACACCGCCGCGGAGCTCATCAGCACCGTGAAGGTGCGCCCCGAGCTGGCCGGGATGGGAACGACCGTCAGCGCGCTGGTGATGGTCGACGAGTACGCCGTCATCGCCCACATCGGCGACTCGCGCCTGTACCTGTACCGCGACGACACGCTGACCCAGATCACCACCGACCACACGTTCGTGCAGCGACTGGTCGACTCGGGCCGCATCACCCCCGAAGAGGCGCGCTACCACCCGCGGCGCTCGGTGCTCATGCGCGTGCTCGGCGACATGGACCCCGATCCCGAGATCGACACGTTCATCATGCCGACGCAGCCCGGCGACCGCTGGCTGCTGTGCTCCGACGGACTCTCGGGCGTCGTCGACGACACCCACACCGCCAAGGCCCTGAGCCAGGGCTGGGCCCCCGGCCGCACCGCCGACTCCCTGCTGAAGCAGGCGCTCGACGGCGGCGCCCCCGACAACGTCACGATCGTCATCGTCGACGTGGGCGGCCAGCACCCGCTCTTCAGTGGTCCCCCGACCGTCGTCGGATCGGCCTCGCACCCGCTGGGCATCGAGGTGCCTGCCGCCCGCCCGCAGCCGCGCAGCTGGCTGCACCCGGCGCGCCAGGCGGCGAACGAGCCCACGCACTTCGAGCCCGCCGCCGAGTTCCTCGAGGAGCTCATCGAGGAGGATCGCCGCCGGGCGCGGCGCCGTCGTGCGACCTGGTTCGGCGGCTTCGTCGTGATCCTCGCCGCGATCGGCATCGTGCTGTTCGCGGCGTACAGCTGGACGCAGACCCGCTACTTCGTCGGGGTCGACGCCGACACGGTCGTCATCTACCGCGGCATCCCGCCGAGCATCGGCCCCATCTCGCTGTCATCGCCGGAGGAGGACACCGGGATCGCTCTCGACGACCTGCCGGCGTACCAGCTGCAGGCGGTGCAGCAGACCATCGCGGCCGATTCGCTCGCCGACGCCCGCGCCATCGTCGAGAACCTACGCGTGGACGGAGGAAGCGGCTCATGACCAGTGCTCCCGTCGCGGCCGACACCTCGGTCATCAAGGCGCTGCGCAAACTGCGTGTGCCGCAGACGCAGCGCAACCGAGAGCTCGGCCTGCTGCTGTTCGCGTTCCTCATCAACGCCTCCGCGCTGGCGCTCGTGCAGCTCGGTACGAAGGGCGCGATCGACTCATCGTTCCTGATCTACTGCTCGGCGCTCGACATCCTGGCGCTCGCGATCCACCTCGTGCTGCGCCTGCGCGCCCGCGACGCCGACCCCTTCGTCGTCCCCATCGCGACCCTCCTGTCGGGCGTCGGCATTGCGATGATCTACCGCATCGACCTCGAGGGCACGTCGCAGGGCTGGGACATGCTCGCCGTCCGTCAGCTCGTCTGGTGCGCGATCGCGCTCGCGGCCGCTCTCGCGGTCGTCATCGGCCTGCGCAACTACCGCGTGCTGTTCCGGTACACCTACATCTTCGGTTTCGTCGGCATCGGCCTGCTGCTGCTGCCGTTCGTCCCCGGGCTCGGCGTCGAGGCGGGTGCCGACGTCTGGGTCTCGATCGGTGGCATCGTGTCGTTCCAGCCCGGTGAGCTCGCCAAGCTCGCCCTCGCGATCTTCTTCGCCGGCTACCTCGTGCGCACCCGCGAATCGCTCGCGTCGGTCGGTACGCGCTTCCTCGGCATCACGTGGCCGCGGGCCCGCGAACTGGGCCCGGTGCTCGTCATCTGGGGCGTGTCGCTGGCCATCATCGTCCTGCAGCGCGACCTCGGCACCGGCACGCTCATCTTCGGCATGTTCATCGCGATGCTCTACGTCGCGACGGGCAAGACCAGCTGGGTGATGATCGGTCTGACCCTCGTGGTGGCCGGCGGCGCGATCGCCTCGCAGGTCCTGCCGTACGTCAAGGGACGCTTCCAGAACTGGCTCAACCCGTTCGATCCGGCCAACATCGACGCCGCCGGCGGCAGTTTCCAGCTCGTCAACGGCCTCTACGGCCTGGCCAAGGGCGGCTTCATGGGCACGGGCCTCGGCCAGGGCCGCCCGTGGATGACCCCGCTGTCGCAGAGCGACTACATCTTCCCCAGCCTCGGCGAAGAGATCGGGCTCATCGGTGTCTTCGCGCTGCTGTGCCTGTACATGGTCTTCACCAGCCGGGGTGTCCGCATCGGTCTCGCCGGCCAGGACGACTTCGGCAAGCTGCTCGCGACGGGCCTGTCGTTCACGATCGCCCTGCAGGTGTTCATCATGGTCGGCGGCGTGACCCGCGTCATCCCGCTGACCGGACTCACGACTCCCTTCCTCGCGGCGGGCGGTTCGTCGCTCGTGGCGAACTGGATCATCGTCGCGCTGCTGCTGCGTATCTCGGACGCGGTGCGCTCTCGACCCCGGGTGGTGATCGGATGACCAAGGAACTGCGACGCCTGAGCTTCGTGATGCTCGCGATGTTCCTCGCCCTCTTCGTCTCGACCAGTTGGATCCAGGTGGTTCAGGCGCAGACCCTGAACGAGAACCCCGGTAACCGGCGCACGCTCTACGACTCGTTCGAGGTGCAGCGCGGCTCGATCATCGCGGGCGGCTCGGTCGTGGCGGCATCCGTCCCCAGTGATGACATCTACTCGTGGCAGCGCCAGTACACGGATGCCGCGATGTGGGCGCCCATTACGGGCTGGATCAACCCGGTGCTGGTGTCGTCGTCGGGCATCGAGCAGATCATGAACCAGTCGCTGTCGGGCACCGACGACACCCAGTTCCTCGCCCGGCTCGAACAGATCATCTCGGGTGCGCCGGCACGCGGGTCGAACGTGCTGCTCACGGTCGACCCGACCATCCAGCGGGCGGCCTACGACGCCCTGCAGGGCTACGAGGGCGCGGTCATCGCGAGCGAGCCGTCGACCGGCCGCATCCTCGCGATGGTGTCGAGTCCGAGCTTCGACACGAACCTGCTCGCCTCGCACGACTCCGCCAGCGTGAACGCCGCGTACGACGAGCTCGCCGCGGATCCGCTGAAGCCCCTGTTCAACCGCGCGATCGGCGGCGACCTGAACCCGCCCGGCTCGACGTTCAAGCTCGTCGTGGCCTCGGCCGCGCTGTCGTCGGGCAACTACACGCCCGAGTCGACGTTCCCGAACCCCGCGACGTGGACGATCCCCGGGACGAGCAACACGTTGCACAACTTCGACCTGGGCACGTGCGGCCCCGGTGAGACGGTCACCCTCGCGACCGCCCTGCGGCTCAGTTGCAACATCCCGATGGCCGAGCTGGCCGTCGAGCTCGGCGACGACGCGATCCGAGCCGAGGCCGAGAAGTTCGGGTTCAACGCCGAGATGGAGATGCCGCTGCCGGTGTCGGCGTCCGACTACCCGCGCGGCCTGAACGATGCTCGCACGGCACTGTCGGGCTTCGGTCAGGGTGACGTCACGGCCACGCCACTGGCGATCAACCAGGTATCGGCGGGCATTGCCAACGGCGGCATGGTCATGAAGCCGCAGCTGCTCGACTCCGTCGTCGCGCCCGATCTCACGGTGCAGGAGACGTTCGGACCGAGCGAGTTCGGCCGGGCCGTGACCGAGGATGTCGCCGAGCAGATGCGCACCCTCATGGTCGCCAATGTCCGTGACGGTGCAGCGAGCGGTGCAAGAATAGACGGCGTCGATGTCGCCGGTAAGACGGGCACTGCGGAGCACGGTCCAGGCGATCCGTACACGTTGTGGTTCACCGGTTTCGCGCCGGCGGACGACCCCCAGATCGCCGTCACGGTGATGGTCGAGAACGGGGGCGGCCAGGGGCAGGCCGGAACGAGCAGCGGGATCGCAGCCCCCATTGCGAAGAAGGTTATCGAGGCGGTGCTGAACAGATGAGACCGATGCAAGGCGTGAGCTTCGGCGGGCGTTACGAACTGGATTCGCGGATCGCGATCGGCGGTATGGGCGAGGTGTGGGAAGCCACTGACCACGTCATCGGCCGCACCGTCGCGATCAAGATCCTCAAAGACGAGTACATGGGCGACCCCGGGTTCCTCGAGCGCTTCCGCGCCGAGGCCCGGCACGCGGCACTCGTGAACCACGAGGGCATCGCCAGCGTCTTCGACTACGGCGAGGAGAACGGCAGCGCCTTCCTCGTCATGGAGCTCGTCCCGGGCGAGGCGCTGTCGACGATCCTCGAGCGCGACGGTGCCCTGTCGTCCGACAAGACGCTCGACATCGTGGCTCAGACGGCCTCGGCGTTGCAGGCCGCGCACGCGGCCGGGCTCGTCCACCGCGACATCAAGCCCGGAAACCTGCTCATCACGCCCGACGGCCGTGTGAAGATCACCGACTTCGGCATCGCACGCATCGCCGACCAGGTACCGCTGACGGCCACCGGTCAGGTCATGGGAACCGTCCAGTACCTCTCGCCCGAGCAGGCGTCGGGGCACGCGGCATCCCCCGCGACCGACATCTACTCGCTCGGAATCGTCGCGTACGAGTCCGTCGCCGGAAAGCGGCCGTTCACGGGCGAGTCGCAGGTCGCGATCGCCATGGCGCAGATCAACGAGCAGCCCCCGCCGCTGCCCGCGACGGTCTCGGACCCGGTGCAGAAGCTCATCCTCGCGATGATCGCGAAGAAGCCCGAAGACCGTCCGGCCTCCGCGAGCGCCGTCGCCCGTGCCGCGTCCGCGCTGCGCCGTGGCGACCTCGCCGCCGCGCACGCGGCCGTTCCCGCCGTCTTCGCCGGCGCCGGCACGAGCGATGTCACGCAGCTGCTGACCTCGGGTGGCGGCGACACCGCCACCCTGCTGATGCCCGCGGGCGCCGCGGCAGCCGGCCTCGGCGCGGCCGGCCTCGGGACGACGTCGCTGCTCGATGCCGACCCCGCAGCCGCCGAGGGCGAGCCGACCGACGCGCGCAAGCGCAAGCGCAGCCGCTGGACCTGGCCGCTGGTCGCGCTCATCGCGCTGCTGGTGATCGTGCTGGGCAGCACGCTGTTCGCGCTGCTGAGCGGCGACGACACCCCCGCGCCCGCGCCGACGACGCCCTCACCGTCGGCACCGTCGACCCCGGTCGACACCCCGTCGAGCGAACCGACACCGTCGACTCCCTCGTCGATCAACATCGACGGTCTGGGTCTGACCGGACGCACCTGCGAGGACGCCCTCGCGGTGGCCGAGCAGGCCGGTCTCGAGAACGTCACCTGCTCCCCCGGCGACCCCGCGTCGAACGAGGACGAGGTGGGCCGCGTCTACAGCGTCGTGCCGCTCGGCAACGTGCAGCCCGGCGACACGGTGACCCTCACCGCGTACTCCGACCTGAGCCCCCTCGACAGCCCGGCGGCGCCGATGATCCAGTCGAACGGCCAGACTGTGTCGAGCGTCACGGCCGGATCGACGGTGCAGGTCATGTGGCCGGGATTCACCTGCCCGGCCGGGCTGACCGCATCCTCGTACACGCTCACCGCCAGCGGCGGCCTGTTCGAAGCCAACTCGCAGTCCACCGCGAGCTTCAGCGCCAACCAGCGCCCCGCCACCCTGCGAGTCGGCGACTCCGGCGTCGTGTCGGTCACGTACACCGTGACGTGCTCCGGCGAGGGCGGCGACCGTACCTCACCCGCATCGTCCGAGGCTGCGGCCACCATCCAGCCCGCGCCGTCGACCGGGAACGGCAACGGCGGCGGTAACGGCGGCGGCAACAGTGGTGGCGACGACGACAACGAAGGCTGACCACCGCGAGCATCATGCGGCCACCATCGGAGAAACCATCGAACGCAGGGAGTGACGTGTCGGCAGAGCAACGTGTGCTGTCAGAGCGCTACCGCGTCGACGAGCCGATCGGCCGCGGCGGCATGGCCAGCGTCTACCGGGGATACGACCTGACGCTCGGCCGCGAGGTCGCGATCAAGATCCTCAAGCGGGAACTGGCCGACGACCCGGCTTTCCGCACCCGGTTCCGCCTCGAAGCACAGTCGGCGTCGCGCATGTCGCACCCCTCGATCGTGCGGGTCTTCGACGCGGGCGAGGACGTCGAGACCGACCCGGACGGCAGCCGGCACTCCGTGCCCTACATCGTCATGGAGCTGGTGTCCGGCCGTCTGCTGAAGGACATGATCGACGCCGGCCCGCTGACGGAGGCCGACGCGGTGCGCTACGTCGACGGCATCCTCGAGGCGCTCGAGTACTCGCACCGCGCCGGCGTCGTGCACCGCGACATCAAGCCGGGCAACGTCATGGTCACCGACGGCGACGCCGTGAAGGTCATGGATTTCGGCATCGCCCGCGCGGTGTCGGACTCGTCATCGACGGTCGCCGAGACGACCGCGATCATCGGCACTGCCGCGTACTTCTCGCCCGAGCAGGCCAAAGGCGAGCCGGTGGACGCCCGCGCCGACCTGTACTCGGCGGGCGTCGTCCTCTACGAGCTGTTGACCGGTCGCGCGCCGTTCCGCGGCGAGACGCCGGTCGCCGTGGCGTACCAGCACGTCAGCGAAGCGCCGCTCCCGCCGTCCGAGGTTGTCGAAGACGTGCCCCGCGCGCTCGATGCCATCGTGCTGCGCGCGCTCGCGAAGAGCCCGTTCCAGCGGTTCCAGGATGCGACCGAGTTCCGCACCGCTCTGCAGCAGGCGATCGGCGGCAAGCAGCCGTCGAAGCGGCAGATGGGCGCGCTCAGCAGCGAGCTCTACGGACCCGATCCGCGTAACGCCGCCGAGACCGCCCGCTCTCTGCGTCAGCTGAGCACCGACACCTCGATGCGCCGGACGCAGTCCGGTCCCCCGGTGAGCTGGATCTGGGCGGGTGTCGCCGTGCTCGCCGCCCTGCTGATCGCGGTGCTGATCTGGGTGCTGGCGTTCCAGCCGACGCAGACCGTCCCCCCGACCTCGCGCGTGGTGCCCGAGGTCTCGGGCAAGTCGTGGGATCTTGCCGAGAACCTGTTGACCGAGGCCGAGCTGACGCCGGTGCGCTCGGACCGCAGCGACGGCACCGTTCCCGCGGGTGACGTCATCGGCACCGAGCCCGGCGAAGGAACGACCGTCTCGCCCGGTCAGCGCGTCACCGTGTACGTCTCGACCGGCCAGGAGATGGCGGTCGTCCCCACGCTCGAGAACCTCTCCCGCGACGAGGCCACCGCGGCGCTGACCAATGCCGGACTGCAGCTGGGTTCCGTACGATCGCGCAACCATCCGACCCTGGGTGCCGGAACCGTGATCGAGGCCTCAGCCCCCGCCGGCTCCGAGCTGGCGATGGGCAGCACGGTGAACCTCGTCGTCGCGAGCGGCACCGTCACACTCGTCGACCTCACCGGCTACACCGTCGAGGCCGCACAGCGCGAGCTGCAGCAGGAGGCGCTTCAGCTGATCCCCGAGGTCGTCGAAGACCCGGCCTGCCCCGCAACCCCCGGCGGCCAGACGGTCGCCGCTCAGTCGCTGACGCCGGGCGAGGTGCCGATCGGATCGACGGTCGCCCTCACCGTCTGCACCGGCGCCTGATCGTCGCCGCGCTGCGGTCTTTCGGCTGTCAGCGCGGCGCGTACGCGCGGTGCGGTTGCAGACCCGCGCCCGCGCGGTCGGCTCCGTCGAGTCCGATCGAGGCGAGCCAGTTGCCGAGCAGCCGGTAACCACCCTCGGTGAGGACCGACTCGGGGTGGAACTGCACGCCCTGGATCGGCAGCGAGCGGTGGGCGATCCCCATCACGGTGCCCTCGGGTGTGCGCGCGGTCACCGCGAGCTCGTCCGGCAGGTGCCCGTCATCCACCGCGAGCGAGTGATACCGGCCGGCGACGAACGGATGCCGCATCCCCCGGTACAGCGCCGACGCGTCGTGCAGCACGTCCGAGGTCATCCCGTGCATGAGCTCCGGGGCCTCCCCCACACGGCCGCCGAACGCGACCGCGATCGCCTGATGACCGAGGCACACCCCCAGCACCGGCGTGCGCGCGGATGCCGCGGCCGCGACGATCGGGATCGAGGCACCGGCATCCTCGGGCGTTCCGGGTCCCGGCGAGACGAGAACACCGTCGAACCCGACGATCGACCCGGCCGGATCGGTCACGGCGTCGGCCTCGACCAGCGCCGTCGTCGCGCCGAGCTCGTGCAGATAGCCGACGAGGGTGTGGACGAAGCTGTCGTGATTGTCGACGACGAGGACGCGCGTCACCCGACCGTCGACTCCTCGGCGGGTGCGAAGAGAGGCGCGATCTCGGGAAAGACGTAGAAGAACAGCGCATAGACGATGGCGGCGGCGAGGATCAGCAGGATGATCACGCGGATCCACCACGGACCGGGCAAGACGCGCCAGAGTGCGGCATACATCAGGCAGGCGCTCCTTGGGAGAGGGATGCCGGCGGACCGGCGCTGGTCGGCGTGAACTCCTCGAACACCGCGTACGAGATGATGCGCTCGAGCATGTTCAGCTTCGGCGCGCAGCTCGTGAGAGTGAGGTACCGGCCGTTCGCGGCGAGGTCGACCTGCTGCGGCACGGGGTTGAGGACCTCGATGGCGGTGTCCTGCACGTACTCGACGTTGCGGAAGCGATAGGTGTACCAGCCGTCCTGGGTCTGGATGACGACGGCGTCGCCGATGACCAGACGATCGACGGGATCGAACGGAGCGCCCGACGTCCACCGGTGCGCCGCGACGGCCATGTTGCCTTCTGCGCCCGGCATCGCAGATCCCTCGTAGTGGCCGATGTAACCGGCATCCAGGATCGACTTCTTCGCCGTGCCGCTCGCGATCTTGAACTGCCAGTCCGGACCGAAGCGCGGGATGTACATGATCCCGAACTCGGCGCCGTGGCCGGGCTCGTCGAGCACGGGAACGACGGGCGGTGCGGGTTCGGCGGGAGCCTCGGAGGTCTCGGCCGGTTCGGGAGTTTCGGACGGAGGCGCCGACTGGGCGGCATCCGCCCACTGCTGCGCCAGAGCGGAGGCCTCGGCCTGCTTCTGCGAGCTGATGATCATGTCACCGAACCACATCTGCCAGCTGACGAACAGCAACATCACGACGCCGGCAGTCAGGAGCAACTCCCCCAGCACGCCGACGACGCTCGTGCGTCGACGCGGGCGCGACGGTCGTGGTCGCGCGGGGCGTCGCGAGCGGCGCGTGTGCGGTTCGGTCTCCACGATCGGGAAGTTTAGCCGCCCAGGTTATCGCGCGGCTGACAGTTAGGATTCATTCCATGGCATCTTCGAGCGACCACGACGACCCGACCGTGGAGCGACGCCCCGCAGATGACGCACCTAACCCGGTCTGGTTCAAGCCGATCATGCTGGGACTGATGCTCATCGGACTCGTGTGGGTGCTCGTGTTCTACCTCAGCAACTCCACGCTGCCCGTGCCCGGTATCGGCGGCTGGAACCTCGTGATCGGCTTCGGCATCGCGTTCATCGGGTTCCTCATGACGACGCGCTGGCGCTGAGACCACTCTGTCCACAGGTGAGTTACACCGGTGTGATTCCATCCCCACCTGGGGATAGACCTGTGGATAACTTTCAGCCGTAGATCGCCAGCGGCACCGCGAGCAGCGCGATCAGACCCACGGCCGTCGCCCCGAGCAGCAGCGACTGCAGCCTCTGCTTGCGGATGGCGCGCGTGCGCGCGTAGATCGTTCCGACGAGGACGCCGACGATCAGGCCCCCGATGTGGGCCTGCCACGACACCTGGGGAATCGCCGCTCCCCCGAGGGCCCCGGTCAGCAGGGGGAGGAACGTCAGGACGAGGTTGATCCCCAGGACCACCGCGATTCCGGTGATGTTCGCGCCGATATGGCGACCGATCACGAGCAATGCGCCGAAGAGCCCGAAGATCGCTCCCGAGGCGCCGACGACCGGCGTCGTGAACCCGAGCAGCACGACGGCGACCGAACCGCCGAGCCCGCTCAACAGGTAGAGCCAGAGGAAGCGCAGCCGGCCGAGCATCGGCTCGAGGCTGCGCCCGAGCATCCAGAGGGCCAGCATGTTGAGGGCGACGTGCCAAAAGCCACTGTGGACGAGCAGCACCGTGAACAGTCGCCACGGCTCGAACGATCCGGTGAACGACGGGTAGAGCAACGGGGGGATGAGCGCGAGTGCCTGCCGCGCCATCAGCCCGACTCCCGGGATGAGCGTGATGACGAACACGAAGAACGTCAGGCCGATGATGCCGTAGGTCACCAGGGGCCGGGAGTCATCGGCGCGCACCGCACGCAGGACACGGGGTGCGCGCCGGGGTCGTGGCGCGCCCGAGCTCTTCTGCTGCTCACGCAGGCACTCGGGGCAGATCACCCCGACGGGCATCGGCGTCTGGCATTCCGCGCAGATCGTGCGCAAGCAGCGCTGGCAGAGCACGAAGCTCTGCCGATCGGGATGCCGGTAGCAGAAGTTGTCGGGGTTGCTCCGAAGCTCGGACGCGCTCACGAACCGCTCAGACCGCGGTGACGTCGATCGACGACATGACGACGGGCTCGATCGGGCGGTCGCCGGCACCGGTCTTCACCGCGGCGATCGCGTCGACGACCTGGCGCGACGCGTCATCCGCGACCTCGCCGAAGATCGTGTGCTTGCCCTGCAGCCACGGGGTGGGGTCGGTGGTGATGAAGAACTGCGAGCCGTTGGTGCCCTCGGCCTTGCCCGTGATCGCGTTGCGACGCAGACCGGCGTTGGCCATGGCGAGGATGTAGGGCTTCTGGAAGTCGAGCTCGGGGCTGATCTCGTCGTCGAAATTGTAGCCCGGGCCGCCGATGCCCTGACCGAGCGGGTCGCCGCCCTGGATCATGAAGTTCGGGATGATGCGGTGGAAGATGACGTCCGTGTACAGCGGGCCCTGGCCGGGCTTGCCCGTGGCGGGGTCGGTCCACTCGCCGGAGCCGTCGGCGAGACCGGTGAAGTTCTTCACCGTGCGAGGCGCCTGATCGCCGAAGAGGTTGACGACGATGTCGCCGTGATTGGTGTGAATCGTCGCTACTGCAGTGTGCTGAGGCATGTCTGCCATTCTCGCACCTGTCAATGCCCTGCTGGCGTGGGCGCTCTCTGGCAAGATGAGGGAAAACGTCCCACGATGCAGGGAGGGCCCACGTGAGCCTCAGCCGCAAGCGCAAGAAGCAACTCCGCAAGCTCCAGAAGCAGGCGAACACCCTGTGGGAGTCGCAGCAGGTCCTGGTTGGCGAGGCCGCCAAGGTCGCTCGTGAAGCCGGCAACCAGCTCGGCAACTACAGCCGCGAGCACGTCCAGCCGGCTGTGCAGCACTCGTACGCGCAGTACGCCGCGCCGTACGTCGACAAGAGCGTCCGCGCGACGCGCAAGGTGTACAACGGCGCGCTGATCCCGGCGGCCGGTGCCGTCGTCGGCGGAGCACTCTCCGTCTGGGACGCCGCCAACGACACCCGTGAGCGCATCGCGCACGGGCGCGGTGTGAACCTCGACCTGTCCTCGGTCAAGAAGAACGCCGCGAAGTACGGCAAGAAGGCGACCAAGACGTTCCAGTCGCGTGCCGCCCTTCCCGAGCCCAAGAAGAAGCGCGGCGCCGGCGGCGTCATCGCGCTCGTCCTCGGTGTCGCAGCCGCCGCCGGTGTGCTCTACGCCGCCTGGCAGACGCTTCGTGCCGACGACGAGCTGTGGGTGGCGGACGACCCGCTGCGCGCTCCCGACGCCTGAATCGAATGACCGACGACATCGAGCCCACGTCTCGCGTCCGCCTCGCAGCGGCCGAGCGTGGGCTCGATGTCGTCGTGCGTGCGCGTCCCGACGCCGGCAGCCTCGACGAGGCGGCCGCGCTGCTGGGCCTCGAGCCCGACGACATCGTCAAGACGCTCGTCGTCAAGCGCAGTGACGACACCTACCTGTTCGCGCTCGTCCCCGGAGACCGCGTCATCTCGTGGCCCAAGCTCCGAGCGGTCGTGGGCGTGAACAAGCTGCGGCTGCCCGAGCCCGAGCTCGCCCTCGCCGCGACCGGATACGAGCGCGGCACGATCGTGCCGATCGGCAGCACGACCGACTGGCCCGTCTTCGCCGACGCGTCGATCGTGGGTCGCCGTATCGCCATGGGCGCCGGTGCGCACGGATACAGCCTCTTCGTCGACGCAGACGCCCTCATCGCGGCTTACGGCGCGACGGTGGCGGATATCACCGAGCAGCGCCCGCGCTGACTCCCCCGCCGGCTGGCCACCTGGCCGTAGACGACGAAACGCCGGAATCGCAAGGATTCCGGCGTTCGATGTTTGTGGAGCCTAGGAGATTCGAACTCCTGACATCCTGCTTGCAAAGCAGGCGCTCTACCAGCTGAGCTAAGGCCCCGTGGGGGTTCGGGGTGGGGCTACCAGGACTTGAACCTGGGACCTCTTCATTATCAGTGAAGCGCTCTAACCGCCTGAGCTATAGCCCCGTTCCGACGCATTCCTGCGTCGGCAACCTCCAAGACTTTACCGGACGAACCGGGATTTCACTAATTGGAGGTGAATCCGACCAGCAGACCGCCCGTGACCTTCACCATCACGTTGTAGATGCCGGCGACGACGGCACCGAGCACGGTGATGACAATGAGGTTCAGGATGGCCACGATGGCCGAGAACGCCATGACCTGCGGCAGGTTCAGGAACTGCTTGATCGAGAAGTCGCCGTTCGAGAACGCGACGAACAGCTCATCGACCCGGTCGATCAGACCGGTCGTGCTCAGCACCATGTAGACGAGGAACGTCGCCACCACCGTGACGATCGCCAACGCCACCGCCGCCAGGAACGACAGCTTCACCGCGGACCAGAAGTCGACGTACACCAGGCGCAGGCGCACCTGCTTGGCACTGGTCTTGCTCGTGGACTTCTTCGCGAGTTTGTCGGCGACCGTGCTCATGCGTCAGAACTACTCTCTTCGGTTTCCGCGGACGGGGGTGCATCCTCGGCGGAGGCATCCTCGGATGCCGCTTCTTCGGTCAGGCCTCGCTCGCCGTTCCGGGCGATCGCGAGGATCCGGTCGTCGTCACCGGGCCGGGCGAAAACGACGCCCATGGTGTCGCGACCCTTGGCCGGGACCTCGGCCACGGAGGAGCGTACCACCTTGCCGCTGGCAAGAACCACGAGGACCTCGTCGCTCTCCGACACGATCAAGCCGCCCGCGAGGACGCCCCGATCGTCGTTCAGCTTGGCCACCTTGATGCCCAAGCCGCCTCGGCTCTGCGTGCGGTACTGGTCGACAGCGGTGCGCTTGGCGTAGCCGCCGTCGGTGACGACGAACACGTAACCTTCGCCGCGCGCCACCGATGCCGAGAGCAGGCTGTCGTCCTCGCGGAACGAGATGCCCTTCACGCCCTCGGTCGATCGGCCCATCGGACGCAGCGCGTCGTCGGTGGCCGAGAAGCGCAGCGACATCCCCTTGCGGGTGATGAGGAGGATGTCGTCGCCCTCGTCGACCAGGAGGGCGCTGACCAGCTCGTCGCCGCCGGTCTCTTCCTCCTGACCGCGCAGGCGGATCGCGATGACGCCGCCCTGGCGGTTGGTGTCGTACTCCGACAGCGCCGTCTTCTTGATCTTGCCGTCACGGGTCGCGAGCACCAGGTACTGCGCGGCGGAGTAGTCGCGGATGTCGAGGATCTGCGCGATCTCCTCGCCCGGCTGCAGCGCGAGCAGGTTGGCGACGTGCTGGCCCTTGGCATCGCGGCCGGCCTCGGGCAGTTCGTACGCCTTGGAACGGTAGACGCGCCCCTTGGTGGTGAAGAACAGCAGCCAGTGGTGGGTCGTCGTGACGAAGAAGTGCTCGACGACGTCGTCGGCGCGCAGCTGAGCGCCCTTGATGCCCTTGCCGCCGCGGTGCTGCGAGCGGTAGTTGTCGCTGCGCGTGCGCTTGATGTAGCCCTCGCGCGTGACAGTGACGACCATCTCCTCTTCGGGGATGAGGTCTTCCATCGACATGTCGCCGTCGAAGCCGTGCAGGATGTGGGTACGACGCTCGTCGCCGTACTTGTCGACGATCGCCGTCAGCTCCTCGGCGATGATCGTGCGCTGCCGACTCGGGGTGGCGAGGATGTCGTTGAGGTCGGCGATCTTGAGCTCGAGCTCGGTCGCCTCGTCGATGATCTTCTGACGCTCCAGTGCGGCCAGGCGGCGCAGCTGCATCGACAGGATCGCGTCCGCCTGGATGTCGTCGATGTCGAGCAGGCTCTTCAGGCCCTCGCGCGCTTCGTCGACCGTCGGGGAGCGGCGGATCAGCGCGATGACCTCGTCGAGGGCGTCGAGCGCCTTGAGGTAGCCGCGCAGGATGTGCATGCGCTTCTCGGCCTCGTTGAGCCGGTAGCGCGTGCGACGGACGATGACCTCGATCTGGTGTTCGATCCAGTACGAGATGAAGCCGTCGAGGGGGAGCGTGCGCGGCACGCCGTCGACGATCGCCAGCATGTTGGCGCCGAAGTTCTCCTGCAGCTGCGTGTGCTTGTACAGGTTGTTCAGCACGACCTTCGCGACGGCGTCGCGCTTGAGCACGATCACGAGGCGCTGACCGGTGCGGTCGCTCGTCTCGTCGCGGATGTCGGCGATGCCGGTGATCTTGCCGTCGCGGGCGAGGTCGCGGATCTTGAGCGCGACGTTGTCGGGGTTGACCTGGTAGGGCAGCTCCGTGATCACGAGGCAGTTGCGGCCCTGGATCTCTTCGACCTCGATGACGGCGCGCATCGTGATCGAGCCGCGGCCCGTGCGGTAGGCCTCGCGGATGCCCTTGGTGCCGAGGATCTGCGCACCGGTGGGGAAGTCGGGGCCGTGGATGCGCGACATGAGCGCCTCGAGCAGCTCTTCGCGCGAGGCATCCGGGTTCTCGAGCGACCACAGCGCGCCTTCGGCGACTTCACGCAGGTTGTGCGGCGGGATGTTCGTCGCCATGCCGACGGCGATGCCGACCGAGCCGTTGACGAGCAGGTTCGGGAAGCGCGCGGGCAGGACGACCGGCTCCTGCGTCTTGCCGTCGTAGTTGTCCTCGAAGTCGACGGTGTCCTCGTCGATGTCGCGGACCATCTCCATGGCCAGCTGCGCCATCTTCGTCTCGGTGTACCGGGGGGCCGCGGCGCCCTGGTTGCCGGGCGAGCCGAAGTTGCCCTGACCGTCGGCGAGCGGGTAGCGCAGCGACCACGGCTGGACGAGACGCACGAGCGCGTCGTAGATCGCGCTGTCACCGTGCGGGTGGTACTGACCCATCACCTCGCCGACGACGCGGGCGCACTTCGAGTAGCTCTTGTCGGGACGGTAACCGCCGTCGTACATGCCGTAGATCACGCGGCGGTGCACGGGCTTGAGCCCGTCCTCGACACGAGGCAGCGCACGCCCGACGATCACGCTCATCGCGTAGTCGAGGTAGCTGCGCTGCATCTCGACCTGGAGGTCGACCTGGTCGATGTTGCCGTGGTTGTGGGCAGGCGTGAGGTCGGGACGTTCTTCGTCAGACATGCGTTCTCAGTTTCTCGATGTCGCTCTCTCGATCAGATGTCGAGGAAGCGGACGTCCTTGGCGTTGCGCTGGATGAAGGTGCGGCGGGACTCGACGTCCTCGCCCATGAGCACCGAGAAGATCTCGTCGGCCGCCGCAGCGTCGTCGATCGTCACCTGGCGAAGTGTGCGGGTGCTGTGGTCCATCGTCGTCTCCCACAGCTCCTTCGGGTTCATCTCACCGAGACCCTTGTAGCGCTGGATGCCGGACTCCTTGGGGATCCGCTTGCCGTTCGCGAGCCCGTCGGCCAGCAGCGCATCGCGCTCCTTGTCGCTGAAGACGTACTCGTGCTCGGCGTTGGTCCACTTCAGGCGGTACAGGGGCGGCATCGCGAGGTAGACGAAGCCCGCCTCGATCAGCCCGCGCATGTAGCGGAAGAGCAGCGTCAGCAGCAGCGTCGTGATGTGCTGGCCGTCGACGTCGGCGTCGGCCATCAGCACGATCTTGTGGTACCGCGCCTTCTCGACCGAGAAGTCCTCGCCGATGCCCGTGCCGAAGGCCGAGATGATCGCCTGGATCTCGTTGTTGCCGAGGGCACGGTCGAGCCGTGCCTTCTCGACGTTGAGCACCTTGCCGCGCAGCGACAGGATCGCCTGCGTCTCGGGGTCGCGGCCGCGCACCGCCGAACCACCGGCCGAGTCTCCCTCGACGAGGAAGATCTCCGAGATCGACGGGTCTTTGCTCGTGCAGTCCTTCAGCTTGTCGGGCATCGAGGCCGACTCGAACACGCTCTTGCGGCGTGCGGTCTCGCGCGCCTTGCGCGCCGCGAGACGCGCGGACGCGGCATCCACGGCCTTCATGATGACGCGCTTGGCCTGGGCGGGATTGCGGTCGAGCCAGTCGGTGAGCTGGTCGCCCACGATCTTCTGGACGAAGGCCTTCGCCTCGGTGTTCCCGAGCTTCGTCTTGGTCTGCCCCTCGAACTGCGGCTCGGAGAGCTTGACCGAGATGACCGCCGTCAGGCCTTCACGGATGTCGTCGCCGGTGAGGTTGTCGTCCTTCTCTTTGAGCAGGCCCTTCTCGCGCGCGTAAGCGTTGACCTTCGTCGTCAGAGCGGCGCGGAAGCCTTCTTCGTGCGTTCCACCCTCGTGGGTGTTGATCGTGTTGGCGAAGGTGAACACGTTCTCGGTGTAGCTCGTCGTCCACTGCATCGCGAGCTCGAGCGAGATGTGGCGGACCGTGTCTTCGGACTCGATCTCGATGATCTCGTCGTTGACCACTTCGGTCTTTCGCAGCTTGTTGAGGTACTCGACGTAGTCGACGAGGCCGCGCTCGTAGAGGAAGTCGTCGTGACGCTGCTGCGACTCCGAGCCGCCTTCGTCGAGGTCGACGACGACAGCTGCTTCGGCACGCTCGTCGGTCAGCGTGATGCGCAGCCCCTTGTTGAGGAACGCCGTCTGCTGGAAACGGGTGCGAAGGGTGTCGTAGTCGAACGAGACGGTCTCGAAGATGTCGCCGTCGGGCCAGAAGGTGACCGTCGTCCCCGTCTCTTCACTGTCCTCGCCCTTCGCGAGGGAAGCCTGCGGCTTGCCGCCGTCGGCGAACGTCTGACGCCAGACCGATCCCTGACGCTTGATCTCGACGTCGAACCGCGTCGACAGCGCGTTGACGACCGAGGATCCCACGCCGTGCAGACCGCCGGACACGGCGTACCCGCCTCCGCCGAACTTGCCGCCGGCGTGCAGCACCGTGAGGACGACCTCGACCGTGGACTTGGTCGGGTCCGAGGCATGCGGGTCCACCGGGATGCCGCGGCCGTTGTCGACCACCCGAAGGCCGCCGTCTTCGAGGATCGTCACGTGAATCGTGTCGCAGTAGCCGGCCAGGGCTTCGTCGACCGCGTTGTCGACGATCTCGTAGACGAGGTGGTGCAGGCCGCGCTCGCCCGTGGATCCGATGTACATTCCCGGACGCTTCCGGACCGCCTCGAGACCTTCGAGCACCTGAATGGCATCAGCGCCGTACTCGTTCGTGACCTTCGAGGAGGTCTCGGCGGCCGCCTCGGCGGGGATCTCGGGGTCTTCGGGAACGCTGTCGGAATTCTGAGACGTCATAGGTTTCGAGCGCTCCACATCGGTTCGGTCGGTCCCGCCCAGTCTACCGGTTTTGCTCTCGCCCCGCGGCGCTCAGCGCCCGTATGGCGAACGAAACGCGGATTCGACGACTGGGGACGTGGCTCAACCGTAGGTATCGCGAGGGCCCCGCCCTGGAACGGCTCTGGGACCCCATTTCCAGGAGGGGACGTCCGGCCCCACGAAACGGACCGTCTCGACGCCCGATTGCGGGAACGCTCTCACCAGCTGCGTCGTGATCGCGGCGCGCATGAGGTGGAGGTTCTTCGCCCACGCCGTCGAGTCGCATTGCACGGTGAGCACGCCGTCCGACAGGGCGACGGGAGAGGCGTGCCGCGCGGTCTCCTCGCCGGCGACCTCGGCCCAACGCAGCACCAGGTCCTCTCGCGAGAGCTGCGCATCCCACCCGGCCTGCCGCGTGAGGTCGGCGATCACGTCGCCGAGACCCTTCGGGTCGCGCCCCGAGGTGAAGGGCTGGTTCTCGTCGTCGTCGGTCCGGGTGCGCCGGCGCTTCTTCCACCGGCCGGACGGCTCGAGCCCGCGGAGCCGCAGATACGTGGCGATCGTCTCGGGCAGCTGGTCAGGATTCGGCATCGTCGACCTCATGGAGGGTGCCGGCCTCAACGCGGACAGTGCGCGCGCGCAGCTCCACCGGCACGTCTTCGGCGACCGCGGCCGTGACGATCACCTGCTGGTAGTCGGCGACGATGCCCGCGAGCCGCGCACGCCGGTCAGCGTCGAGCTCGGCGAAGACGTCGTCGAGGATGACGATGGGATCACCCAGCGTCGACTCGGCCCGCAGGAGCTCGGCGGACGCGAGCCGCAACGACAGCGCGACCGACCACGATTCACCGTGCGACGCGTAGCCCTTCACCGGCAGGTCGCGGATGCGCAGCACGAGGTCGTCGCGGTGCGGTCCGACGAGCGTGATGCCGCGATCGAGCTCGGCGGTGCGCCGCTCCGCGAGGGCGGCGCGGAAGAGCTGCTCGATGGCTGCGGCATCCGCCACCGCCGCCTCGGCGGGGGAGTCGTCCTCTTCGGGATCGGAGCCGCCGACCGACAGCGCCCACTGCAGTTGCGGCCGATGATCGGCACCGGCGATCGCGGTGTAGGCGGTGGCGAGGGGCCGCGCGAGTTCGGCGGCGAGGCGCAGCCGCGCCCGGATGACGTCGGTGCCCAGGGTCACGAGTTTGTCGTCCCAGACATCGAGGGTCGACAGAGAGTCGCCACGGACACCCCGGGAACGCGCGGACTTGAGCAGAGCGTTGCGCTGCTTGAGGACCCGGTCGTAGTCGGCGAGCACGCCGGCGAGGCGCGGCGCCCGCTGGATGAGCAGCTGGTCGGCGAATCGGCGCCGAGCGGAGGGGTCGCCGCGGACGATCTGCAGGTCTTCGGGCGCGAACAGCACGACCTGCGCGTAGCGGGGGAGTTCCGCGGTGCGGACGGGGGAGCCGTTGACCCGCGCTTTGTTGGATCCCGAGCGGTTGAGCTGCGCCTCGAGCTGCACCCGGCGTTCGCGGTGCGCGAGCCGCGCCCGCACGAAGGCGGCATCCGCGCCGTCGCGCACCATCGGCGCATCCTGCGATACCCGGTGCGATCCCAGGGTCGCGAAGTACCCGATCGCTTCGGCCAGATTCGTCTTGCCCTGGCCGTTGCGCCCGACGAACACGTTCGCTCCGGGAGCGAGGGTGAGCTCGGCAGCCGCATAGTTGCGGAAGTCCACCAGGCTCAGCTGCTCCACGATCATCGGATCACCCTAGTTCTCGGTCCTGACATGCCCGGCGCCGGCGACGTCCCGGCGCAGAGGATCAGCGCAGGAGGAGGTTGGGCTGCAGCAGGTACTTGAACGACTCGACGCCGCCCGAGGTCTGCGGGGTGATGAGGATCGGGCTGAGCTTGTTCGCGTTCTCGCTCGAGGTGAAGGTCACGCGCGTGAACTCGCTCTTGACGGCCGCGAGCGCCTCGAGCAGGTACTGCGGGTTCAGCCCGATGACGACCTCGTCGCCGGTCAGGGTCGCGTCGACCGATTCCGTCGCGCGCGCCTGCTCGGTACCGGATGCATCCATCGAGACGCCGTCGGCTCCGAACGTGAAACGCAGCGGCGCCGAGCGGTCGAGCACGAGCGCGACACGGCGCACGGCCTCGATCAGCTCACCGGTGTTGACGACCGCGTGGTGGTCGGTCGCTTCGGGGAACAGGCGCCGCACGGGCGGGAAGTTGCCCTTGATGAGCAGCGACGTGACCGTCTTGTTGCCGGCGGTGAAGGCGATGATCTCGCGGTCACCGGAGCCGGAGAACGACACGGTGATGTCACCCGAGTGGGCGAACGTCTTGCCGACCTCGGTCAACGTGCGGGCGGGAACCAGCGCCGTCGTGGTGTTCTCGTCGGCAGCGATGCCGCTGTCGAACGGGATGTCGCGGAGAGCCACGCGGTAGCGGTCGGTCGCGACCAGGCTGAGCTGCGTGCCCGTCACCTCAAGCTGCACACCGGTGAGCACGGGGGTGACGTCATCGCGAGAGGCGGCGAAGGCGACCTGGGCGATGGCGGTCGCGAAGTCGTCGGCGGGAACGACACCGGAATCACCGGTGACCTCGGGGATCGCGGGGTATTCCTGCACCGGCATGGACGCGAGCGTGAAGCGCGCGGAGCCGCACGTGAGCACGATGCCGTCATCGTCGACCGCGATCTGGATCGGAGCATTCGGCAGTCGGCTGGCGATCTCGGACAGCAGACGTCCGTGCACGAGGATCGTGCCCGGGTCGTCGATCGTCGCTTCGATCGTCGTGCGAGCAGACGCTTCGTAGTCGAAAGCCGACAGCGAGAGACCCGCGTCGGTGGCTTCGATCAGCACACCCGCGAGGATCGGCTGAGGATTCCGCTGCGGAAGGAGCTTCACGACGAACGACACAGCCTCGCTGAAGACGTCGCGATTGACCTGGAACTTCACTGGTGCTCCCTTGTCGAGGTTGAAAGCTCTCCCATGCTAGTGCCCACGTGCAGCGGTTCCCGAAGCGGGGTTCGACCGGGGTCCCTCGCCGTCGAGGTGATCGAATCCCATTTCTCTCTAGATATCTCTGTCTTCTTCATCTCCGCTGTGGAAACTGTGGATAAGTCGGTGGATCGCTGTCAGGAGACGGGAACCACACGCTTGTAACTTGTGAGCCGGCTGCGGATGGATGCGGGAACGGGATGGGCACCCAGACGCGTCCGTCGGACGGGATTCCACAGAGCGGATGTGATTCGTTCACATCTGTTCGACGACGAATCCGAGTTATCCACAGGTTTTCCACACTGTGAAGAACCGCATGATGAGACCTCCGCTGCGGAGTGTCAAGCCGAGCGTGACGCCCCGGCGTGGCGTCAGCGGCGACCGAGCTGTGCGGTGATCTCGGAGACCTGGTTGTAGATCGAGCGGCGCTCCTTCATGAGCTCGCTGATCTTCTTGTAGGCGTACATCACCGTCGTGTGATCGCGGTTGCCGAACAGCTGACCGATCTTCGGCAGCGACAGACTCGTGCGCTCACGACACAGGTACATCGCGATCTGGCGTGCGGTCGCGACGGCCTGCGAGCGGCTCGAACCGTACAGGTCGTCGACCGACAGGCGGAAGTACTGCGCCGTCGCGGTGATGATGTCGGTGGGGGAGATGACGTTCGCGTCATCCTGGTCGACGATGTCGCGCAGAACCGTCTGGGCGAGCGAGATGTCGAGGTTCGAGCGGTTGAGGCTCGCGAACGCCGAGACGCGGATGAGCGCCCCCTCGAGCTCGCGGATGTTGCTCGACACCTTCGTCGCGATGTACTCGAGCACGTCGTCGGGCACGAGCAGTCGCTCGGACTGCGCCTTCTTACGCAGGATCGCGATGCGCGTCTCGAGGTCGGGCGCCTGGACGTCGGTGATCAGACCCCACTCGAAGCGGCTGCGCATGCGGTCTTCGAACCCGGTGAGGTGACGCGGGGGCACGTCGCTGGTGATCACGACCTGCTTGTCGTGGTCGTGCAGCGTGTTGAACGTGTGGAAGAACGCCTCCTGTGTCTCGGCGCGACCCTGCAGGAACTGGATGTCGTCGATGAGCAGGATGTCGACCTCGCGGTAGCGCGCCTGGAAGGCGGATCCGCGGTTGTTGGCGATCGAGTTGATGAAGTCGTTCGTGAACTCCTCGCTCGAGACGTACCGGACGCGGATCCCCGTGTAGAGGTTCAGCGCGTAGTCGCCGATGGCGTGGAGGAGGTGCGTCTTCCCGAGACCCGAGTCGCCGTAGATGAAGAGCGGGTTGTAAGCCTTGGCGGGCGCTTCGGCCACGGCGACGGCCGCGGCATGCGCGAAACGATTGGACTGCCCGATGACGAAGTTGTCGAACGTGTACTTGGGGTTCAGGCGGGTGTCGTGGCGCGACGTGGAGACCGGGGTCTCGACGTACTCCTCGCCGGCGGGGCGCAGCGGCGCGGGTGCCGATGCCGACTGCACCGGGATCGGCGCCGTGAGATGCGCATCGGCGAGCTCGGGATTGACCACGACGCGATAGCTCGATGCGCCGGGCTCGACGTGGACGTGCGCGAGCGCCTCCATGATCGGCTGGCGCAGGCGCTTGTTCAGCTGCGCAGCGGTCAGGTCGTTCGGGACGTCGAGGTAGAGCGTGCCGCCCATGACTCCCTGCGCGACCGCGAGGCTGAGGAAGCCCTGCATCTGCGGGGTCACCCGGTCGTCATCAGCGAGGAGGTCGAGGACCGCCGTCCATACCGGGACGTCCGGGAGGTCATGCTGAGCCACGTCTTCTCCCGCGGTGATCGATACTTGTCCACAGCTTCGGGCCCATAACTGGGGATAGTTGTGGATAACTGACCGTGACACGCTAGTCATGCCGCCACGACAGCGCAAAATCCACTGTAGTTCCGGCCCGCGTGTCGTCGCCAGCGCCTGTGCACAGCGGTGGATAATTACCGGTTCCCGAGGCGCCGGTTTGAATTACCAGGGATCACGACGTAGCCTTAGCCGGTTGACTTATGCCCGCACGGGCAGTCCTGTACCCAGTGTCCCCGGTCTGCAAGTGTTCGGGTGACCGCCGATCCGGAGTGATCCTCATGAGCAAGCGCACGTTCCAGCCCAACAACCGCCGCCGCGCCAAGAAGCACGGCTTCCGCGCCCGCATGCGCACCCGCGCCGGCCGCGCCATCCTGTCGGCACGCCGCGGCAAGGGCCGCACCGAGCTGTCGGCCTGATACAGCCTCTTCAGTGCTGGCGCGCGGAAACCGGATCACGCGCGGGGCGGATTACAAGGCCGTCGTCCGCGGGGGTGCTCGGTGTGCCGCAGCGCATACCGTGACCTACGTGGTCTCCACCGGGACGAACAGATCGCCTCGGTTCGGTTTCATCGTCAGCAAGCAAGTCGGATCAGCCGTCGTGCGCAATAGCGTGCGCCGGCGGCTGAAAGCCGTGTGCGCGCAGGCTCTGCCCGAACTGCGCGACGGCTCGGACATCGTGATCCGCGCGCTGCCCTCGGCCGCCGGATCGGACTTCTCCCAACTGCGCGACGAGGTGACGCGGTGTCTTCGGCGACGAGCAGCATCATGAGCTGGTCCACGTTGCCCATCGCGTCCACCGGCGAGGGCCGCATCACGGCGGCATCCTTCGTCCGATCCGTGCCGCTCATGCCCCGGAATGCCGGGATCGCGGTGTTGCACGCCTATCGATCGGTCGTATCGCCGCTGTACGGCGATGTCTGCAAGTACTACCCGAGCTGCTCGGCCTATGCCGTCGGCGCCGTGCAGCAGCACGGCCTCGTGAAGGGCTCCGCTCTTGCAGCGGCGCGCCTCGCCCGTTGCCACCCGTGGGCCGCCGGAGGCGTCGACGACGTCCCCGCTCACCGGGACTTCCGCCACACCCTGACCAGGCACGGCTTCGTCGTGCCGCCGAGAAAGGACTGATCCCGTGCTGGATCTCTTCCTCGCCACGCCGACTCCCGTCGTGCCGACCCCGACGACTCCTCCTCCCGGCGGTGCTGACTTCTTCAGCACGATCATGTGGCCGTTCAAGTTCCTCGTCGAGGCGATCCTGGTCTTCTGGCACTGGGTCCTCACCGCCGTGGGCATGCCGGCTGCCGCCGGTGCCACCTGGGTGCTGTCGATCATCGGCCTGGTCATCGTGGTGCGCTCGGCGCTGATCCCGCTGTTCGTGCGGCAGATCAAGAGCCAGCGCAAGATGATGGAGCTCGCGCCCGACATGCGCAAGATCCAGGAGAAGTACCGCGGTAAGCGCGATCAGCTCTCGCGTGAGGCGATGAGCCGCGAGACGATGGCGCTGTACAAGAAGCACGGGACGACGCCGGTGTCGAGCTGTCTGCCGTTGCTGGTGCAGATGCCGATCCTCCTGGGCATGTTCTACACGCTCAGCGACGTCAAGAAGCACGCCGAATGGGGCGTGGGCGGCGTGGGCCTGCTCAACACCGAGCTGACGAAACAGTTCTACGACGCGCAGCTGTTCGACGTCGCGCCCCTGCACACCAACATGATCGAGGCGATCAATCTCGGTCAGACGGCGACCGTCATCATCCTGGTGATCCTCGTCGTGCTCATGATCGCGTCGCAGTTCATCACGCAGCTGCAGATCATCTCGAAGAACCTGTCGCCCGAGGCCAAGACCGGCCAGGCGTATCAGATGCAGAAGATCATGCTCTACGTCCTGCCGCTGGCGTTCATCTTCTCGGGTGTCTTCTTCCCGCTCGGTGTCGTCATGTACTGGTTCACCTCGAACATCTGGACCATGGCGCAGCAGTTCATCGTCATCCGCAACCTTCCGACCCCCGGGTCCGAGGCGGCGAAGGCACGCGAGGAGCGCCTGGCACGCAAGGGCAAGGCGCTCGACGCCAAGGGTCGCGTCATCACGATGGAGAAGTACCAGGCCGAGCAGCAGCGCCTGGTCGAAGAGGCCGAGCGTGCCCGCGCGGCTCAGCCGAAGCGTCAGCAGCCCATGGGCAAGCAGCGCGCGAAGAAGCAGTCCAACAACAAGGGTGGGTCGCAGGGCTGACCCGCGACCCCTTGACGGCAACCGACTCGATCATCCCGAGGACACCATGAGCAACCCCACCGAATCCCCGGCCGTCGAGCGCACGGAAGCGACCGTCGAAGAGCTCGAGCGTGAGGGCGACATCGCCGCGGACTACCTCGAAGGGCTCCTCGACATCGCGGACATCGACGGAGACCTCAACCTCGACGTTCGCGCGGGCCGTGCATACGTCTCGGTCGAGGCCGACGAGGCTCGTGCTCTGCGGGTGCTGGCGGAGCCGGATGTCGTCCAGGCGGTCCAGGAGCTGACGCGGATCGCCGTCCAGACGAAGACGGGTCGTTTCTCCCGCCTCATCCTCGACATCGGCGGTTCGCGCGATGCTCGCCGTCGCGAGCTGGAGAGCCTCGTGGACCGCGCGGTGTCGCGGCTCGCAGAGGGAGCGTCGCAGGCATCGCTGCCGGCGATGTCGAGCTACGAGCGCAAGCTGGTCCACGACATCGCCGCAGAGCGTGGCGTGATCTCAGAGTCTTACGGCGAAGGCGCAGACCGTCACACGGTCATCCGCCATGGCTGATGTTTCACGTGAAACGCCTCTCGTCGAGGCGGAACCCGACGGCGTCGTCGACGCCGTCTTCGGGGCTCGCGCAGACCTTGCGCGCCAGTACACGGACGCACTCGCCCAGCATGGCGAGGAACGCGGTCTGATCGGGCCTCTCGAACTGCCTCGCCTCTGGTCGCGTCACATCCTCAATTGCGCCGCCGCCGCTCCGCTTTTCGATGGACGGGTGGGCGACGTCGGTTCGGGCGCTGGCCTGCCCGGCCTCGTCTTGGCTATCGCTCGCCCCGACGTCGAGTGGGTGCTGATCGAGACGATGGAGCGTCGCGTCACGTGGTTGACGGAGCAGGTCGACTCTCTCGGTCTCGACAATGTCGAGGTGGTCCGGACGCGCGCCGAGGAATGGAACCGCGGTCCCACGCTCGACGCGGTCACCGCGCGCGCTGTCAGTGCCTTCCGCACGCTGATCCCTCTCACGGCCCCGCTCGTTCGCGACGGGGGCGAGGTCATCCTGCTCAAGGGCGCTAATGCTCAGGCGGAAATCGATGCCGCGGAGAAGGCAATCCGTCGTTTCCGCCTGAGTGACGTGTCGGTGCAGGTCGTCGGCGAGGGCGTCATCCCCGAGCCGACCCGAGTCATCCGCGCACGGGTTCGCTGACGTTTCACGTGAAACATGGGCCGAGGTGCTCCCGTTTCACGTGAAACACCGTCGCAGGTCCCCGTGCGTGTTTCACGTGAAACGGACGTCGGCACCCTTCCGTACAGTTGAGATCGACATCGAGGAGTTGAACGAATGGCAGAGTCCGAATCGGGACGAGCGTCGCTGACGTTCGATTCACCACTGGCGCGCGAGATCGCCGACCTCTCCTCGCGGCGCCGCGCGCTCGACACCGTGCGCATCGACTTCACCGGCGAACCGCGGGTACTCACGGTCTCGAATCAGAAGGGTGGCGTCGGCAAGACGACGACAACCGTCAATCTCGCCGCGTCCCTGGCATCGCTGGGCGCCCGCGTCCTGGTCATCGATCTGGATCCGCAGGGCAACGCATCGACGGCGCTCGGGGTTCCCCATAGCGCGGACGTGCCGAGCGTCTATGACGTCCTGATCGACCAGTTCCCTCTCGCTGACATCGTGCAGGTCAGTCCGGAGTCACCGAATCTCTTGTGTGCGCCGAGCACCATCCACCTCGCGGGCGCCGAGATCGAGCTCGTGTCGCAGGTCGCACGCGAGCATCGCCTGCGCACCGCGGTCGAGGAGTACCTGGCGTCAGCAACGGATCGGATCGACTTCGTTCTGATCGACTGCCCGCCGTCGCTCGGATTGCTGACGATCAACGCTTTCACGGCTGCCCACGAGCTGCTCATCCCGATTCAGTGCGAGTACTACGCGCTCGAGGGCCTCAGCCAGCTGCTCGGCAGTGTCTCCATGATCCAGAAGCACCTGAACGAGCGCCTCCACCTGTCGACGATCCTGCTCACGATGTACGACGGCCGCACGCGCCTCGCACAGCAGGTCGCGGACGAGGTGCGGCAGCATTTCCCGCGGGAAGTGCTGCGGACCGTCATCCCGCGCTCGGTCCGGGTGTCGGAAGCGCCGAGTTTCGGCCAGACGGTGATCGCATACGATGGTCAGTCGGCCGGCGCGGTCGCGTACCGCGAGGCAGCCGTCGAGATCGCACAGCGCGCCTCCGCGGCGACGCACGAGAACAAGGGAGAAGCCTGATGGCGAAGCGCACGGGACTCGGCCGAGGTATCGGCGCACTCATTCCCACGTCGGACCAGTCGGAGGCCCGTCCCGTCGACGTGTTCTTCCCGGGAGCCAAGTCTGCAGCGGTCGCCGACGACACGACCGGGTCGTCCGCGCCCGAGCCGGAGGCCGCTGAGCTCGTCTCCATCCCCGGAACGGCCCTCATTCAGGTCGACCCGAACGATATCGTTCCCAACCCGCGCCAGCCGCGCACGCACTTCGATAACGACGACCTTGCAGAGCTCGTACACAGCGTGCGGGAGTTCGGCGTGCTGCAGCCCGTTGTCGTGCGGACGAACGAGGACGGCAAGTACGAGCTGATCATGGGCGAGCGGCGTACACGCGCCGCCCGTGAGGCCGGCCTCGCGACGATCCCCGCGGTCTTGCGTGACACCTCCGACGAGAACCTGCTGCGCGACGCCCTGCTCGAGAACCTCCACCGTTCGCAGCTGAACCCGCTCGAAGAGGCATCGGCCTACCAGCAGCTGCTCGAGGACTTCGGGATCACGCAGGAGGAGCTCGCGACGCGTATCGGTCGGTCACGACCGCAGATCAGCAACACGATCCGTCTGCTGCGCCTGCCGATGCCCGTGCAGCAGCGCGTCGCAGCCGGTGTGCTGAGCGCGGGTCACGCTCGCGCCATCCTCTCGGTCGAGAGTCCGGAAGGCATGCAGCGCCTCGCCGACAAGATTGTCAACGAGGATCTCTCCGTCCGTGCGGCGGAGGCCGCCGCCAAGACCATCGAGGCCGCAGGAACGCGGACGCCGGCTCCGAAGCCCGGGGGAGTGCGTGCGCACCTCGACGACGTCGCGGGACGCCTCGGAGACCGTCTCGACACGAAGGTGAAGATCTCGCTCGGCGCGCGCAAGGGGCAGATCGTCGTCGACTTCGCGACGATCCAGGACCTCAACCGCATCCTCGCCGAACTCGGTGAGGACGCGTACGGCGCACGCTGAGCCGCTGTCGGCGGTGCGACGTAGGCTTGTTCGGTGAGTGAGGAACCGACCCCGAGGCGCGCCAGCGTCGAACTGCTGCGTGCGGAGGCGGCTGATGAGCTCTCGGTTCTCGTCGAAGAGCGGCTGCGTGCGGGGGAGGACCCCTGGGAGTTCATGGAGGAGCTTCCCTCCGTCGACGAGCTCGTCGTGCTGATGCTGCGCGCCGAGAACATCGCGGCGTACGGCGGCGGTCGACCCAGCAACGCGCGCAACTACCGGGTGCTGCGTCAGATCGCCATGGATCACCCCGAGCTCACGCGTGCGGTGTGGCGCCTCCTGGGCAGCGAGCCGCACCGCCGGTGGGATGCCGCCACGCGCGCCGACGCGTCCTGATATCGCTCCGGAGCAACAGAAAAGACCCGATCGGATGTGAAATCCGACCGGGTCTTCCCGATGTCTGTGTCAGCCGATGTAGCTGGCGAGGTCCTGCTCGAGAGCGAACTTCGGCTTCGCGCCGATGATCGTCTTCTCGACCTCGCCCTTGTTGAAGACCTTCATCGCCGGGATCGACGTGATCTGGTACTGCATGGCGAGGTTGGGGTTCTCGTCGACGTTGAGCTTCAGCACCGTGATCTTCTCGGGGTGCTCGGTCGCGATCTCGTCGAGGATCGGACCGACCATGCGACACGGACCGCACCACGCAGCCCAGAAGTCGACGAGGACGGGTCCGTCTGCGTCGAGAACGTCCTGCTGCCAGGTGCTCTCGGTCGTGGCCTTGGCGGTCATGTGGATCTCCTTCGAAAGGGTGTCGCCTACGTCAACGACGCGGGCGGGGGAATTGTTCCGTGCGCCGCTCAGGCGACGCCGCCGGCCGTCTCGGTCTCGGCGACGAGCGACTCGAGGCCCTCGTCGGGGCGCCCGAGCAGGGGCGAGGCGTCGGGCGCCGGCTCGGAACCTTCGCCGAGAGCGGCGAGGTAGTGCTCGACATCCAACGCAGCGACGGTGCCGCTGCCGGCGGCCGTGACCGCCTGGCGGTACGTCGGGTCGATCACGTCACCGGCGGCGAAGACACCGGGCACCGAGGTGCGCGACGAGCGGCCGTCGACCCAGACGGTGCCGTGCTCGGTCAGGTCGAGCGCGCCGTGCACCAGGTGCGTGCGCGGGTCATAACCGATCGCGACGAAGATGCCGTCGAGCGCGAGCTCACGCGTCGATCCGTCGACGGTGTCGCGCAGGACGACGCCGGTGACCGCATCCTCACCCAGGATGTCGGCGACCTCGCTGTTCCAGACGAACTCGATCTTGTCGTTGTTCATCGCGCGGTTCTGCATGATCTTCGACGCGCGCAGCTCGTCGCGGCGGTGGATCACGTAGACCTTCGACGCGAACTTCGTGAGGAACGTCGCCTCCTCCATGGCCGAGTCGCCACCGCCGACGACGGCGATCGTGCGCTCGCGGAAGAAGAACCCGTCGCAGGTGGCGCAGTACGACACACCGCGGCCCGACAGGCGGCTCTCGCCCTCGATGCCGATCTTGCGGGGAGCGGAGCCGGTCGCGAAGACCAGGCTGTCGGCTTCGTGCGTGGCGCCGCTGCCAAGGGTGACCTTCTTGACGGGGCCGGCGATGTCGAGCTCGACGACGTCGTCGTAAAGGACCTCGGTGCCGAACTTCTCGGCCTGCTCCTGCATCTTCGTCATGAGGTCGGGGCCCATGATGCCTTCGGGGAACCCGGGGAAGTTCTCCACCTCGGTGGTGTTCATGAGCTCACCGCCGGCCTCGACGGAGCTCGCGATGAGGAGCGGCTTCAGGTTGGCCCGGGCCGCGTAGATCGCGGCGGTGTAGCCGGCCGGACCGGAACCGATGATGATGACCTGTCGCACGTCGACATCCCTTTCTAGGGTCTGGAATCCGCGTCGCGGAGACCCCGACACGTCCAACCCATGCTAGCCGCGGGGCATTCCCACGGGCCGAGGTCAGCGGCCGAGAATGCGCCGCACCGCGCGGACCGCGGTGCCGAGCTCGGGGGCGCGCAGGGCGGCGAGGAGGAGAACGTAGACGACGAGGGTCGCGAGACCGATGATCGCCCCGCCGAGGAGAGCCGCGGCGACCGTTTCGATCGTCCAGCCCCACACGCGGGCGAGGAGCAGCGAGACGCCCCACCCTGCGGCGCAGGCCGGTATGCCGGCGACCATGAAGCGCAGGACGCCGCGCACGGCGCCGCCGAGGCCGAGGGGGCCGATCTTGCGCCGCAGCAGCACGACCGCGAGCACCAGCTGCACGACGTTCGCGAGCGACTGCCCCAGCGCGATGCCGACGGCGAGGTATTCGACGGGCAGGACGAGGTACGCGGTGACGGCTGTCGCGGCGACCAGGACCGCCTGCACCAGCGTGAAGATGAAGGGCGTGCGGGTGTCCTGGTGGGCGTAGAACGTGCGCTGGAGCACGAACTGGAACGACAGGGGCAGCAGGGCGACGAGGTAGGCAGCGAGCACCCAGGCGAAGGTCGCCGCTGTCTGCGGACCGGTGGTGAAGACACGCGAGATCGGCAGGATCGCCGCGACGATCGCCGCAAGCGCGCCGACCATGAAGATCCCGATAGTTCGCGTCGCGGCATCCAGGTCGGCGCGCAGCGCGTCCGGGCGCCCGGTGGCCACGTGCTCGCTCAGTCGGGTGAAGTAGGGCGTTCCGATCGACAGCACGATGACCGAGAAAGGCAGCATGAACACCAGCCACGCGTACGACATCGCGGCCACCGAGGCGCCGGCGCTGGATGCAGCGCTGACGAGTGTCGTCTGGACGAGGCCGGCGAGCTGGCCGACGACGACCATGAGGAACGTCCAGCCCGCGAGGCGTCCGATGTGACGCAGGCCGATGCCCCGCCACCGGAAGTCGGGACGGACGTGCAGGCCGGCGCGGCGCCAGAACAGCAGCAGGACGCCCGCCTGGGCCACGATGCCCGCCGTGGCGGTGCCGGCGATGACGGCGACCATCGTGGGCGTCCAGCCGACCACGTCTTCTTGAACGCCGAAGAGCCAGATGAAGACCACGAAGCCGACGATCGACACGATGTTGTTCACGATCGGCGACCATGCGAACGGTCCGAACACCCCGCGCGCGTTGAGGATCTCGCCGAGGAGCGCGTACATGCCGTAGAAGAGCAGCTGGGGCAGGCACCAGTAGGCGAAGGCGAGGGTCAGGGCGGATGCCTCGGGTCCCAGCCGCGAGCCGAACGCGACGACCAGCAGCGGCGCCGCGACGACGGCGATGACCGTCGTGATGAACAAAGCGGTGATGCCGAGCGTGAGCAGCTTCGACACGAACGCGCTGCCGCCGTCGCGGTGCTTCGCGGCCTGGATGATCTGCGGGACGATCACGCCGGCCAACAGCCCGGAGGAGATGATCGCGTAGATGTTGTTCGGCAACTGGTTGGCGATCGCGAACGCGTCGGCCGCACCGCCGGTCGCGCTGGTGGCGATGACCGGGAGCGCAGCCGCCAGCACGATGTTGCGGACGAGTCCGGTGATGCGGGAGGTGAGGGTTCCCGCGGCGACGACTGCTCCGGCTCGGCCGATACCGCTCACTCGTTCTCCTGTTTCGTGGTCTCGTCGCCACCGTCACGGCGTCGGCGCAGCTTGAGCACCGTTCGCACGACGCCGCCGGCGAACAGCAGCACGACGATCGCGATGACCGCGGTGATGCCGACAGACTCCCATTCGGCGCGGACCGTGAGCGCGATCGTCTCGGGCGACCCGATCGGCACGGCCGAGGCGCTGCGCAGCTGCAGGTCCAGCGCGGTCTCGCCGCTGCCGACCCGGGCCTCGACGGGAACGTCGACGCGGGTGTTCTGACGCGCACCGGCCTCGACGAGCGTCGATTCCTGCACGATGAGGCGGGGGTCGCCGGTCTCGGCGAACAGCACGACAGACACGGGCCAGGGGAGGTCGTTGCGCACCGTCACCGAGATGGGGGCGCTCGTGGCCAGGAAGTTGATGGTGCCCGGGTTGGCGATGCCGACGGCGTCGAAGGTGTCGGCCGTCGCCTGCTCGTGCGCGGCGACAGCGGTCTGCCAGGCCGCGGCGTCGGCGAGCCACGCATTGCCCAGCAACTGCAGGATCGACGTGCGCTCGCGGGCGGTGAGCTGCACGGGCTCGACGAGGGCCGTCGCGAAGGTCGCCAGCCGGTCCTCGTCGGCGAGGAAGCGCTGCAGCGCCGCCACGCGGTCGTCGGATGCCGCGATCTCGGCGACCTGAACGGCGGCGGGCGCGGCGGCGATGAGCTCGGTGAGCGACGCCGGGGTCGCCCCGGGCAGTGCCGAAACCGCCGTGATCGCGGCACGCAGACTCGCGCGGCTGGCGGCTTGGGGACGGTCGACCGCCGTGACGAGGGGGCCGTCACCGGCGAGTGTCATCTTCGCCGTGGCTCCCGCAATCGCCGCGGCCCGCGTCGCCGTGTCGTCGGATGCCGCGGCGCGGGCGAGCTCGGACGACGAGGCGGCGTCGTAGACGAGAAGATCGGCGTCGCCCGCGACGGCGCGCGGGGCTCCCGGCGCGCCCGCGACGGTGTCGGACGGCACGAGCGTCAGGGCAGCGGCATCCCCGCCCGCCGGATCCGCCTCGGCCTGGGCGTCGAGGGCTCCGACGACATCGGCACCCGCGGTCCCGCTGGCTGGCCAGAGGACGGGCGCGACGGTGTTGTCGGCGGTGCCGACGGCGGTGAGCTCGGCGAGGTCGGGGATCGTGGCCGAGGCCGAGGGGCCGGATGCCGCGAAGTCGTCGATGTCGGCGTAGGGCTCGAGCGTCGTGGGCTGCAGCGGAGCGGGCAGGCCGGCGTGCACCTGCGTCGCGAGGTCGGCGTCACCGAACTGCAGCGCGAACCGCTCGTTGGGCAGCTCGGTCAGCTCGGTGAGCCAGGTCGTCGCCGTGGCCGGGGCCGAAGACCCGAGGACACGGATCGAGGCGGTGATGGCGGGGTCGACGGCGAGGATCGCCGAGGTACCGGTCACGGCCTCGAGCGCCGCGGTCAGCGCTCCCTCCTCGGCCGTCAGCTCGGCGAGCTCGCTCGAGGGGATGATGCCGGTGGTGCGGGGTCCGGCGGTGATCGGCACGATCACGGCGGTGGCACGTGGGGCGGCATCCGGACGCGGCACGGTGATGACGGTGCGCGAGCGGCCGCCGGGACCCGAGACCGACACGGGGTAGACGCCCGGCGCGAGCCCGGCGAGGTCGTTCTCGGGTGCCGACACCGTCACGGTCGTGCTCTGCTCGGCGCCGGGGGCGAGCTCGGGAACGTCGGCGCGGGCGACCTCGTCGAGGGTCGGCTGCGGCGCCTCGAGCGCGGCGTCGGCGGGCCGCAGCCACTCGTCGACGGCCCGCTGCGAGGTCAGCGGGCTGCGCGAGAGCGATACCGTGACGGCGCCGGCGGCGACGGGCCGGGCGCTGTCGTTGCGCTGAGTGACCGAGAAGGCGGCATCCGATCCGGTCACGACGAGCCCCGCCCCGGCCGGGGCGGCGGTGAGGGTCGCGGTTCCCGCGGGCGTGGACGTCGGCGTCGGCGTCGGCGACTCGTCGGCGAAGACCGCTGTCGGAGCCAGCAGCGGGCCCACGGCGATCGCGAGTGCGGCGACCCAGCCGAGGGCGCGCGCACCACGACGGCCGCGACGGGCGCGGGCGGGGGCAGGCGGAATCACGGTCATGGCGGAATCTCGACCCGGTGCGATACCCACCGCAGGGTCGCACAGAGTCTAGGGGGGCCCTGCTGTGCGTCATCCGAGGCGGGCCGCACCCGCGGGCTATTCGCGGGACATCGAGGTCTTGCGACGGGGTTGAATGGTCGGGTGACCCTGAATCCCGACCCCGGCCGCTGCGCGGCGCTCCGAGCCGATCTGGATGCCGCCGGCTACCGCGCCGACGCCGTGCGCGAGCTGTGGGGTGGGATGGTCGACCGCGCGGTGGGTCACGGGCTGACCGAACCGGCCCATCGGGCGCTTGCGGGCCGCACCGATCCGCTCGCCGTGCTGGCGGGACTGCTGTTCCTCGGGACACCGACCCCGCGCACCGCGGCGGAGGCGGCGCTGCCGACGCTCGGCGTCGACGGGCTCGTCGACCTGGGCCTCGCCCACCTCGATGGCGGCCTGATCGTGCCCGATGCGCTCGTGCGCCCGCAGGACATCGCGGATGCCGCGGGGGAGGGGCACTGGTGGATCGCCAGCGACCTCGACGAGGCGGCCGTGGGCGGTCCGCTGCCGACGGGGCACGTGCTGGGCGTCGGCGGCGCCTCGCTCACGCTCGCCGGGCTGCAGCTGACGACCCCGGCGGCCCGTGTGCTCGACATCGGCACGGGCTGCGGCATCCAGGCCCTGCGGGCCCGTCGCGCGGCGGATGTCGTCGTGGCGACGGACGTGTCGCAGCGCGCTCTCGCCTTCACCCGACTGAACGCGCTGCTCAACGACGTCGATGGCATCGAGACGCGCGCCGGCAGTCTTTTCGACCCGGTCGCCGGCGAGGAGTTCGACCGCGTCGTCTCGAACCCCCCGTTCGTCATCACGCCGCGCACGGAAGGAGTGCCCGCCTACGAGTATCGCGACGGCGGTATGGCGGGCGACGACCTCGTCGCCGCGTTCATCCGCGGAGTAGGCGCGGTGCTCGCCCCCGGCGGCACGGCCCAGCTGCTCGGCAACTGGGAGTACCGCGACGGCGAGGACGGGCTCGACCGCGTCCGCTCGTGGGTGTCGGCGTCGCCGGTGCCGCTCGACGCCTGGGTGATCGAGCGCGAGCAGCTCGACCCGCTCGCGTACGCCGAGCTGTGGGTGCGCGACGGGGGCACGGCGCCGGGCTCTCCCGCGTACGCACCGCTGGTGCAGGCCTGGCTCGACGACTTCGCCGCCCGTGGCGTGACGGCGGTCGGCTTCGGGTACGTCACGCTGCAGCGCGCGCACGTCATCCCGACGCTGGCGCGGTTCGAACGCGTGACGGGGAGCGTCTCGGGCGCCCTCGGCCCGCACCTGGACGACGCGCTCGCCGCCTGGAGCCGTCTGGCACCGATGACCGACGCCGACGTGGATGCCGCCGTGCTCCGCGTCGCGGCGGATGTCACCGAGGCTCGCCACCACATGCCCGGCGCCGAGGCACCCCAGGTCATCGAGCTGCGCCAGGGCGCCGGCTTCGCGCGCGTGCTCGACGTCGACCCGGCTCTGGCTGCACTCGTCGGCGCGTGCGACGGCGACCTGCCCGTCGGCGTGCTCGTCGCGGCGATCGCCGATCTGCTCGAGGTGGATGCCGCCGCGCTGCGCGCCGACCTGTTGCCGCGCGTGCGCGAGCTGGTGTTCACGGGGTTCCTCGGCTTCGCCGACTGACCGGACCGCGGGCTGCGACCGGCTCGGGCTGCCGGCGCGTCGCCGGTAGGCTCGGAGGCATGCTGAACATGGCCGAGGGTGTCGCGCGCCTGGGCGCCCTGGCGGCATCCCCCGTCGTGTCGGCGCTCGCCGACGCCTTCGCCGCGGCGGGCTTCGAGCTCGCGATCGTCGGCGGACCCGTGCGCGACGCGCTGTTGGGGCGGGCGACCAACGACCTGGACTTCACGACCGATGCCCGGCCCGACGACATCCTCCGCGTCGTCGAGCCCCTCGCCACGGCGACGTGGGACATCGGCCGCGTTTTCGGGACCATCGGAGCGAAGGTGCGGGGCGAGCAGGTCGAGATCACGACCTACCGCGCCGACAGCTACGACGGCGTGACGCGCAAGCCGACGGTCGAGTTCGGCGACACGCTCGACCAGGATCTCGCTCGGCGCGACTTCACCGTCAACGCGATGGCGCTGCGCGTGCCCGGCCCCGCGCTGGTCGACCCGATGGGAGGCGTCGAGGATCTCGTCGCCCGGACGCTGCGCACCCCGAGCGACCCCGGCGTGAGCTTCGGCGACGACCCGTTGCGGATGCTGCGCGCCGCCCGCTTCGCGTCGCAGCTGGGCTTCACGGTCGAGCCGGCGACCGAGCGCGCGATGGCCGACCTGCGCGACACCCTGGCGATCGTCAGCCCCGAGCGCGTGCAGGGCGAGCTCGTCAAGCTGCTGCGCGCGGACGACCCCGATCGCGGCATCCGTCGGCTGGTCGAGACCGGACTCATGGAGCTCGTGCTGCCCGAGGTGCCGGCCTTGCGCCTCGAGATCGACGAGCACCACCACCACAAGGACGTCTACGAGCACTCGCTGACGGTGCTGCGTCAGGCGATCGACCTCGAGCACGAGCGGCATCCCGGCGCCGAGCCCGACGTCGTGCTGCGCCTGGCCGCCCTGCTGCACGACATCGGCAAGCCCGCGACGCGCAAGCTCGAGCCTGGCGGCGGCGTGAGCTTCTACCACCACGACATCAAGGGCGCGCGGATGAGCCGTAAGCGCCTGCAGGCGCTGCGGTTCGATTCCGACACGATCTCGTCGGTCAGCCGGTTGGTCGAGCTGCACCTGCGGTTCTTCGGCTACTCCGAGGGCGCCTGGACCGATTCCGCGGTGCGCCGCTATGTCCGCGACGCCGGCGACGAGCTCGAGCGGCTGCACATCCTCACTCGCGCCGACGTCACGACGCGGAACAAGCGCAAGGCTGCACGCCTCAAGACCGCCTACGACGACATCGAGCGCCGCATCGACGAGCTCGCCGCGGCCGAAGAGCTCGGCGCCATGCGGCCGGAGCTCGACGGCAACCGCATCCAGGAGATCCTGGGCATCGGTCCGGGACGCGAGGTGGGCGAGGCGTACCGGTTCCTGCTCGACATCCGGCTCGACGAGGGCATGATCGGACCGGATGCCGCGGAGCAGCGGCTGCGCGACTGGTGGGCTTCGCGCTCCTGAGACGCGGCGGGCATGGTCGCACGCCGCAGGGCGCTCGGCAACCCCCCACGATGGGCGTTCCCCTGTCCGCTGCCCGCTGACAGGATGGCGGCGGGGATGTTGCACGTGAAACATCGCGATGACCCGTCGCCGCCGCAACCCCCGATTTCGAGGGAGGCAGCGCATGAGGACCGCACGTATCTCGTGGACGAGCGTGGGCGCGACGGAGTCCATCGAACGGTGCACGGTCGAACATTCCGATGACGGCATCCGCATCGTCGGCGAGGTCGAGGGCGGCGATCATCCGTGCCGGTATGCGCTGCGGCTCGACGAGAACGGCGTGTTCGATCACGCGGCGATCACGGCGGGCGAACGCGAGGTCGCGATCGAACGCACGCCGCAGGGGTGGCGCGTCGACGGCGTCGCGCGACCCGACCTCGCGGACGCCACCGACATCGACATCGTCGCGACCCCCGCGACCAACACGCTGCCCATCCGCCGACTCGGTCTGCCGGTCGGCGGTCGCGCCGAGATCCAGGTGGCGTGGGTGGCGGTACCCGAGCTCGACGTGCGGCTCGCGGCCCAGCGCTACACGCGTGTCGGTCCGCGGGCATATTGCTACGAATCGGCCGATGGGGGATTCCGCCGCACCCTCACCGTCGACGGGGACGGCTTCGTCCTGAGCTACCCCGGCCTGTTCGAACGGGTCACCGGATCATGACCGCCCGACGCACCGACGACAGAGGTTCTCGCCATGACTGACAGCACCGACGGGATCGACGACGTCCCCTCCTCCGCGCTCACGGCGCTCGCGCGGGCGTACGGCATCGCGACGGAGTACGACTCTTTCTTCGGTCAGCAGGTCACCGTCCCCGCGGCGACTCTGCGCGCCCTGTTGGCGGCGATGGGTGTCGCCGTCGGCGATGACGACGCGAGCGTGGACGCGGCGCTGAGCGACGCCGAAGCCGCGCCGTGGCGCCGCCTGGTGCCGCCGTCGACCGTGGTGCGCGCGGGATCGGGCGAGCTCGACCTGCACGTCGCGGACGGTCACGACGTCGAGGTCGTCGTCGTGCTCGAGGACGGCTCGATCCGCCCGATCGCCATCCCCGCGCAGCAGCCCGTCGCCCGCTCGATCGACGGCGCGACGCGCTGGCGCGTTCGGGTGCCACTGCCGGCCGACCTGCCTCTGGGCTGGCATACCGTCAACGCGCGGCAGTCGGGCGCCACCGACGACATCATCGAGACCGGCGCCTTGATCGTCACCCCGCGGCGACTCACCCTGCCGCCGGCGGGGGAGGGCGAGCGCTCCTGGGGGCTCATGGCCCAGCTGTACTCGGTGCGCTCCCATCGGTCGTGGGGGCTCGGGGATTTCGCTGACCTCGCTGACCTCGCCGCCATCGCGGGGGAGTCCGGCGCCGACTACCTGCTCATCAACCCCGTGCACGCCGCCGAGGTCACCGAGCCGATCGAGCCCTCGCCCTACCTGCCCTCGTCGCGCCGATTCCTCGCGCCGTTGTACGTGCGCCCCGAGCTCATTCCCGAGGCGGCATACCTCTCCGACGCCCAGCGGACCCGCTTCGATGAGCTGCACGCTGAGGCGGCGGCATCCAACTCCGACGCGGCGCGTCTGGACCGCGACCGGGTGTGGACCGCCAAGCACGAGGTTCTGGAGATGCTCTTCGCGGTCGAGCCCTCGCCCGCGAGGCGGACCGGCTTCGACGCGTTCGTTCGTCGTGAGGGTCGCGCACTCGCCGACTTCGCGCTCTGGTGCGCCCTGCGCGAGCACGAGGCCGCCGGCAACGAGCCGCTGCCCGCCGGCACGGCGATCGACGACCCGGCAGTCACCGAGCTACGGGAGCGCCTCGCCGACCGGATCGCGTTCCACAGCTGGCTGCAGTGGAACGTCGACGATCAGCTCGCGGATGCCGCGCAGGCGGCCTCGTCCGCCGGCATGCGGATCGGGATCATGCACGACCTCGCCGTCGGTGTGTCGACCGAGGGGTCGGATGCCTGGTCGATGCGTGCCCTCTACGCTCCCGGCGTCATCGTTGGCGCACCGCCCGACATGTACAACCAGCAGGGTCAGGCGTGGAACCAGCCGCCCTGGCTACCGAGCGCGCTCGCCGAAACGGCGTACGCGCCGCTGCGCGACATGGTGCGCAGCCTGCTGCGCCACGCCGGGGCCCTGCGCATCGACCACATCCTGGGCTTCTTCCGGCTGTGGTGGATCCCCGAGGGCAGCGGCCCGGGCGAGGGCACCTACGTGCGGTACGACCACGAGGCGATGATCGGGGTCCTGGCTCTCGAGGCGCAGCGCGCGGGAGCGGTGATCATCGGCGAAGACCTCGGGCTCGTCGAGCCGTGGGTGCGCGACTACCTGGGCGAACGCGGCATCCTCGGCACGTCCGTGCTGTGGTTCGAGCGCGACGAGGACGGCGGTCCGCTACCGCCCGAGAAGTACCGCACCGACGTGCTCGCGACCGTCAACACGCACGATCTGCCGCCGACGGCCGGCTACCTCGACGGCGAGCACGTCGCGCTGCGGGCGCGTCTCCAGCTGCTCACCCGCTCCGTCGAGGACGAGTGGGCCGACTTCGAGGCGGAGCGCGACCGCATGCTCGGCGTGCTGCGGTCGCAGGGCCTGATCGACGACGACGCGAGCGAGCAGCAGGTCGTCGAGGCGTTGCATGTGTTCCTCGCCGCCTCGCCGTCGCGCCTGCTCGGGGTCTCGCTCGTCGATGCGGTGGGGGAGAAGCGGGTGCAGAACCAGCCGGGGACGGATGACGAGTATCCGAACTGGCAGGTGCCCCTCGCGGATGCGAACCGGAAGGCGGTGCTGCTCGACGACCTCGCCGAGTCGCCGCGGTTCCGCTCGCTCGTCGAGGCGGTGGAGCGGAGCCTGCGCGGAGACGAGTGATCGGTATCACGATCCAGGCCGCGCCGACCTTGTCAAGCCGCTACTGCCCGGCCCCCCGGTCGCGCCTACGGTCAAGAGTCGGACGAGAGGAGACGCCATGGACGCGACTGCGCCGCTCACGAAGGCCAAATACCCCCGGTCGCTGATCGCGGGACCCTACGGACATCCATTCCACGCGATCGCGATCATCCTGCCCATCGGGGCGTGGGTGTCGGCGTCGGTGTTCGACGTGCTGTTCCTCACCGCAGACGATGGCTCCGCCTTCGCCCTCGGCGCGCGCATCCTGATCGCCGTCGGTCTGCTCGGCGCCGTGGTGGCGGCCATCCTCGGCCTCATCGACTGGAGCTCGATCCCGAAGGGGACCGCGGCGCGTGCGACCGGGTCGACGCACATGGTGATCAACTTCATCGCGATGGCCATCTACACCGGAAGCCTGGTGCTGCGCCTCGACACCGACGTCGTTCCCACGCTGGCGATGATCGCCAGCTTCATCGGGCTCGCGCTGCTCTCGGTGTCGGGATGGCTCGGTGGCAAGCTCGCGCACACCTACGGCGTACGCGTCGCGACCGAGACCACTCAGGCCGAGGGCCTCGAGCCGCTGCCCTGAGCTCACGCAGCTGCGCACGAATGACACGACGACAGGCGAAGGAGACACGATGACCGACCAGGAGACGCGACCGGACAAGCGGCCGCTCACCCCGCTGGCGGGTCCGTACGGACACCCCTTCCACCCGATCGCGGTGACCATTCCGATCGGGGCGTGGATCGCGAGCTTCGTGTTCGACATCATCGGCCTGATCGTCGCCGATCCGACGCCGTACGCCGTCGGATCGCGTGTGCTGATCGGTATCGGCCTGATCGGCAGCGTGCTCGCGATCGGCCTCGGCATCCTCGACTACATGCGCATCCCCGATCGGACGCGGTCCTCGAGCACCGCGACCATCCACATGGGCCTGAATTTCGTCGTGTGCGGTGCCTATCTGTTCCAGCTCTTCCTGCGCACCTCGACCGACGACATCCCGATCGCCGGTGTCATCTTCAGTGCGGTGAGCCTGCTGGTTCTCAGTCTGTCGGGGTGGCTCGGCGGCAAACTCGCCTACCGCTACGGCGTCCGCGTCGCGCACGAGTCGAAGCAGGCGGAAGGCTACGTGCTGCGCCGCGCGCGGCGCTGACTGCCGGCGTCAGAGGGTCGGCTCGATGAGCCGCCAGACGAGTTCGGGGTTCTCGAGGAACATCGCGTGCCCGACGGAGTTCTCGTGGATCACGCGCCACCCGGCGGCTTCCAGGGCCGCGGGCAGAGGATCCGGAACGACGTAGGGCGCATCGCCCGACAGGACGACCGTCGACCGCGGCACCGGCACCGGCACCAGGTACGGGTGCGTCGCGACATCCTGCAGGACCGACAGCGCCATTCTCCGGTCCCACCGTGCCTGCGAGGCACGCTCGATCGCGGCGCGCTCCGGCGTCAGCGCGGGAGTGCGCACGCCCCGCCGCGCCGCTGCCGCGAACACCGGGATCGACCAGCGGACGCGACGCACGAGGAAGCCGCCGAGACCCGCGTCGGGGAGCGCGAGCTTGAAACCCGGGTCGAGATACACCGCGCTCGCCGGGACGAGGCGGTCGATGGCCCGGACCACGACGGCTCCGCCCAGCGAATGCGACACGATGCCGTCGAGCCCCGTGGGCAGCGACTCGACCAGGTCGTCGGCAAAGTCGTCGAGCCGGTACGACGAGGCCCGGTCCGAGCGGCCATGGCCCCGCAGGTCGACCGTGACGAGGGTGTACGCGCCCGACGTGGCGGCGCATCGGATCAGGTCGTTCCACACCGTTCCGTCGTTGCCGAGACCGTGAACGAATGCGATGCGCTTCGGGCCGGACCCCGTCGTCTCGATGTGCAGCTTCACTGATGCGCTCCTCGCGTGTGTCGGGCGCGACGACCACCCGCTAGCATCCTCGGCATGAGTGAGGACGCCGGCACTGCCTCGGCAGCCCCGGGGCTGAAGGCCGAGCGGACCAAGGCCTTCGTCGATGCCGTCGTCGCGATCGCGATGACGCTGCTCATTCTCCCCCTGATGGACAGCGTCAACGACAGTGCTGCGCGAAACCACACGACGGCGGAGTGGCTCATCGCCGAGCGTGATCAGCTGCAGAGCTTCTTGATCAGCTTCGTGCTCATCGCGATGTTCTGGATGCTGCACCACCGGCTGTTCGTCTCCGTCATGCGCGTCTCCGCCGCCCTGTTCTGGATCACCGTGGGGTGGATGCTCACGATCGTGTGGATGCCGGTCGTCACCGCGCTCACCGGCCAGGTCGACGACGACCCGCTGCAGAAGGCGATCTACATCGGCAGTCTCATCGCCACCACCGGAATCCTGCTGGCCACCCGCATCCATCTCCTGCGGCGCCCCGAGCTGCACTCGTCGGCGCGCGCCGATCTGCGCGTCGGCATGTCGATCGACGTGTCGATGATCGTGCTGTTCGCGCTCGCCCTCGTCATTGCGATCGCCGTGCCCGCGATCGGATACCTCGCCCTCTTCGTCATGTTCCTGACCGGCGTCGTGCAACGAGGCGTGAGCCGGCTCCTGCGCTGACGGACGCCGCATCCTGTCAGCTGCTGAGGGCGGCATGGGGCGGTGTCCGCGCGGCTCGGACGGCGGGGTAGAGGCCGGCCACGGCGCCGACCACCAGCGTCGACGCGACGCCGACGATCGGGACCGCCACGAGAAGTACGGTGGGCCACCCGTTGATCGTCGCGACGAGGGTGGTCACGGCGAATCCGATGACCGCACCTGCGCCGCCGCCGAGGGCCGAGAGCACGAGCGCCTCGGTGAGGAACTGCAGACGGATGTGCCGCCGCGTCGCGCCGAGCGCGCGGCGGAGTCCGATCTCGCGCCGGCGTTCGATGACCGAGATCACCATGGTGTTCGCGACGCCGATGGCGCCCACCAGCAGCGCGATCCCGCCGAGGCCGAGGAGCATCCCCGTGAACGCGTCGTCGACCGCGTTCACGGCGGCGAGGGCATCGGAGGGGCGCGAGACGGCGACCGTGCTGGGGGCGTCGGGATGGATGACGCGGGCGATGCGCGGCCGGATGCTCGCGATCGCCTCGTCGTCGACCCGTTGATAGAGCGTCGTCGGTTCGCCCGAGAAGTCGAGCGACCGATACGCCAGCGGCATCCCGACGAGCGCCGTGATGTCGATCTCCGGGGCGAGCGCGACGGGGTCGAGGATGCCGATCACCGTGGTGTTCACGCCGCCCAGCCAGACGAGGCCGCCCGGTTCGGTGATACCCAGGCGCTCGGCCGCCGTGGCCCCGAGGACCGTGGTGGGGAAGGCGGCCGTCACCGGATCGAACCACCGTCCGCTCGCCAGGTCGGCCGCCACGACGCCGGGCAGTTCGGGACCGGCGGCGGCGACCAGGAGTCCGCCGGTGCGTGCCGGGTCGATCAGCGAGCTGCGGTACACGTGGACGTCGGCGAGCGTGGCGAGCGAGCTGACCGTCTCGATGCCCGGGAGGCGCGCGAGGCGGGCATCCGCGTTGACCGGAAGCGGGACGGGATCGCCCACCGCAGGAGGCTCGCTCGTGGTCGTGAGGAGGTTCGTCCCGAGCTCGGCCAGGCTCGCGTTCAGCCGCGCCTGGCTGGAGGCCGAGATGCCGAGCACAGCGACCATCGCGGCGACGCCGATCGCAATGCCGAGCGCCGACAGCACGGCGCGGAGCGGCTTCGAACGGATGCCCTCGGACCCCAGGCGCACGAGATCGGCGGCGCGCAGGCGTGAGCGGGACGAGGACGGCACGGTCATGCGGGTACTCCTGAGTCGGATCGGAGGAGGCCGTCGCCGATGGCGATACGGCGGGGAAGTCGTGCAGCCAGGCCCGGGTCGTGGGTGATCACGACGATGCTCGTCCCGGCGGCGTTGAGCTCGTGGAGCAGGTCGACGATCCCCGAGCCCGAGCGTGAGTCGAGGTTGCCCGTCGGTTCGTCCGCGAGCAGGATCGGTGGGTCGCCCACGACGGCGCGGGCGATCGCGACGCGTTGACGCTCACCGCCGGACATCTGGTTGGGCAGGTGCGAGCGGCGGTGGGCGAGACCCACCCGGCTCAGCGCCTCCTCCGCCCGACGGCGCCGCTCGGCCCGCGGGATGCCGGTGTACAGCAGTCCGTCGGCGACGTTGTCGGTCGCGGTGACCCCTTCGCGCAAGTGGAACTGCTGGAAGACGAAACCGATGAGCCGAGCGCGCAGGGCGGAGAGGTCCGCGTCGGCGAGCGTCGCGGTGTCGACGCCGCCGACGTGCACGCTGCCGGAGGTCGGGCGGTCGAGGGTGCCGATGATGTTCATCAGTGTCGACTTGCCCGAACCGCTCGCCCCGACGATCGCGACGAACTCGCCGGCGTCGATCCGCAGGCTGACGCCCGCGAGCGCGGCGATGGGCGGCGTCCCGTACGCGCGGGTGACCTCATCGAGGCGCAGAAGAGCCGTCATCGCCGCGGAACCACGACGTCGGTGCCGACCTCGATGCCGTCGCCGCTGATCGCGACGTTTCCCGACGCGAACGCGCCGACCGTCACCGGGACCAGCGCCCGCCCGCCGTCCGCTGCCCGGCCCGGCAACTCGACCGCGAAGGTGTCGTCGTCGAGGGGGAGGAGCGCATTGATCGGAACGGTCAGGGCGTCCTCTTGCAGCATGCTGGCGAACCGGACCGTGACGGTCGACAGCGCGAGTCCGCCGAGAGCCTCCTGGGACAGCAGATCGATGCGGACGGGGATGACGACACTCGTGCCCGTCCCGTCTGCCGCTGGCTGCTCGACCGGGTCGTCGACCGTGCCCACGACACCCTCGACATCCGTGCCGGTGGGGAGGGCGACGGTGACGGTCGTGCCCGGAACGGCCAGGCCGCGATCGGTGGACTTCATGTTGAGCAGCACCGTCTGCTCTGTGCCGGTCGCGGAGTAGAGCGGTGTGCCCTCGCCGACCTGCGCTCCCACGCGCGTGTCGAGGGCGGACACCCGCAGGTCACGGTCGGAGAACAGCAGCGTCGATCGGCTGACGGTGCCCGTCTGCTCGACGCCGAGGGACTTCTGCCACGCCCGGACTGCGGCGGAGGTGTCACGGGCGAACCGGTCGTCGGGCTCGCCCGCGAAGAAGCCGAAGCCCTTCAGGTTGGCCTCGAGCTGCCGGACATCCTCGCCGCGCGTCATGTCGGCCGAGAAGTCGCGCCAGGCGGGCGCGGCACCGCGCATCAGGATCACCGGACGCGTGTCGATGCGATACAGGATGCCGCCGGCGGCGACCGTCGCCCCGACGGGGGGCACCTCGGTGACGGTGCCCCCCGTGCCGGCGATCACCGGGAGGGTGAAGGAGTACTGCAGCTTCCCGGATGCGAGGGTCTCGGCGACCATGTCGCCCGAGACCACCTCGACCGTCGTCTGCGCGGGGGTGGTCGCCGCATCGGGCTGCAGCTGCGCGTTCGACCACACCGCCCAGCCGGTGGTGCCGGCGGCGAGGACCACCGCCGCGCCGGCGGCGATCATTCCGCGCGCGGCCCTCGACGGCCGTCGACCGCCGGTCACGGCGTCACCGAGATGCACTCGGCGACCTCGGCCTCGGAGGCGTCCGCGGGAACCGTGTACGCCTTACCCAGCGCCGGTTCTTCGACGTCGTATCCGAGCTCACGGAAGCACGTCGCCTCGGCGAGCCAGACCTCGAGCACCTCCGCCTCGTCGTACCCCTCGGCGACCGGCGGCTGTCCGATTTCGTCCATGCAGGCCGGTACGGCGTTGCGGACCTCGGTGCTGTTCTCTTGGATGCCCTGACCCGGCTGCGGGTCCTTCACGTCGAGACCCCTGTCGCGCAGGCACTGCGCGAGCTCGAGGTCGTACGCGTCGCGTTCCGCCGACACGGACGAGCTTCCGCCCCCCTGTCCGGTGGACGCGTTGCGGTCCGCGCCGGTGTTCGGCGCGGCGGCGGGCGAGCACGCCGCGAGCGACGTCGCGAGCACGGCCGCGGCGGCCAGGGCGAGGAATGAACGGGTGGTTCGAGTACCGAGCACGGGGAATCCCTTCGATGGGCGCTTCGGGGTGAAGCGCGATCATCAGTCAAGGGATGTCGCTGTTGCGGTGCCGTATGCGTCCGTCGATACGTTCCGCATACCTCGCCGGTGCTTCCTCAGCGCGTGGCTGAGAGCACTCCGCCGATGAAGGCGATCACCGGCCCGACCGCGCCGACGGCGACCACCGCCAGGACGATGATCACCGCGACCCACGGCACCGTCTTCTTCAAGCGCTGACCCGGCACGGCCACGCCCGCCGGGGGGCGCAGCAGACCCGGCGGAGGTGAAACCGGCAGAGCGGATGCCGCGCTCGCCGCGGGTGGAGCTGTCACAGCCGGCGCCGCGAGTCGGTCGTCGCGCCAGCGCTCCCACTGCGCGAGTTTGTCGATCATCGCCCCGACCGCACCGAACAGCCATGACCAGGTCGCAGGGTCGAGGGTCGAGAAGTCGCGCTTGCCGTAGAAGAAGAGCCAGTCGTCGACGATCTCGACGTCGAGTGCGGCGGCGTTGTCGACGAAGCGCGCCATGATGTCGGGCGTGAACAGGTACAGGGCATCGCGTTCGTAGCCGCGCGGGCAGTACAGGCGGAAGTAGCGGTCGAAGTCGCCCTCGAGGCTCAGGTGCTGGTCGCGGTCGAAGGCCACCGGCAGGTTCGAGCCGAACAGGCCGTTGTTGCCGACGGCATCCAGCACGATGTGCGGCAGGGGCGTCGACAGGTGCACCGCGACGTACCCCCACGTGTGCGTCTGCTGGTTCTTGCCCGACCCGGTCGTGTAGCGGTAGTTCCCGAACTCGACGAACCGCGGCCGGTCGCCGCGGACGAGGTTCGATGCCATCCGGCTCGAGCCCTGCGCGAAGATCATGCCCGGCAGCGGGGGCTGCGGGCGCTGAGGCTCGAAGGTCATGCCGTTGGCTCGCGCGAAGCGGTCGAGCCGGTACCAGACGGCCGCTTGCGCCGCGCGCTGACGACGGACGAAGAACGGGATGAGGGTGGCGAGTGCGACGAGGATGACGAGGGGGATGACCGTCGTCAACGACAGTGCAGCGCCGGTGCCCGACCGCGTCCCGGCCGCGAGGACGAGGCCGCCGATGACCGTGGTGAGGATGCCGCCGAAGACGAGCACGACGAAGCCCACCACGACGATCGCGATGATGACCCCGGCGGTGCCCGACCCACCCGGAAGGCGCCCGGTCTCGGCGAGGTGCGTGCGGAACGCGCGGGCGGTTGCGGGCGAGACCGGCTCGTGCAGGGGGCGGGGATCGAAGGGGACGCTCACCGGTTCACCTCGTCCGCGCCCCACGACAGGGACGCGTCGGCCGGCAGGCGCAGGGCTTCGAGGTCGGGGGAGCGGCAGATCGCATCGATCAGCTCGCGCGACCCGCCGACGATCGTCGAGTCGAAGTCGACCTCCGAGACCATCACCCAGGCGCGATCCGCCGGCCAGAACAGACTCGGGCTCTGCGCCCCCGGCTCGAAGCCCATCGCCTCGGCGGGTCGGTCGCGCCACGGCATCCGCGTCTGCCAATCGTCGACGGTGAACTCGGCGGCACGGCCGCGGAAGAGGACGAAGGCGCGTTCGGGTAGAGCGAGCCGGGGGCCCTCGGAGATCTCGCGGGAGAGGATGCCCTCCTGCCAGCTGGGCTTGCGGAACACGCTGTTGAAACGGTCGGAGAACGACGACCCGAGCATGAGGTTGTGTCGAGCCAGGTCGGCGTCCGCGGGGTCGCCTGCCTGGAAGAAGGTCCGCGAGGGATGCCGTCCGAGATGACCGAGCAGACCGCCCCGGCCCTCCCACAGGCCAGCGACCACGTCATCCGGCGCCGATGTGTGCGCGGTGAGCAGGCGGACGAGGGAGGGCAGCAGCTGCGGGTCGAGTTCGCCCGCCACCGGAGCCGTGAACCAGCGGCCGTCGGGCGAGGTCATCTGGTTCGAGCCGAACTCGGGCGAGCGCACAAGCGCGTCCCACTGGGCGAGCGGGTGGAGCGTCGTCCCGAACGCGGCGGCGGTCTCCGCCCATGTGGCGGGATGGGTGACGAGGTCCGCCACCAACCGCTGCGATTGCTGCCATGTCATCCCGACCCACTCATCGGAGGGCGGAAGCGGGGCGCCGTTCGGACGGGACTGGACGGATGCCGGATGCAGGATCCGCGCGTACGCCTCGAAGCCCCGCGGCACCACGTCATGAAACGTCCCCCGCCAGGGGTCGTCGACCCGTTCGCGCAGCCAATCGCCGACCGAGACGTCCGCCGTCCACTCCATGCGCCCACGCTATCGGTGACGCGTCGGCGGGGGGACGCGCGATCAGGTAGGCTGTTGTGGTTGTCCGACCTCGGTCGGGCACGTGCTACACACCCTCCTGCTTCCGGGAAATGCCCGGGAGCCGTTCTAGTCCGAAGGAGGTGGGTCAGTGACGCACACGTACCAGTACGAGCTCATGGTGATTCTCCAGCCCGAGATCGATGAGCGTCAGGTTGCTCCCAACCTTGACAAGTTCCTCAAGGTCATCACGAATGACGGCGGAACCATCGAGAACGTCGACATCTGGGGCCGCCGCCGCCTGGCGTACGAGATCCAGAAGAAGAACGAAGGCATCTACGCCGTCGTCAACTTCACCGCGACGAGCGAGACCACGCAGGAGCTCGACCGCCAGCTGAAGCTGAGCGAGTCGATCATGCGCACCAAGGTCCTGCGCGCCGAGGAGGCCATCGCACAGGTCGCCGCCGAGAAGGCGCGCTCCGAGGCGAAGGCCGCCCGCAAGGCTGCTGCCCCCGCTAAGGCTGCGAAGGCCTAAGGCACATGGCCGGCGAGACCGTCATCACCGTCGTGGGCAACCTCACGGCAGACCCCGAGCTGCGTTACACGCAGAACGGCCTGCCGGTGGCGAACTTCACGATCGCCTCGACTCCTCGCACCTTCGACCGCCAGGCGAACGAGTGGAAGGACGGCGAAGCGCTGTTCCTCCGCGCGTCCGTGTGGCGCGAATTCGCCGAGCACGTGGCGGGGTCGCTGACCAAGGGCATGCGGGTCGTCGCGACCGGCCGCCTGCGTCAGCGCTCCTACCAGGACCGTGAGGGCCAGAACCGCACCGCGATCGAGCTGGAGGTCGACGAGATCGGCCCCTCGCTGCGCTACGCGACCGCACAGGTCACGCGCGCGGCATCCGGCGGCGGTGGCGGTGGCGGAAACTTCGGCGGCGGTCAGCAGTCGCGCCCGCAGCAGCAGGTGCAGGAAGAGCCGTGGGCGACCCCGGGGTCCTCCGCACCGGATGCATGGAGCGCACCGGGAACCAGCGGCGCCTCCTACGGCGACGACACCCCGTTCTGAATCGGATTCCGGGTGCTGCCCGCAGCGGCATCCGATCATCACTCTCGTAAGGAAAAACAATGGCTGGAAAGGCAACCGGCGACCGCCGCAAGCCGCGGAAGGGTGCGAAGAACGCGGCCCCCGCGAAGGCGATCCGCGTCGGCGTCATCGACTACAAGGACGTTTCGACGCTCCGCAAGTTCATCTCGGAGCGTGGGAAGATCCGCGCCCGTCGTATCACCGGTGTCTCGGTGCAGGAGCAGCGTCTGATCGCCAAGGCGATCAAGAACGCGCGCGAAATGGCGCTCCTGCCTTACGCCGGCGCTGGCCGGTAAGGAGCACCGACATGGCAAAGCTGATTCTCACGAACGAGGTCGCCGGGCTCGGAAGCGCCGGTGACGTCATCGAGGTCAAGAACGGGTACGCCCGTAACTACCTCATCCCCCAGGGCTTCGCTGTGGCCTGGACCCGCGGTGGCGAGAAGCAGGTGGCGTCCATCCGCGCCGCCCGTGACGCCCGCGCGATCCACGATCACGAAGAGGCCGTGGCCCTCAAGAACAACCTCGAGTCGAACAAGGTCAAGCTGTCGGTCAAGGCCGGCGCCGAAGGCCGTCTGTTCGGTGCGGTCAAGCCCGCCGACGTGGCTGACGCCGTCAAGACCGCTGGTCTGGGCGAGCTCGACAAGCGCAAGATCCACATCACCGCGCCGATCAAGGCCGTGGGCGAGCACGAGGCGACCATTCGCCTGCGTGACGACCTCACCGCCGTGATCACCCTGCAGGTGGTCGCCGCCAAGTAATACCTGGCGCACGAGTACGGATGCCGCGGACCTTCGGGTTCGCGGCATCCGTCGTTTCTGCCCTCGCGCAGGCCGGAGCGGATGCCGCAGACCCGACGGCCTGCGGCATCCGCTGTTCCGGTTGGTGATGCTCCTCGGTTCAGACCGTGGCGCGGCGGCGCAGTCCGACGAGGACCAGGCCGGCCAGCACCAGGGTCAGCGCGCCGAGGCCGAGAGCCGCCGGCAGCTCACCGCCGGTCTTGGCGAGCATCAGCGGGCGGGCCGTCGAACCGGCCGCCGGAGCCGCGACGACGCTCGCAGCCTCGCTGCGGACGGCGGTCGCTGCGGGGCTACCCGTCGAGACCGTCGGCGTGGTGCGGGGTGTGGTGCCCGGCGTGCTGGTTCCCGGGGTGGTGCCGGGCGTCGTGCCGGGGGTGGTGCCGGGCGTCGTGCCAGGGGTGGTGCCGGGGGTGGTGCCGGGCGTCGTGCCGGGGGTGGTGCCGGGCGTGGTGCCGGGGGTGGTGCCGGGCGTCGTGCCGGGGGTGGTGCCGGGCGTCGTGCCGGGGGTGGTGCCGGTGTTGGCGTCGCCGATCACCGTGACGGCCGTGCCGCCCACCGAGATCGGCGCCGTGATGGGGAGCACGATCTGGGTGCCGCTGCCGATACCGCCCGAGCCGCCGGTCACCGGAGCGGTGGTGCCGCCCGTGGTGCCGGTGTTGCTGCCGGTGGTGGTGTCGCTGTTGGCGTCGCCGATGACGGAGACGGCGGTGCCGTCGAGGTCGATCGGTGCGGTCACGGGTGCGATGACCTGGGTGCCGGATCCGATTCCGTCGGTGCCGTCGGTGGTCGGGGCGCCGGTGGTGCCGCCGGTGTTGCCGGTGTTGCCGCCGGTGGTGGTGTCGCTGTTGGCGTCGCCGATGACGGAGACGGCGGTGCCGTCGAGGTCGATCGGTGCGGTCACGG
>NZ_JAQZCH010000001.1:0-354631 GCF_028737325.1 Microbacterium thalli | reverse complement strand
GTGCGATGACCTGCGTGCCGGACAGGAGTCCGTCGTTGCCGTCGGTCGTCGGTGCGGTGGTGCCGCCTGTGGTCCCGGTGTTGCTGCCGGTGGTGGTGTCGCTGTTGGCGTCGCCGATGACGGAGACGGCGGTGCCGCCGAGGTCGATCGGTGCGGTCACGGGTGCGATGACCTGCGTGCCGGACAGGAGTCCGTCGTTGCCGTCGGTCGTCGGCGCGGTGGTGCCGCCCGTGGTCCCGGTGTTGCCGCTGGTCCCGCCGGTGGTGGTGTCGCTGTTGGCGTCGCCGATGACCGACACGGCCGTGCCGTTGACCTCGACCGGTGCCGCCACGGGAGCGACGACCTGCGTGCCCGAGGCGACGCCGTCCGATCCGTCCGTCGCCGGAGCAGCGGGCGCCGGTGCCGGGGCGGGCTGCGCGGGCGCGGGCGCCGGGGTGCTGTCGGTCGACGAGTTGCTGTCGCCGATGACCGAGACCGAGGTCCCTTCGATGGTGACGGGGACCGACACGTCGATGATCGCTTGCGAGCCCGAGCCGACGCCGTCGGCGCCGCTGGTCGAGGCGCTCGGTGCCGGCGCGGTCGCCGGAGCGCTCGAGCCCGAGGTGGAACTGTCGGCGTCGCCGATCACGGCGATCGAGGTTCCCTCGACGGTGACGGGAGCATCGACCGAGACGATGCCTTGGGTGCCCGAGAGCAGCCCGTCCTCTCCGGTGGTGTCGGCCGCGTGGGCGACCGAGGCGCCGAGGATCGTGATCCCCCCGGCGAGGAGCGTGCCCCAGACGGCACGCGAGACGATGGTGTTCATGATTGTTCTCTCCTTGAGAATGACGAATGGATGGCGCTGAGCGCCGGGGGTCGTGCCGCGCGTGCGCGGCCGGCCATCCGTCAGTCGGGAGAGACGTCGGTGGGGAAGACGGGCGAGATCGGTCCCGTCGCGTTGGTCAGGCGGCCACGTCGACCAGCCAGCAGGAATGCCCCGCCCGCGAGGGCGAAGAGCGCACCGGCGACGCCGCCCGCTGCGCCGGCTGCGCCCGCGGAAGACGATCCGGGGGCGCCCGACGCCGGCAGTCCCGAAGACGCCGCAGACCCGGGCACAAGCGTGTTCTGCGCGACCGCGGACCCCACCGACGGGAGCGTTTCGACAAGGGCGGAGAACGCGGTGGTCATGGGCAGGCTGGCGCCGACCGCCTCGATGACGGACGTGAGCGCTTCGAGCCCCGTCGGAGCAGCGTTCGAGAGCGCCGAGGCCGCGGCCGGGGAACCGAGGAGGTCCTCTGGCGTGACGACTGCGGCCCCGGGAAGCGGGATGCCGCACTCGACGGGCAGCTCGATCGGCAGGCCTGGGATCGCGGGAGCCACAACACCGGGGACGACGGCATCCGTGATCGGGTCGATGACGGGCGACAGGGTGTCGATGATGGGGGTGAGCACCGTACCGACCGGGGCGATAGCGCCGCCGATGAGGCCCAGAACCGGAGCGAGAGCGGGCTCTGCGGCATTCGTCACGGGGGCGAGCCCACGGGTCAGCGGGGTGAGTGCGGGCGCCACAGGCGCGACAGCCTCGGCGGCGACCTCGGTGACGGGTGAGATGACCGGTGCTGCGACGTCGGCGACGGCTTCGGCGACGGGTGCGACCTGCTGCACGACCGGTTCCGCGACGTGCTGCACGACCGGCTGGATGACGGGCTCGACCACCGGGGGCGCTACGGGCGCAACGTGCTGGATGACGGGCGCCGCCACCGGGGCCACCTTTTGGACGACGGGAGCGACGGGCTGGACGACTGCCTGCGCGACGGGGGCGACGGCCTCGGCAACGTGCTCGACCGTTTCGGTCACGGGCGAGACGATGCCGTCGAGGGGCCCCGGGCCGCCGTCGGCCGCGTGACTCGCCGGCGCGAGCGCGAGCGAGAGGGCCGTCCAGGCGAAGGCGAGGCCGACGCCGGTGCCGAGAAGCGGCGCCCAACGGCGCTTTCGACTGCTCTTGTCCATGACCGACGTTCACCTCCCCGAAAGCGTCGTCGTTGTTCGCACGGGAGAACCCGTGCCTGCGGGTACTGCTGTGGCACAGGAAGATACTCCCGTCCCGCGCACGTGTCTACGGGTCTTCCGGACGGTGCATCGCAGACCGGATCGCGGCGCCCGATGGGTGCCGCGGACTCGACTTGACAACACCGACGTTTTACACAAGTGAGTCCCCAGATGAACAACCTTCAAGCGAGGGTTCAAACACGATCGTCATCCACAGGCTGGGGAAACTCAAAGGGCCGGTCAGAGGGCATAAAAAAGTCTGAACTCTCAGGAGATTCCGGCGTTTTCCACAGGGGTTCTACACAACGTCGGCGGCGTTTCCCGCATCCTGTCCACAGAGTTATCCACAGGCAAGTTTGCGGCTGTCGGTGGCCGTCCATACCGTGTACAGCGGCTCGGAGACAGGCCAGGATGCGGGGGTGCGGATGTCGATCGCGGATATCGCTGACGACAGGCTCGGCGGACGACGAGAGCCCGACCGGACCCCACCGCACGACCTCCTCGCCGAGCAGAGCACGCTCGGTGGAATGCTGCTGTCGAAGGATGCCGTCGCCGACGTCATCGAGACCCTGCGCGGCACCGACTTCTACGTCCCGAAGCACGAGCTCATCTACGAGGCGCTGCTGTCGCTGTACTCGCACGGCGAGCCGACCGACGTCGTCGCCGTCACCGACGAGCTCATCAAGAACGGCGAGCTGCAGCGTGCCGGCGGCGCGGATTACCTGCACACGCTGACCTCGATCGTGCCGACCGCGGCGAACGCCGGGTACTACGCGTCGATCGTCAACGAGCGCGCGCTGCTGCGTCGTCTCGTCGAGGCCGGCACGCGCATCGTGCAGATGGGGTACAACGGCCAGGGCGACGCGGTCGACCTCGTCAACAACGCGCAGGCCGAGATCTACTCGGTCACGGGTGCCGAGAAGGCGGAGGACTACGTCCCCCTCGAGGTCGCCGTCACCGCGGCCATCGACGACATCGAGGCGGCGCGCGGGCGCGACGGCCAGATGACCGGCATCCCGACCGGTTTCTCGGGTCTCGACCAGCTGACGAACGGGCTGCACCCCGGACAGATGATCGTCGTCGCGGCGCGACCCGCCATGGGTAAGTCGACGCTCGCGCTCGACTTCGCGCGCGCGGCCGCCATCAAGAACGATTCGCCGACGATCTTCTTCTCGCTCGAGATGGGTCGCAGCGAGATCGCGATGCGCCTCATGAGCGCCGAGGGAGCCGTCCCGCTGCAATCGATGCGTAAGGGAACGCTCGACTCCCGCGACTGGACCACCGTCGCCGCGACACGCGGTCGCATCAACGACGCGCCGCTGTACATCGACGACAGCCCGAACATGACGCTGGTCGAGATCCGCGCGAAGTGCCGTCGACTCAAGCAGCGCGTCGGGCTCAAGATGGTCGTCATCGACTACCTGCAGCTGATGACGAGCGGCAAGCGCGTCGAGTCGCGTCAGCAGGAGGTCTCGGAGTTCTCGCGTGCCCTGAAGCTGCTCGCGAAGGAGCTGCAGGTGCCCGTCATCGCGCTCTCGCAGCTGAACCGTGGTGCCGAGCAGCGTGCCGACAAGAAGCCGGCGATCAGCGACCTGCGTGAGTCCGGCTCGATCGAGCAGGACGCCGACATCGTCATCCTGTTGCACCGCGAGGCCGCCTACGAGAAGGACAGCCCCCGCGCCGGTGAGGCCGATCTGATCGTCGCGAAGCACCGTAACGGTCCGACCGACACCGTGACGGTGGCGTTCCAGGGACACTTCTCGCGCTTCACCGACATGGCCGTCGGGATGGACTGACGCGTAGTCGACCGAGCGGTCAGCCCAGGAGGGGTTGCGGTTCCCGCCGCGATGTCTGCGCGGGTTCCGGGATGAGGTATAAGCCGGTCGTCGAGCTGGCGACTGTGTTCAGGGCCTCGAGCCAGTCCCGGTTGATCGGCGCGACACGGCTGCCGTGGTACTGGAACTCCAGGTCGGCGTTCTGGTGGATCCAGATGGTTCGGCGGCCGCCGCCGACGCTGACATCCTCTTTCCACGAGAAATAGAAGCTCTCACCGCGGCGGAGCTTGTTTCCGATGACGTGCTGGAGGTGAACGAGTGCACGGTCGTCGATGTCGATCTTGGTGCGCTGGTTGCCGTAGATGAACCGACCCATGGGTCGCCCCTGCCGTGAACGAGTTCCGATTTCGGGTGCACCCGAAGGGCGCGGAAAACCGAAAGGTGCTGTCGCTCGGTTGAGAGTCACACTGCCGGGAGATCGGGTGTCGCTGAAGGGGCTTGCTGCGCAGGATGATGTGTGCCGGGCGGTTAAGATCCAATGCGGCAGATCGCCGCGTACCCCCTCGGCCCGTTGGGAGCCTGATGCCGTTCCGCAGTAGAGAGACCCTCGAGCGTTGGCTGAAAGAGTTCCACGAACAGCGCGGCGCGGGCGATCTCATCCGCGTTCTCGTGCAGGACGGGTCCGAGGGCTCCGACACCGGTCTCGTCATCGTGCCGCTCGCCAACTCGTCCGTCTCGGTCTTCATGGAGCCCGTCGAGATCGGTGACGCCCGGTGGCGGATCACGATCGAGCCGCAGCCCGACTTCACCATCCTCAGCAGCTTCCAGATGCATGCCCTCGCCGCCGAGTTCACGGTCGCCGCTGAGCTCTGCTCGTTCCTCGAGGCGAAGTCGGTCGGACACGAGGAAGACGACGCCGACGAATCGTGAGCGCCGCACGCGGTGGCGTCCGATGGCGCGAACGCAGCCGGCTGGTACGGATGCTGCGCCTGTGGCGTACCCGTAACCCGACGACGTTCCGCGACAAGGTGCGCTACAAGATGCTGCGCGATCACCGCAGCCTCGTCGTCACCTTCGCCGACAAGGCCGCGGTGCGGGAGTATGTCGCCGCGATCGTCGGGGAGCAGTACCTGCCGCAGGCGTACGCGATCGTCGACGACCCGCGGAGCCTGCTCGACCTCGACTGGCCCGCGGCGTACGTGGTCAAGCCGACGCACGGCAGCGGCGCGGCGATCGTCGTCTCGACGGCGGCGCCCGCCGACGCTCGGCTGCCCGAGGCCCGCTGGGGCTGGGTGTACCGGCACGTGCGCCCCGGGTTCGCGAGCCCACGCGAGATCGCGGCGATCGCAGAGGGCTGGGTGGCGAAGCTCTACGGGCAAGGGCCGAACCGCGAGTGGGTCTACGGACAGGTGCCACGGCGGGTGATCGTCGAGGAGCTGCTGGTCGCCGAGGACGGCGGCATCCCTGACGATTACAAGTTCTTCGTCTTCCACGGTCGGTGCCACTTCGTCCAGGTCGACGGCGGCCGGTTCGGCGGCCGCACGCAGGACTTCTTCCGCCCCGACTGGAGCCGGATTCCGATGAGCGGCGGTCCGCCGTGGTCTGAGCCCGCGCGCCCCCGTCCCGCGCATCTCGACGAGATGCTCGGTCTCGCTGAGCGGCTGGGTCAGGACACGGACTTCGTCCGCGTCGACCTGTACGACGTCGACGGGCGAGTCGTGTTCGGTGAGCTGACGAGCTTCCCCGCCGGCGGCGACAGTCCGTTCGACCCGGAGTCGTTCAACACGGAGTTCGGACGCCCCTGGACCGTGCCGAGGCGCTACCGCTGAGGCGCAGCGCTCGGTTTCAGGCTGAGCCGCGGAGCTCGAGCTGCAGCTCGATCGCCGCGTCGAGCGGATGCGGGTCGCCGGTGTCTCCGAGGATCGTCGCCAGCATCGACACCGCGGTCGACGCCAGCGCGGTCTTGTCGATCGCGAGGGTCGTCAGCTCGGGGGTGGTGAACCGACCGGCCTGGAGGCCATCGATCCCGATGACCGCGACATCCTGCGGTACGTTCCGCCCGGAGGCGTGGAGCGCCTTGAGCACGCCGATCGCCATGACGTCGTTGTAGACGAGGATGCCGTCGCAGTCGGGGGCCGCGCTCATCACTGCGCGTGCAGCCTCGCCGCCGCCCTCCACCGTCTCGTCCGCGCCGATGTCGAGTCCGGGCCACGTCGACGCGTGCTGTTCCATGGAGGCCCGGTAGAAGTCGCGGCGGTCGTCCGGGCCGACGGTCGAGTCGATGAACGCGATGCGGTGGCGCCCGATGGCGGCGAGGTGTTCCAGCGCGGCGGTCATGCCGGATGCGACCTCGATCACAACGCGGCCGCTCAGGCGCGGATGGTCCGGGCCGTCCAGCATGAGCAGCGGCAGCCCGAACTCGCCCTGCGCCAGCACGGCCGGGGGCAGCAGCGCGAGGGTATCGGTGCGGCATCCGGTCAGGGCGAGAGCGTCGACGCGGCTGACGATGGACTCGAGCTGCGCGCGCGCCTTCTCGCGGTCGGGGCCGACGTCGCACAGCAGCACGCTCCAGTCGCGCTCGGCGGCCGCTCGGCTGAGCGCCGACGCGAGCTCGGCGAAGTACGGGTTGGCAAGGTCTTCGAGGATGAGCCCGATCGTCGTCGTGCGGCCCCGCACCATCGTCTGCGCGTGGCGATTGGGCCGGTAATTCAGCTCGCGCGCCGCCGCGATCACGCGAGCTCGGGTGGCGGCGCTGACGTCGGACATGTCGTTGAGCGCGCGCGTCACCGTCTGGCGCGAGACGCCGGCTCGCGCGGCGACGTCGAGGATCGTGCTCGCACCCCGGACATTTGCCACATCGACGAGTGTACTGCTAGCTTTCCCCTCGGCCGTGAACGTTCACGGTTGCCGCACCGACAACCCACTCCGGAGGCGAACGCCGTGTCCACGACATCCGTCACGACCATCTCGCGTGAGGCGAGACGAGCGCGATTCGCCGTCGGCGTGCTCTTCTTCACCAACGGGGCGCTGTTCGCCAACGTCGTGCCGCGGTACCCGGAGCTGAAGTCCGACCTCGGGCTCTCGAACGCGGCCATCGGCACCGCCGTGGCGGCGTTCCCGCTCGGCGCGCTGATCTGCGGTCTCGCTGCCGGCCTGCTCATCCGGCGATTCCGCTCGTCCCGCGTCGCGGTCGCCGCGACGCTCGTGACCGCACTGGGGCTCGTGCTGGCCGGCGTCGCGCCCAGCTGGCTGCTGCTCGCCGCGGCGTTCTTCATCGCCGGCGCCATGGACTCGATCACCGACGTCGCCCAGAACTCGCACGGCCTGCGGGTGCAGCGGCTGTTCGGGCGCTCGATCATCAACTCGTTCCACGCCGTGTGGTCGATCGGAGCCGTGGCCGGCGGCATCATGGGCGCCGGCGCCGCCGCGCTGCGCATCCCGCTGCCCGTGCATCTGACGGTGTCGGCGGTCCTCTTCGGCCTGGCGGCGCTGCTCGCCTACCGGTGGCTGCTGCCCGGAGCCGAGCCACGCGACATCGAGGGCATCGAGGGCATCGAGGGCCTCGACGGCACCGCGGGCGCGGACGGCGCGGATCACTCGGATGCCGCGGCGGCCCGACCGACCGCCTCTGCCCGGGCCTCGAAGCTCGCGGGCTCGCGCTACGTGATCCTGCTCGCGCTCGTGCTGATCGCCTCGGGCGGCGCCATCGTGGAAGATGCCGGAGCCTCGTGGTCGGCCATCTACCTGTCGGAGGGCCTCGGCGCATCGGCGTTCGTCGCGGGGCTCGGCTTCATCTCGCTGCAGGGCATGCAGTTCGTCGGCCGTCTGCTCGGCGACCGGATGGTCGACCGGTTCGGACAGCGGGCGGTCGCGCGCGTCGGCGGGGCCCTCGTGCTCGTCGGCATGGGGTCGGCGCTCGCCCTGCCTGGCGTGCCGATGACGATCATCGGGTTCGGTGTCGCCGGGTTCGGCGTCGCCACCCTCATCCCGAGCGCGATGCAGGCCGCTGACGAGCTGCCCGGCTTCGCGCCCGGTGCCGGACTGACCATCATCGGATGGCTGCTGCGGGTCGGGTTCCTGCTGTCGCCTCCCATCGTCGGCGCGATCGCCGACGCGACGTCGCTGCGCACCGGACTGCTCGTCGTCCCCGCCGCGGGATTGATCGTGCTCGTGTTCGCCGGCGTCCTGTCGGCTCGCCGGGTCCACCGTGACGGACGAGACGGGTGAGATGGATGAGATGGATGCCGCGCGGTGCCGTGTCAACCCGCTACGGGTGTCGCGTCGTGAGGACTTAGCGTTCGCGGAATGAGCACGACTGATACTCCCGCGCCGTCGCGACTGCGGCGGGGCATCGGCGGACCGCTGCTGTTCGCCTTCATCCTCGGTGACGTTCTCGGCGCAGGTGTCTACGCCCTCATGGGGGTGCTGTCGGAGCGGGTCGGCGGGATGCTGTGGGCCCCGCTGCTCGCGGCCCTCGTGCTCGCGATGCTCACGGCCGGGTCGTACGCCGAGCTGGTGACGAAGTACCCCCGCGCCGGCGGCGCCGCCGTGTTCGCGGAGCGTGCGTTCAAGAACAAGCTCGTGTCGTTCCTCGTCGGGTTCAGCATGCTGGCCGCGGGCGTGGTGAGTGCGGCGGGTCTGTCGATCGCGTTCGCGGGGCAGTACCTGCAGACGTTCGTGGAGGTTCCGGTCGTGCCGGTGGCCATCGTGTTCCTCGCCGTGCTCGCAGCGCTCAACGCCCGCGGCATCCGGGAATCGATGGGCGCGAACTTCGTGATGACCGCGATCGAGGTCTCGGGCCTGGTGATCGTCGTCGTGGTGGTCGGGTTCCTGCTCGCCGGTGGCGGTGGGGACGTGTCGCGTGTCATGGAGGTTCCCGAGGGCACGGGGGTCGCGTCGGCCGTGCTGGCGGGTGCGATCATCGCGTACTACTCCTTCGTGGGGTTCGAGACCTCGGCCAACATGATCGAAGAGGTCAAGGAACCGTCGAAGATGTACCCGCGTGCGCTCTTCGCGGCCCTGGGCGCTGCGGGCGTCGTGTACGTGCTGGTGGGCCTCGCGAGCAGCATCGCGTTGCCGCCCGAGGAGCTGTCGAGCTCGAGCGGGCCGCTCCTGGCGGTCGTCGAGGCGAGCGGTGTCGCGGTGCCGTCGTGGCTGTTCAGTCTCATCGCGCTCATCGCGGTCGCCAACGGCGCGCTGCTGACGATGATCATGGCCAGCCGCCTCACCTACGGCATGGCCGAGCAGGGGCTGCTGCCGAAGGCGCTGTCACGGGTGCTGCCACGTCGGCGCACGCCCTGGGTCGCGATCCTCGCCACGACCCTCGTCGCGATGCTGCTGACCCTGGTCGGCGACCTCGCGCTCCTCGCCGAGACCGTCGTGCTGCTGCTCCTGTTCGTGTTCCTCAGCGCGAACGTCTCGGTGCTCGTGCTGCGCCGCGACCGCGTGGAGCATGACCACTTCCGCGTCTGGACCTTCGTGCCTGTCCTCGGCATCGCATCGTGCCTGCTGCTGCTGAGTCAGCAGACCCTGCGCGTCTGGATCTTCGGCGCGATTCTCCTCGCCATCGGCGTGGTGCTGTACTTCGTGGCGCGGTGGGCGCGTCAGCGAGGCGAACGCGCGGCCTGATCCCCGCGTTGCGGCTGCTCAGGCGGGATGCCGCTTGAGCAGCTTCGACGCGACGATCATGGCCCCGCCGAGCACGGCAGGGATGCCGCCGCCGGGATGCACCGATGCACCGACCCGCCAGAGCCAGGGCGTCCGCAGGTCGTGCTGGGCCGGCTGGTGCAGCGGGCCGCTCATCCACAGCGGTCGCGACGCACCGTAGAGCGCTCCGTGCGGTTCCCCGAACGAGCCGAAGTACCGCGGGTCGAGCACCGTCGACTCGGTCATGCGGTCGGTCAGCGGAGCGTCGAGCCCCATCGCACTCGAGATGCGTTCGATCTCGCGCTTCACGAAGGGGTGGTCGAGCGCGTAGCCCTGACCGTCCGCCGGGCTCGTGAGCAGCACGGCGAGGGTGCTGCGGTCGTTCGGGTAGATCTCGCCCGCGCGGTAGTGGTTGACGAACGCCATCGTGTCGGCGGGCTCGTCGCCGGCGGCGAGGCTGCGGTGCAGTGCATCGGGCTTGGTCGGAAGGATGACGCTGTGCGCGGCGATCCGCTCGGGCAACGGCTCGTCGAGCACCCCGTAGATCGCGACGGCCGAGCACGACAGCGACGGCGAACCGGGAGCGAGCCGCCGCCGCCCGAGCAGGTCGTCCAGCCGCGATGCGTCGAGCCCGCTGACGACGACGTCCGCCGCATACGAGCCGCGCTCGGTCGTGACGCGGCCGCGCTCGATGCGCGTGACGCGCTCGCCGGTGCGGGTGTCGACGCCGGCGGCATCCGCCAGCCGCTGCAGCGCGAGCACGATCTCGAACACCCCGCCGCGCGGCACGCAGACGCCGTCGGCCGCCATGACGGCGGGCATGCTCGCGTACAGCGCGGGCGTGCGGGCGGGCGAGACCCCGGCGTTGAGGGTGTGGATCGCGATGATCTCACGCAGCCCCTCGGGCATCCAGGTGAGGCTGTCGAGGTACGCGCGGGTGCTGAGGCGCCGGCCGTAGACGGCGAGCAGCCGCTGCAACGCGGGCAGGGAGGCGCGGTCGAGCGGGTCGGCCACGAGCAGCGCGGCGACGTCGCCGGCGAGCGGGGCGTGCAGGTCGCTGAACCGTTGCCACGCGGCGTGCCAGGGGTGCCCCTCCGGCACGGGCAGAGAGACCTCTTCGCCGCGGTAGTAGTAGCGGCCGACCTCGTCGAGGCGGACGAGGTCGAGCCGACCGGCATCCGGTTGCGCGTCCGCGGGAGAGCCGCCACCCAGGCGACGGAGCAGCTCGTCCCAGACGGCGGGGAAGGTGACGAGCGACGGGCCTGTGTCGATGCGCTCGCCGTCCAGCTCGATGCGCCGGCTCTTCCCGCCCACGGTGCCGGCGGCCTCGAGCAGCGTCACGCGGTGGCCGGCGTGGGCGAGCAGGGCGGATGCCGCGAGGCCCCCGAGGCCCGCGCCGACGACGACGATGCGGCTCACGGGTAGATCCCGAGGAACATGGCCGCGAGCAGCAGCCCGCTCGCGACCGATCCCGCGATGTACGGGAAGGCGACGGACAGCGGGTACAGCTTGCGGCCGGTGGCGGGGCTCGGGCGCAGCAGCATCCACACGACGAGGGTGCCGGCGAGGGCGAGGTTCACGAGGGCGACAGGCACGCTGACGAGCGCGAACAGCACGGTCGAGACGAGCCACCACACCCCGCTCCACAGCGCGGTGCCACGGGGTCCGAGCAGGACGGCGGTCGTGGTGATGCCGGCCTCGCGGTCTTCATCGATGTCCTGCACGGCGTCGTAGGCGTGCTTCGCGACGCTCCAGGCGAGCAGGCCGATGACGGCGGGCCACACCGGCGGCGCCTCGAGGGCGACGGGCAGGATCAGCAGCGGCAGACCGTAGGCGGCGTTGCTCAGCGAGTCGAGGAACGGCCGCGCCTTGAAACGGAGCGGCGGTGCCGAGTAGAAGACGAACACGGCGGCGTAGAGCAGGATCAACGCGACGGCGGGCAGCGGCAGCGCGATGACGAAGTACACGAGGAAGGGGATGTTGGTGATCGCGACCGCCCACGCGATGAGCTTCACCTCGCGCGGCTCGATGCGCGCGCCCTCGATCGAGCCCTTGCGCGGGTTCAGCGCGTCCGTGTCCTGGTCGAAGATGTCGTTCACGCCGTAGATCAGGAGGTTGAACGGCAACGTGAGCCAGATGAGGAGCGGGATCGCCGCGATGTCGATCAGCTGGCCCGTGAGCCACATACCGAGCGCGCCGGTGCCGATCGTGTTGATCCACAGCACGGGCCGCGAGATGTGGACGAGGCGCGCGACGGTCGATGTGTAGCTCGTGATGGCGGCGCTCCTCGGGTCGGGTGTCGTCACTATCTCACCATCGGCCGGATGGTCGTGAATCGGCGACGTCGCCGCGGCGGATGGCGTCGGCCCGGTCGCGGATCGCGGCGATCTCGTCGTCGTCCAGGCGCGCCAGGTTCTTCACCTGCAGCGCCATGCGCCGGTTCTCGGCGAGGGGCTGCTCGTGACGGATGAGGTAGTCCCCATAGAGGGTCGTGAAGGGGCAGGCATCCTCGCCGATCCGTTTCGCCGGGTCGAAGGGACAGGTCTTGCAGTAGGGGCTCATGCGGTCGATGTACTTGCCCGACGCCGCGTAGGGCTTGCTGCCCATGAGGCCGCCGTCGGCGTACTGGCTCATGCCGAGCGTGTTGGGCAGCTCCGCCCATTCGACCGCATCGACGTAGACGGCGAGGTACCAGGCGTGCACCTCGCGCGGGTCGACCCCGAGCAGCATCGCGTAGAGCCCGGTGACCATGAGCCGCTGGATGTGGTGGGCGTACCCGTTCTCGAGGGTGGTGTCGATGGCATCCTTCAGGCACGCCATCGGGGTGTCGCCCGTCCAGTACCAGTCGGGCAGCGGCTCGAACGCCTCGAACGCGTTGCGCTGCAGGTACCCGGGCATCTGCGTCCAGTAGACACCGCGGACGTACTCGCGCCAGCCGAGGATCTGGCGGATGAACCCCTCGACCGCCGGCAGTGGTGCCCGTTCCGCGCGGTAGGCCGCTTCGGCGGCCGCGACGACCTCGCGCGGATGCAGCAGCTTGAGGTTCATCGACGACGACAGGTGCGCATGCCAGAGCCAGGGCTCGCCCGGCCACATCGCGTCCTGCGCGTCGCCGAAGCCCGGCAGCCGCTCTTCGACGAAGAGCTCGAGCGCCTCGAGCGCCTGCGCGCGGGTGACGGGCCACGCGAATGTGTCGAGCGAGCCGGGGTGGTCAGCGAGCTCTCGCTCGACGAGCGCGAGCACGTCGCGGGTGACCTCGTCGGGCGGGAACGTCGCGCGCGGCGGCACGAGCCCCGGCCCCTGCTTCGGGAACGCCTTGCGGTTGTCGGCGTCGTAGTTCCACTGGCCTCCGACGGGCTGGCCCCGGTCGGTCATGAGGATGCCGTGGCGCGTGCGCAGCTCGCGGTAGAAGTACTCCATCCGCAGCGTCGCCCGGCCCGCGGCGTGCTCGGCGAACTCCGCGACGGTGCAGAAGAAGTGCCGGTCGACGCGGATGTCGAGCGGGATGCCGGCGGCATCCGCGGTCTGCTGCAGCGCTTCGCGAACGCGCCACTCGCCGGGCTCGGTCATGACCAGTCCCGCCGGCTGCAACGCGGCGAGGTCGGCGGTGAGCTGGTCGGCGAAGGTGCCCTGGTTCTCCGGGTCGTCGAGCTGCGTGTAGAGGACGGTGTGCCCGGCGTCGCGCTGGTCGGCGGCGAAGTGGCGCATCGCGGCGAGGAACATCGCCGTGCGCGGCTTCGTGCTCCAGACGTGCGTCGACTCCTCGGCGACCTCGGCCATCCAGACGGCATCCTGCGCGGGGTCGAAGTCGTCGAAGCCGCTCGCGTCGGGGTCGAGCTGATCGCCCAGCACGATGACGAGGTTCCGGAGCACGGTGTCAGCGTAGGAACCGCCTTCGACGTTCCCTATCGCTTGTGCGCGGGCCGGCGCTGCGCTAGCCGGCGAGCACGCCAGCCTCGGAGCGGACCAGCCCGCCGAGGAAGCGCGCGATCTCGCCCGGACCGGATGCCGGAGCCGCGGCCTCGACGTCGGGGTTGTAGTTCGTGTTGGTGTTGAGGTCGTAGGTCACGAGGCGGCCGTCGATCGTCTCGACGAACTCGATCCCGGCGATGCGGATGCCGGCGCCGCGCAGGAACTCGCGGTGCTGGAGCACGAGGGGGTGCTCGGCGGTGATCTCCGTGCGCAACGCGAAGGGCGGGAACGCGGGCGCGGCGGCGCCGGGGTCGACGACGCACGCATCGGCCGGGCACAGCTCGAAGGTGCCGGCGCTCGTGTCCACGCGCACGGCGTAGACGAACTCACCGCCGACGTACTCGGCGCGCGTCACGAACGGCTCGCGGGCGAACAGGAACTCCTGGACGAGCGTGATGCCGTCGGGGGATGCCTCGAACGCCGGGCCGTCGACCCAGGCGTCGAACTCGTCGTGCGTGTCCCACCGGCGCACCCCCAAGCCCTTGCCGCCCTGGTTGTGCTTGCTGATGAACGGCACCGGGAACTCGCGGGCGCGGCGCTTCAGGTCGCCCGCGCCGAAGACCGCCACCGTGCGCGGGACGTCCACGCCGGCAGCGCGCAGGGCGGCATGCTGCGCGACCTTGCTGACCTCGAACTCGAGCACGTCGCTGCCTCCGATGACGGTGCGGCCCCACGACTCGAGCCAGCGCAGCACCGCGCGGCCGTACTCCTTCGACTCCGCGTGGTCGCGGGTGTGCGCCGACGCGGACAGTCGCGACCAGAAGACGCCCTGCGGTGGCTCCGACGACAGGTCGATCGAGCCGTCGGTGAGCAGCCACTGCTCGGCGGCGATGCCCTCCGCGGCGAAAGCGGCGGCGAAGGGCGCCCACCACTCCGGGTTCTCGTGGATCACGTACACCTGCGGCGAAGACGACATCCCGTCAGGCTAAGCCGGTCGCGAGCGGGCGGGGGCCGCGTGACGGACCATGACGCCCGGGGGGCCGTGCGGGCCTCGTCGGGTGCGCGGCGTGTGAGGATCGACGGATTCGGCCGGCATCGATGTCGAGAGGGAGCACGCATGCGTTTCGGTTACTGGACCCCCACCTACGGCGGATGGCTGCGCAACGTCGCCGACGAGCGGACGCCCGCGACCTTCGAACACATCGCGCGGATCGCCCGCGCTGCCGAGGACGGCGGCTTCGACGTGACGCTCGTGCCCGAGCTGAACCTCAACGACATCAAGGGCCACGCCGGTCCCGCCCTGGACGCCTGGGCCATCGCGACCGCAACCGCGGCTGTCACCTCGCGCATCGAGATCATGGCCGCGCTGCGTCCGAGCTACCACCCGGTCGCGCTCGCGGCGAAGCAGGCGGCGACGATCCAGGAGATCGCGCAGGGCCGCTTCACGCTCAACGTCGTCTCGGCGTGGTGGGCCGAGGAAGCGCGGCAGTACGGCATCTCGTTCGCCGACCACGACGACCGGTACGCCCTGACGACGGAATACGTCGACGTGCTGCGGGGGCTGTGGTCGCAGACGCCGTTCGATCACGACGGCCGGCACTTCTCGTTCTCGGGCACGCACCTCGAGCCGAAGCCGGCGACGGCGCCGCTCATCTACGCCGGGGGCGAGAGCGAGGCGGGACGCGCCGCGATCGCCGGGTTCGCCGACGCCTACGTCACGCACGGGGGCACCGTCGATGAGCTCGCCACGAAGATCGCCGACATGCGCGCCCGGCGGGAGCGCACGGGGCAGCGACCGTTCCAGCACTTCGGGATGGCGGCGTTCGCTATCGTCCGCGACACCGAGGAAGAGGCGCAGGCCGAGCTGGAGCGCATCACCGACGTCCGCTCGGGTGCGGCCTACGAGTCGTACCAGGACTTCGTGACGAAGTCGCAGCTGGACGTCGAGATCAGCCTGCGCGAGTACTCCGTGTCGAACCGCGGGCTGCGCCCCGAGCTGATCGGCACGCCGCAGCAGGTCGCCGACCGCATCCGCGCTTTCGAGGATGTGGGTGTCGACACGCTGCTGCTGCAGTTCTCGCCGGCACTCGACGAGCTCGAGCGTTTCGCGGAGCAGGTCATCCCGCTCGTGCGCTGAGCCGCCGCAGGAAGCATCCGCGCCGACGTGTCGCGGGCGACGGATACTGGGACCATGTCCCGTGCCGCCGCCACCCCGCCGCCGAAGACCTGCGCGTCGTGCGGGCGCGAGATGCAGTGGCGTGCGAAGTGGGCGAAGAACTGGGACGAGGTGCGGTACTGCTCGGATGCCTGTCGGCGGCGCGGCATCCGTCCCGTCGATGCGCAGCTGACGCAGGCGATCCTCGATCTGCTCGACGCGCGCGCGGCGACCGCGACGATCTGCCCGTCCGAGGCGGCGCGGAAGGTCGGCGGCGAGGAGTGGCGCGACCTCATGGAGCCCGCGCGGCGTGCGGCACGGCGCCTCGTCGCGGACGGCGAGGTCGACATCACGCAGCGGGGCGCGGTCGTCGACCCCTCGACCGCGAAGGGACCGATCCGGATCCGGCGCCGGCAGGCCTAGCCTGCTGCGGGATCGCCGGTGCGGTCGACGGCGTCGAAGTCGGACTCGCGGATGCGCGCGTGGATGCCGCACACGATGTCGACCACCTGCGAGATGTCGAAGTCGGTCGCGGCGCTGAGGTACGCGTAGGCGAGGTGCTCGTCCATGCCCCATCGGGCGCTGATCAGGTCGATCGCCGCGCGGACGCACTTGCGCATCGCCTCGCCGAGGTCGACGTCGAGGCCCGTCGGCACGAGGAACTCGTCGGTGCGCACGAGGGGGCCCGCGACCTCGCCGAACTCGCGCAGCGCCTCCGCACGGGGAATCACGTCGAATCGCAGCGTCGCGCGCAGCGACGCCTCGAGCGCGGTGAGCGCGACCTCGCCGTCGCCCTGCGCGAAGTGCGGGTCGCCGACGTAGGCGAGAGCGCCGGGCACCTGCACCGGAAGGTAGAGGCGAGCGCCCTCGGTGAGGAGGTTGATGTCGAGGTTTCCGCCGTGGACGCCCGGCGGCACCGAGTGCGGGCGCTCGTTCCCGGCGACGGCGACGCCCATCGTGCCGAGGAAGGGGGCGAGGGGGAACGCGACGACGCGGTCGCCGTCGTCGGTCACGGGCAGGGTGCCCATCGGGCCCGCGGCCCGTTCCTCGACGGGGGTGAACACGCTGACGGTGAGCGGCGTGCGGGGCAGCACGCCCACGAGGGCGCCGCGGCCATGGCGGTTCGAGATCACGCCGTACGGCACCCGGGGAACGAGGCGTTCGACGGTGATCCGCAGCAGGTCGCCGGGCTGCGCGCCCTCGACCGCGACCGGACCCGTCACGATGTGGGGGCCGTCGTTCTCGGGGTCGCGCGAGAGGGCCGCGGCGATCGCGACGGCGTCGTCGAGCACGTCGCCGGGATCCACTCCGTGGCGGCCGAAGTAGGCGCGAGGGTCCTTGCCCTGGTCCTCGAGCACACCCTCGTGGCTGACGGTGTCGATCGTGACGGACGACCCGGACCGGATGGTCAGCACGGGGGCGTCCGCGGCGCAGGGCAGCCGGCCCCACATGACGGTGTCGGGCCGCGCCGGCAGGTAGTGGTCGCCGGGCGTCTCGCCGACACCCGGCTGCAGGATCGTCATGCGGCGACCGGCTCGCGCCGCGCCGGCGTGAAGAGTCGCCGGTGGCCGATCACCACGACGACGACGGTCAGCAGCGCCGCGAGCAGCAGCGGAACGGCCGGACCGAACGCGAGGAGGGCCGCGCCCGCGAGAGCCCCGAGGAAGATGATCACGATCGCGCCGAGCCGCCGGTTCCACACCCCCCGGATGCCGCCGTCGACAAGCGACTCGCTCGCGAGCGAGGTGAGCGTCGAGGTCACGACGACCGTCGTCATGTCGGCCACGGCGAGGCTGCGCGCCACCGCGGCCTGCATGCCCATCGCCGCCGCCGTCAGCGTCGAGGCGGTGAGGATGACGGCCTCGGAGTCGGCGGCATCCGGGATCAGGAACATGACGCCGAGCGCGGCGATCACGACCGCGCCGGCCGTGAGCAGACCCGTCACTGCGCCGCCCCACTCCTTGCGGCGCGTGCGCAGGAACATCCCCGCCGCGAACGCCGCGACGGTGAAGGCCGCGAGGGCGATCGCCGGGCCGAGGATCGGCAGGTCGTCGCCGCCGGCGACAGCCATGCCGAGGATGACGATGTTCCCCGTCATGTTGCCGACGAACACCCGGTCGAGGGCGAGATAGCCGACCGCGTCGACGAGACCGGTCACGAAGGTGAGGATCATCAGGGTGTACAGAGCGACCGCATGCTGGGTCGACTCGGCGTCGCGGGGTGTGCGTTTGCGGGCCACAGTCCACCTTCTCGTCCGCGGCCGCTGATCGGCCGATTCGAGTCCGAGGGTAGCGGACGCGCCCCGATTGGTCGGACCACCGCGGCGTGAGTAAGTGTCCCGCTCAGTCTTCGGCGGTGTCGCGTCGGGCGCGCTCGATGACCTCGCGCACCTCGGCGAGGTGGATGCGCATCGCGTACTCGGCTGCGTCGGGGTCGCGCGCGACGAGGGCGGCGAGGATGCGGGCATGGCCCGCGTGCGAGAGGCGGCGGCCGTCGTCGTCGAGGTGCGAGAACACGCGGGCCTCGACCGTCCACGACGCGGTCAGGTCGCCGAGGGCAGCGAGCAGGGGGTTGCCGGTCGCCTGGGCGATGGCGGTGTGGAAGGCGACATCCAGACCGGCGGAGCCTTCGGCGGCGCCGGCGGCGCCGGCGGCGATGCTCGAGCCGGCGTCGCTCACGAGGGTGCGCAGGGCGTCGAGCTGGGCGTCATCGACGCGCGTCGCGGCGAGGCGCACGAGCTGAGGCTCGATGACGGCGCGGAATTCGGCGGAGTTGCGGAACTCGGCCTCGACGTCCTGCATCCGGCCAGCGAGGGTCGCGGCGAGGGGGATCGTGCGACTGACGCGGTTGCCGCTGCCCTGACGGCGTTCGATGAGGCCGATGCCGGCGAGGCGGGTGAGCGCCTCGCGCAGCGCGTTGCGCGAGACGCCGAGCGTCTGCGCGAGCGTGCGCTCGGGCGGCAGTGCGGCGCCCGCGGGCAGGTCGCCCGTGACGATGAGCCGCTCGAGGTGCCGCGCGACGTCATCGGCGACGAGGGCGTGCGTGCGGGGGAGGGGCCCCAGGGTCACTCCGGCGGGATCGGTCACGACGGCCAGTCTTCCACGGAGACGTCGCCGCTGTTCCGAGCGTGTTACGAGCGGCCCCCGGATGTAAAAGGCGCGTTACGGTCCTACCAATTCTCCGAAGCGGCGACGGGATGCCGCTTAGCGTGAGGCCCACCGCGAGCGGATCGGAGCGCTCGCGCTCGAACGAGGAGCACCGTGAAGAGAGCACTGAAGAACCCCGCGCTGCAGATCGGCCTGGCGGCGATCCTCGGCATCGTGTTCGGACTGATCGTCGGCGAGTGGGCCGGCAACCTGAAGTTCGTCGGTGACATCTTCATCCGCCTCATCCAGATGGCGATCGTGCCGCTCGTCATGTCGTCGGTGATCGTGGCGACCGGCGCGCTGAGCGGTGCGGGCATGGGCAAGCTCGCGGCGCGCACCTTCAGTTGGATGCTCGCGTTCTCGGCGGTCGCCGCGGTCGTCGCCTGGCTCATCGGCGTCGTGCTGCAGCCAGGCGCCGGCATCGACTTCTCGGGCGGTGTCGACCCCGCGCTCGAAGAGGCGGCGACCGAATCGGCGGGGTGGCAGCAGACGCTCGTCAACTTCGTCTCGACGAACATCTTCGATGCGATGTCGACCGCGAACATGGTGCCGATCATCGTGTTCTCGCTGCTGTTCGGCGCCGCGCTCAACGTGTACGTCACGACCAGCGGCAACCGCGTGGTGCTGGACTTCTTCGAGCAGATCCAGCAGGTCGTGCTGACGATGATCCGTTTCGTGATGATCATCGCTCCCGTCGGCGTCTTCTGCCTGCTCGCGAACCTCGCCGGCACGATCGGCTTCGACGTCGTCATCGGCGGGCTCGCGTACCTGTCGTCGACGCTGCTCGGCGTCGTCATCCTGCTCGTGCTGTTCGTGCTCGTCGTGTGGATGCGCACCCGGGTGAACATCGGGATGCTGCCCGGCAAGCTGTCGCAGCAGACGATGATCGCCATCACCACCACCAGCTCGGCGGTGACCTACCCCACCGTGCTGAAGACGGCGATCGAGAAGGTCGGCGTCGGCCGCAGCGTCGCGAACTTCACCCTCTCGGTCGGCCTGACCATGGGCTCCTACGGCGCGGTGCTGAACTACATGATCGTCATCATGTTCCTCGCGCAGGCGGGTGGCGTCGCCCTCGACCCCGGCACCGTCGTGCTCGGGATGGCGCTGGCGGTGCTGGTGAACATGGGAACCATCACCGTGCCCGGCGGGTTCCCGGTCGTGGCCATGTTCCTGGCGACGTCGCTCGGGCTGCCCTTCGAGGCGCTCGGACTGCTCATCGCCGTGGACTGGTTCGCGGGCATCTTCCGCACGTTCCTCAACGTCAACGGCGACACCCTGGTCGCGATGCTCGTCGCCGAGGGGAGTGACGATCTGGACCGCGACGTCTACAACGCCCGGACGCCGCGCACCGACGCCGCCGAGCGCCCCGCGCTCGAGACGGCCGACGCCGCGGACTGATCAGCGGTCGCGCGACGCGAGGATCGAGCGGACGAGGCGGGTCGAGCCCGCGACCGCCGCCGGCATCGCGGCGACGGCGCCCAGGGGGACGAGGAAGCAGAGCTGCGTGGCGACGCCGAAGCCGAGGTAGCGGGCGCGGTGCGTTCGCCGCAGGCCTCGTCGCTCGGGGGCGTGGATGCCGCGGGCTGCGAGGGCGCGCGAAGTCAGCTCATCGGCGAGCAGCCACCCGGTGAGGGTGACCGCGGTGACCGACCCGAGGACGCCGCCGACGATCGGCACCAGTCCGACGACGCCCGCCAGCAGCGCGGCCAGCACGCCGCGGGCCACGAGGGCGATCGCGTCGCGGACGGAGCGCCAGAAGCCGCTGTCGCCGTCGGGCACGGGGCCGCCGAGGTCGGTCTCGACCGCACGCCAGATCCGGTCGTAGAAGGGCTCGCCGACCAGCAGCGTCAGAGCGGTGAACGACACGACGACCAGCACGATCGCGCCGCCGAGCAGCGCCGTGCCGGCAGCGATGCGGACGACCGACGCCCACAGGCTCGGCCAGCCGTCCGCGAACGGGGTGATCGTGTCGACGATGTCGGGCAGGAACGCGCTGAGGGCGACGAGGCCGCCGATCAGGACGACGCCGACGATGGCCGCGGGGACGAGGCCCAGCGCCATGGCGCCGGGTCGACGCGACCAGAACGCGAACCCGCGCCCGAGGTCGCCGACGCCCGTGAGGAACGAGCGGATGCCGCCGCGTGCGGCGATCGGGGCAGCGGTGTCGGGCATGAGTTCATCCTGCCCTTCTCGGCGCCGGGGCTACCATCAAGACCGCGCCAACCACAGAATGCGTGCGAACGCCAGGGGTTGTCGATATCGCCACTATTTGGTTGGAGTGATCCGATGACCCATGAGACCAGTGCGCCGCCCGCCGATGAGCGGCCCGGACTGAAGCGTGCCATCGGCACGCCCCTTCTCTTCGCCTTCATCGTCGGTGACACCCTCGGCGCCGGCATCTACACGCTCGTCGGGACGATGGCCAACGATGTCGGCGGTGTCATCTGGCTGCCGCTGCTGATCGCGCTCGTCGTGGCGCTGCTGACGGCCGGTACCTACGCGGAGCTGATCACGAAGTACCCGCACGCCGGCGGTGCGGCCCGCTACGTCGACAAGGCGTTCGGCATCCCGTTCCTGTCGTTCCTCGTCGGCTTCCTGATGATGGCGTCGGGCATCACGACGGCGGCCGCCCTCGCGAACGCGTTCGCGGGCGACTACCTGTCGGCGTTGTTCGACATCCCGCCGATTCCGACCGCGATCGTCTTCATCCTGCTGTTGACGCTCATCAACCTGCGGGGCGTTCGCGAGTCGCTCGGCGCGAACCTCGTGGCGTCGATCATCGAGGTGACCGGTCTGGTCATCGTCATCGTGCTCGCCGCGATGGTGCTGGGCAGTGGCGGCGGTGAGCCCGCGCGCATCTTCGAGTTCGCGCCCGACGTGCCGCCGCTGCAGGGTGCTTTCGCTGCGTCGATCGTCGCGTTCTTCTCGTTCCTCGGGTTCGAGGCGGCCGCGAACATGGCCGAAGAGGTGAAGAACCCGTCACGGTCGTACCCGCGCGCCCTGTTCGGCGCGATCATCACCGCCGCGGTCATCTATCTGCTGATCGCGATCGGCGCCGTCATCGTCGTGCCGCCGACCGAGCTCGCGACCTCGACCGGACCGCTGCTCGAGGTCGTCACCGCGAGTGGCTTCCCCGTGCCGACGTGGCTGTTCAGCCTGATCGCGCTCGTCGCGATCGCCAACGGTGCGCTGCTGTTCATGGTGATGGCGAGCCGCGTCGGCTACGGCCTGGCCGAGGCGGGGCTGCTGCCCCGGGCGTTCGGTCACGTGCTGCCGCGCCGCCGCACCCCGTGGGTGTCGATCCTCGTGGTCGCCGGTGCGACCATCGTGCTGACCGTGCTCGGCGACATCGGCACGCTCGCCGAGACTACGGTGCTCTTGCTGCTGCTGGTCTTCCTCTCGGCGAACGTGAGCGTGCTCGTGCTGAAGAAGGACAAGGTCGAGCACAAGCACTTCTCGGTGCCGCGCGTGGTGCCGGTGCTGGCGATCATAGCCAGCGTCGTGCTGCTGACCCAGCAGACCGGGCCGGTGTGGCTGGCGACGGCCGGATACATCGTCGTCGGCACGGTCCTGTTCTTCATCGCCCGCGCCGGCCGGCGTCGCTCGGAGCGGTCGAAGGCGTCGTTCACGGACTGATCGGACGAGTCGACGACACAGCCGCCGAGCCCCGGGATGACCGGGCCGGCGGCTGTGTCGTGTGCCGGCCGTCAGGGCGCGAGAGTCGAACGGAGCGCCGCCGGGCAGTTCGACGTCGTGGGCGCCGAGCCTGCCGTGCGGCATCCTGGCATGATGCGGACTCTGGCGAGCGCGGTGGAGCGCCATCAAGTGGCGCTGTTCCTGCTGGCGCTCGCCGTCGGGGCCGTCGTCGGTCTCGCGGTGCCTCGGGTGGGCCCGGTGCTGGCACCGGCCGCCACCCCGGTGCTCGGGGTGTTGCTGTTCCTCACGTTCCTCGGGGTGCCGTTCGCGGCGGTGCGTGCGGCGGGGCGCGACATGCGGTTTCTGGGCGTCGTGCTCGTGGTCAATTTCGTCCTGGTTCCCGTCGTCGTCTTCGGGCTGTCGCGCTGGGTCGCGCACGACGACGTGCTCGTGGTCGGGGTGCTGCTCGTGCTGCTCACCCCCTGCGTGGATTACGTGATCGTCTTCGCGGGACTGGCCGGGGGAGCGCGTGAGCGGCTGCTCGCTGTGACGCCGGTGCTGATGGTGCTTCAGCTGGCATTGCTACCGGTGTACCTCGGGCTGATGGTCGGAGGCGCTGGCATCGCGGCGGTCGACCCGGTTCCGTTCGCGGAGGCGTTCGTGTTCCTCATCGTGCTGCCGCTCGGGCTCGCGGTCGTCGTGCAGGCGCTCGCCCGCCGCATGCGCGCCGCGGAACGGTTCGCGGCCGGGGCGCCCGTGGCGATGGTGCCCGTCATGATGCTCACGCTCGGGCTGGTCGTGGCTTCGCAGATCGCGGCGGTGGGGTCGGCGGCGCGCGAGCTCGTGGCCGTGGTGCCGGTGTTCGTCGCGTTCGTCCCGATCGCGGCGGTCGTGGGAGCGGTGGCCGCCCGCTTCGCGAGGCTGGATGTCCCGTCCCGGCGGACGATCGTGTTCAGCGGGGTGACCCGGAACTCGCTCGTCGTGCTGCCGCTCGCGCTCGCGCTGCCGGAACGGTTCGGGCTCGTTCCCCTGATCGTGGTGACGCAGACCCTGGTGGAGCTGATCGCCATGCCGCTGCTCGTCGCCGTCGTGCCGCGTGTGGTTCGCGGTACCCAGCGGCGATAGCGCGGGGGCGCTCGCGGCGCTCGCGGCGCTTGCGGCGCTCGCGACAGGTCGAAGCGGCCCCGGAGAAGCTGTCTGCGCCGACGTGCGAACACGCGCACCTCACTCTGCCCGAGACCGAAACCGAGACCGAGCCCGAAATCCAGACCGAGACGGAGACGGAGATCGAAGACGAGGAGTCAGAAGGGTGGCGGTTCGTCGAACGGGTCGCCCATTCCCGCGCCCGGCGGTGGGTCGGGTTCGGGTGTGAAGCAGACGGCGGGGATGGGTACGTCTTCGCGGTAGGTCCGGCCGCTCGGTGAGGTCCATTCGAGGACCCCGCCTCCGAGTTGTGTGACGTTCCAGTTGGTGAATTGCTTCATCGAGTGGTGTCGTTGGCAGAGGTGGGCGAGGTTGTAGATGTGGGTGTGCCCACCCAACGCGTGGTCGATCGTGTGATCGAGTTCGCAGCGGATCGCAGCGCGACGGCATCCCGGGAACCGGCAGTGCTGGTCGCGAGCTTGGAGCAGCCGTCGCATGGATGCCGTGGGCCGGTAGGTGTCGGTTTCGACCGGGGTGCGGGTGATCGGGTCGATGAACAGCCGGTCCCACGATGAGGTCTGCCCGGCGAGTTCGCGGGCGGTGTCGGCGTCGATGAGTCCGGTGCCGACGGCTTCGGCGGGCCCATGGTCGGTTCCGGTGAGGGTGTTCGCGGTGACGACGACCTGCACCCGCGCGCGGATCGCTCCCAGGGGGCCTGGCGCGTCGGTGCCGTACGTCGGATCCACCGCCGGAGCGCCGGACAGGACGAGGTCAGCAAGCGCGTCGGCGCGGAGCTGATCCATCGTGCGGGTGTCGGGCCCCTCGGTAGCGGCCCCGGTTGCGGCTGCGTCGCCGAACGCCACCCCCGCTGCACCCGCACCCGCACCCGTCGCAGCATCCGCCCGCGCGGTCGCTCCCGCCCCCGCGGCATCCGTTCCCGCTGCTTGGGCGTCCTTCACGGACTGGCCCATCTGCGTGAGCCGGTCGAGCATCCCTGCGGCGATCACGGTGGGCAGGGTCGCGATCAGGTCCGACATCCCGTCCGCCCCGGGGAGCATCCGCACACACCGGCTGGCGGCGGCGTCCCGGTGCCGCTGGGTGAACTCGCGCGGGTGCATCCGCTCCGCCAACGCTCTCAGCGGCTCGCGTACGCGCACCGCAATGTCCCGCTGGCAGATGTCGATCGCCGCTTCCTCGAACGCGGGTCGAACCTCCGCCGGCACCACCGTCCCGGCCTTCACGATCACCTCTACGTGATCCCGGGTGATCCGCCGGGTCGCCCAGGCCGCGAACACCGCCGGGTAGTCGTCGACGATCGTCATCGCGTGGTCCATGTCGTGCTGCAACCGCCGATCCGACCGGCCCGCGAGTCCCGCGGCCCTGCAGCGACGGACCGCAACTCCATGTCGGACGCCATGCCCCGCACCCCACCGACGTGTGCGACGCGCAACGCCGACCGCCCGACCTCAGCCAATGCCCGAACGAGCGCGACATCCCCCGCGTGCGCAGCATCCAATGCCTCGGCGAACGCACCGAGCGCACCGGCATGAGGACTCAACCCCACCCCGTCGCCACCGCTCGTCGTTGCCATATGTCCATGATGGCGCGGACCACCGACATCCGGACCGTCGCCGGGGGTCTTCGTGGAGAACTCGTCGCCCGCCGCCGATGTGCAGGAAACACGGCGGACGCAGGGGAGTGCTCCTCCCCAGAACCGGCTCGCGAATTCTTCTCCACCGTTGCCTGTCAAGCGGGTGCGCGCGAACCATCACCGCGGCACGATCTCAGCATGAGCGAGGAAGACGACGACCAGACCCGCCACGAGTTCCGCGATGTCGTGAACATGGCGCCCGCCGAGCTGGAGAAGTGGCTCGACAGCGACGAATCCCACAGCGTGGGGCAGAAGGACGGGGGCGGCGAATCGACGGGTCACCAGTCGGGCCGACGCATCGTCGACCTGCTGCGCACGAAGAAGGACGACCTGACGGAGTCCGATGTGCAGCACATGCGCAAGGTCGTCGGATACGTGCGCCGGCACCTCGCGCAGCGCCCGTCGGGTGACATCACCGAGACGCCGTGGCGCTACTCGCTGATGAACTGGGGCCACGACCCCGCGAAGGGATGACCGTCGGTGCGCCGGACCGGCGGGAGAATGGTGGGGTGAGCATTCCCGCCGCCTCCGGCCTGACCGAGCTGCCCGACCCCCGCTACGTCCTGGTGGGCGAAGACGGACACCGCATCGCAACCTATTCATGGGGTGAGGACGATCGTCCGACGGTCGTACTGGTGCACGGCTTCGCCTCGAACACGAAGGACAACTGGGTCTCGACGGGGTGGGTCCGAGATCTGCAGCGCGAGGGGTTCCGTGTGCTCGGACTGGATCAGCGCGGGCACGGCGCGAGCGACAAGCCGCATCGCCCCCAGGACTACGACCTGCACCAGCTCGCCTCGGACGTCGAAGCGGTGCTCGACACCTACCTCGTCGACACCGCCGCCTACGTCGGCTATTCGCTCGGCGCCCGCGTCGGCTGGGAGGTGCTGCAGGACTTCTCGTCGCGCATCACCCGCGGTGTGCTCGGCGGCGTGCCCGACGGCATCCCGCTCGCTCGGCTCGACATCGACCAGGTGCGCGCCCTCGTCGAGGACGGCACGCCGGTCACCGACCCGGTGACGCAGAACTACGTGCGCCTCACCGAACGGGTCCCCGGCAACGACCTGCGCGCCCTGCTTGCGATCGCCGGCGGGATGCGCGCGTCGGGCACCGTTGACCCCGACCCCGAGCACGCACCGGGCCAGCCGGTGCTCTTCGCGACGGGCTCGCTCGACGGGATCATCGAAGGCTCGAAGGCACTCGCTGCGGCGACACCGCAGGGCCGCTTCGTCGAGATCCCGGATCGCCACCACTTCAACGCTCCCGGCTCGCGGGTGTTCCGGCAGACGGCGATCGAGTTCCTCACCGAGGCCTGAGCTCAGCGAGCCCCGTCCCAGCGAGCCCCGTCCCACCGAGCCCCGTCTCAGCGAGCCCCGTCCCACCAGCCCGCCTCACGAGGATGCCGCGCGCAGCGCGTCGCCCATCCATCGGTCGTAGGCGGCCCACGGATCGGATGCCGCTGCGCGCAGGCCATCGATGTGCGTCTCGAGCTCGCCGGTGAGAGTGAACCACTCGCCGCCCTCGCGAAGGGCGCCGAACTCGCGATGCCGAGCCTGTTCGACCGCTCGGCCTCCCCGCTCGAACGCCAGCAGCTCGTCGTGACGGATGGCAGCGAGCCGTTGCTTCGGCCGCGTGCTGGTGCCGATCTTCACGCGGGCGTCGTACCGCAGGTAGTAGACCACCGCGACGACCGGCCGCGGCAGGTCGGCATCGGGGGCGTCGCCGAGCCGCCACCCGCACCGGACGCAGCACCACGACGCGGATGCCGCCGAGCGCTCGCCCTCGCGCGCGCCGCAGACGCGGCACGGGAACGGCATCGCTCCGACGAGGGTGGGCACCCCGCCAGCATGACCGCTGCCTGCGACATCCGTCATCACCATGTCCGCCCGCGACGGATGGCCTCCCCGCGGGCCGGCTCAGCGAGACAGCATGTAGCGGAGGGTCACCGCTCCGCCGTCGGCATCCATCGTCACGATCGCCTCGACATCGATCCCGTCGACCGTGACGGTCGGAAGCGCCGCGGTGTGAGCCTCACCGGGAGCCGACCGGCTGGCGTCGCCCAGCTCGGACTCGAGCGCCGCGATCTCGTCCTCGGACCATCCCCACGCGGCGCCGCGATTCCGCAGCTCTGCTGTGATCGTCCGCCAGGAACCGCTCGCGGCGGGCTCCACGTCGACACGGGTCACGCGGCCGGCCGCGGTGGCGAGCGCGAAATCGTCCACCCCGCCGAACGAGAACGTGCCGGTCGACCCGGCGACGTTCAGCTCGATCGGCACGAGCGGCTCGATCGGGTGCTCGCCGTCCGGGTCGAGCCCGAGGTCGGTCGCGGCGGTGTCACCGTCGAGATGGACGGTCGCGACGCCCTGCCGCGTGAAGAAATCGACGCCGGCCCGGTCGAACCGCGACTGTCCGTCGTCGAGCTGCTGATCGGCCGACGGTGCCGGATCGGTCTCGGTCCACCAGGAGTTCGCCATGGCCCAGGCCGCGAAGCCGGCCGCGGCGCAGATCACCACCACGACCGCGATGGTCACGACGGTCAGGGTGACGTCCTTGCGCCGGCGGCGCTGCTGCGGTGAGCTCACCTCCCGCGGCTGAGGCGGCGCTGGGGTGGGGGCCATGGATCCTGGATACCAGCCGCCCGCCGGCAGCGCCAGGGTCCGACCGCGGCGCCGCGCCCGCGGGTGACGCCAGCCCGTCGGCCGACGTCGCCCGCGGAGAAGAGGCATCAGACCGTGACGACGATCTTGCCGCGCGTGTGGCCCTCTTCGAGACGCGCGTATGCGGCGGCGGCGTCGTCGAGCGGGAAGGTCTCGGCGACCTCGACCCGCAACGAGCCGTCGGCGGCGAGCTGCGCGAGCTCCGCGAGCTGAGCGACGTTCGGGCGCACCCAGATGTAGTTGCCGCCGAACTCGGATGCCGCCCGCGGGTCGGCGATCGACGTCACGACCCCGCCCTCGCGCAGGACCTCGGCGGTCGAGTCGAGGGAACCGCCGCCGGCGAAGTCGAGCACGACGTCGACGCCTTCGGGCGCGAGCGCGCGGACCCGCTCCGCGAGGCCGTCGCCGTAGGTCACGGGCTCGGCGCCGAGCTCGCGGAGGTAGTCGTGGTTGCGCTCCGAGGCGGTTCCGATGACGCGCGCGCCGCGCAGGCGAGCGAGCTGGATGCCGAACGAGCCCACACCGCCGGCCGCGCCGTGGATGAGGACCGTGGCGCCCTCGCCGACCCCCGACCGTTCGATCGACTGAAGTGCGGTGAGGCCGGTCAGCGGGATCGCCGCCGCTTCGGTGAAGCCGAGGTTCTCGGGCTTGCGGGTGGCGGTGCGCACCGGAACCGCCATGTACTCGGCGACCGAGCCCCCGCTGACGAGGTCGGCCCGTGCGTAGGCGAGGATCTCGTCGCCGACCTGGAACTCCGGGGTGTCGAGTCCGGTCTTCTCGACGACACCCGCGACATCCCAGCCGGGGACGGCGGGCAGGTGCGTGTCGATCAGTCCCTGCAGGTAGCCCTCGCGGACCTTGTAGTCGACCGGGTTCAGCCCGGCTGCGACCACTCGCACCACGAGCGTGTCGGGTCCGATGTGGGGCATGTCTCGTTCGGTGATCTCGAAGCGGTCGTTGCCGCCGAACTCGGAATACGTCAGTGCCTTCATACCGGTCGGCAACGTCGTCCCGCCCCGGAGGATTCCCCGGGGCGACCCGAACGGCCGGCACGCCGAGCCGGACGCGTAGAATCGGGTGATCCCGTTCTGATCAGCGAGAGTTCCGCCGTGTCCGCAGCATCCGCCGTCCGCACCTTCGAAGTGCGGCATGTCCAGCTCGCGCGCGCCCTGTTCGCCGCCGTCGCCGCGGTGATGATCACGTTCTCGCCCGATCACTCGGCCGCCGTCGGGATGTCGGTCTTCAGCGGATACGCGACCGCAACCGCGGTCATCTTCCTGGTCAGCGCCTGGCTCGTGCACCCCGCGGGCCGCCGCGCGGTGCCGATCGCCCTCGGGGCGATCACGCTGGTGGCCGCGATCCTCGGCGGCATCCCGGTGCTCCGCACGCCCGTCGGCTTCTTCGCGGTGGTGATCGGCTGGGCCGCGGTGAGCGGCGCCGTCGAGCTTGTGTCGGGCATCCGCGGTCGCCGCACCCAGCCCGCCGCTCGCGACGAGATCCTCATCGGTGCGGTCACCCTCGCGCTCGTCGCGGGACTGCTGCTGGTCAACCCGGCGTACAGCCTCGAGTACTTCATCGCCGAGGCGGGGGGCGCGTTCACCCTGACCGGCATCACGATCGGCGTCGGCCTCTTCGGCGGTTACGCCGCGATCGTCGCCGTGTTCCTCGGCATCGCCGGGTTCTCGCCGCGTCGCGATGAGCACGCCTCGACCGTCGCCGCGTCGCCGGCGGCATCCGCACCGTCCACCCCGTCGAACCCGGAGGTCGCATCGTGAGCGGCGAACACCCCACCCGCCGCGAACTCATGCGCCCCGTCCAGCTCGTCGGGCTCGCCTTCGCGGCCGCCGTCTTCTCGGGCGTCATCACGCTCGTGTCGATGGGGGCGTTCCAGTCGATCCCGCAAGAGGATGCCGCCCGCGCCGTCGTCGTGGCCCTCATCGTCGCCGGCGTCGCCTTCATCGCGACGCTGCTGATCATCGCGCTGCTGATGCTCGCGGTCGATCCCGCTCAGGTGAACAAGAGCGTCGACCGCCCCGTGCTGTACCCCGAGGAGTCCGAGACGCCCGACGACCCGGCGACCGGCCCCTCGCGCCCGCAGCACTGAGCCCGTCCGCGCGGCGGCGTTCTCGCTGTCAGGCAGCCTCAGGCGGCGTCAGCCCAGGCGGGACACCAGGTCGTCGGCCAGCCCGGCGTAGGTCGCGGGGGTCAGGGCGAGCAGGCGCTCCTTCGCGGCGTCGCCGATGTCGAGGCCGCGCACGAACTCGGCGAGCTCGGGAGCGCCGACGCGGCGACCGCGCGTGAGATCCTTCAGCAGCGCGTAGGGGTCGGTGATGCGCGAGCGACCCGCGGCGATCTCGGCGCGCACGACCGTCTGGATCGCCTCGGCGAGCACCTCCCAGTTGGCGTCGAGGTCGGCCAGCAGCACGTCGCGCGAGAGCGAGATCTCCGTCAGGCCGCGCTGCAGGTTGTCGAGGGCCAGCAGTGAGTGACCGAACGCGACGCCGATGTTGCGCTGCGTCGTCGAGTCGGTCAGGTCGCGCTGCATCCGGCTCGTGACGAGCGTCGAGGCGAGGGTCGCGAACAGTCCGCCCGAGATCTCGAGGTTGGCCTCGGCGTTCTCGAAGCGGATCGGGTTGATCTTGTGCGGCATCGTCGACGACCCGGTCGCGCCGGCGACGGGGATCTGGGCGAAGAACCCGAGCGAGATGTAGGTCCAGACGTCGGTCGCGAGGTTGTGCAGGATGCCGCCGGCGTGACGCACCCGGTCGTAGAGCTCGACCTGCCAGTCGTGCGACTCGATCTGCGTCGTCAGCACGTTGAAGTCGATCCCCAGCCCCTCGATGAAGGTGCGCGAGAGCTCGGGCCAGTCGACATCCGGTTCCGCGGCCAGGTGGGCCGACCAGGTGCCGGTCGCGCCGGAGAACTTCGCGAGGTACTCGCCGCCCTCGATCTGCTTCGTCACGCGCGCGAGGCGCCAGGCGAACACGGCGATCTCTTTGCCCATGGTCGACGGGGTCGCGGGCTGGCCGTGCGTGCGCGAGAGCATCGGGGCGTCGCGGTGCTGGCGCGCGAGCTCGCCGAGGGCAGCGGTCACGGCGTGCAGCTTGGGCAGCCAGACGTTCTCGACGGCACGCTTGACCGTTAGGGCGTACGAAGCCGAGTTGATGTCCTCGCTCGTGCAGGCGAAGTGGGTCAGCTCGGCGATCGCGTCGAGGCCGAGGGCCGACAGTCGGTCGCGCACGAGGTACTCGACGGCCTTCACGTCGTGACGCGTGACGGCTTCCTTCGCCCCGAGCCAGTCGATCTCCGCCTGCCCGAATTCGCGGTACAGGCCGCGCAGCTGCGTCTTCTGCTCGTCCGACAGCGGGGCGCTGCCGAAGAGCGAGCGGTCGGTCAGCGCGATGATCCACTCGACCTCCACCTCGACGCGGGCGCGGTTGAGGCCGGCCTCGGACAGGTAGTCGGCGAGCGAGCCGACCGTGGCGGCGTAGCGTCCGTCGAGGGGGCTGAGGGGCTGCGGGGGCAGAGAGGTCACGAGGCTCCGATCGGTGAAAACGGGCGCTCAGGACGTGGTGCGGATGGCGGGTTCGAGCTGCCGGAAGAGCGCCCGGCTCGCGTCCTCGATCATAGCGAGCACCTCGTCGAACATCCCGGCGTCGCCGTAGTACGGGTCGGGCACGTCGAGGTCGCCGCCCGCGTGCGGGTCGTACGTCATCAGCAGACCCAGCTTGTCGGTGTCGGCGGTCGTGCGGGCCCAGTTCGACAGCACCCGCTCGTGCGACCGGTCGAGCGCGACGACCAGGTCGGAGCGGTCGAAGTCGGCCAACGTGAACCGTCGCGCGCGGTGCCGCCCGCCGTCGTAGCCGCGACGTTCGAGCGCGGCCAGGGTGCGCGTGTCGGCGGGCTCGCCGACGTGCCAGTCGCCGGTTCCCGCGCTCGCCGAGACGATGCGGTCCGACAGGCCCGCCTGGTCGACGAACCAGCGGAAGACGACATCAGCCATGGGTGAGCGGCAGATGTTGCCGGTGCAGACGAACATGACGCGGAAGGGGTCGTCGCGTCGGGTCACCGTCCCATTCTGGAGGATGGAGCCCGTCCTGCACAGGCGCAGCTTGCGCGCCGGTTGTCCCCGACCGGGCGCCGGGCCACTCCAACCGGACCGCGCGGGCGCCAGCCTGGGGTCATGCGGCCGCATTCCTCCCTCGAACGCTCCCATCGACACGATTCCCCGGATGCCGTCCACACCGGCGTCCCGGGTGGCTCCGCGCATCCCGCGGCCGACGTGGCGGTGATGCAGGCCCTCGCCGTCGCGCGCGAGCGATTGGGGCGTGCGCGGGACGACCTCGTCACCGTGCGCCGACGCGGCGGCTCCCTCCAGCAGCGCACCGCGTGGTCGGCCCGCGCCGCCGACGACTACCGGGAGCGGCTGCGGCGCTGGCTCGAGCGACTCGACGACGCCGCTCGGCGCATCGACGCGGTCGATGACGAGCTGCGATACGTCCAGGCGCGTGAGGCCGCGGTGCGGGGCACCCCGTGAGCGACGGCGGTGCGGTGGACATCCGTGACGGCGGCGTGGTGGCGGTCGACACCGCCGAGCTGCGGGCAGCGGCATCCGATCTCGGCGGGCTCGCGGCCGCGTGCGAGGTCGTCCGCGGCGAGGTCGACCGGGTTGTCGTCGGGCTCACCGCCCACGCCGCGAGCGCCTGGAGCGCCGTTGACCTCGCAGTCGGGCTGGCGCGTGCGGTGGATGGCGTCCTCGACGAGACGCGAGCCGAGGCGGAGGAGCTGGCGCGAGCCCTCGACGGAGCGGCCGACGTCTACGAGATCGTCGAGCTCGAGGCCGCGGCGCGTGCGGCGACGCTCGCCGATGACCAGCGATCGCTGCCGCTGATGACGCGACGGCTCGCCGAAGCGCGCTCGCGGATGCCGGATGCCGCTGCCGAGGCCGACCTGCTGCTGGCGGCCTGGCCGCTCACCCGTCACGGTCCGCTGCACAGTCAGATCGGCCTGGCCGCGACGCCGCTCGGCGCGGGGGGCGGCGTCGTGGTGGCGGCGAGCGGTCTCGCGCTGACGGTGATCGCCGCCCTGGGCCGGGGGAGCGTGCCGCGCTCCGATCGCCTGTCGGGCGCACCGGTGCCCGTCAGCATCGCGCCCCACGCCGCCGCGGCGGCATCCGGGCCGCGGACCCTAGCGACTCTGGCCGAGCGGATGCCGCGCGGCGACGATCAGCTGCGGGTCGAGCGGTACCCGCAACCAGGCGGAGGCAACCACTTCGCCGTATTCGTCGCGGGCACGCGTTCGCCCCTCGGCTTCGGCGGCTCGGAACCGCTCGACATGACCTCGAACGTGCAGCTCTACAGCGGCGCACGCTCGGCGTCCTACGACGCCGTGATCGCCGCGCTCCGCGACGCCGGCGCTCGCCCCGGCGACGAGGTGCTGGCCATCGGCCACTCGCAGGGAGGCGCGATCACCTCGCGGTTGGCGACCGACAGCCCCTTCACCGTGGTGGGCAACGTCACCTTCGGCTCACCGGTGCAGGTCGCGGCCCCGGCACATACGACCGAGGTCACCGTACGCCACACCGACGATCCGATCCCCGCTCTGCAGGCCGGGGGCCATCCGGTCGCGGTGGGCGGTCCGGCGAGCTTCGTCGCCGAGCGGGTCGCCGACCCCGGCGCGGGCATCGGCGACCTCGCGCTCGGCGCGCACGCGATGGATGCCTACGGCGAGACCGCCGCGCTCGTCGACGGGTCCGACGACCCGCGGGTGAGCGCATTGCACGAGCTGCTGTCCGAGTTCGCGGGCGACGCTCCCGCCGTCGTCACCACGTATGAGGTGCGACGGCCGGAATGAGCGCGGGCGGGTCAGCGGCGGTCGCGCTCGCGATCGCGGCGCGGGCGGAACAGGATGCCGGCGACCCAGTTGATGAGGGCGATGACGATCGCGGCGAGAACGGCGAGCCAGAAGCCGCCGATGCGCAGACCCCAGTCCCAGCCCGAGGTCACCCAGCCGGTGAGCCACAGCAGGAAGCCGTTGATGATGAACGAGATGAGGCCGAGGGTCAGGATGTAGAGCGGAAAAGCCAGCAGCTTCAGCACGGTGCCGACGAGGGCGTTCACGAGTCCGAAGATCAACGCGATGAGCAGCAGCGTGAGCACCAGCTGCAGGTCGTCGCCGGGGGCGAAGGGGACCACCTCGACCTGCAGGGCCGGGATGAGCGTCACGATCCAGATCGCGAACGCGTTGACGATCAGGCGGATGAACAGGCTCATGATGCCGTCAGTCTCCCACGCGAGGCCGCGTACGTCATGCGTCCGAAACGACGTCCTCCGTAGACTCGCAGGGTGACCGACCTGCCCGTGCGCATCCGACCCGAGATCGCGGCGCTGCCCGCCTACCGCCAGGGCCGCCAGGCCGCTGCCGACGCCTTCAAGCTGTCGAGCAATGAGAACCCGTTCGATCCGCTGCCCGGCGTGGTCGAGGCCGTGCGCGCGGCGACGACCTTCAACCGCTACCCCGACGCCTCGGCAGCGCGGCTGCGTGCCCGCCTCGCCGACCGGTACGCGGTCGCCCCCGACGGTGTGCACGTCGCAGCCGGCTCGGTGTCGATCCTCTACCAGCTCGCGTCGGCGACGAGCGGACCCGGCGACGAGATCATGTTTGCCTGGCGCTCGTTCGAGGCCTACCCGGGCCTCGCCGCCGTGGCGGGGGCGACCGCCGTGATGGTGCCGCTGACCGCCGAGTCCGGTCACGACCTCGACGCGATGGCGGATGCCGTCACCGACCGCACGCGCATGATCATCGTCTGCAGCCCGAACAACCCGACGGGGCCGGTGGTGTCGCAGGCCGCGTTCGACGCGTTCGTCGCCCGGGTGCCGCGCGACGTGCTGATCGTGCTCGACGAGGCGTACGCCGAGTTCGTGACCGATCCGGATGCCGTCACCGGCGCCGCCGTGCTCGCCGCGGGCCACGCCAACGTCGTCATCCTGCGCACGTTCTCGAAGGCGTACGGTCTGGCTGGACTGCGCGTCGGATACGCGATCGGAGACCACCGCATCCTCGACGCGGCCCGCAGCACCGGCATCCCGCTGTCGGTCACTGCCCAGGCCGAAGAGGCGGCGCTCGCGAGCCTCGACGCCGAGGACGAGCTTCTCGACCGCGTCCGCCACATCGCCGCGCGTCGCGATGCGCTCGCCGACCGGCTGCGCGAGGCGGGCTGGGACGTCCCCGTCGCGCAGGGCAACTTCGTCTGGCTGCCCGCGGGCGAGCGGGCGCTCGAGATCGCCGAGGCCTTCGACGCGGCGGGGCTGATCGTCCGCGCCTTCGCCGGCGACGGCGTCCGCATCTCGATCGGCGAAGAGGAGTCGGTCGAGCGGATCGTCGCCGCGGCGGCATCCGCGCTGCGCTGACGGTTCATCGGGGCCGCCGGGTGTGCAGCTTGGCGATGACGGCGATCGACACGGCCACGACGACGCCGATCGCGAGCGGCGACATGTCCTTCGACAGGCTCTCGGCGCCGCCGGGGCGCAGCAGCCAGACGGCGAGCGGCGTCGCGTATGCGATCGCGAGCGCGGCGATCCACCAGCGCATGGAGCGCATCCGCGGGTCGCGCAGCGTCGCGACGATCAGGACGACGACGGGCACCGCGGCCAGCAGCGCGAACTCGCCGAGGACGAGGATCGGCACCGCCCAGGCGGAGATGAAGGCGGACATCGGGGCGCGGCGCGGTGCAGCGGCACCGCGGGCGGTGGGGCGGATGGTCTCGGACATGGCGGTTCCTCTTTCGCGTTGTTCGGCGTCGCGTCGTGGTGTGGCGTTTCGTGGGGGTCGGGATGCGGTTCAGCTCTTGCGAGCGAACCCGGTGACGATCGCGGCGACGATCGCGACGGCGGCGCTGCCGGCGAAGAGCCAGGCGAAGCCACCCGTCATCGCCTCGGGAACGGGAACACCCGCGGCGAGCAGCTCGTCGGTACGCAGTGCCGCCACCGTGCCCAGCACGGCCAGGCCGAGCGCGCCGCCGATCTGCTGACTCGTGTTCACGAGGCCGCCGGCCAGGCCCGACTCGCCGCCGTCGACCCCATCGACCGACAACTGGGTGGCGGTGACGAATGCTCCGCCCATTCCGACGCCGATGACGATGCTCGGACCGAGGATGTCGGCGACGAAGGCGGCATCCGCGGGCGCGAGCGACAGCCATAGCAGGCCGCCGGCCAGGACGACGAGCGAGCCGATGAGGGTCGAGCGGGCGCCGAGACGGGCGATGGCGGCGGGGACGAGTCCCGCGACGATCACGAGAGCACCGGCGAGCGGCAGTTGCGTGAGGCCGGTCGTGAGCGCGTCGTAGCCGAGCACGGACTGCATGTAGACCGACAGCGCGAAGAAGAGCGCGACCATGGCGGCGCCGCCCAGCAGCATGACGATGTTGCCGACGGTCAGGTTGCGGTTGCGGAAGACCCCCAGCGGCACGAGCGGCTGGGCGGTGCGCCGTTCGATCATCACGAACGCCGTGCCGAGGACGACCGCGACCGCCGCGAGTCCGAGCGTCAGCGGATGCACCAGCCCGACCTGTTCGATCGCGCTGAGCGCGCCGACGGCCGCCACCAGGGCGCCGGTGATGGTTGCGGCGCCCGGAACGTCGAGCTTGCCGTGCGCCCCGGCGGCATCCCGGGTGATGAGGAGCGGGATGGCGACGAGGACGATGACGCCGATCGGGACGTTGACGAAGAACACCGATTGCCATCCGAGGGCCGCCGTCAGGATGCCGCCGAGCAGCACCCCCGCCGCCGAGCCGATGCCGGCGACACCGCCCCAGACGCCGAGCGCCCGAGTCCGGTCGCGGCTCTCGGGGAAGAGGTGAGTGAGGAGGGCGAGGGCGGCGGGAGCGAGCAGTGCGGCCGAGGCGCCCTGCAGTGCGCGGGCGGCGAGCAGCATCTCACTCGTGACCGACAGTCCCGCGAGCGCCGAGGTGGCGACGAACCCGGCGGAGCCGATCAGGAAGATTCGGCGGTGGCCGTACCGGTCGGCGAGGCGACCGCCGAGCAGCAGAAGTCCGCCGAAGGCGAGGACGTACGCGGTGACGACCCACGCCAGGGCGGCGGTGTCCATGCCGAGCTGCCGGCCGAGGACCGGCAGAGCGATGTTGACGATCGACGCGTCGAGCACGACGAGGAACTGCGCGAGAGCGAGCACGCTGAGCGCGAGCCAGCGCCGGGTGCTGCGCGGTGCTGCGCCGTGTGAGACGGGCGGCCGGTCGATGGTGGTCATGATTCTCCTTCGGTTAGGAGTGAGCACTCACTCACTCGTTCGGGCATGCGTCGGCGGTGCCGACGCGAAGCTCACTCGGGGTGGCGGATGCCGTGCGACAGGATCCGGGCCCAGCTGGCCGGGGCCTCTTCGACGCGCGCCGTCACCAGCAGGTGGCACAGCTGGCCGTACGCGATGAACCGCTGCACGTCGTCGTCGGGCGCGCCCGAGCGCTCCTTGGCGAACTCCGTGACGCGCGCGAGACCGGACCGCAGCGCCTCGCCGATCTCGGGGATGTCGGCGGCCGACTGCGCGTGGACCTGCAGCATCAGCAGGGCCCGGTCGCTGATGAGGCCGGCGTAGGCGGCGCCCATCGCGTCGAGCACGGCATCCGGCGCCGGTGATTCGGCCGCATCCGCGCCATCGGACAGGGCCTGCAGGATCTGGACGAAGCACTCCTCGAGGGCCGCGACGAAGACGCTCTCCTTCCGGGGGAACAGCTTGAAGACGTACGCGGGCGAGATCTTCGCCTCGCGGGCGACGTCGGCGACCGTCGCGCCGTGATAGCCGCCGCGGGCGAACTCGCGCAGCGCCGCCTTCGCGACGATCGGGCGGCGGATGTCGGCGGTGGAGAGGATCGAGCTGCGGGGGGACACGGGAGTGACTGTACACTCACTCACCGGCTCGGTGCAACGCGCCGAAGAGGCGCGTCACAGGCCGCATGCCGCGACGCACGCGCTCGCGCTGGCGGGCGATCAGGCCTACGACGATCACGACGGCGATGAGGAGCGAGGGAAGCAGCCAGAACGAGCCCGCGGTGCTGGTTGTGGCCGTCGAGGGCGATCCCGTGTCGCTCTCGGCCTCGGCGAGCCGGGACAGCGCGAGGTCGAGCCTTCGGGTCCAGGCCTTGCTCATCGGTCGCACGCGCTCCTCCGTCCCTCCGTCGATCCATGCTCCCCGCGGCGCGCCCCGGCGCACCGTCGCCGGCGGCGGAATGCGTGCGAGCGGCGTAGACACCCGTGCTGCGGACGTTCCCGTACGTGCTGCGCGCGCTGTCGAACGTGCGAGCCTCCGGGGGCACGAGCGCCCGGCGGGGGCCGGGCTCCGCGCCTCGTCCTGGCGCCCGCGACGGCGCAGCCCCGCTAGCGTGAGCATGTGCCCCGAGCCCGTGCCTTCGACGAGGACGCCGCCCTGGACGCCGCGATCGAGTTGTTCTGGGTGCGCGGCTACCGAGCGGCGTCGGTGAGCGAGCTGTCCACGGCGACGGGCGTCGCCAACGGCAGCCTGTACCAGGCGTGGGGCAGCAAGTGGGAGCTCTTCCTCGCGGCCTTCCGCCGCTATTGCGCCCGGCGCCTCGAGCTGGTCCGCTCAGCGGTCGACGGGCGGACCGGGGATGTCCGCGCCACGGCGACCGGGTTCCTCGACGCCATCGTCGCGGACTGCGACAGTCACCCCGATCGGCGCGGCTGCCTGATGATCAACACGATGTCCGAGCTCGGCTCATCGGCCGAGGTGGCGCAGATCAGCAACGAGACGGTGTCGCACATGGACCGCGCGGTCGCCGATGGCCTCGCCCGGGCCAGCGGCCTTCAGGCGCGGCATCCGGAGGTGGTGTCGTCCGCGGCGCACCTGGTGGCGGTGTCGCAGGCGGTCATCCAGTTCTCGCGCATCGGGCGGGATGAGGCCGAGATCCGAGCCGTCACCGGACACGCTGCGACGATGGTCGCCCGCAGCCTCGACGCCGCCGCCTGAGAGCGGTTCCACCTCCGCCGTCGAAGCGGTAGCTTTCTGGAGTGACCACTCCACTATCGGCGGCGGTGCCCCCGCACCTGGCGCTTCTGGGCGGGTACCTGCGGGCGCGGCGGAACATCATCCAGCCCGAGGATGTCGGGCTCGAGCGATTGCCCGGCCGCCGTGTTCCGGGACTGCGTCGCGACGAGGTCGCCGCGCTCGCCGGCATCAGCGCCGAGTACTACCTGCGACTGGAGCAGGGCCGCGGCGCCCGCCCCTCCGATCAGGTGCTCGGCGCCATCGGCCGCGTCTTCGGGCTCGACGCCGAAGCCCGGGCGTACATGCATCGCCTCGCGAGCGGCATGCCGTCGGCCCCGCCCATCGCTCCGGGTGCGGCGGGGGAGCAGATCGCGCGCGTGCTCGCGCAGTGGACGCACACGCCCGCGTACATGTCGGACGCCCACCGCGACATCGTCGCGGCCAACCCGCTGGCCACGGTGTTCGGCGGTGGCGGCCTGGCCGCGGGCAACAACCAGATCGCGAGCCTGTTCTCGGACGAGAACAAGACGGCGATCGTCGAGTGGGAGGAGATGGCGCGGGCGGCGGTCGCCACCTTGCGCCGCGACGCCCACTCCGCGTCGCCCCGCCTGGCGCAGCTGGTCGCGCAGCTGTCACTCGACCCCGACTTCGCGCGGATGTGGGCGCGCCACGACGTCTCGGAACGCGAGGACGCCCGCTTCCACATCGCGGTCGAGGGCATCGGCGTCCTCGAGGTCGAGGGGCAGAACTTCGGCGTCCGCAGCCTGCCCGGCTACCAGCTCACCGTGCTCTCGGGGGCGCCGGGCAGTGTCACCGAAACGGTGTTCGGCCGTCTCGCGGCATCGCTCGCGCTGGGTGGTACAACGCGGGCCTCTCAGGGGGCCGGACCTTCTCTCTAGCGTCGGAGGTACGCCGGAACCGGCGCCCCCCCGACACAGAAGGACGTCGCATGCCCTACATCACCACCGCCGATGGCACCCAGATCTACTACACCGACCTCGGCGAGGGACGCCCCGTCATCCTCAGCCACGGCTGGCCGCTGAGCTCGGACGCGTGGCAGGTCGAGCTGAAGCTCCTGGCCGACAACGGCTACCGCGCGATCGCCCACGACCGCCGCGGCCACGGCCGGTCGTCGCAGCCGTGGAACGGCAACGACATGGACACGTACGCCGCCGACCTCGCCGCGCTCGTCGACGCCCTCGAGCTCGACGACCTCTCGCTCATCGGCCACTCCACCGGCGGCGGCGAGGTCGTGCGCTTCGCGGCCCAGCACGGCAACGGCCGGGTGCGCAAGGTGATCACGGCCGGCGCGGTGCCCCCCGTGATGGTTCAGTCGGCGTCGAACCCCGAGGGGACGCCGATCGAGGTGTTCGACGGCATCCGCGCGGGCGTGCTGGCCGACCGATCGCAGTTCTACCTCGACCTCACCGAGACGTTCTTCGGCGCGAACCGTCCCGGCGCGCAGGTGTCGCAGGGAGCGAAGTACGACTTCTGGCGCCAGGGCATGCTCGTGGGGCTCAAGGGCGCCTACGACTGCATCGCGGCGTTCTCCGAGACCGACTTCACCGAGGACCTGCGCGCCCTCGACGTGCCGATCCTCATCGCGCACGGCGACGACGACCAGATCGTCCCGATCGCCGCTGCAGCTGAGAAGAGCATCGAGCTCGTCAGCAAGGGCACGCTCAAGGTCTACGCGGGCGCTCCGCACGGTATCTACGGTGACTACCAGCGCGAGCTCGGACAGGACATCCTGGCGTTCCTCGCCGAGTGACGCCCGCGTCGTGATGGCCGTGTCGTGATGGCCGAACCGCCCGGGGGAACGAGTGCTCCTCCGGGCGGTTCCGTGTCCGGCGGCCCGATCAGCGGCCGGCGCCGACCCGTGCCGGCCGCGCGACCCACACCGTGCACAGCATCCACGTGACGCTCGCGGCGAGCACCGCCGCGAGCACCATATGCACCCCGACGGCCAGCGGCGGCAGGCCGTTGCGCGCCTGGAACAGTCCGACGGCGATCTGGCCGGCCTCGATCGACAACAGGGTGACGGCCGCACGCCGAGCCGGATGCCGCAGCATCACGGTCACCGCCACGAGGAGAACGGTCAGGCCGAGCAGCAGGTAGCTCGGGGTGGCATGCAGGTGCTGCAGCACCGTCGCGTCGAACCCGCTGCGGCCCGCGGCCGCGTCGCCCGAGTGCGGGCCCGCGCCCGTCGTCAGGACGCCGAGCACGGTCGTGATGCCTGCGAGCGCGGCGATGGCGACCGCGAGGGGGCGCAGCAGCCGCGAGGCTCGGCCGCCCGGCGGCGACGCGCCGCCGCTCGGGCCCAGCCGGAAGAGGAACACCGTGCACACGCAGACCAGCAGCGTCGAGATCACGTGATGGACGCCGACGACGAACGGGTTCAAACCTGTGAGCACCGTGATCCCGCCGATGAGCGCCTGCAGCAGGATGCCGCCGGCGACCACGACGCCGAGGTCGAACAGATCGGGCCGGTCGCGTCGCCAGCGGATGACGGCGAGCACCACGGCGACCGCGATGATGCCGAGCACGCCCGTCAGCGTGCGGTTGGCGAACTCGATGACGCCGTGGATACCCATCTCGGGCGTACTGACCAGCGACTCGGGGGTGCACAGCGGCCAGGTCGGACACCCCAGGCCCGACCCCGTGAGCCGGACGGCGCCGCCGGTCCCGATGATCAGGATGTTCGCCACGAGCGAGGCCCACGAGAACCCGCGCAGCATCCGAGTCGGGCCCGTGGGCAGACGGTGCCACAGGCGGTGCGCCCGCGCCCGCACGCCCGTGCCGGTGGCCGTCGCCGACCCCCTCATGCGCGGGTGAAGAAGTCGAGGATCGCGGCGGAGACCTTCGCGCGCGCGTCGGCGTCCGAGACGTCGGCGTCTCTATCGCCCGGCTGCGGGCCGTAGTCGCCGAACTGCGCGTGGTTGACGCCTTCGAGCTCGACGTACGCGGTCTGCGCCGGCATCAGCTCGCGCGAGGCGTCGGCTGCGTCGCGCTTGAGGAGGCCGTCGCGCGAGCCGGTGACCGAGATCGCCGAGAGGTCGTCGCGGTCGCTGAGGTCGCCCAGCGAGCAGTAGGACCCGAGCAGCACGAGGCCGGTGACGTCATCCCGTTCGGCGTAGGTGCAGGCGCGGACGCCGCCCTGACTGTGCCCGCCGACCGCCCAGGTCGTCACGTCGGGCGCGGCCGCCGTGAAGGTCGAGAAGTCGCGCCACTCGAGAATCGCCATGTTGAGGATGGGGCGGACGATGACGACGGTGAGCCCCTCGGCGACCGCTGCGCGGAACGTCGGCACGTAGGCCTCGGGGTCGACCTTCGCACCGGCGAGGAACACGAGGCCCTGGTCCTGGAGGGCGGGGTCGGGGGCGCCGGTGGGCTCCATGACGACGAGGTCGCCGTCCACGCGGATCGCGATGCGGTCGTCGGCGTGCGCTGCGGCGCGTCCGGCTTCGGTCGCGGCGAAAGTGATGTTCGTCCACACGAGGAACGCGATGACGGCGGCGGCGATGAGTCCCAGCAGGCTGATGCCCGCGATGCGGATCGAGCGCACCGTGCGCGAGCGGCGGCGGCGGGTGTCGCGCGTCACCGTGCCAGTCTCGGCGGGCGTGGTCTCGCCGGGTGTGGTTGCGGCGGTGTCGGGGGCGGCGGTGTCGGGGGCGGCGGGGTCGGTCATGCCGAAGATGCTACGGCAGCCGTATTAGTTTTCGCCGTACGATGGAGCCATGCCCGAGCCCGACCGTTCCGATGGGGCGCTCGGCGATGCCGTCCGCGGCCTGCAGGACGCCATGCACGGGGCGACGATCGCGATCGCGCGGGCCATGGGGCTCAACGCCACCGACGCGAGCGCGCTCGAGCACATCTCGTACGCGCAGGGGAAGATCGGCCCCACCGAGCTCGGCGCGCGCCTGGGCATCTCAGCCTCTTCGGCGACCGAGGTGGTGCAGCGCCTCGTCGACTCGGGCCACCTCGAACGCCACCGGGACGAGCGGGACCGCCGGCGCTACGTCCTGGTTCCCACGGGTGCCGCGAGGGATGAGGTCCGCACGCACCTCATCCCGCTGCGGCAGCGTCTGGACGAGCTCGAAGCATCGTTCCCCGCTGCCGAGCGAGCGGCGATCGCTTCCTACCTCCGTGGCGCCGCGGACGTGTTCCGCGACGCCACTCGGGGTGCACCGGAGCGCTGACGGTCCGGTCGCGGGTCAGTCGTCCGTCTCGGTCGCGAGCACGGTGCCGTCGGTGTCGAGGGTGACCTCGATCACGCCGCGGTCGGCGGTCGCGATCGATACCTCGAAGGGCGAGCGGGCGTCATCGTCGGCGTCGATCGAGACGATACGTCCGTCTGCCTGCGCCAGTGCCGCCTCCGCCAGCATGCGCAGCGTCGCCGCGTCCAGCACGTTCTGAGGGCCGGCCGCGTCGGTGCCTGTCGCCGCGGTGTCGGCCGCCTCGGTCGAGCGCACCGTCGCCGCGCCGTCCGCCGTCACCGTCACCTCGGCCTCGCCGCGGTCGGCACCGATCACCGTGACGTCCCAGGTGCCGTCGCGCTCGGCGTCGATCGCGACGACCTCACCGGGTGCGGCAGCGAGCGCGGCGTCCACGATCCGCACGAGGTCGTCGGCCGACGCTGCCCCCAGATCCTCGGGGAGTGCGCCGACGGATGCCGCGCCGCGGTCGCCCTCGGTCGAGACGACGCTCGTCGCACGATCGTCGTCGTCGTCATCGTCGGCGATCGCCGCGCCGACCGCGACTCCGCCTCCGGCCAGGAGCGCGGCGGCGACGACGGCAGCGCCGGCGACGAGCGCGGTACGTCCGCGGCGACGCGGCTTCGGGCCGGTCGTCGGCGTGGCGTCGGGCGTCGTCGTCGGCGCCGGCGAGGAGGCGGTCGGCACGGTCTCCGGCGCGCCGGAGGTCGCGCCCTCGGGGGAGGACGGGGGAGTCGAGGCGGTGGTGTCGTTGTCGTTCATGACTCGATGCTCTCGACGAGCCGCTGAAGCACGCCTGAAGCGTCCTGAAGCCGTCTTCAGGTTCGCGGCGCGGCGAGCCCCGAGGCTTCCTCGCCGGCAGGGAGGGTGACGGTGAAACGCGCGCCGCCGAGCGGCGAGTCCGACACCGCGACCGACCCGCCTCCGGCCCCGACGATGCCTCGCACGATGGCCAGGCCGAGGCCGCTGCCGCCGGCATCCCGTGTGCGCGCCTCGTCGAGCCGCACGAACCGCTCGAAGACGCGGTCGCGCTCGCCGACCGGCACCCCCGACCCGTCGTCGTCGACATGCAGGACGCCCCACGGGCCATCGCTGCTCACCGCGGTGCTGATGCGGACTCGCGAGCGGGCGTGGCGTGCGGCGTTGTCGGCGAGGTTGCGCACGAGCCGGGCCAGCATCGCCGCGTCGCCGGTGACGCGCGCAGCGGTGATGCCGGACCCGTCGACCGTGAGCGGCTCGGACTCTCCCGAACCCCCGGCACGCAGGCGTGACACCTCGGCCAGGGCGAGGTCGTCCAGGTCGACGCTCGTGCGTCGCTGCGGAGCGCGCTCGTCGAGGCGGGCCAGCAGCAGCAGCGCGTCGACGAGCTCCTGCATCCGCACACCCTCCGCGACGACGACCTCGGCGAGGTCGTCGAGCGACGTCGCGTCGGGGTGCGCGCGCGCCAGCTCGCCGTGCTGGCGGATCGTCGCGAGGGGGGAACGCAGCTCGTGCGAGGCGTCCGAGACGAAACGCCGCTGCGCCGTCGCCGCCGCATCGAGGCGGTCCAGCATCCGGTTCATGGTGATCGCGAGCGCGGCGATCTCGTCGTGGGTCGGTGGCTCGGCGATGCGGCGGTCGAGGCGGTCGCCCGTGATGTCGTCGACGTCGGCCCGGATCCGCGCGACGGGCCGCAACGCCCCTCCCACGACCCACCAGGTCACCGCGGCGACCAGCAGCACGACGGCGCCGGTCGACACCGCGAGCAGGAGGGCGACGGTGCCGAGTGTCTCGGTGTCGTCCTCGAGGGGCACGGCCAGCACGAGCTCGCGCCCGTCGTCGAGCTCCTCGCGCACGATCAGCACCGGCTCGTCGTCGTTCCGGGCGGTGTCTCCCGAGTCCCCGGCCGGCAGCGGCGCGCCCTCGGTCTCGGGCGACGCGGCGGTGACGGTGGTTCCGGCTCGCAACTCGACCAGCTCGTCGTCGAGGTCCTCGAGCACACGCGGACCCTCCGCCTCGACGCGGGCCGCGATCTGCTCGGCGCGAGCCTCGGCAGTGCGCTCGGTCGCGACGCGGATGCTCCCGGCCAGCACGGCGTGGAAGGCGAGCGAGCCCAAGATCATCACGACCGCGACGGCGGCCGTGGCGACGACCGTGATGCGCGTGCGGAGCGACCACGACCGGATGTCGCGCCCCCGCCGCATCCGATCAGCCACCGTCCGCCGCCAGACGGTAGCCCGCGCCGCGGACCGTCTCGATGGCCTCGCGCCCGAAGGGGCGGTCGACCTTGCGGCGCAGGTGGCCGACGTACACCTCGACGATGTTCGGGTCGCCGTCGAAGTCGTCGTCCCACACGCCGGCGATGAGGTCACGCTTGGAGACGACCTGACCGCGGTGCCGGATGAGGTGCTGCAGCACCGCGAACTCGCGGGAGGTCAACTCGACCTCGGCCTCACCGCGCCAGACGCGACGCGACCCGGGGTCGAGGCGCAGGTCGCCCGCCTCGAGGACCACGGGACGCGCCACTCCGCCGCGGCGGATGAGGGCCCGCAGCCTTGCGACGAGCACGGGGTACGAGAAGGGTTTGGTGACGTAGTCGTCGGCGCCGGATTCGAGCGCCTCGACCTGATCCCATTCGCCGTCCTTCGCGGTCAGCATGAGGACGGGGGTCCAGTTCTCCTCCGCGCGCAGCGCCTCGCAGACCTTCCAGCCGCTCATGCCCGGCATCATGAGGTCGAGCACGATCGCGTCGTACCGCGTCTCGCGGGCGCGCCACAGCCCGTCGACACCGGTGTGCGCGACGTCGACGGCGAAGCCCTCGGCTTCGAGCCCGCGGCGAACGCCATCCGCGAGGCGCACCTCGTCGTCGACCACCAGTACTCGCATCGAACCCAGTGTGGCCGGTCGATGCTGAAGCGGGCCTGAAGCGGGCCTGAAACGGGCGCGGACGGAGGCCGAGCGTGGTGTCGACGGACGCCGCGCCGGGGCGCGACTTGTGACGGGTGCACCGCGGATCGCGGCATCCGTTGTCGACCTCATGCAGAACCGGTCATACCGGGCGCGTTAGCGTGGGAGGGTGACCGACGAAGCAGAACACGATCCCGCTCTCGTCCGCGTCCTCGCGGCCGACGGCACACTCGACCCGTCGCCGGAGGCCGAACGCTACCTGCCCCTCATCGAGGCGCTGCCCGACTCCGAGCTCGAGACGTTTTACCGCGACATGGTCACGGTGCGGGCGTTCGACCGTCAGGCCACCAACCTGCAGCGTCAGGGCCAGCTCGCGCTGTGGCCGCCGTCCTTCGGCCAGGAGGCGGCGCAGGTCGGCTCGGCGCGCGCGGCGCGCCCGCAGGACCACCTCTTCCCGTCGTACCGCGAGCACGTCGTGTGCACGATCCGCGGTGTCGATCCGATCGACATCATCCGGCTCATGCGCGGGCTCACCCACGGCGGGTGGGACCCGACCGACCCGAAGAACGGCAACACCCACATCTACACGCTCGTCCTGGGCTCGCAGACGCTGCACGCCACGGGGTACGGCATGGGCATGGTCTTCGACGGGCGCACCGGCTCGGGCGACCCCGAGCGCGACGCCGCGGTCATCGTCTACTACGGCGACGGCGCCTCGAGCCAGGGCGACGTGCACGAGGCGATGGTCTTCGCCACGAGCTACAACACCCCCCAGGTGTTCTTCCTGCAGAACAACCACTGGGCGATCTCGGTGCCCGTCTCGACGCAGTCCAAGGTGCCGCTCGTGCGCCGCGGCGCCGGCTACGGCATGCCGTCAGTCCGCGTCGACGGCAACGACGTGCTCGCCAGCTACGCCGTCACCAAGCTCGCGCTCGACGAGGCGCGCTCGGGTGAGGGCCCTCGCGCGATCGAGGCGCTGACCTACCGCATGGGCGCGCACACGACGAGCGACGACCCCACGAAGTACCGCACGAGCGACGAAGAGGCCTTCTGGGCGCAGCGCGACCCGATCGCGCGGATGCGCGGCTACCTCGAGGGTCGCGGCGCGGCGGCATCCTTCTTCGACGACGTGGATGCCGCTGCCGCGGCGTACGCCGACGACGTCCGCGTCCGCACCAACGCGCTCGTCGCACCCGAGCCCGACAGCATGTTCGCGCATGTCTACAACGAGCAGCATCCGCTCGTCGATCAGCAGCGGCAGTGGCTCGCCGACTACGAGGCATCCTTCGAGGGAGGACGCGCATGAGCGTCGAGACGCTGCCGTTCAGCAAGGCGCTCAACGCGGGCATGCGCCGCGCGATGCAGGACGACGACCACGTCCTGCTCATGGGTGAGGACATCGGCCGCCTGGGCGGCGTGTTCCGCGTCACCGAGGGGCTGCAGGCCGAATTCGGCGACCGCCGCGTGCTCGACACACCGCTGGCCGAGTCGGGCATCGTCGGCACCGCGATCGGCCTCGCGATGGCGGGCTTCCGCCCCGTGTGCGAGATCCAGTTCGACGGCTTCGTCTTCCCCGCCTTCGACCAGATCACCACGCAGCTGGCGAAGCTGACCAACCGGCACGACGGACGGATGTCGTTCCCCGTCGTCATCCGCATCCCCTACGGCGGCCACATCGGCGCCGTCGAGCACCACCAGGAGAGCCCCGAGGCGTACTTCACCCACACGCCGGGCCTGCGGGTCGTCTCGCCGTCCACGCCGAACGACGCGTACTGGATGATCCAGGACGCCATCGCTTCGCCCGACCCGGTGATCTTCCTCGAGCCCAAGTCGCGGTACTGGCCGAAGGGCGAGGTCGACCTGGCCGCCCGGGCGCTGCCGCTGCACGCGTCGCGCGTCGTGCGCCGCGGCACCGACGTCACGCTCGTCGGCCACGGCGCCATGGTCACCGTGCTGCTGCAGGCCGCTGCGCTCGCCGAGAGCGAGGGCATCTCGTGCGAGGTCGTCGACCTGCGCTCGCTCTCGCCTGTGGACTACGGTCCGATCGTCGAGTCGGTGCGGCGCACCGGCCGCATGGTCTACGGCCAGGAGGCGCCCGGCTTCACGTCGCTCGGCTCCGAGATCGCCGCGACCGTGACCGAGCAGGCCTTCTTCTCGCTCGAAGCCCCCGTCCTGCGGGTGTCGGGCTTCGACGTACCGTTCCCCGCCGCGAAGCTCGAGGGCTCGTACCTGCCCGACGCCGACCGCATCCTCGAGGCCGTCGATCGCGCCCTCGCCTACTGACCATCCGACGCGCCTGCGAGAGGATCCCCTCATGAGCACCCAGACCTTCCACCTGCCGGACGTCGGCGAAGGCCTCACCGAGGCCGAGATCGTGCAGTGGCGCGTCGCGGCCGGCGACGAGGTCGCGGTCAACGACGTCCTCGTCGAGATCGAGACGGCGAAGTCGCTCGTCGAGCTTCCCTCGCCCTTCTCGGGCACGGTCGGCGAGCTGCTCGTCGACGAGGGCACGACGGTCGAGGTCGGCGCCGCGATCATCACGATCGCCGCCGGGGCCCCCGCCGCTCCCGCCGCCGCTCCCGCCGCCGCGCCCGCCGCTGCGCCCGCCGCGGCTCCTGCTGCCCCCGCTGCTCCGGCTGCCGCCGCTCCGGCCGCGCCGGAGGAGAGCGGGTCCGTGCTCGTCGGCTACGGCGGGGCGGGCCAGGTGCAGTCGCGCCGGCGCAAGCCCGCCGAGGCGCCCGCGCGTGCGGCCGTCGGCGTCGTGGCCAAGCCCCCCATCCGCAAGCTCGCGCGCGACCTGGGGGTCGACCTGGCCTCGGTCACGCCGACGGGCTCGGCCGGTGAGGTGACGCGTGAGGATGTCGTGAACCACGCGTCACAGGCATCCGTGTTCCGCAACCTGCAGACCCCGGAGCGTCCCGAGGTGCGCGAGCAGCGCATCCCCGTGCCGCCGGCCGTCGTCACGGGCGAGCCCGCCGACGACCGCGAAGAGACGATCCCCGTCAAGGGCGTGCGCAAGGTCACCGCCAAGCACATGGTCGACTCGGCCCACACGGCGCCGCACGTGTCGGTGTGGACCGACGTCGACGCGACGCGCACGATGGAGCTCGTCAAGCGGATGAAGGCGTCGCCCGACTTCGCCGACATCAAGGTCTCGCCGCTGCTGATCGTCGCCCGCGCGGTGGTCTGGGCCGTCCGCCGCACCCCGATGGTGAACGCCGCCTGGGTCGAGACCGAGGCTGGCGCCGAGATCCGCGTGCGTCACTACGTCAACCTCGGGATCGCCGCCGCGACCCCGCGCGGCCTGCTCGTGCCGAATATCAAGGACGCGCAGGACCTCAACATGCGCGGCCTCGCCCGCGCGCTCGAGAAGCTGACGCTCACCGCTCGCGAGGGCAAGACCTCGCCCGCCGACCAGCAGGGCGGCACGATCACGATCACCAACATCGGCGTGTTCGGGATGGATGCCGGCACCCCAATCATCAACCCGGGCGAGTCGGGCATCGTCGCGATGGGCACGATCCGGCAGAAGCCGTGGGTCGTCGACGGCGAGGTGCGCCCGCGCTACGTCACGACCGTGTCGGGGTCGTTCGACCACCGCGTCGTCGACGGCGACGGCATGAGCCGGTTCCTCGCCGACGTGGCATCCGTGCTCGAGGAGCCCGCGCTGCTGCTCGAGTGACGCCGGCCGACGCATGCGAGGCGTGCGGGGGGGTAGCCTCGGGCGCATGACTGCGCCTCGCGTCCCGGCTCCCGAGATCGACCCCGCGAACAAGCCGAAGGGGCCGGCGTCGTACTTCCCGAGCATCGAGAAGACATACGGCCTGCCGATCCAGCACTGGCTCGACATCGCGGCGGACCAGCTCGCCGAGGGCCGGTCGCACATGCAGGTCGTCGACGCGCTCAAGACCGAGCACGGCCTCGGCCACGGTCACGCGAACGCCGTCGTGGCGTATGTGAAGGCGAAGCTCGCGGGCTGACGCGCCGACGCCGGGACTAGCCGGCGAGCAGGTGCTCGATGAGGATCTGCGTGCCGATGCCGATGAGCACGACGCCGCCGATGATCTCGGCCGGCTTGCGCCAGCGGGTGCCCACGCGGTGACCGATGAGCACCGCGACGAACGACAGGGCGAAGGTGACGACGCCGATCGAGACGACGGCGACCCACACCGGCACCATGAGGAACGCGAACGAGACGCCCACCGCCAAGGCGTCGATGCTCGTCGCGAGGGCGAGCAGCACGATCTCGCGCGCCGAGATACCGGATGCCGCGCCCTCGGCGTCATCGTCGGGCCGGAAGGCCTCCCACAGCATCTTCACGCCGATCGCAGCGAGCAGGGCGAAGGCGATCCAGTGGTCGAACGGGGCGATCGCGTCGGCGAAGGTGCTGCCCAGCAGCCAGCCGATGAGCGGCATCACCGCCTGCGCCAGCCCGAACGCTCCCGCGATGAGCAGCGCGCCCCGCACGATGTGCGTGCGAAGCTGCACGCCCTTGCCCAGCGCCACCGCGAACGCGTCGGCCGAGACGCCGACGGCGAGGATGAACAGCGCCCACGGCGACATGGGTCCTCCTCGGGGCGATGAGATCGAGATGATCGGCGATCGGCCGGCGGTCTGACCGCGGGATGCGCCTCATCGAGCTTGCCAGTCGCCGGCAGCCGACGACCGCCGAAAGCCGCGATTGCCAGCATTTCGGGCGTGCGAATCGTTCGGCCCACCGAAACTCTCGGGCGCGTCCCTTCGTGCCTCCGCCATGTTGAGAGAACGATTATCACTAACGTATGATCGTCGGCATGACCCGTCGTCTTCTTCCTGCCGCCGCGCTCGTTGCCGCGGCATCCCTCACCCTCGCCGGCTGCGCCGGAACGGCCGCACCGGGTGCGAGCGGCTCGAGCGAGGGCGGCGACACGCTCAGCATCGTGGCGTCGACCAACGTGTACGGGTCGCTCGCGGCCGAGGTCGGCGGCGACGCCGTCGAGGTGACCGCGATCATCACGTCGCTCGCGCAGGACCCGCACTCGTACGAGGCGTCGGCGCGCGACCAGCTGACGGTGTCGGAGGCAGACCTCATCATCGAGAACGGCGGCGGGTACGACGCGTTCATCGAGGGTCTCATCGATGCGAGCGGCACGAAGGCTCCGGTGCTGACCGCCGTCGAGTACGCGCACGACTATCCCGGCGCCGACGGCCACGGTCACGACGACCACGCGGGCGAGGAGCACGCCGACGAGACTCCCGCCGCAGCCGACGCCACCCACGCGGGCGAGGAGCACGCCGACGAGCACGCCGAGGAGGACGGGCACGACCACGCGGGCCACGACCACATCGAGGGCTTCAACGAGCACGTCTGGTACGACCCGCACACCATCGCGCACCTGGTGGAAGACATCGCGCACGAGCTGGGCGAGCTCGACGCCGAGCGAGCGGAGACGTTCGAGACCAACGCCGCCGCGCTCATCGAGCGCATCGAGGGCCTGGAGACCTCGCTCGAGGCGATCTCGGCCGAGCACGCCGGCCAGAAGATCTTCGTGACCGAGCCGGTGCCGGTGTACCTCGCCGCTGCGGCCGGACTCGAGGACGCGACCCCCGCCGCCTTCAGCGAGGCGGTCGAAGAGGGGCAGGACGTTCCGCCCGCGACGCTGCTCGAGGCGCAGCAGACGCTGCGGTCGGGCGACGTGCGGCTCGTCATCGTCAACGCCCAGACCGGCGGCGCCGAGACGACCGAGATGACCCGGCTGGCCGACGAACTCGGCATCCCGGTGCTCGAGTTCTCCGAGCTGATGCCCGATGACGTCGACTACGTCGCGTGGATGCAGCAGAACATCGACGAGATGTCGGGAGCGCTCGCCGGCTGACGCCGCGCCGCCCGCTCAGCGGCCGCTACGGCCGCCGCTCACTCTTCGTCCGCCGTCGGGGCTGTGCCCTGGCGGCGGACAAGTGCGTTGAGGAGCGCCTGGCCCTCGTCGGCCGGCGCCTGCGCGGCGGAGACGTTCTCGCTCTCGACGGCGGCGACGATCTCGGCGCGCTGGATCCGCGTCTCGCGCGGCGCCTGGATGCCCAGCCGCACGCTGTCGCCCTTGACCTCGAGGACCGTCACCTCGATGTCGTCGCCGATGAGCACCCGCTCACCGACACGTCTCGTCAACACCAGCACTCGATCACCCTACTTTCCGCGCGCCCGCGCGTCGTCGTTCCACGCGAAGCGGGCGCCGTCGCGTCGCCCGGTCATGCGGGACTGATGACGGGCAAGTCGTCGACGGTGTCGCGGATGACGCCGACGGTGTCGATCGCGAGCCCGCCGGCCGTCGCTTCGGTGTACGACAGCACGGGCACCCCGTCGGTCTGCGACGAGATGAGCCGCCGCACCGCCGGCCGCAGCGACGGCGCACACACGAGCACCGGCTCGGCTCCGGCGCCGGCCGCTGTCAGCGCCGCCTTCGTCGACGAGATGACCGCCTCGAGCCGCCGCGGGTCGAGGGCGATGTGCATCCCCTCCTCGCTCGGGCGCATGGCCTCGAGCATCGCCTGCTCGAGCAGCGGATCGATCATGACGATGCGCAGCCGGCCCTGTTCCGCGAACCGCGTCGCGACGGCCGGTCCGAGGGCGGCGCGGGCGGCCTCGACGAGGACCTCGGGGTCGGTCGAGGTCTTCGCCCGCAGTGCGAGCGCCTCGTAGATGCGGGCCAGGTCGTTGATCGGGATGCGCTCGGCGAGCAGCCCCTGCAGTACGCGCTGCACCTCGGCGAGCGAGAGCAGCGCCGGGGTGAGCTCCTCGACGGCGGCGGGGCTGACCTGGCGCAGCGCCTCGGTGAGCTGCCGCACGTCCTCGCGGCTGAGCAGGCGCGCGGCGTGCGTCTGGATCACGCTGGAGAGGTGCGTGATGATCACGCTCGCGCGGTCGACGACGGTCGCTCCCGCCAGCTCGGCGCTGTGGCGCATCTCGAGCGGCACCCACTTGCCGTCGATCCCGAACACCGGGTCGGGCGACGATGCGCCGGGCAGGGCGTCGAGGCCCGCACCGAGGGCCAGCATCGACCCGCGCGGCGCCACCCCCCGTCCCGCCTCGATGCCGGCGACCCGGATGACGTAGGTGGCAGGCGGCAGCTCGATGCTGTCGCGCGTGCGCACGGGAGGCACGACGAGTCCGAGCTCCGCGGCGGTCTTGCGGCGCAGCGAGCGGACCCGCCCGAGCAGGTCGTCGGGACCGCCCGTGACGAGGTCGACGACGTCGGGGGCCAGCAGGATCTCGAGCGCGTGCACGCGCATGCGCTCGGCGAGCTCCTCCGGCGAGTCGGCGGCGCGGGCGTCGGGCACCGGGGCGTCCTCGGCCGACGCCGCCGGTGTGCGCGAGCCGACCCGCTGGGCGATGAGCAGCAGCGTCGCCCCGATCACGAGGAACGGCAGCATGGGCATGCCGGGGATGAACGACATGACGATCGCGGCGCCCCCGGCGATCGACAGCGCGTTGCGCGACTGCGTCAGCTGCGTCGCCGCCGCCGTCCCCATGTCGGATTCCGCGCCCGAGCGGGTGACGATCATGCCCGTCGCGACGGCCATGAGCAGGGCCGGGATCTGCGTGGTCAGGCCGTCGCCGATCGTCAGCAGCGCATACGTGTTCAGCGCCTCGCCGATCTCCATGCCGTGCGACATCATGCCGATCGCGACCCCGCCGACGAGGTTGATGATGATGATGACGAGGCCCGCGATCGCGTCGCCCTTGACAAACTTCGACGCGCCGTCCATCGCGCCGTAGAAGTCGGCCTCCGCGGCGATCTCGGCGCGCCGGCTGCGCGCCTCGGCATCCGTGATGAGTCCGGCGTTGAGGTCGGCGTCGATCGCCATCTGCTTGCCCGGCATCGCGTCGAGCGTGAAGCGGGCGCCCACCTCGGCGACGCGCTCGGCGCCCTTGGTGACCACGACGAACTGGATGACGATGAGGATCAGGAAGACGACGATGCCGATCACGAGCGAGCCGCCGACGGCGATCGCGGCGAACGCGTCGATGACCTGACCGGCGTGCGCTTCGCCGAGCACGAGCTTGGTCGAGGCGACGTTCAGGCCGAGCCGGAACAGCGTCGCCACGAGCAGCAGCGACGGGAAGACCGCGAAGTCGAGCGGCTTCTTCACGAACATCGACGTGAGCAGGATCAGCAGCGCGAACAGGATGTTGGCGATGATGAGCACGTCGAGAACCGGCGGTGGCACGGGGACGACGAGCAGCATGATGATGCCGACGACCCCGACGGGTACGAGCGACCTCTTGAGGATGTTCATCGGGGGTCCTTCCTCGGGGGAACGGTGTGGACGCCGCGGGCCACGCCGCGGCGCTTGAGCCCGTCGACGAAGACGAGCACGCGGGCGACGGCGGTGTAGAGCTCGCTCGGGATCGGCTGTCCGAGCTCGCACGCGGCATGAAGGGCACGGGCAAGCGGGATGTCGCGCACGAGCGGCACCCCCGCCTCGTGTGCGCGGTCGCGGATGCGCTCGGCGATGATGCCCTGGCCCTTCGCGACCACGCGCGGCGCGGACCTGCCGGGCTCGTAGCGCAGGGCTACGGCGACGTGGGTGGGGTTCACGAGCACGACATCGGCGTCGCCGACGGCGGCGATCATCCGGTTGCGGCTGATCGCCATCTGGCGGGCACGGCGCTGGCCCCGGACGTGCGGGTCGCCCTCGGTGCTCTTGTGCTCGTCGCGCGCTTCCTTCTTCGTCATGCGCGTGTGCTTGCGGTTGCGGCGCATGACGACCAGGACGTCGATGGCGGCGAGCACGATGCCGACCGCGACGGCGGTGATGAGCAGCGAGGTCACGACGGTCGACGCGATTTCGAGCAGCCGCGAGATGGGATGCGCTCCGCTCATCATCAGCACCGGCATGAGGCCCGCGACGACGAACCACAGGGCGAGTCCGATCGCCGCTGTCTTCATCAGCGCCTTCGCGCCCTCCCACAGCGCCTGCATCCCGAAGAGGCGCTTGATGCCGGCCACGACGTTGAACTGCTCGTACCGCGCCGGCACGCCGCGCAGGTGGATGCCGCCCTGGGCGACCGACCCGACGAGCGCGACCACCGCAACGGCAGCCAGCGCGACGCCGAGCATCGCCGGGATGCCGGCCAGCCCCGAGCCGAGCGCGGCGACGGCGTGGGCGGGGTCGGGGTTGCGGATGATGGCGGCGACCTCGACGAACTGCGCGCGACCCGCATCGGCGCCCGCCCCGATCATCATCGGCAGGAGCGCTGCGACCGTGCCGATCGCGAGCCACGCCGACAGGTCCTGGCTGCGGGTGATCTGGCCCTTGCGGCGGGCCTCGCGCAGCTTGCGCCGGGAGGCCTTCTCGGTCCGTTCACCGGTGTCGTCGCTCATCGTGCGCCCCCGATCAGGAGCCCGACGGCGTCGTCGGTGAGGGCGCCGACGACGCCGGGCAGGGCGAGGATGACCGTGCCGGCGAGCAGGAACGTGAGGATGATCTTCAGCGGGAAGCCGAGCGCGAAGGCGTTGAGCGCGGGCGCGACACGGCTGACGAGTCCGAGGGCGATGTCGGCGAGGAACAGCACGAGCAGCAGCGGGCCCGCGATCTGCACCGCCGCCACGAGCAGCTGCGACGCCGTGCCGATCATCAGCTCGGCCGGACGCGCGAGGTCGAGCACGCCGTCGACGGGGATGGCCGCAAAACTGCGCGCGAGCCCCGCCAGGATCAGCTGGTACCCGTTGGACGCGAACAACAGCACGAGGGCGATCATCTGGAACAGCCGCGTGAACTGCGCACCGTTGACGTTCATCTGCGGGTCGAACGCCTGCGCGAGCTGGAAGCCGCCGAAGACGTCGATCAGTCCGCCGGCGGACTGCACCGCGGTGAAGCACGCGAGCACGAGGAACCCGAGGATCGCGCCGGTCAGCACCTGCAGCGTGAGCGCGAGGAAGAAGGGCCCGGTGCCGAGGCTCTCGTACCCGGGAGCGACGGTTCCACTCAGCGCGAGGGCGACCCCGACGGCGACCATCGCCTTGATGCGCGCGGGGAAAGCGCCGTACGAGAACGGCGGGGCGATGAAGACGAAGGCGGTGGTGCGGACGGCGGCGAGACCGGTCGCCTCGATCCAGGCGAAGTCGAGGAGGATCTCCACGTCACCCGCCCGAGAGAAGGTGCGGGATGCGGTCGAACAGGGTCTGCGTGAAGGTGATCGATTCCGCGATCATCCAGTGCCCGCACACCACCAGCGCGATGGCGACGGCGATCGCCTTGGGCACGAACGAGAGCGTGACCTCCTGGATCTGCGTGATCGACTGCAGCAGCGAGATCGCGAAGCCGACCACGAGCGCCGTGATCAGCAGCGGCGCGGCGAGCTTCGCGGCGAGCACGACGCCCTGCATCCCGATGTCGAGGACCGCTTCGGGGTTCATCCGCCCGCTCCGTAGCTCTCCATGAGCGTGCGGAGGATGAGGCCCCAGCCGTCGACGAGGATGAACAGCAGGATCTTGAACGGCAGCGAGATCATCACCGGCGGCAGCATCATCATGCCCATCGACATCAGGGCCGCGGCGACGACGAGATCGATCACCAGGAACGGCACGAAGATGACGAAACCGATGATGAACGCGGCCCGCAGCTCGGAGATCATGAACGCCGGGATGAGCGTGATCATCGGCACGTTCGCCGGATCGTCCGGGTTCTCGGCGCCGGCGAAGCGGGTCATGAGCGCGAGGTCCTCTTCGCGCGTGAACTGGAGCATCCAGGCGCGCAACGGGTCGGAGCCCACCCCGACGGCGTCGGTGAAGGTCACCGAGCCGTCGACGTAGGGCTGCACGGCGACCGTGTTGATCTCGGTCAGCACCGGCCACATGATGAACAGCGTCAGGAAGAGCGACAGGCCCGCCAGCACCTGATTGGGCGGGATCGTCGGCAGCGACAGGGCGTTGCGGGTCATCGCCAGCACCACGAAGATCTTCGTGAACGACGACATCATCAGCAGCAGCGCCGGCGCCACTGACAGCAGCGTGATGCCGATGAGCGTCAGTACCGACGACGACGGGGTGCCGTCGATCCCGTTGATGTCGACCGAGATGCCCTCGCCCGGCGGGGGCGTCGAGGCGGCGACGAGCGCGAGCGCCTCGAGCACGCCGCCGGGGCTCACGCGCCCAGGGCGCGGCGCAGCACCTGGGCCGCGTCGCGGGCGGTCATCGTCGTCGGGCGCGAAGCCCGCTCCGCGCGCGCGACCGAGCGGCGCAGCGGCAGGGGCGGAGCGAGAGGCGCGGGGTCGGCGGCATCCGTCTGACGCGGGACGAGGACCGGGGCCGGGTGGGCCGCGGGCTCGGCTGCGGGGACGGTTCCGGGCGGAGGGTCGACGCGGTCGAGCATCGAGACGCCGGCCTCGGTGATGCCGAGCACGTAGCGCGCGCCGCCGATCTCGACGACCGCGACCTGCGCCTTCGGCCCGATACCGCGCTTGGCGACGACCGTGATGTCGTCGTCGGTGCGACGACGGGCCGGGGTGCGTCCGCGCGTCCGACCGCCGATGCCGGCGCCCGAGCCGCGAGCGAGGCGGCGCTGCAGCAGCCACACGATCGCGAGCACGGCGCCGAGCGAGACGACGACGCGCAGGGCGAGCAGGAGGTCGTCGATCTCAGGCCTCCGCGTTCTCGATGATGCGGGTGATCCGCACGGCGTAGTCCTGGTCGACGACGACGATCTCACCGTGCGCGATGAGGCGTCCGTTGAGCTTGACGTCAGCGGGAGCACCGGCCGAGCGGTCGAGCTCGATGATGCGGCCCGGCTCGAGCTCGAGGACGTCGCGCACCGCCATGCGGGTGCGCCCCACCTCGACGGTGAGCTCCATCTCGACGCCCGCGATCCGCTGCAGGCGACGCGGCGAGGCCGCAGCCGGGTGCGACACCCGCACGGCGAGGCGTCCGATCGTGCGGCCGGACTCGTCGACGAGGTCGAACACCTGCGCCGCCGGGTGGGCGAACAGCGCCGACGCGTCGCCGATCGACGGCTCGCCCAGCACGCTCGGCCCGAACGCCGTCGCCGCGGCATCCAGCGCATCGCGCAGACGCTCGACGAGCGGCAGCGCGGCATCGGCGCCGACGAGCGCCGCGGGATCGAGCACGACGACGGCCAGGGCCGCGCTCGTGTCGCCGACCGACGAGACGATCACCGCGTCACCGGTCTCGCCCGAGCCGGTCGCGGGCCGCGCGGTGATGCGCGACGCCGTGGGCAGGCGGTCGGCGAACGCAGCCGCCGCGGCGGCCTCATGGGTGGTGGTGCTGCTCATGGCGACTCCTCGGACAACGAGCGGGAGAGATCGGATGCCGTCACGACGCAGGCCAGTCGCGCGCCGGCCGCGCCCACGGCGGCGGCGGCGACCACCTGGTCGTCGACGGTGAGGTCGAGCGGACGGTCGGCGGCGTGCGCGAGCGAGATGACGTCGCCCACGGCGAGGTCGAGGACGTCGCCGGGCAGCATCGCCCGCGGCGTGAGGCGCAGCGTCAGCTCGACGGGCGTCTCTTCGACGTGGCGCCGCACCAGCGCCGGGTCGGCCGCCGCGCGGGGCGTCGACGCGGAGTGCGACAGACGCTCGAGGAACGGCGCGGCCGGCAGCGCGATCGTGGCGGTCTCGGTGCGGTCGGCCAGGCGCAGCGAGAAGCGCGCGACGACGACGAGGTCCTGCGCGCCGACGACCTGCGCGAACGCGGCGTTGTACTGCACCGCGCCGACCGTCAGCTCACGGGGCAGCAGCGAGCCGAGCGCGGTCCGCAGGTGCGCGAGGGTCTCGTCCATCAGCGAGCGCACGAGCGCCTGCTCGATCCCCGTCAGCGCGCGGGCCTCGGGGCGCAGCGATCCGTCGCCGCCGAGCATCTTCACGATCCACGACAGCGCTGACGGCAGCGGGAACTCGATGATGGCGCGATCGTCCGAGCTGGCGTCGGAGCACAGCACGAGGGTCGTCGTCGTCGGAAGCGTCGCGACGTACTCGTCGTACGTCTCGAGGGTCACACGTTCGAGCGCGATGTGCGCGCGGACGCGGGCCTTCGCCGCCAGCTGCATCGCCCACTGGCGCGCGAACGCGTCGAAGGCGCCCGCGAGCGCGCGGGTGTGCTCGCGGGACAGCGCCGCGGGTCGCCCGAAGTCGTAGCGCACCGGCTCTGCCGCGGCGGCATCCTCGGTTCGCGCGAGCGATTCGGTCCGGACGGTCTGCACGGCCGGGACTATCGGCCGGCCCCGCGGCCGCGTTAGGGACGGGGCGGGGCGGGGCGAGAGGGGGTCAGCCCGCGGTGTCGGCGGCGGCGAGGCCCGGGAGCTCGCCGCGCACCTGGGCCTCGGCATCCGAGAGGACGACGATGTCGACGCGACGGTTCTGGGCGAGGGCCTCGGCACTCGATCCCTCGGCGAGCGGTCGCGACGAACCGTAACCGACCGAGCTGATGCGCTCGCGGGCGACCGCCCGCGCATCGACGAGGTACCCGAGCACGCCGTTGGCGCGTGCGGTCGAGAGCTCCCAGTTGTCGGCGAAGGGCGCGACGGCGGGGCGGTGGTCGGCGTGACCCTCGACCGAGATCCGGTGCCCGTCGGCGGCGAGGATCGCGCCGGTCGCGTCGAGCACCGCGCGGGCCCGATCGCTGAGGTCGGTGCTGTTGGTGGCGAAGAACGTCTCGGCGCTGATGAGCCCGATCGTCAGGCCGCGGTCATCGATCGTGAAGGTCGCCGCATCACCCAGGCCCTGGGCGTCGAGCGCGCCCTCGAGCTGCGCGCGCAAAGTGTCGAGCGAGCTGTATTCCTGCTCGGCCGGGGTGGGGCCGGTCGGTGTCGCGACGAAGCCCTCGCCCTCTTCCTCGACGAGCTCCGGCGGCACGACCACGCCCTCCGAGACGTCGCGCGACTCCGAGACCTCGGACCCGAAGCCCGTCGCGAGCGAGGCCCGCAGCTGCTCGAACTTCTCCTGGTCGACGTTGGACATCGCGAACATCACGATGAACATGCACATCATGACCGTGATCATGTCGAGGTACGACGCCATCCAGCGCTCGTCGGGGCCCTCGTGCGACGACTCCATGACGCGGCGACGCCGCGGCGCGCTCATACGCCCGCGTCCGCAGTCTCGTCCGCCGTCGCCTTCGCGCGGCCGCGTCCGGGCTTGCTCTCCGGGGCGAGGGCGCGCAGCCGTTCGGCGACGAGCATCGGCGGGTTGCCGGCCTGCACCGCGAGCATCCCCTCGGTCACCAGCGTCATCCGATCGACCTCGATCTCGGCCAGCCGCTGCAGCCGGGTGCCGATGGGCAGCCAGATGAAGTTCGCCGACAGCAGGCCCCAGAGCGTCGCGACGAAGGCGGCGGCGATGAGCGGGCCGAGCTGGTCGGGTTTGTCGAGGTACTCCAGCACGTGGGTCAGCGACACGACCGTTCCGACGATGCCGACGGTGGGCGCGTAGCCGCCGAGGGAGGAGTAGAACCGGGATGCCGTGCGGCGCTCGGCCGCCACGGTCGCGACCCGGTCTTCGAGCACGACACGCAGGTCTTCGGCGTCGGTGCCGTCGGCGATGCTCTGCAGCGCGTGACGCAGCAGCGGGTCCTTCTCGTCGGCGACGGCGCTCTCGAGGGCGAGAAGCCCCTCGGCGCGGGCCTTCTCGGCGTAGCCGACGACGGTGTCGATGAGGGCCTCGGTCGAGCCCGTCTTGCCGACGAAGGCTCGGGGCAGCGCGCGCACCGCGGCCGCGGCATCCCGCAGCGTCCCACCGGCGATGCCGATCGCGATCGTCGCGCCGAAGACCAGCACCATCGGGGCCGGCAGCAGCAGGGCGTTGATGCTCGCGCCCTCGAGCTGGATCATGGCCCACAGCCCGCCGAAGGCGAGCAGGATGCCGATGAGCAGGGACGGATCCATCAGCTCTCACTCCCGGGGAACGAGCGATCGAGCGCGGTCGCGAGCACGCGGGCCCGGAACTCGACGATGCTCTCGATGACGGTCTCCATGGTCTCGGCCACGACGAAGGTGGCGCCGTCGACGAGCGTGAGCGTCGTGTCGGGGCTCTCTTGCACCCGTTCGACGAGGTCGGGGTTCACGGCGAACCGGTGCCGGTTCAGTCGTGTCAGAACGATCATGTCGCCCCTTCTCGTCGGCGGGTGGCGGGCCGGCGTCGATACGGCGGCTCCGTGGGGACTGTCGGCACGGCGCGACGGTCGGTTAGTGGCGGCCGCCGCGGTGGTCTTGGGCTCGCGGCAGGCACAACTCCTCAGATCCGGGCCCTGGGGACCGGAAACCCGGCCCCCAGGGCGTTTCGTCACCGGTTCTGAGGAGTTGCGCGCGGCGCGGGTCAGCGCTTGAGGTTCGTCAGCTCCTGCAGGACCTCGTCGCTCGTGGTGATGATGCGGGCATTGGCCTGGAAGCCGCGCTGGGCGACGATCAGGTTGGTGAACTCCTGCGAGAGGTCGACGTTCGACATCTCCAGCGCGCCGCTGACGAGGCCGCCGCGCTCGTCTGTGCCGGCGATGCCGACCGCGGGAGCGCCGGAGTTCGCGCCGGCGCGGTACTGCGACGAGCCGGCCTTCTCGAGCCCCTCCGGGTTCTCGAACGAGGCGAGCGCGACCTGCGCGAGCACAGCGGTCGCACCGTTGCTGAAGGCTCCGACGAGGCTGCCGTCGGCCGAGAGCGTGTACGAGACGAGGCTGCCGGGTGCGCGGCCATCCTGCTCGCCGAGCTTGACGGTGCGCAGGTCGGCGTAGCCGGTGACGCCCGACAGGTCGACGTCGACGCCGCCCGCGACGATGTTCGCGGGACCGGTGAGGCGCCCGTCGGTGAAGGCGAGCGACGTCGTCGCGGTGCCGTCGGTGACGTCCCAGCCGGCCGCGGTCCGCGTGAAGGTCAGAGCGAGCTGGCGTGCGGCGCCCTGCGCGTCGTAGACCGTGACGTCGCGCACGAGCCGCTCGCCGGTGGCGGCATCCGAGGGCAGGTTGCCGCTGACGTTCGCGTTCGCCGTCGCGCGTCCGGGCGAGGTCGCACCGACCGGCAGCGCGATCCCGCCGACGGGGCCGCCGGTGGGGACGACGCCGTCCACGGCGGTCCAGCCCTGCACGAGGGCGCCGTCCTTGGTGGTCAGGCGGCCCGCCGCGTCGAAGCCGAACGACCCGTTGCGGGTGTACAGCGTCTCGGGGCCGTTGCGGACGACGAAGAAGCCCTCGCCCGCGATCATGAGGTCGGTGGGGACGCCCGTCGCCTGCTGCGAGCCCTGCGTGAACGTGGTGCGGACGGCCGCGATCTGCGTGCCGAGGCCGACCTGCGCCGGGTTCGTGCCGCCGGCGGCGGCCTGCGGTGCCCGGGAGTTCTGGACGATCTGCGACAGGGTGTCCTGGAACTGCACCGACCCGGCCTTGAAGCCGACGGTGTTGACGTTGGCGATGTTGTTGCCCGTGACATCGAGCATCGTCTGGTGCGAGCGGAGGCCGGAGATGCCGGCGTAGAGCGAACGGAGCATGGGGCTGTCCTTCGGTCGAGGGTGGGAGAGCGAGTGGAAGCGGTCAGGAGGCGGCGGCGGAGATGCCCGAGACGACGTCGAGCGGGACGGCGGTGCCGCCGATGGTCACGAGCGGCACGCCCTTCTCGAACGAGACCTGGGTGACGCGGCCGGTCTGCGTCTTGCCGTCGGCGTCGACGTACGACGCCTGCTGGCCGACGAGCGCGGTGGCGGTCTGGCGCATCGTGAGCGCGAAGTGCTCGGACGAGGTCGAGGTGAGCGCGGTGAGCTGCTCCATCATGGCCAGCTGCGTCGTCTGCGCCATCATCTCGTTGGTGTCGAGCGGCGAGCTCGGGTCCTGGTTCTTCATCTGCGCGACGAGCAGCTGCAGGAACACCTCGGCGTCGAGGGCCTGCTTGGGCGCGGGCGGGGCGATGGGCGTGGTCGCCGTGCTGACGGCGCCGACGGGCGGGATCGTGGTCATGCGGGTCTCCGGATCAGGCGTAGAGGTCGATGCGGCCCGCGCCGACCGGCACGGGGACGAGGGGGATGCCGCCGGGCGGCGACGGCTCGGTCGCGGCGGGGTCTCGCGGCGACGGGCCGTCAGGCTGGGGCGGACGACCGGGCGACCGGTCGCCGCCGGTCTGCGCCATGCCGCCGGGGGTCGAGCCGTTGGAGTTGCCGGACCCGCCGGGGTTGCCGGGGCCACCGCCCGACGCGGACGCCTGCTGGCCGGCCGTGTGCGTGGCCGTCTGCCCGCGCGGGTCGGTGTCGCCCGCGGCGAGGGACAGCGACGAGAACGGCGCCAGCACGGCGAGTTCGCGTCGCAGGTCGCCGAGCACGGCGCGGAGGGCGTCGTGGCCTGCGGTCGTCGCGGAGGCGAGCTCGATCGTGATCGATGAGCCCGAGATGTGCGCGGTGACCGTGACGGGCCCGAGGTTCTCGGGCGAGACCCGCAGCACCATCGTGTGCCGGCCCGCGTCGGAGGTGGCGAGCGAGAGGATCGGTGCGGACAGCTGCGGCGCCAGCGGCGCTGAGGGGACGGCCGGGCGGCCCGCTCCCGCGGCGGCGTGCGGCGTGGCCGGGGGTGCGGCCGGAGGCGTGGTCGGTGGTGCGCTGACGGCGGGCGTCGTGGCCGGCGCGGGGGTGGGGGTCGCCGACGTGGGCTCGGACGCCGCGGCGGCGAAGTCCGGCTCGACAGACGGATGACCTGCGGCGGGGGTCGATCCCGCGAGCGCGATCCGGCTGCCGGGGGCCGGGGCCGAGCCGGGCGCCGCGGCGGGCCCGGACGCCGCCGGTGCGAGGCCGGATGCCGGTGCGGGGCTGGGTGCTGGTGCGGATCCGGACGCACCGGTTGCAGCGGGTGCCGCGGCGGCCCCGGTTGCCGGTACGGGGCTGGGCGCTGGTGTGGATCCGGACGCACCGGACGCAGCGGACGCGCCGGACGCGCCGGACGCAGCGGATGCAGCGGATGCCGCGAGGCTCGGCGTTCCCGCTGCGGATCCCGGCGCGAGGCCCGAGCGAGCCGGGGACGTGCCATCAGCGCTCGCCGGCTCTGGCGCCGCTGCCGACGTGGGCTCGGTCACTGCCGCCCGCGCGAACGTGTCGACCGCGACGGCATCCCCGCCCGGAGCGGCATCCGCGTTCGCCGCCGTCCCCGCGTGCGCATCCGCGCCCGCCGCCGCGCTCGTGCTCGTGCTCGCGCTCGTGTTCGTGCCCAGAGCCGCGGAATGCGCGAGGCCCGTCCGGCCCATCGCCGTCGCCGCCGCCTCGAAGACGCCCGCCGCAGCGGTGTCGGGTCGAAGCGCGGACTCGACCACGGTCACCGCCCCCGCACCGTGCCCGCTTCCCACGCCCCGACCGGTGGCGCTCCGGTCCGCGACGCTCGAGCCCACGGCGGTCGACGTCATCCGGTCCGCGGTGCCGCCCGCGCCAGCCGCACCCGCGCCAGCCGGAGCCGCGCCACCCGCACCCGCGCCATCCGCGTGGCCCTCGTCCTCCGCGCCGGCACCGTCACGCGTTCCGGTGACTCCCGACGCGGCGGCGAACGCGACGGCGAACGCGCTCGCCGCCGCCCCGCCCTCGCCGGCCGACGGCGCGTGCTCGCGGGAACCGGGCACGCGCGGGCGCGTCGCGGCGGGCGATGTCAGCAGGGGGACGGCGGTCACGGGCGGTCCTCCGGGGGGCGCGGTGCGGCGGGGCGCAGGGCGATCTCATCCAGCGCGGCCTGATCGCGGGCCTCGGCGCGGGCGCCCTCGCGCTCGGTGTGGCGTTCGGCGAGCCGCTCGAGGCCGTGTTCGGCGCGGCGGGCGGCGGTGTGGCATGCGCGCGCCGCGTCGAGGTCGGCGCGCTGGGTCTGTTGCAGCGCCGCGAGGTCGCTCAGCTGGCTGCGTGCGGCCACGCGTCCGGCCGCGAGGGCGGCGAGGGTGCGGACGTCGCCGGGCGTATCGGCCGAGGCGGTGAGGGCGTTGCGCACCTGACGCTCGCGCGCCTCCGTGCGCTGCTGCTCGAGCGCGGCACGCGAGAGGTGCGCGGCGGCGGCGCGTTCCTGGATGCCGCGGATGCGCAGCAGCCCGGCGAGGGGGAAGCGGCGGCTCATGAGATGTCTCCGAACGCGGCGACGAGGTCGTGCAGGCGGCGCCAGGACTCCTCGGCGGGGGTGCGCTCGTCGAGGTCCTGCCGCAGGAAGGCGGCGATGGCCGCCTCGGCCGACACGGCGGCGTCGACCCGCCGGTTCGCGCCCGGGTGGTACGCGCCGATGGCGATGAGGTCGCGCGCCTCGTCGCGGGCGGCGAGCACGGTCCGCAGGGCGGTGGCGAGGCGGCGCTGCTCGGCGGAGGCGACCTTGCCGGACAGGCGCGAGACCGAGCCGAGCACGTCGATGGCCGGGTGGTGCCCGGTCACGGCGAGGGCGCGATCGAGCACGAGGTGGCCGTCGAGGATCGAGCGGACGGTGTCGGCGACCGGCTCGTTGTGGTCGTCGCCCTCGACGAGCACCGTGTAGATGCCGGTGATCGATCCGCGTCGGTCGGTGCCGGCGCGCTCGAGCAGCCGGGCCAGCACCGGGAACGTCGAGGGCGGGTAGCCGCGGGTGGCGGGCGGCTCACCGGCGGCGAGGCCGATCTCGCGCTGCGCCATCGCGACGCGGGTGAGCGAGTCCATCATGAGCACGACGTCGTCGCCGTCGTCGCGGAACGCCTCGGCGATGCGGGTCGCCGTCGACGCCGCGCGCAAGCGTGCCATGGCGGGCTGGTCGGAGGTCGAGACGACGACCACCGAACGCGCGAGTCCCTCGGGTCCGAGGTCGTCCTCGAGGAACTCGCGCACCTCGCGGCCGCGCTCGCCGACGAGCGCGATGACGTTCGCGCTGGCGGACGAGCCGCGGGCGATCATCGACAGCAGCGACGACTTGCCGACGCCCGATCCGGCGAACAGGCCCATGCGCTGGCCCCGGCCGAGGGGCGTGAGCGTGTCGATCGCGCGGATGCCGGTGACCAGCGGCTCGGTGATGCGCTCGCGGTGCATCGCCGACGGCGGTTCGTGGTCGAGCGGCACGGCGGCGGCGCGGACGGGTCCCCGGCCGTCGATCGGACGCCCGAGGCCGTCGAGGACGCGCCCGAGCAGCGCGCGGCCGGTGGGCACGCGCAGCCGACCCGAGGCGGGGGCGACGGCGTCGCCGACGCGCAGGCCGTCGGTCAGCCCGAGCGGCATGCACCGCAGGGTGGCGCCCTCGGCGGCGACGACCTCGGCCGGAACACCGTCGCCGAGGGCGACGAGGTCGCCGACGGCGGCGTCGACCCCGCGGACATCGACACCCAGCCCGACGACGCGCGAGACGGTGCCGGCGCGCACGGGACGCGCGGCCTCGAGCACCGCCGACCAGCCCGTCATCGCGGGCCCTCGCCGAGCGCCGCGCGGGCGCGTCGGAACGCCGCGTCGATGCGCAGGTCGATCGCGCCGTCGGTCACGCGGACGACGGCGTCGCCGGGGCTCAGGTCGGGATCGACCGTCACCCGGATGCCGGCGGGGGCGCCGCCGAGGCGGTCGAGTGTCTCGGCGTCGGTCGGGCTCAGCCGTGCGACGGGCTCGTCGCCGGCGGTCGCCGCGCGTTCGACGCGTGCCGCGACGGCGAGAGCCGAGCGCACGGGATCCGACAGCTCGGTCGCGACGACGGCCTCGGCGAGCTCGACGGCGAGGACGTGCAGCCGCGCTTCGGCGGGCGCGACCAACGCATCGGCCCGCTCGGTCAGACCGCGTGCGGCTGTCTCGAGCGCGGCGAGGGCGGTCGCGACGCGCGCGCGGTCGGCGTCGTCGGCCTCGCGCGCACGCTCGTCGCGCGCCGCGGCCGCGCGTGCCGCTTCGGCTGCGGCCAGCCGCATCCCCTCGGCGTAGCCGGCCGCGTGGCCGCGCTGCCGGGCGCGGTCGCGCTCCTGCTCGAGCGGCGGCCCCGACAGGCGCGGGATCTCGAGCCGCGTGAAGGAGTCAGACGACATACTCCTCCTCGACGCGCTGCACGCGGATGTCGCCGGCGGCCTCGAGCTCGCGGATCGTGCGGACGATCGCGGCGCGCGCCTCTTCGACCTGCGAGACCCGCACGGTGCCGAGCAGGCGCGCCTCTTCCTGCAGGGCCTCGCGGTTGCGCTCGGTCATGTTGCGCAGGATCACGTCGGCGACCGGGCCCGACGACCCCTTCAACGCCAGCGCCAGCACCCGGACGTCGATGCCGCGGAGCACGCGCTGCGCGTCGCGGTCGTCGAGGACGACGATGTCGGCGAACGTGAACATGCGCGAGCGGATGTCCTCGGCCAGGGCGCTGTCGCGCGCCTCGATGCTCGCCAGCAGCGCCTTCTCGACGGTGGCATCGGAGCGGTTGATGATGTCGACGAGCGGCTGCACGCCGCCGAGCGTGTCGCGCGCGTCGCGCGTCGTCATGGCGCCGGCACGAGCCCGCAACGTCGTGGCGACGACGGCCACGGCATCCTGCGTCGCGGTGCCCATCGTCGCGATCGCTTGAGCGACGTCGGTGCGGGCCGGGTCGGCGATCTCGGCGAGGACGGCGGCCGCGCGGTCGACCGGCAGATGCGCGATGACGAGGGCCACGGTCTGCGGCAGCTCGCCGTCGAGGATGCTGGCGACCTGCGCGGGCTCGACGGCCGTGAGGAACTCGAACGACGAGCTCGTCATCGACGAGGCGACCTTCGTCAGCACGCCCGCGGCTCGCTCCGCGCCGAGCGAGGCCTCGAGCAGCCCCGTCGCGAGGTCACGACCGCCGCGCACGGGCGGCAGGTGACCCCGCACGACCCGCTGGAAGTCGGTCAGCGCGTCGCGCGTTGTCTCGAGGTCGAGGTCGCGCAGGCGGATGATCTCGGCGGCGATCGCCTCGGCCTCGTCGTCGGAGAGGTGCTTGAGCACCTCGACAGCCTGCGCTCGGTCGAGGTTCATGATGACGACGGCCGCCGTCTGGGTCCCGGTCAGCTCGCTCATGCGTCGGACGAGTCCCGGACGAGGCGGCGCAGCAGATCGGCCGTGCGCGCGGGATCACGGCGCGCGAAGTCGCCGATCTCGGCGCGGCGGCGGTCGAGGGCCACCTGCACGGGCTCGGGGTCGGGTTCGGGGTCGAGCTCGACGGCGGGCAGCGGCACGGTGGGCGCCTCGTCGAGCAACGGGGTCGCGAGGCCCCGCGTGAGGGCGTCGAAACGGTCGATCGGTTCGTCGACGGGCGTCAGGGTCATCATCGGCTCGTCGTCGGCGGCGGCACGTCGGCGGCGGACCACGACGATGCCGGCGATCGTCGCGGCGACGAGTCCGAGGACGATCGCCGCGGCCACGATCGAGGTCTGCAGGGTCTCGGCGGCGCGCTCGGCCTCCTCGGCCTCGCGAGCGGCGTCGAGGGCGGCCTGCGCGGCTGCCGCGCCCTGGTCGTCGAAGGCGACGAGCTCGACGGTGACGCGGTCGCCCCGCGCGGGGTCGATGCCCGCAGCCGAGGTCACGAGCGCCTCGAGCTGGTCGACGTCGACGACATCCGTCCCATCGGCGTTCACCGCGACGGCGACCGTCTGGCGGGCGACAGCGCCGGCGGGCGTCGACACGCTCTCGACGGTCTTGTTGACGACGTTCGAGCGGTTGGTCTGCGTCGACTCGTAGGTGCCGGCGCCCCCGGTGCCGGCGGCGGGCAGCTCGGTGCCGAGCACGCCCGGCTGAGCGCCCGTTCCGGTGTAGGTCTCGCTGCTGGTCTCCTCGGTGGCCGGCAGTGCGCCGTCGACGGGGGTGTAGGTCTCGTCGACGCGCTCGCTCGTGGCCTGCTGCATCTCGGCGGCGACCGAGACGGTGGCGTTTCCCGCGCCCAGCACCGTGTCGAGCATCTGCTGCACGCTCGCGGTCATGCGGGTCTCGTAGGCGCCCGCCTGCTGGTCGGTGCCGCGCGCGCCGGCACCGCCGATCGCCGACAGGGTGCGCCCGGCCGCGTCGACGACGGCGACGTTCTCGGGCTTCATGCCGCTGACCGACGCCGAGGTGAGGTGCACGATCGCCTCGACCTGCTCAGGCGCGAGGTCGGCACCCGGCGCCGTCTCGATGAACACGGATGCCGTCGGCGCGACCTGCTGCGAGACGAAGACGCTCTCTTCCGGGATGGCGAGCTGCACCGACGCGGTCGAGATGTTCTCGAGCGCGCCGATGGTGCGGGCGAGCTCGCCCTCGATGGCGCGCTTGTAGGTCACGGACTGCTGGAACTCCGAGCTGGTGACGCCCATCGTGTCGAACAGCGAGTACCCGGCCGACTCCGGGCTGGGCAGACCGGATGCCGCCGCGGCGAGGCGCTGCTCGTACACGGCGCCTTCGGGAACGAGCACGGTCGAGCCGCCGTCGGTGAGCTGGTACTCGACCGAGGCGGAGCGCAGCTGCTCGACGACCGCGCTGGCATCGGATGCCGACAGCCCCGAGAACAGCGGGGTCAGCGTCGGCCGCGACATCCAGCTTGCGAGCGCGAAGACGCCCATCGCGAGGACGGCGACCCCGATGATCGCGATCGTGCGCTGCGCGACGGTGAACCCGGCGATCGTGGCGCGCAGGCGGCTCCACAGCGAGGTGACGGCCGCGGGCATCAGGCCTGCATCCGCATGATCTCGTTGAAGGCGTCGACGCCCTTGTTGCGCACGGCGGCCACGAGCTCGAGGGTGACCGAGGCGCGCGACGACGCGATCATCGCGGCGTGGATGTCGTCGAGGTCACCGGTCACGGCCGAGACGGCGAGCCCGTTCGAGGTGGACTGCAGCGCCCGCAGCTCGTCGACGGCGCCGGTCAGGCTCGCGCCGAAGCCGGCGGCGTCGCCGTCCGTGGTCGATCGCGGCGCGGCGGTGGGGAAGGTCGCGCCGATCGCGCCGAGCGCGTCGACTCCCGACAGCGGGGGCATCAGCGGCGTCCGATCTGCAGGGCGGCCTCGTACGTCGTCTTCGCACGGTCGACGACGGCGGCGTTGGCCTGGTAGCCCCGCTGCGCGAGGATCAGGTGACTCATCTGCTCGCCGAGGTCGATGTCGGCGTAGCGCACGTAGCCGTCGGCGTCGGCGAGCGGGTTGTTCGGCTCGTGCACGAGGCGTCCCTCGCCGCCGCCCCAGACCGCGCCCGCGACGCGCACGCCGCCGCCGTCACCGGCGGATTGCACCGCGATGAAGCGCTGCCGGAAGGCCTCGTCGCCGGGGGCGACGGCGGTGTTGACGTTGGCGATGTTGTCGCTCAGGGCGTCGAGCCAGGTGCGGTGGGCGGTCAGGCCCGATCCGGCGATGCCGATGGCGTCGAAGGTCATGAGGTCCTCATCGCGGTCTGCAGCGAGCTGAACGTGCCGCCGACCGCCTGCGCGGCGAACTGGTACCGCAGCACGGTCTCGATGTTGGCCAGGGTCTCGGTGTCGAGGTTGACGTTGTTGCCGTTCAGCCGCGTGGGCTCGGTCGAGGCGCGGACCGTGGGCGCCACGGCGCCGTCGCCGCGTTCGACCGAACGGGCCAGCTCCGCCTCGAAGCTCACGACCTGGGCGAGATAGCCCGAGGTGTTGACGTTGGCGATGTTGTCGGCGATGGCGCGTTGCCGCTGCGAGAGGCCCGTGAGGGCGCTCGTGAGCGCGGTGGTGGTCACTGATTCGAGCACGCAGGCGTCTTCCGTCTGATGACGAGGCCGATCCGTGGCCGGGGATGAGCGATCCATGCTCAGGATCACCTATCGGCCGTCTCCGCGGGCGCGTTAGACGGGCGGCGCGTCGGGCGTTCAGCCGTTGCGGTCGAGGTACACCGCGGTCTCGGCGCCGTCGGCGGGGATGCGCGCGAGCGCGTCGAGGTGCGACCGGACGGTCGTCAGGTCGGCGCGCACGCGGGCGGCGCGCGCGGCCTGCGCCGCCAGCACGGCGCGTGCCCGGTCGGCGAGGGATGCCGGCAGCGGCCCGAGATCGCGCGGCGGCAGCCAGGGCTCGACCGGCCCGGCCTCCGCGAGAGCCCCCGGGCCGGCGGCATCCGACCCCGCATCCGGGTCGGCGGCATCCGACTCGAACAGGTCGAGCATGTCGCGCCAGGCGCGCTCGCGTGCCCGCGCCGTCGGTGCCGGAGTCGTGGCGTCCATCCCGGCAGCGTCCATCGCGCCGTCGGGGATCTCGCCGTCGTTCATCCCACGTTCGTTCATCCCACGGTCGTTCATCCCGCGGTCGCCTCGGCGGCGCCGTGCCAGGCCTCGCGCAGCGGCGCGATCAGGTCGCGGCATTCGCGGGTGCGTTCGGGGTCGCGACCGATGTTGGCTCCGACGAGGGTGCGGGCGAGGTAGTCGTAGACGGCGCGCAGCGACGCCGAGCCCGCCCAGTCGTCGGTGAGCGAGCCCGAGAGCTCGGCGACGATCTGCTGCGCGTGCTGCAGTTCGCTGTTGGCGCGCTGCCACTCGCCGGCGCGCTGCGCGGCCTCGCCGCGCTCGACGTCGAGCAGGAGCCGGTCGAACAGCAGGGTGACCAGCCGCGCGGGGCTCGCCGAGAGGATCGTCTCTTCGCGATAGCGCTGCTGCGCCCGCAGGGCCGCGTTCACTTGCTCGACCCCGATCCCGACAGGCCCGACAGTTGCGACTCGAGGTAGGACGACTGCGACTGCAGCCGCGAGAGCATCGTCTCCATCGAGGCGTAGGTGCGCTCGAGCGTCGCGCGGCGCTGCTCGAGGCGCAGGTCCCAGCGGGTGAGTTGCTCGCCGAGCATCCGGACCTCGCTCTCCTGACCCGTGATGCGCGAGGTCAGCAGGCCGTCGTACTTGTCGGAGTAGCGCTCGGCGACATCCTGCACGCGCTCGGCGACGCCGGCGAACATCTCCTGCACGGCCACCGGGTCTGCTGCGAGGGCGGCCGTGAACGCCTTCTCGTCGAGCGTGACGACGCCGAGCCGATCGACCGAGATGCCCGCCGTCGCGGGCGAGACGCCGTCGATCGGCAGCTGCACGGCCGCGGTCATCGCCTGGCTCAGGCTGCGCACCGTGCTGTCGCCGGTGAACACCCCGAGGCGGGTCTGCTCGCCGGGCGCGCTGGCGGCGGTCGCGGTCGAGCCCCGCGCGATGCCGGCGAGCAGCGTGCCGACCGCCCCGACGAAGGCCTTCGCGGCGGCGGTGCTCTTGGTGGTGTCGGCGGCGACCGAGAGCGTCGCCGGGGTGGTCGTCGCGCGCGAGACGGTGACCTCGACGCCGGCGAACAGCTGCGTGAAGGTGTTGCTCGCCGAGGTGACGGTCTGCTCGGCCGCGGTGCCGGCCCACAGGCGCACCTGCGCGTCGGCGCCGGCGGTCACGGTCGCCCCGCCGGGTTCGGTCGCCACGTCCGTGGCGGTGCCGGCGGCGACGGCCGCGGCGTCGCCGCGGAAGACCTGGAACGCCGCCGCGGCGCCGGTCTCGGTCGCCGTGACCTGCAGCCGCCACTGCGGCCGGCCCTCGGCGTCGACTCCGGCGGAGACGGCCGAGGCGGTGACCCCGGCGCCTGCCGCCGTCAGCGCCTGCGCGATGTCGGCGGCCTTCCCCGACGCCGGCCGCACCTCGACCGGCTCGCCGCCGGGGCGGACGACCGTGAACACGAGCGGATCGCCGGCGGCGGCGGTGGTGAAGCTGCCCGTGACGATGCTGTGGGCGGTCGCGACCCGGTCGACGACGACGTCGGTCTGCAGCACCGGCGCCCCGTCGGTCGCACGGATGCGAACGGCCTCGTCCGAGCTGGTCGCCGTCCGCTGCAGGAGCGCCGTCGGGCCGGCGGCATCCTTCGCGGTCGTGGCCAACGCCTGCAACGAGGTGTTCAGCGACTGCAGCTGCGCGATGACGGTCTTGCGGTCGTCGGACTTCGCGCTCAGCAGCGTGCGCGGGATGCGCTCGACGTTCATGAGGGCGTCGATGATCTTCTGGGTGTCCAGCTCGGAGGCCAGACCGCCGATCGAGATCGCCATGCGCCCGTCCTGTCGTCGTCGTGCAGCGGAAGCACCCGCCGTCGGCAGGGTCTATCGGCACGCCGCGGTCGCGCGTTAGGCCGCGAGGCTCGTTCCGGGCCCGTTCGGGGCGTCAGATCGGGAGGGATGCGGCGGGCGTCATGCCTCGTCCGCCGCGCGGGAGCATCGCGGTGATCCGGGTGAAGTACGCCTCGCGGGTCTCGACCGAGACGCGGGAGACGGGTTCGAAGGCCTCCTCGGCGGCGAAGCGCTCGAGCGCATCGCGCAGCAGTCGGATCGCCTCGGCGCGCTGCTGCGAGACGGCGGAGTGCGAGACGCCGAGCTCGGCGGCGATCTCTTTGACGGGGCGCTCGTCGATGTAGACGGCTTGCACGATGGCGCGCATGCGCGGCGGGAGGGCCGCGACCGCGCGCTCGAGGACGTCGCGCCGCTCACGGAGCACCGCCGCCTCGTCGGGCAGGGTCATGGCGCTCGGCATCTCGAGCACCGACGCGTCGTCGAGGCTCGTGACGGTGCGCGCCGCGTCGTCGAGGGCTTCGACGACCGCGGTGCGGGGCAGGCCCATCGTCTCGGCGATCTCGTCGGCGGTGGCGCTGCGGCCCAGTCGCGCCGTCAGGGTGTCGCGGATCGCGGTGGTCTCCTTGATGCGCTTGCGGATGCCGCGCGACGCCCAATCCATCGAGCGCATCTCGTCGGCGAACGCGCCGAGGATGCGGCGCCGGGCGTACGCGCCGAAGGGCACGCCGAGCGCGGGGTCGAAGGCGTCGGCGGCGGTGACCAGGGCGAGAGCGCCGACGGAGGCCAGCTCCTCGAGCGGCACGTGCGTCGCGCGCGAATGCAGGTCGCGCGCCAGATAGCCCACCAGGGGAAGGTTCTCTTCGATGAGTTGATTGCGTTCCGCGTGGCCGAGGATGTGCAAGGGAGGCCTCTTTCGTGGCGTGCGCTCACCCCTGCGGCCCGAATTCGCAGGAGCCGTCACACCGGCTGATTGCCATCATAGGCAAAATGAGAGGAATCTCATGCAAAACTCAGGGCCCGCATAACCGCACTGTCGTTCCTGCCGATAGACGAGGAAGATCGCTTCGGAACAGTTCGTCGATGAGCGAGCCGTTCGATGCGGTCCATGGGGGCTGCTCGAGGAGGGGGAACACCTTGGGAGCAAACGAGCTGTCCATGCAGTTGTGGCGCGAGCGCGAGCTTTTGGAGCTGCTGATCTTCAAGCTCGAGGAGCAGCGCCTGCTGCTCGAGGCGGGCAACACCCGCTGGATCCACCTCGCGTCGCGCGAGATCGAGCGGGTGCTCGAACAGCTGCGCGAGTCGGGTCTCGGACGCGACGTGGAAGTCGCAGCGGTCGCGCGGGAGTGGGGCATGCCCGATGCCACGACGCTCGCGCAGCTGCTCGACGCCGCACCGACCGGAACCTGGCGCGACGTCTTCGCCGAGCACCGCATCGCGCTGACCGAGCGCATGGCCGAGGTGTCGCAGTTGAAGGACGCGAACGAGACGCATCTGCGCGCCGCGAGCCGGGCGGTCGACGAGACCCTCGCCGGACTCGAGGCGAGCACGGGCGAGTACACCACCGGCGGCGGACGGGTGCGCGAGGACACCGCCCGCATCGTCGACCGGGAGATCTGAGAGGACCGCATGTCGACATTCAGTGGGGTGGGGACCGCCGCGAGCGCCCTGGCCGCGGCGCGCCGCGGCATGGACCTGGCGGGACAGAACGTCGCCAACCAGCTGACACCCGGCTACACGCGTCAGCGCCTCGAGACCTCGGCCGTCGGCGGCGTCGCCACGCCGGGGCGCGCGAGCGTCGGACAGGGCGTGTCGGTCGACGGCATCGCCCGCCTCGGCGACGCCGTGCTCGACGCACGCGTGCGCGACACCCTCGCGGCATCCGGTTACTGGTCCACTCGCGCCACGGCGACCGCGGCCGCGGAGGCCGCCCTCGCCGAGCCGACGAAGAACGGCATCGCCGACCAGCTCTCGCAGCTGTGGACGGCGTGGCAGGACCTCTCGAACGCCCCCGACTCCACCGCCGCCGCGGCCGCGGTGCTGACGCGGGGTGAGACCATCGCCGCACGCATCGGCGACGGCTACCGTGCCGTCGCGCAGCAGTGGGCGTCGACGCGCGCGAGCGCCGACCGTGTCGTCGACCAGATCAACGCCGCCGCCATCGAGATCGCCGATCTCAACGGCACGATCCGCGAGGCCACGGCATCCGGCACCCCCGTCAACGAGCTCGTCGACCGCCGGAACCTGCTTGCGCAGACCGTCTCGCGCCTCGCCGGTGCCGTCGGCACGGTCGAGACCGACGGCACCATGACCCTGCGCGTGGACGGCAACGCGCTCGTCTCGGGCTCGCAGGCACGCACTCTCGAGGTCACCGGTCCGAGCGCCGTCGGCACGGACGACGCCGTGACCGTCGCTTGGCGGCCCGCGGGCGGCCCGCCCGTCGGCGTCGCGAGCGGCGAGCTCGCCGGCGCGCTGTCGCTGCTGGCGCCGGCCGACGCCGGTGGCCCTCTCGCGGGCCTGGCCGAGTCGTACAACGCGCTCGCCACCTCGCTCGCCGACACCGTCAACGCGCAGCACCGCGCCGGGGCGACGGCGGCGGGCGCCGCCGGGGGCGACTTCTTCGCGCGTGCGGCGGGCGTTCCCGCAGCCCTCGGGCTCAGCGTCATCCCGACCAGCCGCGACGAGCTCGCGATCGGGGCGCCGGCCGCCGGCGCCCTCGACGGCAGCAACGCCGACGCGCTGTCGGGCATCGGCAAGCGCTCCGACGGACCGGATGTCGTGTGGCGCGACGTCGTGTCGCGGCTGGCGGTCGCCACGGCGGCCGAGGCCGGCCGGGCAGCCCGCGCCGAGACCACCGCGGTCGCCGCCGTCGCCGCGCAGCAGTCGGTGGCCGGCGTCGACAACGACGAGGAGACGATGAGTCTGCTGACCTACCAGACGGCGTATCAGGCGGCCGCCCGCGTGCTCACCGCCGTCGATGAAGCCCTCGACGTCCTCATCAACCGCACCGGCCTCGTCGGCCGCTGATCCCGGGAGCGCCATGATCACCCGAGTGACCTCGCAGAGCCTCGCGCAGATGGCGATGCGCAACCTCCAGGGCGGCCTGAACGACCTGTCGCGGCTGCAGAGCCAGGCGACGTCGCAGCGGGCCTTCCTCGCACCGTCGGACGATCCCGCCGCCGCGGCGGCAGCTCTCGACCTGCACGCCGCGCAGCGCCGCAACGACCAGTACGCGCGCAACATCGACGACGGTCTGGCGTGGGTCACGACGATCGACAGTGCGATCTCGGCGTCGACGGCGCTGCTCGGACGCGCCCGCGACCTGACGACGCGCGGCGCGAACTCGGGCGCCCTCGACAGCGCTTCGCGCGAGGCCATCGCCGTCGAGCTCGAGGGCATCGCCGAGGAGCTGCTGGCCCAGGCCAACACGACCCTGCTCGGGCGTTCGGTGTTCGCCGGCACGTCGGAGGGGCGAGCGTTCGCGCCGGACTTCACGTTCGCCGGCGTCGCGGGCGGCGAGGTGCGGCGACGCGTCTCGGACGGCGAGGCGGTGCGTGTCGACGCGAACGGCGCCGAGGTGTTCGGCTCGGGCGATGACTCGGTGTTCGCCCTCGTCGGGGCGATCGTGTCGGACCTGCGCGCGGGCGTCGACGTCGGTTCGCGGCTGACCGAGATCGACCAGCGGCTCGACAGCATGCTGGGGGTGCAGGGCACGGTGGGGGCGAGGCAGAATCAGATCATGCGAGCGAAAGAGGCGGCCGCCGACGCCACCGTGTCACTCGAGGCCCAGCGTGCGGCCGTCGAAGACGTCGACACCGTCGAGGTGCTCGTCGCGCTCAAGTCGCAGGAGCTCGTGTACCAGTCCGCGCTCGCCGTGACCGCGCGGGTCATGCAGCCGACGCTCATGGACTTCCTCTCGTGAGCGACGCGGCCGCGCCGGCGGCATCCGTCCTGTCGTTCATCGCCCCGCCGCCGGGCCTGGCCCCGCACACCGCCTTCTCGCTCGAGACGATCGACGCAGCGGGCGGTCTCCACGCGATGACGGCGGTCGGCGACGCCGACACCCGGCTCTACCTCGTCGACCCCGCGGCGGTCGTGTCGGACTACGCGCCGGTGCTCTCGGACGCGCACGTCGACGCGCTCGCGCTGACGGAACCCACCGAGGCGCAGGTGTTCGTCGTCGCGCGGATGACCGACGAGGGGATCGGGGTCAACCTGCTGGCCCCCGTCGTGGTCAACCGGCGCACGGGCGTCGCCGCCCAGGTCATCCTCGAGGGGCAGGACCTGCCGGTGCGGGCGCTCCTGGGCTGACCCGGCCGGCGGGCCGCGCCTCAGGCGGCCGCGGTCTCGGTTGCGGCCTCGGTCGCGGGCAGCGTGCGCGGCGTCGCATCGGTCGCCGCGATGGCGGCGAGGTAACGCGGCTTGTGACCGGTGCGGATGCCCGTCGCGCTCGGCTTGTTCTCGTACACGCCTGCCGCCCAGTTGCCCTCGACGAGCACGGGGCCGGTCGGCGAGACGGCGATGTCCCACCCGACGTACCGCACCTGCGGCACGACGCGGGCCAGGCGGTCGACGAACGCGACGACATCGTCGAGCATCGGCAGGCGGAAGTCGGCGATGCGGATGCCGCTGTCGGGGTGCGCCTCGTAGACGCGGTCGTTCGAGTCGTAGCCGTCGCCCGTGGCACGGCCACTCTCGTCGAGCATGGCGTAGAAGCCGCCGAAGGCGTTCTGGTCGCTGACGGCGCCGCGGCCGAACTTCTGCGCCATGGCCAGGACGTGGGTGCGCTGACCGTCGAAGTAGGTCGTCACGCGCGTGGTGTTGACCGTTCCCGCGCACAGCGCGGCGAGGTCGTCGTGCTGACGGATGACCTCTTCGACGAGCGTCTCGCCCCGCTCGAGCAGCCCGCGGTGGAAGCGGCTCCAGTCGGTCACCTCGGTCGCGTGGTAGCGATGGACACCGAGTCCCGCGCGCCCGAGCGGCTCCTTCGTCACGATCGTGCCGTGCCGCTCGGCGAAGCGCCGCAGCTCGGTCGCGTTGCCCGGGGCGACGACCATCCAGTCCCGCTGCAGGTGCTCGTCGAAGGTGCGGTTGAACGCGACCTTGTCGTGGAACAGGTGGCGGTACGCGGGGTCGTCGAACTGCAGCGCGAGCCGGTGCGACACCGGGCTCGTCATGTACGTCGAGCGCTCGGCCGACGTGAGCATCGCGAAGTCGTAGTCGACGTAGTCCTGGAACCCCACCCCGCGGAAGCCCGCCTGCCACAGCATGTCGAGCACGACCGCCGGGGTGCTGCGCCCGTGGCGGGCGGCGGCCTGGCGCGCGCGTCCGACGAGGGCGGCGACGTCGACCCGGCGGGCGCGCTCCCAGAGGAACGCGAGGCCGGGCGAGAGGGGCTGGGGGGATGTCATCGAGGTCCTCGTGGTCTGGTTCGGGATCGGATTCCTCAGGGCCGCCCGTGACGGCGATGGGTCCCGCGTCGAGGCGACACGGGACCCACCGTCGCGAGACTTACCGCAGCAGCTGCAGCACGCCCTGGTTGGCCTGGTTCGCCTGTGCGAGCATGGCCGTGCCGGCCTGCGACAGGATGTTCGCGGCCGTGTACTTGACCATCTCGGCGGCCATGTCGGTGTCGCGGATGCGGCTGTTGGCAGCCGACAGGTTCTCCGCCGACACGTTCAGGCTGTTGATGGCCGACTCGAAGCGGTTCTGCGCCGCACCGAGCTCGGAGCGACCCGTCGACACAGCGGTGATCTGCGTGTTGATCGCGGTGACCGCGGCTGCGGCCCCTTCCGCCGAGCTGAAGTCGAGCGTGCCCAGACCGGTGACGACATCGGTGACGTTCGCGGCGCCGAGGTCGACGGTCAGGCGGTTGTCCGCCGAGCCGTCCGCACCGATCTGGAACGACAGCACGCCGTCGCCGTCGGCGCCTGCGGAGCCGTCGAGCAGCTTGATGCCGTTGAAGTTCGTCGACGTGCTGATGCGGGTCAGCTCGGCGGTCAGCTGCGTGGCCTCCGTGGTGATCGCGGTGCGCGAGTCGGCGTTGTTCGAGTCGTTGCCCGCCTGGACGGCCAGGTCGCGCATGCGCTGGAGGATCGAGTGGACCTCCGTCAGGGCGCCTTCCGCGGTCTGGATGACCGAGATGCCGTCCTGGGCGTTGCGCGCAGCCACGTTCAGCCCGTTGACCTGCGACTTCAGGCCCTCCGAGATGGCGAGGCCGGCGGCGTCGTCCGCAGCGCGGTTGATGCGCAGACCGCTCGAGAGCTTCTCGAGCGACTTCGACACGTCGTTCTGCGTGCTGGACAGGTTGCGGTAGGCGTTGAGTGCGCCCACGTTGGTGGCGATCTGCATTCCCATGATTCATTCCTCCGTGGATTGGGATGAGCGGAAGCCCGTCCTGGGCTCCCGGAGTCCGTCCGTGGACTCCTGGATGCCTCTATCGGCCGCTCGTCGCGATCCGTTAGGCGGGTACGCTGACCCGGTGAGCCTGCTCGAGATCCGTGGTGCCGCGCTGCGCCGTTCCGGACGGGAACTGTGGAGCGGACTCGACCTCGACGTCGCACCCGGCGAGCTCATCGCCGTGCTCGGGCCCAGTGGTTCGGGCAAGACGACACTGCTGCGCGCCATCCTCGGCCTCGAGCCGTTGAGCGAGGGGTCGATCACCGCGCTCGGCCGTCCCGTGCGCCGGCCCGGCAACCGGGCGATCGGCTACCTGCCGCAGGCGCGTCCGCTGCCCCGCGACACGGCCCTGCGCGCCCGCGACCTCGTCGCGCTCGGCGTCGACGGCCACCGCTTCGGGCTGCCGCTGCCGCGCCGCCGCGACCGCGAGCGCATCGACCGCCTCATCACCGATGTCGGGGCGGAGTCGTTCGCCGACCGACCGGTGGGCGTGCTCTCGGGCGGCGAGCAGCAGCGGCTGCGCGTGGGTCAGGCGCTCGCCGACGACCCGAAGCTGCTGCTCTGCGATGAGCCGCTGACGAGCCTCGACCTGGCCAATCAGCAGGCCGTCGTGGGTCTCATCGACGCGCACCGCCGCACGGGCGCCGCCGTTCTGCTCGTCACCCACGACATCAATCCGGTGCTCGACAAGGTCGACCGCATCCTCTACATCGCGAACGGCCGCTTCACGCTCGGCACCCCGTCCGAGGTCCTGACGTCGCCGGTGCTCACCGACCTCTACGGGGCTCCGGTGTTCGTGCTGAGCGCGGGCGACCGGCTCGTCGTCGTCGGCGCCCCCGACGCCGACGCGTCGCACCACCATCACGACCACGGAGAGCACGCATGAGCTGGGCGGACGTCTGGGACGCGATGTTCGGCGGGTTGCCGGTGTACGGCGACATCCTCGCCCTCGTGCAGAACTCGGTGTGGGCCGGTGCGGTGCTGGGCCTCGTCGGCGGCCTCATCGGCGTCTTCGTGCTGCAGCGCGACATGGCTTTCGCCGTCCACGGCATCAGCGAGCTGTCGTTCGCGGGCGCAGCGGCGGCGCTGCTCATCGGCGTCGACGTGGTCACGGGGTCGATCGTGGGGTCGCTCATCGCCGCGGCGCTCATCGGGTGGCTGGGGTCGCGAGCGCGCGACCGCAACTCGATCATCGGCGTGCTCATGCCGTTCGGCCTCGGGCTCGGCATCCTGTTCCTGTCGCTCTACGACGGTCGCAGCGCCAACCGGTTCAGCCTGCTGACCGGCCAGATCGTCTCGGTGCAGTCGGGTCAGCTGGGCTGGCTCATCGCGATCGGCGCGTTCGTGCTCATCGCGCTGCTGCTCATCTGGCGGCCGCTGCGGTTCGACTCGCTCGACCCGCAGTCGGCGGCGGCGCGCGGCGTGCCGACGGTCGCCGTCTCGCTCGGGTTCATGCTGCTGCTGGGCCTGATCGTCGCCGTCGCGGTGCACATCATCGGGGCGCTGCTCGTCATGGCGCTGCTGGTCACGCCCGCCGCCGCCGCGGTGCGGGTCGCCACCGGTCCGCTCGCGGTGCCGCTGCTGGCTGCCCTGTTCGGCGTCGTGTCGGCCGTCGGCGGCATCCTGCTGGCAGTCGCCGGAACACTGCCCGTGAGCCCGTACATCACGACCATCTCGTTCGCGATCTACCTGGTGTGCCGCATCGTCGGATCGCGCCGCGGCCGCGTGCTGCGCACCCAGCCGATGCCGAGGACGGCCGAGTAGACTCGCCGCCATGGCCCAGCGGAACACATGGCAGCGCGAGCGCGTGCGCACCGCGCTCTCGGACGCGCGGGGTTTCGTCTCGGCTCAGGACCTGCACGCGTCGCTTCGCGACGACAACACCGGCATCGGGCTGGCCACCGTCTACCGTGCGCTCGCGACGCTCGCGGCGTCGGGTGAGGCCGACCAGCTGCAGAGCCCCGAGGGCGAGGCCATCTACCGTGCCTGCTCGAGCGCAGGGCACCACCACCACCTGATCTGCCGTTCGTGCGGTCTCACCGTCGAGATCCAGGCATCCGACGTCGAGGAGTGGGCGCACCGCACCGCCGCCGCGAACGGGTTCACCCGCGCGGAGCACGTCGTCGACATCTTCGGTCTCTGCGCCGCGTGCTCGGCACTGCGGCGCGACGACGAGCGTGACGGCTCCTAAGACCGCACGGCTCGCACCCTCGCCGGCGACGCGCACCGTCGTCCTGCTCGGGACCGGTGCGGTCGTGATCGCCGCGCTGCTGGGTGTCGCCGTCCTGACGCCCGGGCCGGCGCTGCCGCTGCGCGCGCAGGACGGTGTCACGCTCGGGCTGAGCGTGCTCATCGAGTCGCTGCCCTTCGTGCTGCTGGGCGTCGCGCTCTCGATCGTCGTGCAGGTGTGGGTGCCGCCGGGGGTCATCGAGCGATGGATGCCGCGTCGCGCCTGGGCCCGCCGGGCGGTGCTGTCGCTGCTGGGCATGCTGATCCCGGTCTGCGAGTGCGGCAACCTGCCCTTCGCCCGAGGTCTCATGATCCGCGGGTTCTCGGTGCCCGAGACGATGACGTTCCTCATCGCCGCACCCATCGTGAACCCCATCGTGATCATCACGACGCATCAGGCGTTCGGGTTCGACGACGGCATCCTCGTCGCCCGTCTCGTCGGCGGCTACATCGTGGCCAACCTCATCGGGTGGCTGTACTCGCGGCATCCCGATCCCGACGCGCTGCTCACCGACCGCTTCCTGGCGACATGCGAGCTGGCGGCCGAAGACCCGGGCGGACGCGGGCGGCGCAGCCTCGCGCAGTTCGTCGTCGAGCTGCGGGCCGTCATGCCGGCGCTCGTGCTGGGCTCGGCGATCGCCGGCGCCGTGCAGGTGCTCGTGCCGCGCGACGCGCTGCTGGCGATCGGGTCGAATCCCGCGCTGTCGATCCTCGCGATGATCGCGCTGGCGATGATCGTGTCGATCTGCTCGAACGTCGACTCGTTCTTCGCGCTGTCGTTTGCGTCGACCTTCACGCCCGGATCGATCGTCGCGTTCCTGCTGGTCGGCCCGCTCGTGGACGTGAAGATGCTCGCGCTCATGCGCACGACGCTCCGCTCGCGAGTGCTGGTGGGGCTGGTCGTCATCGTCGTGCTGTTCGCCATCGCGCTCGGTGGGGTGGTGAACCTCCTTGCCTAAGTCGTCCGCCGTGCTGACCCGCCTGTTCGGCGTGGGGCTGGCCGCCGCGCTCGCGGCGATCACCGTGACCCTCGCGCTGACCGGACGCATCGGCCTGTACATCAACCCCGAGTCCGCCTGGTTCGCCGTCGGGATGTCGGTGCTCGGGCTGATCGGTGCCGTCGTCAGCTTCGCGCTGCCGCTGGGCGCCGAGGCCGAGCACGGTCACGACCACGGCGAGCAGCACGCCCCGGCTGCCGGAGACGCGCACGCCGGTACCTCGGCCCCCGCCGGTCACACGCACGCCGGTCACGAGCACGCCGACCTCGAGGCGGGTACGCCGTGGCGGTTCCTGGTCACGGCGAGCGGCGGCATCGTCGCGACGGGTCTCGTCGCGGTGGCGCTGGTGACCCCGCCGGCCACCCTCTCGGCGGAGCTCGCGATGTCGCGCGACACCGGCGCGCCGCCGTTGTTCCAGGGCGCCGGTACCGTCGCGCTGGCCACGACGGGCGACACCGCCGCGTTCGGTGTCGGCGAGTGGGCGAGCGTGTTCGCGACGGCCACGAACCCTGAGGCGTTCGAGGGCAACGAGATCACCCTCACCGGCTTCGTCACGCCGTCCGACGGCGGCGGCTTCGGGCTGACCCGGCTCGTGATCACCCACTGCGTCATCGATGCGCAGCCCGCGAGCATCCCCATCGGCGGCGCTGTCGAGGCGGTGCCGTCGACCGGAGACTGGGTCACCGTCACCGGCGTCATCCGTGACCGCGATGGTGCGCTCGTCGTCGAGGCCACCGGGGTGCAGGCCATCGATGAGCCCGAGGACCCGTATGAGTACTGAGGCTGCGCCCACCGGGTCGCGCCGCGCGCGTTCGCGCGACCGCCGTTCGCGGCGGTTCGTCGTCGCGATGGCCGTCGTGATCGGCGCGCTCGCGCTGGTCGGCGGGGCCAGCGGTATCCTGACCACCATCCAGGGACCGCGGGCGACGTCGATGAGCATCGACCCGCAGGCCGCGATCGAGTCGGCGGGGTCGCGGATGATTGTCACGACGACGCAGTCGCTCGTCGAGATCGATCCCGCCCAGGTGCAGATCGAGCCGGCCGCGGACTTCACGGTCGACACGTCGGGTCGGCAGATCGGCATCCGGTTCACACTGCCGCTGCGCGACGACACCGAGTACTCCGTCCGCATCGACGGGCTGCGGGGGCTCGGCGGCGGTCCCGCGGGGATGGTCGAGCAGACGTTCACGACACCTCCGCTCGAGACCTTCCTGCTGCAGCGCGGCGGCGATGAAGACACGATCTTCCGCACGGGGCTCGACGGCGAGAACGCGGTGCCGGTGTTCACGCACCCGCGCATCGAGGACTTCCGGGCGACGTCGACTCATCTGGCGATCGTTTCGACGGGCGAGGACGGCACCTCCACCCTCCTCGTCACCGACCGTGACGGTCAGCGGGCGCGCGAGCTGCCGCTGCCCGGGCGCGGCACCGTGACGAACCTGCAGACCGCCGACCGCGGCGACCTCATCGGCTACACCTTCACCGACGCCGACATCGGTGCGGGCGGCGGGCTCGAGAGCGCGCTGTTCACCGCGTCGCTCGCGGACGCGCGAGCCGACGACGAGCCGACGCAGCTCGAGATCCAGGGCGCCGATTCGCGGACCGACGACTGGCGCTTCGTGCCCGGCACTGACGCCGTGCTGCTGCTGACGTTCGACAGCGCGCTGACTCTCGTCTCGACCGCGGGCGGCCCGCCGGTCGCGCTCGGCAACGCGATCACGATCGACGGGATCGCACGCGGGTCGACCGAGGCGATCGTGCAGCGCGCGAGCGGTCTCGTCGCGATCGACCTGGCGACGGCCGAGGAGCGCGCGCTCACGCCCACCGACCCCGCGCTCGGCGAGACGCAGGCGGTGACGGCGCTGCCCGGCACCGCCGACGAGACGCTACGAGTCCTCTCGCAGGTCGAGGGCTTCAGCGTGCTGTCGACGTCGGTCGCGCTGGTCGGCGCCGACGGTTCGGCGCGCGAGGTCTTCTCGGTCGACTCGGACGACCTGCTGCTGCACACCTGCGTGTCGCCGAGCAGCCGGTACGCGGCGTTCCTCGTGGCGCCGGACGCCGTCTCGAACCCGTACGACGCGTATCTGCTGCCGCTGCCGGAGCGGCTGCAGACGCACATCGTCGACATCGGCACCGGCGAGGAGGTCCGGGCCCTCAGCGGCTTCGACATCTCGTGGTGCCAGAGCGCGCCGCGGCCGTGACCGCCGTTCCGGCCGGCTTCCACTCCGCGACGCGCGAGGAGCTGTCGGCGCTGCCCCTCGATGTCGCACCGCTGCTGCTCGGCGGGTTGCTGCGGGTGTCGGTCGACGGAGTCGCCGTGACGGCGAGGCTGACCGAGGTCGAGGCGTATCACGGCCGCGACACCGGCGACCGGCCCGACCCGGGGTCGCACGCCCGGATGGGCCCGACCGCGCGCAACGCGACGATGTGGGGCGAGCCGGGCCACCTGTACGTGTACCTCAGTCACGGCATCCACTCGTGTGTGAACGTCGTCTGCGGGCCAGCCGGCGTGGCCGGGGGAGTGCTGCTGCGCGCCGCGGAGATCGTCGAGGGGACGGATGCCGCGCACGCGAGGCGTCCCGCGGCGCGGGTGGCGCGAGATCTGGCGCGGGGACCCGGGCGGCTCGGCGACGCGGTGGGGCTGCGGTATCCGGTGCACGACGGTATCGACGCGGTGAGCGGCGTCGAGCGGGCCGGTGCCGTCGCGCGACTGCTGCTGCGCGACGACGCCGAGGCTGCGGTGGCGACGGGTCCGCGCGTCGGCGTCGCGGGCGTGGCAGGCACGGCGGCGTTTCCGTGGCGCTTCTGGATCGCGGATGACCCGACCGTGTCGGCCTTCCGCTGGGGCCGTGGCGCCGCGGAAGCCGCCGCGAGCGCCGAAGCCGCCGCGAGCGCCGAGGCGGAGTGATCGCCGAGGCCGCCGCGAGCGCCGAGGGGGAGTGATCGCCGTCGCCGCCAGGTGGGCGTGGCCTTCGGATCTGGCCGCGGCATGTTGTGCCGGGAGAAGATGCGATGTCGCCGAGCGCATCCGCGCAGTCTCGGCGCAGCCGTGGGCACCCGGTCCGCGGGTCAGAACGGCGGTGGGTCACCGAACGGTGGTGGGTCACCGAACGGTGGTGATGTCCGCGGTGGTGATGTCCGCGGTGGCGGATCGATCGCCGGAGCGAAGGCCACGACGGGTGGCGGCGCGTCTTCGCGGTAGACCCGCCCCGTGGGGGAGGTCCACACGAGCAGTCCTCCTGCCAGCTGTCTGACGCGCCAGCGGGTGTGGTGTTTGACGTCGTGGTGGCGTTTGCAGAGGTGGGCGAGGTTGCCGACGCAGGTGGGTCCGCCGTCGGATGCCGCGTGGGTGTGGTCGATCTCGCAGCGGATGGCGGGTTGCCGGCATCCGGGGAACCGGCAGTGCCGGTCCCGTGCTCGCAGCAGCCGCCGCATGGCGGCGGTGGGTTGGTAGGTGTCGCACTCGAGCACGGTTCCGGTGACGGGGTGGGTGAGGAGCCGGTCCCAGGCGGTGTTGTCGCCGGCGAGTTGCCGGGCGGTGGCTGCGTCGATGGGGGAGCGGCCGACGAGGTCGGCGGGCCCGTCGTCCTCGCCGGTGAGGGTGAGTGCGGACACGACGACCTGTACCTTCGCGCGGATCGCTCCGAGCGCACCGTTTCCGTCCCCGTCAGCGGTGGGGTCGAGCGCGGGCGTTCCGGCGAGCAGGAGGTCCGCGAACACGTCGGCGCGGATCTGGTCGATCGTGCGCGTGTCGCCCGAGAACGACGAACCGCCCGCCGCAGCTGCTTCAGCCGCAGCCGCAGCCGCAGCCGCGGCCGCAGTCGCGTCAGGCCTCGCCCCTTCGACCGTCTCCGCCGCACCATCGTCACTCCCGGCCGCGTCGGCCTGCGGGTGGGCGTCGATGATCTCGCGTGCCTGTCGCGTGAGCCGGTCGACCACGCCTTCGGCGATCACGGTCGGGAGCGTCGCGATCAGGTCCGACATCCCGTCCGCCCCCGCCTGCACGCGCACGCACCGCCCTGCGGCCGCCTGCTCGTGCCGCTCGGTGAACGGGCGCGGGTGTAGCCGTTCCGCGAGATGCTCCAGGGCGCCTCGCACCCGGTTCGGCGTCTCGCCCTCACACCGTTCGATCGCGACCCGCTCGAACTCGCCTCGCACCTCGGCGGGCACGACGCATCCGGTGTCTTGGATGACTCGCACGTGCCCCCGGGTGATGCGTCCCGCTTCCCAGGCGTCCATCGTCGCGGGGTAGTGCTCGACGAGGTCTCGCGCGTCGTCGATGCGTCGTTGCAGCGTCCGGTCCGTCGTGACGAACACCCCCGCGAGTTCCGCGGCGATGCTCCGCAGCGCCATCTCGCGGGCTTTGATCCGCTCGTCCGCCCCGGCCGTCTGCTGCTCCGCCAGCCGTCCCGCCGCGGCGAGCACGCGCACCTCGTGGATCTGCGCGGCGCGCGCGGCATCCGTCACCCGCTCGGCGTCGGCGACGAGTTGCGCGAGCGCGGCGACATCCGCATCGCTCCCGACCCCGCTACCAATCCCGCCATTCGAAGACATGTTCGAATAATGCCACGGACCTCCGACATCGCCCCCGGCCGCCCGCTATGTCGCTTCCGCGCCGGTCGCGCGGCTCAGTGCCAGCGTTCCGCCACCGCGAGGTCGCCGTCGACGGCTCCCGTGCGCCGCGCCTCGGCGAGGATCGCAAGGGATTCCGGACCGTCGATGACATGCAGCACGCACGGCCCGACGTGGCGCTGCCAGTCGTCGACGAAGGCCGTCAGGTTCGCCGCCCGGCCGCCGATCGCCGTGGGCACAGCGAGGAACTGCGACGGGTCCGAGCGGTTCGCCCGCGCGAGCAGCCAGCGCACGACCGGTGATCGGCCGCCCGCATCGACCTGGAGCAGACGGCGCGGGGTGCGCACCGCCGCGAACAGTTCCGACATCGCCGACGCGAACAGGCGTTGCTCCGCGAGTGAGGCGCCGGTCACGACCACCTCGAAGCGCTGGATGCCGGTGGGCGGCGACATCCCGCCGCCGCCGTCGGTCGCCGGGATGATGACCTTCGGCCGGACGTCGCTTCCGACGCGGCCCGCCCGCTGCAGCGCCGCGACGACGACGAGCCCGACGCGACGGTAGAGCTCGGGCGCCGATGCGTGGGCGCGGCGAGCGGACAGCCAAGCCACGGCCACGGGGACGCCCACGCCCGTGGCGCTCAGCAGCAGCGCCGACCCGATGGCGAGTCCGACCGGGCCCGAGATCATGAGCGCGAGCGCGCCGACCGCGACGACGCCCAGCGCTGCGGTCGCGCGCGCGAGAGCGGCATCCGCTCGGCGTCGGGTGCGGAACGCGGGCTCGGCGGCGCGACGGGCGACCAGCGCTCCCACCTCTTCGCGATCGTCGTAAGGCTCGCCGACCCGCCACATCGCGTGCGTGTGTTCGCGCGGGATGAGGACGGTCAGCGCATCCAGGTCCGCCGCGGCCGGTCGATCGAGCGCGTCGAGTCGGCGTTGCTGCTCCCCGGTGAGCGCGGACGAGAGCCCGCGCACGATGCGGCCGGGATCGTCGCGGTGCAGCCCCCACAGCCGGGCGTGCTTGCGGCGCAGACGCTCGAGGTCGGGGACGGCGTGGAGGGGCGCGGCGGGCGGGAGGAGCGCCGTGACCGTCCAGTTGTGGGCCACCTTGTCCGGCCACGCCGGGTCGAGGCGCAGCGTGCGCCCGCGCAGCTGCTGCGTGGCGGCGGGCGTCGCGACCGACGTCAGGTCGATGAGCGTGTTGACCGCGGGACAGTCCCACCCCTCGCCGAACAGGCCCCGCGTTCCGACCACCACGTCGAGCTCGCCTCGCGTCAGCAGTGCCGCCGCTGCGCGCACGAACGTCGCGGCGCCGACGCCCGGCGCGGCGATCTCGGTGACACCGGGGTCGTCGGCGACCGGCGCCGTCATGACGGCCGCGTCCAGCGCTGCCGAGAAGGCTCCCGCGAGTGCGTCGGCATGGCGGGTTGCGACGCGGGTCGTCGAACCCGTGATGAGGGCGCCGCGCAGGTCGGCGGTCGCGGCATCCGTCGTCAGCACGCCGAAGGTGCGCACGGCGCCGGCGGGTCCGATCAGCCCGCCGTGGCGGTTGCCGTGCTCGCTGAAGTCGGTCACGATCAGCGCGCGCAGCCGCGGCCCGAGGTGGTCGCGCTCGAGTCGCAGGATGTCGCACGCGGCCCGGTCCTTCGCCAGCGACGACGCGAGCATGGTGTCGATCGGATCGCGCGTGCGTCGAAGGCCGCGATCGGTGAGCGAGAACCCGAAATCGGCGAGCGTCGCACGGATCCGATCCCACTGTTCGCGCGCCGATGCGTCGGGCAGCACCCGGTCGAGAGCGAAGCGACCGAGAAGGCGCAGCGCCTCGTCGGTCGTCGGCGGGCGGCGGGCGAGCGCGGGCAGACGCGCCACGAGCGGGTGGTCGGGGTGGACGGTGCTCAGCATCGCGGCGGCGGCCTCGGCGCCGGCGAAATCGTCGGCGAACGCTCGGGACAGCCGGATGTCGGCGGTGTCGGACGTGCTGGCCTCCTCTGGTCGCGCCGGAGGAGGCCGCAGAGCCGGCGGCGGGGACGTCTCGGCATCCGGTTCATCGACGGGCTCGGGGTGCGGGAGCGGCGGCTGCAGCACGTCGACGAGGTGGTCGGCGCCCGCGCCGCGAGCGAAGGTCGCGCGGATCAGCACCGCGAGAGCCGTGGCCGCCCCCGAGAGGAAGGCCACCTCGTCCGCCGTCGGTTCGACGAATCGCACGTACTCGCGGTACGGGGCGAGGTTGCCCTCGCGCACGACCGCCGGCACCGGGACCTCGTGGTCGACGTCGCCGAGGAGCGCGGTGTAGTTGTCGTAGGCGGTGCCGTCATCGGGCGACGGCAGCGTCGCGGTCAGTCCGATCACGAGAGGCGATCGGCCGGCGGCACGCAGCTGTGCGACGAGCGCCGCGACGACGAGCGCCCAATGGTCGAGCAGATGATGGCACTCGTCGAGCACGATCGTGTCGACGCGGTGCGCGACGAGGCGCTCGATCAGCGCTCGCGCCCGGGGATGCAGGGCGCGCATGAGCGCGTCGGGATCCTCCTGCGCGATGCGCCGCCGCAGCGTGCGCGAGCGACGCGCGATGCCCGATGCATAGGCCCGGCTGTTGCCCGAGCGCAGGTCGTCGAGCCATTCGGATGCCGCGCGCTCGGAGCGCCCGTCCGCCTCAAGCTCGCGCAGCCAGCGGTCGTGCGCGAGCGCCGCGAGCGGGTTGTCGCCGTCGAGGACGCTCACGGCCTGGTAGGTCAGGGCCGACAGATCACGCAGCGCATCGCCGTCGATCGAGACCTCGTCGGGCCCGGCGGCGAGCGTTCGCGCGGTCTCGGCCCATTGGTCGCGGATCGTGACGGTCGGCGCGAGGACGAGCGCGCGGGTGCCGCGGCGCATCGCGAGGAGCAGCCCCAGCAGGGTCTTGCCCGATCCCGGGGGAGCCACGATGTGAAGCGGCTCGGTGCCGGTGACGTCGACGCCGTCGAGCACATCCGCCTGGTAGTGGCGCAACTGCCCGTCGAATCGCCATCGCCGGAGGGGGACCTGCGGCGACATAGCGGCAGTATGTCAGATGCCTCGTCGCCCGCCCGGCGGCAGGGACGCGCCGTGCTAGACTGACTGTTTGTCTGCGCGCACTCCAGCACGCAGTACGTACTCACTCCCCATCACCAGGCCCGAAACGGCCGGATGAGGCGTGGGTGCAGACAAGGGATCTTGGGTGGCACCGTCCGGTGTCACGGTACTAAGGAGAATCACTATGGCAGCAGTGTGCCAGGTGACTGGAGCAGTTCCCGGCTTCGGTCACAACATCTCGCACTCGCACCGCCGGACGAAGCGCCGCTTCGACCCGAACGTGCAGAAGAAGACCTACTACGTTCCTTCGCTTGGTCGCAAGATCACGCTGAACGTCTCGGCTAAGGGCATCAAAGTCATCGACGCCCGCGGCATCGAGTCGGTCGTGAAGGACCTCATCGCGAAGGGTGTGAAGCTCTAATGGCGAAGAAGTCGCAGGACGTCCGTCCGATCATCAAGCTTCGTTCGACCGCCGGCACGGGGTACACCTACGTGACGCGTAAGAACCGTCGCAACAACCCCGACCGCATCGTGCTGAAGAAGTACGACCCGGTGATCCGCAAGCACGTCGAATTCCGAGAGGAGCGCTGATCTCATGGCTAAGAAGAGCAAGATCGCGCGCAACAACCAGCGTGAAGAGGTCGTCGCCCGCTACGCCGAGAAGCGTGCCGAGCTGAAGAAGACGCTCGTCGACCCGAACGCGACCGACGAGGCCCGCGAGGCCGCCCGCGTCGGCCTGCAGAAGCTTCCGCGCAACGCGTCGCCGGTGCGCGTCCGCAAGCGTGACGCCATCGACGGACGCCCCCGCGGCCACCTGTCGAAGTTCGGCATCTCGCGCGTCCGCTTCCGCGACATGGCGCACAAGGGCGAGCTGCCCGGTGTGACCAAGTCGAGCTGGTAAGCAGCCTGCATCACAGCACCGAAACCCCCGTTCCGAGTTCGCTCGGGGCGGGGGTTTCGCCGTTCCCCCGGATGCCGGGTCCCAGCCCGACCGGTGCAGCCCGTCAGGCGCGGACGAGCTCCACGCCCGCGGCCCCGAGGTCCGTCGCGGCGGCATCGGGCAGGCCGGCGTCGGTGATGACGGTGCCGACCTCGTCGAGGCGCAGCGCGCGGTACTTGGCGAAGCGGCCGTATTTCGAGCTGTCGGCCATGAGCACCGAGCGTTCCGCGGACTCGACGGCGGCGCGCTTGGCCTCGATCTTGGCTTCGACGGGCGTCGTGATGCCGTGGCTGAGGTCCCACGAGCTCGACGAGATGAACGCGAGGTCGAGCGAGAGCTCTGCGAGCGAGAGCCGGGTGAGCCGGCCGATCGTCGAGAGGTTGGTCTTGTCGACGCGACCGCCGACGCAGATGAGGTCGACGCTCGGGTGGTCGATGAACGCCTGCACGGTGGCGAGGTCGTTCGAGACGACGGTCAGGTCGACGACGTGGTCGAGGTGCGGGCGCATCGCCTGCACGGTCGTCCCGGCGTCGAGGTACACGGTCATGGTGTCGCGGACGAGGGCCGCGGCGCTCCGCGCGATCGCCGACTTCTCGGCGACATCCGTCGCGGCCTTCTCGGCCCGGGGCGGCTCGGACAGCAGGCGGGGAGCGAGCTTGACGCCGCCGGTCGTGGAGTGGGCCAGGCCCTGCTCCTCGAGCGCCGCGACATCCCGTCGCACCGTCATCTGGCTCACGCCCAGCAGGTCGCTGAGCTGACGGAAGCTCAGCACGCGTTCGCGGTGCAGGTGCTGGACGATGGTCGCCCGTCGCTGGTCGGGGATCATCGGTGCAGCATCCGTCATCGACATCCCTTCCGTCGGCATCAGCCTACTGATGCGCGTTGCCCGTCCAGGGCATGTTCCAGCGCTGGGTGATCGCGACCACCTGCTCGGCGGCGATGAGGCGTCGGGGTGCGCCGAGCGTCATCAGAGCGATGCGGCACGCCTCTTCGAGCTCGATCGTGCTGTCGACCGCGGTGGCGGCGTCCTCGCCGCTGACGACGGCGCCGTGGTTCGCCAGCAGCGCCGCGCGGAACGGATGCCGGCTGCCGGTGATGAGCTCGCCCATGGCGGGGTCGCCCGGGGCCACGAAATCGAGCAGCGGTACCTGGCCGACCCGCATCAACGCGTACGGCGTGAGGGGTGGGACGGCACTGTGCTCGGACCAGGGCTCGAGGCACGACAGGGCGACGGCCGAGGGGGAGTGCACGTGCACGACGGCGGTGTGGGTCGGGTTCTTGGCGTACAGGGCGAGGTGCAGCGACACCTCTTTCGAGGGGCGCGCGCCACCGAGATGCGTCCCGTCGAGCGCGAGCTCGGCGAGGTCGGCCGGCTCGAGCGCGCCCAGGCGCGTGCCGGTGCCCGACATGAGCACCCGGTCGCCCGTGCGGACGCTGACGTTGCCCGAGCTGCCCGGGCTGAGCCCGGCCTCGACGAGCGCGCGTCCGGCCCGGATCAGTGCGTCGGCGGCGTTCATGCGAGAACCTCCCATGCCGTGGTGAAGAGATCGTCGGCGCCGAAGTTCCCGCTCTTGAGCGCCAGGGCGACGCGCCGGCCGTCGTCGGTCTCGGCGTTGCTCCAGCAGACGCCCGGCGCGAGCTGCGGCCCGATCTCGAGGAACGAGATGCCGAGGCGCTGGACGACCGCGCCGCTCGTCTCTCCACCCGCGACGAGGATGCGGTGCACGTCCTCGCTCGCGACGAGCTGCGCCACGACCGAGGCGAGCACGGTCTCGACCGCGGCCGACACCCGGGCGGAGCCGACGCGCACGTCCGCCAGCTCCCCGACCGAGTACACGACGGGGACGGCATCCGTCGGCAGTCCGCGGACCCACGCGGCGACGGCGGCCGCCTCGTCTTGCGGATGGTCGACGGCGCGGTCCAGGTCGATGCGGCGCATCGCCGCCCCGGCCGCGGCGGCATGAGCCAGCTGCGCTCGGGTCTGCCGCGACGCGGAGCCGCACACGACGAGGCGGCCGGGGCCGACCGGGGCGAGGGCGTCGGCGGCCGCCGTGGCGGGGGCATCGATGCCCGCGGCCAGGGCCGCTCCGCCCGACAGCACGCGCAGGTGCGACGACGCAGCGGCGATCACCGCGAGATCGCCCTCGGTGACGGCATCCACGACCAGGTAGCCGGGCTGCGCCTCGTCGATGGCGCCCCGCAGCGCCGCGACTCCCTCGTGCACCACGGCGAGCGGGATCTCGGTGATCGCCGCGCGGGTCTGCGGAGCCAGGATGTCGCGCACCCGTGATTTCGTCATGGGCGTCAACGGATGCTGCCGCATGGACGAGTCCTCGAGCAGGTCCTCGCCGACGTAGAGCAGGCCATCGCGCACGGTGCGGCCGTTCGCGGGGAAGGAAGGGACGACGACGGTGCGATCGACCTCGGCGCGCGCCAGGACGGCGTCGAGGACCGGGCCGATGTTGCCCTCGTCGGTCGAGTCGAACGTCGAGCAGTACTTCACGTACAGGCGGTCGGCCCCTGCCGCCACGAGATTGTCGACGGCCCGCAGCGAGGCGGCGACGGCGTCCGCGACGGGCGCCGTGCGGGTCTTGAGCGCGACGACGACGGCGTCGGCGTCCGCGAGCAGCGCGGGATCGACGGGGCGGTCCTCGATCACGACGACGACGCGCCTCCCGCGTTCGCGGAGCGTGGTGGCCAGGTCGGTCGCGCCGGTGAAGTCGTCGGCGACGGCGCCGATGTCCATGGGAAACCTCTTCGTTCGGTTCTGCCGGGAGGGAGTTCGTGGTGCCGCTCGGAGGCAACGAGATCAGTCTATGTGATTATTTGGGACTATTTTTGACAATCTGTGAGAACCCGTTACAGTTGCAGGCGCTCCCCGAGGTCCGTGTCGGATCCTCGACAACTCTCGACGACGAAACCAGGAACAACGGTGATCCAGAGCCCGGCGCCCCGCCGTACGGCCGTCATCCGCATCGCGCTCACCGGCGCGAACGGCGGGTACGGACGCACCCTTCTCGACCAGCTGCGACGTCTTTCCGACATGACCGCGGCCCAGCTCATCGACCCGGACGTCGAGGGCGTCGTGCGCATGCTGACCGCGCTCGGCGTGAGCGAGGACGGCTTCGTGCGCGCGGCGTCCGTCGCCGAGGCTGCTGCAGCCGTCGATGCGGGCAAGATCGCCGTCATCGCCGACGGGGCCCACCTCGCCTGGACGCACACGGACGTGCTGGTCGAGGCGACCGGGCGCATCGAAGCGGGCTACACGTACGCCGAGACGGCCCTGGACTCGGGCACCCACGTGGTGATGGTGAGCAAGGAGATCGAGTCGGTGGCCGGCGTCGCGCTCAGCGCCCGGGCTCGCGAGCGGGGTCTGCGCTACCTTCCCGGCGACGGCGATCAACCCGCCAACCTCATCCGTCTCGCCGCCTGGGTGCTCGGCGTCGGGTTCGACATCGTCGCTCTCGGCAAGTCCGGCGAGTACGACCTCGTGTTCGATCCCGAGACGGGGATCGTGGACCAGAACGGCGTCGTCGTGTCCGCTCCGGCGCTGGGCGACCTGCTCGCCCTCGGCGACGACCTGCCCGCGACGCTCTCCGCCCGCGCGGCGGTGGTCGCCGACCTCAAGCGCGCCGCGGCCGCCGACGCGTGCGAGATGAACGTCGTGTCGCTGTACACGGGTGCGGTGGCCGACGTCGAGGCGATGCACTATCCGGTCGCCCGCCCCGACGAGCTGGCCGACATCTACGCCGCGCGCGCAGACGGCGGCATCCTGGACGCCACCGGCGTGATCGACGTGTTCTCGATGCTGCGTCTGCCCGGCGAGGCGAGCTTCGCCGGCGGCGTGTTCGCGATCGTGCGCACGGGCGACGACGTCACGTGGGAGATCCTGCGCGGCAAGGGGCACGTCGTGAGCCGCAACGGCCGCTACGCCTGCATCTACTGGCCGTACCACTTCATGGGTGTCGAGACCCCGCTCACCATCGCGGCCGCCGTCGACGGGACGGCTGCGACGCCGGAGCCCCGTCAGCACACCGTGCTCGCCGCGCGCACGACCGCCGACCTCGCCGCCGACACCGTGTTCCGCGTCGAGGGCCACCACCACGAGATCGCCGGCGTCGCGCCCGTGATCGTCGCGCCCGACGCGGGCGAGATCGCGCCGTACTACCTGCTGTCGGGAGCGCGTCTGCGCCGCGCGGTGGCGGCCGGCTCGCTCGTCACCCTCGCCGACCTCGACGGTGTCCCCGCGGCTGCCCTCGCCGCCTACCGCGCGGGCCTCGCGCTCGGCCGCTGATCCACCCGAAAACCGATTCCGACGACCTGGAGATCAACGTTGATGCACCGTGACCTGACCGCCCTTCCGACCGGGGGAGGGGTTTCCGCATGACCGTGGAGATCATCGCCCTGATCGTCCTCGTCGCCGTGTTCGCCATCTCGGCGATCCGCAACGTCCATATGGGCGCACTCGCGCTCGTGGCCGCCGTTCTCGTGGGTGTCCTGCTCGTGGGCGAGCCCCTCGACGACGTCCTCGGAGGCTTCCCCGTCGACGCGCTGCTGATCCTGCTCGGCATCACCTACCTGTTCGGCATCGCGCGGACGGTCGGCGCCGTGGACTGGCTCGTCGACCGCTCGGTTCGACTCATCGGCGACCGCGTCGCCCTGATCCCGTGGGCGATGCTCGTCGTCGGCACGCTCGTCGCGTGCCTGGGCACCTCGCACGCAGCCTTCACCATCGTGCCGATCGCGATGAGCCTGGCGCACAAGCACCGCATCCATACGACGATGATGGGCATCGTCATGAGCTCGGCGATCGTGGGCGGCGCCCTCGCCCCGACGAGCATCGTCGGCATCACGGTCATGACGGTCGCGAACGCCGCCGAGATCCCCTACAACGCCGGCCTCATGTTCGCCCTGTCGATCGGCGTCAACGCCCTCGTGGTGCTCGTCGCGTTCTTCATGTTCGGCGGACGCGAGCTGATCGCCCGCGGTCGTGCGGCCAAGGCGGCGCGTACCTCGGGCGGCGACGCCTCGTTCGGCGGGGCCGGCGGAGCCAGCGGCGTGACCGGCGTCCTTCCCCAGACGGCGACGCAGAAGCTCACCGGATACCAGCTGCTGACGCTGATCTCGATCCCCGTGCTCGTCATCGCCTTCTTCACGCTGACCATCAACGACGTCGACCTCAACCTCGGCGCCGTCGCGCTCGCGATCGCCGTCCTGCTCGCGTTCATCAACCCGACGGTCGGGCGCGAGGCGCTCGGCAAGGTCGACTGGGGCACCATCCTGCTGCTCGGCGGCATCATCACCTACGTCGGCGTCCTGACGCGCCTGGGCGCGATCGATCAGCTCGGCGAGGCGGCCCGCTCGGTGAGCGTGCCGATCATCGCCGCCATCGTCCTGTGCGTCATCGCGGCCCTCGTATCGGCGTTCGCCTCGACCATCGGCATCATCGGCGCGCTCGTCCCGCTCGCCGTGCCGCTGCTGGTTCCCGGCGGTGGCCTCGAGATGACCGGCTTCATCTACGCGCTCGCGATCTCGGCGTCGCTCGTCGACTGCGCCCCGTTCGGGACGACCGGCGCGACGATCGTCGCCTCGGGACCCGAGGAGGACCGCCCGCGGCTGTACCGGCACCTCATGATCTGGGGACTGTCGATGGTCATCATCGGGCCGGTGATCACCATCCTGCTGTTCGTTGTGCCCTTCCTCGGGGCCTGACACCCCTTTCGTACATGACGATGGCCCGGATCTCGACCGAGACCGGGCCATCGTCGTACGCGCCCCCGATATCCTCGACAGACCGGGAGGAGCACCATGCCGCTGGATCCGTTCTTCGCCGAGCGTCTGCGCACCCACCGGGTGTACCTGCTGCGGCAGGCGTGGCGTTCGCTCACCTCACGTCTCACGGCGGTCCGCCCGCGCGTGGGGCGCCCTCCCGCCGCGGACGGCGTCCCGGGCGCCGCGTCGGCCCCGCCGGCCGAGGCCGCCCGAACCGCGGATGCCGCGGCGAAGCCCGCCGCGAAGCGGGCGCTCACCCCGCGTGAGCGGCACCGCAAGGCCGCGCTGTCGTGGGATCGACAGGAGCTGCGCACCGTCGGCACCCCGGGCCCACCCATCGCCACGACCGAGCACCGCGTGCCGGTGGTCGGCTACCCCGACGTGCGGGTGCGCGTGTACCGGCCCAGCACGCTCGCCGCGGACGAACCGGCGCCCGCGTGCATCGTCTTCGGGGGCGGCGCGTTCCGCATCGGCGGCATCGACTACCCGACGGCGGATGCCGCCTGCCGGCGCCGCGCGGAGGCATCCGGTGTCGTGCTGATCGCGGTGGACTACGCGCTGGCTCCCGAGCACCGCTACCCGACCCAGATCGAGCAGGCCCACGCCGCGTGGGAATGGGTGCACGACGAAGCCGAGGCGCTCGGCATCGACCCGCACCGGCTCGGGGTGTCGGGAGCCTCGGCGGGCGGCAACATCGCCGCCGCGCTGACGCTCATGAACCGCGATCGTTCGCGTCACCCGATCACCGTGCAGATCCTCGAGGTGCCGGTGACCGACCTCACCGGGCGCTGGATCGACCTGCGCGCGACGTACGCCCTCGGCGTCCCCGCGTTCATCGCCGTGCGCGAGCTCGTCTCGGTCGCCCGCACCTACCTCGGCGACCGCCGTCGCGCCCGCGAGTCCTACGCGTCGCCGATGCGCGCCGTGTCGCACGCCGACCTGCCCCCCGCGGTGGTCCTCACCGCCGAGTATGATCCGCTGCGGCGCGACGGCGCGGCCTACGCAGCGGCGCTGCGCCGGTCGGGCGTCGAGGCGAGCGCGACCCGCTACCTCGGCGTGACCCACGACACCCCGATCTTCGTGGGCGCGCTTCCCGCGGCGCGGCGGTGGGAGGCCGAGGTGGTCGCCGCGCTGCGTCGAATCTGATCGATTTCGCCGTCACATCCGCCCCACGAGCCCCGGAAACGGGCGACACGCCGGGTCAAACGGGCCGTAGAGGCCGCTAGATCCGCGAAATTCCGCGGAATCCGCGTATATTCGGGACCGGTCGAACGACCAACCGCGGGACGCGAGTCCCCGGGAACCACCCACGCTGTCGGCGGCGCGTCCGTCGTCCGCCGTCTGGAGGACAACCCTATGGCTGACAAGTCCATCACCAAGACCGAGCTCGTCGCGAGCATCGCCAGCGCCACCGGTCAGAGCCAGGCCGCCGTCTCGGGCGTGCTCGACTCGCTCTTCACGACCGTCTCCGAGGCCGTCGCCAAGGGCAGCAAGGTCTCGATCCCGGGCTGGATCGCCTTCGAGCAGGTCGACACCGCCGCTCGCACCGGCCGCAACCCGCAGACCGGCGAAGAGATCAAGATCGCCGCGGGCAAGCGCGTCAAGGTGACCGCCGGCTCGAAGCTGAAGGCTGCCGTCAAGTAATCGACGACGATTCACCGGAGGGGGATGCCACGCGGCATCCCCCTCCGTCGTCCCCGGCCCGTCGCCGTCCCCGCGACCCGGCTCGGTTCATGCGCGAGCGCCTAGGCTTGTCGGGTGGAATCCCGAGCGCAGCGCATCGCCGGACCGGCGATCCTCGCCGCGTCGGCCCTCATCGTCGTCCTCATCGGCCTCGCCGTCGGTGGCGGGGCCGCACCGCTGCAGCTGCTCGACCCCGGCCCCGTGGTGCGCTGGGGTCTGCCGGTGCTCAAGCTCGTCGTCAACCTCACGGCCGCCGGCATGGTCGGTTCGCTCGTCGTCGCGCTCTTCGCGCTGCGGGCGGGTCAGCGGCCGTTCGAGGTCGCGCTCGACACGGCGTCGGTGTCGGCGGCGATCTTCACCGTGGCCAGCGCCGCGACCGCGTTCTTCACGTTCCTCAACCTCTTCGGCTCCGCGCCCAGCGCCGGCGCCGAGTTCGGCCAGCAGCTCGGCCGCTTCCTCGTCGAGACCGAGGCCGGGCGGGCCTGGCTGCTGACGACCATCGCCGGTGCCGTGCTGACGGTGCTGACGTTCGCGGTCCGCGGCTGGACCAGCACGCTGCTCGTGGCCGTGCTGGCGGCGGCATCCCTCGTCCCGATGGCCACGCAGGGCCATTCCGGCGAAGAGGCCAACCACAACACCGCGGTCGTCGCCTTGGCGCTGCACATCGTCGCGGCGGCGGTATGGCTCGGCGGCCTGATCCTGCTCGTGGTGATCCGCCCCGTCGTCGATCGTGCCGAGATGGTCAGCGTCGTGTCTCGCTACTCGAGCATCGCCCTCGCCGCCTTCATCGTCGTGGCCGTCTCGGGCACCGTCCGCGCCGCCGTCGGTCTGGTCTCGCCCGAGAACCTGCTCTCGCCCTACGGCGCACTGCTGGGGGTGAAGGTCGTCGCGCTCATCGCGATGGGCGTGCTCGGTGCGTCGTATCGGCGTCGCCTGATCGACAAGCTCGCGTCGGCGGGAGCCGCGCGGATCTTCTGGCTGCTCGTCACCGTCGAGATCGCGTTCATGGGCATCGCCAGCGGCGCCGCCGCGGCGCTCGCCCGTACGCCCCCGCCCGTCGACACCGCCCTGCCCGAAGAGGCGACGCCGGCGCAGGTGCTCACGGGTGCCGCGCTGCCCCCCGAACTGACGATCGACCGCTGGTTCACGATGTGGGACATCGACCTGCTGTGGGTCTTCGTCGTCGGCTTCGGCCTGTTCTTCTACCTCGCCGGCGTCCGGCGGATGCGGCAGCGCGGCGACCGCTGGCCGCTGTACCGCACCCTGCTCTGGTCCTTCGGCATGCTGCTGCTGCTGTGGGTGACGTGCGGCCCGATCAACGCGTACCAGGACTACCTGTTCAGCCTGCACATGGTCGGGCACATGCTGCTGTCGATGGCGATCCCCCTCTGCCTCGTCGCCGGCGCACCGGTCACGCTCGCCGCCCGCGCCATCCGCAAGCGCGACGACGGTACCCGCGGCGGCCGCGAGTGGATCCTGTGGGCGGTGCACACGCCGTTCTCACGAGTCGTGACGCACCCGGCCTTCGCGTCGGCGATGTTCATCGGGTCGCTATGGGTGTTCTACTACACCGACCTGTTCCGCTGGACGCTGTACGACCACCTCGGGCACGAGTGGATGGTCGTCCACTTCCTGCTCTCGGGTTACCTGTTCGTCCTCTCGCTCATCGGCATCGACCCGGTGCCGTACCGGCTGCCGTACCCGTTCCGCCTGCTGACGCTCATCGCCATCATGGCCATGCACGCGTTCTTCGGCATGGCGATCATGATGTCGTCGGGGCTGTTCGCGGCGGAGTGGTTCGGCGCGATGGGACGCACGTGGGGGCCGACCCCGCTCGAGGATCAGTACATCGGCGGCGGCGTCGCCTGGTCGGTCGGCGAGATCCCGACGCTCATCCTCGCGATCACGGTCGCCATCCAATGGAGCCGCTCCGACGACCGCGCGCAGCGCCGCCGCGACCGGCAGGTCGACCGCGCGGGCGACGCCGAGCTCGAGCAGTACAACGAGCGGCTCGCGGAGCTCGCCCGTCGCGACACCGCACGGAGCTGACCGCCCGTCGGTGGTCAGCCCTGATCGGCCGAGACCTGGATCGACGCCGTGCCGTCGGGCAGGATCGTGATCTGGCCGGTGAGGAAGAACTCCACGTCCTCCGACACCGTGTTCAGGCGACCGTCGTAGAGCGAGCGGATGTCGACGTCGATGTGGGCGACGGCGCGGGTGCGGGGGATCGCCCACTGAGCGCCGTCGGGCACGACCTCGATCTGCGGGTTCTCCGCGATCGACCACTGCGGGGCGCCCTCGACCCGGTTGCGCACGAAGTAGCCGAAGGGGCATCCGGTGGGCTGCAGCACCTGCTGCGTGGCGCACGACGCGAGGAACTCGTCGACGCGTTCCTGCACGACGTCGACGAACGCCGGCGTCGGCTCGGCCTGCAGATCGACGGGGACCGACTTCATCGGCGCGTCCGAGAGCACGGCGACGCCCGGCGTCGCGGCGGTGGCCGTGTCGACCGCGATCGAATAGGCGCCGGGTGAGAACACGAGCATCGACACCGGTACGAGCGGGTCGGCCTCCAGCCCCTCGGGCGCGACCTGGCGGGTATCGAGCTCGAAGCCGTTCACGGTGAAGCGCGTCGCGCCCCGCACCGTCAGGTCGATCGCGGCCAGCGGACTGTTCGCGAAGCGCCACGCCGGCGCGACCCCGATCCAACCCTCCTGCTCGATGTCGAACTGCGTCCGGCCCCGGTGGCCGTTCGCCAGGTACGTCACGGTCACCTCGGTGACATCGCCGCGCGGGCGCTCGCCGATGACCGAGACCTCCGACAGCGGGGCGAGGGCCGCGCGTCGCAGCAGCACCTCCGACGCCGTCGAGGGCAGCTCGGCCGCGGCGAGGTCGGCGGAGTCCAGCGCGACGCCGGGGATCTGCAGGGCGTCGGCGGCGCTGCCGGTGCTCAGCAGCGACAGGTAGCGCTCGACGAAGGCCGACGGGCTGTAGAGCTCGCGGTAGACGACGACGCCGCCGGCGACGAGGCCGCCCAGCAGCAGCACGCCGAGCACGCCGATCGCCGTGAGATCGACGGCGAGGCTCCGGCGGCGTCGTTCCCGCCCGGGCGCGCGTCGGCGACCGCGCGCCGGCGAGGACGGATCGGTCTCCGTCGCCTCGTCGCCCGCGGCATCCACCGTCGTCTGCGCCTCGTGCACGGGTCAAGTCTAGGAAGGCATGCCTGTGGCTACCATGAATCAGTGACCTTGCCGCCTCTTTCCGCCGAGCAGGAGGCCCTGTTCCGTCGCATCGAGAGCACGCGCGACCACGTTTTCGTCACGGGGCGGGCGGGGACGGGCAAGTCGACGCTGCTGCAGCACCTGGCCTGGAACACCGACAAGCAGATCGCGATCTGCGCCCCGACCGGCGTGGCGGCCCTCAACGTCGAGGGCCAGACGATCCACTCGCTGTTCCGGCTGCCGATCGGTCTCGTCGCCGACAGCGACCTCGAGCAGTCCGAGCCGACCCGCCGGATCCTCAACGCGATCGACACCCTGATCATCGACGAGATCTCGATGGTCAACGCCGACGTCATGGACGCGATCGACCGCTCGCTGCGGCAGGCCCGTCGGCGACGCTCCGAGCCGTTCGGCGGGGTGCAGGTCGTGATGTTCGGCGACCCGTACCAGCTGTCGCCGGTGCCGCCTCGCGGCGACGAGCTGCGCTACATCCGCGACCACTACCGCTCGTTCTGGTTCTTCGACGCGCAGGTGTGGGCCGGGCCGAAGGCGGATGCGGGTGCCATCCGCTCCGACGGTCTGCTCGATCTCGGCCGCGTGGGGGCGCCGCTGCACATCGCCGAGCTGGGGGAGATCCATCGCCAGTCCGACGTCGCGTTCAAGGAGATGCTCAACGCCGTCCGCTACGGCGTCGTCACCGCCGAGATCGCCGCAGCGCTCAACGCCGCGGGAGCCCGCACGCCGCCGCCGCCCACCGGCGACGAGCCGCCGGTCATCACGCTCGCGACCCGCAACGACGCCGTCAACCGCATCAACCAGCGTCACCTCGACGCGCTGACGGGCCCCGTGCAGACGGCGAAGGCCGATGTGAGCGGGGACTTCGGGCGCGGCGACGCCTCGTACCCGGCCGATCCGGAGCTGCAGCTGAAGGTCGGCGCGCAGGTCATGTTCCTGCGCAATGACATCGGGGGCGGCTACAACGGCGACGGGCCGCGTTGGGTGAACGGCTCGATCGGCACGGTGACGCGGATCGCCGGCTCGTCGGTGCGCGTCGAGCTCGACGGCGAGGAGCACGACGTCGAACCCGTCGTCTGGGAGCGGTTCCGCTACGCGTACGACCCGGGGTCGCGCAAGCTCACGCGCGAGGTGGTGGCCGAGTTCACCCAGTTCCCGCTGCGGCTCGCGTGGGCGGTCACGATCCACAAGTCGCAGGGCAAGACCTACGACCGCGCCATCGTCGACCTCGGCAGCGGGGCGTTCGCCCCGGGACAGACCTACGTCGCGTTGTCGCGGCTGACCTCGCTCGAGGGCCTCTACCTGTCGCGGCCGCTGCGACCCAGCGACATCCTCGTCGACCACGACGTGCGCCGCTTCATGGCCGCCGTCCGCGCCGCCGGGATGTGACCCCCCCCCGATCAGGCGAGCGAGGCCGATCAGGCGAGCGAGGCCGATCAGGCGACGACGGATGCCGCCTTCGCGGCGGCCAGATCGGTGAACAGGTCGGTGTTGAACCGGTAGGCCACGAGCACCTCGTCGATGACGCGCTGCTGCTCGGCCTCGTCCCAGGGGGCGGCGTCGAGCTGGGCGCGGTAGTGATCCTTGAACGCGGCGGGGTCGCCGATCTCGGCGAAGAGGTAGAACCCGATGCCGTTGGTCTCGAAGCCGAACCGTCGCGCCATGAGCTTGCCGATGAAGAGCCCGCCCGAGAGGTCGCCGAGGTAGCGGGTGTAGTGGTGCGCGACGAAGCCGCCCGGCCAGGTGGCTCCGACCTCGCGGATGCGGGCGACGTAGCGGCGGGTGGTGGGCAGCGGCGCGATGCGCTCGCGCCAGTCGGGCCCGATGAGGAACGCGAGGTCGGCCTCGAGGGCCGGAAGCCGCGTGAGCTTGTCGCTGATGAACGTCGTGGCCACCGGATCGGCGGCCATGCGGGATGCCGCGTCCTCGAGTGCCTCGTAGATGAACCAGTGCTGCGCGACGAGCGCGATGTAGTCGTCGCGGCTGCCCGCGCCGCGCATGAGGTCCGACATGAAGCCGGCGCCCTCGCTGCCGGAGTGGGCCGAGCTGGAGCGCTCGCGAAGAGCCGTCGAGAACGGGATCGGTGCGTGCATGGCCCGACGATAGCAGTTAGGTCCAGCTAACCTGAAGGTTTTTCGCGGGCAGCATCCGCCCGCGACGATCAGTCGTGCGGGCGCGGCTCGATGCTCATCCGTTCGCATGCGGCGTCGTACAGGGCCACGATCTCGCGCCGCACCTCGCGGCGCTCGGTGATCGGCCCGCCGGGCCAGGTGACGTGCACGTCGTGCGTCGATCCGTCCTCGCGGGTCGCCACCCAGGACCCGCCCGAGCCGTCGAACGAGGTCATGGTGGCGGCGACGGCGCCCGGTTCGCCGAAAGCGCGGACGATCAGCAGATTGTCGTCGCGGTGATCGGCGTTCATGTGGCCGAGCACACCCGACCGGGCGGCCTCGTCGAATCGGTGCGTCATGCGTCCACCCTAGATTCGCAGGAACGGCCGCACCGGTGTGATTCACTGGAGGAACACATCAGGGGGTGGCTGAGTAATGCGTGCGAGCCGACGGCTTCGAAGCGCGGGTGTCGTCGTAGCGATCGCTCTCGGCCTGACCCTGTCCGCGTGCGCTCCCGCCGGTGTCGATGCCGTGGCGGCTCCGCCCCAGGTCGAGGCCGAGCTGGGCGACGACACGCAGGCTCAGCTCACCGCCGCCGTCGAGCGCGCCATGGCCGCGACCGGGTCGGGCGGCGCCATCGCCGGCGTGTGGGTTCCCTGGGCAGGGCAGTGGGTGAGCGGTTTCGGAGCGAACCCTGACGGTTCCGCCGTGGCCGCCGATGACGCCTTCAAGGCGGGACCCGTGACGCGCGCGATGACCTGCGACGTCCTCTACGGCCTCGCCGCGGACGGGGTCGTCGACGTCGCCGACCCGGTGACGAACTGGATCGTCGGCTTCCCCGCGACACCCGTCGTGACGCTCGAGCAGCTGTGCGACAGCACGAGCGGTCTCGGCTCGTACCAGCCCAAACTCCAGGGTCGGTGGGAGACCAACCCGTCGCGTACGTGGGCCCCGCACGAGCTGCTGGCCTACGGTCTCGCCGCGGGTGCGCCGACCGGCGACGGAACGTACGCGAACTCGGATGCCGGCTACGTGATGCTCGGCATCGCCCTCGAGCGCGCGTCGGGAAGCACCGCCGCCGAGCTGTTCGAGCGCTACGTCTTCGGACCGCTCGGGATGACGGCGTCGTCGCTGCCGGGTGCCACCGCCGAGCTCGGCCTGCACGGCACGCAGTCCGTCATCACGCCCGAGGGCGCGGTTGACTGCGCGAACGCCGTCGACCTGACGTCGCTTTCGCCCTCTGCCGGCTTCACCGCGTCCGGCGCGGTCACCACGGCGGACGACCTCGGCCGGTACGCCCGCGCGCTCGCGACGGGCCTGCGCTCCTTCGATGGCGAGGAGCGGTTCGCCGCGCCGCTGCCCGTCGATGGTGGGGCACCGACCTGGTACACCGTCGATGGCGGCGCCTACCAGGCGGGAACCCTCGTCGGACAGTACGGATCGGTGCCGGGCTACCAGACGGTCGCGTTCGCCGACCGCGACACCGGCCTCACGGTCGTGGCCGTGCTGAACAACTCGCGCGCATCGGCCGAGGCGATCCGGGTGCTGGGCTGGCAGCTTGCCGCCATCGCGTCGAAGGTGCCCGCCGCCGAGGGCGAGACGGCGCCGCCGTCGGGCCTGCCGTGGACGCCGGAGCAGCTCGACGGCGACCTCGCCGCCGTCGCCACCTGCCCCATCCCGTAACCGCGCGACACCCGGAAGCTCGGGAGCGAACACCGAGGTCGAACCCCGCCGCGTGTTACACGGATGTGAAGAAAACGCGGTCCGGCGTGACGATCGTGTCACGTCGCTCGTCTGCGCCCGCCCGATTGCGTAGAACTGTCTCAGCGTGATCGTGCAATTGCACATTGCACCGTGATGTTGTTTCATGGACAACACTCGACGCAATGGAGCAGAGAAAGGGAAGGTCCACCGATGACCACCACTAGGAGACTCGCCGGCATCCTCGCCGCGGGCGCAGCCGTGTCACTGGCCCTCACGGCGTGCGGCGCGGGCGGCGGCTCACCGCAGCAGAGCGGCGCGGCCGGTGAACCGCAGACCGGCGGAACCGTTCACATGCTCCAGAACGCCGACTTCTCGTACCTCGATCCCGCCCGCGGGTGGGACGGCGGCGTGAACGCGTTCTACCGGCTGCTCTACCGGGGCCTCACGATGCAGGCCGCCGGCGACTCCGACGACCCGAACGCGATCGTGCCCGACCTCGCGACGGGCCTGGGCGAGGTGTCCGACGGCGGACTCACCTGGACCTACACCCTTAAGGACGACATCTTCTTCGACGACGGTGCGCCCATCACCTCGGCCGAGATGGAGTTCGGCATCTCGCGGGCGTGGGACCCGCAGATCGGCATCGGCTCGCCGTACCTCAAGAGCGTCATCGACGCCCCCGAGGACTATCAGGGTCCCTATGTCTCGGGCGATCTGCCGACCATCGAGACTCCCGACGAGAAGACGATCGTCTTCCACCTCACGGCTCCCTTCCCCGAGTTCGACAACGTCCTCGCCCAGCCCAACGCCGTGCCCTTCCCGGTCGGCTCCGGCGGCGGCGACGAGTTCATCAACGACGTCATCGCGTCGGGCCCGTACACGCTCGACGCGTACACGCCCGGCAGCACCATCACCCTCGTGCGCAACGAGCACTGGGAGCCCGAGACCGACGAGGTCCGCAAGGCCTACCCCGACCAGTGGCAGTTCGATATCGGTATCGACGGCGCGACGATCGACGAGCGCATGATCGCTGGACAGGGTGCCGACCAGAACGCCATCGCGGGCAAGATCGCGGGCGCCACGCTGCCCCGCATCCAGACGCCGCAGCTCAAGGAGCGTGCGATCACCGCTCCGGCGTACTGCACGACCTACATGTCGCTGAACACGACGAAGCCGCCCTTCGACGACGTCCGCGTGCGTCAGGCGGTGAACTGGGCGCTCGACCGTGCCAGCATCCAGAACGCCTCGGGCGGCAACCAGCTGGCGGATGTCGCGACGACGATCATCCCGCCGGCCGTCAGCGGCCACCTCGACTACGACCTCTACCCCTCCGACGGCAGCACCGGCGATGTGGACGAGGCCATGGCGCTCCTCGAGGAGGCCGGGCTGGGCGACGGGTTCGAGTTCACCCTCGACATCCGTACGAACCCCGTCGCACAGGCGCAGGCCGAGGCGGTGCAGCAGGGCCTCGAGCGCATCGGCGCGAACGTGAAGCTCAACGTCATCGACACCTCGATCTACTACGAGACCATCGCGACGCCGTCGCAGCAGAACAACGCCGCGATCACCGGCTGGTGCCCCGACTGGGCATCGAGCGCGAGCACGTTCATCCCGCCGCTGTTCGACGGTGCAGCCATCGCCGAGAAGGGCAACCAGAACCTCGCCCAGCTCGACGACCCGGCCGTCAACGAGCGCATCGGCGAGATCCGGGCGATGACCGACGTCGACGCCGCCAATGAGGCGTGGGGCGAACTCGACCAGCAGATCATGGAGCTCGCGCCCATCGCACCGATGGTGTTCGAGAACGGCATCTTCCTGCCGGGCGAGAACATCGCCGGCTACATCCCCAACACCAACATGACCGACCTCACCATCGTCGGTCTGAAGGACCCGTCGAAGGGCTGACATGACCTTCAGCTCGGCCCCCCTCGAGGTCGAGGCCACTCCGGGCGGTGATTCCACACTCGAGAACTCCGTGGAATCCCGCCCGGCGTCCGGCCGGAAACTCCTCCGAGGCTTCCTCACCGACGTCCCCGCGATGCTCTCGCTCGGGTACATCGTGCTCGTCCTGCTCATGGCCGTCTTCGCGCCGCTCATCGTCCGCCTCAGCGGCTGGTCGCCCTACGAGTTCGACCAGAGCGCGATCGACCCCAACATGGGCGCGATCCCGATCGGCCCGCTCGGCGGCATCAGCGCCGAGCACTGGTTCGGCGTCGAGCCGGGCAACGGCCGCGACATCTTCGCGCGCATCGTCTACGGCGCGCAGGTGTCGATGACGGTGGCGCTGTCGGCGACCCTGCTCACGACCGTGCTGGGCGTCGTGCTCGGGATGCTGGCGGGTTACCTCGGCGGCTGGGTCGACACGGTCATCTCGCGGGTCATGGAGTTCCTCATGGCCTTCCCCGCGCTCATCTTCATGATCGCGATCCTCTCGGCGCTCCCCGCCGACAACCGCGTGCTGCTGCTCGTCGTCGTCATCTCGCTGTTCGGTTGGCCCTACCTCGCCCGCATCGTGCGCTCGCAGACACTCTCGCTCAAGGAGCGCGAGTTCGTCGAGTCCGCTCGGGCCTCGGGAGCCTCCAGCATCCAGATCATCTTCCGCGAGATCCTGCCGAACCTCTCCTCGACGATCATCGTGATGGCCACGCTCGCCGTTCCCGGATACGTGGGCACCGAGGCGGGGCTGTCGTTCCTCGGCGTGGGCGTGGTGCCGCCGACCCCCAGCTGGGGTCAGATGATCGCGTCCGCGGCGCCCTGGTACGCCGTCGACCCGATGTACTTCCTCATCCCGGGTGCGTTCCTGTTCCTGCTGGTGCTCTCGTTCACGACTCTCGGCGACCGCATCCGCGCGCTCGTGGGCAGCACGGAGGTGCGCGCGTGACCCGCTTCGTGCTCTCCCGCGTCGCCGGCATGGCGGTCGTGCTGTTCCTCGTGACGCTGTTCACCTTCGTGATCTTCTTCGTGCTGTCGCCGGATCCGGCCGTGCAGATCTGCGGCAAGAACTGCACGCCCGAGCGCATCGACCAGATCCGCACGAATCTCGGACTCGACCAGCCGTTCCTCACGCAGTTCTTCACCTATGTGTCGGGACTGTTCGTCGGCCGCGAGTACGAGGTGGCCGGCGCCACGGTCGTGTGCGGGGCCCCGTGCCTGGGCTACTCGTTCCAGACCGGTCAGCTCGTCAGCGACATGATCGTGCAGCGCCTGCCGATCTCGGCGACCATCGCGATCGGCGCGGCGGTGCTCTGGCTCGTCGGCGGCGTCGTCGGCGGCGTGCTCAGCGCGGTCCGCGAGGGCCGCTTCGCCGATCGGTTCATCGCGGGCCTCACGCTCGGCTCGATGTCGATCCCCAACTACGTCCTCGCCCTCGCACTGCAGTTCGTGCTCGTGGTCTCGCTCGGGTGGCTGCCCTTCCCGCAGGCGGTGCCCTTTGGCGACGACCCGGTGCGCTGGTTCCTGAACTTCCTCATGCCGTGGATCGTGCTGGCGGTGGGCTACGCGGCGGTGTACACGCGGCTGACCCGCGCCAACGTCATCGACACCCTGCAGGAGAACTTCGTCCGCACGGCGCACGCGAAGGGCCTGCGTCCGAGCCTCGTGTGGCGCCGCCACGCGCTGCGGCCCGCCCTGACGCCGATCGTGACGATCTTCGGCATGGATGTCGCGGGGCTGCTCGGCGGCGCCGTCATCACCGAGACCGTCTTCGGTCTCAACGGCGTCGGCAAGCTGACGGCCGACTCGATCTCGTCGAACGATCAGCCGGTCATCATGGCGGTGACGCTGCTGTCGGCCTTCTTCGTGATCGTCGGCAACCTCGTGGTCGACCTGCTCTACGCCGCGATCGACCCGCGCGTCCGGACGGCGGCGCGCGCATGACCGGTGAAGGGATGCCGATGACGACCACCCCCGCTGCATCCGACGCCCTGCTGCGCGTCGACGACCTGACGGTGCAGTTCCGCACCGCCGGCGGCGTCGCCCGCGTGGTCGACGGGCTGAGCTTCGCGGTGCCCCGCGGGGGTGCGCTCGGCATCGTCGGCGAATCGGGATCGGGCAAGTCGATGACGAGCCTCGCCGTCATGGGGCTTCTGCCGAAGGGCGGTGCTGCCACGGGACGGGTCGCGTTCGACGGTCGCGATCTACTGACGCTGCCCGCGCGCGAGATGCGTCACGTGCGCGGCGACCGCATCGCGATGATCTTCCAGGACCCGCTGTCGTCGCTGAACCCCTACTACACAGTGGGTACGCAGATCGCGGAGGCGTACCGTTCGCACCGTTCGGGGGTCTCGCGGCGCGCGGCGCGGCGAGTCGCGATCGAGGCGATGGAACGGGTGCACATCCGGGATGCCGCGAAGCGCGTCGACCACTACCCGCACCAGTTCTCGGGCGGTATGCGCCAGCGGATCATGATCGCGATGGCCCTGAGCATGGAGCCCGAGCTCATCATCGCGGACGAGCCGACGACGGCCCTCGACGTGACGGTGCAGGCGCAGATCCTCGACCTGCTCGCCGAGATCCGTCGCGACACCGGCGCGGGGCTCATCCTCATCACCCACGACCTGGCCGTCGTGAGCGAGGTCACCGAGCAGATCGTGGTCATGCGCGCGGGGCGCATGGTCGAGAGCGGATCCGTCGAGGACGTCTTCAGCGATCCGCAGGAGGAGTACACCCGGCGCCTGCTCGACGCCGTGCCGCGCATCGACGATGCGATCGGCCAGCTGCGCACGACCGACATCCCGATCCTCGCCGAGGAGGAGATCGCATGACCGAGCAGTCCGCACCGCTGTGCCGGGCCACGGGCCTGGTGAAGGAGTTCACCGGCGCGGGCGGGTCGCCGTTCGCGCGCAGCACCCGCTTCCGGGCGGTAGACGAGGTCAACCTCGACATCCGCCGGGGCGAGACCCTCGCCCTCGTCGGCGAGTCCGGGTCGGGCAAGTCCACCGTCGCGCGGCTCGTGGCCCGCCTCATGGACACCACCGCCGGGACGATCGAGTTCGAGGGGCGCGACGTGACGCACCTGCGGGGGCGCGACCTGCACGCCTTCCGCAGCGATGTGCAGGTGATCTTCCAGGACCCGTACTCGTCGCTCAATCCGAAGCACACCGTCGAGCGCCTCGTGACGGCGCCGCTGCGCTACCAGAACCGCGCGGTGCCCGGCGGGGCGCGGGCCTTCACCCGCTCGCTCATGGAGCGCGTGGGTCTGAACCCCGATCACTCCGACCGCTATCCGGCGCAGTTCTCGGGCGGGCAGGCGCAGCGCATCGGCATCGCGCGGGCCCTCGCCGTCGGCCCGAAGCTCGTCATCTGCGACGAGGCGGTGTCGGCTCTCGACGTCTCCGTGCAGGCGCAGGTGGTGAACCTGCTCACAACGCTGCAGCGCGACGAGGGGTTCGCCTACCTGTTCATCGCGCACGATCTGGCTGTCGTCCGCCAAATCGCGACCCGGATCGCGGTGATGAGCCGTGGCTCGATCGTCGAGACGGGCGAGCGCGACCGCCTGTTCGAGAACCCGCAGCACGAGTACACCCGCACGCTCCTCGCTGCCGTGCCGCGTATCAACCCCGAATGGGATCGCCGTCGCCGCGCCGCCGAGAACGCCCGGCGCCGAGCCGCGCGCGCCCCCGAGACCCGCACGGAGGCATCATGACCGCCGAGTACCACCTGCCCGGCATCCGCGTCGCCGAGCGCCGCACCGAGGTGCCGCTCGACTGGCGTGCCGGAACGGATGCCGGGGGCACGATCGAGCTGCTCGTGCGCGAGCTCGTCGACCCCGACCGTGCGCGCGATGATCTGCCCCTGCTGGTGTACCTGCAGGGCGGACCGGGCGGCGCGAACCCGCGGCCCCTGCGCCGCGACGGCTGGATCGACGAAGCGCTGCGCGACTACCGCGTGGTGCTCATCGACCAGCGCGGCACGGGTGGCAGCACGCCGCTCGAGGCCGTCGACGTCGCCGGACTCGACGCCGCGGCCGGCGCCGATCTGCTCGCGCTGCACCGCGCCGACTCGATCGTGCGCGACCTCGAGCACGTCCGCGAGACGTTGTACGGCGGTCGCCGCTGGGCGACGCTCGGGCAGAGCTACGGCGGCTTCCTGACGCTGACGTACCTCTCGCAGGCGCCGCACGCCCTGACCGCCTGCTACGTCTGCGGCGGCATCCCGGGCACGCCCCCGCGCGCCGCCGAGGTCTACGCCCGCACCTTCGACCGCGTCGCGGCGAAGACCGGCGAGCTGTACCGGCGCTTCCCCGGCGACGCCGACGCGATCGCGCGCATCGCCGACCGCATCGCGGAGGGCGACGTGCTGCTGCCCGACGGCGATGTCCTCACGGTCCGTCGCTTCCAGTCGCTCGGCATCGACCTGGGAATGAAGCCCGGTCACGAGCGGCTGCACTGGCTCGTCGAGAAAGCGTTCGCGCGACCGGGCCGGTTCTCCGCCGCGTTCCTGCACGACGTGCACGCCCTCAGCGCGAGCGCCGGCAACCCGTTGTTCTGGACCCTGCAGGAGTCGATCTACGGCGATCCCGCGAGCGGCGCGACGGCGTGGGCCGCGCAGGCCGAACGCGACCGTCGTCCGGAGTTCGGCGAGGACCGGCGGCCGCTGCTGTTCACGGGCGAGATGGCCTTCCCGTGGATGTTCGACGAGGTGCGCCTGCTCCGCGGCTTCCGCGACGCCGTCCACGCGCTCGCCGAGCGCACCGACTGGACGCCGCTGTACGACACCGAGCGCCTCGCCGCCAACGACGTGCCGCTCGCGGCCGCCGTGTACTTCGACGACATGTACGTCGACGCGGGGCTGCAGCTCGACACCCTCACCCGGATCGGCAACGCGCAGTCGTGGGTGACCAACGAGTTCGAGCACGACGGCATCGGCTCGGGGCGGACGTTCACCCACCTGCGCGAGCTCGTGCGCGACCGCGGAGGAGAGAAGCGATGACCGGTACCGACACCCCCCGCCCGCCCTACGCCGGAACGCGATACCCGCGGCTCGGGCAGGTTCCCGCCTTCACCGCCTTCATCGCCCGCGATTGGGCGGATGTGCGGACGGCCCCCGACCTGCCGCCGGGCGCCGCGGCGGCGGCATCCGGTCATCGCGACCGGGTGAGTGCGGCCCTGCCGGGGCGGACTCTCGTGGCGGCTGCCGGTCACGCGCCGGTTCGCAACGACGACGCCCACTACGGCTTCCGGGCCGACAGCAGCTTCGTCTGGCTCACGGGATGCCAGGTCGAGGGCGCCGTCCTGGTGATGTGGGCCGTGCCGGGCGGGCACGACCCGGTGCTCTACCTGCCGCCGCCCTTCCGTCCCGGTGACACCGGCTTCTTCGCCGACGCCAACCACGGCGAGCTCTGGGTCGGTCCCTCCGCGGGGCTGCCCGAGTGGGCGGAGGCGCTCGGTGTCGTCGTCGAACCGCTCGACGCACTCACCGCACGGCAGACCGACCTGCGCGGCGCCTCGGCGGCGCGATCGGCCTCGGCCCTCGCGGCGACCGTCGGCGCCGAGGTGTCGGCCGAGCTCGAGAGCACGCTGTCGCGCCTGCGGATGGTCAAGGACACGTGGGAGATCGGGCAGCTGCGCGAGGCGATCGATGCGACCGTCGCCGGGTTCGCGGCGGTCGTGGCCGAGGTGCCGCGCGCCATCGCCGACGGGCTCGGCGAGCGTTGGCTGCAGGGCACGTTCGATCGGCACGCCCGCACGTTCGGCAACGGCCCGGGATACTCCACGATCGTCGGCTCGGGCGCGCACGCCCCGATCCTGCACTGGGTGCGCTGCGACGGCGACATCGATCCCGACGCGGCCCTGCTGCTCGACATGGGCGTCGAAGCGCGGTCGCTGTACACCGCCGACGTCACCCGCACCGTGCCGGCAAGCGGACGCTTCTCGGCCGCGCAGCGCGAGGTGCACGACCTCGTCGAGAAGGCGCATCGCGCGGGGCTCGACCGCATCCGCCCGGGAGTGGAGTACCTCGACTTCCACTTCGCGGCGATGGAGGTCGTCGCCGAGGGCCTGCACGACTGGGGGCTGCTCCCGGTCTCGGTCGACGAGGCGCTCTCGCCCGCGGGCCAGCAGCACCGCCGCTACCTCGCGTGCGGCATCGGCCATCACCTCGGGCTCGACGTGCACGATTGCAGCCAGGCGCCCTACGAGGACTACATGGCGGCGGCGCTCGAGCCGGGAGTCGTCATGACGGTCGAGCCGGGCCTGTACTTCCACGCCCACGACCTGACGCTGCCGCCGGAGCTGCGCGGCATCGGCGTGCGCCTCGAGGACGATGTCCTCGTCACCGGCACCGGCTCGGAGGTGCTGTCCGCCGCGCTGCCGATCGCGGCGGACGAGGTCGAGGCGTGGACGCAGGCGCGGCTGGGGCAGCGCGGATGACGGCGCCCGTGACGGCGCCCGGGGCCGCGCCCGGGGTCGCGCCGCGTGCGCTCCGGTTCCCGGCGGGCAGCGTGCGGCTGAGCCCGCACAGTCCCTTCGCGCGGGCCCGCGCCCAGATGCTGCACCTCGCCCGGGTGTACCCCGTCGACCGGCTGCTCGCGGTCTTCCGCGCCAACGCCGGTCTCGACACCCGCGGCGCGCAGCCGCCGGGAGCGTGGGAAGGTTTCGGACACCCCGCCGAAGAGGCCTGGGGTCCGCACGACTACCCGGGACGCGAAGCCGCGCAGACGGCCAACCTGCTGCGCGGGCATTACGCCGGGCACTTCCTCTCGATGCTCGCGATCGCCGCGGCGACCGAGGACGATCCGCTGCTGCGGGCGAAGGTCGACGAGATGGTCGCCGGCTTGGCCGACGTGCAGGCGACCCTCGCCGCCACCGGCCGGTACTCCCACCCGGGATTCCTCAGCGCCTCGGGCGAGTGGCAGTTCTCGCGCCTCGAGGACTTCGCGCCCTACGGCGAGATCTGGGCGCCCTACTACACGTGCCACAAGATCATGGCGGGGCTGCTCGACGCGTTCGAGCTGACGGGCAACGCGCAAGCGCTCGAGGTCGTCACGCGGATGGGCCATTGGGTGTCGGGCAGGCTCGAGAAGCTCGACGACGAGCGACGCCAGCGGATGTGGTCGCTCTACATCGCGGGCGAGTTCGGCGGCATGAACGAGACGCTGACGCGCCTGAGCGTCGTGGCCGACGAGCCGCGATTCCTCGCCGCCGCCCGCTGTTTCGATCAGCACGACCTCCTCGACGCGGGCGCCGGGGGACGCGACATCCTCGACGGGATGCACGCCAACCAGCACCTGCCGCAGCTCGTCGGATACGTCCACGCGTTCGAGCGCACCGGCGAGCGCCGCTACCTGGATGCGGCCATCGGCATCTTCGACCAGGTCGTGCCGGGGCGGATGTACGCCCACGGCGGCACGGGCGAGAGCGAGCTGTGGGGGCCGGCGCGCACCGTCGCCGGCGACATCGGCCGGCGCAACGCCGAGACCTGCGCGACCTACAACCTCGTCAAGCTCGCCGAGCTGCTGTTCGCGCACACCCTCGAGCCGCGGTTCGTCGACTACGCCGAGCGGGCCCGCCTCAACCACATCCTCGGGTCACGCCGCGACGTGCTCTCGGACGAGAGCCCGGAGGTGACCTACATGTTCCCCGTGCACGCGGGGGCGCTTCCCGAGTACGACAACGTCGGCACCTGCTGCGGCGGCACCGGGCTCGAGAACCACGTGGGCCATCACGACGGCATCTTCTTCCACGGGGCGGGCGATCATGCCGAGCTGTGGGTGGCCCGCTACACACCGGCCGAGCTGCACTGGGCCGAGCGCGGGCTGCACGTCGAGATCGATCAGGCGCACCCCTTCGCCGACCGGGTGACGCTGCGGGTGCGCGTCGACGGCGCCGAGCCGGTGCGGCTACGGCTGCACCTGCGCATCCCCGCGTGGGTCGCCGGTCCCGCCCGTGTCGTCGTCGACGACGCTGCCCTCAACCCCGCGCCCGGCGGGTTCGCGACCGTCGAAAGCGACTGGCGCGACGGCGACACGGTCGAGCTGACACTTCCCGCCGCGCTGCGTGCCGAACCGACGATCGACGACACCGCGCTGCGCAGCCTCGCGTTCGGCCCGCACGTCCTCGTGGCGCGCGATGGCGGCACGACGGTGATCGAGCGGCCGTGGGACGGACACCGGATGCCGGCGGGCGCGATCCGCGCCGATGTCGACGATGTCGCGACCGCGCTCGCCGAGGCCCGCGTCGTTGCGGTGGCGGGGCTGCGGTTCGAGCCGGTGTGGACCGGCTCGGACGAGCGATACCACCTGTACAGCCGCGCGGTCGACCCGACGATCGGCTTTGCCGGCGTCGACACGGGCGTTCCGACGCGCCGACGCGACGACGGCACCTCGCTGCTGGATGACCTGTGGGCCGAGCCGGCCCCGCGCGACGACGCCGACCTGCTCGACCGGATCGTCGCCGTCTGCCGCCTCGCGGTGGCGGACGCCCTCGTGAACGGGTCCGAGGCCCGTGCCATCGTGACGGCGGGCGTCGAAGCCCTCGCATCCTCCCCGGCCGTCGACGCCGCGGCCGACCGTGCCCGGGCCTTCATCGCCGAGACGGCGGCGGTGCCGGATGCCGCCATGCCCCCGACGCTCGAGATCGCGGTGAGCCCCGCGCCCGCGGCATCCGGGTGGTTCACGCAGCCCCCGACGATCGAGGTGCGCGTCTCGACGGACGCGCGCGCGGAGGTCCGCGTCGATGGGGGAGCATGGCGTGCCGCCCACGGGTCCCTCGTCCTCGATCGCGAGGGCGTCGTGCGGATCGAAGCGCGCGCGACCGACCGGGAGGGGCGCACCAGCACGGCCGCGCGCGAGCTCTCGATCGACACGTCACCGCCGCGGAGCACCGCGCGGGTGAAGGACCTCGGAGCCGCCGTCGAGATCACCCTCGAGGCCGCCGACGACGTCTCGGGTATCGAGAGCATCCGCTGGGAGGGCGAGGGCACCTTCTGGGCGACGTTCCAGGAGGCCTTCGTCCGCGCGCTCACCGACCGCGAGCAGGTCATCGAATTCGCCGCCGTCGACCGGGCGGGCAACGAAGAGCCCCGCAACCGACTCACCCTTCCCCCCGCCCCCAAACCAGATACCATTGCAATTGCACTGACAGCGGCGTCTCACGCCGCCAGATCGGAGAACGACTCATGACCGACCGCAAGCCCTGGCACGGCGTCAACCTCGCGACCACCCTGCCGTTCCACGACGACCTGTCCGTCGACTACGACGCGTACGCCGAGCTCGTCCGCTACACGACGAGCAACGGGGTCACCGGCATCATCCCCAACGGATCGCTCGGCGAATACCAGACCCTCACCGAGGACGAGCGCAAGCGCGTGTTCCTCACCGCCGTCGAGGCCGCGGGCGGCGCGGCGGTCATCCCGGGCGTCGGCGCCTACGGCGCGCTCGAGAGCGTGCGGTTCGCCGAGCACGCCGCCGAGAACGGTGCCCCGGCGGTCATGCTGCTGCCGCCGAACGCGTACCGGGCGAGCGACGACGAGGTCGTCGACCACTACCGCCGCGTCGCCGCCGTCGGCCTGCCGATCCTCGCCTACAACAACCCGATCGACACCAAGATCGACCTGCGGCCCGATCTGCTCGCGCGACTGTTCGACGAGGGGCTCATCGTCTCGGTCAAGGAGTTCTCGGGCGACGTGCGCCACGCGTACGAGATCCGCGAGCTCGCCCCGGGCCTCGACATCTCGATCGGGTCGGACGACGTCGTGTTCGAGCTCGGTCTCAACGGCGCCGTCGGCTGGGTCGCGGGCTACCCCAACGCGATCCCGGCCGCGACGGTCGAGCTCTACACGCTGTCGACCTCGGACGACCCGCAGGACTGGGTGCGTGCGCGCGAGATCTACCGCGACCTGCACCCGCTGCTGCGCTGGGACTCGAAGACCTGGTTCGTCCAGGCCATCAAGCTCTCGCAGCAGGTCGCCGGCGTGCTGAGCAACATCACGACGCGTCCGCCCCGCCTGCGCCTGCCCGACGAGGTCGCCGCGCGTATCATCGCCGACACCGAGGCCGTGCTCAGCAAGGGCTACCGCTGAGCCGACCCCCGCGCCGATACCGCCGACGATCGAAAGGCCTCGCATGCGCACGACGCGTGTCTTCCACGCCGTGGACTCCCACACCGAGGGGATGCCCACGCGCGTGATCGTCGGCGGTGTCGGCACCCTGCCCGGCGCCACGATGGAGGAGCGCCGCCAGCGCTTCATGGCCGAGAACGACGGTCTGCGCCAGCTGCTCATGAACGAGCCGCGCGGACACAGCGCGATGAGCGGGGCGATCCTGCAGCCGCCGACCCGGCCGGACGCCGATTTCGGCGTGCTCTACATCGAGGTCTCGGGCTGCCTGCCGATGTGCGGACACGGCACCATCGGCGTCGCGACCGTCCTCGTCGAGACCGGGATGGTGCCCGTCGTCGAGCCCGTCACGACCATCCGGCTCGACACCCCCGCCGGCCTCGTGATCGCCGACGTGGCGGTCTCGGACGGGCACGCCGACCGCGTCACGATCCGCAACGTCCCCTCGTTCGCGGTCGCTCTCGGGCGCACCGTCGAGGTGCCGGGATTCGGCGAGGTCGGCTACGACCTCGCCTTCGGCGGCAACTTCTACGCCATCGTCCGCCTCGACGACCTCGGGCTGCCGTTCGAGCGCGCCCGCAAGGACGACCTGCTCGCCGCGGGTCTCGCGATCATGGCCGCGGTGGATGCCGCCGACGCGCCGGTGCACCCGGTCGACACGACGATCCGCGGCTGCCACCACGTGTACCTCGAGGCGCCCGGGTCGACCGCGCGGCACTCGCGCCATGCGATGGCCATCCACCCCGGATGGTTCGACCGGTCGCCCTGCGGCACCGGCACGAGCGCGCGCATGGCGCAGCTCCACGCCCGCGGCGAGCTGCCGCTGCACACCGACTTCGTCAACGAGTCGTACATCGGCACCGCGTTCACGGGGCGGCTCGTCGAAGAGACCGAGGTCGCCGGCATCCCGGCCGTCGTCCCGACCATCACCGGTCGCGCGTGGGTCACCGGCACGGCGCAGTACATGCTCGACCCGAGCGACCCGTTCCCGCGGGGGTTCGTGCTGTGACCGGCATCCCCCTCGTCTCGGCCGCCGACATCGAGCGGACCTTCGGCCCCGCCGACGCTGTCGCCGCCGTGACCGCGGCGCTGCGCTCGGGCCTCGACGTCGAGACCGACCACGAGCGCATCTTCGCGCCGCTGAGCGCCGGGGAGTTCCTGCTGATGCCGACCGAGACGCCGGATGCCGTGGGCATCAAGGTCGCCACCATCGCGCCCGGCAACACCCGTGTCGGACTGCCGAAGATCAGCGCCTGGTACCTCGTCTTCGATGCCGCCACGCTGCAGCCGACGGCGATCGTCGACGGGACCCGGCTGACGACGCTGCGCACACCCGCCGTGACCGCCGTCGCCGTCCGCGGCCTGCTGTCGGCCGACCCCCGCGGCGCGCGCGCCGAGATCGCGGAGCTCGTCGTGCTCGGCTCGGGACCGCAGGCGATCGAGCACGCGACGACGCTCGCCGCCGTCCTGCCCGTCGATCGCGTCGCGCTGATCGGCCGCACGCCCGACCGGGTCGCGGCGGCCGTCGCGTCGCTGCGCGAGCGCGGCCTGGATGCGCGCACCGGCACGCACGACGACCTCCGCCGTGCCGACGTCGTCGTGACGGCGACGTCGTCGAGCACTCCCGTGCTCGGGCTCGGCGACGTCCGCCCCGATGCGGTCGTCGCGGCGATCGGAGCCCACGGCGTCGCCCACCGCGAGCTGGCGGCCGACCTGGTCCGCGCCGGGGATGTCGTCGTCGAGGCGCGCGCGTCGGCCGCGCGCGAGAGCGGCAACCTCGCCGGCGCGGCATCCGACGGTACGAAGCTCGCCGCCCCCGCAAACCTCGCCGAGCTCGTGCGGGGCGCGGTCGTGCGCCGCCCCGGCGCGCCCGCCGTGTACAGCGGCGTCGGCATGGCCTGGGAGGACCTCGCGGTCGTGCAGGGGATCATGGGAGTCATGCGGCGGGGGGCCGCGCCGGAGGAGACGACATGAGCACGCCCGAGTTCCGCAATGTGGTGCGACTGAACAAGCAGCCCAGCATCCGATCGACCGTCACCCGGGCGCTGCGCGCCGCGGTCATCAGCGGCGAGCTGCAGCCGGGCCGGGTGTACTCGGCGCCGAGCCTCGGCGAGCAGTTCGGGGTCTCGGCCACGCCCATCCGCGAGGCGATGCTCGACCTCGCGCGCGAAGGGCTGGTCGTCACGATCCCCAACCGCGGCTTCCAGATCACCGAGGTGTCCGAGCGCGACCTGCGCGAGGTCACCGAGCTGCGACTGATGCTCGAGCCGCCCGCCGTCGAGCGGGCGACGCCCCTCATCCCGCCGTCGGCGCTGCCCGAGCTGCGACGCAAGGCAGCCGACATCGTCGCCGGGGCGCAGTCGGGCGACCTCGTCGAATACCTCGCCGCCGACAGCGACTTCCACCTCGCGCTGCTGCACTACGCCGGCAACGCCCGCCTCGTCGAGCTCGTCGCCGGGCTGCGCTCGCAGACGCGGCTGTTCGGCCTCGCGGGCCTGCACGAGCAGGGGCGCCTGGTCGCCTCGGCCCACGAGCACGATCTGATGCTCGATGCGATCGAGGCCGCCGACGCCGCCGGCGCCCGCGACCTCGTCCACCGTCACATCGAGCACGTACTCACCGACTGGTCGGGCGAGGCGCCCGCGCCGGATGCCGCCGACGAGAGCGTCGGCACATGACGCGGAGCACCGCCCGCCCCGACATCCTCGTGATCGGCGCGGGCATCGTCGGCGCCGCCGTCGCGCACTTCGCCGCGGCCGCCGGGTTCTCGGTCACGGTCGTCGAACGCGGATCGATCGCCGCGGGCACGACGAGCCGCTGCGAGGGGAACCTGCTCGTCAGCGACAAAGAGGTGGGGCCCGAGCTCGAGCTCGCACTGCATTCGCAGCGCATCTGGCGTGGCGAGCTGGCCGAGCACGCCGCCCGCTGGGAGTTCGAGTCCAAGGGCGGGCTCGTCGTGGCGGCGAGCACCGCGGGCAAGAGCGCGCTCGACGTGCTGGCCGAGCACCAGCGCGGGCTCGGGATCCGGGCCGAGGACGTGCCCGATGTCGCCGCGCTGCACGAGATCGAGCCGCACCTGAACCCCGCGATGGTCGGCGGCGTCTTCTACCCCGACGATGCGCAGGTGCAGCCCGTGCTCGCTGCCCACCACCTGCTGCGGCTCGCGCGCGACCGCGGGGCGCGCCTGCTCACGGGCGTCACCGTGACCGGCATCCGCACCCGGGCCGGACGCGTGGTCGGCGTCGACTCGAGCGCAGGAGCGCTGGACGCGGGCGCCGTCATCAACTGCGCCGGGCCCTGGGCGGGCGAGATCGCCGCCCTCGCCGGACTCGACCTGCCGGTGCTTCCCCGACGCGGCTTCGTCCTCGTCACCGAGCCGGTGCCGATCACCGTGCACCACAAGGTCTACGCGGCCGAGTACGTCCAGAACGTCGCGTCGTCGGATGCCGGCCTGCAGGTGTCGTCGGTCGTCGAAGGCACCCCGAGCGGCACGATCCTCATGGGCGCGAGCCGCGAGCGCGTCGGCTTCGACGCGACCTTCTCGGCCGAGGCGGTGGGCCGGGTGGCCCGCGGCGGCGCCGAGCTGTTCCCCGTGCTCGCCGACGTGCAGATCCTGCGGACCTACTCGGGCTTCCGCCCCTATTGCCCCGACCACCTCCCCGTCATCGGTCCCGACGCGCGCCTGCCCGGCATGTGGCACGCCGCCGGGCACGAAGGCGCCGGAATCGGGCTGTCGGTCGGCACGGCGCAGCTGATCGTGCAGGCCCTCCGCGGCGAGCCGACCGATCTACCGCTCGATGCCTTCCGGCCCGAGCGCTTCGCCGACGCGGTGGCCGCATGAGCGGGGATGCCGCCGGCGAGGCGTTCACGTTCGACGGCGCGCCGGTGCCATTCCGCCCCGGGCAGAGCGTGGGCGCCGCGCTCGCGGCATCCGGTATCACCGCCTGGCGCACGACGCGGGGTGCCGCCGAGCCGCGCGGCCTGTTCTGCGGCATCGGCGTCTGCTACGACTGCCTGCTGACGGTCGACGGGCTGCGGTCGCAGCGCGCCTGCGTGACGCCGGCCGGCGCGGGGCAGGACGTCCGCAGCGACGACCCCGGGGCGCCGCTGGCGGCTCCGACGGCCACCGACGGAGACGAGGGACGATGACCGGGACCGTGTTCGACCTGGCCGTCGTCGGCGCGGGGCCGGCCGGGCTGTCGGCCGCGGTCGTCGCCGCCGAGACGGGCCTGCGCGTCGCGCTGATCGACGCGGGATCCCAGACCGGCGGACAGTACTGGCGCCACCCGGACGAGGACCACCTCGATACCTTCCCGCAGCCCGAGGACACGGGCCACCACCACTGGGGCCACTACCGCGACCTGCGCGACCGGCTGCGCCGACAGATCGCCACGGGACGCGTGGACCACCGCGGCGGGCGCCAGGTGTGGCGCACCGACCGGCCGGGCGATGCGGCAGACTTCGTGCTGCGCACCACCGCGGTCGCGGGACGCGATGGCGCGAGCCCGGACGATCGCGCGGTGCGCGCACGTCGCGTCGTGCTCGCCCCCGGCGCATACGACCGCCAGTTGCCGGTGCCCGGATGGACGCTGCCCGGCGTCATGGCGGCGGGCGGGGTGCAGGCCATGCTGAAGGCGAACCAGGTGCGCGCCGGACGCCGGGCGGTCGTGGCCGGCACGGGTCCGTTCCTGCTCTCGGTCGCCGCGGGCCTGGCCCGAGCGGGCGTCGAGGTCGTCGCCGTATGCGAGGCGAACGCCCTGTCGCGCTGGGCGGCGACGCCCGTGCGCGCCCTGCAGGAGCCGGGAAAGCTGCTCGAGGGCGTGGGCTACGCTGCGACGTTCGTGCGCGGCCGCATCCCGCTGCGCACCCGCACCGTCGTCACCCGCATCGCGGGCGAGGGGCGGGTCTCGCACGTCACGATCGGACGCGTGGATGCCGCGGGGCGCGTGCGCCCCGGCAGCGAGCGCACGATCGAGGCCGACCTGGTCGCGCTGGGGTGGGGCTTCACACCTCAGCTCGAGCTCGTCGTCGGCGCCGGGGCGCGCACGCGGGTGGACGTCGACGGGTCGCTCGTGGCCGTCGTCGACGCCGACCAGCGCACCAGCGTGCCGGGAATCTACGCCGCCGGCGAGGCGACCGGGATCGGGGGAGCGGTGCAATCGTGCGCCGAAGGCGAGCTCGCCGCGCTCGCCGCCGCCGTCGACGCCGGGTTCGGGGTGCCGTCGGCGCGGGCCCGGGCCCTGCGTCGCCGCATCGCGCGCGGCCGCCGCTTCGCCGTGGGCATGCATCGGGCGAGCCCCGTGCCGGCGGCGTGGTCGACGTGGCTCGAGGACGACACGCTCGTCTGCCGCTGCGAAGAGGTGCCGGTCTCGGCCGTGCGCCGCACCATCGGCGACCTCGCGGCCGACGATGCGCGCGACGTGCGCGTGACCGCGCGCCCCGGCATGGGCATGTGTCAGGGCCGGGTGTGCGGCTTCGCGCTGTCGTGCCTCGTGTCGGAGCAGACCGGCCGGTTCACCGCCGCCGCCGACCTCGAACCGCTCGTGCGCCGTCCGGTCGGCACCCCGATCCGCGTCGCCGACCTCGCCGCCCTCGCGCCCGTCGCCGCCCCCGTGGCGCCGGCCGCCCCCGACGACGCGATCGCCCCCGCCGGTGTCGCCCCCGCCGACCTCGCAGCCTCCGGAAAGGAAAGCTCATGAACGCTCCCACCCCCATCGCCGACACCCCCATCGCCGAGGTGGACGCGTTCGTCGAGCGCGCCGCGGCGGCATCCGTCGTCTGGCGGGCATCGAGCATCACCGAGCGCAGTGAAGCGCTGCGCGCCGTGGCCGACGGGCTCGACGCCCGAGCGGACGACCTCGTCGAGCTCGCGCAGCGCGAGACCCACCTCGCCGAGGCCCGGCTGCGCGGCGAGCTGCGGCGAACGACGTTCCAGCTGCGCCTGTTCACCGAGGTCCTCGCCGAGGGGTCGTGGCTCGACGCGCGCATCGACCACGCCGAGCCGGACTACCCGATGGGGGCGCCCCGCCCCGACATCCGTCGTCAGCTCGAGGGCATCGGGCCGGTCCTCGTCCTCGCGGCGAGCAACTTCCCGTTCGCGTTCTCGGTCGCCGGCGGCGACACCGCGAGCGCCCTCGCCGCCGGCAACGCCGTCGTGCTGAAGGCGCACCCCGGGCACCCGCAGCTCTCGGCGCTGACCGGCCAGATCGTCGTCGCGGCGCTCTCGGCGGCCGGCGCGCCCGCGGGACTGTTCGCGGTCATCCACGGAACGGATGCCGGTGTGCACGCGCTCCGCGCACCGCAGATCCGGGCGGCCGCCTTCACCGGCTCGATCGCCGGCGGACGCGCCCTGTTCGACATCGCGATGTCGCGCCCCGAGCCGATCCCGTTCTACGGCGAGCTCGGCAGCGTCAATCCCGCGTTCGTCACCCGCAGCGCCGCCGCCTCTCGGGGCGCCGAGATCGCGGAGCAGTTCGTCGCGTCGGTGACCGGCAGTGCCGGCCAGCTGTGCACGAAGCCCGGCGTGCTCTTCGTCCCGCGCGGATCGGCCGTCGTCGACGCGCTCGCCGCAGCCGCGCTGCCCGAGCCCGCGCCGCTGCTGAACGAGGGCATCGCCGCGGGGTTCCGTCGGGCGTTCGAGCGCACCGCGGGCCATGACGGCGTCGCCGTGCTCACCGCGTCGCCGGCATCCGATGGTCCGGTTCCCGCGCCGGCGCTTCTGCGCGCCGATGTGGCGGCGGTCATCGCCGACCCCGAGGCGCTCGTGTCCGAGATGTTCGGCCCCGCGGCCCTCGTCGTCGAGTACGACGAGGAGGCGCAGCTGGTCACCGCGGCCGAGCTGCTCGAGGGGCAGCTCACCGCGACCCTCGTGGCCGACGACGGCGACGAGGTGGCGCGCGACCTGCTGCCCGTCCTGGCGACGAAGGCCGGCCGCGTGCTGTGGAACCAGTGGCCGACCGGCGTCTCGGTCACGTGGGCGCAGCAGCACGGTGGCCCGTACCCGGCGACGACCGCCGTCGGCACGACCTCGGTCGGAACCGCGGCGATGACGCGGTTCCTGCGGCCCGTCGCCTACCAGAACGTGCCCGACGCCCTGCTGCCCGACGCCCTGCGCGACGCGAACCCGCTCGGCATCCCGCGCCGCGTGGACGGCGTGCTCGCGCTCTAGGCCGTGCTCGCGGTTCAGGCGCGCTCTCGGCGCGGGCGTGCTCGAGGGTGGCAACCTCTCGCGATCCGCCAGCGTCGGGCGCCGTGCGATGCGGAGCGGCGGGTTAGCTGGGCTGACAGGTGAGTCGACGCGCAGACCGGCGCCAGGTCATTCTCGGGAGGGATGCCGGTCATCCGAGCGGGCGACGACGGCGCGGGCGGCGCTCCGTAGCGTCGAAGACATGACGAAGACACGACGCCTCCCTCGCGAGGTCCCGCCGGGGGCGGCGCTGCTCGGCCTCATCGCCGTGATGACGACGGTGGCGGGATGCTCCGCCGTGGACAACCTGGCCTATGGGCGCGCCGAGGCCACCTACGACGACGCCCGCAGCCTCGCTCAAGCACGCGGCGACGTGCCGGAGTGGCTGCCGAGCGACGCTCGGTCGATCCAGCGGGTCTCGTCCACGCGCGACGAGACCTCGGAATCGCTCGTCTTCACCAGCGCCGAGGGACTCGCCGGCTGCGAAGAGGTTCCGCGCCTGTCGGCTCCCACGATGGAGGTGGATGACGCGCCTGACGTGTACAAGATCTCCGACGTGCTGGCCTGCGGCACGTGGGCTGTCGCGCAACAGGACGGAACGTTCTACGCCTGGACGCCCGCTGTCGAAGCCGAGGACTCGCAGCCCTGACGGATGCCGCCGTGTCGGGGCCGTGGGGCCGTGTCGCACCGGTGGCGCCGAGCGCGGGGGCGGCGTAGCGTGCGGGCATGCCCGCTCCTGTGCCGTACATCCATTTCGCCGGACACGCCGCCGAGGCGCTGACGTTCTACCGGGCGGTGTTCGGGGGTGAGCTGCAGCTGCACACCTTCGCCGACTTCGGTCGCGAAGACGGCGCGCCGACGCTGATCGCGCACGGCGAGCTGCGCGGACCCGTCGACGTCTTCGGTGCTGATGCGACCGCGACGGACGAGCCCGTCGCCGTCAGCGGCCTGATGCTCGCGCTGCTGGGAGCCGCGGATGCCGATACCTCGCGGCGATGGTTCGATGCGCTCGCCGAGTCGGGGACCGTCGTCGACACGCTGCAGCGACGTGCGTGGGGCGACCACGACGGTCAGGTGCGTGACGCGTGGGGCATCACCTGGCTCGTCGGCTTCTCGGAAGGCTGATCGGCTTCTCGCAGGGCTGACCCGGCGACGCGATATCACGCCGCCGGGTCGACCAGACGTTGCGGATGGGTCAGCGGGCGACGCCGGCGAGGCTGCCCGTGACCTGACCCTGCGGGTCGCCGATCATGCAGAGGATCTCGCGGTCGCCGGCATCCCAGCTGCCCGTGGTCGGGACGTAGTAGTTGAAGTCGAGCACCGACTCCTCGTACGACATCCCGACGAACGCGGTGAAGGCGTCGTAGCAGACCTGCTCGGCCTGCGTCTGCACGCCCTCCGAGCCCGGGTACTCGTCGCCCTCGATGTTCTGCGCGTGGTACGCCTCGAAGTCGTGCGGCTCGCCGCAGGGAACCGTCGGTGCCTCGGTGACCTCGGTCTCCATCGTGCCCGCGTCGAGCAGGCAGTCGCCGACCCGGATCGCGAACACGTCGGTGCTCTCGTTGGTCTCGGTGATGGAACCCGACTCGTCGCGCACCGGCGCCTGTGCGGTCGAGAACGGCGAGCCGGAGCATCCGGTCGCCACGAGGACGACGGTCAGGGCGGCGAGAGGCAGGACGGAGAGTCGACGAATCGTGATCACGGCGAAATGCTATCGATTCCTCGAGAATCCTGAGAGCTATTTATGACTCAGCTGGATGCCGCGACCCGGCCCACCGTGTCCACGCCCGGCACCTCGTCGAGAGCGGTGTACACCGGGATGCCGCGCTCGCGAGCGATCGCGACGTCCTGGTCGGCGCCGCGCGATTCGCCGGGCAGGCGCAGGACCGCGTCGCACCGTTGCAGCAGTCGGTGGGCGACCGGGTACGTGACGTCCTTCGCCAGCGGGTCGGTCGGCCCGGAAGCGCCGGCGCTGCTGAGGACGGGCAGGGCGACCCATTCGCCGATCATGGGGATGTGTCCGGCGGCGAACAGCGGCCACGCCGCTTCTTCGAGCCGGTCGAGGTTGCGGCGCATCAACTCCGGGTCGCCGTTGGTCCCGGATGCGTACGGGCCGGCGATGAGGATCATGAGTGATTCGGTCATGGTTCCGATAGTATGCATGAACGTGCATAATCGTGAAGGAACAGGAATGCTCGCTGCATCACGCAAGGATCTGCTGTTGACCCGGCTTCGGGCCGATGGGCGCATCGTCGCAAAAGACCTCGCCGCCGAGCTCGGAGTGTCGGAAGACAGCATCCGTCGGGACCTGCGCGAGCTGGACGCCGCGGGCCTCGCCGTGCGCGTCTACGGCGGGGCTGTGCCGGCCTCGCCGGCTGTCGTCGACTACGGGGCGCGCCAGTCGGTCGCCACCGACAGCAAGCGTCGCGTCGCCCGCTTCGCCGCGTCGTTGATCGAACCGGGCAGCACCGTCATCATCGACGGCGGCACGACCGCGCTCGCCACGGTCCAGGCGCTCGATCGCGCGCTGGCCTGCACGATCATCACCCACAGCCCGACCGTCGCCGCTGCGCTGCTGGAGCACGCGGCCGATGTCATCATCATCGGCGGGCGTCTGTTCAAGCATTCCGCCGTCGCGAGCGGAGCTGCGGCGGTCGAGGCCGCGCGAGGCCTCAGGGCCGACCGGTTCCTGCTCGGGGTGACGGGCATCCACGACGAGGCGGGGCTGACGACGGGCGACCCCGACGAAGCGGCGATGAAGCGCGCGCTCGCGGCCCAGGCCGCCGAGACGTTCGTCCTCGGCAGCGCGGAGAAGATCGGCGCGGTCTCGCGCTTCGCCGTGCTCCCGCTCGAGGACGTCACGGGCGTCGTCGTCGATCCCGATGCGACGCCGGCGGGGCTTGCGGCGCTCGAGAAGCGGGGCGTCCCGCTGCTGCGGGCGACCTGACGCGCCGCCGGCCGCGCCGATAGCATGGCGTCATGCAATGCCGGTGAGCTCCTTCTCGATCCCCTCCCGCACGTCGACGTCGACGTCGACGTCATCGAAAGGCTCACGCATGCACTCCTCCCTCCCTCTCCGCGGCCGGACCGCCCTCGTCACCGGTGTCTCGCGCCGGCGGGGGATCGGCTTCGCCGTCGCCACCCGGCTCGCCGGCCTCGGCGCGAACATCGTCATCCATCACCACCGACCGCACGACCTCGACCTGCCGTGGGGCGGCGACGACCTCGCCGCCGTGCGCAGCAGCATTCGCGAGAGCCTCGTGGACGAGGCGCGACTCGACGACATCGGCGCCGACCTCGCGGACGCGTCGGTCATCCCCGACCTCGTCGCGCGGGCGGCGGCGCTGACCGGCGACCTCGACATCCTCATCTGCAACCACGCGAAGAGCGGCGACGACGGCAGCATCCTCGATATGACGCCCGAGCGCCTCGACGCGTTCTGGGACGTCAACGCCCGCTCGACGCTGCTGCTGACGGCGGAGTTCGCGCGGCGCTTCGCGCCCGCCACCGAGACGCCCCGCCGCCCGGGTGACCGGATCGCCGGCGACAAGCCGTACGTCGGGCCCCGGGGCCACGTCGTCTGGATGACGTCGGGCCAGATCCACGGGCCGATGGTCGGCGAGGTCGCCTACGCGACGAGCAAGGCGGCGCTCGCCGGCATCACACCAACCGTCGCGGCTGAGCTGCTCGAGCTCGGGGTCATCCTCAACACCGTCAACCCGGGCCCGGTCAACACGGGCTACCTCGACCCCGAGACCACCGATCGCTCGCTCGACGACCTCGACCGGTACCTCGCGACCACGCCGTTCGGCCGTGTCGGGCGGCCGGACGACCCCGCCGAGCTCATCGCCTGGCTCTGCAGCCCGGCGGGCGCGTGGATGGTGGGGCAGGTCCTGACGAGCGACGGCGGCTTCAGCCTCGGCTGACCCGCGCCGACCGGCCCCAGCCGCGCACGGAGTGAACCATCGCGGTCTTCGGGTACGTGCCGCGCGGCGGCCCGATCTCGAAGAGGTCGATCATCAGGAACAGGGGATAGTCGGGCGCTTGCGGAAGGCGCTGGACGATCTCGCCGTCGCATCCGATGATCGTCTCGCCGTCGCCCCAGATCGCGGTCCACACGTGCGGTGTGCCAGCGTCGAACGGCAGGGCGGTCTCGATCATCTGCGTCGCGAGCCTGTCGTCGTGATGCGCCTTCACACCGGTGCGAGCCGTCCAGGTCTCGCCGGCCGCGCGTGCGTCGATCTCGAAGATGCAGACCTCGCCGCAGTCGCGGGCGCTGCGGTGCTCAGTCCCCACCAACCATGCCGCGAGCATGCAGTCGAGGTCGCGGCTCGCGCTGACCTCGATGTCGACGCGGCCGGCGGCCGGGGCCCAGAGCAGGCGCAGCGGCACCTCGGTCTCGACACGCAGCCCGTCCGGCCGGTGGCGGTGCGTCCCACGCGTCGACCCGAGGGGACCGCTGAACGACCCGGTCTGCAGGTTGGAGACCCGCAACGGGGCATCGGCCGGACGCCAGTCGGGCTGGTCCTCGTCGATGCGGAGAAGCAGGCCGTCGGAGTGCCGCCCGTAGCGGGCCTGCGCGCGGTCGGGGGTCGTCCACTGCGGAAGGTAGCCGTCGACCCACAGGTCGGGATCGGGGCCGTTCGAGAACCGGTCCTGCATGTCGGGCGGTGTCGCGGGCGCGGCGGGCAGAGGTCCGAGCATGAATGCCTCCGGGTCAATCGGTGCGTACCAGCAGGTCGCCGATCTCGCAGTCGAGCGCTCGGCAGATGGCCGCGAGGGTCGAATAGCGGATGGCGCGGGCGCGGTCGTTCTTGAGGATCGACAGGTTGACCACCGACACGCCGACGAGCTCCGACAGGTGAGTGAGCGTCATCTCGCGCTCGGCGAGCAGCTCGTCGAGGCGGCAATGGACCCCGGTGGGCCCGGCGTCGTCGGCCGGGGTCATACGAGCCCCTCGCTGTCGCGCTGCATCCGTTCGCCACGACCGGCCGCGACGGCCAGCAGCACCAGGATGCCGCCCACGCCGGCCAGGAGCCAGTTCGTCTGTGCCAGCAGCTGCCGCGGCGACCCGACGGGGGCGGGGACGACGTAGTCGGCGCCGGCGAGGTCGGGGGAGTCGTACAGCCCCGACCGCGGATCGAGCACGTTGACGCCGAGGTCGGCGAGGGCGACGACGGTGGCCTGCGCATCGACGATGGGCGCGAGCACCGCGACGGCGACGGCCAGGACCCCCAGGACCGCGAGTCCGACGGTGGTGAAGCGGCCGAACATCGTGCCGTGCAGCATCCGTCGAGTCTGGACGAAGACGAACACGCACCCCGCGAGGATGAGCAACCCCATCGCGGCGTTCGGGATCCAGGCGAGCAGGCGCACCCACCCCGATGCGTCCTCGTCGATGATGGTGACCGTGCGGTAGAAGGCCTCGAGATCGGCGTCTCCGCCGATGCGGGGAACGCGATCCCGCGGCGGCGCGATGTTCACGGTGAACATGAGGGACTCGGTCGCCCGCAGTGTCGTGAAGAGGATGCCGCCGGCGATGACGAGCGCACCGAGCACGACAGCGAGAACCTGGGTCGCCCGCCCGATCGCCCGCGTGTTCGACATCTGCATTCTCCTCATATCGATTTTCGTTGTTATCGAGAAACGATATGGCGCGGATGTCGTCGGCGCAAGCCCCGCATGCGCTATGCCGACGGCGAACACGGGCATACCCGTATCCGTGCCTGGTTAATCTCTTTCGTAAGCGCCCGGAGTCCCGGCGCTCAAAGGAGGCTGACGATGTTCGAGAGATTCACGGATCGTGCCCGTCGCGTGGTCGTGCTCGCCCAAGAAGAGGCGAAGATGCTCAACCACAACTACATCGGGACCGAGCACATCCTCCTGGGTCTGATCCACGAGGGTGAAGGCGTCGCGGCCAAGGCCCTCGAGAGCCTGGGCATCTCGCTCGACGCCGTGCGCGAGCAGGTGCAGGACATCATCGGTCAGGGGCAGCAGCAGCCGACCGGTCACATCCCCTTCACGCCGCGCGCGAAGAAGGTGCTCGAGCTGTCGCTGCGCGAAGCACTGCAGCTCGGCCACAACTACATCGGCACCGAGCACATCCTCCTCGGCCTCATCCGCGAGGGCGAGGGTGTCGCCGCTCAGGTGCTCGTCAAGCTCGGCGCCGACCTGAACAAGGTGCGCCAGCAGGTCATCCAGCTGCTCAGCGGCTACCAGGGCAAAGAGCCCGCCGGCGCGACCGTCGGTGCGGGTGAGCAGACCCAGGCGCCCCAGGGCGGTTCGGCGGTGCTCGACCAGTTCGGCCGCAACCTCACGCAGGCGGCGCGCGACAACAAGCTCGACCCCGTGATCGGTCGCGAGAAGGAGATCGAGCGGGTCATGCAGATCCTCTCGCGCCGCTCGAAGAACAACCCCGTGCTGATCGGCGAGCCCGGCGTCGGCAAGACCGCCGTCGTCGAAGGACTCGCGCAGGCGATCGTCAAGGGCGAGGTGCCCGAGACGCTCAAGGACAAGCAGGTCTACTCGCTCGACCTCGGCTCGCTCATCGCCGGTTCCCGCTACCGCGGTGACTTCGAGGAGCGCCTGAAGAAGGTCACGAAGGAGATCCGCACCCGCGGCGACATCATCGTCTTCATCGACGAGATCCACTCGCTCGTGGGCGCCGGTGCGGCCGAGGGCGCGATCGACGCCGCATCGATCCTCAAGCCCCTGCTCGCTCGCGGTGAGCTCCAGACGATCGGTGCCACGACCCTCGACGAGTACCGCAAGCACTTCGAGAAGGACGCCGCGCTCGAGCGCCGGTTCCAGCCGATCCAGGTCGGCGAGCCGAGCATCCCCCACTCGATCAACATCCTCAAGGGCCTGCGCGACCGGTACGAGGCGCACCACAAGGTGCAGATCACCGACGGGGCGATCGTCGCGGCGACCAACCTGGCCGACCGCTACATCAGCGACCGCTTCCTGCCCGACAAGGCCATCGACCTGATCGACGAGGCCGGCGCCCGCCTGCGTCTGTCGATCCTGTCGTCGCCGCCCGAGCTGCGCGAGTTCGACGAGAAGATCGCCAAGGTCCGCGAGGACAAGGAGCGCGCGAGCGAGGAGCAGGACTTCGAGAAGGCCGCCGCCCTGCGCGACGAGGAGAAGTCGCTGCTCGCCGAGCGTCTGCGCCTCGAGAAGCAGTGGCGCTCGGGCGACGTGGCCAGCCACGCCGTCGTCGACGAGGGCCTGATCGCCGAAGTGCTCGCGCAGGCCACCGGCATCCCGGTGTTCAAGCTCACCGAAGAGGAGACCAGCCGTCTCGTCTTCATGGAGAAGGCGCTGCACCAGCGGGTCATCGGTCAGGAAGAGGCGATCGCGGCGCTCTCGCGCACGATCCGTCGCCAGCGTGCGGGCCTCAAGGACCCCAAGCGCCCCTCGGGCTCGTTCATCTTCGCCGGCCCCACCGGTGTCGGTAAGACCGAGCTGGCCAAGGCGCTCGCCGAGTTCCTGTTCGACGACGAGGGCGCACTGATCTCCCTCGACATGTCGGAGTTCGGTGAGAAGCACACCGTCTCGCGTCTGTTCGGTGCCCCTCCCGGGTTCGTCGGATTCGAAGAGGGCGGCCAGCTCACCGAGAAGGTGCGTCGCAAGCCGTTCTCGGTCGTGCTCTTCGACGAGATCGAGAAGGCGCACCCCGACATCTTCAACTCGCTGCTGCAGATCCTCGAAGAGGGTCGTCTGACCGATGGTCAGGGCCGCGTGGTCGACTTCAAGAACACCGTGATCATCATGACGACCAACCTCGGTTCGTCGGCGATCGCCGGTGGTCCGGTCGGCTTCCAGGTCGAGGGCAACTCGCAGACCAGCTACGAGCGGATGAAGGGCAAGGTCGACGAGGAGCTCAAGCGCCACTTCAAGCCCGAGTTCCTCAACCGTGTGGACGACGTCATCGTCTTCCCGCAGCTGAACAAGGACGAGCTGCGCCAGATCGTGGGCCTGTTCACGAAGCGCCTGAGCGACCGTCTGCTCGACCGCGACATGACGGTGGAGCTGTCGGACGCCGCCAAGGACCGCCTCATCGAGATCGGTTTCGACCCGACCCTCGGTGCCCGTCCGCTGCGCCGCGCCATGCAGCGCGAGGTCGAGGACCAGCTCAGCGAGCGGATCCTGCACGGCGAGCTCAACAGCGGCGACCACGTGAAGGTCGACGTCGAGGGCGGCCGGTTCGTCTTCGAGACCGCGCCGCGCGAGGACAAGGTCGCGATCGGCGTCGGAGCCGCGGGCGAGATCGCCGCGACCCCAGACATCGCCGCCAGCGGAAGCTGACACCGATCGATCCCGAAGGGGCGGATGCTGCGGCATCCGCCCCTTCGTCGTTCGTGGGTCAGACCCCGAGCGGGGCGACGTCGACCGAGACGCGCAGGGTCGAGGTCTTCGCCTCGGTGAAGATGATGCCCTTCACGGGTGAGACGTCGCCGTAGTCGCGACCCCACGCGACGGTGACGTAGCGGTCGTCGGCCCAGTGGTCGTTGGTCGGGTCGATCGCGAGCCACTGGTCGGTGCCCGGCAGCCACACGGCGAGCCACGCGTGCGAGGCGTCGGCGCCGAACACGCGCTCCTTGCCGGGCGGCGGCTGCGTCGCGAGGTATCCCGAGACGTAGCGGGCCGCGACGCCGTGCGATCGCAGGCACGCGAGGGCCACGTGCGCGAAGTCCTGGCACACGCCCGCGCGCTTCTCGAGCGCGTCGCCGACCGTGCTCGTGACCGTCGTGGCGGTGCTGTCGTAGTCGAAGTCGGCGTGGATGCGGCGCATCAGGTCGGTCGCGGCGTCGCCGATCGGGCGCCCCGGGGTCAGCGACACCGCTCCGTACGCGGCGGTCGCCTCGGACTGCGCCACGCGCGGCGACGGCATCGCGAACTCGGCGGCGCGCCAGGCACCCTCCTGCTCGGGATGCTGCAGCGGGCGGGCGAGCTCCCACGGCTGCGCGAGCGCGTCGTCGTCGTACACCGGGGTCGTGACGGTGACGTGGCTCGACGACTCGATCGACAGTGCCTCGTGCGGCTCGGTCACGTGGAAGTACGTCGACCAGTTGCCGAAGTAGTCGAACTCGCGACGGATGTCGCCCGGGTCGGGCGCCACGACGACAGCGGCATCCTGCACCTGCTGCCAGGGCAGCGCGCGGGGCGTCAGGTGGAACTGCCCGACGCTGTCTTCGACGGGCGCGCTGTAGCTGTAGGCGGTGCGGTGCCAGACCCGGTACCGCTTCATGCGCGGGCCTCCATGAGCTCTTCGATGAGTGCGAGCGACGACAACGGCACGGGCGGCGGGCCGCTCTCGAAATGCAGCTCGTCGATCGCGTCGCCGAGCTGCTCGAGCTGAGCCGTCAGCTCGCGGAGCACGTCGGCGAGCACCGAACGGATGCCGTCGTCCGCGACGGTCAGCGCGTCGGTGTCGATCGCCGTCGTGAAGGCCTCGAGATCCTCGACCAGGCGCTCCGGTCGCGTCGACCCGGTCGAGGCGGGGGCGGCCGCGAGGTGCGTGCGGAGGGACGCGAGCGCGAAGGCGAGGGAGCGGGGATTGTCGGGGTCGCGCAGCAGCAGGTCGAGCACATCGGGCAGGCGGACGGCGCCCCGGTGGCGACGCCGATGGGTCACGATGCTCTCGGATGCCGCGAGCACGGCTTCGAGCACGGCGCGGTCGGTGCGCACCTCGCGGCGCTCGACGGTCACCTGCAGCAGGTGGCACACCTGCAGCGCGCGTTCGAGGAACCGACCCGTCTCGAGCAGGTGCCAGCCGGCGTCGCGCATCATGTTCGCCGTGACGCCCTGCAGCGACAGGACGACGGTGAGCATGCGCCCCGCCGACTCGGCCGTGCGGTGCGGATGCGGCGAGGCGCGCAGTGCCCGCGAGGCGCGCTCGATGCCCGCGAAGACGCGCCAGGTGTCGCCCGAGAGCTGGTCGCGCACACCCTCCAGGGCGTCGCGCAGGCGCGCGAGCGCGTGGGCGGTCGATCCCGTGCGACCGGCGTCGAGCAGCAGCGAACGGAAGTCGGCGTCGGCGTCGTCGGCCCGGGCCGTGCCCGCCCCGGCGAGGCGGTGGATCGCATCGCGCAGCACGCGGGCGCTCGTCGGCGTCGCGCGGCCGGTGCCGGCCAGGTCGAGCTGCTGCTGCGCGGTGAGCACGAGACGCAGCGAGTCCTCCGCCCGTTCGGCGTACCGCCCCGACCAGAACATGTCGTCGAGCGCGCGCGGGGCGACGCTCGGCGCGCTGCGCCCGCCCGGCAGCGGGGCGATGTCGCCGAAGCCCTGATCGGCCTCGCCCTCGGCGGCCTTGAGGATCCAGACGTCCTTGGTGGTGGGGGCGGCATCCGGGTTCTCACGCACCGTGGCGAGCCCGCCGAGCAGGGGCCGGTACGCCGAGCCGTGCCGCAGCGTGAACGTGCGGAGCACGAGCGGCCGGGCGTGCGCGGTGTCGCCCGTCCACACCGGAGCCTGCGACAGGGGCAGCAGCTCCTGGCCGACATAGCGGTGCGGGGCGGCGGCGATGCGGTCGGCGACCGCCGCGGCATCCATCCCGGTCAGGTCGCGCCGCGAGCCGTCGATCGTGCGCACGATGAAGCCGGGGTCGCCGGCGCGCAGTCGCGCCAGGACGGTGTCACGCGCGTGCGGGTCGCCGCACCACCACGTCGGGACGCCGGGCAGGCGCAGCTGCTCGCCGAGCAGGGCCTCGCATGCGGCCGGCAGGAAGGGCAGCAGCGCGGGGTTCTCGAGCACGCCGGCGCCGAGGCCGTTGACGATGCGCACGGTGCCGCGCCGCACCGCCTCGGTGAGTCCGGCGACGCCCAGACGCGAGTCCGAGCGCAGCTCGAGCGGATCGCACCATTCGGCGTCGACGCGGCGCAGGATGACGTCGACCTGCTCCGTCGGTTCGCGGTGCGGCCATCCGGTCGGCTTCATCCAGACGCGGCCGCCCCGCACCACGAGGTCGCTGCCCTGCACGAGCGGCAGCCCCAGGCCGCGGGTGAGGAAAGCCTGGTCGAAGGCCGTCTCGGAGTGCGGGCCCGGCGTCAGCACGATCACCCGTGGCTCGTCCACACCGTCGGGCGCCGACCCGACGAGTGTGGCGTGCAGCGCGGAGAAGTACGGCTCCATCCGGTGCGGATCGCTCTGCTGGTACAGATCGGGCAGCACCTGCGAGATGACCCGCCGGTTCTCCATCGCGAATCCCAGGCCCGAGGGGGCCTGCACGCGGTCGGCCAGCACGCGCCACTCGCCGTCGGCGTCGCGGCCGAGGTCGGTGCCCGAGAGCAGCAACGGATGCCGCTCGGCGCCGGCATCCCGCGCGACGGGGCGCAGGAAACCCGCGTGGCCGAGCACCGCCGCCGCGGGGACGATGCCCGATGAGAGCAGCGTCTGCGGTCCGTAGAGGTCGGCGAGCACCGCGTTGAGCAGCTCCGCGCGCTGCGCGAGCCCGCCCTCGAGTCGAGCCCACGCGGCGGCGTCGACGACGAGGGGGACCGGATCGAGCTGCCACGGCGCGGCGCCGGCGTCGGGATGCATGTACGTCACGCCGTCGTCGGCGAGGAAGCGCGTGATCTCGCCCTCGACCCGGGCGAGCTCAGCGGGGGTCAGGGCGAGCGCGAGACCGGCCAGCGACTGCCACGCCGGGCGCAGCCCGCCCTCGGCATCGACCACCTCGTCGTAGCGCTCGGGCTCGTCCAGACCGGCCGGAAGCGACGCCAAGGGAAGTGTCGGCTGGGACACTGCGGCTGCGTAATCGCGGAGCACGCTCACGTCGGCACTCCCCGTGCGGGTGGGATCTCGGGCTGAAGCAACCCTACCGGCGCGGACTATCGTGGAGCCGTGAGTTCCCCCGCTGCCGAGTTCATCGTCCGTCCCGCCCGGGCCGATGACGTGCGCGGCATCCGCGAGATGCTCGAGCCGTGGGTGCAGCGTCGGATCCTGCTCGGCAAAGATCTCGTCGTGCTGTTCGAGTCGGTGCAGGAGTTCGTCGTCGCCGAGGCCGACGGTCAGCTCGTCGGCTGCGGCGCCCTCCACGTCATGTGGGAGGACCTGGGCGAGGTGCGCACCCTCATCGTCACCGACGCGTGGCTGCACCGCGGCGTGGGCGGCGCGATCGTCGACCGGCTCGAAGAGGGCGCCCGGGCGCTCGGCCTGTCGCGGCTGTTCTGCCTCACCTTCGAGGTGGACTTCTTCGCTCGGCGCGGGTTCGAGGTCATCGGCGAGCAGGTCGTCGACGCCGACGTGTACTCGCAGCTGCTGCGCAGCCCCGACGAGGGCATCGCGGAATTCCTCGACCTCGCCCACGTCAAGCCCAACACCCTGGGCAACACCCGCATGCTCAAGCACCTGTAGGCGTGCCGACCCGGCCGTGCCGAGGCATCCGCCTACCCTTTAGTCATGACCGACACGCCGCCCCGACGCCGCCTCTCGCCCGCGGTCTACCGTCGGCGACGCCTGGCGGTGCTGCTCGTCGTGCTGCTGATCGTCGCTGCGATCGTCCTCGCCCTGTGGCGACCTTGGGAGGGCGCCGCCGCGCAGGGCGGACCGACCCCGGCCCTAACGGAGACGACGGATGCCGCGTCGGCGCCCGCATCGCCGTCGGCAACGCCGTCCGCCGAGGCGGCCGAGCCCGCGGCATCCGACAGTCCGCCCGCCGAGGAGGACGCGGAGGTCGAGCCGTGCTCGGCCCAGTCGGTGCAGGTGTCGGCCGTGACCGACAAGGATGCCTATGGTGCGGGCGAGCTGCCGCAGCTGTCGATCTCGCTGACGAACGCGGGCGACGCGCCGTGCCTGCTCAACGTCGGCACCGCGACGCAGAAGCTGACGGTCTCGAGCGGCCCCGACGTGTGGTGGCGCTCGACCGATTGTCAGAGCGAGTCGAGCGACCAGGTCGTGCAGATCGATCCCGGCCAGACGGTGTCGAGCGTGACGCCGATCACGTGGGATCGCACCCGGTCCTCCGTCGACAGCTGCGGAAGCGACCGCCCCGCTGCCCCCGCCGGATACTTCAACCTCGCCGTCGAGATCGGTGGCCTCGCCGCTCAGCAGGACCGTCAGTTCGTCCTGCGCTGAGCGCGTCGGTGCGGCGCGTCGCGGGTCGCCGGCTCGCGTGAGACTTTTCTCACCGGGCCGAGGGCGACAGGCCTCCCTGCCGCCCGTACGCTGGAGTCAGCTCCCGGAGGCCCACCGCTGTCCCCCACAGCGGGTGTCGTGAAACCCCCCAGTGCAACGACCACGGATCCCCACCTCTGGTGAGCGATGGGCCCTCTCGATTTCTTCAGTCCCCAATGGAGAATCCGAGAGGGCCCCTTCTCGTTCCCCGGGCGCTCGCCGTCTTCTAGGCTGAGGTGATGGCCGGAAAGAAGCGCGGAGCGAAGAACCCCCTGCCCGAGTTCCGCAACCCGCAACTGGCCGACGCGCTGCAGACGCAGGACATGGCCGCCCTCGCCTTCGCGCTGCGCCACGGGCCGACCGTGGTGCCGCTCATGCGCCCCGGGAACCGCGACGACCCGCGCGACGTCGGCGAGATCTGGACCTACCGCGACCCCAACACCGGTGACCTCGCGCTGCTGCTGTTCAGCGACGCCGCGCACAAGCCCGAGGCGCTGCCCGCGCACGTCGCCCTGCAGTCGCCCGCCGGCCTGCGCGCCTTCCTCGGCGCCCACGAGGCCGCCATCACGACGGTGTTCTTCGACATCGCCGGCCCGCACCCGATGCAGGCCGCACCCGCCGACCTGATCGCCGCGCTCGACGCCTGACCCCCGCGGCGCAGCGCGGCGGGGTGCGGCCTCGCGGGGTGAGGCGGCGTCGCCGCTCCGACCTCGGGGTCAGAAGTCGGGGGCGTCTTCGCGGGATGCCGGGGGCTGGCGCACCTGCAGATCGCGCATGGCCCCGCCGATGGTTCGCGACGACGCGTCGACGACCGCGCGGTACCCCATGCGCTTCGCCTCGGACTGGCGCTGCGCCGACTGGGTCACGGGTCGGATCTCGCCGGCGAGGCTGAGTTCGCCGAACGCGGCGACCTGCCGAGAGACCGCGCGGTCACCGACGGCGCCGGCGATCGCGATCGCGATGGCGAGGTCGGCGGCCGGTTCGACCAGCCGCACGCCGCCCACCGTCGAGACGTAGACGTCCTGATCGCTCGTGACCGCGACGCCGCGCTTCTCGAGCACCGCGAGGATCATCGCGACGCGGGCGCTGTCGACGCCGCTGACGACCCGCCGGGGATTGGGCGCGCCGGTCTTCAGCGTCAGAGCCTGCACCTCGACCGGCAGGGCGCGGCGCCCCTCGAGCGCGATCGTCACGCACGTGCCGGGCACCGGGTCGCCGTGACCGAGGAAGAGGGCGCTCGGGTCGGGGACCTCGGCGATGCCGTCGCCGGTCATGTCGAAGCATCCGACCTCGTCGGTGGGCCCGAAGCGGTTCTTCAGTGCTCGGACGAAGCGCAGGGACGTCTGGCGATCGCCCTCGAACTGGCACACGACGTCGACCAGATGCTCGAGCACGCGCGGACCGGCGATCGAGCCGTCCTTCGTGACATGCCCGACGATCAGCACGGGGAGGTTCCGCTCTTTCGCGACGCGGATGAGCGTCGACGCGACCTCGCGCACTTGGCTCGGTTGTCCGGCGACGCCGTCCGACAGCGAGGACGACACGGTCTGCACGGAGTCGACGATCAGCAACTCGGGCTGCACGTCGTCGATGTGGCCGAGGACCGTCGCGAGGTCGGTCTCGCTCGCGAGGTACAGCGCGTCATGCAGGGCACCGGTGCGCTCGGCGCGCAGGCGCACCTGCCCCAGCGACTCCTCGGCGCTGACGTACAGGACGCGGCGTCCCGATCGGGCCGACTGGGCCGCGACCTCGAGCAGCAGGGTGGACTTGCCGACGCCGGGCTCTCCCGACAGCAGGATCGCCGCGCCAGGCACGACGCCCCCACCGAGCACGCGGTCGAACTCGCCGACGCCGCTCGACCGGCGCGGCGCCTCGCTCGTGTCGATCTCGGTGATGGGGCGCGCCGCCCGTGCGGCACCGGGGCTGACCGCCGTGACGCTCGTCGTGATGCCGGTCTGCGTCGCGGCCTCGACGACCGTGCCCCACTGCTGGCACTCACCGCACCGGCCGACCCACTTGGCGGTCGTCCAGCCGCACTCCGTGCAGCGGAAGGCCGTAGTGGGGGAGGGGCGACGGGAAGCCATGCGTCCAGGTTAGGTCGGACCACCGACATCCCTCGCCGCGCCGGCACGCGCGGCTGCACACCTCGACGGACCGGATACAGCCGACGTGTGTCAGGACGTGGCAGCGCCGCGGTCGATCAGGGGCGCAGGGATGCCGCGACCTCGCTCAACGCGCTCGCGGAGTGCTGGAACAACTCGAGCTCGCGCTCGGAGAACTCGACTTCGCGCACCGGGAACGCGCCGCGGCGGTTGACCACCGACGGGACCGACAGGGCCATGCCGTCCACGCCGTGGAAGTCGTGCAGCACCGTGGAGACGGGGAGCACGGCATCCTCGTCGCGGAGGATCGCCTCGACGATGCGCGCGCTCGACAGGCCGATCGCGTAGTTGGTCGCACCCTTGCCCTGGATGACCTTGTACGCGGCGTCACGGACGTCGACGGCGATCTGGTCGAGCTCGTCGGCGGTGAACTTGGGCTGGCCGTCGAGGGGCACCCAGTCGAGGATCGGGACCGTGCCGATCGTCGCGTGCGACCACAGCGGGAACTCGGTGTCGCCGTGCTCGCCCACGATGTAGGCGTGCACGCTCGAGATCGAGACGCCTGCGCGGCGGGCGATCTTCCAGCGCAGGCGCGACGTGTCGAGCACCGTGCCCGACGCGAAGATGCGCTCGGCGGGCAGGCCGGTCGCCTCCTGCGCGAGGACCGTGAGGACGTCGCAGGGGTTCGTGACGATGACGTACGTGGCGTCGGGGGCGACCTCGAGCAGCTGCGGCATCATCGAGGCGATGATGTTCGCGTTCACGCCGGCGAGCTCGGTGCGGGTCTGACCCGGCTTCTGCTTCGCGCCCGCCGTGATCACGACGACGTGCGACCCCGCGGCCACGGAGATGTCGGAGCCGCCGATGATGTCGCTCGAGCCGGTGAACTGCGCGCCGTGCGCGAGGTCGAGCACCTCGGCTTCAGCCTTCTCGGTGGCGATGTCGTACAGGGCCACGTGACGGGCCGACCCACGGATCAGGGACGCGTAGGCGACGCTGGATCCGACGGCACCCGCGCCGACGACGGTCAGTTTGGAGTTCTCGATCGCGCTCATGCTGACAGTCTGGCAGGCACCGCTTATGCGCCACCAGAGCGCCGACGGAGCGTGTGCCGGATGCGTCCGACGCACGCTCCGTCACGGGGTCAGTGCGAACCGTGCGGATCGGTCGCGTTGACCACGCGCACGACCTCGTCGTAGTCGCCCCGTGCCTCGCCGTGGCGCAGGAACCGAACACGGTCGACGAGCACCTCGCGCACGTCGGGGTCGCGCTCGAGGATTCCCATCACCTCGGCGACGAACGCGTCGAGCGGCTGCGCCTGCGGGTTGTCGGCGTGGCCGGGCAGCAGGTCGGTCTGCACCGCGGGAGGCACGAGCTCGACGATGTCGACCGACGTGCCGGCGTACTGCAGACGCAGCGACTCGCTGAGCATGTGGATCGCGGCCTTCGTCGCGTTGTAGCTCGGGGTCACGCGCAACGGCGTGAACGCGAGCCCCGACGACACGGTGACGATGGTGGCGTCGGGTCGCGTCAGCAGATGCTCGATGAAGGCCCCGATGAGGCGGATGGGTCCGAGCAGGTTCGTCTCGACGGTGCGCTCCGCGCTCGCCAGGAACCCGGCGGGGCTGGTCCAGTCCTCCGCCGCCATGATGCCCGCCATCGCCACGACGGTGTCGAGGTCGGGGTGCCGGGCGAGCACCTCGTCGGCGGCGCGCTGGACGGATGCCGCGTCCGCGACGTCGATGACGACCCCGTCGATCGCGGGGTGCGACCGGCGCAGCTCGTCGATCAGCTCGGTGCGGCGGCCGCCGACGATGACGGTGTTGCCGCGTTCGGCGAACGCGAGGGCGAGGGCGCGTCCGATGCCGCTCGTGGCTCCGGGGATGAAGATGGTGCGATCGGTGATGTTCATGCGACGACTCTCGTCGCGGCATCCGATCCGCTCCAGGCAGCGCTCATCGGGGGATCGGCGGTCCCTGGTTCCGCCGCCACGGTCCCGCCATGATGGGGGCGTGGACAGACCCGCTCTCGCCAGCTTCCTGCGCGCTCGCCGTGAGCGCCTGCGCCCGGAGGACGTCGGTCTGCCCGGGGGCGTGCGCCGCCGGGTGGCGGGTCTGCGTCGGGAAGAGGTCGCGCAGCTCGCGCTCATGAGCGTCGACTACTACACCCGGCTCGAGCAAGAGCGCGGGCCGCAGCCCAGCCCGCAGATGCTCGCATCGCTGACGCGGGCGCTGCGGCTCTCACGCGCCGAGCGCGACCACCTGCACCGCCTGGCCGGGCACACGCCGCCCGAGGTGTCGGGATCGGCGGACCACGTCGCGCCGGCGCTGCAGCGTGTGCTCGACCGCTTGGACGACATCCCCGCGCTCGTGGTCTCGGAGCTCGACGAGACGCTCGCGCAGAACGACCTCGCCCGGGCGCTGTTCGGTCCCCGCGAGTCGCTCACGGGACCCGAGCGCAGCGGTGCGTGGTGCTGGTTCATGCGTCCCGAGACCGAGCGCGCGGTGTACCCGGCGTCGGACCACGATCGTCAGAGCCGAGCGATCGTCGCGAATCTGCGGGTCGTCGCGGGGCGGACCGGGCCGGCATCACGCGCGGCGCGGCTGATCGCCGAGCTGCGCGCGGGCAGCGCGGAGTTCGCCCGGCTGTGGGACCTCGAAGAGGTCGCCGAGCGCTTCGCCGACCACAAGGTGCTGCTGCATCCCGCCGTCGGCGAGATCGAGGTGGACTGCCAGGTGCTGTTCACCGAGGACCGCTCGCAGGCACTGCTCACCCTGACCCCGCAGCCGGGCAGCCCGGGCGCCGAGAAGCTGCGGATGCTGGCGGTGCTCGGCCCGCTCGCCGCGGAGCGTCATCCGGGCTGAGCCCCGCGGCGGGTTCCGCGGGCGGTGCCGGGCGGGGCTCAGGAGGCGGGCGTCGGCTCGGGGACGCGACGGATGCCGGCGAAGGCGATGAGTCCGCCCAGCGCCATCAGTGCCGCGGTGACGATGGCGGCGCGGTGGAACCCTCCGAGGTCGAGGGTGCCGCCGACGATCGGGGCGAGGAACGCGATGACCACGAGCCCCGCGACGCGGGCGACGGCGTTGTTGACCGCCGAGGCGATGCCCGAGCGGTCGGCGTCGATCGCGCCGAGGATCGTCGCGGTGAGCGGCGACACGGTCGCCGCCAGTCCCAGACCGAAGACGAGCAGCCCGGGCAGCACCTGCCACCAGTAGTCGAAGTCCTCACCCACGAGCAGCAGCATCAGCGCGCCACCCGCCATGACGAGGGGGCCGACGGTCATGAACAGGCGCCCGCCGAGACGCTCGGCGAGAGACCCCGCCCACGGACTGAGCGCGATGAGCAGCACCGTCGTCGGCAGGGACGCGAGCCCCGCCAGCGTGGCGCTGAGCCCCGCGCCCTCCTGCAGGTAGACGCCGACGACGAAGCCGTTGAGCGAGAGTGCGGCGTACACGAACAGCGTGCTGAGGTTGCCGGTCCAGTAGTTGCGAGCGCGGAACAGGTCGAGGGGGAGGATCGGATGCCGCGCCGTGCGCTGCCGCACCAGGAACGCCGCGAACAGCGCGGCACCCGCGGCCAGCGGCATCCAGATCGCGGGGGAGGACCAGCCGAGGTTCGGCTGCTCGATGAGCGCGAAGACCATGCCGCCGAGACCCGCCGTGCACATCGCCGCACCGAGGACGTCGATGCCCGCGTCGGCTCGGCGTTCGTCGCGAACGGACAGTCGCGTGACGAGCCACAGCGTCACGGCGACCGGGATGACGTTGATGAGGAAGGCGTAGCGCCACGACAGCAGGTCGACGAAGATGCCGCCGAGCAATGGGCCGACGAGCGTCGCGCCCGTCGTGAAGGCGGTCCACGTGCCGATGGCACGGGACCGCTCGTGCCCGGAGAGCAGTGAGGTGATGAGGGCGAGGGAACTCGGCACGAGGAACGCGCCCGCCGCGCCTTGGACGGCCCGAGCGATGATGAGGAACAGGGGATCGCCGGCGAGACCGACGGCGATCGAGGCGACGCCGAATCCGATCAATCCGATGCGCAGCACGAGCAGTCGGCCGTAAGCGTCGCTGACCGAGCCCGCGAGCAGGATGAGTGACGACAGCGTGAGCAGGTACGCGTCGACCGTCCACTGCTGCGTCGCCAGTCCGCCGCCGAGTTCGCGTTCGATAGCCGGCAGAGCGACGTTCACGACGGTGCTGTCGAGGAACGCGACGGATGACGCCAGCGACGCGATCGCGATGATGAGTGCTGTCTGCGGGGCCGATGATCGCGTCACGAGGCCACGTTACGCCCGGCCGCGGACACCGTGGTTCGCAGCATCCCCTCGGATGTCGTAAACTGGTCGGCGGTGACGTGTCCGAGCGGCCGAAGGTGCAACTCTCGAAAAGTTGTGTAGGGTAACCCCCTACCGTGGGTTCAAATCCCACCGTCACCGCCAGTGAAAACCCCCGGTTATCCGGGGGTTTTCTGCATCTGTGAGGCGTGCGTGGTGCACTTTTGGTGCACATCTGAAGTTGAGGCCGTGGACCGATTGGGCAGGAGCCGGAGGTGATCGACTCCGCCACTGAATCGAACCAGGCCGGAGCGCTTCTCGTGAATGAGGTGGAGCCTGGGTATGCCGCGCAGATCCGCACCCGCGTGTTCGACCTCCTGGAGGGCCAGCAGGTCGAGCAGCTTGAGCGCGCTGCAGAAGCCATCCTCACTCCATTGCGGGGCGAGTGTGTCGACCTCCTCCCGCCTCGGCCAGGGCGCTAGGACCACAGCACGGGGGCGATCATGCCCGCATGCCCGCAAGAAGATGCCTAGTGCAGGTCGCTGCCGTGATCTTCGTATCGTCTCAGCTCTGCAAGCTCTGCGCGCAGCAGCGGGCCGTCGGAACGGGGGAGGGCCTCGTCGAGCGCATGTATCCAAGGTGCCAGGTGCGCTGACCTTGGGTCGATTCCCAGTCGCACCAATCGGCGCGAGAGCCACGACGACGCAGTTGTGGCAACGTGCCAGAAACGATCGTTCTTGGCATACCGTGCGCCGGTCGTTCGGAAGCGCTACCAGAAACGTGAGTCGATACCTGGGTTCCCGGTGATCCCGGAGTTCTCCCACATGCGCCGAGCCCGGTTCGAAGATGGCCGTCAACGGATCTTCCGCCGCGCATACAACTACGACATCCCACCTGGAAACGGGTCCGTGTCCGACTCGGGCCTGATTTTCGTGTCCTTCCAAGCCGACGTCGACACCCAGTTCACTCCGCTGCAGAAACGCCTCGACGAACTCGACCTCCTCAACGAGTGGACCGTCCCGATCGGTTCTGCGGTCTTCGCCATCCCACCTGGCTGCGCCGAAGGCGGATACATCGGGGACACACTTTTGAACTGAACCGGCAAACGCCGGGACGAAAAGCTGCCGCATCGCTTCTGAGGTGCAGGCAGGTGGGGCGTCACCTTTCCCTCCCGACGTCCCACGGTCGCCAGAGGTGGTGGTGCGCCGAAGGTGACCGGCCCGGGTGAGCGCGCACGGAAGTGCCGCCCACCCGGGCCACTCACACTCCGTCTTCTGTGGGTCTCACCCAGATGCTGCGTCCGACTCTTCGCCACGATCGAGTCTGCTGAGCTCGATGTTTCATCGGGTGTTCACTCACGAGCCAGCCCACGGCCCGACACGGCAGGTTTTCTGTATTGGTCCACGCGTCCCGTCCCATGCGGCGCGTTTTACTCGAGAGGCTTCCCCCGCATGAAATCGTTCATTCGCCGACGGCGCGTCATCGCTGCGTTGGGCGCCACTGTGACCATGGTTGGCTTCGTCTCGATGAGCGCGTTGCCCGCCTCAGCGATGGCTGATGACCTTACTGAGAACGGCGGAGCCACCCGCAACGACGGCGACATGACCCAGTTGCTGCGGGACTCCATTGTTGACGGCCCCGCAAAGAACGTCATCCTGCTCATCGGCGACGGGATGGGCGACAGCGAGATCACGATTGCCCGTAACTACGCCGAGGGCGCTGCAGGTGAGTTCGCTGGTATCGACGCTCTGCCGTTGACCGGCCAGTACACGACCTACGCCCTGACGGATACGGGTGCGCCGAACTATGCGCCCGAGTCGGCCTCGACCGCGAGTGCGTGGTCTACCGGCACCAAGACCGTCAACGGCCGCCTCAGCGTCGACGTCGCCAACGCGCCGCAGGCCACTCTCCTGGAGATCGCTCGCGCGAACGGAATGAAGACAGGGAACGTCTCCACCTCGGAGATCCAGGACGCCACCCCCGGCGCCCAGGTCGCGCACATCTCCGCGCGTGGTTGCTATGGTCCCAACGAGACCAGCCAGCGCTGCGCTTCCGAGGCGTTGGAGAACGGCGGCCTCGGGTCCATCAGCGAGCAGATGCTCAACGTGCGTCCCGACGTGACGCTCGGCGGCGGTTCGGCTTCCTTCGAGCAGACCGCCAAGGCCGGCCCGTGGGAGGGAAAGACCCTTTTCGAGCAGGCGGAAGCCCGCGGTTTCCAGCTAGTCGGTGACGCCGCGAGCCTCGATGCGGTCACCGTCGCCGATGCGGATCAGCCCCTGCTGGGACTCTTCACCGAAGGTAACTTCCCCGTCCGCTGGCAGGGTCCCGTGGCGACCGACCTCACCTCGGGTGGTTCCCTGCCCGCCGCAGTGGCCTGCACGGAGAACCCCGACCGTCTCGCGAGCGACCTCTCGCTCGGATCGCTGACGGAGAAGGCAATCTCCCTGCTGGACGGCGAGGACGGATTCTTCCTCCAGGTTGAGGGCGCGAGCATCGATAAGCAGGACCACGCCGCCAACGCGTGTGGGCAGATCGGCGAGACGGTCGACCTTGACGAAGCAGTGCAGGTCGCTCTCGCCTTCGCCCAGGAGCGCAAGGACACCCTCGTCGTCGTCACGGCAGACCACGCACACACCAGCCAGATCGTCGGCTCGCCGATTCCCGGCCTGAACACGCACCTGCTCACAGCAGATGGCCAGGAGATGATCGTCGCGTACGGCACCTCCGCCCAGGGCGGATCGCAGCAGCACACCGGAGCGCAGGTGCGGATCGCCGGCTACGGCCCCGGCGCTGCGAATGTGGTGGGGCTGACCGATCAAACCGACCTGTTCTTCACGGCGGCAAACGGCCTGGCCCTCGAGCGCAATCTTGCGTCGCTGTCGGCCAACGCCACGATCTCCGCGCCGGCAGAGGTGCAGCCGGGTGCCACCTTCTCGGTCACCGCGGCTGGGCTCAACGCGGACTGGCAGACCGACGCCACCTTGGCGTCTGAGCCTGTCGACCTTGGCGCGCGGGATGTTCTCAACGGCACCGTGACCTACGAAGTCACCGCGCCGATGGAGGCGGGTGCTCACTCCGTGACCCTCACCGGCGCCCAGACCGGGACGGTTCTTACCGCGCAGTTCGCCGTCACGGACGCCGCGCCGGCGAACCCGACGCCGGAGCCGCTGCCCACCGAGACCGGTGCCGCAGCAGCCGGTGGCAGCAGCAACACCAACAACCCCCTGGCCCGCACGGGCGGGGCGCTCCCGATCGGCTTCTTCGTCGCCGGCCTCCTGGCTGTCACCCTGGGTGCTCACCTGGCATCCCGCCGTCGCCGCCGCACGGTCTGATCCCTTCGCGATGCCGGGAACCTCATTGGGAGGTTCCCGGCATCGTCGTATCCGGGTGTGTGCCCCCGGCTGCGCCCCGGATCTTGTCCGCGATCTGGAGCTCTCCCGCACCAACGTCTCCAACCGCCTCCGCCGCCGTCGTTCGCACGCGCCGCTTCCGGCGCATACACCGCAACTGACATTCACGCGCGCGGGTAAGCTGTAAGAGATGGTCTCCTCGGCCCGGACTCCGCGATCCGTGATGCTGAGTGAGCGTCTGCTGATAATGCGTTTCATTACCAGTGTCGGTTTGGCATTGCTTCTGATGATGGGGATCGCGGCGGCTAGCCATCTTGAAGGTAAAGGAACCGCGCCGGTTCCCCTAGTGATCAGTGCTTTGGTGGATCCGCACATCGACCCCGCCGCGCCGGACTCGGAGGTCTCGGTGATTGCCGAGGTAACGCTCCAACCTGACGCGCTGGCAGGAGTCGCTCTGTGTGTTCTGGGCGTACTGTGTGGCCTCGTCTTTTTGGTGCTGGCGAGGTTGATGTGGCGCTCCCGTCCTCCTTCTGTGCCTGAGTGGCAGCCGCTTCACGCTTTGTCGCTTCTTGCTTCTCCTGCTCGCCCGCGTGTGAGCGCTCTGTCTCTTCCTCAGTTGGGTCTTTCCCGAACCTGAAATCCGGCACGCCGCCTGTCTGGGCGGCGCTCGTCCCGGGCTGTGCCCGGGTTCTGTCCTGTGCCGTGTGAAGTGTTCGGAGTACCCGATGAAAACCCCTGTCAAAGCGACGTTGATCGCCGTCGCGGTCGCCGCCCTGCTGGTGCTAGCCGCAATCATCTATGCCCTCGTCAACCGGAGTCCGGCCGCACCGCCGGAGGGAGGCGCCGGCCCGGGGACCCTGTCAGTGGTCCGGGAGAGCTCCCACGTCCTCGACGACGGCGGCCCGGAGGCGGTGACCGTGGTGGAATTTCTCGACTTCGAGTGCGAGGCGTGTGGCGCGTTCTACCCGATCGTCGAAGACCTGAGGGGACAGTACGCGGGGGAAATCACATACGTGGTCCGCTACTTCCCGCTGCCCGGGCACTTCAACTCGAAGAACGCGGCGATCGCGGCAGAGGCCGCTGCAGGTCAGGACCGTTTCGAGGACATGTATCACCGGCTTTTCGAGACGCAGGCGGAGTGGGGCGAGGCACAAGAGTCCCGCGCTGATCTGTTCCGCAGCTTCGCCGAAGAACTCGGGCTGGATATGGCAGCGTATGATGCCGCGGTCGCAGACCCGGCCACGGCAGAGCGAGTGGAGCTGGACTTCAACGAGGGCCGCGCGCTCGGGGTGGGCAGCACGCCAACTTTCTTCGTCGACGGCGAGTTGCAGGAGCTGCAGGAGTGGGGTGACCTGGAAGCCGCGATCCAGGCCGCGGTGAACGGCGAATCCTGATGCCCGCGGGGTTGTCGCACCGGCGAGTGATCATCGTCGGCGCCGGGCAGGCCGGTCTTGCCGTGGCCGCCGCGTTAAGCGCGAAAGGGCTGCGACCGCAACACGAGTTCGTGGTAATTGACGCTGCGCCGGAAGGTCAGCGGTCGTGGGCGTCCCGGTGGCATTCGATGATGCTGCTCAGCGATGCCCGGCACAGCAGCTTGCCGACGCGGCGATTGCCGGGGGATCAGCGGCGGCATCCCCGGGTCGACGAGATGATCGACTACCTCACGTTCGTCGAGGCGGGGCTTCGCGTAGAGACGGTCTGGGGCATCCGTGCGGTCGGCGTGGAGCATCGCGGCAACGGGTCCACGTTGCTGCTGACCACCACGGCGGGGGAGGTGCAGACCCGCAACGTGGTGTGCGCGACCGGCGCCGCTGCGCATCCGCGGGTGCCGAAGTGGGCGTCAGGACTGACCGTTCCCGGTGTCGTGTTGCACAGCAGCGACTACCTGTACCCGCGGCAGATTCCCACGAGTGATGTGCTGATCGTCGGCGGCGGCAACAGCGGGGTGCAGCTGGCCCGGGAGTTCTCCGCGTCGCACAGGGTGACGCTTGCAGTCCGGACACCCCGCCGTCTCCGGCCGACTGCCGGGTACACGGCAGCGGCGGGGGAGAGCGTGTCATGGCTGTCGCGTGAGCGGCGCGCCGAGCCGGTATTCGGCGATAGCTACGAGCAGCTGCGCCGCGACGGGGTGACCCTTCGCCCGGCGGTCACCTCCGCGGCCGGGACGACGGTGAGCTTCTCAGATAGCAGCCAGGCCCAGCCCGGTTCGGTGATCCTCGCCACCGGCTACCTGCCCGGCGACGGGTGGCTCCCGGATGCGGCGCGCAAGGACACATCCAGGCGCACCCTGACCGGGATGCCGGGACTGTTCGTCGCGGGCATGCCGCAGTACGGCGGCCGCGGCGCCGACACCATCGCCGGTGTCTGGCGGGACGCCACCACAATTGCTCACCACATCATCCACCGCCCCTGAAGGAGCACCGTCCATGAAGAGAACACCCACACCCTGGTCTCGCAGAACCGCTTCTCCCGTTATCGCCGGTCTGACGGCGCTGCTCGCGGCCAGCGGACTGCTGCTGGCCAGCGCGGTCCCCGCCGCCGCGCACGACAATCTGATCTCCTCGACTCCCGAATCCGGCTCGACGGTCGGCATCTCCCCGGCGGAGGTCTCCCTCGCTTTCGGTGGAGAGCTGCTTACCGCGACCAGCGCCGTGGTGATCGAGGTGACCTCCCCGGACGGGCGGAACATCGCTGAGGGTGAACCGGTCGTCGACGGAACCACCGTCACTCAGGAGCTTGAACCCGAGACCTCTGCGGGCGTGTTCACCGTGCTGTGGCGGGTGGTCTCCAGCGACGGGCACCCGATCAGCGACCAGTACACGTACACGGTGGAACCCGCCACCATCCCTACCAGCACACCGAACCCCACGGCAACGACGGAGCAGACCCCCGAACCGTCTCCGACCGCCACCACCGCCGGCACGGCCGGGTCGGATGTGCACACGGGCCCCTCCGGCGGTGGGGAATTCCTGCCAGTCATGGCTGTGATCGGCGGCGTGGTCGTCTTCGGAGGTGCGCTGGTGGTCGTGCTGATGGCGGGAAGGGAACGCCGCCGCCGCGACCGCGCTGCTGCTGCTGCGGCGGCCGCCGCAACGGGGAACCCAAATGAGACGGGGCAGGCACCCCGTCCCATCGACACGTGAACCTGGGCCGGGGCCGAGCCCCTGCATCCGAAGGAGAACATCATGAAATGCCCCGTCGACGCCACCGACCTGCTCATCACCGAGCGATCCGGCGTGGAGATCGACTACCGCCCGCACGGCAGGGAGCGGGATCAGCATGGCCGCACGAGCCGCCGCAAGCGGGAGGGATTCGTCGGTGAGTTCTTCGGCTTCTGACACGGCACCCCCCAGAAGACCCGCCCAGGCCCGCCGGTTCGCGGTCGCTAGCGTCACCGCGGGCGTGGTGGTGCTGATTGACCAGGCCAGCAAAGCGGCGGCCCTGTCCGAGCTGAGCGAGACCGATCGCATCCCGCTGTTGGGCGACGTGTTGGGGCTGCAATTGGCCTTCAACCCAGGCGCGATTCTCGGCCTAGGGTCCGGAGCCACCTGGCTGCTCACCCTGCTCGGCGTGGCCGCGACCGTGGTGCTGTTCATCGCTGCGCTGCGAGCCCGCACCGAATGGTGGGCCGCCGGCATCGGGTTCATCCTGGGCGGCGCACTCGGGAACGTGATCGACCGGCTGCTCGCCCCACCGGGCTTCGGACGCGGATACGTGACCGACTTCCTCGCCTATGGGAATTGGTTCATCGGCAACCTCGCCGACGTCGCCCTCGGAATCGGAGTGCTGATCCTGGCAATCGGGGTCTGGGGCAGCCACCGCGCCACCACCCGTAGCGACGCCAGCGCGCACCTGGGCTCGAACTCCTCGGTGGGTGGGCTGTGACCGACAACAAGCGGATGCCGTCCCTGTACCAGCGCAACGCTCTCGCACCAAGCCTGCTCGCAGCAGCGGTGCTATTCCTCGCACCGCTGCTGCAGGGCGGTGACTGGTACCTGGTGCCGCTGTTCGTGGCAGCGATCCTCGCCGTCATTGTCGGCTGGTTCGCGATCCAGGCGCGGCAGTGGTGGTGGGCGCCGGTATTCGCGTCGATCGCGGTGCTGTGGAACCCGGTATTCCCGTTCCCGTTCAACGGGCCGGTCTGGACCGCCGCGCAACCGGTCGCCGCGATCGTGTTCCTGGTCGCCGGGGCGATGATCAAGGTCAAACGCGCATGAGACGCCCCACGCCGTTCATCGCTGCGCTGCTGCTGACAGCCATCGCGCTCACCGGCTGCACCAGCAACGACACCCTGGCCGAGCAGTACCGGGACGGGAACGAGAAGGGCTACATCGCCGGCGACTTCCAGGTCGTCGAGATCCCGACCGCCGACCGGGGTGAGCCGGTGGTGTTCGAGGGCGTCACCGAGACCGGGGAGACGGTGTCCAGCGACGACTACCGGGGCGGGGTGCTGGTGGTGAACTTCTGGTACGCCGCGTGCGGACCATGCATCGTCGAGGCGCCCCTGCTCGAGGAAGTGTGGCAGGAGTACCAGGATCAGGGCGTCGCGTTCCTGGGCGTGAACACCTACGACCAGCCCGCCACCGCCCTGTCGTTCGCGCGGGACAACAACGTCACCTACCCGAGTGTGATCGACGTCAACGACGGGCGCGTCAAGCTTGCGTTCGCGCAGGTCACCCCCATCCAAGCCACCCCCACCACCCTCGTGCTCGACCGGGACGGGCGGGTTGCGGCACGGGTCATCGGGCAGCTGGCCAGCGCGTCCATCCTGTCCACTCTCGTTGACGACGCCCTGGCGGAGTCCTCATGAACCCCGGTTCGGTGGTCGTGGACGGCGCGCTATGGGTGGCGCTCCCTCTCGCCGTGCTCGCCGGGCTGGTCTCGTTCGTCTCCCCGTGCGTGCTACCGCTGGTTCCCGGCTACCTTGGCTACCTTGGCGGCGCCGCCAGCGCCCACAGCCCCACATCGACGTCGGCCGCTGGAGCGAGCACCACGGCGGGGGAGCGGAGGCGGCTGCTGGTGGGGGTGGCGTTGTTCATCGGCGGGTTCACGGTGGTGTTCGTCACCGTCACGATCCTCGGCGGCACGTTCGGGTTTCTGCTGCTGCAGTACGCGAACATCCTCACTCGCATCTTCGGGATCGTGATCATCCTGCTCGGGTTGGTGTTCATCGGGTTCTTCGGTATCTCCCAGCGCACCCTCCGCCCCCGCATCCGGGGTCGCGCCGGCCTGATCGGCGCGCCCCTGCTCGGGTTCGCGCTCGGCGTCGGCTGGACCCCCTGCATCGGCCCCACGCTTGCGGCGATCCTGTCGATGTCGTGGAACCTCGGCGACCCCGCCCGCGCCGGGCTGCTCGGCCTGGCGTACTCGCTCGGATTAGGCATCCCGTTCCTGCTGCTCGCCCTCGGCTGGGGGTGGGCGTCCCGCACGGTCGGGTTTCTCCGCCGCCACATCCGCGCCCTGAACATCATCGGCGGCAGCCTGCTCGTCCTCCTCGGACTCCTCATGGTGACCGGGTTATGGACGGCGCTGATGTCCGCCCTGCAACAGGTGGTGATCAATGTCCCCCTCCCGCTCTGACACCACCAGGGAGAACCCGATCGACCCGCTTCGTCCCGGAGACCACGCGGACTCCGACGGCCCCAAGATCATCCAGCCCGCGCTCGGTCTGGCGGGGTGGCTGCGGTGGGCGTGGCGGCAACTGACCAGCATGCGCACCGCCATCGTCCTGCTGCTGTTCCTCGCGATCGCCGCCGTCCCTGGCTCGCTGTTCCCGCAGCGCAGCGCCGACCCCAACGGTGTAATCCAGTGGGAACGCGACAACCCTGACGTCTTCGCCCTCGCGGACGCGGTCGGCCTGTTCGACGTGTACCTGTCGCCGTGGTTCTCCGCGATCTACCTCCTGCTGTTCACCTCCCTCATCGGCTGCGTCATCCCCCGCGCCCGCCACCACTACAAGGCGCTCCGCTCCCAGCCCCCGCGTACCCCCGCCCGCCTGTCCCGCCTCTCCGACTACCAGGAGGCGACCCTTCCCGCTGGCCAGGCTTCCGACCCTGTCGAACAGGCGATCGGGGTGGCTCAGCGGCAGCTGCGCCGGGCCGGCTACCGGGTGCAGCGGTACGACGGCCGCGGCTGGGTGTCGGTGTCGGCCGAACGCGGCTACCTCCGCGAGACCGGCAACCTGCTCTTCCACGTCGCCCTGGTCGGTGTGCTCGTCTCCGTCGCGGTCGGCGGGTCGTTCGCATACACCGGGCAGCGGGTCGTGGTGGAGGGCACCACGTTCGTCAACGCGCTCAGCGACTACTCCTCATTCAACCCCGGCCGATTCATCGACGGCACGGGCCTTGCTCCCTACTCGCTCACGCTCGATGACTTCCAGGTCTCCTACCGACTGCCCGGCACCCCCGGCGCGGGGCAGGCCGGCGACTTCGCCGCCGATGTCACGATCCGCCAGCCCGGACAAGACGACCAGGCGCAGAGCGTGGTGGTGAATTATCCGATCACCGTCCAAGGCGACCGCATCTATCTGCTCGGCAACGGGTATGCCCCCACCCTCACCGTCCGTGACGCGGCGGGGGAGGTGGTGTTCAGCGAGTCGCAACCGTTTCTGCCGCAGGACTCCAACATGACCTCGCTGGGGATCATCAAGATCCCGGACGGGCTGCCCGAGCAGCTCGGCCTGGTCGGGTTCTTCTACCCCACCCAAGGGGTGCTGCCCTCCGGGGCGTTCACCTCGATCTACCCCGACGTCATTAACCCAGTGATCACCTTCAACGTGTTCAGCGGGGACCTCGGCATCGACGACGGCACACCCCGGTCGGTGTACACGCTCGATGTCAACGGACTCACCCAGCACACCGGCGGCGACACCGGCCTCGACTCCCTGGAACTGACCCTCGGCGACACGGTGGACCTGCCGAATGGATGGGGAACGGTCACGTGGGAGATCGCAGGCGACACCGATCCGGTGAAGCGGTTCGCGTCGCTGCAGATCCAGCGCGACCCCAGCAGCGGCTGGGTGCTCGCGTTCTCGATCCTCGCCACCCTCGGGCTGTTCGCCGGCCTTTTCGTGCCGCGCCGCCGGCTCTGGGTGAAGGCCCGGCTCAGCACGGAGGGTGTGCAGGTCGAGTACGCCGGACTTGCCCGCGGTGAGGATCCTGCCCTCTCCCGAGCCGTCACCGACTTCGCCGCGCAGCACGCGACCGCCTACGCGGTCGAGACCGCGGAGGGGGAGCGGTGAACGAGTGGATTCCTGACACTCCGCCGACCCTGCTCGGGTTCCTGACACCCGTGCCGCTGCCGTTCCCGGTCCTACCCACTCTCGCCGCGCTCCTGGCCGCCGGGTACCTGATCGGCGCGATCCGGCTGTGGACGCGGGGGCGTCGCTGGCCCGTGTGGCGCACCGTCAGTTTCCTGCTGGGGTGCCTCCTCCTGGCGGCGGTCACCGGGCTCGGAGTCGAAGCGTACGGGTATGCGCTGCTGTCGGTGTTCATGTTCCAGCAACTCTCCCTGATGATGGCGATCCCGCCGCTGCTCGTACTCGGTTCCCCCGGCACCCTGCTGCTGCGCGCCGCTCCGCACCACGGCGCCGGCCGGTTCGTCCTCCGCGCAGCCCACGCCGGCCTGCGCAGCCGGGCCGCGCGGTGGGCACTGAGCCCCTGGGTAGCGCTGCCGCTGTATCTGCTTGCGTTCTACGGGCTCTACCTCGCCGACTTCGCCGACCGCATCCTCGTCACCCCCCAAGGGCACATCACCCTCGAGATCGCGTTCCTGGTAGCGGGGATCCTGTTCACCATCCCGGTGCTCTCCGCCGACCCGCTGCCGGTCCGGCTCAGCCACGGCGGCCGCGCTCTCGACGTGTTCGCCGAAGCCGCGCTACACGCGTTCTTCGGCGTGTTCCTGATGATGGCCACCAGCCTGCTCGTGGACCACTTCGCCGCGCCTACGCTGGCGCTGGGGATTGACCCGATCGAAGACCAGCGGGTCGCGGGCGGGCTCGCCTGGTCCTACGGCGAGGCCCCCACCCTACTGATGCTGATGTTCGTCATGCACCGGTGGTTCCGCGACGACACTGCCCGAGACGCCGCCGCCGCCCGGTACGCCGACACCCACGGCGACCCCGAGTTGGACGCCTACAACACCTACCTCGCCACCCTCCGCCAGAAAGACACCTGACGGATGTCCCCCACCACGCCCCTCCTCACTGTCGCCGCCCCGGCACGTCCGTCGATGGACAACCCCAACTCGAGGCCGCTGCTGCCGTTGTGGGCGGCGACGCCGGTCGCCGCGGCCGCCGGGCTTGCGTTGGATCTCGCGTCGCCGCCGCTGGGGTGGTGGCCGCTCGCTTTCGTCAGCGTCGTCCTCGCCCTTGCCACCCTGATGGGCCGCAGCATCGGCGGCGCGCTGCTGGTGGGCACGATGTTCGGAGTCGTGTTCTACTTCACCCACCTGGTCTGGGTGGGCGAGTTCCTTGGCCCGGTGCCATGGATTGCGCTGGCAGGCCTGGAAGCGGTGCTGTTCGGACTCGGGGCTATCCCGATCACCCTCGCCTACCGGTGGACCGCGCGGTTCCGCGCCCGAGGGCCAGGGCAGCTGGTCGGGATTCCGCTGCTGGTCGCCGGGCTCTGGGCGACTCGCGAGGTCGGGATGGGGGCATGGCCGTACTCGGGATTCCCTTGGGCGCGGCTGGGCATGACCCAAGTCGAGGGGCCCCTGCCGCAACTTGCGTCATGGACTGGTGTCACCGGGCTATCCTTCTTCCTCGCGGCCGTTTGTGCCGCGCTCCTGCAGTGGCTCCGCGCAGGCGGCATTCGCTTTCCGCGCGGTGCCTTCTCGACCGCGGCTGGTGTGCTGCTCCTCGTCGCGGTTCCGCAGTTCCCCACTACGGATGCCGGCACGTTCACCGTCGGATGGGTGCAGGGTAACGGCCCCGCCGGCTACTTCGACGACCGCCTCCCCGGCGACATGCTCGCCGCGCAGACCACCACCACCGAGCCGCTGATGGGGCAGCCGATGGACCTCATTGTGTGGCCCGAGGGCTCCGTCGACTCCGATCCCCTCACAGCTTCCGCCACCGCCGCGGTGCTGGACCGGCTGGTGCGAGACGCGGGTGCGCCGCTGCTCGTGAACGCCGCCACCACACGAGGCGCGGACGTGTTCAACACCTCGCTGCTGTGGTCCGCGGATCCCGCGGACCGGCAATGGCACGACAAGGTCAACCCGGTCCCGTTCGGCGAGTACGTGCCCGACCGGTGGTTCTACGAGCTCCTTGCCCCCGACCTTGTCGGCCTCATCCAACGCGAATACACCCCCGGCACTAACCCGCCCTTGATGAAGGTCGGGAACGTCGGGGTGGGGCTGGCGATCTGCTTCGACGTGATCTACGACACCGTGATTTGGGACAGCGCCCGCGCCGGCGCGCAGCTGTATGTGTTCCAGACCAACAACGCCGACTTCCGCGGCACCGACGAGAACATTCAGCAGCTCGCCTTCGCGCGGATGCGGGCTATCGAGACCGGCCGCACCGTGGTCAATGTCTCCACAGTCGGCACCAGTCAGGTCATCGCACCAGACGGCGCCACCATCGACAGCATCGGCGTGGACATCGCCGCCAACCGGGTCACCACCGTTCCGCTGCGCAGCGGGCTCACCCCGGCCGTCGTGGTGGGCCCGTGGGTCACCGGGACGCTCCCTGTCTCGGTAATTGTCGCTCTGGGCGCGCTTGGCCTCCTACACCGGGGCCGTCTGCGTGGCACGGCGGACCACAGCGACCGGCGGCCGAAGCAGCGACGCGGCCCACAGGCCGCCCGAGCGATCGGAGATCGGGATGCGACATAGACCGGGGCGGCCTGATCGGCAGCCAAGCAACACCGGCAATGCGCTCGGCTGCAATCAGCCCTTCGAGGTGTACATCGACGGCACCGCCGTGGACTTGCTGGTCTAGTTGCAAGTGAACGCAGGCTGACCCTCCACACGACCGGACCGCCCCTGATGATGAAGAGGAAACCCCCGCCATGACCGGACCCGACCCGCTCTCCCTCGACGGTATCTCGCTGCTGCTGGTGTGGACGGCGATCGCCACCTACCTGCTCGCGTTCATCGCATACACCATCGACCTCGCCCAACGCTCCGTCCCCGCCAGAGCGCCTGCGCTGGTCGGCGTGGCCGCGCACTCCGAGGTGGGGGAACCTGTGCCCGTCCCGCCGGGGGATATCCGGGTTCCGCCGTCCCAGCGGTCACGCCTGCTGTGGGCGCGGATTGGGACGGTGCTGACGGTTCTCGCGTTCCTGTTCCACCTGGCCGGCACCATCCTGCGGGGAGTTTCCGCACAACGCGTGCCGTGGGCGAACATGTACGAGTTCGCGTTGACCGGCACGGTCCTGATCGTCGCCGTTTATCTCGTCGTCCTGCGCCGCTATGACCTCCGCTTCTTGGGCGCATTCCTGATCGGCATGGTGGTGCTGCTGCTGGGCGGGGCGACGATCACGTTCTACGTCGAGGTCGTCCCGTTGATGGATCCGCTCAAGAGTGTCTGGCTGGTCATCCACGTGTTCGTCGCGTCGCTGGCCACCGCGCTGTTCGCGATTGCCTGCGGCCTCGCCGTCACCCAGTTGCTGCAGGCCCGCCGGGAGCGCCGCACCACTGTGGCGTCCCGAGAGGACGCACGTGCGGCCGGCCCCCGGTTCCTGGCGACTCTGCCCACTGCGGAGGTACTTGAGTCCCTCGCGTATCGGTTCGTGATCGTCGGATTCGTGTTCTGGACCTTCACGCTGATCGCCGGCGCGATCTGGGCAAACGATTCCTGGGGACGCTATTGGGGGTTCGACACCAAGGAGGTGTGGACCTTTGTGATCTGGGTGCTCTACGCCGGGTATATCCACGCTCGCGCGACCCGGGGCTGGCGCGGCACCCGTTCGGCCTGGCTGTCCATAATCGGGTTCGTCACGGTGCTGTTCAACTTCACCATCGTCAACATGTTCTTCAAGGGACTCCACGCCTACTCCGGCCTGAGCTGACCCCCGTCCACCCCGCAAGAGCCGAAAGCCCGCCGTGACCCCGACAGCCACCCGTACCACCGACCAGGACGTGATCGTCCTCGGGTTGAGTCCGCGCGCCCTCCGCGCTGCGGGCCCCACGGTCCTGGCCGTGACCGCGCTGGTCGCACTAATTGCGGGGTTGGCGTTCGGCGGGGGCGCGGCAGGGCTTCAGCTGGGCGACGCTGGCCCCGTCGTGCGGTGGGGCCTGCCGGTCGCGAAACTAATTGTGAACCTCGCCGCGGCAGGCATGGTCGGTGTGCTCGTGACGGCCCTGTTCACTCTGCGGGCCGGGGAGCGGGAGATCGACGTCGCCCTAGACACTGCCTCGATCGCTGCCGCCGTGTTCACCGTGGCCTCCGGAGCGACGGGGTTCCTCACCTTCGTCAATGTGTTCAACCCCGCGCTGGACGCCGGACCGGTGTTCGGCGCGCAGATCGGCCGGTTCCTCGTTGAGACCGAGGTGGGCCGCACCTGGCTCATCACTACGGTCGCCGGCGCCTCGCTGACCGTGTTGACGTTCGCGGTGCGGTCCTGGCCGGGCACCCTCCTCGTAACCGTTTTCGCGGTCGCCGCTCTGGTGCCGATGGGCACGCAGGGGCACTCCGGCGACGATGCGTTCCACCATGAGGCAATGACAGCGCTCATCCTGCACGTCATCGGCGCCGCGGTGTGGCTCGGAGGGTTGCTGCTGCTCGTCATGGTTCGTCCTGTGCTCACACGGGTCCGCCTCGCCGATGTCGTGGCCCGCTATTCGAGCATCGCGCTGGCCGCGTTCGTGCTCGTGGCTGTGTCCGGCACCGTGCGCGCCGCGATCGGCCTGCGGGAGTGGACCGCGATGATGTCGCCCTACGGTGTGATCCTCGCCGTGAAAGTGATTGCGCTGGTCGCACTCGGTTTCTTCGGGGTCTGGTATCGCGCCCGCCTGGTCGGAACGATGCGTGACTCTGACCGTGGCAGCCGGTCCTTCTGGACGCTCATCGTGTTCGAGGTGGCGGTGATGGGCATGGCCAGCGGCGCCGCGGCTGCGCTCGCACGCACGCCCCCACCAAACCCCACACCGCTTCCGGTAAATCCGTCCCCAGCGGAACGACTCACTGGCGCCCCGCTGCCCTCCGAGCTCACCGTCGACCGGTGGTTCACCGCGTGGAACATCGACCTGCTCTGGGCGGTCATCGCCGGCTTCGCCGTGTTCTTCTACCTCGCCGGGGTGCGGCGGCTGCGCCGCCGTGGCGATGCGTGGCCGCCATATCGCACGATCATGTGGGTCGCTGGAATGGGCCTGCTGGTGTGGGTCACTGGCGGCGTCGTCAACGTCTACCAGGACTACCTGTTCAGCATGCACATGGTCGGGCACATGCTGCTCACGATGGCGATCCCGGTGCTGTTGGTCGCCGGGGCCCCAGTCACCCTCGCGGCCCGCGCGATTCGCAAGCGCGACGACGGCACACGCGGTGGCCGCGAATGGATCCTCTGGGCTGCGCACTCCCCAGTCGCCCGGATCCTCACCAACCCGTTCGTCGCCGCGGGGCTGTTCATCGGGTCGTTGTGGGTGTTCTACTACACCGACCTGTTCCGCTGGTCGCTCTACGACCACCTCGGGCATCAGTGGATGATCGCGCACTTCCTTATCACCGGGTATCTCTTCGTGCTGTCACTGGTAGGCGTGGACCCGGTGCCGTACCGACTGCCGTATGCAGGCCGGCTGCTGCTGCTGATCGGCATCATGGCAATGCACGCGTTCTTCGGCATCGCGATCATGGTGCAGTCGGGACTCATCGTCGCTGAGTGGTTCGGTGCGATGGGCCGCACCTGGGGCGCGAGCCCGCTCGAGGACCAGTACACCGGCGGGGGGATCGCCTGGTCGATCGGAGAGATCCCTACCCTCATCCTCGCGATCACGGTCGCGATCCAGTGGAGCCGTAGCGACGACCGCGAGACGAAGCGCCGCGACCGCCACGCGGACCGCATGGGGGAGACGGAACTGCAGTAGTACAACGCGCATTTGCAACAGCTCGCCGAGCGCGACGCTCGCACGCGCAGGTGACCGCGGCCGCAGGACTGTGCTTTTTCCAGACGGCGGGAACGTCCCGTGGCGAAACGATAACCCTTCCCGGTTCCGTGATTCAGAGGCAGGTGACCCCTATAGGCGATATCATCGCCGCATGACGATGAATATGGACGAGGTGATATTGGACGAAGGTGCTACCAGCGTGTATGCGCATTTGTTCGATGCGCTGGGGGACCCCACTCGGCTCGCCGTGCTGCAGCACCTTGCTTCCGGTGAGCATCGGGTGCGTGACTTGGTTGAGCACGTCGGCCTGGCACAGTCCACCGTGAGCAAGCATCTGGGCTTCCTGCTCGAGTGTCGCCTGATCACCGTCCGCCCAGAGGGGCGGTCATCCTGGTACGCCCTGACGGAGCCGAATGCGACGGCCGCGCTGATCAACGCGGCTCAGACCCTGCTGAGCGCCACAGGGACCCACGCCGAACTGCACGCACACCTGCGTCAACCGCACCACCTACACAGCGAGAGAACGGAGCTCCGGTAATGGGCGCTGGACACACTCACGGCCCCGCCCCGGAAGCCGGCCAGCCCGGCGATCACCGCAGGAAGCTGTGGATCGCTTTCGGTATCACCGCGGTCATTGTCGCGGCCCAGGCAGTCGGATCCGTGGTCACCGGCAGCCTCGCGCTTCTCACCGACACTGCGCATGCGATCACTGACGCATCCGGGCTATTGGTCGCCCTCATCGCCGCGACCCTCATGCTGCGTCCGGCCAACGCCAAACGCACCTGGGGCTTTCGGCGCATTGAGGTCATCGCCGCGCTCGGACAAGCAGCCCTGCTGCTGGTCGTCGGAACCTATACGGCCGTCGAAGGCGTTCGACGTCTGTTTGAACCACCGGAGGTCCCTGCCGCCGAGCTGCTAATTTTCGGCATCATCGGTCTCACGGCAAACATCATCGCGATCGTCCTGCTCTCTTCAAGCCGCGGCGTGAACTTCAACATGCGAGCCGCGTTCCTTGAAGTTCTTAACGACGCTCTCGGATCGCTTGGCGTCATCGTGGCGGCGATCGTTATCGCTACCACCGGTTTTCTTCAAGCTGATGCGATCGCCGGGCTGCTGATTGCGGCACTCATCGTTCCCCGGGCATTCAAACTTCTCCGGGAAACCACGAGTGTGCTGATGGAGTTCACCCCTCCCGGCCTAGACCTGGACGACGTCCGCGCGCACATTCTTGAACTCGATCACGTCAAGGACATCCATGACTTGCACGCTTCGACCGTCGCGACGGGGCTTCCCACCATCAGCGCGCACGTGGTAGTCGAAGACCAATGCTTCACTGACGGTCATGCCGCAAACGTACTGCTCGACGTGAAGAAGTGCGTCGCCGAGCACTTCGAAGTGTCCGTGCTGCATTCCACCTTCCAGATCGAAACGGATCACATCCAGGAAGAAGAACAAGCCTCTGTCACTCATGCGTGACGGCGCTAAAGCGGCAACATCACCCGACCTCAACTACCTCAACGCGATGATCAGAGGTAGCAGTACAGCCGCGTTTCAGCGGCGCTCGTTCACGGGGAGCTTCGAATGACCACACAACCTGTACGCGAGCCGTTGTTCGCTGGATTTCTGGCGAGCGTCGGCGTCATCGGCCTTACCGCTTCACTCGCGCTCTCCATAGAGAAGCTCGAGAAGCTGCAGAACCCGAACGCGAGCGTGGGCTGCGACCTGTCCGTTCTGGTGCAGTGTTCTGCAAACCTAGATAGCGCGCAAGGTGCTGTTCTTGGCTTCCCCAATCCCTTCCTGGGGTTGATCGGATTCTCACTCGTGCTTTGTGCTGGTGTAACCCTCTGGGCCGCACCCAACCTCGCCCGCTGGTACTGGGCCGTGTTCAATATCGGTGTCGCAGGCGCCTTCGCATTCGTGCTCTGGCTGATCGGCCAGAGCATCTATGTGCTTGGCACTCTCTGCCCGTGGTGCATGGTCGTTTGGGTCATCACCATTCCGCTATTTGTTTTCACCACGGGTAGGAACGCCCGGACCGGCATCTTCGGTGCTCGAACGGCACGGCTCGGACAGCGACTCTGGCCATGGTTAACACTGATCACCATCGTGGCGTATATGACTATCGCTGCCGTCGCGCAGGTCCGTCTGGACGTTCTAGCTACTCTTCTTTGAGCCGGGGCTTTGGTCCACTCGGCTTTGTCGACAGCCGGCACATGTCCTCGGAACGACCTTGCTGGGCCGGGACCGCGGCGCAGGTGTCTTCACGGCTCAGTGGTTGTGGTGCTCGTGCTCATTGTCGTGTTCGTCCTCATGGAGGCTCCAGATCGGTGACGTGGTTGTCGCCGAGGGGGGGGTCAGACGCGGGCGGGTTCGGGCGTTGCGGCGCGGGCGCGCAGAGCGGCAGGGCGTTGCGGGGCACGCACGCCGTTGAGAATCACAAACACCTCTGCGATCTCGTGCACGAGGACCACGCCGGCCAGCCCGAGCGCACCGAAGAGCGCGAGTGGGAAGAGGACGACGATGATCGCGAGGGCGAGCACGATGTTCGCGGTCATGATTCGGCGGCCGCGACGGGCGTGGGCGAGGGCGCCGGGGATCAAGCGGAGATCGTTCCCGGTGAAGGCGACGTCGGCGGACTCGATCGCAGCAGCCGACCCTTTCAGTCCCATGGCGATCCCGACAGTGGCGGTGGCAAGGGCTGGGGCGTCGTTGATGCCGTCACCGACCACGGCCGTCGGGCGCGCGGTTGCGAGTTGTTCGATGACGGCGGCCTTGTCTGCGGGGAGCTGCTCTGCGCGGACGTCGGCGATGCCCGCCTGTGCGGCGATCGCGCGAGCGGTGCGTTCGTTGTCCCCGGTGAGCATCGTGATCCCGATACCGGCATCCTGCAGCAGTCGCACGGTCTCTGCGGATTCCGGGCGCAGTTCGTCACGGATGCCGATGAGTCCGGCAATCTTGCCGCCCGCTTCAACGACGACCACTGTCATGCCGTCTTCGCCCATCTCATCAGCGGCCGAGCTGAGTGCACCGGGGGCGAGCCACCGCGCGTTCCCGACGCGGACCAGGGTGCCGTCGACGCGGCCGGTGATTCCGTGGCCGGCGTCTTCGACCACGTCCGCGGCCGCAGCTGCACCGGGTGCGGCCGCGGTGATCGCGGCGGCAAGCGGGTGGCTGCTTGTCGCTTCGACTGCTCCCGCCCAGGTCAGCAGCTCGGCCCGTGAAATGCCGGCTGCGGGGCGCACGTCGACGACGGCCGGCTCGTTGCGGGTGAGGGTTCCGGTCTTGTCCAGCGCGACCGCACGGATGGTGCCGAGCTGCTCAAACGCCTCCCCGGACTTGATCACGACGCCGAACTTGGACGCGGAGCCGATAGCGCTGATCACCGTGACCGGCACGGCGATCGCGAGAGCGCAGGGAGATGCGGCGACCAGGACGACGAGTGCACGCTCGATCCAGGTCGCCGGATCTCCCACGATGAACCCGAACACGGCAACGAGGGCCGCGGCGATCAGCACTACGGGGAGCAGGGGGGCGGGCGATCCGGTCGGCGAGCCGTGCGCGGTCGCCCTTGCGGGCGTGGGCTTGCTCGACGAGGGACACGATCTGGGTGAGCGAGTTGTCGCGCCCATCCGCGGTCGCCTCGATCCGCAGCGTTGATGCACCATTCACCGAGCCTGCCGCGACCGCAGTGCCGGGGCACACGTCGACGGGGATGGACTCTCCCGTGATCGCGGAGGTGTCCAGGCTCGATCGGCCTTCGACGACAACACCATCGGTCGCGACACGCTCACCCGCCCCGACGACGAGGATGTCGAGTTCACGGACGTCCGCGGCCGGGATCGTCGTGTCGCCAGCGAGACGCGAGACACGCACGGTCTCGGGAATCAGGGACAGCAGCGCACGCAAACCCTCTTTCGCCTGATCCATCGCCCGGTCCTCGAGAGCTTCCGCCAGCGAGAACAGGAACGCCAAAGTCGCAGCCTCACCAACGTGGCCGAGGAGTACCGCACCGATCGCGGCGATGGTCATCAGCAGCCCGACACCAAGCCGTCCCCGGATCAGCCGGCGGATCGCACCGGGGACGAACGTATAGGCTCCGGCCAGCAGAGCAGCCCATTGCAGCACGAGGGCGGGGAGCTCGATACCCGCCCACTCGAGCGCGTAGCCAGCGATCAGGAATAGTCCGGAGAGTACGGAGGGGAGCAGGGCGACATCGCGCCACCACGGCGGACGCACCTCGTGCTCATCGTCACCCCTGCTGCCCTTCGAAGGCAGGGCCGGACCGCAGCACGCGTCGCCTTCCTCGTGAGCCTGGGTCGGGACGGTGTTGTGTACCGGCTCGGGAGCACAGCACGCGCCTCCCGCAGCACGGGGACGTGTCAGCTCGATGCGCTGAATGGTGCGGGTCTTGCGGGGCTCGTCCGGGCCACAGCACTCTTCACTCATGCGCAGCACTCACACTTCTCATCGGTGCACGGAACGCCCTTATCGACCGCGACGACCGCTTCCAGCATGTGCCGCAGGCCCACGGTGAGATGCGGGTCTGCGATCTCGTATCGCGTACGACGCCCTTCCGGCGTCGCAACAACCAAACCGCACCCCCGCAGACACGTCAGATGGTTGGAGACATTCGAACGCGTCAGATCGAGGTCACGCGAGAGTTCCGCTGGGTAGCCGGGCGCGTCCAAGAGCGCCAAAAGGATCCGCGAGCGAGAAGGATCCGCCATCGCGCGACCCAGACGGTTCATCACATCGAGACGAGAAGCAACAGTCAGCACCAGATGAATATACAGCGAACGCTGACCAGTAACATAGATCTACCAGTCTGCCGAAAACGATTGTTTTCGGCACGGCCGAGGCGCGAGCTTGTACCGATCAGCGGCTTAGCCACGTCCGCCTCCGCGGTGCCGCCCGCTCAGGAGCTGGAGGCGGCTAGGGGGTACGCCATCTGCCGCTGGCGATGAAGGAGATGGCGGAGTTCAGCACGGCGACGACGGGTACGGCGAAGAATGCTCCCGGGATGCCGGCGAGCATGGAACCTCCGGCGACGGCGAGGATGACGGCGAGAGGGTGGACCTTCACGGCGCTGCCCATGATGAGGGGCTGCAGGACATGACCTTCGAACTGCTGGACCAGGAGGACGACTGCGAGCATGACGATGGCGATGATCCAGCCGTTGTAGATCAGGGCGACGGCTACAGCGAAGGCGCCGGTGACGACGGCTCCGACGACGGGGACGAACGAGCCGAGGAATACGAGAACACCGATGGGGATGGCGAAGGGAACGCCCAGGAGTGCGGCGCCACCGGCGATCCCGACAGCATCGATGACGGCTACGAGGATCTGCACTTTGACGAAGGACTGCAAGGTGCCCCAGCCGGAACGTCCTGCACCGTCGAGCGCGGGGCGGGCGCGCTTGGGGAACAGCCGGACGACCCACGCCCAGATGCGGTTCCCGTCGATGAGGATGAAGAGGGTGGTGAACAGGGCGAGCAGAACGCCTACCAGGATGTGCCCGATGGTGCTGCCGGCGGAGAGAACGCTGGGGAGGATGCTGCCGGCGTTGGCCTGGAGCGCCTGCCACACCTGATCGACCATTCCGGAGAGTTGGTCGCCGCCGACGTGGAAGGAGGTTTCGAGCCAGCTGCTGAACGAGTCCAGCGCGCCGAGGGCTCGGTCACGGATGCCCCCGAATCCGGCCGTGACCTGAGTGATGACGAGGTAGAGCAAGAGTCCTACCGCGGCGATCACACCCAGCTCGGCTGTCGTGATCGCCGCCCACCGAGGGAAGCGGAGCCTGCGCATCAGGACGTCGCGGAATGGCACCAAAAGCGCCGACAGCACGATCGCGACCAGCACGGGGATCACGATTTCCCGCAGCTCGACGAGCGCGAGGACTAGCAGCGCGAGCGCGACGATGATGATGACCACCCGCCACGCCCATGCCGCAGCTAACTGCACCCCGTAGGGAAGGGACTCTCCCACGCTCGCCGGTTGCTGCGGCGGCTTCGGCTCGGTCACAGTCTTGAACTTGGATCGCATGACTACTCCTACCGGCCGCGCGTGCGGCATTACCGACCATATGGCCGGTGGCTATGCGTGTTCTGTGTGGTCAGCTCCAGGAGTGGACGAGGAAGCCGACAAGTGGGGAGAGCGCCGCTATTCCGCTGGCGACAAAGGCGAGGGTCCGTCCGGGGCCGTCGACGATGGGGCGGTAGGCGAGGATCAGCGTGGTCGCAGTCAGAGTCATTCCGCCGACGCAGGCCCAGGTTTCCGCGGGTGAACCGTCGGGTTGATCGTCGGTGATGAAGAACCCTGCCGCGAGGAGGTAGTACAGCACTGTGGCTGCGACGGCGAGAACTGCCGCCAGGCCGGCGTGGATCCAGGGCGCCACTTGGCGGGCGGGTCGTCCGGGATCGGTGTAGTGGGACGTCGTGCGCGTGGGGGCGGTCATCATGTGCGTCATCGGCTGGTGAGGAGGTCGTGGACGTCGGATGCGGCACGGTGGCCGGACAGGATGGCGCCGTTCATGGTCCCGCAGTACTGGTCAGCCGTTTCCGTGCCGGCCCAGTGCACTCGTCCCACGGGTTCGCGAAGGTACGGCCCGAACGCGGTCCACGCTTTCGGGGCGACGGCCGGGGTCGGACCGCCCGGCGCGAAGGTGTCGTTTCCCCACGCGAAGTCTTCGTATGCGGTGATGCGCAGGGCTTGATCACCGTAGAGGCGTGCGAGGTGGCGGATGACGCGGCGGGAGCGTTCGTCGCGGTCGTACGCATCGAACTCACGTGGGTCGCAGAAGACCATGAGGATGCCGGGCCCGTCGGGGCTTGGGCTGACGTCGAAGGTGAGGAGCACGGTGTTGTCGTCGGAGACGGCCTCGCCCGATAGGCCGTCGCTTCGCCAGAACGGGCGGTCGTAGGCGACGAACGCTTTACTGAGTGCGCCCGGCTGCCATGCGCGTGAAAGCCCGTAGTGCTGCTCGGGGAGAGCGGGGGTGAACTGGATCGCGGCGCGGTGGGAGGGTGCGGCGGCAACGATGACGTAGCGCGCGTGAATAGTCTCGCTGCTCGTTTCCACGGTCACATGGTCGTCCGTCGCGGTGACGTTCCTTACGGGAGCGTTCAGGACCACGCGAGAACCGAGGGTGTCAGCCAGTCGCGTAGTGAGCGAGTGCACCGTTCCGACGACGCGGTCTTGCGGGTTTCCCTCCACGGACAGGACACGCCAGATGCCGCCGTAGGTCTTGATGTACCGCAGCGCGTGCAGGAGGGAGAGTTCCCCGGCGGGTGCGCCGAGGCGGATCAGGCTGATCATGCCGATGAAGGTGCGGGTCGATTTGAGGGCTCGTTTGGATGCGAGCCACTCCCCCAGAGACACCGCGTCGTATTCGGCGGCGCGCGGGTGAGCCCAGATCTCGGTGACCGGGAGCGGATCGACCATCTTCTGCAGTGCGTTTGCGATGCGCACGATATCGAGCACGGCCCATGGGGCGAGCGCCCGAACGCCCGCGACACGGCGGCGTCCACCCAGTGAGATGACGCTGTTGCCGTGCGGGGTTTGCGGGATGGTGTGTCCGTCGAATCGGGTAAGGAGATCGCGGACGGCGGTGTGGTCGGCGGCGACCCAGGTCGCGCCGGCGTCAACGTCGACGCCGGCGATATTGATGGTGTGGATTCGTCCCCCGACCCGGTCTCGGCCCTCGAAGACCACGACGTCGTGTCCTTCTTGGGTGAGCTGGTCGGCGGCGGAGAGGCCGGCAAGTCCCGCGCCAATAATGGCGACGTCGACCGTGCGGGTGGGGGTGGTGGTCATGGCTGCTCCGTTCGTGTGCGGCTGGGAGGCCGGTGCGGGGGTCAGATGAAGTCAGCGGTCATCGCCTGGGCGATGGTCTGATCGGTGAGGTCCTCGAATCGGACGACTGCTTCGTTGGCGAGCAGGCCGCGGCGGTTTGCGTGTTCGCTGAGGCGGCGGTTGAGGAGGTCCTGGTCGAACCGGTCCGGTAGTTCGATGCCGTTCATCGAGAAATCGATGCCGCGGTCGGCGGCGGCCCGGGCTTGGAAGCGGTAGAGGAGGCTGCTGATTCCCGCCCGGATCTCCGCTCGCTCTGACCGGTCGGTGGTGGTGCTCAGTCCGATGAGCATGCCGTTAGAAGCAGCTGCGAGGTGAGGTAGAACGGCTTCGAACGCTTCCCGATTGTGCGCGTCCTGCGCCCACCAGGTGTCCCATTCCATTCCCGCGGTGAACCGGGCGACGATGATGAACGACGTCACCGGGAGGTGTGCGTCGAGCGCGGTGAGGTCTCCGATGGTGACGGCATTGCCGCCTCGCCGGAGGGCGTCGGCGGTGCGGGGGAGCTCCTCGGCGGCGTCGCCGGTGATCACAATGTGACGGTTCATCGGAGCTCCTCGAGGTCGAATTGCGCGAAGTCGCGGGCGAGGGCGCCGTCGTCCATGGGTATGAGCGCGCCGGTGATGCGACGACTGATGGGAGAGCTCAGCACCGAGATCATGGTGGCTGCGTCGGGGTCGACGTCGCCGGCGCCCACGAGGATGCTGTTGACTCGTGCCCCCGGTCGTGCGCGCTTGATGGTCGTCGACATGATGCGTTGCAGCCAGCGGGAGGCGACAGGCAGTTCAGTGTCGTCGTTGAGCTGATAAACGAGCAGCAGTGACCTCTCCTCGGAGGGGGCGGCTCCGAGGAGCACGTCACTGGCTGAGCGCATCACGCTCTTTGCTTCGGATCGGAATCGCCACCATCTGATCGGTCCGCGGGAGGCAAGTGCGCTGATGGCGTCTACATGCAGGATGATCGAGGTCGCAGGGCGGCCGCGTGCGGTGAGGAAGTTGTTGATTCGGGCGACGGTGAATTCGTTTACGTCGTCTTCGGTTGCCACCCAGTGACTAGCGGTGTCGCCGTGCTGGGTAAGGTCCGTGGTCGACGAGCTGGTTGTGGTCGCGTAGGTCCATGCCCCCTCCGATGACAGTGCGCGCAGGATCGCGCGGTCGAGTTCATCGCCGGGGCCGAGCAGGAGAACGGTCGAGTCGGCGAGCTGTAGGTCCATACCGGAAATCACATTCCTCGGGTCAGCCCTGAGGGCGGGGTCGACTGGTGTAGGTACGGCGGGGAACATCGGCCCGGCGAACGCTGAGGGCGGCGCCCAGCAGCGACCGGTCGGCAGCGAGACGCTGGCCGATTCCGCGGGCGGTCGCCCGCTCGAGCAGACCCGCCGTGAGCAGCTGCGCCGATCGCACGAAGGGACGCAGTCGCGCCCGGTAGCGTGTGGCCGCGCCGGAGATGTCGTGCGGGCTCCGTCGCAGCTCCTGCGTGAGAATTGCCGCCCCCACCAGCCCACCGTGCGCGCCAGCCCCGGAGAGCGGGTCGATGCAGTGCGCCGCGTCCCCGAGCAGCACGACGTTGCGTGCGTGCCACCGGGGTGCGCGCACCTGAGCGAACCGTGTCACGCGGACATCGTCTGGGGACGCGTTTCGCACGTGCTCTACGAAGGGAGCGAGGGTGGGTCCGGCGCCCGCGAGTAGCTGCGCAGCGCGCGGCAGAAGTTCACTACTGTCGTGGCGGCCGGGACCGAGGTTGAAGGAGGTCAGCACGAGCATCTCGTCCCGGTCGGGGTAGGGGAATACCTGCGCTGCCAGCCCGCCACTCAGGAGGATCGCGGCCTTCTCGGTGCCGTCGATCCGGCCGGGAACATCCACCCACACGTTCTGACGCCCGTTCTCGTACATGTAGGACCGGTCCACTTCCAGGGTGAGTTTGCGGACGGTGGAGTTCAGGCCGTCGGCGCCGATGATGAGGTCGAAGTTCTCGCTGCTGCCGTCGGCGAAGTGGGCGGTGACGCTGTCGAGGGTGTGCTCGATGCCGGTGAGCTTGCGACCGAAGTGCATCGGAACCGTCTCTGCCGCGTAACGAGAGATCGCGCCGACGAGGTCGCCGCGGCGGGCGAGGCGGTACCCGTCGAGCTGCAACGTGGTGAGGACCTTTTCGCCTCGCAGGACGGTGACTTTCGAGGACGGTGCGCTCAGCTCGTCAACGACGTCCTGCGCTCCGATCTGGTGCATCATCTGCACCGCAGTGCGGTCGAACTGCAGCAGATAGCCGCCGCTGTAGGGAGCGTCGACGGCGTCCACAACACGGACGTCGTGACCGTCGTGGGCGAGCATGTGCGCTGCCCCGCTGCCGGCGATACCGGCTCCAACAATGAGAATCTTCATAAGTCTGTTGCTCCGATGTCAGTGGTCAACGGTGGCTTGTCCCTTGTGGGACGGAATTGCAATCCAGGCGATGACGGCGGCGATGGCGAGCAAGATCGCGGCGATCACCGAGGTCCACTGCATCCCGACCGTGAAAGCGTGCTGTGCCTGCTCGATCGCGGCCAGTACCGCGGGGTTTGTGGTGTCCAGCTGTGACACAGCGGTGGCGAGGGACTCATTCACGCTGCTATCGATACCCGGATCGGCGATCGCGGGCAGGTTCCACCGGTACAGGGCGAGCTGAACCGAGCCGAGCACGGCGATCCCCAGCGCTGCGCCGAGCTCGTAGGCGGTCTCGGCGATCGAAGAGGCGGCACCGGCACGCTCCCGGGGCGCAGCGCTGACGACCGCGTCGGTGGTGAGGGTCATCGCCAGGCCCGCGCCGAACCCGACGATCGCGAAGCCGATGACAATGCCGACGAGGCCCGACATGCCTTCGGCGAGGGCGAGGACGGCAAGTCCCAGCGCGCCGAAGCCGAGCCCGACGCTGATGGCGCGTCCGCGGCCGAGCTTGCCGAGCATGAATCCCGCGAACGCGATGACAACGATCGATGCGATCGTCGCCGACAGCTCCGTCAGACCCGCTTGCAGGGGGCCGAGGCCGCGCACGAGCTGGAGGTACTGGGAGAAGAAGAACAGCAGCCCCACGAACGCGAAGATCGACACGGTGTTGGCCATCACCGCGCCGCTGAACGCCGGGGACCGGAACAGGGAGATGTCGATCAGCGGCCGGGTGAGGCGGCGCTGACGGCGCAGGAACAGCCATCCCGCCAGCAGCCCGAGAACGACCGCGACCGGGACGGTCCAGTCGAGGCCCTTCGCGAAGACGTGCTTGATGGCGTACACGATCGACACGATCGCGATAAACGACAGCAGCGCCGAAACGAGGTCGATTCGTGCGCCGTTCGGGTCTTTCGACTCCGGCAGCAGGATCAGACCGCCGATCAGGACGAGCACCATGATCGGGACGTTGATGAGGAACACGCTCCCCCAGTGGAAGTGCTCCAACAGCGCCCCGCCGACGATCGGGCCCACCGCGGCACCGGCAGTCGCACCAGCTGCCCACACCGCGATCGCGCGGGTGCGAAGCGCCGGGTCGGAGAAGATGTTGCGCACGATCGCGAGGGTGGAGGGCATGATCGTCGCTCCGCTGATACCGAGGATCGCGCGAGCGATGATCAGCATCTCCGGGGTCGGAGCGAACGCCGCCAGGACCGACGACAACCCGAAACCGACGGCGCCCATCAGCAGCAACCGCTTCCGTCCGATCCGGTCCGCCAGGTTCCCCATTGTCGCCAGCAGGCCAGCCAAGGCGAACGAGTAGATGTCACCGATCCACAACAGCTGCGTCGCGGTCGGATTCAGATCGGCCGTGAGCGCCGGAACCGCCAACGCGAGGACGGTCCCGTCGATCGCCAGCAACAGCACGGCAAGGGTGAGGATGCCGAGCGCGGCCCAGCTGCGCGCCGTCACCGGCTGAGAAGTCGTCGAAGTCACAACGCCACTGTACCGACTATTTGGTCGGTTAAACGACGTGGGTAGACTGCTTACAGGGATTCGACAGGTTCAGCCTGAACTGCCAGCCCGTCAGGCACGATTGTCGACGGGGATGCCCGACAGAACGGAGTTCGCCGTGACAGAAGCAGTCAGCGCAGAGGAGCGACCCACCCGGAACGCCGAACGCACCCGCGCAGCCGTGCTCGCGGCCGCGACTGAGGCGATGAGCGAACGAGGCACCGGGGTGTCGCTTGACCACATCGCCAAGAGTGCCGGCGTCTCCAAGAGTGGGCTACTGCACCACTTCCCCAACCGTGAGGCTCTCCTCGTCGCGCTCGTCGACGACGCGCAGCAGCAGCTCCGTGAGAACGTGATGAACCACCTCGACCTTTCCGAGAACACCCCGGGGAAGCTTTTGCGCGCATACGTTCGGGCCATGACCTCCGGCTCCGAAGCCACCGTTCAGTACTTCACCGCCGCCCCGACCTGGGCCGGGGTCTACCAGATCCCGCGGGTCGCCGAGATCGCCGCAGCGGACACCCAGTGGTGGAACGAGCACCTCGCCGCAGACGGCCTCGACCCAGCCCGCATCATGATCATCCGACGCGCCGCCGAAGGCCTCGCCGCAGCCGCCGCATACGGAGACGAAACACCCGAAGCAGTCGCACAAGCTCGCGACATCCTCCTCCACCTCGCCAACGGCGGCGAGCTCGGCGCGTGACCAACCACGTATCCGTTCAGCTCGCGCCACGCCGCTCATCCCCACCGTTGTGAACGCCAGACGGCCCCGACACCGCGCAGCTCCGCGAGGTGATCCCGCACGCGAATCGGTCACACCCAGGACGAACCTTCGACCGCTATTGAAGAGCATCAGTGGTTTCCCGAAGCAACCGACGAGACGTTGACGCTGAACGGCCGCCGCGGGTTGCGTGCGGCCGTTCAGGCTAGTCGGCTCAGTCGATAACGAGCTGCGCTCCGTTGTTCGCGATCAGCTCGCGGTACCAGTGGAAGCTCGCTTTCGGGGTGCGCGCGCCCGTGCCCTGACCGTGGTCATCGAGATCGACGTGGATCACGCCGTAGCGCTTCGTCATCTGCGAGGTCGACGCGCTGACGATGTCGATGCCACCCCAGCAGGTATATCCCATGAGCTCGACGCCGTCGGCCACGGCTTCGGCAACCTGCGTCAGGTGCTTCTGCATGTAGTCGATGCGGTAGTCGTCACGAATCGAGCCGTCGGCCTCGACCGTGTCGCTAGCGCCCAGTCCGTTCTCGACGATGAACAGCGGCACCTGGTAGCGCGTCCACAGGTCAGTGAGCGCGATCCGGATGCCGACCGGGTCGAGGTGCCAGCCCCACTCGCTGGTTGGGAGGTGCGGGTTCTTGATCGTCGAGAACAGGTTTCCGCCCGTCGCGCCGTACTTCAACGGATCGACCGCGGACACGAGCGTCATGTAATAACTGAACGACAAGAAGTCGACCGTGCCGGCGGCGAGGATCTGCTCATCGCCCGGAGCCATCCGCACCTCGATGCCGCTGTCACGCCAGAAACGCCGCACGATGCCCGGGTATGCTCCGCGCACCTGAACATCCGTGTGCGACAGGTTCAAGTCGTTGTCGTGCTGTGCCTGCTGGACATCGCGCGGGTCGGACGATGCCGGGTAATGCAACATCCGCGCGAGCATGCAGCCCACCTGCGCGTCGGGGTCGATCTCATGCACGAGGGTCGTCGCGAGCGCGCTGGCGACGTACTGGTGGTGCAGAGCTTGGTGCGCCCGCTGCGTTCGGTCGCCCACGCCGCTGTTGACTACCCCGCCCCCGGTGTACGGCTCGATCGTCGTCGTGTTGATCTCGTTGAATGTCAGCCAGTACTTCACGAGGCCCCGGTAGCGGGTGATGATCGTGCGGGCGTACCGCTCGAAGTGGGTGACGACCTCACGACCCGCCCACCCGTCGTACTCGGTGACCAGATGCAGCGGCATCTCGTAGTGCGACATCGTCACGACCGGTTCGATGCCGCGCTCGCGCAGCCGGGTGAACAGACGCTCGTAGAATGCGAGTCCTGCTTCGTTGGGTTCGGTTTCGACGCCGGTCGGGAAGATGCGCGTCCACGCGATCGACATGCGCAGGGCGCGGATGCCGAGCTCAGCGAAAAGCTCGACGTCCTCCTCCCAGTGGGTGTAGTGCTGCGAACCGTTGCGCTTGGGATATCCCGCGATACCGGGGGTCTCGACCGCTCTGGCGATGCGTTCGGGCGATGGACTCATCGCCTCGTGCAGGTCGACGTAATCAAGGTCCTTGCCGAACGGGACGACGTCGGCCTGCGACAGTCCTTTGCCGTCGGCGTCGTACGAGCCCTCAGCCTGGTTCGCGGCGAACGCGACGCCCCACAAGAAGCCGTCAGGGAACACGGTGCTCATCGGGCGGCCTCCTCGGTGATTGCCTGCATCGTGAACAGCGGCGAGGCCAGCGACGTCATTCCCGTACGGGTCGCTCGCAGCTCGCGGCCGGCGGCCTCGGTGATGACAACGATCACGGAGGTGTCCTTGGTCTTGCCGACCTCATCGAAGTCGACGGTGAGCACGTGCTGCCCGGCGACGACCCGGTCGCCCTGGGCGATGTGGGCCGTGAACCCGCGACCCTCGAGCGCGACGGTGTCGATGCCGACGTGGACCAGCACTTCGACGCCGGCGTCGGTGCGGACACCGAATGCGTGGTGCGTCGGGAATAAGGCCACGACCGTGCCCGAGACGGGCGCCACGATGTCGGATGCCGTAGGCCGCACCGCGACACCTTGGCCCATCACGCCGTCCGCGAAGACCCGGTCGGGAACCGTCGATAGGGGAACGATCTCGCCGGCGGCGGGTGAGACGACCTCGACAGCCTCGCCCGCGTCCGCTGCCTGATCGGTCGTGGTCGAGGACGCGTCGGCCTGCTCGGGAGCGACGCTCGCCGACGCGGCGTAGGCCGACTCGTCGAAGCCGAGGACGAGGGTCAGAACCGTCGCAAGCACGAACGCCACGACGATGCCCACGAGCGCCCACCCAAAGGTCTCGCCGACGAGCCCAGGCAGTCCGGGGATGCCGCCGTTTCCTGCCAGTACATAGGCGTTGACACCGAATCCGAGGCTGATTGCGCCGCCCGCTGCGCTGCCGAGCATCGTCGCAATGAGGGGGCGGCGCAGCGGCACGACGAGGCCGTAGAGCGCGGGCTCAGTGACGCCCATCAGGCCGGTGAATGCGGTCGAGAAGGCGAGCGACTTCAGGGTCTTCGACTTCGCGCGGATCGCCACACCAAGGGCGGCGCCAGACGTTGCAAACGTCTGCACGTAGGTGAGCGGCAGGAACTTGTCGGCACCGGTCTGCGCCAGGTTGGTGAGAATGAAGGGCACCAGCGCATAGTGCATACCAGTCATGATGATCAGCGGCAGCAGCGCGCCGATCACGACGCCCGCAAGCGGACCGCCGTTTTCGAGCGCCCAGTTGATGCCACCCGAGATACCGCTGCCAACGAAAGAGCCGAGAGGGCCGAGCAGCAGCAGAGTGATCGGCACGACGACGACGAGCGTGATCAGAGGTACGACCATCATGCGGACGACGCGGGGGATGATGCGATTCAGTCCTCGCTCAACCCACGACATGAGGCAGATCGCCAGCAGGCTGGGGATGACCGTGTACGAGTAGGTCGTGGGGGTAACTGGCAGGCCGAGGAAGTCGACCGGGTCGCCCGAGGCGAGCGCCGTGACCAAGGCCGGATAGATGAGCACGCCAGCGATGGCAACGGCGACGTACTGGTTGGCGCCGAGCTTGCGCGCGGCCGTCATCGCCACGAGCACCGGCAACAGGAAGAACACGGCGTCACCGATCGCGCTGAGCACCAAGTAGGTGTTCGACCCCGGATCGATCCACCCCGCGAACGAGAGCAGCGCGAGGATTCCCTTGAGCAGACCCGCTCCCGCGATCGCCGGCAACAGCGGGGCGAACACGCCGCCGATGAAATCGAAGAAGCGCTGCGAGAGCTTCTGCTTCGGGCCAGCCGCGGCCGTCTCGGAACCCAGGCGCGGCTCGGCCTTCGCAAGCGCCGCGAACACGTCGGGCACCTTATCGCCGATGATCACCTGGTACTGGCCACCGGTGTCGTTGACCCCGACGACGGTGGGCACGGCGGTAAGGGCCGCGACGTGCGCTTTCGTGTTGTCGCGCAGCGTGAAACGCAAGCGCGTGATGCAGTGATAGGCCGACACGATGTTGTCGGCACCGCCCACGCCGTCGATGATGGCGCGGGCATCCTTGTCGTAGGACATGGTGCGTTCTTTCTCGGGTGAGTGACGGCTGACGCGGGGGTCCCTGAGCGCGCCGGGGGCAATCGGATCAGACGAACCGACTGACGTGCATCGCGATGTAGACCTTCTCGGTCGAGGTCATCGCGTGGTTGTGGGCATCTCGGACGTAAACCTCGATGCGGTCGATCGCGGCGAACACGTGCGGCAGCTGGCGCCGCAGCAAGGCCATCAGCTCGTCATCGTCGCGATCGATGACGGTACCGGCGAGCACCCGCTGCGCGAAGTAGCGGACGTGCGTCGCGAATCGGGAGTAGGCGGGGTCATCGTCGGCGTAGACGATGCCGAAGTGCAGTCGCACGATATCGAGCACGTCTTGAGTAAACGTCGTGAGTGCCGCGGCCGAACCGTCGCCGCCGCCCACCTCGGCGGTGATGAGGTGCAGGGCGATATTCGCAGCCTCGGCGACCGGCATCGTCACCCCTGTGGCCTCCTGCACCAGAGCGAGCGCGTCTGTGGCGACGGCATACTCCTTGGGATAGAACCGCCTCACGTCCGCTTCGAGAGCCGAGGCGAGATCGATGTTCTCGCGCACACGGTGTACGGCGAAAGACAGGTGGTCGGCGAGAGCGGCGTACACGGAGTCGCTGAGCTTCTCAGTCAGACGGCCACGGGCGAGAGTGACTACTTCGTCGGTGACGGCAAGGATCTCGGCGGGCACATCGGCCGCGACCTGAGCCAGACGCGACCCCTGCGAGCTGTCATCGAGCCGGAAGACCTTCTCGATAGCGGCGGGGTCGATGCTGTCGCCGGGCTCGGCGCGGAAGCCGATGCCGCGGCCGAGCACGATGACTTCGCGCATAGCGTCATCAAGCGCATCGACGACGCTGTTGTTGAGAACGCGGCGAACAATCATGGGGCAATACCTTTGCAACGGGTGTATCCGTCAGCTCCGACGGATCGGTATTGCCCAGGTGTCCGGTAACAAGCCGAGACGAGTGTACGCTCCCGGCCGTTCGGAGCGCAAAGCCTGCCTGACCGTCAGCGCTGCCATCCGAGTCCGTGAGCGTCGGAGTCGAACTCCGTACCCACCGAGTGGGATGAGCGACGCGCGCCGATCGCGAATCCACACGGCGACGGTCTCACCGCGGATGTCCTTCAGAATCAAGTATCGGCCGACATTTGTCACGGGCCATCTATGTAACGGTCACACATCCCGCCGGAAACGATCGTTTGCGGCACGGGGTCGATGTTCCTGGAATCGACCTCCCGAAACATAGGGCCGTCTCGTAACCCTCTTTCGGGAGGATCGGTTTCGGGGCACAGTTTCGGTCCTGGCTTTGACCTTCGACTCAACTCGAAGGTTTAGTGTCAGGCGCGTGCGTATCTCTGAGCTGTCCCGTCGCTCCGGCGTGCCGGCGACCGCCCTTCGGTTCTACGAGTCGGTGGGCCTCATCGTGGCCGCGCGCGCGGCGAACGGATACCGCGACTATAACGAGAGCGCCGTCGACCGGCTGACTTTCTTGCATGGGGCGAAACAGCTCGACCTGTCGCTGCCCGAGATCGTCGAGTTGCTCGACGTGGTGGAGGCGGAGAGTTGCACTCAGGTTCGCGAGACCTTGCGGCCGAAGCTGGATGAGCGTCTGCGTGACGTCGACGAGCGGTTGGCGGTTCTGATGAAGCTTCGAGAGCGGCTGGTGGAGGCGACGGCCCGGGTAACGGCTTGTCCCGACAGCGGCGATCGCTGCCGGACAGAATGTGTGCTCGCGCGACCGGGCGCCTCATGTGTCACGGACCCGCTGACAGGCGGAGGGGACCGGTGAGGCTCGGCCCACTCGTCGAGTGGTGGGATCGCCGGCAGATCGCGCTCTACGTCGTTGCGATCGGGGTCGGTACGGCCCTCGGACTGGCGGCGCCCCAGGTCGCGCCCGCTTTGGAGCATTCCATCGAGCCGGTGCTGATGTTGCTGCTGTTCGCGACGTTCCTCGGTATCCCGCTCATCGAGGTCGGGCGGGCGCTTCGAGATATCCGCTTCCTTGGGACGGTCTTGGTCGCCAACTTCATCGTCGTGCCTGTGCTCGCGTGGGGGTTATCTCGATTCGTTGCGGATGACCAGGGGCTGCTGCTGGGGGTGTTGTTTGTTCTGCTGACGCCGTGCATCGACTACGTGATCGTGTTCACTGGGTTGGCCGGCGGAGCTCGCGCACGTCTGCTGGCCGCCGCGCCACTGCTGATGCTTGTCCAGATCGCTCTCCTGCCGGTGTTCTTGTTCTTGTTCGCCGGGGGCGATGTGCTCGCCGTGATCGACGTAGTGCCGTTCGTCGAGGCATTCCTGCTGCTGATCGTCCTCCCCTTCGCGGCCGCAGCGGTTGTGCAGGCGGTCGCACGACGACACCGCGTCGGGCGCGCGTTAGAACAGGTGATGGCGGGGGCGATGGTCCCGCTGATGATGGCGACGCTGGCCGTGGTCGTCGGATCGCAGATCGCCGCGGTCGGCTCCCAGGCGCTGACGCTGCTGCGAGTGGTGCCGCTCTACATAGCATTCGTCGTAGTCGCTGTCGCGGCAGGCCTCCTCACTGCTCGATTCGCGCAGCTCGACGTTCCCCCCACTCGTGCCGTGATGTTCTCGGCGGCCACCCGGAACTCCCTTGTCGTGCTGCCACTCGCGCTAGCCCTGCCTGCCTCGTTGAGCATCGCGCCGCTTGCCGTCGTCACTCAGACGTTGGTGGAACTCGTCGCGATGGTCGTGCTCGTACGCTTGGTGCCCCGCATTGCTCGGCAGAGCGCTCCTACAGTGACGACCGACTGACCAGTACCGGCCCGGACGGCTCGATCAGTCTTGGAGAGCGGCCTGGATTGCCGCTTCTAGGTCGAACGCTGTACGCCGGGTGCGAGGTTAATACCCGTCCTGTTGCGATTAATACCCTAGGGGGGCGTAGTATGAGACGCCAACCAAGCGCTCACCAGCACCGACGGGGGTGTCTCTTGGCGGCCCACCGGGGCACCCGTCTACGCCATGTCGCTCGCTGTCGACGCAGCGGGACGAGTGATGGCATCCACCTCGGAAGGTATGCTGGTCAGCACCGACGGGGCCGCCACATTCCGCGCGTGGCCGGATGCTCCCCTCCTTGCCGGGCTCAGCGCCTCCCCGGATCACAATCGAGTGGTCGGTATCGGCACTCAGGGGAGAATCTGGGCCACAACCGCCGGGGCACAGAACTGGTTCGAAGTCGGAACGGTCCACGGTGCCGCGCAAGCGGTCGCCATCGCCAACAACGGCGACATCCTCGTCGTCGACGACAGCGGCCTCACCCTCATCCCCAGGGAGCAGTAGCGCACAGCCTGGCGCGGCAGACGATGCACTCGGCCACGGGGCGGGGGGCCTGCACGGCTTCGACATGCAGGCCCTCCTCGCCTTAGGTCGGACGTACTTGCCGATTGCCACCGCGGCTGCCGCCGACGATCACGGACACCGCCACGCACCGGATCCGGCGGGCGAGTCGAGGCTGACTGTAACGGTCAAGGCTCCCGCTCCCTTTGCCCGTTCGCCAGCATCGACGTTGCGGCTCTGAGCGGCTTAGGTCTGCACGGTAGGCTGTGAGGAATGGTTTCTTCGGCCCGGATTCAGCGTCCTGTGACGCTGAGTGAGCGCTGGTTGATAATGAGGCTCATTACCAGCGTTGGTCTGGCGCTGCTGCTGATGATCGGTCTGACGGCGACTGCCCATACGGAGTCGGAAGGATCGCCGCCTATCCCGCTGGTGGTATCCGGGCTGATGGACCCGCATGTAGAACCGGTGGCCGACGCCCCTGTAGAGCACGAGGAAGTCGCCAGCGGCGCACGGTCGGGGTCGGACGCGCTGGCCGGTGCGGCGTTGTGCGTATTCGGTGTTCTGTGTGGCCTCATGTTTATGGTGGCGTTGCGGAGGCTATGGCGTCGACGGATGCCGCTCGTTCTCACTGAGGTGTCGCGGGGGCCTGCGCTGCTTCTTATGCCGGCCCTGCGCACGAATCCGGTCGTGTTGTCGTTGACGCAGCTGGGTCTTTCTCGAACCTGACATTCGGCACGCCGCCCCGTGGGGTGGTGTTTCGTCCCGGGCTGCGTGCCCGGGATCGTCCCTGTGCCGTGTCTTGGTTTGGAGTATCCGTGAAAACCCCTCTGAAAGCGACCCTCATCACCGCTGCCGTCGTAGCCGTGCTGGTTGTGGCCGCGTTGATCTATGTCCTTATCGACCGCAGTCAAACCCCTGCCTCTGGGGACGGATCCTCGCCGCCGGAAGTCCTGCGAGAGAGTTCGCATGTTCTCGATGACGGAGGTGAGGGTGCCGTCACCGTGGTGGAGTTCTTGGACTTCGAGTGTGAGGCGTGTGGCTCTTTCTACCCGATCGTGGAGGATCTGCGGGAGCAGTTCGCTGGGGAGATCACGTACGTCGTCCGGTACTTCCCGCTGCCAGGCCATTTCAACTCGAAGAACGCGGCCCTGGCCGCCGAGGCGGCGGCGCAGCAGGGCCGGTTCGAGGACATGTACCACCGGCTGTTCGAGACACAGGAACAGTGGGGCGAGGCACAAGAGTCACACGCCGCGCTGTTCCGCGACTACGCCGCCGAACTCGGACTGGACATGGCCGCCTACGATGCGGCCGTCTCCGACCCGGCAACGGAGGAGCGCGTGCGATCCGACTTCGAGGAGGGCCGTGCTCTCGGGGTGAGCAGCACTCCGACTTTCTTCGTGGACGGTGAGATCGCCGAGCTGCAGGAATGGGATGACCTCGAAAGCGCCATTCAGGCCGCGGTGAACGGTGGCCGGTGATGTGGACGGGGTCGTCGGTTGTGTTCCAGGTGGCCGCACTGACCAAGGTCGAGCGGCCATGAACCTCCGTGGTCTGATCGCTGCCGTCTTGGCCCTGCTGGTCGTCGGTGTGCTCGCTGGGTGCGTGTCCAGCGATTCGCTCGCGCAGCAGTACCGGGACGGGAACGAGAAGGGCTATATCGCCGGCGACTTCCGGGTCGTTGAGATCCCCGAAGCTGATCGTGGGGAGCCGGTGGTGTTCGAGGGCGTCACCGAGACCGGGGAGACGGTGTCCAGCGACGACTACCGGGGCGGGGTGCTGGTGGTGAACTTCTGGTACGCCGCGTGCGGGCCGTGCATCGTCGAGGCGCCTCTGCTTGAGGAGGTGTGGCAGGAGTACCAGGAGCAGGGTGTCGCGTTCCTCGGGGTAAACACTTACGACCAGCCCGCGACCGCATTGTCCTTCGCCCGCGACAACAACGTCACCTACCCAAGCGTGATCGACGTGAACGACGGCAAAGTGAAGCTCGCCTTCGCGCAGGTCACTCCGATCCAGGCCACCCCCACCACTCTGGTCATCGACCGGGAGGGACGGGTCGCTGCGCGAATTATCGGGCAGTTGGCCAGCGCCTCGATCTTGTCCACCTTGATATCCGACACCCTCGCCGAGGACAGCCCATGAACCCGGGAGCGGTCATCGTCGACGGCGCCCTGTGGGTCGCGATCCCCATCGCGATCCTCGCCGGGCTGGTCTCGTTCCTGTCCCCGTGTGTGCTGCCGCTGGTGCCCGGCTACCTCGGCTACCTCGGCAGTACCGCCACAACCACAGCCCCTACTGTCAAAGGCGGGCGCACCGCCACTGCGGAGCGCGCCCGCCTGTTGCTGGGCGTGACGCTATTCATCGCCGGGTTCACGGTCGTCTTCGTCGCCGTCACGATACTGGGGGGCACCTTCGGATACCTGCTGCTGCAGTACGCAGGCATCCTCACCCGGGTGTTCGGGGTCGTCATCGTCGCCCTGGGGCTGGTGTTCCTCGGCTTTTTCGGGATCGCGCAGCGCAGCCTTCGCCCCCGCGCGCAGGGTCGTGCGGGGTTGATCGGGGCGCCGCTTCTCGGGTTCGCGCTCGGCGTCGGCTGGACGCCGTGCATTGGCCCGACGCTCGCGGCGATCATCTCGATGTCGTGGAACCTCGGCGACCCCGCCCGCGCAGGCCTGCTCGGTCTGGCGTATTCGCTGGGCCTGGGCATCCCGTTCCTGATCCTCGCGGCTGGGTGGGGGTGGGCATCCCGATCGGTGGCGCTCCTGCGGAAACACATTCGCGCGCTGAACATCATCGGCGGGGCCATGCTCATCGTCCTCGGCCTACTGATGGTAAGCGGACTGTGGACGGCGCTGATGTCGCAGCTGCAGCAGGTGGTGATCAATGTCCCCCTCCCGCTCTGACACCGGCACCGAGGTCACGGCCGACCCGCCGCGCCCCGGCGACCACGCCGACAGCGACTCCGCGACCGATATCGCCCAGCCGGCGCTGGGCATTGCGGGGTGGTTGCGGTGGGCGTGGCGGCAGCTGACCAGTATGCGCACTGCGCTGGTGCTGCTGCTGTTCCTCGCGATTGCCGCGGTGCCCGGGTCGCTGTTCCCGCAGCGCAGCGCTGACCCCAACGGGGTCATCCAGTGGGAGCGGGACAACCCCGACGTGTTTCCCCTCGCGGATGCGGTCGGCCTGTTCGACGTGTATCTGTCGCCGTGGTTCTCCGCGATCTATCTGCTGCTGTTCACTTCCCTGATCGGCTGCGTGATCCCGCGCGCCAAGCATCACTACAAGGCGCTGCGTTCTCGCCCGCCGCGCACTCCGGCGCGGCTGTCGCGGCTCTCGGAGTTCCGGGAACTGACTCTGCCGAGAGAGGGAGGGCAGACCGACCCGGCCGCGCACGCGATCGACGTTGCCGCAGAGCAGCTGCGGAAGGCCGGATACCGGGTGGAGCGCTACGACGCTCGCGGCGCCGCGTCGGTGTCGGCCGAGCGCGGCTACCTGCGCGAGACCGGCAACCTGATCTTCCACGTCGCCCTCGTCGGCGTGCTGGTCTCCGTGGCGATCGGCGGGTCGTTCGCATATACCGGGCAGCGGGTGGTGGTGGAGGGCACCACGTTTGTGAACGCGCTCAGCGACTACTCCTCGTTCAACCCCGGCCGGTTCGTCGACGGCACCGGGCTTGCGCCCTACTCGCTCACCCTCGATGACTTCCAGGTCTCTTACCGGCTGCCCGGCACCCCTGGCGCAGGCCAGGCAGGCGACTTCTCCGCCGACGTCACCATTCGCCAGCCCGGGCAGGATGACCGGGCGCAGAGCGTGATCGTGAACTATCCGATCACCGTCGAAGGCGACCGGATCTACCTGCTCGGAAACGGCTACGCCCCCACCCTCACGATCCGCGACGCCGCAGGCGAGGTCGTGTACAGCGAATCGCAGCCGTTCCTGCCGCAGGACTCCAACATGACCTCGCTGGGGATCATCAAGGTCCCGGACGGGCTGCCTGAGCAGGTCGGACTGATCGGGTTCTTCTACCCCACCCAGGGGGTGTTGCCCTCCGGCGCGTTCACCTCCGTCTACCCGGACGTGGTCAACCCGGTGATCACCCTCAACGTGTTCAGCGGGGATCTCGGCATCGACGACGGCACCCCGAGGTCGGTGTACACGCTCGAGGTCGACGGGCTTACCCAGCACACTGGTGGCGACACCGCCGCCGACTCCCTTGAGCTCACCCCCGGCGCCACTGTTGATCTGCCGAACGGGTGGGGCACCATCACCTGGGAGGAAGTCACGGCGGAGGAGCCGGTGAAGCGGTTCGCGTCGCTGCAGATCCAACGCGACCCCAGCAGCGGCTGGGTGCTCGCGTTCTCCGTGCTCGCCACCCTCGGCCTGTTCGCCGGCCTGTTCGTGCCCCGCCGCCGGCTCTGGGCGAAAGCCCGCACCACCCCGGACGGCGTGCACGTCGAATACGCCGGCCTCGCCCGAGGCGAAGACCCGGCGCTGGCACGCGCCGTCGACGAGCTCGCGACCCGCCACGCGCGCGCCCTCCACGTAGATCAGCCGAAGAAGAACGAGCCGTGACGACCGTGTGGATCCCGGACTCGCCGCCGACTCCGGGCGGGTTCCTCACGCCGGCCGTTGCTCCGCTGCTGCGTGCCACCCCGCACCACGGCCCAAGTGCTCTGGTATTGCGTGGCGCGCATGTCGTGGCTGGCGGTGTCGATATACCTGCTGGCGTTCTACGGCCTCTACGTGGCGGACTTCGCCGACCCGATCCTGCACATGGTTACTGGGCACACCCTCCTCGGCGAGGTCGGGTTCCTGGTCGCTGGGATGCGGTTCACCATCCCGATCCTGTTCTCGGACCGGCTGCCGGTGCGGATGAGCCATGGCGACCGCGCCTTGGATGTGTGTTCGCCGAAGCCGCCCTGCACGCCTTCTTCGGCGTCTTCCTGATGATGGCCACCCCACCCTCATCGACGGGTTCGCCGGCCCGACGAGCGCGCTGGGCATCGACCCGATCGAAGACCAGCGCCTCGCCGGCGGGTTGGCCTGGTCGTACGGCGAGGCCCCCACCTTGCTGATGCTCATCTTTGGCATGCATCGCTGGTTCCGCGCCGACACCGCCCAGGCGGTCGCCACCGACCGTCGCGCCGACGCGCACGGCGATCCTGAGCTTGACGCCTACAACGACTACCTCACCCGCCTCCACCAGAAAGACAGCTAACCGATGCGCACGCCCTTGCCGACACCTGCCCCGGCCGTCGCGCCGGAGCAGGAGACGCCGCCGCGCCGCCCCGTTGCGGCATGGTCGCTGCCGGTGTGGGCGGCGGTGCTGGCATCCGCGGCAGCCGGCCTGCTGCTGGATCTCGCCTCCGCACCGGTGGGGTGGTGGCCGTTGGCGTTCGTGAGTGTCACGGTCGCCCTGGTGGCTCTGATCGGCCGCAGCTTCGGCGGGGCGTTGCTGATTGGCACTGTCTTCGGCGCCGTGTTCTACACGATCCATCTGGTGTGGGTGGGGGAGTTCCTCGGCCCGGTGCCGTGGCTTGCCCTCGCCGGGCTGGAAGCGGTCCTGTTCGGCGGGGGCGCGGTGCCGATCGCGCTCGCCTACCGGTGGATCGCCCGCTATCCGGCCCGCGGCCTCGTGCAGATGCTCGTGGTACCGCCGCTGATCGCGGTTCTGTGGACGGCCCGGGAGGTGGTGATGGGTGCGTGGCCGTACTCCGGGTTCCCGTGGGCGCGCCTCGGAATGACCCAGGTGGGTGGGCCGCTCGCGGAGGTCGCGTCGTGGACGAGTGTGACCGGACTGTCCCTGCTGATCGTCGTGGTGTGCGCCTCAGTGGTGCAGTGGATCCGCGCCGGCGCCATCCGGTTCATGCTCGGGTTGCACCCTGCCGTGAGCGTCGCTGTTCTCCTGGTCGTGACACCGCAGTTCCCCACCGCGCCGGCCGGGGAGTTCCGCGTGGGATGGGTGCAGGGCAACGGCCCCACCGGGTACTTCGACGACAAGGCGCCTGGCGACGTCCTGGCCGCGCAGACCGCCGCCACTGTGCCGCTGTACGGGCAGCCGATGGATTTGCTGGCCTGGCCGGAGGGCGGCGTCGACGGCGACCCGCTCAGTGATCTCGCCGCCGCCAAGGCGTTGGACCGGGTCGTGCGCTCGGCCGAGGCCCCGCTGCTGATGAACGCCGCCACCACCCGCGGCGACGATGTCTTCAACACGTCCCTGCTGTGGACTGCGGATCCCACGGACCGGCAGTGGCACGACAAGGTCAACCCGGTCCCGTTCGGGGAGTACGTGCCCGACCGGTGGTTCTACGAGCTGATCGTCCCCGACCTGGTGGGACTCATCCAACGTGAGTACACCCCGGGCACCAACCCACCCATCGTGCAGGTTGGGGATGTCAGGGTGGGGTTGGCGATCTGCTTCGACGTGATCTACGACGCCGTGATCTGGGAGGCCGCCCGCGCCGGCGCGGAGATCCTCGTGTTCCAGACCAACAACGCCGACTTCCGTGGCACCGACGAGAACCTGCAGCAGCTCGCGTTCGCCCGGATGCGCGCCATCGAAACCGGCCGCGCCGTCGTCAACGTCTCAACGGTGGGCACCAGTCAGGTCATCACCCCGGACGGCACCACCGTCGACAGCATCGGTGTCGACACCGCTGGCGCGTCGATCAGCACCGTTCCGCTGCGCACCGGACTCACCCCCGCGGTGATCCTCGGGCCCTGGCTCACCGCTCTCATCGTCCTCGCTGCCGCCGGCGCTCTCCCCGCGGCGTGGTTCTCCCACCGTGCCCGCACGCGTGCGGACGGCACAGATCGTCCGACTTACCCGGGGAGTCAGCCATGAACACGCCACGGGTGAGGCCTGCCGGAGGTCGACTTGCCGGGTCGCTGCGAACGCTGGCGACGGGCAGTGATCCCACACTGCCTGGTGCTGGATGGCGGAGGAGTGCGGGACCGGTAGCCGGCAGGTTGCCGCCGGGCAGACCGTCACGGCCGGGCAGCTGGTCGGACTCGTTGGCAACACGGGACGCTCCACCGCGAACCATCTGCACTTCGAGGTTTACCTCGACAGAACCGCCGTGGACACGCCGCGTTTGCTGGAAGCAAACGCGGGCTGACCTATGCGCAGCACGGATCTACCGCACCACCCCGCTTGCGGGCACCCCCTGACCGATACGACGAAGAGGACGACTCTGTCATGACTGGACCCGACCCGCTGTCCCTCGACGGCATCTCACTGCTTGTGGTGTGGACGGCGATCGCCACCTATCTGCTTGCGTTCATCGCGTACACCATCGACCTCGCCGGGCGCTCCGTCCCCGCCAGCGTCCCACAGCGGGAGCCGGCCCTGGTCGGCGCTGCCGCACGAGCGGACCGGTCGACACAGAGCAGGCAGAGTGGGCCGGTGGACAGCGTTCGCACGCCGCCCGCGAATCGGCAACGGCTGTTGTGGGCGCGGATCGGGACGTCACTGACGGTCCTCGCGTTCCTGTTCCACCTGGCCGGCACAGTTCTGCGCGGGATCGCTGCTGGGCGGGTGCCGTGGGCGAACATGTACGAGTTCGCGCTGACGGGTACCCTCCTAATCGTCGCCGTATACCTGCTGGTTCTGCGCCGTTACGACCTCCGCTTCCTGGGAGCGTTCCTCATCGGCATGATCGTATTGCTGCTGGGTGGGGCGACCATTGCGTTCTACGTTGAGGTCGTCCCGCTGATGGACCCGCTCAAGAGCATCTGGCTGGTCATCCACGTCTTCGTCGCCTCGCTCGCCACTGCCCTGTTCGCGATCGCCTGCGGCCTCGCAGTCACCCAGCTCATGCAAACCCGCCGGGAACGGCGGGCCGACACCACCTCAGCTCGAAATGGCGGCCCGCGGTTCCTGGCGACGCTGCCCACCGCAGACGCGCTCGAGTCCCTCGCGTACCGATTCGTGATCGTTGGGTTTGTGTTTTGGACCTTCACGCTGATCGCCGGCGCCATCTGGGCCAACGACTCCTGGGGACGCTATTGGGGGTTCGACACCAAGGAAGTGTGGACTTTTGTGATCTGGGTGCTGTACGCGGGGTACATTCACGCCCGCGCAACGAGAGGCTGGCGCGGCACCCGCTCCGCCTGGCTGTGCATCACCGGGTTCGCCACTGTGCTGTTCAATTTCACCGTCGTCAACATGTTCTTCAAAGGACTTCACGCATACTCCGGCCTTAGCTGACCATACCCAGCCATTCAGCCGACCGGCTCCAGTAAGGCGGATCCGATGCTGCTTCAACAGTCGACGATCGCCTGCCCGATTGTCCAGCTTGATTAGTTCATTGTGCAGTGTATTATTCATCGCATGCTGACTCATGCTGATCGACTCGACGTGATGAACCGGCTGGGGCGCGCCATGGCTGACCCGACCCGCTCTCGCATCCTTCTGACTCTCCTAGACGGACCGAACTACCCGGCGGTGTTGTCTCGCGAGCTGGGACTGACCCGCTCAAACGTGTCGAACCATCTGACGTGTCTGCGGGGGTGCGGGATCGTGGTTGCCGAGCCAGAGGGCCGGCAGACCCGCTACGAGGTCGCAGACCCGCACCTTGCCCGCGCCCTGACGGCGCTGGTGGATGTGACGCTAGCGGTCGACGAGAGCGTGCCGTGCATGGACCCGGACTGCGGGGTCGAGGGTTGCGTGGCGGGGAAGGTTCGGGCATGAGCGCGGTCACGGGTTCGCAAGTCGAGCACGTCGACCTCGACGACGACGATGATGACGATGACCGGCCGTGGTACCGGAGCCCGAGCGTTCTGATTCCGATCGCCTCCGGCGTCGCGTTCGCCGCCGGCCTGGTCTGCGAGTGGACCGGCGCGGAGACCGCGGGCCTGGTGTCGTTCTGGATCGGTCTGCTGCTGGGCGCGTACACGTTTGTGCCGGGCGCGCTGCGTAAGCTGTTCACCAAGGGCAAGCTAGGCATCGGCCTGCTGATGACAATCAGCGCCACTGGCGCCGTGATCCTCGGCTATGTCGAGGAGGCCGCCGCGCTGGCGTTCTTGTACTCCATCGCGGAGGCGTTGGAAGACAAGGCGATGGACCGCGCCCGCGCAGGATTGCGGGCACTGTTGAAGCTGGTGCCCGACACCGCACGGGTCCAGCGCGGCGACGCCACGGTCGAGGTGGAGGCGAAGGAACTGCGCGTCGGTGACGTGCTCGTGGTCCGGCCGGGCGAGCGGATTGCCACGGACGGCATCGTGCGCGCCGGGCGGAGCAGCCTGGACACGTCGGCGATCACAGGCGAGTCGATCCCGGTCGAGGTCGAGCCCGGCACCGACGTGTCGGCCGGGTCGATCAACACCACCGGCGTCCTCGAAGTCGAGGCCACCGCCGCCGGCACCGACAACTCGCTCACCACGATCGTGGAGCTGGTCGAGCAGGCCCAGGCCGAGAAGGGCGACCGCGCCCGCCTGGCCGACCGGATCGCCCGACCCCTCGTGCCCGGGGTGATGATCCTCGCCGTGCTGGTCGGCGCGCTCGGGTCGCTGCTGAGCGGCGACCCCGAGCTGTGGATCACCCGCGCCCTGGTCGTGCTGGTCGCAGCCTCGCCATGTGCTCTGGCGATCGCCGTCCCGGTCACCGTCGTCTCTGCGATCGGCGCAGCCTCCAAGTTCGGCGTGGTCGTAAAGTCCGGGGCCGCTTTCGAGCGATTCGGTGGCATCCGCCACCTCGCCGTCGACAAGACCGGCACCCTGACTCGCAATGAGCCCACCGTGACCCGTGTCGTCACCACCGGCGCGACCAAGGATGACGTGCTGGCATGGGCAGCGAGCCTGGAAGGTCACAGCACACATCCCCTCGCCGCAGCGATAACCAACAACGCGGTTCCCGGCGCTCCGGCTGCTACCGACGTCCGCGAGACCGCGGGCCACGGCATCGTCGGCACCCTCGACGGTGCTCGTCTCGCGGTAGGGAGTCCACGCTGGCTGGACGCTGGCACGCTGGCCGACGAGGTGCAGGCGATGGAGTCCGAGGGCATGACCGTTGTGATCGTCCACCGCAACGACCAGCCCGCCGGAGCGATCGGAGTGCGGGACGAGCTGCGCCCCGAGGTTCCCGAAGTCATTGACACACTGAACCGGCGTGGGATCGGCGTGACGATGCTCACTGGCGACAACGCCCGCACCGCCGCCGCCCTCGCCGCACAGGCCGGCATCAGCGACGTACGTGCCGAACTACGCCCCGAGGATAAGGCCACCGCTGTCGCGGAACTGTCGAAGTCGCAGCCCACCGCCATGATCGGGGACGGTATCAACGACGCCCCCGCTCTCGCAGCCGCCGACCTAGGGATCGCGATGGGAGCCAAGGGCGCCGATGCCGCCATCGAGTCCGCCGACGTCGCATTCACCGGCCACGACCTGCGCCTCATTCCGCAGGCCCTCGCCCATGCCCGCCGCGGCCGCAATATCATCAACCAGAACGTCATACTGTCCATCGCGATCATCGCTGTCCTCCTACCGCTGGCGATCACCGGAATCCTCGGACTTGCGGCCGTGGTGCTCGTCCACGAAATCGCGGAAGTCATCGTCATCCTCAACGGCCTCCGCGCGGCGCGGCGCACGCACCATGACCGGGCCCGCTGACAGCCGTGCGCCCGGGAGGGCGGGTGCCGTATTGAGTGCCGCCGGCCCAATTGGTGCGCGCGTGCGACCCCGACTGTTTCTGCTCGCGTTCGCCGTTGCCGCCAGTGCCGTGCTGATCGACCAAGGCACCAAAGCACTCGCCCTCGCACGGCTCAGCGAACAAGCCCGCATCCCGCTCCTCGGAGACTTGCTCGGCCTACAACTCGCGTTCAACCCCGGCACCGTCATGTCCCTCGGATCCGGCTCAACCTGGCTGATCACCCTCATCGCGGCCGCAGCATCCGTGGGTCTGCTCCTTGCCGCCACACGCGCCCGCACCGCGGGGTGGGCCGTCGTGATCGGGCTAATCTGGGGCGGCGCGGTCGGTAACCTCCTAGATCGGCTGTTTGCTCCACCCGGATTCGGAGTGGGTCATGTCACAGACTTTCTCGCCTACGGCAACCTGTTCATCGGTAACCTCGCCGACGTCATCATCGGCATCGGCGTCGGATTCGGCCTCCTGCTATACCTCCGTCAGGGAAAGACCCGAGCATGATCTTCTCCTCCGTTCTGCAGGCGATCGGGCTGTTCCTCGCGACGAACATCGACGACATCATCGTGCTCTCTCTGTTCTTCGCCCGCGGCGCCGGGCAACGGGGAACTACAGTTCGGATCCTCGTTGGTCAGTATGTGGGATTCGCAGGTATTCTCGGCGCCGCCGTGCTCGTATCCCTCGGCGCTGGGGCGTTTCTGCCTCCAGAGGTGATTCCCTACTTCGGGCTCATTCCGCTAGGTCTAGGGCTGTGGGCGGCTTGGCAAGCCTGGCACCGCCGACACGACGACGATGACGATGACGATGAGAGCAAGATCGAAGGCAAGAAGGTCGCTGTCTGGGCCGTGGCTGGAGTCACCTTCGCTAACGGTGGGGACAACATCGGCGTCTACGTTCCCGTCTTCCTCAGCGTGGGGCCCGCTGCCGTCGTCGCATACTGCGTTGTGTTCCTCGTGTTCGTTGCAGTGCTGGTGGTCGTGGCCAAGTTCATTGCCACGCGACGTCCGATCGCGGAGATCCTGGAACGTTGGGAGCACATCTTGTTCCCTCTCGTTCTTATCGGGCTTGGCATCTTCATCCTGATCAGCGGGGGAGCATTCGGGCTCTGACACAACCGTCATGCAGGGCAATTTAGGCAGCTGCGCGTCTAGACGTCATGATTGTCGCCGCTCTGAGCTACTCGACGACGCCGAGCGATTGTTCCGCCGAACGCAATTGACAAGGCTGTCCTAGCTCACCCGTGATCGTTGTCGCGGCTATAGACCTCTTCCCGTCCGACGACCGCGCCGGCGATATGGCGTGTCGGGCCGTGGCCGATCCCAGCTCGCGACCGGCGCGACGCTCCGCGAGCGAGAGGAACGGCATGATGACGACGCTGAGGGCGGTGATGACGATACCGAGAGTGGAGTGCTTGACGTCCACTTGGTCGATGAGAGTGAGCACGGACGTGACGGTGACGTACGCGGCGAAGGCGAAAACGCGACCGCTATGACGCGGAGCGTGCCCTTTTCCCACCGCTCGGGGTCGCGACGGGTGAACTGCCAGGCGACCGCGGCTGCCGACAGAACCTCGATCGTCGAGTCCAGGCCGAACCCGATAAGCGCGGCCGAGGATGCGACCGTGCCGGCGGTGATCGCGACGACGGCCTCGATCAGGTTGTAGGCGATCGTCGCCGTGACAATCCACCGGATTCGGCGTTGCAGGACCTGTCGGCGGTTGTCAGCGAGGCGGGGAGCGGTGGTGGTCATGCGCAGGTGCAGCTCTCTCCGGCGCAGCAGCCGGGCTCGACGTAGAGGACAACGCGCAGCAGCTCGTCCAAGGCAGGGGCGAGGTGTGAGTCCGCGAGTCGATACCAGGTCCGTCGACCATCGGGCACAGGCCTCGACGAAGCCACAGCCGCGCAAGCACGCGAGCTGGTTCGACATGACCTGACGAGAGACGGCAAGGGCGTCGGCCAGGTCGGAGGGGTAGGCGGGTGCTTCGCGCAGCGCCAGGAGGACGCCCGCGCGCGTCGGGTCAGAGAGTGCGTGGCCGAGGCGGGCGAGCGCCGCGGTGTGCGTCACGGTGCGGTAGCGGTCGCGGTGGACATGACACCGAAATACAGAGAGCGCTGAATAAACAGAACGCTGTACGCCGGGTGCGAGGTGATTACCCCGTCCTGTTGCTATCAATACCCTAGGGGGGTATGGTATTTCTGTGAACGGATACGACGGCAACAAAGACGACCTGCAGAAGCGACTGCGTCGGGTCGAGGGTCAGGTGCGTGGGATCGCCCGAATGATCGACGAAGACAAGTACTGCATCGACATCCTCACGCAGGTGTCTGCCGCGACGAAGGCCCTGGAAACAGTGGCGCTGTCCCTGCTGGGCGACCACCTGAGCCACTGCGTCGCGGAAGCGAGCGCCGAAGGCGGCCAGGTAGCTGCGGAGAAGATCCGTGAGGCCAACGACGCCATCGCCCGACTCGTCCGTTCTTGATCACACCGAATCCCCTTGAAGGAGCACATCATGACTGACCGCATTGACCTCGTTCTGAAAGACACCAACGCCGGCTGCGCTTGCTGCACCACATCCGCAGCGACGGACGCTCCCGCGTCGACCTCCGCCGCCGTCACGAAAGACGTCCTGGTAGACGGGATGACGTGCTCGCACTGCGTGTCGAGCGTCACTGAGGAGCTGACCGCGATCGACGGTGTGGAGAACGTCACAGTTGACCTGAACGCCGGCGGTACGTCACGGGTCACCATTCACAGCGCCGCGCCGATCGACTCTGACGCCGTGAAAGCCGCGGTCGAGGAGGCCGGCTACGCCGTGGCAGGTAGCCCCGCATGAGCACGGTCGACGTCGAGCTCGATATCTCCGGGATGACGTGCGCTTCCTGTGCGACCCGGATCGAACGCAAGCTGAACAAGCTTCCCGGTGTGGAAGCGACGGTGAACTACGCCACCGAGAAAGCACGTGTTCGCGGGCACGATGTCGACCCCGCCACCCTCATCGCCACGGTCGAATCCGCCGGTTACCAAGCAGCCCTCCCCGCACCGCCGGCAACCGATGACCACGCCGAGGAGGCGCGCAGCTCGGAGGCCGACGAGGTAGGGGCGCTGCGGCGCCGGCTGCTGATTAGCACTGCACTGTCGTTGCCGGTGGCGGTGCTGTCGATGGTCCCGGCGTTGCAGTTCGAGTACTGGCAGTGGCTGGCGCTCACCCTCACCGCCCCGGTCGCGGTATGGGGGGCGTGGCCCTTTCACCGGGCCGCGGCGGTCAACGCCCGTCACGGCGCGGCGACCATGGACACTCTCATCAGCGTCGGCGTGATTGCCGCGTTCGGGTGGTCCCTGTACGCACTGTTCTTTGGCGAGGCAGGCATGCCCGGGATGACGATGACTTTCACCCTGATCGGCACCCCGCAGGCCGGCGGACATGAGATCTACCTGGAAGTCGCGGCGCTGGTCACCGTCTTCATCCTGGCGGGCCGCTATGCCGAAGCACACGCGAAGAAGTCATCGTCGGAGGCGCTGAGGGCGCTGCTGGAGATGGGCGCGAAGCATGCCACAAAGCTCGTCGACGGTGGGGAACGGTCGGTGCCGGTCGCGCAGCTCGCTGTCGGAGACACCGTGCTTGTCCGGCCGGGGGAGAAGGTTCCCTCTGACGGGCTGGTGATCGATGGTTCCTCCGCGATCGACGCCAGCATGCTCACCGGAGAGTCGGTGCCCGTCGAAGTGACCGCCGGTTCCCGTGTGGTCGGCGCGACGGTGAACGTGGGCGGTCGCCTCATCGTCGAAATCACCCGGATCGGGGCGGACACGGAGCTTGCCCGCATGCGACGGCTGATGGAGGAAGCCCAGACCGGCAAGGCCAAGGTGCAGCGCATCGCTGACCGCGTCTCTGCCGTCTTCGTCCCCATCGTCATCGGACTAGCCGTGGCTGCGTTCCTCGGCTGGACAATCGCCGGAGCCTCGCTCGAGCTGGCCTTCACCGCGGCGGTCGCCACCCTGATCATCGCGTGCCCGTGCGCCCTCGGTCTCGCCACCCCCACCGCATTGCTGGTCGGGACCGGCCGCGGCTCCCAGCTGGGCATCCTGATCCGCGGCCCGCAAGTGCTGGAGCAGACCCGCACAGTCGACACCATCGTGCTCGACAAGACCGGCACAGTCACCACCGGTCAGATGACCGTCACAAGCGTCCGCCCCGTCGCAGGTGTCACCCGGGACGAGCTGTTGCGCGTTGCGGCGGCGGTCGAGGCAGGATCCGAGCACCCGGTCGCCCGTGCCGTCGCTACTGCCGCCCCGGCGGTCGCGTACGCGGACAGCTTCGTGTCGCACGCCGGGTTCGGTGTCCAAGGGATCGTGGACGGGTCTGCCGTCGTTGCGGGCCGGGCGTCCTGGCTGGCCGAGCAGTGGGGCATCCACCCGCCGGCCGAAGCCGCCGCCGAGCTGAATGCTCTCGCGCGAACCGGTACCGCGATCGCGGTCGGTCGCGACGGGGAGTACCTCGGCGCAATCGGGGTGGCCGACACCGTGAAGCTGACCAGCGCCTCCGCGATCGCGCGCTTCCAGGCGCTCGGGTTGCGCCCGGTGCTGCTGACCGGCGACAACACCACCACCGCCGCACGGATCGCCGCTGAGGTCGGCATCCCCGACGTGCACGCCGAGGTCACTCCGGCCGGCAAGCTCGATGTGATCCGCCAGCTCCAGAACGACGGCCACGTGGTCGCGATGGTCGGTGACGGCGTCAACGACGCCGCAGCCCTCGCCGCCGCCGACCTCGGCCTGGCCATGGGCGGAGGCACGGACGCCGCGATCGCCGCCAGCGATATCACCATCGTCTCCGGCGACCTGACCGTCGTCGCCGACGCGATCCGCCTCGCCCGCCGCACCCTGAGCACCATCAAGGGAAACCTGTTCTGGGCGTTCGCGTACAACGTCGCCGCTATCCCGATCGCGATGGCCGGCCTGCTCAATCCTCTCGTCGCCGCGGCGGCGATGGCGTTGTCGTCGGTGTTCGTCGTGACCAACAGCCTCCGGCTGCGCCGGTTCCGACCCGACCCGTCATCTGCCCGTACGACCCCCGTTCCCGTGCCCCAACCGGCCTGACCCGTGCCGCCGTACCGGCGCACCCAGCGAAGGAGGCTCCGATGAGCCAGTACGACCACCACAACCACTCCGACCACCAAGGCCACGACGCTCCGGCGGTCACCGCCAGACACGACCACGCGGCGACGGGTCACCCACACAGCGACGACCGGGCACCCGCCGCCGGACACTCCGAGCACGGCCACGCCGACCACGGCGGGCACGCCGGACACGGCGATCACGTTGCCCGGTTCCGGCGCCTGTTCTGGATCATGTTGATCCTTGCTGTGCCGGTCGTGGGGTTCTCCACGATGTTCTCGATGCTGATCGGATACTCGCTGCCGGACGCGGCGTGGGTGGGATGGGTGTCCCCGATCCTCGGCACCGTCATGTATGTGTGGGGTGGTGCACCGTTCCTCACCGGTGCCGTCAGCGAGCTCCGCGCCCGCAAGCCCGGCATGATGCTCCTCGTCGCCCTCGCGATCACCGTTGCGTTCCTCGCCTCGTGGGGGGCAAGCATTGGGCTGCTGCACCACGAGCTGGACTTCTGGTGGGAGCTGGCGCTGCTGATCGTCATCATGCTCCTCGGGCACTGGATCGAGATGCGTTCCCTCGCCCAGACCACCTCCGCGCTGGACTCCCTCGCCGCGCTCCTGCCCGACGAGGCCGAGAAGGTCGAGGGGAACAGCACCGTCACCGTCGCCCCCGCCGAGCTGCAGGTTGGCGACGTTGTCGTTGTGCGCCCCGGTGGACGGGTGCCGGCGGATGGTCGGATCGTGCAGGGCTCGGCCAGCATGGACGAGTCGATGATCACCGGCGAATCCCGCCCGGTTCGCCGCAGCGACGGAGACCAGGTCATCGCCGGCACCGTCGCCACCGACTCCGGGGTGCGGGTAGAAATCACTGCGGTCGGGCAGGACACTGCTCTCGCCGGCATCCAGAAACTCGTCACCGAAGCGCAGAACTCCTCCTCACACGCGCAACGCCTCGCAGACCGTGCCGCCGGGTGGCTGTTCTGGTTCGCTCTGGGGGCGGCCGTGGTCACCGCGACGGTATGGACGTTGGTCGGGGTCCCCGACCAAGCCGTCATCCGCACCATCACCGTGCTCGTCATCGCCTGCCCGCACGCGCTGGGCCTGGCCATCCCGCTGGTGGTGTCCATCGCCACCGAGCGCGCCGCCCGCGGCGGCGTGCTCGTGAAAGACCGCCTCGCGCTGGAAAGCATGCGGACCGTTGACACGGTCCTGTTCGACAAGACCGGCACCCTCACCAAGGGCACCCCCGCCGTCACCGCGATCGACCCGGCCGCCGGTATCGACGCGGACGAGCTTCTCGCGTGGGCCGCCGCCGCCGAAGCAGACTCGGAACACCCCCTGGCTCGGGCGATCGTGAACGCCGCACAGGAGAAGCAACTCACCGTTCCCGCCACGAGCGACTTCGAGTCCTCACCGGCCGTCGGTGTCCGTGCGCGGGTGACCGGTCGCACCGTCCAAGTCGGTGGTCCGCACCTGCTGGAGCAGGAAGGCGCGGCCGAGCTGCCTGTCGCGGATGAGTGGCGCAAGGAGGGCGCGATCATCCTGCACGTTCTCGTCGACGGGCGTGTGGCGGGGGCGTTGCGCCTGGCGGACGAGATCCGTCCCGAGTCCCGCAACGCGGTCGACGCTCTGCATCAGCGGGGTGTGCAGGTCGTGATGATCACCGGAGACGCCGAAGCGGTCGCCGCCTCCGTCGCCACCGACCTCGGTATCGACCGGTTCTTCGCCGGGGTCCGCCCGGAGGACAAGGCGTCCAAGGTCAAGGAGCTTCAAAGCGAAGGTCGCAAGGTCGCCATGGTCGGTGACGGGGTCAACGACGCACCGGCCCTCGCGCAAGCCGACGTCGGCATCGCTATCGGCGCCGGCACCGACGTGGCGATCGCGTCCGCAGGGGTCATCCTTGCCAGCGACGACCCCCGCTCCGTCCTGTCGGTGATCGAGCTGTCCCGGGCCAGCTACCGCAAGATGAAGCAGAACCTGTGGTGGGCCGCCGGGTACAACCTCATCTCCGTCCCCCTGGCCGCAGGGGTGCTCGCCCCCATCGGGTTCGTCCTACCGATGTCTGTCGGCGCCATCCTGATGTCGCTGTCCACCATCGTCGTCGCCCTCAACGCTCAACTGCTGCGACGGCTGGACCTCAGCCCGGACACGGTTACCGGCCGCTGACAGGAGTGTCGTACCGTGGAAGGAGGGAGGTGACATGTCGCTGATCGCACTGACGGAACGGCTCCACGCCGGACGGTCGATGGCGCGCACCCTTCTGCTGCTCATCGCTCTGATCGGCGCGGTCATCGTCGGCCTGTTGGCCATGCACTCCCTCAACACCCACACCGCCGCCGACACCGGCCACCAAACCACCGTCGCCACCGCCAGTGCCACCGCGGATGATCATCATTCCGGTACCACCGCGACGGACGAAGGGTGCGCGGACTGCGGCTCAGGCCACTCCGACATGATGGCCATGGCGTGTGTGCTGGCGCTGCTGGCCACCGTGCTGCTGCTGGCCCGACTCCGCCCGAGCCCGGTGTGGTTGTCGGTCCTGCCACGCCCGCAGCCACTGAGCGCCTCGCTTCCCGGCAGGCCGAGCTTGCGGCCGCCTTCTCTCACCACTCTCTGCATCAGCCGTACGTGATGCGGCCGAGCCGGCGCACCTTGCCGGCCCGGCCTTACCCACCTGTCGATGTGACCGGTGTTCGTTCACGTACCCCTGTATTTGGAGAACCCTGATGAAGATTCGTACCGCAGCAACCGCTGCGCTCACCCTCGCCGCCGCCCTCACCCTTGCCGGCTGCGCTGGAGGCTCCGGCTCGGAGTCCATGCCCGGCATGGACCACGGCAGCAGCTCGTCCCCGTCCTCATCGTCCGCGACGACGGCAGACTTCAACGACGCGGATGTGATGTTCGCGCAGATGATGATCCCGCACCACCAGCAGGCTGTCGAGATGGCCGACATGATCCTGGACAAGGAAGGCATCGATCCGGGCGTGCTCACCCTGGCCTCGGACATCAAGGCCGCCCAGCAGCCCGAAATCGACCAGCTGCAGTCCTGGCTGACCGAGTGGGGCGCCGACATGTCCGAGGACAGCATGGAGGGCATGGACCACGGCGGCGGCATGATGAGCGAGGACGACATGGCCGCGCTGGAAGCCGCCACCGGCACCGAGGCGTCCCGGCTGTTCCTCGAGCAGATGACGATGCACCACGAAGGCGCGATCGAGATGGCCCAAGACGAAGTCGAAAACGGCCAGAACCCTGACGCGGTCGAGATGGCGCAGACCATCGTCGACACGCAGACCGCCGAAATCGCCCAGATGCAGGAACTGCTCGCGCAGCTCTAAACGCACCCCACCGGTGAGGACGCCCCCGCAGGGCGTCCTCACCCTTGGAATCGAAAGGGTGCGAATGCGCATTCACCTGCGCGCGACGGCGAGCCTCGTCGCGCTCACCAGCTTGCTCCTCACCGGCTGCGCCGCAGCCGAACCGCCATCGACCGGCAGCGACCACGCCGACACAGCGCTGTCTCACGTTCACGCGATCGTGCCCGCACCCGACGATGACGGCTTCCTCCTCGGCACCCACGAAGGCCTCTACGCCGCCACCGCTGACGGGCAACTCGGCTCCCGCGTCGGCAGCTACGGCTTCGACGCGATGGGCCTCACCGCCGTCGACGACACCCTCATCGCCTCCGGCCACCCCGGCCGAGGCACCCCCGGGGAGCTTGGGGAAGGGAACCTCGGCATCATCCGCAGCAGCGACGGCGGCACGACATGGGAGCCTGTGGCGTTCACAGGGGAGAAAGACTTCCACGTCCTCACCGCCGCACCGGACGGCACCCTGTACGGACAAGAAACCGGTAGCGCCCAGATGCTGGCAAGCAGCGACCTCGGGGCCAGCTGGTCTCCTACGGGGGCAACCCTGCTGGCCTTCGCACTCGTCGTCGACGCCACCGGACGCATCATCGCTACGACGCCGGACGGACCCCAGGTCAGCACCGACCGCGGGGCGACGTTCGGACCACTGCCAGACAGCCCGACCGTGTCTCTCATCGCTGTGTCACCGGACGGCCAGCAACTGATCGGCGTGGGAAGCAAAGGCAGCCTGTGGAGCAGCACCACACGCGATCCGTCGTGGCGAAACATCGGGACGGCGCACGGCTCCACACAGGCAATGGCCGTCACCGACGCTGGCGACATCCTCATCGTCGACGACAGCGGACTCAGCCTGCTGCCCTTCACCTAGCCACCATTCATCGAAAGACCTCAACCCCCTACGTCGACCCTCGACCTCGCTCTAGCGTGACCGCATGCCGGGGAAGGTCCCCGAAGAAAGGAAAGCAGCCATGACTGTTGCAGATCAGATGCTCGCCACCCACCCGAAAGTCGGTTTCGCCGGAGCACAGGACGCCCTTCTGCGCTGTATCGAGGCGTGCGTCGAATGCGCCCAGGCATGTACCGCCTGCGCAGACGCATGCCTCGGAGAAGGCATGGTCGCGGAGCTCGTTACATGCATTCGGAAGAACTTGGACTGCGCAGACATCTGCGCCACCACAGGTGCAGTGCTCTCCCGCCAAACCGCGCCGGATGTTGCGACGGTTCGCGCCCTGCTCGAAGCCTGCCGCACCGCCTGCGCGTCCTGTGCCGCCGAGTGCGAACAGCACGCAGACATGCACGAGCACTGCCGCGTGTGCGCCGAATCCTGCCGCCGCTGCGAGCAGGCATGCACCGACCTTCTCGCCGCTCTCTAAGTCGGCTCAGGTTCGAGATCGCCCTGCTAGCACAACCTGCCATGGCGGTCGCTGACGGGACGGTCGATACCGCAATCGACCGTCCCGTCACCTCGCCGCTCCCCCCATCCGAACAGGAGATGTCATGACCGCGAACGACTACCACGATCCCGAGCAGAACGACCGAAGCGCAGCGACCGGCGAGCACAGCCAGCAGGGTCATTCCAAGCCCTGGAAGATGTACCTCCGGTTCGGGGCGATGATCCTCACCGGGATGGTTGTCATGTACTGGGTGATGTTCGTCGGCTCCTGGGAGTGGAGCCACGTCCGCTTCAGTGAAAGCCGCGTCTTTATGGCCCTGACCATGGGCGGCGCGATGGGGCTGGTGATGCTGGCGTGGATGCTCAACATGTACAAAAGCGTCAAAGCGAACATCGCCGCCGCCACAGTCAGCGTCCTGCTGCTCGCCGGCGGAGTCGCCCTTGACCGCAGTCAGATCACCGTGAACGACACCGCCTGGATGAACGCGATGATCCCCCACCACTCCCTCGCCATCACCCGCTCGGAGCGTGCGCAGATCCAGGACGTCCGAGTCTGCGAACTCGCCGCCGAAATCAGCGCGGCACAGCGCAACGAAATACTCGAGATGAAGTGGCTCATCAACGACATCCAACGCAACGGAGTCGCCGACACCCCCGAAGAGGCCCTGGCTCGTTCCGCTCCCACTTTCGATCAGTCAGCCCTACGTGACTGCCCCACCGAGTAGTCGGTCGTGTCAAAGAGCAGATGATCCAGCAGCACAACACCGCCATCTACATGGCCAAGGCAAGGTCGGCAACGGTCGGAACAGTGACGGCATCGCCCTGGCCAAACCATCATCTAGCGCAGACACCACGTTCCCGCTCACCTATACCCCGGCGGCAACCCTTCATCGGGGTGTCCGCCCTCCCGCGACCCGGAAGATCATGAACCGTTTTCTGCCCCTGACCGTCACCACCCTCACCGCGATCGCGATCACCGGGTGCGCAGCTGAGCGACCTTCCCACAGCGACGCATCGTTGCCAGTGATTCAACACATTCACGGCATAGTCGCCGACCCGCGAGGAGAGGACCTGTTCGTGGCCACCCACGGCGGCATCCTCACCCTCGCCCCCGACGGAGAAATGTCGGGCCCGATCGCGGGGGAGGACCTGGACGCGATGGGATTCACGCTCCGCGGCGAGACCTTCTTTGCCTCCGGCCATCCGGGAACGCAGACCCCGTCGGAACTCGGAGCGCCAAACTTGGGAATCATCCGCAGCGACGACTTCGGCGAAACTTGGTCACCGGTCTCGCTCACCGGAAGCGCCGACTTCCATGTGCTTACCGCCGGGCCAGACGGGACGCTCTACGGACTGGCCTCAAGCAATGCGGATCTGCTCGTCAGCACCGACGACGGCCGGAACTGGTTCAGCGGCGCCGCGCTATCCGCCGTCGACCTCGCAGCTACGGAAGAAGGCATCTACGCCGCAGCAGAACAAGGCCTCCTTCGCAGTAGCGATCGCGGCGCAACGTTTGCCGCCGTCGAAGGAGCGCCACTGCTCTATAGCCTTGCCCCTCAGCCTGACGGCACCATCGCGGGAATTGGAACAGACGATGCTCTGTGGGTGCAAGCAGCAGATGGGGCCTGGGAGCGCCGGGCCACTCTCAGCGGTGCCGCCCAAGCGTTCACCATCACCGACGATGGCCGGTTCATAGTCGCCGACGAGCGCGGCATCGTCGAGATCACCCCGGAGACCACCACCATCATCGCCCCATCGCAATGAACCGCTCATCGCGACGGCCGCGACTCCGCTACCCTGCGCAGGTCAGGGTCATCATCGTCTCGGCGTCGACGCTGATCGTGATAATCCTGATCGCCTTAACCCTTCTGCGCGTCGATCGAGCTGACGACCACCCGGGACCGGCAGCGTCAATGTCGGCAGACCCGATCGACCGATAACGATCGTTTTCGACCGCATCCGGAGCAGGCGCTGAAAACGCCCACCGAGAACGTCGTTTCGGCGGGCGTATTTGGTGGCTTAGCGAGCAATCGCACGATCTCAGCACAGTGATCAGGAGCACGTCGAGAGGAGCCACATGCGCATCGGCGAACTAGCTGACAGAACAGGGGTGCCGCCCCGGATGCTGCGATCCTCCCGTGCCTCGGCCAGAGCCCCGAGATCGTCGTGGAAGACGCCGACCCTGAGCTGCGGAACATGCTCGCCCGCCAACGCGACAGCATGACCGAACGCATCCGGTTCCTCGAGCAAAGCCGCGATGCCCTCACCCTCTACATCAGCGCGATCGACCACGCAGCTGTGAGAGGTGAGGATCAGGCGGCGCGCAGCTGATCGATCCGCCGAAACCCCCAGCCGAAACCGATTCGCGCCGGAACGTCGGCAGCACGGTTTTCGGCATGCGCCGCCGATAGGGCGGGCGCTGTCGGCTCGTGTCGCATCGCGACCATCGTCAGTCGTCGGGGGCCGCGTCGAGCAGCCCGATGGCCCGCCTTCCGAGGCTATGGGTGATGTGCGCGTATGAAAGCGAGCGAGCCGCTTCCTTGTCGCCATCGCGGATCGCGTCGCGCAATTCTTGGTGCTGGCGGTGCACACGTGCTTTGTCCTCCGTGGAAGGAGTCCGCTCGCTGAGGGCGCGTCTCCGGTACAGGTCGCCCTTGTCCCAGATGCTGTCGAGCATTCCGACCAGGATGGGGTTGCCGGCAGCGAGGTAGATCGCCCGGTGGAACCCGCGGTGCGCATCGAGCGCCTCCGAGCTCGGACTTCCGGTGAGCGGCGCGAGCTCGCGCAATGCTGCGTCGATGCGCCCGATGTCGTCGGATGTCCGTCGCTCGGCGGCCAGTGCGCAGGCAAGCGGGTCTACGCTCGCGCGTACTTCGAACAGATGCTGCGCCTCGTCGCTTGTCAGCTCGACGACGCGAGCGTCGCGATGGGCGCCGAGAATCACAAGCCCCTCGGACAAGCGTCTGAGCGCTTCTGCGCCATGGGCGTGTACGCGACGTCGGCGTCGACATTCGAACTGTGGCTGCTACTCGGCCTCGCTCTGCTCGGCTTCGCCATGCGGCGCTTCGGCATTCCGCTCGCGCCGCTCATGATCGGCATCGTCCTCGGTCCGCTCGCCGAGACCTCTTCACGCGATGCGTTGCTGAGCGCTGAAGGGGACCCTGCGGTGTTCGTCTCGTCGCCCATCGCTGTATCCATTTACGGGCTTCTGCTCGTCGTCGTCATCGCGTCTGTTGTCGGGAAGGTGCGCGCGCACGCCGGACGCAATGACCCCATGGCTGCGGTCGGGCGGGCAGGAGGCTCGCACACTCAGAACATCCGAACGGTGCGTGGCGGGCGGCGTCGGCGCTGAGGGACGTCGTCGTTCTCGCTCACGAGAGGTGGCCGCAAGCGCCCAGGCCCTCAGTGCGGCGGGTCGATGCGCTCCAGACGGGTCCAGCCGTCCCAGCCGCGCTCGCGCATCAGCTCGACCAGGCGCGTGGCGCGGGGGTCGGTCTCGAGGGCGAGCAGCTCCAGCAGGTCGAAGGGGACCGCATCATCCCGAGTCTCCTGCTGCGTGGTGTGGTCCTGCCGGTAGGCCTCCTCGGCGAGGGCGGCCATGAGGTCCGCTGCTTCGACCAGCAGCGGCTCCTGCGGCAGGTCGATGTCGAAGAGCATCGAGAGGACGCGGTAGAGCCGGACGATGCGGGGGTCGTCGAGCGAGGCCATCTTGCCCGGCATCCATTCGCGTATCCGGTCGGGCCAGCGCGCGGCCATGAGGATCCACCCGTCGCGCTCGCCGTCGAGGACCGGCCCGGCGATGCCGAGGTCGCGCAGGCGATCCAGATAGGCGACCACGTCGGCGGGCAGCAGCAGGGCGTCGCCGGCGGCGAGCTTTCGGATCGACGACCGGCTGCGCTCGAGACGGGCGATCTCGTCGCGAAGGTGGGCGTCGATGCGCTGCACCGCCTTCGAGAAGGTGTCGTCGTCCGCCTCGAGCAGGTCCGCGACTTCGGACAAGGGCACGCCGGCGTCGGCGAGTGTCGCGATCTTGACGAGCGACACGACCGCGTGGGCACCGTAACGCCGATAGCCCGACCGGTCGCGCTCGGGCTCGGGCAGTAGTCCGATCTGGTGGTAATGGCGCACGGCGCGCACCGTGACCCCCGCGTATGCGGCCAGTTGACTGATGGTCAGCACGATCCGATCCTGCCTTGCCCCGACATCCAGCGGGTGCCGGTCAGGCGATCTTCCGCCGGTAGCTGACCATCGCCAAGAGGAACGCGACGATCAGGATGCCGACACACCAGGCCGCCGCGATCCCGAGCTCGCCACCGACGGGTTGCCCGGCGAAGATCGCGCGGATCGCGTCCACGATCGAGGTGACGGGCTGATTCTCGGCGAACCACCGCACCGGCCCGGGCATCGATTCGGTCGGAGCGAACGCGGAACTGACGAACGGCAAGAAGATGAGCGGGTACGAGAACGCGCTCGCCCCTTCGACCGAGCTCGCGGTCAGCCCGGGGATCACCGCGAGCCAGGTGAGCGCGAGGGTGAACAGCGTCATGATGCCCAGCACCGCGAGCCATCCGCCGAGATCGGCCGCCGTGCGGAAGCCCATGATGACCGCGACGACGACGACCAGCGCCAGCGACACCAGGTTCGCGATGAGCGAGGTGAGCACGTGCGCCCAGAGCAGCGACGTCCGCGCGATGGGCATGGACCGGAACCGCTCGACGATGCCCCCCTGCATGTCGAGGAACAATCGATAGGCCGTGTAGGAGATGCCGGACGCGACGGTGATGAGCAGGATGCCGGGCAGCAGGTATCCCACGTACGAGTCGGTCACGCCGCCGGTGTCGATGGCGCCGCCGAAGACGTAGACGAACAGCAGCATGATCGCGATCGGCGTGACCGCGGTCGTGATGATCGTGTCGGGGCTCCGCACGACGTGCGTGAGGGAGCGCGCGGTGAGCACGGCGGTGTCGCCGAGAAAGTGCCTGGTCATGGTCGTGTCCTCAATTCTGGGATGCAGTGGTGTCGGAGTCGGTGTCGGCAGCGTTCTCGCCCGTCAGCGCGAAGAACACGTCCTCGAGGGTGGGCTGCTTCTCGACGTACTCGACGGTCGGCCTCGGCAGCAGCTGGCGCAGCTCGCCGAGGGTGCCGTCGACGATGATCCGGCCCCGGTGCAGGATCGCGATGCGGTCGGCCAGTTGCTCCGCCTCTTCGAGGTACTGGGTCGTCAGCAGCACCGTGGTGCCGCCGGCGGCCAGGTCGCGGACGGTCTGCCACACTTCTTGCCGCGCTTCCGGGTCGAGCCCGGTCGTCGGCTCGTCGAGGAAGATGACGGACGGGTTCCCGATGAGGCTCATGGCGATGTCGAGCCGTCGTCGCATGCCCCCGGAGTAGGTCGACGCCTTTCGGCCGCCGGCATCCGTCAGAGAGAAGCGCGCGAGCAGATCGTCGGCGATCGCGCCGGGGGACCGCAGGTGACGCAACCGGGCGATGAGCACCAGATTCTCGCGACCGCTCAGCCGTTCGTCGACGGCGGCGAACTGACCGGTGAGGCTGATCGCCTCGCGCACCGCAGCGGGCTGCTCGGCGACGTCGAGACCATCGATGGATGCCGCGCCGGCGTCGGCCCGCAGCAGCGTCGACAGGATCCGCACGAGTGTCGTCTTGCCGGCGCCGTTGGACCCGAGCAGCGCGAAGACCGTGCCGCGCTGCACCTCGAGGTCGACACCCGAGAGCACACGGAGCTCCCGGTACGACTTCTCGATCCCGCGGACCGAGATCACGGGAACGGCCGCCGCGCTCATCGCGCGCCTCCGAGGCTCGCCGTGCGCACGGCATCCGTCAGGCGGGTGCGCTCGTTGCCGGCCCAGCCGTCCATCCGTGCGCCGCCCACGCGGTACCGCTTCTTGTCGTCGAGCGAGCCGGCGAGTCTCTCGATCCAGGAGAGTGAAAGGTTCATGCCCAGCAGCGTGAGGGGCTGACGCAGCGTCAAGGTCAAGCGCTTCGCTCGATCCGCGGAGGAAGGTGCCTCTGGGCGGGGCTCGTCAACCCCGTTCGCTGCGGCTGCTCCGGACCACACGATGGGGCGATGACTCCACGAACGACAACCCTCACCCGTGCTGCCGGCATCGGCGCCGTCGCCGGGCTGGTCGCGGGGTCGGTGATGATGCTGACCGAGAAGTTCGAACAGGCGATCACGCGCCGTCCGGACTCGTTCGTTCCCGCGCGTGCGTTGCTGAGCGCGCTCGGCCGTCGCCCGAGTGACGCATCCACGCCCACCTCGTGGAACCACGTCATGCACTACCTCACCGCCGCCGCTCTCGGAGCGCTTCGCGGGGTGTGGTCGGCCGTCGGGATCCGCGGCGCCTACGCGAACGTGTGGCACTGCGCCGTTCGCCTGGCCTTCGATCAGACGGTCGAGAACACGACGGGCGCGGGGGCGCCACCGCACACGTGGCCGGCGCGCGAGCTCGCTGTCGACGTCATCCACAAGTTCGTCTTCTCGCTGGTCACCGGGATCATCACGGACAGGATCATCCGCCCGCGGTTGGCATCGGCCCGCGGCAAGACCAGTCACTGAGCGTGATGGGCCTCGCGGCGGCCGGGATGGCTATCAGCCTGGTGGTGGGCTTGTCGCTGGTCGTTACCGCCGGCGCGGGGATCGTCCCGGGAGCGGGGCGCCGGTGAGTCTTCCACGCGGTGTGCCCGTCGTCGGTGTTCTCGTCCTCGCCGGTGTGACGTTGGCGGGGTGCGGGTCGGCGGGACGCCCGACGCTCGAGCAGGCGCGAGCGGAGACGGAGGCGGTTCTGCAGCAGATAGCAGACGGGGTTCCCGGTGGGGTCGTCGAGGTGGACACGCCGACCCCGCCCTACTTGACGTGCGGAGAGGGCGAGTACTACGCCACCATCCGATGGGCTGTCACGGCGCGGCCCGGTTTCGACGGGGAGGCGTTCATCGACGCGCTTCCCGGTCGCCTGGGCAAGGAGTTCATGGTCGACGAGAACGTGGAGGTGAAGCCGCCCGGTGTCGCTCTGGACCACTCCGGCGGCATCACCCTCGAGGCGAAGGTCGCCGAGACCTATCGCGGCTCCGTCCTGTTCCTGATCGGACTCACCCCCTGCGCCGAGGGCGATCCTCCGGCGGAGTAGCCCGGGCTCCCGACGCGCCCGCGCGAGCGGGTCAGGCCTTGCTCCGCATCATCCGCTCGGCGATGCGGAGGCTGAGCCGCCTCGTGAGCACCCGGCTCGACAGGTAGGCGAGCGCGCGGTTCATCCGGCCGTCGATGACCGAGGGCGTCGTGGTTGGCAGCACTTTCCACGCCGTGTCGACGACGTCGCGGGCCTGACGCTTGTTGCGTGCCGCTCCCGGATTCATGGGTGTGTCGGTGTCGCCCGGAGCGACCGAGACGATCCGCACGCCGTGGGGTCGCTGCTCTTCCGAGAGAGCTTCGGTCAGGCTGACGACGTACGCCTTCGACGCCGCGTAGGCCGAGAAATGAGGGATGGGCTGGTAGCCGGCGCTGCTGGCGATGTTGATGATCGTGCCGCTGCCTGCCGCGCGCATCCGGATGATCGCCGCCTGCGTCAGCAGCGTGAGCGCGGTCACGTTGATGTCGACCATCCGACGGAACTCTGCGGCATCCATCCGGTGAAGGTCGCCCGCGGGCGCGGTGCCGGCGCTGTTGACGAGGTGATCGATGCGCGGCAGCCGATCGATGGCCCCGACCAGTCCCGCGACGGCGTCGGCGTCGGAGAGGTCAGCGGGATGAACGGATGCCGCGACGCCATGCGCGTCAGCGAGCTGGGTGGCCAGCGCGGTCAACGCACCTTCGGAGCGAGCGACGAGCAGAAGGTCGAACCCTTCGCTGGCGTAGCGGCGAGCGAACTCCGCGCCGATGCCGGAGCTCGCTCCGGTGACGAGGGCAAGCGGACGGGCTGTGGTGGTCATGGCGTGAACTCCTCGGGTTAAGCGGAAAAACTATCCGTTCGGACACTGTATCCGTTCGGACGGCTGCTCCGTTACACTGGGCGCATGGAAACGCTCCGCCGGGATGCTGCGCGCAACCGCGACCGCATCCTCGCCGTCGCCCGTGAGGCGACCGACCGGGGTGAAGCTCTCTCGATGAACGCCGTGGCGCGCGCGGCAGATGTGGGAGTCGGCACCGTGTATCGGCATTTCGCCACGGTCGCCGAGCTCGAAGAGGTCGTGGCGTGTGCTCGCTTCGATGAGCTCGACGCTCTGCTCGACGGGTCGGGTGCCGATCGGTTCGAGCGCGCGATCACCGCGCATGTGGGGCTCCTCGTCGCCGATCCGCTCTTCGAAGCCGTGACCGCGCGCCCCGAGCCGCTGCTGCCGGAGACGGCGGCCAAGCGCGACGCGCTCATCGCCCGGCTGGACGATGTGCTCGATGACGCGCGCACCGATGGGCGCGTGCGACCGGATATCGATGCCGCAGCGATCCTGCTCCTCACCTGCGGCGTGGCTCACTCGATCCGTACCGCCGGCATCGCTCCGGACGGCCCGCAGGCGCAGACCCTGGTGGAGGTCGTGCTGCGCGGAATCCGCGCCGACTGACGGGGCGGGTCGCGCCTCAGTCGGAGAGGGCGCCGTCGGCGATGCGGGCGAGGGCGGCCAGATGCGCTTCGAGCGCAGCCGTGCCGGCGGGAGTCAGCCTGACCCACGTGAGCCGACGGGCGTCGGCTCGGGCGGGCGAGCTCTCTTTGCGGAGCGCGACGTAACCGGCATCCGTCAGCACCTTCAGGTGCTTCGACAGCCGGGGGTCGTCGATCTGCAGCGCATCGCGGATGACGGCGAAGTCGAGCTCGTCGACGCGTCGCAGCAGTCCGCAGATGCGCAGGCGGAGCGGCGCGTGGATGACCTCGCTGAAGGCGGGTTCGGGAGCGGTCGTCATGCCGGCTCGATCGACGTGGCCGACAGCTCTCGCCGCAGCGCTTCGTCGAAGCGCCGGCCGAGGATCACCGTCGCGGCGAAGGCGACGATGACCGGGATGAGGGCCCACCCGGACTCGAGCCCGACCAGCCTGATCGTCAGACCCGACAGCATGCACGCGACGAGCACCACGAGCGCAGTCAGCATCAGCCGGCGTCCGCGGGGGCCCGCGGGCTTCGAGATGGCCACGCCATAGCGCCGCGCGTACGTCGTCGTGAGGACCGGTATCGCGATGATGCCCAGCGCGACCGCGGCGATCGACCACGCGCCGGGGAGCACCTGCGCGACGACGAAGACGCCGACGATCAGACCGAGGGTCGGGTGGTACCACCAGGGGGTGACGACGCGCGCTGCCAGCGCCGCGCCATCGTGTGCGACGTCGTCGAGTGCCGCCCGCGCCTCGTCCGGTGTCATCTCGCCGCTGTTGTTTGCCATGATCGCAACTCTATGAGTCGCTTGCCTTCGTGGCAAGTCACCGCTCGCGCCGACCCGCGTCGAGTGCCAGACTCGGGCCGTGGAACAGCGCCTGAGCTTCATCACCCTGGCCGTCGCCGATCTGGCCCGCAGCCGCGCCTTCTACGTGCACGGGCTCGGGTGGACGCCGATCTTCGACGGCGCAGACGTCATCATGCTGCCGGTGGCCGAGCGCCTGGTGCTCTCGCTCTGGTCGGTCGCAGGCTTCGCCGCCGAGGTCGGTGAGGCGCCGGCACCCGGAGTCGCGCCGATCACGCTGTCTCACAACGTCGCGACGCCGACGGAGGTCGACGCCGTGCTGGCCGAGGCCGCGGCGCTCGACGCACCGGTGAGCGCCGGACGTCCGCGCGCGTGGGGCGGGTACTCCGGGTACTTCTCCGACCCGGACGGCTTCCGCTGGGAGATCGCGGTCAACCCGGGCGAGACCGGCGCCTTCGTTCTGCCGGGCGCCGGCTCGGCAGATGCCGCTACAGCCAGTTCTTCCGCTTGAAAACGAACCACAGGCTCAGGCCGAGCAGGATCATGAGGCTCACGGCGAAGGGATAGCCGAAGGCCCAGTGCAACTCCGGCATCTGGTCGAAGTTCATGCCGTAGATCGACGCCACCAGCGTCGGCGCGAAGAGGATCGCGGCCCACGACGAGATCTTCTTCACCTCTTCGCCCTGGGCGATCGCCGCGCGGGAGAGCTGCCTGCTCTCCTCGCCCTGCGCGAGGCTCGCGCGAGTCATCCGTCGCATGGCGTCGTTCTGCTCTTGGGTCACGAGCGTCGAGTGCAGCGTCAGGGCGTTCTCGAGCAGCGAGCGGAAGGTGTCGACCCGCTCGGTGATCCGGATGGCGTGGTCGTACACGTTCCGCAACTGGTTCTGGACGTCGACGTCGGTGCCGTACTTCTCCGCACCCCGTAACAGGGCCTCCAGCATTCCGCACAGCGGGCCGATCGCGCGCTGGAAGCCGATGACCTCCGAGAGCAGCTGGTAGATGCGCTTGGACGACCCGGGGTCGACGTTGCCGTCGAACAGGTCGTCCTCGATCTCGTCGATGTCGTCCTGGACGCCCACCACGACGGGTGAGTAGCCGTCGATGATCTCGTCGAGGATCCCGGTCAGGACCGCTTCGGAACCCTTCGCCAGGTACTCGGGCTGCGCCTCGAGGCGCTTGCGCAGTCCCGCCAGCGAGGGCTTCGACGCGTGGCGCACCGTCACGACGAAGTTCGGGCCGGTGAAGATGTGGATCTCACCGAACTCGACCGTCTCGTTCTCGTCGTCGTACCAGGCCGGACGCAGCACGGCGAAGAGGGTATGACCGTATCGCTCGAGCTTCGCGCGCTGATGACCCTTGTGGGCGTCCTCCACCGCGAGCGGATGGAGGTCGAACTCCTCGGCGATCGCCGTCAGCTCCTGGTCCGTCGGACGGAAGAGCCCGATCCACGCCAGAGCATCCCGGTCATCGAGAGCGTCGAATGTCTGCGTGAGGTCGTCGGGATCAGCCGCGCGGCGCCCGTGCACGTAAACGCCGTTGTCGATCAACGCCATGAGATCCCCTCGCCGTCGCGATCCTACATGCGCCGGCGCGTGTGCCGGAGGACGACGAGTTGGTCAAGACCCGCCCCACAACCGGCATCCGTCGTATTGACTGGCCGTATGACGCAGGCACCTCCGTGGACCCGTGTTCGGCGCTCGGGCAACGCACCGTCGCCGCGGGCGCCTGCTCCGACGTACTGGGAGCCGCTCGCCAAGCAGGCTGTCGTCGCCGGGCTCCTGGTGGTGGCAGCCGTCACCAGCGCGGCGGTTCCCTGGCTGCTGGTGACCGACCCGGTGCGGATGTGGCAGGGGGTCGGCCTCGCGCTGGTGCTGCTGGCCGCGTCGGCGCTGATGCTGCGATGGCCGGCTCTCCGGCGACTCGAGCTGATCGTGCCCATCGGCGACTTCATCGCGATCGGCCTGCTGCGTTTCGGAACCGGCGACACTCAGTCGGTGTTCCTGGCGATCATCATCCTCCCGGTCATCTGGATCGCCGCGGGGCCGGGCCGCTGGCGCGTGCTCGTGCCGCTGCTGGGCGTGTGCATCACCCTGCTGCTGCCGCTCGTGCTCGACGCCGGCCGCAACATCGGCGCGAGCGAGTTCGTGCGTCTGCTCATCGCCGTGCTCGTGTACGCGGCCGCCGGCGCCGTGGTGAACGAGCTGTCGCGGCGCTCGCTGCAGCGCCTCGACATCTCGCAGCGGCGGCGACGGCTCGCCGAGGCGGAGGTCACGCAGGCCGCGGTCGTGCAGCGCTCGCTGCAGCCGGTCGACGGGTCGGAGCTCCCGTCGAGCTTCCGCGTCGCGGGAGCCTGCGTGCCGGCGCGTGAGGTCGGCGGCGACTTCTACGACTGGTACGCCACCCCCGACGGCGGCGCTGCCTTCACGCTGGGCGATGTCATGGGCAAGGGCGTCGGGGCCGGCATGATCGCGGCCGCGGTGCGCACCGTCATCCGCAGCAGCCTCGAAGACCCCGATCCCGCCGAGGCCTTCCACCGCACGGCGGTCGGTCTCAACACAGGTCCGACCGACATCATCGGAGCGCAGTTCACGACCTGCTTCCACGCCCGTGTCGGCCGCGACGGCACCCTGCGGTGGGCGGATGCCGGACACGGTCTCACCGCGCTGCGGCGCGCGACCGGCGGCATCGAGTTCCTCCGTTCGGGCCACCTGCCCATCGGCGTCGGGACCCGGTGGACCGGGGCGCAGACGACGCTGCAACGCGGCGACAGCCTGATCAGCGTCAGCGACGGGGTGCTGGACCTGTTCGGCGGCTCGCTGGACTCGATCGACCGGTACCGCGACTTCCTGGTCGAGCACGACGACATCGACACGATCGTGACGGACCTCGTCGAGCGGGCCGAGCGGAGCGACCGCGAAGACGACGTCACCGTCCTGGCGGTGGTCTGGTCCGGCGACTGAGCCACGGGTCGCCCGACGGCCACGCGTGGATCAATTCCTCAACTTCTCGCCGTAGCGTCGACGGTTGGGAAGGGGGATGTCGCGATGAACCGAGGAACGCAATACCTGAGGCTGGCCCTCCTGCAGGCGCTCGCCGTGGCTATCACCGTCGCGGTGTCGGTCTTCACCGCGAACGGCCAGCTCGTCGACCAGGCGGTCATGGACACGACGATCCAGTCGTCGGATCCCGCGGTGCGTCTCGCACGCCAATTCGGTGAGAACACCGTCGTCATCGTCGCCGCGGGGCTCGTCATCGGCAGCGTCGTCCTGGCCCTCGCGCGACGGCGCTTCGCTGACGCGGCGATCGCTGTGACCGTCTTCGCCGGGGCCGCGCTGACGTCGAACATCCTGAAGCACAATGTGATCGTCCGCCCCGATCTGACCCTCGGTCTGGACGAATACAGCAACTCGCTGCCCTCGGGGCACGCGACCCTCGCGATCGCCGCTGCCTGCGCGGCGCTCTTCGCGGCTCCGCGGCACCTGAAGCTCCCGCTCGTCCCCGTCCTGACGGGCTGGGCGATCCTGTCGGGGTTCGGGGTGATCGCGGCGGGGTGGCATCGCCCGAGCGACGTCGTCACCGCGAGCCTGATCGTCGGGTTCTGGTGCTCGGCGGCATCGGGTCTGCGCGCGCTGCTGCACCGCCCGGGAGGGGGCGCAGACCGCGCTGTCGTCACGACGCGTCGCTCGCGCATCGCGACATCCGTCCTGGTGTCCGGATCGGTCGTCGCGGCGATCGCGCTGTCGCTGTCGTACGCCGTCGGCACCGGTCGCACCGTGTGGAGTGCGGCGCTGATCGCCATCGCGATCACCGCGACGACGCTCGCGGCGCTCTACATGAGCCTCGGCTCGTCGCGCGCCGCATCGGCGTCGAGGGTGGTTTCGGCGCGCGGCGTCGCCACGGCCTGACGGACCGGACGCCCCGTCCACCAGACGTAACCGATCGCCAGCACCAGCGCACCGCCGGCGATGACGGCCCACCAGGGGAACCGCGGGATGTCGGGACGTTCGCCCTGCGCATCGAGGTCGGCCTGGGGGGTCGGGATGATGCGCTCCCCGGTCACCAGGATGCGGTGGCTGTTGACGCCGAGCGGAGTGCAGGTGACGAGCGTCATCAGATCCTGGCCGACGCGCGGGACGAGCGCCTGCGTCTGGTCGGGCTCGACGACGTGGGTCTCGATGACCCGGTAGGAGAGCACCTCGCCGAACACCTCGACGGTGAAGGTGTCGCCCACGGCGACCCGGTCGAGATGCGTGAAGAGTTCGGCCGAGGCGAGACCGCGGTGGGCGGTGAGGACGGAGTGGGTGCTGGGGCCGCCTACGGGCAGCGCGGTGCCTTCGAGGTGGCCGACACCGGCGTGGAGCACGGCTTCGCTCGTGCCGTGGAAGATCGGCAGGTCGACGTCGATGTCGGGGATGCGCAGCCGTGCCATCAGGCCACCGTCGGCACCGCGCAGCTGTGACGCGTAGGCATCGCCCTGATCGGGTGCGTTGGCGATGGGAAGTCGTTCATGGGCGCCGATCTCGGCGCCGGCGGGGGCGAGCCGCTGGTTGTACTCGCGGGCTGCGTCGAGCTTCTGCTCGATGGTCTCGGCGCCCAGGTCGCGCACCTGGTCCGAGTAGCCGTCGATCTGCTGGGACTGCTCGTACTGGCTGAACCACGCCGCCGCGGACGGGTACAGCAGTAGCCCCGCGGCGACGACAGCCCCGGTCGCGATGAGCAGCGACGCGATCGACAGCCGCCACCGCGGACGACGGCGGAGCTCCGCTCGAGAGGGAGGCTCCGCCGTCGTCGTCATGGGGTGCGGACCTCAGGCCGAGACGCGCGCAGCGGCGGCGCGACGGCGGGAGAGGATCAGGGCGGCACCGAGCATCGTGGCGAGCAGGGCGCCACCGCCGATGCCGAACCAGCGCGCGCCGTCGCCACCGGTCAGCGGCAGGGCCCACGCGGGCACCTGGCTGTGGGTGAACTCGACGTAGTTCTGGATCGGCGGGGTCGTCGAGGTCTCACCGGCGACGACCTGCGTGAAGACGCGGTCCGGCGACGGCGGCTGGAAGCCTGCCGGAGGCGTCATCTCGCGCACCCAGTAGTTGCCCGGGGTGACGATCGGGATCTCCACGTAGCCGTCGGCTCCCGACGTCCACTGCGAGATGCCGTCCACCGTGATCGGGTTGATGCCGCGGATGGCGTCTTCCTCGGTGAGGAAGACCTGGTAGACGGCGCCGGCAAGGGCGATGCGGTCGTTGGTCGGACCCTCGAAGGCGAACACCGTGAGCTGGCCGATCGGCGTCACACCGACGACCGTCTCGCTCGAGCCGTTGATCGTGCCGGTCGCGGTGTTGACGATGCGGCCGTCGGCGGGGATCGCGATCGCGCGGGTGAGCACGTTGAACGACACGACGCCGCCCTGCAATCCGGTGAGCCGGGTGAGACCGGTGGACGTGAACTCCAGGGTCAGCGTGCTCCCCTCCGTCACGAGGTTGTAGTCCGCGCCCTCGGTGAAGGTCTGCGGCAGACCCGCGGCGCTGGTGACGACGACGTTCGTCGGGGCCACGCCGGTGGGCGGGGCAGTGACGTACTCGAGCTGCGCCGGGATGGTGTCGGCGAGGTCGAACACCTCGATGCTGTCACCGGCGGCGAGCGTCGGGATCGCGGACGCGATCGCCCAGCGGATGAGGTCGGGGTTGCGGGCCTCGGCCGAGTTCGCCGGTGCGGGCACCCGGGTCTTGGTGACGTCGGTCACCGCGTTCTTCGGGTAGACGTGCACGTCGTAGATCCACTCGTTCGCCGGAGCGCCGGTGGGACCGGTCGGGAACGGCAGCGTGACGAGGAACGGCGCCGAGGGGTTGGTCGCCTCTTCCGGCAGCGTGGTCTCGGTCACGAGGTACAGACCGATCGGCATGTCGGCGGGGAAGGTCGCGATGCCCGTCCCCGGCGCTGACGGCGTCGAGGCGAAGCTCGTCGTCGACAGGCGACCCGCGGCCGTCGCCGGCGTGAGGTTGGCCGCGGTCGACCAGCCCTCGGGGGTCGAGAGGTCGACGTCGGCCACGAGCGAGGCGGTGAAGACGGCGCCGGCGAGCGGGGTGCCCGCGGGCGGGGTCGCCAGCTCCTGGCCGGTGCCGATGTCCTGCGGGCTCGAAGGCCCGAGCGCGTACTTGTGCACCGTGAGCGAACGCGGGATGTCCGGGTCGATGTTGCCGGGCTCCGCGTGGGCGGGCGTCACCGCGACGAGCGCGGTCGCGGCCCCCAGAGCGAGGATGCCGAGAGCGGCACTCACCCGCTTCCGAAGTGAGGTGGTCATAAGTTTCTCCTGTCAGGTGTGAGGTCTGTGTATCGAGGGAGTCGTCGGAACAATGGATGCCGCCGGCCGACGGGTGGGGCGTGAATCACATCAGCCGCCTCCTTCGCATCGTCCGAAGGAAGATCGCTATCGCGACGAGGCCCAGGAGGGCGGCGCCGGCGATGAAGAAGGCGTCCGCGCCGGTTCCGCCGGTCAGCGGCAGCGTCGTCGGCTGCACCGGGGCGTTGACGAAGCGGTAGACGGCGTTCTCGCCGGGAGCGGGCGCCACGATCGCCGCGGAAGGAACGGCCGTCCAGGTCGAGCCGACCAGCCGTTCGAGCCGCAGCGTCTGATACGCCAGCCGCGAGCCGGAGCGCGTCGGTTCCTCGCTGAGGGTGTACCCGTGGCCCGGGCGCACCTCGAAGGTGCTGCTCGCGTTGCCCCCGGGTGCATAGGCGGCTCCGGGCCGCGATTGCGTGGGCACGGTTCCGCCGGCGAACACGTCGGGTGTCGCGGTGATCGTCCAGTCGGCGGGCCGGAACCCGTCCTGCGCCCCGACGACCTCCTTCACGACCGTGAGCGTCGCGGTCGCGTTGGTCACGGAGCACGTCACGTCCGCTCCCGCGGCGAGCGTGACGTCGCCCGCGGAGCTCACCGGCACGGTCGCGCCGTTCGCGTCGACGCAGCGCCAGTCGCCGACCTGCACATAGGTCGTCAGCGGTCCCGACTCGCTCAGGCGGTACGGGATGCCGGGGGTGACGGGCACGGCCGAGACAGCGCCGGTGCCGCTGCGTCCGCGCGGTCCCGCGAGCGCGGTCGACCCCGCGGGAGCGGCGGCCGACAGCACCCAGTCGCTCGGAACCGCGGAGCCGAACGAGACGACCTTCGTCAGGCTGAGGTTCGCGGCGGGCCGGTTCACGATCGTGCACGCGACGACCGCACTCGAGGCGACGCCCGGGATCGACGCGCTGACGATGCTGCCGCTCGTCGTGAACGTCACGGGCGTGGCCGCGCCGTTGACGGTGCACGAGCCGCGATCGAAGACGAACCCGGTGCGCTGCTCCTCGCTGATCGTGAGGGTCGCTCGCGACGCAGCCGATCCGAAGAGGACGCTCCAGACCGCGCGCCCGGCGGCATCCGTCTGCTGGCGCGGGGCCTCCGAGGGCAGGACGGTCGCCGTCCCGGTCGTCGCGACGGCCGTGGTGCCCAGCGTCCAACCGGCGGCGGGCGCAGCGGTCCCGGTCACCGGATCGAGCACTTGTTTGGTGAGGGTGACGCTGGCGGCGGGGCGCGGCGAGTTGAACAGCGTGCAGACGACGTTGACGCTCTGGCGATTCGGGATCGTCACCGACCCCGACGTCGCGGCGGCGTTGCTCAGGCGCACCCCGTCTGCCCAGCACTCGTTCACGACCGTGTAGACGCCGATCGCCGAGGCCGAACCGGCGGCCATCGTCTCGGAGAACGAGAACGTCGCTCCGACCGGCGCGGGCGCGGGACCGATCTGGCGGGTCTGGCGACCGGTCGCGGAGCCGGTCGTCGTGGTCGTCGCGACGGTTGTGGCGCCGTTGGTCAGTGTGAGGGTGAACTGATCGGATGCCGCCGCTCGGCCGACCACGTTCTTGAGCACGGTGATCGACGAGGGCGAGGTGCACGACGCGAGGTCGGTGTGGGCGACGGTCGTGCGCGACGAGCCCGGGATGCGGGCCCACGTGGTGGCGTCGAACTCGTATGCGGCCGTTCCGCTCGAGACGTACGCCGTGCCGCGGGGCGAGAACGCGATGCCGTTCGCGGCGCCGAACGCCGGGGTGGCGTCGAGGCCGGTCAGCGTGCGCGAGGTCGTCGCGCCGACCGGCAGGCTGCCTCCGCTCGCGGTGGCGAGGCTCTCGGCGGTGATCGTGAAGATGACCGCCGAGCTCTGCCCGTTGGCGTCGACCGAGGCCCCCAGGACGTAGAGGTTGCCGGCGGCGTCGAAGGCGAGGTCGCCGTTGCCGTCGGGTGAACCCGTCGTGGCGAAGCTGCCGATGTAGCTGTAGCGCGAGGCGGCGGGGGCGGACTCGGTGAAGCTCCACAGGTGGAACGCCGATCCGTTGTACTTGCCGAACACGTAGCGACCCGTCCGCGGGTCGACCGCGCCGGCGACGAGCGAGCCCGGCACCTCGGCGCCGCCGCCGACGGTCGTGTACGCCGTGCCGGCGAGTGTCTGGAACCCGCCGGAGGGCGTCCACTTCAGGATGGCCGCCACGTCGGTGGCATCCGTCGAGCGTTGCAGGGCGTACGCCGTCTCACCCCCGGGGCTGATGCCGAGCGCGTTCGCGTTCGTGCCGACGTTCCAGGTGCCGACGTTCGCGACCCCGCCGCTGACGATGTCTCCCTGCACGAGCGTTCCGTCGGCCGTGACGGCGTAGTAATGGTTGGTGTCGCACTGCAGGCGCGGCTGCTGGGGGGCGTTCGTGAAGGTGCAGACGACCTGCGCGCCCTGCTCCGCCGGCATCGTGAGGCTGCCGGAGGGCGAAGTCCCGGCTGCGATCACGGTGCCGGAACGCACGCACTCGTACGTGGCGCCGTACCCGAGCCCGGCGCCGGCGCTCGCCGTCTCGTGGATGGTGACGGTGCTGCCCGCCGGGACGGCGATCGGGCCGACCTGAGCTGCCTGCACGTCGGCGGCGGTGCCCGAGGTGGTGGCCGAGCCGAGCACCGTCGTGCCGCTGCGGACCGACAGGGTGAACTGATCGGTCGGCGACGTGCGCGCGGTGATGATCTTCCGCACAGTCACGGTGGTCGCCGGCTGCACGGTGAGCGGGGCGGCGGGCGAGACGATGAGGCCGCCGGCGGTCACCGTGCCGCTCGAATACGTGCCGGCCGTGGCCGCGACGACGGTGACGGTGACGGTGCACGTGGTCTGGCCCGCCGCGAGGTCGCCGCCGGCGACGGTGATCGTCCCGGCTCCTGCGGCGGCCGTGACGCTGTACGCCGTTCCCGTGACGTTCGTGCACGTGCCGCCGACACCGGGGGCCGGCGCCACGACGAGCCCGCTCGGCAGCGTCGCGGCGAAGTTCCAGTCGGTCTTCGCGAGCAGGTCGGCGGTGTTGGTGACCGTGTAGGTGAGCGTCGTCGGCGTCGTGGCGACCGCGGGCGACGGTGAAAACGCGGCGTCGAGGGCCGGCGAGACGTCGAGGACGCGGAGGTTGTCGACGCCGAAGGCACTGCCGGTGCCCGTCACCGTGTTGGTGAGTCGCACCTGTGCGGCGGAGATCTGCGCCGGAGTCAGCAACGAGGCCGCCGTTCCGGTGTACGTCGCTGCGCGCGCCGACGGCGAGATGGCCGGATCGACGACACCACCGAGGGTGCCGAGGGTCGGCTGCGCGGGGGAGCTGTAGAAAACCGATCCCGTAGCGGCGCACGGCACGACCGGCGTCGGGAAGGCGTTCAGCAGCGTGGTCGTGCCCGTGAACAGCGACAGTGACAGCGATGCGTTGTTCGTGCCGCACTGTGCTCCCGCGGCGTCGAAACGCAGCGTGTAGTAGCGCGAGCCCGCAGCCGCGACGCCGATCGCGGCGTTCGTCTGGGCCACCGTCGTGCCGCCCGCGACGGTCGCGTAGGGCAGCGCGACGAGCGCGTGGTTGCTCTGCGTTCCGGTGGTGCCGCTCGTCGAGCCGTTCACCGGCGCGTTGGCCGCAGTGCCGCCGACCACGCCGGCCGCGAGCTGGCCGAGGGCATCGGCCAGGCGACGGGTCTCGCGTGCGGCGAGGGAGGATTGCCCGACCCCGAGGACGGTCTGCGTCGGGCAGAAGCTCGCGTTGGGGTAGGTGGCGGTGAAGTTCACCAGGACACCGGTGCAGTTGGTGCCGATCGCCCAGCCGCTCGAGGCGGCGAACCGGTTGGCGGCGTAGGTCGTCACCCCACTGGGGGTGGTCGTGGTCAGGCCCTGCTCGAAGGACTCCTGCCAGACCGGCCGCGGTCCTTCCGGCACCCCGGCCGCCAGGATGCCGATGCGCGCCTCGCCGGGTGGCGCTCGTGCCGCGCGGGTGGCGCGGGTCGAGAGCGCGACCGTCGGGTCGGGCTCGGGAGTGGGCGTGATCCCCTCGGGGGCGGGAGACGGCGAGGGGGCCGGCGTCGTGTCGTCGGCTGGATCCGGCGGTGTCGGCGACGGCGCGTCCGCGACGCCGGTGTCCGGGGCCGCCGTCGCCGCGGGCGCGGGTGTCGGCGGGGGCGGCGCGTCCGTGGCGTCGGCTGCCGGTGTGTCGGCGGGCGCGGGCGGGAGCACGGGCTCGTCGACCGAACCGGCCGCAGCCGACGGGAGGGCGGCGGCACCGACCGGCGTCGACAGCAGCCCCAGCGTCAGGGCCGCCACCGCTGCGTACGCCGCTGCACCGCGGATGCGGTGGGCGCGAGCGCCGCGCTGCGCGCGGGCACGACGGATAGAGGCCATGGCTGTGCCATCTCCGGGGTCGAAGGCGAGGGGGCGACGGGCGTTGTCGGGTGGTCGTCGCGGATCGGGTCGAGACTCGAAGAGTCGGTAGATCAGGATTGCCGACTTCGATCCTCAGTATTTCCTTCGACCGATCGTGCACTGCCGAGCGTAAGGACGCCGGGAATGGCAGTCAAGGTCTTCGACGCTAGATGAGCCGGCTCTCATCTAGCGCGGCGATCGCGTTCTTCGCCCAGGGTTCCCCCGGGCGCGCCCAGGTGCTTGACTGACCCGGCGGAATGCCCGTCGATCGATCGGCGGAGTCGCCACCGACCGAGGAGACGCCATGCCGATCGCCACCGCTCGGACGAGGGGGCGGATCGGCGCAGCATCCGTCGTCGCCGTCTCGCTCATCGCCTCCATCGCCGTGGCGGCGCCGGCGGAGCCCGCCCACGCGGCCTACCCGGAGTCGTTCAACCCCTTCGCCATCGGGGGCGGCTACACCGTCTACGCGCGCGAGGACGCCGTCCTCGGCAACGACGAGACGGAGGGCGCGATCGCCGTCGGCGGCACGGCCACGAAGCCCGGCGACGGTCAGTACACCCTCGTCCACGTCGTCGCCGGCACGGCCGATTACACGCTGCCGACGGTCGACGGCGACCCGACCCGGCTGCTCGTCGGCGCGTTCGACCCGGGCAGCGGGGGGATCACCGCGATCACCAGCGCCGGCACGTCCGACCCCGCGCTGCGGGGCGACCTGAAGATGGTCGAGCGCGACGGACCCTGGCAGGCGGCCGCGCGCGCGGACTGGCTGCGCCTGAACCTCGACGCGTCGCAGCCCGATCTCACACCCCTCATCGACGCGACCCACCAGCGGTATCCCGACGACGCCGAGCCACCCACCGGAGCCGTCGGCGGAGGCAGCATCTACACGGCCGATGCCTCCGCGGATGCGGTCGCCGGCTACGTCGAGTCGGCGCGCGAAGCATCGTACGAGCAGGCCGCCGCCTGCCTCGCCGACATCGCCGATCCCGCGCTCGGCGCAGGTTTCCCCGTGACGATCGCCGAGGATGTCGGCGACCGGATCGTCCTCGGGCCGCTCAGCGCGACGCGACCCAACGTCGTCGACTACGACGACATCGCCGGCGCTGCGCTGCTGCAGTTCTCGCCGGGACCGGAACCCGGCGTGCCCAATCCGCTCGTCATCCGGGTGCCGGCGGGGACGACGGAGGTCGTCGGGGCCCGGGTCGACCCGCAGGGCGCGTACTCGCCGTACATCATGTGGGATCTCTCGGCGCTGACCGGCGAGGTGTCGGTGACGGCGGCGCAGGCGCGCATCGACGGCTCGATCTACGCGCCCGACGCCGACATCACCGTCACCGCCTCACCGCTCGACGGGCAGATCATCGGGCGCAACGTGACGACGGGCGGCGGCGAGGTGCACTCGTTCTTCTTCGCCGGTGCGATCTCGTGCGCCGCGGACGAGGGCACCTTCCGCATCCGCAAGGCGCTCGAGGGCATCGACCCCGCGGCGGTGGCGGGCGTCACCTTCGCCGTGAACTACACCGCGACGACTCCCTCAGGCGACGAGGTGCGGGGCAGCTTCGAGCTGCCCGCGGACGGCACCTGGGTGCCGGCGGGTGAGGACTTCCCCGTCGGAACGGTGGTGGAGTTCGCAGAGATCCCGCCCGCCAGCATCCCGGGATACGAATGGGCGGCGCCCGCGATCACACCCGACCCGCTCGTGGTCACGGCCGGAGCGACGGCCGACGTCGTCGTTACGAACGAGGCGACGCCACTCGTCGGCACGTTCTCGGTCAGCAAGCGCATCGCGACCGCCGCCGGTCCCCTCCCCGACGTGCCCGACGGCTCGGTCGAGGTGACCTGGACCGCCACCCGCGGTGGCGCGGCCCTGGACTCCGGCGTGCTCGAGGTGCCGTTCGACGGGACGCCCGCGTCGCCCGACGAGCAGTTCCCGCTGGGCACCCGCATCACGCTGTCGGAGGACCTCTCGAGCATCAGCGCACCGGACGGGTACCGATGGACGAGCGCGACGTGGGATCCGGGCCGCGTGATCACGATCGCCGACACCGGCACGGCGGCCGTCGTGCTGACGAACACGGTCGCACCCGAAGTCGAACCGCGCAGCATCTCGATCGTGAAGCACACGGTGGGGGCGGCGGGCGACCTCGGCTACGCGTACTCCGTGAGCTACAACATCGACCCCGTCGAGCCCGGTACCGAGGCGCGCCGCACGCGAGAGATCGCGGTGGGGGAGCCGGTCGTGCTGACCGACGTCGAGACGGGGGCGCAGTTCCTGCGCCTCGCGGAGCCCATCCCGCTGCTCGACGGCGAGCCCGTCGACGTGTCCGACTGGGAGGCGCCGGTGTTCCGGGTCGCCACGGAGGGCGGAATCGAGACGTTCACCGCGGGCGGCTTCGAGGGACAGGTGCCGCTCGAGGATGCCGTCGTCGACATCCCGCTGCCGGCCTCGGGCGACATCTCGGTCGAGGTCACGAACGAGCTGCGCGAAGGGACCTTCGCCGTGCAGAAGAGGTTCGAGGGCATCGTGCCCGACGACCTGCCGGACGGCACGCTGTTCACGGCGGAATGGACCGCGACGACCCCGGACGGCGAGGTGACCGCCGGCCGCGTGCGCGTGCCCGTCGACGGGGCGCCGGTGTCGCCGCTCGACGCGTCGGGCGACCCGCTGCTGTTCCCCTACGGCACCGTCGTGGAGTTCCGCGAGGCCCCGGCTCCGCTGCAACGGGGCGTGACCTGGGTCTCGACCTCGTTCACCCCGGGGACGCTGACCATCGGAGACGATGACGCGGCGGTCGCGGTCGAGACGATGACGAACGCCGCGACGTTCGATCGAGGGACGTTCCAGGTCGCGAAGGACCTCGCGGGCGTCACACCCGAGCAGCTGAGCACCGACACCTTCCTCGTCGGCTACCTCGCGCTGCTGCCGACCGGCGCCGTCGACGTCGGCACGATCGTGCTGCCCGCCGACGGCACGCCCGTCGGTCCGCTCGACGACGCTGGTGCACCGCGGACGTTCCCCGTCGGCACGCGCATCGTCCTCGCCGAGGCGCCGCCGGACGAGGCGACGCTGCCGGAGGACTACGACTGGGCCCGCCCGACGTGGTCGCCCTCGCGGTCGCTGACGATCGCCGCGACGGAGCAGACCCCGACGATCGTCGTGACGAACTCCGCTGTGCAGTACGCGATGGTGTCGCTGACGAAGACGGTCGACGACGCCGCCGGTCTCGTCGCCGACGACGTCGCGTTCGACATCGCCTGGTGGCTCGACGACGAGCGTCAGCCCGACCTCACCCTCGCCGCCGGCGAGACCGTCGCCTCGGACCGCTTCCCGGTGGGGTCGATCATCGAAGCCGAGGAGCCGCGGCCCGCGGACGTCCCCGGCGGCACCTGGCAGGACCCGGTCTGGACGTTGGACGGCGAGGTCCTGCCCGTGCAGTCGAACGGCCGTGTCGTCGTGCCGGTCTCGGCGTCCGGTCAGCAGACGATCGCGATCGTGCTCGAGAACATCCTGCGCCCCCAGGTGCCGGACGAGCCCGCCGTACCCGACGAGCCCGGAGACGACACCGGAACACCGGATGCCGCGGGGTCGCTGCCCACGACGGGTGGGAGCTTCAGTCCGCTGCTGCCGGCCGCCGGCATCCTGTTCCTGCTGCTCGGTTCTGCCCTCGTCGCGCGTCGCCGGCGCGTGTGAGCGGCCCATAATGCCTCGCGCGAGCGGACACCAGCCCCTCGTGACGGTCGCTCGGACTCAATACGGTTGAGGCATGGCGCGCGACGAACAGCCGGAGGACCTCTACACCGCCCCGATCACCCTTCCCGGGGCGGCGGGCACCGACGGTGAGGACGGTGATCTCGACATGCCCGAGATCAGCTACGACGAGCAGCGCTACCCCGCGCGCCCGCGGCGGCTGCGCCCCCGCGATCAGTTCCGGGGCGGCAGCGTGCGACGCAACATGACCGACCCGCGCAAGGCGAACGGCACCAACCCGTCGTACGTCGAGTGGCTCGTGCGGCAGGCGATGCTCAAGGACGCGGACGTGCTGGCCCGCCAGCTGTCGGGTCAGCCCGCGATGTGGCGCAACCCCTACGCGCGGCCCGACGCCCGCCGCGCCATCGCGACGACCGACGTCTGGTTCACGGCGTACCCGATCTCGCTCATCACCCGTCCGGGGCAGTCGTTCCTCGCGGCGCTCGGCGACGACGCGCTGTGGTCGGCGTTCGAGCGCATCGGCATCACCGCCATCCACACCGGCCCGGTCAAGCGCGCCGGCGGCATCGAGGGGTGGCGCGAGACGCCCAGCGTCGACGGGCACTTCGACCGCATCAGCACGTCGATCGACCCGGCCTTCGGAACCGAGGAGGAGTTCCGCGCGCTGTGCGACGTCGCCGACACCCACGGCGGCAGCGTCATCGACGACATCGTGCCCGGCCACACCGGCAAGGGCGCCGACTTCCGGCTCGCCGAGATGGGCTACAAGGACTACCCGGGGATCTACCACATGGTCGAGATCCCGCCCGAGGACTGGCACCTGCTGCCCGAGGTTCCCGAGGGTGTCGACAGCGTCAACCTCGACCCGGCGACCGAGCACGAGCTCGCGGAGCAGGGGTACATCATCGGGGCGCTCCAGCGCGTGATCTTCTACACCCCGGGTGTCAAGGAGACCAACTGGAGCGCGACGGCGCCCGTGATCGGCCCCGACGGCCGCACGCGTCGCTGGGTGTACCTGCACTACTTCAAGCAGGGGCAGCCCTCGATCAACTGGCTCGACCCCACCTTCGCCGGTATGCGCCTGGTCATCGGCGACGCCCTGCACTCGCTCGGCGAGCTGGGCACGAGCGCGCTGCGCCTCGACGCCAACGGCTTCCTCGGGGTCGAGAAGAGCGCGGAGGGCCTGCCCGCATGGTCGGAGGGCCACCCCCTCTCGCACGCCGCGAACCACATCATCGCCGGCATGGTGCGCAAGGTCGGCGGCTTCACGTTCCAGGAGCTCAACCTCACCATGGAGGACATCCGCGACACCGGGGCCGTCGGCGCCGACCTGTCGTACGACTTCATCGGTCGCCCCGGCTACCACCACGCGCTCGCGACCGGGCAGACCGAGTTCCTGCGCCTCGCGCTCACGACCTCGCTCGACCTGGGTGTCGCGCCGGTGCAGCTCGTGCACGGCATGCAGAACCACGACGAGCTCACCTACGAGCTCGTTCACTGGGCCACCCGCCACGGCGACGACGTCTACCGGTTCCGCGGCCGCGAGATCTCGGGTAGCGACCTGGCCGAGGAGGTGCGCGCCGACCTCACCGAGCACCTCACCGGCACCGCCGACTACAACCGGGTGTTCACGCAGAACGGCATCGCCTGCACGACGACCTCGCTGATCGCCGCGACGCGGGGCATCGCGCGGCTCGACGACGTCTCGGACGACGACATCCCGCTCATCCGCGACGCGCACCTGCTGCTGAGCGCCTACAACGCCTGGCAGCCCGGTGTCTTCGCCCTCTCGGGCTGGGACCTCGTCGGCATGCTGACCATCCCGGCCGACGAGGTCGCCGACCTGCTGTCGGCCGGCGACACGCGCTGGATCGAGCGCGGCGCCCACGACCTGCTCGACGTCGACCCGTCGGCGACGCGTTCCGCCGCCGGGATGCCGCGGGGCCGCTCGCTCTACGGGTCGCTGCCGGCCCAGCTCGACGATCCGGAATCGTTCGCGTCGCGCCTGTCGGGCATCATCGACCTGCGGCGCGAGTACGGCATCGCCTCGGCGACGCAGGTCGACATCCCCGAGGTCGCCCACGCGGGCATGCTCGTGCTGGTGCACCGCCTCGACGACGGCAACCCCTCCGCCGACGCCGCGATGCAGGTGACGGTGCTGAACTTCTCGGCCGAGCCCATCGAGGGCACGGTGCGGTCGGAGCAGCTCGTGCCGCAGAGCGAGGTGGTGGATGCCGCCTCGGGCGAGACCCTCGGACGCGTCGACGACCTGCAGAGCTTCAGCGTCGCCCTGCCGGCCTACGGTGCGACGTTCCTGGTGCTGAACGCGCCCGAGCCCGTCGCCTCCGCGGAGGACTGACCCCCCGCGGCCGAGTCGGGCGCGGCCGAAACCGCGAAAAGCCCCGCTGCGTCCGACGCGGCGGGGCTTTTCGGTGAGCTGCGGCTCAGGCGAGGGCGGCGTCGATGCCAGCCAGGGGCACCGGCAGCCAGTCCGGGCGGTTTCGAGCCTCGTAGATCGACTCGTACACGGCCTTGTCGAGCACGAGCGCACGCAGCAGCACGGGGTCGAGCGCGACGGCGCCGGGAGCTTCGACGTAGGCCGCGACGAAGGCGTCGCGGCAGGACGCGGCCCAGGCGCCGGCGTCGGGCCCGGCACCGACCGCACCGGCGTAGTCGAACGAACGCAGCATGCCGGCGACGTCACGCGGGGGCAGGTCGGGGATCGCCCGCTCGGCCATGGGCCGCAGCGGCTCGCCCTCAAAGTCGACGATGCGCCACCCGCCGTGGGGGACGGCGAGCACCTGACCGAGGTGGAGGTCGCCGTGGATCCGCTGCAGCAGCGGCCACGGGCGCGCGAGAGCGGCGGCGTACACGGCCTGGATCGCCGCGACGCGCTCGGCGACCGCGGGAACCTCGGATGCCGCGATCGACAGCCGTCGCTGCCAGGCATTGCCGGTCGCGGCGACCTCGTCGGCGCCGGCATCCTTCGTCTCCAGCGCAGCGCCCAGCGCGCCGTGCACGCCGGCGACGGCGCGGCCGAGGTCGCTTGCGGCGTCGGTGAAGTCGCGGCCCTCGCGTGCGGCGTCGAGGGCGACGGCCCAGCCGTCGCGGACGCCGCGGAGGAACTCCTGCGCGAAGCCGAGCGTGCCGCTGGCCGACCCGGATGTGCGTCCGACATCGGGCCACGAGGCGTCGAGGCTGCCGTAGAAGCGGGGCACGTAGGGCGAGCCGGCGTCGCTGAGCACGCGCTGCACGGTGACGTCGGGGTTCTCGCCGTGGTGGAGCGTGCGGAAGAGCTTGAGGATGATGGTGGGCTCGCCGTTGACGTCGTAGACGATCGAGGTGTTCGACTGCTCGCCCGTCAGCACGCGCGACCCCGTCACGCGGCTGACGTCGACGCCCATCTCGGCCAGCAGCCCGATGGTGAAGCCGTCGTGGCGGACCGCATCGACGAGCACGCCGTCGTCGTCGTGTCCGACCACCGCGTCGGGGTCGTCCGACGCCGGCAGATGCACGAGCGGGACGTTGTAGAGCGTCGGGAGCGACCCGGCGTCATCCATGAGGAGGTAGCGCGTCGCCTCGGGAGCCGGCTGCGCGTCGAGGATCCGGAACCGCGGCTCGTGGCTCTTGCCGGCGTACCACCGCTGTCGCGCCACCCAGGCGCCGAGTTCGTCTGTCAATCGCACCGTCTCACCATGGCGTGTCGGAGTCGCCTGCGGAAAGGGCTGGACGCGCGGCCGTCGGAGGCGTATTGCCGATCCCGCGCGTCGCGCCCGCACATTCCGCCCGTTCCGGCCGATAGTCCCGTCGGGAGCAACCGAACGTCAGGCCCGCGGAGGTCCGCATGTCCATTCACGAGAAGGTGAGCCGCCGGGTCCGCCGGTGGGACGCCGACGTCGTCGTCGACCCGGCGATCACGCGCGCGCAGTGGCGTGCGGTGCGCCGACGCGTGCGGGGTCCCGTCGCGGTCGGCCTCGGGCTCAGCGCCGTGCTCGGGCTCGGCGTCCTGCTGCTCGCGTTCGGGTGGGGGTGGGAGGAGCGCACGATGCGCGTCGTCACCTTCGGCGGTGTCGTGACCGTCGCGCTGATCCTCGCGTTCGTCACCGTGGCGGTGACCCGCGCACGTTCGACGCTGCCGCAGCGGCATCCGGCCCTGTTCACGTCGCGTCGGGCGACCTCCGGATCCGGGGGCGACAGCGGCTGACCCCCGCGGCGGCGCTCGGTGACCGGTCGTATCGACCAGTGTTTATATGTTCATATGAACGAAGAGCTCGAGCCGGTCGCCGAACTGTTCAAGGCGCTGTCGTCGTCGTCGCGGCTGCGGATCCTGCAGCTGCTCGCCGACGGGCCCGCCACGGTCGGGCACCTGGCGACGGCGAGCGGTCTGTCGCAGCCGTTGGTGTCGCAGCACCTGCGCACCCTGCGCTCGGTGGGGCTCGTTTCGGTGCAGCGCACGGGGCGCGAAGCGCACTACGCGGTGGCGGATCTGCACGTCGCCCACATCGTCGAGGATGCCGTCAAGCACGCCCTCGAGCGGTGACGAGAATCGGTCTCAGTTAACTGCACATATTGCAATGTGCTTATGCGTATGGTCTGCTGGATGTATTCCGGCCGCGCCGCGGCCCGACCCGTTCTGGAGGCAGATCATGAGCACGACCGAGACCCACGCCGAGCACACTCTCGACGAGCACACCCACGGCGCCGAGTGCGGCCACGACAGCGTGCAGCACGACGACCACGTCGACTACGTCCACGACGGCCACCGTCACGCGCCTCACGGCGACCACTACGACGAGCACTGAGCGGTCCGGCTCGAACGCCGACCCGCCCACGATCGAAGGAGCCTGCCACCCATCCGGGTGCAGGCTCCTTCTCGTATCGGCTCGTGCGGGTCGGCGGCGGCTGTGCCGTGCGTCAGCTCAGCGGGTGCTCGTCGTCGTCGCCGGCCGGGACCTCCTGCTGCTGATCCCACACGTCGGCGGGATCCGCTTCGGTCGTCGCCTCGGGCGGCGCCGGCGAAGAGACGGATGCCGCCTCGACGGCGAGGTCCTGCTCGACGGCATCGGCGACGGGGACCTCCGGGCCGTGCTCGTTCCTGACTTCTGCCATGGCGTCTCCTTCCGGGGCGGTCGCCGCGTTCCGGCGCTCACCCGATCGATCGTGCGGTGATCCGCTGCGTCGGCGGTCCTTCCAGCCTCGGAGCCGCACCGCGGGAACGCAAGGTGTTGCGTCGGGCGCGCAAAGCCCCCGTTCGAGACCGCCCTTCGGGATTTCTTGAGGTGATGCGATGACGCCGTTGCGCTGATCTTGCGCCGCGTCGCCCAGGATCGAAGAGCACCCGGTCGCGGGGACGCTGCCCGAACGGCGTCCTCGAGACCGGGTCTTCTCATTGCGCGCGGCGACCGCGGTCGCGCACCCCTCCCGTCGCGCACCTGCACTCGTCGCACCCGCACTGGCCGTGCCCCCGCCCGGGCTGGCACAATGCGCGTGTGCCGACCCCGCCCCCGATCGGTCCGCTCGCCCACATGGCCCTCGCCGAGCTGGCCATCGCCCTGCGGTCGCCCGGAGCGGGCGACATCGAGCGGTGGGTGCTTCGACACGCTCACCACGCGCGCCGCCGCGAGGTGCAGATCGTCTCGGCGCTGGCCGTCACCGTGGGCGACCGCCGGGCGGCGAGTGTCGCCGCACCCCCGGATGAGGTCTGGCGGCCGGATGTGAGCGCCGACGCGACCAGTGCCGAGCTGCTGGCGGCGCGGATGATTGCCGCCTACCTGAACGACGACCCCGCGACGGTGACCGCGCTCGCCCTCGCGTGGGCGGGCTGGGACCCGGCGGCGCGGGCGGCGGCGCTGCACGTGTTCGTCCGCCTGGTCGCGTCGGGTTGAGCGGATTCGCGCGGAAGCGCAAGTACCTCGGCATCATCGCGTGGTCGCCGTAGCGTCAGAGGATGAGCGATCAGAGCATCCCCACTCCCGACGAGCCGACCTTCCCCGCACCCGCTGAGCCGACGGCCCCCGTTCCCGCGGAGCCGACGGTGCCGGCTCCCGCCGAGCCCGGCGCACCCACCCCGCCGGCGGGGCCGGGCGCCGCCGATGGCGAGACCCTCGGCGGCCCCGAGGGCGGCGGCGTCGGGTCGCCCGTGAAGGACCCCGACACCTGGGTTACCGGTGACGAGCCGATGACCGGCCCGCAGCGCAGCTACCTCGATACCCTCGCGCGTGAGGCCGGCGAAGAGCTGCCCGCGAGCCTGACCAAGGCCGAGGCCTCGGAGCAGATCGACCGCCTGCAGAACGCGACCGGTCGCGGCGAGGCATCCTGACGCGTCCGACGCGAGCGCACCGGAACGGGCGCGGATGCCGGCTCAGCCCGCGTCCGCGCCCTTCCGGCGTTGCCGCACCCGGAACCACAGGCTGAGCTCGCGCGCTGCCCGGAGCGTCGCGCTCGGGTCGTCGCGGCTCTCGAGATCGTCGAAGGTATCGCGGAACCCGGTCGGCGCCGTGCCGGTCGTTTCGGCGATCGGCTGATAGCCCATCGTCCACTCCGCGAACTCGCGGTGCGGGATCGGCTGCTCGATGAGGACGCGCATGCCGCCGTGCCGCGGGTCCGCACCGATGCGCTCGACGAGCGCCCGCACGGTGTCCTCCGGTCCCTCGAGCACCTGGACGAAGCGGCCGCCGCGATACAGCAGCATGCCCGTGAGGTCGCGGTCGGCGTTGGACGCGCGGCTCTGCTCGAGCAGCGCGCGAAGGTCCTCGTCGCCGAAGGGCGCGCGGGCGGTGCTCGTGTAGAGCACCGACAGCAGGCCGCCGGGTGTCGATGTCATCTGATCTCCCACAGTTCGACCGGCGGACGGTCCTCGGTCGCGGCCGGCGGATCGCTGAGCGCGCGCATGGCGCCGGTGAGTTCGGTGAACGCCCCGATGCACTGCGAGCGCGAGTCGTATGCCAGGTAGCGGCCGTCGCGCTGACGGTCGATGTACCCGACGAATTCACCCACCCGGCTGCCGACATGGAAGCCGTCCTCGACGCGGGCCCACACGACACCCGCGCCCGCGCGGGGCTCGCCGATCGGCGGCGCGGCGCTCATCGGGCCGGCTCGTTCCGCACGGTGGAGATCATCGCCCCGGCGGCCACGAACGCCGCCGCGCCGACGATGTGCACCGTCAGCCAGACCGGTGCGGCGAACGCGAAGGGGACGACCGGGTTCCACACGACGGCGATGGCCACCATGACCACCGCCCACCACCACTGGCCGGCCTGCACGGCGAACCAGGCGATGATGAGCGCGAGGATCGCCACGATGAACGAGATGACGATCGCGAATTCGCCGCCGATCAGCGCCATCCCGGCGACGAGGGCCGCGGCCCCGAGGATGCCGGGAGCGAGCGCGTTGCGCTGGCGCAGCGGTGGGTCAGTCGGGCGGGCGGTTCTGGAGGCCATGCGGAGGTTTCTCTCGGGGGGTGCGGGTGACGCCGTCGCCGGCGCCTCCCCGATCGTAAGAGCTCGAGGTCAGCCGGTTCCTGTGCTTGACGCCGTCTCGCTGATCGCTATGGTCGCGACGGGATCGTCCAACAGCGCCGCGAACGCCGTCTCGGCGGCGCCGATGAGCAGCCGGTCGTCGCCGAGCTCCGCGATGCGGATGAGCGGGGCCGACCCGGCGATGGTCTGGCGTGCCACCGCGGCGGTGAACAGCTCGACCTCCGCCTCGATGAGGGCCGCGAGGAAACCGCCCAGGACGACGACGGCGGGGTCGAGGATGTTCACGGCGCTCGCCACGGCCGTCGCGAGGATCCGGCGCTGGCGGTCCACCTCGTCCGCGACGGCGGGGTTCGTGCTCTGCTGCAGCGCCGTCCGCAGCTCGGCGTCGTCGGCCGCGGCGACCCCCAGCACCGTGATGAGCCGGTGCCGGCTCACCTCGTCCTCGAGGGCACCGCGCGTGCCCGAGCGCCGGTCGGCGGCATCCTCGAGCGCGGCGGGGTTGTGCCCGAACTCGCCGGCCAGCCCGCGCGCCCCGCCGACGAGCACGTCGCCGACGACGAGACCGCCGCCGATCCCGCTCGCCCCGCCGTTGAGGTAGATCACGTCGGCGACGCCGCGGGCGGCACCGAAGAGGTACTCGGCGTGCGCGCCGTACGACGCATCGTTGCCGACGGTGGTGGGCAGGCCGGTCGCCGACGAGATGAGATCGGCGAGGGGGGCGTCGGTCCAGCGCAGGTGCGGGGCGTGCACGACGAGGCCCTCCGCCGGCTGCACGAGGCCGGGCACGGCGACGCCGACCCCGACGACGGATGCCGCCGCCAGAGCGTCTTCGCGCCACCCCGAGACGGTCGCCGCCACGAGGTCGGCGAGGTGGGCGGGCGTGATGAGGTGGGCGGTGGGCGCATGGTGGCGCGCGTGCACGCGCCGGTCCAGCCCCACGGCGGCGATCGTCACGGCGTCGACCTCCGGGTTCACGGCGATCGCGACGATGTCGCCGCGGGCGCTGATGACGGGGGAGGGGCGGCCGATGCGTCCCTCGGCGGCTCCGGCGGTCTCGCTGACGAGGCCCAAGCGGCCGAGTTCGCTCGTGAGGGCGCCGATGGTCGAGCGGTTCAGCCCGAGGTCCGCCGTCAGCGTCGCGCGCGAGAGCGGGCCGGAGCGGTGCACCGCGGTCAGCATCCGCGCGAGGTTCGCCCGTCGGACGAGTTCGGCGGTCCCGGGCGCGATACTCACGGGCACAGCCTACGAGACGCGGGTTTGTTGACGCACAAGACAAATAGTTCTAGCCTGAGGTCGCAGCAATCGACGCGAAGGAGCACGCATGCGCACCCCGACCCCGGCCGACAAGTTCACCTTCGGCCTCTGGACCATCGGCTACAACGGCACCGACCCGTTCGGCGGCCCCACCCGGCCCCCGCTCGACGTCGTGCACGCGGTCGAGAAGCTCGCCGAGCTCGGCGCCGCGGGACTGACGTTCCACGACGACGACCTGTTCGCGTTCGGGTCGAGCGACAGCGAGCGTCAGACGCAGATCGATCGGCTGACGGGCGCACTCGCCGACACCGGTCTGACGGTGCCGATGGTGACCACCAACCTCTTCAGCGCCCCGGTGTTCAAGGACGGCGGCTTTACCTCGAACGACCGCGCCGTGCGACGCTTCGCCATCCGCAAGGTGCTGCGACAGATCGACCTCGGGGCCGAGCTCGGCGCCGAGATCTTCGTCATGTGGGGCGGTCGCGAGGGCGCCGAGTACGACTCCGCCAAGGACGTCCGTGCCGCGCTCGAGCGCTACCGCGAGGCCGTCAACTTCCTCGGCGATTACGTCGTCGAGAAGGGATACAACCTGCGCTTCGCGATCGAGCCGAAGCCGAACGAGCCGCGCGGCGACATCCTCCTGCCGACGGTCGGCCACGCTCTCGCCTTCATCGAGTCGCTCGAGCGCCCCGAGCTCGTGGGTCTGAACCCGGAGGTGGGCCACGAGCAGATGGCGGGTCTGAACTTCGCCGCCGGCATCGCCCAGGCGCTGTACCACGGCAAGCTCTTCCACATCGATCTCAACGGCCAGCGCGGCATCAAGTACGACCAGGACCTCGTCTTCGGTCACGGCGACCTGCACAACGCGTTCGCGCTCGTCGACCTGCTCGAGAACGGCGGCCCCAACGGTGGGCCGGCCTACGACGGCCCCCGCCACTTCGACTACAAGCCGAGCCGCACCGAGGACGAGACGGGGGTGTGGGACTCCGCCGCCGCGAACATGCGCACCTACCTGCTGCTCAAGGAGCGCGCGCAGGCCTTCCGCGCCGACCCCGAGGTGCAGGAGGCGCTCGAGGCCGCCCGCGTCGCGGAGCTGTCGCAGCCGACCTTCGCCGAGGGCGAGACGTACGACGACTTCGTGGGCGATCGTTCGGCCTACGAGGACTTCGACGCCGACGCCTACCTCGGCGGTCATGGTTTCGGCTTCGTTCGACTGCAGCAGCTGGCCACCGAGCACCTGCTCGGCGCGCGCTGATACCCGTCGTCCGACCGCGGCCGGGCCGCGGCGGAACCGAGGAGAGGATGCCGGCATGGCGCTGGTGATGGGGATCGATTCGTCGACCCAGTCGTGCAAGGTCGTCGTCGTCGACGGTGAGTCGGGGCGGGTGCTCCGCGAGGGGCGCGCGCCCCACCCCGACGGCACGAGCGTCGATCCCGAGGCCTGGTGGGTCGCGCTCCAGCGGGCCATCGAACTGGCGGGCGGCATGGCCGACGTCGCGGCGTGGTCGATCGGCGGTCAGCAGCACGGAATGGTCGCGCTCGATGAGGCCGGCCGCGTCGTGCGCGACGCCCTGCTCTGGAACGACACGAGGTCGGCGGCCGCGGCGGCCGACCTCGTGTCGGAGTTCGGGGCCGACGCGCTGGCCGAGCGCACCGGGCTCGTGCCGGTCGCGTCCTTCACGATCAGCAAACTGCGGTGGCTGCGCGACCACGAGCCCGCGAACGGCGCGCGCGTCGCGGCGGTCGCCCTGCCGCACGACTGGCTGACCTGGCGGCTGCGCGGGTTCGGGCCGGGGGATGCCGGGCGCGGCGCGGTGCTCGACGAGCTCGTGACCGACCGGTCCGACGCCTCGGGCACCGGTTACTGGAGCGCCGCGACGGGTTCCTACGACCGCGACCTCCTCGTCGCCGCCCTCGGCCACGACGTCCTCGTGCCCCGGGTGCTCGGCGCCGACGAGTTCGTGCTCGACGCCGACGGACGCCGCGTCGCGGCCGGGGCCGGTGACAACGCGGCATCCGCTCTCGGGGTGGGTGCGGGCGTGGGGGATGTCGTCGTGTCCATCGGCACGTCGGGCACGGTCTTCGCCGTCAGCGAGAACGCGGTGGCCGACGCCTCGGGCATCGTGGCGGGGTTCGCTTCGGCCGACGGCCATCACCTGCCGCTCGTCTGCACGCTCAACGCGGCGCGCGTACTCGACGTGACGGCGTCGCTGCTCGGCGTCGACCACGACGAGCTGTCACGCCTCGCACTGTCGGCCGATCCCGGGGCGGGCGGCCTCGCGCTCGTGCCCTATTTCGAGGGGGAACGCACTCCGAACCTGCCCGATGCGACCGCGTCACTGTCGGGCATGACTCTCGCCTCGACGACGCGCGAGAACCTCGCGCGGGCCGCCGTCGAGGGCCTGCTCAGCGGGCTCGGCGCCGGACTCGACGCCCTGCGCGCGCACGGGGTACCCCTGCGCCGGGTTCTGCTGGTCGGCGGGGGAGCCCGGTCCGAAGCGGTGCAGCGCATCGCGCCGTTGGTGTTCGGTCTCGAGGTCGAGGTGCCCGCCCCCGGCGAGTACGTCGCGCTCGGCGCGGCCGAGCAGGCGCGCCGCATCCTCTGATCCGCGGTCACCGCGCGAAGGAACGGGACCGGATGCCGCAGCATCCGGTCCCGTTCGCGTCACACGTGGTCGCGCCAGGAGTGCTGCGGCTCGTAGCCGAGCAGGCGCTGCGCCTTGGCGGTCGAGAAGAGCGAGGTGTTATCGCCCAGGTCGCCGCGGACCTCGACGCCCGGGAAGACCTCGGCGACGAGCTCGGCGTTCGGCCGAGACATGACGGTGTCGGCCGCGGCGATGAGGAAGCGGTCGAAGCCGGCGGGTGCGTTCTCGAGCGCGCGCAGGACCGCCTGCGCGCCGTCGCGGGCGTCGATGTAGCTCCACGCGTTCCATTTGCGGTGTCGGGCGTCGGCGTCGAACGAGGGGAACTCGGCGTAGTCCTCGGGCACCATGACGTTCGAGAAGCGCAGCGCCGTGATCGACAGGCCCGGGTGCCAGCGCACAAGCTCGATCGCGAGCTGCTCCTCGAGGTGCTTGACCAACGAGTACACCGACTCGGGACGAGCCGGGTACTCCTCGTCGACCGGGAGGTACGGCGGCGGCACGTCGAACGGGAGACCCTGCACGGTCTCGCTCGAGGCGTACACGATCCGGTCGACGCCCAGCCTCGTCGCGGCATGGAACACGTTGAACGTCGCCGTCATGTTGTTGTGGAAGGTCGCGATGTCGGGGCGCAGGCCCGGTGCGGGCACCGCGCCGAGGTGCACGATCGCATCGACCCCGTCATGCCGGTCGCCCACGGCCCCGAAGGCATCGACGACCTGGCCGTAGTCGGTGAGGTCGATCTGGACGAACGCGGGGCCGCGCGCGCCCACGACGTCGAAGCCGATGACCTCGTGGCCCGCCGCCGTGAGTTCACGAGCGACGACCGTGCCGAGTTTTCCCGATGATCCCGTCAGTGCGATCCGCATGTGATCAGGGTGTCACACCCTCGGGCGGCTAGGCTCGGTCGTCATGGCTGCCGGTGCGACGATCCACACATTCGACGTGACCCTGGCGGACGTCGACCGCGGTGTCTACGAGTCGTTCGCCCTGCGCATGGCGCGGCATCCCTCCGAGACCGAGGCGTTCCTCATCACGCGACTGCTGGCCTACTGCCTCGAGTACGAGGAGGGCATCGCGTTCACCGAGGGCATAGCGGCCAAGGACGAGCCCGCCGTGCTCGTGCGCGACCTGACCGGCGCGATCGTCGCGTGGATCGAGGTGGGGGCGCCGGACGCTTCGCGCCTGCACCTGGGCAGCAAGCAGTCCGGTCGCGTCGCCGTCTACACGCACCGCAACCCGGGGCCGGTCGCCGCGGCGTGGGCCGGGAAGAAGATCCACCGGGCGTCCGAGATCCCGCTCCACAGCTTCGAACCCGGCTTCGTCGAGACGCTCGCCGCGGCGCTCGACCGCCGCAACGTCGCGACCGTCTCGATCACCGAGCGTCGACTGTATGTCGATCTGGGCGGCGTGACGGCGGAGTCGGATGTCGCGACTCAGCCGGCGGCCTGAGCCGGCGCGTCCGAGAGGAACACGTCGACGCCGACGTCGCTGAGCACGAACTGCAGCGCGGATCCGTTCGGGAAGTGCTCGCGCAGCTCCGCGGGGTACTCCTCCGTCACGACGAACGACATCGCCGCCGGGAAGGCCCCCGCCGAGCACCCCTGACCGTACGATCCCCAGCCGCCGTCGGTCGCCTCGTCGGCATGCTCCTCGTTCATCAGGAGCAGGCACGTCTGCTCGTGCTCGTGCCAGGGGGCGCGCACCTCGTACGTGCGCAGGCCGAAGAACGGCTCGAACGAGCGGGCGTCATCCGCTCCCCATTCGCGCAAGAAGCCGGGCTGTTCGCCCCCTGTCGGCAGGAGCGTCGTGAGGTGGGTGACCGGTGCGTCGTCGGGGATCGCGGTGGCGGTCGAGGCGGTGCGCGCCGTCGCGAAGTTCGTGACGGCGGCCGCGAGCACCGCGACGGCCACGAGCGACCCCGCCCACGTCAGCGCCGTCCGCACCGACGGGCGGCGCGAGGCGCGACCGGTCGCCTGTGCCGCGGTGGTGTCGGCCGCGATCTCGGTGCCGGCCGAGATTCCGGAGTCGGGGCGAGGCGGTTCCGGGTCGGTGAGGGCTGGCCCGGCGTCGACGAGGCGTGCGGTCGGCGTCGCGTCCGGATCGTCACCGCGCATCGGCCCGGGCGAACGGGTGCGGGCGGATCGGCGCAGCGCCTCGAGCTCGGCGAGTCGGTGCAGGGCCGCCGGATCGGCATCGATGTCGGCCCCGGGGGCATAGGCGCGGGCGCGCAACGCGCGCAGCTCGGCGTCCAGCCCGTCGTCCATTCCAGAATCGTGACACACGCGGGCGGAAGCGGGGCGGGTCGCGGCATCCGAATTCCCCGGTCGCGACGGGTCGATCGTTTCTGTTCAGCGGATTCAGAGAGGATGCCGATACGTTGGAGCGATGACGCACTGCGCCGTTTCGGCCTCTGACTCCGATAGTCCCAGCGCCCGGGTGACCCCGGGCGCGATCCGTTTCCCGCGCGCGGGCCGCCGATGAACGGCGACCTGCTCCTCAACATCGTCCTCGTCGTCATCTTCGTCCTCATCGGTGGCGTCTTCGCCGCCACGGAGATGGCCCTCGTGACCCTGCGCGACAGCCAGGTCAACGCTCTCGCACTGCGCGGAAAGCGCGGCGAGAAGGTCGCCGCTCTCGCCCGCAACCCCAACACGTTCCTCTCAGCCGTGCAGATCGGCGTGACCGTCGCCGGATTCGCCTCGGCCGCGTACGGAGCCTCGTCGATCGCCCCGTCGCTCGCGCCGGTGCTGGAGTCGTGGGGTGTTGCCCGCGGCGCCGCGATGACCGTCGCGACCATCGTGCTGACGCTGATCATCGCCTACCTCTCGCTGGTGCTGGGTGAGTTGGTGCCCAAGCGGCTCGCCATTCAGCGCAACGCCGCCTTCGCATACGGCGTCGCGCCGGTGCTCAACGGTTTCGCCAAGCTCATGCGGCCGGTGATCTGGCTGCTCTCGATCTCGACGAATCTCCTCGTGCGCCTGCTCGGCGGTGACCCGAACAAGACCGGCGAGGAGCTCAGCGACGAAGAGCTGCGCGACATCGTGTCGAGTCACGAGGGTTTGCCCGAGGACGAACGGCGCATCCTCGACGATGTGCTGTCGCTCCGTGACCGCCAGCTCAGCGAGGTCATGCGGCCCCGTCCCGAGGTGGTCTCCCTGCTCGGACGCGACACGGTCGGCGAAGCGGCGGCGGTCGTCCGCGACCTGCCCTACTCGCGCTATCCGATCATCGATCAGACGATCGACGACGTCGTCGGGTTCGTGCACGTGCGCGACCTGCTCGACGCGGCCGCCACCGACGACACGCAGACCCTCGCCGACATCGTGCGGCCCATCCGCTACTTCCCCTCGACGGCGCGGCTGCTGCCGACGCTCACGAGCATGCGCGCAGAGGGCAGCCAGATCGCGGTCGTGGTCGACGAGTACGGCGGCACCGACGGCATCGTGACCCTCGAGGACCTGGTCGAGGAGGTCGTGGGCGAGATCGTCGACGAGTACGACACCGAGGTCATGCCGCACGTCCTGGCGGTCGAGGGCGGATCCGTCGACGGTCGACTGAACCTTCAGGACTTCGAAGAGGCGACGGGCATCTCCATCCCACGCGGCACCTCCGACACGGTCGCGGGCTTCGTGATCGAGCAGCTCGGCCGACTCGCGCGGGTCGGCGACCGCATCGAGGTGGACGGCGCGTCGATCGAGGTCACGCGCCTCGACCGGCGCCGCATCTCCGAGCTGCATGTCGCTCGCGTCTCGCCGGAGGCCGAGCCCGCGGCATCCGAGGACGGCTAAGCTCGGGGGCGGTGCGTCGGGAAGTCTGGTCGACATTCCCGTCGGCGACCGTCGACGGAGGACGAGAGGTTTCTTCGTATGTACGACGCACTGCCCCGCCGAGCCCGGCTGCGCCGCTGGCTCTCCCGCGAGACCACGAGCGGAGCGCTGCTGCTGACAGCCGCCGCCCTCGCTCTGATCTGGGCCAACTCGCCGTTCGCCGATGCCTACACCGCGCTGTCCGAGTTCACGATCGGACCCGAGGCGCTTCACCTCGACCTGTCGCTCTCGCACTGGGCCGCCGACGGGCTGCTCGCCCTGTTCTTCTTCGTCGTCGGCGTCGAGCTGAAGCACGAGTTCGTCGCGGGAAGCCTGCGGCGCCCGCGTGAAGCAGCGGTACCGGTGCTGGCCGCCGTCGGCGGCATGCTGGTTCCCGCCGTCATCTTCGTCGCCGTCGTGCTCGCGTTCGGCGACACGGAGGCGCTGCGGGGATGGGCCATCCCCACGGCGACCGACATCGCCTTCGCCCTCGCGGTGCTCGCCATCTTCGGCCGCGGGCTGCCGCCGGGGCTCCGCACCTTCCTCCTGACGCTCGCCGTCGTGGACGATCTGCTCGCGATCATCGTGATCGCCGTCTTCTACACCGCGACCATTCAGCTCGTCCCGCTCGTGATCGCGCTCGCCGGCGTCGCGGTGTACGCGGTGCTCGTGCGCCGGCGCTGGGCGCGCTGGTGGCTGCTGCTACCCCTCGCCCTCCTCGTGTGGGGCTTCCTCCATGCCTCCGGCGTGCACGCGACGATTGCGGGGGTGCTGCTCGGCTTCGCCGTCCCGGCGCGTCCGCTGGCCGGCGAGAGCATCGCGCGCACCGACACCTACGACGACCTCGTGCGCCCGTTCTCGGCCGGCATCGCGCTGCCCGTCTTCGCCTTCTTCGCGGCAGGTGTCACCGTTGTCGGCGCGGGCGACCCCCTCGCCGTCGTCGCGCAGCCGGTCGTGGCGGCAATCGTCGGCGGCCTCGTCGTCGGCAAGGCGATCGGCGTGCTCGCGACGACCGCCCTCGTGACGCGGGTGACGCGCCTGCGGCTGCCGGAGGGCGTCGCGCTCCGTGATCTGCTGCCGATCGGTCTGCTGTGCGGCATCGGCTTCACGGTGTCGCTGCTCATCACCGGGCTCTCGTTCGACGACGGAGTGCACACCGACGGCGCCCGCTTCGCCGTGCTGCTGGGCACCCTGCTGTCGGCCCTGGGCGCCGCGGTGCTGCTCAGCCGCAACGCGGCGCGCGCGCGCCGCGAGGCGGTTGCCGCGGCGGACGGCATCGACGGCGACGGCCCCGCCCTGGGCTTCGACGGCCGCCCCTGATCCGCTGTGCGCGGTGACCAGGCACGGAACGGCGGGGGAGTCAATGACCCCGCGTGCCGCGTGCGCTCGCCTGCGGGCTCGTTCTAGGATGCCGTGGTGCCCGACGCTTCGACGACCAAGCATTATTGGTACCCCTCGGGTCCCGAGGACACCGCGACGCCGCGCGAGCGCGGGGTTGCGGTCCTGCAAGCGTTCCGGCTGTACCGCGCGGCGGAAGCCGCGATGCGTCGTCGCACCCGCGACTCGATGTCGATGGGTGAGAACGAACTGCTCGTGCTCCGCTACCTCATCAAGGCGCAGGGTGACGGCCGGTTCGTCGGGCCGACCGAGCTGTCGCGGTACCTCGGCATCTCGACGGCATCCACCACAGCCCTGATCGACCGCCTGCAGAAGTCCGGTCACGTCGTGCGGCAGGCGCATCCCAGCGACCGGCGCAGCGTGCACGTCGTGGCTACCGACAAGTCCGATCAGGAGGTCCGCGAGACGCTCGGTCGGATGCACGAGCGCATGATCGCGGCCGTCGACGGCATGAGCGCAGACGAGGCCCGCATCGTCATCGACTGCCTCGGGCGGTTGCAGCAGGCCGTCGACGAGGTCGACGCCCACGCGCATGATCCGCAGGCCGAGCAGGCGAACAGCGACCGCTCCTGAGGGGGTACTTCGGTAACGGAGAAAGCCGGCGAATTGACATTCGTCAGGCTGTGCCACGCGTGACACGATGGGAACATGTGTTCTCTTCCGGTGACCCCGAGCGAGGAGCGCATCACCCTCGAGGGGCAGGTCGTGACCTCGTTCTCGGGTGCCGTGGCGCGGCTGGCGGCTGCGCATCCCGCGCTCGCGGTGACCGACGTCGAGCGCGTCGTGCTGCGCGAGTGGGAGGCGTTCAGCGCGGGCCGTCCCCTGGTGGTGCCCGTGGGGGTCGAGGAGGGCGCGGCCGAGATGCTCGGCGCCGAGATACCCGCCCGATCCGACGTCTGAGGCCGCACGGCGCTCGGGTTCGTTTTCTGGACCGCTGCCGGCGGGTTAGGCTCACTGCGTGGGCCGATTCATCTATGACACGCTGGGGAACTCCGTCGAGATCGACGACCGTACCCTGGCGCACCTGCGCATCGTGATCATGAACAAGCTGCGCCGCTCGGAGCCGTTCATGTTCGACATCGACCTGCCCCGCGGCGGTGAGCGCCGCAGCTACTGGATCCACCCGTCCGTGCCCCTGCAGTTCCACTTCTCGGGCAGCCGCCAGCCGCGTATCAACCGCTACTGGGTCGAAGAGCTCATGCAGGTCGCGAGCGGACCGTCGGGCCTCTCACTCGTTCCCGAGCCGACCGACGAAGGCGCGCCCGAGGTCGGCTGACCTCTCAGGACGCGGTGCCGCTCTCGCCGGCGTCAGGGCTTTCGGACGTCGCCACGGCCTCGTCGTCGGGATGCTCGGCGACGACCATGATGCCGCCGGACGAGTTCGCCGAGCTGGCGAGCTCCTCGACCCACTCGCGGCTGAGCGTCGTGGGCTCGGGATCGTCGAAGACGAAGCGCAGCGGGATCGAGGGATGCAGCCAGATGGTGCTGCGTCCCGTGGGCTCGCCCTCGGGGTGCCGCCACGAGAGCGTGAAGCTCTCACCGCGCCGCAGCTTGGTCGAGATGACGACCTTCAGGTGCGCCAGCGTGCGGTCTTCGATCTGGATCGGCGCTGCGCCGTCGCCGTAGTAGATGCTGCCCACGGGCACCACATTATCCAACGCGGGGCGAAACGCCCGTAGCTTGTCAAGGCCTCGACGCTTCGCGGATCGCGGGCGAGAGTAGACCACCGATGAGCATCGATCCCCGACCTGGCGACGAGACCGAACCGCACGACAGCGGATCGGTCGAAGAGCAGCTGTTCGCCGACCTGCCCGCTTTCGACGTCGTGGACGGCGAGCTCATGCCTCGCGCGCGCAAGCCGCGTCGGTGAGAATGGCCGGATGGGTGCTGACGGGGCGAATGGGCTGGATGTCGCAGCGTTGGACGCCGTCGCAGCCGAGCTGCTGAGCCTGCCGCCCGCCGACTTCACCCGGGCGCGCAACGACCGCGCCGCCGCCGAGACCGGAGCGCTGGCCCGCGGCATCCGGGGATTGCGCAAGCCCACGGTCGCCGCGTGGGCGGTCAACCTCCTGAGCCACGACCCGGCGTTCCGTGAGGCACTCGAGCTCTCGGGTGCGCTCCGCGAAGCGCAGGACGACCTGGATGCCGCCGAGCTCGCGCGACTCGGCAAGCAGCGGCGTGCCCTCGTGGCCGCGCTCGCGCGTCGTGCGGCCGACCTGGCGCGGGACGCCGATGTCACGCTGACCGCCGGAGCGAGGGACGAGGTGGAGCGGACGGTCAACGCCGCGATCGTCGACCCGGTCGCCGGAGCCGTCGTCGCCGCCGGGCGGCTGCTTCGTCCCCTCGATCCGGGGGCGGTGACCGCGGACGACCTGGCCGAGCGGGTCGCGGGTTCGGTGCCGGGCGCGATCGAGCCGCCCGCCGCGGCGCACGACGACCTCGCCGAGCGCCGTGCACGCCGCGAGGCCGAGAAGCGCCGGCGTGAGGCCGATCGGGCGGCATCCGAGGCTCGGCGCGAGCTCGCACGCATCGAAGGCAAGACCGAGACCGCCCGCGAGAAGGCCGACCGGCTGCACGAGCGGGTCGACGATCTGCGCCGCGACCTCGCCCGGGTGGTCGACGAGGCGGAGACCGCGGATGCCGCTGTGGACGAACTCGAGCGTCAGGCCCGCGAGGCCCGCGATGCTCTGTCGGCCGCGGAGCGCAAGGTCGGCGACGCCGCCGCCCGCGGTCAATAGCATCGGGGCATGCCTTCTTCTGCGGCCGCCCTCATCGACGACGCGCGTCGGCGCCTGGCGGGGGCGCATCGGGAGCGCCTGGGAGTGCGCCAGGAGGGGCGCCGCCTGCTCGGGTTCGGCCGCGCCAGCCGCATCCTTCCGGTCGGGGACGCCTGGCATGTCGGTGTGCTGCTGATCGCCGATGAGGAGGTCTTCGCGACCGGCGAGGTGCTGCGCGCGCGGGCCGAGGTGATCCGCGGGTACACGGCCGAGTCGCAGCGGGCCCGCTACGAGCGGGCGGCGGCGGCGTTTCGCGGTGGCTTCGCCGAGGGTGAGCCGGTGCACATCGACTGGAGCCCGATCGACCTCGCCGCCGTCGATGCCGGAGGGGCCTCAGGGCCTCTCTCCGGTGTCGACGGCGGCGTGAGTGTCGCGTTCGCGGCGGGTGCTCGGATGTCGCTGGCGGACTACCTCGATGATCGCATCGCGCTGCTGCGCTGAGGGATCAGGAGTCCGAGCGACCGCGTGACTGACGCAGGTTGCGAGCCTCCTCGCGTTCCTCAGCCTCCTGCTTCTCGGTCTTCTCGATCCGCTTCGTGTCGCGCGGGGGCAGCTGGATGGTCTCTTCCGCGGGCATGCCGGCCTGCAGCTCGCGGCCGCGCTCGAGCTCGGCGTCGAACTCCGCGCCGAACAGCAGCGCGAGGTTGGTGATCCACAGCCACAGCAGGAAGATGATGACGCCGGCGAAGGAGCCGTACGTGCGCTCGTAGTTCGAGAAGTTCGCCACGTAGAGGCCGAAGCCGAGGGTGGCGATGGCCAGCACCGCGATCGCGATGAGAGCGCCCGAGCTGATCCAGCGGAACTTCGGCTGCTTGGCGTTGGGGCCGAAGTAGTAGAGGACGGCGACGAGCAGCACGATGATGAGAGCCAGCACCGGCCACTTGGCGATCTGCCAGATGAGCACGGCCGTGTCGCCGAGGCCGATCGCATCGCCGATGGCCTGGGCCAACGGTCCCGATACGACGAGCAGCACCAGGGCGACGACGACGAGGGCGACGGCCAGCACGGTGACGCCGAGCTGCTGCGGCTTGAGCTTGTAGAACGGCCGGCCTTCGTCGATCTCCCAGATCCGGTTGAGGGCCCGGCTGAAGGCGCCGACGTAGCCCGATGCCGACCACAGGGCCAGCACGATGCCCGAGATGAGCGCGAAGCCGGCGGTGGGGGAGCTGGCGAGCTCTTCGATCGGCCCGCGCAGGGTTTCGGCGGTGCCGCCCGGAGCGACTTGGCCGACGATGTCGAGCACGGCGTCGGCGGCCTGTTGACCCTGGCCGATCACGCCGAGCAGCGAGAACACCGCGAGCAGTCCCGGGAAGGCGGAGAGGACGGCGTAGTAGGTCAGTCCCGCCGCGAGGTCGGGGCTCTGGTCGCGGCTGAACTCGCGGAACGTCCGCTTGAGGACGTGCTTCCACGAGGGCTTCTCGACGTCGGTCAGCGAGTCGGGCTTGGCCGGGTGCTCGGGGTCGCGCGTGTCGGTGTGACGGGACATGTCTCTCTCCTGGGGAAGTAGGTCGGCCGGATGGTGCATCACCGGCCTCTCGCAACCGTGCACCGAGGCCGCGGCTGTTCGCCGCAGGCTCGGTGCACGGTTGCTGCCTCGCGGGGCGAGGCGGAGGGTGTCAGCTGCCGCTGACGTTGTCGCGAGCCTCCTGGGTGCGGTCCTTGACGTTGTCGACGCCGTCCTGGGCGTCGCCCTTGACGTGCGAGACGGCCTCGGTCGCGGTGTCCTTGACGGCAGCCGCGGCCTCCTGCACCGGCTCCTTCAGGTCGGAACCGACCTGCTGGGCGACGCTCTTCGCCTCATCGACGAGAGGCTGCGCCTGCTCCTTGACGTCGGCCGCGATGCCCTTCTCCTTCTCGGAGGCGGGGATCAGCGAGGCGACGAGCAGGCCGCCGGCGAAGGCCATGAGTCCGACGGCGAGGGGGTTGCCCTCGGCCTTCGAGCCCACACGGTGCGCGGCGCTCGAGACGCCGTCGGCGACGGAGGAGCCGGCACCGTGCAGCGACGAGCCCGCGTCATCGGCAGCACCCATGACGCGGTCGCGCACGGATCCGAACGCTCCCTTGATCTTGTCGGTCTGGCGATGCGCGATCTTCGAGGGGGTCACCTTGTCGACGAGGGCATCGGTGTCCTGGCTGAGTTCGCGGCGCTTGCGCTCGATGTCGGCGCGGATCGCTTCCGGTGAATCGGTCATCGGTTCTCCTCATTTCTCTTCAGTGCGTCGGGGATCTTTCCGAGGGTCTCCGCGGTCTGCGGCGCACCCTGGACCTGCTTGAGCTGCTTGCGGCCGAGGGAGTACAGCACAGCCGCGACGACGCCCCAGATGATGGCGACGATGACGGCCGACCAGCCGAGGCCGACGAGGTAGCCCAGGGCCCACCACAGGGCGATCGACAGGAAGAAGATCGCCATGAGTGCGGCGTACCCGGCGCCGCCGAGCATGCCCGCGCCCTTGCCGGCGCGGGTGCCGGACTCCTTGAGCTCGGCCTTGGCCAGGTTGATCTCCTGGCGCATGAGCTCCGACAGGTCGCGCGTCACTTCGCCCAGCAGATCGCCGAGCGACGTGTTCGCCGCCTGCTGCTCGGAGGGGGTGGGGTTATCGGTCATCGCGCGTCTCCCCGAGACCCTCCGTGTACGGCTCGGCGGTGACGCCGCGCGAGCTCTCGTACAGCGGCGTGGGTTCCGCCGCGACATCCGGCGTCGTGACGGCCGGCGTGATCGGCGACCCGGCCGGCGAACCGACGGGCGGAGCGACGGGCGTGACCGGGGTTCCGACCGGCGAGCCGATCGGTGTGTCCACCGGAGCCGGGGTCGGAGCGGACGGAGCGGCGGGGATGCGACCCGCGCCCGACGTGCCCTCGGTGACGCCCGAGCCGGTGTGGCCCGTGCCCGTCGCCTCGTGCTCTTCCTTGGCGCTCTCGGTGAGGGCGCGCGTCAGTCGACCGGCGACGACGCCCGCGATGAGAGCGCCGGCGATGAAGACGCCGGGCTTACGGCGTGCGAAGGTCTTGACCTCGTTCACCAGCGAACCGGGGTCGCGCTGCGACAGCCAGTCCGAGGCTCCGCTGACACGGGTCGACGCCTGACGGACGAGGTCCGTGGCGATGCCCGGGTTGTCGGAACCCTTCGCGAGCGTGCTGAGCTCGTCTCCGATCGAGCGCAGCCCGTCGGCGACGCGCTGCTGCTGCGACGCAGCCTGCTCGGTCAGCTGCTGCTTCGTCTGCGAGTAGACCTGCTTGGCCTGCGACTTCGCCTCGGATGCGACACCCGCGGCCTCGTGCTTCGCGGTCTCGACGACGTGCCCGGCTTCTGCGCGAGCCGTGCCGGCGACCTGCCCGGCCTCCTGCTTCGCCGTCTCGGCCGTTCCGGACGCTGATCCTGCCTGCGAGCCGGACGTCGGCTCACCATAGTTCTGCGACATCGGTTCTCCTCTCGGTACCGCTTTGCGTTCGTGGGTTCCCGATGTAACTCCTGCTCCGGTACGTCCTGCCCGGGGCTTGACGGCAGAGAACCGCTGTGGGATGGCGTCGTGATTCGGACGAAGATCGGCGCGTATCGGATGCCCCGGGATCGCGCCGGCGGCACGCGTGGCGGCGTCATCGGCGCCGCTCGCACGAGACTCGCGTGTCAGAACGGCCGGACCGCGCACGTCGAAACGGCGGGACGCAGGTGTCAGAACGGCGGGCTGTCGTGCCCGGTTCGGATGCCGCGGAGTGCGGATGTTGCCTCGGCCGTCGAGTCCGTGGCCGGCGGTGATTCCGTCGCCGGGGTGAAGGCGACGAGGGGCGGCGGCGCGTCTTCGCGGTAGACACTCCCCGTGGGAGAGGTCCACACGAGCAGTCCTCCCGCCAGCTGTTTCACTCGCCATCGGGTGTGGTGTTTGATCTCGTGGTGCCTCTTGCAGAGGTGTGCGAGGTTGCCCACGTGCGTGGGTCCGCCGTCGGAGGCGGCGTGGGTGTGGTCTATCTCGCACCGAATGGCGGGCTGCCGGCATCCGGGGAATCGGCAGTGCCGGTCCCGCGCCCGCAGGAGGCGTCTCATTGCGGCGGTCGGCTGGTAGGCGTCGCACTCCAGGACGGTTCCGGTGACGGGGTGGGTGAGGAGCCGATCCCAGGCGGTGTTGTCGCCGGCGAGTTCGCGGGCGGTGGCGGCGTCGATGGGGGAGCGGCCCACGAGGTCGGCGGGCCCGTCGTCCTGGCCGGTAAGGGTGAGCGCGGACACGACGACCTGTACCTTCGCGCGGATCGCGCCAAGCGTGCCGTTGCCGTCGTCGTCGGCCGTGGCGTCGAGTGACGGCGCTCCCGTGAGCAGCAGGTCGGCGAACACGTCGGCGCGGACCTGGTCCATCGTGCGCGTGTCGCCCGAGAACGACGAACCTCCCGCCGCAGCTGCTTCAGCCGGAGCCGTGTCAGGCCTCGCCCCTTCGACCGTCTCCGCCGCCCTATCGTCACTCCCGGCCGCGTCGGCCTGCGGGCGGGCGTCGATGATCTCGCGTGCCTGTCGCGTCAGCCGGTCAACCACGCCCTCGGCGATCACGCTCGGCAGTGTCGCGATCAGGTCCGACATCCCGTCCGCCCCCGCCTGCACGCGCACGCACCGCCCCGCGGCAGCCTGCTCGTGCCGTTCGCTGAACGAGCGCGGATGCAGTCTCTCCGCGAGATGCACCAGCGCATCTCGCACCCGGTTGGGCGTCTCACCCTCACATCTCTCGATCGCTACACGCTCGAATTCCGCCCGCGATTCGGCCGGCACCACGCAGCCGGTGTCCTGGATCACCCGCACATGCCCCCGCGTGATGCGGCCCGCTTCCCAGGCGTTCATCGTCACCGGGTAGTTCTCGACCAGGTCGCGGGCCTCGTCGATCCGTCGTTGCAGCGTCCGGTCCGTCGTGACGAACACCCCGGCAAGTTCCGCCGCGATCCCGCGCAGAGCCATCTCTCGCGCCTTCACCCGCTCGTCAGCCCCCGCCGATTGCTGCTCCGCCAGCCGCCCCGCCGCGGCGAGCACGCGCACCTCGCGGATCTGCACGGCGCGTGCCGCATCCGTGACACCCGCGGCGTCGACGAGGAGTTCCGCGAGCGCCGCGAGATTCGCGTCGCTCCCGCTCCCGCTCCCAACATTCGAAGACATGTTCGAATAATGACACGAACGTCCGACATCGCGCTGCCGAGGGCTTCTCCCGAGCGATGCGCCACCGGGAGCCATCGGGGCCGATGGGGAGTTCTCCCCATCGACCTCGGGTGATGCGGGCCGATAGCTTTTCAGTGTCGGCTCCGGAGGGGAGTCGGAACACCAACTTTCAGGAGGGCCGTCATGGCTGATTTCGGTGCGTCTTATGGCGAGATGGAGCAGGTTGCGAGCTCGCTGGCGCAGGCTCGTGATGACATTCAGGGGCAGCTGGACACCCTGAAGTCGCAGGTCGACACGTTGCTGGGTGATGACTTCAAGACGCAGCACGCGTCGGGCAAGTTCGGTGAGGGGTATTCCGAGCTGACGACGGGTCTGAAGAACGCTGTTGATGGCATCAACGACATGTCCGAGTCGCTTCTGGGCATGATGCGCGCGATCCAGGACCTCGACCAGCAGCTCGCCGGCAGCTGACACAGCGATGGCCGTTCGACTTTCGTACGACGAGATCGGCGCGCTCTACACGAACCTGCTGGCGACGCAGACGGAGTTCGAGAATGCTTCGTCGCGGGCGAGCGATCTCGCTTCCGACATCGACCGCCCGTACGAGCGAGGCGAGCTTCGCGACGAGGCCAACACGTTCGAAAGTCAGTGGGACGACCGCCGCGGAAAGCTCAACGAGGGGCTGGAATCGGTGATCAACCGTGCCAAGACGGTGCTCGAGGGGTTCGGCGATTTCGACCTCGAGTCGGCCGCGCAGATGGCTGCGCAGATGCAGGAAACGGGGTAAGGGGATGGCAACGCACGAGTCGCCGCGCGGGCGGCCGGTAGAGGTCGTCGTCGGAAGCGCGGGGTCGATCGAGTCCCGCGGCAATCAGGTCGTCAATCTCGGCTCAGCAATGAGGGATGCCGCGGGGCTGCTCGACCGCCTCGTGGCTGAGGGCGCCGACATGGAAGGCGCCGCGATCGACAAGCTGCGCGAAGCGGGCGAAGAGGTCCATCGCGAGCTCGGGCGTGCCGCCGACCTCTACGTCGCCGTCGGCCCCTTCATCCGCGACTACGGCTCGGCGCTCGGCGACGTCCAGACACGGATGCACTCGAGCGTGAGTTCCGCCAACGACGCGTGGGCGACCCTGCAGCTGCGACGGGACGAGGCCGCCGAAGCGGAGAACACCCGGGTCAACCAGACCAACTCCGCACCGTCGGCCGATCCGGCCGCGTCGGACGCCGCGCAGCAGCAAGCCGATGAGGCCGCTGCGGACGCGCTGGCGGCCCGCAACGCCGCATACGACCTCTGGGAGTCCGCGGGCAACGCCTTCGACGCGGATTACGACGCGTGGGAATCGGCGTTCGAGACCGCGGTGTCGGGCATTCGCTCCGCTACGCAAGACGGCGTGCAGGACTCGTTCTGGGACAACCTCGACGGGATCGTGTCGTTCGTCCTCGACGTGCTGGCGATCGCGGGCATGGTCCTCGCGGTTCTGGCGCTCGTCGTCGGCGGGCCGATCGTCGCCATGCTCGCGCTCGCTGTCGGTGTCCTCTCGCTCGTCCTGACCATCTACCAAGCGACTCGGGGCGACGCCGGTCCGGTCGAGGTCGGTCTTGCGATCCTCGGAGTCTTCCCGTTCGGCGCGCTGGGCGAGTTCGCCTCCGGCGGTGTGGGAGCGGGGATGCGCGCGTGGACGGGCCTGTCGCGCGGCGGGCTGTCGGTAGCCGACGACGCGGCGCGGTGGAGCCTGAGTCTGAGCGGCGGCCTGCCCGACTTCGTGTCCAACATGCGCAGCCTCGGCGGCAGCGGCGCCGGATTCCTGTCGCTGGGCGGCAACAACCTCGACTTCATGTCCGACGTGGTGACCGGCTTCGACAACGAGATGTGGCGAGTGGTCGGCGAACTCGGCACGATGCCGCAGCAGGCGGCGTACGCGTCAGATGCGGCGGGGACCTTCGTCGGGAGCGTCGCGAACATCTTCAGCTACGGAGAGAACATCATCGACGCGGCGTCCGGCTCGTTCCTGAACCTCTCGGACCTGCGCTGGTGAGCGCGGTCCGGCCGAGGTCCGTGGACTGTGGCAGGGTGTTTCCGTGATGTCGCTGCGGGATGAACTGCTCGGGCGTGTTTCGTCCATCCCGGCGTTCCGGATGATCGGGCCGCCGGGCTGGGAACTGCACGAGATGGCGCCCGATGTCGAGCAGCGGCTCGTCGCCCGGGCGCGAGAGCGTCTCATGGCAGCTCACCAGCCGGTGCTGTTCGCGCGACTCGGCCCCCTCGTGGCCGAGGCATTCGCGTCGGCTCGAGCGCAGGGCGCGATATTCATGATCATGCCCGGAGCCGAGACGCCTCCGGGGTTGCTGGCGCCCGTCACCATCCTCGGTTCGCTGCAGCGCTCGACTCCGTCAGCGCCGTTGGATGCGCGCGTGGCCGAGGCGATCGAGCACCACGGCGCACGGGCGCTCGGAGACAGTCGGCATTTCCTCCGGTGGGAGCATCGCAAGCGGGCGCGCATCGATGGCGACGAGGCTGAGACTCGAACCCTCGTCTACCTCACCCCGCTCCCCGGCACCGGGAGGTCGAGTGCGTTGCAACTGACGGCCACCCTCGTTCAGCCGATCGAGACGGATGCCGAGATGGATGCCCGCATCGCCGACTGGATCGCCATGATCGACGCTTCGGTCGCGACCTTCGCGTTGGTCCGCCCGTGACCGCCGTCCGCTACGTCGACGATCCCGAGTTCGTCGTCCCGCTCCGTACCGAGGTGATGAGCGACAGCGCCCGAGCGCAGTGGGCGCGGGAGGCCGTCGCAGCGACGGTGCGCAGACACGGCGCCGACGTGGTCCGTTCGGACCTCGCGACCGAGTTCGCGGCGCGAGCCCAGGCGCGAATCGCGGATGAGGGAAGCGCCGGCGTGCTGCTGTACGCGCCGGCATGGCGGGTGTGGACGGCCGTGCGCATCGCCGTCAGCGAGGTCGAGCCGACGCCCGAGGAGATCGATGCTTTCGTGCGCCCTCCCGCGCTGCTGCCGCCGCAGGTCCGCGCCACCCCTGACCTGCCCGTGGGTCGAGGTGTGTCGTCGACGGTCCTGGTCAGCGCTTCCCCGGCGCTGGGAGCGGTACGGTGGCTCTTCGTGCCGCCTGGCCACAGCATCCGCGTCGACATGACTCCCGTCGCCGCGCCCGCGGTGACGGCGGTCGCGGCGCTGGTCGAGGTGTTCCTCACGACCCTGCGCATCGACGGGGTCGACGGTGATCGAGCTGCGGCTTTCGACCCCGCTCGTCTCGTGTCGCCGCTCGACGCCGAGGGGCGGAACTGGCCGGAGTGGACGAGATGACGACAGGGCCCGCGGCGCGATTCGCCGCAACGCGACGCACATGGGAGCCGATCGACTGGTGGCGCCTCGAGGCGCGCGCGTGGCAGGAGGCGCCTACGGTGCGGCGCGTCATCGCCTTCTTCGCGCCCACGTCTGTGTTCCGCGAGCTCGCTTCGCATTCAGGTCGGAACCCGGCGATCACGATCCTGCTGCTGATCTGGAATCTCGTCGGGCTGGGCGCGCCCGTGGTAGGCGCCGCCCTGCTGCTCGGGTGGGTGTTCGGCCGAGCGGATGTCGCGGCGGTCGGTCCCGCGGGTGTCGCGTTCGCGGCGGGCGCCGTCGTCGCCGGCGCGGGGCTGATCACCAGCGGGCGCGACGCCGGCCGCGTGGATGCGGGGTCCGCCCACGCGATCGGATGGGTTCACGCCCTCGCCGCGGGAGCAGCGCTGATCGTGTCGGTCCTCGCCACGATCCAGGATCGGGCCGAGGGGATGTGGGGCATTGCGCTGATCGCGGCGGATCTCATCGTCGGCGTGCTGTACTTCGTGGTCTTCCGGCGCAAGCCCACGGACGGCTCCGCACGCTGGAAGGCCACGGTGGATCGGCTCGCTGCGGCCGTCGCGGCTCTCGATGAGCACACGCGCGCCCGCATCCTCGCGGACATCGGTGACGCCATCGACGAGCTCGAGACCGGTGGCCGCATCCCGGAGTCCGTCGCGGCGGATGCGCGGCAGACGCCGCCCGGCATGCTCGGCGCTCGCTTCGGATCGCGCGAATCGTGATCTCCGCAACACGCATCCGCTGAATGGCGTGCGCGACGCCTCCGAGCCGTCGCTCATCGTTCGCGCGACATCGATTCGGTGCGAGCCGCGCTGAGAACGGACGCCTGCCGAGCGCTTGTCAAGGCCACCGGTTCCTCTGATGCCGCCTGAGTAATGTGAGCCTCACGAACAGGGGAGATCACATGCAGGCATGGCCGGGTTCCGCGTATCCGCTCGGAGCGACCTACGACGGGAACGGGACGAACTTCGCTCTCTTCAGTGAGGGTGCGGAGAAAGTCGAACTGTGCCTCTTCGATGAGGACGGCACCGAGACGTGCGTCGAGCTGCGCGATGTCGACGCCTTCGTGTGGCACGCGTACCTGCCGAACGTGCAGCCGGGCCAGCGCTACGGCTACCGCGTGCACGGGCCGCACGACCCGGCATCCGGCAAGCGGTTCAACGCGAGCAAGCTGCTGCTCGACCCGTACGCGAAGGCCGTCGAGGGCCAGGTCGACTGGGGTCAGCCGGTGTTCAGCTACGAGTTCGGCGACCCCGACTCGTTCAACGACGAGGACTCGGCCGCCCACATGATGAAGGGCGTCGTGGTCAACCCCTTCTTCGACTGGGCCGGCGACCGGCTGCCGAAGATCCCCTACGCCGAGAGCGTGATCTACGAAGCTCACGTGAAGGGCCTCACGCAGCTGCATCCCGACATTCCGGAGGACATCCGCGGAACGTACGCGGGTATCGCGCACCCCGCGGTCATCGACCACCTCAAGAAGATCGGCATCACGGCGCTCGAACTGATGCCCGTGCACCAGTTCGTCAACGACTCGACGCTGCAGGAGAAGGGCCTGTCGAACTACTGGGGCTACAACACCATCGCGTTCTTCGCGCCCCAGAACACCTATTCGGCCACGGGTGACCACGGCCAGCAGGTGCAGGAGTTCAAGGCGATGGTCAAGGCGCTGCACGCCGCGGGCATCGAGGTCATCCTCGACGTGGTCTACAACCACACCGCCGAGGGCAACCACATGGGCCCGACCCTGTCGATGCGCGGCATCGACAACGAGGCCTACTACCGCCTCGAGGACGACGACAAGCGCTACTACACCGACTACACCGGCACGGGAAACAGCCTCAACGTCGGCAACCCGCACGCGCTGCAGCTGATCATGGACTCGCTGCGCTACTGGGTCACCGAGATGCACGTCGACGGCTTCCGCTTCGACCTCGCCGCAACTCTCGCCCGCGAGTTCTACGACGTCGACCGGCTGTCGGCGTTCTTCGAGCTCGTGCAGCAGGACCCGATCGTCTCGCAGGTCAAGCTCATCGCCGAGCCGTGGGACATCGGCCCCGGCGGATATCAGGTCGGCAACTTCCCGCCCCAGTGGACGGAGTGGAACGGCAAGTACCGTGACACGGTCCGCGATTTCTGGCGCGGCGAGGCCTCGACGCTGGGCGAGTTCGCCTCGCGCCTGACCGGCTCGGCAGACCTCTACGAGCACGACGGCCGCTGGCCCGTGGCATCCATCAACTTCGTCACCGCGCACGACGGGTTCACGCTGCGCGACCTCGTGTCGTACAACGAGAAGCACAACGACGCCAACGGCGAGGACGGCAACGACGGCGAGTCGCACAACCGCTCGTACAACATGGGCGTCGAAGGCCCCACCGACGACCCGCAGGTGCTCACGATGCGCGCTCGTCAGCAGCGGAACTTCCTCGCGACTCTGCTGCTCAGTCAGGGCGTGCCGATGATCTGTCACGGCGACGAGCTCGGACGCACGCAGCAGGGCAACAACAACGGCTACGCGCAGGACAATGAGCTGACGTGGATCCACTGGGACCAGGTCGACCAGCCGCTGATCGAGTTCACGGCGGCTCTCGCGCGACTGCGGCGCTTGCACCCGACGTTCCGGCGCAGCCGCTTCTTCGACGGTCGTCCCGTACGCCGTGAAGAGGGTGCACCGCTTCCCGACATCGTGTGGCTCCGCCCCGACGGCACCGCCATGCAGCCCGAGGACTGGGACTCCGGCTTCGGGCGGGCCGTGGGCGTCTTCCTCAACGGTGACGGCATCCGTGAGCGCGACCGTCGCGGCGAGGACATCTCGGACGGCCACTTCTTCATCCTCTTCAACGCAGGCGACGAGCAGGTCGACTTCGCGGTGCCCTCGGACGAGTACAGCGACCGCTGGGAGGTGCTCATCGACACGAGCGGCGAGCTCGTCGACTCCGAGCCGCTCGAGGGCGGCAAGGCCATCGGCGTGCGTGCGAAGTCGCTCGTCGTGCTCGGTGAGTACGTCGAGCCCGAGGCTGAGGCCGACCACTCCGTCGCCGCGTCGCTCGCCGCGGCGTACACGTCGCCCGTCGACATCGTCCCGGCTCAGGCTCCGACGGTGGAGGTTCCCGGGCGATGACGGCACCGGTCTCGACCTACCGCCTGCAGATCCGGCCTGCGTTCGACCTGGACGCGGCCGCCGGGATCGTCGACTACCTCCGCGACCTCGGCGTCGACTGGGCCTACCTCTCGCCGCTGCTCGCCGCGGCCGAGGGCTCGGACCACGGCTACGACGTCGTCGACCCCACGCGGGTCGACCCGCGGCGCGGCGGACCGGAGGCGCTCACGCGCTTCTCGGCCGCCGCGCGCGGCGCCGGTCTCGGCGTGCTCGTCGACATCGTCCCGAACCACCAGGGTGTCGCCGTCGCGGCGGAGAACCCGTGGTGGTGGGACGTGCTGCGGCACGGTCGGGACTCGGCGCACGCCGCCGCCTTCGACATCGACTGGGAGCACGGCGGCGGCAAGCTCGCCCTGCCCATCCTGGGGAAGACCCTGCGCGAGGCCGTCGCGGCCGGTGAGATCGAGGTCGCCCCGGTCACGGCCGACGAGGCGCACGGAGCCTCGGGCGTCGCGCGCTACTTCGACCACGTGCTCCCGCTCGCCGACGGCACCGCGCCCGCGGCGGCGACGACCGACCCCGCGACCGTCGACGCTGTGCTCGCAGCCCAGCACTGGCGCGCCGCCTTCTGGCGCGACGACGCCGCCGAGCTGAACTACCGCCGCTTCTTCGCGGTGAACACGCTCGCCGGCGTCCGCGTCGAGCTTCCCGAGGTGTTCGACGCCAGTCACGCCGAGATCCTGCGCTGGCTGCGCGAGGGACTCGTCGACGGCCTGCGGATCGACCACCCCGACGGTCTCGCCGATCCGGGCGGCTACCTCGATCAGCTCGCGCAGGCCACGGGCGGGGCGTACGTGCTGGTGGAGAAGATCCTCGAGCACGCCGCGACCGACCACGCCGAGCAGCTGCCGGCCTGGTGGGCGACCGCCGGCACGACCGGCTACGACGCGATGGCCGAGATCGACCGCGTGCTCATCGACCCCGCGGGGCAGAGCGCGCTCGACACGCTGGATGCCGCGCTGCGGTCGCCGGCGTCACCCGAGACGTACGAGGACATCGTCCGCGATGCCAAGCGCACGGTCGCCGACACCATCCAGGCCGCCGAGGTCGGACGACTCGTCCGCTGCCTGCCGGCCGAGGTGCGCGACCAGCTCGGCGAGGACGTCGCCCGCGACGCGTTCGCGGAACTGCTCACGAGCTTCTCGGTCTACCGCGTCTACCCGCCGGCGGGCAGCGAACTCGTCGCCGAAGCCGTTGCTGCGGCATCCGCGTCGCGCCCCGACCTGGCCGAGGCCGTCGCGGTGCTCGCCCCGCTGGTCACCGCCGGCGACACCGAGCTCAGCCGCCGCTTCGGGCAGACGACCGGTCCGGTCATGGCGAAGGGCGTCGAGGACAGCGCGTTCTACCGCTATCCGCGTCTGGGCACGCTGACCGAGGTCGGCGGCGATCCGGGCGTCTTCGCGCTCGACGCGGCGGGCTATCACCGCGCACAGGTGCAGCGGCAGGCCACATGGCCGCACGCCATGACGGCGCTGAGCACTCACGACACCAAGCGCAGCGAGGACGTCCGCGCCCGCCTGTCGGTGCTCGCCGAGGTGCCGCAGCGGTGGAGCGCGACGCTCGAGCGGCTGCGCGCCGTGGCATCGACCGGCGACGGCCGCCTCGACGACCTGCTGTGGCAGGCGATCGTCGGCGCCTGGCCGGCATCATCCGAGCGCCTGCACGACTACGCCGAGAAGGCCTCGCGCGAGGGCGGCATCGTCACGTCGTGGGCCGACCCCGACGAAGACGCCGAAGCGCGCATCCATGCGCTGGTGGATGCCGCTTCGGGCGAGGCCCGAGCGATCGTCGAAGAGATCGTCGGCGAGATCACCGCGCCCGGCCGGTCGAACTCGCTGGCCGGGAAGCTGCTGCAGCTCGCCGGCCCCGGCGTGCCCGACGTCTACCAGGGCAGCGAGCTGTGGGACCTCTCGCTCGTCGACCCCGACAACCGTCGCGACGTCGACTTCGCCGAGCGGCGCGCGCTGCTGACGAAGCTGGATCAGGGCTGGCTGCCCGAGGTCGACGACTCCGGCGCGGCGAAGCTGCTCGTCGTCTCGCGCGCGCTGCGCCTGCGCCGCGACCGCCCCGAGCTGTTCACGCGTTACGCACCGCTGCCGGTCGTCGGAGCGGCGGCCGACCACGCCGTCGTGTTCGATCGCGGCGGCGCGATCGCCGTGGCCACGCGCCTGCCCGTGGGTCTCGCTGCCCGCGGTGGCTGGGATGACACGGTGGTCCTGCTTCCGGCGGGACGCCACGTCGACGCGCTGACCGGCCGCGCCTGGGACGGCGGCAGCGTACGTCTGGCCGACCTGCTCGACACCTACCCCGTGGCCCTGCTGGCCGCGACCACGCCGACCGCCGCGACGTCCCCCGACGCCACGGTGCCCGCGAAGGAGAACGCATGATCGAGGTATGGGCGCCGCGTCCCGAACGGGTGCGGCTGCGACGTCCGGATGCCGCTGACGTCGAGCTCACGCGCGACGCCGCAGGCTGGTGGTCGGCCGACGTCGCGCTGCAGCCGGGCGACCGTTACGGCTTCGTGCTCGGCGACAGCGACGACGTGCGTCCCGACCCGCGCTCGCGTCGTCAGCCCGACGGCGTGCACGGGCTGTCGGCCTGGGACGACCCGTCGCAGTTCACGTGGACCGACCACGCCTGGACCGGGCGTCCGCTCGCCGGCGGGCTCATCTACGAGCTCCACATCGGCACCTTCACCAGCGCCGGCACCCTCGAGGCTGCAGCCGAGCGCCTCGACCACCTCGTCGAGCTGGGCGTCACCCACATCGAGCTGCTGCCGGTGAACGCCTTCAACGGCACCCACAACTGGGGCTACGACGGCGTGCTCTGGTACGCCGTGCAGGAGTCGTACGGCGGCCCCGATGCCTACCGCCGGTTCGTCGATGCCGCGCACGCCGCCGGCCTCGCCGTGATCCAGGACGTCGTCTACAACCACCTCGGACCCTCGGGCAACTACCTGCCCGAGTACGGCCCCTACCTGCGCGACGGACGCCGCAACACGTGGGGTGACAGCGTCAACCTCGACGAGGACGCCGTGCGCGAGTACATCATCGGCAACGCCGAGATGTGGCTGCGCGACTTCCACGTCGACGGGCTGCGTCTCGACGCCGTCCACGCGCTGCACGACCAGGACAGCCCCATGCACGTGCTCGAGGAGCTGGGCGAGCGCGTCGACGCGCTGAGCACCCACCTCGGCCGGCCGCTGACCCTCATCGCAGAGAGCGACATGAACGACCCGGTCATGATCCTGCCGCGCGAGGCGGGCGGATACGGGATGACGGCGCAGTGGTCGGACGACTGGCACCACGCCGTCCACGTCGCGCTGACGGGCGAGACCGTCGGCTACTACTCCGATTTCGACGCGCTCGACGCGCTGCCGAAGGCCTGGAACGAGGGCTTCTTCCACGACGGCACCTTCTCGTCGTTCCGCGGCCGCGAGCACGGGCGACCCATCCCGCCCGAGGTGCCCTCGTGGCGGCTCGTCACCTTCGCGCAGGACCACGACCAGATCGGCAACCGCGCGGCGGGCGACCGTCTCTCGGCGACGCTCAGCACCGATCGACTCGCCGTCGGCGCCGTGCTGACCCTGACCGCGCCGGGCACGCCGATGCTCTTCATGGGCGAGGAGTGGGGTGCCACGACCCCGTGGCAATTCTTCACCTCGCACCCCGAGCCCGAGCTGGCCGAAGCCACCGCCGCGGGCCGCAAGCAGGAGTTCGCCGAGATGGGATGGGACGAGGACCTCGTGCCCGACCCCAACGACCCAGCGACCTTCCTGCGCTCGAAGCTCGACTGGACGGAGGCGGAGGAGAGCGACCACGCCCGCCTGCTCGCCCTGTACCGCGACCTCGCCCGCCTGCGGCGTGCGGCGCCCGACCTGACCGACCCCCGGTTCTCGGCGCGCGGCGCCGGCGCGACCGAGGGTGAGGGCGGCCGGCTCTACGACCTGCAGCGGGGGCGCGCGCGGGTTCTCGTGAACCTGTCGACCCAGCCGTGGCGGATCGACCCGCGCGACGACGTCGTCTGGCTCGAGACGCTGCCCAGCGAACGCCTCGACGGGCTGCTCGTGGTGCCGCCGGATGCCGCGGTGATCGTGGGCCCGGATCTGTCAAGCACGTGATCGACGCGGGGTGACCGCCCTAGCGTGAAGTGATGAGCACCACAGCACACCACGCAGCACGGACGCCGGGACGGGGCAGCGACCTCGCCCGGCAGATCACGGTCATCTCGGCGGTCGTCTTCATGATCATCGCGGCGATGGTCGGTACCGGCCTTCTGGGCGGGACCAACGTCCGCGAGGTGCAGGGCGGCGCGCTCGACGCCGATTCGACCGTGCTCGCTCCGGGGAGCCAGGCGTTCAGCATCTGGTCGGTGATCTACCTGTTCATGATCGGCTACGCGATCTGGCAGGCGCTGCCCTCGCAGCGTGCGCGCGACCGGCAGCGCATGGCCGGGTGGTGGATCGCGCTGACCGCCGTCCTCAACGGCGGGTGGCTGCTGGCCGCGCAGTTCACGACGCTGCTCGTGACCGTCATCGCGATCGTCGCGCTGCTCGCGGCGCTCGGCTGGACGTTCCGCCTGCTCGTGCGCTCGCGCCCGCGGTCGATCGGCGATCGGCTGCTCATGGACGCGACCGTCGGGCTCCACCTCGGTTGGGTGTCGCTCGCGACCGTCGCCAACGTCACGGCGTGGCTGAGCCGCACCGTGCCCGAGTCGTGGGGCGCGCAGGCCGACATCTGGGGCGTCGTCGTGCTGGCCCTGGTCGCCGCGGTCGGCGTCGGCATCGCAGCGTTCTCGCGCGGGCGCCCCTCGCCCATCATCGCGATGTCATGGGGCCTCGCCTGGGTCGCGATCGCCCGCACGACCGACGAGCCGCAGTCGACGCCGGTCGCCGTGGCCGCTGTCGTGGTCATCGTCATCGTGGTCGCCGCCGCGATCGTGTCGGCCTGGCGCGCGAACGGCCGCGAGCACCGCGGCATCCTGCACCGCACCCGCACCGCCTGACCGCTCGGTGCGGGGCGCTCAGTACGCGGCGGCGAAGGCGGCGAGCAGGCGCGCCGGCTCGGTGACCGGAGTGCTGAGCACCCGCGCGGCGACGCGGTCGTAGTCGGCGGCGTCGAAGTACCCGTCGTTGCGGTAGACGGTCATGCGCTCGGTGAAGTCGCGGGGCGTCGGCTCGGGGTGGAACTGCGTCGCATACAGACGGGTGCCCACACGGTAGGCCTGCACCGGGCAGTTCGCGTTCGTCGCGAGCAGCACGGCGCCGGCGGGCAGCGTGCTGGTGCCCTCCTTGTGCGCGGTGAGCGCGGCGAACGTCGGCGGCAGCATTCCGAAGAGCGGATCGGCGCGGCCGTCGTCGGTCAGCGCGACCTCGGTCGGCCCCGTCTCCTCGGGATAGTCGCGAGAGATCTCGCCGCCGAGGTGCGCCGTCGCGACGCCGATGCCGTAACAGGTGAACAGGGCAGCGGTCTCACCGGATGCCGCGGCATCGGCGATCCGCGCCAGATCGGCCTCGAGGCGCAGCTGGGCCTCAGCCTTCGTCTCGGCGGAGTCGGTGGCGTTGTAGGGGCTGCCGCCGACGACGAAACCGCGCCACCGGGTGAGGGCGTCGGCGGGAAGCGGATCGCGCGTGAGGTCGATGCGCTCGAGCTGCGAGGTGGTGAGCCCCATCGCGGTCCGGAACGACGCGTACTCGGCCTCGGCGGCCACCTGCTGCGGGCGCACGCAGACGTACACGAGCGGGGCCATTCGAGAATTCTACGGCGGTGCGGTGAGGGCGACGCCGCCGTGACGCCCGATGTCGCCGCGCCGAGCGCAAGGGCACGGAGAATGGGCCCATGACCGATCGCCTCATCGTGACCGACGTCGCCGAGCTGGGCGACATCCTGGACCGCCTCGATCGTGCCGCGGCCGGGTACGGCTGGCGCATCCGCCGCCCCGCCGACGTCCCGGGCTTGCAGGAGCGGGCGCGCGCGACGCAAACCCGCCTGCGGATGGCCGCACCCCTCGTCGTCGTCCTCGAGGCTGACCCGGATGCCGTCGACGCGACCGATCCGGTGGACGCTGCGGCGCTGCTGCGCCGGACGCCGGTGGCTGGCGTGGTCGCCGACGGCGGCCGCGAGCTGCACGGTCGCTGACCCGCGGGGCGCTCAGCGCGAGGAGTTGGCGGTGCGTCCGCGCACGATCCCGATGAAGGTCTCGACCAGTGGCGTCGTCGCGTCGGTGGGCCACGCCAGAGCGACGCTCGACAGCGGGCCGTCGATGACGGGGCGGAAGTCGACGTCCTTCCGGTGGTGCAGGCGTGCGAGCGACATCGGCATGAGCACGACGCCGGTGCCCGTGGCGGCGGTCGCGATCGCGTCGGCGGTGGTCGCGAGCGGAGCGAACGCCGGGGTGACGGCATCCGGCACGACCGCACCGAGCACATCGTCGCGCGGGACGATGACGAGCTCACCGGCCAGGTCGGCGAGGGTGAGCTCGTCGGCGGCGGTGAGAGCCGACTCGACCGAGCACACCGCGACGGGCGTCTCGTCGTAGAGCGGGATGACGCTCAGATCGTCGCGCTCGATCGGCAGCCGAACGATCGCGGCGTCGACGAGCCCCTCGCGCAGCGCGGCGCGTTGGTCGACGACCTCGAGGGGGATGAGCTCGAGCGGGTTGTGCGGCATCCGCTGCTTCCAGATGTCGATCCACTTGCCGGGCGTCGCACCCGGCACCGCGCCGAGACGGAACGGTCCCGGTGGCATCCGGTCGTCCGGTCGCTCGTCGGCGCGCGGGCGTGCCGCTCGATCGCTGCGCGCGGCGCCCGAGCGGTCGTCGCGGCGCGGAGCCTTCGCGCCCTTCGCGGGCACGTCGGGGCGACGCCCGCTGCGTGCGGGGCGCCGACGTGGTCCGCCCGTAGCCATCCTCCGAGGGTATCGGCCCGCGGGCGACGGCTCAGGCCGCCAGCCGCAGACCCCGCTGGTCGGTGGCGACGTGCTCGCCGTCGGCGATGTTCTCGTCGTCGCCGATGAGCGATCCGCCCGCGACGTGCGCGTGCGCCCCGATGAACGCGCGGATGCCGATCTTCGCGCGCGGCCCGATCGCGGCGCCGCAGCCTACGTGCGCGTGCGGTGCGATCTCGGCGTTCGGGCCGATGACGGCCTCGCGCTCGATCCACACGCCGCGCCCGATGTGCGCGCCGGCTGCGACCTGAACCCCGGGTTCGACGTAGGCGCCCGCCTCGATGAGAGCGGTCGGGTGCACCTTGGCCCCGTTCGCGATCAAGCCTCGACCGTTCGCGTGCTTGCGGTAGCGAAGCGTCTCGCCACGGTCGTTCTCGATGTCGATGTAGTTCTTGCCCACGATCCCCTCCGACAGTTCCGGGTCCGGTACTGAGTACTGGAAACAACCCCGCGACCCGCGTTTTCATTCCCACGAATCATTCGGAGCGCGGGGCCGAGCGGTTTGCTGGTACAAGCGTGCGGTGCCGACGCGACCAGGTCGACGGGGTGTGCGAGGTGACGGCCGGGCGATAACATGCCGGCCGTCGCCGTCCTCGCCCGTCGTTTGCGAGGATGGGCTCGTGGAGCCTTCTCGCGCACCCTCGACCGGACCGTCGCTCGTCTTCGAAGCGGCCCTCACCCGGCATACGCGTGCCGAAGACCTGGTCGGCATCCTCACCGGCACGTTCGTGGCGTCGCTGGGCTTGCACCTGCTGCAGTCGTCGGGCTCGGTGACCGGCGGCACGGCCGGGCTGGCGCTGCTCGTCGGCTATGCGACGGGGTGGTCGTTCCCCGTGCTGTTCGCCGTCGTGAACGCGCCGTTCGCGATTCTCGCGCTGTGGAAGAAGGGCCTGTCGTTCACGATCCGGACATTCGCGTCGATCGGTCTCGTGTCGGCGTTCACCTTCGTGCACCAGCACCTCATGCTGTTCGCGAGGATCGAACCGATCTACGGAACGCTCGGCGGGAACCTGCTCGCCGGCGTGGGCCTGCTGATCCTGTTCCGCCATCGCGCGAGCCTCGGCGGGGTGAACATCATCGCCCTCGTGCTGCAGGAGCGCACGGGTTTCAGCGCCGGGTGGACCCAGATGATCTTCGACATCATCATCATTCTGGCGGCCCTGCTCGTGCTGCCGTGGCCGGCGGTGCTGCTCAGCGCCGCGGGAGCGGTCGTGCTGAGCGTCGTGCTCGTGCTCAACCACCGCCCGGGGCGCTACATCGGGCGATGATCGCCGGCCCGCGCGGCGCCGGCTGTCTTCCGTGCGACGTCAGCTCTGGCAGCGCGGGCACCAGAAGATCAGGCGCTCGCTCGTGGGCAGCGCGCCGATCTCGTCGGTCTCGATGAGCGTGCCGCATCGCCGGCACGGCTTGCCCTCGCGCCGGTACACCCACATGCGCTGGCCCGGCCGGTCGATGCCGGTGAAGGTGCGGGCGGAGCGGTCGCGGTTGGCGTGGATCATCCGGTATCCGGTCTCGAGCACCGCCGTCGCGTCGATCTCGGTCGCGGGCGTCGTCGGCAGGATGCCGCGGACGAACAGCAGCTCGTTCGCGTACACGTTGCCGAGGCCCGCGACGTTGCGCTGGTCGAGCAGCGCGACGTGCGCCGCTCGGCTGTCGGCGGCAACCCGGCGCGACGCCTCGGCGAGGTCCCAGTCCGGGCCGAGCAGATCGGGACCGAGGTGGCCCACAAGGCGGTCCTCGTCGGCGGTGGGCAGCACCTCGACCATGGCGAGCTCGAACCCGACGGCATCCGCCGGGGCCGTTCCCACGATCGCCCGAGCCTGGAACGCCGGCGCCCGCCAACGCTGACCGGGGCGGTAGACGTGCCAGCGACCCTCCATCTTCAGGTGGGAGTGCAGCGTGTGCTCGCCGACCCGCAGCAGCAGGTGCTTGCCCCGCGCGATCGACGAGTGCACGCGCTCGCCGCGCAGGTCGGCGGTGGCACTCCCGGGCACCCGGATGTCGAACCGGGTGACCGCGTGCCCGACGAGCGCGTCGCCGATCAGGCGCGCGGCGCGGAAGACGGTGTCGCCCTCAGGCATTCGCGGCGCTCCGGCTTCCCGCGGTCGCCCGCCGCAGCGTGAGGCCCCGCGAGGATTCGACGAACCCCGCGGCGCGGAGCGCCCGGCCGGTGGCCGTGCCGTAGACGAACTCACCGTTGACCTGTTCCACCGTCAGGGTGTCGAGTCGGCGTGCCTGCGCGGTGCGGACGAGGTCGGCGGCCGCGGCCGTGAGGACCTCGTCATCGTCGTGGAACGCCAGTGCCGAGCGCCCGCCCCGTTCGAGGTAGAGGGTCAGGGCGCCGTCGACGAGCACGACGACGCCGCCCGCCTTGCGCCCGGGGCGATGCGACACGCCCTCGAGCGCGGGCCAGCCGAGCGCCGCGCCGTAGGGGTTGGCGGGGTCGGTCGCGGCGAGCGTGACGGCGCGGCGGGGCGGGGGATCGGCCAGCGCGGCGAACTCACGCAGGCGGTCGACGGTGACGGATGCCGCGAACTGCGCGGCACCGAGCGTCTCGATGACGTAGCCGCGGCGGCAGTGGCCCGCCTCTTCGAAGCCCGCGAGCACCCGGTAGACCTGTGCGAACCCGCCGGGCACTCCCTCGGACTGCACGCTGCCGCGGGTGACGACGCCGTAGCGATCGAGCAGCAGGCCGGCCGAGGCGGTGACCCGCAGCGAGGGATCGGGTTCGACGGCGGGGAGCAGCGACCAGCGTCCGCCGAGCGTCGTCGGGCGCGGTGCGGCGGGGGCCGTCGGGCGCGCGAGCGGAGTGCCGCGGTACAGGCGCGAGCGCGGCGTCCGACGCGCGCTGCGGTGGGCCTGCGACCCGCCCGACAGCAGCGAACGCACCGGCGTGAACGTGTCGTTCGTCAGCCGGCCGGCCCACGCCAGGCGCCACAGGGCGTCGAGCACGCTCTGCTCGTTCGGCGCCCCGACCGCCGCGACCAGCTGTCCGGCGAACCAGCCGCCGCCGACGGCCAGCGCCTCGAGGATCCGCACGTCGAGCTCGCCCGCGGTCGACGACTCGTCGGCCTCGGTGTCGGCGTCCGCCAACGCGAGGGTCAGCGGGGCCATGTCGGCCGGATGCAGCGCGATCCATCCGTCGCGGCCGGGCAGGGTGCCGTGCCCCGACCACACGACCTCGCCCGTCGCCGTCAGCTCGTCGAGCATGCCGGGGGAGTAGTCGCGCACCCGCGAGGGCAGCACCAGCGACTCCCACGCGCTCGCGGGGATCGGTACACCGGCGAGCTGCTCGATGACCGCGGCCACGCCGTCGACGCCCTCGAGGGGACGCGTGACGTGCTGCCAGACCGGGAGGAACCGGGCGAACGCCTCGGGCGAGACCGGCTCGACGCTGCCGCGGATCGCCGCGAGCGACCGCATCCGCAGCCGCCGCAGCACCTCGGAGTCGCACCACTCGAGGTCGTCGGCGTCGGCTCCGGATGCCTCGGGCAGGAAGTAGCCGCTCGCGATCCGCCCCTGCGACTCGAGCCGCTGCAGCGTCTGCCGTGCGACCGCGGTGCCGATGCCGAGACGCGTCGCGACATCGGCGGTGCGGAACGGGCCGTGGGTGCGGGCGTGCCGGGCCACGAGGTCGGCGAGCGGGTCGACGACGGGCTCGAGGAACGCGGTCGGGATACCCACCGGCAACGCCGCCCCCAGCGCATCGCGCAGGCGGCCGGCATCCTCGATCGCGGCGGTCCGCTGCGCGCCGGCGATCGTGACCGGGATGGCGCGTCGTGCCGTCACGAGCTGCTGCAGCAGGTCGGCGGCCTCGGCGACCCGGTGCGCGGGAGGAGATCCGCCGTCCGGCGGAGCGGATGCGGCGTGCCGATCCTCCGCTGGGCCGGTGCCGGTGGCGGTGTCGGTGTCGGTGGCGGTGGCGGTGGCGGTGGCGGTGGCGGTGGCGGTGGGGTCGTCGAGGCGGGCGGCGACCTCGGCGGCGTCGAGCGGCCCGAGCAGACGCAGCAGATCGGCCACCCCCTCGACCCCGCGCGCCCGCCGGTCGGGGGCGAGGCGCTGGGCCTCGCGCTCGAACTGCGCGATGACCTCCGGGTCGAGCAGCTCGCGCATCTCGACCTTGCCGAGCAGTTCCGACAGCAGCGCCGGGTCGACCGACAGCGCCGCGGCCCGGCGCTCGGCGAGGGGTGAGTCGCCCTCGTACATGAACGCGCCGACGTAGCCGAACAGCAGGTCACGGGCATACGGCGAGGGCTGCGACGTGGTGGTCTCGACGAGACGGATGCGGCGGTCGGCGATGCTCCGCGAGATGCGCAGCAGCGCCGGCAGGTCGTAGACGTCCTGCAGCACCTCGCGCAGCGTCTCGAGGATGATCGGGAACGACGGATGCCGCCGTGCGACCTCGAGCAGCTGGGCCGACCGCTGCCGCTGCTGCCACAGCGGAGCGCGCTTGTTCGGGTTGAGCCGCGGCAGCAGCAGCGCCCGGGCGGCGCACTCGCGGAAGCGCGAGGCGAACAGGGCCGACCCGCCCACCTCGTCGGTCACGATGTGCTCGAGCTCGTCGGCGTCGAAGACGAACAGCTCGGCGCCGGGCGGCTCGGCAGCGGCATCCGGGACGCGCGCGATGATGCCGTCGTCGCTCGCCACCGCCGCGCCCTCGACGCCGAGGCGCTCGCGGATGCGGGCGTTGACGGCCAGTGCCCACGGTGCGTGGACGTGCATGCCGTACGGGGAGTGCAGGATGACGCGCCAGTCGCCGACCTCGTCGCGCGAGCGCTCGACGGTCAGGGTGCGGTCGGTCGGCAGGCTGCCCGTGGCCTCGCGCTGCTCGGCGAGGTGGGCGAGGAGGTTCTCGATGGCGTAGTCGTCGAGCCCCGACTCGCGCAAGCGCTCGGCCGCCTTCTCGGGCGCAGCCGCCGACACCTCGCGGCTGAACTTGCCGAGCGCCTCACCGAGCTCGGCGGGACGTCCGAGTCCGTCGCCGTGCCAGAACGGCAGCTTGCCCGGCTGTCCGAACGCCGGCACCACGTTGACCCGGTCGTGGGTGATCTCGACGATGCGCCAGCTCGTGGTGCCGAGCGTGAACACGTCGTTGACCCGCGACTCGTAGACCATCTCTTCGTCGAGCTCGCCGACGCGTGCGTTGCGACTCTCACCGGCGACGAAGACGCCGAACAGCCCGCGGTCGGGGATCGTGCCGCCGCTCGTGACCGCGATGCGCTGCGCCCCGGGGCGCCCCGTGAGCGTCCCCTGATCGCGATCCCACACGAGTCGCGGACGCAGCTCGGCGAACTCGTCGGACGGGAAGCGCCCCGCCAGCAGGTCGAGCGTCGCCTCGTACGCCGAGCGCGGCAGCGTGCGGAACGGGGCGCTGCGCCGGATGGTCTCGAACCAGCCCTCGACCTCGATCGTCCCGGTCGCGCAGGCGGCGATCGTCTGCTGCGCCAGGATGTCGAGCGGGTTCTGCGGCACCGCGATGGCCTCGATCTTGCCCGCGAGCATGCGCTCGGTGACGACCGCGGTGTGGAGGACGTCGCCGCGATGCTTGGGGAACAGCGCCGCCCGACTGACCTCGCCGACCTGATGCCCGGCGCGGCCGACGCGCTGCAGACCGGATGCCGCCGACGGCGGGGCCTCGACCTGGATGACGAGATCGACCGCCCCCATGTCGATGCCGAGCTCGAGGCTCGAGGTCGCGACGACGCAGCGCAGGGCTCCGGACTTCAGCTCGTCCTCGACCTGCGCGCGCTGCTCCTTCGACACCGAACCGTGGTGGGCTTTCGCGAGCACGGGCTCGGCCCCGGCCGTGGCGCCCGCCTGCGCCATCATTGCGGCGGGCGGGGCAGCGGCATCGGGCAGGTTGCCGCCGAGGCGTTCGGTGTAGATCTCGTTGAGACGACCCGTCAGCCGTTCGGCGAGCCGGCGCGAGTTCGAGAAGACGATGGTCGAGCGATGCTTCAGGATGCGGTCGACGATCGCCTCTTCGACGTGCGGCCACACCGATCCGGTGACCTCGCTCGCCTGCGGTCCCTGATACCAGGCGCCGTCGTCCCCCTCGCCGTCGTCGCCCTCGCCGTCGTCGGTGCGCGCCGCCGGGGCGGCCTCGTCGGCGCCGGGCGGGGCCGGCGGGTGCAGCATGTCGGGGATCGGGACCACGACGTTCAGGTCGAAGGCCTTCGATGCGCGGGGCGCGACGATCTCGACCGGCGCGGCCCCGCCGAGGAAGCGGGCGACCTCGTCGATGGGGCGCACCGTCGCCGAGAGCCCGATGCGCTGCGCGGGCTTCTCGAGCAGCGCGTCGAGGCGTTCGAGGCTGACGGCGAGGTGCGCGCCGCGCTTGGTCGCCGCGACGGCATGGACCTCGTCGACGATCACGGTGTGCACGCCGCGCAGCGTCTCGGACGCCTGCGAGGTCAGCATCAGGTAGAGCGACTCGGGCGTGGTGATGAGGATGTCGGGCGGGCGCGCGACGAGCGCGCGCCGGTCGGCCGACGAGGTGTCACCCGAGCGGACGCCCACCGTCACGTCGGGCACGGGCTGCCCGAGCCGCCGCGCGGACTGGCCGATGCCGACGAGGGGCGAGCGCAGGTTGCGCTCGACGTCGACGCCGAGCGCCTTCAGGGGGGAGACGTAGAGGACGCGGGTGTCAGCGGGGGCGGCATCCGTGCGTCGCCGCTTGACCGGAAGGTCGTCGGCGGGGCCCGCGGCGACCTTGTCGCGGAAGATCCGGTCGATCGCCCAGAGGAAGGCGGACAGCGTCTTGCCGGAGCCGGTCGGCGCCACCACGAGGGCGTGCTTGCCCGCCGAGACGGCCTCCCACGCGCCGGCCTGCGCCGACGTCGGCTTCGAGAACGCACCGCGGAACCAATCCGCGGTGGGCGCGGAGAATCGGGCGAGCACATCGGCCATGTGCTCATCTTCGCGCGGACCACCGACATCGGCGCGGCCTTGCGCCGGCGGCGACCGACGTGCCAGGCGGCACGGCCCCCGCCGGCGCGGCATCCGGTCAGGTCTCGGTCACCCGGCCGTCGCGCACCTCGAGCGTCAGCGTCGGTGCCAGCCGGGCCAGGAAGCCCTCGTCGTGGCTGACGACGATGACGGCGCCCCGGTAAGCAGCGAGCGCATCGACGAGCTGATCGACCGTGTCGAGGTCGAGGTTGTTCGTCGGCTCGTCGAGCACGAGCAGCTGCGGTGGCGGGTCGCCGAGCAGTTCGCGCGCGAGGGCGAGCCGGAACCGCTCCCCGCCCGACAGTGCCGCCACCGGCCGCATCACGGTGTCGCCGCGGAGCAGGAACCGGGCGAGGCGGTTGCGCAGCTCGGCGTCGGTGGCGGTCGGGGCCGCGGCCCGCACGCTCTCGAGCACGCTGTCACCCTCCCGCAACCCGTCGATCCGCTGCGAGAGGTACCCGACCCGGTGGGTGTGCGCCGTCGCGGTGCCGCAACTCCTCGCTTTCCGCTCCTCAGCGCCCGCACCCGGGCCCTCCGGGGCCGAGCCGGCCGATGCTGAGGAGTGAGCGCGCGCCGACCCGACCAGCCGCTCGAGCAGCGTCGTCTTGCCGGCGCCGTTCGGCCCGACAAGTGCCACCCGCTCGGGGCCCTGCACGACCCACGAGCGGTCGCCGTCGGCGATGGTCGCGATGCGACGGCCGGCGGCGACACCCGGATCGGGCAGGTCGATGCGCACCGCGTCGTCGTCGCGCACCCGGCGGCCGGCGGCGTCGAGGGCGGCCCGCGCCGTCGCCTCGCGATCGGATGCCGCACCGCGCACCTTGCCCGCCGAGACCTGCGCCGCCGAGGCGCGGTTGCCCGCGACGATCCCGGGCACCCGCTTCTCGCGCTGGGCCTTGGCCCCCATGGCCGCGCGTCGGGCCAGGGTGGTCTCGGCCTCGATCCGGTCGCGCTTCTCGCGCCGCAGCGCCGCCGCGGCGGTGGTCTCGGCCGCGCGTGCCGCTGCCTGCTCCGCATCGCGCCACGCGCGCCAGGCGGAGTAGGGGCCGCCGAACACGCTGAGTTCGGAGCCGTACAGCTCGGCGGTGTCGTCCATGAGTTCGAGCAGCCGGGTGTCGTGGCTCACGACGATCAGTGCGCCCCGCCACGACCGCACGATCTCGGCGACGCGTTCCCGGGCGTCGCGGTCGAGGTTGTTGGTGGGCTCGTCGAGCAGCGCGACCTCGGCGCGGCGCAGCTGCACCCCGACCAGGGCAGCGAGCACCGCCTCTCCGCCCGAGAGCTCGCCCACGCGGCGGTCGAGGGCGCCCGGCGGCAGACCGGCGGCGGCAAGGGCTGCGGTGGCGCGGGCTTCGGCGTCCCAGTCGTCGCCGATCGTGTCGAAGTGGCGCGGGTCGACGTCGCCGCTCTCGACGGCGCGCACCGCGTCGACGACGGCCGCGACCCCGACGAGGTCGGCGACGCGTCGGTCGACGTCGAGGGTCAGGCGTTGCGGCAGCAGCTCGACGCGTCCGGCCGCGGTGACGGCGCCGGAGCTCGGGGCCAGCGTGCCCGCGACGAGCCGCAGGAGCGTGGTCTTGCCGGAGCCGTTCCGGCCGACCAGGCCGGTGCGTCCGGCTCCGAATGCTCCGGAGACCTCGTGCAGCGCGGTCGTCCCGTCGGGCCAGACGTGGGTGATGCGGTCGAGCACGACCGCGGGAGTGGGATGGGGCATGGTGCCTCCTCGGATGTCGTCGAGCGCGGGCGCGACGGACACCGAGAAGCCCCGGTAGAGAGGGGATCGGTCCGGCGGGCCAGCGCGGTATCGAAAGCGCTGGCCGAATCGAACGCCCGGAGGCATCGACGGATCAGCGCGGGATTACAGCGCGGTCGCGTCGAAACCGATCAACGGTCGTTCCTCACACTCGGGACAGGGGCGGGGGAAGTCTACGCCTCGGGCAGCTGCTTGCGCAGGAACGTGGAGACATCGCTCAGCTCGTCGGCCGACACGGCGTGCCCGAGCCCGGGATACACCCGGCCGCTCAGATCCACGTAGCCCGGCAACCATTGCACCGTGTGGGCGACGAGGGGGGCGGGGATGACGTCGTCGAGGGCACCGCGCCCCCAGAACACCGGCGGGCGCCGTTCGGCGAGCGCGGCGTCGCCGGGCAGCGGGTGAGGGTTGGCGTAGCCGGCGAGGCTCACCGCGAACGCGAACGCCTCGGGCGCCAGGCGCAGGGCCTCGATCGCCATGACGCCGCCTTGCGAGAACCCGAGCACACCGACGGATGCCGCGTCCGCGCGCACCCCGTCGATCCAGGTCACGAGCGCGCGGGCGCTCGCCGTCGCGATGTCGGGGTCGCGGCCGTGGAGGCCCTCGATCGGGTACCACGACCATCCGGGCGTCGGGAAGGGCGGAGCCAGCGGAGCGCGGACGGCGGCGACGACGTATTCCGGCGGCAGGTGCGGGGTGAGCGCGAACAGGTCGTTCTCGTCGGATCCGTACCCGTGCATCAGCACCAGGAGCGGCCGACCGGCCCGCTCGGCCGCGGGCACCGACCAGCGCACGGCGGCGGAATCGAGGACCGGGGTCTCGGACATGCGACCATCCTGCCAGCCGGCTCCGACGTCGGGTCCATCGCGCTGGCGGATGGCATTGGTATACATGGAGCATGGCCGTGCGCACCCCCGACCCCGATCCCGACGAGGGCGACGCGTCCTCGCTTCCCGTCGATCCGCTGCGGGGCGCTCCCGGCGGCGGGGCGACGAACCCCGCGTGGCTCAGCGACGTCGAGCTGACCGAGGCGCGGCGCCGGCTGCCGATGCTCTACGTCGAGGCGGTGCCCGTGCGCACCGACGGCCTCGGTGCGGTGACGCAGGTCGGCATCCTGCTGCGCGCGACCCCGGTGGGTGAGATGACGCGCACGATCGTGTCGGGTCGCGTGCGTTACGGCGAGACGATCCGCGACGCCCTGTTCCGCCACGTCGAGAACGACCTGGGCCCGATGGCGTTTCCGCTGCTGCCGGCCGCGCCGACGCCGTTCACGGTCGCCGAGTACTTCCCGATCCCCGGTGTCAGCGCCTTCCACGACGACCGGCAGCACGCCGTGTCGCTCGCGTTCGTCGTGCCGGTCACGGGAACCTGCGAGCCGCGGCAGGACGCCCTCGAGGTGACGTGGCTCGACCCGGCCGAGGCGGCTTCGGATGCGCTCGCCGCCGAGATGGAGGGTGGCCGCGGCACCCTCATCCGCCTGGCCCTCGCCTCGGTCGGCGCCCTGCGCTGAGCGCCCTGCGTAGGCTCGGGGCATGACCGCGCCGCAGCCTCTGACCTTCCCCGCCGACCCCTCGGGGTGGCTCGCGTTCGCCTCCGACCGCCCCGACGCCCGCATCGGCCGCGTCCGCGACATCGACGCGCAGCTCGTCGCGGGCCGTGATCTGTCGCCGCTGGCCCGGCTGCAGTTGTGGAACGAGGCGTCGATCGCGATCGCCGAGGCTGCGTCCGAGGCATCCGTGCTGAGCGAGGCGCACCCCGATCCCGCCGTCCGCGACGCGGCTGAAGCGCGCGTGCAGGCCCTCGACGCGCTGCTGTCGGAGCGGGCCCTCGACCCGCGTCTGTTCGCGGTCTTCGACGGCCTGGCCACGGACGGACTGGATGCCGCCGGGCGCCGGCTGCTCGCGCGCATCCAGCGGGACTTCCGGCGGGGCGGCGTCGATCGCGACGAGCGGACCCGCGACCGGCTGCGGGCGCTCGCCGAGCGCGACACCGAGCTGTCGTTGCGGTTCTCGCGCAACATCCGCGACGGTCGCCGCGAGGTGACGGTCGCGGCGGAGGACCTCGCCGGTCTGCCGCGGGACTTCCTCGACGCCCATCCCGTCGACGAGGACGGTCGGGTGACGCTGACGACGGAGTACACCGATCTTATGCCGGTGCGCGAGTTCGCCGAGCGTCGTTCGACCCGCACCGCGCTGCTGTCGGTCTACAACGACCTCGCGTGGCCTGACAACGATCCGGTGCTCGCGGAGCTGCTCGCCGTCCGCGCCGAGCGGGCCGAGCTGCTCGGCTACGGCGACTGGGCCGACTACGAGACCGAGACCCGCATGATCGGCTCGAGCGCGGCGATCCGCTCGTTCCTCGACCGCATCGCCGACGCCACGCGCGAGGTCGCGGCAGCCGAGTACGAGCAGCTGCTCGAACGCCTGCGGCGCGACGAGCCCCATGCCGACGCGGTGACCTCGGCCGACCTCTGGTACCTGCTCGGGGCCCTCAAGCGCGAGCGGTTCGCCGTCGACGCTCAGGAGGTGCGGGCGTACTTCGCGTTCGAGAACGTCCTGCCCGGCGTGCTCGACGTCACGGCGCGGCTGCTCGACATCACCTACCGGCCGGTGGATGCCGCCGCGTGGCACGCCGACGTCCGCAGCTACGACGTGTTCCGCGACGACCGCCACCTCGGCCGCATCCACCTCGACCTGCATCCCCGCGACGGCAAGTACAACCACGCCGCCTGCTTCGGCCTCGCACCGGGGATCGCGGGCCGCTCGCTGCCCGAGGGCGTGCTGCTGTGCAACTTCTCGCGCGGGCTGCTCGAGCACGACCAGGTCGTGACGTTCTTCCACGAGTTCGGACACCTCGTCCACGGCATCCTCGGCGGCGCCGACGCGGTGTGGGCCGACTTCAGCGGCATCGAGACCGAGTGGGACTTCGTCGAGGCGCCCAGCCAGCTGCTCGAGGAATGGGCGTGGGATGCCGGTGTGCTGGCGACCTTCGCCCGCAACGAAGCGGGCGAGCCGATCCCGGCCGACCTCGTGCAGCGCATGCGGGTCGCCGATGCTTTCGGCCGCGCGCTCGAGGTGACCCGCCAGCTCGGGCACGCCAACGTCTCGTACGGGTTGCACGTCGAGCGTCCGGCGGATCTCGCCGGCGCGGTCGAGCGGTGGTACCGCGCGTCGTCGCCCGTGCACCCGCTGCCCGGCGGTCACACCTACGCCGGGTTCGGCCACCTCACCGGGTACGGCGCCTGCTACTACACGTACCAGTGGAGCCTCGTGATCGCGCGCGACCTGCTGTCGGCGTTCGGCGACGACCTCATGGACCCCGCCGTCGCGCGCCGGTACCGCGAGCGTGTCCTCGAGCCCGGGGGCAGCCGCGACGCGGCCGACCTCGTCGCCGACTTCCTCGGCCGCCCGTACGCCTTCGACGCCTACCGCGCCTGGCTCGCCGGCGCCTGACGCCTGCGCCGACCCGAGCCCGCCCGCGCGTAGCGGTCGGCGAGCGCGGCGAACGCGTCGGCGAGCTCGGGCGGTCCGACCACCTCCATCGGTGCGTCGAACCGGCCGAATGACGCGGCGAGCGCCGTCCACGACCACGAGCCGGCCTCGAGCCGGCAGGTAGCGTCGTCGACGGCGGTGACGGTGCCGTCGCCCGCGAAGGGGCGCACCCGGCGGGCCGGAAGATGCACGACGACCGTGCCCCGGCAGGGCCAGGCGTCGACGTCGGAACCTCGGAAGCGCGCCGACACGAATGCATCGACGTCGCCGCCGGGCACCGCCCGCCGGTTGAAACGCGGACCGTGCGGGATGCGGGGATGCACGCGGTCGACGCGGTAGAGGCGCCAGTCGTCCCGGTCGAGGTCCCACCCGACGAGGTACCAGCGGCCGCCCGCGGCGACGAGGTGGTGCGGCTCCGCGCGCCGGGGTGGCGCGGCGCCTCCGTCCGCCCCACTGTCGTCGTCGCCGCGGACGTAGTCGAAGCGGAGCGTCTGCCGGTCGCGGATGGCATCGGCGAGCGTGACGAGCACCTCGAGCGGGACGTCCGGCGGCGCGGCATCCCCGGGGCGGCCGACGGTCGTGATCTCGAGCGCGTCGAGCCGGTGCCGCAGGCGCGAGGGCATGACCTGCCGGATCGTCGCGAGGGCGCGGATCGCTGCTTCGCCGATGCCCGCTCCGACCGCCGGCGCGGACCGCAGCGCGAGGGCGACCGCGACCGTCTGGTCCTCGTCGAACAGCAGCGGCGGCAGCTCGCTGCCCGCGTCGAGGCGGTAGCCGCCGTCGGGGCCGAGCGAGGCGTGGATGCGATAGCCCATCTCGCGCAGCCGGTCGATGTCGCGGCGGACCGTGCGATCGCTGACCTCCAGCCGCGCGGCGAGCACGGCGCCGGGCCAGTCGCGGCGGGCTTGCAGCAGCGACAGCAGCGTCAGCAGCCGCGAGGTCGTGGTCATGGCCCCACCGTATCGGCGGAGGCGGACAGAAACTGACCTGCACGCCCGTCAGGCTGACGGTGTCGAGCCGATCGGGCCGACCCTCACCCAGGAGCAGCGATGACCATCCAGACCACCCCCCACCTCAACTTCCGCGGCGATGCACGTGCGGCGCTCGACTTCTACGGCTCCGCTTTCGGCGGGCACACCGTCATCACCACGTACGCCGAGGTCGGCATGCCGGCGGACGCGCCCGGCGCCGACGCCGTCGTGTTCGGCCTCGTGGTCGCCGAGAACGGCTTCCGCATCATGGGCTACGACATCCCGGGCCGCACCGAAGGCTCGATCGTCGGCGGCGGCGCGACCCGCCGCGAGAACAACGCGACCGTCACCGATCAGGCACTCTTCGTCTCGGTCGGCTCCGAGAGCCTCGCCGAGCTGCAGGGCCCCTGGGACGCGCTGGCGACGGATGCCGTCATCGTCGAGCCCCTCGCGGCGTCGGCCTGGAGCGCCGGCTTCGGCATGCTCACCGACCGGTTCGGCGTCACGTGGAGCTTCAGCGTCACCGCCGCTTGAACGCCCGGGAGCCGCGGCCGGATCGCTCCGTGCCGCGGCTCCCGCCGCCGCAGAGCGGGCGTCAGCCGGTCGTCAGACGCGCGAGCTCGGCGACGAACGCGTCGACGTCGGATGCCGACGTGTCGAACGAGCACATCCAGCGCACTTCACGCCGGGCCTCGTCCCAATCGTAGAAACGGAACGATGCGCGCAGTCGGTCGGCGACGCCCTCGGGCAGCACCGCGAACACGCCGTTGGCCTGCGTCGGCTGCGTGAACTCCACACCCCGGATCGAGCCGTCGGCGATGCCGGCCTCGACGGCCGAGCGCAGGCGCTGCGCCATCCCGTTCGCGTGCTCGGCGTTGCGCCGCCACAGGTCGTTCTCGAGCAGCGCGACCAGCTGCGCCGAGACGAAACGCATCTTCGACGACAACTGCATGTTGAGCTTGCGCAGATACGTCAGCCCCTCGGATGCCGCCGGGTCGAGCACGACGATGGCCTCGCCGATCATCGCGCCGTTCTTCGTGCCGCCGAAGCTGAGCACATCGACGCCGACGTCACGCGTGATCGCGGCCAGCGGCAGGCCGAGCGCCGCGGCGGCGTTCGCGATGCGCGCGCCGTCCATGTGCAGGCGCATGCCGCGTGCGTGGACGTGGTCGGCGATCGTGCGCAGCTCGTCGGGAGTGTAGATCGTGCCCAGCTCGGTCGACTGCGTGATCGACACCACCAGCGGCTGGGCGCGGTGCTCATCGCCCCAGCCCCACGCCTCGCGATCGATGAGCTCGGTGGTCAGCTTCCCGTCGGCGGTCGGGACGTTGAGGATCTTGATGCCGCCGACGCGTTCGGGGGCGCCGCCCTCGTCGACGTTGATGTGAGCGGTGGATGCCGCGATCACGGCGCCCCAGCGCGGCAGCATCGACTGCAGCGCGGTGACGTTCGCGCCCGTGCCGTTGAACACGGGGAAGGCCTCCGCGCCGGCGCCGAAGTGCTCGGTGACGAGCTCCTGCAGGCGTGCGGTGTACACGTCCGAGCCGTAGGCGGTCTGGTGCCCGTCGTTGGCCGCGGTGATGGCGGCGAGGACCTCCGGGTGGATGCCGGAGTAGTTGTCGGACGCGAAGCCGCGCACCGAGGTGTCGTGCAGGGAGGTCATGTGCTCATCCTTTCTCACCGGTCCGCCGCCCGCGAATCCACCGCGCGAGGTGGATCCGCGGGCAGCGCCGGTCAGCCGCGGATGCCGCGGGTCGGTGCCGTCGTCGTCCCGCGGATGCCGCGGGTCGGTGCCGTCGTCGTCCCGCGGATGCCGCGGGTCGATGCGATGACGTCGCGCATCTTCTTCTCGAGCGCCTCGTAGAACATCGACAGCGGGAACTCGTCGTCGAGCACGGCGTCGGTGTAGCCCTTCGCCGGACCGGCGAGCACCGCATCCGGCAGCCCCCGGGCCCAGGCCGACGCCGGATGGGGCTCGAGCACCGACCGCACGAGGTCGTACGCCGCGAGCCAGTGCGCCGTCTTGGGCCGGTCGATCGACTCCCAGTACAGGCGGTCGATCGCGTCGCCCAGGGCGACGACGGCATCCGGCACCTCCCGCCAGTCGAACGCGAGCGCCGTGTCGGTCCAGTGCAGCACGCCGCTCCGGTGCAGCCACGCGAACAGCAGCTGGCCGCCGAGCCCGTCGTAGTTGCGCACGCGCGTGCCGGTGATCGCGAACCGGAAGATCCGGTCGAAGATCACGGCGTACTGCACCAGCCGCGACAACCGCAGCAGCTCGGCGTCCACCGCGTCGAGGTCTGCCTCCGCGTTCAGGCGCCGATCGAGCGCGACGCACTCGCGGAACGCCGTCAGGTCGCACCGCAGCTCTTCGAGGGAGTACAGGAAGAACGGCATCCGCTGCTTGATCATGAACGGGTCGAACGGCAGGTCGCCGCGCATGTGCGTGCGGTCGTGGATGAGGTCCCACATCACGAACGCGCGTTCGGTGAGCGCCTGATCGTCGAGCATCTCCGCCGCCTCGGCGGGCAGGTCGAGCTTCGTGATCTCGGATGCCGCGGCGACGACGCGCCGGTAGCGGGCGGCCTCGCGGTCCTGGAAGATCGCGCCCCACGTGAAGGTCGGGATCTCGCGCATCGCGACGGTCTCGGGGAACAGCACGGCCGAGTCGGTGTCGTAGCCGGCCGTGAAATCGAGCAGCCGCAGCGACACGAACAGGCGGTTCGGGTACATCGTCTCGAGCCGGGCGATCTCCTCCGGCCAGATCGCCTCGACGAGCAGCGCCTCGACGTGCCGGTCGCGCGAGCCGTTCTGCGTGTACATCGGGAACACCACGAGGTGCCGGATGCCGTCGATGCGGTGCCGCTGCGGCTGGAACGCCACGAGCGAGTCGAGGAAATCGGGCACGCCGAACGCCCCCTCCGTCGACACGGCTCCACCCGGATCGTCCGGGCCGGCCCATCGCTCGAAGTCCCGGATCGACGCGGCGAGGTACGCCCGATCGTGCGGGAACCGCGGCGCGAGCTGCGCGATCGCGCCGGTGATCACCGCGACGTGTCGTCGCGCCGCATCCCGGTCGGCCGGGTCCGGCACCGAGCCGTCGGCGGCCTGCAGCGCCTGCAGCGCCGTCGCGGCGTCGCGCAGGGCGATCCAGGCGGGGTCGTGCTCCACGTCGGCGGCGAGCGCGATGCCCGCGGCGTCGATCACGGCGCCGTCCTCGACGACCTCGGGCTCGCCGATGATCGTCTTGGCGGCACCGGGGGTGGGGTGCGTCTGCGCGATGGACATGGGGGAACCTCCGATCTGCGAGGTACGGCTCCGCGGGGGAGCGGTGGTCAGGTTGCGCCAGACTAACGGGCCCGTGCCGACGTGCGATACGTCCGCCCCGTGCCCGGCGTTCCTCTTGCGAGGTGTCAAGGCGTGGCGGGCATCCGCCACGCCGGGTTAGCGTCGCACCATGCCCGCGTCCGACCAGCCCGACGACAGCGCTCTGCCGGACCCTGACGGCCGGGGGCTGCTGCTCGTCGCGAACCCGAAGTCGGGCACATCCGTCGTGCGTGCCGACCCCCTGCCCGAGATCCGCCGCCGGCTTCCCGCCGCGCGCATCGTGTCGCTCGAGGGCGCCTCGCTCGACGACATCGTCGCCGATGCGATGGCGGGCGATGACGCACTCCTCGCGCTCGCCGTCCTCGGCGGCGACGGGTCGGTCTCGCGGGCGGCACACCTCGCGCGGTCGCACGACCTGCCGCTCCTCGTGCTGCCCGGCGGTACCTTCAACCACTTCGCCCGCGCCGCCGGTCTCGACACCGTCGAGGCGGCCCTCGATGCGTACGCCGCCGGCGCGCTGCGCTCCGTCGTCGTCGCCGAGGTGACCGTCGACGACGACGATCCGATCACCGTGCTCAACGCGGTGTCGCTGGGGGCCTACCCCGAGCTGCTCGCCGAGCGCGAGAAGCGGACGAGCCTCGGCAAATGGTGGGGCGGGGCCGTGGCGGCGTGGCGGGCGATCCACGGCGCCCACCGCATCACGATCGTGCGCGACGGCCGCCGCGCGCGTGTGTGGTCGGTGTTCGCGGGCATCGGTCGCGGCGACCCCCGGCGCATCGCGATGATGCGGCGCGAGAACCTCGACGAGGCGGTGCTCGACGTGCGCGTGCACCACGCGCGCGGCACGCGCCTGCGCGCCGTGGCCTCGCTCGCGTTCGGACGCCGCACGCTGGCCCTCATGCGGGCGCTGCGCCTGATGCCGCCGGCATCCGATCTCGAGCGCATCGTCGACACCTCGATCGACCTCGAGGTGCGCCCGGGCGATGCGCCGCCGGTGTTCGCGCATGACGGCGAGCTCGCCGAGGAGCGCGCCGACGGGTTCCGGATGCGGATCCGCGCGGTCCCCGACGGCCTGCGCCTCTGGGCACCCCGGATACATCCCGAGACGGATGCCGCGCCGGGACCGCTCGCGTAGCGTCGAGGCGTGATCCGTCCGCTGCAGCGCTACCAGATCGTCACCGACGTCGCGGTGGCCGCCGCCTTCGCGGTCGTGATGCTGCTGTTCACGTGGGGCGGCGTCATCGGGGTGGGGATCCCGAACGACCGCGTGTCGGCGATCATCGCGGTGCTCCTCGTCGGGCCGTTCAGCGCCGCCCTTGCGCTGCGCCGCATCTCGCCGCCGCTCGCGCTCGCGCTGGCATGGGTCGGAGCGATCCTGCAGATGCTCGCGCAGCTGCCGCCGCTGCCGGTCGACATCGCGATCTTCGCCGTGCTGTACACCTGCGCCGCCTACGGCACGAACCGGGTCTTCTGGCTCGGCTTCGCGTCGTCGATCGCGGGCGCGCTCGCCATCACGGTGTACCTGCTCGTGCCGACGGCCCTGTACTCGGTCGACGCCATCGGGGGCGATCTGGCGTACCTGCTCATCACCGGCACGGTGCTCATCATCGCCTCGGTGTTCGGACTGCTGCTCGCCTGGACGGTGGGCGCCCTGGTGCGGGTGGGAATGCGCGCGCGGGGCACCGCCGAGGCCCAGCGCCGGGCCGAGACCCGCGCCCGCGCGGAGTTCGAGCGCAACCGCATCGCCCGCGACATGCACGACGTCGTCGCGCACTCGCTCGCCGTCGTCATCGCCCAGGCCGACGGTGCCCGGTATGCCGCCGCCGCCGACCCCGACGCCGCAGCCGCCTCGCTGCAGACGATCTCGACGACCGCGCGCTCGGCGCTGTCGGACGTCCGGATGCTGCTGACCCAGCTGCGGCACAGCGAAGGCGAGGGCCCGCAGCCCACGGTCGCCGAGCTCGAGGTGCTCTACGCGCAGGTGCGCGCGGCGGGCCTCGACCTGCGCGTCGACGTCGACCCCGTGCCGCCGGGCGAACCCCCGGCGGCCGTGCAGATCGCGGTGTACCGCATCCTGCAGGAGGCGCTGACGAACGCGATGCGCCACGGCGCCGGCGGTACCGTGGACGTGTCCCTGGCCTGGCTGCCCGATCGCGTGGAGGTCCGTGTGAGCAATCCGCTCCCGCCCGCGTCGGCCATCGCCGGCGGAACGCCGTCGGGCGGGTACGGGCTCGTCGGCATGCGCGAGCGCGCACAGCTGATCGGCGGGCACCTCGAGGTCGGTCCCGTCGGCGACGCCTTCGTCGTCGCGGCGACCCTGCCGATCGGCGGTCCGGCGTGAGCGTGCGCGTCGTCCTCGTCGATGACCAGGCGCTGTTCCGCGCCGGCATCCGCATGGTCATCTCCTCGCAGCCCGACCTCGAGGTCGTCGGCGAGGCCTCCGACGGCGCCGAGGCACTGCGCGTCGTACGTGAGACCCGGCCCGACGTCGTCCTGATGGACATCCGGATGCCGGTCATGGACGGCCTCACCGCCACGGCCCAGCTGCTCGACGACCCGGTGTTCGGCGGCGACCCGCCCCGCATCGTCATGCTCACGACGTTCGACCTCGACGAGGCCGCCGCGCGGGCGATCCGGCAGGGGGCGAGCGGCTTCCTGCTCAAGGACGCCGACCCCGAGTTCCTGCTGGCGGCCGTGCGCACCGTGCACTCCGGGTCGTCGGTCATCGCGGCATCCGCCACGCGCGAGCTGTTCGCGACGTTCTCGGGCCCCGAGAAGAAGCCGGTGCCGCCCGCGTTCGCGGAGCTCACCGACCGTGAGCGCGAGATCTTCGCCCTCGCCGCGCGCGGGCTCTCGAACGCCGAGATCGCGCAGCGCGAGTATCTGTCCGAGGCCACCGTGAAGACGCACATCAGCCGCATCCTCGCGAAGCTCACCCTGCGCGACCGCGTGCAGCTCGTCGTCTTCGCGTTCGAGCACGGCCTGGCCTGATTCCCGCCGCGGGGCCGCGAGATCATCCGGCAGATGTACGCGGCGGCGACGCGGGACGGATGCGGCGCCGCCGGGCCCCTTCGTAGCGTCGAAGACATGCAGATCTCGACCACCGACCTGGGCCTGGCCGCCCGGGTTCAGAACCTCACCAAGACCTTCGGCGCCGGCGAGACCGGCGTGCGCGCCCTCGACGGCGTCTCGGTCGGCATCCGTCGCGGCGAGTTCACCGCGATCATGGGCCCCTCCGGCTCGGGCAAGTCGACCCTCATGCACATCATGGCCGGGCTCGACGCGCCCACGTCGGGCCGCGCCTGGATCGGCGACACCGAGATCTCGGGGCTCTCCGACCTCGACCTGACGATCCTGCGGCGCCGCCGCGTCGGCTTCATCTTCCAGTCGTTCAACCTCGTGCCCACCCTCGACGTGCTCGGCAACATCACGCTGCCGTTCGAGCTCGACGGGCGCGCGCCGTCGGCGCTCGAGCGCTCGCGCATCGACGGCCTCATCGATTCGCTCGGCCTCGGCGCGCGCCTGCGCCACCGGCCGCACCAGCTGTCGGGCGGCCAGCAGCAGCGCGTCGCGATCGCCCGCGCCCTCGCGACCGCCCCCGACCTGGTGTTCGCCGACGAGCCCACCGGCAACCTCGACTCGCGCTCGGGCCGCGAGGTGCTCGCGCTGCTCGCGACGGCGAGCCGCGAGCACGGTCAGTCGATCGCGATGGTCACGCACGACCCCATCGCCGCCTCGCATGCCGACCGGGTGCTCTTCCTCGGCGACGGCCGCATCGTCGCCGACAAGCCCAGCCAGAGCGCCGAGGCCATCTCGGCGCACATGCTCGCGGCAGAGGTGTCGGCATGACCGCCGTCGCGGCGCCGGCGGTACCGGGCGCCTCGCGGGCGCCGCGGTCGGCGGCATCCGGTCGCCTCGCGTGGCTGCGCGAACGCGGCATGGGCGCGTCGGTGCTCGTGTCGGCGATCTCGGGCGGGTTCGGCGTGCTGCTGGTCGCGGTGACCGGCCTGCTCGGGGCGTGGCTGCTCGCCGACCCGTTCCTCGCCGGCGGCGACACCGTCATCGCGGTGGTGGCCATCCTGAGCGTGCTGCTCGTGGCCGTGGCGATGTACGTCGCGGCGATCGTGACCGCGAACACCTTCGCCACGATCGTCGCGGGCCGCACCCGCCAGATCGCGCTGCTGCGCCTGATCGGTGCCTCGGCGCAGTCGCAGCGCGCGCAGATCGCGCGGCAGGGACTCGTCGTCGGTGCGATCGGCGCCGTCCTCGGCCTCGTCGGCGGGACCGCGGCGGCCGTCGCCCTGCAGGCGATCGCGGATGCCGCCTGGGGCATCGACGTCGACTACAGCGTCGTCCAGCCGGTGCTGCTCGCTCCCGCGATCATCGTGGCGCTCACGACGTGGGCCGCCGCATGGGCGGGTTCGCGTCGTGTCCTCGAGGTCACCCCGCTGGCCGCGCTGTCGGGGGCGGCGCCGCGTACCGCCGACGAGGCCGCCGGCCGTCGCTCGCGCCGCGTCACGTCCATCGTCCTCTTCGTCCTCGGGGCGGGGCTGCTGGCGCTGGGCATCGTGGCCGGTTTCGTCACCCCGCTCGGCGTGGTCATCGCCTTCTTCGGCGGACTCGCCTCGTTCACGGGACTCAGCCTCGGCGCGACGCTCGTCATGCCGCCGTTGCTGCGCGGGACCGGTCGCATGTTCGGCCGCTCGGCCGCGGCACGCCTCGCCGCCGAGAACGCGCTGCGCTACCCCGAGCGATCGAGCCGGATGGCGATCGGCGTCGTGATGGGCGTGACGCTCGTGACGATGTTCGCCGTGGCGGCCGAGTCGGTCAAGGGCGTGATCGCGGCGTCCGGCGGCGGTGAGCTGCCCGACGAGATGGCGCGCCTGCTCGACACCTTCAGCACCGTGATGATGGCGCTCGTCGGCGTGTCAGCGGTCATCGCCGCCGTGGGGCTGGTCAACCTGCTCACGATCGGCGTCGTGCAGCGCACGCGCGAGCTGGGGCTGCTCCGCGCGCTCGGACTGACCGGCCGGCAGATCCGCGCCATGGTGCTGTTCGAGGCCGCGCACATCACGATCACCTCGGTCGTGTTCGGACTGATGCTCGGCATCGCCTACGGGTGGGCCGCCGCGCAGTCGCTGCTGGGCTCGGTGCGCGTGCCGCCGTTGTGGCTGTCGCCGAACTTCGTCCTGCCCGGTGTCCCGTGGCTCGCCGTGGCCGGCATCGTCGTGGCGACCGCCGCGCTGACGCTCATCGCCGCCGTGGTTCCCACCCGCCTCGCGACGCGCGTGTCTCCCGTCGAGGCGCTCGCCGAGTGAGGCTCACGCCCCGGCCGGCCCCGGACGGCGTCGGCGTCACGCGCCGGTGCGGTCCGGGGCGTCGACGTCGGCGGCATCCGTCTCGGGATCGAACGCCCAGGTCGGGGCGACCTGCCGCAGCCGCGTCGAGCGCCACTGCCACGTCGCCCACAGCATCGGCCAGAGCGCCGGCGCCGCGAGCCCGCCGATGACGAGGCGCTCGCGCCAGAGCGTGCGGGTCGGGTCGCCGGGGGCGGGCGAGACGGCCATCTGGTGGTCCCAGACGTCGAGCACCGACAGCGGACCGGTCAGCGGGATGCCGCTGTCTCGGAGGATCCGCACGGCCGTGCCGTCCGGCTCTTCCGAGCGACGCTCTTCGACGTGCCGGTCCGAGACATGGATGAGCTGGCGCCCCACCGGCACCCCGAACGCGGTCAGCTGCACCGGGACGTCGGCCCCGGGCTCCAGCGAGGTCGGCATGCCCTCCGCCGCGAGCGGACGCAGTCCCATGAGCGGCGCGTACAGCTCCGCGAGCGCGCGCGGTGAGTGGAGGGCACGCCAGGCGGCGTCGGCGTCGCAGTCGAGCACGAGCTTCTGGAGGATGCGCATGCGCCCAGTCTGCCCCGTCGTAGGCTGAACGGATGCCGTCGCCCGCTGCATCCTCGCCGTTCGATCAGTCCCGCTACCAGGTGCGGCTCGACTGGGGCCGGGCCGGGCTCGAGCGCCTCGCCGCCGCCGACGTGGTGGTCGTGGTCGACGTGCTGAGCACCGGTTCGCCGAGCGCCGCCGCCGACGTGGCGGCCGCCGCCGCGGCATCCGGGTCGCTCGTGCTGCGCGGCGGGCTGCGCAACGCCGCCGCCGTCGCCGATGCCGTGCTGGCCGAGCAGCAGCGCCGGGCCGCGCGCACGAGCATCGCCGTCATCGCGGTCGGCGACCCGGGCGGCGGGGACGGTGCGCTGCGCGTCGCCGTCGAGGACCTGCTCGGTGCGGGCGCCGTCGTCGACGCGCTCTCGCTGCGCGGCATCGACCACACCGCGCCCGAGGCGGCGGCGGCGTGCGATTCGTTCCGCGGACTGCGGGGAGCCGTGCGTCACCTGCTCACCGCGAGCGGGTCGGGTCAGGAACTCGTCGCCGCGGACCGCCGTGACGAGGCTCTCGCCGCCGCCGAGCTCGACGCCGACACGGTCGTCCCGGTGTTCCGCGACGGCGTCTTCGCCGACGCCTGACGCGCCAACTCCTCGGCGGTTAGCGCGGGGTGGGTCAGCGCGGCGGGTCAGCGCGGGGTGGCGGCGGCGCGCCGGTCGGCCGCGGAGATGTCGCGGCGCACCCACCGGAAGAGGTACCGCTCGTCGTACGACGGGGCGCACGAGCGGCACGAGGCCGCGCGCGTCGGGCGGCGGTGCCGGTAGGCCACGTGCCCGACGGGGCAATGGCCGACCCAGGGTGCCAGTTCGACGGCGGTCTCACCACGATGGGTTGTGCCGCCGACGTACCCGAGGTCTCGCGCGACGCGCAGCCACTCGCGACTGTGGCCCGCAGCAGGCCCGGCGATCGCGTGGGCGACCTCGTGCAGCAACGTCTGGTGGTTCTCGTCGTCGTCGAAGCGCGCGGAGAGGTAGCGCGACACGCTGATGACGCGCCGCGTGTAGTCGCACTGTCCGGCGCGGCGCTTGGCGTTGTCGAACCGGAACGTCCACGAGTCGTCGAGGTGCGCGGCGATGAGCGCCTCGGCCCAGACGCGGACCCGATCGAGATCGCTCATGACGGTGACGCTACGCGCGGGATGGGACAGACCGCGGACGGTCAGCTGGCGATGCTCGAGCGCGAGCGGCGCTCGGCGGCGTCGACGGCGAGCAAGGTCGACTCGAGCTGGTCCTCGGGCGCGCCGCCCTCCTGGCGCAGGAACAGGGCGCGCTTGAAGTCGGTGCGGGCGGCGACGTAGTCCTCGGCGTCGTACGAGACCTTGCCGCGGTGCTGGTAGGCGAACGCGGCCAGCAGTGGCCAGTTCTGCCCTTCGGCCTCTTCGGCGCAGGTCGTCAGCTCCTGGATGGCCGCGGCGAAGGCGCCGCGGTTCTGCAGGATCGTCGCGTGCAGCACACGCGCGCGCAGCAGGTCTTTGCGGGTGCCGCCCATGCGGGCGACGCGCACCGCCTGCTCGGCGAGGACGAGCGCCTCGTCGAGGCGGTCCAGCACCTTGAGCAGCCAGACGCGCTCGAGCAGGGCGGGCAGGCTGCGCTGCTCGCCGATCTCGTCCAGTCGCTCGGCGCACTGTCGCGGGTCGACGTTCTCCCGCAGCGTTTCCGGGTCGTACCCGAGGATGTAGCCCACCGTCATCCCCCTCCGCGATTCGAGAACGGTGGATCCCAGTCTGACCCGAACCCGCCGAAGCGTCCGCCCGCCGCGCCGATCACCGTTCGAACACGGATGCCGCGGGCTTGGGCGACGGGGTCGCGTCGGCGTCGGTCGCGATGCGGGCGCCGCGGGCGAACTCGTCGATCTCGGCCCCCTGCGCGACTTTGGCGGGGAAAGGCCCCGCCGCCATCAGTCGCGGCAGCCACTCGGTCGGCAGGGGCGAGGCCGATGCCGCGATCACGATGTTGCCGAACCGCCGACCCTTCAGCAGCTGGACCTCGGCCAGGAGCAGCACCTCGGGCAGCACAGCGCGCACCGTGGCGACCTGGCGCCGGGCGAAGGCGAGCCCCGCGCCGTCGGCGACGTTGACCAGCAGCACGCCCGCGGGTTCGAGCAGGCGGGCGAGCGAGCGGTAGTACTCCACGGTGGTCAGGTGCGCGGGGGTCTGGGCTCCCGCGAAGACGTCGGAGACGACGAGGTCCGCGGCGCCGGTGAGCCCGGGCGGCAGCTTCTCGGCGACGGCGCGGGCATCGCCGATCCGCACCCGGATCTGAGCGCCGCGGGGGAGAGGCAACGCTTCGCGGACGAGGTCGACGAGTGGCTGCTCGAGCTCAATCACCTGCTGGCGCGAGCCGGGGCGGGTGTGGGCGATGTAGCGCGGCAGGGTCAGGGCACCGGCACCCAGGTGCACGGCGGTCAGCGGCTGGCCCGGCATTCGCAGCCGGTCGATGACGGCCGCCATCCGCGCGATGTACTCGAAGTGCAGGTGCGTCGGATCGTCGAGGTCGACGTGCGACTGCGGGGTGCCGTCGACGTCGAGCTCGAAGCCCGAGGTGACGTCGCTCGGGGCGATGCGGGCGATGGTCCCGTCGGACAGCCGCGTCCGCGGCCCGGACTCCTCGACGCGCGCTCGTGCCATTCCTCCACGCTACTGGCAGGGGCCGGGCCGTTCCGCGCAGTCGAAACACGATCGAGACATCGATGTAATGACTTCGACCCTCGAGCCCGTATAAGTTCAAACGCATTACCTCGGAGCGCGCCGCGGTGGGCCCGCTCCGGACCTCAGAAAGGGACACCCCCATGCTCTCCACTCCACGGAAGCGCGCGCTCGCGGGTCTGGCGGTGGTCGCCGTCGGCGCCCTCGCCCTCTCGGCGTGCACCAGCCAGCGCGGAGGTGGCGGCGAGACGGATGCCGCTGCCGACGTCGACGGCACCTTCGTCTTCGCAGCCTCCGCCGACCCGGCGAACCTCGACCCGGCCTTCGCGCAGGACGGCGAGACGTTCCGCGTCTCGCGGCAGATCTTCGAGGGCCTCGTGGGCACCGAGCCCGGCACCGCCGACCCGGCGCCGCTGCTCGCCGAGAGCTGGGAGTCGTCCGAGGACGGCCTGACCCACACGTTCCAGCTGAAGGAGGGCGTGACCTTCCACGACGGCACGCCGTTCGACGCCGAGGCCGTGTGCGCCAACTTCGATCGCTGGTACAACTGGACCGGCCTCGCCGCCAGCGAGGCGCTGTCGTACTACTACGGCAAGCTGTTCCGCGGCTACGTCGAGACCCCCGACACGGCCGTCTTCGAGTCGTGCACCGCCGACGAGGAGCTCGCGGCCACGGTGACGCTCAAGCAGCCGTTCGCCGGCTTCATCCCGGCGCTGTCGCTGCCCGCCTTCGCGATGCAGAGCCCCACGGCGCTCGAGGAGTACGGTGCGGACGAGATCGGCGGCACCGAAGAAGCGCCGTCGCTGTCGGAGTACGGCGCAGGCCACCCCACCGGTACCGGCCCCTACAAGTTCGATGAGTGGTCGCCGGGTGAAGAGCTCACCCTCTCGGCCTACGAGGACTACTGGGGCGAGGCGGGTCAGGTGACCAACATCATCTTCCGCGTCATCGACGACCCGACCGCGCGCCGCCAGGCTCTCGAGGCCGGTTCGATCGACGGCTACGACCTCGTCGGCCCCGCCGACACCGCCGCGCTCGAAGAGGCCGGCTTCACGATGGTCTCGCGTCCGCCGTTCACGATCCTCTACCTCGCGTTCAACCAGGCCCAGCCCGAGCTGCAGGACGTCCGCGTCCGCCAGGCTCTGTCGCACGCGATCGACAAGGAAGCGCTCATCTCGCAGGTCCTCCCCGAGGGCACCGAGGTCGCGACCCAGTTCATGCCCGACTCCGTCAACGGCTACAACGAGGACGTCACGACGTACGAGTACGACCCCGAGCAGGCCAAGGCGCTGCTGGCCGAGGCTGGCTACACCGACGCCAACCCGCTCTCGCTGACGTTCAACTACCCGGTCAACGTCTCGCGCCCGTACATGCCGGACCCCGAGCAGATCGCCACGGTCATCTCGACCCAGCTGACCGAGGTCGGCGTGCAGCTGACGCCGCAGACGGATGCCTGGAGCCCGGACTACCTCGACAAGATCACCGGCACGCCGGACCACGGCATCCACCTCCTGGGCTGGACCGGTGACTACAACGACACCGACAACTTCGTCGGCGTGTTCTTCGGCGCGGCCTCGGCGGAGTGGGGCTTCGACAACCCCGAGCTGTTCGCGGCGCTGAACGAGGCGCGCGGCGTGCCGAACCTCGAGGAGCAGACCGCCCTCTACGAGCAGATCAACGAGCAGGTCGCCGAGTTCATCCCCGGCGTTCCGCTGGCCCACCCGGCCCCGACCCTGGCCTTCGCGCCGCGGGTCGAGAGCTACCCGGCCAGCCCGGTCAACGACGAGGTCTTCACCGGCATCGTCCTGACCGAGTGACGGCGATCCGCTGACCACGCGGGGCGGGCGACCGTCCCGGGCGCGAGCCCGCCCCGCACTCCTCACCGAAAGATTCCGCGTTGCTGCGAACCATCGGCCACCGGCTGCTTCTGCTGATCCCGACCCTTCTGGGCCTCAGCATCCTCCTGTTCCTCTGGGTCCGCGCTCTTCCCGGCGGACCCGCCGTCGCCCTCCTGGGCGAGAAGGCCACCCCCGCCGCCATCGAGCGGATCAACGAGCTGTACGGGTTCAACCGCCCGATCCTCGAGCAGTACGCCACTTACATGGGGCGGCTGCTCACCGGCGACTTCGGCTCCTCCATCGAGACGGGTCGGCCCGTCGTCGAGGAGTTCCTGCGCCGCTTCCCCGCCACGATCGAGCTCTCGGTCGCGGCCCTCATCATCGCCGTCGGCGTCGGCATCCCGTTGGGCTACCTCGCCGCACGCCATTACGGCAAGGTCAGCGACCACCTCGCCGTCGTGCTCAGCCTCGTCGGCGTCACCATCCCGGTGTTCTTCCTGGCGTTCATGCTCAAGTACGTCTTCGCGGTCGAGCTCGGCTGGCTGCCCTCGGACGGGCGGCAGGATCCGCGCATCGACGCGACCCATTACACGAACTTCTACGTGCTCGACGGCCTGATCACGGGTGAGTTCGACGCCGCGTGGGATGCCGTGCTGCACCTGATCCTGCCGGCGCTCGCCCTCGGCACCATCCCGCTCGCGATCATCGTCCGCATCACCCGCGCCTCGGTGCTCGAGGTGCAGAACTCCGACTACGTGCGCACGGGCCGGGCGAAGGGCATCGCGCGGCGGACGCTGCGCAGCCGGTTCATCCTGCGCAACGCGATGCTTCCGGTCGCCACGACGGTCGGCCTGCAGGTCGGACTGCTGCTCGCCGGTGCGATCCTCACCGAGACGGTGTTCGCCTTCCCGGGCATCGGCTCGTTCCTGGCCCGCGCCATTACGGCTCGTGACTTCCCCGTGCTGCAGGGCTTCATCATCTTCATCGCGATCATCTACGCGCTCATCAACCTGCTCGTCGATGTGTCGTACAGCCTGATCGACCCGAGAGTGAGGGTCTCATGAGCTCCAACGCGCTCCCTCCCGCCCCCGGTGGCGGACCCGCTACGGCCGTCGCCGAGCACGGGGTGCTCGAAGCCCGCACGGGCGGCGGCTTCTGGCACGACGTGTTCGCACGACTGCGCCGCAACCCGGTCGCCTGGGCGGGTGCGGTCATCGTGCTGCTGTTCCTGCTGGTGGCGATCCTCGCGCCGTGGCTCGCGCCCTACCCCGAGACGGCGCTCCCGGGCGCCCGCGAGGTGACGCCGACCCACATCCCGGGTCCCGGCGAGATCGCCGGCTTCCCGCTCGGGCTCGACCGCTTCGGCGGCGACGTGCTGTCGAAACTCATCTGGGGCGCGCGCGCCTCGTTGCTGATCGGTGTGATCTCGACGGCGTTCGGTCTCGCCGGCGGCATGCTGCTGGGCCTGATCGCCGGCATGTTCGGCGGCTGGGTCGACACGATCGTCATGCGCTTCGTCGACATCCTGCTGTCGGTGCCGAACCTGCTGCTCGCCGTCTCGATCGCGGCGATCCTCGGTCAGTCGCAGCTGGCGATCATGATCGCGATCGGGGCCTCGCAGGTGCCGATCTTCGCCCGCCTGCTGCGGGCGTCGATGCTGCAGCAGCGCAGCGCCGACTACATCCTGTCGGCGCAGACCCTCGGTCTGGGGCGCGGCAAGATCACGATGAGCCACGTGCTGCCCAACAGCCTGGGGCCTGTCATCGTGCAGGGGACTCTGACGCTCGCGACCGCCGTCATCGACGCCGCGGCGCTGTCGTTCCTCGGCCTCGGCGGCGGCGGCGCGGCCACGGCGGAATGGGGACGCATGCTCACGTACGCGCAGAGCGAGCTCGCCATCGCGCCGTGGCTCGCGTTCCTGCCCGGCCTGTGCATCATGATCACCGCGCTCGGCTTCACCCTGCTCGGCGAATCGCTGCGCGAGGCGATGGACCCCCGCACCCGCGCCCGCTGAGACTGCGGCACCACGAGAACGCCCCGCGCCCGCTTCAGCGGTACGCGGGGCGTTTCTCGTCGCCGGCCTCGGTCAGGAGGCGATGTCGAGCTCGTTGCCGGGGATCGATGACAGCAGCCGGCGCGTGTACGGGTCACGCGGGTTGGTGAAGATCTCCTCGCTCGAGGCGGCCTCGACGAGGGCGCCGTCCTTCATGACGCAGACGTAGTCCGAGATGAGGCGGACGACGGCGAGGTCGTGCGAGATGAAGAGGTAGCTGAGCCCGTACTCGCTCTGCAGGTCGCGCAGAAGCGTGAGGATCTGGTCCTGCACGAGCACGTCGAGCGCCGAGACCGGCTCGTCGCACACGATCAGCTCGGGGCTCAGCGCCAGGGCACGCGCGATCGCGACGCGCTGCCGCTGGCCGCCCGACAGCTCGGAGGGGTAGCGGCGCAGCATGCTCTGCGGCAGCGCGACGTCGTCGAGCAGCGAGCGGACGCGCGCGGCGCGGTCCTTCGACGAGCCGCGCTTGTAGAAGTCGAGGGGCTCGCCGATGATCCGCTCGATGGTGAACATGGGGTTCAGCGACGAGTAGGGGTCCTGGAAGATCGGCTGCACCTTCTGGCGGAACTCGCGCAGCTTCGCGCCGGTGAGGCCGGCGACATCCTGACCCTCGTAGCGGATGCTGCCCGACGTGGGCTCGACGACCTTCAGCAGCATCCGCGCCGTCGTGGTCTTGCCCGAGCCGGACTCGCCGACGATCGCGACGGTCTCACCGCGGGGGATCGCGAGCGAGACGTCGCGGACGGCCGCGAAGTCCTCCTTCTTGCCGCGGATCTTGTACAGCTTGGTGAGGTTCTCGATCTCGACGATGTTCCCGGATGCCGCTGCCGGCGAGGCCACGGTCGCCGCGGGCGTCGCGGACGCGGGCTCGCCGACGGCGGCCGGGGCGCTGACGGATGCCGGGGCGCTGACGGATGCCGCGGGGCGGTAGGCGTCGGGGCGCAGACGGACGGCGGCGACCGACGGTGCGGCCTTCACGAGCGCCTGCGTGTAGGGCTGCTGCGGGTCCTCGAGGATCTGCCGGGCGGGGCCCTGCTCGACGATGCGCCCGCGGTGCATGACGACGACGCGGGCGGCGCGCTCGGCGGCGAGTCCGAGGTCGTGGGTGATGAGCAGCACCGACGTGCCGAGCTCGCCGGTCATCCGGCCGAGCTGGTCGAGGATGGTCTTCTGCACCGTGACGTCCAGGGCGCTCGTGGGCTCGTCGGCGATGAGCAGCCGCGGGTTGCAGGCGAGGCCGATCGCGATGAGCGCGCGCTGGCGCATGCCGCCCGAGAACTCGTGCGGGTACTGCTTGGCGCGCTCGGCGGCGTCGGGCAGACCCGCGGCGGCGAGGGTCTCGACGACCTTGCGGTCGACGTCCTTGGACGTGGCGAGCCCGTGCGCGAGCAACGTCTCTGCCACCTGCGTGCCGATCTTCGACACGGGGTTGAGGTTCGACATCGGGTCCTGCGGGACGAGGCCGATCGCCCCGCCGCGGATGCGGCGCATCGTGCCCTCGGAGGCGCCGACGAGCTCCTGGCCGTCGAGCTGGATGCTGCCGCGTACGACGCGTCCGTTGCCGGGCAGCAGGCCGATCACGGCCATCGCCGTCGTGGACTTGCCCGAGCCGGACTCGCCGACGATCGCGACCGTCTCGCCGGCCGAGATCTCCAGGTCGACGCCTTCGACGGCGTGGACGGGGCCCTCGAGCGTGCGGAAGTCGACGGCCATGTCGCGCACCCGCAGCAGGGGAGTGGGGGAGTCTGTCATCTGCCCATCCTGCCCGGCCGCGGGCCCGAACGCATCGCCCCCACGCGAGCCGTTACATCGACGTAACGCGGGCTAGCGTGGGGGCATGGACCTCAACGCCGACCTGGGCGAGACCGTCGACGGCGTACCGACCGCCGACGATGGGGCCATGTTCGCGGTGGTCTCGAGCGCGTCGATCGCGTGCGGCGGTCACGCCGGCGACGAGACCGCGATGCGCGCGGCCGTCGCCGCCGCCGCCGCCGCCGGGGTCGCCGTTGGCGCGCACCCGTCGTACCTCGACCGCGCGGGCTTCGGGCGCGTGCGCATCGCCGTCGACGCCGCGGTGCTGCGCAGCCAGGTGCACGAACAGCTCGTGGCGCTCGCGGCCGCGGGCGGCGACATCCGCTACGTCAAGCCGCATGGCGCGCTCTATCACGCGGCGACCGACGACCCGGCGACCGCGGCGGCGGTGGCGCAAGCCGTGGCCGACCTGTCGGCGCAGCTCGGCCGCGCGGTTCCGATCCTCGGGCTGGGCGGCGCGCTCGCCGCCGAGGCGGGCGCGGCGGGGCTGCCGTTCCGGCACGAGGCGTTCCTCGATCGCGGCTACCTCCCCGGCGGCGGACTCGTTCCGCGCGGAGAGACCGGCGCGCTCCTGCACGACCCCGACGAGGTCGCCGAGCGCGCGCTGCGCCTCGCCGCCGAGGGGGTCGTCGTCGCGGTGTCGGGCGAGGTCGTGCGCAGCGAGGCGGTGTCGCTGTGCCTCCACGGCGACTCTCCGGGTGCGGTCGCGATGGCCCGCGCGGTGCGTGCCGCGCTGGACAGCGCAGGAGTCGACATCCGGGCGCCCTGGTGACGAGCGCGATGAGGGCGGCGAAGGCGGCACGATGAGGATGCTGCGCATGGGTGCGGATGCCGTTCTCGTCGAGGTCGGCGGCCTCACCGACGCCGTGGCGCTGCACGCCCGCCTCGTCGCCGATCCGCCGCCCGGCGTCGTCGACATCGTCCCCGCGGCGCGCACCGTGCTGGTCCGCGCCGACCCCCGCATGCTCTCGCTTGAGGGGGTGCGCGCCTGGATCACCCGGGCAGCCGCGACCGCCGCCGCGCCACCGGCGACGGCTGCCGCGGTCATCGTGCCCGTCGTCTACGACGGAGCCGACCTCGCCGAGACGGCGGCGCTGCTCGGCACGAGCGCCGATGCGCTCGCCGCGCGCCACGAGAGCACGGCATGGACGGTGGCGTTCACGGGTTTCGCTCCCGGGTTCGGCTACCTCATCGGCGACGGGTGGGACCTCGACGTCCCCCGTCGCGCCTCGCCCCGCACGCGGGTGCCGGCCGGGTCGGTGGCGCTCGCCGGAGCGTTCTCGGGGGCGTACCCGCGCGACACCCCCGGCGGCTGGCAGCTCATCGGCACGACCGACGCCGTCCTCTTCGACCCGGATGCCGCTCGGCCCGCGCTCCTCGCCCCCGGTGCCGCCGTCCGCTTCGCGGCAAGCCGGGCCGTCAGCGTCGGGCGCCGCGAGACCGAGAGCGAAAGGGCACAGCCGCCGGGGAGCGGCATCCGGGTCGTCGCGGCCGGTGCACGAGCGACGTTCCAGGATGCCGGCCGACCCGGACGCGCCGCCGAGGGCATCGCCCGCTCCGGTGCGGCCGATGCGCCCGCGTGGGCGCTCGCGAACCGCCTGCTCGGCAATCGGCCGCACGCCGCCGCGATCGAGGTCGTGCTCGGCGGGTTCCGCGCCGTGGCGGAGCGCGACCTCGCGGTCGTCGTCACCGGCGGGTGGGCACCGTTGACGATCGACGGGCGCGCTCGCGACCCGTACGTCGTTCATCCCTGGCCCGCGGGCTCGGAGCTGCGGATGGACGCGTTCCTCGCCGGTGCCCGCGCCTACCTGGCCGTGCGCGGCGGCTGGCTCGTGCCGCCCGCCGTGGGCAGCCGGTCGACCGACACGCTGTCGGGGCTCGGCCCTGCCCCCGTGCGCACGGACGACCGCGTCGCCGTGGGCGACGAGACGGCCGGCCCGATCCCCGCGCTGCCGCTGCACCCGTGGGGGCTACCCCCGGTGGCGACGGATGCCGCTCCGCTCGACATCCCGTTCGTCCCCGGCCCGCGGGGCGGCTGGATCACGATCGCGTCGCGTCGCGCCCTCGCCGCCGCGGTGTGGACGGTGTCGGCGGACGCCGATCGGGTCGGCATCCGGTTGGACGGACCGGTGCTCGACCGCGCGCGCACCGACGAGCTGCCCAGCGAGGGGATGTCGCCGGGCGCGATCCAGGTGCCGCCGTCGGGGCTGCCCGTCGTGTTCGGCGCCGACGGCCCCGTCACGGGCGGCTACCCGGTGGTCGGGGTCGTCACTGCGACGGGCCGTGCGCGACTGGCGCAGGTGCGACCGGGCGACCGGGTGCGGCTGCGGCCGACCGTGCCGCCGACGACCGGCGCGTGATCGCCGGTATGTCAAGGGGAGAACTCCCCCTGTCAAGGGCCGTCCGGGACGACGCGATTCCCCTAGCGTGTCAGCCATGACTCGCACCAGAACCACCACCGCTGCCACCCTTCTCGTCTCCGCCGCCCTGCTTCTCGCGGGCTGCGGTGGACAGTCCGGTGACGCCGAGCCCGCCGCGTCGGGGGACGCCGGCGCGTCCGCGTCGCCGTCCGCCAGCACGCCCGCCGTCGAGCCCGCCGCGGGCGAGAGCATCACCGGCACCGGCTACAGCTTCTCGGTCCCCGAGGGCTGGGGCATCCCCGAGCAGGAGCTGCCGGGCACGGAGGGCATCGACGTGTTCGTCGCGAACCTCTCCGACGCCTCGGCCGACGGGTTCGCCGACAACGTCAACGTCGTGCTCTCGCCCGCGCCGCAGGCCATCACCGCCGACCAGGTCGAGTCGCTCGGCGTCGACGAGCTCGAGGGTGCTGCGGGTGCCACCGACGTGACGGTCGAGGAGCGCACGACCGTCGCCGGCGAGGAGTCCGCGCACCTCTCGGCCGCGCTCGACCAGCAGGGCGTGCAGTACAACATCGACCAGTTCTACGCCTCGCAGGGCGACCAGACCTACGTGATCACCTTCTCGTTCAGCCCGGAGGTCACCGAGGCCGACCGCGCCGCCGTCTACGAGTCGGTGCTGGCCACCTGGACCTGGGCGTAATCGCCTCGGCCGGCCTCGTCGGCACCCGCGCCGCCCGCTCATCCGAGCGGGCGGCGCGCATTTATACCGCAGCGACCGGGGGTCGTCAAGGATAGTGCTGGACATGGCGCGTCGTGCCGCCTATAGTTGGTAGTTGCGCTCCCGTCCCCTTGCCCTCATATGGTGGTCGGCTTGTGCTCTGCGCGATTCCGCCCCGTTCAACGGCGTGAGACGCGCGAGCTGGATCGGGAGCACTCCACCTGACGACAAGGAACCGGCCCCCCTCGGGCCACGGAGGTAATCCCCTTGGCTGCTGCGAGCAACGCATCCACCACCACCCCCAAGAACGGCCGCGGCGCTTCCCGCCTCTCGTTCGCGAAGATCTCCGACAAGCTGACGGTCCCCGACCTGCTCGCGCTGCAGACGGAGTCCTTCGACTGGCTCGTCGGCAACGACACCTGGAAGGCCCGCCTCGCCGAGGCGCAGGCCGCCGGCCGCACCGACATCGCGCTGCAGAGCGGCCTCGAGGAGATCTTCGAGGAGATCTCGCCCATCGAGGACCTCGGCGAGACGATGCAGCTCTCGTTCACCAACCCCTACCTCGAGCCCGAGAAGTACTCCATCGAGGAGTGCAAGGAGCGCGGCAAGACCTACGCGGCCCCGCTCTACGTCGAGGCCGAGTTCATGAACCACCTCACCGGTGAGATCAAGACCCAGACGGTCTTCATGGGCGACTTCCCGCTCCAGACCGGCAAGGGCACCTTCATCATCAACGGCACCGAGCGCGTCGTCGTGTCGCAGCTCGTGCGTTCGCCCGGCGTCTACTTCGACAAGACGCCCGACAAGACCTCCGACAAGGACATCGTGTCGGCCCGCGTCATCCCCAGCCGTGGCGCCTGGCTCGAGTTCGAGATCGACAAGCGCGACCAGGTCGGCGTCCGCATCGACCGCAAGCGCAAGCAGTCGGTCACCGTCTTCCTCAAGGCTCTCGGCCTGACGAGCGAGGACATCATGGCCGAGTTCGCCGGGTTCGACTCGATCGAGGAGACGCTCGCGAAGGACACGATCCTCACCAAGGAGGACGCGCTCCGCGACATCTACCGCAAGCTCCGTCCGGGCGAGCAGGTCGCCGCCGAGGCCGCCCGCGCGCTGCTCGACAACTTCTACTTCAACGCCAAGCGCTACGACCTCGCCAAGGTCGGCCGGTACAAGATCAACCAGAAGCTGGGTCTCGACACCCCGATCGAGGAGTCGGTGCTCACCGTCGCCGACATCGTCGCGACCATCAAGTACCTGGTTCGTCTGCACCGCGGTGACGCGACCTTCGACGGCGTCCGCGACGGCAAGGCCGTCGAGATCCGCCTCGACACCGATGACATCGACAACTTCGGCAACCGCCGTATCCGCGCCGTCGGCGAGCTCATCCAGAACCAGGTCCGCACCGGTCTGTCGCGCATGGAGCGCGTCGTCCGCGAGCGCATGACCACGCAGGACATCGAGGCGATCACGCCGCAGACCCTGATCAACGTGCGCCCCGTCGTCGCCGCGATCAAGGAGTTCTTCGGAACGTCGCAGCTGTCGCAGTTCATGGACCAGAACAACCCGCTCGCGGGTCTGACCCACAAGCGCCGCCTGTCGGCGCTGGGTCCCGGTGGTCTGTCGCGTGAGCGCGCCGGCGTCGAGGTCCGCGACGTCCACCCCTCGCACTACGGCCGCATGTGCCCGATCGAGACCCCCGAAGGCCCGAACATCGGTCTGATCGGCTCGCTCGCGTCGTTCGCCCGCATCAACGCGTTCGGCTTCATCGAGACCCCGTACCGTCGCGTCGTCGACGGCAAGGTCACCGACGAGATCGACTACCTCACCGCCAGCGAGGAGAACGACTACGTCGTCGCGCAGGCCGGTGTCGAGCTGAACAAGGACGGCTCGTTCGTGGCCGACCGCGTCCTCGCCCGTCGCGGCAAGGGCGGCGAGGTCGACCTCTTCCCGAACGACGAGATCGGCTACATGGACGTCTCGCCGCGCCAGATGGTCTCGGTGGCGACCTCGCTCATCCCGTTCCTCGAGCACGACGACGCGAACCGCGCCCTCATGGGTGCGAACATGCAGCGTCAGGCTGTGCCGCTGCTGCGCAGCGACTCGCCGCTCGTGGGCACCGGTATGGAGGGCTACGCCGCGATCGACGCCGGTGACGTCCTCACCGCGCAGAAGGCCGGTGTCGTCTCCGAGGTCTCGGCCGACGTCGTCACCGTGCAGCTCGACGAGGGCGGCACGCAGGACTACTTCCTCCGCAAGTTCGACCGCTCGAACCAGGGCACGTCGTACAACCAGCGCGTCGTGGTCTCGGCCGGTGAGCGCGTCGAGGTCGGCGAGGTCATCGCCGACGGTCCCGCCACGGAGAACGGCGAGCTCGCGCTCGGCAAGAACCTCCTCGTCGCGTTCATGACGTGGGAGGGTCACAACTTCGAGGACGCGATCATCCTCAGCCAGGAGCTCGTGAAGAACGACACGCTCTCCTCGATCCACATCGAGGAGTACGAGGTCGACGCGCGCGACACCAAGCTCGGCAAGGAGGAGATCACCCGTGACCTCCCCAACGTCGCGCCCGACCTGCTGAAGGACCTCGACGAGCGCGGCATCATCCGCATCGGCGCCGAGGTCCGGCCCGGCGACATCCTCGTCGGCAAGGTCACGCCCAAGGGTGAGACCGAGCTGTCGGCCGAGGAGCGCCTGCTGCGCGCGATCTTCAACGAGAAGAGCCGCGAGGTCCGCGACACGTCGCTGAAGGTGCCCCACGGTGAGCAGGGCACGATCATCGCCGTCAAGGAGTTCAACGCCGAGGACGGCGACGACGAGCTCGGCTCGGGCGTCAACCGCCGCGTCGTGGTCTACATCGCCCAGAAGCGCAAGATCACCGAAGGTGACAAGCTCGCCGGCCGCCACGGCAACAAGGGTGTCATCGCGAAGATCCTCCCCGTCGAGGACATGCCCTTCCTCGCCGACGGCACGCCCGTCGACGTGGTGCTGAACCCGCTCGGCATCCCCGGTCGAATGAACTTCGGCCAGGTCCTCGAGCTGCACCTCGGATGGATCGCGGCGCAGGGCTGGAAGGTCGAGGGAACCCCCGAGTGGGCCGACCGCCTGCCCGAGATCGCCCGTGAGGCCGCCCCCGGCACCAAGGTCGCGACGCCCGTGTTCGACGGCGCGTTCGAGTCCGAGATCGCCGGTCTGCTCGACTCGACGAACCTCACCCGCGACGGCGAGCGTCTCATCGACTCCTCGGGCAAGACGAAGCTGTTCGACGGCCGCTCCGGCGAGCCGTTCCCGGCTCCGATCTCGGTCGGCTACATGTACATCCTGAAGCTGCACCACCTCGTCGACGACAAGATCCACGCGCGCTCGACGGGCCCGTACTCGATGATCACCCAGCAGCCGCTCGGTGGTAAGGCGCAGTTCGGTGGCCAGCGCTTCGGTGAGATGGAGGTGTGGGCCCTCGAGGCCTACGGCGCCGCGTACGCCCTCCAGGAGCTCCTGACGATCAAGTCCGACGACATCGTCGGCCGCGTGAAGGTCTACGAGGCCATCGTCAAGGGCGAGAACATCCAGGAGCCCGGCATCCCCGAGTCGTTCAAGGTGCTCATGAAGGAGATGCAGTCGCTCTGCCTGAACGTCGAGGTCCTCTCGGCCGATGGCACCGAGGTCAACCTCCGCGACACCGACGATGAAGCCTTCCGCGCAGCGGAGGAGCTCGGCATCAACATCTCCAGCCGTTTCGAGTCCTCGTCGATCGACGAGATCTGATCCGGCCAGGCAACGAACAGAATTCCGACACAGGAGAACTAGTGCTCGAGTCACACACCTTCGATCAGCTTCGCATCGGCCTGGCCACCGCTGACGACATCCGTCGTTGGTCCTTCGGCGAGGTCAAGAAGCCCGAAACCATCAACTACCGCACGCTCAAGCCCGAGAAGGACGGCCTCTTCGGCGAGCAGATCTTCGGGCCCTCCCGCGACTGGGAGTGCGCTTGCGGAAAGTACAAGCGCGTCCGCTTCAAGGGCATCGTCTGCGAGCGCTGCGGCGTCGAGGTCACCAAGTCCTCGGTCCGTCGCGAGCGCATGGGCCACATCGAGCTCGCCGCTCCCGTGACCCACATCTGGTACTTCAAGGGCGTGCCCTCGCGCCTCGGGTACCTGCTCGACATGGCGCCGAAGGACCTCGAGAAGGTCATCTACTTCGCCGCCTACATGGTCATCTCGGTCGACGAGGATGCGCGTCACCGCGACCTCCCGACGCACGAGAACAACCTGCGCCTCGAGATCAAGAACCTCGGCGACCGCCGTGACGCCCGCGTGGCGACGCGTCTGGCCAAGCTGGAGGAGGAGCTCGCGACCCTCGAGGCCGACGGTGCCAAGGCCGACCAGAAGAAGAAGGCCAAGGACTCCGCCGAGAAGGACATGGCGACGGTCCGCAAGAACTTCGACGAGCAGATCTCGCGCCTCGAGCGGGTGTGGGAGGAGTTCCGCTCCCTCGAGGTCGGCCAGCTCAAGCAGGAGGACGACGTCTTCCACGAGCTGCAGGACCGCTTCGGCCAGTACTTCGAGGCCTACATGGGCGCCGAGGGCATCCAGCGTCGCCTCGCGGCGTTCGACCTGGCCGCCGAGGCCGAGTCGCTGCACCTGCAGATCTCCGAGGGCAAGGGCCAGCGCAAGATCCGTGCGATCAAGCGCCTGAAGGTCGTCAACTCGTTCCTGCAGACCGGCATGTCGCCGGCCTCGATGGTGCTCGACGTCGTCCCGGTGATCCCGCCGGAGCTGCGTCCCATGGTCCAGCTCGACGGTGGCCGCTTCGCGACCTCCGACCTCAACGACCTGTACCGCCGCGTGATCAACCGCAACAACCGTCTGCGTCGTCTGATCGACCTCGGGGCTCCCGAGATCATCGTCAACAACGAGAAGCGGATGCTGCAGGAGGCCGTCGACGCGCTGTTCGACAACGGTCGTCGCGGTCGTCCCGTCACGGGTACGGGCAACCGCGCGCTGAAGTCGCTGTCCGACATGCTCAAGGGCAAGCAGGGACGTTTCCGTCAGAACCTGCTCGGAAAGCGCGTCGACTACTCGGGTCGTTCGGTCATCATCGTTGGACCCCAGCTCAAGCTGCACCAGTGCGGTCTGCCCAAGCAGATGGCGCTCGAGCTGTTCAAGCCGTTCGTGATCAAGCGCCTGATCGACCTCGGTCACTCGCAGAACATCAAGGCCGCCAAGCGCGCCGTCGAGCGCACGCGTCCCGAGGTCTGGGACGTGCTCGAGGAGATCATCCGCGAGCGTCCCGTGCTGCTCAACCGTGCACCCACCCTGCACCGCCTGGGCATCCAGGCCTTCGAGCCCCAGCTCGTCGAGGGCAAGGCGATCCAGCTGCACCCGCTCGTCTGCGCGGCGTTCAACGCCGACTTCGACGGTGACCAGATGGCCGTCCACCTGCCCCTGTCGGTCGAGGCCCAGGCCGAGGCGCGCATCCTGATGCTCGCGTCGAACAACATCCTCAAGCCGTCCGACGGTCGCCCGGTGACCCTGCCCTCGCAGGACATGATCATCGGTCTGCACCACCTGACCACGGTCATCGAGGGTGCTGCCGGTGAGGGTCGCGTGTTCGGCTCGGTCGGCGAGGCGATCCTGGCGAAGGACGAGGGCACCCTCGACCTGCAGGCCAAGGTCCGCATCCGCATCCCCGGCCTGACCTTCCTCGAGGGCGACGCCCCCGAGGGCTACGAGCGCCACGGCCTCGTGGACGCCTCGCTCGGCCAGGCGATCTTCAACGACACCCTGCCCAAGGGGTACCCGTTCGTGCGCGAGCAGGCCGACAAGGGCAAGCTGTCGCAGATCGTCAACAAGCTCGCCGAGGAGTACCCGAAGACCGAGGTCGCGGCATCCCTCGACCGCATCAAGGACGCGGGCTTCCACTGGGCGACCCGTTCGGGTGTCACCGTCGCGCTGAGCGACGTCCTGACGCCGCCGAACAAGGCCGAGATCATCTCGAAGTACGAGAAGCTCGCGTCGAAGGTCCAGGGCCAGTTCGAGAAGGGTCTCGTGACCGACGCCGAGCGTCGCCAGGAGCAGATCAAGATCTGGACCGAGGCCACCGACGAGGTGCAGGCCGCGATGAAGGCGAACTTCCCCGCCGAGAACACCATCAACCGCATGGTGTCATCGGGCGCCCGTGGTAACTGGCTGCAGATCCGGAACATCGCCGGTATCCGAGGCCTGGTCAACAACACCAAGGGCGAGATCATGCCCCGTCCGATCATCTCCTCGTACCGAGAGGGGCTGTCGGTCGCGGAGTACTTCACCGCGACGCACGGTGCTCGTAAGGGTCTGGCGGACACCGCTCTGCGTACCGCCGACTCGGGTTACCTGACCCGTCGTCTGGTGGATGTCTCGCAGGACGTCATCATCCGTGAGGACGACTGCGGCACCTCCAAGGGTCTCGAGCTTCCGATCGCCGCTCCCGGCGCCGACGGCGTGCTCATCAAGGACGCCAACGTCGAGAACTCGGTGTTCGCTCGTACGCTGGCCGCCGACGCCGTCTCGCCCTCGGGCGAGGTGCTGGCGGCTGCCGGTGACGACGTGGGCGACGTGCTCATCAACAAGCTCGTCGAGGGCGGGGTGACCTCCATCAAGGTCCGCTCGGTCCTGACCTGCGACTCGGCCGTGGGTGTCTGCGCGAAGTGCTACGGCCGTTCGCTGGCCACCGGCAAGATCGTCGACATCGGCGAGGCCGTCGGCATCATCGCGGCCCAGTCGATCGGTGAGCCCGGTACCCAGCTGACGATGCGTACCTTCCACACCGGTGGTTCGGCCTCGGCCGATGACATCACGCAGGGTCTGCCCCGCGTGCAGGAGCTCTTCGAGGCCCGTACCCCCAAGGGTGCGTCGCCGATCGCCGAGGCCAGCGGCCGCATCACGATCGACGAGACCGAGAAGGCCAAGAAGGTCATCATCACGCCGGACAACGGCGACGAGCCCTTCGTCTACCCGGTGCTCAAGCGTGCGACCCTCCTCGTCGAGGACGGCCAGCACGTCGAGGTCGGCGACCCGCTGCAGGTGGGCACGCTCGACCCGAAGGACATCATGCGCGTGCAGGGTGCCCGCGAGGTGCAGAAGTACCTCGTCGGCGGCGTGCAGGGTGTCTACCGGTCGCAGGGTGTGCCGATCCACGACAAGCACATCGAGGTCATCGTCCGTCAGATGCTGCGGAAGGTCACCGTGGTCGACCACGCCGACACGACGCTGCTCCCGGGTGAGCTGGTGGACTTCAAGAAGTACCAGCAGATCAACCGCGAGGCCGTGGCCGAGGGCAAGCGCCCCGCGTCGGGCCGCCCCGAGCTGATGGGTATCACGAAGGCGTCGCTCGCGACCGAATCGTGGCTGTCGGCCGCGTCGTTCCAGGAGACCACCCGCGTCCTCACGCAGGCGGCCATGGAGGGCAAGAGCGACCCGCTCGTCGGCCTCAAGGAGAACGTCATCATCGGAAAGCTCATCCCCGCCGGGACGGGCCTGACGAAGTACCGCAATGTCGCCGTCGAGGCGACGGAGGAAGCGAAGAGCGAGCGGTACCCCAACCGCATCTTCGCGTCGGACGGCGCGTACAGCGACGCCGACCTGAGCTACGTCGACTTCGACAGCTTCTCCACGGACGGCGACTTCACCAGCTACAACTGATCGATCGCTGATCTCGCGAAGGGCCCCGGGCATGTCCCGGGGCCCTTCGTCGTGTGTCGGGCGGGAGTGGGCCCGCGAGCCGATTAGCGTGGAGGGGTGTCGCGCATCGGGGGTCGTAACGTCGTCTTCGCCTGGGTCGTCGGCGTCGTCTGCATCGCCGTCGTCGGCACCCTGGCCGTGCTGACGCTGCCGCTCGTGACGACCGGCATGGGCCTGCTCGGCGGCAGCGGGCCCGCGGCCGAGGCGACGGCGGAGGGCGACGGCCCCGACCAATGCCGCGACCTGTACCCCGAGGCCCTGTGGGGCGCGCTGCAGTACACCCCGGGCGCGGAGCTGGCCGCCTCGACGGATGCGCCCGCCACCACCGCCGGCGCTTTCGTCGACGCTCTCGCGCCCACCGTCCGGTTCACGTGCACGTGGTCGTCCGACATCGGCTCGATCGCGACGACCGTGGCCGAGGTGGGAACGGATGCCGGTTCGATCGCGGCATCCGCTCTGCCGGGTCAGGGTTTCTCGTGCTCCGACGACGGCCAGCGCGTGCTCTGCACCCGGGCAGACGGCGACCTCATCGAGACGATCGAGGCCGGCGGCGGGCACTGGGTCTCGACATTCCAGACCGCCTGGCACCCCGAGGGCTACGCGCGGCGGGTTGGAAACGCGGTCTTCGTCGCCGAGTGAGTCCGCGGAGCTCGAGCGGGGGGCGGGCGCGGGGTCAGGGGGCCACGGGCGTCGCGGCGCCCGCGGGCCACACCGACCCGATGACGCCGTTCGTGAAGCCCTCGGGCGCGAGGTGCGAGAACTGCGTGTCGATGAGCACGCCGTCGCGGAAGTACAGGGTGCGGCCGTCGGTGACGGGGTAGCGCTCGTTCTCCCAGGTCTTCTCGCAGCGCACACCGGCATCGGGCTCGTAGCAGGTGAACCCGATGGCGGTCAGCTCGTTCATGAAGTCGATGACGGGGTTCTCGGCCGCGTGGGCGATCGTGGTGACGATCTTCGCGGTGTCGGCGCCCGGGTCCGCCCACACGCACCGCAGCGAGCCGTCGGGAAGCGACCCCGCCTCGCCGAACGCGGGGTCGTTGAGCGGGACGTTCGCCAGCGCGGTGCGCGCCGCCGGGCCGAGGATGCCGGCGCAGTCGCGCGGGATCACGGTCGTCGACCCCACCGAGCCGGATGCCGCCGGCGGCGGGCCCCCCGCCTGCACCGACCGGGTCTCGAGGGGCGTGGGTGTCGCGGTCGCGGCGGGCGCAGTCTGCTCGGGGGAGCTCGTCGCGGGGCCGGAGCCGGGCTCGGGCGCACATCCCGCCAGCAGCGCGACGGTCAGGATCAGCGCGGCCGGGGCGGAGCGGGTGAGGGCACGCGAGGTCATGGCTTCGACGATACGTCGGCGGATCGACACGGGTGCGCAGACACGTCGGCACGCCTGCGCCGCGTCTCCGCATCCCCGGGATATCCTCACGACTGCGGTGGCGCCGGCCATCGCGTGAGGAGCAGCACCGCATGAGCGACCCCAAGTACGGCGAGCCGGTCGACGAGCCGAAGCCGGTGGACGATGTCGTGGGCAGCGCCCGTGCCGGGCTCGCCGATGCAGAGGCGTCGCGCGGCGCCGTCACGGCCGATGACTGGGACAGCGCGTACGCCGGCTCGGGCGCGCTTCCCGAGCGCTCCGCGACGAACGACTCCGCGACGAACGACTACGCCGCGACCGACGCGGCCTCGACCGATCGCGCTGACCGCGACGGCGACGCCGATCGCGGCGTGACCGAACGATCGACGACCTCGTACGACGCCGCGGCCGCCCCCGCGGCATCCGCCACCGCCGCGTCCGGCAGCAATGACACGTGGAACTCGCCGAGCGAGTGGGACACGCCCCGCGACGGCGACACCACCTCTGACGCAGACACGCGGCGCGACGCCACCGACGCCTACCGCGCCGACGCCGATGCGCGGCCGGAGGCCAGCGAGACCGCGACCCGTGCCTACCGCTCCGACGACGCGTCGCGCACGGCGACCGTCAGCCCGAGCGAGCCCGTCGGCGAGTCCTCCGGCGCCGCCGCGGCCGCACCGCAGCCCCAGCCGATCTTCGTCCAGGCGCCCGAGGCGCCCACGCCCCGCGGCAACCGCGGCGCGGCGGGTGCCATCGGCCTGCTCGCGGCGATCGCCTTCGCGATCATCTACCTGGGCGCGCACCTCGGCATCGGCGCCGTGCGCGGCGACGTCACGCTCGCCAACATCGGCGACGAGGCGCTGGCCGCCGTCACCTCGTTCTGGCTCTGGGTTCCCGTCGTGGTGTTCTTCCTGGCGTTCTGGATCCTCGGTGCCTTCATCAACCGCGGACGCTGGGGCCTGTGGGTGCTCCTCGGCCTGCTCGTGGGCATCGCCTCGTACGCGGGCCACATCCTCGGGCAGCTCTTCCAGGCGCCGTTCTGGAACATCGCTCCCAGCGAGGCGCTGCGCCTCGTGGGCGAGCAGGCCTTCGCGCCGCTCGCTCTCGTGGCCCTCGTCGCCGGACGCGAGCTGACGATCTGGTTCGGCGCCTGGGTCGCCGCGCGCGGCAAGCGCGTCACCGAGCTCAACGCCGAGGCGCAGCGCGAGTACGAGCGCACTCTCGAAGCGGGACCCCAGCTGCACCGGTACTGATGGACGCCGACACCGGCGGATTGCGCCCCGGACTCGCGACCCTCTTCTCGGTCGTCGGGTTCGGGGCGCTCGCCATCTGCGGGCTCGGTGTGCTGAGCCTCGCCACGGGAGCGGATGTCGTCGCGGTGCGGGGCCTCGGCGCCCTGCCGGGCGCGGTGGGCTTCGCGCTGGCGGTCGCCGCGCTGGCCCTCGTGCTCGGCGGCGGCTTGCGCCGGCCGCATCCGTCGTACTCGCTTGCCGCGGTGGCCGCTCTCGCGGTGGTGCTCGCCTACCTCGCCGGACTGGTGGTGGCAGCGGTCGTCGTCGGGGTGGACCCGGCACGGGCGATCGCCGCGGCCGGAGCGTTCGCGCTGTCGTGGTTCGCCCTCGTGCTGGCCGCGAGCGGCGCCGTCGCCGCGTGGACGGGCGTCGCCCTCGTCCGCACGCGGGCGCAGGCGCCGCGCTGGCGCTGGGAACGCGACGAGGACGAATGACCGGCAATCCCGCTCTCGCGGGCGCGGATCGGCGACAATAGGGCCGTGGAGCGGTCGCTCGAGACCCAGGTGAGCCAGGCGGTGGATGCCTGGCTGCGCTGGCTGCCCCGGTGGCAGCCCGCGACGCATCGTGGTCGCGTCGCGCCCTGCCGGCGGTGCTTCGGCTCGCCTCTCCTGTCGGCCGCGGGTCTCGGGTCGGACGTGCCGCACGGCGTGCAGCACGGGCTCTCGACGCGGATGAAGACGATCGTCGATCAGGCCGTCGCCGCGTACACCGCCCGCAACCTCCCCATGCTTCAGGCCGAGCTCGATCAGCAGGCCGCGCGCAACCGCGCCCGCTCGTACCGTCCTGCCGAGGGGCTCGAGCCGGAGTTCGAAGGCCTGCCCCTCGACCCCGACCCCGTCCCGGGGGCGCCGTTCCTGTTCACGATCTCCGGGCTGGCCCAGGAATCGGATGCCGCCGTGCCCGACCTGCCGCCGCTCAGCGACGAGGCCAAGTCGGCCCTGCGCCAGGAGGTCGCCCTGGCCGACGACTACGCCAACATGGTCGGTCGCGAGATCTGCTCGCTGCTGCTCCACCACCGCCTCCGCGTGCAGGCCGAGATCGCGCAGCACGTCGAGCCTCAGATCGAGGCCATGCTCGCCGACCTGACGCGATCGCTCGACGCCCCGTTCGAACCCGGCGCCGACCCGGGCCGGCAGCCGTGACCGCGGGGAGGCGGCGCGCCTGGCCCTATCGTGGGATGCGATGACCACCTCCGCCAACGATTCGCTCCTCATCCTGCTCGTCGTGCTCTCGACGGTGCTCGGTGCGGTCCTCTATGTCTGGACGGCGCTCGCGCTGGCCGGGCTGTTCCGCAAGACCGACGAGCAGCCCTGGCAGGGGTGGGTGCCGGTGCTGAACATGGCCGTCGTCCTCCGGCTCGGCGGGTTCAGCCCGTGGCTCGTGCTGGTCGGCCTCGTGCCCTTCGCCGGGTGGATCGCGCTGTACGTGCTGATCGTCGTCGCGGCGCACCGCATCGGCCGTGACTTCGGCGTCGGACCGGCCATGACCGTGCTCGCCGCGTTCCTGTTCGTCGTGTGGGCCAGCATCCTGGGTCTCGGCCCCGCGTCGTGGCGCGGTCAGCGGCCGGTCGTGACGCCGCCGCCGTGGACGTTCTCCCCGCCGATGTCGGACCTCGACGTCGACGACACCATCGCGATCCCGCGTCGCACCGACGAGCCCGTCGCGCCGCCGACACTCGCGTCGCCGGTGCTGTCGCCCCACCACTTCCGCCCGGCCCCGTTGGCCTCGAGCGGTGAGGACGCTGCGGATGCCTCGGGCGCTCCGGGCGAGGATGCCGCTCCCGCAGCCCCCGCCGAGCCGGTGGCGCCCGCGCGCGAGCAGGCGCCGACGGGCCTGCAGCCCTCGCCCTGGGCCCCGCCGTCGCCGTTCGCTCCGGCCGGCGAATCCGCTCCTGCGGCGCCGAGGGCCCCGGCGCCGGCGGCGCCCGTCAGCTCCGAGCCCGTCGTGGCGCCCGAGCCCGCCCGCGCCGCGGAGCCGGTCGCACCGGAGCCCGCAGTATGGGCCGAGCCCGTCGCGCCCGCGGCCCCCGCGGCTGCCGCAGCGCCCGTACCGGCCGAGCCCGCACCCGCGGAGCCCGCCGGGACCGTGGCGCCGGCGCCGGCGCCGGCGGCATCCGTCCGTCCCGCCGCTGTGCCTGCTGCAGCCGCCGAGGTCGACGAGCCGGAGAACGAGCACACCGACGCGCGCTGGCCCTCCGAGATCGACGACGTCTCGGCGCTCTCGCCCTCGCCGTTCCCCTCGCGCGCAGCCTCCGACCGCCCCGGCGTCGTGCCCTCCCTCGCCGATCCGGATGCCGCAGGCTCGCCGCACGCGGGACGCCGCACGTGGGATGCCGTCTCGGCGAATCCCATCGCGCGGCGGGCGTTCGCCGGCACGCCGGAGGAGTTCCCCGAGCTCTCGGGCGAGGTGTCGGCGGTGATCGGCGCGCCGGCGGCCGGTGCGCCGCGCACCGCGGCCGGCGCCGTCCCCGCACAGCTGCGTCGCGCCGAGGCGAACGACGACGAGGCCGAGGTCGACCACACCGTCGTCGTCGCGCGGCGCCGCGTGTACTGGCAGCTCGTGCTCCCCGAGGGCGAGACCGTGCCGCTCACCGCCGACATCGCGATCGTCGGCCGTCAGCCGGCGCCCGACCCGGCGTTCCCCCGTGCCCAGCTCGTGCCGATCGAGGACCGGACGCGCACCGTCTCGAAGACGCACGCCCGCCTCGAGCTGCGCTCGGGCCTGTGGCACATCACCGATCTGCACTCGACGAACGGCGTCGTGCTGACGAACTTCCTCGGCACCGAGATCGAACTCGAGCCCGGATCCGATGCGCCCGCGGGGGAGCGGTTCCTCCTGGGCGACGCCGAATTGCGGATCGAGCGCCCCGGCGCCTGAGCCCCCGATACCACCGGCTCCGATCACCGTTTGCCCGCCTCGCCGCAGAGGCGTATCATTGGGCGGGTGTGCGCTCGTGCGCTCCCTGCGTCGTGCCTCGGTCCGATCAGGTCGGCGCGACGCACGCGAACCGGGATCGTCCTGCGAACAGGGCGCCCCCACGGCATATCCACCCCCTGAAAACGCAGCATTCGTGACGCGCCGGTGGATCTGTGGTGAAACCACGACGCTGTCACCGTGCAGCACAACAAGGAGAGAACGTGCCAACCATTCAGCAGTTGGTTCGCAAGGGCCGCTCGCCGAAGGTCTCGAAGACCAAGGCTCCCGCCCTGAAGGCGAACCCCCAGCAGGCGGGTGTCTGCACCCGCGTGTACACGACCACGCCCAAGAAGCCGAACTCGGCTATGCGCAAGGTCGCTCGTGTCAAGCTCCGCAACGGCACCGAGGTCACCGCGTACATCCCCGGCGAGGGCCACAACCTGCAGGAGCACTCGCTCGTGCTCGTCCGCGGCGGTCGTGTCAAGGACCTCCCCGGTGTCCGCTACAAGATCGTCCGCGGTGCGCTCGACACCCAGGCCGTCAAGAACCGTAAGCAGGCTCGCAGCCGCTACGGCGCGAAGAAGGGTTGAGTTAGATGCCTCGTAAGGGACCCGCACCCCGCCGCGTCGTCGTCAACGACCCGGTCTACGGTGCTCCGATCGTCACGCAGCTCGTGAACAAGATCCTCGTCGACGGCAAGAAGTCGATCGCCGAGTCGATCGTCTACACCGCCCTCAAGGGCGTCGAGGCCAAGAACGGCCAGGACGCCGTCGCCACGCTGAAGAAGGCGCTCGACAACGTCCGCCCCACCCTCGAGGTCAAGAGCCGCCGCGTCGGTGGCTCGACCTACCAGGTGCCGGTCGAGGTCAAGCCGCACCGCGCGAACACCCTCGCGCTGCGCTGGCTCGTCTCCTACGCGAAGGGCCGTCGTGAGAAGACGATGACCGAGCGTCTGCAGAACGAGATCCTCGACGCCTCGAACGGCCTCGGTGCCGCGGTCAAGCGCCGCGAGGACACGCACAAGATGGCCGAGTCCAACCGCGCGTTCGCGCACTACCGCTGGTAAACAGCTTCTCGGCGCCGGCCGGGGGACCCCTCCCGGCCGGCGCACCCGACAAAACGTAAGGAACAGCCCGTGGCACAAGAAGTGCTCACCGACCTCAACAAGGTCCGCAACATCGGCATCATGGCGCACATCGATGCCGGCAAGACGACGACGACCGAGCGCATCCTGTTCTACACGGGCGTCAACCACAAGCTGGGCGAGACGCACGACGGCGCCTCGACCACCGACTGGATGGAGCAGGAGAAGGAGCGCGGCATCACGATCACGTCGGCCGCCGTCACCTGCTTCTGGAACAAGAACCAGATCAACATCATCGACACCCCCGGCCACGTCGACTTCACGGTCGAGGTCGAGCGTTCGCTGCGCGTCCTCGACGGCGCCGTGGCGGTCTTCGACGGCAAGGAGGGCGTCGAGCCCCAGTCCGAGACCGTCTGGCGTCAGGCCGACAAGTACGACGTCCCCCGCATCTGCTTCGTCAACAAGATGGACAAGCTGGGCGCCGACTTCTACTTCACCGTCGACACCATCGTCAGCCGCCTGGGCGCCAAGCCGCTCGTGCTGCAGCTGCCGATCGGCGCCGAGAACGACTTCGTGGGCGTCATCGACCTCGTCGAGATGCGCGCACTGGTCTGGCCCGGCGATGCCAAGGGTGACGTGACCATGGGCGCGAAGTACGAGATCCAGGAGATCCCGGCCGACCTCGCCGACAAGGCCGCCGAGTACCGTCAGCGCCTGCTCGAGGCCGTCGCCGAGTCCGACGACGCGCTGCTCGAGAAGTTCTTCGGTGGCGAGGACCTCACCGTCGCCGAGATCAAGGGCGCCATCCGCAAGCTCACCGTCGCCGGCGAGCTCTACCCGGTGCTCTGCGGCTCGGCCTTCAAGAACCGCGGCGTCCAGCCGATGCTCGACGCGGTCGTCGACTTCCTCCCGTCGCCCCTCGACGTGCCCGCCATCGAGGCGCACGACCCGAAGGACGAAGAGAAGGTCATCGAGCGTCACCCCGACGCCAACGACCCGTTCGCCGCGCTGGCCTTCAAGGTCGCCGTGCACCCCTTCTTCGGTCGCCTCACCTACGTCCGCGTGTACTCGGGTCACCTCGACTCGGGCGCGCAGGTCGTCAACTCGACCAAGGGCAAGAAGGAGCGCATCGGAAAGATCTTCCAGATGCACGCCAACAAGGAGAACCCGGTCGACTCGCTCACCGCGGGCAACATCTACGCCGTCATCGGCCTGAAGGACACCACCACCGGTGACACCCTCGCCGACCCGGCGCAGCCCGTCGTCCTCGAGTCGATGACGTTCCCCGAGCCCGTCATCGAGGTCGCGATCGAGCCGAAGACCAAGGCCGACCAGGAGAAGCTGGGTGTCGCCATCCAGAAGCTCGCCGAAGAGGACCCGACGTTCCGCACGGAGCTCAACCCCGAGACGGGCCAGACGGTCATCAAGGGCATGGGCGAGCTGCACCTCGACATCCTCGTCGACCGCATGAAGCGCGAGTTCCGCGTCGAGGCGAACGTCGGCAAGCCCCAGGTGGCGTACCGCGAGACGATCAAGAAGACCGTCGAGCGTCACGACTACACCCACAAGAAGCAGACCGGTGGTTCGGGTCAGTTCGCGAAGATCCAGTTCGCGATCGAGCCCCTCGAGGTCACGGCCGACAAGACGTACGAGTTCGAGAACAAGGTCACCGGTGGCCGCATCCCGCGCGAGTACATCGAGCCGACCAACCAGGGCTTCCAGGACGCGATGAACGTCGGCGTGCTCGCCGGCTACCCCATCGTGGGTGTCAAGGCGATCCTCCTCGACGGTGCATCGCACGACGTCGACTCGTCCGAGATGGCGTTCAAGATCGCCGGCTCGATGGGCTTCAAGGAGGCGCTGCGCAAGGCCAACCCGGTCATCCTCGAGCCGCTGATGGCGGTCGAGGTGCGTACGCCCGAGGAGTACATGGGCGACGTCATCGGCGACCTGAACTCGCGTCGCGGTCAGATCCAGTCGATGGAGGACGGCTCGGGCATCAAGATCGTCCGCGCTCTCGTCCCGCTGTCGGAGATGTTCGGCTACATCGGCGACCTGCGGTCGAAGACCTCGGGCCGTGCCGTCTACTCCATGGAGTTCGACAGCTACTCCGAGGTCCCCCGCGCGGTGGCCGACGAGATCGTCCAGAAGAACAAGGGCGAGTAAGCCCGGACGGATGCCGGGGGCGTCAAGCTCCCGGCATCCACTCAAACTGAATATCGACCTCTCTACTAGAGTGAAAACAACCCCGTAGAGATCCGGTCGCAATCCAGCGCCCGGGCATCTACAACGACAGTCCTGAGGAGGACCCAGTGGCTAAGGCCAAGTTCGAGCGGACCAAGCCGCACGTCAACATCGGAACGATCGGTCACGTTGACCACGGCAAGACGACGCTCACCGCGGCGATCTCGAAGGTGCTCGCCGACAAGTACCCGTCGGCCACCAACGTGCAGCGTGACTTCGCGTCGATCGACTCGGCGCCGGAAGAGCGCCAGCGCGGCATCACGATCAACATCTCGCACGTCGAGTACGAGACCCCGAAGCGTCACTACGCTCACGTTGACGCCCCGGGTCACGCTGACTACATCAAGAACATGATCACCGGTGCCGCTCAGATGGACGGCGCGATCCTCGTGGTCGCCGCCACCGACGGCCCGATGGCTCAGACGCGCGAGCACGTCCTGCTCGCCAAGCAGGTCGGCGTTCCCTACCTGCTCGTCGCGCTGAACAAGTCCGACATGGTCGACGACGAGGAGATCCTGGAGCTCGTCGAGCTCGAGGTTCGCGAGCTGCTGTCGTCGCAGGACTTCGACGGCGACAACGCTCCCGTCGTGCAGGTCTCGGGCCTCAAGGCGCTCGAGGGCGACGAGAAGTGGGTCAACAAGATCGTCGAGCTCATGGACGCCGTCGACGAGTCGATCCCGGACCCGGTGCGCGACAAGGACAAGCCGTTCCTCATGCCCGTCGAGGACGTCTTCACGATCACCGGTCGTGGAACCGTCGTCACGGGCCGCGCCGAGCGCGGCACCCTCGCGATCAACTCCGAGGTCGAGATCGTCGGCATCCGCCCGACGCAGAAGACCACGGTCACGGGTATCGAGATGTTCCACAAGCAGCTCGACGAGGCCTGGGCCGGCGAGAACTGTGGTCTGCTCCTGCGCGGCACCAAGCGTGACGATGTCGAGCGCGGCCAGGTCGTCGTGAAGCCCGGTTCGGTTACCCCGCACACCAACTTCGAGGGCACTGCCTACATCCTCTCGAAGGAGGAGGGTGGCCGTCACAACCCCTTCTACACGAACTACCGCCCGCAGTTCTACTTCCGCACCACGGACGTCACCGGCGTCATCTCGCTGCCCGAGGGCACCGAGATGGTCATGCCCGGCGACACCACCGACATGTCGGTCGAGCTCATCCAGCCGATCGCCATGGAAGAGGGCCTCGGCTTCGCGATCCGTGAGGGTGGCCGCACCGTCGGCGCCGGCACGGTGACCAAGATCATCAAGTAAGTCTTCCGACTTCCTTCGCAGAACCCCTCGGATCTTCGGATCCGGGGGGTTCTGTCGTGGGGCGCAAGCGGTTGACGGCGGGTGGCGTGGCGCGCTGTCATAGCGGTACACCGACCCGGCGAAAGGACGACCATGGGCGTCGACGACATCATCAACAAGGGCAAGCAGATGTTCGAGCAGAACCGCGACAAGATCGAGGAAGCGCTCAAGACCGAGAAGGCCGAGGACGTCAGCGACAAGTTCCTGCAGGGCGCGGCGGATGCCGTCAAGAAGGTCGTGCCCGAGCAGCACCACGGCAAGGTCGATGACGTTCGCGCGAACGTCGACAAGAACATCGGCAACCAATAGGCCGCAGCGCCGAGAGCGCACCGCCACCGCGAGAGTGCACCGCCACGGGTACCCGCTCGCGGGGCGGTGCGTTCTCGCGTGCGGGAGCGATCGAGTGGGGCGCGGGGTGGCGCGAGCCGCCCGACACGCCCGGGTTTGCGACACGCCCGGGCGGCACGTAGACTGTACAGGTTCCACATTCCGACGGGTGCCTGGCATCCCGGATCACTGTCACGACAGTGCATAGGCGGCGCGCAGCGCAGAGTCCTAGGCCACGGGCAGACGAACATCGAACCCCACACCACCCCTGAAGACAGGATGCGCGCGTGCGCGCACGGTGTGGAACCGCAGGGCAACCCGCGGGTTTGACATCAGAACAGTGGTGCAGCATCACCGCCTCGGCGGTGAGAAGTGCCCGGCGCGATCCGCGCCACCGGGCGTCCAATGCGCTCGCGACCAGCGAGACGTAAGACGCGATAAAGAGAGTGAGCAGACAAATGGCGGGACAGAAGATCCGCATTCGCCTGAAGTCGTACGACCACGAGGTCATCGACACCTCGGCACGCAAGATCGTCGACACCGTGACCCGTGCGGGCGCGACTGTCGTCGGCCCCGTGCCGCTGCCGACCGAGAAGAACGTCGTGTGCGTCATCCGGTCGCCCCACAAGTACAAGGACAGCCGCGAGCACTTCGAGATGCGCACCCACAAGCGTCTGATCGACATCGTCGACCCGACGCCGAAGGCCGTCGACTCGCTCATGCGTCTCGACCTGCCGGCTGATGTCAACATCGAGATCAAGCTCTGAGGTTCGACATGGCTGACATCAACTCCAAGGTTTCCAAGGGCCTCCTCGGCACCAAGCTCGGCATGACCCAGGTCTGGAACGAGCAGGGCAAGCTCGTCCCCGTCACGGTCATCGAGATCGCGCCGAACGTGGTCACGCAGCTCCGCACGCCCGAGAAGGACGGCTACTCGGCCGTTCAGATCGCCGCCGGTCAGATCGACCCCCGCAAGGTCAACAAGCCCCTCACGGCCCACTTCGAGGCCGCCGGTGTGACCCCCCGTCGTCACGTCACCGAGATCCGCACCGCGGATGCCGCTGACTACACGCTCGGGCAGGAGCTCACCGCTGGTGGCACGTTCGAGGCCGGCCAGCTGGTCGACGTCGTCGGCACCAGCAAGGGCAAGGGCACCGCGGGTGTCATGAAGCGCCACAACTTCAAGGGCGTCTCGGCCTCGCACGGTGCGCACCGCAACCACCGCAAGCCCGGTTCCATCGGTGCCTCGTCGACGCCCAGCCGCGTCTTCAAGGGCATGCGCATGGCCGGCCGCATGGGTGGCGAGCGCGTCACCGTCCTCAACCTCACGGTGCACGCCGTCGACGCCGAGAAGGGTCTGCTGCTCGTCAAGGGCGCCGTCCCCGGTGCTCGTGGCCGCATCGTCTACGTCCGCAACGCAGTGAAGGGTGCCTGATCATGGCTGACTCGACTCTCGCGCTCGACGTCCTGAAGGCAGACGGCAACAAGGCCGGCTCCGTGGAGCTGCCCGCCGCGCTGTTCGACGTCAAGACGAACATCCCCCTCATCCACCAGGTCGTCGTCGCGCAGCTCGCCGCGGCTCGCCAGGGCACCCACTCGACCAAGCGTCGCGGTGAGGTCTCCGGTGCCGGCCGCAAGCCCTTCAAGCAGAAGGGCACGGGTAACGCCCGTCAGGGCTCGATCCGCGCACCGCACATGACCGGTGGTGGCATCGTGCACGGCCCCAAGCCGCGCAACTACTCGCAGCGCACCCCCAAGAAGATGGTCGCCGCCGCTCTGCTGGGCGCGCTCAGCGACCGGGCACGCGGCCAGCGTCTGCACATCGTCGACTCGTTCGGCGTCGAGGGAGCCCCCTCGACGAAGGCCGCCGCTGCCGTCCTCACGGGCCTCGGCGCCGTCAAGAACGTCCTCGTCGTGATCGAGCGCGGTGACGAGGTCACCGTCAAGAGCGTCCGCAACCTCGCGTACGTCCACGTGCTGTCGTTCGACCAGCTCAACGCCTACGACGTGCTCGTCTCGGACGACATCGTCTTCACCAAGGCCGCCTACGACGCGTTCGTCGCGTCCAAGGCCGGCGTCATCGAGGAGGTCTCGGCATGACCACCGTCAACAAGGACCCGCGCGACATCATCCTGAAGCCGGTCGTCTCGGAGAAGAGCTACGGGCTCATCGACGAGGGCAAGTACACGTTCCTCGTGGACCCCCGCGCGTCGAAGACCGAGATCAAGCTCGCGATCGAGAAGATCTTCGGCGTCAAGGTCGCCTCGGTCAACACGCTCAACCGCGCGGGCAAGTCCCGTCGCACCCGCTTCGGCGCCGGTAAGCGCAAGGACACCAAGCGCGCCATCGTCACCCTGAAGTCGGGCACCATCGACATCTTCACGGCAGTCGGCTGACGGTCGGGATAGAGGACAACGAACATGGCTATTCGCAAGTACAAGCCCACGACCCCGGGTCGCCGCGGTTCGTCGGTGGCCGACTTCGCCGAGATCACGCGATCGACGCCGGAGAAGTCGCTCCTCCGCCCGCTGGCCAAGACCGGCGGCCGTAACAACCAGGGCCGCATCACGACCCGTCACATCGGTGGTGGCCACAAGCGCCAGTACCGCGTGATCGACTTCCGTCGCAACGACAAGGACGGCGTCAACGCCAAGGTCGCTCACATCGAGTACGACCCCAACCGCACCGCGCGCATCGCGCTGCTTCACTACTTCGACGGCGAGAAGCGTTACATCATCGCCCCGAACAAGCTGCAGCAGGGCGACATCGTCGAGTCGGGTGCCGGCGCTGACATCAAGCCCGGCAACAACCTGCCGCTGCGCAACATCCCGACCGGTACGGTCATCCACGCCATCGAGCTCCGCCCCGGCGGCGGCGCGAAGATGGCTCGTTCGGCCGGCGCGAGCGTGCGTCTGGTCGCGAAGGACGGCCCCTACGCCCAGCTGCGTCTGCCCTCGGGCGAGATCCGCAACGTCGATGCGCGCTGCCGCGCGACCATCGGCGAGGTCGGCAACGCCGAGCAGTCGAACATCAACTGGGGCAAGGCCGGCCGCAAGCGTTGGAAGGGCGTCCGCCCGACGGTTCGTGGTGTCGCCATGAACCCGGTGGACCACCCGCACGGTGGTGGTGAGGGTAAGACCTCTGGTGGTCGTCACCCCGTCACTCCCTGGGGCCAGGCTGAGGGTCGTACCCGCCACCCCAACAAGGAGAGCGACAAGTACATCGTCCGCCGTCGCAACGCCGGCAAGAAGCGCAAGTAGGAGTAGAGGAAGATGCCTCGCAGCCTGAAGAAGGGCCCCTTCGTCGACGAGCACCTGCTTCGCAAGGTGATCGCGCAGAACGAAGCCGGCTCCAAGAACGTCATCAAGACCTGGTCGCGCCGTTCGATGATCATCCCGGCCATGCTCGGCCACACGATCGCCGTGCACGACGGACGCAAGCACATCCCCGTGTTCGTGTCCGAGACCATGGTCGGCCACAAGCTGGGCGAATTCGCGCCCACCCGCACCTTCCGCGGCCACGTGAAGGACGACAAGAAGGGCCGCCGCCGCTGACGCGGGGGCAGTTCTAGAGAGGACAGAGGAGGAGAGACATGGTGGAATCCACCGCACGCGTGAAGCACATCCGCGTGACCCCTCAGAAGGCTCGTCGTGTCGTCGCGCTCATCAAGGGCAAGCAGGCTCAGGAGGCTCTCGCCATCCTGAAGTTCGCCCCGCAGAGCGCCAGCGAGCCCATCTACAAGCTCGTCGCCTCGGCGGTCGCCAACGCTCGCGTGAAGGCCGACAAGGACAACGAGTTCCTGGACGAGGCCGACCTGTACGTGAAGAACGCGTACGTGGACGAGGGCACGACGCTCAAGCGTTTCCGCCCGCGTGCCCAGGGTCGCGCCTTCCAGATCAAGAAGCGCACGAGCCACATCACGATCGTGCTGTCGACGCCGGAGGACGCGGATGCCGCGACCGCCGGTACGAGCAAGAAGGCGAGCAAGTAATGGGACAGAAAGTCAACCCGTACGGCTTCCGCCTCGGCATCACCACGGACCACGTGTCGCGTTGGTTCTCGGACTCGACCAAGCCGGGCCAGCGTTACGCCGACTACGTCGCCGAGGACATCAAGATCCGTCGCCTGCTGACCACGTCGCTCGACCGCGCCGGTGTCAGCAACATCGAGATCGAGCGCACCCGTGACCGCGTCCGCGTCGACATCCACACCGCCCGCCCGGGCATCGTGATCGGTCGCCGCGGCGCCGAGGCCGAGCGCATCCGCGCCGACCTCGAGAAGCTCACCGGCAAGCAGATCCAGCTGAACATCCTCGAGGTCAAGAACCCCGAGGCCGACGCTCAGCTGGTGGCCCAGGGCATCGCCGAGCAGCTCTCGGCTCGCGTGGCCTTCCGCCGCGCGATGCGCAAGGGTCTGCAGGGCGCGCAGCGCGCCGGCGCCAAGGGCATCCGCATCCAGGTCTCGGGCCGCCTCGGCGGCGCGGAGATGAGCCGCTCGGAGTTCTACCGCGAGGGCCGCGTGCCCCTGCACACGCTCCGCGCGAACATCGACTACGGCTTCTACGAGGCCAAGACGACCTTCGGTCGCATCGGCGTGAAGGTCTGGATCTACAAGGGCGACCTGACGGCCAAGGAGCTCGCTCGCGAGCAGGCGAACGCGCCGAAGACCTCGCGTGGTCGCGATGACCGCGGTGACCGCCGTCGCGGCCCCCGCAACGAGGCCCCCGTGGCAGAAGGAGCGTCGGCCTGATGCTTATCCCCCGCAAGGTCAAGTACCGCAAGCAGCACCACCCCAAGCGCGATGGCCAGGCCACCGGCGGCACGAAGGTCTCCTTCGGCGAGTTCGGTATCCAGGCCCTCACCCCCGCTTACGTGACCAACCGTCAGATCGAGTCCGCTCGTATCGCCATGACGCGTCACATCAAGCGTGGCGGCAAGGTGTGGATCAACATCTACCCCGACCGACCGCTGACCAAGAAGCCGGCCGAAACCCGCATGGGTTCCGGTAAGGGTTCGCCGGAGTGGTGGGTCGCCAACGTCAAGCCGGGTCGCGTCCTCTTCGAGGTCGCCGGTGTCAACGAGGAGCTCGCTCGCGAGGCCCTGACCCGTGCCATTCACAAGCTGCCGCTCAAGGCACGCATCATCAAGCGCGAGGAGGGCGACGCGTAATGGCTGTCGGCACCAAGACGCTCGCACCGAGCGAGCTCGATACGTTCGAAGACCAGCGCCTCGTCGAGGAGCTGCGCAAGGCCAAGGAAGAGCTGTTCAACCTGCGCTTCCAGTCGGCTACCGGCCAGCTCGAGAGCCACGGTCGCATCCGTGCTGTCAAGCGCGACATCGCGCGGCTCTACACGGTGATCCGCGAGCGCGAGCTGGGCATTCGTGCCACGCCCGTCGCCGAGGCGCCGAAGGCGAAGAAGACCAAGGCCAAGAAGGCGGATGACGCCCCCGAGGCCGCGAAGGAAGAGACCGAGTAATGGCTGAGAAGAAGGATGCCGCTACGGCAGTCGCGGCCGCCGGCCACGAGTCGGCCGCTCACGACGTCCGCGACGAGAACGCCCGCGGTTACCGCAAGGCCCGCCGTGGCTACGTCGTCAGCGACAAGATGGACAAGACGATCGTCGTCGAGGTCGAGGACCGCGTGAAGCACCCGCTCTACGGCAAGGTCATCCGCCGCACCTCGAAGGTCAAGGCCCACGACGAGGCCAACACCGCCGGCATCGGCGACCTCGTCCTCATCAACGAGACTCGCCCGCTGAGCGCCACCAAGCGCTGGCGTCTGGTCGAGGTCCTCGAGAAGGCGAAGTGATCTCATGATTCAGACCGAATCCCGCCTCAAGGTCGCCGACAACACCGGCGCCAAGGAGCTGCTCACCATCCGCGTGCTCGGCGGCTCCAGCCGTCGCTACGCCGGTGTCGGCGACATCATCGTGGCGACCGTCAAGGACGCGATCCCCGGCGGCAACGTCAAGAAGGGTGATGTCGTCAAGGCCGTCATCGTCCGCACCGTCAAGCAGACGCGCCGTCCCGACGGCTCGTACATCAAGTTCGACGAGAACGCCGCCGTCATCCTGAAGAACGACGGGGAGCCCCGCGGCACCCGTATCTTCGGACCGGTCGGCCGTGAGCTTCGTGACAAGAAGTTCATGAAGATCGTCTCGCTGGCCCCGGAGGTCATCTGATCATGGCGAACATCAAGAAGGGTGACCTGGTTCAGGTCATCACGGGTGCGAAGCCCGAGCGTGGCGGCGACCGCGGCAAGCAGGGCAAGGTCCTCGAGGTCCTCGTCGAGCAGAACCGCGTCATCGTCGAAGGCGTCAACTACGTCACCAAGCACAGCCGCGTCGGTCAGACCCAGCGCGGCACCAAGACGGGCGGCATCGAGACCCTCGAGGCCCCCATCCACATCTCGAACGTCCAGCTCGTGGACCCCGAGACGAAGAAGCCGACTCGCGTCGGTCACCGCGTCGAGGAGAAGACGAAGGACGGCGTGAAGCGCACCGTCCGCGTGCGTTACGCGAAGAAGAGCGGCAAGGACCTCTGAATATGAGCAGCACCACTGCCGCGGCGGCTGGCAAGATCCAGCCCCGCCTGAAGCAGAAGTACCAGAGCGAGATCAAGAAGGCTCTGCAGGACGAGTTCGGCTACGCCAACGTCATGCAGATCCCCGGTCTCGTGAAGGTCGTCGTGAACACCGGTGTCGGCGAGGCAGCTCGCGACAGCAAGGTGATCGACGGCGCCGTGGACGACCTGACCAAGATCACCGGTCAGAAGCCCATCGTCACGAAGGCCCGCAAGTCCATCGCGCAGTTCAAGCTGCGCGAGGGTCAGGCCATCGGCGCGCACGTCACCCTCCGCGGTGACCGTGCGTGGGAGTTCATCGACCGTCTCGTGAACCTCGCGCTGCCCCGCATCCGCGACTTCCGCGGTCTGTCGCCCAAGCAGTTCGACGGTCACGGCAACTACACCTTCGGTCTGCAGGAGCAGGCGGTCTTCCACGAGATCAACCAGGACCGCATCGACCGCGTCCGCGGTTTCGACATCACGATCGTCACCACGGCGAAGACGGATGACGAGGGTCGCTCGCTGCTGCGTCAGATGGGCTTCCCGTTCACCTCGACGGACGCCCAGGCGTAATCCGGTACAATCGATCGTTCGGCCTCGGGGCGTGCTCCGGGGCCGAACGACTGCACAACTGAATATGGACATTCATCGAAGGTCGGCTGTCGTGTAACGGCTTCCGAAACCTCATGATCGAAGGATAAAACCTATGACGATGACAGACCCGGTCGCAGACATGCTGACCCGTCTGCGCAACGCGAACTCGGCGCACCACGACTCCGTGTCGATGCCGAGCTCCAAGCTCAAGACCCATCTCGCCGAGATCCTCCAGCAGGAGGGCTACATCTCCGGCTGGGAGGTCACCGACGCCCGCGTCGGCCAGACCCTCACCATGACCCTGAAGTACGGCCCGAACCGCGAGCGGTCGATCGCCGGCATCAAGCGCGTCTCCAAGCCCGGTCTCCGCGTGTACGCGAAGTCGACCGAGCTGCCCACGGTCCTCGGTGGCCTGGGCGTCGCGATCCTGTCCACCTCCTCTGGCCTCCTCACGGACCGCCAGGCCGAGTCGAAGGGCGTCGGCGGGGAAGTCCTCGCCTACGTGTGGTGATCTGATGTCGCGTATTGGACGTCTTCCCATTGACATCCCTGCCGGTGTGACCGTCGAGGTCTCCGGCCAGGACGTCGTCGTCTCCGGCCCCAAGGGCGAGCTGCGACTGACCGTCGCCAAGCCCATCGAGGCCAAGGTCGAGGAGAACCAGGTTCTCGTCACCCGTCCGGACGACGAGCGCGAGTCGCGTGCCCTGCACGGCCTGACCCGCACCCTGATCAGCAACAACATCATCGGCGTGACCCAGGGCTACTCCAAGGGCCTCGAGGTCGTCGGCACCGGTTACCGCGTCGCTCAGAAGGGCTCGTCCGTCGAGTTCGCTCTCGGCTTCTCGCACCCCGTGACCGTCGACGCGCCCGCCGGCATCACCCTGACCGTCGAGGGCAACAACAAGCTCACGGTCAGTGGCATCGACAAGCAGGCGGTCGGCGAGACCGCGGCCAACATCCGCAAGATCCGCAAGCCTGAGCCCTACAAGGGCAAGGGTGTGCGATACGCGGGCGAGGTCGTCCGCCGCAAGGCCGGAAAGGCTGGTAAGTAAGCATGGCTCTGAAGAGCAAGTCCGACGCGCGTGCGCGTCGCCACGCCCGCCTTCGCAAGAAGATCGTGGGCACCGAGTCGCGGCCTCGCCTGGTCGTGACCCGCTCGGCCCGCCACGTCTTCGTGCAGCTCGTCGACGACGCCAAGGGCCACACGGTCGCTTCGGCGTCGACCCTCGAGGCCGACCTGCGCACGTTCGACGGTGACAAGACCGCCAAGGCTCGCAAGGTCGGCGAGCTCGTCGCCGAGCGCGCCAAGGCCGCCGGCGTCGCCGACGTCGTGTTCGACCGCGGTGGCAACCGCTACGCGGGCCGTGTCGCAGCGATCGCCGACGGCGCTCGCGAGGGAGGTCTGAACCTGTGAGCGATGCAGTGACCAACAACAACGGAGAGAACCCTGTGACCGAACAGGCTACGACCGAGCAGGCTGCGGCCACCGCTCCCGTCGAGCGCGAGGCCCGCGAGCCCCGTCGCGGCAGCCGTGAGCGTTCCAACAACCGCGACCGCGGTTCGCGCGACGCCGACAAGAGCCAGTTCCTGGAGCGCGTCGTCACGATCAACCGCGTCTCGAAGGTCGTCAAGGGTGGTCGTCGCTTCAGCTTCACCGCTCTCGTCGTCGTCGGCGACGGCAACGGTCTCGTGGGTGTCGGCTACGGCAAGGCCCGCGAGGTCCCCCTCGCCATCTCGAAGGGCGTCGAAGAGGCCAAGCGCAACTTCTTCCGCGTTCCCCGCACCGGCTCGACCATCCCGCACCCCGTGCAGGGTGAGGCCGCCGCTGGTGTCGTGCTCCTGCGTCCGGCTGCCGCCGGTACCGGTGTCATCGCCGGTGGCCCGGTCCGCGCCGTGCTCGAGTGCGCCGGTATCCACGACGTCCTGTCGAAGTCGCTCGGCTCGTCGAACACGATCAACATCGTGCACGCGACCGTCGAGGCGCTGAAGCAGCTCGAGGAGCCCCGTGCGGTCGCCGCACGCCGTGGCCTGGACTTCGACCAGGTCGCACCGGCTCGCCTCGTGCGTGCCGAGGCCGAGGCGAACGCTGCACAGAAGGTAGGTGCCTGATGGCCGCTCGACTGAAGGTCACCCAGGTCAAGTCCAAGGTGAGCGAGAAGCAGAACCAGCGTGACACGCTGCGTTCGCTGGGTCTCAAGCGGATCGGCGACTCGGTCGTCCGTCCCGACGACGCGCAGACGCGCGGCTACGTCAAGACCGTCGCGCACCTCGTGAAGGTTGAGGAGATCGACTGATGGTTGAGAAGAAGGACGACAAGAAGGCGAAGGCCGAGACCTCGGCCACCCGCCCCGGTGTGCTGAAGGTTCACCACCTGCGTCCCGTCCCCGGATCCAACACCGCGAAGACCCGTGTCGGTCGCGGTGAGGGCTCGAAGGGTAAGACCGCAGGCCGTGGTACCAAGGGCCAGAAGGCTCGCTACCAGGTCAAGGCCGGCTTCGAGGGTGGCCAGATGCCGCTCCACATGCGTACGCCGAAGCTGCGCGGGTTCAAGAACCCGTTCCGCGTCGAGTACCAGGTCGTGAACCTGGACAAGCTCGCGGAGCTCTACCCCCAGGGCGGCGACGTCACCATCGGCGACCTCGTCGCCAAGGGTGCCGTCCGCAAGAACGAGAAGGTCAAGGTGCTCGGCACCGGCGACATCTCGGTGGCTCTGAACGTGTCGGTCGACAAGGTCTCGGGCTCTGCCGAGCAGAAGATCGTCGCCGCCGGCGGTTCCATCAAGTAATGCGCCAGCGAGGGCCGGAGTTCACTCCGGCCCTCGCTTCGTCGTATCCCGGGGCGCGTCTGTGAACGCGCTGGGATACCCTGGTTGACGGTGTCGTCCCGAGACGCCGCCCATCCCCTGGGAGGAATCCACTTGTTCAGCGCCATTGCGCGGGTCTTCCGCACCCCGGATCTCCGGCGGAAGATCGGCTTCACCCTGGCGATCATCGCCATCTATCGCCTGGGCGCGCACGTGCCGACGCCGTTCGTGAACTTCCCGAACGTGCAGAGCTGTCTCGACCAGAGCGGCACCGCGCAGGGCCTGCTCTCGCTCGTGAACCTGTTCTCGGGCGGCGCCCTGCTGCAGCTGTCGATCTTCGCGCTCGGCGTCATGCCGTACATCACCGCGACGATCATCGTGCAGCTGCTGCGCGTGGTCATCCCGCACTTCGAGACCCTCTACAAGGAGGGCCAGTCGGGGCAGGCGAAGCTCACGCAGTACACGCGCTACCTGACGATCGCGCTCGCGCTGCTGCAGTCCACGACCCTCGTCACGGTCGCCCGCTCGGGCCAGCTGATCCCCGTCGCCGGCGTGCCCGAGTGCGAGCAGCTCGTGACCTCCGAGGCCTGGTACGCCCAGCTCCTCATGATCATCACCATGACCGCCGGCACCGGCCTCATCATGTGGTTCGCCGAGCTCGTCACCGAGCGCGGCGTCGGCAACGGCATGTCGATCCTCATCTTCACCTCGATCGCGGCGACGTTCCCCGCCGCGCTGTGGTCGATCGCGATCGCCCGCGGCTTCGAGGTCTTCCTCCTCGTGCTCGCCGTCGGCATCGCCGTGGTCGCGCTCGTCGTCTTCGTCGAGCAGTCCCAGCGGCGCATCCCCGTGCAGTACGCCAAGCGCATGGTCGGTCGCCGCACCTACGGCGGCACCAACACCTACATCCCGATCAAGGTGAACATGGCCGGCGTCGTGCCCGTCATCTTCGCCTCGTCGCTGCTCTACATCCCGGCGCTCATCGCGCAGTTCAACCAGAACCCCGATGCCGACGGCAACGTTCCCGGCTGGGTGGCGTGGATCCAGCAGTACTTCACCACCGGCGACAGCCCGTTCTACATGGCGGTGTACTTCTTCCTGATCATCGGTTTCACGTACTTCTACGTCGCGATCACGTTCAACCCGGTCGACGTCGCGGACAACATGAAGAAGTACGGCGGGTTCATCCCCGGCATCCGTGCGGGGCGCCCGACGGCCGAGTACCTCGACTACGTCCTGACCCGCATCACCGCGCCCGGGTCGATCTACCTCGGTCTGATCGCCCTGCTTCCGCTGATCGCGCTGGCGACGGTGGGCGCCAACCAGAACTTCCCGTTCGGCGGGGCCTCGATCCTCATCATCGTGGGTGTCGGCCTCGAGACCGTGAAGCAGATCGATGCGCAGCTCCAGCAGCGCCACTACGAAGGGCTGCTGCGATGACGGCTGCACGTCTGTTGATCGTCGGCCCCCAGGGGTCCGGTAAGGGCACGCAGGGCGTCCGCATCGCCGAAGCGCTGGGCATTCCGGCGGTCTCGACCGGCGACGTGTTCCGCGCCAACGTGGCGGAGGGAACCGAGCTCGGCCAGCAGGTGCAGGCCATCATCGCCGGGGGAGACCTCGTCCCCGATGAGCTGACCAGCGCGATCGTGCGCGACCGACTCGAGCAGGCGGATGCCGCCGGCGGATTCCTCCTCGACGGGTACCCGCGCAACCTCGCGCAGGTGGGCGACCTCGACGCGTTCCTGCAGGCGCGCGGCGAGGAGCTCACGGGCGTCATCGAGCTCGTGGTCCCGCGCGACGAGTCGATCGCGCGGCTGTCCAAGCGCGCCGCCGAGCAGGGGCGCGCGGACGACAACGAGGAGTCCATCGCGAAGCGTCTCGCGATCTACGAGCGCGAGACGGCGCCGATCCTCGACGTCTTCCGCCAGCGCGGCATCGTCGACCAGATCGACGGCGTGGGCTCGCTCGACGAGATCACCGAGCGCATCACGGCGGCGCTGGCCGCTCGCGGCATCACCGCGTGATCGGCCGCCGCTCCATCTACAAATCGCCCGCGCAGCTGCGGGCGATGGTCGAGCCGGGCCTGATCACGGCGGCTGCGCTGCAGGCGGTGCGCGAGCGCGTGGCCCCCGGAGTGACCACGCTCGAGCTGGACGCCGTCGCCGCCGAGGTCATCCGCTCGCGCGGAGCGGAGTCGAACTTCCAGCTCGTCCGGGGGTACCGCCACACGGTGTGCGCCTCGGTCAACGAGCAGGTGGTTCACGGCATCCCGAACGACCGTCCGCTCGAGCCGGGCGACATCCTGTCGATCGACGCCGGCGCGCAGTACCGCGGCTGGAACGGCGACTCGGCCTTCACGATCGTGCTCCCGGACCCGTCGCGCCCCGACGTCGTCGCCGCACGCGAGCGCCTGTCGGAGGTCACCGAGCAGTCGCTGTGGGCGGGGATCGCGGCGCTCGCGAATGCGCGTCACATAGCCGAGATCGGGGATGCGATTCAGACGTCGATCGAGGCGTCGGGCGAGGACTACGGCATTCTGCGCGACTACGTCGGTCACGGCATCGGCCGCAAGATGCACGAGGCGCCGTCGGTGTTCAATTACCGCGTGGCCGACCTCGGCCCCGAGGTCAAGCCCGGGCTCGTGCTGGCCATCGAGCCGATGGTCGTGGCGGGGTCGGAGGCGACGTTCGTCGAGGACGACGACTGGACGGTCTCAACCGTGGACGGCACGGACGGCTCTCATTGGGAACATAGCGTCGCCGTGCATGATGGAGGCATCTGGGTTCTCACGGCCCCCGATGGTGGCGCCGCGGGGCTCGCTCCGTATGGAATCGTGCCGACGGAGATCGGCTGAGGAGAGAAGCGATGGCTACTGCTGCGACGGGCAAGACCAACTGGTTCGCGATCTGGGTGTCGACGGCCGTGGTGGTCGTCGTGGCACTGATCATCGGTCTGGTCGTCTGGATGAACAACAGCGCGACCGACCCCGGCACCCCGCCGACCGGCTCGGGCATCGAGCAGGAGACGGGCGCGATCGTCGTCGGTGATGGTCCGCAGACGCTCGACACCTACGTCGACTTCATGTGCCCGATCTGCGGCCAGTTCGAGACGACCTACGGCCCCGAGATCCTCGACATGGTCGAGGAGGGCACGCTCACGCTCAAGATCCACCCCGTCTCGATCCTCGACCGCTTCTCGCAGGGCACCGAGTTCTCGACTCGTTCAGCGAACGCGATGTACTGCGTCGCCGAGGCCGACCCCGACGCCGCCGTGCCGTTCATGCAGGCCATGTTCGAGCAGCAGCCCGCCGAACAGTCGCCGGGCCTGACCGATGAGCAGATCCTGCAGATCGCCTCGGAGGCCGGCGTCACCGGCATCGACTCCTGCGTCGCGGACCGCACGTACGCGTCGTACGTCGCTGCGATGACCCAGGAGACCCCCGTTCAGCCCGGGTCGAGCGGCATCGGCACGCCGACCCTCGCGGTCAACGGCGAGGTCATCTCGAACAGCACGATCCCCGCGCAGGGCTCGTTCGCGACGCTCTTCGACTGAGCGCCCGAGAGAGGCGACGCGCCGGGGGAGATCCCGTGAGTTGCCGGGGCGTGCGGTAGCGCGTATGCTTGCTCTTTGGTGCGTTGCGCCGTCATTGGCGTGTCACCGAAAATCCCATCCAACGCAGACCGACCGGTCTGCACAACTGTAAGCGAGCGTATGGCCAAGAAAGACGGTGTCATCGAGATCGAGGGCGTGATCTCCGAGGCTCTGCCGAACGCGATGTTCCGCGTCGAGCTGAGCAACGGACACAAGGTCCTCGCCACGATCTCCGGGAAGATGCGACAGAACTACATCCGCATCATCCCCGAAGACCGCGTCGTCGTGGAGCTCAGCCCCTACGACCTCACCCGCGGGCGCATCGTCTACCGCTACCGCTGAGACCGGTCGAGAAGTAACGCCCCGAGCCTCCGGCTCGTCGGCGAAGACAGCGAATCAGGAACATCATGAAGGTCAACCCCTCCGTCAAGCCCATCTGCGACCACTGCAAGGTCATCCGTCGCCACGGTCGCGTCATGGTCATCTGCAAGTCGAACCCGCGTCACAAGCAGCGCCAGGGCTGATCGGATGCCGCGTCCGCGCGGCATCCGGCATCCACAACTCAACACACTTCAGGCAGATCAGAACCCACCGGCGCGCCGGCGGGGGACACCTCGGGACGAAGGCCCGAGCACCGATCCTGCTCCACACCTTCGATTACTCCTAGGAGAACCGCATGGCACGTCTTGCCGGCGTTGACATCCCGCGCGACAAGCGCGTGGTGATCGCCCTCACGTACATCTTCGGCGTGGGCCGTACCCGCTCGAACGAGATCCTCGCTGCGACGGAGATCGACGAGAACATCCGCGTCAAGGACCTCAGCGACGACCAGCTCGTCGCGCTCCGCGACTACATCGAGGGCAACTACAAGGTGGAGGGTGACCTGCGCCGCGAGGTCGCCGCCGACATCCGCCGCAAGGTCGAGATCGGTTCCTACGAGGGTCTGCGCCACCGCCGTGGCCTGCCCGTGCGCGGTCAGCGCACCAAGACCAACGCGCGTACGCGCAAGGGTCCCAAGCGCACCGTCGCCGGCAAGAAGAAGGCGCGCTAAGGCGCGGCCCCCACAGGTTTAGGAGAACACGCACATGGCACAGGCCAAGTCCGCAGCGCGCAAGCCGCGCCGCAAGGAGAAGAAGAACATCGCGCTGGGCCACGCCCACATCAAGTCGACGTTCAACAACACGATCGTCTCGATCACCGACCCGTCGGGCGCCGTCATCAGCTGGGCCTCCTCGGGTGGCGTCGGCTTCAAGGGCTCGCGCAAGTCGACCCCCTACGCCGCCGGTATGGCCGCCGAGTCCGCTGCGCGTCAGGCGCAGGAGCACGGCGTCAAGAAGGTCGACGTCTTCGTCAAGGGCCCGGGTTCGGGCCGTGAGACCGCGATCCGCTCGCTGACGGCCGCCGGCCTCGAGGTGGGGTCCATCCAGGACGTCACCCCGCAGGCGCACAACGGCTGCCGTCCCCCCAAGCGCCGCCGCGTCTGAGCCGACACGGATCCGGATGCCGCACCACGCGGCATCCGGACTTCCGTCGTTTCCTTGAAAACTCAACACCTCACTGAATTGCACGTGTCATATAGCGGTCACGTGATCGAAAGGAACACATAGTGCTCATCGCACAGCGTCCCACTCTGACCGAGGAGAAGATCGGCGAATTCCGCAGCCGGTTCGTCGTCGAGCCGCTCGAGCCCGGCTTCGGCTACACGATCGGCAACGCGCTGCGCCGCAGCCTGCTGTCGTCGATCCCCGGCGCCGCCGTGACCAGCATCCGTTTCGACGGCGTGCTGCACGAGTTCAGCACCATCCCGGGCGTGAAGGAGGATGTCACCGAGATCATCCTCAACATCAAGCAGCTCGTGGTCTCGTCGGAGCGCGACGAGCCCATCACGGCGTACCTGCGCAAGACCGGCGCCGGTGAGGTCACGGCCGCCGACATCTCGGCTCCCGCCGGTGTCGAGGTCCACAACCCCGATCTGGTCATCGCGACGCTGAACGACAGCGCCAAGTTCGAGCTCGAGCTGGTCATCGAGCGCGGCCGCGGCTACGTCTCGGCGACGCAGAACCGCAACGAGTACGCCGAGGCCGGTCAGATCCCGATCGACTCGATTTACTCGCCCGTGCTCAAGGTCAGCTACCGCGTCGAGGCGACCCGTGCCGGTGAGCGCACCGACTTCGACAAGCTGGTGCTGGACGTCGAGACGAAGTCGTCGATCTCGCCCCGCGACGCTGTCGCGTCGGCCGGTCGCACCCTCACCGAGCTGTTCGGCCTCGCCCGCGAGCTGAACGTCGAGGCCGAGGGCATCGAGATCGGCCCCGCGCCGGTCGCCGAGGTTCTCACCAACGAGCTGTCGATGCCGATCGAAGACCTCGATCTGTCGGTCCGCTCGTACAACTGCCTCAAGCGCGAGGGCATCAACACGGTGTCCGAGCTCGTCGCCCTCTCGGAGACGCAGCTCATGAACATCCGCAACTTCGGTCAGAAGTCGGTCGACGAGGTGCGCGACAAGCTCGTCTCGCTCGGCCTGTCGCTGAAGGACTCGGTCCCCGGGTTCGACGGTGCGCACTTCTACGGCGGATACGACGACGAGAACCTCTGAGCCCCCTTTTTCTTCTGGAGTAACAAGACATGCCTAAGCCCACGAAGGGTCCCCGCCTCGGAGGCGGCCCCGCCCACGAGCGCCTGCTTCTCGCGAACCTCGCCGCGGCCCTGTTCACGCACAAGTCGATCACCACGACCGAGACCAAGGCCAAGCGCCTGCGTCCCTACGCCGAGCGTCTCGTGACGTTCGCGAAGCGCGGCGACCTGCACGCGCGCCGTCGCGTCGCCTCGGTCATCGGCGACAAGAGCGTCGTGCACGAGCTGTTCGCCGAGATCGCCCCGCTCGTCGCGGAGCGCGAGGGTGGCTACACCCGCATCACGAAGATCGGCAACCGCAAGGGCGACAACGCCCCCATGGCCGTCATCGAGCTCGTGCTCGAGCCGGTGAGCCCGAAGCCGAAGTCGGCCAAGAAGTCGGCTGCCGCGGCTCCCGCCGCGGAGGAGGCTCCTGTCGAGGAGGCTCCTGTCGAGGAGACCACCGAGGCTCCCGCCGACGACACGGCCGCCGACGCCGGCGCCGAGTCGCCGGAAGAGGGCGCAGCCGCCGAGGCTGCGGCCGAGGACGCCGCTGAGGCTCCCGCCGAGGACGACAAGAAGTAACGACGCGTCACCGCGTCCGACGGGCCCGCACCTCTCGCTCAGAGGGTGCGGGCCCGTTCTCGTTCGCGGGGTGCGTGTGCCAGGCTGGAGCGGTGAGCGAGAACAACGCGAGAAGCCTGGCAGAACGCGTCGGCACGGCATCCGAGCCGGTCGTGCCCACGCACCCCGAGGTCGCGCAGTGGCGGGGCGCCACCGCGGCCGACATCGACGCGATCCACGGTGTGCAAGCCGCCGCCGACCGCGTCGACCACCCGACGTGGACCACGCCGCGGCACGAGGTCGCCGAGACGTTCGAGCTGTCGCACGTCGACCACTCCCGCGACACCCTGATCGCGTTCGACGCGCAGGGCGAGGCGGTGGCCGTCGGCACCGTGACGCTGCACCCCTCGCGCGACGAGCATCTGCACGTGTACCTCAGCGGCGCGGTGCGTCCCGATCGCCGCGGTCGGGGCATCGGAGCGGCGCTCTTCGCGTGGCAGCACGCCCGCGCCGAGCAGCAGTTGATCGAGGTGGCGGCATCGGATGCTGCGGCGACGCTGCCGGCGCAGATCCAGATCTACGCGTCCGAGAAGGATGCGGCCCTCGAGCGCATCGCCGAGTCGCACGGCTACCGCACCGAGCGGTGGTTCTCGACGATGCACCGCGACCTGGGCGCGCCGATCCCCGCGCTCGAGCCCGTGGCCGGCATCGAGCTGGTGCCCTTCACGTCCGACCGTGCCGAAGACGCGCGGGCTGCCCGGAACGACGCGTTCCGTGACCACTGGGGGAGCCTCCCGAGCACGCCCGAGCGCTGGCAGCAGTTCATCGGCGGTCCGCTGCTGCGTCCCGACCTCTGCACCCTCGCGCTCGAGAACGGACGGATCGTCGCGTTCTGCCTGGTCTCGGTCAACGACGAGGACTTCGACGTGCTCGGTCCGAACGCCTACATCGACCTGGTCGGCGTCGTGCGGTCGCACCGGCGTCGGGGCCTCGCGCCGCGCGTCATCTCGCGCTCGCTCGCGGCGATGCGGGACGCGGGCCTCGGGCTCGCCGTGCTCGATGTCGACACCGAGAGCCCGACGGGCGCGACCGCGCTCTACGGCGCCCTCGGCTTCGAGGCGTACGAGCGCGATCGGGTGCTCGTACGGCACTACTGAGGGGAGCCGCGCCCCTCGAACAGGTCGAGCAGGACGGTGCGGGCGCGCTCGGCGGCCCATGCCGCGGTAGCGCGCTGCGTCTCGGCGCCGACGATCGCCTCGCGCACGGTGCGGGCGAAGACCGCGCCGCCCTCCGCGCCCGGGTGGAACTGGTCGGCGGCGAGCAGGTCGGTGCGGCCCGCGATCGCGCCGGCCCAGTCGGCGATCACGACGTGCGGGTTCGCGGCGGCGAACGCGGTGAGGTCGCGGTTGACGCCGGGGATCCAGGCGCGCGGCGCGAACGCGGTGACGAGGATGACCGACCGCTCGGGGCCGGCGGCATCCACGATGCGCTGCAGCGTCTCGGTCGACACGGGGCCGTTGGTCCCCAGGCCCACGACGACGACCGGACGCAGCGCGCCCGACGCCGCGAGGTCCTCGATGATGTGGGCGCCCGCGGCCAGCGAACGCGATACTTCGGCGTCGACGGCGATGCCCGGCATCTCGGCGAGGAGGCCGGGCGCCGAGGCGAGCATGACCGAGTCGCCCACGGCCGTCACCTGAGAGCCGTCGACGTCCTGCGCGGCGGGCGCCGGGCGGGCTTCGGCGTCGCGCCGCGCCTGCTCGAGCGCGGCGCGGCCCGCGTCGACGGCCGTCTCGCTCGTGGTCTCGCGCGGAGCCGCGGCCACCGCCGCCGTCGTGCCGCCGAGCGCGAGCGCGGCCAGCGCCGCGACGCCGAGGGTCGCGAGGCGGCGTGCCGGCCGTGCGTGCAGGTTCGCGCGCGCGAGGCGGAGCGCGCCGCGGAAGCCGTGGCGGCGCACGGGCTGCTCGAGCCAGCGGTACGAGCCGGCCGCGAGGGCGAGCGTGGCGACGAGGACCGCGAGCCCGACACTGACGGGCACCGCGACGTCGGGACCGACGCCGGTGAGCTGGAAGGTCGCCAGGACGACGAGGGGCCAGTGCCAGAGGTAGATCGCGTACGAGCGCTCGCCGATCCACCGCAGGGGAGCGACGTCGAGGGCGCGGCCGAACCACGAGCCGGGCCACGCCGCCACGGTCACCGCGATCGCGGTGAGAAGCGACGCGACGATGCTCGAGGCGGGGAAGGCGACCCCGCCGACCCCGCCGCCGGCACCGCTGCCGTCGCCGCCGATGAGGGCGGTGACGACGAGCCCCGCGACCGCGAGGGCGCCGACCACGACGCCCCAGACCGGGCCGACGCCGGCGATGGAGGCGCGGCGGGCGACCGTCCCGTGCAGGAGGAACGCCAGGGCGACGCCGAGGAGCAGCCCGAAAGCGTGGGTGTCGGTGCCGAAATATACCCGCGTCAGGTCGGCGCCCGACGACAGGCTCACCACCGCCCAGGCCGCGGAAGCGACCGCGAGGAGCGCCGCAAGGGCGGTGCGCGAGCGACGCCCGGGCAGGAGCAGGAACAACGGCAGCACGAGCGGCCAGGCGACGTAGAACTGCTCCTCGACGGCGAGCGACCAGAGGTTGCGGAAGATCTCGGGGTCGGTCGCGGCGAAGTAGCCGGAGCCGCCGGCGAGCGACACCCAGTTGTACGAGAAGGTCGCGGCGCCGACGACCTGCCGGCCCATGTCGACGAGGATGTCGCCGCCGACCACCCAGGCCAGCGACGCGCTCACGGTGACGACGGCCGCGAGCGCGGGCAGCAGTCGCCGGGCGCGGCGCGCCCAGAATCGCCGGAGCCGGATGCGGCCGTGCCGGGCGTTCTCGCGCAGCAGCAGGCTCGTGATGAGGAAGCCCGAGAGGACGAAGAACACGTCGACGCCGACGTAGCCGCTGCGCAGCGGGCCGGTGGGGAACAGGTGGGCGAGCACGACGAGCAGCACCGCGAGGGCGCGCAGGCCGTCGAGCCCGGCGATGCGGGCGCGCGGAAGAGGAGGTGAAGTCATACGGCGATGTCCGGGGGCGTCGGGGGGACGGGCGTCGGCGGCCTCCCAGTGTAGACGGCGCCCGCGAGGCGATGTGGTAGACCGGTTGTGGAGCGCAGATCGCGTTCGGCGAGAGGTGGATCATGGGCTCTGCGGAGGTCCTCGTGCTGGGCGAGGCGTTGGTCGACGTCGTCGAGTCGGCCGGCAGCGTCAGTGAGCACGTGGGAGGCAGCCCCGCCAACGTCGCGGTCGGCGTCGCACGACTGGGTGTTCCCGTGCGGCTGGCCACCCGCCTGGGTCGCGACGCCCGCGGTGAGCGCATCGCCGACCACCTGTGGTCAGCGGGCGTGACGATCGCCGACACGGCGTGGACGGATGCCGCCACCGACAGCGCCCACGCGCGCATCCAGCCCGACGGCTCGGCGCAGTACACCTTCGCCGTCGCCGGGGTCGTCGCCCCCGACGCCGGCGACGAGACCGCCCTCGTCCACACCGGCTCGATCGCGCTGTTCCTCGACCCGGGCGGCGAGACGTGTCTCGCGGCCCTCGAGGCCGCACGCGGTCGGGCGATCGTGACGGTCGACCCGAACATCCGCCCCGCGCTCGTCGGGGCCCACGACACCGCGCTCGCACGCTTCGCCCGTGCGGCCGCGGCATCCGACCTGGTGAAGCTGAGCGACGAGGATGCCGGGTGGCTGTGGCCCGGTGCCGCGGCATCCGAGGTGCTCGAGACGATCGCCGCGTGGGGGCCTCGCGCGGTGGTGATGACCCGGGGCGCCGACGGCGCGATCGGGCGAGCAGCCGACGGCGCGCTCGTGACGGTGCCGGGTGCGACGGTCGCCGTCGCCGACACCATCGGCGCGGGCGACTCGTTCATGGCGAGCCTCATCGCGACGCTCGTCGAGCGCGGCGTGCCGGGCGACGCCGAGGCGCTGCACGCGGCGCTGGAGCGCGCTGTGCGTGCCGCCGCGATCACCGTCTCCCGTCCCGGCGCGAATCCGCCGACCCGCGACGAGCTGGAAGCCTGACGGGTGCGTCTGCGACTGGACATCGCCTACGACGGCACCGCGTTCTCGGGCTGGGCGCGGCAGCCGCAGCTGCGGACCGTGCAGGGCGCGATCGAGGCGGCCGTCACGCGCGTGCTGGGCGGCGAGGCGCAGTTGGTGGTCGCGGGGCGCACGGACGCCGGCGTGCACGCCTCGGGGCAGGTCGCGCATCTCGATCTGAGCGACGCGCAGGAGGCGCGGCTCGGTCGCGGGCGCAGCCCCGAGCCGGCGGCGCTCGCCGCGCGGCTGAACGGTGTGCTCGGCCGCTACGCCGACGTGCACGTGCGCGCCACCTCGGTCGCCCCCGACGGGTTCGACGCGCGCTTCTCGGCTGTCTGGCGGCGGTACGCCTACCGGGTGGCTGACCGCGATACCGGCTACGACCCGCTCGAGCGGTTCCGGACGACATTCGTGCCGGCGAGTCTCGACGTCGCGGCGATGGATGCCGCCGCCCGCAGCCTCACCGGGCTGCACGACTTCGCGGCCTACTGCAAGCCGCGGCCCGAAGCCACGACGATCCGCACGCTGCTGGAGTTCGACTGGGGACGCGACGAGAGCGGCGTCCTCGTGGCGAACGTGAAGGCCGACGCCTTCTGCCACAGCATGGTGCGCGCGCTCGTGGGCGCGTGCGTCGGGGTCGGCGAGGGTCGCCTGCAGGTGGCGGACGTCGCCGCCCTCCGCGATGCCCGCACCCGCACGAGCGCCTTCCCGGTGCTGGCGGCGCGCGGCCTCACGCTGACGGAGGTCGGCTACCCCGCCGACGACCTGCTCGCGGCGCGAGCGGAGCAGACCCGTGCGCGCCGCGCAAGCGACACCTGACCGAAAGATTGCGGGCGTAGCCTGACCAGACCATGAAGGTCATCTCGTACAACCTGCGCAAGCACCGCGCGGCATCCGAACTCGCCGACCTCGTCGAACAGCACTCCGCCGACGTGCTCTGCCTGCAAGAGGCCGACACCGCCGGCATCCCGGACGAGATCAGCGGCCTGCGCCTGGCGGAGGCGACCGCACGCAACCGGCTCGGGCTCGCCGTGTACTACCGCGAGAACACCTACCGCGCGGTCGAGGTCCGGTCGCTCTCGTTGAAGAAGTCGCTGCACGACCGCGTGCTCAAGCCGGCGGAGGAGCGCATGCTCGGCGTGCGCCTGCGCGACATCGACCACGGTCGCGACCTGATCGTCGCGAGCTTCCACGCGGCGCCGCTGACGGCGCTGAACTCGCTGCGGCGCAACCAGATCCAGGCGGCGCTGACATCGCTCAGCGAGCTGGGGGAGGGGCTGCCGATTCTCATGGTCGGCGATTACAACTACCCGGTGTTCAAGGAGAACCTCGGGCAGGTCGTCCGTCAGCAGGGCTACGAGCTGACGCTGAGCGACTCCCGGACGTACACGCGGTACAAGTTCTTCCGCGGACACTACGACTTCGCGACGAGCGTCGGGTTCGACATCGCCCGCGTGCAGACGCTGCCGCAGGGGCGCAGCGACCACCTGCCGATCCTCGTGACCGCCGAGGCCGGCTGAGCCCGAGCCCGGGCCCGAGCCCGGGCCGCGCCGCGACCGGGCCAGGGCCGCGTACAAAAGAGGGATGCCCCGGAGCCGAAGCTCCGGGGCATCCCTCTCTGCGTTGCGCCTGATCAGGCAGCGACCTCCGCGTTGCGGTGGCGGCGAACCGTGCTCGCGACGGCGATGCTGCCACCGGCGAGGGCGAGAGCGCCACCGCCGATCCACAGGCCGAGGAGAGCAGCGTTGTCGCCACCGGTGGCGGGCAGGGTGCCCGAGCCGCCGGTGCTGCCGCCGCCGGCCGCAGCCGGGACAGCGATCGTGACGGTGGCGGCGTCGGAGACGGCGCCGTCGGCCACGAGGGTGTAGGTGCCGGTCGCGTTGGCGGGGAGCGTCACCACGAAGGAGACGTCACCGGACGCGTTGGCGGTCTTGGTGGTGCTGGTCGAGGTGACCGCGAACTTGACGAATGCAACGCTGCCCGCGGCGGCGTTCTCACCCGTCAGCGTGCCGGTGACGGCCTCGCCCGGGGCGAAGTCGTCGAACGAGATCGTCGCGCTGCCACCGGGAGCGATGGTTGCGGACGAACCGCCGACCGGCTCCGGCGTGTAGGCGTTGGCGATCGCGGGGGCTGCGAGGACAGCCGCTGCGGCGAGGGCCGTGCCAGCCGCCGCCTTGACGAAACGGTTCTTCATGAGTCCTGCTTTCCTGGGGATGTCCAAAGGGCTCACACCCAACGGAAACGAAAATCTAAGGATTACGTCAGGAGTGGTCCCAGCAAGTATCCAGGGAAACCGCTCCCAGGCGCAAGCTCCCAGATTTCGATCGCGTTAACATTTCGTGATCCGGATCGGAAGCGACGCGCCGCGGCTGCACGCAGAACGTGCCGAAGGTGGCTGACGTCAGGTCAGACGCGCGCGTCGCGGGCGCGGCGGACCGCCGCAGCGAGGGCGATCGTGGCACCGGCTGCGACCAGCGAACCGCCGCCGACCCACAGGCCGAGAGCCGTGCGCGCGTCGCCACCGGTGGCCGGGAGGCCCGCCTCGGTGGTGACCGACGCGCTCGCGGTACCGCCCGCGGACGTCGCGGAGATCGCCTCGACGTTGTACACGCCGACGGCGTCGGCGGGGAAGGTCAGCGCGACCGGCTCGAGCGCGCCGCTGGCGGTCGACTCGCGGACCGTGGTGCCCGTGGTGACGGCGAACGAGGCGCGGGCGAACGAGACGCCGGCGCCGTTCTCGCCCCGGACGGTGATCGTGATGGCCTCGTCGGGTCCGAACGTGCCGTCGGCGCAGGCGAACTCGACGGTGCTGCCGGCGACGAAGGCGCTCGGCGTCGTCGTGCACGAGTTCGTCGGCGGGTAGATGGTCGCACCGGTCGTCGACGCGGATGCCGCGGCGGGAAGCGCGACGATGGCGGCGGCGAGGGCCGCAGCGGCGGCGAAAGAGGCGGTGCGGCGCATGATGGGGCTGAGTCTATGCCCCGCCGCACCCGGCGACAACAATCGTGGGCCGATTCGCGTCGATGGTGGGCGTCACAGCGGCGGAAGCGCTTGCGGCACCCGCGCCGCCGTCGGGCGTGACGGTGAGCGTCGCGGTCACGGACTGCCCCGGGGCGAGGTCGGACGAGAACACCATCACCTGCCGGCCGGCGTGCGATCCGCCGCCGAACCCGGCGCCGTCGGACCGGGTCGCGGACGACAGCGCGTATCCCTCGGGGAGGTACAGGTAGGCGACCGTCCGCGCCACGCCCGCCGGCACGCCGAACGCGCCGCCGCCCGTGACGTACTCGGGAAGGGAGGTGGCGGCATCCGGGGGAGCGTTGTTGGTCACGGTCACGTCGAGGGTGAGCGGTGCGGCCGCCACGCCCCGGCCGTCGGCGGTGCACGACTGCCAGGCCAGACGGGTGTCGGCGGTGAGGTAGTAGTCCATCTTCGAGCCGGTGCCGTCGTTGAGGAACACCCCGAACGCCGCGGTGTCGTCGTCGCCCGCGGGGAGAGTGCCCGCCAGGGTCGTGTCGGCGAGGACGGCCTGATCCTCGGGGACGGCGCTCCACAGCAGGAGTCGCCGCTGGTCGCCCGCACGGCCGAGGGCGCTGATGAGCGTGGCGGGGTCGGCGGCGCCGGCGGCGAGGCGCTCGAAGACCGCAGCCGAGGCCGCCGCGAAGAAGGCATCCTGCGCGCGCGGGTCCTCGTAGCGGGCGTAGACGTCGTTGAGCAGCAGAGCCACGGCGTTCTCGGCCGACAGGACGTCGCCCGTCGGCAGCTCGACGGGGCCGGTCGCCTCGAGGATGTACGACAGGGCGACGGGGTCGGTCGCGATGACGCCGTCGACGGACTGGCCGGTCTCGCGCAGCCACATCTCGCGGGCCAGCGGTGCGCCGACCGTGAAGTCGGGGACCTGGGTGACGTTCTGGATGTAGCGGGCCGGGCGCGTCTCGTAGATCCGCTCGATCTCGGAGTCGAGGGGCAGCACCGGCTCGCCGAAGTTGCGGAAGTCCGACGACGAGCCCTGCCCGGTGAGCTCGATGCGCCCGTCGGCGGTGCGGATCACGGCCATGGCACCGACGATGCCGCCCATCGAGCGCCACTCGGCATTGTTCTGGAACGCCACGAGGTAGGTGCGCTCGCCGGAGGCGCCGAGCATCGCGGGGAGCAGGGTGGCGGCGCGGGCGAGCGCATCGGTCGCCGTGGCGCCGGTGTCGAGCAGGGTCGCGACCTCGTCGACCGCCGAGCGAACGGGGCCGAGCAGCGGGGTGTCGTCGAGCGCGGACACGGATGCCGCCGCGGCGGCCACGGTGTCGGCGCCGGCCCGCGCGGGGCCGGCGATCTCGGTGAAGATCGCGGTGTCGATGCGGCCGTCGACGGGACGGAAGGCGTCGGCCGAGAACGCCGAGGCGACGTCGGCGAGCGGCAGGAGCCCGTCGCGCGCGACATCGTCGGCCGCCGCGGCGATGGTGGACACCGCGCTCAGCTGCGGGCCGATCCACGGCGCCCCCTCCGCCAGCCGCCACAGCGGATCGGAGGTGAGGTCGCGGGCGCTCGCGGCATGGTCGGCGACATCGGCGATGTGCGGTGCTGCCGCGGCGGGGTCGGCGATGAGGTCGACGGCGGTGCGGGCCGAGGACTCGACCTCGCGCAACTCGCCGTACGCGAGGGCGGCGCGAACGCCGACCCACGCGGCGAGGACGATGACGGCGAGCAGGAATGCGGCGGCCACGGCGATCAGCGCGAGTTGCGCCCTCCGCAGGGGCCGGGACGAGACGGCGTCTGGCACCCGAACACTCTAGGCGTCCCGCCTGCGAGCGCGTGCGTACACTTTGCTACGGGGACCGGGAGGAACGATGATGCGACGCTGGGCGACGGCCGCCGCGATGACGGTGACCGCCGTGGCGCTCGTGGGCTGCGGGCCCGCGCCGTGGAACCTCCCCTCCGGGGGTGGAGACGGCGGATCCGCCGACCCCGCGCCATCGCCGAGCGTCTCGCGTTCGGCCGTGCCGCCGCCCGTTCCCAACGATCTGTCCAGCGGGTCGACCGAGCGTCAGGTGACGGCCGGGGCTGTGACGGCATCCCTCAACTACTGGTCGGATCTGTCGATGGACCGCTGGTCGGCGACCGCGCTCAAACCCGTCAGCCTGTCGCTCGTCACGACGGTGTCTCCCGATGACGGTCAGCGCGTCTACCTGCAGAAGGCCACCATGATCGCGGTGCCGGGCAACGCCGAGGGCGACCTCGGTCCGCTCGAGCCGAGCGCCGACCAGTCGGCGACCAACCCCGGCTACCTCGTGCTCGCGCCGTACAGCTACTCGCAGACGTTCTACGTCGGCGAGGTGCCGCCGGAGGCGACGTACGTCACGCTGCGGTTCACGTATGACTTCCTGGTGCAGACGACGCCGACGTCGAGCGAGTACGCCAAGCAGACCGCGAGCGACAGCCTGACCGTCGCGATCGCGGCGCAGGCGGAGTAAGGCGCGGCCGGAGTAAGGCGCGGGCGGGGCGAAAGCTCAAGGTCGCCGCAAGAGCGACTGAAGAGTCGCCCAAGTCGCCGGCGCCGCGCCGCGGCGGGTGATTGTATGGCCGAGCCCGCGGACACCCGACGCCGGCCTCCCGTCTCGAAAGCCCTGGTCTCGCATGTCTCCGCGCCGCTCCCTCCGCCTCCGCACCGCCGTCGCCGCGGGCGGTCTCGCCCTCTCGATGGTCGCGCTCAGCGGCTGCGGCCAGGTGGCCGACATCATCAACACCGTGCAGGGCGAGCCGGTCTCCGCCGTGCCCGCGCCCGCCGCGTCGCCGTCCGCCGCGATGGCGTTCAACTCGCAGTTCACCTACGACGGCTCGGTAGCGCTGTCGTCCGACGTCGCGCAAGATCTCGAGCTGCGCCTGGACGTGTGGGCGCAGAACCCCAAGCGCACGCAGGAGTGGACCCCCGACGCCGAGAAGACGTTCGGCTTCGCCGTGAACGTCCACGACAACCGCGTCGACGAGAAGTCGGTGCTGTCGCAGAAGCGCCGCGTGTTCATCTCGTCGATCTCGATCACCTCGCAGACCGCGCAGACGTCGGGTCAGGTGCAGAGCCCGTTCCAGTTCAGCGCCGACCCGCGGACCCTCGTCCCCAGCGACACCATCCGCTCGGACCGCGGTCTGCTGCTCAACAGCTTCCAGGGCGGGCTGTACGTTCCCGAGACCGTGATCCACGGGCTGCCGGCCGACACGTACGGCATGACGCTCGAGTTCGCGATGACCGTATGGGTCGAGGGCAACGCGAACGACGACACCAGCTTCACGCAGCAGACCGTCTACCAGTACCTGCCGGTGGCGATCTCGACCGCGGATCAGGCTGAGGCGGCCGCACCGGCCCCGTCGACGACGCCCTCGACGACCCCCTGACGCGCGCCCGGCGGCCCGGATCCTTGCGCAGAAATTGCGGTTGCCTTCAACCCGCCTGAACACGGGCCGTCGCAGAATGGATTGCGGCACCCTTCGCCGCTTCGATGGATTGCGGCACACTTCGCCGCTTCGATGGATTGCGGCACACTTCGCCGCTTCGCACTCGCTCAGGACGTGATCGCATGACCCAGACGCCGTTTCCCACGACTCCGGCGTTCGCGCACCCCTCGCGTCCGGTGCAGTCGGTGCAGCCGGCTCCGCTGCAGATGCCCGAGCACTTCGACGGCGCGTACGAGGACGACTTCGAGTCGGTGCTCGAGAGCACGACCGTCCACCGCTCCACGATCGGCTGCATCATCCCGGCCTACAACGAGGAGGAATCGATCGCCGCGGTGATCGAGGGCCTGCTCGCGCAGAGCCGCGTGCCCGACGTCATCCACGTCATCGCGAACAACACCTCCGACAACACCGTCAAGATCGCCGCCGAGTACGCCGGGCCGCACGAGGTCACGACCGAGCTCGGCACGCAGTTCACCGAGGTGTTCGTCCACGACATCGGCAAGAACCCCGACAAGAAGGTCGGTGCGCTCAACTACGGCTACTCGCTCGTCGAGGGCTACGACTACCTGCTCGGCGTCGACGGTGACACCATCGCCGACTCGCGGGCCGTCGAGTACCTCGAGGCCGAAGCCGTCGGCGACTCGCGCATCGGCGGCATCTCGGCGATCTACTCGATCGACGACAAGCCCATCACCGGCACGATCGGCAAGTTCCTCATCGCCGGACAGCGCACGCAGTTCGCCGCGTTCAACATGCAGAACCTGCTGCGCGGTCGCAACATGGCGGTGCTCGGCGGACAGTTCTCGATCTTCTCGACCAACGCCCTGCGCGACGCGATGAAGCAGAACCACCAGTCCACCCCGTGGGTCAAGGACTCCGAGGTCGAGGACTCCCTGCTCTCGCTGCAGATCAAGAGCGCCGGCTACCTCACCAAGATCAGCCCCTACGCCCGCGCCAACGTGGGCGGCATGACGACGCTCAAGGGCTACGACGCGCAGCAGGTGAAGTGGACCTACGGCGCCATCGAGCTGATGTGGCCCGGCCAGCGCGGCGACACCAAGGGCCAGCCCTTCCACCCCAACCTGCGCCTGCGCTGGTTCGAGAACTTCGGCATGCTCACGAACCTGTTCGTGCGCGTCGCGTTCCTGATCCTCCTGGCGGGGTCGCTCTCGATCAGCGCCTTCGTCTTCTCGCCGCTGTGGCTGCTGCCGCCGCTCGTGGCCGTGCTGCTGAACCTGCGCATGGCGCGCAGCATCAAGGACCACAACAAGCGCGACGTGCTGTTCGCCCTGCTCGTGTTCCCGGCCGAAGCGTTCATGTGGATCCGGCTGGGCCACTTCATGCGCTCGTGGTCGCGCTTCCTCTCGAAGAAGAAGGTCGACAACTGGGCGATGCAGGCCAAGGCCGAAAGCGGCGGCGGCAGCATCGGCCACTGGGTGCCGATGCTCATCCTCGCGGCGGTGCTGCTGGCGATGGCCGTCGTCTGGAACCTCATCGGCCCGGTGGCGCAGTCGTCGATCCTCTGGATCGGTTGGCCGATCGTCGGCGTCGTGACGGTGCTGCAGACGCTCCTGATGTTCACCAAGCTGGTGCGTCGCCAGCACGGCTTCCAGGTCTGACGACCCGTTCCGACGGCCGGGTCTGACGACACGTTCCGACGGCCGGGTCTGACGACCCGGTCGCGGGTCAGGCCGGGGCCGCGACCTCGGAGGTCATCCGGTAGCCGACGCCGCGCACGGTCTCGATGTATCGGGGGGTCGTCGGGTTGTCGCTGAGCTTGCGTCGCAGGTTCGTCATGTGCGCCTCGATCGCGCGCTTGTCGGCCTCGCCGACGAAGTAGCTCGTGACGTAGGACTCGCCGCGCAGGACGAGCGTGAGGTCGGCCTTCGAGCGGACCCGGCGCTTGGAGGCCATCAGGGTCGACAGCAGGTCGAACTCGGTGCGCGTGAGGTCGAGTTCGTGGCCGGCGATGTAGGCCAGGCGCGTGTCGGTGTCGACCTGCAGGTCGCGGTGGACGAGCCAGTTCTCGCCGGTGGCGACGAGCTCGCCCGCGGGCTGGTGCACGACGAGCTCCGAGCCGGAGACCGGCACGACGGCCGCGGACTCGCTCGGGTGGTGCACGATGATCGGCTGCTGCACCGGCTGCTGCGCCGGCGGAGCGGGCTGCTGCTGCGGCGGCGGGGCGTACACGGGCTGCTGCGGTGCGGGCGTCGGTGCGGCCGGTGCGGCCGGCTGCGCGGCGCCCGGGAACTGTGCGAGGTACTCCTCGTACGACAGCGGCGCGCCGGGCGTCGGCCCGCCGGGGGTCGGGGCGGCGGGGCCGGCGGCGGGACGCGCGCCGGGGAACGAGGGGCCGACCGAGTCCTGACGGGGAGCCTGCTGCTGCGGTGCCGCGGCGCGCGGACGGCGCAGCAGGGCATCGACGCGCGCACGGAACTCGCGCGGACGGAAGGGCTTGACGATGTACTCGTCGGCTCCGGCGCCGAGACCCAGCACGACGTCGGCCTCTTCGGACAGGCCCGTCAGCATGATGATGTAGGTGTCGCTCTGCGCCCGGATGCGGCGCGCGGCCTCGAACCCGTCGATGCCCGGCATGTTGACGTCGAGGGTCGTCAGCAGCGGCCGGTACGACAGGACCGCCTGGATGCCGTCGATGCCGTTGCCCACCGAGACGGTCGAGAATCCCGCGGCCTCGAGGACCTCGACGAGCAGATGCCGGATGTCCGGGTCGTCTTCGACGATGACCGCGGTCTTCAGCTGCTCCGACGCCATGATCGTCACTTCTCTCGCTCAGGTTCGGGACATTTTGCCACACGCGGGGGTCGCCCCTGTGTCAGCCGAACGGGGGACGGGATCACCGCGGTGCGTCGCGTGTGAGCTCGACGGCGCCCGCCGGCCACCACACGCCGGCCGCGGGGCCGCCGTTGCAGGGCCCGTCGCTCTCGCCGGGCGGCTTGATCCAGAGGTTGGTGTCGACGACGTCGTCGCCGTACGTGCCGCTCGGGTCGCCGACGGTACGCCCGGGCGGGTTGCACCACTCGTCGTCGGCGGGCGCGCCGGAGCCGTTGCGCGAGGTGTCGACCAGGGCGTGAAGACCGCCCAGGCGTTCCGACAGGGCATGGGCGTAGTCGAACTCGTCGTAGGTGTCGTTGAAGTTCGAGACGTTCGTGGCGAAGCCCCGGACGCCGGGGCCGACGACCTGTCGGATCAGGTCGGCCATCGCGTCCGCGCCGAGCCAGTTCGAGTGGCCGCCGTCGACGTACACCCAGGTGTCGGTGCCCGTGAGCCGGCCGATGGATCCGCGCAGCTGCTCGACGCGCTCGGCCACGTTGCCGCACTGCGGCGCGAGCGCGAGGCTGTCGGGCTCGACGACGACGACCTTCTTCACGTCGCGCACCGAGCGCAGCGCGTTGCCGATCTGCGTCGTCCAGGTCGCGTAGTCGGCCTCGTCGAGGCCACCGGCGGAGTGGTTGCCGCAGTCGCGACCGGGCAGGCCGTAGACCACGACCGCGAGGGCGGTGTCGCTCTCACGCGCCTCGTGCGCGATGTCGAGCACGCGCTGGCCGACGGCGCCGATCGGGTCCTGCTCGGGCGTGAGCCAGTACGCGGTCGGCTGCGCCGCGAGGTACTCGGCGGCGGCGAGCTCGTCGACCGATCCGCCCGCGGCGGCGGCGCGCGCCGCCTTCGACTCGTCGGGGGCGACGAAGGCCGTGCCGACCCCCGGCGGGCGCGCGGTGAGCAGCTGCACGCCGTTCATCACGAGCGACACGATGAGGGAGATCGCCGCCACCAGGAGCGCGACGCCCGCGACGATGAGCGCGATCCACGCCCAGCGCGGCATCCGCCGACGTCGTCGCGGCGCGGAGGCCGGGCGGGGGACGTCGGCGGGCGGCTCGTAGTGCCCGGTCACGACGTACTGTCGCGACGCGTCGGAGCGCGGTCGCTTTCTCACGCGTCGACTCTAATCGGTGGCGCTGCGGGCCAGGCCGCTACCCTGGGGGGATCATGAACGATGTCATCCTCGGCGTGACCGATGCGCCGGCGGCCCGCGCCCGAGAGTGGGCCGCGCGCCGGGCGCACGCCCGGGGCGCCGTGCTGCGCGAGCTGTTGATCGCCCCGTCGCGCGACGACATCGACGAGGCGGTGCGGGCCACCGCTGACGCCGAGATCCTCGTGCTGCCCGCCGAGCACGGGCACCCCTATCGCGGCATCATCGCCGGGGCGAACTGCCCCGTCGCGGTCGTGCCGGAGGAGCCCGCGGGCGACGCCGAGCGACACGGCATCCTCGTCGGCGTCGACGCGTCCGAGGTCTCGCAGCGTGCGGTCGCGTTCGCCGCGGACGAGGCCATCCGCACGGGTGAGCCGCTCATCGCGCTCGCCGCGTGGGAGCCGGTAGCCGTCGGCACCGAGCCGGGGCTCGACCTGTGGACCGGGCCGATGCCCGTGGACCTCACCGAGGCGACCGCGGCGATGCTCGAGCGCACGCTCGAGCCGGTGCGGGCGGCGCACCCCGACCTGTCGGTGCGCACGAAGATCGACGTCGGCGACGCCTCGACGCTCATCGAGGAGGCTTCGCGCAGCGCCGTGCTCACGGTCGTCGGATCGCACGGTCGCACGGGGCTGTCGCGCCTGCTGCTGGGCTCGGTCAGCGAGCACGTCGCCGCGCACGTCTCATCGCCGACCGTCATCGTGCGGTGACGGCCGCAGGGTCGCGCACCGCACGACTGCTGCTGGCCGTCTACGTCGTCGTGCTCGCGGGCATCGCGTTCTGGCCCACGCCGGTCGATCGCGACGCGGGCTGGCTGCTGCAGCAGGTGACGGCGGCCGTGCCGTGGCTGACCTACCCGCGCATCGAGTTCGGCGCCAACATCCTGCTCTTCGTACCCGCGGGATGGTGCGCGACGCGGGGCTGGCCGCGGCGGCATCCGTTCGTCGTGCCCGCCGCGCTCGCCGTCTCGGTCGGCATCGAGCTCGCGCAGGGGCTGCTGCTGACGGATCGGACCTCGAGCGTGCTGGATGTCGTCGCCAACACGACCGGCGCGACCCTCGGCTGGCTGCTCGCGCTGCCGGCGGTCAGAAGGCGTACCGCACGCGGCAGGACGGCAGCTCGCGCTCGATGAGGGCGCGCAGCGCGGCCACCGCGTCGCCCTTGAGCGGCGAGCGGTAGCGGACGTTCGTCGCGCCGTTCTGCGACCGCTTCGGCTCTTGCAGGCGCGGGGTCCACAGCAGCTCCTCGCCGCGCGGGTGCCAGCCGAGATTCACCTCGTGCAACCCTTCGTTGTGCGTGAGGAAGATGATCTCGCAGGCCAGCTGCGCTTTCGCACGATCCGACAGCACGTCGTCGAGCTCGCGTAGCAGCGCCGTCCAGTCGGCGATCCACGTCGGGGTGAGGATGACGGGCGAGAAGTTCAGGTGCACCTCGTAGCCGGCGTCGACGAAGTCGTTGATCGCTGCGATGCGCTCGGAGATCGGAGAGGTGCGGATGTCGGTGACGCGCGCGGTCTCGTGCGGCATGAGCGAGAAGCGGATGCGGGTGCGCCCGAGCGGATCCCAGTCGAGGAGGTCGCGGTTGACGTACTTCGTCGCGAACGATGCCTTCGCCGTCGGCGACATCCGGAACAGCTCGCACAGGTCGCGGACGTTCTCGCTGATGAGGGCGTCGACGGAGCAGTCGCTGTTCTCGCCGATGTCATAGACCCACGCCTCGGGGTCGCACTGGTTGGGCTCGGCCTTGACGCCCTGCCGCGAGATGTGGCGGGCGAGGTGGCGGCTGATCTCGTCGATGTTGGCGAAGACCGTCACCGGGTTGCTGTACCCCTTGCGCCGCGGCACGTAGCAGTAGGCGCACGCCATGGCGCACCCGTTGGCCGTCGAGGGGGCGATGAAGTCGGCGGACCGGCCGTTCAGGCGCGTCGCGACGGACTTCTTCACGCCCAGGACGAGGGCCTCGGTCTTGATGCGCACCCACCGGTTCACGTTCGTCTCGTCGCCGTGCACCTCGGGGATGAGCCAGTGCGAGTCGACGGGGACGATGTCGGCGTCGGGCCAGCGCGCCACGATCTGCTGCCCGCGCGGCAGCGCGAGCGCCGCTTCTTCGGCGTAGATGCGGCTGATCTGCAGCAGCGGGGCAGGTTCGCGCATCATTCCGTTGTACCCGTGGCCACCGACATTGCCTTCGCCGGCGGCCACGGGATCGGAGCCGCGGCGTTCAGTCGCGCGACTCGGTCTCGATCTCGCCGGCGGCGAGCGCGTCGGCGTACGTGCGCACGTCGGGGCCGGGCTCCCAGTCGATGAACTTGTCCTTCATGTGGCTGACGAGCGCCGCGTAGGCCTTATCGGCGTCGGCGGCGTCATCGGTGGCGGCGACGGCGGCGACGGCATCCTGCAGGACGCGGTCGGCATCGTCGAGCACCTTCTGGCGGGCTTCGTCGTTCCAGTGGATCTCCCTGATCTTCATACCCGCACGCTAGCCAGCGGAAACGGATCCGGCGACGGGCTTGCGCGATGCGATCCGGCGCCCGATGACTCCCTGGCGCGGGCTGAACAGATAGACGATCGCGAAGACGATGCCCTGCACGAGCACCACGAGTCCGCCCGAGGAGGCGTCGACCCAGTAGCTGAGGTAGATGCCCACGAGCGACGACACCGCCGACAGCGTCGGGGCGATGACGAGCATGCGGCCGAACCTGTCGGTGAGCAGGTGGGCGGTCGCGCCGGGGATGATGAGCATCGCCACGACGAGCACGACGCCCACGACCTGCAGGGCGACCACCGCGGTGAGCGCGAGCACCCCGAGCAGCAGCGCTGAGAGCCGGCGCGGCGACAGCCCGATCGCGAAGGCGTGGATCGGGTCGAACGCGAACAGGGTCAGGTCGCGGCGCTTGACGAACAGCACCGCGAAGGCGACGGCGGCGAGGATGGCGATCTGCACGAGGTCGGCCTCGCCGACCCCGAGGACGTTGCCGAAGAGGATGTGGTTGAGGTCGGTCTGGCTCGGTGTCACCGAGATGAGGACGAGGCCGAGGGCGAACAGCGTCGTGAAGACGATGCCGATGGCGGCATCCTCTTTGATGCGGCTCGTGCCGCGGATGATGCCGATGAGGGCCACCGCGAGGAAGCCGAACACCAGCGCACCGAGCGCGAACGGCGCCCCGAGCACGTAGGCGAGCACGACGCCGGGGAGGACGGCGTGGCTGACCGCGTCGCCCATGAGCGACCACCCGATCAGCACGAGCCAGCACGACAGCACCGCGCACACGATCGCGGCGATCGCGGTGGCGCCGAGCGCGCGCAGCATGAACTCGTACTGCAGCGGCTCGAGGAGGAGGTCGAGAACGTTCATGCGGCGTCGTCTCCCGGGAACTCGAGGCCGAACGCGCGGCCGAGCAGCTCGGGCCGGAGGGCCTCGGTGACCGGGCCCTGGAACACGACGCGGCGCAGCAGCAGCACCGCTTCGTCGGCGAGCGTGGGCAGCGCGTGCAGGTCGTGCGTCGACACGAGCACGGTACGGCCGTCGGCGGCGAGCTCGCGCAGCAGCCGCACGATCGTGGCCTCGGACTTCTTGTCGACGCCGGCGAACGGCTCGTCGAGCAGCAGCACGCGGGCGTCCTGCGCGATGCCGCGCGCGACGAAGGCGCGCTTGCGCTGCCCGCCCGACAGCTCGCCGATCTGGCGCTCGCCGAGGTCGGACAGCTCGACCCGCGCGAGCGCTGCCTCGACGGCGGCGTGGTCGGCGGCGCGGGGGCGACGCGTGATGCCCAGGTGGCCGTAGCGGCCCATCATGACGACGTCGCGCACCGAGACGGGGAAGGTCGCGTCGACGTCCTCGCTCTGCGGCACGTAGCCGACGAGTCCGCGCCGACGCGCGATCGCCGGCGACTGACCGCCGATCGTGACCGAGCCGGAGGTGGGGCGCACCATGCCGGTGATGGATTTGAACAGGGTCGACTTGCCCGAGCCGTTCATGCCGATGAGCGCGGTGACCCGCCCCGGCGCGACGGCGAGGTGCACGTCGTCGAGCGCGACGATGTCGCGGTAGCGCACCAACACCCCGGACACGAGGATGCCGGCTGGAGCCGTGGCCGGAGCAGCGGCGGGCGAGGCGTTCACGAGGCGGCGCCCGTCAGGGCCGAGGTGATCGTGTCGATGTCGTGGCGCAGCAGGTCGAGGTAGGTCGGCACGGGGCCGTCGGGGCCCGAGAGCGAGTCGACGTACAGGACGCCGCCGAACGCGGCATCCGTCGCCTCGACGACCTGCTGCATCGGCCGGTCCGACACCGTCGACTCGCAGAACACCGCCGGCACGTCGTTGGCGTCGACGAACTCGATCGTTCTGCGGATTTGCTGCGGCGTGGCCTGCTGCTCGGCGTTGACCGGCCAGATGTACGCCTCGGTCAGCCCGGCGTCGCGCGCGAGGTACGAGAAGGCGCCCTCGCAGGTGACGAGCGCCCGCTGGTTCTCGGGCACGGTCGCGAGCTCGGCGACCAGCTCGTCGTGGATCGCCTGCAGCTCTGCGGCGTAGGCCTCGCCGTTCGCGGCGTACGCGTCGGCGTTGCCGGGGTCGAGCTCGCTGAAGGCGGCGACGATGTTCGCGACGTAGATCTGCACGTTGTGGGGGCTCATCCAGGCGTGCGGGTTGGGTTTGCCGGCGTAGGCGTCGCCGGTGATGTCGATCGTGTCGATGCCCTCCGACACGACGGCGTGCGGGGCGTCGGCGGTGTCGACGAACCGCGAGAACCACGCCTCGAGACCCAGGCCGTTGTCGAGGACCAGGTCGGCATCGGACGCGGCCGCGATGTCGCGGGGCGTCGGTTCGTAGCCGTGGATCTCTGCCCCGGCCTTGGTGATCGAGCGGACCTCGAGGTGATCGCCGGCGACGTTCTGCGCGATGTCGGCCAGCACCGTGAACGTCGTCAGCACGACGGGGCGCCCGCCGTCCGGGTCGCTGCCGCCGTCCGCCGCAGTGCCGCAGCCCGCCAGCAGCGCGACCGCGGCGCCGAGGGAGACCAGGGCGGTGAGGCGTCGCGGATTTTTCGGCATGCCGAAAAATTACCCGCTGACCCCGCGGGCGTGCAATTCGCCGTCGATCACGTCGGCCCAGGGTTGACGGGTGGATCGCAGGGTGTTACCCGTCTCGGCGGCGCGCTGCATGAGCAGAGCGAGGTAGTGGTCCTGGCTCGCCTCGGCGAGGGAGTACACCGGGGCGTCGCCGGCGATCGCGCGCGGCATCCCGTCGAGCATCCGCGCGATCGCGATCTCGTCGTCGTTGATGCGGGCGGGGCGGAACGGGTTGCCGAACACCCACTCGTCGCCGAGCGCGATGCCGCGCAGGAACATGCCCTCGAGGTTGCCGCCCTCGCCGGTCATGACCCGCCGGAGCGACGCGAACGCGGGCTCGTCGAACCGTCGCAGCCAGCGCACCTCGGTGTTCTCGATCTCGCCGCGCTCGCCGCGGATCAGCAGCCGGTTGCCGCGGATCCACGAGAAGTACTGCTCTCCGGCGAAGTCGTACACGCCGAGCCGGTCGCCGAACGTGAAGCGCGCGGTGGTCTGGGTCGCCGTCACGGTGCGCTCCTCGGTGGGGTCGCCGCCCCGCCCGGGGCCGGCCACGAGGGGCGAGCGGAAGACGGATGCCGTCACCTCGGCGTCGTCGGCGCCGATGCCGAGCGCGCGGCGGATGACGCTGACGCCGTGGTAGTCGTGGCACTGCGCGACGAGGGCCTGCGTCGCGCGGCCGAGGCGGCCGGAGTGCGCCACCGCGAGCTGCGCGGACAGCAGGGGCGACAGGTGGTACTGCTCGGCGACCTGCACCGTCGGGGCGCCGGGGCGCTGCACGCGCTCCCACAGCGCGACGAGGTCGTCGAGCGAGCCCGCCGGCGGGGTCTCGGTGAGCACCGGCACGCCGCGGTCGACGAGGTCGACGACGATGCCGGGCGCGACGTCGCGGGGCACCGAGACGACGACGAAGTCGGGCGGGCCCGCTGCGAGCAGGCCGTCGAGGTCGGCGTGAGCGCGGACGCCCCAGGATCCCTCGATGTCGGCCGCCGTGTCGGCGCTGCGGGTGACGAGGCCGGTGACGGTGAAGCGGTCGGGCATCGCGGCGGCGATGCGGAGGAAGAACTCGCTGCGCCAGCCGCTGCCGACGATTCCGAAGGTGACGCTCATCGGCTCAGTCTGCCCCACGGCCGCGCGGGGGCGGCGGGAAACGGACCGTGTGAGACGGTAGACGGATGATGACGGAGGGCGACGGCGAGCCGGCGGAGATCGACGTCGAGACCGTCGAGTTCGACGGGGTGCGCACGCGCGTCACCCGCGTGACGACCGAGCGGTCGCGCGAGTCCGGCCGTGCGTTCGTGCTGATCGCCGGGATCGGCGTCGCGGCGACGTACTTCGATCTGCTCGCACCGCTGCTCGCCCAGCGCGGTCGCGTGTACGCCCTCGACCTTCCGGGGTTCGCGGGGCAGCGGGCGCCGCGCACCGATCCGTCGGTGGCGTTCTTCGCCGATCAGGTCGAGGCGGTGCTCGAGCGCTTCGAGCTCGATGATCCGGTGCTGCTCGGGCACTCGTTCGGCACGCAGATCGTGACCGAGGTGCTGGCGCGGCGCCGCGGCATCCGTCACGCCGTGCTGATCGGCCCGGTCGTCAACGACCGGGAGCGGTCGCTCGTGCGGCAGGCGATCCGCTTCGCGCAGTCGTCGTTCTTCGAGCCGTTCCGTCTCGTGCTGCTGGCGGTGAGCGCGTACCTGCTGTGCGGGTTCGCGTACTTCATCCGCGTCCTGCCGCACATGATGCGCTACCCGCTGGCCGCGCGGCTGTCGCAGGCCGAGGCCCGGGTGCTGCTCATCCGCGGTGCACGGGACTTCTCGTCGCCGCGCTCGTTCCACTCCGCGCTCGTGGGGGCCGCGCGTGACGCATGGCGGTGGGAGATCCACGGCGCGGCGCACTCGGTCATCAACGGCAGCGCGGTCGGCGTCGCCGAGCTGACGAACGCCTTCGTCGCCGACGCGCTGCCGCGGCGCGGGCAGATGTCCGAGGCCGAGGCTCGCGTGCCCGATCCCGCGTACGGCGGCATCGCGCTGGTCTGGCGTGCCGCGCGCTACCGGGTGCAGGAATGGTTCAGCGCGCGAGAGGGTGACGAAGTCGGCGTCGAGCACGCGAAGGAGTCGCACGCCGCGGTCATGTGGCGCGCGTTCACCGGCGGGCGGCGCTGAGGCCGGGGCTCACTCCCACGCCGCGGTGTCGGGGTCGATGCCGTGCGCCCGCGCGCTCGCGTCGATGCTCCGCCGCAACCACGACGTAAGACCGGGACGGATGCCGTCGTAGTGGGCGGTGAAGGCCGGCATCCCGTAGATGCCGCGGTAGAGCTCGGGGGCGACGGCATCGGCGTCGGTGCCGGGACGGGGCTGATCTCGAAAGCGTCGTACATGTGGGTCATACGACCACCGTGTGCCCTCACGTCGCGTGAGGGTCAAGTCAGCGGCGCGCGCTGACCCGCGGCAGCAGCATCGGTGCGGCGATCGCGAACACCACCATCGCGATGCCGCCGACGATCACGCCGAGCATCGGGTTGAGGGTGAGCAGGCCGACGATGAATCCGAGGGCGATGCCGACGAGGGCGCCGGTGGCGGTGTGGGCGAGGGCTGAGACGTCCATGCCTGCGACGCTACGGGCGTTCAGGGCCGGCGCGCGTCCCCCGAACGGGTGATATCGGGTGGTCCCGTCGGAGGATCCTCGCGACTGTCGCGCGGTGCCTGGCGGCCGAGGATGCCGGGCAGGCCGCGGCCGTCGCGGGTCGTCACGGTGAGGATGCCGGCGGTCAGGACGAAGGCCCCGCCGAGCACGCCCCAGCCGTCGGGAAGCTGGTCGAGCAGGGCGTAGCCGCCGATGCCGCCGACGAAGCGGGTGAGGCGGGTGAGGACGGTCGGCAGCGGGCCGCCGGCGTAGCGCAGCCGTACGGCCAGGTCGCCGATCGTGCGCCCCGTAATGAGGACGGTCGCCGCGACGACGCCGAGGGCGGCGAACGAGCCGGCCTGCCCGGCGATGTCGGTGCTGAGCGCGAGGTCGCGGTTGCCGCTGAACACCAGGGCCGACTGCACCGCGACCGACATGAAGATGCCGACGAGCGTGTACGCGAGCACGTCGCAGACCATGCCGAGGATGCGGCGCCCCCGCGTCACGGGCCGCGGTCGGTCGGGGGTCGTCACGGCGGGGCGACGGGGCACGACGAGGGCGAGGAGCGAGCCGAGGACGGCGCCGCCGGTGTTGGTGAGCAGATCGTCGACGTCGAAGACGCGGTATGCGCACGGGTAGATGCCCCAGACGCCCGTCAGCTGCGTCAGCTCGATCAGCAGCGAGATGCCGAAGCCGACGAGGAGGGCGGTGAGGATGCCGCGGCGCGCGAGCACGCGGAGGAAGAAGCCCAGCGGCAGGAACAGCAGCACGTTCAGCGCCAGCTGCAGCACGACGACGTCGGTCGCGAAGGCGCGGGCGCTGCCGTCGGCGCGGCCTGCGGCGGCGCGCAGGTCGTCGACGAAGGCGAGCGGGTCGAGGTTGACCCCGGCGCAGCGCAGAGTCGTCGGGTCGGGCAGTGGCAGCAGCGTGTAGGTCCAGATCGCGAAGAAGTAGACGAGGGCTGCGCCCCACAGCACGAACTGCGCCGCGGTGAGCGATCCGGTGCGGCGGTACTGGATCGCGACGAAGGGGACGAAGAGCACGACGGCCACGAGGGCGCCCAGGCCGATCGCGATCGCGCCCAGGAAGACGCTGTCATCCATCCCGCCAGTCTTCCAGAGCGGTCAGTCCTCGGTGCGGTGAGGTGTTACCGGTAACATCATCCCGGAGCGAAGGAGCATCCATGGAGAACGAGTCGGTGGCGCGGGTTCGGGCCGAGGTGGCGTCGTTGCACGCGGAGTTGGTGCGGTACGGGCTGGTCGTGTGGACCGGGGGGAACGTGTCGGGGCGGGTTCGGCTCGGTGGGGATCCCCGTGCTGATCTGTTCGTGATCAAGCCGTCGGGGGTGTCGTATGACGATCTGGCTCCGGAGAACATGATCGTGTGCGATCT
>NZ_JAQZCH010000014.1 GCF_028737325.1 Microbacterium thalli | reverse complement strand
CCCACGCTTTCGCGCTTCAGCGTCAGTATCTGTCCAGTAAGCTGGCTTCCCCATCGGCATTCCTACAAATATCTACGAATTTCACCTCTACACTTGTAGTTCCGCTTACCTCTCCAGTACTCTAGTTATACAGTTTCCAACGCAATACAGAGTTGAGCCCTGCATTTTCACATCAGACTTACATAACCACCTAGACGCGCTTTACGCCCAATAAATCCGGATAACGCTCGTGACATACGTATTACCGCGGCTGCTGGCACGTATTTAGCCGTCACTTCTTCTGTTGGTACCGTCATTTTTTTCTTCCCAACTGAAAGCACTTTACATTCCGAAAAACTTCATCGTGCACACAGAATTGCTGGATCAGACTCTTGGTCCATTGTCCAATATTCCCCACTGCTGCCTCCCGTAGGAGTAAG
>NZ_JAQZCH010000013.1 GCF_028737325.1 Microbacterium thalli | reverse complement strand
CTCAGATTGAACGCTGGCGGCAGGCCTAACACATGCAAGTCGAACGGTAACAGGAAACAGCTTGCTGTTTCGCTGACGAGTGGCGGACGGGTGAGTAATGTCTGGGAAACTGCCTGATGGAGGGGGATAACTACTGGAAACGGTAGCTAATACCGCATAACGTCGCAAGACCAAAGAGGGGGACCTTCGGGCCTCTTGCCATCGGATGTGCCCAGATGGGATTAGCTAGTAGGTGGGGTAACGGCTCACCTAGGCGACGATCCCTAGCTGGTCTGAGAGGATGACCAGCCACACTGGAACTGAGACACGGTCCAGACTCCTACGGGAGGCAGCAGTGGGGAATATTGCACAATGGGCGCAAGCCTGATGCAGCCATGCCGCGTGTATGAAGAAGGCCTTCGGGTTGTAAAGTACTTTCAGCGGGGAGG
>NZ_JAQZCH010000007.1 GCF_028737325.1 Microbacterium thalli | reverse complement strand
CTCACGGGCAATTAGTATTGGTTAGCTCAACGCCTCACAGCGCTTACACACCCAACCTATCAACGTCGTAGTCTTCGACGGCCCTTCAGGGAACTCAAGGTTCCAGTGAGATCTCATCTTGAGGCTAGTTTCCCGCTTAGATGCTTTCAGCGGTTATCTATTCCGAACATAGCTACCCGGCAATGCCACTGGCGTGACAACCGGAACACCAGAGGTTCGTCCACTCCGGTCCTCTCGTACTAGGAGCAGCCCCTCTCAAATCTCAAACGTCCACGGCAGATAGGGACCGAACTGTCTCACGACGTTCTAAACCCAGCTCGCGTACCACTTTAAATGGCGAACAGCCATACCCTTGGGACCGGCTTCAGCCCCAGGATGTGATGAGCCGACATCGAGGTGCCAAACACCGCCGTCGATATGAACTCTTGGGCGGTATCAGCCTGTTATCCCCGGAGTACCTTTTATCCGTTGAGCGATGGCCCTTCCATACAGAACCACCGGATCACTAAGACCTACTTTCGTACCTGCTCGACGTGTCTGTCTCGCAGTCAAGCGCGCTTTTGCCTTTATACTCTACGACCGATTTCCGACCGGTCTGAGCGCACCTTCGTACTCCTCCGTTACTCTTTAGGAGGAGACCGCCCCAGTCAAACTACCCACCATACACTGTCCTCGATCCGGATAACGGACCTGAGTTAGAACCTCAAAGTTGCCAGGGTGGTATTTCAAGGATGGCTCCACGCAGACTGGCGTCCACGCTTCAAAGCCTCCCACCTATCCTACACAAGCAAATTCAAAGTCCAGTGCAAAGCTATAGTAAAGGTTCACGGGGTCTTTCCGTCTAGCCGCGGATACACTGCATCTTCACAGCGATTTCAATTTCACTGAGTCTCGGGTGGAGACAGCGCCGCCATCGTTACGCCATTCGTGCAGGTCGGAACTTACCCGACAAGGAATTTCGCTACCTTAGGACCGTTATAGTTACGGCCGCCGTTTACCGGGGCTTCGATTCAAGGCTTGCACCTCTCCTCTTAACCTTCCGGCACCGGGCAGGCGTCAGACCCTATACGTCATCTTGCGATTTCGCAGAGCCCTGTGTTTTTGTTAAACAGTTGCCACCCCCTGGTCTGTGCCCCCACTGCCCGCTTGCGCGAGCAATGGGCCTCCTTATCCCGAAGTTACGGAGGTAAATTGCCGAGTTCCTTCAACATAGTTCTCTCAAGCGCCTTGGTATACTCTACCAGTCCACCTGTGTCGGTTTCGGGTACGGTCTAATGTGGAGGCTATTTCCTGGAACCCCTTCGAAGCCCAACCAATCCATTAAGGTCGGACAACACACGGGATTCGTCACCATCCACTGGCTGCAGAATATTCACTGCATTCCCATCGACTACGCCTTTCGGCCTCGCCTTAGGGACCGGCTAACCCTGCGAAGATTAACTTTACGCAGGAACCCTTGGACTTTCGGCGACACTGTCTTTCACAGTGTTTGTCGTTACTCATGCCAGCATTCGCACTTCTGATACCTCCAGGCGCTCTCACGAGTCGCCCTTCGCAGGCTTACAGAACGCTCCGCTACCGCGTGACCCTTGCGGATCACACCCTAAGCTTCGGCTCGTGGCTTGAGCCCCGTTACATCTTCGGCGCAGAAACCCTTATTTAGACCAGTGAGCTGTTACGCTTTCTTTAAAGGATGGCTGCTTCTAAGCCAACCTCCTGGTTGTTTTGGGATTTCCACATCCTTTCCCACTTAGCCACGAATTAGGGGCCTTAGCTGTAGGTCCGGGTTGTTTCCCTCTCCACGACGGACGTTAGCACCCGCCGTGTGACTCCCGGATAGTACTCTCAGGTATTCGGAGTTTGGTTGGGTTTGGTAAGACGGTAAGTCCCCCTAGCCCATCCAGTGCTCTACCCCCTGAGGTATTCATCCGAGGCGATACCTAAATATCTTTCGCGGAGAACCAGCTATTTCCCAGTTTGATTGGCCTTTCACCCCTAACCACAAGTCATCGGAGCCTTTTTCAACAGGCACCCGTTCGGTCCTCCAGTGAGTGTTACCTCACCTTCAACCTGCTCATGGCTAGATCACTAGGTTTCGGGTCTAATACAACGAACTTGACGCCCTATTCAGACTCGCTTTCGCTACGCCTTCGCCTATCGGCTTAAGCTTGCTCGTTAAATTAAGTCGCTGGCCCATAATACAAAAGGTACGATGTCACCCAGAACGAATCTTGGGCTCCATCTGTTTGTAGGTGTCCGGTTTCAGGTCTATTTCACTCCCCTCGTCGGGGTGCTTTTCACCTTTCCCTCACGGTACTGGTTCACTATCGGTCGCTGAGGAGTACTTAGGCTTGGAGGGTGGTCCCCCCGCGTTCAGACAGGATTGCACGTGTCCCGCCTTACTCGTGGATACATCATCGCATTACTCGTACGGGGCTATCACCCTCTGAGGCCCAGCTTTCCTGACTGGTTCCGATTGTCTTTGATGTATCACTGGCCTGGTCCGCGTTCGCTCGCCACTACTAACGGAGTCTCTGTTGATGTCCTTTCCTCCAGGTACTTAGATGTTTCAGTTCCCTGGG
>NZ_JAQZCH010000012.1 GCF_028737325.1 Microbacterium thalli | reverse complement strand
GTTTCTTCAGCAACAGCTTCCTCCAAACTCATACTATTCCCCCATGCATCATCATCCTCTTCCCTTAATTCCACACCCTTCCGCTCCTCCACCACCAACACCCACAAACTAACCCCTCTCTCCTCCTCCTTCCTCCACCCCACCACCGTCCTCCGCCGCACCCCTTCTTCCACCACCACCCCGCGTCGCACCTTCACCGTCCGCGCCGCCCGCGGCAAATTCGAGCGCAAGAAGCCCCACGTGAACATCGGCACCATCGGCCACGTGGACCACGGCAAGACCACCCTGACCGCCGCCCTCACCATGGCCCTTGCCGCCCTCGGCAACAGCGCCCCGAAGAAGTACGACGAGATCGACGCCGCCCCGGAGGAACGCGCCCGCGGCATCACCATCAACACCGCCACCGTCGAGTACGAGACCGAGAACCGCCACTACGCCCACGTGGACTGCCCCGGCCACGCCGACTACGTCAAGAACATGATC